>JAUJEA010000020.1 GCA_030442035.1 Splendidivirga corallicola
ATAAGCCTTGCAATCATCTTCACTGGAAAACTCTTTGGAAAAATCTATTATATTATGACCTTTAAAAATATCCATCATTCTTTGAAAATTTTATCAAATATAGGTTATATCTAAAGTAATAACTCTAAAAGTGTTAAAGTGTTAAAGTGTTAAAGTGTTAAAGTTTAAAAAGTTATGAGTGAAATGTTAATTTCCGTTGTAATTCGTCATTTGTAATTCCTAATTTTTATTTCTCGCATTCATCACTTACAATCTGTTCTTAAATCAGGGGTAGTTTAACCTCGAAGAAATTATCTTCTTTATTGATCTCAATATGCTCATCTGCAAGGAGTTTATACCTTTTCGAGAGATTGGCCAGGCCAATACCATAACTATTCTTTATTTGAAGTTTTGGTTGCAGGTTGTTCCTCACACACAGGCAATTTCCGGAATCATAAACAGCAATGGTCAAAGGTCTGATTTTTGATACTTCATTGTGTTTTAAAGCATTCTCCACCAACATTTGCAATGAGAATTGTGGCAGCTTTCTTTTAAGATATCGATCATCAACAGTAACATTTAATTTTAACTTTTCCCGAAACCTTGATTTGAGCATGTAGAGGTATGAATCCAGAAATTTGAGTTCGGACTCCACACTTACCACGTCCTGTTCTCTGTTTTGTAAAATATATCTAAATGATTCTGACAAGTGATCCACAAATAATATAGCCTCTTTGGGTGCTGCTCTGATGATCGCATTCAATGAGTTCAATGAGTTAAACAGAAAATGAGGATCAATTTGCATTTTAAGTGCTGCTAATTCCGTTTTGATCTTTTCATTTCTAAGTGTGGCAATTTCCAACTGATCCTTTTGGGTGCGTTCCAACAAATTGATGCTATATGTCACTAACAACACAATGACATCAATAAGCAGATTCCTGTAAAAGTATATGGTAAAATAGGCTCTCCTGGCTTCTATCTTGAAAAGAATAATAGCTATTATAAGCAATAGAAAAGTAGCCGTAATAATCAGAAAAGCATTTAGAAATATATTCAATACATTCTTTGAGGTATTGCTTTTTAATGGGGAGATTATCCTTTTCTTCCAAAAGAAATTAAAATAAAAAAAACACAGGCTGGTCAGGTATACAGCAACCAGCATGAACAGAAGCCTGGCTCGTCCAAAATTCGAGGAGTCTACATATTGTAGAATACCCTGCGCTTCGGTGAGTGCCAGGCCAGGAAGGGCAAAGATAAACGTGATAATCAGGGATATAACAAAAATCACCCTGCGCTTATAGCTGAGATCGATCATACTCAAGAATTTATATTCAAGAATACGCAATTAGCCAATTACAATGGATTAATTCAACCCCATATTTGTCAGGTTGAAGTTTAAAATTGTCAGCTTGGGCTTTAGAAATTGGTCCCTCGACGTTTTTTCCCTGTTAGAAGGAGGAATAACTTGGAAAGAATGTTGAGTTTTGAATTTTGAGTTAATTTCAAATGACAAATTACAGTTGTTGACAAAACTGTTATACTTTACAGTTCAATACACAATTTCAGGCTGGCTATGTGATAGTAATCTAACTGCCAGATCGCTTCGAATTAAATGAACTAGCGATGGGTCTCATCTTCCAGTATTTGAATAACATCCGTGTGATTATTTTTTCTGGCCCAGAATAACGCTGTTTCGCCTTTGCTATTTGACAAATTGGGATCAGCACCTTTTTCAAGTAAAAACCTGACAATAGCCGAGTATCCGTGATAGGCTGCTACCCTTAGAAAAACACCGGACTCCCCCTTCATAAGTGCTGCATTGGGGTCTGTATCACCAAATAGCGCTTCGAATCTGTTTACCTTCCCAAATTCCAGGGCATCAAAAAGATCCAGGTTATTTTCATCTTCCAACAAATATTCCATTACTTCAGGCTTCTTACAGTATTGCGCCCAGCTAACCGGTGTAGCATTATGATTTTTGTCCCGGCAATACGGATCGGCTCCATTAGCTATCAAAAATTGAGCAATATGTTTCCAGCCTGCCCAGGCTGCTCCATGTAATGGTGTTATCAATTCAGGTCCCCAGGGTCTTTTAGCGTTTATATTAATGTTCTTTGCCAGGAGATATTCGGCTACTTCTAATTCACCATTGATACAGGCAAATAGAAAAGCATCTTCCAGGATCTCCTCAGTCGTGGCTTCTTTGTTGGTTCGTCTGTGATGTTTGTAATAGTGATCAGCACCCTGCTTCAAACTACCGTCCTCAAGAAAATATGATTTAACCTGGTCCAACAACCCCAAGCCTGCTGCAAAGCAGAGGTCCACTCCATGTCCCCTGTCATATAACATGCGAGCTACATCTCTTTGTCCTTTATTTTCAACGGTGTGGTAAAGTGAAATCCACATAATTCCACCTGTGCCATTACTGTCCATTTTTGCGCCAGCCTTCAAAAGTACCTCCATAAGCGATTCTGCCAATCCCTGATTTTCGGCTGTGCGTCCACTGGCAAGTAAGCCAAGCGTAGTACCGCCATGGGTATTGGGTTGTGTGGGTCCTCCTCCACAAGGAGCCTCTATATCTGCTCCGGCATCCAATAGGATCTGGGCAATTTCAACAATATTATCAGGCAACGGACCTCTCACCGGATTACCTGCCACATGGTGCAATAGTGTGGCCCTGTAGAAGTATCCGGAATACGGCTCATCATCTGTCATGCTTTGGGCTTTGACCAATTCCGGATGATCTTTTAATAATGCTTTCAACTGTGAAGCATTGCCGGAATCGATGGCTTTAAGTGCTTCTTCGAATTGGGGATGTTGTTGTGAAGTCATGACCAAGTTACCTTGAGTTTTTTTTAAATTAATAAAAAAAGGATTTAAATCAATTGGTACTTAAGTCAATTGTTGTGAATTGGGATACTTTGTTGGGAAGGTGGTTATTTTATGGTTGGGTGGACATTATAAATGTTGGGGTAGATAGGCACTCATTGGAAATGAGCGCCATTGGTTTCTTTCTTTTGTTTGGATTTGCAGAAATAATTTTTTATTAATAAAAATGAGTATCACTTTTTGGGCAGTTCTAAATTGGATATAATGACAGCTAAAGGAATTCAATTGATTATAGTAGGAATATTCTTTTCAATTATTCGTTGTAATGGACAGATCAAAAAAGACAATTATTGGATTACTAATGAATGTACCAGGTCAATTCCCAAAGCAATCGTTAAGAAAAATAAGGTTCAGAATTGGAGTTTTTCAATTGATTCTATAAGAGGTATTGGGTTTGAGAAGGCTTATTTCTCAAATGATATCCAATTAACCATAGAGAACAAGGGTTGTGAGTATTATTGGGTAGAATTTACATTCAATCAATCACTTGGTACTGATGCAAAATCCCAAAGCCTAAAACTTGTTGATTTGCTTAAAATACTCAAGAATAACACCAATGCTCCCTTTAACTATGATGCTGCGATAACAATTATTTTTACAGAGTATGAACGCTTAAAACCTGGGGCCATCATAGATATAGATGAAATGGAAAAGTTTGAAATATTAAGGATTTCTGAAAACACCAAAGTCGCATTTTATATAGGACCTTTATAGGGATTTGGGATCATTAACCTCAGGGCTATGGAATGTATTTTTTAGTTTTTTTGCGCCCCAACATTATAAATGCTTGAATAGATAGGCACTCATTGAAAATGAGCGCCATTGTCAGTTGGATTGGTTTTAGTTATTTGGGTAGAATCACAGGTTGAATAGATCCTTACGCTAAAATACTTTTGACCACCTCACCATGAACATCGGTCAGTCTGAAGTTACGTCCCTGGAATTTATAAGTGAATTTCTCATGATCCATTCCCAGTAAATGAAGTATTGTTGCCTGAAGATCATGGACATGAACACGGTCTTTAACACCGTAATAGCCAATTTCATCCGTTTGTCCATAACTCATTCCCTGCTTTATACCTCCTCCTGCCATCCAAATCGTGAATGCCTCCAATAAATGATCACGACCTACAAATGCCATTTCTTTTCCTCCTCTGTTTTCCCGCATGGGTGTCCTCCCGAATTCCCCTCCCCACACAACCAATGTCTCATCAAGCAATCCTCTTTGTTTCAGATCTAACAATAATGCCGACATGGCCTGATCTACTTCCATGCAACGATCTTTGAACCCAATATCCAGTGCCTCTTCCCTGCCAGCTCCATGTGCATCCCAACCCCAGTGAAATAATTGAATGAATCGCACATCTCTTTCTGCCAACCTCCTGGCTAGTAAACAATTATTGGCAAACGATGATTTCCCTACTTCGGTACCATACAAATTATGAATGTATGCAGGCTCCTTTGAAATATCCATGGCTTCGGGAACAGACATTTGCATTTTAAAGGCCATTTCATATTGAGAGATACGGGTTAGAATTTCCGGATCACCCACCTCCTGGTACTCCATTTCATTGATCTCGTTGATACTGTTAATTGTTTTCTCTCTGAGTTCCCGGCTTACTCCTTTGGGATCGGAAAGATACAAAACCGGATCTCCCTTAGACCTGCATTGTACTCCCTGGTAAACACTTGGTAAAAAACCACTGCCCCATACACTTTTACCGGCACTGGGTGTTTTTCCTCCTGAAACCAATACTACATAACCGGGAAGGTTCTCATTCTCTGAACCCAATCCATAAGTGACCCATGATCCCATGCTCGGTCTTCCTAATCTGGGGCTACCAGTATGTAACAGTAACTGAGCAGGTGCGTGGTTAAACTCATCAGTATGCATGGCTTTCAGAAAAGTGACATCATCCACCATTTTACTGAAATGAGGTAACCGATCCGAAACCCAGGCACCAGACTGTCCATATTGTTGAAAACTAAATTGTGGCCCAAGCATTTTAGGAACGCCTTGAATAAAGGCAAACCGTTTTCCTTCAAGCAAAGAAGCGGGACAATCTTTTCCATCCAGCTTTTGCAAGTCTGGTTTATAATCAAAAAGCTCCAACTGAGAAGGTGCTCCGGCCATGTGAAGGTAGATCACCCGTTTGGCTTTAGGCACAAACATTGGTTTTTTGGGAGACATGGGATTAGATGTTTCGCTAAGTTTGCTCGCTTCGTTTAAAAGATTATTACATCCAAAAAGCGAAGCAAACGCCAGTCCCCCCAATCCAGTCGTACATTTCCTTAAAAAATGCCTTCTGGTTTCATATTCTAATTTTCGATATTCTTCTTCTTCAAAAATATTCATTCCTTAAAACGACTAATTTGGTTATTGCTTCATAACAAATTCATCAAGGTTCATTATAGCGTTTGACACAACGATCAGTGCCTCTTCCTTAAGCGCATTTCCCTTGACATTATCCTTCTTGAATTGCTCAATAGCATCTTGATATAGGCCTTTCAAAACACCCAGCACCCGACCGGAAGGCTCATGACCCAATGCCCTTTGATACCCATGGATAATTTGTCCATCAAGGTCCGGGCTTTGTTGAATCATTTTTTTGGCCAATGCTCCGGCTGCCTCTAGATAAACAGGATCATTCAAAGTAACCAGTGCTTGCAAGGGTGTGTTGGTATTGATCCTTCTACTTACACAAAACTCGTGACTGGGTCTGTCAAAACTTACCATAGACGGGTAAGGGCTTGTTCGCCTCCAGTAGGTATACATGGCTCTTCTGTAGCGATCATCCCCTTGGCTGGTTTCCCATTGTTTTCCATTGTACACCACTTGCCAGATACCTTCCGGTTGTGGTGGCATGACACTGGGACCGAACATTTTCTCGCTTAGTAATCCACTCACAGCTAATGCCTGATCTCTTACCTGCTCAGCAGAAAGTCTAACCCTCACTCCTCGCGCCAACCATAAATTGTAAGGATCAGCCTCAAGTAAATCTGCATCCACATGGGATGATTGTTTATAGGTAGTTGACATTACCATCAACTTAAGTAGTCTTTTCATACTCCAGCCTTGCTCCAACATAAAGTGCCTGGCAAGCCAATCCAGTAACATAGGATGTGTAGGTTTCTGTCCTAATGAACCAAAGTCCTCCTGTGTTTCTACAATGCCTTTTCCAAATAGCTGGGCCCAAAATCTATTGACTGTTACTCTGGCGGTTAATGGATTCGCTGTACTCACCAACCATTTTGCCATGCCTAAACGATTTACAGGAACATCAACAGGGAGTTCGGGCATAGAGGCTGGAACACCGGGAGATACTTCCTTGCCATGCATCAACCAGTTCCCTCTTTCAAACACATGTGTTCGCCTACTCTTTTCCTGTGATAGTTCTTTCATGATGGGCAGTGTAGAGGGTTTGATAGAAGCCAACATCGCTTTTTTCTGCCTGAGTTCTACGTCATCATCAGCGGAGGAATTGAAGCCTGAGATCCAGGATTTCAATGATTCGAGCTCTTTTTCCTGTTCTTTTGTATAAACTTCTATCCAAGGTTGTTCACTTGGTCTATCCGCATCTTCTGTATTATTAAAGAAAGCATAGAACTCATAAAACTCTTCCAATTTGAATGGATCATAGGGATGACTATGGCACTGTACACAGGCAAAGGTCGTTCCCTGCCAAACTTCCCAGGTCGTGCTTACCCTATCGAGGACAGCAGCTACTCGGAATTCCTCATCATCCGTACCTCCTTCATCATTGTTCATGGTATTTCGATGGAAAGCAGTAGCGATAATCTGATCCTTTGTCGGTTCGGGAAGTAAATCTCCTGCAAGTTGATCAATAGTAAACTGATCAAAGGGCAGGTCTTTGTTAAAAGCATCTATGACCCAGTCACGGTATTTCCAGATTTCCCTGTGGCCATCTTTTTCATAACCTTTTGAATCAGCATATCGGGCAAGATCTAGCCACATCGAAGCCCATCTTTCTCCAAAATGCGGAGATCTTAATAATCGGTCCACTACTTTCTCATAGGCATCCTGTGAAGTGTCCTGGCAAAAATCTGATATTTCTTCAATGGTAGGCGGTAGTCCTGTAAGGTCAAGACTCAATCTTCGGATTAAAGTGGCACAATCAGCCTCTTCGTTAGGTGTGAGATTTCTCTCTTCTAATTTAGCTAATACAAACCGATCTATTTCATTTTGCTCCCATGACTCATCCTCCACCTGAGGTAATGTTACTGGTTCCGGTTTAACATAGGCCCAATGATCTTTCCATTTGGCTCCTTCGGTGATCCATTTCTCCAGTAAGGCAATTTCTTTCTCTTCCAGAGGTGGGGCGTCCATGGGCATTCTTTGTTCAGGGTCGGTATGTCTGATACGTCGAATAAACTCACTATTCTCCGGTTGTCCAGGTATGATAGCTGGCTTACCTGACTCGGTTACGGCCAATGCCTCCTCTCTGAATAATACACTAAAGCCACCGGATTTTTTCACACCTCCATGACAGGAAATACATTTTGCGTTTAGGATGGGTCTTATGTCTTCATTAAAGTCAATGGCCTGCTCCTCTTCTTCTATAGCGCATGAAAAAACCAGCATTCCACCGAAAAACAAGCACGTAATTTTAAATATTGATTTCATGATCATTCAAAAGCAAGCATTAAATTCTTTCCAATTGTACCGGATATGTTTTCCCTGAAAACCACTGAGGTATGTAAAGGTTTTGATCCCTATCTATGCATACGTCATGTGGATTCATAAAGGTCGTACCATCATAGATTATTTCTTGTGCGACTTCTCCCCGATATATCGGTTGGGAACCACCCGGGGCCGATACAATCTTGTTGTTTTCATCCAGAATGATCACAAAGCCATCATAGGCCCAGGAACTTTTTGTCTGCAATACTGAAAAATAAAGTTCTCTTCCATGCACTACCGGTCTGTTGATCCAGCAACCTGGAGTTTTTATTGTTTCCATATATTGCCCGTCCAAGGTAAATCTCTTGAACTCCTGTTTAGATCTGGAGGTAATAAGCAAAACCGGTTCCGAAGGATTTCTAAGATCTACACAAATGCCATGAGCTGTACGAAATTGTTCCTCTCCATCACCCCTTCCTCCAAAATGTCTGATGTATTCTCCGGATCGATTGTATTGGATGACATAATCCAATCCGTAACCATCCACCACGTAAAAATCCCCATTGGGAGCTACTGCCACTTCGGTTGGTTTATATTGTCCGTCATTTTTATAAACCCCTGCTTCCCTCGGATAATCGAGTGTCATCAGGATCTCACCATCAAGTGTGGTTTTGAATATCTGGTGACGGTCGTGATCAGTAATGAATAAAAACTCTTCTTCTCCTTCTTTTAACAAGGTCAAACCATGTGCACCAGGAAAATCATGCCCCCAGGTTTTCAATACCTTACCTGACCGATTATAAATAATGATGTTATTTTTAGTTTCATTGGTAAGTAAGATCAATCTTCCCTTTTTGTCCTGAACCATTTCATGACAATCTTTTACGGGGATCTTATCAGGGTTTTGCGCACCCCATTTCTTATTTACTTTATATCTGTAGGAGCCATGGCCGACAATACCCCTGGAATAGGCCTCTTTCTTTTTTGATCCTGTTACTATATTGGGCGCCATGAATCCAGCTCCCGCAAGTGCTGCAACCGCAGCAAATTTTCTTCTTGTCAGTTTTCGTTGCATTTTGAAAAAATTCTTGGCAATTCTTCTTTGCAACCTAACCAGAAAACACATGAAGCAATTAGTTCAGCGTTCCTTTTGTTTATCTCAGCGTACCAAAAAAGACAATAATCCGCTTATAAGGCTCTGGAGGTTTTTTGAGTTTTGAATTTTTAGTTTTGAGTTTTTAGTTAGGCGTCTGTATGATCTTAGATTCTTTTGTATCCAGAACCACCCCCAACCCCCGCCAGCGGGGGACATTGTGCATATTGATTATGGAAGTATAAAGTTGCATTCAATCTCACCTAATCACACAAAACAATGTTCTCCTTATATGGGAGATTAAAGAAAGGAAAATTAAGTGAGCATTCCTTTTACACTTACTAACTTTAACATTTGGACACTTATTTCTGCCTGAACTGTGAGGGTGAGCTTCCAAATTTTTCCTGGAAAACTTTGGAAAAATGTGATAATGACTTAAATCCCGCTTGAAAGGAAATATCTGAAACTGACTCATCAGTTTTTTGCAACAGTTGGGCTGCCTTTTCCAGTTTGATTTCTTTGATCAATTCAAATACAGTCAAATCAGTTATCTCTTTCACTTTTCTATATAGTTGGGTCCTGCTGGTTCCAAGCTCTCTGCAAAGCTCATCGATACCAAAATCTTTACTGGTTAGTTGTTGCTCAACTATTTTTGTAAAACGCTCAAGCCACTGCTTGTCCAGCTGGGCAGAATTATCCTCTTTGGGTTTTGAGTTCCGGGTAAATAATGTATGTTTTACGTCCTCCAGCAGAGATGCTGGCTTTTTTGTCCTTTGCTCCCGACTCCAATAACTATAAAGCCAAACCAGCAATGATATAAAGACCACAACAGAGGTGATAGCTTGTAACTTCCTATTCTGCCAAAGCGGTACTGAAGAAACAAAAATTTTCAATTCTGTTGGTTCCTTTTGCCAAACGCCATCATTATTTGAAGCTCTTACTTTGAAAACATAATTGCCCGAGGGAACTTCATGATAGGAAGCTCTTCTGATATTGGAAATCTGGCTCCACGTACTATCAAATCCTTCCAGTCTATATTGATACTGATTTTTTTGAGGTTTGATGAAATTCAATGCTGCAAATTCAATGGAAAAGCTGTTCTGTTCATGGTTAAGCTGTATATCGGTGCGCTGATCGATGGGTTCTTCAACAAGACCTGTTTCTTCAGGATTGGTATTGGTTTTCTCCACCCAAAAATCCGTGATCTTAATGATCGGCGGATTAGGATTGAATTTTATGCTGTCCGGATGAAATATGGTGAGTCCCTGGTCGCTTCCAAAAATCAACAATCCATCCTTGGTGATCGAGGCTGTATTCGCATTGAACTTGGTGGTGATCAAACCATCATTTTCGTTATAACTGCGGCGCAATTGAGCATAAGGTTCTCCTGACAAAAGTTCATACTTGAATAATCCATCCTTTGCAGTTATCCAAAGAAAACCACTTTGATCTTCAATTATATTAGTAACATTAACCAGTCTATCAACTCCAACAAAATCCAGCTTTTGCTTTTCTTTATCCAGAAGTGCTAATTTATCATTTAAAAAACTAACCCATAATCTATTGTAGCGATCCTCAAACAATGATGCTACCCATTCATTTTGTTGATTTACTTCCAACGGATATTTTTTAAAGATATCCCGTTGAGGATCATAAAGATATAGTCCCTTTTCAGTACCGGCCCATATGCGCCCTTCGTAATCTCTTTTTAACACTTCAACTTTTCCGATATCATTTTCAAGATATTTTTTGGAATCTTCGTCACGCTCATTGTATAAACACAGACCGTTATCTGTCGCAATCCAAAACAACTGGGGTTGTTCAATTGATAGGTCGTTGATTGCATTAATGGAAGTTTCCGTTTCAATGGATCTACAGGCATAAACATGCCTAAAAAAATTCTTTTTAGTATCAAAAGTTGCCAAACCTGTCATGGCAGTTCCCAATAATAAATTACCCAACGCATCCTGTTGAATTACGTTAATCACATTATCTTGCAATGCATTAGAATGACCCTCTCTTTTAGTGAAAGTTTTGAATTTCTTATGGTTGCGATCAAATAAGTTCAGTCCTCCACCTTCGGTTCCAATCCATATGTTACCATCCTTATCTACAAAGGTTTCCTTAATGAAATTAATGCTCAGTGAGCCGGGTTCTTTGGGATCGTGACTATATAGTTCAAACTGGCTAGGGAAATTGTCATAGATGCTTACCCCTCCGTTTGATGTGGCAATCAGGATCTCCCCACCTTTAAGTGTATAATGACAAAGTACGCTGGCAGCAGTACCTCCTATATTTACCCTGCCTTTTGTATCATAATTTGTGAAAGTATCTTGCTTCCGGTTATAAACACTCATACCACCTTGCATACCTCCGATGATTAACTTCCGGTCCATATTTTCCATAATGGAATACACCGAATTGGTCGCAATACTGCTTGATTGGCCATCTGGTTTGTATCTGATGAAACGTTTTTCCTTTTCGTTAAAGCGATTCAGTCCTCTTTGAAAAGTCCCAATCCATATTTCTCTGAAACTGTCTTCGTACATGGAAATAATTGTATTACCACTGAGGCTCTTATCATCATCATTCTCATGTAAATAACGCTCAAAAAATTTCGTTTCAGGATCGTATACCGTAACACCGGAAAAATTGGTTCCAATCCACAACCGCCCCAGGTGATCTTGAATAATGCTGTTTATTTTATCACCTGAAACGCTGTTTGGATCGGAAGGATCATGAAGAAACAATTCAAAGGTTTCATTTTGTTCCTGATATCGACAAAGACCATTCCAGGTGCCTATCCAAAAATTCTTTTCTTTATCGAGGAATAAAACTTCAATATTTTTACCAGGTAATGCTTTAGGATTGTTTTTATCCGGAAAGTAACTCGTGAATTCCTGTGAGTTCCTATCAAAACGATTCAAGCCATGCTTTGTCCCAACCCATAGTTGCTGGTTTTTGTCTTCTGCTATGCATGTCACATAGTTGGAAGATAAACTTGACCTGTCGCCTCCTTTGTGTTTAAAAACTTTATATTCATATCCGTCAAAGCGATTCAGGCCATTGACTGTCCCAAACCATAAAAAGCCCTGTGAATCCTGATATATGGCTGTTATTTGAACATGTGAAATCCCATCTGTAGGTAGCTGGTAAAGATTAAGCGGTTTCTGCCCATGCACTACGAAAATGCTCAGACACCATGTAATTACGGTAATCAGAATTCCTCTTATCACGTGCTAATCTATTATTGACTTTTATCAAAAAACGCCTGCAATTAATGAAATCAACGCTGATGGTTGATAAACACTATGTCTGACCCAATCAGTCTTTTGTTAAAATGACACCTTGTCTTTCAATTTCCCTAAGTTCTTAAACAATTCATTAGAAGTCAATTGGATTTGCATTTTGGCATTGACAAGTTTTAAGTTGTTCTGTTTTTTGTCACAAATTCCATACATTTCGTCTTATATCAGGTTAGTAACCTCTATTTTGAGTAAATTGATCTTTTATTGCAAACTTGATTGCTGTATGCCTAAAATTTTATTTCTCCCGGATGAATGTCATGTTGATGTAAGACTGAAAGATACTGTCCTGAAAGCATCTCTTAAAGCAAAGATTCCACATTTACATGTTTGCAGGGGGCGGGCCAGGTGTTCAACCTGTCGTATCATTGTTGAAGAGGGGCTTGAAAATTGCTCACCAAGAACAGATAGAGAAAGCAAACTTGCCAACCGCCTGCATTTTGGTCCGGAGGTACGCCTGGCCTGTCAAACCAAAGTAACTGGTAACATAAAGGTGCGGCGCCCTGTACTTGATAAAATTGATATGCAAATTACCAATCAGCTCAGGAGAAAAGGTGATATGCGTCATTATGGTGAAGAAAAGCGGATAGGAATCCTTTTTTGTGATATCATCGGTTATACTCCATTTGCCGAATCTCTGCCTGCCTATGATGTGGTACATGTATTGAATCGATATTACTTTCAAATGAACCAGGTTATTGAGCGGAACGGAGGCGAAATCAGTGATTTTATTGGTGACGGCTTGTTAGCCCTATTCGGCACTAATAACACGAATAATTGTGCTATCAATGCCGTTAAAGCCGGGCTGGAGATGAATAAAGCTATGAAGGAACTTAATCCTTATCTACAATCCATGTATGGGAAGACTTTTGAAATTCGAATTGGTGTACATTATGGAAATGTGGTTATCGGAACCTTTGGAAATTCCAAGTTAGCGAAAATATCAGCGATTGGGGATGCCGTCAATTTTGCCAGCAGGATTGAAGAAGCTAACAAAAAGACCAACACAAAATTTTTAATCTCCGAAGAAACCTATAGTGCTGTGAGAGATCAAATCACCATAGGAAAGGATTTTTCAATGGAAATAAGAGGCAAAAAAGGAGAGTACAAATTATATGAGGTGTTGGGAATCAATTAAGACTATATTTTAAACAATTTCCAATCCATTAAGCTTATAAAAAATCACGTACGCTACTTTCTTCACAAAATCTTGAACCCACAACATCAGGTATGGTTAATTGAACACAACCGTTATCTTTGTGCCGAGAAGAATACGGCTTATTAGACCTATAATAAAACTAACTAAAAGCAATGAAAAAACTTTTGGCAGAACTTATTGGCACCTATGCGCTTGTCTTTTGCGGGACGGGAGCTATTGTCATTAATGATATCACGAATGGATCTGTTTCCCATGTGGGTATTGCGGTTACTTTTGGTTTGATCGTTATGGCCATGATCTATGCTTTTGGTGATATTTCCGGTGCTCATATCAATCCGGCTGTGACCATTGCTTTTTGGTTTTCAGGACGTTTCTCACCAAAACTGGTTATACCCTATATCATAGCTCAATTGGCAGGCGGGCTTTTAGCCAGCCTTTCTTTGAAACTATTGTTTCCCATACATGAAACTCTGGGCGCCACCCTTCCGGTAGGGACAAACATGCAATCTTTTGTTTTGGAGGTGATTCTGACCTTTTTCTTAATGTTGGTTATCATCAATGTATCAACCGGTTCTAAAGAAACCGGAACAATGGCCGGGATTGCCATTGGTGCTGTTGTCCTGTTGGAGGCCATGTTTGCTGGTCCTGTATCAGGTGCCTCTATGAATCCGGCCAGATCCATAGCGCCTGCACTGATTTCAGGAAACTTACAACATCTTTGGGTATATCTTTTAGCCCCTGTTCTGGGTGCTTCACTGGCTATACTGGGGTGCCGTGGTGTTAAACAAAAAGATTGTTGTCCCGTACCTTCTCCATTTTGTAAGCCTGTCAAAGATTAGGCAATTTTTAAGGCATTCCTTGAGCTTTTGGAGGACCTTGATGTTGATTTTTCTGGAGAAACATTGCATTGGTAAGCTTCCGGATAAGTAGCTTATTTGTAACAAGGCGATTTTTTTAACTTGTCAATAAATCCAGATCAACCAAAGGATCGGCTTAAGTATTAAATCCGATTTCAGTAACCAAACCCACCTCAACCATAGTGCAATGGGTGAAATTATTTTCTCTAATTCACTCAATGGGCTTCTTGTATGGAAAAGGCCTTTGATAGTATAGGAAATAACTGGCATGCAAACACAAACAATAGCTATATTCAGCGTTTCGTCAATTCTATGGCTAAATCTGTTTTTCGTTAATATAACCTTTGCGCAGCAGGGATATAACTCAAATGATAATAACACGGGAAATTGGCTGGATGCAGGAACCTGGATCAAATCAGCCGCCTGGTTAGCCGATACCCCTGGAACTAATGTTGGTGGAGCAACCGATTACATCAATATTTATGGTTATGTAACCAGGGCAGGTGATCTCGATCTTGGAGGGAGTGCCATCGTAAAAGTTTATGATACCTTATGGATTACGGGAGATCTGAAAATTGCCGGAAGTGCTAATTTGATCATTGAGTCCGGCGGCATCCTGATAATAGATGGACAATTTGATGGAAGCGGAGGTTCCCTATCTTCCAATGATGGAAACATAATTATCAAAGGAGGTCTGTCTGCCACCGGAGGTGCGGATATTAACAATACTGCCAATGGGAATGAAGGTTTTTATGTATTTGGTTCTATCAACAGATCCGGTGGTGCCAAATTCAACGGCGGTAACCAGGTAGCCGATGGGAATTTCCTTTCAGAAACGGAATTGCAAAATAATAATCCAGATCTCTACAATTTCACCAATGGTACCTTGCCAGTAAAACTCGTTAATATCACTGCGGATTTTGTTGATCCGGAGGTTGAACTCAAATGGACGACCTCCTCGGAAATAAACAATGAACGATTTGACATTCAGAGAGCTACCAATGGTCAGGATTTTTCAAAGCTCGGAGAAATTCAAGGTAATGGTACCACGAATGAATTACATAATTATGACTATATAGACAAACATCCGGTAAATGGTATCTCCTATTATCGGTTTAAGCAAGTTGATTTTGATGGTGCTTTTGAATTTTCACCGATAGTATCAGTCAAAGCCAACCTAAGTACTGCTGAATTTTACGCTGCTCCATCTGTGATCCACCAAGGAAATGTGTATGTATTTCTCTATAACGTATTAGATGGTAAAACAGAGGTTTTAATCGTTAATCTAAAGGGCAAGTCCTTTTATATGAAAACTATGAACATCCAGGCTGATATTGCTCAAAAGTTGGAACTGATTGGCACAGATCATTTGGAGACAGGCATTTACATCCTAACATTTGCATCAGGAGTTAACAGATACAGAGAAAAAATAATAGTAGATAAAGGTTAAAACTTACTACCGAAACTTTAAAAAAACCTACCGGCGGAGTTTTGTAAAAGTTGAGTATACTTTTTTAAGACAGTGCCATTAACTTAAGCGTCATTCCTTGCTTGATAAGGAATCTCAATCAGGCATAAACTTCTAAAAATGGGATTCCTGCTTACGCAGGAATGACGTCTTCTGTTCGATAAGGCTTAGGTTAATGACATTGATTTTTAAGATATTGACTAGCAATATTAAGGTATAAATTCAATGATAGCTCAAACCCTCAGCCTAAACACCCCATTTTTCAGATACAGGAGAAGGCATATAAAAGCCAAAGGGATCCTCTTCGAAATGACTGGCAAACCAGCTTTTTTGCGTGATGGTTCGTATATCATTTGGTTTTACATCTCTGGGATCAGCATGTCCCAATACCCTGGTAAGTTCCATTAAATCATGGTGGAATCCCTTTAAATATTTATGTATCCTGGTGGATTTCTCCGGGATGTCAATGCCATGCATGCGCCATTTATTGTTGGTTGTAATTCCTGTGGGGCAATGGTTGGTATGACACTTTAAGGCTTGGATACATCCTATGGCCAACATAGCGGCTCTTGCTGTTTCAATGGTGTCCGCGCCATAGGCAAAGGCGATCATCGCATGGGCTGGTGTAAATAATCTTCCTGATGCACTTATTTTCACGTGGTCCCTAATACCTGCTTCAATGAGCTTTTTGTTCAGATATGCTACAGATTCTATGGCTCCGCCATAGCCTACATAATTGACGAAGAGATTCGGGCCTGCTCCGGTTCCTCCATCAGCTCCATCCAACTGTATCATATCAGGTCCTTCGCCAGTCAGCTTCATAGCCTCCACAAGCATATCAATTTCACTCAGTTTCCCAATACACATTTTAATTCCCACAGGTAAGGCACTCAGTGCTCTGAGCTCTTTACAAAAATCCATCAATTTCATGATCGCTTCTTTGGCGCTAGAAGCATATAACTCTGCATGTTGAGAAGGACTGATCAGCGTTTCATAAGGCTTTACTTTTCTGACATCCGCTATTTCTGGTGTCACTTTAGCTCCCGGCAAATGTCCCCCCAGCCCGGGTTTAGCACCTTGCGAAATTTTTAGTTGGATCATCCTGATATTTGGGAACTCTTGCAATGTCTGTTTGAAGAGTTCTTTGTCAAGTACTCTTGTTGGCTCTCCATTTGGTAGTGTGGCTGTTTTTCCCGCACCGAATTTTCCTGTTCCTAATTGCCATACCGCATCATTACCTGCTACTACATGTGGTCCGCATCCTCCTTCTCCTGTATTCAAGTAAGCAACATCCCTGGTCCCAAGACTCAAGCATTCTGCGGCCTTATAATTCAGTGCACCATAACTCATTGCTGAAATGTTAATGCTATTTTTCACATGGAAGGCTTGTACATTATCCCGGTGCCCTCCTACCTCAAAACCGTAACTTGTTTCATTGACAGGCGCTCCGAAATTGTTATGCAATATGCGCGTATTGGTAGTGTTCTCTATATCATAAATATCCAGTTCGGTCCCAAAACTTGATAATGATTTTAGTCCTTTGGCCTTTTGGTAAACATAGTCTCTGACGATCTTTGGCATCGGACGGCCATCGGTATTGGTTTCATTGAAATATTGAAGATATTTATCACGAAACACATTTTCAAAAAGATACCGCAACCTTCCCAAAGGGCCATATATTCTTGTTATCGTATGGTCATCCTGAATAAAAATGTCCCGAATCCCGAATATAATTAATGCAGCGACAAGCAATTCCACACCATAATGCCAACTATAAAGTAGCCAGACCGGAATTATAGCAAGAACCAAAAGAACAACAATGTAGTCCATTGGTCTTTGTAAAGGTGGTACATGATTGGGTGGGGTTAATGCTTTTTCTTTACCTTTCCTGGCGTATCTTGCCAATATTCCCTTTGAGATAGCGGATATTTTGTATGCCATAAACCAAAGCTTTTATTTATGAATTAGACAAAGTCCAAGTTAAAAAATAACTGGATATTTCAATACAACAAGATCACTGTCTTAAAACAAATTAACACCGATCTTACCGTCTCACTAAACTTATCAAAGTTTAACAATCATTCACTTTTCCTATGTCAGAACAGCGACTTAATAAGAAATAGTTGCATCGGATTTCAAAATGGCATGGAATCCACGTTTAAATAAAATTTCAGGTGATTGGTTATCTATACGTGATGGAATTCCTGCATTAGTCATCGCAGGAATTTAGTCTTTAGAATACTTAAACCTGATCCTGATAACTATAGGTTGGTTGAAACTTAGGATGCATTCAGAATTGAAAAAGAGATACTTAAAGCTTCGCTCCTCACGATTCAGTGTAGATGAATCCATTGATTATTTCTTAATTAAGCGCTGTTGATCCTTTTTATCACCTTGTTGAACTACCACCACATAGATACCATTCATTAAATTGGTTTCATTCTGATAAGTATATTGAAATAATGGAGTTCCCGGGATTAACTCTTTTCTATAAGCCAAATTTCCATCAATTTTTATAATGCTCAAGAGGATCGGAACATCGGGGGTACAGGACAAGTTCATATTAAATGTATCATAAAATGGATTTGGATAAATGCTCTCTATTTTCAATTTTTCAATCTCAATATCATTCTTTAGAGTCTCTACCCACGAATATTCAAACGCTCCATCATAATCTGTTTGTTTGATCCTATAGTAAGAGGTTCCTGCCAAAGGTTTTGTGTCTGTCCAATCGTATTTCAATAGCACGTTGCTATTACCAGCACCTTCCACTCTGCCAAGTATTTCAAATGTCTTCGCATCCGAAGAGCGTTCAATGGTAAAAAACTCATTATTGATTTCAGAAGCTGTTTTCCATTGCAGTATTGCTCCATTGTCATCAAGAGTTACCTTAAATTCTACTAATTCTATGGGCAATGTGGCTGCTTTAAAGGCTAGCGTAAAATAATCCCCATCATTAAAATCAACATCGGTAAATGTAATTGTCTCATCCCCCAAGCTTAAAATCATATCATTTGCAATATTCAAAGTTCTACCTGTGATGTGTTCATGAGCACCATTTGCAAAAGTGCCATCTGAGTCAATTAAAAGCACTACTTCGCTGGCATCCCCAACACCATAGTCGGTAATATCAATTTCAACTGTGACAGTACCTACACCATCTGCATTACCACCATCTGTTTCCGAAATTCTCCAAACTCTCCCCATTCGTGTATCATATCCGGAAGGAACGTCCGAACCTGTAAGTTCAGTTGGGGCATTGTCATGCCCCCATAAAAGAAAATCATCATCACTGAGTGCAGAAGGAGCGCTTATTCTCACCAATCCCGAACCTCTTGCTTCCGTATGCAGGTTGGTTGCATCCAGGCGGCCTATTCCTGCTATCTCACTACTATGCGTACTTTCATATGCGAAATAATCATTGTCGATATCAATAGCGTACTTAGTGCTGAGGTAGTTGTCAACAATAGCCATTTGGGCTGCATTAAGAGCTATATTATAAACAATCACCTCTGCAATTTCGCCATTCCAATATTCATTGCTGTATGATGACCAACCAACACTGTTGTTTTCTGCTCCTCCATTACGTGAAGTTGAGTTATTAGTGGCCACAGCTTCACCATTTCGATAAATCGTTCTTCCTGCAGAGTTGTCATAGTGAACGGCAATGATGTAATCAGTGGATGCTGCAACAGTATTCGCAGGAGCATCGATCTCATCATTCCACCAATAATTTTGAATACCACCGTTGGATTTAAATCTAATGCTATTCTTTTCCCCTGTTAATGCATCACCTGATCCAATAAATCCATCTGGAGCCAGCACATCAGAATTCAATACCACATAGATGGTATAAGATGAATTTCCTGTAGGAATAGTACCGTCCGGGAGCAGCATTCTGTCATTAGCGCCATCGAACTCAAGCACGGGCAACCCATTCATTCGATTGTTTCTGAGTACTGGTCTCCCTCCAACAGGCACAGTGAGTGACGCATGATTGGTATTTGAGGATTGATCATGCCATTCTTGAACTCTATCCCCATCCGATGCCGCGGTATTTCCTTCATCAATGAAGATTCCGGCATCTGCCCTTATCCATAATGTATTTGTTGTGGCTCCTCCAACACCGCCAGGTCCCAAACTTGTTGAACTACTTGCACCACTAATTTCTATGTGATAATCTTCGACCTCACCATAACCAAAACTTCCACATGAGGAGGGTACACCATTGTATCGAACAGCCACCCGCATACCTGTTTCTCCATTTAGAGCTGAAGCCGGTGGTGTTACCGATACATTGTGAGGGCCGTCATTTTTGGTTTTGGTAGCCAGTATTTGTTCCTCATCTGCATCATCGTAATCGCCATCCTGATTCCAATCTATCCATGCGTAAATGTAATCTTTCTTATCAGCATTGATAGTCACGGAAAGAGTGTAGGTGTTACCAACCACAACATTTGCCTTGGTCCCACTGGTAAAGTCTGAATATGTACTGGCACCAGAATTATTGTCTATATTGGAAAACTTGACATTTTTGATCCACTCGTTGGTACTACTCGTGGAAGTAGATGAACAATAGTCGGGTGCCGCCAAAGCGTCCTCTGAGTTACCAATATTGAAATAAACAAAAAACAGCCAAAACAGAAATCCTCCAAGAATCAGAGTACCCGCTCCAATAATAAAATATGATTTGGTTTTGACTTTTATGGAATTAGCTGGTTCCAAACGTAACCTTCTCCGCATACCCTCAATCACATGTTACTATACAATGATCTACTATTTTAATTTGAAAAACCAGTGCATATATCGGATTAACTTACAGTAATATGAAATCCTGTAGATTGCATCTCATGATCATTTTATCTACTTAATTTTAAATTGAAAGAACAAGATATATCATGAAAGTCTCTATACAAGGATTGTTTTACTATCTAATTCCAACCATTTCTTGTGACCAATCGATGACGATCCCACTAATCTCATCTTCCCATTTACCGGGATTGCCTTGAAAGGAGGATATGGCACTGTCATGAATTCTGTTCCAATGATCCAAGCCCTCGTACCTGTAGAGTTGGTGATCAGTATGACCTGCATCTTCTAGAATTTCAATGATCATATCATTGTCTTCATCACTCATGATCCAATCATTGGTACCCCTCATAATTCTTACCGGGACCTTTACTTCGGCCCAAGCTCCTGCAATATTGAGATCTTGCACCTGGTGGTAGTATTCTACAGGCCTTCCATACATATGTTTTGCTCCATGATAGTTGAATTCCTTCAAATGGGGCTTTTCGTTGATCACCTGTTCATAAGATTTCTTCTCCACAAGCATTCCGTAATACAATGGAATATAAGCTTCATTGATTTTGGTATTCACTTCAGTCGGGGAATTTCCTTTAAATGCCAGAATACGCCGCTCAATTTCCAACATGTGTTCGAACCAGGTCTTTACAAATGTGCCATCCGAGATGATTCCTACAGCATTGAATTCATTAGCCAGAATAGGCGCCAAAGCACTTCCCATACTACTGCCATAAACTATCAATTTTGTGGTATCTACATCTTCTCTGGATTTGAGCTTTTGTAAAGCTGCTCGGTAACCAGCCATTTCCATTCGTAGGTCGGTCTGGCTACAAGCTCCCTCACTATCCCCGACACCGGGTTTCTCAACCCGCATGACAATCATGTTCGTCTTGGAAGCTATATCCCGCAAAAACTGTGTCCAGCCTGTTTCAAACCTTCCGGGAAACACTTCAATGGATGAGCAACTTAATCCCTGTAACACAAATAGCGCTGGTAATTTACCTTTTTGACCTTTGGGCTTCGTAACGATAGTTCGTAATCTTTGACCATAATCGCTGAGTACAGATCCATAAAGAACATCAACATGTTGATAATTTTCTCTGGGAGTCTCTTCCAGTTTTGCAGACAATGTCAGGATTCTGTCTTTCCTCTTAATAAGCAATTCAACCTGGTCACCCTTTCTCGCCTGATAGCGCATGTCACTCCATCGATCGGCATCATTGAGCAGTTCCCCATTGTATTTAACAATCCGATCACCAATCTTCAAACCGGCCTTGGCAAATGCTGAAGTTCCGACCACTTCTCTCACAATTGCCCCAGGGCTTTCAATGCTTGGTGAAGATGATCTGAATCCCAGATTTGCTCTTCTTGCTAGTTCCTGTGAATAACTGTGGTATGTGATCATCAACATGGAAAGGACGATGGAAAACTTCTTCATGATTTCTTTTATTTCAATAGAACTAAACAATAAAATCAAATTTGCATGACGTTCAAGGATAGTGAAACAGATGTCATTGCTTCTTCAAAGGAAAGCATTGGATCAGGAATATTTCAGAACTTTTTTTCAATGCAGCATTTCACAATGCAAATAGCACAATCGGGATGGTAAACAGATCCTTTAGGGAGTCAAATGATCATTACTCAGCATATCAATTAAATCCAAAACATTAGATTTACGTTTTAGAGATGGAATCCAGGCTAACATTAAGATCCTGGCCCTCATCCACATAACCAATCATAAATGATCTTGAACCAATATTATATCTTCAAAAACAGGTTCTTACGCCACATCTTGTTTTGGTTAGTATATTTTGTTTCGTTTAGCTTTATATGGGCCAAGAACGGAAACTTTGAGGCTTCCTTTTATCTTGAATTTCTGTTGCTTCCTGTTCGAATTACCGCCGTTTATTTATGTATTTATTTCCTTATCCCTAAGCTACTCCTGGAAAGAAAGTATGTTCGTTTTGGCATGTATTTTCTGCTGATGTTGTTAGTTGGCGGTATTCTGCAGAGACTCATTATTTTCTCTCTTTACAATCCAATTTATGATATCCAGGATACGGTTCTCTTCAAAGTGAGTGAGATTATCAGAGCCATTATTCTCATTAATTCTACGGTTATTTTTGTTTCTGCCATTAAGATTTTGCAATTGTGGCATGAAGAAAAAGAAAAAGCGCAGAGACTTGAAAGCGATCGTCTGAAATCCGAGTTGCAATTACTAAAATCCCAGGTACATCCGCATTTCTTCTTCAATACTTTGAACCTTGCTTACGGGCTTACCTTTAAAAATACCACTATGGCTCAGGAGGTATTATTAAAAATGGCGAACTTGATGCGCTTCACCTTGTATAACTCCAATCAAGCTACCGTACCAATCCAAAAGGAAATCGAGCATATTCAAGATTTCATTGCGTTGGAAGCACTAAGACATGAAAATCTTTTTAAAGTTAGCTTCAAACAAGAAGTAAGCGACAAAATCGAGATAGCCCCAATGTTATTATTGCCATTTGTAGAAAATGCATTTAAGCATAGCAAGGCGACAAAAAATTCACCGGTACAAATTGACATAGCAACTCATCAAATAGAAGATCAATTTGTTTTTAGCGTAAAAAACTCTATTTCAGGTGATCAAAGCAGTAAAGCTGAGGAAGGTGGTATCGGGATTGAAAACGTTAAGAAGCGGTTGCTGTTGTTATATCCTGATAAACATGGATTAACCATCAGTAGGGAAGAAAATAGTTTTCAGGTTGAACTTAAAATAGCTATTTGAATGATCAGATGCCTTGCCATAGATGATGAGCGTGTGGCTCTTGATATCATAGAGGAATATGTGAATCGAATTGATAATTTAGCACTGGTTGCCAGGATCAATGATCCGGTGGAAGCAATTAACTTTCTTAAAGGAAATAAGATTGATTTGATTTTTTTAGATATTCAAATGCCACAGCTCAGTGGTATTGAAATGTTGGAAACCTTTGCCGAATTACCTCCTGTTATTCTTACAACTGCTTTCCATGAATATAGCTTGAAAGGTTATGAATTCAATGTGGTAGATTATTTGTTGAAGCCCATAGCCTTTTCGCGGTTTCTAAAATCCATCCGAAAGTATGAAAATATGCTAAGCGAGAGGCAAACTTCCTCCGGTTTTTTGGAGGTAAAATCAGACAAAAGAGTCCATAAAATTTCTTTGAAGGATCTATATTATATCGAAAGTCTCGGGAACTATGTTATTTTTCATTTGAGCAATAAACAACTCATTAGCTATGTATCTCTAAATCAATTAACACAATCGCTGCCCTCATACTTTTTGCGTATACACCGCTCCTATATTATCAATAAACAATATATTATCTCCTATAATCAGGAAAATATAGAGATTAAAAATAAGTACTTGCCCATAGGACGATCTTATAAAGATGTAATTGAAAAAATCAATTTTTAGAAAGGAGTGGTTAGTCACTTTCTTTAACCGGATCTATAAAGCTCATGGAGCCAAAAGAGGCTCCATGCATCATCCTCAGATAAGTGAAGTAAAAAGTCAAATACCATCTAATACCAGAATATAAAAACAATTACTTTGTTCAAAACAGGTATAATTCGAACAAATTCAAATAAGATCAAACGCCTGAGCATATTTAAGAATATCGGGAAAAGATTTTATTCCAAGTTTGTAGTTGATATTTTTCCGGTGTTGCTCAACCGTTCTTCTGCTGATGAAAAGAAGGTCCGCAATTTTCGGATTATTATGTCCTAACGCCAACAGTGTTAGAATTTCCTCTTCTCTATTCGTTAATGAGGTAAAACGCTCAAAATTGTTTCTCATAAAGGCCTGATCCTCCAAAATCCTTTGCACTTTTTTTCTAAAGCGCCTTAGACCAATTTCATCAATTGATTTTCTAAATGGCCATAATGCTTCTTCCAAATTTGCGCTTTCGGGAGGGCCTTTGTCCGCGATTAGTTTTTCTCTTGTGTACATGGTTTTCTAGCTAATAATTGAAAAGGAACCGTAAAAAATGATAACAGCGCGCTAAGGTATATGTAAATTAGTCCAAAAATCTCAACATTATCAATCACTAAAAAGTACCAATTTGTATCCCTATTTATGGGGATATTTATGTGATTAATTGCTAATTAAAAGATTTTTCAAGCTTTGAAAATATTCGGAACCCAGTACATCTTTGGCTATATTGTACCTATTTAATATGGAATAACTGAACCTTATTAAAGTGTACTATAAAATAATACCTCCTCCTGCAATTCTCAGGGATCATGTCAAAGCCTTTTGGATATTGGAAGGGAATAAAGACAGTGATAAGCTTAGCTTTTACAGGTTAATGGCTGATAGCTGCCCTGAAATGGTATTTCAATACAAAAGTCATTTTTATAATTGTATTAATGATAAAACGCTTGAACGAGGCCCTTTGAGCTTAGTACAGGGGCCAACCAAACATTTTAAGGATTTGACAGTTAAGGGAGAATTTGGAATCATTGGGGTTAAATTCTATCCATATATTTCAAGGTTGTTTTTTAAAACTTCTGCCCATGCATTGACAAACCTCTCAGTGGACATTCAGACACTCTTGGGAAATGAAGGAAAGTGTCTGGAAGAATTAGTTATGCTACAACGAACTACGGAAGAAAGGATCAGGGTTATTTCCAATTTTTTGACAAAAAAACTGAGGAATGTTGACACCTCTAATAGATCTATTCAATATTCTGTCAGGCAGGTTATGGAATGCCATGGAAATGTGAATATTGAAAAACTGGCCCGGAATACAGGCATGTCCAAAAGACATCTGGAGAGAAAGTTTATTGAAATAGTAGGGCCGGGACCAAAGTTGTTTGCTCGAATTGTACGTTTTCAAAGGAGCATCAGGCAATATCAACAACTCATCGACAAGAATCTTACTTCTATTGCATATCACTGTGGTTATGCCGATCAATCTCACTTTATCCGGGAATTCAAAGCCTTTTCTGGAATGAGCCCGAAGCAATATTTCAGGATTACCGATGAAGTAGCTGATACTTTTGTGAAATCTTCCGGCTAGTAATATTGAAATATGAACTAAAATACTTCATGTCGCATTTATTCAATTTTTTAATGATGGATGATCCTACCTTTACAAAAAACTTAGAGATCAAGCGGGGGTCATGGGGAGCAAACTTGATTTGATATACTGCCTGTTAAAAATATCCGGGCGCATCACAGAGCTATTAGGCCTCAGGTATCAGCTATTAGCCATTTAAGGGTTGATTTTAGTGAAACTGATCGCTGAAACCTGAAGTTTAAGTGCTCAAATAAGGTTGTTTAAAAAAGTGAGATCAGATCATGTTGAAATTTTACTCCACATATTTTCCGATTGATCCAAACTTAGTAGCGACTGAGTAAAACTTTATGACCGGAAACATATTAACCGAGGGATGAATAATATTTCACAAATTCTATATCAATTGCGAAATAAATGATAGACCTATGAAAAACACCGATAATAATCCGGCCCCTGCGGGATGCAGCACCGTTTGTCCATATCTGATGGTTGATAGTGTTGAAAAAGAACTTGAATTTCTCAAAAATGTTTTCAGTGCAGAAATTACGGAAGAACTGAACCAACAGGATGGATCAGCCATGCATGGAGAAGCTCGTATTGGTGATACAACAATCATGATGGGAAAATCAAGAGAAGAATATCCTGCAAGAGAAAGTATGAACTACGTGTATGTTAATGATGTGGATGAGACTTTTGAAAAAGGACTACAAAATGGTGCCACATCGTTAATGCAGCCTGTCGATCAATTTTATGGAAATCGGGAAGCCGGGCTAAGAGACTCTCAGGGAAATCAATGGTGGATTGCTCAGGTCATAGAAACGCTCACACCGGAAGAAATGCAAAAACGTCTTAGCGATTCTGAAAAATAGATTCCACTCAGAAACAACAAATGAGCACTAAAGCTGTTTCTATTTGGCCAAAAAATCGATAGATTGCTCGTAAACTATATTGGAATTCGAATTGATTTATAGAAAATAAATTGTTCAATCTTGTTTCATTCTGCCTGAGATCTATAAATAATCATGCCGGAAAAGAATAAACAACAGCATCATTTCCCATCAAATAAGAATACATTTAAAGGCTTCAGCACGGAGGAATCAGGATTTATGGAGTCAACGGATGAATATCAGAATTCTGCTGGCAAAACGCATATCCGTAATTGGTACCTTGATGGCATCAGGCTGGTTCACACAGTTGCCGATTATGATCATCTCACTTCCCAAAGTTATACTAATGATAATGATCTCATACGATTACATTTTAGCTTAAAAGGGAACTATTCTTTCTTTTATGAACAGTTAGAAAGATCTTTTGCGCTTGGTGCGGGTCATCATAACATTATGTATTCAGAGGGTTTCGACATCACGGTAGAAAGTGAGGATCTGCAACTTGAAATGTTTGGTATACAATTTACTAAGGAGGCATTCTTAAATCTGACCCAGAATGTTAACGACTCCCTTTCGAGGTTTTCGGAGCGGATAATAAACGGCCAAAGCGCTATCCTGTCTCCCAGTTGGCCATTAATGAATCCAAATCTTAGCAGGATTATTAACGAGGTATTAAACTGTCGATTTACAGGACAGATGAAAAGGCTCTTTTTGCTTTCCAAAAGTATAGAAATGTTAGTACTGCAAGCAGAAGCCCATGATCAGATGGAAGGAAAAGCCCTTTCCTTTGTGAAGAAAAGCGCGGATAAGGATAAACTTATGGCTGCCAGGGATTTTGTAACCAAGAGACTGAACGACCCTCCGAATTTGTCCGAAGTGGCAAAAACAGTTGGATTGAATGAGTATAAACTGAAAAGAGGTTTTAAAGAACTTTTCCATACCACGGTATATGGGTATATAACAGATCATCGTCTGGATCTCGCTTATCAAATACTTTTGGATACTGATAAGACCGCCAGTGAGGTGGCTTTTGAGCTTGGCTATTCCTCTCCCCAACACTTTAACAATGCCTTTAAAAAGAAATACGGTGTGCCACCAGGCTCCTTGAAAAAGTAACACCAAATTTGTTAGCTTTCATCCTTTTTTTGTAATCCATATTTTTTTAAAAACTCTAAACTTGTGTTTCTAAAATTTAAATTAAATATCAATGCCGCAAGAATCGATTGTAAAAAAGAATATCACACTGAATGCTAATTTATCAAGTGTTTGGAAAGCGCTAACAGATCCATCCATGACAAAACAATATATGTTTGGTTGTGAATTAATATCGGACTGGAAAGAGGGAAGTGAAATAATTTGGAAGGATGAGGAAACCATCAGGGTAACCGGTCACATTCTAAGCATAGATCCGGAAAAGACATTACAGTTTACAGTTTTCGATCCTCATATGGGGTTGGAAGATATTCCCAGTAATTATTTAACTGTTACTTATCAATTGTCTTCTGAGAATAATATAACAACTCTTTCAGTTTCACAAGGAGATTTTTCAAAAGTCGAAAATTCCGAAAAACGATATCATGATACTCTCGCAGGCTGGGAGTATGCTCTCAACGGGCTTAAGGCACTGCTTGAAAATTAGATTCTCAAATTTCTTCTGGCGCAGCACTTTTATAGTTCTTCTGCACTAGAAGAATTTTGTGATGGGTGATTTATTTCCAGTAGAGTAAAATCAGTTATGGACTATAGAACGAGATTTCCATTGCACAAATACCGGAATAACGTAGGGACGGACGGATGTAGTGAAGCACCTCTTCAAATTCTAATAACTTATTCTTCCGAATTTCCTTAATCAACCAAGCTAATCAATTGATAAATCAGGTTCACTTCTGATCCAAAAAAATCATCGCTCTTTTCGCTTAGATATTCAGCCATTACAATCCCAATCCTCCTCTCTGATTCGTTGATGTTATGGGCAGGTTCCCTTGAAAAAATATGTTTTATGTAAGTTTCAGGCTCAACAACAGGTATTTTAATTGAAAAAATAATTCATTTTTTTGGCCATTTATAATTTTGAAATGAAACCTTCCAAACTGTTTTCAATGCTAAAAACTGCTAATAGAGCCAATAAATAGGGATTTCAAAAAAAGGTCAATTAAGCCGCTCACAAAAAATGAATTTATTTTCAGCCGGTGGTTACCTTTGACAGATTTCGGATATTCATAAGTAAGATTTGCAAGGTAATTCAAGATTTGAAACCTGAAAACGGCCAAACTGAAATTTATCTTTCATGATCTACCCTAAATTTTGAACAATACTGGAATGGAGAACAATAACCCTAGACGAATCGAGGAATTATCAAGGTCAATTAAAAATCTGAATGATAAAATTCATTCAAATTTTTCAAAGATCAAGTCTAACAACAAGAGTGTGGCAGGCATATCAAAATCAGTCCTGACTATTGATAATATCTCTAAGATGAATTGGTTCAATTTTGAAACCATTGAATTACATAAAAGAAATCAAGTGCTGACCGAGAAGAGAGATAAACTACTTCAGGAATACGAATCGCAATTGATTGGCACGATTACTGAAGAAGGAGCAGAAGTAGCAAGACAAGCGGAGATAAAAGAAAGAAGCGTCATTTTTAATATCGATAAATGGGTCGAACTTCTTCGCAAATATGAAGCTAAAGAGGAATATGAGGTTTGCGCCATTATAAAAAGTAGAATTGATAGTTTAAAACCCCTAATCTATTAAGTATGGAAACGACAGAATTTTTGCAGTGTGATTATGAAAACTGTTTTATTTGCAAAATTGGAATGGTTTTAAGTTATACTCCTAATCATGAGATCTCCGAGATCAAATTCGAATATTACTATAATTAGATACACAGCCCCTATCTTGAAAGAGACAAAGCTAAACCCTAAACAATAGAAGGTGGTGCCTGGCATGATGGACCAGGTTACCACTTTTTTATATTACCCCTTTCAATCAAAGCTTCCATTTCGGAATATCCATAAAATCTCAATACTCGAACACAATAACCTTAGTCTTTTCCTAACCTTCCAAATCTGCTTATAACATCTTGTTCAATTGAGTTTTGAGCTCAAATGTTGTTCGTAATATTTATATTTGGTAGGCATATGTATACCATCATTGACATAGAGACTACAGGAGGCAATTCGAAATCAGATAAGATCACAGAAATTGCCGTTTATGTCCATGATGGAATACAGATCGTAGATGAGTTTGTTTCTTTGGTCAATCCGGAAAGGAGAATTCCCTATCACATTACTGAATTAACCGGCATTGATAATGCCATGGTGGAAGATGCTCCGAAATTCTATGAGGTGGCAAAAAAGATAATTGAATTAACCGAAGGCAACATATTTGTTGCCCACAATGTAGGATTCGATTATAATTTTATTAAGTCGGAATTCAAAAGTCTTGGGTTTGATTTTTCGAGAAAAAAACTTTGTACGGTTAAAATGAGTAGAATGTTTATCCCAGGCAGACGATCCTATAGCCTTGGAAAGCTGTGCAAAGATTTGGAAATCCCATTAAGCAACCGTCACAGGGCTTCAGGTGACGCATTAGCGACTGTTAAGTTATTTGAACACCTCCTGGCATTAGATGGTAATAAAACGATTAATGTGAAAGGAAAGACATTGTCTCTTCCGTCACATTTGAATAGTGGAGTTGATCAGGGGCTTATAAAGGAGCTTCCTGAAGTGACCGGAGTTTATTACTTCTATAATGAGTTTCAGGAGATTATTTATATAGGTAAGAGTAAAAATATCAGAAGTCGTATATTGGCCCACCTCAACAATTTTGATACGCAAAAAGCGATTGAGATGAGAAATCAAATCGCAAACATCACATTTGAGGAAACCGGTTCAGAGCTCATATCCCTTTTGAAAGAATCAGAAGAAATAAAAAGGCACAAGCCCTATTATAATCGAGCCCTGGTAAAAACAGGCTTTAGTCATGGGGTATACACGGAATTCCTTCTTGACGGCTATATTCATTTCAAGGCAGGTAAACTCTCCAAGAAGATGGAACCCCTGGCCATTTTTACTTCCATCAATGAGGCTAAAAGTTTCTTAAGAAGATTGATTGATCAATACGAACTTTGCCCCAAATTAATGGGACTGGAAAACACTTCTGGTCATTGTATTAATTATTTAATGGATAAATGCAAAGGAGCATGTGCCGGTCAGGAAAACAGTGATTCCTATAATGAAAGAGCCTTACAAGCCATTCGATCTGTTGAATACCAACATTATAATTTCTTTATCATTGACAAGGGCAGAAATGAAAAGGAAAGGTCGGTGGTAAAAATTGAAAAGGGGCGCTATGGTGGTTACGGGTTTACCGATGCGTCAATTGTAAAGCAGGGTGTGGAAAACCTTAGGAATTGCATTCAAAAGAGTAACGACAACAAGGATATTCAGCAGATTATTAACGGCTATTTGAAAAGAAAAAAAGTTGAAGGGATAATTACATTTTAGCCTTTCACTGTTTCTTTTTGCGTGAACGATCTTTGCTTAGGTATACTGCTGCTACAATCAACAAGATGATCAATAAAAATGAATTGGGGTGAAAATGGTGGTTGATACCAAATATACCAAAGAGTTCCTCGAATATGTGAAAGAAGGCAGAAAATACCGATTCAAAAGCCACAAAAATACCTTTGAAAACAGAACCAATGACTGAAAAAACAATGGATATAATAGGAACAATTATAAAAAGAGATAATAATACAGCGACTAATCTTATTGAGTTTGATGACATAGTAGTAAAAATTATATGATTAAAAATACATATTTTTTAAAAAAGTTTAACCAACTAATGCGAAAAACTACCTTCTCAGTTGATTACTATTTCATCGTCCCGGATCCTTTTTTGTCGACATGAAGTTCTCTTATGAAATCTTTGATCATACTTTTCGACAAGTATTTCAAGAAAGTTTACATTCCAAATGAAGTAAGAATGGCATGTTCATTGTAAAATTGTAGCAACGTTGATTTTTGTTTTGGTTAAATGAGAGCTATCAAATATTTACTTACATTTTTATTGATCTTATCCTGTCTGAAAACCACAGCCAGGACTTACTATATTTCAACCGGAGGAAGTCTCAAAAATAAAGGGACTAAAACGAGTCCTTTTTCATTTGATTATTTATACCAAAAAATTAATCACGCAGGAGATACATTCATCGTGATGTGTGGTGTATATAAAGGGCATCACATCACCAATGTATATGGGAGACCCGGAAAGCCGGTTATAGTTAAGTCAGAAGAATGGTTGGAGGCCAAATTAGTGGGGCAAAGGGAAAAAGTTGAAGGAAAAAGGAGGATTCTATGGATCAAGGGTGACTACAGCCATTTTTCAGGTTTTGAAATCTACGACACCGAAACGGACAGGATAACCTCCGATGGAAGTGCATTTTACTTATCCTCCGGCATCTCATTATACGGCAAATATTCCAAAGCTCATAGCAATGTAATTCATGATGTTTCTGAAGGCATAGAGAGCTGGAGTCCGGCGATCGGCAGTGAATTATCATGGAATTATGTATACAATGTTGGCTGGCAGGCATCTAATGGAGGACACGGGCATTTAGCTTACATACAAAATCGCAAGGATATAAATATTAGAAAAACTGTTGCTTACAATGTAGGTTTTTCCAATGCGGGCGAAGGCATGCACATATATACCGAAAAGGGCAATATTTCAAATATCAACGTACTATATAATTTCATTTTTCGAACAGGTACCTTATCAAAAGTGGGAAGAGGTAATAGAACTTATATTATGGGTGGTAAGCAGGAAATGCTAAACCTGACTTGTATTGGAAATCATTCTTACGGGTCAATGGTACAGATAGGGTATGACAAGTGGTGGTTCACAAAAAATTTGATATTCGACGATAATTATATTACAGGTAGTATTCAATTTAAGGGAGTTGAAGAAGTAAAATCGTTTAAAAACAATACGGTGATAACTAACAATGATTTTATCAGAATTCAATATAAATACGACAGAGCAAAGCAATCTCAGGATATTCCCATAGAGAATAATACAATATATAAATTCAAAGGTACCAGCCAACCGAAAGTAGGATTGCAACAAGCAGATAAGGAGGGCAGAGGGAAAGGCACAGTAAGAATTGATCTGAATAAAACAAAATGGGGGGATAAAAATACAGCTTTGGTCCAATCGCCACCTCAACGATATTTCCTCTACATAAATCAGTACAATCCTTCTATTGCCAATGTTTATGTATACAATCCTGATAGTTTGGACCGCTATCCTATCAAATTAGATGGATTTGCCAAGCCTGGTGATAATATACTCATTAGAGATGTCGAAAAGATACATAATGTCTATGCCCAAACATATCAGCATGAACTAAGTCTTCCAATGGATCTTACTGAAGTAGCCCTTCCTATCGGTGATCTTCCCAAAAAGAATATTCAACATACTGATAAATCCATTGGTGTGTTTGTTCTGGAAAATCTAGGCAGAGCAGTTGAGTAAATATGTTGCAAAGCACCGTAGTAAGCCAGTAATACATTTTAGAAACTATCTGACATTTAAAACAATAAAGAAATTATTGCAAAATTCAGGAAGTTGATGATTTTTGTCTTTCGAAATCATTGTGCAGCTAAGTACCTAGCCAAAAGCAGCATGCATTAAACATTTTTTATTTCAAATACATACTTATTGCAGAAACTAAATCAGGAAATTCTAAAGTTAGCGGTACCCAACATCATCAGCAATTTGTCTGTACCATTGTTGAGTGTGGTGGATATAGCCCTTATGGGACACCTTGAATATGAACATTATATCCTTGCTGTTGGCTTTGGTGCCGTCATATTCAACTTTCTTTATTGGGGTTTTGGCTTTTTGCGAATGGGAACAACCGGTTTTACGGCTCAAGCCTATGGTAATAACAATTTTGAAGAGAGTTTTCTAATCCTTTCCAGAGGGATGGCAGTAGCATTGGTTGGCGGTCTTTTGTTAATTACATTTCAATATCCGTTATTAAAACTAAGTCTTCTCTTAATTGGAGCAAAGGGTGAGGTTGCCGCTTCCTTAATTGACTATTACCACGCCCGTATCCTGGCTGCACCGGCCATTCTGAGTTTTTTTGTAATTATTGGTTGGTTTCTGGGTATGCAGAACTCCCGTATCCCAATGATCTTAATTGTTCTGGTAAATCTTACGAACATAGGAGCAAATTTCTTTTTTGTTGAATATCTGGGTATGAAAGCCGAGGGTGTTGCCTGGGGAACAGTAATTGCACAATATATAGGTCTTTTGGTTGGTGTTTTTTTTGTTTTAAAAGATCATCGTCAGTTATTTGACTTTTGGAATCTTAGTAAAATCTTCAATCTGCAAGCGCTCAAAAAGTTCTTCTCAGTTAATATAGATATCATTCTCAGAACACTTTGCTTGATTTTCGCCTTCTCCTTTTTTAAAGTTCAATCAAGCTATTTGGGAAGTATTATTGGTGCTGCAAATATTGTTTTGCTTGAATTCATTACCATTGCAGCCTATGGCATTGATGGTTTTGCTTTTGCTGCCGAGTCCATTTCAGGAAAATACTTTGGTGCGAGAGATGAAAAGAAACTAAAATCATCCATCCTGTATTTATTCATATGGGGATTGGGCACAGGTGTTCTTTTTATTATGGTCTTTTCCTTTTTTGGAAATGAAATATTGCATTTATTAACAGATCAGGAACCGGTTTTCACAAAAGCATCGGAATATCTTATCTGGCTTATTATAAGCCCATTAGCAATGATTGCTCCATTTATTTGGGATGGAGTCTATATTGGTGTTACAGCCTCTAAAGCTATGAGAAATTCCATGATGATCGCTACCTTTTTATTTTTCCTTCCTGCCTTTTATCTTTTTAAAGCATTGTATGGAAATCATGGCATTTGGCTGGCATTCATTATATTTTTTCTTGCCAGAGGAGTGGTACAATCTATTTTAGCAAAAAAGGTAATATACAGATTTTAAATAAAAAACGGCTTTAATCTAAACTGTTCAAACCACAATCAATCGTACTTATAACCAGCTCCTTTATGCTCTTCCAGAGCAACACCTAATCCCAATACAATTCTATTGACAAAATTAAAGTAGGCAATTACTAAAGTAGCATCCAAAATCGCACGATCCTCTAACCCCAAATCAGCCAATCTTTTGATGAACTTTTCTTCATGAGGCGAGTTCGGGTTGGCGGTAAGGGTTTCAGCATATTCACAAAGTACCATATCTACTTCATTCAATTCCAGTTGAGTGAAATCATTTCTTAATTGTTCAACTCTTTCGTCATCCCTCCAAAAGTGATTCAATGCTTCTCCGTGATGTTGCTGACAATACTCACAATCATTGTTAACAGAAACGATCACCGCAATCATTTCTCTTTGATATCTTTTTAAAGGAGACTTCCCAAACATTATGGTCATATAGAGATCCATATGATTAACAATTGATTCGGGGTTTAAACTTTGAATTTTATGGACCTCTGCCAGTTTACCCCTTGTTTCTACCAGATTGTCATATATTTCTTTTAACCTTCCCTCCGCTTCCTCATGCTGTACTACCTTTATATAAGCCATGATTATATAGATGTTTATGTTGAGAAGCCCAATTTAAACATTAAAGCCATTTTCCAAATAGTATAAAACCTGATAATATTCTTCCCTGTACCATTTCCCAAAAAATAATCTCTTTTCCCAAATTGATACACTTTCAGTTTTCAAGAAAGCCAGAAAAGGGCTTTTGAGTGTTATAAAACCACTATTCAAGCTATGGTACTCACTTTGCTCAGAGAAGGTCAAACCACTAACACTATGCAAAAAGTTGCTTCGCACTCCAACATTCCTATGGAAGAGCATGAACAAGCGATAGAAAGAGCTACCAGATCAAAAGGCGATATACAGAATACCCTGATTGAGATATTCAAGGAAGTATATCGATTAAAAAACATAAATGCTACTTACAACTTTTCCAAGGATCTGAAAAACTCATTACTCACAGCAGCACAGGCAGCGGTCAAGATCCAACAAACGTTCAACATAGAAATCCCTCTAAAGACTTTCATTGAGCATGAAACCATTTTATCTTTGTCAGATTTCATTGATCGCGCTACGGAAAAAAATCAGTCAATGAAACAATTGGGACCTAAAAAATCATGGTCAGGTGAAATCTGGCCAGCATCGTTTGCTCAAAAAAGATTATGGTTTCTGGACCAGGTCAAAGAAACCGGGCATACCTATAATTTACCCATCAGTTATGAACTTAAAGGCTCATTAAATGCTGACATTCTTGAAGAATGTTTCCAAATACTGGTAGATAGGCATGAGTCTTTTCGGACCTCTTTTTTCGAGAAAGATGGGGAAGTCTATCAATGCGTTGCTCCTCAACGAAAGGTGAACATGGAATACCATGATCTTAGCGGCTTGCCTGAGGATCATCAAAAAAGCTTGGTTAAAGACTTTACACGCAAGGTATCTAACCACAAATTTAACTTAGAAACTGATCCTTTAATCAAGTTTACATTGATCAGTTTAAGCAATGAACATCATTTTCTGGTGATCAATATGCATCATATTATTTCCGATGCCTGGTCGATTTCAATCTTTCTCTCAGAACTCTCTGATATATATGAAAACATTGTAACCGGGAACAAGCCTAGTTTAGCTGCTTTGGCTTTCAACTATGTGGCTTATACAAAGTGGCAAAATGAAAGGCTTGATGGGAATCTTAAAAACAATCAATTAAAATTCTGGGTGGACCAATTACAGGGAGCTGCCCCTATTCTGGAATTACCCACAGATCGACCAAGGCCTATATTTCAAACTTTCAATGGTGGTCGCGTTCGATTCAGAATTGACGGAGAACTCAATTCAAAATTACAGGCTTATAGTGCCGAACATGACTGTTCCATTTACCGAATATTAATCGCAGCCTATAAAACACTCCTTTATCGATATTCGGGACAGGAAGATATCATTATCGGAACCCCGGTAAACGGGCGTCAGAAAAAGGAACTGGAGCCGATCATCGGTTTTTTTGTCAATACGTTGGCTTTGAGGACTGAGGTATCAGGGAATCCAAGCTTCAAGGAATTGCTTAATCGCATTAAAAATACAATATCAGGTGCATTAGGAAATCAGGAGTTACCTTTTGATCAACTTATTGAAGAACTGCATCCAAATAGAACAGCCGCCTGGAATCCGATATTTCAGGTAATGTTTGTTTTACAAAAGGAAGAGAAACATAAATTCGACTTAGGAAGTGTCAAAGCCAAGCGCATTGAAAAGCAGACCATAAGCGCAAAATTTGATCTAACCTGGGAGGTGATCCCAACTTCGGACGGATTTGAATGCTCCTTGGACTTCAATGCTGATCTATTTGATTATAGGACTATTCAGAATATGTCATTTCATTTACAATCAATTTTAGAAAATTGCCTGACACAGCCTGATCTTCCTGTTACTGAGCTACCCATGTTGCTTCCGGAGGAAAAAAACCAGATATTGATTGAATGGAATCAAACCGAATTACCATATCCGAAAGACAGATGCCTTCATCAGCTTTTTGAAGAGCAGGTATATAAAACGCCGGAAGCTATAGCCATCGTTCATAATGATATCAAACTCAGCTATCAGGAATTAAATCAAAAAGTTAATCAACTGGCCCATTGCTTAATTGAAAAAGGAGCCGACATTGAAGACTTTATCGGTATACATATAGACCGCACACCTGAAATGGTTATCGGTGTTTTAGCTACCTTAAAAGCAGGTGCAGCTTATGTAGCAATTGATCCGCAATATCCTGAGGATCGCAAAAGATTAATGGCTGAGGATGCCAATCTGAAATTTCTTTTAACAAGTCAAAATAAAAGTAATCCAATTTTTCAGCACAATATTGAAACGATATTTGTAGATGACTTTTGCCAATACGAAGCCAATCAATTTACTACGGAGAATCCAGTCAACAGAGTTTCTCTGAACAACCTGGCTTATATGATCTACACATCGGGTTCTACGGGCAGGCCAAAAGGTGTTCTAATTGAACATAAAGGGTTGCCAAACCTAATTTTTGATCATATCAGAAAATACAATCTGACCGAGGCCAGTTGTGTATTACAATTTGCTTCTCTAAGTTTTGATGCCTCCATATGTGAGATTGGCATGGCGCTTACTTCAGGTGCAAGTTTATGTCTGGCAAAAAAAGAATCAATTCTACCAGGTCCGGAACTCATTGAATTACTGAAGGATAAAAAGATTTCACATGTTACACTCCCCCCTTCAGCTTTAAGCATATTGCCACAAGAAACATTGCCGGAATTAAAAGTCATCACCGTAACGGGAGAGGCTTGTCCGGAAATACTAATAGATCGCTGGGCGGATGACAGGAAATTTTTCAATGGCTACGGACCAAGCGAGGTAACCATAGGCGCCACGATAGCCGAATTTTCAGAAACTCAGAAGAAAACTTCTATCGGACGACCTTTTGCTAATTATAAGATCTATATACTGGATAAATATCAACAACCTGTACCCGTTGGTGTCCCGGGAGAAATTTACATTGGTGGCATTGGGTTGGCCAGAGGTTATCACCAGAGGCCGGATTTAACTAAGGAGAAATTCATTGATAATCCCTTTGTAGTAGGGGAAAAAATATATAGAACCGGCGATTTGGCCAAATACCTTCCCGATGGACAAATAGATTTTATTGGCCGAATTGATAACATGGTAAAAATGAGGGGAATGAGAATTGAGTTGGGGGAAATTGAAGCAAGAATTAATGCCTTTGAAAATATTGAAAGTGCTGTTGTCATTGTTCGAGAAGATCAACCTGGTCGTCAGGTATTGACGGGTTACTTTACAACAAAAAATAATGCCGACATCTCACTAAATGAACTAAAGCTGGAGCTTGAGCGGAAATTACCCAAGCATATGATTCCCACTTATTTAGTGGCGTTGAGTAGATTGCCCATTTCTCCTAACGGAAAAGTTGATAGAGAAAAACTACCGATCCCTAATCCGGCAACCGATGTCGCTTTCACTAATCGAAAAGAGCCAACGAGTGAAAAAGAAAAGAAGTTAGCCATCATTTGGAAGAAAGTATTGAATATTGATGAAATCAGTATTCAGGACAATTTCTTTGATCTCGGAGGCCACTCACTTCTGGCAGTTACACTTTTTACCGAAATAGAAAAAGAACTTAAACTAAAAATACCAGTTTCTGTTTTATTCAAATTTCCGACGATAGAAGAATTAGCCAAGCACATTGTAGATCTCGACGGAACCCAAAACCAAAAATCACTGATCGTCCCGATTAACAATGAGGGTTCACTTCCTCCCCTTTACCTGGTTCATACTCCCAGTGGTCATGTGTTAAGTTATTATAGTCTGGCTGAGCATTTGGGTAAGGATCAACCGATCTATGGTCTTCAGGCCAGAGGGTTGGAAAATGATCACAAACTTTTGTATAATCTTGAAGAAATGGCGAAGTCCTATGTTGATGAGATTATGAGATTTCAACCATCAGGACCTTATTATCTCGGAGGATATTGTTTTGGAGGACTGTTGGCTTATGAGATTGCACGACAATTTGAAATGAAAGGACAAAAAGTGGCCCAGCTCTTTCTCATGGGTAGTTATGTTCCCAAAGGGGTGATCAGCGATATTTCTTTGGACAAATTTGATGGAGAAATAGAAATTCCGTCACCAAGACAAGTGCCCGTTAACAAAAGAAGAAGTAAAAACCCCATAGCACTATGGAAGAGAAGGGAGGAAATCAAGAAGATACTTTTTAAAAGGTCCTGGAAACTTGGGTATCGATTCTTTAGAAAAATTGGTTTGCCACTTCCAAAGGCTATGATAGATATCAAACTCATCAATGCTGAGGCCCTCAAAGCCCACACAATCAAATCTTATAAAGGAGCAATAGAGTTTATTCAACCCGAAGAGAAAGATCCCAAATCATATTACATAGCCACCAGGGCCTGGGAACAATTTGCACTCGGGGGTGTCCATAATTACACTGTCAAAGGAACTCAATCAAAAATGCTTGGAGAACCATCTTCGAAGCATCTTGCTGAAATAATCGGCGAAGCAATGAACCAGGAACATTTTCAAGAGATACATGAAAATAGGTTTTAGCCAGGGAATGTTGAATGTTGAGTTAATGCCATTATTTAAGCCTTTAGATATCAGGTTTCAGGTATCAGAAAATCTTTTGGCAGGCCAAAAAACATCATAAAGGCTGAAACCTGATACCTAAAACCTGAATGCTTTGTGATCTTCTTCTAAACTAAACGGCATTGGATTTTGAGTAATGAATTTTGGATTAGTGTACGTCCCTGTTATAAGTTGACTGCAAAAAATCAATCAAACATTATGACATGATTGCTCTTCAGGTTACTTTAACATGAAAAAAGAGCCTGATGATTTTTCAAATAATAAAGCAGCTTTTTGCCGCATGTAGCCTTTCAATTTTGTTCATGATTGTTACTCCTGCCAGAACAACTGCTCAGGAGGTAGGGGTTTCCGCTTCGTTTTTTTTTCCTAAAAATGGTTATTTTTCAATACCTGTCAGTCCGATCTCTTTCCGGGATGTCGGCGTTAACTTTAATGATTTCTTAGGAGTAGAAACTGGGATTACACTTTACAGAATTTCGGGTTTGAGTGTGAAAGACCTTCCTTTTGATTCTGAAAAACCTTTGGTAGGTCCAATGTTCACTGTGTTGGTTCCTTTAAATGCAGTTCTAGAATTCGGTTTTAATGGTCAACGAATAAAGTTTCGTGCCGGCAGCTTCTTCTTCTATAATTTTGACCAGAAAGTAAACCACGGAAATTTAGACAGAGAATTAAAAAAATTCACAGGTCTGGAGGTAGTTAATGCGGAATTCACTTCCAAACCAAATATCGGATTTGGTTATTATGGGGGAATTGAATATGTCATCTATTTATCCAATAGCCTCGGTTTAACTTTTGGAGGCAATTATTTTATTGGTGATTCCAAGGCAGAACTTGGTGGTACTTACGTGGGTAGTGATACCGCAGGAACCATCATTACTGAGGAAGTCTCTTATCCCGACTCTAAAGTGGATTTTACGGGATTGGAATTGTCCGTTGGAATTTTGATTGGTGGGTGATCTGGAATTGATAATACTTGAATAAAATAAGGAAACTTCAGATATTGGCGGCTTGTTTAAATTTATCATTATGCCGTTAAGAAATAAGCTTGCTTTTTTACTTATTATTGTTTCCCTTGGTTTTCTGTATCCTGGCCTTTCGCAACCAATTCTTACGATTAAAATTGGCGCAGTTTTACCGATCATTGGAAATACCACTTTTTATGAATTAACCCAAAATATTCTTCAAACTGTTGAAACACTTTACGAAAATGATAACGCCATTGTCGCTTTCCTGATCCTTTTCTTTAGTGTTATAGTCCCCTTGATCAAAGCAGTCATTTTGCTCATTGTCATTTTCTTTCAGAAACTCAAAAAAAGACATGACCTGTATCGATTTGTTTATGTTATAAGTAAATGGTCTATGGCGGATGTTTTTGTCGTGGGTGTATTTCTGGCCTACCTTGCCACCAAATCCAATGAAGCGATCACAGCACAACTTCACGCAGGTTTCTATTATTTCCTCTCATACTGCCTGATTTCAATATTTGCTGCTCAGGTGATGGAAGTACCTAAAACAATTAATAATTAGTAATGAATAATGAGTAATAAATAGGTCTTTACCTGAACCTCTATTCACAATTGATTATTCATGGTATTATTATTAATTACTCATTACTAATTATTAATTGTTCATCTGTATTTCTCAAACCATGCGAGAATGTTGGCTACCTTGGCCATGAGGTTGCTTGGTCTGCCGGCAATGCCGTGAGGAGCTCCTGGTATTCTCACCATGGCCGTCTCAACATTCCTAAGCTTAAGGGCCTGATAGTATTGCTCTGTTTCGGAAATAGGTGTCCTATAGTCGGATTCTCCGGTAAGCAGCATGGTTGGCGTTTTGACATTTCCTACTAACGAGATTGGAGACCGTTTCATGTAATGATCCGCATGGTCCCATGGAAATCCCGGGAACCAATATTTATGGAAGAAGTTATAAGCATCAGCTGTCAATGCAAAGCTATACCAATTGATAACAGGCTTAGCTACTACGGCAGCCTTAAACCGATCTGTTTTACCCACGATCCAAGCAGTGAGTACACCTCCCCCACTTCCTCCGGTCACAAACAGGTTGTTTTCATCCACATAGCCTTGTTTGATGACAGCATCCACTCCCGACATCAGGTCATCATAATCCTGACCAGGATAGTTGTGATGAATTAAGTTGCCAAATTCTTTACCATAACTCGTACTACCTCTTGGATTGACATATAGAACCACGTAACCAGCCGCAGCATATAGTTGGATTTCAGCTGAAAAGCGATCCCCATAATTGGCAAACGGACCACCATGAATTTCCAGGATCAATGGGTATTTTTTTGCAGGGTCAAAGTCAGATGGCTTAACGATCCATCCTTGCACTTTGCGCTTATCATGTGAGGACTCAAACCAAATTTCTTCAACCTTTCCTGTCTTTTTGAAACTGAACAGATCATCGTTTAGCTCGGTTAATCGCTTTTTAGTACCGGAATTGACAACAGCCACATCTGCCGGCCGATCCGGGGTGCAATTCGTAAAAGCTACCAGGCCATTATCAGATACTGTATAACTTCCTCCGCTGTAAGGACGTCCTAAAGAGGTTTGTCCTACATTATTAGTGATGTCCTTTATCTTTCCATTTAAAGAAGCCAATGCAATTTTAGTATTGCCTTCATCATCATATTGAAAATAAATTCCTTTTCCATCACTTGACCATACAGGGCTTGCCACACTTCTGTCTAATCCGGAAGTGATTAATTTAGCATTGCTTCCGTCGATCCTGCATGTATATAACCGGGTAACCTCATAGCCCTGATAGGTATCGTCAAAACCCAGATAGGCTATCGTCTTTCCATCCGGTGATACTACAGGATTATTGTCAGGGCCTTTTCTACTTGTTAATTGACTGATATTTCCATTGCTCAAGGTTATCTTATATAGTTCTGAATTCAAAGGTTCCTGAGCCGCATTGCTATGTCTGTTCGCAGAAATAATGACAGCTTTGCTATCGGGTGTCCATGAAACCCTTCCGCCGTAGTTATAATTATCAAAAGTTATTTGTCTGGGAGAACCACCATCGGCAGAAAGTACGAAAAGCTGAGTATATCCTTCTTTCAAATATCCGGCTCCGTCGGCCCTATAACGAAGCTGGTCTATATATTTTGCAGGTTCGGCCCATTCCGCTCCTTTGGGTTTTGCTGGCATTTTAGCAAAGCTCTTGGGTTTAGAGGTTACAAACATGGTGAATGCAATCCACTCACCATCTGGTGACCAGACCAAATTACCCGGAGAACTTGTGAGATTTGTTAATTTGGCCGTTTGTCCGGTATCCATCCAGCGCATATAGATTTGTGATGAACCATCCTGTGTTGAAACGTACACCATTTTTTTACCATCAGGTGACCAGCGTGGTGAATAGTTATTTTTATTTCCCGAGGTAAGTGGCCTGTGGTCAGATCCATCTGAATTAATTATCCAAAGATTGGTTCTTATCCGATCCTTCATGATATCCATGAAATTCCTGAGGTAAACAATTTGCTTCCCGTCCTGTGATACCTGTGGGTCCGTTGCATACTCAAGATCAAAAACATCAATCAGTTGAAGTTTTGACCGATCTTGCTCTTGGGCAAATGTCGTGGAGAATGTTAGATAAATTAATAGGCTTAGCAAAATTGTTTTTCCGGGTTTCATAGGTTTATGGTCATGTAATGTAGAAATTGAAATCAAGGCAACAAGCTTAACACGATAAATATGAGTTATTTTTATTTGGAAAGCTTCTATTTTTTCTAATCTCGTGCAAGGGTATTAATATAAAACTTAAATCTTTTAAAAGGAAAGAAGTAGTCACCATAGCAAACATATAGGATTAGCAATTTATGGAAAACCTAATTCGCTGCATTATTTTCAAAAGGTATTACAAACGACAAATAAGATTCACCAAGCTAATATCAGAAAATGTGCGCTAGGGCTATTCATCGGAAAGTACTCATCTTGAAATCATTCATAATACAATGACCAATACAAAAATTTCAGAACAATTTTCAGTAAACAAACTAAACAACAATATCAATCACTCGGTTTGTCGATGGTGCTATGATGACATTCCTTTAGAGGCATTGTGCGAGAAAGCACAGGACATTGGTATCAAGTCTGTGGAGCTATTGGGGCCCGAGGACTGGAAAACACTTGAAAAATACGGATTGACCTGCGCCATGGCCAATGGCAGCGATCTGGGCATCCCGAAAGGATTTAATGATCCTAAATACCATGGACAACTCAAAAAAGATTTCCTGGAGCTAATCCCAAAAGCTGCAGATCATGGTCTAAAAAATATCATTTGTTTTTCAGGGGACAGAAATGGTATCAGTGATGAAGTCGGATTGGACAATTGTGCTATCGGACTGGAAGAAATTATCAAAGAAGCCGCAAGGTACAATGTAAACATTGTGATGGAGCTACTGAACAGCAAAGTGGATCATCCTGATTATCAATGCGACCATACCGAATGGGGAGTAGCATTAGCTAAAAAATTAGGAGCGGATAATTTTAAACTGCTGTATGACATCTACCATATGCAAATTATGGAAGGTGATATTATTGCTACCATTAGAGAGAACCATCAATATATAGGGCATTATCACACAGGAGGTGTACCGGGCCGAAACGAAATTGATGAAACACAAGAACTGAATTATCTCGCCATTATGCAGGCCATTGTTTCCACGGGATTTGATGGGTATGTAGCACAGGAGTTCATACCCAAAGGATCAGATCCATTAAAATCGTTGGAACGAGGGATACAGATCTGTGATGTTAGATGATGATTAATAAAATGATACGTATCAGATTTACTACATCGGATCTGATATTGCTAAACCTTGAAGAGTATACTTATCCGGATACACTTAACATCTTTGAAAAATAGACGCTTTAGTACCTCAAAGCATGTGCTTATGAACACCTCATGAGAAAAACAGCTTGGATTTGAAAGTGATTTACGATTAAATTAACATTTCATTAAAAGCCTTAGGTGATACTACTTATAAAAGCTTAGAAATTTATAAGAAGTACCACTATGGCGTAATAATACATGCATTTTTGCCTATTCTTCCTGACCAAAAAAATGTAATTTTCAAGGACTGCATTGATATCTTCCATGTTCTTGTTGAGTTAAAAATACTCTTATAATATTTAATGGTTTAACTCTTTTTAATGTGTTGATGGTCAAGGACAGATTATTTAAGATCTATCATAGTTTTTTAAAAACCAAGGACAACGATTTTCGAAGAATCATTCTCCAGGGAAGTTGTTTATTCTTTGGGATCATGCTCTTCTGTGGTGGTACAACATACCTCCTAAGTGGGATTGGAGAATACTTCGGGATCGTTCTGGTATGTACTGCGCTTTTGATGTTTCGTGTTATCTGGTTGTCAAGTCAGAATTATCCATTGGCCAGACTAAGGATATTCTTTGGGGTAATTCAGTTCATCGTGCTGTCAATCGGTTGGTTCCAGGTTAATGGATTGGAAGGAAGTGCACCCTTTGTTTTTATACCTTTCTTTATTATTCAATTAAGTCTCTGGCCAAGTAAAAAATTCATTCCATTACTGACGTTTGCTTTAGTTCTATTTATAGGATACGTACTTATTGAAGCTAACTTTCCTGAATTGGTTGTGCCCTATATGAATGAAACAGTGCACAGAGTTGATCTTATTTTCATCACAACAATATGCCTTTTGACCAGTGGATCAGTTGTTTATAGTTTTACTCGGGCATTCGAACGGGAACAGGAACGTCTAATCCAAAACAACCGTCAACTCGAAAAGTTAAACGGTCGTCTACAAGATAAAAATGAGGAGCTTGAACAATTGGCTCATATCTCTTCTCATGATCTCAAAACGCCATTGAGAGGTTTATCGACACTGGTTGACATGATCCATCATGATCATGGAAATGAGATGGAAAAGGAACTAAAGGATAAATTCGCATTGATCAAGGATCGCAGCATTAAAATGAACGAGATGATCAACGGTATCCTTAGCTATTCAAAAGCCGGTCGGGAAAAAGCGGATATATTATCATTTAACCTGAACGAGCTAATGGTAGATGTTCTAGCCAGTTTTGATAATCCAAAAAATATTGTTATTGAATATTTTATATCGCCGGTAACCAAACAAGTTGCTACAAACAAAACACAGCTATATCAGGTTTTATGTAATCTGATAGGGAACGCAGTGAAATATCACGATAAACCAAAGGGAAAAGTTGAAGTAACAGTTGTGGAAGAAGATCAATCAATCCGGTTTGCTATTACTGATGACGGCCCCGGAATTAAGGAAAAATATCTGGAAAAGATCTTTGATTTTTTTGAAACAGCCCATGAACAAGAAAGAGAAGACAGTACAGGAATTGGTTTGTCCATTGTCAGAAAACTAGTTGAAATAAATGGTGGGGAATGTGGGGTCATTTCCGAATTTGGAAAGGGATCTACTTTTTGGTTTACCTGGGAAAACGCAATGACCACCAATCTCGAACCCGCTTTGAATTAGCTTTCAGGTTTCAATTGGTGGAATCAACAAATTGAAACTTCAGATATTTGATATTCTCTCCCATGGCATGAAATTTTTCCTCATATTTAGTTTTTATACCAAAGTGATCATTGTTAAAAGGTGAACTGTACAAGTCATGTGTAAATTCAAGATTCTTTACATCTTTTCTTGTTTTTAATACCCCCAATGTATAATTGAACAAATCGGTATTGTCAGTTTTAAAATGAACCCATCCCTGCTTTTGGAGTACCGATTTATAAAGATCAAAATATTTTGAGTTGGTTAATCTTCGCTTTTCATCTCTGTCCTTAGGTCGTGGATCAGGAAAGGTGATCCATATTTCCTTGACTTCTTCTCCATCAAAGAATTTGGGAAGAAACTGTACCTGTGTCCGTAAGAAAGCAGCATTCTTCAGTTCAAGACTCATGGCGCGTGTGCTGCCCACCCATATTCGATCCCCTTTAATATCAATACCAATAAAATTTCGGTCCGGAAATACCTGGGCCAACCCTACAGTATACTCACCTCTCCCACAACCAATCTCCAGTACAATGTCATGATCATTTTTAAAATGCTCCTTCTGCCAATTTCCTCGCATTTTTTCATAGACTTCCTTTTCCGGGCAAATGACATTTGGTCGTTCAGCTATTTCTTTAAATCGCTTTAATTTACCTCTCACTTAATTTTTTTTGTTGCAAAAATAAAAAATGAGTTCTTTAACTAAAATTTTGGACCTATCTAGTAAGGACAAATTAATTTCAAACAGATATTCAAGAAATTTATTCGGTTGAGACTTTTGATTTCAAAATAAATAAAAAATCAAATTCACTGAATATCAATTAATTATATTTAATTAACTGTTTTTTCAGTTTTAAAACTGAAAAAACAGTTGTTAAACTGAAAAATCCGTTATACATTTGGCGTATGGAAGAATTAACCAAAACTGAAGAAAGGGTCATGCAGATCCTGTGGAAATTGAAAAGAGCATTTGTAAAAGATGTGATTGAGCAATTACCGGATCCCAAACCTCCTTATAATACTATATCTTCAGTCATCAGGTTGTTGGAACAAAAAGGTTTTATTGATCACAAGGCCTATGGAAAAACGTATGAGTATTTTCCAATTGTTTCAAAACTTGCCTACAAGAAATTTGCGTTCAAGAATTTCCTTCAGAATTATTTCGAGGATTCTTACGAAAATGTCGTTTCTTATATCGTCCAGGAAGAAGATATTGACGAAGATCAGATCCAAAAATTGAGAGAAATTATCGAAACAAAAAAGGAGGAGTAAATAATCTTTCGGTCAACTTTAAAGAAGATACCATCAATATGATCTACTTTTTAAAATATCTTGTTGAAGCTTCCATTGGAATAACTTTGTTCTATTTGCTTTATAGATATTTATTCAAGGGCAATACCTTCTTCCAATGGAATCGTTGTTACCTCCTTTTAGGGATTTTACTAAGCCTGATTATTCCATTATTTCATGTACCTATAGCTTTTCATGAAGAAAATAGCTTAATGGCACAATCCCTTGATATAATAGAGGATTTCGAAAGTCAGTTTTTGGAAGAGAATTCGGTTCAATCTGCCAACATTCAGCATGATACCAGTCTTTTAAATGTATTTAAGGGTTTTAGTTTCAGTCTTTCCTTAATACTTGTTTATAGCATTGGGGTCATCTACATGTTTTTTCGTTTTCTCTTAAAAATAAGCTCCCTCCTTTTACTTATCAGGAAAAGTAAAAAACTTAAAATTCGACAATATAGGATCGTATATATTGAAGGAAGTCAAATGCCATTTTCCTTTCTTCATTTTATTTTCCTACCTAAAGAATCGGCGCTTTCCAAGGACGAGCATCACCAGATACTTGCACATGAACAGGCCCATGTGGACAGAAAACACAGCTATGATATTCTATTGATGGAAGGATTAAGTATCATTTTCTGGTTCAATCCTGTAATCCGTTTTGTAAAACGAGGCATTATGGAATTACATGAGTTCGAAGCGGATGCCATCACAAAAAGTAAATTCAATACAGATGATTATGCCAACCTCCTGCTTAAACTTGCATCCGGATCAAGAAGCTTAAAACTCGTCAATCATTTTTCAAAGATCCGGATTAAGAGCAGGATCATGATGCTAAAGCAACGTGAGTCGCTTCCCTTAAAAAAGCTCAGGTACCTGGTAGTATTACCGGTTTTACTATTATTAATTTCCGCATTTGCCTTGAAAAGAGAAGATGAAATCATCATTGCAAAACATCTTCCGGATCAATTCAAATTTGATATTTCAATCTATACTGAAACAGCTCAAGATAAAGTCCCTTCCATCTTACCATTGGCAGAAAATTCTATTGTGCGGTTGTCATCAGGTTTTGGAATGAGATTTCATCCTATTAAGAAAGTTAAAAAAATGCATCTTGGTATTGACCTATCTGCACCTGTAGGAACAGAAATATTTGCAACAGCGGATGGAGAGGTTGCTTTGATCAAGAATCAGGATACCGGTTATGGAAAGCAGATTCTGCTTGAACATGGTGATCATTACTCGACCCGGTATGCACAGTTGAATGATTTTACAGTTGAAATGGGAGATAAAGTAAAGAAAGGCGATGTTATCGGATATGTGGGAAGTTCGGGTACTTCTACCGCGCCACACTTACATTATGAAGTATTAAAGGATGGAAAGCGTGTCGATCCTGAAGATTATTTTGAATCCAATCAAAATTAAATTTCAACAGGTTAATTTATCCATACCGTTAGCACTCAAGAAGAATAAAAGAATATTTTAACATGAAAAACTCGAAGTAGATTGGTTAATTGAGAGTTATTTAAAATATCAGCTCGTGTAGTTTAAACACTTAATTGATAGTTCTCATAATTCATCTTATGATGAACGAAGGAGTTCATTATGCTCAATTTCAAATCTGATATTGAAGAGCACCTTATTGTTAAAAAATTAAACAGGAAAGCGCTACTCAAGGAAGGCTACCTAATTGGTTAAACATAAAATTACATTTTACAACTTTTATAATCAACAAACTTAAAATTATGAAAAAGGTTAATTCACTCATGGTAATCCTGATCATTACAGGAAGCATTTCAGGATTTTCTTTGAAAAAGGAAAGACACAAAAATCCTCAGCAATTTATTATTACCTTTCCGGTATTGTCCAATTCTGATTATGTTCCTTCTTTGGTTCCAGTGGAAAAGGACAAAATAACCAGGTTAAGTTCCGGGTTCGGACAAAGGATCCATCCAATTACCAATAAAAAGCAATTCCACAGGGGTGTGGATATCGCAGCACCCAAAGGGGCCGAGGTTTACGCTACAGCCAAAGGTGAAGTCATATCAGTTAAAACTGATCTGGGTGGTTATGGTAAACACATAAAAATCAGACACGGCAAACAATATGTAACACATTATGCACAACTATCCGATTTCAAAGTAAAGACTGGAGATCTGGTAGTTAAGGGTCAGTTGATCGGGCATGTTGGCAGTTCAGGTGCATCCACTGCTCCTCATTTACATTATGAGATTATTAAAGACGGAAAGCATGTAGATCCTGAGAACTATTTTGAATACCGTAGCAAATAAATCCCGTATATCATCATACTTCGTTTCAATCGGCTATGGAAATATTTATTATCAATAGGGTAAACTACCCCAACCCTGAAGGTCACATTTTTTTCATATAAATTTTACTCAAAACAATTTTCAGCAACCAAAAGCAAACTGATGAAAAATATACCAGTATTGATGACTACACTATCCATATTGACTTTTATTTTTTCATTCTCCACGGGCAAAAATGTCCGCTTGATAGAAACAATGCAACAAAGGATTAATAGGATAAATACCTCCGGTTTTATTGATACAACTCACAGAAGTGCTCCATCCGATATTTCTTTTGATATCAATCATGTTGTGTTTCCAATGCCGGATTCTAAAGCAAGAAACCCTTTGGATTCAAATGATAACAAGTATTACACAAGCAAAAATCAAAAGCCTGCTTATTCAGATTATGTAAAATCATATGTCAATGTTGACACACCTCTTGTTGCCCTTGTTGGTGTGAAAGTAATCGATGGAACAGGTGCTATGTCCAAAAGAGATCAAACGATCATCATAGATGGAAGCAACATAATTTCAGTGGGCCATAAAGATTCGGTTAGCATCCCTGACAATACTCAGGTGCTTGATCTTATTGGAAGAACAGTGATTCCCGGTTTTGTTGGTACACATAACCACATGCACATGCCTGGTATACCTACTATGTATTATACGGCACCCAGGCTTTATCTGGCTTGTGGCGTTACTACCATTCAAACTGCGGGTTCGGCTGCACCTTATGTTGAAAAGAATCTTGCCAATACCATTCAACTTGGTTACGCGCCAGGTCCAGACATAATCCATACAGGACCGTACATTACCGGCCCGGGAGGTAATCGTGTTATGATCCAGCCGGAAAGTATAGAACAAATTGAGCGCGCTATCCATTATTGGGTAGACGAAGGAGTCACATGGTTCAAAGTGTATCGCCATATTAAGCCAGAACACCTACAAGCTGTGATAGACATAGCACATAAAAATGATGCAAAGGTTACCGGACATCTTTGTTCTGTAACTTATACAGAAGTGGCAAAAATGGGTATAGATGCTATTGAACACGGATTTATCCATAGTTTTGATCATGCACCGGACAAGGAAACAGGAAGGTGCTCTGGAAGTCGTGCGTTTAGGGAATTAATAAACATCAGCAGCACAGAAGTGAAAGAAGTACATCGGGCTCTTATTCAAAACAATGTGGCTTTATCCTCTACGCTGTCAATATTCGAGGCTCAAGTGCCTGGAAGGGCAATTGCTGATCGAAGAGCACTGGAAGCTATGGCACCACATCTTGTGGAGGCCTACCATCAAAGAAGAAAAAGAATGTCTGAAGCCGGAAAAAATTGGTATTTTAAAGAAACATGGCTCAAAAAATCTATGGAGTATGATCTTGCTTTCTATCGATCCGGAGGGTTATTAACAGCCGGACCTGATCCTGGCCTTCACAACCTTCCTGGTTATGGAGATCAGCGGAATTTTGAGCTATTGGTTGAAGCTGGTTTTAAACCTGTTGAGGCCATACAGGTTATGACCTCAAATGGTGCCAAATTGCTGGATAATCCTGATATAGGTACAATATCTGTGGGTAAAACAGCGGACTTAGTTATAATTAACGGAGATATAGAAGTTAGTCCAAAATCAATAAGAAACACAGAACTGGTTTTTAAAGAAGGATATGGTTTTAGTCCGGAAAAATTGATTGCGGATGTAAAGGGGCAGGTCGGATATCGCTAACAATATAATTTAAATGTTAAAATGAAACATATAAGATCATTATTAATCATCCTGACAGCAACTGTTGTTTGGAGTTGCATTGGGGTTGATGAATCCCTGAAATACCTCGGACAACAACCTCCCGGAGCAATACCTGAAATTTTCGCGCCTGATCTCATTTCGAAGAAAACAGAACATGAATTTGGGTCCTTTTTTTCAAAAGATGGCACCGAATTTTTTTATGCTGTCGATATTGATGGCAAAGCGGAAATAAGATATTGTAATCTTGAAAACTCATCCTGGACTAATCCCCGTACCATTATTTCACATAAGAATTATGGCTACAACGATCCTTTCTTGTCACCAAATGAAAACGAACTCTACTACATATCCAATATGCCTGCAAATGATCACACTGATATACCAAATCATGATATTTGGTATTCGATCAGAGAACAAAATGGATGGTCAAAACCGATAAATGCGGGTAATCATATCAATTCGATTTACAATGAGTACTACATATCCTTCACAATAGATGGTACCATGTTTTTTTCATCGAATGTGGCCCTGGAGGAAAATGGTTGGCGTAATTTTGATATTTATGCTTCCAAAAATCTAAATGGTATTTTTCAAAAACCTTATAAGTTAAATGATTCTATTAATTCAACAGACTATGAAGCGGATGTCTTTATTGCACCGAATGAGTCTTATATGATATTTTGCTCCATCAGAGAAGATGGATTTGGTCAGGGCGACTTGTATATTAGTTTTAAGAAAGATGATAATAACTGGACCACTGCTAAAAATATGGGTGCCACAATTAACACTAAGCACCATGAACTATGTCCGGTAGTTACCAGAGATGGGAAATATTTTTTCTTTACCTCAAATCAAGATATCTATTGGGTAGATGCGAAGGTTATTGAGAAATACCGATGAACACAAAGCAACAAATCTTTGTATCGCCAAGGGTTGTTGAATTTCAAATGACGAATCACGACTTTAGTTCGTAATTCGTCATTTGAATGTTCAGGTTTAGTTATTCAGATTGGTTTTCATACTTGTACTTATATTTCTTGTAAAGCGCTTGTTGTGTAGCATCCAATTGAATTAACCGCCCCTGAATATAGGCATGTGTTAGCTTATTGGTCCTCATGTCTAAAGCATCCCCTTCCGAGACGAATAGCGTTGCATCTTTTCCATTTTCTAAAGTCCCCACCTTATCGTTAATGCCCAGTATCATGGCCGTATTCAAGGTAATGCTTTGTAGTGCCTTTTCTTTTCCCAGTCCATAAGCCGCAGCGGTTCCGGCATAAAACGGAAGATTTCTTGAATTGGCCACTCCAGTATACCCCAAGCCAACCAGAATACCGGCTTCTGTTAAAAGATGAGGTAGTTTATATGGCATTTTCACATCCGTATCAGCGGTATTTGGAAGTCGGTGTACATTATCTAAAATTACCGGAATGTTATTATCCTTTAAGAAATCGCGTACCAGATAAGCCTGCCGGCCTCCAACCAGAACTATTTTCTTCACGCCTCTATCTTGAGCAAACTTGATACTCTCAATTATTTCCTTTGCACTATTTGTATGAATAAACAGTTGTTTACTACCATCGAACAAGCCGATAAGCGCTTGAAGTTTTACGTTGGCATCCTTACTAGCTAATGTGGCATAACCAGCCGCAGCATCAAATAATTCGGTCAAATCCTGAACAGATTCTTTATAACGTTCATTCGGTACTCTTTTAAAAGTGAATGTTTCAAAATCAAATTCACCACGCAATCTCCCGGGCCAGTTTATGTGTATCCCATCATCTATTTTGAAAGCAGCATCCTCCCAGTTCCAGGCATCGAGTTGAACTACGGATGAGCTACCGGATATTAAACCTCCTCGGGGCGTTGTTTGTGCAGTAAGTATTCCATTGAATCTCAGAGTAGGGATCAGTTCCGAATCAGTATTGTAGGCAATGATTGAACGTACATTAGGGTTCATTTGTCCCCTTTCGTTATTATCAATGGTAGCCCTTACCGAAGAAACCTCTGTCAAACCAAGGTCAATGTTCGGGAGTATAAACCCGGGATAAACGTGCTTTCCTTTAACATCAATAACTTCATACTTATTGGCATCAGGGTTTGTACCACTGGCGACACTTTCTATTTTACCTTGACTAAATAAAACGGTGGCATTTTGTATCACTGTACCATTGCCAATATGTGCTGTTCCGCCAACCAGTGCCACAGATCTTTCCTGAGCCTTTGCCGGCATGACCATTGTTTGAGCATTCATTGAATGAACGCCAAAACCTGTTAAAACGATCAGAATTACTATATATCTTATTCTCATGATTTCTTTTTTTTAGGCTGTTTGAATTAACGATCACCGAACTGCAGGATGGTATGTCCAACAATATCATCACAGTGCCAGTTGACATCTTTACCTGATCTGGATTTTTGTGTAGGTGCTCCGCTTTTCTTTACTCCTTTCATTTTCTGAACCAATCTTGCCCGTTCTTTTGTTAATGCCTGACGGGCTTCTTCGTCTTTTTTAATATCAAAATAAACCCTTCCATCCACCAGGGTTTTTTCAGCTTTGGCGTAAATAGACAATGGGTTATCGGACCAAAGTACCAGATCGGCATCCTTACCGACTTTCACACTGCCCATTCTGTCATCCAAATGGAGTAGTTTTGCAGGATTCAATGTCACCATTTTCCAGGCATCTTCTTCTGACATACCGCCGTATTTCACAGATTTGGCAGCCTCTTGATTCAATCGCCTGGCCATTTCAGCATCATCCGAATTGATTGCAACTATGACCCCTGCCATGTTCATTAAAGATGGATTATATGGAATGGCATATCTAACCTCCCATTTATAGGCCCACCAATCCGCAAAAGTTGAGCCACCAACACCATGTGCTGCCATCTTATCGGCAACCTTATAACCTTCCAAAATATGTGTGAATGTATTTACTCTGAAACCAAATTGCTCAGCCACTTTCATCAACATATTGATTTCAGATTGTACATAGGAGTGACATGAAATGAAACGTTTACCTTTTAAAATTTCCAACATCGTCTCATGAACCAAATCACGTCTTGGTTTTTCGGCATTTACTTTTTGCTTCGAAGAAAGTTTATTATAGGCATTCCATTTTTTCTCGTATTCCAAGGCATTGGTAAATGCATCTACATAAACCTGCTCAACACCCATTCTTGTTTGCGGGTATCGAATTGAGCTGCTGCTCCTGGATCGCTTGACATTTTCACCCAAGGCAAATTTGATAAATCCATCAGCACCTTTGATTTTTAGTTCTTCGGGAGAAGCCCCCCATCGAAGCTTGATTAACGCTGACTGACCTCCAATAGGATTAGCGGATCCATGCAGAATTTGAGAAGCGGTTACACCTCCGGATAACTGGCGATATATATGAATACTTTCAGGGTCCAATACATCTCCTATCCTGACCATACCGGAATTAGTAGCGACATCATTAATACTACTGGCAGCAATATGTGAATGCTCATCAATAATTCCTGAGGTCAGATGTTTTCCGGTTGCATCTACCACCTTTGCCGAGTTATCGGAAATGTCCTTTCCTATTTTAGCTATTTTTCCATCTTTCACCAAAACATCGGTTTCTCCTATGATCCCTGCAGATTCATTTGTCCAAACCGTGGCATTTTTAAATAAAATAGCTTCCTGGCCTGGTAAGGAAGGGTTTCCATAAGCTATGAATGGATATATAACACTTCCTAAACTTTGCTCTTCCTCTTTCCCCTCTTTTTTCTTTTTGTCTTCCTTCTTTTCCAAATCTCCGGTTCGATTTGCTGTCCAACCGATCCAGGTTCCGTCTGCCAATTGCCCCTGCCCTTTCAGGTTGTTACCAGCTTTCCATCCGGACAATCTTATGAGGCCTTCTTCGTCTTTCTTGGGTTTAAAATTAAAAGTGACTAACTCCTGATCGAATTTGGATTTGACTTCAATATTGGTACTATCGTTCACAATAATTTTAGTCTTATGTTTACCCGGTTCTCCGCTAATTTCCAAATTATGTGTATTTCCATTGAATATTAGGGCATATTGGCCGCTGAAATCTTTTACATCCATGGATTTCAATATGAATCGATTGCCCTGGACCCAATTTTCATGGATAATATTTTTTTCATCAAATAATTTGGACGAAGTAATGAGGAAATTGGCTACCATTCCTTTCTTAAGGCTTCCTACCTTATGTTGCATATTGATCATGACGGCAGGATTGGAAGTCAAAGCTTTGAGGGCCATTTCCTCGCTCAAGCCATTTTTGATCGCCTGGCGCAGGTTCTTCCAGAATTTCTTTCCGTCGGTTTGATGACTGGTAATGGAAAATTGAATATTGTTTTGCTCCAATGTTCCCAGATTTGTCGGAGCCAATTCCCAATGCAGCATATCTTCAAGCGAAACACCTTCAGCATCGATCGGGTCATCCACATCATGAGCATCGGGATAGTTGACAGGGATAATCAAAGCGGCATTGGTGGCTTTGATTTCTTTGATCCGTTGATACTCGTTACCATTACCTTTTATGATATACTGTTTGCCAAATTCGTCTCCTACTTTGTCAGCTCTTAAAATATTCAGCCAACCGCCTGCATCGAAGATTTGAGGTAAATTTTGGGTATTTATCCACGCGTTAAGCGATTGATCACTGAAAGGTTTATTTTGCAAACCCTTATACCAATCCGCATCCAGATAGGTCTGACGTAATAGCGCTATAGATCCCATCATGGAGGTGGGATACATTTGGGTGGATGTGCCTTTATTAAATGAATAGTGAGCTGCTACTTTACTACTCAACATCAGATTATTATCTGTTCCTTCTCCCAATGTAACAAAGGTGGATGTTCCTCTGGCAATGCCATCCGGCCGAAAACTCAATACAGCCCCAAATCCGGCTTTGCGCAATTTTTCAGCCTCTTTGCCGGAAGCTGTAAATGCTTCGGAGGCATTAAACTCAGCTTTTATAGCTTCATTGGCATTGTATGCTCCTTTTGTTTTCGAATTGATCTGCTCAGCCCTGCCAAATGATCTTCTCACTCGTTTCACCGCAGGAAGTCCATAATTAGTGTATATATCGATCAGGGAAGGATAAATATATTTACCCTGCAAATCAATAACCTTGTATCCTACAGGGACACTCAGACCCTGTCCGACATTTTCAATTTTACCTTCTCTAATGATTAAAGTTGCATTGTCAATCTGTGTTTTGTGATCTACAACCACCGTAGCGTTAGTAAAAGCATAAGCCTTGGCACGCTTATCTTTCACGTCATTAATGGGGAAAGTTTCCTGGGAAAACCCATGAAAACAAAGCATTATTAACACGAATGTTAATAGTAGGCATCTCTTCATACTATTTTTAATTTAGGGTTAAGTTTGACGGGTCAAATTAAGAAATTTATCGTTTTCAATATTCCGGGGATTTGAAATTTATATGAGCGGTTTTATATCAATTGAAATGGTTGATCTGTTTTCGCAACATTAAAATACCCCTTCTTCGTACCTGATCATTAAGAAGGGGCATTCTCTGTTTTGCATTGAGAAGAATATACTCACAGGCCAAGTACCTGTATCCCTTGTTTGAATACAATATCCACTGGTATACCTTTATCAGATAACCTGTCCAAATCAGCTTGCAGGTCAGGTTTAATGTTACCCATATCTGCTACCAAAGCCTCAACGCCCTCATAATCACCATCACCTTGAAGGGTCAATATTTTTTCTGAAAGTGCTGTCATTGCCTCTTTCATTTTTTCGAAATCAATTTTATAACGGCCTGTGGTTTCATCCTTTGCAAAAGCACCATTTTCCTGAAAGAAGTTGAATCGAATCATATTGGCCTTTCCATGGGCACTTGATGCTCCAAACCGAACAGATCTGAAAATACTTGCCATAAACGTTGTATAGTAGTTCATGAGATCACCCTCAACCTCTCCTTGCTCATGCAAATTGGTGATCATGTATAGCCCGAGTATATCTGCTTTCCCCTCCTCCAAAGCCGAAGCATTTTCTTTCAATGCTTCTCGTACCGTACCTTTGCCATTAATGGTGTTTTTTATCCCCAGGCCATGGGCCACTTCATGAAACATTGTGTTGGCAAAAAATGCATCGAATGTGATATATTGACGCTGTTCTTCGTCAATCAGTTCATCAGCAATAGGTATTAGTATATGGTCGAACTTTGCTTTCATGGCATTTTTCAACTGCGACCTTCGTGTCCCTTTTTCCAATTGGACACCTTCATCATTTGGGAGATTAACCGCAATTGTTTTACTTCCTGCATTACAATCTCCGGCATAATAAATAACATCAAAGGCCGCTAGTTGTGATTCTCTGCCTGGCTCTTCACTTTTATATTTTTCTTCTACCGGTAATCCCTTTTGAAGGCCTGGTAAAAAAGTAGCATATTTTTCAAGTCGTTTACTCCATGCCAGATCTTTCACTAAAACATAAGTCTCATGAGCTGCTTTGGCACCAAATAATTGGTCTTCGTAGGTCTCGATTGGTCCGGTGATAAGATCCAATGTGTTTGTTTTCATATCCATCCAAGCAATGTCACTCTCAAAGTAGTCATCAGTCAACAAAGCTTCAGCTCTTAAATTCAGATATTTTTTGAGTTCTTCATTCTCAGCCAGGGCAGCTGCCTGTTTCATTAATTTCGAAGCTTCCTTTACTTCATTCTCAAATGCCACGTGATACGGAACTGTAATGAGATTGCCTTCCGTGTCCCTCTTTAATAGTGTATAAAGAGATCCCTTTTCAGGCAGATCAGCAGCCTCGAACTCCTCCTTGCTCATATCTTCCGGATAGAAATTAGCACCAGCCGGTTTCTCACCAAAACCTTCAACAAAAGACTCATTATTATTGAGCCGGTCCCATGGTCCGTAATTAATCCTGGCAAACGCTCTTGCTCGCTCATTATCAATTTGTCCCATAAGGTCATTTTTATTTCCATAGGCCTCCTTCCAAAACAACCCATTCATGATATCTCCTACCTGAATAAAAAGCTTAATCATTTCCTTCTGATTATCACTGAGTGCGCTGAGGTCAGCTGTCAACTCGACTCGTTTGTATTTATTCAGCAGATCTTGATACAGGGAATCTTCCGCGGTCATCTCACTGGTTTTTGCAGTATTACTACTTTCCTTTGGGTTGGAGCAAGAAAAGATAATGATGGATAAAGCACTGAATAAAATTATTCGTCTCATAGGTATTCGGGTTATATTGTTTTGTGCACCATTAAAATATTTTAATGATGCACAAATTATATATTACAAATAATAATCCCAAATTTGATCAGTGCAGTGATCCTTAGATTTGAACAGTTTTCCATTTACCCTTTCTGAATACCAATATACTTACCAAAGCATAAACAGCAACGGCAATGGCAATGGCCAGAAATATACCCATTGGACCAAGGTTAAAATTCCTCGCCAAAACATAGGCTAATGGCAATTCAAAGGTCCAAAAGCAAAAGAAGTTGATAATAGTGGGTGTTTTTGTGTCTCCGGCTCCATTAAATGATTGTCCGATAACCATTCCATAGGCAAAGAAAATATAACCACATGCAATAAAGCGCAGCCCCATGGCACCATACTTTACAACTTCAGCCTCCTGGGAAAACAACGTCACAAATTCCTCAGCCCAGGTGACAAAGACCACAGAAACAAAGGCCAAAAAGATCATATTGTAAAAGGCACATTTCCAGACAGACTTCTCCGCTCTTTCAGGTTGTTTGGCTCCCAGGTTTTGCCCGACGAGTGTTGCTGCAGCATTGCTCAGTCCCCAAGAGGGTAAAATGGTGAACATTATGATACGGAAAGCAATGGCATAACCAGCTAGAACAGCACTTCCGAATATCGCGCTGATGCGAACCAGAAACAGCCAGCTTAATGTTCCGATCATATATTGTCCAATACCTCCCAAAGAAACCTTGACTAAGCTTCTGATAATCTCAAAATTCAGTTTGAAGTGCTTTCTTTGGATGCTTACCAGGGAACCAGAGCCCATTAGTGTTGCGAGTTGTATGATCACCCCTACGCCCCGACCGATATTGGTGGCAATGGCAGCCCCCTTTACACCAAAGCCAGGAATTGGTCCTAATCCGAAAATGAAAAGAGGATCAAGAATGATATTGATTCCATTGGCAATGATCAATACTCTCATCGCAATGGAGGCATTGCCTGCACCACGAAAGATAGCATTGATCAGGAAAAGCAACATAACCGTTACATTTCCTGCCAGCATGATCTGAGTATATCCGTAGCCTTCAGCAATCAGATCCTCTTCCCCACCCATGAGTCTTAGGATGTCCTTTGCAAAGAATATACCTGCTATGCTGAAGAATATTGAAACAAATACCGTGATAAATATGGCTTGCATGCCAGCATCAGCCGCTGCATCGGGTTTCTTCTCCCCTATTCTTCTGGCTACCATAGCTGTTGCAGCCATACTCAACCCAATCGCAATGGCGTATACGATCATGATAACTGATTCTGTCAGGGCAACAGTTGCTATGGCATTGACACTTACCTTTCCCACAAAATAAATATCGAACACGGCAAAGAGTGATTCCATTAACATTTCCAGAATCATAGGAATCGAGAGCATAAATATGGCTCGATTGATACTGCCGCTGGTAAAGTTTTGTTCATTACCGCTGATTGCCTTTCCAAGATTTCGAAAGAATTTTAAAAATAATGAACCGTTAGATTTATTGTCTGTCATTGGTTTTGCTGTTAAATAAAATGAGACGTTCTCCGGGATTCGGAGTTTTTATGAACGATGTGCGAGAGATGGGTTTCCTTCCAAACAGATTACTGAATCACAGGAATGGAAGATTAGTATAACAGCATATTCGGAGTATTTCAATTCTGAAGCACAATGATACAATAATTTTCCATTCTCAACAAAAGAAAAAATGCAAATTATTGCAATAGAATTTCAGGGAGCGATCAATACCAGATTTTTATTAATTGCCTGACTGACTCACAGGTGACCCGCTTTTATCAAATTCCACAATAAAAGTGGTGCCTTTGTCCAGCTCACTTTCGCACCAAACTTTTCCTGCCATTGCATCTACAAAGGTTTTTACGATGGACAAACCAAGGCCCGATGAAGGTTCATTGGCTGTGGGTTGGGCACTCAAACGCTGAAAACGGATGAACAACTTTTTCTGGTCAGATTCACTGATTCCGGGCCCTTCGTCTCTTACTGAGATAGATACCTTACCTTCAGTGTCCTCTAATTTCAAATATACATTTCTTCCAAATGGTGAGAATTTGATAGCATTGGAAAGTAAGTTTTCGACTATCCTGGAAAAGTAATTCTGATCTAAGAAGATATTGATCTCATTTTGTAAATCGGCCTGAATGGTTATTTTTTTTTCTCGAGCACTTTTTTCAAAATTCTCAAGTATCTCTTTGAGAACCCGGTCCAATTGAACTTCCTGAAAATTAAGTTTGATTTCTCCTGTTTCAATGGTTTTAACATCCAGCAATTTACTGATCATGTCTCTCATTCTGTAGATAGACTTGTCGATCAGGTTAAGTGTTTCAATCTCCTGGTTGGATCGTTCATTTGGAATAAGTCTAAGTACTTCAATCAACCCGATTACCTGGTTCAGGGGACTTTTAAGATCATGCGCAGCAATGCCAATTAAATAATTTCTCTCTTTATTGATCTCTTCCAGCTGTTCCTTTTTGTTTTCAATTTCCTTATTCTGTTCCTCAATATTCTTTTCGGCCAATCTTAATGAGGTGGATCTTTTGAAACCATAATAGGAATATAAAATTCCAAATACACCAAGATAAGACACACTCAAAATATTGACTATTTCAGGTATATCCGTTTGTACTCTGAAGCCATTGAACAATCCAATAAAACCAATCCCGAGAAGGAAGGAAAACACTAATTCATATATCTTTTTAAAACCACGGATAGCTACGTGGCTAGATATAGCCATACAGGCAAAAGCAAATGACGGGACAAAGGCAAAGTTCAACATATTGACGAACCCACCTAAAAAAAACGAATCCATAGCCAAAGTTATGAGTTCCACCTTTCGATCGGAGTCGTAGTACTTATAGAAAAAATAAGAGATGTGTGGAAACACAAAAGCAAATGCAGAGAACAGAATAGTCAAAGTAGTAAGGTCCTGATTACTTTTGTGATTGATAATCAGAATGACTATCCCAATATAATATCCTAGAATTCGAAAGGGATAAGTGGCTCTTCCTACACCTCTTGCTTTCTTATCGAATATATCGAATACTGTCATGAATTATTTTTGAGCATACAAAAATTTCGGAACGACCCATTATCACTTTGAGAAGTGAAATGTTATATAAGCCAACGTTATAAAGCACGCGTATTGTAAAACCGGCTAACAAAAAAGAACAAAAGTATGCTTATATACCCTTCGATTGTTGAGTCGGGGTTACTTTAATTATAATAAAATTTGGGTGGAAAGAAAAGCAAAAAACACATGTTTTTTGCTCTCAATAAGTATTCAACTGGTTACGTGACACTTACCGTATAAATCTCAATCCGAGATTGTAAGTACTTCCTAATCCCTCGCTTTGAGCAGCAAAGAAATCTGTCACCAATAACTCAAGATTGAGATTAGGTGTAAGTTGATATTTGGCTCCAACACCTGCTTGTGTGAACCAGCCCAGCCTCTCCAATTGGTCATTATTATTTGGATTTTTCCCAAACCTGGGGTCATGCTGGATCATCGCGTAAAGTGTAAGTACTTCATTTGGAAAATAACTTACGAATAAGCTCACAGGAGTTCTGAAGAAATTATCCTGTGTATCGTTTCTTTTAAATCTGATTAAAAAATCTGCCTCCGCGAAAAACTGAAAATCACCGAATGTTTTGTCAAAAAAGAATTGCGTCCACCAGGAAGTCCTATCATGTGCCAGGAAGCGAGGGCTTTCCAAATCCTTTGCTGCAGGAAACAGTAATGCACTTTGCACTGAGAAAGTAGGGAGGCTTTTAATAGGATTAACTTTGATCCTCGGTCCTATAGCACCGATGGCTGTTCTATTGTATTTCTCAGTATCGGCTCCGTTAATAGGCTTGTATCCAACGGCATTCAGATAGACATCAAATCCGACATTAAATCTGCCCGACTTAGATGATCCAAAGGTGAATTGAAAAGATCCTGTAAAAAAAGTTTGTCTTTCATTGAGCTCTTGTTCATCACCTTCCCCGTTGGCAAAGGAAGTTTGTGTATAAACATTGTTGAAGTTTTTGATTTCAATCTGCCCTTTTCTTAAAAGAACGGAGGGAGTATATACCCGAATGTTTGACTCGGTATCTCCCTCAATATTTTGACCGGAATTTTCAGCTGAACTGCTACCGTTTAGAATTTTTTTTTTATTCAACGCCCAATCGTAAGTATAATAATCAACCTTGTAATCGTTAGGCACTTTGGTATTTTTGAAACGGTTCAGATAAGCCAACAGTGTTTTGCTTTCATTGGTGAAATCCGCCGTATACCATTTAAATATCTCCGAAATGTATACTTTCTTTTCGTTATCCTTAACACGGATGAAATTCGGATCGTTAATGGCGAGTTTAGTTTGTCTATCAAGCTGGGCATCCAAAGTTGCAGGCTTGTAAGCAAAGTTGGTGATCTTAGGGCAACCAAGAGCCGCACATACCAACACGAAATGTACTCTGGAATCCTTTGTTGTCTCCCTCAATTTTTTATTCTCAATATCATTTAATGTTAATCTCTCACCAGCGATAGAACGCTTCTTGGTATCAAAGAAACCTCCGATATCCAATGGTGATTTTGTCGGATAGTTCTGAACTATTCCATTGATCACTAACAAATTATAAGAATTGATGTAAAAGGCCTTTTTCTGGCTCTCGGAGGCCGAACCCACTGACATTCCTTCTATTTTCTTAACCAGCTGATTGAGTTCAGCCGGATTCTTTTTGATGGTCTCGTAATCAACCAATCCATTGGCCACGTGCTTAGCAAAAAATTTGTCAGCATCATTAGTAAAGCTGTTCAATGGTCCTTGAGCCTGACTTGTCAATGATACTACCAAGAAAGCGATTGCAAAAGTTATCTGTTTCATCTGTTTAAATTTTGTCATACTGAAATGGTGATACAAGTTCTATTTCTGATTCTGTTGTATTAACAATTCAATGATGACGGTTTCATAGTTTTGAGATTTATACGTTTTCGAAACTTTCGTGTGAATTTAGCTTTTATACTTATACCCTGAGATATTCATTTTAACTTATTCGTCACGACGTTGAGTTTCAATTTTCAACTGATTAAAAGGAATTCAAAGATAAAAGTTGCACTAGTTACACAAATTCCAAGAGGATTGTCGGAACACTGACAAAGCCAATTGTAAGGGAAAATAAGTTAAAAATTCCTATAATTTCAGTCATAAGCGTTTTTATTAACGATATGACCAGTGATATAAACTTTGGTTCAGATTTAAGCGTACATTGAAAACCAAGGTAACATAAAGATCTAAAACATAATCATTATCTTTACAATAAACTGTTAGAATCAGATGTTAGCATCTCAGGTATTCGATAATCATGGCAGGCCTATCAATTATGTGCGACTGGCAGTTACCGATCGGTGTAACTTGCGTTGTTTTTATTGCATGCCCGAACATGGCATTAATTTTCTCCCCAGAAAAGAACTTTTAAGCTATGAGGAAATGATTCGTATCCTGAAAATATTAGCTTCATTAGGAGTGAATAAAGTAAGGATTACAGGTGGAGAACCTTTTGCCAAACGTGATCTAATTAAGTTTTTAGCCCAGGTTTGTGAGACTGATGGTATTGATAAAATTCGAATTACCACCAACGGTGTACTTACGGCTCCCTACATTGCTGATTTAAAAGCTTTGGGAATCACCAATATCAATTTGAGTCTTGATACCCTTAATAGAGACAGGTTTAAATCCATGACCAGAAGGGATGAATTTCATAAGGTATGGGAAACTTTTGAGTTGATGCTTCAGCAGGATTTTTCCGTTAAAATGAATTGTGTGGTCATCGAGGATAAAAATACTCAGGATATTATTCCCATGGCTAAACTTACAGGTCAATATCCTGTCGATATTCGTTTTATTGAGGAAATGCCATTTAATGGTAATGGTAATACCAGAGCCAAATTAAATTGGGATTATGCAAAAATCCGGGACGTGCTCCAAGCACAATATCCCAATCTGCATCCTGTGGAAAGTGGGCCTCATTCTACCTCCATGAACTATGAGATCCCAGGCCATCTTGGAACTATTGGTATCATTGCTGCTTACAGCAGAACATTTTGTGGGAGTTGCAATAGAATACGCATCACCTCACAAGGAGCCCTGAATACGTGCTTATATGGTGGGAGTGTAATGAACATTAAAGATCAATTAAGAAGTGGGGCATCAGACGAAATGGTTCGAGACACTTTTTTGAAGGTATTCAGACAAAGAGCTAAAGATGGTTTCGAAGCTGAGCAAGCCAGAGCTGACGGATCACCTGCAACCGAATCAATGTCAACGATCGGAGGCTAAGTCTTTCAAAAAATCATCAGGCAATAAACAAATGGAAATCAACTGATTACCCATAGAACACAATAATCAGCATGAAGGATTTTTTTGAAATTCGAAAGATTTGGTTAATATTTTCGACTTAATTTTATAAAAATGAACATTTTATCACATCCTTACAAAAGTGCCGAATCGTAGACTCCCCGTTAAATTTGTCTGCACCCGGATTAGAGAAATTCAAAGCGACATATTAGAATAGTTAAAGTTTCCGGCTGTTAAACACACCTTTAAACACCTATTAATTAAAGGATTACAAATAAATCTTGATAGTCACAAGATTTTCAATTCATTTCCCATCTTGGATAAGCACCATTTCCTCATTGATTTTTCTTTATAAAAAAGGCCTTATTTCTGGCATAAATACATAATATTGTAACTGTTCTTAGGTTAAGATTTTGGGATAATAGGTGAATTTATTACCTAATATATAAACAATGTAAGATGATTTATCAATATACTGATAAAAGTGTTACCTTGAATCTCCAGTGGCTCCCAAACCTTTGCTAAAAAAAATGTTACTCCAAGATTCTACAAACAGAACCCATGAAGTTCAGGCAATTAATTATAATTACACTCCTAACCTCCCTTGCCTCCCTAAGCTACGCCCAAAATCCTATTGTTGATAGTTTGAAGAATGTGTTGGTTAGTGCGGAGGGTGAGGACCGTGTGAATACACTTGTTGAGTTGGCATTCAACTTGGAAAACATCAACATTGATTCCGCCAAGGCATACGCTCATGAAGCCTTATATCTCAGTGAAAAGATAAATTACAAATCTGGATTGGGAGAAAGTTATTTTGAACTTGCTTGGATTCACAAAACAGAAGGGCAAAAAGAAAAAGCTCTTAATTTATTGGAGCTTGCGGAAAAGCAATTTTCTGAAATTGATGCTAAAAAAAGGCTTGCAAGCGTGTACAACATATATGGTGTTATATTTCAAAATTCCAGTGAGTATCAATCGGCTTACAAGTATTATCAAAAATCTTTAGAAAAATACAAAGAAATTAATGATAAAAAAGGGGAAGCAAAAACCCTTAATAATATTGGGACCATTTTTTACAGATCCGGAAAGTTTACACGAGCAGTAGAATTTTATTTCAAGGCTATAAAAATTAATGAGAACCTCAACGATATTAGAAGTACTGGCTTATCCTATGGAAATCTTGGGAATCTTTTTCGTCAGCAGAAAGACTACAGCAATGCATTGAAATATTATAAAAAGGCCAAAAAACAATTCGAAATAATCTCAAATGAACAAAAAATTGGAATGACTCTGGATGGTATAGGATCGGTTTATCAGAAAATAAACAAAATCGATTCCGCCCTCATTAATTATAAAGAAGCGCTAGAATACTTTACAAAAGCAAATGATAAACCTCAAATTGCCACCACATTAAATAACATTGGAAAACTCTATCAAGAGACCGAGGAATATGAAAATGCCTTGCAAAATCATCAAAAGGCTCTGGACTATGCCTTAAGCACTGAGGACAAATCTCGCATTGCTGAAGTATACACGAATATTGGAAAAATGCAGATTAAGCTTGGATTGTATGACGATTCGCATAAAAATCTGATCAAAGGGTTAGGAATGGCCAGAGATATTGGTGAGCAACAGCGGGAGCTAGAAAGCTATGAAGGTCTCTTTCAGTACTTTGAGGCAAAGGAACAATTTAGAGAAGCATTTTATAATTATATCAAGTACTCACAGGTCAAAGACAGTTTGTATTCCTTGGAAAAAAGTAGAGAGATACATCGGTTAGCCAAAGAATTTGAAACAGAAAAGAAGGAACAGGAAAATAACCTTCTGAGAGAAAAGGAGGCCGCCAACCTTGCTACAATTCAAAAACAAAGAATTCAAGCATATGCTCTTTTGGGGGGTATATTGTTATTTTTAACTTTTTCAATTTATTATTATCGCGTATATCAACAAAAAAAGGCAACTAACGAATTACTTGCTAGGCAAAATGATGAAATAAACCGAAAACAGTCTCAAATAGTAAGCATTAACGAAAGTCTAAAAAAATCACAAATTCAGCTCCATCATGCCAACGAAGAATTACAAAAACTTAATACTGGATTAGAGTCTACCGTTAAGGAAAGAACCTTCGAACTACAAAAATCCAATCAAGAATTAGATACATTTTTGTACCAATCTTCTCATGCACTAAGACGGCCAGTTGTGAGTGTGATGGGCTTAACTCAATTGGCTAGGATGGAGGAAAATGGTGGAGCTGTCAGGTTATATGATAAAATTGATGATACCCTTGTTCGAATGGATTTAATGCTCAAAAAACTAGTAATGGCTAGTGAAATTAACTTCACCAATGGCAAAAAAGAAACTATTGACTTTCATAGGACTATAACTGATATATGGTCGGAACTTTCCACTAAACTTCAGGCGGATAGAATTAAACTGGAACTTTACATTGATAATGATTTAGAATACCAGACTGACAAAAGATTAATCAAGATCATGTTCCAAAATTTATTAGAAAATGCAATAGTTTATAGCAGGGCAAACATGCAGGAAGTTTCTAATATTAAAATTACCATCAGCCATGATAGTTCATACTTGAATATCATAGTCCATGACAATGGGATAGGGATTCCTGAAGAAGTCATCTCCAACATTTTTAATATGTTCACTGTCGGAACTGATAAAACTAAAGGGTATGGGCTAGGACTGTACTTAGTTAAGAAAGTCATTGAAAGGCTCAATGGGGACATTTTTGTTAATAGTAGAAAAGAGGAGTTTACTACCTTTAACATACGGTTACCATTCTTCCCGTCAAATTAGTAAATGCGAAACATAGGTTTACTTTTAACTCTTCTCATCATCTCAAATGGTTCATAAAGACATCAGAGGTGAGACAGCATATTCAATTATAGAATAAAACCTTTGCAACCCTCCAATTATACAAATCTATAGCTGCTACTGATATTACATTCAAGTTCAAAAAAATTGATATTTTCGGCTAACTTTAAGAACTACATATTATTAGAAAAATATAACAATTTACAATTTAAGTTATATTATGAGTTTTTCTTAAATAAACCATTAATAACATACTTATTATCAGTAAATTATATCACAATACAGCCTTAAATAAACACATTCTGAATTGCAGAAGTTATTTATAAAATACAATATTCTACTCGTGTATAAAATAGGACCAAACCAGTTATTTTCTTACATTAAATCCAGTTATTTTTGATACAAGTTTAACCTTTAACCCTAAAATAAATACCATTATGAAAAACTTATTAGCTATTCTCTTTTGTGTCCTTTCTACTGCTTTTTTATTTTCTTGTGAAGATCCTGGAGAAGAAATTTTGGCCGATGATGCCGCAGAAGAAGTAATCTTTGACATTGACAAAACTGGTAGTGGAGATTACATAGATGATAGAAGAAAAGATTAATTGCATTAAGCTTAATTCGCTTTGCATATAACCACAACGTAAACTTTGAAGGCTGACAAGAGCTCAAAACATTCATGTAAGTTTTTATCAGAAATTCAACTTTTTTGAGGAAAAAGTCACAATTCATGACAAAAACTTAGATAAATAGAGAAAGGGCCAAAAATCGAGTGAATTATTAGTATCTGAAGCAAAAAAAATTGATTAACTGAGTATACAGGATTTTTTAGTCTTGTAAGAGATTTTTAGAAACGGTCATAGTTACACTTATTTATTATATCCAGAGCAAAAGGTAACGCATGTCTGTTAGTTAGGAGATTATGAAAAAATTAATGGGAGAACATTTTTTCTAGATTCGATAAATAGTGACAGGGTATATTTCACCCGCAAAGAATCCGGACTGATCAGCATCCAATTCCATGAAGCCATCTGCGTTAAGCAGATTGGCTAAATCTCCTGAGCCCTTACCCGCTACGGGGGTAGCTTCCAGTTGTCCCTGTGAGCTGTAGGAAATCTTTACTTGAAGAAAGTTTGTCAAGGGCGCTTCAAACACAAAGTCTTTTGTTAATCGAGCTTTTAAGGTCTTCTGTTCAATGCCCATGCTTTTGAACAACCAGGGTTTTACATAATGATAAAAACAGGAGAATGTCGATACCGGATTTCCCGGTAAAGCAAATACCACCTTGCCTCCATTATTTTTTCCAAACCAAAATGGTTTACCAGGTCTTTGTTTGACTTTATGAAAGCACTTGGCTACATTCAATTCATCCAAAACCTCGGGCACATAGTCCAGTTTGCCCTTCGAGACACCCCCACTTAATATCAGAACATCAAAATTCTCAAGGATACCATTTAAAGCGGTTATAAGCGATTTTTTATCATCTTTGAGGTGAAAGCGCTCGGATATGATCTTTAAAGGCTCCAGGGCCGCCGATAGGGCGTAAGAGTTTGATTGTCTGATTTGGTGTGCCTCAGGTTGCGTATCAACGTCCACTAATTCATCTCCAGTGGATACAATTGCTACTTTGGGTTTCTGCCCAACCTTTAACGTACTTTTACCTACTGTGGCGGCAATGGCAATTTCTGCCGCTCCCAAAAGTGTCCCTGATTCAATCAGTAAATCCCCTGCCCTTCTATCTGTTGCTTGTTTATGGATATTCTGCTCTTGAGTAATTTGAATATTTGCCTGGACCGTGGCATGACTAACCTTCTCATCTATTTCAATATCTTCATATCTAATGACTGTGTCTGTCCCTTTTGGTAACATTGAACCGGTCATTACCTCGAGGCAATTGTTGGAATCATTCAAAGCACTTTGAGGCATTCCGGCGGCCTGAAGCCCTTCAATGGAAAATACCCTCTGTCCACGCTCATAAGCCTCGAAAGAAATGGCAATACCATCCATGGCCACTCTATTAAATGGTGGAAAATCACGATCGGCCTTAATGTCCTCCATTAAATACTCACCTTGAGCCTCCAATAATTCGACTTCCCTGATGCTTGGTTGGTATAAATTTGAAAATATTATTTCCCGGGCTTCTTTTACAGTTATCATGTTCGTTCTTGGTTCATAGTGTTGAAGAATGCGATAGTCAGTTATATCAAAACCTTAAACCTGATTACCAATTTCAATCGGGTTAATAAGCTTTGGAATAGCTATCTTTAGCTACGAATCTAAAGAATTATCATTTCTGAAATTAGTAAATGGACAAAAAAGCAAATGCTTCAACGGAACTTCTGGGCCTGGTGCTTATTGGCGGAAAGAGCTCCAGGATGCAAACAGATAAAAGTGCACTGGTGTATTATCAAAGGAACCAACTGGAGCACACTTTTAATCTTTTGCAGGAACATTGCTCTAAGGTCCATGTAGCATGCAATACACAGCAATTTACTTCCATTGAAAAGTGGTTCAATCCAATCAGGGACGAATATGAGGAATGCGGCCCCATCAATGCCCTGCTTACCGGATTTGAGAGATTTCCTGGAAAAGCACTTCTGGTTGTGGCCATTGATATGCCACTGCTCTCAGGAAAGACACTCAAACAATTGATCAAACATCGCAATTCAACAAAATCGATTACCACTTTTAAAAGCCCATCTAAGCGTACTATGGAACCACTGTTGGCCATTTGGGAGCCCAGGTCTTACCCAACATTGAAGAAGGCGCATAACCAAGGGCATTTCTCATTGAACAAATCTATGCTTCTGTTAGATGTGGAATGCCTTCATCCTGATCATCCAGAGGAACTACAAAATGTCAATACACCGGAAGAGTACCAAAAAGTAATTTCAGCATTAAAAAGAAACTTTTAATCCCCATAGGCTGGCTATTATAAGTTTGTAGTAAAATTACTTTAAACTTACTACTCTCTACTAGTTACTTCAAGGATGAGCTGCTACCCACACTTCCCCGTCTTCGAATATCTCTTTCTTCCAGATGGGGACTGTCTCTTTTAAGGTATCGATAGCAAACTTACAGGCTTCAAAAGCGTCCCGACGATGGGGAGAAGAAACTGCAATAACAACCGGGATCTCACCAATATCCAGAACACCAATGCGATGATGGATTGCGATAGCAAGTACTGGCCATTTTTCCTTGATGAGCGTCGCTATTTTCTGCATTTCTTTCAAAGCCATGGCTTCGTAGGCTTCAAACTCTAATCTGACTACAGATTTATCCTTGGTTCTATTTCTTACAGTTCCTATGAAGACATCAACAGCCCCTGCCTCTGAATGGCTCACCTGATCGATCGCCTCCTGGACATGTAAGGGTTGCTCTGAAATTTTTATCATATACTATCCCCCGCTAACCGGTGGTATTATTACGACTTCTTCATTTTCTCTCAATACATAGTCATCATTGACATATTCCGTATCTACAGCAAATGCCAAAGATGCCAGTTTTTCCATTTCAGGAAATCGATTGATCAATTTGGTTTTGAAATTAGCAATAGTTGCTTTTTCCTCTACCTCCATATCAATTCTGGAAGTTCCGGCAATGTCCTTTGCAATTCCAAATAATACAATGTTCAACTTCATAATTAATCGCTTCAATCAAAATTATTGATAATTCACAGAGACACAAAATTTTGTTTTTAGAACAATTCAAACTTAATGGAGGTTCTTTGAAATGTTGAATTTTGAATGCTCAATTTTCATGGAATTCCGAATTTCCAAAAATAGATCATAATTCATCATTGGAGTCTTATGAAATCGCTTTACCGTATTCCTCCTATTTTTTAGTTTTTTCTCCATAAATTGCATAATAATCTAAAGACCTTTTCTTGTTTGTCCTTCTTAACATATTGAATTTCTTAATCTGCTGCCAAACGAATGATATAAGGGATAACCATGCTTTTTATTTAAGTGTTACGGAGATACAATGGGAAAGTCAAAATCAGCCTATCGCACTTAGCACAAAGATATTCACTGATGATCTGGAAGATGCAATTCGAGGACATAATGGGCACCCTATCAGACTCTCGAATGCCGCCCTATTAAAAAAACATCAAACCTTAGTTGAAGCATATATAAAGGACAAGCTGAAGATTAGGATCAATGATCAGCATTTGGCTTTGATCTTTTTAACAAGTCAAAATGAAAATGATACGGTCTGGATTACCTTTCGAATTGAGTATCTTGGGACAATAAGATCTTTTCAAATTGAAAATAAGCTGCTGATTGAGTTATTCGATGATCAAACCAATATTGTGCAATTGCAAATATCAGGGGAGAGGCATTATCTGAAGTTGAATAAAACAAAGCAATCAGGTACCATTAAATTTTAGCCTGGTCAGATGATTAAGGGAAATTTTAATAATGGCTATTGTCTCCCCTTTTCCATTAAATCTAAAATAGAAGTACTCATCACCTTTACACCTGTTGTAATTGTTAGCTCAACATCCGGATAATAAAATGGAGAATGTAAACCCGGTAGCTTCTCCTCATTTTTTGCGGCTTGTTCAATTCTCTGCCTCGGTACTGTCCCTAACCAAAATAATACAGTAGGAACATCTTCTTCGGTCAGGCCATATCTTGAAAAATCCTCTCCTACCATAAGCGGAGCAGCATCCAAAACATTGGTTTCTCCCAGGGCTTTTCTCGCTGAAGCGGTCAAATCATTTGTGAGCTGTGGATCATTATAATTCGCAGGAGTCCATATCTCAGGAAAAACAACCTTCGGATATTTATTTTCAGGAAGTCCTGCTGCTATTGCAGCTCCTTTTGTGATCCTTTCTATTCCTTTGTGCAGCATCTGCCTTACTTCTTCTTTGTATGATCTTAGGGTAAGCTGCAATCTTACTTCGTCTGGAATAATATTATGTTTTGTTCCACCCTTAATAGAACCGACCGTCAACACAGCAGACTCTGTAGGCGGAATTGTTCTGCTTACAATCGTTTGAAGATCCATAACAATCAGGGAGGCCAACACAATTGGATCAATAGACTGATGTGGTGTAGCTCCATGTGATCCCTGGCCATAAACAATAATGTCAACAGATTCTGTATTAGCCATTGTAAAACCACTTCCATAACCAACTTTCCCTGCCTCAATCGTAGGGCTACAATGTAGCCCTATGCCATAATCAGGCAATGGAAATTTCTCATAAAGACCTGCATCAAGCATAAGTTTAGCCCCTCTTCCTATTTCTTCAGCAGGCTGTCCGATGAATACCAGGGTTCCCTTCCACTGATCTTTCATTTTAACCAAAGCTCTGGCCGTTCCATTCCAAACCGTCATATGCATATCATGGCCACAGGAATGCATGGTATTGACCTCAATGCCATCAGCATCCTTCGCAATGGATTTACTGGCATATGGCAAGCCGGTTTTTTCCTGCATTGGAAGAGCATCCATATCAGTTCTGTAAAGAATAACCGGTCCATCACCATTTTTATAAACACCGACCACACCATATCCACCAAAATTTTCAGTTACCTCAAAACCTATTTCTCTTAGCTCTCCAGCCATTTTCTTTGAGGTTTCTTTTTCAAACAAAGAGAGCTCAGGGTGCCTATGCAGGTCGAAATATAACTCACTCAGGTCATCTACTTCAGCTTTGATTACATTATCAAGTCTGGTCATGACGGACGTCTCCGATGAGCTTCCAGTCATAATCAATATAACACCCACATACAAAAGCGATTGAAAAGCCCTTTTCATAAAGCAAATTTGGTTTGGTTAATTTATCTTCTACTCCTTTGATCTCATGAGGAGTGGTAGATTAAAACTAATAAAATTAGGAGAGAAGAAAAAAATACGTGTTGATTGATATGTTTGAGTATGGATGTAGTTTGTTTTAATGATGAATTTCAAATTACGAATGTTTACCGTCATTTTAAATTTGTAATTATTCATTGTTTATTCAACCATAGTGTTGTCCGAAAAGGATGAATCATAATAGTCTCTGTGAAGTTTGAAGGCTTTCAAACCAAAGCACAACCTTTTGTTTTCCTGATTTTATTTTTAATTTTGCAACCATATGGTTTCTTTTTTATTTTAAGAATAATTTTGAATTTGTTTTTTTCATGAAAGATATCATTAAAAAAGAGCAATTCTATCAATTTCCAATAAGCGATATTTGGAAAGCTATTTCGGAACAAGAGGAAATCTCAAAATGGTTTATCCAGGCTGATTTTAAGGCAGAAGTTGGGTACAGGTATACCTTTACCTATGAACAAACCAAAGTGACGGGTGAGGTTTTAGAAGCTGATCCGGTTTACAATCTTGTATATACCTGGGTTGTTGGAGGAACCACAACAATAACAACTGTAAGATGGTCGCTGAAAGAGCAGGAAAATGGCACAATGTTAACTATTGAACATTCCGGCTTCGAGGGTTATCCGAAAGAAAGTGCCGTAGCCATGTTCTCATCTTCCGTACAAGGTTGGGATGCCGTTTGCAAGGAGTTACAGCATTATCTAGGGGAACAATAAGATATGCCAAACAAAAAAAGAGACAATATATTCAGAGCCATTGCAGATCCAACGCGTAGGGAAATATTCCACATGCTTGTATTGGCCAGTGCTGCGCTTTCCATTAACGAGATCGCTGATCACTTTCCCATGAGCCGGCAAGCCATCACCAAACACATTAAAATTTTAAATGATGTTGGGTTGATAGATATTGTGCCTAAAGGTCGTGAGCGATATTGTTATGCGGACCCCAAACCATTAAAGGAAATACATGATTGGGTCATGTATTATGAGAAATTCTGGGAAAACAAACTCAACTTGTTGGATAGTTATCTGAAAGAGAAAAACAAAAAGGGTAACTAATTCGAACCCACCAATCTTTTATTTCATCATAAACTTCCTCAATGAGATAAGTGCATCAATCGATTAAATAAGATTAAGCAACAGTTTTTTTAACATAAAAGCTCACAAATACGCAACTTTTTGATTGCATATGGAGTATATCTTTTTATATTTGCAACCATATAGTTGCATTTTTTTATTTATAGATAACATTTAAATAATTAATCAATGGAAAATTTAAAAGGAACAACCTACTCAGGTTTATTTCAAATGCAGGGAGAAATTTTCAACAATGCTTTTGATAAACTTTCAGACAAACTCGCACTATCCAGAGCATCGGATAATTCCAACCATATCAATTGGTTACTGGGACATGTGCTGCATTGTCGATTTATGCTGGCTAATATGATTGGTTTGCAGGAAGTCAATCCCCTAGGGGATCAATACTTTAAGGCAATTGAGCATAAGGATTATCCGGGCATCGATGAGATCAGGCAACATTGGCCTCAAATATCAGAAAAGCTATTAAACAAGATCTCTTCTATGTCCAATGAGGACTTAGATACAAGGCCAGCTGAAAACAAACCTTCTCTCTCTGATATCATTTCCTTTTTCATTTATCATGAAGCCTATCATTTAGGACAAATTGGAATTGTACGCAAAATTATCGGTATGGAAGCATTAAAATCTAATTAGTTTAAAATCCAACCTGTTAATCATGAATAATATCAATTACAATAAAATAGGTGCTATTTTCTTCATCTTATGGGGTGTATTGCATGTATTCGGAGGTGGAGCCCTGATGTTATCCGCTACAACAAACATCAACGAGCATCTGCAAGGAACAGGTACTGGTGCTTCAAATGAACAATTGCCGAATTTAATGCAGGAAACTGTTGTTTCCGGTATTGCTTCATTTCATTCATTCAATCTTTTTTGGATGGGCCTACTGGTCACGATCATCGCAGTCATGCTGAACTGGAAGGGTTCAAAAATAGGATTCTGGATCAACCTGGCTATCACAGGAATGGCAGATTTAGGTTTGCTACTGTTCCTGGTTGGCCCGGGATATATGTTCTGGTCTGATGGGTTGCCAGGTCCGATACTCTTCATACTTTGTGTGCTTTTTTCGGGTTTGGGAATTTGGAAAAGTCTTAGGGGCAACGAATCCTTAGAGACTGTCTAACCACCCCAACCCTTCTCCTCAAATGAGGAGAAGGGTGAAAAATGTAGTAATTAATTGAGTTCATCAGATCCATGAATCATTCCAATTTTTTAGTACTTTTATTTTTCGCAGCTATGACAATTATACCAATATGGAAAGAAATAAATCACCTAGAGTATCCAGCAATAGACTTTATCAATTTGCCAGGGAGAATCGTAAAAATCCAACTGAAGCAGAAAATGCTTTATGGCAGCGCCTAAGAAATCGCCAATTAAAAGGTAGCAAATTCAGGAGACAACATCCAATGGACGATTTTATTGCCGACTTTTATTGTATGGAATACAAACTAATCATTGAAGTAGATGGTGGTTATCATCTATCTAAAAGTCAAAGGGAATATGATCAATCAAGAAGTTTGAAATTAGAAAATTTGGGTATAAAAACTATCAGATTTACCAATGAACAGGTGCTTCAAGAAATAGATATGGTATTGGATGAGATTGCGAAACACCTCATCCCCGACCCTTCTCCTCAGTGAGGAGAAGGGAGTAAAAAAGGAGGCTGTCTCAAAAGTATTTGAGTAGCCTCTTTTGTTTTTTATAAGGTTTAATTTTTGATTTTTTGTTTTCAATTCTCCCTGTGGCAAGTTGAGACTGGGGGATAGAAAAAACATGGTTTTATGCG
>JAUJEA010000021.1 GCA_030442035.1 Splendidivirga corallicola
CAGATGGCGCCGGAGCCAATTGTACGAGTGCTCAGAGTGCAGCCAGTACAGTAACGATCAATCCACGTCCGGCAGTTAAAACAGTGACGATCCTAACAGATCCTATTTGTGATGGAGATGTAGCGCAGGTTCAGATCACTGCTTCTGATGCAGGTATCAATTATGAGGTATTTGATCAGACTTTAACATCTGTGAGTGCTTCCACCCCAGGTACAGGTGCCAACCTGACGATCACAACAAGTGCACTATCTACCAGTGTTACTTCACTCATTGTAAGAGCAACTAATCCAGGCACAACATGTACCAGAGACTTTGCGGGTGTAGGGATTACGATTGATGCGATCCCAGCTACGCCAACGATCACAGTAACAGGAGGCAGTTTAACATTCTGTGAAGATGGTGGCACGACAGACGTGGATTTACAGTCTTCAGCAGCGCCTAATGGTGGTACTTACCTTTGGTATAAAGATGGCATAGCGACAGCATTGACAACGCAGACAATCACCTTAAACAGTGTCGCAGAGAGTGGAGATTATACAGTAGCGGTAACAGATGGGGCAGGAGCCAATTGCACCAGTGCCCAAAGTGCAGCCAGTACAGTAACAATCAACCCAAGACCGGCGGTTAAAACAGTAACGATTGTAACAGATCCTATCTGTGATGGAGATGCCGCGCAGGTTCAGATCACCTCATCCGATGCGGGCATTAACTATGAAGTATTTGATCAGACCTTAACTTCAGTAAGTGCTTCTGTTGGAGGAACTGGTGCTAATTTGACGATCACAACAAATGCACTATCCACTAGTGTTACCTCTCTCATTGTAAGAGCGACTAACCCAGGCACGACATGTACAAGAGACTTTGCAGGTGTTGGGATCACCATTGATGCGATCCCGGCTACCCCAACGATCACAGTAACAGGTGGTAGTTTAACATTCTGTGAGGATGGGGGTACAACCGATGTAGATTTACAGTCTTCCGCAGCGCCTAATGGCGGTACTTACCTTTGGTATAAAGATGGTATTGCAACCGCATTGACCACCCAGACAATCACCTTAAATAGTGTGGCAGAGAGTGGTGATTATACAGTAGCAGTAACAGATGGTGCAGGAGCCAATTGTACCAGTGCTCAGAGTGTTGCTTCAACGGTAACGATCAATCCAAGACCAACAGTTAAGACAGTAACGATCCTAACAGATCCCATCTGTGATGGAGATGCAGCCCAGGTACAGATCACTGCTTCTGATGCCGGTATCAACTATGAGGTATTTGATCAGACCTTAACATCTGTAAGTGCTTCGACCCCGGGCACAGGCGCGAACCTGACGATCACAACAAGTGCACTATCCACCAGTGTTACCTCCCTCATTGTAAGAGCGACTAATCCAAGTACAACATGTACCAGAGATTTTGCCGGTGTAGGGATTACGATTGATGCCATTCCAGCTACGCCAACGATCACAGTAACAGGCGGTAGTTTAACATTCTGTGAGGATGGGGGTACAACGGATGTAGACCTTGAGTCATCCGCGGCCCCTAATGGCGGAACTTATTTGTGGTATAAAGATGGCATAGCGACAGCATTGACAACGCAGACAATCACCTTAAACAGTGTCGCAGAGAGTGGGGATTATACAGTAGCGGTAACAGATGGTGCAGGAGCTAATTGTACCAGTGCCCAGAGTGCTGCTTCAACAGTAACAATCAACCCACGACCAACGGTTAAGACAGTAACGATCCTAACAGATCCCATCTGTGATGGAGATGCAGCGCAGGTTCAGATCACTGCTTCTGATGCCGGTATCAACTATGAAGTGTTTGATCAGACACTTACTTCAGTGAGTGCTTCCACCCCAGGTACAGGGGCTAATCTGACAATAACCACCAGTGCCTTAAGCACCGCAGTAACAAGTTTAATAGTCAGGGCAACTAATGCTACTACAACCTGTACAAGAGACTTTGCCGGTGTAGGGATCACCATTGATGCGATACCAGCCACCCCAACGATCACAGTAACAGGTGGTAGTTTGACCTTCTGTGAGGACGGTGGCACAACTGATGTAGATTTGCAATCTTCCGCAGCGCCGAATGGTGGTACTTACTTGTGGTATAAAGACGGCATTGCGACAGCATTGACAACACAGACAATCACCTTAAACAGTGTCGCAGAGAGTGGGGATTATACAGTAGCAGTAACAGATGGCGCCGGAGCCAATTGTACCAGTGCTCAGAGTGCAGCCAGTACAGTAACGATCAACCCAAGACCAACAGTTAAGACAGTGACGATCCTAACAGATCCTATCTGTGATGGAGATGCCGCGCAGGTTCAGATCACATCGTCTGATGCTGGGATTAACTATGAAGTATTTGATCAGACTTTAACTTCAGTAAGTGCTTCTGTTGGAGGAACTGGTGCTAACCTAACGATCACAACAAGTGCCTTAAGCACCGCAGTAACGAGTTTAATAGTCAGAGCGACTAATCCAGGCACGACATGTACCAGAGACTTTGCGGGTGTAGGGATTACGATCGATGCCATTCCAGCGACCCCAACGATCACAGTAACAGGTGGTAGTTTAACATTCTGTGAGGATGGAGGCACAACTGATGTAGACCTTGAGTCATCCGCAGCACCCAATGGGGGCACTTACCTTTGGTATAAAGATGGCATTGCCACAGCATTGACAACGCAGACAATCACCTTAAACAGTGTCGCAGAGAGTGGTGATTATACAGTGGAAGTAACAGATGGTGCAGGAGCCAATTGTACGAGTGCGCAGAGTGCAGCCAGTACAGTAACAATCAACCCACGACCATCAGTTAAGACAGTGACGATTGTAACAGATCCTATCTGTGATGGGGATGCAGCGCAGGTTCAGATCACCTCATCTGATGCCGGGATTAACTATGAGGTATTTGATCAGACCTTAACTTCAGTAAGTGCTTCTGTTGGAGGAACTGGTGCTAATTTGACGATCACAACAAATGCACTATCCACCAGTGTTACTTCACTCATTGTAAGAGCGACTAATCCAGGCACGACATGTACAAGAGACTTTGCGGGTGTAGGGATTACGATTGATGCCATTCCAGCTACCCCAACGATCACAGTAACAGGTGGTAGTTTAACATTCTGTGAGGATGGGGGTACAACCGATGTAGACCTTGAGTCATCCGCGGCCCCTAATGGTGGTACTTATTTGTGGTATAAAGATGGCATAGCGACAGCATTGACAACGCAGACAATCACCTTAAACAGTGTAGCAGAGAGTGGAGATTATACAGTAGCGGTAACAGATGGGGCAGGAGCCAATTGTACCAGTGCGCAGAGTGCTGCTTCAACGGTTACAATTAATCCACGCCCAACAGTTAAGACAGTAACGATCCTAACAGATCCTATTTGCGATGGAGATGCAGCCCAGGTACAGATCACATCATCCGATGCGGGCATTAACTATGAAGTATTTGATCAGACCTTAACATCTGTGAGTGCTTCGACTCCAGGTACAGGAGCGAATCTGACAATTACCACCGGTGCCTTAAGCACCTCAGTAACAAGTTTAATAGTCAGGGCGACTAATCCAGGCACGACATGTACAAGAGATTTTGCAGGCGTAGGGATCACCATTGATGCCATTCCAGCCACGCCAACGATCACAGTAACAGGCGGCAGTTTGACCTTCTGTGAGGATGGAGGCACAACCGATGTAGATTTACAGTCTTCCGCAGCACCGAATGGTGGTACTTATTTGTGGTATAAAGATGGTATTGCAACCGCATTGACAACGCAGACAATCACCTTAAATAGTGTCGCAGAGAGTGGAGATTATACAGTAGCGGTAACAGATGGCGCAGGAGCCAATTGTACCAGTGCGCAGAGTGCTGCCAGTACAGTAACAATCAACCCAAGACCAACGGTTAAGACAGTAACGATCCTAACAGATCCTATTTGTGATGGAGATGTAGCGCAGGTTCAGATCACATCATCCGATGCGGGCATTAACTATGAGGTATTTGATCAGACCTTAACTTCAGTAAGTGCTTCTGTTGGAGGAACTGGTGCTAATTTGACGATCACAACAAATGCACTATCCACCAGTGTTACCTCCCTCATTGTAAGAGCGACTAATCCAGGCACGACATGTACAAGAGACTTTGCAGGTGTAGGGATTACGATTGATGCCATTCCAGCTACCCCAACGATCACAGTAACAGGTGGTAGTTTAACATTCTGTGAAGATGGGGGCACAACCGATGTAGACCTTGAATCATCCGCAGCACCGAACGGTGGCACTTATTTGTGGTATAAAGATGGCATAGCGACAGCATTGACAACACAGACAATCACCTTAAACAGTGTCGCAGAGAGTGGAGATTACACAGTAGCAGTAACAGATGGGGCAGGAGCTAATTGTACCAGTGCGCAGAGTGCTGCTTCAACGGTTACAATTAATCCACGCCCAACAGTTAAGACAGTAACGATCCTAACAGATCCTATTTGTGATGGGGATGCAGCCCAGGTACAGATCACCTCATCCGATGCCGGGATTAACTATGAAGTGTTTGATCAGACCTTAACATCTGTGAGTGCTTCTGTTGGAGGAACTGGTGCTAATTTAACGATCACAACCAGTGCACTATCCACCAGTGTTACTTCATTGATAGTCAGAGCGACTAATCCAGGCACAACATGTACCAGAGATTTTGCAGGCGTAGGGATCACCATTGATGCGATCCCAGCCACGCCAACGATCACAGTAACAGGTGGTAGTTTGACCTTCTGTGAGGATGGCGGTACAACCGATGTAGACCTTCAGTCATCCGCAGCGCCGAATGGAGGTACTTACCTTTGGTATAAAGATGGTATTGCAACAGCTTTAACCACGCAGACAATCACCTTAAACAGTGTTGCAGAGAGTGGTGATTATACAGTGGAAGTAACAGATGGTGCCGGAGCCAATTGTACCAGTGCGCAGAGTGCAGCCAGTACAGTAACGATCAATCCACGTCCGGCAGTTAAAACAGTGACGATCCTAACAGATCCTATTTGTGATGGAGATGTAGCGCAGGTTCAGATCACTGCTTCTGATGCAGGTATCAATTATGAGGTATTTGATCAGACTTTAACATCTGTGAGTGCTTCCACCCCAGGTACAGGTGCCAACCTGACGATCACAACAAGTGCACTATCTACCAGTGTTACCTCCCTCATTGTCAGAGCGACTAATCCAGGCACGACATGTACAAGAGACTTTGCAGGTGTCGGGATTACGATTGATGCCATTCCAGCTACCCCAACGATCACAGTAACAGGTGGTAGTTTAACATTCTGTGAGGATGGCGGTACAACCGATGTAGACCTTGAGTCATCCGCGGCCCCTAATGGCGGAACTTATTTGTGGTATAAAGATGGCATTGCGACAGCATTGACCACCCAGACAATCACCTTAAACAGTGTCGCAGAGAGTGGAGATTACACAGTGGAAGTAACAGATGGCGCCGGAGCCAATTGTACCAGTGCCCAGAGTGCAGCTTCAACGGTTACAATCAATCCACGACCAACAGTTAAGACAGTGACGATCCTAACAGATCCTATTTGTGATGGAGATGTAGCGCAGGTTCAGATCACTGCTTCTGATGCAGGTATCAATTATGAGGTATTTGATCAGACTTTAACATCTGTGAGTGCTTCCACCCCAGGTACAGGTGCCAACCTGACGATCACAACAAGTGCACTATCTACCAGTGTTACCTCCCTCATTGTAAGAGCGACTAATCCAGGCACGACATGTACAAGAGATTTTGCAGGTGTAGGGATTACGATCGATGCCATTCCAGCGACACCAACGATCACAGTAACAGGTGGTAGTTTAACATTCTGTGAGGATGGGGGCACAACCGATGTGGATTTGCAATCTTCCGCAGCACCCAATGGTGGCACTTATTTGTGGTATAAAGATGGCATTGCGACAGCATTGACCACCCAGACAATCACCTTAAACAGTGTAGCAGAGAGTGGAGATTATACAGTAGCGGTAACAGATGGCGCAGGAGCCAATTGTACGAGTGCCCAAAGTGCAGCCAGTACAGTAACAATTAATCCACGACCAACAGTTAAGACAGTGACGATCCTAACAGATCCTATCTGTGATGGAGATGCCGCCCAGGTTCAGATCACATCATCCGATGCGGGCATTAACTATGAGGTATTTGATCAGACTTTAACATCTGTGAGTGCTTCTGTTGGAGGAACTGGTGCTAACCTAACGATCACAACAAGTGCCTTAAGCACTGCAGTAACGAGTTTAATAGTCAGAGCGACTAATCCAGGCACGACATGTACCAGAGATTTTGCAGGTGTAGGGATCACCATTGATGCGATCCCTGCCACGCCAACGATCACAGTAACAGGAGGCAGTTTAACATTTTGTGAGGATGGCGGTACAACCGATGTAGACCTTGAGTCATCAGCAGCACCGAATGGAGGTACTTACCTTTGGTATAAAGATGGTATTGCAACAGCTTTAACCACGCAGACAATCACCTTAAACAGTGTCGCAGAGAGTGGTGATTACACAGTGGAAGTAACAGATGGTGCAGGCGCCAATTGTACAAGTGCGCAGAGTGCAGCGAGTACAGTAACAATCAACCCACGACCAACGGTTAAGACAGTAACGATCCTAACAGATCCTATTTGTGATGGGGATGCAGCCCAGGTACAGATCACATCATCCGATGCGGGCATTAACTATGAGGTATTTGATCAGACTTTAACATCTGTGAGTGCTTCGACTCCAGGTACAGGAGCGAACCTGACAATAACCACCAGTGCGCTATCTACAAGTGTTGCCTCTCTCATTGTAAGAGCGACTAATCCGAGTACGACATGTACAAGAGATTTTGCAGGCGTAGGGATTACGATTGATGCGATCCCTGCTACCCCAACGATCACAGTAACAGGTGGTAGTCTGACCTTCTGTGAGGATGGGGGCACGACGGATGTAGATTTGCAATCTTCCGCAGCGCCAAATGGCGGTACTTACCTTTGGTATAAAGATGGTATTGCGACAGCATTGACCACCCAGACAATCACCTTAAACAGTGTAGCAGAGAGTGGAGATTATACAGTAGCGGTAACAGATGGCGCAGGAGCCAATTGTACGAGTGCCCAGAGTGCAGCCAGTACAGTAACGATTAATCCACGACCAACAGTTAAGACAGTGACGATCCTAACAGATCCTATCTGTGATGGAGATGTAGCGCAGGTTCAGATCACATCATCCGATGCTGGGATCAACTATGAAGTATTTGATCAGGCCTTAACATCAGTGAGTGCTTCTGTTGGAGGAACTGGTGCTAATTTAACAATCACAACAAGTGCTCTGTCCACCAGTGTTACTTCACTCATTGTAAGAGCGACTAATCCAGGCACAACATGTACCAGAGACTTTGCCGGTGTAGGGATCACCATTGATGCGATCCCTGCCACGCCAACGATCACAGTAACAGGCGGCAGTTTAACATTCTGTGAGGATGGTGGTACAACAGATGTGGATTTACAGTCATCCGCAGCACCGAATGGAGGTACTTACCTTTGGTATAAAGATGGCATTGCGACAGCATTGACAACGCAGACGATCACCTTAAACAGTGTCGCAGAGAGTGGAGATTATACAGTAGCGGTAATAGATGGGGCAGGAGCCAATTGTACCAGTGCCCAAAGTGCAGCCAGTACAGTAACGATCAATCCACGTCCGGCAGTTAAGACAGTAACGATCCTAACAGATCCTATTTGTGATGGAGATGTAGCGCAGGTTCAGATCACTGCTTCTGATGCAGGGATTAACTATGAGGTATTTGATCAGACCTTAACATCTGTGAGTGCTTCGACTCCAGGTACAGGAGCGAATCTGACAATTACCACCGGTGCCTTAAGCACCTCAGTAACAAGTTTAATAGTCAGGGCGACTAATCCAGGCACGACATGTACAAGAGACTTTGCAGGTGTCGGGATTACGATTGATGCCATTCCAGCTACCCCAACGATCACAGTAACAGGTGGTAGTTTGACCTTCTGTGAGGATGGCGGTACAACCGATGTAGACCTTGAGTCATCCGCGGCCCCTAATGGCGGAACTTATTTGTGGTATAAAGATGGCATAGCGACAGCATTGACAACGCAGACAATCACCTTAAACAGTGTAGCAGAGAGTGGTGATTACACAGTGGAAGTAACAGATGGGGCAGGAGCTAATTGTACGAGTGCCCAAAGTGCTGCTTCAACGGTTACAATTAATCCACGCCCAACAGTTAAGACAGTAACGATCCTAACAGATCCTATCTGTGATGGGGATGCAGCGCAAGTTCAGATCACTGCTTCTGATGCCGGTATCAACTATGAAGTGTTTGATCAGACACTTACTTCAGTGAGTGCTTCCACCCCAGGTACAGGGGCTAATCTGACAATAACCACCAGTGCCTTAAGCACCGCAGTAACAAGTTTAATAGTCAGAGCGACTAACCCAAGCACGACATGTACCAGAGACTTTGCAGGCGTAGGGATTACGATCGATGCGATCCCAGCTACCCCAACAATCACTGTAACAGGTGGTAGTCTGACCTTCTGTGAGGATGGTGGTACAACCGATGTAGACCTTGAGTCATCCGCGGCCCCTAATGGCGGAACTTATTTGTGGTATAAAGATGGCATAGCGACAGCATTGACAACGCAGACAATCACCTTAAATAGTGTCGCAGAGAGTGGAGATTATACAGTAGCGGTAACAGATGGAGCAGGAGCCAATTGTACCAGTGCCCAAAGTGCAGCCAGTACAGTAACAATTAACCCACGCCCAACAGTTAAGACAGTAACGATCCTAACAGATCCTATCTGTGATGGGGATGCAGCGCAAGTTCAGATCACTGCTTCTGATGCCGGGATTAACTATGAGGTATTTGATCAGACCTTAACTTCAGTAAGTGCTTCTGTTGGAGGAACTGGTGCTAATTTGACGATCACAACAAATGCACTATCCACCAGTGTTACTTCACTCATTGTAAGAGCGACTAATCCAGGCACGACATGTACAAGAGATTTTGCGGGTGTAGGGATTACGATTGATGCCATTCCAGCCACGCCAACAATTACAGTAACAGGCGGTAGTTTGACCTTCTGTGAGGACGGTGGTACAACCGATGTAGACCTTGAGTCATCCGCAGCACCGAACGGTGGCACTTACCTTTGGTATAAAGATGGCATTGCCACAGCATTGACAACGCAGACAATCACCTTAAACAGTGTCGCAGAGAGTGGAGATTACACAGTGGAAGTAACAGATGGTGCCGGAGCCAATTGTACCAGTGCCCAAAGTGCAGCCAGTACAGTAACGATCAATCCACGTCCGGCAGTTAAGACAGTGACGATCTTAACAGATCCTATCTGTGATGGAGATGCCGCGCAGGTACAGATCACTTCATCTGATGCGGGCATTAACTATGAGGTATTTGATCAGACACTTACTTCAGTGAGTGCTTCCACCCCAGGTACAGGGGCTAACCTGACAATCACAACAAGTGCACTATCCACCAGTGTTACTTCACTCATTGTAAGAGCGACTAACCCAAGCACAACATGTACAAGAGATTTTGCAGGCGTAGGGATTACGATCGATGCGATCCCAGCCACCCCAACAATCACAGTAACAAGTGGTAGTTTAACCTTCTGTGAGGATGGTGGCACAACCGATGTGGATTTGCAATCTTCCGCAGCACCGAATGGTGGTACTTATTTGTGGTATAAAGATGGCATTGCGACAGCATTGACAACGCAGACAATCACCTTAAACAGTGTTGCAGAGAGTGGAGATTATACAGTAGCGGTAACAGATGGAGCAGGAGCTAATTGTACCAGTGCGCAGAGTGCTGCTTCAACGGTTACAATTAATCCAAGACCAACAGTTAAGACAGTAACGATTGTAACAGATCCTATCTGTGATGGGGATGCAGCGCAGGTTCAGATCACCGCTTCTGATGCAGGTATCAATTATGAGGTATTTGATCAGACGCTTACTTCAGTAAGTGCTTCTGTTGGAGGAACTGGTGCTAATTTGACGATCACTACAAATGCACTATCCACCAGTGTTACTTCACTCATTGTAAGAGCGACTAACCCAAGCACGACATGTACAAGAGATTTTGCAGGAGTGGGGATTACGATTGATCAGCAACCTACTGTAGCTGCAGCCGGTGCAGATCAGCAAGTATGTGGAACAAGTACCACTTTAGCTGGTAATGTACCTTTAATTAGTTCAGGTAATTGGAGCATTATAAGTGGAGTTGGCGGAAGTATTTCAAGTCCTGGTTTGGCCAATTCAACCTTCAATGGTGTAGCTGGAACAACTTACGTTTTAAGGTGGACCATATCCAATGGTGTTTGTACAGATAGCCAGGATGAGGTGAGTATTCAATTTGATCAAACACCAACAGCTGCTAATGCGGGTGCTGACCAGGCAGTATGTGGAACGAGTACTTTACTCAGTGCTAACTCGCCTGCTATCGGTTCAGGTCAATGGAGTTTTGTGAGTAACCCTGATGGACTAGGTATTATTTCTGATATCAATAGTGCTACCAGCTTCTTCTCTGGTTCTGCTAATCAAACATATGTCTTAAGATGGACTGTTTCCAATGGTGTATGTACGCCAAGTACTGATGATGTTAACATTCAATTGAGCGACGTGCCAATTGTATCGGCCAACCCTATCACTGAAATTATCTGTCATAATAACCAATCTAATATTGCTTTGAGCGAGTTAGTTGGTGTACCAGGACTTGTAACGTATGACTGGACTGTTGTGTATTCAGGAGTTTCAGGGCCTGCCGGACCAGGACAGGCTTTCTCCACCGATGTTGGTGGACCAAGAATAGCAGAAACACTAACTACAACGGGAAGCGTAACAGGAACCGCAACCTATACCATTACTGCTACTTCAGATGCTCCATTTAATTGTGTTAGTAACCCAATTGTTGTAGTCGTTGTTGTATTTCCCGAACCAGATGTCATGGCAACGGATCAAACAATTTGTAGCGGAGATATTAGTAATGTCGCCATTACAAATCCAAATGCAGTTCCTGGAACCACATTTAATTGGACAGTTCAAAATGTTACCGGAGGCATTACCGGGGCCAGTGCGGGAAGTGGAAATCTAATTGCACAACAATTGATTAACCCTGGAAATACGGCGGGCGTGGTGACTTATCGTATTACACCAATAGCAAACGGTTGTCCTGGAGCTACATTCGATGTGGACGTAACGGTGAATCCGGTACCGGATATTATATCAAGCCCAACGCAAGAGACGATTTGTCACGGTGATATGACCAATATATCCTTGAGCAATCCTAATGCTGTGGCCGGAACAGTGTTCAACTGGACGGTGGTACAAGCAGGTGGTGTTACAGGAGCAAGTGCCGGATCAGGTACCAGTATTCAACAAACACTCTCTAATCCTACCAACACACCTGGTACAGCTACTTATACGATTACACCGAGTGCCGGAACCTGTAATGGATCATCCATCGTGGTAATTGTTACCGTCAATCCACAACCTGATGTATTGGCTACCCCAGCTTCGGAAACTATTTGTAGCGGAAGTTCAACGAATATAACACTAAGTAATCCTAACAATGTCACAGGAACCACTTTTGACTGGACTGTAACAAATATCACGGGAGCTGTAACCGGTGCCAGTGATGGGACAGGTACGAATATCACACAAGTTTTAAATAATTCCGGGCCTGGTTCGGGAACTGTAACTTACACCATTGTTCCAAGTTCGTTTGGATGCAGTGGTAGTAGTCTGGATGTTGTAGTAACTGTGGAGCCTGTTGCCACAGCCAATGCAGGAATACCGATCGAAATTTGTGACGGCGAAAATGCTTTATTAAACGGGTCTATCGGTGGAGCGGCATCTTCCGCCACTTGGGCCTCAGGAGATGGCCTTGGATCTTTCTTGCCAAATAATACTACTTTAAATGCAACCTTTGTGCCCGATCCATCCCAGGTTGGTACTACCGTAACATTGATACTGACCACCAATGATCCTGCAGGGCCTTGCCCCGCCGCTGTTTCAACTGTTCCCGTAACAATTCACTCGCTGCCAACTGTCAGTTTTGGTGGGCTGAATCCCGAATATGCCTTGAATGATCCTACTGTACCTTTATTTGGATCACCTGCCGGAGGTACATTTATGGGCCCCGGAATTGTTAGCGGTGTTTCATTTAGCCCGTCTGCTGCAGGTGTAGGAACTCATTCGATTACTTATACTTATATTGACCCAAGTACAGGTTGTCAGAATACGACACCGGCACAATCCGTTACAGTCAATCCATTGCCATCTGTAGGTATTCCAGGCTTAGGGGCAACTGATTTCTGTTTTGATGATCCTGATTTCCCACTGGTGGGTGATCCAGTGGCCGATGGTATTAACACCTTTGGTGTTTTCTCAGGTCCTGGTGTTGTTAACAATCAGTTTTTCAGAGCTTCCCTTGCCGGAGTTGGAACACATGTGATCAGGTATACTTTTACAGATGCCAATAGTGCCACAAACTTCACTGATGTGGTTGTAAACGTTCGTAGCCTACCGGTTTCTGATTTTATGGTGAATAATGGATGTGATGGTGAAAGTGTTAATTTCCAGGACTTATCATCCATTCCTGATATAACAGATTCCATCGTATCATGGGATTGGGACTTTGGTGATGGTTCTCCTATTAGTAATGTACAAAATCCAAGTCATTTGTATGCTTCGCCAGGCACCTATGATATCACACTTACTGTGACTTCCACACATGGTTGTACAGCTTCAAGAACAATCTCATTGGATATTGGAGCTTTCCCAAATACCGACTTTGATTGGAATATGATTTGTTTTGGGGACGATACACAATTCACAGATAATACAGTCTTTAGTCAAGGCTTTATCACTGATTTTAGTTGGGATTTCGACGATCCGGCCAGCGGGGCATCAAACACTTCAACATTGCAAAACCCAACGCATAGATTTAGTGCTCCTGGCGTATACAACGTGGCACTCACAGTGACATCCGGAATAGGTTGCCAGAGAACTGCCATTCGACAGGTCTTTATATTACCAAGTATACAGGCTAATGAATTTCCATATACCGAGAGCTTTGAAGGAGGTACCGGCGGTTGGGTAGCAGAAGGACCTCTTTCAAGCTGGCAACATGGTCAACCGACAGCGGTTATTAATAGCGCTGCGGAAGGACAGAATGCGTGGGTAACGAACCTTTCAGGCTCTTATAATCAGGGTGAAAGATCCTGGGTCAATAGCCCTTGTTATGATTTCTCTCAACTGGAAAGGCCAATGATATCCTTCAAGATATGGTCTCATACTGAAAGCGGTAAAAGCGGTGCTGTGTTGGAGGCATCTACGGATGGAGGAACTACCTGGCAGGTAGTAGGAGGAAATGATGGAAGATTAAGCATTGGATGGTATAATGAATCAGCTATTATTGGAAGCCCTAGTAGTCCGGGAAATATCAATGTAGGTGATATAGGATGGTCAGGAACGGATACAGGGTGGAAGACTGCTAAATATAATTTGGATCAATTCAGAGGAAACAGCTCAGTCAGGTTTAGAATTACATTTGGCGCTGATCAGAATGATCCTAGCATAACAGGGCTTAACGGTTTTGGTTTTGATGATATCTTTATTGGGGAAAGATCAAAGATCGTATTATTAGAGCACTTCACCAATATGTCAAGTGATCGAAGCACACTGGCTGATGCAGAGTTGGATCAGCTTCTTGATGATAATGTCGATGAAGTTATCAGCATAAATTATCATACGAGTTTCCCTGGTGCGGATGTGCTCAACGGAGATAACAAAGCGGATCCAAGTGCTAGAAGATTATTCTACGGAATATCGGAGCCACCAACAACTGTTTTATACACCGATAGTCTTCATATTTTTGAAATGCAGAATAGTGTCGACAGATTAGGGGTGCAAGATTCTGTAGATGTGAATTCCCTGGAAGATCCGTTATTTGATGTTAATGTAACCTTTACGGATGATGGTATTAATTCGAGATTGAATATCAATGCAACCATTACAGCTACAGATGAAATGACAACTCCTTTAAATGAGCCTGTTGCAGTTCACATAGCAGTTATCGAAAAAAGTATTACAGGAGTTTCTCCTTCGAACCCGTCAAAAGTATTTAGAAATGTATTAAAGCGATTGCTCCCTGATGCTTCCGGAACAACCATAGACAGGACCTGGAATGTATCAACAAGTGAGGTTGTTAGCCAAACATGGGAAGTTGATGCTTATGATCCGACGAATTTGGCCGTCGTGGTTTTTGTTCAAAATAAAAGGACAAAACGTATTTACCAAACACATTATCTTGATGCACCGGCCAGGGTGAATTCAACTGTTACAGGCATTACACCGGATGAGGCACAGGAAAATGCTGTTACTGTAAAAGTTTATCCTACGCCGGCCTCTAATAGGATTTTCGCCAAAATTGATAATTCTCAAAGTAAGAAATATAGCTGGCGTCTGTTGGATCAACGGAGTGTTCTTATCACTAAAGGATCATTGGAGCGTAATCAGAAGGAGTTCTCAATAGACAGCTCCGATATCCCAAGCGGTATGTATTATCTGATTATAGAACCGGAAGCAGGGGAGGCCATACACAAGAAAGTCATCATCGTGCATTAGTTTTAGATTAGCTATTTGACCCACGATCATACTTCAATGAGATCCCTTGAAAGTTCTTTAGGGATGACCTTAACTGAAAGTTTCAAATCATTTTAATTATTAAGAATCTTTAATGCCTTACGCTAAGAGCTTTGGTTATTCCTAGTTGAAATAAATGTATCTTCCATTGACAGTATGTGGATCAATGGACCATAGCAAAAGGTATAAGCTTCATGGAGGCCTTATATCAAAAAATATCAGTGTAGGAGAAAATTGGTAAGATATCGTATTTTCCGCAAAGTAAGGTATAAAACCTTTGCCGGTCTACTAGGCAAAGGTTATACAATATCCTTGTATTCGATTGGAATAAGTGATGTTTTTACTATAGGCGTTATGCGATAGTTTGCATGAGAATGAGGGTACTCCGAATATTAGCGTGAAAGAAGTCATTAGCTTGCTTTTAGAAGATTAGTTAAACTTAATTGGATGTAATTGTAAAAATGATCCAAGGGAACCAATGTATACCGGTCCTCTCCATGAATTGGATTATGATCCCATGAAAACAAATTTTCAGGCCTGTAGATTATGAAAGATGCTTGGTGGTCCTGACTATGATCCAGTAAGCTACTTTCAATCTTTTGAATTACATCTCTTTTTTGGTTGAAAATATTTGCTCCCATAACAAGTACATCCGGAAGAAGGTTGCTATAGTTTAGAACTTCTTCAACATCAAAAAAAGTATAGACTCGACAGCTAATTTCACGCTCAATTTTGAGTGTGAGGATACTGATGTCAATATCATCAGAATCAATTAAAAATATTGTTGGTTTCTTTGTGTTAGGCATATCAATTTTTAGGAATTGATAAACCACTTTCGTGCCTGGCTAAAAAAAAGCCCTAAATGGACTTCTAAGGCATCTTTTTTGAAAGGACAATTCAAAAAAAATCCCACATTGGGATTTTACTTCTTCATTTGAAAAATTTCAAGGAATTGGTTTATTGAACCACCTCTAACAGTTGAATGCTCTTGAGCTCCTGGTATGCTTTGTTGCAAGTTTTTTCAATGAGATCGATCAATTCCGGAACTTCTTTGATATGCTCTTTATTTCTGCAATTCATTTCAACCGTTTCTACCACATTCTTAAGAGAATTGATACCCATAAAGATAATAGAAGGCTTAAGTTTATGAGCGGTTCTTGCAATATTTTCCCAGTCTTTGGTTTTCACCCAGGCCTTCATATTGGCAATCAGCTGTGGGCTACTACCCAAGAAGACATTGATCATCTCCTTCATAAATTCTATGTCATCATTGCTAATTTCGCTTAAATAAGACAAATCGATGGCTTCATAGTTTGGCTGTGTTTTTTTGCTGCCATTTATTGGGAATTGCTTCTTTTCTTCATTTGGGATGGAAGGCCTTGGGGAGACCTGTGTTAATTTTGTGATTTTTTTGAAAAGATCTTCCGGTTTAAAGGGTTTGGAAAGGTAATCATTCATGCCAATTGTAAGGCATTTATCATTGTCACCAATAATGGCATTCGCTGTCAAAGCTATAATGGGGATGTCTCTTTTAGGAGGATCAAAATGATCGCGGATATTCTTTGTTGCCTCATATCCGTCCATCACTGGCATTTGTACATCCATCAAAATGATGTCATAATCATTTCTTTTAAGCTTTTCCAATGCTATGTAACCGTTGGCAGCAATTTCTACTTCACAATTCCATTTCTTTAAAATATTGGAAGAATACATTTGATTTATGTCATTGTCTTCAACAAGCAGCACAGACAATTTATCGAATGAGCCAAGATCCTGGATTTTGATTTTTGAATCGTTCCTGGCATTGAATTTCTTGAAATCTTTGTCCTTCCCCTTTTCGTATGGAATGAAAAAAGTGAAGGTAGTTCCTTCCCGCTCCTTACTTTCAACTGAGATACTACCGTTCTGAAGCTCAACCAATTGTTTGCAAATGGCAAGTCCCAATCCTGTCCCACCAAATCTCCTGGTAACACTATCATCCGCCTGTCTGAAGCTATCGAATATAGCTTCAATTTTATCGTCAGGGATACCAATTCCGGTGTCATTAACAGTGAATTTTAAGTTAACATTTTTGTTATCCGATGATCGAACAGAAACATTGACTTTGATACCACCGGAATAAGTAAACTTGATCGCATTACTGACCAGATTCGTTAGAATTTGATTCAATCTGACAGGATCTCCCAAGAGAATTGTTTTTGCTTTGGGATCTATATTATATGATAGCTCAAGACCCTTTTCCATGGCTCTATATTGGAAAGTCTCAATTACAGAGATCACCTGGCTTTGGGGCATAAAACCAATCTTTTCAAACTTGAGTTTACCGGATTCGATTTTGGAAATATCAAGGATATCATTGATAATAACCTTTAAGTTCTCCGTTGAACTTTGTATTCCTGATAGAAACTTTCGTTGCTCCTTCGAGGGATCAGATTCAACAAGGAGATTAACCAGTCCGGCAATGCCATTGATTGGAGTCCTGATTTCATGACTCATATTAGCCAGGAATTGCTCTTTAGCTTTCTGAGCATTCAGAAGTGCCTCGGCATCCTTTTTCCTTTGCGTGATATCGACAGAAATACTCAGGATCTGCATAGCGCCTTCGCCGGTATGCAATGCTTTCTTGGTAGTTTGAAACCATTTTATTTCCCCGTCAGGTAATTTAAATGGTTCTTCGACGATGATTTCTTTTCCGCTAAGAATTGTCTCAATATCTTTTTTGGATTCATTATACAACTCTTCGGGCTTGGCCTTTGCCTGAGAATTAAGCAATTCGATCACATTTTCTTTTGTCGAACCATGAAGGTCTGCTACTGCCTGATTGATCAGAGAGAATCTACCCTCCCAGTTTTTTACATAGATCAAGTTAGGATCGGTATCGATGACCTGCTGGACAAAATGTTTTTGTTCCTGCAGCTCTTTATTCGTTTTTATTTTCTCAGTAATATCCCTGGAATCCAGAATCAATCCCTCAATTCCCTCTTTATCTTTCAAATTGATACTATTGGATTCCAAATACTTGTATTCTCCATCCTGACACAGGAACTGATACTCGATTTTTTGGATAACCTCAACCTTAAGGCTCTTTTTAAAAGTATCTTTGAATTGCTTTCTGTCTTTTGGATGAACAAGATCAAAAAAACTTTGACCTACCAGGGAGCCATGATTATAGCCCAGTGTTTTTTCTGAGGAAGGATTATGGTATAAAATAATACCCCTTGGATCCAGGATGATGATGATATCAGCCCCGTATTCAACCACTGCCTTGTTAAAACCTTCACTCCTAATGTAGTCATCCAACCTTTTAAATGATCGAATTCTATTTTTCAATGCATAGAATTCTCCGGCCAGAATATTAGTCAGAAATGATAAAATACTCTGCAATTCACGATTGAAGCGGTTCTCCTTCTGATTAGAGATATGTAATATAATCTCGCACTCATCACCATAGAATCCGGGAATTAGGATCATAGATGAGGTTTTAGAAAGTAAAGTATTGTTAGCCTCAGAAGGTAGCTTTGAGGCTGTGTTGTAATACTTTAATTTTTTTATTTGAAAAGCTTCCTTAATAAAATCCGGAACTGATCCAGTTTGAATTGACTTTTCCTGTTTTTTACTATAGCCCTCACTGAAAATAGCATCCAATTCTCCTTTCTTTTTATCAAAATGCCATAGAGAATATTGAAACTCCCGTTTCAATATATATTCAAGCGACTCAGTTAGGGTTGACTGAATGTCATGTAAAACTTTGGCCTTGGCCAATTCCCGCGAAATGTGATTGAAGTAATTTATTAATTCAGTATTCAACTGGATATAAGTGTTTAAGATCCAACATTAATGAACCGGGTTAGCCTCAAGCTCTTTGAGGTACCGGTATATGGTGGATTTTCCGATGTCTAATTTTTTGGCTACCAGGATGACGTTATGATCATATTTTTCAAGAAAATGTTGAATAATTCTAAATGTATATTCTTTCAAAGTGAGCTCTTCATAAGCGAAGTTGTTTTCCTTTACTACACTGTTGAAGTTTATTTCATCTTCCGTGATTTCATCATCACTGGTAAGGACGGCTGATAGTTCTATAATGGATTTGAGTTCTCTTACATTCCCTGGGAAATGGTACTTCAAAAGCTTTTCCTGAGCAGACTTGCTGATCGAAATTTTGCCAAGACCGTTTTCTTTACAGAATTGATCCAGCAGATATCTGGCAATAATAATAATATCATTGCCTCTTTCTCTCAGGGGAGGTAAACTGACAGGTAAACCAAGTAATCTATAGTAGAGATCTTCCCGGAAGTTTCCATTTCGAACTTCTTCGGCCAAATTCCTATGTGTTGCAACAATCACTCGGGCATCCACCTTGATTACCTCATTTCCGCCCACTCTTGTTACTTCCTTCTCTTGAAGCACTCTCAGTAGTTTGGATTGTAAGTTTAAATCCATTTCACCTATTTCATCGAGAAAAATGGTTCCACCCTGGGCTTCTTCGAACTTACCCGATCTTCTTGACACTGCACCTGTGAAAGCGCCTTTTTCATGACCAAATAGCTCACTTTCAATAAGATCTTTGGGTATAGCAGCAATGTTTACCGCAACAAATGGTTTCTTCTTTCTTTCTGAATTATAGTGTATCGCTTTCGCTACCAGTTCTTTACCTGTTCCTGTTTCACCTGTGATAGAAACTGTAATGTTCGTTTTTACAGCTTTTTCCAACAATGAAAACACCTTCTTTAATGGCTTGCTATTTCCAATAATGCTTTTTCCAAATTCATATTTTTCCGATATCTCTTGCTTTAAGTGTGCAATTTCATTGACCAGAGAAATGTTCTTACGAGCATTATTTATGGTGTTCAGTAGCTTGTCCTTGGTTTCTTCATCCTTAATGATGTAGTCATAGGCTCCCAGCTTAAGCAATTGTACTGCCGTTCCAATTTTTTCCTGCCCTGATATGATGATCACAGGGATGCTGGAGTCGTAGTTTCTTATCTTGGTTAGCACCTCTTCACCGGAGATGTCCGGGAGGGTATAATCCAAAGTTATCAACGTTGGTTTTTCATGCAGATGATCCAGACAGTCCTGGCCCTTTTCAAAAATTTTGACCTCATGATCTGGATTCAGATTCAGGACATATTCTAAAAATTTTATGTATACGGGATCGTCTTCTACTGCAAATATTTTAACAGATTCTTCGGTGTACATAGTGGCTACAATTCAAATCCCTCTAAACTCAAATAATTTTTTAAAAGTGCTGTAATTCAACTTATTTACAATATTTAAACATAACATAAAAAAGTGGTTTAATTGACATCCAGAGGTCTTCAAGAAGCATTAATATTGCTCTAAAACTTACCAGTACCGACATTAGATAAGTATTGTATTATTTATGGAAATACTACCGGTATATATACAATTTTGGATACTTAAAGCCTATAGATTAGCCTTGACAAGGGGGCTAAACTTACATCGTGCATGTGCTAAAATATGGGATTGTTCATTTTTTTGTCGGCTCATATATCGGTTAAATTTATGTTATCTTCGTGTCTTGAAATACCATTAAATATATGAGCGCTACAATTAGTAAAAGTATTTTGGTTCCTTCCCGTTTTATATTTTTTATGTGGGCCATTTTTTGTGTTGAATTTTTTCTTGGAATAGAGCTTGCAGGCTACGGGATTTATCCTAGAACGTTGGAGGGGTTGATAGGTATTGTTACAGCCCCTTTTATCCATGGCAATGTTCCCCATGTTGCCAATAACACCCTGCCGTTACTTTTTCTTGGAACAGCCATATTTTACTTTTATGATAAAATAGCCATGCAGGTTTTTGTTCAATGCTATTTTTTGACTGGTATTTTAGTTTGGCTATTTGCCAGATCCTCATTCCATATTGGTGCTAGCGGGTTAATATACGGCCTGGCTTTTTTTCTTATTTCCTTTGGGATTATGAGGGGAGATTTTAAATCTATCGTGATATCCATTATTGTTTTCATTTTTTATAATGGACTTTTTTATGGTGTTCTTCCAACGCAATCCGGAGTTTCATGGGAATCGCACCTGTTAGGAGCAATCGTTGGGGTTTTTACCGCGTGGCGTTATAGCGAATATAAAAGCGTGAGTAGTTAGTTAGCTGGTCTAAAGTATGGCCATCAATCATTGATGGCCATGTGAATTCCTAGTTGCTTTCCTGAACAGTTATTTTATTGATCTTATCCCCCTGCTGAATAGCGTCAACGATATCTATGCCTTCAACCACTTTGCCAAAAACAGTGTGATTTCGATCAAGATGTTGTGTATTTTCTCTATTGTGGCAAATGAAGAATTGTGAACCACCTGTATTCCTTCCAGCGTGAGCCATGGAAAGTACACCTCTATCATGATGTTGGTTATCACCGTCCAATTCACAATCTATACTGTAACCCGGTCCACCGGCACCTGTACCATCGGGACATCCACCCTGGATAACAAAATTTGGTATTACACGATGGAAAGTAAGTCCATCATAAAACCCTTTTTTCGATAATGAAACAAAGTTCTGAACCGTGTTAGGAGCATCTTTTTCAAAGAACTCCACTTTCATAACGCCTCTGTCAGTGTGTATTTCTGCACTTGTCATTGATATATTTAGTTTGTTAGGTTAATACTAGTATAATAAATTCAGGTATGTATCAGAAAGGCAATGCATCCTGATCACCCTTGTCATCGTTCAACCACTCCGGTTCCTGTAGACTATCAATTCCTCCGGGAGTAGCATTTGAATCGTTTGCTTCTGCATTTTCCGCTTTTTGCAATCGCCATGCCTGCAGTGAATTAAAGTATTTTACTTCGCCTTTTGGATCAGTCCATTTTCTTCCCTTCAAATTAAAAGAAATGTTGGCTTCATCACCTGCATTAAATTGGTCCAGCAGGTCGCATTTGTCCTGAATTAGTTCAAATTTGACAAATTCCGGATACTGAGGATTCTCAGCATATTCCACGACAAATTCTCTTTTTTTAAAAGTCTCAGTAACTTTTTGAGTTTCGAAAATTTCAATGATTTTTCCTTTTATATCCATCGGCCCTTTTTTTAAGATTGCAAAATAAAGTAAACTGCTTCTAAGTACCTTGTAAATAAAAGGAATTTTTGTTCAAGATATGATAAAAAAAGGGACTAAATTGTCCCTTTTTATTTGCTAATAGTATTTATAGAAATTTCGAATTTTGGCGCTTAATTGATCAAAGATCGGCCTTGTAAATTCGATAAAAAGATCTTGAGGTGGGGGAGGAGGAACCTCCGATTGTTTACAGATTTTAAGTTGTTCTTCAGTTAAAGCTCTTTCGTCGCCATTGAAATTACCCCACTGGGAAAACCATACAAACTGCCCACCAATTTTTTCACTGGACAAAATACTTTTGGATTGTGCATCAACAATGATCATGTTGAGAACACCTTCGGAAATAACCTCTTTTTTGAACATTGTGAGTTTCGCTTTTACATCTCCATAGACATCTACTACGCTGTCTTTCTTTACTTCCAATTCCCCAACCTTCACATTCTCTTTAACCAATGTTTCAATGGTTTCTTTAACATGAGTTTCTCCAACAACAAAATCATCAAATTGCAATCTTATAATTTGGTCAGGATATTCCAATCGTTCACTTTCCGCCTCTTTTGGACTATAGTATCTCACAAACTCGTTTGGATTAAAGCTGTGTAAAAACTCTTCTACATTTTGTTGAAAAAACTGTGCGCTTAACTGATACCTTCTTGTGGGCACAGGAATTTGTTCAACAACAACTTTTAATGTTGCAATGAATTTTGACTCCGCTAATTTATTATTGACTTCTTTGTACCCCGGAGCAAACCTGTCAGCATCCATGAAATGATAGTATGCCTTCTTGGCACTTTCTCTTGTGTTGAGCTCCAATGCCACCAAGCCTGCATTATAGCTTTCTTCCGCGGCATTTTTTCTTGCATCGACCAATTCGCTATAGTAATTTGACGGATTCGGAACAACCCTTAGTGCACCTGGTGATCTCTGAATTTCATCATACATGTGGTTGAGCCTTTCGTATGAGGTAACCACGGTTTTCCACTTGAATGGATCATTTGAGCTCACCATATTTTTTGATCTGTTGAGATACCATTTTACTGCAAGGGGATAGGCATCCTGTAATGTCTCCTGAGCCTTTCTTTGATTTGGATTCGCTCTTAATCTGTTTATCGATCTTATCACTGCATCATAGTAATCTCCTCGTTCCAATTGCTTCTTCCCGGATGAGCAGGAGAATGTCATGATACCACAAAGGATAACTAAGAATGTAATGTAAAATTTTGACATCATTAGGTGATTTTTGTTTGAACAAATTTAACTGAATCAATTGTAATTGATACAACATTGTATGGTACTAGCATATTTGATACCAGATATCAGGAATATTGTATCAAATTAATAAGAATATACTTATCTCAAAAAGTAAAGTTCAGATCATTTTGTTTAAAGTAAAAATTTTTTTACTCTATCAAAATATCTGATTATTAGAGATCTATATATTGTTGATAGATTTTGTCTATCTATCAAGATTTATTGTGAGCAGGGTAAGATAAAAATAAAAGGAACAAACAATTTGATGTTTGTTCCTACCGTGATTTGAAGAAAAATCAATGAATATTTATGCTCCTTTCAACTTCTTACCCGTTGAACTACCCTATCAGTGTGATCCCAAAGAATCGGCCCAGGACGGTAAGAATGAAGAGCGAGCCCAATATAATCGGGCAAATGTATCTTATACTGAAGTCAATATACTTTTCTACTATACTACCTTTGAAGCTTTCAAAACCTGCTTCGATCTCCTCATTCAAATTCTTCTTTTTCCAAACGTAGGCGACAAAAATTGAGATCAGAAAACCTCCCAGTGGTAGAAAACTATCGTTTGCTACATGACCAATGAAAGTCATAAAATCCGTAGGTTTATCGGCCCCTACATAAGTGATGAAATTTGAAAAGAATTCTGAATAACCATTTCCAACCAAAGAGGGAATGCCAATGATAAAAACAATTAGGGCCACTAACCATACTGCTTTCTTTCTTTCTACCTTGTGCTCATCAACTACATAACTCACAGGAACTTCTAATAGTGAAACTGTGGAGGTCAGTGCGGCAAAAGATAACAGCAAAAAGAAAAATGAACCAACGATCACCCCAAGATTGGGGCCAATACTTTCGAATACGCTTGGCAATGTTTGAAAAATTAAACCGGCTCCGCTTTGAATATTCTCCATATCGCCACCATTGTTAAAGGCAACCAGCGGAAACATCATTAAACCTGCCAGACAGGCAATACCGACATCTGCCAGCGTGATATAGGCTGCGGAGGTTACAATGTTCTCCTTTCTGCCTACATAACTTCCATAGGTGATTAAGGCACCCATACCAAGGGATAGGGAGAAGAATGCTTGCCCAAGCGCACTATAAATAACACTAAAATTAATTTTTGAAAAGTCTGGTATTAGATAAAACTTGATACCCTCCATCGCATGGGGTAAGAACATGGAGTATATAGCCAGCCCCGCTATCATTGCTATCAGGGTAGGCATTAGAATCTTGGCGGCTTTTTCAATTCCTCCTGAAATTCCCCTGGAAACAATAAGGGTAGTAAAGAACATAAAGATCAGGCCGTAACTACCAACTTTTGCAACATTGCTCACGAAACTGCCAAACTTACTCCCGATTTCAAAATGTCCTTGAACCATTTCAATGAAATAACCAAAAGCCCAACCGGCTACAACGTTGTAGTAAGATAGAATGGTTACACCACATAGAATTCCTAATACACCAACAAAAGACCAGTTTTTAAAACCCAATGCTGAAAAGGCACCCGCAGGATTGCGTTGAGTCTTTCGTCCAATAGCTATTTCAGCAATCATCACTGGATAAGCCAGAATAAAACAACAAGACAGATAAATTAAAACAAAAGCGGCTCCGCCACCGGCCCCTACCTCGAACGGGAACTTCCAGATATTTCCGAGTCCTACAGCAGAACCTGCTGCAGCCAAAATAAAACCTAAGCGGCTTGAAAAGCCTCCTCTTGCTGCCATAATGTTAGTCGTTAGTTTTAAGTTTAATTTATTTCAATGGATCAACCATTCCAAAGATCAAATGCAAATATGTGCGACATGCTGCATTTCATCCTAGCAAAATAATTAGGTGAGGATCAAAAACAAAAATATTGGGGGATTTTCTTAGGACAATTGTATGCAAAATGCTGAAAGAATATCTGTAGACAAAGGTTTTATCTGATTCGAGAGATAGGTGGGATTGAGTTGAAGTGCTGAAGTAGGATCAGGCCGAATTTCTGGGGAGTAGCTAAGTTTAATTCAAAGAGTAGAGCCTTGAGAGAGATTTCCACTGATATTTTATTGTGGTGCGCACTGATACTGATGTCTTTTTTGCTTGATCAAAAAGTCAAGGCTGTGAATCAATTTGCTAAAAACCTCCATTTAAAGCTAAAATCATTAAACTCGCTACGCTCAAACAGTAATGATTTCTTCACGCTTTAAATTCCGGTTTTCTTCACGCAATTTCTTCAAGGCCGAAACATATTGGAAGAGCGCTTGCCGAACAATGGATTAAAAGCTTTTTTGGAATCGCAATCTGCAATTGCTCTCCAGATTTTTTACTTGATCCCAGGAGTATTAAAGTATTAAAGTTGAACCAGCATAAATCAAAAACGGGAAGCTCTCTAGTCGAGAACCCCCCGCTTTCACTTAGCAGAAACCGTAGCTTCCGCTTAGCGCCAGTTAATAATACGTGCAAAGTCCAAATGATTATTCACCGTTACCTTCTTTCGATGGAATGCAGTGAATTAATCTGCTTTAGAGGATCGAGTAACAATAAAGTTGACCTTTTCCAACCACAGTAGTCTATCCGTTTTTTCAGATACTTATAAAGTTCCTGAGGTCCACGAATCTGCGATGACCATTTACCCACTCACTAAAATAGCAAGGGGTGAATTCTAAAGATTTAGACGGCTCTGCTTTTCAACAAAACCTGGCATCACACTCATCGAATTTATTAGAACTAGGTTCTAAACCTTCGATGGCTACGTTAGCCCGAAATCTTTGTTAAACATATGTTTAACGCTGATTTGGGTTGTGGATCTTAGCAGTGTATCAAAGAACTGATGATTAAAGGTAGATGCTTAAATTTGTATTTCATAACTTTTTTTTATTTTGTTTTCCACAATTTAACCACTTGATTTTTAGCTCTATGACATGCTTATTAACATGCTTATCCACAGACTTATAAACACTTTTTGTGCATAACTTAGAAAAGAGAAATAATTTAGGTGTTAACCTTAAAACAGGGTTTCAAAAAAAATAAAATTCGATTAACTTCGGGGCTTAATTTGCTATGCTGGATTTAGATCCAAATGAAAAATGACCTGATAAAAAATCAGAAAATTGAAAAATTACCGAAATGAATAAAACTCTAAGAAGTGTAGAAGAATTTCATAAAACTTTTGGGGCTCCTGTATTGAATGACCCGGAAATTCCTGCAAGAGATCGTGTTAAGTTGAGACTATCTTTGATATTGGAAGAACTTAGTGAACTGGCAGTCGCTTCGGAAGCAACTGATGACTTTATTGATTTAATGAAAAACAAAATTGACGCTATCAGGTCAGAGAAAGAATCCAAAGATCCTGTAGAAGCCATGGATGCGCTTTGCGACTTACAGGTAGTTTTAAACGGGACCATACTGGAATACGGCCTTCATGACAAATTCGATGAGTCGTTTGATGAAGTACACCGGTCTAATATGAGTAAAGCTTGTGAGGACGAAGAACAAGGAGAAGAATCCATTGCCAAATATAAAGATCAGGGTGTTGCTACCCGAATGGAAAAGGTGAATGGTAAAATTGTAATTTATCGCGATCCGGATAATAAGATACTAAAGGGTGTTAATTATACACCCCCCAATATCAAATCCATTTTGAATGGAAAATAAGCTTGAACAATAAATTTTAAGTTGAAATTGGAGGACCATCAAGCGTTGTTCACCAAATGATCCTCTAACCTGCCGGGTGATTTAATTTTCCCTTACCACATCAAAAAATATGCTGTCACTTGCGAAAGCAGAAAAAATACCTAATGCATTGGCAATATTTGAAGGTGGTTCATTCAAATCACGTGAATCCTGTCGCTGATTTTCAAAGAGATCCGCATATTCCTGGTTGACTCTGTATACTTTAACCTTATGAGCTCCATAAGTTTCTAAGCTCAGCCCCAATATTTCAAAGGAGGTTTCTATGGTCGGCTCGGAAATGAATCTGAAAGCCCTTAATAGATTTCCACCTTCACTCGGGAAGTTATCAGGTAGAATGGGATCCTGCGTATTCGAAGTGCTTTCAATAACAATAAAATGTAATTGGTCATCAGGATTATCCCATGTTACAGTTAACCTGGTATTTCTAAGCAGGTCTTCAATCTGCTGACCCAGACCTGGCTGGAGCATCAACTTTGGGATTACTAATTGTTCCTCTGATATGGCCAGCCCTTGAGTGGCTTCAGGAACAATTGTTTCCGCACTGGCAGCGCGGTCTCCGACATTGACCTCTATTCTATAATGTTCATTAACCTCAATCTTGAGATCATCACCCGTGTATCTATACTTGGAGGTTTCAGGATGGTATTGCAGAGCAAATTGCTCATTGCCCCGAACAATGGAAACAGCAGCCTCTGAAATGGGTTCCGCTGCCTGATCAGATGATTCAAAAGGAACAATCTCTGTTACCGCCACATCGGTGACCGGTTCATTGGCAAAAAGATAAGCCTCAACTACAAAATTATTTGTAGTCACGGCGTCCTCCTCACAAGATAAAAGGAAAGCAAGTGGAAATAGGTATGGTATAATTTTGTTGATGTTCATCTCATTTAGTTTAAAAATCAATGTTAAAAGAAAGGTTAGGTGTAAAGCCCAGGTAATTGATCTCTGTGATCAGCACCGGATCTTGCGTGAAATCATATTCTATGTACCAGGTGTTTTTGCGGTTGTAGAAATTGAAGATAGACAGACCAATATCAGCCTTTGCTTTACCTATTGGGAATTTATGATGAATTGAAAAATCCAATCTATGGTAAGCGGGCAATCTGGATCCGTTTTTAGAACCGATACCAATATAATCGAGCTCCCGGCCATCCAGGAGTGTTAAAGAATACAAACCGTCAGGTTCGGAAAAGGGTTTACCGGATCCATAGACAAAAGTGGATGAGAAATTCCACCGGTCATTGATCGCATAGCTGTGAACCATTTTAAATTCGTGCAATTGATCATGAAGGGCCGGAAAGTCCTGACCATCATTGAAAACTTCAAAATTGTGTCTCACAGATCCCAGTGTATAAGAAATCCAGCCGGTATATTGACCTTGTTTCTTTTGTAACAAAAACTCAATTCCCTTGGCTACACCATCTCCAATAAAAAACAATTCATCCGGATTAAAATCTTGTGCCCTACGGAACCTCAACGAAAATTCAGACAAGCCACTCAAATCTTTATAATAGCCTTCTATATCAAACAACCAACCTGAGTTTTCATAGCTAGCTCCCAGAATATAATGTTTAGAGCTGCTAACATCTACCAATTCGCCATCAGCAAGGAGCCAGAAATCCCTGGAACCCTCACTTACATTTTCGTTAATGATGCGGTTCACAAATTGGTAGTACTTACCATAAGCACCCTTGATCTTGATCTTATTGGTTATATCATATGAAAATGAAAACCTTGGCGAGTATAAAAATTGATCTGTAGGTTGATAATATGAAATCCGCATTCCTGTGGATAAAGTCAGGCGATCCGTTGGATTTCGAGTGCTTGAAAGATAAAAAGAAGAGTAGTCTGCCTCCTGCTTCCTTTCTAAAATGGTAATTGTATCATTTCGGATATTGCTATAGTTGATATTGGATCTTGTAAATAAAGCCCCGAATTCAAGTTTATGTTTGGAAGATAATTGCCATTCATTATCCAGACGAATAGAAATGTCTTGCACATTATTGTCCTCAAAACTACTGAAATTCCCTGAAAATAATATGGAGTCTTCGGATGGTATGGAAGCTTCCAAAAAAGCATTTCGATCATACTGACTGAAATATTCCGAACCAGCCACCAAGAAGTTGCTATAAAACTTAGGACTCCATTGACGTGACCATTTCCCCGATATACCTCTGTTCCCCCAATCAGTTTTATCTGTTATATCTCCAATAATGAGACGATTTGGTATATTCCTTCGCTCAATCGATCTGTTGAAATCTCTGGATTCGTCTAAGAAATCTTTGCCGTTATAAAGGCTAATGGATATAAGATCCTTCTCTGAAGGCCTGTACGAAAGTTTGCTGTTCCAATCGAAGAAAAAGAAATCAGGTTCCACTTCATTGATTTCTGTGTTTTGAAGATTTCTGTTCAATGTTGCATTATCGTCATCTTGCAAAAGATTGTCTGTAATACTATTAAATACGCCACTTTTGATAATATCTGTATAGGACCTTCTTCCGGCTATAAGGAAGGAAGCCTTGTTGAACAAAGGTATTTCTAAATAAGCATTGGCACTGAGCAAGTTAATCCCTGCTCCACCCTTGATCTCCTCAAAACTTCCGGTTTTACCCGTAAGATCTACTACACTGGAAGTACGTCCTCCATACTTTGCCGGAAATCCGCCTTTGTATAACTGTACATCTTTGATCGCATTAGCATTAAAGGCTGAAAAAAAACCAAAAAAGTGGTCTACCTTATAAACGGTCATTCCATCTAACAGTACCAGGTTCTGATCCGGTGTGCCACCTCTTACAAAAAGTCCGGACGAATTTTCATTGGTTCCGCTAACACCGGGCAGAAGCTGAAGCGATCTAAATATATCTACTTCCCCAATGCTTGGCAGCAGGGATAATTGTTTAGTGGAAATAGTGGCCTGACTTATTCGCTTTGAACTGTTCAGGAATTTGTTTGAATTAGCGGATATCACTACCTCTTCCAAAGAGGTTGAAATTGGTTCCAGCAAAATTTCAAGTCGTCCTTTGATCAATTCGGAGTTTAGTTTTAATTCCTTAGGCATATATCCTACATAGCTTATTACCAGGGTAGAAGTATCTGAAGGAACATCCGGCAAAGAGAAAAAACCATCCACATTGGTACTCGTTCCTTTATTGATTGACTTGATGATAATATTTGCGAAAGGTAATGTCTCACCACTACCATTTTCCTTTACTGTCCCGGAAACCGTAATTTGTGCCCAGGCATTCACTTGCCATAATAACAGGGCTATCAGTAGTAATTTTTTTTTGATCATATAAAGTCAGTTTTAGATTTAGGATCGATCATTTCAAAATATCAATGCCTAACGGTCAGTATATCTTATTGTAATGATCAACCCTCTTTGAAAGGGTTGATCATCTCGATTCAATTTTGTTACTATGGATTAGTTAAGATTGCTTCTGAATATCACCAGTTTTCATATTCAGGATATAAGTACCACCATTGTTGAATTCTACAATGGTTTCTTCAGGGCTATTGAAAGAGACGATGCCACTGTAGTTGGAGCTTTCGGACTCCGATTTTTCCCCGATAAGTCCGAATACAGCACTACCGCCATTGAGATAGCCGGTGGCTTTTTCAACCAGGAGATTGTTAAAATCAATGGTCATATTCACAGAGAAAGATTCTTCTTCTCCCGTTTTAAATTCCCAACTTCCTGATCTTTGATATTCCCCGCTGAGCTGGTGGTTTTCCGTGTTGCTGTCGATATCTGTTAATGTCCAATTTCCTGAAATGTCATTCAGAATATCTGCCCGCAATGTTGACAGTGATTGGCTGGCAACAAAACCATAATTCACCATACCATCATTAGTGCCACACTGGTAAGTATAACTCTCTGTAAAGTTATAAGTGTAATTGATAGCACCATCGGCAGAACTATCGCTGAATGAATCACTATCGCTAACAGTTTGTCCACATACCAGCGTACCAGCTACCTGTTCAGCGATATAATCAACATTCGCTGAAAATCCATAAGTATTGATGGATAGGAAGACAGCAATAATCTCAGCTGCATCTTCCTCGTTGACTTGAAACACTACCACTTGTGGTTCATCGTCATTGTCACAAGCTGTCATACTTATTCCTAACAGGAGCATGACCAATAATGAAGCTCGAAATTTTTGCTTCATTGTTTTTAAAATGTTCGATTTACTTTTCATTGTTGTTCGGTTGTTTTTGTGTAGTATTATGATGTTGATTTAATTTCTTCCAATTCGGTTTGATTGGATATTTTGTGTTTTGGTTAAAATTTAATCTTGCTTGATGTGGGGTTCGGGAGTCCTTTTAAAATAATCTCCGGTAATTTTTCTTCTTTCTTTTTTGTTGCCCAGTCCCTTGAGGTATTGGTAAAGTGGATAAAAGACTATTTTGAATGGATTATGGCCAAGGAACCCCGTAGTTACACCATATTTTACCTTTTCTTGTTCCGGAACATAGGTACCGAAGATCCTGTCAAAGATGATCAGCATACCACCATAGTTCTTATCAATATACCCTTTGTTTGATGCATGATGGACCCTGTGTGCTGAAGGTGTATTGAAAAAGGCACCTTCCAGGAATCCTAATTTCCCAATCATCTCCGTGTGAATAAAGATTTGATATATAAGGCTTAATCCAAGAGAAGTTGTGATGATAAAAGGTGAAAAACCCAATAACACCATGGGGATATAAAAGAGAGGGCTTGTGAATTTGCCTAACCAATTAAGTCTGCCAGCTGTGCTTATATTGAACCAGGGACTTGAGTGGTGAGTATGATGAATAGTCCATAAAATGGGTATTTCGTGACTCAGGCGATGATACCAATAGTAAATAAGCTCCACCAGGAAAAAGGTGAGTATTGCAGTGAAAATATTCACCGGGATCTCAAAGAGTTTATACGGTTCTATGGAAGTGAACAAATAATATCCCCAGGCCAATGTAATGGGTTTAATGATTTTGCCACCAATGATGATAAATAAATTGGATAGGGAATCCTTGAGATTGTAGACATGTTTCTTTTTAGTAACTGACCAGATGATTTCAATGGCTATTACCGCAAAGAATACAATGATAAAAGTTGATTTAAGTGCATCCATGATTTACTCAATTTGAATTTAAAGCGTTAAATATGGTCTGGCGATTCAAAAGATGAGGAGCAGTGCTCCCCATCTGAAAACCCAACTCACGAACCACTCTTCCTTTGTTTTCTGAAATCGTCCTTCAGCTCCTTTTGAAACTCTTCATAAATCGCATATTGCTCCTTATTCAGGATTTCTTTCATTTTTTGATCCTTTTCTTTTTTGGCACTTTTGTACTTCTGGTATTTTTTCAACCTGGAAACATCAGACTCTCTCAAACCTTGCAACTGCTCAAAGTACTTGGCATTTACTTCTTCCACCTTAGAAGCCTGATCATCATTCAGGTTGAGTTTTTCCATATAGGCCTCAAATCTTTGTTTGGCCTCCTCTCTGGTTTTTTCATCAATTTTTTGCTGGGCACAAGAAATATTGACTGTCAATATGATAAGCCCAAAAACTGCGATAAGTGATTTAAGATTTTTCATATACATTTTGAATTATTTTGGTTTCTGATACAAACTTACGGGCGCTTTTAAGCCTGAGCATGATTATTCCGGTGAGGCTGACAAACAGGGGGGTGAAGCTGATTTGAAGAAATTGAAGTTTTTATGCTAATTACCACTGAAACCATTAATATGGTACAATGGCCATAACAAATTGGAGAAGATTGGATTACTCGTCACAGTAGAATTGCTGAAATATTATTAATTACTCATTACTAATTATTAATTGTCAACATTGAACCATTTCCGGTTTCTAACGACCTTGGTATAACAGTGAAAAGGAACTCGGACCACATATTTGATGAGATGCTTGTGCTGCAAGCTCAGCAAGGAGACAATCAAGCTTTGACCTTATTGGTAAGAAGGTGGCACAAAAAGTTATATGGATATGCCTATAAAACAACCAATAATTCCAGTATTGCAGAAGACATTGTACAGGAGAGTTGGCAAGCCATTGTGAAAGGGTTAAAAAACCTAAAAGATCCTGCATTATTCCGTCCCTGGATTTACAGGATTGTTAACAATAAAGCGGTTGACTGGATACGAAAACAGCAAAAGGAAAGAAGTTTGATGGAAAAGGAGCTGAAAGATCATAAAGAACCAATGGAGGAGGATGAAGTTCCTGACGATGCATTGTTTGTATTGAAGCAGGCGCTTAAATCATTGCCCGAAGATCAACGGTTTATTTTGTCCATGCATTATCTCGAACGATTATCCGTAAAACACATGGCAAAAGTTCTTGACATTCCTGAAGGAACGGTAAAGTCAAGATTGTTCAATGCGAGGAAGTATTTGAAGAAGAAATATGAAGAGACCAAACAGGAAAGCGAATAAAGCTTTAACCAAACCTGAATTAAGGAATTTTGAAAATATTGTTTAGAAAAGCATAAGGAGGTAATTATGAAAAGCACAGACAAAAAAATTGATGCGCTAATCAAAAAAGCACTGAGCGAAGAAGAGGCCGCATTTTACCAGCAATTGGATGAACCCTCATTGCCGGAGATGATGAGAAGTAATTTTTCCGGGAAATTAGGATGGCTGGCCTGGATAACAACCATCATGATTTTTGTATGGACAGCCTTGGGTGTGTTTTGTGCCATTAAGTTCTTTGAATCTGAGGAGGTCAAAGACCTGTTCGTTTGGGGAGGCATCTTTTTCTTCCTGGCGATGAGCGTCACAAGCTTAAAGATGTTCCAATGGATGCAAATGAATAAAAATGTTCTACTAAGAGAGATCAAAAGACTGGAATTGCAAATCTCTATTATGGCTGAGAAGATGGGAAATGAATAGTATTGGTTCTAATAGGGCAATAGAGCAACGTACATTTCAATAGTAGGAGAGGTGAGCTGGCTTATCCCAGTTGAATGAAAATACATCGAACATCATACGAGCCAGAATAGTTTTGATTTTTGTTAGGTCTTTGAAATTCTCCAGGGTTTGGTACATCTCTAAATGATTCTCATTTTTATTGAATTTAAAACCAACACTTTCAAGGCCTGATTGACAACTCTCCAACATCAAAGAAAACTCTTGGGTAAGTTTGTCATAAGGTGTGATTGTTATTCTTAATAGGTTTTTTGATACTTGCGTGAATTCCAAAAACAAGTTTTGCTTTTTTATCAGATACAATTTAAGTCCTCTTAATTTTCCTTCCTGAAGTTCAAGTAGTTTATCATCAATTTCCTGACTGTCAATAAATTTCTTTTTTGGTTGAGTCGGGTAGGATCTATCTGCGTATTTTTCGTAAGATTCGAATGCCCCATACCTATCCATTCGTTTAAGTCGTTCTATAAGTTGTTTCCTTTCATAATTTGAATCTTTGATTTTCTCAAAAACACGCAAATTGTTTTTGACTCTCCACAGTATTTCCCAATGATGATGCGCTGATATATAATCAGACTCCTGTATAGCCTGATCAATAGTTTTTTCTAAGTGAACTATTTCCAATTGATGGTATTCTATTATTTCGTCTAGTTCGGATTTCAATTTGGTATTGGATGTTCTTCTGCGGTATATGTAGAAGCTAGTTTAAAATTCAATATATCTGCTCACTGGTTTTGATCTTTTAAAGAAGTCTATTTACTTGGTACAACTTCAAAAGATTGGATTAATAAAAAATTTAAGCTTAAGTTAAAACGGGCTTGTTGGATTGTCAAATAAAAATACGCTTTAGCTGATTTTTTGCTTATTTTTTGAAACAAAATATTAAAGCATTGCCAGAATATGGATCGTGAAATTAAACTATCTTGGCTTGTAAGATCAACATATTTTATACTTTTTCTATGTTTTCTAACTGATTTTGTCCTGGCACAAGTTAAATCTGATACACTTTTTGGGGATCAATATTTTCGAAAGGCTGACTCTTTAGCTAAGGTAGAAAATCATAGCATAGCAGTAGAGTTCTATAATAAAGCCCTCTTATCATTTCAAGAAACGCAAGTTTGGGAAAAGCAGGCTATATGTTACAATCGAATTGCAGAGAGTGAAATTTACCTAAGTAATTTTAGTCAAGCTATGGAATCCGCAAAAGGTGCACTGAGTATCTGCGAGACAAAATTGAAAAGGAATCACCATGAGGCTGGCTATGCATATTATAATATAGCCAATGTCCATTTGGCAAAGGAAGAACTAACTTTTGCCCTGCAATATGCTGAAAAAGCATTAAAGATAGGTAGTACAATAGCAACGAATGAGAATAGCTTTATATCCAAGCTATTTAATACTTTAGGTAATATTTATCGTCGAAAGACAAATTATGATCAGGCCTTATCAAATTTTCATCAAGCCATAGCAATACGAAGAAGCTATTCTGGTAAAAAACACAAGGATATCGCTACATCTTACAATGGAATAGGTGGTATCTATTATGAAAAGGGTGATTACAATTTTGCTCTTGATTATTTCAACAAATCTTTAAAGATAAGTAAGAATATTTCCTTAGGACGAAATGAGAGAGTTGCCATTTGTCATAATAATATTGGAGCTTTACACTATGAAAATGGTGATTATGCAAAAAGTCTGGAGTATTATACAAAATCCCTCAATATTTATAAAGAAGTATTTGGAGTCAAATATTCTGGGTTAGCTAATATATACAATAATATTGGTGAGGTTTATTATACTCTCGACGCGTTCGATTATAGTTATGAGTTTCTTCAAAAAGCTTTGAATATTCAGCTCGAAATATTCGGTGAAAAGCATCCAGATATAGCCCGTTCATATTACAACCTTGCCAGAATTTTTCATTGGAAAGAGAATTATTCTAAGGCACTAAATTATCATCAAAAATCCATTGCCATTTCCTTCGAAATATTGGGTAATCGACATCCAGATATAGCATTGTCCTACTTTGAAATCGGTAATATCTATTACAAAAAGAATGACTTCAAGAGGGCTTTGGAATACCATACAAAAGCCTTAATGATCAGAAAAGAAGTATTTGGGGACAAACATGCGCATGTGGCATTGTCCCTTATGTGTATTGGTCATGTTTATCATCAAATGGGTGATTTCGAAAGAGCAATGGTGCACTATCAAAAAAGTTTGGAAGCCAATACAATAAATTCATATGATCGAGAATGGAATGATCTACCAAAACTTGAAGATTTTCTGGACATCAATCAACTACTGGAGTCACTTAATAAAAAGGCAGAAATCTTAAAAAGCCTATATCACAAATATCATAAAATTAACAATTTGGAAGAATCATTTAAGATTTATCAGCTCTGTGATACACTAATTAGCAAAGTTCGAGAGTCGCATCGAACACACAAAGATAAAGTTGAATTTGGAAAAAGCGCTGTTCAAGTTTACGAAGGAGCAATTCAAACTTGTATTTTATTGAATGATAGCACAAAAGATCCAAAGTATCTCCAAAGCGCGTTTTATTTCTCAGAAAAAAGCAAATCCAGCGCTTTGAAAGAGTCTCGTTCAGAGCTATCAGCCAAGCATTTTAATCATGTTCCTGACGATCTTATTGAGTTGGAACGATCATTAAAAATAGACAGAGCTTTTTATCAGTCAAGTATACACGAATCCGTAACCCAAAAGGATGGCTATGATACTACCAAGGTAAACGATTTCAATGATAGACTTTTTGCAATAAATCGGCGCTATGATTCACTTACAGATGTGATTGAAAAGCAATTTCCAAAATACCATCAGTTGAAATATGAAAAAAAAATCATATCAGTTGAAGAACTAAAGCAGGCGCTTTCTTCAAACCAGGCTGTTGTAGAGTATTTTCTAGGGGATAGTATTTCTTATGCATTTGTTGTAACCAATGATACATTGGTAGTTGAACCTTTGAAATCATTAGAAAATATCAATGAACAAGTGGAGGCATTTAGAAACGCTATTCAAAGTAAAAATATTAACGAATATAAACGCTTAGGACATAGCTTATATCAGAGCATTTTCAATCCAATCGTGGAAAAGGTTCAAGGAAAAGAACTAATTATCATCCCCCACGGTGCTTTATGGCATGTGAATTTTGATTTATTGCTTTCTGAGCAAACCGAATCTGAAGATTATCGAAATCTTCCTTATTTGGTAAAAGACTTTAGCATTAGTTATGGTAATGCAGCTCATTTGCTCTTTGACAATACTATCAATAGGAAAGTGGACCAACTAAACCAATGCCTGGCTTTTTCTTATACGGATACTACAGCCGTGAACTATGGTGATCACCTTAGCTTTAATACATTGAGGCAATCCAATGATGATTTGCCAGGTAGCAGAGCAGAGATAAGATCCATTGCAGCGATTGTAGATGGTCAATATTATTATGGTAAGGATGCCAATGAAAGGAATTTCAAGCGTCAGGCAGATCAATATGCTGTATTACACCTGGCTTTGCATGGTGAGATCAATGATGAGAATCCGGAACATTCAAGGCTTTATTTCACTCAAACCAAGGACAGTGTTGAGGACAACCACTTGTATGTTCATGAGTTATATGCTTTGAATCTTCCTTCGGAATTAGCGGTACTTAGTGCCTGTGATGCCGGAACCGGTAAATTAGAAAAAGGAGAAGGGATCATGAGTTTGGGGCGAGCTTTTCAATATGCCGGTGCCAAAAGTTTATTACTTTCCAGTTGGGAAGTATCCGATGGTGTGGCGCCTGACATCATGAAGTATTTTTACGGTAACCTGAAAGAAGGCATGAACAAAAGCGAAGCGCTGAGACAAGCCAAACTTGAATATCTTAAAAAAGCCGATGTACTAAGTGCCAACCCATTTTATTGGGGTAATTTTTTTATTGTGGGAGATAATAGTCCGATTGAACTGGATGGCAGGTCTTATCTGCAATATGCAATTTATGCAGTTTTGGGAATGGTACTGTTACTATTAATTTTACTTTTTATTAAAAGGAAAAAAGAGCTAGATGTATCTAAAACAATTGATAAAACCTCAATATAAATCACACTTGATTTTAAAAGAAAGATACTCTTTACCATATAGAAGTTATTTGGGTCGACCAGAATGTAATTGATTCAAGTCTCATTTTATATTGGAGCACGATTTTTTTTAACTTAAATTTCAGGTTTTGTATGATTTTCAATGCAAAATTGAATTGAACTTTTTTATCAAAACTGTCACCTTAAAAGCCAACGCTATGAACAAGGGTCTTTCAACAAAATTGAGTGTACTGATTAAATCTTCTTTTATAGTATTCTATGGTTTTATTCAGATATCAGATGTTTATGCTCAAAACCAGCTAGATACACTTCTGGCTTATCAGTATTATTCATTAGCTGATTCTTTATCAAAAAGTCAAAAGTATGACAGCGCAATTCATTACTATCAAAAGGCTCTGCCAATCTATGAAACGACAGAGTTTTGGGAAAGAAATATAGAATGCAAGAATAAAATTTCAATAAACTATAGACTTTCAGGCAACTTCAAAAAGGCTTTTGATTCTGGTAGAGATGCCTTGGAGACAGGTATTGAAAAACTTGGTTCAATGCATTCTTATCAGGCTGAAGCATATCTGAATATGGCGATTGCTCAACGAGAAATGGGGGACTATGTGTTGGCCTCAGAATACTCATTAAAAGCTATAGCGATACAGAGGGAAACATTTGGTGAAAAACATCCTGAACTAGCAAAGTCATACGATAACGTAGGAATTATTTTCGGAGAAAAGGGAGATTATGATATTACACTTGACTATTTTCTAAAATCTCTAGAGATCAAAAAAGAAGTTTTGGGAGAAACTGATAGATTGGTTTCCGATTCTTATAATAACCTAGGGATACTTTTTAGGTTCAAAGGCAATTATTTTCTATCCATAGAATATTTTCAAAAGGCAATGGCTATTCGGAAAGAGATACTTGGAGAAAAACATGTAATCATATCAGGATCTCTAAATAATATTGGAATCGTCTATAAAGATATAGGAAACTACACATTAGCCTTACAAAACCACTTTGAAGCATTGGAAATTCGACAAGAAGTTTTTGGAGAGATGCACCCACTCACTGGAGATTCTTACAACAATATTGGAAGTGTTTATGATGAAATGGACAATGATTCACTGGCTTTGATTTATTTTAAAAAAGCTCTTAATATTAGAATACATGTTTTTGGGGAAAAACATCCATTTGTTGCGGAATCTTATAACAATATTGGTATACTTTATCATTCATTAAATAAGTATTCTCAAGCTCTGGCTCATTATCAAAAAGCTCTTATTATTCAAAAGGAGGTGTTTTCTGAAAAGCATCCTAATGTAGCACTCTCCTATGAAAACATAGGGAGTGTCTACCATGATCAAGGAATATTCAATTCAGCCCTTGATTATTATCAAAGAAGTTTAATTGCTAATGTAATTGATTTCAATGATCAGAATTGGCGTAGTTTACCTTCCTTGAAGGAATTTCTAGACTCTAATCAATTATTGAAATCTTTGCAGAAAAAAGCCGCCGTCTTAAGGGAAATGTATCTGAAAAATGGTGAAGTTAAAGATTTAGAGACCTCCTTAAACACCTATAAGTTAAGTGATGATCTTATTGGCAAAATCCGAAATTTACGTAAAACTCAAAACGATAAACTGGAGTTGGGTAAGATTGCGAGTATAGTTTACGAAGGTGCTATTCAGACCTGTTTGGATTTGTTTCATATAGCTAATGATAAAAAATATTTGAGAGAAGCTTTTTACTTTTCAGAAAAAAGTAAGGCCAGTGTCTTGAAGGAATCCATGGCTGAACTATCAGCTAAAAGTTTCAATCATCTTTCTGATAGTTTATTATCTATTGAGCAAAGGTTGAAAGTTGATCGTTCCTTTTACGAGTCCGAAATATTAAACGCTAAAACACAACGGAGTGGTTATGATACTTTAAAGATTAATGAATTTAACAATCGCTTGTTCACACTTAATCGTATATTTGATTCTCTGAGCCAAATGATTGAGGAAAACTATCCTGAATATTATAAACTCAAATATGAAAATGAAGTACAATCCGCTACAGATATACAACAAAGCTTGGCTGATGATAATGCTATAATAGAGTATTTCCTTGGAGATAGTTCAGCCTACGTTTTTTTGGCAACCAAAGAGGGATTGATCGTTGGAAACCTAAATAATTCAAAAAGTATAACTGAAGAAATCACTGATTTCAGAAAGTCGATCCTTATAAAGGATATCAAAGCTTATAAGCAAGCCTCGAATAACCTCTATAATCAAATTTTCGCCCCAATTGCTGAAAAGGTTCAAGGGAAAGAACTAATCATCATTCCCCACGGCGCTTTATGGCATGTGAATTTTGATTTATTGCTTTCTGAGCAAATCGAATCCGAAGATTACAGAAACCTGCCTTATTTGGTAAAAGACTTTAGCATTAGTTATGGTAATGCAGCTCATTTGCTTTTTGACAATACTTTCAATAGTAAAAAAGATCAATTAAACCAATGCCTGGCTTTTTCTTATACTGATACTGCAGCCGTAAACTATGGTGATCACCTTAGCTTCAATACATTGCGGCAGTCCAATGATGATTTGCCGGGTAGCAGAGCGGAGATCAGATCCATTGCAGCGATTGTGGATGGTCAATATTATTATGGTAAGGACGCCAATGAAAGGAATTTCAAGCGTCAGGCAGATCAATATGCTGTATTACACCTGGCTTTGCATGGTGAGATCAATGATGAGAATCCGGAACATTCAAGGCTTTATTTTACACAAACCAAGGACAGTGTTGAGGACAACCACTTGTATGTTCATGAATTGTATGCCTTGAATCTTCCTTCGGAATTAGCAGTGCTTAGTGCCTGTGATGCTGGAACCGGTAAATTAGAAAAAGGGGAAGGGATCATGAGTTTGGGGCGAGCTTTTCAATATGCCGGTGCCAAAAGTTTATTACTTTCCAGTTGGGAAGTATCCGATGGTGTGGCGCCTGATATCATGAAGTATTTTTACGGTAACCTGAAAGAAGGCATGAACAAAAGCGAAGCGCTGAGACAGGCCAAACTTCAATATCTGAAAAATGCCGACGTGTTGAGTGCCAACCCGTTTTACTGGGGTAATTTTTTTATTGTGGGGGATAATAGTCCGGTGGAGTTAGAAAGCAGATCTAATTTACAATATGCAATTTATACAGTTTTGGGAGTGGTGCTGTTGCTATTAGTTCTAGTATTTTTTAAAAGGAAAATGAGAGAAACACAAACCAACTAAGACATTCAGTGAAACTTTGATTGAGTTGCTGAACTTCCTTTAGAACAATTTTTTGCAAAAGTTAAAGAAAATACGTTCAAGAAGAAGTTTTTGAGTTTTGATCAATCTTCTTAAAAGATTAACTTTTGGCAATTACCAGATGAGAAACTTTTTGTTTTATCCCATGAAGCATTTATACATTCCTATATCGATTTTAGCAGTTTCCTTTTTCACTGCTTGTCAACAAAACAGTTACAATGAAGAAACCTTTGAACAGGAAGGGGTTTATGCTACGATCTCCACCAACAAAGGAAATATCATAGCTTATCTGGAATATGAAAAGGTACCTATGACCGTGGCCAACTTTGTGGGACTTGCGGAAGGGACCATTGAAAATGGTGCGGTGCCATTGGGACAATCTTATTACAAAAATTCCAAATTCCATCGCGTTGTTCCAGGCCATGTGATTCAAGGTGGTGCACCGGACGTAGAAGAAGGGAAAACACTTGGTTATCAATACCCTAACGAAATTCACCCTGACCTTAATCACGGCGGACCGGGTATGCTGGGTATTGCCAATGCCGGTCCTCATACCAATGGTGAACAGTTTTACATTACACTGGATGATCGGTCTTACCTGGATGGCAATTATACCATTTTCGGCCATGTGGTGGAGGGGCTTGAGGTTGTGATGAATATTAAGCAAGGAGACACCATTCAAACTGTTGAGATAACGAGAGTAGGGGAGAAAGCTAGGAATTTTAAACCCGGCACAGAATTACTAAGAGAAATGATTGCTGATGCTCAGAACAAAGTCGAAAGAGAAGCAAAAGAAAAAGCCAGGAAGGAAGCAGCGCTCATTCAAAAGAAATGGCCGGAAGCTATCACCACTGAAAGTGGTTTGAAATATGTTATATTAGACGAGGGACAAGGAGATAAACCTTTGGAAGGATCAAAGTTGAAAGTAAATTATTCAGGCAGTCTATTAGATGGTTCAAAAGCTTTTGTCAGTACTGCTGAAGACGGAAAACCTTTGGACACCGATTCAATGCAGGTTTTTGAATATAGGGTGGAAGAAAGCTTCATTCATACAGGCTTGGATGAAGCTCTGAAAAATATGCTGGCAGGAGAAAAGAGAATAGTCATTGTACCCTCCGGGCTTGGTTATGCAACAAGAGGTTTTTATGCCAAAGAGATAAAAGGAAAGAAGAGATTTGTCATTTCCCCTAACACCACGCTGGTCTACGAAATAGAAGTTCTGAGTATAGATTGATTACATTATTAAAACTATGAACAACCGGTTAAAATTCAATCTAATGTAATCCAGGTAGTATAGTCTTTGACAACTCCCCTCATATCACGAAGTTTTCCATCGATTGTATCTGCTTTTTGATGGTTTTCCGGAAATAAAAAAATGGATCCCAATAATATTTCTTGATTAGGAATATTTAACCATTTAAATACCTCCGGCTCTCTTAATTTACCACCACTGGACCAATAATTCGGAATATCTTTAGCCGTTGCGGTGAGCAATAGATTTTGTATGGCAGCAGAAGCTGCCGCAATGTGCTCCATGTTCTTCAAACTGGGATCAAAAAGATGTTGGTCGTTTGTTGTCTTGGGATCGGGGAGCCATGTCACCTGGATCAAAGCGTCTGCTGCGGCTAGCATACCCAGTATCTTGCCAGCATCAATTGATTGCTCTTGGAATTTTTTGAGAAGGCCCCGGCAAGCGCTGGAGTCAAGTATGTAAAAACGCCAGGGAACTATTGAACCTTGATCATTCCGTTCACGATGTGATTTATGACAGGCATAATGGAATGGTGCCCATCCGGCAGCATCTATGAGATCTTCAATGATGTGATGATAATTTTCACGAACAGGTAATGGCTCATTGGTATTGGCCATCACCTTTAGTGTTTTTCTTTTTTTAATAATATTTATAATACTCATTTATGAGCTTTGCATGTTTCGCAAATATAGCTATCCTCGCTTTTCTTATAAGAGATCCCATCAATGTATTTTGTAACAAATTCCTGTATAAAACTATTATAGCCGGCACTACCTTGTCTGATCCCCTTTTCCTTCATTAATTTGTAAAATTGACCGTCCCATTCCTGGATGCCCCAACAATTAGGGCAAACGCCTTCCGGCGATTGATCTGTGGTTTCACTGCTTTCATTTTTGTTGAAATAATTCTTTACCGATTCTACAATGCTCATTTTTAACAATTTGGTTTTATTCAAATGATAAAAATCAGAAAAAAACAAGGAAATTATTGTCCTAACTCAGACAAACAATTCAACAGATCAAACAAATAAGGTGATCAAAAATGGATTTTGTCAGACTCTTGTATCAGTGACTGGGTTATCCATCTATTGTTTCTAACACTTTTGCCAATCTAAAGCCAGATTCAACCACCCTTTTATCAGCCACTTTTTTGGCTTTAGCGCGATAATCTTTTAATGCCGCTTTGGAGAAAGTTAATTCAATAGATTTGTATTTGTTCAAAGTTTTTTGTTGAGCTTGTTCCAAAATGCTCTCTATGTAAACTTCTTTCTTGGCAAGTTCGAAACTTTCATTAATCCAATTACTGAATGACTTGGTTTGATTCAAATCGAAATTTCCATGTGGTTCGGAATGGTTGAGTTTTTTTAATGTCTTTTTTAATTTTTTAAATGGACTATTTCCTTTCCCGGGGAGCGCATCCCACCAGGCATGCAAAGTCTTTTCTTCTCTCAGAATATAAAAACTATTTCCTCCTCGATCTCCTTTGGGAAACTTTGTTCGTGAAAACAATGCGGTAGCGTGCAAGGGTTGATGGATGTCACCAACTATGTGAAAGATCCAACATAGGGCTATTGCTTTTTGGGCTTTACTTTGATCAGGATCTTGTAGGATACTCATATTTTTGTGATATGCCTGGGCAGCATTTAGGCTGGCCTTATCATCCTCTTCTTGATAATTCTTTTTTTGATTAGCTGTAATTTTCATACGATGATCAGCACTTGTTAAGAAATGCGCCTCGTTAATGTAGTGCCAGGTTCCGTGATGGTAGTCCGGATTTTGCCGGGTTATATCCGACCATACCGCCATCTGAGAAATTATCCATTGATCCTTTATCCGCTGATCTGCAGTTTTTATCTTGGATGGCATTTTTTGCAGAAAATCTTCCTGGTATAGCGGATGATGTTTGATAATGTCCAGTATCATCTTTCTCGTGGCCTCATCCATTTGTTGATATGCAATCAAGGCTGTTAGTCTATGTCCATCATCATTCCATGCCTTTCCATGGAATCCATTAATAAGAAATAAAAAAATAACAATGAGTGCTTTGGAGATTTGCTTCATTTTTTTGCAAACTGATTATTTGGACTTAATTTTTTAGAGCCTGTTGGAAAGCTTTCTGAGACATTTTTTACCCTGCCTTTTTGGCAAGATTATTTTCCTGAGCCATCGGTCCATGATTCGTAATGAAAAATAATCCAGGAAAGATTGGGTAATGCATCATCCGATATTTAATATTAAAGCCGAAGATGCATTAAAGATAATTTATTATTAACGATCAGTGTATGGAAGCGTAAAATATTAGCAAGGAATATCTATAATCCTATTGTCGCCCGAAATGCTTCAGTGCCCTATAATGCGATTGCAGTGCTCCAAAGAAAGTCTCATTTTCGTGATATGGGACATTATGGGCAATTGCTGTGGCCTTTACAATATGGGAGATGGCAGGATAGTGAACATGACAAATATTGGGGAAAAGATGATGCTCAATTTGAAAGTTTAGTCCACCGCAGAAAAATTTAGCCAACGTACTTTTTCTGGCAAAATCAGCCGTGGTATTCATTTGATGGATGGCCCATGACTCTTCGATTTTTCCCTCCGATGATGGTTCTGGAAAAGATATTCCCTCAACAACATGAGCTAATTGGAAGACAAGCCCAAGTACCAGTCCTTCAGCCAAATGCATGGCCAGAAAACCTATGATAAATTGCCACCAGGTAATGTCCAAAACAATTAGTGGAATAACAATGAATAAAGTATAATAAAGTAATTTGAAGAAGAATAGATTGAAATATTCTATACCTGCATGTTTGCTGTTATCGGTTTCACCTATTTTCTTCTGAAAAAACTTTTTGAAATCTTTTCGTAATACCCATGATAGGGAGGTGAGGGAATATAGAAAAAAGGCATATATATGTTGAAATCGCATAATTGCCTTTGGCTTTTCAGTCGGTGACATGCAAATTAGACCCGGAGCTACTTCAAGGTCCTCATCATGTCCTGGAATATTAGTATAGGTATGATGCACTTTGTTGTGGGTAATGTCCCAGACATAAGCATTCGCACCAATTACATTGAATACATAACTTAATATTTTATTTACCTTTCTATTGGATGAGTATGATCCATGAATGGCATCATGACAAACATTAAATCCTATGAAAGCCTGTACCATTCCCAACAAGATCGCAAAGACCAGCATGGTGTAAACATCAAAAGCATTTGAAATAATAAGTGCATAAAAACCAATCAAAAGGCTTAGAAATAGCACGGTTTTCAAAACCATCTCAGCATTGGCATTTTTCCCAATGGCATTTTGTTTGAAGTAATTATCTACCTCCTTTCGCACTGCAGCATGAAATCCTGGATTATTCTGACTGTCAAATTTAACTTTCATAGATCAGTAACTTAATAAAAAATGGCACATCAATACTGATGCTCAAGGTTCTAAAAATAATTACTCAATGGAAGTTAATCTTTCAGGAGAGTAATGCTGAGACGATAAGACTATCAACTTAGCAAGAACTTGGAACGTTCCTTATTCTTGATTTTTAAAACGATAAGAATATCAACGGATACAAATAAAGACAAAAAGAAAATCAAAAACTAATTTAGTTTTCTCCGGAACTAACCCCTTCCAAACAAACCGGAAGAAAGTCTTTTTTGTAAACAATCGATGTGCATAGCATTATTTTCTCGCCCTGTATACCTTAAAAGCCAATAAAACAGCAATCAGAACCGATATGATTATTAGCCAGATAAAAATGTTCTCAAACGGCAAATCCAAGCCGGAAGCTGCATTGATTGCCTTAAAGACGTTGTTCAAACCAAGAAAAGTGGTGAGTCCGATGATAAAGAGCATCACAATATTAGTGATACCCTTATTCAGATATTCTTTTGGTAATGTCTTAGGATCATTGACAATCAGGAATAGAAATATGGTAATGAATGGGAGGAGTATACCTCCCAGGGCTTGTGCGGCAACAATTACCGGAATAGGTTTGACACCCGAGAGGCCGAAGATCAGACCAATCAATAACGTGATGATCCAAATGGAACGGAATTTTTTAGATGAAATAGACCAGCTTTTATCATTGGCTCCATAAATACTTTGGACGGTGAGAGAAGAGGCGAAAGGGGCTGTTACGGATGATGTAAATCCGGCAGCGAAAAGACCAATCCCAAAAAGCAATCCACTCCATTTACCTAAGTTGTTTTCCAAAGTACCGGCCAAATTTGCAAAACTGAATTCTCCACTTACTTGTGTTCCCACAAGTAAAATGGCCATAGAAATAATCCCACCTATTGCAACAGCCGTTGTAATACCAAAGCGCATTTCCTGGATACTTTGCCCTTTGGATATCCCGGAGGCCAGAAACAGATTATACGGGACTATGGTGGTTCCAATTAATCCTATGACTAACAGATCAGCACCTTCCGGGATACTCGGGAGCACGAGCGACTTGACAATGGCTGTTCCATTGTGCTGAATTGAAAATGCCACTACAATGAATACAAAACCCATCATTGCCACAATCAGACCCAATACCTTGGATATGGAAGTAGTGTTGCCTATCCACAGGAAAAAACCGGCCAGTGCGATCAAAATGATGGTAAGTAGCTTTGGATTGATCGTTAGCATGAGACTTAGCCCGGAAACAGCTCCCAATACATTTCCCGCTTGATAGGCAGCTCCTCCAAGCAAGATGGCTGAGGCAATGAAAAGTTTAATGAACTTACTATTGCCACTAGAGTACCGCATTGAAATGGCTTCTCCCAGGCTTAACCCCGATGCAAGGGTAACTCTGGCCGCTGCCTCCTGCAAGAAGATGGTTGCAATGGTGGCAAAGGTCAATGCCCATAACAAGGCATATTGATAAGAGGCACCTGCCAATGAAGTTGTGGTGACGGTTCCCGGGCCAATGAAAGCTGCAGAAATAATACTCCAAAACAGTATGCTTGAAATTCTAGATGTTAGGCTTTTCTTTGGTTCCATGAATACGTGTCACTTTGTTTTTGATGTTTTATGGATGTTTAGATGTTTAAATTAATAAACCAATAAAACTATATAAGCTATCAGGTGTCAAATCTTAGATTTCAGCCAAAAAAGCTAAAACCTGAAAGCCAATATACAACTAACCTGAAATTGTGTTGAAGTTTTTAAGTATTGTAGCTTGCTTGCTAATCGTAATTTGTCATTCGAAATTCATAATTCATTTAGAATTCAACAGTCACTTCAATCAAACAAGATGTTCTGACACCATCAAGGTGTCTGACATCGGTACTTATGATATATAGATCTCTTTAAAATTGGTAAATTAATAATTAAACAAGCCATTAGGTAACAGGTCTCAGGTATTAGTAAAAAACTAAAATCTGAGATTTATCATTTATCTAATCTGAAATTATGTTAAGGTATTGTCAATCGTAATTTGCCATTTGAAACTCGTAATTAATTTAAAATTCATCATTTAAAACTCAACATTTTTTTCAAGTTATCCTTTTTTGTAACAGGCTTGAAGATCATAGATAGACTGATACTTAATAGCTATTCGACACACCATACCCTCCTCCTCCGGGCGTTTCAATCACGATGCTATCTCCCGGATTTAGCTCGGCACCATCAATACCTTTGAGCATCACTTTTTCACCAGAATGTCTTAAGACAAATTGTGTTCCCGGTTTACCCGGTTCTCCTCCTTCGAGTCCATAAGGACCTTCTTCACGATGTTGAGATAAGATCGATATCGAAACAGGTTCTAAAAACTTTAATTCTCTGATTACCCCATTTCCACCTTTCCATTTACCATTCCCACCAGAGTTTTCTCTTATGGTGAAGCGTTCGAGTTGAACCGGACATCGTAGTTCCAATATTTCAGCATCGGTGATCCGTGTGTTCGTCATATGTTGATGTACTGCGTCGGAGCCATTGAAGCCATTGCCTGCCCCTGTGCCGCCACAAATGGTTTCGTAAAACCCGAATTGGTTATTGCCAAATACCAAATTATTCATTGTCCCCTGACTACAAGCTGCTAAGGATAATGCTTTGCTCAAAGTATCAGTTAATCGCTGACTTACTTCCGTATTACCCCCAACGACTGCCGGGGCAGACTTTTTTAGGAAATCCGGATTGAGTAAACCTTCAGGAAGGACAAGTTTTATCTTATCCATCAACCCCTCGTTCAATGGGATATCAGCTCCGACTAATATTCTAAGTATATAAATGACCACGCTGTTAACAATTGCAGGTGTTGCATTCATATTGCCGGGATTTTCCTGGGCAGAACCGGTAAAATCAAAAACAAACCGGTCAATATCTCTCTTTACTTTCACTTTAAGTATTGACCCATCATCCAGGTATTCTATGGCTTCCATTTCCTTATTTGGCAGCGTTTTTAACTTGTCTGCCAGGCAGTTCGAGGCATAAGCTCTCAGTTTGTCCATATAATGATGAACTGTTTCAATTCCATAATTTTCTGCCAGTTCTTTCAAGGCTGTAACACCCAATTGAATGGAGGCCAGGCCACCCTGAAGATCCGCAAGATTTTCTTCAATGGCCCTGGTTGGATAGGGAGAATCTTTGAATATTTCTTCAATCTGTTTCCAATTCTCCTTACCTCCAATCAGTATTTTGGTAGGAGGGATGATGGTACCTTCTTCAATTAAACTGCTAGCATCGGGAGGCATTGAGCCAGGACGAGTACCGCCTACTTCCGCATGATGCGCCCGGTTAGCTACAAAACCGATAAGTATACCTTCATTGGAATATACAGGAGCTATCAAGGTAATATCCGGTAGATGTGAGCCACCAAAAGCCGGGTGATTCGTGATAATGACATCACCGTCGTTCATTGAAATTTCTTTGAGGGCTTCACGGACACACAAGCCGAGGCCACCAAGATGAACTGGTATATGAGGAGCGTTCACAACTAAATAGCCTTCTTGATTGAGTACTGCGCAGGAAAAGTCTAAACGCTCTTTGACATTCACAGAAAAAGAGGTTCTTTCTAAATTGGCCCCCATGTCCTCGGCGATGGCTTTGAAACGATTTGTGAATAATTCCAGTTCTGCCATTTCCGGTCTGGTAGATTTTTCAGAAACTGTTGGTAATACGGAGGTTTTGGTAATAATGGCATTTTGAGTTGGTTCCAACAAAAATTGCCAACCTTTTTCGACTGCAATAGTACTGTTAAAGCTTGTGATCAGGGCTGGACCTGTAATGACTGCTCCCGGTTGAAGCTGCTCCCATTGATAAGAAGGCATTTGGATAGATTTGCCATCAACAACAGAGGTCACCTTTTCAAATGGTTCCGGTTGATATTCTTTTGCTTCCCGATACACTTCATTTTGAGATACTTGCTCATTGGAAGCCACTACCTTAATAGACTCCAGTTCAATGTTTCTATTTGAAATCCAGTGACCATATAATTTTTCATATTTTTCTTTAAAGTCATTTCGAATGTTCTCTATACCCTGGAAAGGTACTTCTATGGTTGTATCTTGTTTTTCAAACCTCAAATAAAGATTAACTATTCTGATTTCAACTTCTTCAGCTTTAAAACCTTCCTCGGTTAATTTTTGAATAGCCTGGGATTTAGCGTTGGAAATTATTTGAGGTAGATCGGCATTTATTTCTTTTAATGGTTTAAGTATTTGTTTGATAGCAAACCTTTCAATTAATGCTTGCCCTATACCAAAAGCACTGAGAAGGCCAGCTTCATAAGGGATAATTACTTTTTCCATCTCAAGTAATTCTGCTACTTTACAGGCGTGCTGGCCTCCGGCTCCACCGAAGGATAAAAGAGCGTAATCTTTAGGAGCGTAACCTTTGCTTACGGAAATTTTTCTAATGGCTTCAGCCATTTTTTCATTGGCTATTTCAAGGAATCCGTATAGTAGCTCTGTTTCACTGTAGTTGGAATTTGAGATGCTATTGATTTCTTTTTGAAGTGCTGTTAATCTCCTATGGGCATCCTCTCTGTTGACTGGAATACTGAACCTGCCGGGAGAGATACGGCCAAGCAAAAGATTGATATCTGTGATGGTCAAGGGGCCGCCATTGCCATAGCAAGCTGGGCCGGGGTCTGATCCCGCGCTTTCAGGTCCAACAAACAATTTGTATCCATCAAAACCGCAAATAGAACCTCCACCAGCTGCGATTGTTTCAATGGAAAGACTAGGGGTAGTGATTTTTGCATCTCCAATGGCCATTTCGAAACGATAATCGAAATCGCCATCAAAACGTGCTACATCGGAACTAGTCCCACCCATGTCCAAGGTAATGATCTGTGTTTGTCCGGATGTTTTACCTTTGTTGATCGCACCGACCAATCCACCAGCCGGACCGCTTAACAAACTATCTTTCGGTCGGAAAAGTTGAGCATCAACGAGTCCTCCCGCACTGGTCATTACTTTTAGTTTTCCATCACCCAACTTTTCGCTGATCTTTCTTAAATAATTATCAATAATTGGATGGAGATATGCATTTACCAAAGCTGTTTCTGCCCTGGGCAGGACTTTAACAGTAGGTGACAACTCCGAGGAGCGTGATACAAACCGGATCCCTGCTTCTTTTAGTGCGTTGTGAAGTTGTTCTTCATGGGTTGGGTTTTTATAGCTGTGCAAAAAAGCAATGGCCACTGCTTTGCTACCTGATCCTAGTACCTCTGATACCGTTTTCCGGATTTCATCCTCTGTTAACTTTTTAATGATCTCCCCATCAGCATTTATTCTCTCCTCTATTTCAATAACATGTTGATACAGTGGTCTTCTTTTCTGTATGTCAAGGCAAAATATATCAGGTCTCTGCTGATTGCCGATCTCCACCAGATCACGAAACCCTTTGGTCACTAAAAATGTCACTTCTGCTCCTTTTCCTTCTAATAGAGCATTTGTCCCCCTGGTTGTTCCCAGTCTCATTTCTAATTTTGGAAGTTTTTGATCCAGGGGTGTTGTTGTCACGAGCCTGGCGGCTAATACGGGAACTTCCTCACCGGAACTAATTTCAAAATCCAGCGGACTTTCAATAAGATCCGGAAGCTTATGTTTGAGTGTTAATGTGGATGCTCCAAAATCTATTTTTGCAATTTGACCACTGAAATTATCTTTGAGTATTCTGAAAGTATAACCACTAAAGATATCTTGATCAATAGGCCAATTTATCGAAATTTTGACAGTGTAATCATCGATGGCTTCCAACAATCTTCCTCTTAAAGAACTATTACTTAATACTTTCAAAGAGTGATAATTCCCGTCCGGATCATAGGCCAAACAATCTGTAAAGGTTCCACCGGTATCGATCCAGATTTTCCATTCATTCATATTGCTCATATCGAAAAGTAGTATTTAGTAGAAGGTAGTAAGTAGTTAGACTTTTAAAATTGATTCTGATAGTTTATAATGTTGGTTGGGAGAACAGAGTTTTTTTTGCGAAATATTGCCTATTCATTGATTATTGGAATCGCTAAACCAAGCGTTCTCAAATAAGACTTCGAAGATATCAGGATCAATGAAGATTTGTATTCAAAAGGATATTTTTCTTTGATCATTGTTAAACATTTTAAACCAAAACAACTGTCATTATTTAGTCTTCCCATATATTAACTTAAATACTACAACACTTCAATACCTCAACACCTCAACACAATTCCACTTATCTTCACATTGGTTTTAGGGTTCATAATACCGGTGTTGTTTGAAAGATCCAAAAGCTGCTCCTCTAAACAGGTTTACCATTGATGATCACTTGATCAATTAGATCGCTCCCAAAAGCATAAGGTAAAAAAGCAATGGAGGGTATCTCCTTTGTTATGAAAACATTGGCCACTTTTCCTTCTGCGATTGAGCCATGATCATGTTCCATTTCCATGGCTGTAGCACCATTTAATGTAGCTGCATTGACAGCTTCTTCAGGTGTCATTTTCATTTTGATACAGGCCAATGATAATACAAAGGGCATACGTCCTGAAGGGGAGGAGCCAGGATTATAGTCAGTAGCTAATGCTACGGTAAGACCAGCATCAATCAATTTACGGGCAGGTGGATATGGATCGTCTAAAAAGAAAGGCGCTGTAGGAAGCAGTGTTGCAATGGTATCGGATTCTTTCAGGCAACTGATTTCCTGATCATTCACCACCTCCAGATGATCTACTGAAAGTGCCTTATTTTTTACAGAGGCTTCAATCCCACCCATACTGTTGAATTGATTCGTATGTATTTTTGCTTTGAGCCCAAAACGCTCACCGGCGAGGATCAGGCGTTCGGTTTCTACCGGATTAAAGGCTACTTTTTCACAAAAAACATCAATGTAGTCTGCCAATCCTTCATCTGCGATTTTGGGTAGCATGGTATTAATAATGAGATCCAGGTACTCATCGCGCCGGTTTTTATATGCCTGGGGCACCACGTGAGCACCGAGAAAGGTAGCTTTAATAGGAATATTGGCAATTTCCTTTAAATGTTGGATAACACGTAACATTTTTAGTTCACCTTCAACGGACAAACCATAACCGCTTTTTATTTCAATGGCTCCCGTTCCATAACCTATTACCTCGTCAATCCTGTTCAACGCCTGTTTGAGCAGAACCTCTTCATCTGTTTCATTGAGCAGATTAGCCGAATTTTGAATACCACCACCTCTTCTGGCAATCTCTTCATACGACATGCCTTTGAGCCGGTCTGCAAACTCCTGTTCCCTGCTTCCGGCAAATACAAGGTGTGTATGCGAATCACACCAACATGGAAATACCATTTTACCCTTTGCATCAATAACCGTGTCTGCTCTTTCAGGGCAGGCGTACATTTCTCCAAATTCCATGATTCGGTCTCCCTCCATCAAGAGAAAGGCTTCGTTGATCACAGGTAAATGCTGCATGTCTTTACCCTTTGCGATCCGTCGGGGAGATATGTCGGTTTGTACAAGAGAATGGATGTTTTTAATGAGTAAACTAGCCATATCAAACTTTTAAGAAAAATGGAATTATTTAAATGATCAGACTAAAATCCGTACCTGTTTTGATGGCTTCCTCATAACCGGCGTCCACATGTCTGAAAACACCCATTGCCGGGTCATTGTGGAGTACACGTCTGATACATCTTTCTGCTCTATCGGTTCCATCCACTAAAACAACCATTCCTGCATGTTGGGAGTATCCCATACCAACACCTCCTCCATGATGGAAAGAGACCCAGGTAGCACCTCCTGCGGTATTGGACATCAGGTTTAACAAGGGCCAGTCTGAAACCGCATCACTGCCATCTTTCATGCCTTCTGTTTCTCGATAAGGAGAGGCTACGGAACCACAATCTAAATGGTCACGGCCTATAACGATAGGTGCTTTGACCTTACCGGATTTAACAAGCTCATTGAAAATCAGACCTGCCTTTTCTCGCTCTCCCATTCCCAACCAGCAGATTCTGCATGGTAATCCCTGGAATGCTATTTTCTCCTTTGCTTCTTCTAACCAATGAATCATGTGTTTATTTTCAGGAAAAGCTTCAATCAGTGCCTTATCCGTAACATAAATGTCCTCAGGATCACCGGACAACGCTGCCCATCTGAATGGCCCTTTACCTTCGCAGAATAGAGGACGTATATATTCCGGTACAAATCCTTTGAAATCAAAAGCATTTTTTTCTCCTCCCTGGTAGGCAAACTCTCTGAGATTGTTCCCATAGTCAAAAGTTTTACTACCTCTTTTCATCATTTCAAGCATAAAGCCCACGTGCCTGGCCATACTTTTTAAAGACTTTTCTTTGTAAAGGGTTGCATTACTTTGTCTCAAGGCTTTTGCTTCCTTAAGACTAAGATCATGGGGAACATAACCATGAATGGGATCATGGGCAGAAGTTTGGTCGGTAAGTATTTCGGGAATGACATTATCATGAAGTAGTTTCTCTAGCACATTGCCAATATCACCTACCAGGCCAATGGAAACAGCTTCTCCATTATTTTTCGCTTCCAGAACCCACTTTTTAGCCTCCTCATAATCATAGGTCATTTTATCAATGTAACGTGTATCGATCCTTTTCTGGATTCTTTCGGGATCCACATCGACACCAAGGAATGTTGCTCCAGCCATAGTGGCTGCTAATGGTTGCGCACCACCCATACCACCTAATCCACCTGTAACAAGCAATTTGTGCTTCAAATCACCATTAAAATGTTTTTCTCCACAGGCCACAAAAGTTTCATAAGTTCCCTGCAAGATCCCCTGGGATCCAATATAAATCCAGCTCCCGGCGGTCATTTGTCCGTACATCATCAGGCCATCCGACTTAAGTTTTTCAAAGTGCTCCCAATTGGCCCAATGTGGCACTAAGTTACTGTTGGCGATCAATACCCTGGGAGCCTCGGGATGTGTTCGCACCATACCCACAGGTTTTCCGGATTGCACCAATAAGCTGTGGTCATCATCCAGCTCCAGTAATTTTTCAATAATTTTCAGAAGGGCTTCAGGGTTTCTTGCGGCTTGTCCAGTTCCACCATAAACAATTAATTGTTCGGGGTCCTCTGCTACTTCCGCATGCAAATTATTTAGTAACATCCTTAACGGAGCCTCTGTTTGCCAGGATTTGGCATTCAACTGATCTCCTGTGGGTGCTTCATAGTGAGGGTGCCTGGCATATGTATTAATAAATTCCGAAAACTTCATGTCTTTCATTTTTAAATTCAATCTTCAATTCTTGGGCAATTTTGGTTGTCTTCTCCGCCAGTTCCTTGTTTTTGATAATGTCAACAACGCTTTTCAGATCATTCGTAAATAATTCATCAGATTCTCTAAAGGGAATCTTTTTTCTCACCAGGGCATGGCAGACTTCAATGAATGGTGTACTTTTCAATGGCTTTTTAAAGTTGAGACCCTGGGCTGCACAGAGAAGTTCTATGCCTAGGATCTTCTCAAGATTTTCGACAACCTTATAGGCTTTTCTTGCGCTTATGGATCCCATACTCACATGATCTTCCTGACCAAGTGAAGTGGGAATACTATCAGCACTTGCAGGAAAACACAAGGATTTATTTTCAGTAACCAAAGCCGCAGTAGTGTATTGGGGGATCATAAAACCGGAGTTAAGTCCGGTTTCCTTCATTAATAGTTTGGGAGGACCATCAGGTTTACCTTCTAACGAAAGGTAAATTCTCCGGTCGGAAATATTTCCGAGTTCCGCAGCGGCTAATGTTATATAATCCAGCGGTAGTGCGATGGGTTGTCCATGAAAATTACCACCACTTATAATGTTATCTTCGTCAAGCAATATCGGATTGTCGGTGACTGAATTGATTTCTGTATGGATGGTTTCCTTGAAATGCAACCAGGCATTTCGGGAAGCTCCATGAACTTGAGGGATACATCTTAAGGAATAAGGATCTTGCACCTTTTCACAGTGCTCATGGGATTTTAAAATGTCAGAACCATCTAACAGGTCCCTCATGCGTTTGGCAACATAGCTATTTCCCTGATATGGTCTGAGGTCATGCAAACCCTGATGAAATGGTTTGGCTGACCCCATCATCGCTTCAATGTTCATGGCCGCGATGATGTCAGCACTGTCCAGGCAGTTCTGAAGACGTTCAAGTATCCTCACCGCGTAAGCGGCCATGAATTGTGTACCATTAATGAGTGCCAGACCTTCTTTGGCTTGCAATTTGACCGGCTCTTTGTTAAACTTTGACAGAACTTGATCTGCAGGTAAAATGGCTCCTTCAAAGTGAACCTCACCCAAACCAATGAGTGGTAGAAATAAATGTGCTAAGGGAGCCAGGTCTCCCGATGCTCCGACTGAACCCTGTTCGGGAACGCAGGGAATTACATCATTTTCGATGTGCCATATAATCTGTTCAATGACCTCCAGCGTGATCCCCGAATGCCCTTTAGCCAATGCATGCACTTTTAGGATAAGCATGAGTTTGGATAGATCCTGAGGAATGAATTCACCTACACCAACACTATGACTCTTTAGCAATTTATATTGAAGTTCGTTGGCACTTTCTCTGGAGATAAATGTTGTGCATAAAGGGCCAAAACCAGTGGTTATACCATAAACAACCTGCTCATTTGATACTACTTTTTCTACAATATTCCGGTTTTCCCTGATTTTGTTTTTGGCATTATCATTAAGTATGCCTTGCAATCTGCCTTCACAGATATCCAACGCAATACCTGCTGTGAGATGATCTGTTCCATATTGAAAAATTGCTTGTGCCATAGGATAATAAATTACCTGATTACTTTAAATGTGAATCCTTTGTCCAATAATAATTGTATGAGCTCCAATGATGTTTCTTTCAAATGGATTGTCGTTTTTTTAGTCTCGTTGAATGATTTGATTCCTTTGTTTATAAGGGAGGTAGCAATGCCATTCCTTCTGTTGGCGGGCCTAATAAAAAGTCTTTCCAGGTAAAGCTCTGTGGTAATCTCATTCCTTTTGAAGGCAACGGCCCCAATGATTTCATTCCCATTCCGGGCGCTCCAAACTTTGGTGTCGTTATCCAGGTTACTGAAATCCTTTGTCCCATTGGTGGGCAGTGTTAAGAGCTTTTTATCTTTTTGTGGATCCTTTATTGCCACAATATCATAGGAAGGAGCTGTATTGTAAATGTCAATTACTTTCTGACTGAAAGAACCATCACTCAGGTTTTGCTCGAACCTGAATAGCTGATCGAGAAACATTTTGACTTGCTGTTCTGTATTCCAGATTTCCTGAACGGCATGTTGCATGGAGGACCACACGGGCATGACTTCCTTAAGAAGTTTTTTCCCCTTGGTACTGAACATAACATGTTTTTTCCTGGCGTCCTTGGTTCCCTCCACGATATTGATATAACCCTTTTTCTGCAGTATAGTGGCCATTTGACTTACGGCGGAGTGGGAGATGTCCAACTCTCTTGCAATCTCTGATAGTGAGATGTCTTTGTTGTCTTTAAGTAAATAGAATATGGGAAACCAACTGGGTTCAAACGGAAGCTCTAATCTGTTATAAATACCCGCAATTTCAGCGAGAAATTTTTCACTGGTCCGCTTCAACCAACTGCCTAAAATCAACGATCCGATGTCTCTGTAAAAATTCATTTATATAAGAGCTTATATAAGTACTTATAAAAGTAATGGTTTTTTGCTTCTAAAAAAATATTCACCTCTTTTTTTATTGCTACTTAATGAAATTCAAGACTGGTGTAAGCTTTTACTCTGATGTGTGGGTTACCTATAAACCAATTTAGGTAATAATCACCATAAGGCCTTTGTTGAAGGTTTTTGTTCAACTGGCTTTCAATCATTAGAAATTCCACAAAATAAAGAAAACCATGTTAGGTATTTTATTAATTTATTTCATTGGTAAATCATATTATCAACTTGCTCAGAAGTATGAAAAACATAAATGGGGCTTTGCTATTCTAGGTGTGGCATCTTATTACTTTGGGACTATTGTTGGTGGTGTCTTGATATACTTAGCTGTTGACCTGGGACTCTCCTCAATAGATAATATGCCTGATGTGGCCGTTGGTTTTATGGTGCTTCCATTCGGTATTTTAGCTTGTTGGGGACTCCATACCATTTTGAAAAGGCAATGGTCAAATACCCAGGTGAAAGGCGGAGAGAATGTACTGGACGTTTTGGAATAGTTTTGTGCCAAATTCAAGGATTTTAAACTCCAAAGCGTAGCCTTTTAAACCTAATCAATGGCTATGGCGATTTGAACTATTTAAAATTCATTGAGGTCTATTTCTAAACGAATAGGTAATACCTCAATGAAAAATTATTATTTCCCAGTTTTTTCCGTAACCGCTATTATTATTTTTTTCAGCCCTTTTACATTTGCTCAGGAAATTCATAGTCCTTTCGGGGACTTTAAGCACATTAACTTTTAATTGCTTTGAATCCATGTGCCAACCGGACGTGCTTCTTTCGTAAGCTGATTGTCAAAATCCTCCATCATTTTTTTGAGTCTTTCAACCACCTCAGGATGATTATCCGCCAGATTTTGGGTTTCTGAAATGTCATTTTCCAAATCGTAGAGGGATACGGTAAATTCGCCCTGCTCAGCTTCGTTCCATCCATTACTTTTCAGCGAATGCAACTTCCATTTGCCTAAACGAACGGCTTCCAGATTCCCATTTCGAGCATAATAATAAAGTGGTCTTTCGGACGAGGTATATTTGTTAGGATCCATCAATAGGTTTTTTATGCTGGATCCATCGATTTTAAGATCAGTGGGAAGTTTTGCACCGGTTATATCTGCCACTGTTGGTAAAATATCCATGGCTGTGACAACCTGATTGATAACTTGTCCTTTTTGAATGTTTTTTGGCCATGTGACAATGGCTGGCACTCTTTGCCCACCCTCCCAGGTAGTTCCCTTGCTCCCTCTTAAAGGTTTAGCATTTCCAGCTTTTGTCCAGGTCACAGGACCATTGTCAGAAGTAAAAATGATAATGGTATTGTCATATAAGCCCTCTTCTTTTAAAGCCTGAACAATTTCCCCGACACTCCAGTCAATCTCCGATATCACATCACCATAAAGACCATATTCACTGACACCGTCAAATTTCTCTGACACATGGAGTGGCAGATGCGGCATGTTGTGGGCCAGATAGAGGAAAAAGGGTTTATCTTTTTGCTCCCGGATGAATCGAATCGATTCTTCCGTATATTTTCTGGTGAGGTATCGCTGATCCGGTCCTGATTCGATCTCCTTCCCGTTTACAATTAAAGGAAGGGGAGGAGATTGAAAATTATTGTGTTGGTAGAAATGATTGTCCATGTCATTGGAATAAGGCACACCATAGTAATGATCAAAACCCTGATTGTATGGCATGAATTTCTCTTTGTGTCCTAAATGCCATTTACCAACACAAGCAGAAGTATAACCTTTTTCCTTTAAGACCTCCGGTATGATTAATTCATCGGGAGACAATCCTTTCTCGGAATATGGAAAAAGAACAGCCTCATGCAGACCTACTCGCTTAGGATAACTGCCGGTTAAAAGAGCAGCTCTTGAAGGAGTACAAACAGTAGCGGCTACATAAAAGTCAGTGAATTTAATGCCATCTGCTGCCAGACCGTCGAGGTTTGGTGTTTGAAAACCTTCCGCTCCATAAACACCAACGTCAGCGTAGCCCTGATCATCGGTAAAAATGATGATCACATTAGGTTTGGACTGAGGAGATTGACATCCGTTAATAATCAGACAAATAGCAATTGATAAAAAAAGTGAGATTTTTGTTGGTTGTTTCTTATCCACGATCTATTATTTAGTTTTTGGTAATTTCAGGTTGGTCCCATGTAAAGTCAGGACCAATGTCCTCTTTCATCGCTGGGCCATAATCTACATTCAATATTTTTAATTTAGGATATTGTGCCTTTACTTTTTGATGAAATTCATCAAAGGGAACAGCAGTACCCTTATGCCACATCTGCTCTGCCAAGGCGTATATTCTCGGGAATACTCTTTTATCGATCATGTCCTGATACACATACCAATCTGTCCACAGGCATGTCCCCATACCAAGCACATTTCCATATTCCATGATTTTATCTTCGGTAAGATTGCTTGGGTTTTGTTCATAGGCTGTTTTCAGGTCAAAAGTTCTATTGGCTTTATAGCTGGTCCAGGGAGTTACAGGAAAGTTTAAATAGGTGTAATAATTGGTTCCACAAATCACCGGGACATTTTTTTTCACTGCGGCCTTTAAAGCTTTGTCTTTATGCCCTCGCCAATTCCACCAATATACCACTACATTATCCTCTAATTCCGGCCCTTCCTGATGTATCACATCACCCCAGCAAATGGCCTTTCTCCCTTTCGATTTCAAATATGCGGCTATTCTGTTGGTGAAATCAATTTGTAATTCATGGGAATTCTTAAGTCCTTTTTGCTTAATACTATTTTGACAATGCACACATTTATCCCAATTGGCTTTGGGCGCTTCATCTCCACCTATATGTATATACTGAGATGGGAATAATGCGCATACTTCATCAAAAACATCTTCCAAAAATTGATAAGTTTTTTCCTGTCCCGCGCAAAAAAGCGTTGATGTAAAGGCCATGACTGATTCAGGTGCCTGTCCAAAACACGTATATTCCGGATAGGCAGATAAAGCGGCTTCACTATGGCCTGGAATATCAATTTCAGGAACAACCTCTATGTTTTTTTTGGCAGCATAGGCAACTACCTCCCTGATTTCTTCTTGAGTATAGAACTTCCCTTTACTGGGTCCCTCAGCTACGAAAGCACCTATATCCGTGAGTTTTGGATACTTTTTTATTTCAATCCTCCAACCTCTTCCTTCGGTAAGATGCCAGTGAAAGACATTCATTTTCAACATGGCCAGACGATCCAAATAGGATTTTATGAATTCCACACTTTGATACTCTCTGCCGGAGTCAAACATAAGACTTCTCCATTGATGCTTTGGCCTGTCCTGGATTTCTAAGGTGGCTATTGCCCATTTTCTTTTTTCTGAACCATGGTCGTGCCATATCCTATCATCCATTAATTGTAACAAGGTTTGGACAGCATAAAAAAAACCATTTCCGTGGTTGGCACCGATTTCAATGCCTTTTGATGTTATGATCAACTTGTAGCCATCATTTCCAAGGCTATTAGTGTTATCAAGATCCTTGAATATGATATTGTTATTCGAATGCTTTTCTGTAATAGGCAATTGATAACCACTACTTGTTTCAAGTCGATGCTGAAGAGCATCAATAGCACGAACTGCCTTAGGATGTTGTGCGATTCGTGTTTGCTTATTTAAAATAAAAACCTCCTTAAACAAGACTAGTTTTTCGGGAGAGGGGAGAAGATTATGCGCTCTTTCAAAAGCTTTTTGTGCATGCTCTGACTTACTGCAGTTTGTGAAACCAAGTGAAATAATCAGGGCAAAGTAAGCAATGATAATGTGCGTCTTTTTCAAAGGTAATTTCCAGGTTTAACTATGAAGACTTGGAAAAGAGTTCAATCCATTACTCAACCCAAGATTAAATAAAAAAAGTGCCAGAATGAGTCAAAAACAAACAATTATATATTTCACTTTTGTAAGTAAAATATATTCCTTACATTTATGAAAAAAATAAATCATGAAAGGCAAAAACCTCGGTGAATTCGAAGAGATCGTGCTACTCACTGTGGGAGTACTGTATGATAATGCCTATAGTGTTGCCATTTGTGATGAGTTGCAAAATCAGACGGGCCGTAGCGTTAATATCAGTGCTGTACATTCCGCACTTTACCGGCTGGAAAGTAAGGGATATCTGGACTCTCGACTAGGAGAGGCTTCGGCAACCAGGGGTGGGAAACGGAAAAGAAAGTTCACCATTACTTCTTTAGGAAAAAAAGCGCTTGATGAAACGATGGACATAAGATTGAAACTCAGGAATCAGATTCCGGATATAGCTTTCAATTTTGGCTTTGACAATTAATAAATGGGGAAAAAGCAAAACCATAATACATTACCGCCAAAATTGGCTTTAAGATTCTTAAGCTGGTACTGTACCGAAAGAAGATTAGAAGAGATTGAAGGAGATCTGGAGGAGCTTTTCTACCGTGATATAAACACTTTGGGAGAACGAAGAGCAAAATTGAGGTTTTGGATCAATGTGATTCGCTGTTTTAAACCCTATGCATTTAAAAGAAAAGTAAGACCTATTAAAGATTTTTTGTCAATGGACCTTTATATAAATTACCTAATCACCAGCGTCAGGAGAATGAAGCGTGAAAGATCTTATTCGGTCATAGCTATTTCAGCACTTACGCTGGGATTACTGTCTTTCATGTTGATTGCTACCTACCTGATCAATGAATATAAGTTCGACACATTCTATCCTAAGAAAGACAGGATATACCGTGTCGTGCAAATAGAAGAACATCCTGGTGGTGTGGAACATATGGCTATGACCTCCATTCATTTGGCTGAGGCCATTAGGAATGAGATTCCCGGTGTGGCAGAGGCTGCAACTGTCTGGCCTGGAGTCGATGGCTGGGTGGAGGCCAATGGAAAGACCTTTTACGAAAGTGATTATATATTGGCTAGCGAAAATTTTTTTCAGATTTTTGATCAACAATTCTTAATGGGAAGTGATAAAGATCCTCTAAAAACACCAATGTCAGCTGTTATCACAGAATCACTGGCAATAAAATACTTTGGTACTATTGATATAATAGGGGAAATAATGAACGTAGATCGCTATGGCTTGTATACCATTACAGCTGTGATTAAAGACTTACCTGGTTATACTCATATGCCTTTTGATATGGTACTGAAGCCGTACTTCAATAGGTTCTTCGAAAATGTGCATCCAGTTTTTATCCCCTGGTTCAACTCATGGGAAGGGCATCCATGTGCTACTATGGTATTGGTAGATGAAGATAAGCCTATGGAGGAACTTGAGGCTACGCTACAAACTATCTTACCCAAATATAAAGGCAATGAATGGGAAGTACGACCTTATTATTTGCAAAATATTGCTCAGGTTCATTTGAATGAAACACCTGTGAGGTTCAATGTAGCCAGAGTGCCTCAAGGAGATAAAAGCAAAATATATACGCTAACCGTCATTGCGGTATTTCTTTTAGTGATCGCTATTATAAACTATACTAATTTGTCTTCCGCCAGAATGACAAACAAACTAAAGGAAATTGGTGTAAGACGTTGTGTTGGAGCACGAAGGTGGGAAATATTCAGACAAGTGATGACCGAATCTTTGTTAATTACCTTCATGTCAGGTGTGCTGGCCTTAGTTCTATTCTTCCTCGCACTTCCTCATTTTGGCTTCCTGGTGGAGAAAGAGCTTACCATCAATATGCAAGTACTTATCAACCTTTCGTTGGTGATTGTTCCGGTATTGGTGTTGACAGGGTTGTTGTCGGGAGCTTATCCGGCTTTCATGGAAATGAAAGCCAGTGAACAACTGGTAACCTGGTTGAGTGTTAGAAAAAACGATCATAAAGGCTTTAGGAATGTTTTAGTGACAGCTCAATTTATGTTGGCGATGATCATGATTGTATTGACCATGATCATTAACCATCAAAATCAATTTGTAAATCAGAAAGAATTGGGCTTTTCCAAAGAAACAACTTTGGTCATGGAAATAAATGGTGGGGGTGTAAGACAAAATTATGATCACCTGAAAGCAGCATTATTGGCTCATCCTGCGATCAGTGAAGTTTCAGGATTGAGCACTATGGTTGGCGGGTTCAGAGAACCGTCGGAGATCGATTATATCACTGATGGAGGCGATCCGGAGCATCCGTTTGTTGGTAGCTTTTATGGCTTTGATGAATTTTCTTTATCGGTTCTTGATCTTGATTTGGTGGCTGGCAGAGATTTCAGCGGAAATCCGATAGCTGATTCTACCAGTTTTTTGATCAATGAATCGTTGGCAAAAAATGTTTATCCTGATCGAAGGATGGAGGAAATTATTGGTGAAACAATTCGTATCAATGAACCTGATGAACTGGAAGGTACCATCATTGGTATTGTGAAGGATTTTCATTTCTTATCCCTGCATGAGAAAATATCTCCCCTGGTTATTGGCTATATTACCAATCCAATTTCAGGGATCGATGATATCGCTATGAAATTTGATCCTTACTATGATTATTTGGAGCTCTATACCTATATTGATGATCTTCATAAGAAATACGAACCAACCGCCCAGATGACCCTTAATCTGTTGGACGATCTTTTGCAGGTACGGTACAGGGCTGATAGATCTTATCAAAGAATATTCATGACTGGTTCCTTTATTGTTATGTTCATAGCGCTTTTGGGCATTGTTGGCTTATCGGCATATAGTGCTCAACAACGGTCTAAAGAGTTTGGTATTCGAAAGGTGATGGGAGCTTCTATTTTGCAGATATTAAGCTTACAGGCGGGCTCTATTATCAAGTTAATTATTATTGGAGAACTAATTGCTGTCCCGGTGATCCTTTGGTGGGGGAGGTCATGGTTGGAGAACTTCTCATACAAGATCAGTATTTCTCCCTATCTGTTTGTCTTTGGAGCGATTTTATTGGTGATTATCGGGATCGTATCAGTCAATCTTGTGACTTACAGGATTGCAAGGCTAAATCCTGCTAATACATTGAGAGATGAATAATGCACTAATGCTCAATTAATCTATTCTTGTTTTTACTAGTCCCAATTAATCACCTTCAGTGAAGTTATATTAATGTCTATACTTATAGGGCTTTTAACTATCTATGGAGATTAGGAGCAAATGTTAGTGGAACTGTGTTAAGGTGTTGAAGTGGCTAAGTTCACATTCATAAAAGCAAGCCAGATAAAGTGTGCCGGGACTTTAACTCAAAATTCAAAACCAAAAACTAAAAATTGACATCTGTTATCCCTATGGTAATATGATTAAAAACAGTTCATAAAAAACTGATACCTGAAACCTAAAACCTGAAAGCTCAATTACCATCTATTGTTTTCCAAATAATCCATGGCCAATTCATAAGAGTCTTCATATTGTTCCTGATTGGCTCTTAAGACTTCTTTCATTTCTGCAACAATGCCCTGATAGTTGGGATCATCGTAGACGTTCTTCAATTCATTAGGATCTTCCTGAAGATCATAAAGCTCCCATTCATCAATATCATGGTAAAAACGGATCAGCTTGTATCGTTCATTACGTACTCCAAAATGCCTTTTCACAGAATGTGTGCCTGGAAACATGTAGTAGTGATAGTATATTGAATTACGCCAGTCGCTCACTGGTTGTTCATTCAGCAATGTATGAAATGATCTGCCTTGAATATCCTGTGGAACACCGACGCCTGCATAGCTTAGCAAGGTTGGCATGTAATCTATATTCATAATGAACTTGTCAACTTTGGTACCTGGCTTAATTTGGCCGGGATACTTCATAACAAACGGAGTTCTAAGTGTTTGTTCATACATGAATCTTTTATCAAACCAGCCATTTTCCCCTAAATAAAAACCTTGATCTGAAGTGTATACCACAATGGTATTGTCATCCAGCCCATTGGCTTCCAGGTAATCCAGCAATCTACCTACATTGTCATCGACTGAAGAAATGGTTGCCAGATAATCATGCATGTATCTTTGATAACGCCATTGGATATGTTCCTCCAAAGAAGTAGCGCCGCTTTTCAGACCTTCCTTAACTTCTGCATTGCGTGATTCATAGTAATCATCCCATAATGCTCTTTGTGCTGATGTCATGCGTCCGAGTTCGACTTGAGGATACCTTTTTGCATGCCATTCTCCATCTGGTTTATAATGTTCCCATTCCGTTGGATAGTCGGTGAATTTCATATCGTGACTCCACGACATGGTTTTCCATATTCCCATATCTGCTTCGGCTGAGGCTTTGCCTCTATCACTAAAATCTCCTTTGAAATTGAAGGGAAGTGGGAATTCATGGCCATCGTACATATCCAATTTTGCCGTGTCCGGCATCCAGTTGCGGTGAGGCGCTTTATGATGCACAAAAAGCATGAAGGGCTGATCCGGATTTCTTTTTTCATTTAACCAATTAATGGCCAGATTCGTGACCAAATTGGTTGCATACCCATTGAGCCTTACCGTATCCCCATTATCTATAAAATCCGGATTGTAATAATCCCCTTGATCCGGAAAAACATTCCAATAATCAAAGCCTGTTGGAGTAGTTCCCAAATGCCATTTTCCTACGATGGCCGTGTTGTAACCGTTGGCTTTTAGTAATTTGGGTAGTGTTTGTTGGGAACCATCAAATTTGGACCTATAGTTAGCGAGGAAGCCATTTTTATGACTGAATTTACCGGTGATCATTGTGGCCCGGCTTGGGCCGCAGATGGAATTTCCTACAAAGCTATTTGTAAATATGGCACCTTCACTGGCAATCCTATCAATATTGGGTGTTTGGTTCAAGGTGCCATCATAGCAACTGATTGCCCGGCTTGCGTGATCGTCGCTCATAATGAATACGATATTAGGGCGCTGCTCTTTTATCTTTTCTTGTCGCTCACCGGAACAATTGGAAAGTAGGATTAAAATAGCACTTAAGGCAAATATTGAATATATTTTTCCTTCAAGCTTTTGCATGATCAATAGTATTAGTGATGAATAAACAACCTTCAAAAATGACAGACTGCTATTGAGTCCTTTTACAATATTAGAAGACCTGAAGATATTAGCTATACCCTAATCCTAATGGTAAAGTGGACTTGAAGCAGAATCTCACCTGAAAACTAAAAATTCAAAACTTATAATTCATAACCGTGAATCCTGGTAAGCAACCGTTTCAACATTTTTAGACTGCTGGAGTTTTGGAAAAACATTCTAACTTAGGAGATTGATTCTAAGAACAATTCATAAACCAATATTCGATGATGATGAAATCACTTTATTATTCATTCATACTTATTTGTGGTTTGGTAATAGTAGGCTGCCAACCCAACGAAAAAGCCAAGGATCCTGCAGAAAGTATCACCAAGGAGGATCTTGCCAGACGAATTTCCAAATTGGCATCTGACGAATTTGAAGGAAGAAAACCATTTACGAATGGAGAAATTGCAACCATCAACTACATCAAAGAGGAATTTGAGAAGATGGGGATAAAGCCAGGTAATGGTGACAGTTACTTTCAGGAAGTACCTTTAGTGGAAATTGAGGCGACAATCACGGAGGACATGAAAATATCAGGAGGAAAAGATCCATTGAACTTAAAGTTCAAAGAGGAGTTTGTAGCACTAACCAGACGTGTTCAGGATGCCATTGATATTGAAAATTCGGAGATGGTGTTTGCCGGTTTTGGTGTAGTAGCACCAGAATATAACTGGAATGACTATGAAGGGTTGGATGTGCAAGGTAAAACGGTTGTGGTGTTGGTGAATGATCCAGGGTTCGGAACGGGAGATGATGACTTCTTTAAGGGAGAAGCAATGACTTATTATGGCAGATGGACCTATAAATACGAGGAAGCAGCAAGGCAGGGTGCCGAGGCCATATTGATCATACATGATACTGAACCTGCAAGCTATCCATGGCAAGTGGTTGAAGGAGGATGGACCGGAGCTAATCTTTACCTAAAGGCTGATGACAATAACATGTCACGATGTGCTGCTGAGGGATGGATATCTTTAGCTGCAGCTAAAAAAATATTTGCCAATGCAGGTTATAAAGATTATGATTTTACCGCAGAGGCTAGAAAGAGGGATTTCAAGGCATTTTCATTAAATCAGCAAATGTCGCTTGGTTTGACCAATACTATTAATACTTCTACCTCGAATAATGTTGTTGGATTGTATGAGGGAGGTGAAAGAGCCGATGAGTGTATCATTTATAGTGCTCATTGGGACCATTTTGGTATAGGTGCTCCCAATGCCGAGGGCGATTCTATTTATAATGGTGCTGTCGACAATGCCACTGGTGTTGCCAATATCATAGAGTTAGCGGAGGCTTTCACCAAGCTTGAACAAAAAACAAAAAGATCGGTTTTGTTCATTGCCGTAACTGCTGAAGAACAAGGCTTATTAGGCTCTGCCTATTATGCAGCCAACCCTATTTTTCCCGCTGAAAAAACAGCTGCCAACCTCAACACTGATGCCATTATTCCAATGGGAAAAGTGAAGGACCTTACCATTATCGGCTATGGTCAGTCGGAATTGGATGATTATGCTCAAGCTGTGGCAGAGCAACAGGGAAGATATATAATCCCTGACCCTAATCCCGGGGCAGGCTCTTTCTTCAGGTCTGATCACTTTAATTTTGCGAAAATAGGCATACCGGCTCTTTATGCCAAAGGAGGGCACGATAGTGAAGAGAAAGGTAAGGAATGGGCAGAAGAGCAAAATGCAAATTACCGGGCAAATGACTATCATCAACCTACAGATGAATTTGACCCTTCCTGGGACCTTGAGGGTATTGTTCAAGATGTGCAGTTATTTTTTGAGATCGGTAAGAAAATTGCGAATGAGGACAACTTTCCGAAATGGAAAGAAGGTTCTGAATTTAAAGCTATCAGAGAAAAATCTTTGGGAGATTGATGGGCCTTACCTCACCTAAAGAGGCTGTCTCAAAAGGGCAGTCTTTTTTTGTGGTTTTGAAAAAAAAACGGAGGTATTGCTACCTCCGCCCTCCAAGATTGTTATCTTGGAGTATGTCTTGTAGTTCAAATATAGTCTTTAAAGAT
>JAUJEA010000022.1 GCA_030442035.1 Splendidivirga corallicola
GAATTTTCATACAGAATCAATCGAAGTATTTTCAAAAAAACAATCTTTCATAAAACTATTGAAAGATTGATGAATCATTCATTGATATTTCAGCAAAATATCAGTTATACGTAAAGTAATAACTCTAAAAGTGTTAAAGTTTAAAAAGGATTGAATGAATTTTACACTAATCGTAATTCGTAATTCATCATTCGTAATTATTAAACCCATTCAAAACTCAAAATTCATAATTATTAATTAAATAGCGGTTTTAACATTTTTACAATGGATCTTCGATCTATTCCAAAATTTTGATTTCAATGCACCTCTTTTAACCTGTAATTAAAAGTCTTTGAACAGGGTGTTTGAACGTAAGAAATCCGTGCTTTAAGAGCTTGAAATTAAGTTTGATTTAGTTAACAGGAATATTACATTTGCGGTGTAATTTTCGTTTCACATAAACTAATGTTAAATGTCTAAGATTAAAGTTGCGATCAACGGTTTCGGAAGGATAGGTCGATTGACTTTCAAGACTTTACTTGAAAATGACAATGTTGATGTTGTCGCTATCAATGACCTCACCGACAACGCTGTTCTTGCACATTTGTTGAAGTACGACTCCGTGCATGGAAAATTCAATGGTACCGTAACCGCTGACGATGAAGGTATCACTGTTAACGGAAATAAAATTAAAATTTACGAGGAGCCTAATCCGAGCAAATTACCCTGGGGTGACCTGGGTATAGATGTAGTGCTTGAATCTACAGGAAGATTTGTAGACGAAGCCGGTGCTGGCGGACACCTACAGGCGGGAGCCAAAAAGGTGGTAATTTCTGCTCCTGCGAAAGGCAATATCCCAACAGTTGTATTAGGTGTGAATGAGGATACCTTGACCGGTTCTGAAACCATCGTTTCCAATGCATCTTGTACCACCAACTGTCTTGCCCCTATGGCAAAGGTGTTGGATGATAGCTTTGGTATTGAAAAAGGATATATTTCAACAATTCATGCTTATACCGCTGATCAGCGACTTCAGGACGCACCGCACAAAGATCTTAGAAGAGCCAGAGCCGCTGCTTACTCCATCGTTCCTACTTCTACAGGAGCTGCGAAAGCCGTAGGATTGGTATTGCCTCACTTACAAGGCAAATTGGATGGTATCGCCATGAGGGTTCCAATTCCCGATGGTTCATTGACAGACCTAACGGCTGTTGTTAAAAGAGAAGTGACTGCTGAAGAGGTAAATGCCGCGTTAAAAGCTGCTGCTGAAGGTCCTTTGAAAGGAATCCTTCAATACGAGGAAGATCCTATCGTATCGATCGATATCATTGGAAATCCTCACTCTTGTATCCTGGATGCAGGACTTACCTCTGCCAACGGCACTTTGGTGAAAATTGTAGGATGGTACGATAATGAAGCCGGCTACTCAAACAGAGCTGCTGACCTGATTGCTAAAATCGGATAAGTAATAAAATATCTTATTGTAAAGAGTAAAGGCATCCAAAATTGGATGCCTTTTTTTTGCCACTTCATTAAATGGACCTCGGTCGGTTCATAAATAATGGCAACCCTTCAGTGGCAGGCAACATCGCGAGCCCACCAGGAAGGTATGCAGCATAAACTGCATGGTATTAGACAAACATTTCTCCAGTGGGTTGTATCATTTCTATCGCGTTGTTCCTTTGAGATATAGAATATGTGGTCGATATCTCTTTTAACAATCTTAAATTCATCATGAATTAAAACTTACGATTCAACATTATCAGTCGGTCTCAGCGTTTAAAAACAACCAGTTGATAATGAATGGTCTTGGGAGACTTTACTCCCCATCCGAAAAAACCTCCGTTGTTAATATTGGAAGTCACATTTTCCAGTTTTACATATTCCCATCCAGCCAGACTTTGGCTATTTATCAATTCTTCAAATCGATCTGCTACCTTTTTAGAAGCATCTCTGTCGCTAATGTTAGCGTAAAACGGGATCACTTTGAATTCCATAACTTTCATTATTTAGCTGTATAAAAGGGAACCTTTCCTACCCCTTCTTTATCCATTGTTATATTATTCATTATCGCGGCAAAGATTTCCATTGCCATAATAATTTCTCAATTCTTCATCTATCTTATGTCGGCTGTATCCTGCGTATTTCACAAAGAAACTCATGTCACCATTTCTGCACTTGATCAACCAGCAATCACGACGATCATGGTTTTGTAGTTGTTGTCTCAGATCCTTGCACTCCCCGATATCTACGATCGTCGGAACCCCATCTTTTATGCAGGTCACTACGAAGACACCTGAATCATTTTGTATGGGGTTAAGATCTTGAAAAGGGCCCATAAATTTGTATTTTAATAAGCGCATCTACCGTCGAACCTTGTAACTACTATTCGTGTCAAAGCAAAGAGCATTTTAAAAAAAAGACTAAATTTCTTTCCGAATGACTTCAAATAGTTTCCGAATGACAGGTTCTGGTTTCCGAATGAATTATCATGATTCTCTTTCTTCCGTGTAACTTTAATCGTCCACTGTCTTTCCGAAAATACTCATTAGCGTATTGGGTTGATGAACCTTGGTTTTCTTTGAAGCTTTATTGAGTGAGTCTCTTTTATGGTTACAATGCCAATATTTTTCTTCAATACCTATCTCTATTTTGTAGGTTGAAGTAATTTTGACCGTTGAATCACTTACAAATTCAAGAACCTCAATCGTTGGTAACAAATCCTTCAACTCTTGTGGTCTTAAATGCTGTCGCATCGTTGGATTCCATAACCATTTAACCTGGTAGGAACATAAATCAAATGTGCCAGGTATTGCATTGAGCAGGTTTTCAGTATTTGAAACAGGACCCTCTGCTTTTAAATGGTCAATATTGTAAATCGTGTTAATGGCCATCAATAGTGTTACTACCGCCATCATCATAAAAGGGAGCTTTGACCTGGTCGTTGTAATTGGGTTTGGAGCAGGCCTCCTCCCCATTCGAATAATGTTTTCAAGTTTACCTGCCAGGGTTTCCAGCTTCTGTTTGGTGGAGATCCCAAACCTTCCGGCCAATAGAGGGTATTGATCAATTACCTCTTCAGGAGAAATTTTATGAAATACCGGCAGGATCTTGATTTTCTGTGTTGATTCCAAAGCAAACAGCGCTTCCAATTCCATCCTGGCCCATATGGCCTGGAGGTATTTTGGGCTCATGACCACAATGCCAAAATCCGATCTTCTAATACCCTTATTAATACTTTCTGCAATACCATCACCAACCAACAAGTCCTCACCGGAGTGCCAGACGTCAATGTCATTTTTCGTTAATTCCTTTACCAATTTATTGACGATACCGACCTGATCTTCCACAGCATGGGAGATAAAGACTTTAGGTTTATCTAACATTTTTTCCCGAATTATAGATAAAACCCCTAATGAAAGGTTAATTCATTGGATTGAAAATCTAGTTTCCCAAATAGCTCAAATAGTTTCCGAATTGTAGGAATTGGTTTCCGAACGAATCATGTTATTTCAACACGCGCAATCTTCTAAAAAAATCGTCTCGATAAGCCTTGCTGATGCTTAATCTTTCATCATTCAAATACACCATATTTCCTTCAAAACCTGTGATCTTCTTCATATTGATCACATAGGAGCGGTGTATCTTGACAAAAAAGGCGTCCTGAAAATTGATGCTCACGCTGTTCAAATTTTCCGAAATGGTAAAGGTCTTCTCTTTGGTAACGATCTCGCAATATGACCTTGCAGCCTGCATATATATGATGTCTTCTACATTGATCCGTAAAAAACGTTCTTTGTCCCTGACAAAAATACTTTGATCCAGGCGATAGTATTCCTGTTCCAATGATCCTTTGGATTGGTTTTGGCTTGAATGCTGAAAGGCCAATTCAATGGCAGCATGTAACTGGTTTTCCATAAAAGGTTTTACCAGGTAATTTTCTGGATCTGTTTTTCCGGCTCTTTTCAATGTCTCGGAACGACTGTCATCAGTTAAATATATGATAGGTAAATTGTGATGCTCTTTTATTTTGGCAGCTGTCTCTATGCCATCTAAATTTCCATTTAAATGAATGTCCATGATTATAAGATCAGGCTCTTTTTCATTAACTATTTCCAATGCTTCTTCTCCTGTTTCTACCTGTCCTACGATCTCATAGTCTGCCTTCTTTAATTTGGTTGCTATGTCTTCCGAAATTAAAAGTTCATCTTCTACAATTAAAATATTCACAGTCTGCATCATTCAAAAAAATTAGATCAAAGAATAAGTTGATGGGAGACTCCATGATCAGTGTTAATGTTTAAAGAGGCTTTCAGTTGTCTAGTCAGCAATTGTACCAGTTTCAAACCAAAAGATTCGGCATTTTCAAGTTCTAATTGATCCTTTTTAACGGTACCATTATCAGCTATATTCAACTCCAGTTTCTTGTCCTCACGTTGCTTCAAAGAGATATTAATTATTGGATCCGGATTATCAACTAAAGCATATTTGAAGGAGTTGCTTGCCAATTCGTTTACAATGAGTCCTAACGGTATGGCCTTGTCTACATCTAAATTAAGATCCTGCACATCAACATTCAATTGTACTTCCTCTTTTGAAAAACCATAAGATGTTCTCAAATTCTGGATCAATTTACCAATATATTCTTTCATATTTATATCGGATAACTTATCATCCAAATATAGGTTCTGATGGATGAGTGCCATGGCGTTCACACGGTTTTCACCTCTCTTAACAGCCCTTTTAGCCTCACTGTCTTTTAGCTTTTCAGATTGAAGACTCAATAATGTAGACAGAATCTGCAGGTTATTTTTCACCCGGTGGTGGAGCTCCCTCATAAGCGTTTCGATCCGTTGATTTGCTTTCCTTTTTAGAAGATATAGATTGAAGGATATTACCACTAAAAGTAAAAGTAATATTCCAACAATGATCAACATTGTAATCTGAGTATTGCGTGATTCAATGATCTTATCTCGAAGAATGGTCTCATTGTTTAAGAAAGCTATTTTTTGTTCCCTTTTATCAATCTCATACTCCTTTTGTAATCTCATCGCCTCTTTCCTTACTGCATCATTGAGAATACTATCTCGTATCTGAGTTTGCAAATCATAATAATGAATTGCCTCTCCAAACCTCTTTTGTGAAATATACAGCTCTTTATACAATGCATATGCCTGCTGCAGATATTCAAGAGATTTAGTTTCTTTCGATATTTCTATGCTTTTATCTAAGTAGTTGGCCGCAAGGTCATGTCTCTTTTGTAAGATGTAAAGTCTTGCGAGGTTAATAGAAGTAACAGCAATTCCCTTTTGATCGAGGGCATTTTTTTTTAATTCCAGAGATTCTAAATAATTAGACTCTGCAATTTCTAAATTACCCATCTCAAAGTTTATCTCTCCTATATTGTTAATTGTTGAAGCCAACTTACCGGAATCTCCAATGCTTTTTTTAATATTCAGGGCCTGGTTATAATAGAACAAAGCAGAATCTAACGCTTCAAGGCGTTGATATGCAGTACCAATGTTATTATATGATTCTGCAATTCCATCTCTGTCATTAATTCTAACGCATATTTCCAGCGATTTCCGATGATAGACAATGGACTCCCAGAAGTCTTCAATGTCTTTATAAATGTTTCCAACAGTGGTATAGCAGTCTGAAAGGACCGCAGGATTATTACTTTCCTCCAAAATCAATAATGAATTCAAAACGAGCTTAAGCGCCCGTTCATAAGTTCCGGCTCTTCTTAGCACCGTACTTAAATTTCTATAGCTAATAGACATTCTTGCACTATCCCCTAAAATTTTATATAAATCGCCAGCTTGAAGGTAATAGAAGAACGCACTGTCATAGACATTCAACCTTTGAAACACTGCGCCTATATTATTGAATGTTTTAGCAATTCCAGCACTGTCGGAAAATGATTGATAAATATTTGAGGACTTTTGAAAATAAATAAGGGAGGAATCATAGTTTTTTAACCTTATATACCTAGATCCTAATTTATTATAGATCTCTCCAATAATACTATCATGAATTGGATCCTCTACTAATGTTAATGCCAATCTCAGGCTGTCAATTGCTTCTTCAGCAGGAATGTCACTCGCGATAGCTATCAGATTCTGTATTCTTTGGAAAGAAGCACTCTGATAATCTTCTTTCTTTTTATGGCAACCAAATAAGGAAAAAATAATAATGGTTGAAGATAAAATTGCCTTTTTCATAGTTGCGGTCAGAATGGATCAAAAACTGGTACACCTATGTCGAAAATAAAGGAAATTTTACAAAAAAAAAGCCACTTGAGGTATTCCTCAAGTAGCTTCATTGGAAAGATACTTATAATTGATCTTCAATAGTAAGGGATTCTCACTCTAACCTCCATTATTAGTACTTTTCCCATTTTCAATAATTATAGGATCTTCATCCTCTTCATCTGTGAGTTGCTCCGATTTCTCAATTACTTTAGAATCCGGTACTACAACTTCATCTGAACAGCTTGCTAAAAACAAACCAAAAAGTAGTATAAAAACAATCTTCAAGGATTTCATGATTTCTAATTTTTGAGGTTTCACATACCCCCTGGCGTAGCTGAAATCCAAGCATAGAGATCCCTTCCTCAGATCGTTTTCATACCTAAGTCATTGAAAATCAAGGAAGAATATTACCGAAAAATCAACATACGCCGAGGGACCAATAAATGGCCGGGAAGGGATCCTTCTTCTAAAACCAGTCTGGTCATTCCCAACCACAATAAACCTGAGGCCGGTTTTAGCATGAAGGAAAAACTTGATGTAAAGGCTTTTTATAACCACCGAGGATCCTACAAACAATTCATTTCAATCATGATACAATGCATTGTTCGACTATCATGATTTCAGTGTGTATTGCACTTCGTACAGGCAGTTTTACATTGTTTTACCAAAAAGTACTTGAATTTTACCGGGTTGAATGATCATCATTTTCAAATACTCGCCTTTGAATTAATTCTGTATTAAAGTTCTCAAAATGCTGGTGAGAACTTTGATCATTCCAATATTTTGATTTCTCAGTTTGGTACTTTGTTTTCCTGATTTTTCCTGGTTAGATTTCGACAATGGAATTTGATGTAAATGATGTGCTGACACTTTTGCAAAAAGCTGCTGAAAAAGCCGATCTAGGCCTGGAACACGGCAACTTTGGTGAGCTGAGTATATACCTGGAAGAAAATAGAAAAGACGGGGATGCCAGAATCACAGAAGATTATCTATATAAAAATCTTTATCGCCCCTCTAAAAATTCACTTAAAGATGGAGATCAAACCATATCGGCTAACCAGGGTTACTTAAATTCAATTTGCAGATCAATTGGTTTCAGAAATTTTGAACAGTTCCAATCCACCTTGTCAAGTCCGATCCATCCAATCCTAAAAAGTTGTGAATCTGGCTGGTATTGTTATGTAAGGAGAAATACGAAGGAGAGTGTTATATATCAATCACCGGTACGGATCTACGAGGGGGATCATAAAATGCATTTCGAATTAAAGGGACCGTCTCAACGGTATAAAGGTCATATCAGATTGAAGAACGATTGCTTGTTTTGTAATTTTTCAGCTGATAATGAAAAGGAATTTTTACATATCTACAGGATTGGCTCCAGAGAGAAACCAAAGGTTTTGACAGGAGTTTTTGCCGGTATATCCACGGCTGGTTTTCCTATTGGCGGAAGGGTTGTATTGATAAGGGAAGAAGTTCCTTTTGGTGAGTTGAAGAACAGACAATTTTCCATAGCAGAAGCTCAAAACATGGAGGAAATGAGGTATAAAAAGTTATCAAAATTTTTTCAGTCGTACGAGGACAATAATTTGAGAATTGAAAACCCCATCACTTTTGATCTGGATGATCTGGAACTTTGAATTCGGTAGTGTCGCGCGTTATTTGATTACATCAAATACTTTGGAAAATTTAATGGTAAAGCTACGGTTTAAAATCCCGGAAGCTCCTCTGGTTTCATTGTAGACTACAAATAAACCTGTATTGGCCTGCTGCAAAAGTCCAAACCGTATGTTAGCTGACCATATTTCGGAAACACTGTTATATTGAATCAAACTCTGAGTAAATATTCTGGGAGTAAAAGAATATGATAACCTGGCACCAAAAACAGTGGCATCAAAATCACCGTTAGGCAAGCTAAAATCATTTCTTTGAAGTGTATATTCGGAGTTAAACTTGTCGCCTATCCTTACTCCCAAGGTAGCACTATTGATATACCGGCTGCCTCCAAAAGATCCTCCCAGGATGTGTCTGCTATTGATATAGACATTTTTGCTTGGGTTGGTCTGAAATACCAGCTGGGCCTCAGCATGATCATAGCTTCCGGCATTGACAAAAACACCATCGGAGATCTCAAAATCTTCTGTGACACCCTCCCTGGTAATATTGATCCCCGTATGAACTTCAAAACCATTTCTCCAGACCCAGTGGTTATCAATATGTAAGAAACTCGTTTCCTGGAAGCCATCAAAATTCCAGAATCCCCGATAGGAAATATGCGGACGGAATTCCAGAAAATTCAATTTATTCCCTTCCTTGGCACGCACCTGGTAAAAAATGAGGAACTCCGGTTTCCTAAAAGCTTTTCTGAACAGGAAACCCATTTCAGGATTGAAATTCTCAGCCACCTCCGTATAGGCTAAGTTCAGTATCAGCCCACTCCAGGAATAGTTGGCCTGGAACCGGAAAGCATGATCATCCGAATTGAGTCCGGGCGTTTTGGTTTTTGAATAAAAGCCGGAAAGTTGTGCTTTTTTCCCAAGTCCCCAACGACCATCTAACGCATAAGTTCTATTATACTCCATCGCTTCCGAAGGCAGGGCCCCCTCATCTAACCCTCCGATACTTTCCCGGTTCATAAATGCAGCACCAATCGCTGACCTCTGAGCAAACTGGTGATTGACCCGGGCCACTGTAAAATTATTCCGTTCGATCGAAGAAGCACTATTTTGAACCGCCTCTGTGAACATACTCAGTAGGCCCACATAGGTATTATTCAATTTCCCTGACAACCTCATACCTCCTATGATCGGCACAACTTGTCCGTCTTCTCCAATGCCGATCCGCCGACTGAAGAAAAGATCCACCTCTCCGGGACTACCAATACTAAACTGACCGGCATTCTCAAGGAAAAAAGGCCGTTTTTCCGGAAAAAACAGGTTAAAACGATCCAGGTTTACTTGTTCATTGTCTACCTCAACCTGGGCAAAATCAGTATTATAAGTAAGATCCAGTGTAAGGCTTGGCGTGATGCTATACTTCACATCAACACCTATCTCACCATCCAGGTCCGTCTCCGGATCTGTTTCTTCGAAATCTTTTGAGATCCTCCCCAAGGTATAGGGTATGATCTTCAGATTACCCGGATTTTTTAAATTAAGTCCGTGTAGTTTTCCTGCCAGAGAGAGTCGTTTAATATCAAATTGAATGGGTATTGGTACCCAATAAGCTATTTCATTGGTCTTACGGATATTTCGTTGAAAATTGATGCCCCAGGTTTGATTATCTCCGGAATTAAAGCGAAGCGTTCTGAGAGGAAGTGCAAATTCAGCACTCCAACCATAGTCTCCCACACTTGTCTTTACATCCCAGGAAGCATCCCAATTGAGATTGAATCCTCCAATGACACCACCTTGTTGCCGGTTATTGTTAAAATTACCCTGCCCTTCATTGTCAACCTGTCCGTCATATTCTATTCCAAGGGAATTGGTACCAAACAAGAATCCATTTTGCCCATCATTGTAGGTATCAAGAATAAATAGAAAGCTATCAGTTCCATCCAAGGAAGCATCCCGTCTTGCATCCGAAACTACCAGCTTACCAGGTTCAGCGTCATAGCATATGACAGATACATAAAATACACTGGGGGTATAAGCAATCCTGATCTCGGTCTTTTCAGTTGCGGGCAGGCCATTGTCCGGTTGAACCTGAGTAAGATTGGTAATCGGTTCTACGGTATTCCAAATAGGATCATCGAATATCTCACCATCAATCACCGGTGGATTTTCTATAGCCGTAGCTATTGTTCCCGGCCTGTCATTACCATTGGTACCTGCCTGACCAAAACTATTGCTAAAAATACAGATTGTTGATAGGGTGATGAGAATGATCCGTTTATACATAATTCATTGAGGACAATATTTCAAATAGCCATCAACACTTTTCTTCTCCTTCAACCAGTCATATAATACCAAAACACTTCAAAGCAGTAATTTAAATAAAAATTCACTAGAAGGTCCTACTCTTTCTCATTCTCTCCATAAAACCTCTCGTATATTATCCTGGATGATCATACTTATCTTCCCTAAATAAAAGATTTCATATATGTGCTCACTTAAATTAACCGTTCAGACAATTGTTCTTTTTGAATAAAAAAGATCCCCATTAACTTTAATTCAAGTCGGAACAAATAAAACAGATGCCGTTTTTAGGCTCCTAAAAGAACTGTTGAAATAAAATACAAGAAATCCAGGGAGCATTTCCAATCACAATTGTCTTTAATGAATATGAGCTCGGATAACGAGCCGGTCAAGGATTAGCAGTAAATAATTTTATGTCAATTGAAGAGGGATTTGAGAAGCTTTTTTTGGAGCACTATGATCAGTTGTTTCAACTCAGCTTTAACGTATTGAGAGATGAGACCTCGGCCCATGATGTTGTGCATGATGTATTTGAACATCTATGGAAAAAGAAGGAGGAGATCAAAATCACTTCTTCCATGCAATCTTATCTTAAAAAGTCCATTGTCAACAAAGCCATCAATCATCTTAAAGCTCACCGAAAACATATTAGTCTGGAACCAAACCACATCAAGGATCATTACGAGCAGTCGCCGGAAATTAAGGATGTTGATGAGGATTTTAATCTTTTGCTGGAATCGGCACTGCAACAACTGACGCCTACTTCCAGAACCGTTTTCATTTTAAGCCGAATGGAGGGATTGGACAATCAGGAGATAGCAGACTATTTGGGTGTTGCAAAAAAGACCGTTGAAAACCATTTATCGATCGCTCTGAAGAATCTAAGGGTATTTCTGGAGGCAAAGAAAAATCGCTTTCCACATCTGTTTTCGCAAATGGTATGGCTTCTTTAAAATAATTATAAAAAATCCGGGAGTATGGAACAGGCAGTTTGTCTTAGCAATAAAGACAGCAAAATACTGTATTCATGCAAGAGATTATAAGAAAGAAACTCCAAGGTGAACCATTAGATCCAAAAGAAGCGACGCAATTTGAACAGTGGATCAATACAAAGGAAGGCAAAAAAGCCTTTGAGCTTTCCAAAAAAATATGGGATCGCTCCAAGGACATGCGTCTTACTAAGAGAACAGATCCCGGTCTTGAATGGGCCCGCTTTGAAAAGAAACAACGTGACAGGAATGTTCGACAGGTTTGGTTTAGATATGTAGCCGCAGCAAGCGTTGTCCTCCTTACGGTAGTATTCTGGTTTGCTGGTCGAAATAATGGTCAGATCTATTCAGTGGCCGAAGGGCAAACACCAAAAAACTTCGAATTGTCCGATGGGTCGGTTGTCTGGCTCAATCAGCGAAGTTCACTGGAAATATCCTCTGATTTTCTAAAACAAAAGCGCGAAGTAAGTTTAAAAGGTGAAGCTTATTTCGAAATTACCCACGATGCCTCAAAGCCATTTGTTGTAAAGGGGAATCATTCCACAGTAACGGTACTAGGCACCTCTTTCAATTATCAATCGAACGATCATAACCAAGTTCATTTGATCTCAGGACAGGTGAAATTTTCAACAGGTCAGGAAGAAGTATCTCTTTCGCCCGGTGAATCAGCCGAAGCAGTTTCTAATACAGTTGTATTGAACACCTTTCGATCCGAAAATTTTCTGTCCTGGAAAACAGGGAAACTAATCTTTGATCAAACTAAAGTTTCAACAGTCATAAAGGACCTTGAAAAACATTTTGACGTCGCCTTTAACCTTGAAAATAAAGCGCTTAATGAATGCACAGTGACTGTCACTTTTCAAGATGAAAGCCTGGAAGAAGTTTTGGAATCACTGGCCTTTATACTCGGTATTGAATATACCATTGAAAAGGACAAAGTGGTGATATCGAAAGGTACATGTTAAACATAAGGGAAGTAGTGAAAAATATGAAGCAGATAAAATTAATGGTTTTGGTCTTGTGGTTACCAATTGTGCTAAACGCACAGGAAAATCCAAAAAATAAATTAATTCAATTAGAAATAAGAAAATATACCCAAGGCGAATTGATGCAGCAGATTGAAAAGCAAACAGGGCATACATTTGGTTATGGAAATATTTCATTTGACCGGGCAGAGACAATAGACATCAACAGGAGTAGTATATCCTTAAAAGAGCTTGTGCGAAAACTTTTTCCGGAAAAGGATTATCAAATTTCCTGGCGGAACAATAAAATTTTAATAAAAAGTAAAACCAAGACCTTCTCTTCAAACCAAACAGTTCAGGTTTATGGTTATATCACAGATCAGTCATCCGGAGAACGGCTTGTTGGCGCAACGATATTCGATGAAAGTACCATGCTTGGAGCCAGCACCAACGGATATGGTTTTTATTCGGTCAATTTCCCCATAGGTCAAACAGTAGTACAAGTACGGTATTTGGGTTATAAGAACTTAGCCTTAAAGCTCCATCTGAAAAGTGACACCCTTCTTAATCTCTCACTGGCAATCCAAAAACAATACCTCGAAGAGGTAGTAGTAACTGATGATCCTGGCATACAAAAAATTCAAAGCACAGAAAATGGCACTATTTCCTTGTCTATGCAAAAGCTCAATAAAATGCCAGCATTTGCAGGTGAGCCTGATGTGATCAAAACCATCCAGGCCTTGCCCGGTGTTCAGACCATTGCGGAAGGGACCTCAGGTTATTTTGTAAGGGGTGGAAACTTAGATCAGAATCTGATCCTACTGGATGAAGCTCCTATATATAATCCATCGCACATTCTGGGTTTCTTTTCCATATTTAATCAGGATGCAGTAAAAGACATGAAGTTCTTCAAAGGGCATATACCAGCTAAATACGGAGGACGACTGTCATCACTGTTGAGTGTTAGGATGAAAGAAGGAAATGTAAAAAAATTTACGGCTTCGGGGGGTATTGGACTGGTAGCCAGCAGACTTACACTTGAAGCTCCCATCGTAAAAGATAAAGGCAGTATCATACTTTCAGGCAGAAGGACTTATGCAGACTTCATCTGGCAAACCTTAAGTGCTGATGATGCCACAAAAAACACTTCGGTTTACTTTTATGATTTCAATGCCAAAGCCAATTATCGGTTAAATGACCGTAATACATTGTTTATATCAGGTTTTTTTGGAAGAGATGTAAACAAAATCAAAGTTCAGCAATATGCCATTATCTGGGGAAATCAAACCGGAACCCTACGTTGGAATCATATATTCAATGACAGGCTATTTGCTAATACTTCACTTATTTACAGCCAATATGCCTATCAATTGGGTTTAAGAACTGTTGACAATAATTTAAAATGGAAATCACTGATCAGGGATTACAGCTTCAAAGTGGATTTCGATTATTTTTTAAACAGCTCCAATACGCTCACCTTCGGGGTCCATAGCACCTTTCATAAGCTTAATCCGGGTAAAACAAACGAGGCTCCTGAATTAAGTCTCTCCAATGCTAACACATTGGAGCATGCACTTTACATTGGTAACGAAACAAAAATCAATGATCGATTTCAGATCGAATATGGTCTGAGAGCTTCCCTATTTCAGAATCTGGGTCCCTCAACCATTTATCAATTCAATGAAGCACAACAAGTAATTGATTCCGGCTCACATAAAGGAGTATTTCACAACTTTTTTTCCATAGAGCCAAGAATCGCTATTAACTATCAATTGAAAGAAAATACTTCTTTAAAAGCATCCTATAACAGAACTGCCCAATATCTTCACCTGGTCAGCAATACTATGCTCCCATTCACGACATTCGATCACTGGATGATGAGTAATCCCAATATTGAACCTCAATATGCAGATCAGTATAGTGTAGGTTATTATCGAAGATTTCCGGATCGGGGATTTAATCTATCATTGGATGCTTATTATAAGCATTTGAATAATCAGCTGGAAGTAGTCGATCATGCTCAGCTGCTCATGAATAAATATATAGAAGCGGAGCTCAGAAGTGGCAAGGGATATGCCTATGGATTTGAATTACTCGCAGAAAAAAATGTTGGCAAACTGCAAGGGCACATTGGGTATACTTATGCTAAAACCACAAGAAAGATTGAAGGTATAAATCAAGATGCTACTTATAATGCTCCCTTTGACAAACCACATAAAGTGGATTTTGCCATGATCTATGAAATGAATAAAAGATTGACATTCGGTGCCAATTGGGTTTATAGTTCGGGAGGAGCCATTACAGCACCTGTCGAAACTTTTACACACCAAGGGAGGACTGTTCCGGTCTATGGCGATAGGAATAATGCAAGGCTACCTGATTTCCACCGTTTGGATCTTTCTATGTCATTATTCAGAAGAAAACCAAATGCCAAAAATCAATCTTATTGGGTTTTTACTTTATACAATGCCTATGGTCGTGAAAATGCTGCAGGGGTTTTCACAAGTCAGGAGCTGGATTCCGAGGGCGTAAAAGTAAAAGATCCATCCATACAAAAAACCTATAAGTCCTGGCTGTTCAGTGTAGTACCGGCTGTTTCTTACAATTTTAAATTTTAGTGTCTAAAATCTATCAGTGAATTTTATGAATATTTATAAGATAATAGAGCGTATAAAATACCATATAAGATCTGTCATATCTATTTTGTCATGTTTTGTAATACTTGGATCTACAGGTTGTCTTACAGAAATCGATCCTTTGACGGAAGAAAATTCAACAAAAACATTGGTTGTGGAAGGCGGCATTACCTCGGAGCTTAAACAACATCTTGTAACGCTTGGACTCTCCGGCAATGTTTCCGGACAAAATTCATTTGATCCGGCCTCGGGTGCGGTTGTCACCATTTCCGATGGAGAAAACTCATACCTGCTCATGGAAGACACAAAGAGTCCGGGAGATTATTACAGTCAGGAAATAGCAGGCGAACCAGGCAAAAGTTATACACTAAACGTTCATTATAATGGGGAGTCTTACCAGGGAACTGATACCATGGTGGCTTCAGAACCTTTTGACCCTGTTATCCCTGCGCCCATAGAACCAGGCCGTTTCCTCTTTGGCAAACACAATAAGGGGTTTTACAGCATTGAATTACCCGGGAATTTTGGCAATGGTAAGCCCGTTATCTATGAATTATACTATGATACACCGGACGATTGGAAGGACAATTTTCCTTATAGCATACCACAGCGATTCATTGATCGAACCAACTGGCAACCGCGCGATACAACTTACCTGATACATCCGGCTTTGGAAACAGCTGCCTTATTTGAGTACAGCACAACGGAAATAGTTGGCATTCCCCTATTTACCTTAATCAGGGAAAGACAATATTTTATGAGTGAAGCACATTACGCTTTTCAAAGATCTGTATTAATGGAAACCGACTGGAGAGGTGTGAATATTCTACAAAGTACTCCGGGAAATGTGACAGGTAATATGTCGAATGGAGCTTATGGTTTTTTTTATGCGATGGACATGCATGAATTACAAAAAATCATTGAAGAATAATTTTTCAAAGGCATTAGAATCTGATAATCTGAATGTTACAACACCTAATTAAAATATTTTCCTAAATAAGTGAAAAATTTGCAACCCGATAGAGGCATTCCCGTTAATAGGGGTACATTTCTTTCCATAGCTGGTTGAAAGGAGACCGCTCATAACCTCCCGGTTATTGGGCGGTTTTTGTTTTTAGGCCTTTCTAAGCAATTTCGGTTATAAAGTTTCGGTGAGATTTAGGGATCAAGCAATATTTCTGGGGGCAGATTGTACTAAGTATAGCTTTTAAAGCTTTCCAAGTGGTGGGTTAATCTGTGCCAGGTGTCAGATATTTGAAAATATCAGACACCTTCGGTTTCAATTAACCTTCCTTGGTTTAATTAGAAACCAAATGTTGTGTCTCTTAACAATTAAGGCATTTAATGATATTGGGTAGATAGTGCTTCGAGCCACTGATGTCCTTTTTACTTGATCCGGAACGTAGGGGGAAAGGATGGTGGAATTGTGTCCAAGTGTTAAAGTATTCAAGCTGAAATATCCAAAGACTTTTTTCTTAAAAACTTTAACACCTCAGCAGTTTAGTACAAAAACCTGCAACCTGATACTTTTAACCTGAAACTTAATTCTGTCAATATCATTTACAAATCTGATCTCCTCTTAAATCATTATCTAATGATGGTTGTGAAATTCAACCCAACACTTGTTTTCTTATATTTAAAATCACTTTTCTCAATAGATGAACCAAGTTGTGACTGGTAATTTAAATTTAAACCAAGCGACATTTGTTCATTGATCTGGAATAAAAGGTCGGTTCCAAGCAAGGCACTCTGAAAACTTTTTGTCTCAAATTTTTCATAGGACGCCTCAGGTTTTTCCTGCGAAAAATGATTGGTCAGGCCAGCCTGTGGAACCACTGAAAACTTTCCGGTGAGTTGCACATAATATTTAGCCAGTACCGGAACTTCGAGGTAACGGATTTTTATTGTTTCAGGAAGAACAGGAGCAAAAAAATCGCACACATGGCAATAATAGGTACCTACAAAATCTTTGTTGGCATATTGTAATCCGGTAGCGATCCCAAATCTTCCGAACCCCTTTTCCAGTTGAATGCCCAATGTATAGTTAAATTTAGCCTTTGTATGCTGGTAACCTGTGTATTGGGATAAGTTGATATCACTCTTTTTATAGATATCCTTATTATATACTAAAGATGCCTTCCAATTATTCGACTGTCCGTAGATCTCTCCCATTGTAAGGCCAATAAGAAATAAGAAAAATATTATACGCTTTTTCATTGTTTTTTTGTGTTTAAAATTTGCGGACTATTGAGATTCTGATGCAGCTCCCAATTTAATTGTCCTTGTCAGGTCGAGCTGGAGCGAGTGATTTTCAATGAGGCAACATCAAAACTCAACAAGGCCTGTTTTATTCATTTTTTTAAAGACACTGAAAACGGTACAAAGCGTTGGAGAATGGCACTTGCAACAAAAAAGGGAAAGGTATTGGCTTACGGTTATGATAGTACTAACTACCTACATTGACCACTAGATAAAGAATTGCAATGATGACAATTACGATGCCCCATGAAACCAAAAATCCAAACCAATCTCTATACTCCCATCTGTAAAACTCCCAGGAAGAGTTCTTGAAAAGCAAGACATCATTTGTCGCTGCGGTATCACTGAGGCCCCTTTGCAAATCCAATTCATCTGCTTCTCTACCCTTGGGATTGACCCTGATTCTCATTTTGTTATAGAAAACCTTCAATCTTTCACTATGATCCTGACCAGTAAATAGTGCCACCAAAATGAGCACCACGAAAGGGAAAGTGAGTCGAATAAGCAATCTGATAGTTTCATTTAGGGTATAGTCGTTCCTGGACAAATCAAATCCAATTCGATCCAACAGGATCAGTTCCAGGTATAAATATCCGTCTCCATAAGCCTGTCCTGTTTGATTGGTTTTAATGCCTTTAGACCAAAAGATTGATTTTTGCGGTAAAGCGAAGTGTTTTTCAATTTTTTGACCCAGGGTGATGATCTCTGGTTTTTCCCCTGTTTTCTTACCCTGATCTTTAGCTTGCTGCCAGTTGATGATCTCCAGATTACGTGCCTCCACATCCATTGATTTAGCTGTGTAAACTCTTTCGATTGGCGATGGATCTGTTTGTTTGAGCAGATAATCATTGGTTCTCAGGGATGGAGCAAATATTGGTAAAAGGACTGGTATTAAATAAAATGATGCCAATGTTCCCAGTATGGAAGTCCAGGCAGCGCTGGCATTGGCTTTGCGCCACTTTAGACCCAACCAAAATGCAGCGGCGAAGATCACAAAGAATTCCCAGATGAATTTAAGTATCTGTAATATCCCATCGAACTGGGTGGTAATCAATGCCGCTCCGATCAGGTAAATACCTCCGGCTATTCTTCCTGCCCATAAATAATGTTTCTCGGATTTTGGTTTTACAAATGGCTGGTAAAGATTTTTAACAATAAGCCCCGAAACCGTGATCATTAAAGTATCGGCCGTGGACATCAAGGCGGCCATCATACTGGCGAGCATTAAACCTACCAAACCGATATTCAGCGGGCCAAGTAACTCGCGGGTGGCATGGCCCCAAACCAGATCCGAATCGGTGAGTGTTCCCTGGTATAGCAAAATTGCTGTCAGGCCTAATACACCCCACATAACCGTAACCAATCTTTTGATAAATGTACCCGTAACAAAACCGAATCTAGCGGCATACTCATCTTTGGCAGCACCTGCCGTTACCAATTGGTTGGGTTGGGTTACGACCGTCACGATAGAAACAACGGCTGCTACAATAATAAAATACCACGTGAAATCAATCACTGTGGGAGATCCGAAAATTTCAAACAAATTTTCCGGCAATTGTTCATGCAGATGTGTAAAAGCGTTCAGCACACCTTCTCCGCCAAAATTTTGATTAATGTTGAATAAGGCAAATGGAATTAAAATGAATGATAGTAAAATAATAAATACACCCTGGAGCATGTCCGTATAAAAAGCTGCTTCAAGTCCACCTAAAGCTGTATACAAGAGTACCAAAATACAAATACTCCATATTAGAACATTTTCATTGATATAGGAATAAATGCTTCTAGGCTTGGTTTTTCGCAGGTTTTCCAGTTTACTTTTTTCGTCTTGGGTCAAAGCGGCAAAATCTCTGCTTTCCAGTTGGTAAAGCTCTTCGGCAAATGCCTTTTCCTTTTTTTCTTCTACTGTAAGTGCTATATCAGGTTTAGGTGTAGCGGCCATTACGGTTTTTGTTACGGCAATGTATCCTACAGACAATAAGCCCATCATACCAATACTGGCCACCAAAGCATAGACCGCTGCCATTTTTTTTGAGCCATATCGTTCTAAATAAAAATCACCCATGGTGATAATCCGTAAGCGTCGAAGCCATGGGGAAGTGATCCAAAACAATGGCGTGGCAAAAAGCATCAGGAGGGAACTCCATATACCACTGGCGCCATTATTAAAAGTAGTTGTGGCTACACCGGCAGGCCCATCAGCAGAAGTAGCCTGGCCGAAGCTGGCGAAAGTAGAAACTAATTTTCCAAATTTTCTACCTCCCAGAAAAAAATCTTCTTCCTCTTTAATATTAAAGCTAGCCCTTATTCCAATCACCACGATCACCCCAAAATAGAGCAGCAAAACAATCAGATCCGGTAGCGCTAAGCCAAGCATGGACTACTTTTCAGACATCTTTTGTATCACCCATTCCGAATCATATATTTTGATGGCATCTTCTTTTTCGGGAAAGGCAGCCTCTCCTTCGAAGTTCTCGATTGTTAAACCTTTGACATTATCTGCTTCCAGGGCATTTCCAAAATAATCAGGTTTTTCAGTTCCCCAGTTTACATAACAATTACTCACAAAAATTTTACTGGCATTGCTGAAATAAAAACCTGAAGTACGTCCTTTGATCATACCTCCGCCCGTACAAGGACGGCAATCATATACACCTCCTTCATAAGCCGTAGACTTATTGATTTCAAGGTCCACATCATTAAACCTGATTGCAAATACTTTCTCAGGGCACTCACCACCTACAAATACACCATTTTCGCTTTTGCATCGTATATTGCTAAAAGTAATATTTTTAACATAACCTACTCGACCTTTATTTTCGTGTTCCGGCAATCTCCAGCCGGCATCTTTGTGGTCTTCGGAAGATCTTGGATAAGCAGTAACATAAATAGGTTCGGCTTTCCCCCACCAGGTATCTGAAAATAAACGGCATTCTATAATCATATTTGAAAATACTATATCCGATACAATACCCTCATCACGATGCTGTATCCCTATACCCCTATTACTATTCTTAATGATACAATTAATAAATGTAATATGACTAATGCGATCCATATTTTCGGAACCAATTTTGATCGCACATGAGGTGGATACCAAAGTACAACCAGTTACAGTGATATCCTCACATGGACCAAATTCCGCATATTCACGCCTGTTTTTGAAACATATGCAATCATCACCTGATTCAATATAGCAGTTATTTATCCTTACATTTCGACTATGATCGAGGTCGATGCCATCGCTGTTTCTTACTTTCAAACTGTTTAATATGGTAATATCCGAAATAGCTACATCATTACAACCTATCAGATGCAAGGCCCAATAAGCCGCATTTTTGAAACTCACATTCCTGATCCGAATATTGTCTCCGCCAACGATTGTGAGTATATGAGGCCTCGGGTCAAAAATATGAAATGGCTTCAGCTCATAGGCATCTTCCAGCTCCTCACCCATAAAAGCGGTTCCGTTGCCATCAATAATACCTCCTCCACTGATGGTAACCATTTCCAGGTTTTCTCCCCCAATCCATATTGTACCTTCTCCCTTGTTTTCCCGAAAAGCACTTTCGGTATATATTGTTTCATCAGGATTTGCCAATAATGTGGCGCCCGACTGGACATAAAACTCAATATTAGATTTTAACTTAAAGGGACCCGATAGAAATGTCTTTCCTGCCGGTATTAAAACCCGTCCGCCTCCGGCTTCATGGCAAGCATCTATAGCGGCTTGGATGGCAGCATGGTCGTCCGTTTTTCCATCACCTTTTGCACCAAATTCTTGTATGTTATAATAATTCATATTATATTATGTAGTACATAATTACATATTGCAATATATGCATTTGTTGAAAGATTGGCAATCGGATTAATAAATTTTGCTTTATTTTATTTATAAATTGCGAAAATTATAACTACACGGAAGGTGAAAAATAATTCTAAGCGACTGCAACCGATCAAGACAACCTCCTTGGCTGACCAGGTTGAAGAAAGTTTGATGAAATATCTGAAGAGCAATAATTTCTCAACCGGCGACCCGTTGCCTAAGGAAACCGAGTTGGCAGCGTATCTTGGTGTAAGCCGAAATATCGTCAGGGAAGCACTCAGTCGTCTGCGCATGTTGGGCATTGTTGAGTCAAAAAAAAGAAAGGGCATGATTCTGGCAGAACCGGATCTGTTGAGTGGCGTCGAACGGGTACTTGATCCAAGTATCCTTAGTGACGAAGCCATGAAAAATATATTCGAGCTTCGCCTTGTGTTGGAAGTAGGGATGGGTGATCTTCTTTTTGCCCGGCTGAAAGATGAGGATATCAAGATTCTGGAAAATATTGCCACCAAAGAGGCAAATGATACCAGGTTAGCTTCACTCAAGGTACGACTCTCTTATGAGATAGAGTTTCATTCCAAACTTTATGAAATGTCGGGTAACGATACCCTGAAACGTTTTCAGAAGATGCTTTTACCTGTTTTTAATTATATGATGGAGGTTGAAGCTACACTAGATAAAAAACCGGAAAAGGGAAACATCGATCATTTTGATCTCATTGAAACATTAAAAAATGGTACCCCGGCCCAGTTCAGGGAAAACATGCGAGAGCATTTAACACCTCACTACCAAAGATTGTGATGATCGGATAACCTATCATGGCCATGATTTTCCAATAAACGCTGGTAATTATATGGTGAGACAGGTTGAATCAATCTTTCCATTTTTTCAACCTCATCAGGTACATGATCTTCGGTGTTGAGATAGATTTGCTAGTCTTTCCCGCCCAGCAAACCCCAATGCTGATTGGGTTCCTCTCCCATATCCAGTAACAATTCACCCCCATTAATGATTTCAGAGTGTCTAAAGTAATAAGTACTCAAAGTTTTCCCATTCAAACTCGCTGACTGGATGTAGGGTTTATGACTGTCATTATTTCTTGCCAAAATCGTAAATCTTTCGCCGGGGTAATAATCAGGATTGAGATGTAAAGTTACTTTATCAAATAAAGGGCTCCCGATCTCATAAACAGGGTCCTCTTCTGTACCACCGTTCATTTGAAACAAGCCTATTTTGAATAATACGGCCAGACTTCCCATTAAGCCCTGATCCTCATCACCATTATAACCTGTATGAGGAGAAAGTCCTCCAAAAGCCTTCTCTGCTACCTGTCGTGACCAAAGTTGTGTCAGGTATGGATGATCCAGATGGTTGAATATAAATGCCGTTTGAATAGAGGGTTGATTGCCATAGTTTACAGGAATTCTTGTGAATTCCGGATGCAGTTCACGGTCATGTGAAGTTCCGGCTGTAAAATTTAGCTCACTTGCTTTTTCGAAAAGTGAATTCAATCGTTCCGCGGCAATAGCTTTGCCTCCCATCAATAGTGCTAGTCCCGGCTGATCGTGCGGAACGAACCATGATGATTGTGCTCCATTCGATTCGTTGAAACCATGTTCGTATTGAAAAGGATCAAAAGGAACTTTCCACCTTCCATCTATATCTTTGGGTCGCATCCATCCGCTTTCCGGGTTATACTGATTTTTATAGTTCTCAGATCTTTTCAGAAAATAAGTATAGTCTTCTTCTTTACCTAAGGCTTTTGCCAGCTGTGCTAAGGTCCAGTCCTGATAGGCATACTCAAGCGTAAGACTAGCTCCATCCTGATGATAGCCAAAGTCACCCTCAGGTAAGGGATATGGGACATACCCTTTCTTTATATAATGTTCCAAACCACCACCCATGGCCGAAAGATGCTCATAACCGGATCGTCCCATCATACCTCCCGGCATATGATTTTTTTTGATCCCTTCATAGGCAAGGTCTACATCATATTCCCGTATACCCTTTTGATAAGCGCTCACAATAAATGGTGTGCTGGAAGCCCCTGTCATTACATTGGTGTAGTTTCCACCCGAGGGACCTCTTGGGATCAAACCTCCGTCTTTATAATACAGCAATAAGGAATTAACAAATTCTTCCGAAATTTCGGGATACACTAAATGCCAAAGTGTATTCAATGTCCATTGAGCTCCCCAGAAAGCATCTGAATTGTAATGATTGAATTTAGGTTTTCCATGATCATCCAAAGGAATTCTTTTAATCTGTCGTTCCTTTCCGGTATAATCAGGATAATGACCATCCGCATCACTAATAATGCGCCTTCCTTGCAGGGCATGCCATAAATCGGTATAAAATCGCCTTTGTTCCTTTTCATCACCTCCTTCGATCTTAATTCTGCTCAACATGTCATTCCACTGGGAATGAGATTCCGCTACAATCTGATCAAAATTCCAATGAGCCAATTCGGCATCAAGATTTTTAGCAGCCTGGTCTGAGGAGATGTAGGAGAGCCCCACTTTCATGAGTAGCGGTTCATCCGAAATATCTTTGAATGTCACTATCACCTTATTTAATTGTTGGTCAGATGGTTTTAACAATCGATCGATATCCTGGTTGAATTGCACATGAAAGTATATTTGAAATTCTTTCGGTCTACGCCTTGTGGGGGCATTCACTAAACTGCCTTGAATTTCCCTGGTCCCAAACTGTTTTAGATCACCTTTAATTATTTTACTGGGTCCCAATTGCCCTTCCAGGTTAAATAATACACCCGCTTCTTTTTTATCAACAAAAGTGTATCGGTGAAAACCCACTCGAATAGTGCTGGTAAGCTCAGTCTTGATACCATACCGTTCCAACATCAACATATGATAGCCAGGTTGTATTTCCTCCTTGGCATGATCAAATTTGGAACTGTGATCTTTAAAAATTGAGGCTGATTCACCATCCTCAAAGGCCACTGGCATTACCTCTACTCCTGATAGTTGCCAGGCGTGAATATGGCTAAACCCTTGAACCGTATCTGTATCATACCGATAGCCACTGCCCCATGTTCCTTCTTTTTGTGTATCCGGACTTAAATTGACCATTCCAAAAGGACGACTAGCAGAATTAAAAAAGAACCACCTGGAATTGGCGGCATCCAATAACGGATAAACCAAATCAACGGGTTGAGGTTTTTGCATTTCAGGATCCTGCTTTCTCATTTGGTTATCACATGAAATGCTGAACCAAATTATCCACAGCAGCATGATTACATAAAGTGATCTTTTCATATTAATCATTGGCCTTGTCTTGATTTGAATTCCAGGTTGTTACCATAGCTTCTTCAATGGTATTTAACATTTCTGTGGTGGGGAAACCATTATTAGGTCTTCTTTTTTCCGGATCATACCAGGTTTCCCACTTAGGGTTTTTATCTCCGTCTATTCGGTGTTTATATAGCGTATCTAATTGAGATCTCGAATCTGCCAGGAGTTTTCGAGCCTGCTCAAGTAATGATTCTTTTTGGGTCAATTCAAACTCTCTTTTTACCAGGGCCATTTTATGTAAAATACTTTCAAAATAAAGTAGATCGTAGTATAGCAATATTGGGAGATATACATAATCATAATAAAAAGTATCCTGATCTGCTACATTATTCAGTCCTTTCCCGGCTATTTCCAACGCTCGGCTGATTGTTACCATTCTACTCTTTACATGTTCCAAATCGTTTTCAACTCTGCCATAGTCATAGGAAACTGGTGTTTTTCCCGGTCTTTCAATGGGTGAATTGGAAAGGTAAGAGATGGCTTCTCTTATCTCCCACAAATGCTCAACATATCCTTTGTTATCAAATTGTGTTTCATGAAGCAACTTCATGGCTTGAACAGCAAGATTGGCAACTGATTTATCAAAATACCTCTCCGTCCAATTTTGATAGAACTTTTCTCCATCGTAATCATCCGGTGCCATTGAAACTTCACTCAAAGCCTCCAGGTTCAGAAGAAATGGCCTGAATTGCTGTCCATTGACCATACAATAACGATCTGCCTGATAACGATCGAACATCATGTTCATCGTGCTATCAATTTTTTCAGGATACGGATCATGTACCGTATGATTAAGCCAAAAACCGGCATGCATATAGGTGCCGAATTCATAACCTTTGGTATCTTCCGGTAAATACTCAAAGCCAGCCCAGCCATCATCCGACCAGGCAATGATGAAATCTTTAGGCGGATTAAATCCGTTATTGAACATCTCCATACCATCAGCATAGCATATTACCAATTTTTTTGCTTCCCGGTTATGTCGATCGATTACCTTTCCAAACGCTTCATAGACTTCATTGAATACTTCTACTTTGTCCTCATCACAGGAACTCTTATACTCCCAATCCCATACCTGGTTTCTAGGTCTTAATGCAAAAATATCTGCTTTCCCTAATGGTGTTTTTTCAAAGTAATAATTCCATGTGGCAATCCAGGTGTCCTTATATTCTGACCAACAGCTGGCTTTGTCTTCACTGATAGGATTGATCTTATACCCCAATGCCATATCAATCTGTACCATCATGCCCTTATCATGAGCATAATCAATCATCTTTTCGATGTAATCGATATCAATATCATAGTCCGGCCGGATGGCTTTATATGCAGGTCTGATAAAGAACTCCGGTCGTCCGAGCATATCGAACAAATGAATTGCATTGTACCTAATTCGCACAAGCGCATCGATCATCTCGGTATAGGATTCCCAGTCATACTCAAGTAAAGGTTCTTTTAGGTTCGCCAGCTCATCAACATCATTTTCAAAATAACAAAGAATGGGTACTCTAGGTGGGGTTATTATTCTTTCTTTAAAGTTTAGCGGATCAACACGATTTTTTTCAGGTTCTTTCCCAGTCCAATAATAGAATGGATCGATACCCAATACTTCATGGCTATAATCGTATACGGCATATTGAGTTCCCTGTATATCGGAACCTGCCAAAACAATGACTTCAACACCATCGATCTGGGATTTATCCCATATCCCTCCTCTTGGCCCCGGAAAATCTTCGGACAAGCGGATCGATTTCTCATCTATAAGGGAAGTAATAAGGGAATTTGAAAAGGGTGTACCAATTACATAGTTAACACTCTCTCCAGTGAATTTTTCATTTTCCTGAATAATAGTGACAGGCTTGTCTGTGACTTTTTCAAGGTCTGCCTTAAGATCAGATGCAGCTAGTTTTTCAGCTGTTGAAGCATTGGACCCTACAATAATCAAGTAATGACTTTGGTTTTGCTGATGATTGCATCCAAAAACGACAATCATGAGAAGCAGACCGAAACAACACCATGAAATCTTCATCTATTATCTATTCAATCTTTAATGATGGATTGTCTCAGTGTTTATGTTCATCTTTTGGAAAGCCTTTGGGAAGCATCTGAAACAATAAATATTCTGAACTGTTTTCTTTACATTAAAGAATTTTAAAAATAACAAGCCCTTTCAGGCAAAAGGGCTTGTTATTTTATTTTCTTCAATCAGATATTAATAACCGGTATTTTGAGTAAGTGTTCTTTGACTTCGATCAATTTCGTTCTGTGGGATTGGCCGTAGTAGATGTATTGATGCATCAAAAGCCATATTCAGCTGGGCATGTCTGTTATGCAAATAGAGTCGCTCTTCCAGCTTACCGGTACGTTTGAGATCCATCCATCTTGCAGATTCACCTATCAGCTCTCTTGCGCTTTCATCTAAAATGAAGTCTATATCAACATCAGCGGGATCGACAATGAATTCATTTTCGAAACCTGATTTGGCCGCTCTCTGACGAATAATGGTTAACATTTCAGCGGACTTAACAGCATCTCCTGCTTTGAAATACGCTTCAGCCGCAATCAGATAGGTTTCACCTAAGCGAAAAAGAATAGCATCTCTTCCTCCCTGGTTATCACCATAAGGAGCAGCCTGATCATCAAATTTGAAAAACAAAGGAAAATGCTGTTGCGACGTACCATCCGGCACGAACTGTTCGTCAGGGTTAAAAACTACATAGGGTTTTGCTGCCTTCTCTGCATCTGTCCAGACCGTTTTAGGGAAAAAGATGGTGGTATCTCCTTTGTTGAAACCATCTTTATCTGCTACTGCAAAAAGTACCCTAAGAAAAATAGCATCATCCCTGGAATCATTCTCATCATACAAGGTGAATACATACTCTGTAGGTGTAAGCCCTCCGCCTGCACGGCCATAAATATTACTTCTATCCATTCCGGGGTATACATCATACCCGAACTTCAGTAATTGATGCCTATTGTTTCCACCATCACTTTCAATTACATTGCCATTGTATTGCACTGCAAATATTTCTTCCGCATTGGGTTGATTGTTAACATCAACTAAATCGGTGTAGTTGGATACCAATGAATAAGGACCAGCTATTACAGCTTCTGCCAATTGGGCTGCCTCCGTAAAATCATTCGCAGAACCAAAACTTTGATAACCCCTGGCAAGATATACTTTTGCCAATAGGTGTTGTGCGGCACCTTTTGTTATCCGTCCTTGTTGGCTTGCATTGGTTGGTAAATCATTAACAGCTGCTTCCAGATCATTAATGATTTGTGTATAAACAGCAGCCTCATCCGAACGACTGAAGTCTGTAACAGCACTTCTGATTTCGTTCAAAACCAACGGCACTCCACCAAACTGTTGTACCAGATTGAAATAGGCATAAGCTCTTAGCACCAGCATCTCAGCCAGCCCGCGAGATTTATCTGCAGCATCAATGTCCGGTATCTCATCTGCCCGAGTAATAGCAGTATTGGTAGCTTTGATGAGATGGTAGTACCTGTTCCAGTAATCGGCAACCGTACCATTGCTTGGGGTCAGATTAACATAGTCATTCAATTCATCCTGACCAGCTATGATACCTCCTCTGGTGTATAAGTCGGTTCCTATTCCATCAAGTACATATATTCTGGTGACATCCCTCAAGGCATTATAACTGGCGGCAACTAACTGATCAAATGCTTCGGGACCGGTAAATGCATTTTTATCGGTTAAACTGGACAGGTTATCTTCTTCCAGAAAATCATCGCAAGCAGTAACCGACAAAAAGAGCAGGGCTACCACACTGAAGTATTTATATCTATTGAAATATTTCATGATCCTTTTTGATTAGAATTTAACATTGATACCCGCTAAAAAGGTGCGTGACAGAAATGCAGATCCCCATGTATTTTGTTCTGCTGTTTCAGGGTCCCAGCCTTCATAGTCGGTGAAAGTGAAAGGGTTTTGGGCAGTTAAATAAAACCTGAAACTGTTCAACCCAAATTTTTGGAGAAATTCGGTAGGGAAGTTATATCCAAGCGTAATGTATCCTACCCGCACAAATGATACATCCTGATATCTGACAACAGATCGGTAAGGTCCTCCGTTTCCAGGTTGGTAGAACTCGTTTGAGGGATTGGTTGGAGTCCAATAATTAGTTCTCAAACCGTTGAATCTTGCCGGCCTGTTGTCCTGATCCCATGCGTGACTGCGATGGAAATAAGAACTAACTGTGGATCCCTGCCTGGTATAAGCGAATATTGTAAAATCGAAATCTTTGTAACTCAAGGTATTGGTCAATCCACCTGTCCAATCAGGCAGGTTATTTCCAATTATTGCACGATCCTGATCGTTGATCACTCCGTTATTATCCAGGTCTCTTACCCTTACCTGACCTGGCAACTGACCAAAAGATTCTGCCTCATCAGACTCATCTGTTTGCCAAATACCATCCCAGACATAGTCATATTCTATATTGACCGGCTCCCCAATGAATAACCTGCTTCCAACATCATCCTGTCCATTTCCATTGATTTCAAGAATTTCGTTGGTATTGGTAGCAAAATTTAGCGAAGTAGACCATTTTAAAGTTCCATTATCAACAATTATTGAATTCAGGTTTACTTCCACACCTTTGTTTCTTACCGAACCAACATTTTCTATAATACTGCCAAAACCCGAAACATTTGGTAGTTGTCTGGCAAAGATCAACCCTTCACTTTTCCGGTTGTATATATCCAACGAACCAAAAATCCGGTTGTTAAAAAATGCATAGTCCAGACCTACATTTACCTCTTTGGTAATTTCCCAGGTTAAATCAGGGTTCACCAGGGAAGTAACATTAGCAGTGGTTACCACGTCACCACCAAATACATAAAAAGAGTTTCCTATCAAAGATTGGGAAGAATAAGGAGCAACACTGTTATTGCCAGCCTCTCCGTAACTAAGTCTCAACTTAAGATCACTTATCACATTTTGATCTGCAAGAAAATCTTCGTCTCCTATGCGCCATGCAACAGCGGCAGAAGGAAAGAATTCCCATTGATTACCTTCAGCTAACTTTGAGGAAGCATCGTAACGACCTGTGACCGTGAATAAATATTTATCTTTTAGAGTGTAATTGACTCGGGCTACAAAAGCAGTTAATGTTTCCTTCTCAAATCTTGTGGAACGTTCTCTTATATCGGACCCCGCATTCAGGTTATAAAATGAAAAAGCATCTGTGGCAAAATTTCTTACTTGTAGGTCACTTCTATCAAAGCGTTGGCTCCAGATAGAAGAAATGAGACTAGCCTTTATATGGTGATCCTCATTGATGGTTTTCTCCAGATCCAATATATTATCCCAGGTGAAGGCCAATCGATTCTGGCTATCGTAAATGGCTCTTCTTCTGGAAGGTCGGCCAATAACAGCTTTGGAGAAAAGACCTCGATATTCACCATACCTTCCAAACTCTACATCCGGGGTAAATGTTGTTGTGAATTGAACGCCTTCCAAAGGCTTGATCTTGATGAAAATATTCCCAAAATACTTTAACCTTCGGGTTTCTCTGGTTACGTTGTTTTCTTCAAATAGGGGGTTGGTAATCTGGCCTTCGTTGACTGTTGGAAAGAATTGTAAATCTCCGTTTTGATCAAAAACATTCCCTGTAGGCCGCAGTCTTACCGCACTACGGAACCCTTCCCTGCTTCCCTCATTTCGCAATTCATAAGAAGCATATCCGGTCAATCCAACTTCTACCACACTACTTAATTCTTTTGATAAACTTGTTCGTAAATTATATCGTGTATAATCTTCACCGGGGAAAGTACCTTCATCGAAAGTTACGGCGCCTCCAATACTATATAACAGTCCATCTGATGAACCTGAAACGCTCAAAGTGTGATTGGTTTGGAACCCCTTTTGCTGAATAAGGTCCACCCAATCGACATACCTTCCATTGTTTATGTTTTCCAATTCATCCGCACCAAAAATCTGATCCAGCGGTAAACCCGGGTTTCCTATCCCCTCTGCAGCATCCTGCGCGAACTGTACGAATTCTTCACCATTAAATAAATCCGGAAAATTGTAAGCTTCACGGAAACCAAAATAATTATCATACTGAATAGAGGTCTTACCTTTTTCACCTCTTTTAGTTGAAATGATTACCACACCATTGGCGCCTCTGGATCCGTAAACAGCTGTAGCGGAGGCATCTTTTAAAATGTCGATCTTTTCAATATCAGCAGGATTAACCGAGGATATGTCCCCTACAAAAATTCCGTCCACCACATATAACGGATTCCCACCGTTTCTATCCAATGAATTGAAGCCTCTGACACGTACCTGAAATCCACTACCTGGTTTATTCCCAAGACTTTTAATATCAACTCCGGGAACCTGCCCCTGAATGGCCTGAAAAGAGTTTACCTTATTGGCCTCTCTGATTTTGTCTGTATTCAAAGAGTTAATAGCCCCGGTAAGGTCACGCTTATTTACTTCTCCATATCCAATCACAACAACTTCATCTAAAGCAGTCAAATCAGCCAGCAGTGTAATATCAATGGTGCTCCTGCTGTCCACCTTTACCTTTTCTGTCAGATATCCTACATAGCTGAATACCAGCATCGCATTTGACGGAGCGTTAAGCTTGTAGTAACCGTTCACATCTGTAACGGTACCTATGGTGGTCCCTTCAATCATAACTGATACACCAGGAAGACCTTCATTAGTATCCTCAGCTAATATTCTGCCGGATACTGACATGTCCTGTGCGAATGCACCTCCTATCAAAAGGCACTGCAAGAACATCACATAAATGAGGAATTTCCCCATCTTCATAGTAAATAAATGCTTCATAGTCGCATGATTTTGTTTATAAATTTTCGTCCATTATGCGGATTCTCAGATCTGATATGGTAGTTTTTTTGTTTCATCTTAAAGCTTTCAGACTTAAGTTACTACCGGAGGCTTACTGACCATGAGTCAATATTTGAGCAATTTAGTTCGTTTTTTAAATATGCTATTATGTTCTACATAATTACATATTGCAATATAAGAAAAATTTTTACTTCAAATCAATTATTTCGGTTAACTTTTTATTTATAAAATATTAAACCGGTAATTCAGTGATTATCAAAAGATAAAATTGTCAGGACATAAACATTCGATTATTCAGCGAACTTACCGGATACAATGGTTCTTCTTCGTATATTATTATTACCATGGTCAGACAGACTCAGTCGAAAATACTTCCGGACATCAACCAAGCCAACACTATCTTCAAATTCAGTACCTGATGGAGGTATTTACAAGTTATGCAAAATCATTATAATTAACTTGTCAGCCTGATGCATGGAATTTGCCGGAGAAAATATGAAAAGAAAACCAGGAAGCATAACAAGAATCCAATTCTATTTTTTAACTTAGAATGGTACGCTATCCCTATCAATCCAAACCTTTGAACCAATGTTTTATATTGCCGATTTGCATCTTCATTCTCATTACTCGAGAGCCACCAGCAAAGATCTCAACCTGGAAACACTTTATCAGTGGGCAAAGATTAAGGGCATAAATATTATTGGAACGGGTGATTTTACACATCCGCTTTGGTTTAAAGAACTCAAGGAAAAACTTGAACCTGATGGATCTGGTTTTTACAAACTAAAAAATCCACCTAAGGATCCTGGCATTCCAGGTGTGACATGCAAGGATATTGATGTACGTTTTTGTTTAACTACTGAAATAAGCTCCATATACAAACACGGAGATAAAGTGAGAAAGAATCACAACTTACTTTATGCGCCTGATTTTGAAGCTGTTGCCAAGATCAATGCCAAATTGGCCACTATCGGCAACCTGGAGGCTGATGGTCGACCAATATTGGGTTTGCCATCCCGTGATCTTTTAGAAATAGGTCTTAATGTTTCCGACAAAGTGCATCTTATTCCAGCCCATGTCTGGACACCCTGGTTTTCTACCTTAGGTTCGAGAGGTGGATATGATAGTATTACAGCATGTTTTCGGGATTTATCTGATCACATCTTTGCCCTGGAAACAGGACTTTCCTCAGATCCTGAAATGAATTGGAAGCTGAGTGAGTTAGATCGCTACACACTCATATCTAATTCCGATGCCCACTCCCCGCAAAAACTTGGGCGAGAAGCCAATCTCTTTAATACCGAACGCAGTTATGATGCATTATTCAATGCCATCAAAACCAAAAAAGGTTTTCTGGGAACCTATGAATTCTTTCCGGAAGAAGGGAAATATCATCTCGATGGACATCGTAACTGCAATGTAGTTTTCGAACCGGATACGACTGAAAAGCACAAAGGACTTTGTCCGGTTTGTGGCCAACCTCTGACATTGGGTGTACTCCATCGTGTTGAAAAGCTGGCAGATCGTAAAGAACCACAAAAACCGGAAGGTGCTCCCGGTTTCGAATATATCATACCTTTACCTGAGGTGATCGCCGAGATCAAGGGAGTTGGTCCGAATAGCAAAAAGGTTCAGCAGGCTTTTCAGCAAACTATTTCTACCTTCGGCAATGAGTTTACACTCCTTCAGGAAACACCTATTGAAGACATTAAGCGCTATGGAGATGACGTTCTTTCAGAAGCCATCCGGCGCATGCGTGAGCATGAGGTCAATCCTATATCAGGGTACGATGGAAACTATGGTGTAATCAGGATCTTCAACAAGGGTGAAATTGAAAAATTCTCCGGCCAGCTTCATTTTTTTAGCCATGATGCCACACAAAAAATAGAAAAACGTCAGTTAAAAGAAGTAGCATTTGAGCATAGTGTGCCTGGTGTAGGAGAGCCAAACAAATCTGCCGGTTACGGTCTTAACGCAGCACAGGAGGAAATTCAGTGTGCCGAAGGTGCCGTATTGGTCAAGGCGGGTCCGGGTACAGGTAAAACACGCACGCTGATGGAATGGATTGCTTTTTCCATTGAGGCCAGGCAGATCAAACCTTCGGAGATATTAGCGGTAACATTTACCAACAAGGCTGCTGATGAATTAAAGGAACGGCTGGCAAAGCGCCTGGGAGATTCAGTGAGAAGCATGCAGATTGGAACATTTCACTCTATTTGCTTCAATATACTTCAGGAAAGGTATCCTGATCTAAATACAGTTTATGATGAAACAAGTCGATTAACAGTGCTTCGCCTTCTCTTTAAGGATGTTGATGGAAAAGACATTAAAAGACTATCAGGAATGTTGGGGCAACATTTTGAAAATGTTGAAAAGAACAATGATGAAAATATTGCACAATACGTCGCGGCTTACCGTGATTATCTCAAGCAAAGGAATGCCATAGACCTCTCCGATATTATTAAACAGGTCATTATGCTATGGGAATCTGAGCCTCAATGGTTGGAAGTCTACCGCAAACGATATTCCTCTATTGCCATCGATGAGTTCCAGGATATCAATCCTTTGCAATATCGTTTTTTGGATCTGTTAGGGGCGAACAAAAATATACTAGCCATTGGTGATCCGGATCAGGCCATTTATGGATTCAGGGGATCGGATGTAAAGCTATTTTTCCAGTTTGAAAAAAACTTCACAGCGAAGGTGATCTCATTGGAACAAAACTATCGTTCAACGGATATTGTTCTGCAGGCCGCCGGTAGTCTTATCCGTCATAATACACTAAGAAGTGATTTGAATCTTTCCGGGAATAAGTTTAATGGAGAAAAAATCAAACTTTTTGCAGCCAATGATCCGGCATCTGAGGTTCACTATATAGCCAATGAAATTGAAAAATATATGGGTGGGACAGATAACCTGACCATCAATATTCCAACCGATCACCATGAGAACAGCTATGCCCTTTCCGATATAGCCATTCTTTTCAGAACCAGGGCCATTGGCAAGGAAGTGCTTACTCATTTAAAAAAGTATGGTATCCCTACACAATACTGCGATGCTACAAGCTTGTTATCGACACCTCCGTTTTCCATTATTGGAGATATATTCAGGATTTATCTTAATCCGAAAGATGTCGTTTCTTTTGATAGTTTATTCACAAAAGGATTAGGTTGGCCTGACAATGATGTTCTATCATTGCTCAAGATCATAGACACATCCTCGGAAAATCTACCGGATTCTATTCATGGATTATCCGGTGAAACACAAAAATCTTTAAAGGAATGGCAAGAGCTGTATCATGCGCTACCGGAAATTTTCAAAAACAGGGGAACGGAAGGAGCAATCGAAGCAATTTTCGAACAATACATTCCGGATATTTCATTAGATGATAGCCAACTTCTGAAAAAAGATACCATCCTGACACTAGCTCGTGAATCCCAGGCAGATGTTGAGCATTTTCTTCAAAAAATGACACTAAACAATCATACAGATATTGGCCAATTGAAATCCGAAAGTGTAAACCTGCTTACCTTTCATGCAGCAAAGGGATTAGAGTTTCCCATTGTGTTTATTGTAGGTACAGAAGAAGGTGTTACGCCAATCAATCGTGCTGATACTGATCTGGAAGAAGAAAGAAGATTATTCTATGTAGCTCTTACCCGGGCCCAAGAGGCTGTACAAATAACTTATACCAGAAATCGTCGGCAATATGGAAGGCTTGTTCCAAAAGCTCCATCAAGGTTTATTCAGGAAATTCCTCCAAATTTAAAAGAGAGAATTGAACCCAAGGAAAAAAAGAAAGTAGAGAAACCAGATGATGAGCAGTTGTCATTGTTTTGAAATTGGTATGTCATTTCGAAAAAGTCCAACAATGACTGCTGTAATAAAAAACACCTATGAGACGTATCGTATCTCATAGGTGCTTTATTTTCAAGTGATTCCGCAGGGACTCGAACCCCGAACCTACTGCTTAGAAGGCAGTTGCTCTATCCAGTTGAGCTACGGAACCATCCGCTAGTAAACTAGCTATTTCATGATCCAATTCTTGGATTGTGTGTCGGGGTGGCAGGATTCGAACTGCTTCACCCCTATATTTTTATTAACTTCAAATTTCTTTTCAGAATCGCTCTAAAACCTCTTGTTTAAAGGGATTGCAAAGAAATAAAATAGTTTATTATTATGGAAATAATTTTTTGAAAAAACCGATTTTTTTCAAAAAACTCAGAAAATCAGGTCATAATTTCGGTAAGTGGGCTTTCCCTTTAAATTAGTTTGATTTTATAATTCGGGAGAAAAGTGAGGTTTGAATGTTAGATTGAAGTCTAGCCTGTAGTTTCACCGACAACCCAACACAAAAAAAGCCATGATCAGCAGATTTTGAGGTTTAATTTCATAATAAAAACCTTACAATACGCTGATCATCAGCAATAATTATGATTCAAAGAGAAGCCTACCATTCATTTAATCTCATTGGGTTTCAACAAGGATCAATACACCTACCTTATTTCAGGCTAGTAATCATCCTTAAACCTAAAATTCTGAGCTTTAACATTGGCTTTTAAGGCAAACGTAAATGGGAACATTAGTATAAAAGTCATCAAGAAAAAATTGTATCTCATCTTAATACTTGATTTCCACTACCAGTTCATCAGATTTATGAAATATTTTTTCTTCAAATCCAATGTTTAATTTCTCATTATATGTTTGAGCTTTAAATGAGATCTTCTTGCCATTTACCGAAACTATAGCATTAACACTGTTCTCGTTTATTCCTAACAATAAAGTAGATAGTTTCATTTTTCCATACAGCATGGTAATTTTATTGATCTGTCCGGAAGACTTTCTTTCTTGTTCAAAAGAGCCCCAACCATTTGCAGTTGTAAATGCTGCTTTGAAGTTCTCTTTTTGGAGTTTTGGATCAAAAGCCAGATAACCTTTAGGTCCATGGTATTCTAAGCCACAGGCTGCAAGGTACACCCCATAACTTGCCATTGAACGACTGTAATGATCGCTACATTCAATCTCATTAAATGGATTACGTTTTTTTGCAGTATATCTGTCATGAACTGCCCTCGCTGTTGCCAGTCCTTTTTCTACTAATCCCTCCCAAATCATATGGGAGGCTACTTGGTATTCAAAACCGTTCATTGCTTCATCAAAATAGATGCCTGGCCCACTCCAAACGGTAGGGTTATCAGGCCTTTGGTCCATTCCCGGAACAGCTTTGTCATCTCCTCCTTTTGGCCAAGTACACATGATAGTGGCAGCCTCACCTTGAGTGGCATAAATCCTTGGCCCTTTGATCTCTTTATGTTTTAGCTGATAATCAAAGGCATCTGGTGCGAAATTATATTTCCATATAGATTTCAGCGCTGAAACTGTTTCTTTCTCAGGAATTACCCTTTCAATAATTCCGATGTTATGGGCAAAACTCTGACCCAGGACTTGGTCAATATGACATCCATCGTTACTATTGATCGCCTTTGGGTAATTTTTATCTGGCTTATGGATGAAATACTCTCCGTTGTATAACTGTTTAACTATATTCTTTCTACCTAGCTTCAACAATTGATCACATTCCTTGGCAAATGGAGTATCAACCATCTCAATGGCCATCTCTTTCCCTGCCAGCAACGCTCCCAAGTACAGCGAACTGATCCACCCCATTGGGCCAAACCAGGCCGCATCCAGCGTATTGGTTTGCTTACCTTCCAACAATCCATCCCTGTTTCTATCTTCCTTGATAATGAATTGTACCATTTTCTTGATGTTCGGGTAGTGTCTCCTCAGGAATGAATCATCAGAAGACATCCTGTGCTCACGATAAATCCTCATAATAGTACCACAATGCCCATCATGGGCCACTTCTTCATTGTTTTCCGCCCTGTGCCTCAATGCCCCATTATGGTTAAGTCCCAATTCTGACAGATCAGTGACTTCTCGAAAGTTCCTTTCAACCTCAGGAAAGAAATGGGCCAATGCCTGTGCGTATTGCCAGACATGGGTACAGGTACCAGGACAACACTCGACCCCTTCCCATCCCCAAAAGCGACCATTGCTAAACCTAACCAGGGTGTTGGATGCAATGCAATTGAGCGTGATAAAAGTTCGGTCGAGAAGCCAATAAGGCAAACTTGAATCGTACCATGTTTGGTTCCAAAGCCGGGTACCGTCGGCCAATTCTTCAAAATTATCGCAAATATAAGAGGCCACATCATTAGCCGATTTGAACCGATTGAAGTAATGAAGTTTCAGATCATCAATACCTTCTATTTTCAGCACTTCTCCCCAGTCCTTTTGGTTAAGGTATGGAAAATACCACCCCAGTACGAACGTCACTTCTTTCTCTTCACCGGGCTCTAAAGTAACAGTCTCCAATATGGCAGAAAGCATTTTTTGATTCAAACTACTTTTTTTAGATACCTCCCTATCACTGTTCTCTATGGTCTCAAAAATATCTTTTACCTGATCAAGATAACCAATATTTAAAGCATGTTGACTTTTTTCAGATGGGTTATACAATGACCAACTCAGAGATCCATACCCATGTTGATCCTCCAATTTTGGTAAACCGGACTTTCCACTAGATTCAGAAGCAAAGAGTATTGTTTTTCTATTCTTTTTTGAAACTAATTGAACTGTTCTTTTACCTAACTCGTTGTCAGTCTCAAAAGGATTCACTGCATTCTCTAGCCAGGAGGCCAGTGATACTTCAATGGGTCTTGATGAGCTATTCTTTATCTTGTAATTGAAGGTCGTACATGGATTCGAAGATTTTTCTAGCTCTCCTGGAATGAATGGCGAAAAAGCCTCAAGTCGGACATCCACAGGAAGGTCATCTGATTTATAGTCGATCTTACAAATCGGATATTCCCCTCTAAAACTTATGTCCTTGAACCCTTCGTTGTTTAGCTTTTTAATGACTTCCTTTCCGCCCTGTTTAACTCTGATAGCTACACCCTGTTCAACAGATCGGTCTTCTCTTTTAAAAACATTATCCGGATAAGCATAATGCCCCCCCTGTTCCATTTTGGTTAACAATTGGCTATCAGGATTTCTATGGTATTGAATTCTGAAAATATGCCATAGCCATAGCCGACCATCACCGCCTAAATAGAGTTGTCCACAGGCTATACCTCCAACTGGCATGCCTACGTATTTCAATTCATCATCCTTTAAAACTTCAGGTTTTCCTCTTTCATAAAGTGATTTGATCCATGTAGCTGACAGCTTTTTATCTTCGGGAATTAAATGTCTGTTCTTGCTTTCAGTAAATGGTCCTGCAAAAATTGGCAATGGAGGTAAAGTGGAAGCCCCTATTCCCAGAGCAGAAAACTTTAAAAAGTCTCTTCTTGAGTTATTCATTTTTTTATTTATCTAATAGTGTCAATAAAGTTTTGTACCGGTTTAAATTCTATAGAAGCGATTGCTATATTAATCTTGACAAGATATCTGATTCATGAAACCCTGTTTCCACGGTTTTTGATAAACTCTAATTTCATTTTAAGAACGATTTATTACCCTCAATCTGAAGAAATTGATGTACGATACATTATTTCTCGGTGGTTAAAAATTTCGGCCTACCGCCATTTATAGCCAGGACTATTCCGTGTTGCTGTTGTCCTGCCAACACGATCTTTCCTGCCTCTCTTACTTCACCGGTGATGTGCAAACCACTTTCAAAAGGCATCAGTGACTGAAAGTCCCCGTTACCATCACCGGTCATGATCATTCCAT
>JAUJEA010000023.1 GCA_030442035.1 Splendidivirga corallicola
GAATTTTCATACAGAATCAATCGAAGTATTTTCAAAAAAACAATCTTTCATAAAACTATTGAAAGATTGATGAATCATTCATTGATATTTCAGCAAAATATCAGTTATACGTAAAGTAATAACTCTAATCTTTTTTACTTTATCCTATCTCACAAACTTTGCAAGTTTCTTGATCCATTCAATTAAAAGCCTGCAAAGCTGGTCGTTTTATTTCTCTGAAAAAAAGAAAAAAGCCACAGCAATTTATCTTTCATCTTGAGTGTTTTATCTAAAATCTTGACTAAACAAGGCAATGAGCCTTTCTAAAAATATCAAATGATACTTTTTCAGGACCGACTTCTAAGTATAGAATCAGGGAGTAGTTTATACAGGATTCGTTATTTCTGCGGATTGTAATTCTACGATAAAAGTAGCTCCTGTTTCATTGTCGCTTTCACACCAAATATTGCCGAACATAGCTTCAACGTATTTCTTGGCAATGGCTAGTCCAAGACCTGAGGACGATTCACCAGCAGTGGGTTTAGCACTCAATTTTTGAAATTTCCCAAAGAGTTTCTTCATATCTTCCTGACTAAGCCCTGGTCCTTCATCTCTCACGGAAATTCGTGTTTTTAGACTAGTTTTATCTATTGAAATATAGATGTTGGTATCAGGAGGTGAGAATTTAAATGCATTTGATAAGAGGTTTTCAAGAACTTGCATTAGATAATTCCTTTGTCCCTTTACATAGCAAACCGTTTTAGGAATGTTTGTGTGTATTTTAATATCTTTTTCTAAGGCCAAAGGGTGGAAAGTTTCCAGGGTTTCATTAAGTATTTCAACCAGATTTTCTGCCACAAGATCACTATTGTTCATTCGATTCTCAACTGCTTCTAAATCCAGGACTTTCATGATCATTTCATTCTGCTGGTTTGAAACTTGCGATACCTTTTCCAACAAATCATGCTGATCAGGTGTTAAATTTTCTGATGAGAGCTTGATGATGGAAATGAGTCCTTCGATCCTTTTCAAAGGGCTTTTGAGGTCATGAGCTGCGATACCAATCAGTTGATTTTTTTCTTCATTAAGCCGTTGTAGCCTGCGATTTTGTTTGGATACAAACCTTGCGTATTTCTCCTGTTCCGTTTGAAAATACCAGACGATTAGAAAAAATGAAATTAGCAAAACCAATTGGTTGGAAAAGGAATAAATGTCATTGGAATATACATGAAAGAAAATCTGGGGTGTAAAAAAAAGAATGACACTAACAATATAAAAAAAGAAGATGACACGTGGACTTTTAAAGAACAGTAAAGGAATGATCATGAATACCAGGTTAAAATATTCTATCATCGTTCCAGGTGATAATTTGGTAGCAAGTAACAATATAAAGGCATCGCCAACCAGGATGAAAAGGTATCTGGCCAGTACGTATTTCTTCTTATGATTAAGGTAAAAAAGAGGAAGAATAAGGATGGTGAACAGCAGATCAATCAAAGAAGTGATATAATTCCCTTGAATAGCATGTTTGGCTACGTAGAATAGTCCTACGAAGACGGCGACAATACAGGAAAAATTTACAGTTCGAACCCTTCGGCGCTCTGAAAAATTAAGGTCCTGTTGAACACCAATATTAATTAGCCTAAACCAAATTGTTCTCATTAAATCCTGACTGGCTGGCCAGTTTTATTCACCTCACTGATAGATCTCAAAATTAAGAAATAAAAAACTAAAGGCAAGGAAAGCTTGTTATAACTCTTTGATTAATAACTGGCTGTGCAGTGATCAGTGATGGCCAAAGCTATTGAAACTTCAGGATGGTGTGGATCTAATTCAGATGAGATACTTGAATAACTGGAAAGGGTAATCAGAATCTTTATGCAACGTTGCATTGATTACAAATGCCATTCACGGTAAGTTCCATCCTGGCAATACTGAAAGTGTCAGGTAAATCTACTTTTGGGACAGCTATGTCATCCAAACAATAGGTATGATGGCACGCATTGCATATGAAATGTACATGGTGATCTTGATGGTTGAGGGCAGAGCAGTCGGCATGGCACAAAGCGAATCTTGATACATTGTTTTCGTCAGGTACTTTATGTATCAATCCATTCTCCTCAAAGCTGTTTAATGTTCGGTAAAGTGTTACGCGATCATATTTTTTATCCAACTTATTTTCCAGATCTTGATGAGACAGTGCGAAATCATAATTGATGAATTGCCTTAATACATCTAATCTGATCCTGGTTTTTTTCAAACCATGTTTTTCAAGTAGTTCTTGTGTTTTTCCCTCTTCACTCATAGCATTTGATTCACAACTTTCTCCACGAATATACCACAATTTTACCTTCGGTTAAAATGAAAAAGTGCCATGAAAGATTACGTAAGAATCAAACATGGCACAAAAAAGATTAGCAATTTTTTTACTGAATGTTAATATCCCAGGTCAGATCAATATCTGATTCTCCGTCATTCACAGTTGAAGTGGATGTTTTCAATTTTGGTTGGTGCTTAAGGACTACTCTGAAAGTATTGCCTGACGAAGCATCCCCGGTAGTCCATTCTGTGGAAAGTCCAAGCGGAAGTCCTCCAGTGTCCTCATCATTATAATTGACCGGATCAGCTCTGTTATCAGCGTTTCCATTACCAGATGGATTTGTGAATATATTTCCAGTCCAGGCAAAGAAAAACAAATGATCATCTGATTCGTCCTCGATCTCTTCGGTTACGTCTTCGTTTTCTATGGCATTCAATAAAGTGATTGTCAGCGTGTAAGTCGTGCTTGCTTGAAGGTTAATAGCCGAAACAACTTCCAGGTCTTGAGGACCATCACCATCGGGATCTTTGGCTGTTGCAGTAATTGCACTACCTCCGCCGGTTGGCGTAAAGGTGAGAGTAACATCTGTGATTATTTCTTCAGGATTTTCTATTGGTGGATCATCATCAGATCCACAGCTTGATAGCAACACAACAAAAGAAAATAATGAAAGTGCAATAAGGGTGTAATTTTTCATAAGTATAATTTTTCTGAGATTGTTTGAAACTTTTCTTTTGGTTTCAGATCAGGCATTTAAATGCAACTAGGTTGCAAATAAAGTACTTTTTAAATAAACAACAAAAATTTACAGTCGATATTTTAAGGAAAGGACAAAATTTCTGCCTACATCATCTGAGAAATACCTTAGCCGATCGGTATAATCCCTATAGGACGTGTTGAGTAGATTTTTTACCTGGAAGTGGACATCAAATTTGTTGTATGAAAAATTCAGATGGGTATTGATCAGGAAATAGCCGTCGGAAGGAGGCAGGAAATCAAAATCACTATCATCTGCAGCAAATAGATCTATATCATTCGTTTTGGCGTCATTTATTTCTTGCACTGTTATTACCCGCGGAGCCCTTGTTTGCTTAAATGTGTACTGGCTTTCCAAGCCCAATTGCACATTTCGAAACTTCCAAAATGTTTGCGGCTTATAGTGTAGGTTATAATTCAATTCATAAGGGGGAATTCCAACGAAGTATTGATCATTTTTGACATCTTTAGCATTGAGCAAACTGACTCTTGCCTCAGATTCCCATTGCTTTGAATGCGACAAACTGGCGCTGGCATCTAGTCCAATAAATAGGGCATTGGTTTGATTATATATAAAATATGGGAAAGCTCCTCTGACGGTGGTGGTAACACCGGCCGGTTTGGTGTAAATATAATTTTTTAAAACGTTGATATAACCGGTCAACTCGAGTGCCACATTCTCATTTTGGAAGCTATATGTATTTACCCATTTAACACCTACTTCACTTGGTACCGATCGTTCATTTTCGGTGATCACGTCAGCTTGGTTTTCAAAAAACCTCCATAGGCCATATTCAAGAATGAATTGATGTTTTCCGAAACTATAAAGTTCTGATACATTTGGTGGACGCCATGCGGTTCCCAGGTTCGATTGAAAGGATGCATTGGGGCCAACGGGTAAAGACATACCAACGGTACCAGTTACATTCTGATAGGAGAAATCATTTGTGAAAAGATTATTATTGAAATCCCTTCCTCTGACAGCAGTCTGTTGTGCGTCCAATCTGATCCCCACTTCGGCCGTCATTTCCCCAAGTTGTCTGGATTCTACAAAATAAATTCCTAACCTGGTATTGTCGAAATTTGGTATGAAAGGAATGGTATTAGTGCCAGGTATGTTGCGATTATCCTGATACAACCATTGAAAACCAATCACACCCGACCATTGGCCAAGTTTTGGATGGTTCCAATCAAGATCAACCGAATGAGAAAAGAGCTCTAAATTGATAGCGGGCAGGCTATTGTTGGTTCCTCGGCGTATATCAAATTCCCTTCTTTGATTGATCTGAAATCCGTACTGGAAGTCTATAGAACTACTATGTAAATTATAGTGACCATCAATTTTGAAAAGCTGGTGAACCGCCTCCTGGTGTGGGTTGTTGATATCATATGAGAATGATTGGGTTCCCTCAGGTGGCTCATTCGTGAGAGCAAATGCCAGGTCGTTCAAATTACCAGTTACCGAACCACGCAATATCCCAAGCTCCTGGTTAAAACGACTGAAATAAAAGTTTACATCTAAATCCTTTTTATGATATTTGGTTCCAAGTGCAAAGCTATATTCTCTTGTCCCCGTATTGGTAAGATAATAATCGGGAGACTTCAAATCACCTTGGTAAGTCCCCGACGCCTGGACCATCCAAGCCCACCGATCGTAGCCTTTTAGCAGAGATACTGAACTGCCCAAAGATCTGCCGTTGGATTTTCCGGTAATTTTGAAATTTCCTCGTAGTGGATTATTCAATTCCGGAAATTTGGGTTTAACAATAATTACACCCCCAAGTGCATCAGGACCATATTTAACCGAGGCCGCACCTTTGATTAAAGTTATATCATTGGCCAGGGAAACATCGATTTCAGGAGCATGTTCCACTCCCCAGTTTTGATTCTCATGCCTCAAACCATTATTAATAATTAAGATCCGGTTACTATGAAGTCCATGGATTACTGGTTTCACGACATTTTGGCCTGTCTTAATCGTAGCAACCCCGGTAAAGCTTCTTAATACATCTCCAAATGTTTCAGTGTTTAGATTCTCCAGCTCCTGAGCATCAAGTTTTGATTCGGTAATGGAAGTAAGACCACTTTCAATTTTGGTTCCTTCAACCACAATACTTTCCAATATTAGATCTTCATGAGCCAAGAGTATTTGAGGATCTTCATGATAGATGTCGTGATGATGTTCAATGGATTTATAACCAATAAAAGAAATGACCAGGTCCACTTCATCGCTGCACAAACCGGAAATTCTGAAAAAGCCATTTTCATTGGAAACAGTACCTTTGGCATTGCCCTTAATACTCACTGAAGCGAATGCAATAGGTTTTTTATCGCTTTGATCAAGGATAGTACCCGTTATTTCACAGCTGCAATCTTTAACACAATCTTTGTTTTGAGCATAACTAAAGTTTACAGTAGTAATGAATAAAATTATTGCAATAGCGGATCTTTGTATAGTATATTTTCTTTTTTTGGTCATGTATATTTCAGATAAATGCCTTGACCTAGCATTGTTCAGTTTTATGATCGAGTCTAATTACGATGATTGTTTTAGGTCAACACACTTTATTTTTAAAATGTTCTGATTTTAGGTAAATCGTTGAGCCAAAACAACAGTGGCTGTCATATTTTATTATTTGGTGAAAGTCGATGTTCTAATTCAATCCCTCTTTCAAAGTCCATCCAACTTTACCCCCATCATATTTTTACCCTAAATAAAAGCCAATGTCATTAACTTAAGCCTTATCGAACAGAAGACGTCATTCCTGCGTAAGCAGGAATCTCATTTTTAGAAGTTTAAGCCTGATTGAGATTCCTTATCAATTAAGGAATGACTCTTGAGTTAATGGCATTGAAATAAAAGCATTGCAAAATAACGGTATCATAAACTAAATTGCAATCATGTTGCAATTTGAATGAAAGTCTTTACTTTTGCAACTATGTTGCATTTAATTTCTGTATATCCAAATCACTTGCTGTTAATTTTTGCGATTTCCATACAATTCAGCTTTGGGAATTTTGAGCAAGAAATTGATCCCTGGGAGGTTTTTTCAAAGGTAAAGTTTGAATCTACCTATTTTAAGGAGATTGATGAATACCTGTATGTACCAAAATTCGGACACGAAATAAAAGCATTACAGGGTCAGAAAATTACCATCGAAGGGTATTATTTACCTTTTGACATTGGTGAACGGTCTATTATTCTTTCAAAATATCCTTATAGTCAATGTTTCTTTTGTGGTGGGGCAGGTCCTGAGTCCGTGGTTGAAGTGAATTTCATACAAGATGGGCTAAGTTTTGAACCGGATGAATATTTAACTGTTCAGGGCAAACTACGTTTAAATGCGGATGACATAGACCATGTGAATTTTATTCTTGATGAAGCTAGATTTGTTTCTAAATGAGGAAAACATCAAATTAGTCGCAAATTTTGAAAGAACGAAGTGATAAGCATTAAGGATCTCATTTACCAATATAATTCGGAAACCAGAATCTCATTCCCGGACTGGCAGCTTGATACCAGGGGTCAAGCGCTTATTTTAGGAAAATCTGGGTGTGGTAAGACCACACTACTACATTTATTGGGTGGGTTGCTCCAACCAAGTTCAGGATCTGTTTTTATAGATGATCAAGACTTAACCAAACTAACAGGAAGTGAGCTGGACCATTTCAGAGGACAGCACATTGGGTTTGTATTTCAAAAGCCTCATCTCATTAAGGCCTTGAATGTTCAGGAAAATTTATTTTTGGCACAACATCTTGCCGGTATCCCAAAGGACAAAGAAAGGGTACTTGAGGTTTTAAAAACGCTTGACCTTTTGGAAAAAAGGAAATCCAAGGTTTACGAATTGAGTGAAGGACAAGCACAAAGGGCTTCTATCGCACGGGCAGTGTTGAACAAACCGGCATTGATACTTGCAGATGAGCCTACATCAAGTCTGGATGATGAAAATTGTGCAAGGGTTATTGAGATTTTATTAGATCAGGCAAAAAGTCAGGGTGCTGCCCTTGTTATTGCCACACATGATCAACGCCTAAAAAATCAAGTTCAATCTTCGCTGAATCTTTAGTTCCCCATGAACATAACCAAATTAAGTTGGAGTTACCTTAAGGCAAAACCGCTGAATACATTGCTCAATGTGATACTTTTTACTTTGGGGATTGCCATCATTGTGGTGTTACTGCTTTTTAGCAAACAACTGGAAAATAAGCTTAATCAAAACACAAAAGGTATCGATTTGGTAGTGGGCGCTAAGGGTAGTCCACTACAAATTATTTTATGCAGCATTTTTCACATTGATTTTCCAACGGGTAATATACTTTTACAGGAGGCGGAGCAACTTACCAAAAACCGGCAGGTGAAAAGTGTTATTCCACTGGCCTTAGGTGATAGCTATGGAGGTTACAGAATTGTGGGCACTTCAAGGGATTATCCTGCACTTTATCAGATGGAACTGGAGCTAGGATCATGGTGGACTAAGGACATGGAAGTTACGTTGGGCTATAACGTTGCAAAACAATTAGGCCTGGAAATAGGTGCTGAATTTGAAGGGCAACATGGACTGACAGATGATGGGCATTCACATGGAGAAATACTTTATAAAGTAGTTGGTTCGTTGAAAAGATCGGGTTCCGTGATGGATAACTTAATATTCACCAATGTGCAAAGCGTTTGGGCTGTACATGAACATGAAAATGAACATGAGGAACTTCATTCACACAGCGAAGGGGACACTACCAATGCAATCGCAAGTCGTGTGATACCTAACCTCCAATTGCATGAGGAGGACAGTTTGAAGGAAATTACCTCGTTACTTATTAAATACAGATCTCCGATGGGCGCTATTCAATTGCCCAGGTATATCAATGGGAATACCAATATGCAGGCGGCTTCGCCGGCCTTTGAAGCGGCTCGTCTCTTTTCTTTGATTGGTGTTGGAGTGGAGGTAATTCAAGGTTTTGCCTACATTATTATTTTCATAGCCATGTTAAGTATTTTTATTGCTTTATACAACTCTTTGAAAGAGCGAAAATATGATCTGGCTATTATGCGATCCATGGGAGCGACTAAAACCAAGTTGTTCATCAGCGTGATACTAGAGGGTATTTGGATTACTTTGTTAGGATCATTATTTGGTACACTTTTGGGCCATTTGACCATCGAAGGGATTAATATATTAGTTCCAACAACCAGTGAAACAGGAATCACCGGCCGGATATTTTTGGAAGAAGAATTATTGCTTCTGGTTGCCGGCCTGTTGGTAGGCCTGATCGCAGCAGTTATCCCGGCCATTCAAGTATTTAGAACAGACATTTCAGGTATTTTGGCGAAGGGTTGAGTCCCTCTCAGTGCCAAGCCGAAAATCATAGCAGTTGATGATTAGAGGAATCTGTATATTATGCTGAAATGTGTTGATGGATTTTAAAAAATCATACTACAGGGAATGGGCATTTCTCACTTATCGATACTCTGACTTTAAATCGAATTTAACCCCAACACATCAACACTTCATCACATCCGCACAATTCCATCAACCTTTCTATTTAACATTCACACTGGCCTAAACAAACATAAGCGTTGCAACATCTAATTGTCATTGGATCTCGCATTTTCTTGAACGTTTTAGATATAAAGTATTACTTTTTCCGGAAGAGCGCATGTATAAGAATCTCTTTAAATAATGGGATTAGAGCTTAAAATAACTTTGGTGAGTTAAAATATGATGTGAAACACCTTAGGTATCATTAGCAATGCTCTTGTTTTTAAACACTTCCAATAATTGAAAAAAGGCTTTTGGATTGTATCAGGTAACTATTTTTAAGCTCTTTAAACTTTATGGTCACCAGGACTTATGATACGGGTCATTTGGCTAGTTATGGGAAATGGTAATTCCTTGTACTCTGTATACTTAATAGCAATCAAAGAAAAGCTCCTAATTGAACTATAATCAATACTTTGAGTATAATGTTATCTATTGAAGTCCAAAAAGAATTAAGGGAAAACCCTATTGCCAGATATCCTAGCAAAACTGATCAATTACCTCAAATCACCCCTTGTAAGAAAATTAGCCAAGAGTCATCTCCAGGTTTGTTTATGAATATCCCTGACTGTGGTATGAACATGAATATGTTTCGCCAAGTACTTTGTCGTCTGTCAATCAAATCATCTATCTAAAAGGCCATCTCCCACAAGTAATATTTCAATTTGCTTCCATTTTAGGAATTTTCATAAAGCGGCTAATATTGAAATTCCACAATCAAAAGATGGAAATCTCAATAAATTTTGTTTAATTAAAAAAGTTAAAATTATGGCGGTAGTAACTATTTACATTAAAGCTCAAGACACAACGAGCGGTATGGTATTGGAACTAAGTGATAGCCAGGGGCATCATGGAATTAATGATATTACAACGGACATTGATCCGGGCGATACAGTGATCTGGCAACGCACTTCAAATTCTCATATAGATGATCTTTCGGATATCTTTGCCAAAGAAGGTAGCCAATGTCTTTTTGTGAATGGAGGTCCTGCTAAAAACATGGACGGAACCTGGTCAGGTGTGGTGAAGCAAAATGTGACTGGTGACGAAGATTACAATATTCAATATAAAGTGAATGGAACAACTTATTTGTGTGATCCGAAACTTAGAATTAACAAATAAAATAAATTATCAATGGCTTAAAAAGGCCTTTTTGACAGTAGGCCTTTTTTTATTGCCATATCTTTCTCTGTCACAAAATCAGAAGATAGCAGATAGTTTGGTCTCTATATTGATCAATGGATCAATTGAAGATTCAACAAGGCTTAAGCTTTTGGAAGAAATTACTTTCAATCAGACATCAACAGATTCCATTCTTTTTTATTCAAATCTGCTCATACGAGAGGCTAAGTTGATTAATGATCATATTTATGTTCATAAGGGATACTATTATCAAGGAGAAGCATACAAATTAAAAGGAGATTTGGAAAAAGCACTTAAAGCCTACTTTGATGCTTTAAGGATTCTAAAACAGTCTAATTTCAAGTCTGATGTGGGTACAACCTACGCAGCAATTGCGGATACTTATTCAATTAATAAGAATCATAAAAATTCAATTTATTATTATAATGAAGCACTCAATATTTTAAGATCTCAAAATGATTCAATCTTTATAGCGACGGTTTTATTAAATGCTGGAGATGAATATTATAACTATGAGAAATTGGATTCAGCTTTCCTTTACTTTGAGGAGGCACATCTCATATTCTTAAAGTTTAACTATGAAATAGGATTAGCTTATAGCCTTGGAAATATCGGTTTACTTTTTGCAAAACAGCAAAAATACGATTCCGCACAGATAAATATTGAGAATGCAATCTCAATCCTCAATGGATTTGGAGATAATTATGCTATCTCCGATTATCAAATTCAAATGTCCTCTATTTTTCTTGAGAATAATGACTACACCAGTGCTTTACAATATGCTACTAGTGGATATTTAACAGCCAAAAAAGAAGGCCTAAAAGAACAAATACGTGATGCCAGTTTAAAACTTTCCGAGCTATACCAATCACAAGGAGATTTTCAAAAGGCACTCGAGTTTCAAGCACAATATTATGTCTATCGTGATAGTATCAGTAATGCTGAAACGATTCAAAGAATGGCTGACCTTCGAACCGAGTTCGAAGTTTCCAGAAAGCAGGCGGAGGTAGATCTATTAAGCAAAACAAAACAAATTCAACAGATTGTGGCTATTGGCCTGGTCATTGGATTACTATTAGTGGCAGGGCTCGCCTTTACCCTATATCGAGGAAACCAAAGAAAGAAACTGATCAACAATATCTTATCTGCTCAAAAGGAAGAAATTGAGGTTCAAAATGACTTATTAGAAAATCTAAATAAAACCAAAGACCGTTTCTTCTCTATCATTTCCCATGATTTGAGAGGTCCGGTAAATTCCTTCAGAGGAGTTTCAAAGATTATCAGAAGTTATGTGGAGAAGGATCAGATGGATCAGTTGCTACATGTTACCGGGCTTGTTGATCAATCAGCCAATCAGCTTTCTTCATTATTGGATAACCTGTTGAACTGGGCATTGAGTCAGCAAGGCAATTTCCCATACAGGCCCGAAAAGCTTAGCGCGGCTTCCATGGCAAATGAGATCCAGGAAATTTTTGGAAACATTGCTTTGGCCAAGAACATTACGTTCAATAAAATAATTGAAGAGGATCCTGAGGTATGGGCTGATAGAAACAGTGCGCTCACGATCCTTAGGAATCTTGTGAGCAATGCCATTAAATTTACACCGGAAGAAGGGGAAGTTACACTCACACTCGACATGCAAGATGGCTTTGCCGAATTCAGGATCTCAGATACAGGGGTAGGTATTCCCAAAGAAAAAATTAAGACTATATTCGAATTAAATGAAAAGAACAGTACCTATGGTACTGCTGGTGAAAAAGGAACTGGTTTGGGCCTGATCCTAGTAAAAGAATTCGTGCAAATGAATGGTGGCGATATTCATATCGAAAGTGAAGAAGGTCAGGGAACCACCTTTATTGTTACTTTGCCACTCAGCAAAGAACAATTGGTAATTAGTCATGAATAAGCCATTCTCAGAATTACAGAAGGTTAATCTCATAATTCAAAATTATCATTCCTGGTTGATGCCAGCATACATCCAGATCGGTAATTTTTTGCGAATTTTTCACCTGAATAAAGATAAACTTTGAATATTTAAATTTAGATTTTTTCCATATTTTGAAATGATACATAATTAATTGATTCCAAATAAATTACATTCTCTCATTGGGAATGTTGATGAATCTACAAAAGTCGATTATCAAATTAATTCAAATTTTTTTTGTAAGTTCCCCCCAGAAAATCATTTTTTTGGATTCAGACGGGCTTTAAGGTGTCTATAGAGAATATTAGAATACTGATCGTTGAGGACGATCAATTGTTTGCGGAACAATTGAAACTCGAGCTGGAAGAAATGGGCTATTTAGTAATTGCGGTGGCAAATAATGCCAAAGCAGCTTTGCACTTTGCCAAGATTACGAAACCTGAAATCATTTTGATGGATATTCATCTTTCAGGGTCCAAGGATGGCATAACAGTGGCCCAGGAGATTTATGCGCTTGATCCGGTACCGATTATTTTTGTTACTTCATTGATGGATCAGGAAACATTTGAAAGAGCTAAACAAGCTCATCCTTACGCCTATCTACTCAAGCCGGCAAATAAAGTCTCACTTCAACATTCTATTGAGCTTGCCATACAAAATTTCAATGAGGAACAGGAGAATAAAAAATATTCCCTGGAGCAATTTCCTTTCTTTCGTCAGAACTTATTGATCAGGCAAGGAAACAAACTTGTGAAATTGAACTTTGATGGTATCGAATTGATTGAGGTTGAAGAAAAATATTGCACCATTTTCACGGTCGATCAGAAATTCGTAGTTAGGATCTCACTCAAGGAACTTTTGGAAAAACTGCCTATAGATAAGTTTGTCAGGGTGCACAGGAATTATGTAGTGCATGGTGACAAGATCATTGCTATTGATTTGGAGAAAAATCATGTACAAACCAAGTCAAAATCCTTGCCTTTAGGAAGAAAATATAGATCCGCCCTGTTAAATAGCCGAGGTTACATTTCTTAGGTTTTAACATTCGATTTTAGACTTATTAACAACCCGTAAATGGTTTGTCAAGAAAATGATTTTGCTCCTATTCTTTCGTTACCTATTGCAACGCTTTATGATCAGTTTATGCACTTTATGGACATCCAGGTGTATTTGAGACTAATTAATAATAGTTTGGCCATATGTTTTCGAAGCGTGATCAGAAATGGTGGTTATGAGAAATAAGTTCTTGAAGTACTTAAGTCCGGAGTATCAAAAAGATATTTTGCACCTATTGGTGGCACTTCTTGTAGTGTCAATTTTAGGAGGGACTAACCACACTGCATCTCAGCAGATTATTTTCGCGACTTCTGTGCTTGTGTTTTTCTCAATCTTCCATCTTGAAAAAAAGGATAAGAAATTGTCCAAAGAGAACAGTCAGGATAAATCGAACCGTATCAAGGAAAAGGATGCAGAAATTGAAGAATTGCGGAAGGAAATAGAAGCATTGCAGCAAGCAAACACTTGTAAAGATGAGTTGTTAAAAATAATGGCTCATGATTTGAAGAGTCCCGTCGATCATATTTTGGGACTGGTGGAAATTATCAGGTTAGAGCCTGATATGGAGGCAGAGGAAAGGGAGGACACTGCACGTAAAATTGTAGAGGCAGGTGGCAATATAAAATTGCTCATAGATAATTTATTAAGATGGAGTTTGTCTAATCAGGGAAGGCTGAGTCCAAAAGTAAAAAAGGTTGATATTCCACATTTGATGGATTCTGTTTTTAGTCTGTACGGCCATCTGGCAGAAAAAAAGAATATACAGCTTATTAACAATATACCCTCCCAGGTCTACATCATGGCTGATGAGGATCACATGTTTACCATCATGCGAAACATTGTGAACAATGCTCTGAAATATACGGATGAAGGAGGGATTGTGGAGGTGTCCAGTGATAAAGGTAAATCCCACGCTCATTTAAAAATAAAAGACAATGGTGTTGGAATTTCAAATGAAAAATTAGAATCCCTGTTTGATAATACGATAAAAAATAGTCGGTTAGGAACAGATGGCGAAAGTGGAAATGGAATAGGTTTAGCAATATGTGACCAATTGGTAAAACTCAATAAAGGAAGAATTCAAGTGAGTAGTGTGTTAGGAGAGGGTTCGGAATTTATCGTCTCAATCCCGATTCGTGGAGGTGTTAGCGCAATGTAAGGGAAATTAAAATAGACCTAATAGCCTGATCTTAGAAACAGGCGTAGATTTGCGCTTCCATCATAACCCCAATAAATGTTGACTTAAGAAAAAGCTCGGATATAATAATTCATTTTAAGGAGCCCGGTAGTGATATACGGGCTCTTTCTGCGAGATATGGATAAAGAATTTTGAATGACTTTGAAGGTAGAGTCGAATGAATTCCAAATAACCTAGGCTATCGGATTTTGACGTAAGTCTTTTACTAGACTCTTTACGTTAAAAAAGTCTATGATTACCCAGTGTAAATTAGTGCAATCCGGTTTATACAACCATCCGTTGCTGTACTATTTTTAGTATGTAGTCAAAGATGTTTTCTTCTGAAGAAATTCTGAGATGGTATTTAATAAAATTTGAAATATCACAAATTAGGAGTAAGTTTGGCCGTATTTGCTGAACCTAAATGGAGGCCAAAGATATAATTATTACACCCCTTCTGATTATTTTAATATTTGCTGTGATTTATATCTTTAAAGCCAAAATTTCTAACGAAATACTTAGGAAGTATTTTTTCCTTGGCTTAATTGTAAAGATATTAGGAGCACTTAGCATAGGCTTTTTATATCAATTTTATTATGAGGGAGGTGATACTTTTGCCTACCATACACATGGTAGTCGTCATATATGGGAGGCGTTCATGGATTCTCCTATTGCAGGTTTGAAACTCTTATTTGCTGATGGTGTCCATTATCCTGATACCTATAGTTATTCCTCAAAAATATGGTATTATAAAGATCCAAGCGCCTATAACATAGTAAGAATATCAGCAATTTTTGACCTTCTCACTTTCAGTACTTATTCGGCTACCGCAGTTCTGTTTTCCATAGCCACCTTTTCAGGAATTTGGGCTTTATTTTTGACATTTTATAAAATTTGTCCAAAGTTGCATTTTCAATTGGCGCTTGCCATTCTGTTTATGCCATCTGTGTTTCTGTGGGGATCTGGAATTTTAAAGGATAGTGTTACACTATGTTCATTAGGTTGGGCAACATACGCCGTTCATAAAGCCTTTTTCCTAAGGCGTCATGTTATTAGAAACTTAATTGTGTTTTTGATTGCTTGTTGTTTAATTTTTGCAATAAAAAAATACATTCTGCTAACCTTTCTACCTGCCGTTATTATCTGGATTTTCACTTATAAAATGGTTAAGATTCACAACTTGGTTTTAAAGATTTTAATAACACCATTTATTTTACTAATAAGTGCTATGATAGCTTATTTTGCTATAACAAAAATTGGTGATGATGACCCCCGGTATGCTGTAGAAAATTTAGCAGAGACCGCTAAAACCACGGCGTACGACATCGCTTATTGGACTGGGAGAGATGCTGGTTCCACATACGAACTTGGTGAATTAGATGGCACTTTTTTAGGCCTTTTGAAGTTAGGACCAAAAGCAATAAACACAGCACTATTTCGACCATATTTATGGGAGATAAAAAGCCCTTTAATGATATTGTCGTCAATGGAAGCACTTATTTCACTAAGCTTAACCATATATTTAATTTTCGCGACCAGGGTAATTGGTCTTAAGCTCATATTCAACAATCCAACTATTATTTTTTGTTTAGCTTTTTCATTAGTGTTTGCTTTTGCTGTGGGAGTATCCACCTTTAACTTTGGAACTCTTTCCAGATATAAAATTCCAATGATTCCTTATTATTTTACTGGAATGGCTTTTATATATTACCACTTCAAAAATAGAAAATAAGTACTTTGCTAGTTTCATTGATCACCTAGAGTTAGAATTTATTTTAAACGATAACAATGAATTTTTATTCAAAATTTATAGGCGATTTAAATGAAACGATAAGAGGTTTAAAGAGAAAAAATTCCTTTTTGCAAAATATTGCAGTTGTTTTTTCTGGCAATGTCTTAAGTTTTTTATTAACCTTTTTTGCAACTCCTATTATAACAAGAATTTATGATCCTGCGGCCTATGGTCTTTTTGCCATTGTCAATACCATTGCTGCAAATATTAGTATGGTTGCAATCCTAGGTTTACCTGAGGCCTTTGTGTTACCAAAGAAAACCAGAGTTTTTCAATCCTTGGTTAAAATAACATTTGTTGGTGTAGTTGCCTTTACGATGATTTCTGGATTTATGGTTCTTTTGGCAGACGAGATAATCATCAATTATTTTAAAGATGATGAATTAGAAAATTGGTTATGGGTTATTCCACTTTGTGTAATGTTATATTCCATGGTTGCAATAACCGGCCGGTGGATAATTCGTGAAAAAAAATTCAGAGAAAATACCATATATGGGCTTATAGTAAATGCGTCCTCAAAGACCTTTGTTATTACATTTGGAGTAATAACCGGAGGATATATTGGAGGTATTATATTTACCGAAATATTAAGTAGGGCCTTAATGGTTATAGGACATACCTTTCTAATATTGAGAAAAAGTATCTATTCTTTATTCTTTACTAGGATTAATAGGAAGCAAATAATTTCTGACTTTTTGATGTACAAAAAATATCCTTTGAACATTTTGCCAGGAAACTTTGTAAATATTTTTTCTGCACAAATTCCCATATACATATTACCAATTTATGGAACCCAGTTGTTAGGGAATTATGCCCTTGCGGTTTCTTTATTAGACATTCCAATAAGAGTGATTGGAGAAGCAATTTCATCGGTTTTCTTTCAAAAAGCTGCAGAGCTGAAGAATCACCAAGCCACAGAACAGATAAAAAAACTGACACTTCAAACGTTTTACAAGTTGTTTTTTATCTCTTTCTTACCTGTTTGTATTACCGTGGTTTATGGAAATAGTATTCTAATGTTTTTGTTAGGAGGAGAACAATGGAAGGCAGCGGGTGAAATTGCTGGCATACTTGGCTTCTACTATATGTTTCGTCTCATTTCATCACCTATTTCTTCTATTTTCAATGTTTATGGTAAAGAAAAAGAGTTATTTTATTATCAAATCTTTATGTTTATAACCAGGATACTATGCTTAGTAGTACCTGTATATGTATTGAAATTGAAATTTTTGGATTCCATGATTGTTTATGGAGCCGGGAATTTTCTTCTTTATTTTGTTCTTACAATTTACATATTTAGAATATGTGGTATTGGTTTTATTAAACCAATACTAATAACATGTGCATGTATAATAGTAACTCTATTTGTTATGTTTGCAAGCAGAAGTATTATTTTCTTGTAACCTAAGTATGAAAGATAGGTTGGTGTATTTTCTTTCTAATCCTTTAAGGCTAATTCGTGCGGTAATTCTAAAGATACCATATTTTCGATTTATATCTGAAAATGCTGAAAATCAAAATCCAATTACTCTGGAAGTTTGGTTTTTTCAAAAGATTCTAGGTTATAATAGAGGGGCATATTGGCCGGTGCATAGAACCAGTACTGTGAATGTTCCTAGTAGAATTTATGCAGGGATTGACACAAGCCCTGGACTTATGCCTGGATGCTACATTCAGGGGCATGGTGGAATTCATATAGGAGACTATACGCAAATAGCCCCCAATGTAGGAATTATCAGTGCAAATCATGATTTGCATGATTCAAGAAAGCACATTCATGATCCGGTTTATGTAGGTAAATATTGTTGGATAGGATTTGGTGCTGTGATACTTCCAGGAGTAAAATTGGGAGATTTTACTATTGTGGGAGCTGGATCTGTTGTGACAAAGTCTTTTGAGAAAGGATATTGTGTGATAGCTGGTAATCCTGCGAAGGAAATAAAACAACTTGACGATAGAGAGTGCCATAGATTTAAGAATACAAATGAATACAATGGCTATATTCGAGCCAGAGACTTTGAAAATTTTTCTAAAAAGTTGAATTTGCTAAAATATGAGTGAGGGAGTTAAACAATGCGTAAGGTGTGTGCTTGACACGACAGTAGAAGAAATAACCTTTGATGATAAGGGTGTTTGTAATTATTGTAGGGGCTTTGATGATTATGCGCATAAGACAATTTGGAGAGACTCTACTGAATTGGAACAAGAACGAGGGCGTATTATCCAAGCAATAAAAGAAATGGGGAAAAAGCACGAATATGATTGCATACTGGGCGTTAGCGGAGGGGTTGATAGTACTTATCTGGCATATTTATGTAAGAAATATGAATTGAGACCCTTGGTTGTTCATTTTGACAATGGATGGAACTCGGAATTGGCGGTACAGAATATTGAAAACATCATTCAGAAATTGGATTATGATCTACAAACCTATGTCATAGATTGGGAGATATTCAGGGATATTCAATACGCCTATTTAAAAGCTTCAGTGGTGGATATTGAAGTGCCTACCGATCAATTCATTTTTGCAGCTTTATATGAACTGGCTTACAAACATGGGATCAAGAATGTAATAAGTGGATGGAACGTGGCTACCGAAGGCATTATGCCCAGTTCATGGATATATGGTAATAAATTTGATATGTTCAACCTGAAAAACATCCATAAGAATTTTGGAAGGTTGAAAAAAGTAAAAAACTATCCAAAAATTGGTAAGTTTCAAGAACATTTTTTTTGGAACGTCTTTGGGTTGCGCAATTTTCAGATGCTTAATTATGTGCCCTATAACAAAGCTGAGGCTAAGAAAACAATCCAAGAGGAGCTTGATTGGAGAGACTATGGAGGGAAGCACTACGAATCTATTTTTACTAGATTTTATCAGGGATACATTTTACCCAAAAAATTTAATATAGATAAAAGGAAGGCCCATCTTTCCACCTTAATATGTACTGGTGAAATAACCAGAGAAGAAGCATTGATGGAACTGCAAAAACCTCCATATCCTAAAGAACTGCAGGAAGAGGATAAAAAATATGTATTGAAGAAATTCGATATATCCGAAGAAGAATTTCAAGAGATTATGAGCTCGAAACGGATAGATCATGGACATTATGGTAAAGATCAGGACGGCATGTTCAATTTCTTCTTTCAGATTTATAGGTATGGTTCCTACGTACCTATACGGCTGATGAGAAAGGTAGGTGTGCTTTCCAAGCCAATTGTCATGACTCAATAAACAATAAAATAGCTGCCGAAAATTTCTAATGAAAAAAGTACTTATACTTTCGGTACATTTTCCACCTGATAATATTATTGCCGCCAGACGTGCAGAAGCATATGCTAATTACCTGCATCGGCATGGAATAGCACCCACAATTGTCACACATAGATGGGAAAGAACTGGGGAACGCTTAGATGAAAATGGATGGGTAGTTCACGAACATGGAGAAAAGAGCTTGATTGAGGAAATGGATAATTACACTGTTATCCGTGTACCCAGGAAAGAGACAAGGAAAGGACAATTGATGAGGCAAAGAGCATCTAACAAGTGGACCAATCGCTTTCAAATATTCCGAAACTGGTTTAATGGAGATTTAGACGCCATTTCAAGCGCTATTGATAGTTACACAAATATCAATGAGTTTCTTTTTGAGTATTTAAAAACCCATAAGTATGATCTGTTGATTGGTATCTTTTCACCTCATCATCATATCAGAAGTTGTTATGATCTTAATAGGCGGTTTGGAATACCTTATATGATAGATTTTAGGGATCTATGGACAAATGAGGTATTGCAAAGAACTTATACTCCTAGAGTGACTCAAAAGATAAGGGACTATTTTATAAAAAAACATTGGAGGAAATGGTTGTCCAATGCAATAAGATTTACAGCAGTGAGTGGTCCAATTAGAGATATCATTGATGAATTTGTTCAACCAAAGGGAGCTATTGTTACTAATGGTTATGAATCTGATCTTTTCAATAATGTGACCAAACGAAAGAATGAATCATTCACCATTGCACATATCGGTACCTTATATGATGGGCAGAGATTAGATCTTATTTTTGAAGCACTTTCAACTCTAAAGCAAAATAAAAGGATTGGATCGTTTTGTCTTCATTTTGTAGGTGTTAAAAAAAGTATGAAAAAACGTATTAATGACACAGCCGAAAAATATAAACTTACAGATTCCATAGTCATGACTGAGCGTGTCCCTAGAGAAAAAGCGATTGAAATCATGGTCAGTTCCAATATTTTGTTTTACCCTGCCTGGGAAAATGAACGCGGAATTTATTCAGGAAAGATATTTGAATATCTAGGTAGCAAAACACCAGTACTAGTAACCCCAAGTGATCAAGATGTAGTGGAGGAGTTGATCAACAAAACACAAGCGGGTGTTTGTTCTAATTCTTTGGATGAAGTAAAGGCTTTTATAAAAGATAACTACGAAAAATGGGAAAAAGGAGAAGCTGGAGCAAACAAATCAAAACTTGTTGAGATGTATACAAGAGAAGCACAGGTCGCTGAAATGGCTTCCATTATTCAACAGAACTTGTGAAATCCCTTTATTTTGAAATTAGTAATAATCATCAGTGCTCGACAACAATTTGTAAAACATGTTACCTTGGAAATAGCTTGCAAAAACTCCATGGAGACTGTCGCAAAACATATCAGACTGCACTATGATAAAGAGATGCGTCAAGTTTTCTCTAAAGAATTGAAAATAAATCTACTACCTCACTACTTGCTCAATTTAGGAGGAGGGATACATGGAGAACAAACTGGTAAAATGCTGATACAAATTGGAGAAATTCTCGATATAGAAAATCCTGATAGTGTGTTTGTCTATAGTGATACCAATTCAGCACTTGCTGGCGATTTAGTGGCTATAACGTTGAAGGTCAACATTATCTACGCTGAAGCAGGTTTGAATAGCCTTAACTGGCCGTGCCTGAGGAGATCAATAAGATTGTTGAAAGATCATGTTTCTAGTATATTATTTGTTCCTACATATGAGGCTGTCAATAATTTGAAAAAAGAAGAAATGACCATAGGAATCTTTAGAACAGGTGATATCATGAGCGATATGATAAGAATAGCACTTGAATTAATCAAATCATCTGAATATATACCCGAACATGATTATTATTTTACCACCATACACAGAACTAATAATACCGAAGCGATAGAAAGGTTAACTTGGATATTAAATAGCTTCAATTCTTTATCTCTATCAGTAATATTTCCAAGCACTCGAAATAAAATGGCAAAATTTGTAATTTTTGAAAAAGATTGTTCTAAAGTTCGTTTTGTTGCTCCAAAGTCATATTTTAACATTACCGATCTTCTTAATTATTCGAATTGCCTTATTGCTGATTCAGTATGTATGCAAAAAGAAGCTTACAATATGAAAGGAAAATGTGTAGCGGTGAGATCAGAGCCTGAATGGGTTGAAACATTAACTGATGATTTCAAGAAGCTGGCATTTGAAGATGGGGAGCCTCATCAACATCGGCGTATTATTGATGTAGAACGCAGGAAACATAGGGGACCTCTATATGAAGATGGATATGCTGCTGAAGATATGGTACAAATGATATTAAATAATTTAAATTGATTTTCGCTTATGAAGGATGATGAGATAATAATTATAGACTATCATATCGGAAATCTCAACTCAATTGCCAACATGATCAGGAAGGTTGGTGGTAAGTGTAAAATCAGCAGTGAGGTTGACGATATACTGGAAGCCAAAAAATTAATTCTTCCTGGGGTAGGCTCATTCGATCATGGTATGAGTCAATTGATAAAATCAGACTTAGGGGATGCAATTGAGGAAAAGGCCCTTAAAGATAAGATACCTTTTCTTGGAATATGTCTTGGCGCTCAATTGTTGACTAAAGGGAGCGAAGAAGGAAATATAAACGGATTGGGCTGGCTAGATTCTGATACGGTAAGATTTAATTTAGATGACCGCCCTGAACTTAAAATACCACATATGGGTTGGGCTGAAATAAAGAGAAATAAAAAATCCGCTTTACTAGAGAACCTGGATGACCAATCAAGATTCTATTTCGTACATACTTATCATTTTAAACCAAAAAGAACAGATTTGATTCTTACGACATCACAATATGGCAACTATGAATTTGCCTCTGCACTTTCTAAAGACAATATATACGGGGTACAGTTTCACCCTGAAAAGAGTCATAAATTTGGAATGCAGTTGATGACCAATTTTTTAAGAATATAAATTTAGTATTACTGATTTGAGAAGAGTAAGAGTAATACCGGTATTGTTAGTATCCAATCGTAGGTTGATCAAAACAATTAAGTTTAAAGATGAAGTCTACGTAGGTGATCCGATTAATGCAATAAAAATTTTCAATGATAAGGAAGTCGATGAACTACTAGTGCTGGACATATCCGCTACCCCTCAAGCAAGGGGACCAAACATGGAATTAATCAAAGATATAGCTGATGAGTGTTTTATGCCGCTTGGCTATGGAGGTGGAATCAATACACCTGAAGAGATAAAATCCATTTTAAACGCCGGAGTTGAAAAAGTAATACTAAATACATCCGCTTATAGAAAGTCTGAATTAATAACCCAGGGTGCTGATACATTTGGGAGCCAAAGTATTGTTGTATCAATTGATGTGCGAAAAAATATGTTTGGCAAATATGTTATTCATGTGAACAGTGGAAATGATAAAGTTTCAGTTCCACTGATTGAATACTGTCAAAATGTGCAAGAACTCGGTGCTGGTGAAATTGTTATTAATTCAATTAATAATGACGGTATACAAAGCGGTTATGATCAAAAATTAATTAAAATGGTATCCGATAGTGTCTCTATCCCAGTAGTGGCTTGTGGTGGTGCTACAAGTATTGACGATTTTCGTGACGCGATTTTATCATCAGGGGCTTCCGCAGTTGCAGCAGGTAGTATGTTTGTGTTTAAGGGTAAGCACAGAGCGGTTTTAATTAATTATCCGGCACAAAGTATATTGGAAAATAATTTATACTCCAAGCTTTAAAAACTTAGTTCTAATTAAATGGGTGGAAATAAACAATGGCTACAAGTGAAATAGAGTCCAGAACTTCCAAACAATATTGGGAAGATTACTGGGATGATGAACAAAGTGCTCAAATGCTGGGACCGATCGTTAGAAATCCCAAAGACAAGCAATCAGAAGCTCTTTATCTTCCATTTGACAAATTCTTGTCCAAGATGAATTTTAATTCAATTTTGGAAATTGGAGGAGCACCAGGTAGATTTACAGCCTATTTCGGCAATAGATACAACAGTAAGATAGGTATACTGGATTTTTCAGATATAGGATTACAGGAGGCACAACACTTTCTTCAAATCCACACTAAGAATCGTTTTGAACTCTATAAGAAAGATTTATTTAAAGATTCTTTGGATGATGTTCCATTATATGATATTGTATATTCCCTTGGTTTTGTCGAACACTTTGAAAATCTTCGTTTGTCAGTAGAAAAGCATTTAGCTTTAGCTAAACCAAAGGGCCTAGTTATTATTGGGGTTCCGGTTCTTCTAGGGATCAACAAATGGTTGGCTTCTAATCTTGCACCTCAGAATTTGGCAACTCATTATACCATGATTATGGACAGACGAAATTGGGCATTTATTGAAGAAATTCCCAATGTAGAAATCGTGTTCAATAAGTACGTTGGAGGATTCCTTCCTCAAATGCATCATAGACTTGAAAATCCAATCTTTGTTAATAAGGTTATTTATAAGTTATTGCATGGTGTCTTTCGCCGCATCTATAAGTTCATGCCATATAAAGACAAAGTGAATTCAAAATATTGGAGCTACTACTATTATGTGGTAATTAAAAAATTAAAATAAATCTTTCGGTCGGAATGTGCGGAATAGCTGGGGTTATTAACTTTCAAGAGACTCATTTTAAAGACGAGTTGCTTCATGAAATGGCTTCTTTCTTGAATGAACGAGGACCTGATAACAAGCAATTTTGGAAAGATAAACATGTTGGCTTGGCTCACACTCGGTTAAGTATCATTGATCTTTCAAGCGAAGCCAATCAACCCTTTTCAATTGATAACAGTTCAGTGATCTCCTTCAATGGGGAAATATATAATTTTCGTGAATTACGAAATGAACTAATAAAACATGGTCATAAATTCAGAACGGATTCTGATACGGAAGTGCTCTTACACGGCTATTCTAAATGGGGAATAAATGGTTTACTTGAAAGGATAGATGGCATGTTTGCCTTCGCATTGTATGATATTCAAAAGGGTAAGGTGTTTTTAGTGAGGGATTTCTTTGGGAAAAAACCGCTTTACTATTACAGCACAACTTCAGGAGTTAAATTTTCTTCAGATATAAGGTCAATATGGTCTTTGGAAAAAAATACGCTAACCCTGAATTATGAAAGCATTGATTATTATTTATTGGAGCTTACTGTTCCTCAACCACAGACTATTTGGGAAGATATTTTCCAAGTTGAACCAGGTGCTTATTTGACCATAGATTTAGTAAAAGAAACCGTTAAACCAACAAAATATTGGAGCCTTGAAGTCACTCAAGATAAACTGTCCTTGTCAAGAAGTGAGCTATTAGAACAAACGGAAAATATGATTGTAAAAGCAATCCTCAAACGTACTGTATCAGATGTGCCCATAGGTTGTTTTTTAAGTGGTGGTATAGATTCTGGTTTAGTGGTTTCTCTACTTGCTCAGAATACTACACAAAAGATAAAAACATTTTCCATTGGCTTATCAGATGAATATCTAAACGAACTTCCGGAAGCTAGGATTGTAGCAGGGCGCTATGATACCGATCATTATGAAATCATCTTAGAACCTCAAGTACTAGAGATTTTGCCTGAGCTTGTTTCATATTATGGAGAACCTTTTGCTGATTCAAGTATGGTTCCAACTTACTATGTTACAAAAGCGCTTAATCAAAATGTGAAAGTTGCACTATCCGGTGACGGAGGGGATGAGTTATTTGGTGGTTATAATGATTATAATATTGCTTTTAAAACAGAACGGTTCTACCAAACTCATACAAGCTCTCTTGCTAGAAATCTTAAGGTAGCTTGGAGCAAGGTGCACAGTCGTTTCACACAAAGTGAAAATTTAGGGTCATGTGTGGAATATGCTTCTTGGGAAGGAAGTAGAAGATTAAACAGACAAATTAGTTTTCAGTATGATTCGATCGATCAGGTTTATGGGAAAAATTTCATGGTGACTGCAAAGGGATACGCGAAAAGAAGATTGAACGAAATTTGGTCAAATGCCTCCAATCAATCAATAGTTGATACGTTACTATTGGCTTCCCTGCAGACTAGATTGTTAAATGATTATTTGGTGAAGGTAGATCGTGCCTCAATGAAAAACTCTTTGGAAGTTCGATCACCCTTTCTTGATAAAGACCTAGCCAAATTTGCCTTTTCATTACCACATCAGATGAAGTTTCAACATGGAACTAATAAGTATATCCTAAAGCATTTGGCTACTAAACATGTTGATGAGAATATATTGAAAAGACCTAAAAGAGGTTTTGGTATCCCAATACATCAATGGTTTAAAGGAGATCGACTTTCCTTAGTTTCCGATATGATTTTTAGTAGCCCGTTGAAAAATCAGGATATATTAAATTTCAGTTACATAGAAAACATTTTGAAAGAACACAGGGAAAGCAAATGGGACCATTCAAGTCGTATATGGTCTGTTTTGTGCTTGGCATTGTGGTTCGAGAAGTTTAAGGCAGTATGAAAATCTTGTTCCTGGCTGATCCAAATTCCATTCATGATATTAAGTGGATGACTTTCTTTTCTAAAAAGTTCACCTGCTATCTTATTGCTCGAAGGGGACATTTGGCTAAATGGACCAATTCGGACCAGAAGGAATTTGCAACACAAAATAAAATTGAAATATTAGGTGACATAGAGGATTTTAGAACGGCTCGCTTTTGGAAAAATTTCAGAAATGTAAGAAGATTGATGGAATATATTGAAATCTATCAAATTGATATTTTTCATATATTTTTTGCCGAACCCAATATCTTGTGGAGTAATTTCAAAAAAAGATTGAATGTTCCCGTTTTTTTAACAACTCGAGGAACAGATGTGCTAAAGACTATTCCAAAGTTCAAGGAAACAGGAGTTTTTGGCAAGTTAGTATATACCCTGTATCGAAGAGCTTTTCGTAAAGCTGATTGCATCACCTGTACCTCTACCAAGCAAATTAGCGCAGTCAAAAAATTACTAGGAGGGAATTTTGATAAAATAAACCTGATTAGAACTGGGGTTGATGTAGATAAATGGATACAGCAACCAAGTCTCCCCCTCACCACTGTTTTAGCTGATAAGAAATATGTGTTGCTTCCAAGGAGTATTTTGCCTATCTATGGCCACGAATTGGCCATCACAGCGTTCGCCAAATTGGATGATTCATTAAGAAGTCAATATTATTTGGTATTGATTGATGGAAAAAATTCTGATAAACAATACCTACAGGCGCTTGAAACTTTAATCAAGACATCCCCAAAAATTGACTATTGCATACTTCCAGCGTGCAATCAGGACGAAATGCACGCACTATATACAAATGCTTCTTTAGTTGTTATGACTCCCAAATCAGATGGCACACCAGTGTCTGCAATAGAAGCAATACTTTGCAATGCACCCTTGATCCTTCCTCCTTTGGATTATGATAGAGATTTGTTTGGGGACGATGTGCTAAAATTAAAAAGTAGGGACGATAATGAGCTTAGTGATTTGATGCAAAAGATACTCAAGAAGGAAATTGAATTACATACGGAAGAAGCGAAAACACAAGTAATGTCAAGAGTTTCAAGAAATGATGAAATGACAAAGTTGGAATCTCTTTATACCAGATTTATTTAAGAAAGAATAAAAATGCAATTGAGAGATAAGAACATATTGTTGATTTCACCTGAAAAATGGAGCGACATTCGATTGTCAAAACATCACTATGCACTAACATTATCGAGTCGAGGTAATAAGGTTTATTTTTTGAACCCACCTGACAACATCAAGTTTAAAATTGAATTAGAAAACAAGAACTTATTTATAGTTGATGCTTACCCTTTGTTCAAGGGATTACGCAAACTCCCTCGTTTTTTATCAGCATTTCTCACTACTATCGAATTTCGGATTCTTGAGCGAAAAATGCGTGTTCGGTTCGATGTTATCTGGAATTTTGAAAACTCTCGATTTTTTAATTTGTCACAGATTAGGCAATCAATACTAAAAATTTCTCATATTGTAGACCTCAATCAAAACTTTCAATTCAAATTGGCAAGTCAAACTTGTGATATAGCTTTTGGTGTTGCTAATTCCATTGTTGAAAGACATAAAGTGTTTAACAAACATTCATTTAAAATTTCACATGGTTTGGCGGAAGGTGCATTTGAGGAAAAAGAAGTGAAAGTTGATAAGGCAAATGGTATTAGCGCAGCTTATATCGGCAACCTTTCCATTAAGTATTTGGACTGGGATCTGCTAAAGGAAATAATAGAACAAAATGTAAATGTTCACTTTTATTTTATTGGCCCGCTCGGTAAAAGTAATTTATCGGGTACTGATAACATACCATCATTGGTTGAAGAACTTATGAATCATGATAGAGCCCATTTCATGGGAAAGGTGCCTTCAAATAAAATTGTCTCATATTTGAAGAATTTTGATGTAATGTTATTGGCCTATCAGGTAGATAAATATCCAACGCAATTAGAGAATAGCCACAAGTTAATGGAATATATGGCTACTGGTAAGGTAACTGTCGCCACCTACACTGATGAATATAAGGACAAAGGAGGACTATTGGAGATGGTTGAAGATAAGAAGAATTTTTCCAAGGCCTTTCATCATGTTGTTAACAATCTACAACATTACAATTCAATTGAAAAACAGGATCAACGAATAAATTTTGCGAAGTATAATAGTTATTCCCGACAATTGGATCGTATTGAAAATCTGATAAAACAATATATAGGTAAATGAAAAATGTGTTGTTGGTAAGTATTGCGTTTCCACCTAAAAATAATCCTGAATGCCTGCAAACGGCCAAGTGTTTCAAATATTTGTCTAAACACGCAGAGATTAATCTAGATGTGGTAACTTCAAAGTCTCCAACCTTATTTATGCCTTACGATAGCAATCTTGAAGGCTATGCCACAAACATTAGACAACTAATAGAATTACCAATCAAGGAAAACAAATATGTGAATTTCTCGATTAGGAAATTATGTCCATGGTTGCTACAAAAACCCGATACGAAGTTCACCTTTTTCAAACAATGGAAGAAGGTAGTAAAGTCATTGAAGCAAAAACCTGACATCATTTATTCTCGATCTTTCCCATTAAGCTCTGCGTTGATGGCGCTTCAATTAAAGAAAGTCTACAACGTTCCTTGGATCATGCACCTTAGCGATCCCTGGGTTGAAAATCCTATTGACACGAGACACAAAAAGTCTATTCGATTCAATGAAAGCAAAGAGAGAGAATGCTTCAATATAGCTGATGCCATTTCTTTTACTTCAAAAAAAACTATTGAGATTTATGAACAAAAATATCCTGATTTAAAGGAAAATTTTTTTCACTTTCCAAATGTATTCGACCCAGAAGAAATAGTGGAAAATGATTTTCAATTCAAATCCAAAATAAGATTTGTTTATACTGGAGGATTAGTAGAGGATAGAAGTCCTAATCATATTTTTGAGGCAATTAAGTTGTTGAAGGAACGAAATATTAATGTGGACGAAAAGGCGGAGTTTGTTTTTGCTGGTGATTTCGATCGTAAAAATCTAGGTTATTTTGATACATACAATCTATCGTGTGTTAAAAACCTTGGATTTGTGTCCTATGCTGAAGCTCAAAAATTACAGCAATCAGCTGATGTACTGTTAGTGATTGATACACCGTTTGAAGATTCACGAAAGGCTGTCTTCTTCCCTTCAAAAATATTGGATTATATCATTGCTCAACGTCGTATTCTGGCGCTGACAGATAGGGCTAGTACAACTTATGACATTGTCCACCATAAATTTGGTGAATGTGTGGAGCATAAGAATGTTGCTGAGATAGCCAAACAAATAGAACAGGCGATCAATGCCTATAGTAACAAAGACAAAACTTACTTTAATATTAAGAGAATAGATAGTACATTTTCTGCAGAATTTAATACGCATAGACTGGTTGAATTAATGTCTAAATTATGAATTACAATGTAGCGATTGTTGTAGGAACGAGACCTGAGGCAATTAAACTTCTCCCTGTATTGCTGGAGATGAAAAAATCAAAAGTCTTGTCTCCAATACTTATATCCACTGGTCAACATAAAGAGATGTTGGATCAGATTTTTAATTTGTTTGATGTCACTCCCGATATTACACTTGATGTCATGACATCAGGGCAAACACTTGCTTCACTCACTTCAATTTTAGTGAAGAAGTTGGATGAAACAATAGTGGTAGGAAACTTCGATTGTTTGATTGTTCAAGGTGATACCACTACGGCCTTCTGCGCGGGTTTGGTGGCCTATTATCATCAAATAAAAGTAGCCCACGTAGAGGCAGGCTTGAGGACTCATGACATTTATTCCCCATTTCCTGAAGAAGTTAATAGAAAGTTGATCTCAACTTTTTGCAATTTAAATTTTGCCCCAACACAAAAAGCGGTAGAAGCCTTGGAAGCGGAGAATGTGAAAAATATTCACTGTGTCGGCAATACCGTAATTGACAGTTTACTGATGTGTTTGAACATTGTCAATGAAAAGAAAGAACAATACATACAATATGACGAATTAACTGCTGGTAATGAAGGAGTAGTATTGATTACCGGTCATAGAAGGGAGAGCTTTGGAGAAGATTTTATAAATATATGTACTGCTATACAAAAGTTGGCCACAAAATATCAACACTTTTGCTTTGTCTATCCAGTTCACCTCAATCCAAAGGTACAGGGAGTAGTAAAAGAAATGTTGAGTGACATATCAAATGTAAAACTCATAGAGCCTATCCCATATGACGAGTTGGTTTATTTGATGAGTAGGTCCACCATCATACTTACAGATTCAGGAGGGATACAGGAAGAAGCACCCAGCTTAGATATCCCTGTAATAGTGATGAGAAACAGAACCGAAAGAGAAGAAGGCATCGAGGCTGGTTGTTCGGTGCTTTCTGGGACAAGCACATCCGGTATTGTTGAAGCCTTTGTAAAGATAATGGAAGATACCACTTTATATGAGACGATGTCAAGGGTAGCTAATCCCTATGGCGATGGCAAAACGTCAGAAAGAATTGTTGAAATATTGGAATCGATGTAAATTGAATGAAGAAAAAAAGGATATTCATATTCGCGTACTATAGTTATTTCGATCCTGTTTTTCAAAGTGCAGTTTTACCATATTTTGAAAATTTAAGTGAAAGGTCTGATAATAGTTTTGTCCTTTTGACCTTTGAACAAGAGAAATATAGGACTAACAAAAAGCATCGAGCGGAAATTAAAGATTACCTAAAAAAACATGGTATCATTTGGTACAATACCAATTGGCACTCTGGAAGATTTAAAGCACTCAAGAAAATTTTTGACTTTTTGTGGGGTATGCTGTTGGCCGTATACATCACTTTGCGTTATAGGGTTAAAGGCATTTATAGTGAAGGTTTTCCAGGAGCTATATTTGGTCACTATCTCTGCATGCTATTTCAGATACCCCATATGATCCATACATTTGAACCTCACACAGAATACATGGTAGAAGGAGGTGTGTGGAATGATAATTCCTGGGAAGCTAAATTCTTGAGGTATCATGAAACTAAAATGGCCCAAAGAGCCTCTTACATTTTTACCGCCACGAATAAAATGGTCGATAGGTTGAAGGAAGAATTTCAATCCCCGGCTCAGATTCATCGTGTTCCCTCATGTGTTGATTTGGATGTTTTTAAATTCAATGAAACCACAAGAGATTCACTTAGGAATAAGTTGCAAATCAAGAAAGAAGAGATTGTGATTATCTATCTTGGCAAGTTTGGCGGAATGTATATGGATGAAGAGATTTTTGACTTTTTTAAGATTTGCCATGATCATTTCCCTAATACATTTCGATTTATATTGCTCACACCAGATGATTATGAATTTGTTTATGATCAATTGAAAAGAACATCATTACCCAATGACATTTTTCATATAAATACGGTAGGAAGAGAAGAGGTTCCAAAGTACTTATCAGCGGCAGATTTTGGATTTGTGCCAGTTAGACAATATCCAAGTAAAAGATATTGTTCTCCAATTAAAGATGGAGAATACTGGGCATGTGGCCTACCCATCCTTATTCCTGTAGGTGTCTCCGATGATTATAAGTTTGCCGCTGATGAAGATATTGGATTATTATTAAAGAATACATCAAACGAGGCTTACCTAGAAGTGGCAAATGGAGTTGTGGCATGGATGGAAAATAGAGTAGTGAATGAAACACGCAAACGCTGTCGAAGTTTTGTAGAGAGAGATAGATCTGTAGAGAATTATAAAAAGCTATATCTTGATATTTTCTCGAAACTTCCATAATCACTGAATAATGCAGAATAAAACAAGTGTTAAATTCAACATTTGATAGTTTTACATTCATAAACTAAAAAAATAATAGATGTACGTATTTGATATTTGTGATACGCTCTATTTTTCGAATACAACTTTTGATTTTATTCCTTTCGTTTTAGAAAGAGAAAAGGCGTTTTTACGAAAAGTACTTTTCAAAATTTATACAATTAGATTTAGTCCCATCTTTCTATCATTCTATTTTTTGAATAAAATCACTAGCATTGATCATTGCCGAAAGTACTCTCTGCTATTGCTCTCAGGTATTTCTAAAGATGATCTTTATAGCTATGGAAGAGAATTTCACAGTCAATATTTAAAGAATAAAGAGGTAAAGGAAACGCATTTGAAGTTGAAGGAGGCTATAAAAACTGGAGAAATAGTAATACTTCTTTCATCAAGCATTGATCCTATTGTAGATGCGATAAGTCAAGACTTCAATGTGCAATATCAATCCTCAAGTTTGGTCTATGAAAATGATATTTGTACCGGGAAATTGGCTTATGACCTTACCAATAAAAAACACATAGAAGTAACCAAGTTTCAGGCCGGGGAAGAATTAATCACTGTGGTTACTGATAATTTTAGTGACCAGGAATTAATGAAACTGGCGGAGACAAGATATGCTGTGATATACAAAAAAAGCGCTAAGCAATTTTGGGATCCTCTTAAACCCTACTACATAGATTTATCTTAATACATGCAATCTATCATATATTCAATACCTTTAATCTATTTCCTAAAAAGTCGTGTAAAAGGTCTACAGAGCTTTTTGTTTCATGCTTACTATGAGTGGTTTCCAGCTTTAGCACTTATTTTTTTGACTCATGATGGGAATCTTCTGAAAACCATCAAGCATTTTTTGTTTCTGTACATTGCTTTTATTTCAGTTTATGAGATAGGATATATTATCAATGATACAATTGCTATAAAAAATGAAGAAAATCCAAGGCATAGGCTTGGTAGTTATCAACCCAAACGAATGGCAATATTTGGATGGATCTTGATAAGATTGGTAATTTTTGCCCTTGTGACCCATTATCTTTCCTTAACGCAAAACTTGGTTTGGATATCATTTTATGTACTCCTTGCTATTGTTTTTCAGTTACACAATACCCTAAGAAATAAAGGACTGAAGTCTATCACCTTTCTCAATCTTGCTTTGTTTAGATTTATTGCACCTTTGTTTGTAGTCTTGGAAATTAAATTATTATATATAATTTTTGTTCCTATTATTATCAATTATGTTATGTTTCGCCTGCTCACATATATGGACAGCAAGGAAATACTTTTAGTCCCTGATCGGAAAACAGCAAAATTTAAATTAAGTTATTACCTTTTAGTTGCTCCGATAAGCATTTTTCTGTCGATTACTATGACTTCTTATTGGCCAGTTATTTTTAATCTATATTACCTGTTTTTCTGTTGCTTATACTACATAGGGGAGAAAAATGATTGGATTAAGTCAACAAATTGATTCTGAAATAGTAATTTATTCAAGAAAAAACTGAATCCGTGGATTGGAAGAATAAATATTTGGTGGTTTTTGGTTTGGTGGTTCTTTTAAATGTTGTAAAATGCTATTCTCAATGCCCTACAGCCGACTTTTCTATACCAGCTTCGGTTTGTCGAGGTGAAATGCTTGACATAAATAACTTGACATCTGGAACCAATTCTTATGAATGGAATTTTTGCAATGATTATTTTTCAAATACTCCTCAAACCCAGCAACTTTCAAGTACTGCTACTTATGTGAACAAGTTTGAAATGTCATTGATTGAATATGATGATAAAATAGTTGCCTTCACACCTTCATCAACATCAAATATAGCACATGTAGTACAGGTTCCCAGTGATAATCAGATTTCAGTAAGCACTTTAGATTTGGGGACGGGTAATTTTGGGACAGGAATAAGTATAAAGCAGTTAGGTGGCAATTGGTATGGTTTAGTCACCGATTATATTAATGATCGATTGTATAGGTTAAACTTTGGCATAAATCCTTTATCGCAACCAACTGTTACTGAAGTTACAATTCCTTCTGATATACGAAACTTAGGTGCTATTGAAATTTTTGAAGAGGGTAGTAACATCATTGCTATTTTTGTTTCTAATACAAATCGTATATACAGAGCCAATTTCTCTTCAGATATAGATAGTGACCCGACTGTGGATTTGCTTGCCACAGTAGTAACCTCCGGAGAATTTGGAGGTTTTAAAATTCAAAGGAAATGTGATCAATGGTATGGTATTGTAACGTCATATGTCAACAGTACTTTGTTTAAATTAAGCTTTGGAAATAGCCTTTTAAATAGCTTGACAGTTACTCAACTCAATATAGCAGGATCTGGAATAAGTACGCCATATGGAGTAGAGTTGGTGATTGAGGGCAAAGACATAGGTTTCTTGAAAACATCTGATGGTGCTTTGCACAGAATCGAGTTTATCAATGGAATAGAAAACAATGATATTAATACATCAGCCATCTTAAATGCAGGTGCAATACCAGTTAATAGCTATCCTTATAAGATGATGAAAGGTGGTGCAGGTTGGAAGGGACTTACGATAAGTACTAATGATAGGAACATTTATGCGCTCGATTTTACAGATCTCTGTGGTACTTCTTCACAATTCTCCAAGGAAGATGTCCCAAGTAGTATTAACTACGTAAATTCTGGTACATTCAATATTTCTTTAAAAGCTATTGATCAATCAAGCGGAGCAACTCATTATGTTGTAAAACAAATAACTGTGACGGTGGATCAAGCTCCAGACATTGATATGTCCATTGCAGATATATGTGTTAGCAATCCCATCAACTTTACCTCTGAAAATGTATCAGGTAATATAACCTCTTATAGCTGGAATTTTGGCGATACAAATACTTCTTCTAATGAAAATCCGAGCCATACATATAGCGCTGCTGGAGATTATGAGGTCAGATTGGATGTGCAGAGTTCAGATGGCTGTAGCAACTCAGTATCACAAATGATTACTGTCTATCCTGAACCTGTTCCAACTTTCTCAATTATAGAACCAGTTCAATGTACCAATACCCAAACTACTTTTCAAAATAATACCCCAGGTGATTACGGAGACGCCATCTCCTGGAATTGGGATTTTGGTGATGGTACTTCTTCGACTGATAGGGATCCTATCCACATATTTACTGCAGGAGGTAGTTATGATGTTGAATTACAGGCTAGCATTCCAGGTTGTACAACATTTTTTTCTACGACTGTCAATGTGGTCGCCGGCCCTGCAGTTGATTTTTCTGCCCCTGAAGTTTGCGATGGCACAGAAGTACAATTCACTGATGAAACAACCGGAAGCAATATTACGGGATATACTTGGGATTTTGGGGATGGTACAAATTCCACGCTGCAAAATCCGTCACATGAATATACTGATCCGGGGACCTACAATGTGGCATTGACAGTAGACAATAGTCTTGGTTGTAGCACTACTACCACAAAAACGGTAACAGTTCATGCATTGCCACAGGTATCATTTACCAACGAACTGGCTTGCAGTGGGAGCACAACGCAGTTCTTTGATCAAACCGTGGTGGCTAATGCCAATATCACAGCCTGGGAATGGGATTTCGGTGACGGTGGCAGTTCTACGGAAGAAGATCCCCAGCATGCATATAGTGCCGGAGGCTCCTATACTGTGAAACTGATTACGACCTCAAATTTTGGCTGTAAAGATTCGGTAGAGATTGTGGTGGATGTTTTAACTGGCCCTACTGCAGATTTTGGTTTTAATGAAGTCTGTCTTGGAGAGGCAACCATTTTTGAAGACCTCTCAACGGAATCCGGAAGCAATACCATTACATCCTGGTTTTGGGAAATCAACGGAGAGACATTTACAGAGCAAAATCCGCAGTATGTCTTTCCTTCATCTGGAACATATGACGTCACTTTGACTATTACATCCAGTACTTTTTGTACAGCTTCCATCACCAAATCAGTAGAGATCAATCCGCAGGCCATAGCAGATTTTAGCATTGTGAATCCTTGTGTTGGAGATCCTGTTACATTTCAGGATGAAAGCCTCCTGCCAGGTGATGCTATACTTACCTATTTATGGAATTTTGATGATCTAGGTACTTCTTCTGAATCCGAACCAAGTTTCTCTTTTGATCAAACCGGGAGCTATGATGTTACACTCACAATTACCACCGAAAATGGGTGTACCGCTTTTGTTACAAAGAGTATTGACATTTTGGCAAAACCAACTGCCGATTTTGATGTATCCAGTGCACAGGGAGCTCCTCCGTTAATGGTCACATTTACAAATAATTCGAGCGATGCAACATCCTATCTTTGGGAATTTAATGATTCTCAAAATACAACAGCTACACAAGTATCACCCATTTTTACTTTTAATGAAATTGGTGTTTACAACGTAAATCTTATTGCAACCGCGACCAATGGCTGTAGTGATACCACTTCAAGGACCATTAATGTAGTTGATCCAAGAATGGATTTAGCGCTGGAAGCTATTCAAATGGTCAGGAATGGTGATCGTATTCAGTTGGTCCTTGAGTTGAATAATTTAGGGACACTTTTTATCAATGATATCGATATACAAATTGATCTCGGTGGCCAGCTTTCCATTAGTGAAACATTTCAGGGAGAAATAGCACCTGGCCAACGTATCAATCACCTGGCAAATTTCGAAATCCTTGACCGGATAAGACCTGGTGTTGACTACGTTTGTGCTAATTTAAATGTTATTGACAATTTCTTTGCCGATGTCAATATCACCAATAATAAAAAGTGTGTACCGCTGGATGATTTGGTCAGTATTGTAGAGCCTTTTCCGAACCCTGTTGCAGATGAAATATCAATGTCTCTGATCTTACCTGAACCTCAAAAAGTCAAGTTAGTGCTGTTCAATAGTCTTGGAGATCTTTTGTTGGAAAAAACATTTCCCGATGCTCAAGCAGGTCTTAATGAATTTACCCTTGATATGAGTCTTTACAGGGATGGTATATATTATTTAAGAACCTCTTATGCCAGCAATGAGCAAGTCTTCAGGATCTTTGTAAGCAAATAACTTGTCAATCAAGACCTGCCCCTTTTCAGCTATATCATAAAGATGGTTTTCCCCATATTATGATCTTGTCAGGATCCGAAACAAAATATTCTTAAAATTCTTTTAAACTTTAACACTTTAACACTTTTAGAGTTATTACTTTACGTATAACTGATATTTTGCTGAAATATCAATGAATGATTCATCAATCTTTCAATAGTTTTATGAAAGATTGTTTTTTTGAAAATACTTCGATTGATTCTGTATGAAAATTC
>JAUJEA010000024.1 GCA_030442035.1 Splendidivirga corallicola
GAATTTTCATACAGAATCAATCGAAGTATTTTCAAAAAAACAATCTTTCATAAAACTATTGAAAGATTGATGAATCATTCATTGATATTTCAGCAAAATATCAGTTATACGTAAAGTAATAACTCTAAAAGTGTTAAAGTGTTAAAGTGTTAAAGATTTTTTATTCGGTTATAAATTCCAAATTAAGACATACAGATTTTTTTATCTTGTAATTGAAATTAAAAATGTATTTGAAGAGAATCCAAGAGATTTTTTTTGAATGGAGTTTAAACCTCAATTATTGGTTAACAAACTTGTTACATCCTCAAGGGTATTAGCATCCTGTGCGAGTTTATTTTCTTTTTTTCCTAGAATTCTTGGCGAATACAACACTACGCCTGACTTGTGCCTCGACGATTTATCTATGGCATCAAAGGCTATTTCATAAACCATTTCAGGTCTGATACTTCTCACAGGACCAAATTTCTCAATGGTATTGTCTTTAACAAATTCATCGATTTCTTTCATTTCTTCAGTTGAAAGGCCAATATTGGTTTTAGCTAATGGTATCAATTCATCGCCCTTCCATACCGCAAAAGTATAATGTTTTGATCGTATGTCTTGTGCTACATATAATAACACAGCATTGACAGTGAAAGGATTAGCTTTCCAACTCCATCGCTCCTCGCCATGTTCAACCGGCAGGCATGGTTTGCGCCTACTCTTAATGAAAATACCTTCACCAAAGTACTTTCTGGATTGTAACCTTTCTTGTTCCAAATCCTGCCAGTTTTTAAATTCGATAAGCTCTGAAAGGGCCATCAGCTCGGATATTGGAGCTTTAGAAATAACGGCTTCCAAATGGGATCTCCTTTTTTCAAAAGCCTTATCCCGAATGTCCTCTTCATTATATTCCAGTAAATCAGACGCTATGAATACCACTGGCGAATCTTTCACAATCCTTTTGGAAATCTGTTTTTTGGTAATTCTTGATTGAAGTTTTCCGAACGAGTGCGGCTGGTTATTTATGTACGAGATCATATAACCCTCCATAACAGTTCCATCAGGAAACAAATTAATAAGTTGCTTAAACTCAGGAAATTTATCAGTTATCAATTCATTATCGTTCGACCAGATGAATAGTTGGTTCTGCCTTATGATCAATTGAACCAAGATACCACTGAATAATCTTTCAGCAATCCAGTCTTTCGGATCGCCCAGCAACTCTATATTATTCTCTAAATTCTTTGAAATAAGAAAAGGATACGGTCTTGAAAGCTTGTCTTCTTTTCTTTCGGCCAGGATCAATGAATGATAATCACTCATTTCCGGATCCCATTCACCCATTAAACGATGGGCCAGTACATTTTCTTCAATTTGAGCGTTTCTGGAAATGGCAGTTACCAATAGCTTCTGAGAAACGACTGTTCTTAACCCTCCCACAAGTATTCGATTAAATAATAACCGTTCGTACTGTCCCAAACGATCCCAGGCCTCAATGATCCGTTGTTTCTTTGTTTCCGGATCATGTTCCTTGAGATCAATGATAAACTTCATCCAAAATGTTAATGATCCGGAATCTTTAGCGACTCTTTTAGGTAGAATCAATGAAATTGTTTCTGTCAAATCCCCAACAACATTATAAGATTCTTCAAATAACCAATCTTCAATCCCGGTTAGCTCTGTTGCCCATTGTCGTAATTGTTTCAGGCTTACCAAACGTTTCGGTCTTCGTCCGGACAGGAGTGCTATGGCCCATAATTTTTCATCATCAGGCACTCCTTCCAAATAGTTCGAAAGCTTCCGGATTTTGGTATTATCGCTTGTTTCAAAATCAAGTTCATCCAAAAGTTGTGCAAGCCTTTCCATCCTGAAATAAATTATGCCGATTTTGAAGCGGATGTATCATGGGAATGATTGGATAATCCATCGGATTCTTGCTGCTGGTTTTCAATCATACTTTTCTCTGTGGTAGCGTTTATCCCATTTTCGTTAAGCCATTTTGCAAAACTATCGGTATATCCATGCATGGCTATTACATGTTCCGCCTCACTTTCTTTAATGGCCAGGTTAAGTTCTTCCCAATCAGCATGGTCAGACAATACAAACCCCCGGCCTGCGGATCTGTTCCTCCTCGAACTACGAATTCCCATCCAACCGGAAGCAAACGCCACCGAACAGGGTTGGAGTTTACGCATCCATGGAACATCCATAGATGCCTGAGGGGCAATAATAAGTGCCTTTCTGAGATTCTTGGTATCTTTCACCCGATCTATTGACTTGGTAGACCTGATTGAAATACCATGCTCAATAAGTGTTTCATTTACCTTAAAAACTGTATTATGAGTAAATATCGGACCAATGGATTCATCCACATTTTGCAACAATCTTTGCGCCTTTCCTAGTGAATAGCCAAACAAAACGCTGGTTTGATTGAGTTGCTGATTTTGATGCCACCAACGATTGATCTCATCAAAGACTTTCTCCTGAGGTCTCCATTGATAAATCGGCAGGCCAAAAGTACATTCCGTTATAAAGTGATGACATTTTACAGGTTCATAGGGTATGCAAACACCATCATTCTCCAGCTTATAATCTCCTGTTACTACCCAAATTTCACCCTTGTGTTCAACCCTGATTTGCGCTGATCCAACAATATGGCCCGCCGGATGAAATGAAAACCTGACACCGTTTATTTGAATCAGGTCATTATACCCGTACGACTCCACCTGGATTTTTTTACCCAGCCGTAGTTTCAGGATCGGTGCAGAATCTTTATGACAGAGATAATGTTTATGGCCACTTCTGGCATGATCGGCATGACCATGGGTAATAAGCGCTTTATTTACTGATCTGACAGGATCGATGTAAACATCTGCCCGTTCACAATAGATTCCTTGTTTAGTAAATTGCAGCAACCCCATTTATTTATGCATTTTAGAATGGTCATGGAAGCCTCCAATATATCGATCTCAATTCAGAATTAAGTTATTAATGAATTGAACATGCTTATATTCCCCTATACCGTAACATTGTTAATTGTTAATTGTTAATTGTTAATTGTTAATTGTTAATTGTTAATTGTTAATTGTTAATTGTTAATTGTTAATTATATAAACCATTCTCCCTTTTTAGATTTTACATCAGCAACAAAAGTCCTGAACTTTTTCTCATTGTCTTTATGACAGATCAAAACGACGTTGCCACAATGTGCAACCAAGTAGTTGTCCAAACCTTCCGCTACAATCAGTTTATCCTTAGGGCCTACAACCACCGAATTTTTCACATCATATACCAGCGCATTTCCATCAATGACGTTGTTATCGGCATCTTTATCTCTTATTTCATGCAATGAGCTCCATGAACCCAGATCAGACCATTGAAAATCACCAAGTTCCACATAAACATTCCTCGATTTTTCCATGATGCCATAATCAATGGATATATTTTTGCATTGGGAATAAGCGCTTTTGATAAAACCGTCTTCTTGTTCCGTAAAATAACTGGGAGCTCCATCTTCAAATACCTCTGCGATATCCGGCAAATGGGCTTCAAAGGCCTTAACAATGGAATTAACGTTCCATATAAAAATACCTGCATTCCAAACAAACTCACCGCTTTCAACAAATTTTGCAGCCAGATCATATGCCGGTTTTTCTGTAAAAGTCTTTACTTTTTTGATGATCTGCCCATCATCAATGTATTGAATATATCCATAACCTGTCTCCGGACGAGTAGGCTTGATACCCAGCGTAATTAGCTTGTCACTTTCACTGGCCGCCTCTAGCGCACGACAGATGGAAGTTTTGAATTTGTCCTCTTTGAAGATAGCATGGTCGGAAGGCGCAACCACAATATTGGCATTTTCATTTTTCTTCCGAATTTTATAAGAGGCATAAGCAATACAAGGTGCCGTATTCCTCCTGTGTGGCTCCAATAGGATCTGATCATTGCTCAACTCAGGTATTTGCTCCTTTACTAAACCTGCATAATCTTCATTGGTAACGATATAAATATTCTCCGAGGGGCTAATATCAAGAAATCGTTCGTAGGTCATCCTCAAAAGTGAAGACCCAATGTTGAGTACATCGATAAATTGTTTAGGGTAATTGTTTCTACTGTATGGCCAAAATCTACTTCCAACTCCTCCTGCCATAATAACTACATAGTTATTTTTCATTCAGGTAAAATTTATTTTCAAAGAATCATGATTACCTGTCAGGCTTCGTCAGGTTCATCATATTTTCACTAAGTAAAAAATCTGTGCTAAAAAATCTTCCCATAAAAATTTCGATTTGAAAATCAAAATAGTCATTCACACTTAAATTAACAGTCTTGATTTCCAAAAAATGCAACACCTTCATTATGAATAGACAAACAGGTTTTGTATCACACAATTCCTTCCTTTAATATATCATGTAAATGGACAAAACCAAGTACTTTATCACCTTCTTTTACAATGAGTTGGGCAATGTTGTTTTGTTGCATGACATTTAGGGCCCGGACGGCATAAGTGTCTTTCTCTATCGTCTTTGGATCGGTTGTCATCACATCTCTTGCGCAGATGCTCGTTAAATCGCTATAATTTTCCAACATTCTCCTCAAATCTCCATCTGTTATGATGCCCACCAATTTCCTTGATTCGTCCAAAACAGCTGCTGCTCCCAGCCTCTTACTGGAAATTTCAATAATGATATCTTTAACCGAATCTTCCGTATTGACTACCGGAAGTTCGTGATTCGGATAAATGTCATTGACTTTCAAATATAACTGTTTTCCCAGTGCCCCCCCCGGATGATACTTTGCAAAATCCTCATTGGTGAAACCACGGCACTCAAGCAGACTAACGGCCAGTGCATCTCCAATGGCCAGGTGTGCTGTCGTGCTGGTGGTAGGTGCCAGGTTATTAGTACAGGCTTCTTCTTCAATGGTTGCATTTAAAACAAAATCAGCCTGTTTCGCAAGAAAGGACGATACGTCACTGACAAGAGCCACAAGCTTAACACCGGTTCTCTTGATCAAAGGTACCAACACTTTTATTTCGGGTGTATTTCCACTTTTTGAAATACAAATGGCAACATCATCTTTTTGTACCATACCCAAATCACCATGAATAGCGTCTGCTGCATGCATGAAAAGCGAAGGCGTCCCGGTTGAATTTAATGTTGCTACAATTTTGTTAGCAATGATGGCACTTTTACCGACACCAGTAATAACCACTCTTCCTTTACACTGCAGGATTTCTTCCACACAACCTTCAAAATCTTCATCAATATAATCCGCCAATTTCTCCAACGCTTTGGCCTCATTTAATAACACTTTTTTGGCTATATTTTTAATATTTTTTGCTAACTTCAAATTATTCAACAGTCTCAATTTATTTTGAGGCAAAGATACATAAAACAATAATTTTACAAGGGTAAATTCAGATGTTAGTAACGGATCAATTGGCTCAGTTAAAAGATAAGCTGAAGGAAGTTTTTGGTTATGGCCAATTTCGGGGAAATCAGGAAAGGATAATACAGAATGTCCTTGATGGCAACAACACTTTTGTTATCATGCCTACCGGAGCAGGCAAATCATTGTGTTATCAACTTCCTGCTATTATGCAGGAAGGTACGGCTATCGTAATTTCTCCATTGATCGCGCTAATGAAAAACCAGGTGGATCAATTGAATGCTCTTGGTGTTAATGCACAATTCCTGAATTCTACCCTAACAAAAACAGAAATAAATAAGGTAAAAAAGGAGACACTGAGCGGCGAGGTAAAGTTGCTGTATGTTGCGCCAGAATCTTTGACAAAAGAGGACAATATTGACTTCCTTAAAAAAGCAACAATTTCTTTTGTCGCCATTGATGAAGCCCATTGTATTTCAGAATGGGGTCATGACTTCCGTCCGGAATACAGGCGTATAAAATCAATCATACAACAACTTGGTCAGCTTCCCATCGTAGCCCTTACCGCCACTGCCACACCAAAAGTTCAGCTTGATATTCAAAAGAACTTGCAAATGGAAGAGGCTGATGTTTTCAAATCATCCTTTAACAGGCAGAATCTGTATTATGAAGTCCGTCCTAAGCAACATACGAAGAAGCAACTGGTCAAATTCATCAAGAGTCACAAGGGAAAATCAGGTATTGTATATTGCCTTAGCCGAAAAAAGGTAGAAGAAATAGCCAATTTGCTAAATGTAAATGATATTAGTGCGGCTCCTTATCATGCAGGCCTCGATGCAGCGATCAGAATGAAAAACCAGGATGATTTTCTCAATGAAGAAGTTGACGTAATCGTTGCTACCATCGCCTTTGGAATGGGTATAGATAAACCTGATGTACGATTTGTCATTCATTATGATACACCAAAATCATTGGAAGGATATTATCAGGAAACCGGTAGAGCCGGTAGAGATGGGCTGGAGGGCAACTGCGTCATGTTCTACAGCTATAATGATATACTAAAGCTCGAAAAATTCACCAAAGATAAACCTGTAACGGAAAGGGATAATGCCAAAATTCTCCTACAGGAGATGACAGCCTATGCGGAATCATCAGTCTGCAGGAGAAGACAATTATTACATTATTTCGGAGAAGAATTCACAGAAAGTAATTGCGGGCAATGTGATAATTGTGTGAAACCAAAAGAGAAGATAGAGGGGCAGGAGTACATATTGGTGGCTTTGAAAGCAGCTCAACAAACAGGAGAACGCTTTGGAATAAATCATTTGGTAAGTGTTGTAAGAGGCTCTAAAAATCAATATGTCGCAAGTTACAGCCATGATCAGGTGGATATCTATGGGCATGGTAAGGATCAGGATGACAAATTCTGGGGTTCGGTATTCCGGCAAACATTGCTATTTAATTTTCTGGAAAAGGATATCGAAAACATAGGAGTTCTCAAACTGACTGAAAAAGGAGAACAATTTATTCAGGATCCTTTTCCTGTGACACTTAGTAAGGATCATGACTATAGTAATCTGGGAGAGGAAGAAGAACCGGAAAAAGAGGTTATCAGATCAAAAGCATATGATGAGAGTCTTTTTGAATTATTAAAAGGACTTAGAAAGAAAGTTGCCAAGGAAAAGGGGCTTCCGCCTTATGTTATCTTCCAGGATCCATCGCTTGAAGAAATGGCAACCGTTTACCCGACAACCAAAGAGGAACTGGCACAAGTGAATGGTGTGGGAATGGGAAAGGTGAGTAAATTCGGAAGTCGTTTTTTGGAGCTTATCAAAAAATATGTTGATGAAAATGAGATTGAAACCGCATCCGATGTCGTAATCAAATCGGCTGTAAACAAATCAAAAATCAAAATTTTCATTATTCAACAAATTGATAGAAAAGTTGAACTCGAAGAAATAGCTGAATCTCAAGGCATATCAATGGATACATTAATCCAGGAAATCGAACATATTTGCTACTCAGGCACTAAATTGAACCTGGATTACTATATAGATCAGATCATGGATGGTGATAGACAAGAGGAAGTTTATGATTATTTCATGTCTGCAGATTCCGATAAGATCAGCATTGCACTGGATGAACTTGGAGGTGATGATTACTCCGATGAAGAGTTAAGAATTATGAGAATCAAATTCTTATCGGAATATGCCAATTGATCCTTTTAAATCATCCCTCATATCCCTTACTTTTGCAATTTTATTTAAAGTCTGGAAAACAATATGAATGTACTAATAATTGGTTCCGGTGGCAGGGAACATACGCTCGCCTGGAAAGTAAAACAAAGTGATCGATGTGAAAAGTTGTATGTAGCTCCGGGGAACGCAGGAACTGCCAATATTGCTGAAAATGTAAATATTGGCGTGAATGACTTCGAGGAGCTTGGAAATTTTGCCCTGGAAAATAATGTTGAATTGATTGTAGTAGGTCCTGAGGAACCATTGGTAAGAGGCATAAGGGATTTTTTTCAAAGCAAAGAGAACTTGAAGCATATCAAACTAATCGGTCCAGGACAAGACGGTGCCCAGCTTGAGGGCAGTAAGGATTTTGCCAAAGCATTCATGGCTAAAAATAACATCCCTACAGCGGGGTATTATACGTTTTCAGCTGATCAACTGGAGCAAGGCATTGCACATATCGACCGTTCAAAAACTCCTATAGTCCTGAAAGCTGATGGATTAGCTGCGGGAAAGGGTGTGATTATTAGCGAAGACAAAGAAGAAGCTAAGAATACATTAAAGGAGATGCTTCTTGATAAAAAATTCGGTAGTGCAAGTTCGAAAGTAGTTATTGAAGAATTTCTAAGTGGTATAGAAGTTTCCGTTTTTGTTATCACAGATGGCGACAGTTACAAAGTATTGCCGGAAGCCAAAGATTATAAAAGGATAGGTGAAGGTGACAGCGGACCTAATACCGGTGGTATGGGGGCTGTCTCCCCGGTAGTTTTTGCAGATGAGATCTTTTTAAGTAAAGTAGAAGATAGGATCATTAAGCCCACAATCTCAGGATTGAAAAATGAAGGCATTGATTACAATGGCTTTATATTCATCGGATTGATGAATGTAAATGGTGAACCTTATGTAATTGAGTATAATGTGCGTATGGGCGATCCCGAAACAGAAGTTGTACTTCCCAGAATTGAAAGTGATCTCATGCAAATTTTCGACGCCACTGCTAATAAAACCCTGGAACAAGTTGATCTTGAAATCGTTGACAAAACCGCCTCTACGGTAGTTATGGTATCAGGTGGATACCCTGGTTCCTATGAAAAAGGAAAAGCTATTTCTGGTTTGGATGCAGCAAATGATGCTATTATTTTTCATGCTGGCACCAAAAACACTGATGAGGCTGTCCTGACCAATGGAGGACGCGTTTTGGCTATTACCGGTATGGGTAACAGTATTGAGGACGCTTTGAAAAAATCATATGATACGATTGAAAACATTCACTGGGAAGGGGCACAATTTAGAAGTGATATTGGAAAAGATCTATTAGCCTTGGAATCCCAATAGGTTCAAATTATCCACAATTTGCAATAGTCGCCTCCAGTAAGTTTGAATTTGGCACAATATGATTTAAATTTAATTTTAATTGAATTCTAAAAAGAGCTTTGCCATCATGGTTAAGTTATATATAAAGGAATGTAATGGCGGGATGTAATTCTTGCAGTGGAGGAGCTTCAGTTGCTGGTTGTAAAAACAACGGAGGCTGCCTTACAGGAGGCTGCAACAAAATGAACGTTTTTGATTGGTTGTCTAACATGGACATACCAATTGCCGATAAATTTGATATAGTAGAGGTAAGATTCAAGGGAGGGAGAAAAGATTTTTTCAGAAATACCAATAGCCTTGACCTGGTTACCGGTGATGCTGTGGTGGTGGATGTGCCCAATGGTCACCATATTGGATTCGTAGCACTTCAGGGAGAGTTGGTAAGGCTGCAAATGTCGAAAAAGGGAATTGAGAACAATGATGATATCAGAGCCATTTATCGACTTGCTACCACGAAAGACCTCGAGAAATACGAGAAAGTAAAAGAAAGGGATCTACCCACACTTTATAGAACTCGTGAGATCATTGCTGACATGAAGCTCAGCATGAAATTGTCGGATATTGAGTATCAGGCTGATAACACCAAAGCCACTTTTTACTATTCTGCGGATGACAGGGTTGACTTTAGGGAATTAATCAAAGTGTTAGCCGGCGAGTTCAAAATAAGAGTTGAAATGAGGCAGATTAGCCTTCGGCAGGAAGCAGGAAGATTAGGAGGTATAGGATCCTGTGGCAGGGAACTATGTTGCTCCACCTGGCTATCTGATTTCAAAAGTGTGTCGACCTCGGCTGCACGATATCAGAATTTATCTTTAAATCCAAGCAAACTTTCAGGACAATGTGGCAGACTTAAATGTTGTCTGAATTATGAGTTGGAAACGTACATGAACGCCTTGGAAGATATACCCGAAGTGGAGAATCCTCTCATAACTGAAAAGGGTGAAGCAAAACTGCAAAAGACGGATATATTCAGAAAAATTATGTGGTTTGGCTATGAAAATGAAAACTCATGGCACCCGGTACAGGTTGGTCGTGTGGCGGAGATTATTGCTCTAAACAAAAAAGGCAAGAAACCAGTTTCTCTTTTGGAAGATAAACTTTTGGAGGAAGAGGCAGTAAATGACGCACTAAATAGTGATTTGGTAAGATTGGATAAAAAGTTTAGTGCTAAATCCAAAAAAAATAAGAAAAGAAGACACAACCGGAAGAGAAGAAACAGGGACAACAACAAATAGCGGCACATCAATCAATGAAATTTTCACCTACTCCAATTCTTATACTCATTTTCTGTGTACTGATACTTAATGCCTGTGATAGCAGTAGGGTATTTGAGCAAAATACAGATCTTGAAAATGGCTACTGGCCAAAGAACGATGTCAAGGCTTTCGATTTTGAGATAAAAGATGAAACGGAAGCGTATAATATCTATTACAACATAAGGAATTCAATTTCATACCCTTATCATAACCTGTACCTAACATATTCAATTGAAGATTCACTCGGCAATAATATTTCTCAGGCATTGCAAAACATGAACCTTTTTGATCCGAAAACAGGAGAACCCGTGGGTAGTGGCTTGGGTGATATATTTGATATACAAATATTGGCACTTAAAGATTTTAAGTTCAAGCATCCCGGAAAGTACACATTTAGAATGCAACAATTTATGAGAATGGATACTTTACCGGATATATTAGCCGTGGGCATGCGTATTGAAAGGGCAACGCAAAAAAACTAATTGTTTTTCACGATTACTCATTTCAAGCTGCAACAAAATTTAATTGAGAAAAGAAAATTATCTCAAGCGCAAACCTTTCTTTAATTCTGCAGTTGACTTAGAAATCTCACAAATCTTTCTTTTAGATCTTCCTCGCTTTGCCAAAGTTCTCTGCTATGGAACATGCTGTATCGCCAATGCTTTTCGTGAAGTGTAAAAGGTTTGTAAACATGCGCTTCCTTCACTGAAATACTTTGATGATACAGATCGTCATCTGTCAGAATTAGTCCTTTGTATTCATCATTGATCTTAATTGTCAGATCGGTAAATGGAAGCTCATTGGCCAGTTCCACATCTAATTCATCACTTTGAGACCAGTTCTTTATTTTATTCCGTAGGAACCACTCCGTATTGTATTGATCAAGTGAAATGGTACTTGGTATGAACTTACCATCAGAAACATTCTTGGCAAACTGAAGATATTTCTTAAGCAATTTTGGACCTTCATTTTTGCTGTTCTCAACTTTTAGTTCATGTGGAAGAACACTACTGACAATAAATATTTTGTCCTTTGCTCTTGTAATAGCCACATTCAACCTGTTTTCTCCTCCAACCACATTCAAACTTCCAAATTGCATGATCATTTTGCCCTTTTCATCTGGTCCATACGCCGTGGAAAAAATAATGATATCTTTTTCGTCCCCCTGTACATTTTCAATATTCTTGACAAATAAAGAATCCGGAATATTTATACCTTCATTGGAAGTCGCCTCATCCAATAAATCCATAATGTGCGTTTGCTGCTTGGCATTAAAGGTTACCACTCCAATTTCCTTTTCCGGATGACTCAGAAGTTGTTCTTTGATAAGTGTGACTACTTTTCTTGCTTCCAGGTCATTGATGTTGTTGCTCCAAATGCCATCAACCTTAATGAACTTTATTGCAGGCTCCTGACTGTTGATATCATAATAATCTGGCAAAAGCTTCAGATTTCCATCGTAGAAATGATTATTTGAAAATTCAATCAAATCCAGCGATCTGCTTCTATAGTGCCCTTGCAATTGTAATCTCATCAAATGTTGATTGGCCATGTCCAAAAGAGAATCGACTTCCAATTCGGGCAGGTCATCTTCATCATCCTCCCATCTAACTTTGTAAAGATCGTTGGGACTTAATTGTTTATCGTCGCCGGCAATCACAACTTGTTTCCCCCTATACATGGCTGGTATACCTTTTTCTGCGAAACATTGTGAAGCTTCATCAAATATTACTAAATCAAAGATTTCCTGCATTGGGAAAATTGCCGAAACCGATTCTGGTGAGGCCATCCAGCAAGGAACCAGTTGGAACAATTCATCATAATGATTTGTAACCAATTTTCTAATTGGCCAAATACGACGTTTTTTATTCACCTGATGATTGAGTTCCTTGTAAGTCACCATATTATTCAGGCGATTGTACTCGGCATCCTCATAGGTCCTTTCTCTGGTTTTCAAAAGCAGGATATCTTTACTAACCCTGAGCTTATCCTCAACACTTTGCTGAAGCTCCTGTTCTAATTGAAAGAACTTTTGTGAAGATACGGTTCTCAGAATCGGGAATTTTGTTTCGATATGATCTATCCAAGCCAATCTTAAGCTATTATCAAAAAGTTTGATGAACTCATCAATATCATTTTCTAAATCAGTATCGAACAGTTTATTGATTACTTCTTGTTCATGAGTGAGTAACTGGGCCTTTAGACTATCAAACTCGCATATCGAATCAAAGTCCTTTTTTAATGAATTCAGTAGTTGATCAGCCCGGGAAATATCTTCCAAAAGATCGTTGATTTGAAAAGGGGTCAAATAAGTCTGCCAGGATTCTTTTTTCGCTACAACATCCTTAAAGATATCAACTAAGCTTATCACACGTTTATTCAATTCCTCATAGCTAAGCGCCTGAACATTAAAATACTCTTTAAAGTTTCTGAGTGCAGTAAAGGCTGTCTTTGCGGCCAACGCCGATTTTTGATCAAAAAACCAGGTTTGAAAATCAGCTTTCCTGAATCCTTCAGGGATATTCGTTAACCAACTACGTTCCCTGATCTTTGTAAGATTGTGTTCGAGGTTAAGTCTGTTGTCAATTTTCTCAATTAGTGTTTCGAAACCTTTCTTTTTGTAAGCAAGATCATTGGCGACCATCACGCGTTTCAACCAAAATTTATCTTTTGAGAACAATGACCATTTCAACCATTTAAGAATGTTTTTTCTGGCTTCAATTGCTTTTTGTAACGCTTCCTGGAATCTTCCAAGTTCAGGGGAACTAAGGCTGACTTCAGGACCTTCGCCTTTAAAACAATCCAAAAGCACCCGCTCTGTATTTGTCAACCACAGAAGATCAATATCACGTTCGTTGGAAGTAACCATGTTTTTAAAGTAACCATATACATCAGGGTTTTCCAATGCCTCTAAAAATCTGTTAATCTCTGCTTCCTTATGCAAGATGGCTTCGCAATCGCGTAAATCCGGTCTGGCATTGATGATCTCCTCGGTTCTTTTGGATACCTCTTCCTGAAACCCTGGAATTCCCTTAATCATATCACTCATTTTTTTGAGGTCACTCAAGCCAAAGTCATGAAAGCTCTTTCTCTTGAACCAGGGATGTTCAGGCTTATTGAAGGTCAGTGCATATTGAATATAAGATCTTAATTTGCGAATAAACCAATCGAGTTCATCAAACTTAAAAAAGCGATACTCCTGTTTTAAATTAATGGTTGGCGCTTCAATGTCGCTTGTAAGATATAGTTCTTTAACAGACAGGCTACATTCCTCTTCGTCAAACAGGGTAGCTTTATATTCTTCCAGCTCTTCGGTTATCTGATCAATTTTACGACTGGATTGTAAAAATTTTCTCTCCAACTGAATGGCATCAAGGCTGTTATTTTTTTGCTTGTATTCATCCAGTTTCTCAACCTGACCCGCGATTTGCTCATAAATACTTTTGCGATCATTCTTAAAATCATGTACTAAGGCTACGAAATCACCAATGCCCTTTTCTTCCAAACGTTTATACACTACATCCAATGCAGCTCGTTTTTGGCACACCATCAACACTCTTTTGCCCCTTGCAATAAAGTCGGAAATGAGATTACAGATCAATTGTGATTTTCCCGTTCCCGGAGGTCCTTGAACCACAACCGAATTACCCTTCTTCACAGCTTTCAAAGCGTTTTCCTGGAAGGCGTCCATTTTAAAGGGGGTAAAGGTCTGCTCCTCCTTAACCTTGTTTAGAAAATGATAAACATCAAAATATGATTTACCTACAGATCTATCTTCATCTATTGACCTTGAATAAAAGAAATCTTCAATATCCGGCACCGAATTATTCTCGATCAGTGTCATATAATCCGGGACAATGAAGGAACCGGCTTGTGGGAAAATTCCCAATACAGCCTCAGGGAATAGTTTGAGTTCACCATTACCATGCTTCTCTTCAAAATCTTTCTTTTTGAAGTCTTCAAAATTGATCAGTTTATCGATAAAATTCTCCTGGTTGAAATTTATTTCGATAGGGCTGTCCTTAAAAAGTTGATATAGCAATGTTCTGAATACTCTGCTATCATCTTCTATATCATCAAAAGAATAATCCAGGAGCTGTTCATCCAGCTTAATCTTATTGTAATAGGTATAGGCCAGCAAAAAACTTTTGTTCAGGCTGATGTTCACCTCTTTCCGTGATCGTAGGATCCATTGATTTTTTTCAAGGTGTAGAGAGACCGGAAAAAATAACAGCGGACATCTGATCAGTGTTCCGTCAGAAAATTTTCCACGTACAAAAGGCCATCCAACATAGAGGTCTTTCGATCCTCGTTCTTCATAGATGAATTTTTCAACACGAGATAACTTCTTTAAATGTCTGCTGACGGTATTGCTTTTTTCAGATCTGCTATCAGCCTCACTGCAAAGTGGGATACGCAGTTTTCTGGCTATAAGTCCCTCAATAACCTCAAATGAAGGGACATTATTTAGAAAATCAAATTCATGTACATCAATGAAGTGATTTGACATTAGTCTCAGCAACAAAAGTGAGCGATTGTTGCTGGACAAATTCGTTAGTCTTCTTAAATAAGATTGAAGGATACGCTGCATATTCTATGTTCTATGCTTGCAAAGTTTACAGTTAAAAAATGGAACTGACTCTACTATTAACTTGAAGTTAGGAATAATATTTTACAAAGTGAGATAGGGTTTAACTTTATTGAAGGTGGTTGTATCAATAATATGTATCTTCAAAAGATCATTCAGTTTAGCAAATTTACCGTGCTCCTGCTTATATGCAACAATGATCTTTGCCATATTTTTGGAAATATAGGGATGTTGACTTAATTCTTCCATATTGGCTTCATTTATAGCTAATTTACCTGGTTGAAATAAAGGGCTGATAAAAGATACTTTTTTAAGCTCTTTAACAACTGCAGAGTCCAATCCATAGACCTCCCGGTATTGATATTCACTCACAAATCCACCCAACTTATCTCTAAATTTTATGATTCGTCTGGAAAGTACAGAACCTATTCCTTTTATTTTTTTTAGCTGTATCGTATCGCAGGCATTTATATCAAAATCATTTATAAATCCTCTATTGGTATTCTGTGGTTCAAATTTTTTATGCTGTTTAACAGACCCCACGAATTCACTTCGCAACTTCACTGGTAAGTCTATGTAGTCATACAACCGATCAAAATCAACTTTTTTAAATCCATAGATCCTCAATAAATCTTTTTTTTCTTTGAACTTCCCACCCTTACTTCTAAAATTAAGGATCGTCCGAATCACGGATGACCTAAGTCCCAATTTTTCAAATTCCCTCTTGCTGCAAGTATTTGGGTCAAATTTGGATAAAACAATTTCATTACTGGCAAGCAGATCATTGTCACCATTTGATTTGAATCTCTGCTCTATAACAGCTGCTAAGCTATCAAGCTCCTTCCTTTCTTGCTCTGAATAGGAACTCTTCTCTGTAATTAATGCTTTAAGAATCGTTGGGGCAAAGATTATGATAACCAATAAAAACAGCAGTACAACAAATCCGTTTGTTTCAATTGTCGAAAGGCCAAAAAAATTTCGGATCAATGATTTAAATTTCCATAGCATAGGGCAATATAATCATTTTTCAATGATGAAATTTGATATTTAAGCAGTGAATTAAATGAAAAGAACTTGTATACAATGACTTTTGTTAGTTTTTTAGTGAATTTTTCAATTTAAATTGATTTTAAATTTCTTTGTTAAACTTACAATTTCTTTATAATTACTTAATTAAGTTTTAGTTTTGTAGCTCATTTTAGCTTATGCACAATTTATTCAGAGCCATCAGTATTTCTTATAAGAACACGCCCATTGATATCAGGGAACAAGTGTCATTGGATGATAATGCTGTGAAAAATTTAATTCACTATTTTAAAGAATACACTGAGGCGACTGATGTACTTGTTTTATCCACCTGTAACAGAACAGAAGTATATTACTCCCTTGATAGAAATATCAACGAGGATATCATCAAATTAATTGGTATTCAAAAAGGCATTAATGACATTTCAAAGTTCGGGAAATACTTTGTTGAGTTCAATACCAATGAAGAGGCGGTAGGTCACCTGTTCAATGTTTCGATTGGATTGGAAGCCCAGGTGGTTGGTGATATGCAAATAACCAATCAGGTCAAAAGAGCTTATCAATTGAGCGCCGATGAAGATGTAGCAGGACCGTTCTTACATAGATTGATGCATACAATATTCTTCACAAACAAAAGGGTAACCCAGGAAACACCTTTCAGAGATGGTGCTGCATCAGTTTCCTATGCTACCACAGAGATTGTGAAAGATCTGGTAGCCGGGATCTCAAATCCAAAAATATTAATCATTGGATTAGGCGAAATTGGTGCTGATGTCTGCAGAAATTTAGCATCAACTACTTACGAAAATATCTATATAACAAATCGAACACATCAAAAAGCCGTTGAGCTTGCGAATGAATGTGATTTCCAAACACTTCCTTTTGAGAACGTTGTGAAAGCAATGAAAGAGGCGGATGTAGTTATCTCATCAATATCCATGCAACAACCTTTTATCACAAGAAAACTGGTTGACGGCATGGGAATTCTAAGCCACAAATTTTTCTTTGATCTTTCCGTACCCCGAAGCATCGAAGATGATGTTGAGGAAGTACCTGGTGCACTGCTGTACAACATTGATGATATACGATCCAAAGCCAATAAAGCTCTTGAAAAGCGGATCAAATCGGTTCCTTTGGTTGAAGAAATCGTCTCTGAATCTGTAAATGATTTCAATAATTGGTCGGATCAAATGGTTGTTTCCCCAACCATTCAAAAACTTAAGAATGCTCTTGAGGAAATCCGTCAAAGAGAAATTGCCAAGCATATAAAAAATGTAGATTCAAAAGAATCAAAGATCATTGACAAAGTGACCAAAGGCATGATGCAAAAGATCATTAAACTACCCGTCTTACAATTAAAGGCTGCCTGTAAAAGAGGTGAGGCAGAAACTTTGATCGATGTACTGAATGATCTTTTCGATCTAGAACGAAGTTCCACAGAAGAGAAGGCTTAATATATACTCCAAACTGAATCTCTTCTCTATCCCTATCTAAATTTCATAAGTCCAACTTAACTATTTGTTACATTCGGTATTTATTTACGAATGCAATATTAAATTGTGGAATTAGCCTTTTTTATCATAACTTCTTTGTATTTATGCAAGAATCATTAGTCCATTTCTAATTAATGAGCAAGTATTTTTTATCCTTCTGTCTAATAACTATCATTTTCACCTGTTCTGCTCAGGATTCAAATGAATTGAATCACTTATTAAAAGAAGATATTGATGATGGATACCATAGAACTGCTTTGCTTTTAAACGGTTATTCCATAGTCGCACGCAAGAATAAACAAGGACTTATTGATAATTATGGAGAGCTGATAATCCCGATAAGTTATCAGGGTATCGGTTGGTCAGATGGTCAGAATCGATTATTGAAATCGAGTATCATTGGCTATAAAAACAATGGCTATTGGGGTCTAATAACCGTAAAAAACCATAAACTAACTCAACCCATCTATACTGCACTCAAACCTTTTTCCAGTGATCTGGTAGTGGCTTCAAAAAGAGAGAACGGCAGCATCCGGAATGTTTATGGCCTGATGGACAGCAACTTAAAAACTATCATTTCATTCAAGTATGATCTTTTAATCCCAAACGGAAATGAACTGATCGCATCAATAAAAAAAGATGGTGAGATAGTGTACGGACTGATAAACAGGAGAGAAGAAGTAATTATTTCATTTGGTTATAAAAAAATAAAAGCCATTTCTTCTGGCAGTTATGCTGTTACCAATAAAGACAATAAAACCGCTCTTTTCTCTTCAAAGGGTAAGGAATTGACCAAATTTGAGTTCGATGACATCAATTTTATTGACAACGAACTTGGCATTGTATCTATCGGTAATAGAAATGGTTTGATAGATAAAAATGGTAAAATTCGAGTTAAACCAATTTATAAGGAAATCAGTGTTAATGAGGATGGAAATCTCGTGGGTTTAGCCTACAATCAATGGCAATTGCTTGATGGTCAAAACAAACTTATCGGAACATTGCACTATGATAAAATTGAGCCCGTCAACCGAAAAATTCTCAAAGTTGCTGCCGGAAAATATCAAGCGATCATTGATGAGAATGATAACCCTGTCACTCACTTAAAGCCCTGGCAGATAAGGGAGTTTAATGATGGCATCGCCATTGTCAAAGAGAACGATTACTTTGGTGTCATAAAAGATCATTCCCATATTTTATTACCCATAAAATTTGATAGCCTTTATCGAATCGAAGATTATTTCATTACCAACAAACAAATTTCCAGAGACCACATTTGGTCGGTTTATGACATGTCCGGAAAGAGAATTAATCAAATTAGTTATGATTTGATTTCAGGTTTTTCCGAAAGATTTTTTAGTGTGAAAAAAAATGACCGATGGGGGTTTATGGATTTTTTCGGTAATGAAAAAATTCCTGCCAGATTTGATACTGTTCATGCATTTACAAATGGCCGGGCAAAGGTAATATTGAAAGGACTCGAAGGCATTATAAATAATCAAGGTAAATGGATAATTCAGCCTCGCTATGAAAACCTAGAAATGGTGGATCCGGACCTTTACATATTTGAAGGGCAATTTTTCAATGGCCTGGTTCATAAAGATGATGGAGAAATATACCATACAGACCACAAGTTGACATTACTCAATTCCAACATACTGGAAAAAAATATTGATGGAAAATTTGGTTTATTTGATCGAAATGGCATTAGATTATTGAAAACTGAGTATCAATACATATCCGAACTTTTAGACAACAAGGTCCATATTTTCCAGGACGAAAATTATTTTGGGATTCTTAATAAGATTGGAGGCATCCTGATAGGAGCCGACAAAGAAATTCAAGATATCAAATCATTTAAAGATGACCTGTTAATAATCAAAGCAAGCGGTAAATATGGTTTTATGGATTTGGAGGGAAGAATCCGCATCGCTAATCGATATGATGATATTCACGAATTTAGTGAAGGGATGGCAGGGATAAAGTTATTAGGTAAGTGGGGCTATTTAAACAAAGATGAAGAGATTGTTGTCCAACCAAAATATGACAAAATCGAAGCTTACTTAAATGGCACAGCAATAGTATCTAAAAAGGGTAAATATGGTTTGTTGGACAAATCAGGAAATGAATTAGCCAAGGTTGAATTTGATGCTTTGAGCAGAACCACTAATGGCTCATTTATCTCATTAAAACAAGGGAAAAAAGGCTTAATTAATAAGGAGGGTAATGAAATCATTTATCCAAGATTTGATGAGGTAAATGATTTGGGAAATGGTTTCATTTTGGTTAATAGAGATGGTAAATATGGGCTCATCACCGATCAGGGGGTCAGTACCATCCCACTAATTTACGATCAATTAATTTACGATAAAAAGAGTAATTATTATTTGGCTTGTCAGAAAGCTGATTGGGAAATTATAAAAAAATAGGACCATTCTTTTTTGAATGATCCTATCCTCTCTGAATATTAAATTTGTAGTTTATCCGTCGTTTGAATCTCCTTTACCCGAATCAGATACACCTGATCCTGAAATAGAATCTCTCATTTCCGTATCAGCTTTGATGTTCTGTAATCGGTAATAGTCCATTATTCCAAGGTTACCACTTCTGAAAGCTTCTGCCATTGCCTTTGGTATTTCTGCTTCTGCCAAAATTACCTTCGCTCTCGCCTCTTGTGATTTAGCTTTCATTTCTTGTTCGCTTGCTACAGCCATGGCTCTTCTTTCCTCAGCTTTTGCCTCAGCCACTTTCAAATCGGCGTTCGCCTGATCTATCTGAAGTTTCGCCCCAATATTAGCTCCAACATCTACATCGGCAATATCGATAGATAGTATTTCAAATGCGGTACCGGCATCCAGCCCTCTTTCTAACACAAGTTTTGAGATCTTATCCGGATTTTCCAGTACATCTTTATGAGTAGTAGCCGATCCAATGGAGGTCACGATGCCTTCTCCAACCCTTGCCAGTATGGTATCTTCTCCGGCACCTCCCACCAATTGTTGAATATTTGCCCTTACCGTTACCCTGGCTACGGCAATAAGCTGAATACCATCGGCAGCTACGGCAGCCACCTTAGGTGTCGTGATCACTTTTGGATTTACGGAAATTTGTACAGCCTCGAAAACATCTCTACCTGCCAAATCAATAGCTGTGGCTTGTTTGAATCCCAGATTGATATTGGCTTTATCAGCAGAAATCAATGCTTTAATAACAGATGGCACGTTTCCTCCAGCCAGATAGTGTGTTTCAAGTTCAGAGGTAGAAACTTGTAAACCTGCTTTAGTTGCTGTGATCAAAGATTCTACAATGATGCGTGGTGGTACTTTTCGTATTCTCATGAATACGAGTTCAAATAACCCAACCTTAACATTTGAAAAAACCGCCGTAATCCAGAGATTGACCGGTACAAAATACATAAAAACAAAAAAGACAACTATCGCAGCTATTACGATTAGTATTGACGAATATTCCATGAAAGGTTCAATTTAAGGGTTCTACAATAACTTTATTTTTCTCTACCTTAATTACTCTTATTTTGCTTCCGGCTTCCACATAATTGCCAAAAGTTTTTACTTCCAACACCTGGTCTCCAAATTCGGCTTTGCCAATGGGCCGGAGAGAAGAAAGAGCAACCCCGGCATCTCCTTCTTTTAAGCCAAGCTCGATATCCTCGTTAACTCTACTCTCAATAGAAGTTTTAAGGGCAAATTTCTTCCAAACACCCTTTCTAATACTTATGATGAACATAATAATGGTTGCCAGTGCCGTTACACTCAACACTATGAAACCTGTTGTGCTTCCAAACTTGGTAAAACTTATATAAACGCCTGTACCGGAAAATAACAATCCGAGGATACCTACTATCGTAGTACCCGGAATGAAAATAACCTCGGCGAGGATCAGGCCCAAACCAAAAATGATCAGTGCTAAAATAATAATCCAATCAATCATGGATATAATATAGGTTATTTACAATTAAAAATACTTAGATTCCAGAAATAAAAAGCAACCAATCTCATGTATTATATTAGCTTCTGGTTTATCACTTAACATATGAGGAAGCTGGTTTTGATGAATCAAGATTCTTATTCCCTATTTGAACTTTTCATTAAGATTTTCAAATCAATAGGCTCTTGCAAATAAAACTCGTTGGCTTGAAGGTTTCCCGCTATATATGCATGTTCCTTCCTCCATTTCAGCATCCAATGGAATACAACGAATCGTAGCTTTTGTTTCTTCTTTGATCTTTTGTTCTGTTTCCGGAGTTCCATCCCAATGGGCTAGTAAGAATCCACCTTTATCATCCAGAACTTTTTTAAATTCCTCAAAAGAATCAACTTTTGTAATGTTTTCATCCCTGTGTACCCTGGCTTTATTAAATAAATTAGCTTGGATATCCTCAAGTAATTCCTCAATTCTATTCTCTATGCCTTCAATATTTGCAACCTCTTTTGAAAGTGTATCACGTCGGGCGATCTCGACAGTACCGTTTTCCAGATCCCGAGGTCCGATGGCTATTCTAACAGGAATTCCTTTTAATTCGTATTCCGCAAATTTCCAGCCAGGCTTATGGGTATCTCTATCGTCGAATTTGGCTATAATTCCCTTAGCCTTTAAGCTTTCAATGATTTTTTTGGCTTGATCTCCTATCGCCTTGGCCTGTTCATCTGTTTTATAAATAGGGACAATAACTACAGGACTAGGGGCCAATTTAGGAGGCAAGACCAACCCATTATCATCAGAATGTACCATGATCAGGGCACCCATCAATCTTGTGGTTACACCCCAGGAGGTTCCCCATACATGATCTAGCTTCCCTTCCTTATCAGCAAATTTAACATCAAATGCTTTGGCGAAATTTTGACCTAAAAAATGGGATGTTCCTGCCTGTAGAGCTTTTCCATCCTGCATCAAAGCCTCAATGCAATAAGTATCAACAGCTCCCGCAAATTTTTCACTTTCTGTTTTGACTCCTTTAATTACCGGCACGGCCATGAAATTCTCCACGAAATCGGTATAAACATCCAGGATCAATCTGGCTTCATCAACAGCTTCCTGTTTGGTGGCATGTGCTGTATGCCCTTCCTGCCATAAAAATTCAGCTGTTCTTAGAAATAATCTTGTTCGCATTTCCCATCTCACAACATTTGCCCACTGGTTGATCAATAAGGGTAGATCCCTATAAGATTGGATCCAGTTCTTATAAGTGTTCCAGATAACAGTCTCCGAAGTGGGCCTTACAATCAATTCTTCCTCAAGCTTGGCATCAGGATCTACCACTACACCGGTGCCGTTGTCAGAGTTTTTCAGGCGATAATGTGTAACAACAGCACATTCTTTGGCAAATCCCTCTACATGATCGGCCTCTTTGCTCAAATATGACTTAGGAATAAACAAGGGGAAGTAAGCATTTGTATGTCCCGTTTCCTTAAACATGGTATCAATAGCAGCTTGCATTTTTTCCCATATTGAAAAACCATAAGGCTTGATCACCATACAACCTCTTACCGGAGAATTCTCAGCTAAATCAGCTTTCTTTACCAATTCATTATACCATAGCGAATAATCTTCACTCCTCTTTGGTATTCCCTTGCTCATTGTCTAAAAATATTTTTTGGTATGAATTTTGTTTAACTTCTTACAAATGTCGAATGCAAATATAAGTTTATATATCAAGAATTGATCTTAAATTAAAATTTATCGTATATTTATTAAGTATGTCTACAATTAAAGAGAAAGGAAAGCTATGAAATCCTCAGTATTATTTAAGTTACTTTCAGCAGCGGTTGTCCTGGGATTTTGGTCCTGCAACGCTGGCCAATATGCACAAACAAGTGAATACGATGATGTGTATTTCACCTCTGAAGATAGACAAGCAACTAACAACAATACTTTGGTAGTGCAGAGCAGCCCGGACGGAGCGCAATACGAATATGAAGAAGATAGTTATTCTGCACGAACTGTAAATCCTGATTATGTTGCTAAATATCAGATTCCTAGTAACTTGACTACAGAAGATGAAGAGCAACCCGTTCAGGAAGAAGAATATTTCGATGAGAATTACGATTCCTATAGTAATGGAGGGTCTAATGTCTATGATAACTATAGAGGTAGGCCATATTCCATAACCAATAATTACTATAGCCCTTTCTATTCTTCTTTTTATGACCCCTTTGATCCTTTCTATTCACCATACTACAACTACAACTCTTTTTATGATCCATATTACTCCTATAGCTCTTTCTACAGTCCTTACTACAGGAATAGATGGAGGAGAGGTTTGAGATTCAGCATTGGTTTTGGCTGGGGATGGGGATATCCCTCTTATGGATTCGGATATTCCAGATATGGAAGATTCTACAACGATCCTTTCTGGTGCCCTCCCGGATTTTATTCTTACAACTCTTTCTATTCAGGTTATTATAGAGGAACCGGAATATACTATTTGAGCAATGTTGAATCATCTCGTTCAGGAAGAGCTATTACAAGAGGAAGTAGAATCATAACCAGGAACAATATAGCCACAGGTAGAAGCAGTAATGCCGTCAGTAGCAGTGGCACTAGAAGTAGAGTTAATGGTACAACCAGAAGTTCGGCCAATGTTGCCAACAACGGGACATCCACAAGATCAAGGAATTATTCGAGCAGTGAAAATCCGGTCAATTACCGGTCCAGAAGAAATGCAAATAGCTCTTCAAGCCGTGTTGGATCCAGTACTACCAGTAGATCAAATAGAAGTTACAACAGCAGTTCAAGTAGCTCTTCGAGATCCAGATATAGTACTTCAGGAAACAGTAATCCACGTAGCACATATAGAAGAGATTATAGCAACAGTGGTAGTAGTGCAACAAGATCAAGAAGTTATAGCAATAGCACTGGGCAAAGAAATAGGTCCTCATACCAAAGAAGTAGTACACCTTCAAGAAATAGTAACGGAGCTACTTATAGAAGAAGCTCTTCAAACAGATCAAGTGGTAGCTATAGAGCTCCCTCCAGAAGTAGTAACAGTAATTCCTATAACAGAAGCAGTAGCAGCTCTTCATACAGAAAGAGTAGTTCAAGCCCTTCCAGAAGTAGTAGTTACTCTTCAGGTAGCAGAAGTCGTTCATCTTCTGGCACAAGATCTTCCTCAGGTAGCAGGACACAATCATCAAGAAGTAGAAGAGGGAACTAATTAGTTCCTTCTTTTCTTTCCAGTTTAATTTTCTAAAACGTTTTCAAAATGAGAGGTTTATTAAGGCTTATTTTCATAAGCATAGGAATACTATTTATAATCCACAGTAGTAATGCTCAAGTCGAACAGGGAGCCGTAGGTATATTCAACGAAGCTTTATTGTTCAGCAGAACTCAAATTGGTGGAAGTGCCAGGATACAAGGACTTGGTGGCGCACAAATTGCATTGGGAGGGGATCCGAGTTCCGCATTTTCAAATCCTGCAGGTTTAGGATTGTTCAATAGATCCCAGGTAACATTTGGGCCGGCTATTGATTTTTATAATAATGATGCCAATTATTTCAATACCCTGACTAATAGAAAAGGCGCTAAATTTAATCTGAACAATTTTGGGATTGTTTTTAATTCTTCCAAAAATGGCGCTTCAGGACCATGGCGTGGAGGTTCATTCGCCATTAGTCTAACCAAACTGAATAACTTCAATAATAAGTTTTCATATGAAGGACGTAATACCGAAAATTCAATTATTGATAATTTGATTGAATCTGCCAATGGTATTTCTGTGAATAATATAGGTTCAGCCGGATTGGCAGGCCTGGCATATGATGTTTTTCTGATCAACCCATTTCGAGATAATCAGGGAGATATTGTCGATGGAGAATATGATTCCTTTGTTTTAGGTTTACCAAGACAATCTGAAGAGGTGGTGACAGAGGGATCTCAATATCAATGGAGCTTTGCCTATGGTGGTAACTTTGCGGATAAATTATATATAGGTGTTGGATTGGGTATCGCTACAATAAATTATAGCCAAGAAAAAATATTCAGAGAATCTCAGTTCGATGAAACGGATCCGGCCTTGGATAATCTCCGTGTAAATGAGAATTTGGAGATTGAAGGTACAGGAATTAATGGAACACTCGGATTCATATTCAGACCTAATAATATTGTCAGAGTTGGCGCTTCTGTCACTACACCTACCTTTTATAGATTGGACGAGGTCAGTGATGTTTCTATAGAAGCTAATTACAATAATTTTTTCTACGCTCCGGAAGATACCGTATTAAATTCATTGGTAGCTGAATCTGATATCATACTTTCAAAATATGAGTTGACCACACCTCTGAGATTAAACGGTGGCATTGCGCTTTTCTTTGAGAAATATGGATTCCTTAGCGCAGACATTGAGTTTATCGATTATGCATCAAACAGTTTTAGTTCTTCCGATTTTTCCACCAATGCTGATAATCGAACGATTAAAGATCTATATACCTCAACCATTAATTTTAGGTTGGGAGGAGAATACAGATATAACATATTAAGATTCAGAGCTGGTGTTGCCTATTACGGAGATCCTTATGCTTTGGAAGGTTTTGACGGACAAAGGACTGACCTTTCCTTCGGTCTGGGATTGAAGTTAGCCAATTTCAGTGCTGATCTCGGAATTATAAACTCTAGTTCTTCCAGCAACTATAGTCCGTATACGTTTGTCAACGGCTCCGGACCAGTAGCACAAATTGATAATGGAAGAACAAGTGCCGTATTTACTTTAGGATTTAATTTTTAAATTAATAAAAAGAATATCTATCACAAAAGGGACTGCATGATGCAATCCCTTTTTCATTTAAAATATTTCAGCTTTTTGATGTCTGAAGTAATATACGATTACTGAATAGGACTACTTATAAAAACTTTAATCGACTGCTATGATTTTAATAACTTGAGCGATCTGAGTCTCTTTAGTGGAGTCTGTTTTAATAAAATAGGATCAATAAACAAATGTCATTTGGTTTATTTTTTGAGATAAAAAATACCCCTAATTTTCTATAGGAAGATTTGCGTAAATATGAATTTTGATGAACCGGAAAAGGTGATTTAATCCAGCAATCCTTGTTCCATAGCATTTTTTATAATTCCCACGCTATTTTTTGCTCCAAGTTTACTCATTAAATTCATACGATGGGTTTCAACAGTTTTCGGGCTTATGAATAACTTGTCTGAAATTTCTTGAGTGGTTAATTCCTCTGCAATAGCTTCAAGCACTTCTTGTTCTCTACGAGTCAAATTTGCTGAAAATTGATTATGCTTTGGTTTGCCCAATGCATGATTCATCAACTTATTTCTAATATTCTGTTGCAAATATTGTTCACCCTTTAAAACAGTTTTAAGAGCTTTTATCAATTCTATCTTTTGTGTGTTTTTAAGCAAATAACCATCGGCACCATTGTTCAAAATTCTCTTTACAAAAGAAATTTCCTCAAAATTTGTAAGGGCGATAATTTTAAGCTCAGGCATTTTCTTAATGATCTTTTTACATAATTCAATGCCATCTATATCAGGTAAATTTATATCCAAAAGCAACACATCGGGTTTGTCAGCGGCGATATTGCGAAGTGTTTCATGACCGTTACAATAAGTGCCAACAATTTCTACTTCTTTTGTATTGGCCAACATGGTTTCAATACCTCTGAGTATCATTACATGATCGTCCGTTATGGCAATTCTAGTAATCATTTAATTTTTTCAAATTCAGTTCTATGGTGTAAGATGTGCCGCTATTGTTAGATACAAAATCTAAGGATGCATTTAAATAATCAATCCTTGATTGTATGTTTTGTAAGCCAATACCTCCTTTTTGTACCTGATTTTTATCAAATCCTTTCCCATTGTCCTCCACCGTAATTTGCATGTGATCGTCTCTATTACTTAACTGCACTGTAATCGTGCTGGCTTCGGCATGTTTAATACTGTTACTTACCATTTCCTGTACGGTGCGGTATATGTTTGCTTGATTTTTCTTGGAAATTTTTACCGGTTCACCAATATGATGGAAACTTATTTCCGGCTCATGGATCTCATTCATTGTCATACAATAATCCTCAAGCGCTTCAATCAAACTAAACCTTTCTAGCGAGGGAGGCAGCAAATTGTGGGAAATGGCCCGAACTTGCTCACAGGATCTATCTATCATTGCGACTACTTCATTTACCACAGCCTTATTTTTCTCCAATATTGAGGTCAATTTATATTTTATGGTTGAAAGGTCGCCATTGACCCCGTCGTGTAATTCACGGGCAATTCTGGACCGTTCTTTTTCTTCTCCCTCCATTAATGATTCTAATGTTTTTACCTGCTGCTCTCTTTTTAAGGTTAATATTTCTTGATTCTTCCGTTTCTGTCGCTGTTGATATAAAAACCATATGAGTATGGAAGATACCAGTAAAAATATAGCAATACCCGTCATGAGACCATATTGTGTTTTTTTCTTTTGCAATTCGCTTTGCTGTTGGTTTAATTGTAATTGTTGTTCTGCGAGTTCTTTGTCCTTTTTTTCAGCTTCATATTTTGCTTCAACATCAGCTAGAATCGTTCTTCTTTCCTTAAGCAATGTGGAATCTTTGAGTACTATATATTTGTTTAGTAATTCGTGAGATTTACGAAAGTTATTTCTAGCTGCTTCGGTCCTTGCATAGTCTTTATAAGCAGAAACTCCCAAAGCAGGAACCGGCTCTTTTTGATATAATTCATCAAATTCTTCAAAATATTTAATAGCGCTATTATAATTCCCCCTCTCAAATTCGTTCTGCCCCAACGTCACATTGCTTACCATCACATCATATTTTCTATTAAATCTTTCTGCATAGTCTTTTGCGATGAGTAGATACTTGTTGGCCTGATCAAACTTCTTTTCTTGTTTGTAAATAAGGCCCTGTTGATTGTTCATCAAAAAACAAATGTCCGGTGAATCAGTTTTGCTACATAATTGTAATCCTTCATTCAAATAGATTTTAGCACTATCTACTTTATTATCATCGGAATATGATAAAGACAGACCATATAAAGTCGCACCTAGCACTCTATTGTGCTCAGAACGTTTGCTGCTCTCATAAGCCTTTTTTAAGTAATCCATTTTCTTTTCAGGCATCTGGGCATGCGCATAGAGTACGGCCACATTGTAATAAAGCAAACTGACTTCAAAGTCATTCTCCCTGATAAGCGCAATGGCTTTTAAGTTGTAGTCAATTTTTTTTTGAAAATCGTATGACTCTTGATAAAGGAGTGCGTAGTTTGAATATATTTTAGCTCTTAAAATGTGATCATCCTTCTCATCTAATAGTTCAAGCGCCCAATCATAACAATACCTGGCTGAGTCGATCTCCGAATTATAATAATAACTTAATCCTTTGGCTCTAAGTGAATGAATCAATTTGTAATTATTGTTCTTTTTTGAACCATTAAAGGCCATAGCGGCATAATATCCAAAGGTATCCAAATTAGTAGATTGATATGCTTCGGCCAACTTCAAAAACAAACTTATCCTGGTGGTATCGTTTTTTTCCTCAGCAAGCGATCCTTTTAAGCTATCAATTGTGTTGTGCTGTGAAAAGCCGCAAAAAGAAATCAGCAGTATATGGATGGAAAGAAGCGTCCTTTTCAAAATGTTTTGATTTATAAATATTAAAGATAAGACTTTTGAAATCTTATCAATTACATTCCTCCGATTGTAAAATGAAATACCTGATCTCATTTAAAAGTATAGCATCCTCAGATTCATAAGACAAATCGTACTCATATACCTCACCGTTTTCAAAGGTCAACTCTAAAACAGCCTCATTGTCATAGGAGTAGATTTGAAAAGTGCCACGTGAATCATTCGTACTATTTGAAAAAGTCGACCCTCTATACACCTCGGCATCTCCGGTATCTATTCCCTCATCTCCTGTATCAACGGATATATTTGAATTGCTGTAATAGGTAAATTGCCCGTTATGGCACAAATCAATTAAAATGTCTCTGGAACTACTGCCTCCCTCACCGTTTATATCGTAGTCTACTAATGAGTACATGTACTTCAATTGCCTGCCCATGATTCGGTTCTTCCACTGGACGGTCAGTTCAGAATCATTTGATTGAAAAAACTTTACTGAACCGGCAAGTTCATCGGCGGCGGCTTTCTGGGCATCAGTAAACTCCGTGCTTTTAGCCAACATTAAAATGGTCATCCCGCTACCCAACTCATTGATCAGGCCTATGGCATAACATTTTACCAAGTTATTGTTGAACATACCTTGGTACATACCTTCAACCCTTTTCGCATTTTTGATAACAATGTCACCTACCGGATCCAGATAAGCTCCTTTAATCTCGAAACCTTGCAACGCTATTTGTTTAAGCTCTGATACCGTTTTGCTATTGTTTTCAAAAGCTATCATTAATCCGGCTTGGGAATGACTTCCAAGCAACACATGTTCTCCATCTAGTTGACCCAGCCAACCTTCCGGAATATCAAAACTCAAACCCAGTTCTTGAAATTCTACATGTTGGGGTAATTGTTGTGCTGACAAAATGGTGGTGGTGAATAGTAATATGATTAAAAGTGGCTTCATGTTTTTATTTTTTAATGCTCAATAGCACTGGATTATGTCCAATTAGTTTGTTATTCGGGTAAAATGTAATATCTCCGGTGGGTTATTACTTTGCAGCTCTTCAAATTCAATGTTATTACCATTTTCTGATATTTTTTTCACAATCCAATCTTCTCTTAGTTCTCGCATTTTGTCACTAAGATTGATAGAGGGTGCATCAGCGAAAACAACATCTAAAATGGTATGTTGCTGACCATTGATTTGATTAAACCAAATATCGTAGGTGCCATTGATGTCGGTTCCATTGGCGTCTACATCAATATCACTGTTAATAAAAGTAAATACGAAACCTTGATATTCATTAGTACGAACTGTCTGATCCCAGAAATAGCTTATCCTCCAGTTTCCTTGAAGTTGTTTTTCAGTTAAGATAGGTGGAGTAAGATCCATTTCATCATCATTATTACAGCTAGCAATAAAAATTATCACTATAGCTACAGCTAAAAATTTATTTAACTTTTTCATTTTGAAATGTCTTAAAATGTTAATTATGATTTAATCTATTTACAGGTTACACCAGGATCTATGAGTAGATTTTCAATGTCCAGGTCGCAGACTGCTTGTGGGATGGTGATCAACTTATTCTCTGTCAAATCTAGGGTCTTAAGCTTGGTGAATTGCCCTATTTCTTCCGGTATGGAAGCGAGTTCATTATGGCTTAAATAGAGGTAAGTTAGTTCTTTTAGCGCACCTATTTCCTTCGGTAATTCGGCAAAATAATTCCCCTCTAAACGTAAAAAATTCAACTGGCTAAGCTGGCCTATTTCCGGAGGTAAACTGACTAAATTGTTGTTATGCAAACTAAGATGTGTTAAGTTTTTTAAGTTTCCGATCTCGGACACTAAATGCGTTAACTGATTATCAAATATTCGTAAGTTCTCTAAATTGCCTAATTGCCCTAATTCTTTTGGTATTTCACTCAGGTTATTCTTATATAATTCCAAACGCTCCAAATTGATCAATGCGCTAATATCAGGAGGCAGTACTGTTAAATTGTTATATCCAAAATTCAATGCTTTTAGAGCAGTCAATTGCCATAACTGGTCGGGTATAACATTCATATTATTGCCATGTAAATGAAGAGATTCCAAATTTGTTAGCTGAACTATTTCAGGGGGCAATTCTGTTAAATCATTATTACCTAGACTCAATGCGTTTAAGTTAATAAGCTCACCAATTTCTTTAGGTAGTGTATTGAGTTTGTTTCCGGATAGACTTAAAGATTTTAAGTTTGTTAAAAGACCTATTTGAGGTGGCAATTCAGTTAAATCATTTATGGTTAGGCTCAAAGATTCCAAATTGCTTAATTGACCTATTGCTATAGGCAATTCTGTTATATTATTGACACTAAAGCTTAGTGTGGTTAATTTTTTCAATTGAGCAATTTCCCTGGGTATTTCGGTTAGATTATTTTTGGATAGAACCAATGAATTCAAATAACTCAATTGTCCTATTTCAGCAGGAAGTATATCAAGATTTTTTTCAACAAAACGTAAATTATATACATGACCATCAGAAGACATGGTAACACCCTCCCAGTTCTGAAGGTTAGAGTCACCCAAATCCCAACTTAGTGTATTATCCGGATTAGCATTGTAGATGGCTGCTAGTACGTCTTTTTCTGATATCCCGGCAGATACCTCATAAACTACCTCAGATCCATCTTCCGCAGTGACGGTATACATAACCGGGTTGGTAAAATCCTGTGCTCCTGTAGGACTTATCTTTGCGTTTGGAGATACTTTTATAGTAGGTATTAAGGCAGTTACAGTTGTATAAAGCGGAACAGTTAAGGTAACCGTTTTGTTATCTTCATCTATACTTCCGATAACATTTTCATCAATTGGATTTTCCGATAACAATAATTGAAAGCTCAAAATTTGTTTTGCGCTGCTGGCAGCGATATTTAAAGTAACTTTATATGTGCATTTTGAACCATCTTCTGCAGTAACAGTATAGGTTACGGGATTCGTAAAGTCACGTGAGCCTGTGACATCTATTGTTGCTTTCTCCGAAATGCTTATGCTCGGGCTCAAGGCACTGACATCCGTGCCATTGGGTGCAATAGCGGTAATGGTTTTGTCGCTTTCATTAACAATGGCAGCAATACTCTCGTTGAGTACATCGTTATCATCCGCATTAAAGACAAAACTCAAAATTTGTTTCTCTGCACTTAGTTCAAGAGGAGGTTGTATAATTTCATCATCCTTTTTGCAGCCTGCGAAGCAGATGAATACAACTACATAGCTAATGGATATTTTCAAAATTTTCATGGCTTCATTTTTTGCAATTTTCTAAATGCAAGCTACTATCACCCTCCATGAAATAAGTAAGGGCATTCACTGAACTTTAGAATTCAGGGAATACCCTTAGAAAATATAGTTCTATTCTGAGCCAGGACTAACTACGCTTTAATCTCTCTGTATTATAATGATTAATGAGCCTGAAAATGAATGATTTACGCAAGAGAGATTTACTAAGATAATTTAGGAAAAACTGGATTCAATACTCCAACTCTTTTTATCGCTCTTGTGTTCTAACAAAAAAGAAAACATTGAAAACAATCAAAAAGCTTATATTATTTTTTCTATTTCTTATTGGTCTTACAATAGGGGATATCTACGGACAGTCTAATAGCTGAAAAGCATCTTTAACATATAATAGAGACATTCATAAAAAGGGTGATATCGGCCTATCTCCATATACAGGTTATCAGCATACAAAGGCTAGATTTAACTATACAGTGGTATTCAACTGGTAAAAAGGTTTGGAAGATTTGGGGTCACTCCGTTCTTCTCGGGGCTCTCTAAAATCTATGCCTGGCACAATTGATTCACAGGTTCTCGGACTAATTCCGGATCAAGTGCAAAAGTTGTGGAGCTGACCCTAAAAGTACAATTTGTTTTTTTGAGTACACAAAAAATTGATTGTAGTAGAATAAAACGATTAACATTTTCCATGCAGGAGGGCTAGTCAGTCAAAATAGTGAGGTGTAGGACGGATTGCAGGGTGGAAACTTTTATTTTGACAAGATTTTTGGGTTCCTTTTTATCGATTGGAAAGGGAACAGAAATATCACAAAGCCACAAACATATAATTTTAATTAAATGCGATAATCAAAACTTCTATAAGGTCATTTCAAAAATCCCTTTTAAGATACAAACCAAAATCTATGCTTAGTACAATTGACCCACAGATATATTGCTTGATCCCTAATCCCAAAAAGCCAATGATTATTAAATTTAGAATTACATAAAAAAAGGTTTAGAGTTTTCTAAACCTTTTAGATACTATTAATAAAAACTGGCAACGACCTACTCTCCCACCTATGACAGCAGTACCATCAGCGCTACCGGGCTTAACTTCTCTGTTCGGAAT
>JAUJEA010000025.1 GCA_030442035.1 Splendidivirga corallicola
GGTCTGCATAAGCTGCCCCGTTGGAAAAAGAAGGATCGTCTAATCCCCATTCCCGGGCCTTATTCACAAAGGTCAAATCTCCTTCATTACGATACATGTAGTTTGGTATCTGTTTAACCGGCATGTTCTCCAGCAGTTCTTTCAGTATAATTGGAAATTGATCTTTATCTATTTTTCCAGAACCGTGCAGTTTTTTGTTGGCATATTTTTGAAAGTCATTGTTTCGAAAGGCCCTCCTAAACCCATTGGTGACAAACAGGTCTTTATACCCATCATTATCAAAGTCAGCCAAAAGTGGTGCCCAACTCCAGTCGGTACTGGAAACACCGGCAAGTTTACCCAGCTCACTGAATTGGTTCTTCCCCATATTCAGTTGAAGGGTGTTGTACATGTATTGGTGGTGAAAGCCACTATTAACAGTAAACCAAAATTTTTCAATGTCCATACCGCTCATATTGGCTTTGATGCCATAGTTATCTTCTGCCACCATGTCTAAGCTGATGATGTCCAGCAAACCATCATTATTGATATCAGCCACATCATTTCCCATAGAAAAATTGGACATGTGTTTGAGAGCTGTTTTGCCGGATTCAGTGAAGGTACCATCTCCATTATTGATATAGAGGTAGTCGTGCTCAATAAAATCATTGCTGACGTAAATATCAGGATAGCCATCGCTATTCAAATCGCCTACGGCTACCCCAAGCCCATAACCCAATACATGAGAATTAAGTCCCGATTCAAGGGTAACATCGGTGAATAAACCACCATCATTTCGATATAATCTATCACCGGCTTCTGCGCTTACATGTGTCCTGAAGTAATCCAAGCTGTCAATGTTTTTATTGTTTATCTGGTGATTTAGTATGAACACATCCAGATCACCATCCAGATCAAAATCTAAAAATGCTGTCTGATTGGATTGCCCTTGATCGTCTAATCCATATTTTTCTGCTGACTCGGTAAAGGTTAAATCACCATTATTGATGAAAAGCTGGTTTTGAGTATTTGTCTCGAGTTTAGTGGTACTGTAGCAAACATAGACATCCAAATGACCATCCGCATTGATATCTATCATAGTGCTGCCGGAAGAAAGCCCTTCATGCCCCTTAACTCCAGCCCTGTCCGTAATATCTTCGAATGTGAAATTTCCTTTGTTCAAATAGAGTTTGTTTTCATTTTGATTAGAGACGAAATACAAATCCACCAGACCATCATTATTGATATCTCCTGCTGATACCCCTGAACCATTGTAGAAATTTTCACTGATAATAATATTATTGTCTACCTGCTCTTTAAGTCTGTTTATAAAGGTTATACCAGTCTTTTTGGAAGACAATAAAGAGAACATACTTCGATCCGATGGATCTGATTTGCATCCTGCGAATGTCAAACAACTCAGAGAAATTAGTAAGATCAGAAGTCGATTCATATGGTGCCTTGTGCCGTACAGTCCTTTAATTTGTACAGATTTATAAATTGAAAATACACAAAGCGGTGATCACCGCTTTGTGTATTAATTGTTACATAAAAGTATTTCTAATTTCCTCCATACCCTGGATTCTGGGTAATTTTAGGGTTCGCATTAATTGCTCCCTGAGGAATAGGGTATAGTACATGGAAGTCTTGGGCGTTAGAATGCCCCCTTGCCTGAGCGGCGGAAATAAACGAACCATGACGAATTAAATCTTGTCGAGTCCAGCCTTCTACATGAAGTTCTCGGAAGCGCTCTTCAAGAATATAGTCACGCATTTCGCTTTGGCTAGTCAAGGCTGGTGTAAGTGCATCAACACCTGCCCTGGCCCTAACTCTTTGTAGAAGCGTTCTGGCCCCAGGTGTGTCACCATTTTCATTCAAAGCTTCAGCCCACAACAATAACATGTCTGAGTATCGGTATATAACGACATCTCCATCCCCATTGGCACCATCAAAATTCTGGGCCAAACCACCATACTTAAAGATCAAAGCCCCACCTTGGGCAACACCTGCCGGATCACCTGCCGGTCTCCCTTCTTTCATAACTAGTCCACCACTTCCATCATCTACTAAATAATCTTCAGCTAATAAGGACAATCGGGCATCTCCGGGGTCGAAACTATCAAAGATCTCCCAATTCAACCTCCATCCATTCCAGCTTACATAACTATTTCCACCTGCATCTCTAAAATCTCCCGGTAATACATTGGCCATAAAGTGCTGAGGTATTCCATTATTCGATAGTCTTCCCAAAGACCAGATGGTTTCAGAGTTACCTTCGTCCACCCAAATTCCACCATAATTTTCTCCTGGCACCAAACTATAAATCCCGAGGTTTTCTATTTCCTGGGCAACAGCAATAGCATCCGCCCAGCGTTTTTCATGCATATACAGCTTCAAACGGGTCATTTTTGCAGCGCCTGCTCCCAATCTTCCAAAATCGGCGCCTGTATACGTTGCAGGCAAAGCCGCTTCTGCTGCCTTAAGCTCATCATCTATAAACTGAATCGCTTCCGCCGCCGAAGGTCTGGTAGGAACAAAGTCCGTATTGATGTCCTGAGTGATCTCCGGATCTACTACCATTGGCACGGGTCCGTATTGGTCATATAGCATAAAGAGCATGAATGCCCGACCTACCCTCACCTGGGCAATGTATTCATCCTTGATGGCCTGATCAATATCGATACGCTCTATATCGGCTATCGCATTTGTAGCCTTTGCAATATCACCGATCCATTGATTATAATTAAAGTCGACACGATTACTAGCTGCATTCCAGGTAAATCTTTCAACATGTTCAAATCCCCCCCAAAGCACTATCAGGTCACCGCCAGTGATACCGGCCTGGGTTATACCCTGGCTGTCCCACCATCTTCCGGTCCATCCATTATCAAATTCAGCGTAGAAAGCATTGGTCAATGCTGCTGCATCAGACTCAGTCTGAAAGAATGTATTCGCATCAATTTGTGAGAAACCTACGGGTTCTAAATCATCATGACACGATGTGCCAAAGACTACCAATAGTGCCATTCCCAACAATGGCATTATTTTTTCTTTCGTTTTTAAAAAAAATATTTTCATTGTCATCTATTCTAAAATGTTAAATTAACTCCTAAAGTATAAGATTGTTGATTAGGAAAAGCTCCTGCATTGTCAAATTCAGGGTCTATTCCTGTGTAATCCGTAATCACCAGAACATTTTGCAAGTCGATGAAAACACGCGCTTTCTGAAATACATTTTGAGTTAAGTCCTGAGGCAAGGTATAACCCAGGGTAACATTTCTTAACCTTAAGAAGCTCGCTTTCTCGACAAATAAATCTCCGACATTACCTGTACTGGTAAATGATGCCGTAGGAAGGTATGTATCCGGGTTGTCTGGTGTCCATGAGTTTGATGCCTCCCTCAAAGCTCCCGGACCGTGTACGACAGGTGTAAGGAAGCCAGGCCCGTTAAATCCCGCATAATCATTTCTCAGTTCATCGAATCGGATACGATCTGCCATTCCCTGGAAGAAAAAGTTCAGATCAAAGCCTTTGTAACTAATCGTGTTACCTATACCATAGACATAACCGGGGTCTTCTGTGCCTTGAAAGACAAGGTCTGCATCAGTAATCAATCCATCCGGCTGTCCTGTAAGATTGCCTTCGGAATCAATACCATTCCAATCTCTTAAAATCAGTTGTCCTGGCTCCAATGCAGGCTGAGCATCCGGTACCTCATCCCCAATTTGCAATATTCCAACGACCTCATGGGTATAAATAGGCCTGACAAAGTCATCTTCTTTAAGATGAACAGGAATAATATTATCAGGATCCCTTTGCTTCCACTTATCACGGAATCTGCTAATGTTAAAATTAGTGGTCCATTTAAAGGATCCATTGTCAATGTTGACTGAATTCAAGGACAACTCCCATCCTTTACTTTCTGTTATACCAATATTGGCTGCTACCCTATTTATAGGTAAAAATGCCGCCAAGTCCCTCGTTGCTAATAAATCCGATACCTCCTTGCTAAAATACTCGAAAGTACCTTGCAAACGGTTATTAAACAGACCAAAATCCAATCCAATATTAAGTTCGGTGGTAGTTTCCCATGTCAAATCAGGATTTGCCAATTGAGTCTGCCGAACCCCAGTGTTGAAACGTTGATCTCCACCGGCTCCGAAAATGAAACCCGTATTGGCTTGAAAGACAGCCTGGGCATTTGCTCCAATATTGGAATTGCCCGTTTGCCCGTAACCTACTCTTAGACCTAAGTCTGTGAACAAATCAGTAGAAGGAAAAAATGCTTCATTAATGATCCGCCATTTAGCGGACACGGATGGAAAGGTCCCCCATCGGTTGTTCTCTCCAAATTTTGGCGAACCATCCCTACGAATGGTAAAAGTCAACAAATACCGCTCATCATAGTTATAATTGATACGCCCAAAGTAAGAAGCTATTTCATCTTGGAATTTTTCAGAAGAAACAACAGGTGTACCCGTTCCCTGACCCAGGGCGTTAAAAAGCAAACCATTGCTGATAAAACTGTTATTGCTTGAACCAAACTGTGATTCGTTGAATTGTTGATATTCGTAACCAGCGAGTGCTGAAAACAGGTGCTTATCAAAGGTTTTGGAATAATTCACCACGAAGTTTACCAGGTAATCCTCTTTAGCTCTAAACCTTTTTTCTGCTACCCCTCCTCTTTGATTTCCAACAAGCGTTGTTGTAGGCAGGTAAGCATTTCTTTCCCCGGTAGATCTATCAATTCCAAATCTCGCTGTAGCACTCAATCCCTCAATAATATCGACTTTAGCAAATGCATTGACTAAAACCCTGTTGGTAATAGTGTTATCCGTATTCTCCAGGGCTAACCCAAGTGGGTTCTGCCATATTTGAGGCCCTATGGTATGTTGCCCATAGCCACCAATACCATTTTCATCGAATGCAGGAACATCCGGACTGAATGATAGTGCAGCCACCAATGGAGCAGCACGCTCATTAAAATCACCTCCCAGGGGAAGGTTTCTGTTGCGAACCTGGCTGGCCATCGCAGACAACCCCAAGGACAAACGATCATTTATTTCCTGATCCAGATTAAATCTGAGGGAATACCTGGTCAATTCAGAAGTTCTGACCACACCTTCCTGATCAAAATAGTTGAATGAGGTTAAGTATTTTGTTTTATCGTTTCCCCCAGATACTGAGATGTTATGCTGATTAACAAAACCATTTTGTGTAAGCAAATCATAAAAATTAGTTCCTTCTCCAATGGATGCAATGTCATCCTCAGTATACCTAAGCAGACCGGCTGCATCTAGTCTGGAAACCAGATCAGAAGGAGCAGGTACTCCACTATACGGAGCGTAAGCAATGGTTTGACCGTCAGCATTAGAGTCTACACCTCTGAGCACTCGATCGATCTCCAGATCCCTGACAAATCTGGTATACTCGGTGGCATTCATAATGTCTGGAATTTCCTTTACCTCTTGAATAGTGTAGCTTCCGGAGTACTCCACTTTTGGAGTGCCGGATTTACCTCTTTTAGTCGTAACCAGTATTACGCCATTTGCAGCTCTGGCTCCATAAATAGCCGTAGCACTGGCATCCTTTAATATTTCTATCGATTCTATATCATTCGGATTGATATCATTCAAAGGGCTTCTATTCCCCGCATTTGGAAACTGCTGACTGGAACCTGGCTCCACTCCACCTCCGGTTACAGGAAATCCATCAATAACGAACAACGGATTATTTCCTGCTCTGACAGAAGGTCTACCTCGGATTACTATATCTACACCTCCACCAGGCTGTGCGCTGGCCTGGGTTACCTGCACGCCAGGGGCTTGAGCTGACAAAAGTTGCTCCACGGATGTTGTGGTCGCAACCGGTAAATTGTCTGTTTTTACTGTACTTACGGCGCCAGTCAAATCACTCTTTTTCTGTGTGCCGTATCCTACCACAACTATTTCGGAAAGTGTGGAGATATCAGCGGTAAGTGTAAAATCAACAATTGTTCTTCCGGTTATATCAACTTCTTCTGTTATGTAACCTACATATGAGAAAACCAATATTGTAACATCATCAGGAACGTTGAGTTTATAATTACCATTAATATCTGTAACAACACCAACATTTGTATCTTTAACAAAAACATTTACTCCAGGAAGTCCTTCGCCATTTTCATCTGTTACTTTACCAGTAATAGTTTTATCTAGTTCGTATTCAATTCTGAAACTATTTTTAATTCGTTTCATGGCCTTCTGATTTCCCTTCGCGGTAATTGTCTCATTAATTTGCAGAAATTCCACACCCGTGTGCTGTGTTATGTTCTTAAGAATTTTTGCAACCGCTACATTTTTATAATCAAGTGTAAGCTTTGTCCTGATAGCTCTCACATCATTGCCATAGGTAAATGTGAATTCGGTGTTATCTTCAATTGCACTAAATATCTCTGGCAGGGAAGCCCTTTTCATATCAATAGATATATGAACCTTATGCATAGATTGTCCAGATATTTCATCCGCAAACAGCAATGACTGACCCAAACAAAGTAGTATGATCGCATATAAGGTTTGTTTAGATATGATCATAACAAGTTCAAGTAAATTATTTTTCATATTTTTGTTATTGAAGTAAATAATAAGTTTATTTCGTTTTATAGCTCGGTCAGGGTCGTCAAACTGTGATCGAGCTATTCTTTCGAGGATCCACCTGGAAATCGTCGATTTCTAATTTTTGTCTTTATCAAGTACTATATCTCATATTTTTAACTATTTAGGGTTAGCATCCATTTCCGGATATTGTAATGTAATTTCCATCAACAACCTTGTATTCAAATCCAAGAAAGTACTGGAAACTCTTTAGTACATTAAACAAGTTTTCACCTTTGTAGTACGTACCTTTAACAATTCTGCAATTACGAATTGCTTCATTATCGAAAGTGATTGACACTCCATACCATCGCTCTAAAATTTTTGCGGCTTCATGAAGTTTCATTTCTTCAAAATTTAGTATTCCATCTTTCCATGCCAGAAATCGTTCAATGTCGACCTCATTCTTATACATCTGTCCTGAAGAGGGGTCGTAATTGACCTGCTCTCCGGGAACCAACAAATGACTTTTTACAGAAGATTGGCTTTTGTCAGAAGTGACCTGAACCTTACCGGTAGCCACCGTTACCTGAGCCATCTCTTTAGGAAATGCCTTTACATTAAATGAAGTACCTAAAACTGTGGTGGTGATGTTAGCACTTTTAATGATAAAGGGCCTTTTTTCATCCTTGCTCACATCGAAAAAGGCTTCCCCTTCCAAAAGCACTTCCCTCTTCTCGTTTTCAAACCGCTCAGGGTAAACTATTTTACTGTCAGAATTAAGCTTAATCTGTGTTCCATCACTCAGGATTATAGTGGATTTCTGTCCTCTTTGAGTTACTTTCTCAATGATAGCTAATTGATCTTTTTTATTGTCGGGAACCCTTGAGTATTGATATAATACAAATGACGCGATCAGTGCAATCGCCATAATCACAGCTATTCTCAATAAAGGTCTCCTTTTGTTGAAGACTACAGGTGCATTTTCTTCATTTATGATCCTGGAGTTAATCTTCTCAAGCAATTCACTTTCCAATATCTCCCGATCACCCAATTCCTTATGCCAGTCTTGATTTTTTTGATAAGCTCCGTAAAACTCGATCAGAAGCTGTTTTTCATTTTCGTTACAATCACCGGCTTCATACTTTTCAAGCAATTCTTCAAAATGTTTTTTGTTTATAGCCATTTACTTTCTAGCAGATTTCTATATACAGGTTCCCTGAGACAAACAAAACCCCTACGGCATAAAGAAAAAAAATGGATAAACTTATTTATGGAAGTAAAAAGCAGGCAGAAAAAGACATTATTTCAATGATGTTTTTACGAAGATATTTTAAGGCTTTTGTGATCTGGTTTTCGACTGTTTTTGGTGAGATATTCAGACGAACAGCTATTTCTTTTGTAGAAAGGTTTTCATTCCTGCTGAGAAGAAATACCTCTCTGCATCTATCAGGGAGTGCTTCCAAACCTTTCTTGTATTGCTCTTTGAGCTGATTGAAATTGATCATCTGCTCGGTGGTGTACACGAATGTAACCTTTTCCAATGTTTCCAGATGATGTTGAGCAAGATTTCCTCTTTTTAGATATTTAAATATCCGGTTACGGACAGCAACTTTTAAATAAGGAGTAAGTGAAGAAATACAAATAGTGGCACGTCTAATATATAGTTCTGAAAAAACATCCTGAACAATATCTTTACAGGCATCCTTATCTTTTAGAATATTATACGCTGAGATGAGTAGAGAAGACCAGTGACGCTTATAGATTTCATCGAACGCTCCCTTGTTGTTCAACTTCATCAAGTTTAACAATTCCTGATCCTCATATGTTCCGAAATCCCTTTCTTCCACCTTTAAGTTTTACGGGTAATTCAACTCTAAGAAAATTAAAAGAAACCAAAAAATCAAATGGCACTAACTAAATAGTTGTTTGTTTTCATGATATTGGGTAGCGTTTCACTTAACTACGGCCCATACCAAAAGCAGGCCCATTTTAAGTCGATTTCTCCTGAAAACCAGGCCCACTGTTCCATATCGAATTTAAGGGATTTATTAAATGGGATGGCATCAAGCCCTCTGACCCTTGAGTTAACAGTGATCCCCCCTTCGTTTAAAAGGTTGGCCTGACCAATCGGTTGCCCGATATAAGGATGGGCGAACGTTTCCGGATGACCCCATGCATAGCCATAATAATCTTCCGTCCCTGTTCCAAAATGATCCGGGAACTCCTTTCCGTCAACATAGATCTTTTCGTCACCTTCTCCCCACCACCCTCCACGGTATTTTTGTATTTGATAGGTGTCGCCAACATATATACCTTTCGATGAAATGGTTATGAAGTTATAGTCCTCTCCTTTTTTAGCGGTAATTTGATATTCGAGCTTTTGCGAATAGTTGCCATAGAAGTACATGGAATTGTTGGTCCACTTTGTCTTCCTGGATGCCACACTCAGGTCTATGCTAACAGTTTGATCCCCTTTATTTATGAGCCTAACTTTGGCTTTCTTTTGAAATGGCATCACCCAAAAGCTGGCCATATTGCCATCTGTATCTACTTTTCGGTACCAATCGGAAGTAGGAACCAGTTGATCACCTATGCCAAAAAAGAGTCCCACAGGCACGTCAACGGTTGACTTATCATCAAAAAAGAACTGAATCCAAAGATCTTTTACCGCTTTGTCCATGTCATCGGCATTAATAGATAAAAGCGTGCGTATGATAGACCTGTCCCCCACTATTGATAGTTCACCTGAATCATCTTTTTGCAAAGTGAGTTTTGCATTATCCACTTTTTCTTCTCCAGGCATTCTTACCGCTGCAGGTTCCTGTTCCTGGAACTTCAAGAGCTTGCTATTTATTTCATCCAGGACATCTTTATACTTGTTGATCGTTGATTTATCAAAGCTTTCCATGGAAACTTTACCATGATACAATCGATAATTAATGTTATAGAATATTGCGTTGGATGCCCCCGGCCGTTTTGCCGGCTCTTCACTTGTAATCTTGATACCTTTATCAAATGGAATTGGAAAATAAAGGTTGTGGCCCGGTCTTGCTCCTTTGTTGATTGGTAGCTGATCCTGTTCCACTGAACGTGAGGAGAGCAATCTACCCACTTCTTTGTTTTCGCCAATTAAAGCCCCGGGATGGTCCGCTTCCCACACAGGAATTGTATCTCCATCTATATAAAACCGGAGGGTTGATTTTCTATTGGGGTCACCAGCCATCCAAAATCTGGTAATAACACCCGGACCCTTAACATCCAGCAAAACAGATTCGCTGCGGCCGCTATTCTCTTCAAGGCGTTCAAAATGGTTCCAGTCATGATTTGCATACCATCCTTCAGGATCTTCAGGGGTAAGCGATAATCTTTCATAGCTACTTGCCTGGTGCAGGGTCCATAAACCATCGGGATGTTGTGAGAGCATTTCCCTATTGACCAACTCTTCCAGCAATGTATTAAGTGTTACTTCTCCCGATCTTTCCTGCGCATTTAGGGAGAAGCTTAAACTCAATGAAACATTGATCAATATAACTGTTAATTTCAACGAATTTTTCATTATAAATTTTTCCTTTATCTTATTTTAGATGTTGTCTGTTACCCCCCTACGACTCCAATATGCAATACTTCTAAAATCTACCTCTTAGGTATTTCATATAAAAAGTACTATACCTCTAATCAATGTAAATTCAAAACCTGAATTTTTACTGCCTCTTTAATTTTCTCTTACAACAATTTTAAACTGCAACACACCATTTCTCAACCTATTCTATTACCATTCCATATACTTTTTTTGCAGGCCGGATTAGGGAAGGAAAGAAACTCGGACCATTCATTTGACATTTTCGTATTCTCAGCAAGCTCTGCCTGACTTATCATCTTCATATAGTATTGAGAACGAAGAGATTAACAAAGGCATGTTTGCAAAGTATTTATTGGTTTTTGCAAAAATAGACGGAGCCTAAATCTTCTACTGCGTATAGCTTTGATTATCAAACTTGCTAATTGTTTTAATTCATGAGACATTCCCGCTATACCTATTTGAATTGCTAGTCTCTTTTTTTGATTGATTTTACCCTATTTAATATTGAGAAAACGTTGAACTTGTCTCAAAAAATTTAACCTTATAAGACAGTAACTACACATGTAGTGAATCTAATCAAGCTTTAAACACACATCAGAATGAATTCAGAGATTCAAAGACGACATTTTATTAAATGGATAGGTATGTCCGGTTTATATATGACCCTACCTATAGCCGGCTGTATTAGAGAAAATGAAGCCTCAACAGAGGTAGATTTGACCTCGCTGAGAAACGTATTTGACGTTGAAAAACTTTCAAAAAAAGAAATGGGTGAAGACGCACTATTATACCTGAACGACGGTGTTGAAGACAGACTCACATTGAAAGCAAATGTGGAAGCCTATAAAAAAATCCAGATCAGAGCGCGCAGATTAATTGATGTTCGCAATGTTTCAACAGGCATAGAGTTGTTCGGAGAGTCCTGGGACAGCCCGCTTATTTTGAGCCCGGTGGGATATCAGCAGTTATTTCATCCCCACGGAGAAATAGCCACTGCTAAAGCTGCAGCACAGAAAAAACACCTGATGATGGTATCTTCCGTTGCCAATCATTCCATCAGTACCATTGCTGATAAAACCCAGGCGAAGCTATGGTTCCAACTTTACCCTACAACAGACAGAAAGATCACCAAACACCTGCTCCAGCAGGCGGAAAATTCAGGTTGTAAAGTATGCGTACTAACTATAGATCATCCGGTATTAGGCAACAGGGAAGTAGGTATACCCCTGCTCCGGAAAATAATGAGCACCAGAAAATTAAAGATGGGCAATTTTGAAGGGATTTTTCCGGATGGCATAATGCCTGAGGGCACAAGTGTTATTGACCCATCCATGACATGGGACATGGTTGGTTGGTTAAAGGAAAACTGTGGAATGAAAATAATTTTGAAGGGGATAGTTACCAAAGAAGATGCTGCATTGGCCGTTGAGTATGGAGCAGATGGTATCGTCGTATCAAACCATGGGGGGAGGCAATTGGAAAGCAATCTGGGGACCATTGAATGTTTGCCTGAGGTGGTGGATGAAATAGACGGTCGAATGCCCGTGATGATTGATGGGGGAATACGCCGGGGGACCGATATTTTCAAAGCATTGGCGCTTGGTGCAACAGCCGTCTGCATAGGCAGGCCATTTTGTTGGGGGCTGGGTGCGTTGGGTCAACAGGGCGTTGAGTTGGTCCTGGATATTCTTATGACCGAGTTGAAACGGGACATGCAATTGGCTGGTGTCACATCAATTCAGCAGATAACAAAAGACTATGTTCGTTCCTAATTATAACAAGAAATCGTGGTCCGGGATAGGGGCACGTTTTATAAGGGTAAATTGCGTTTTATTTTTTCTTATGTATATTTTATCCTGTAATCAAAAAATAAAAAACTCTGAAAAAAATACAGTTACTGCCATTGAGGGTGTTTTTACCGATCGGCAAGTTGAGGCAGGAGGTGAACTTTATATGAATGCCTGTTCCTCCTGTCATGGAAAAAACCTTCGGGGATCTGAAAGTGGGTCTCCCTTAATTGGTGGGCGTTTTCTAAGCAAGTGGAAAGATGGATCTGCAGGTGCACTGTTTAGCTACACTAAACGCACCATGCCATTGAATAACCCCGAATCGTATGATGATGAAACTTACAGCGAACTCCTTGCTTTCATCTTGAATGCCAATGGCTATCCTGCAGGAAAGAATCCTCTTTCCTCAAAAAAGGATGAATTGGATAGGATTACCCTTGGCAAAACCCAGGCTCAGCGTGTGAATTTTCAGTTCAAACCGAAGGAAGCTGATCATTCAACCCCTACGATAGAAGCGGAATGGTTACACCATCGGGGAGATTATGCCAGCACCAATTATGCTGATCTTGACCAGATTAACAGCACTAACGCGGATCAGTTAAAAATTGCGTGGCGTTGGAAAACGGACAATTTTGGCTCGGAACCTGAATATTATTATAAGGCTACACCACTCATGGTCAATGGTGTGCTGTTCACTACTGCCGGGTCCAGCCGCACCGTCGTGGCTATTGATGCAATTACCGGTGAAACCCTTTGGGTTTTTAGGTTTGATGAAAAAGAGCGGTCTGCTCACGTGCCCAGGCAAAACTCGGGCAGAGGTGTTGCCTATTGGAAAGCCCCGGAAAATGAGCGCGACAAAATAATTTATATCACGCCAGGTTTTCAGTTGATAGCACTTGATGCACAAACAGGAAGGCTTGTACGTGAATTTGGAACCGATGGTGTAGTAGATCTTAAAAAGGGATTAGGTGATCACGTTGATCCCATCACAACTACTATCGGCTCTACTTCTCCTCCTGTAATAGTGAACGATGTGATCGTGATGGGTTCCTGCTTTCCCGTAGGTATGGCACCTGCTTCAAAAAAGCAGATCAGCGGGGACATCATGGGCTATGATATACGGACGGGAAAGCAACTATGGATTTTCCATACTATTCCACGCCCGGGTGAGTTTGGCAATGAAACGTGGGAAAACAATAGCTGGACCTATACCGGAAATGTGGGCGCATGGACACCTTTGACAGCAGATCCCGAATTAGGCTATGTGTACCTTCCAATGGAAGCGCCGACCGGTGATTATTACGGCGGGCACAGACACGGAGATAATTTATTTTCACAAAGCCTGGTTTGCCTCAATGCCAAAACCGGCAAAAGGGTGTGGCATTACCAGACGGTACACCACGATATATGGGATTATGATTTACCCGCTCCGCCGGTATTGGCAAACATTACCGTAGACGACAAACCGATCAAAGCTGTTGTTCAGGTAACAAAACAGGCGTTTACCTTTGTATTTGACAGGGTAACGGGCGAACCGGTATGGCCCATCGAGGAGCGGCCGGTTCCACAAAGTAATGTCCCTGGGGAAAAAACTTCAGCTACACAACCTTTTCCCACCAAACCGGCTCCTTTTGATCAGCAGGATTATTCTGATGACATCCTGATCGATTTTACCCCGGAAATAAAAGCTGAAGCATTGAAAATAGCAGCTAAATATCACAAAGGCCCGCTTTTTACGCCGATCAACGTCTACAATCCCCCGGAAGAAATGGGTACGCTTATGATCCCGGATGCTGTGGGAGGAGCCAACTGGCAGGGGGCAGTCCTGGATCCTGAAACAAATACACTCTTCGTTTCTTCCAGTACGGTACTCAGACCCATGAGCCTTGAATCTGCTCCTGAATTATCAGACATGAACTATGTAGCGTATTCGGGAGACTCAAGAATTGGTCCATATGGTTTACCACTTGCCAAGCCTCCATGGGGCAGGATCACTGCTATCAATCTGAATACCGGAGAACATCTGTGGATGACAGCAAATGCTGATACACCTGACTGGGTTAAAAATAATCCGGCGTTAAAAGGGATCGATCTGCCCAGAACAGGCTTGCCGGACAGGGTAGGATTACTTGTGACTAAATCTTTGTTATTTGCCGGAGAGGGTGCTGGTCTTTATGGTTCTGACGGAGGTGGTGGAAGGATGTTCAGGGCACATGATAAGGCCACCGGAGCTATTGTTGCTGAAATTGAGTTGCCAGCTAACCAGGCTGGAATTCCCATGACCTATTCAATAAACGGTAAGCAATATATTGTCGTTGCAGTGGGTGCTGTAGGACATCCTGGTGAATTGATCGCTTTAAGTCTTTAATCCAAAAATGTTCAATCAAAAAAAATTTCAAGTATTTAGTAAATGGGATTTGTAACTTTTGGAGAAATTATGCTGCGACTCACACCCTCGGTTCAAAACGAGAAGGTCGTCAGTGCTAAGAATTTTAATGTAGGCTATGCAGGATCTGAATCCAATGTAGCCAGTTCACTGGCAAGGTTGGGGAATGAGGTTCAATTCGTAAGCAAATTGCCCCAAAACGCTCTAGGTGATGCAGCAATGAATTCTATTAACAGCCACGGGGTAAGAACTGATTTTTTACTCCACGGCGGAAACAAAATGGGGACCTATTACATCGAAAAGGGGTCTTCCATTAGACCTTCGGTTGTAATCTATGACAGAGAAAATTCTTCAATCAGTCAAATAGAGGCAAATGAACTTTCCTGGCTCGAAATACTGAAGGGCCATCATTGGTTGCATATCTCAGGGATTACTCCGGCTTTGTCACCAACGTGTGCAGAGGAAACACTGGAAGCCGTGCGTACTGCTAAAAAGCTTGATGTAAAGGTGAGTTTTGACCTGAACTTCAGACGATCATTATGGAAAGATCATACCGAAGCAAAAAAAATATTCGATCCGATACTGGAATGTACAGATCTTTTGTTTGCGAATACAGGTGCGCTTGCCGATGTATATCAGATAGCATTTGAACACAATGATCCAATTGAATGTTCAACAAAAGCCATTGAAGAAGCCAAACGGCGCTTTGGCATTGACTGTTTAGCATTTACCATCCGGTGGCATGACTCTGCTTCACGTAATCGGCTGACCGGACTGATGCTTTCGGGTTCGGAGCTTTCATTGTCCAGGGTTTATGATGTAGAAATTACGGATCGATTTGGTACCGGGGATGCATTTGCGGCTGGGGTACTTCATGGGATAAGCCAAAATTGGGAAGATCAAAAAGCTCTCGATTTTGGCACTGCTGCTTTTGCCTTAAAACATACGATCCCGGGCGACCAGAATTACAGTACCCAAAAAGAAATAGAATCAATTATGAACGGAAATATATCAGGTTGGGCAGTAAGGTGAATAGAAAAGAGCAAATCACAGAAACTATTGAACAGGCCAGGATCATGGCCATCATCAGGCTGAAAAAGCAGGAATTTATATGTCCTGTGGCAGAAGCCATCTCAGAAGGAGGTATAAAAGTTCTTGAAGTGACCTCCAATACTCCGGGTTATGATAGTGCAATAGCAAAAATCCAAAAGAACAATCCCGATACTTTGGTAGGAGCAGGAACTGTCACAAGCGTTGACATAGCTAAAAGGGCAATCGATGCGGGGGCTCAGTTTTTAGTTACTCCGAATACCAATCCGGAAGTCGCACTACTGGCACATGATGTACAGGTACCGGTCATCATGGGGGCACTAACACCCTCCGAAGTCTATCTGGCCGATTCTTGCGGAGCTGACATAATCAAACTCTTCCCTGCTTGTTCATTTGGAATTGAATATTTCAAAGCCCTGAAAGGGCCCTATCAGCATATGAAATTTGCAGCTGTAGGAGGCATTTCAGTGGATAATATAGCGCATTGGTTGAAGGCAGGATGTATAGCTGCAGGCGTAGGTGGAGAATTGATACACTTTAACCAACAAAACTTGCCCGATAAAAATAAAATACGGGAAACAGCAAAAGAATTTATAAAACGAATTGCAAGTCTGGAATGGGAAAATTAAAAAAAATATGGTTGTTACTTTTGTCAATTGGGCCGGGGCTCTTTTGTATTGGTTACACAATTGGTACGGGTAGTGTCACTTCCATGCTAAAAGCTGGCAGTCTCTATGGAATGCAACTACTTTGGGTACTTGTCCTGAGTGCTTTTTTTTCAGGAGTTCTGATGGATACTTTTGGTAAGATGAGCCTGGTCACCGGTAAAGCTGCCATTTATACTTTCAGAACTGAACTGAGAAATGGACGGCTTTATGCAATTTTAGTGGTTTTAGGTGTGGTGGTTGGGCAATGGTCCGCTTTGTCCGGCATAATTGGGTTATCAAGCAATGCTTTATATGAGATGCTGCGCCTGTTTATACCTTCACTGAACGAGACCAACTATTGGGCAGTATTATTCATTGCTTTTTTATTGTTATCAATGCTTTACTTTTTTCTGCTGATCGGAAAATACTCAGCTTTCGAAAAAGTCCTGGTTGTCATGGTTACACTGATGGGCGTATGCTTTTTAGTCTCCATGTTTATCGTATTCCCGTCCCCTGAAGAAATTTTTCTTGGTTTAAAACCATCCATTCCTGCAGGAGGAGAGTTAATGGTTGCGGCCTTTGTTGGGACCACCATGGCAGCTCCTACATTTGTGGTCAGGCCACTGATCGTCCAGGAAAAAGGATGGACCCTGGCAGAAAATCGGTTACAGAGAAACGATGCTATCATGTCTGCCCTTTTGATGTTTGTCATCAGTGCTTCCATTATGATCGTTTCCACAGGTGTATTGTTTCATGATGGCAAACCCATTATGAAAGTAATGGATATGGTGCATTCAATGGAGCCTCTCGCCGGTAAGTTTGCGGTAGCTGTATTTATGATCGGGGTTTTGAGTGCCGGCGTGTCATCGGCTTTTCCTATCATGATGGTACTTCCCCTTTTACTGGGGGATTATAGTAACGGAAAAATGGATGTTACATCTCCTAAGTTCAAAATGCTTACGGCAATAGCAGCGGTTGTGGGGCTGACAGTGCCGGTTCTGGGTGCAAACCCTATTATCGCCCAGATTGCCACACAGGTAGCAAATGTTTTTGTTTTGCCCCTGGTTATCTTATGTACGCTGATCGTGATCAATAAAATATCTGTTATGAAAGAACACAAAGCAAGCTTATGGCTGAATGCAATTTTAGGACTGGCTTTTCTTTTCTCTCTGGCGATTTCCTATAATGGTATTATTGGGTTGATGAATTACTTTACCGAAGGGTGATAGGTAATTAAGGTTTAAAACGCTCTATCCGGTTTAAAAAGCCTGAATTCTATTCTACAAATGGACATATGCAGCTCGTTTTGAGCTTTCATTGGAAAAGCAATCAGGAATCCACACCGGGCGGATCCATCACCCTAGATGTCAGGTCTCTTAATATCTTTGCCAGACGCTATTATGTACTATACGTATAAAGGCCAGGTGTGTTGACACAGAATATCTCGTGTCATTCATCAATCGGGCGCCTGATTATCGGGCTTTTTTAGTTGAAACTTATGAACCTGATCTCCTAAAAGATCTCCGGTGTAGATGTTTCCTTCATCATCAACCAGTATATCATGATATAATGATACCGGAGCGTTAGAGAAACCTGAACGGCCAAATCGCACATCCAAATTGAAATTTAAATCAAACCTGAGAATATCAGATCCTTGAGTTATTGTATCATTTCCAGCAGTATAATCAATCCCAAAGAGGTACTTCCGTTTTTTGTCGATTACAATAGAAAAAAGTTGTTCGGACGAACTGTCGTTCCCCCATTGCCCAATGTAATTTCCCATTGCATCAAATTTTTGAATTCTGTTGTTTTCACGATCAGCAATATATACATTATTCATTTCATCTAAATCGATTCCGTGAGGTACATTAAATTCTCCCTCTTTATTCCCAGCTACACCCCATTCAAGCAAGTAAGTCCCATTCCTGGAGAATTTAACTATTCTGTTATTACCATACCCATCACTTACATAGAATGAACCATCATCTGAAACGGCAACATCCGTTGGACGATCAAAGTGAGTTGAATCAATTCCGGGAATCCCGGATTCACCTAATGACAAAAGCAGCTCTCCGTCAGGACTGAATTTAAAAACCTGATGAAGGAGAAGATCCGTAGCCCAGACATTGTTCTCATGGTCCACCTCCAATCCATGTGGCATGATGAACAGGTCTGCTCCCCAGCTTTTTATTACCTCGCCTGTTTGTTTATCGAGCATAAGGATAGTATTCTCCTGAATTTTATCCTCTGGCAGTGGGTCCTGCAGAACTCTGCCTGCTCTATGAAAAACTATGATATTGTTCTCAGAATCAATTCCCAGACCGACAGGCTTACTCAGAATAAGGTCTTCAGGTAATTTTGGCCAATCCTTTACCAACTCATAAGCATCAGTTTTTTTGGTTTCATCCGTCTCCTTTTTTTGAGAATTTTCACAGCCAAAGAATGGAAGTCCTATCAGAAAATAAAAAATGCCTACGTATTTATATTTCATCTTTATTTATTTTAGTTATAAGTTCATAATCCAGGTTTAGAGTCCCACAGGTCATCCATTGCCATGTTAATACTTATTTGCTTTATTGTTTTTAATTTAAAAATTCTCTTCATCAATCTCTATTTTCCATATGGTTTGATTCCCGGTAATCTTGTTGGTAAGTCACCATCAAATTCTCCTAGCTCCGAACCGTACCGTTGTGATGATCGTTGATCCCACGCTAGTCGTAAATTAAGTGAAACGATCTTACGGCTTTCTATCTACAAGAGCTTCCACTCATTGCCCACTAAACCACTTTAGCCATTCAATATACAACATTCTGATCTGTCCTAAAATCTGAGATGAAGATACTTATTTCACATACTTTTTCGCTTGCTGAAATAGGGGCGGATGTCCTTGAACATTGAAGGTCATTGGATCTCTGCGCTAAACCTACGGCCAGGGGATTCAATATGAATTTAAAGCCGGGAGATTTCGAACAACCGGTTCCAGGTTCATTTGCTCTTTAGCATTACACTGCCAACCATATTAACCTGGAAGTTAGTCTCAATTAATTCCTCCTAGAAGGTGAAGGTATTACGGTTTGATTGGGACTGTAGTTCTTAACTACAACATTAGGATTAGAGGACATACTTCAATAGCGCAATTCTTGAAGGGCGAGACGTCGAAATACTCCTGTTTTTCACAAAAAAGACTGTCCTTTTGAGACAGTCTTTATTCATAATTGCATAACCTGAATTCTCTGTTTTTACAAAGAGCAATACTCAATTATCCTACGATAGCCAATGCCTTTGTATTCTTCCATTTTCCTCTGGTGAAATCAGGAAATTCCTGGGGAGCGCCATTTTGGGCTACGGAAGTTTCACTTAACGGACCTACCGCACTCCAGAAACATCCTTCATATATATTTTGATCCATGGGTTGTCCTTTGCGCAAACACTCTATGATACGATAGCGCATAATAAAGTCCATACCCCCATGACCGCCCATTTTCTTGGCCAGTTCCCCGAGTCGTGTATACAAGGGATGCTCGTACTTTTCATAAATCGCCGCTAATTGCTCACCTTGTGCCCATGAGTGGTGATGTTCGGGTCCTCCTTCAACACCACCCTCCAGCGCCACACGGGTAGGGAAGCCGGTCAGTGTACCCTTTGTCCCTTGAATCAGGTTATGCCGGGAATAAGGTCTGGGGCTGGTTTCATCCCATTGGATCATGATTGTTCTACCCAGCGTAGTTTTAATGATGGAAGTGTTGATATCTCCTCCTTTGTAATCCAATTTGTTCCATTTATGGTTGCTATCGAAGTTTTTGGCTGCAAATAAACTCCTTCCTTTGGCAGGTGATGAGAAAGAGTTTAAAAATTTAAAATTGTCTTCGCCACGTCCCAGGTTCATATATTGGGCTACCGGTCCCAATCCATGAGTAGGATAAAGATTACCATTTCTGTTAGCATAGTGGTAAGTTCTCCATGATCCCGTACCTCGTTCCACTTGATTCATTTGCCCTCTCAGTTCGTGGATGTAAGCCGCTTCACCATGCAGTAATTCACCGATAACCCCTTGTCTGCACATATTCAGATATAGCAATTCATCTCTTCCATAATTTACGTTCTCCATCATCATGCAGTGTTTTCCGGTTTTTTCAGAGGCATCTACTATGTCCCACATTTCCTGAAGCGTTACGGCAAGTGGCACTTCTACAAAAGCATGGGCACCCTGCTTCATCGCCTCAATGGCCATAGGTGCGTGTAATTTCCAGGGAGTGGATATAAAAACGGCATCAGGTTTGGTCTCCTTAAGCATTTTTTTCCATTCATTTTTTCCACCCGTATAGGTTTTAATATTATTATGTCGCTGCTCCTTGCCATTTTCCTTACAGCTTTTAGCGGACCTGTCGGCCAGATCCTGATACAGATCGCAAATGGCTACCACCTCAGTCCCTTCAATAGCAGCTAACTGTCTGGCGTGTCCGGCCCCTCTTGCTCCCACACCTATAAAAGCGCATTTTACAGTCTCCAGTTTAGGGGCTATAAAGTCGCCCATATATTTTGCTCCATGAGCTTTTGCTGGTTCTTTGCTTTTTGCCTTGGAAAGTGCTGGTACTATGGCCAACCCCGCACCGGCAATCGAAGTCTTTCTAAGAAAATCTCTTCTACTTGAATTCATAATGCTTGGTTTACAGTTTGTATAAATCTAAGACTAAAATACTAAATATCAGGGGTATATTTGGGGGAATAAATGGGGGAATGATTGGAAATATAATTGGGATGACGTTATTCTCAGGGCTTCCGGTATTTTGGTATAAGAAATCAATCATATTTTTAGCTGATTGAAATAAGGGATCAAGCAGAAATGCTTCATCATCGATCTGAGGAGTAAAAATCAATTGTCACGGATGTTAGCATGTTTGAATGAAGTCTTACACTGTTTTAGGACAGGTGGCATGCTTAAAAGCAGTAGGATCAGATATCAGGGAGCTATCAGGTCCTGGTATTCTATTTCAAACGCTTCTCCATACAAGACCCTGTAGTTTTTGGCAAAAGCTTTATAAGCTTGTTGTGCCTGCCCGTGTTTTCCGGAAGTCATCAATTCCCTGATCAATATTTTAAGTGCCTGTTCATTGAGGTTATCAAAGAGAAGAATGGTGTTTGCCAACCGGGTATTTATTTCCGGGCCAAGTTTTGAGCCTTCACTGTGATAGATTTGAGAAAGTAGTATATCTACCTCATTAGATATTTTGTTTTTGAAATGATCAACCCATTCATGGTGCATATTTTGCAAAATGTTACCTCTTTCGAGTAAATCAAGTAGTTCACAAAGTGAGGCCCGGGTTACCCCATTGCACTCAAGTTCCTTATAAAGAATGCTTTTGGATTTTACGTATTCCAATATATCTATGGAAAATTCATCATCGGTTTCTATAAACCATTTCCTATTTTCATAAACTACTTTCAGACCGCCTGTCTCCGCTAACACCTTCCTTAATTTTTTGATGTTTGCCCCCCGGTTTTCCTTGGCTTTATCCTTCGACATACCAGGCCAAAATGTATCGGTAAGCTTGTTAGTATTTACACCGTCCCCGACTTCCGCACTCCTCAATACCAGGTACGATAAGATCTGTCTTAGGAGCGGAGAAAATGCCTTGCTCATGTCTCCTTGAGCTTGTGTATGTATTTGGAAACTCCCAAAAAGTTGCAGCATATTACTTTTGTGTGAAACCCTGGCCTTTGGTGTCGTAGTGGCAGAAACACTGATCCTTTTTCTAAGTATGATTATCCCCAGCGCAACAATGGTTAAAAGGAAACCAATCGTCCACCCTGAAATTGGCTTCTTTTTGTTATGCTCTTCCTGATATAACAAAGCTATTTCTTTGGATGACAGTCCTCTGTTCCAAATTTTCAGATCGTCCATAGCACCATAAAACTGTTCTCCCCAAATATTGTTCCCGATTACCAGTGATTGCCCGGAGGGTTTTATTTCCGACAGGGCCAGTTCAGCAACTTTTTCTCCGTTTATAAAGAATATCACTGTTCTTACAGGGTTTAACACGACGGCCAGGTGGCTCCAATTACTTCGCTCTATTGTGGTTCTTATCACGTGATCTTTGATAGTTGCTGCAGTGAGATCCGGATTGCCCCGGAATAGTTTAAAAGAAAATGCTGATCCCAAGCCCATAATACTGGTGAATCTCGGGAGACTGTCAGGCCTGATCCAGGCCGCAATGCTTATGGGAGCCTCAAAGTCCAGTTCGTTTTCTTTGGAGTAGTCGATATAGGAGTCATCCGTAGAAAAGTATAACACTTTTCCCCTTGTTTTATCATTGATGAATGAGATCTCTTTTTTAATGATGTTGTTCCATTCAGGTTCTGCATTGTTTGTAATTTCTCCATCAAAAGCAAAATCGTAGATCAACTTGTCTTCCAAAAATATGTCGTGAGCAGTGAATATTCTTGGTTCGTCTTCCATCGCGCCATGATGGATCATTTCCGGTGGACTCAGTCTGTATCCGTTTTTATAAGGAACAAGAAACTGTTGTTGACCGGTTAGTGGTAGCGAGAACCTGGCAGGGGTTATTCTATCGGGTTCATGGCGCCAGTATATTTCATTGAGAAGTTCCCCATTGTATTTTATTTCCCCTCTGAATCTTCTAAGGCGATTCAAAGAGTCGGCGGCTTGTCGAAGCACTGAACGATTGCCAATGGATGTCGCACAGATGAAATTGGGTGTTTTACCAGTCTGTTTCCACATTTGAATAGACGCACGCAGTACAGCATTTTCATTGTTTTCCGTGGTTTGAAACAGTACTAATTTCCCAAGAGGATCTGATGAAAACCTTTCGGAATACAGTTTACTTCTACCTATTTGTTCCTCGGATGTGAATACAATTTCCTGCTCAAAGAAAGTTAATATACGATAGCCTTCATTTTTAATTGCTGAAATGGTTGGCCACTCATCACGCGCATGATGCATATAGAGCTTATCATGAAATTCAATGTCTAACACCTGATGGACCCTGTCTTGATTGAAGTTACCGGAGATAATCAATGAAACCGGTTCCTGATTGTTGAAAGGAAGGTGCTGATGAATTGCACTCAGAACTTGCGCTATCGTTGGTCTATCTTTTGCGTTGGTTACGATCAGATCAGTTTCATTCTCCTCTATTTCAAGTAGGAAAGCATTGATGCCATTGTAAAAACTGCTTTCGATATTGGTTATTTCGTTTTCACAAGCAAAAACAAAATCATCTACCCACAATTTGTATTGAGCATGTGCCGGGACTCCTATGCTCAGAAGATAAAAAAGAATAGGCAGCAGAATTTTGCGCATAGACACAAAATTAAATTCTTAATTCCAATTAATTGTTTAATTCTAAAATTTTAAAGAATGAACATTTTTTAACCAATTTGAATTATAATTCAAAGGGGTCAAATCAAGGAAAATGAGGAAAGCTTTGGCGACAAATCCAAAGACATCAGTTCAGCGCAACACATTCCGAATGGGGGGATAACATGTTCCTAAAGCGTGTAACGAAGATGCTTATTCTTGCATACTTTTCCACTTAATGAAACAACGGGCGGACGCCCTTGAATATGTTAGGTCGTAGGATCGCTGCGCTTAACCTACGATCAGGAGCGATTTTTTGGCTACAGACATATTTTAAACTTTTTTCAATTTGGCATGAGGTTCCGGTGGTAGTTCTACAATAATTTCATCTCCTGTTTTTATTTCTCCACCGTTCAGGACAATTCCCATTATTCCTGCTTTTCTGATTAAATTGCCTTTTTGATCCTTATCTAAAACAGCATTCATTAATCCTTTTTGTATTGAATCAATCTGATTACATGGATTTCTTAATCCGGTTATTTTTATTTTGGATGTTGTGCCAACAGAGAGTATAGTATTTTCAGGAAGGTTCAACAGATCAATACCTTGTGTAGTTATGTTCTCACCCATTTGTCCATCTTCCACTTGAAATCTTTTTTTTCCAATTCATCAAAAAGTTCAGAATGAATGAGGTGAATTTGTCTCAAATTGGGCTGATTTGGATCCTTTGCAACTCTTGAGCGGTGCTTTACTTTTTCTCCCATATGGGCATCCCCTTCCACACCCAATCCTTCTAGCAAAACAATTTTATCACAATTGAATTTACTAAAAGTATGAGTTCCACTTTTACTTACTGATTTTACTATCCCTTTCTTCATTTTTCTTATTTGAAGCTAACAATCGGCTATATACCATAGTATGGTGAGTATATTTATTATATTCTATATCCTTCATTAGTTGTAGGTTAAGCGAAGCGGTCCCACGACCAGGGGAGCTAAAAAGCATGATACTCAAGCGGATTTGCATAAGCCACAATCACATAGTTTCCAAGCCTTTGCTCTGCTTCATATAGACTTTTCAATTGTTCTTCTGGCAATACAGCAGATTTAAAAACTGAACATAATCCATTGGATCTTGCTTTAGGTGATTTCTTGTAGATCGCTATATTAAGGCTCGTCCTTTCGATCAATGCATCCGCTTCTTTTATAATCTGTTCAGTAGGTTCAGCAAGTTCACTTAAATCAATGGTTTCTCTATATTTCAGAGGTAACCATGCCGGATAAAAATCATTTTCAATGTATTGCATGATGAGAGATATTATACTTCCTTACCGTTGCATTTGTAGTCATATATATCATCATATTATCTACAGTTATTTTTTAACATCCTAGCGCTAAATTAGAATTCTGACGCCTGCTTTAGCATTTTAGTAAAGAGATCAGATTTGATGTCTTCGGACTTGGCAATCTTAATATGACGCATTTGCTTTCCCGTTCCTTCCAGGAGGTCCTCGGGATCATCTACTTTTTCGAAGTTGAAAAAACCAAATGTCACATAATTTTTAGAGGTCTGTAAATAGCAGAAATCCTTTTGGCTGGCATAAACAGGCCTGCCCCACTTTAATTGTTCTCGAACATCAGGAACTGATTCCGCAATTAGTTCCCTGAGCGCTTCCAGTATAACCTTTTGTCCATCAATTGATTTTTCAATGAACTGAGTTACATCATCATTGTAATCCATAAGATTTAGGTCTTGTGTTTTGTCGTTTTTCTTGTCCTTAAAAATAAACCAATCAAGACTACAAATGCCAACTCAGAACAATCATTTAGGAATGAAGAACATACCGCGCTACTCGTAGGATCGCTACACCTGACCCACGACCAGGAAGACAACCGTACACTGGTGCAAAAAATCAGACATTGTCCCATCATCAGAAAGACACTTAAGGTAAAAGGTAATGGTCCACTTATGAATTGATAGCTTGTCAATATCAATTAAACAAGCCGCTGTATGAATTGATCCGAAAAATGATGGTCACATTTTTTTCTATTGCAGCAAATTAATCAAGTGATAAGTAAATTTTGTACAATTTTAATTTATGCTTCACATTTTGTTTTGTAACAAAAAATTAAGCAAATGCGATTAAAAAACTTTGTTCTATCAAAACATCACAACTTTGATCTCGCCATATTCTTTATTAGGTGCTCTGTAGGCGCGCTATTATGTTATCATGGCATTGAGAAATTTGTTAATTTTTCCACGTATACATCATTTTTCCCAAACCCTCTGGGCTTGGGCAGTAAATTATCATTAATACTGGTAACCTTTTCCGAATTAATAGGAGGCCTTTCTATTATGTTAGGATTTTTTACCAGGCTTTTTCTGATTCCTGTTTTTATCACACTAACCGTGGCTTTTTTCCTGGTACATGCTGCAGATGCATTCCAGACAAAGGAATTGGCTTTTTTATTCTGGCTTTGTACTGTCGGACTGACTATTTCCGGGCCAGGAAAATATTCATTTGATTATTTAATGCATACAACCAGGTAAATATGCATGGGAGAAAATTAATCTATATATATCCTACACGTTAGACGGATACACTACTTCAGGATATCATGATATCGGTTTTTTTAATAAACCACAGGAAACATAGAAAAGGCTAATGGACATAGAATTTAGTAATACCATTACTCCTTCAAGCAGGTACATTAAGAAGTAAATGGCAAATCTTTTTTTATTGATTTGGATTCAGTGGCATTCGAATCTTCCAAATAAGGCCTGGTTCAAATTCATCATCAACCAAAACATAACAACAAATGAAAAAAGTATTTTTTATAATAGCATGGCTATTTTTATCAAGTTTAACCTTCGCACAAACGCTCAAACTTCAAGTTGGGCCTTCTATTTCAAAACTGTCCTGGAAAGACAACTTTAGTCAGGATCGATACGATGAACAATTGGTTGGATTTGCAACCTCCATTGGGTTGGACTACTTAGAAAAAAAACATTTCAATTTGTCAACCGGTATGGTTTTCTTAACCAAAGGTGGGAAGGGAGAGCAGGTAATCAATATCACACAGAACCCGGAGGATTTCAGTCCATTGGATCCAATACCTGTAATCCCTACCCGCCTTTTACTTTCTCATAAACCAAGATTAACCTACATTTCTATCAACACCGTATTTGAATACAAATTTCCCATTAAGGAAAAGTGGAGCCCATTTTTAGGTGCGGGACCGAGATTTGATTATGTCATTGCAAAGAGTGAGCACTTCAATGAATTGGAAAATGCTGATGCTTTTAACAGTGCTTCGGTAGGCATATTATTAGCCGGAGGCGTGAAATACCAATTATCTGATTTACACCTTGGTATTCGATGTGATCATTATTTAAACTTCAATGATATCGCTGATAAACCCGAAACAGCACAAAACGGAGGGTTTACAAAGGTTGGAGACCAGACATTCATATTGGCCCTATCCTTGGGTTGTAAACTTTGAGCAATCGACTATCACGACCAAAGGAAATAACCAATGAAAAAGTATTCATTCTATCTGATCGCAATATTTGCGATTGTTTTATCATGTCAAAAAGACAATGACAAGCCTTCACCAAATGAATCGCCATCAAACGGATGTACGGTTAATCTTGACAACGTTACAAGATGTGGACTTTTGGAGGAATTATAGCCGTTTAAGAATATCTTCATAATACATTATAGTAGAATAGGAAAGATTGGCTACGGAAAGAAATTTTATGAAATTTGCTTTGATTTACATTTTGATCCTAACCGGATTGGTTAATGGTATCATAATATTTAGAATTATTAAACATTATAGAGTTATTACTTTACGTATAACTGATATTTTGCTGAAATATCAATGAATGATTCATCAATCTTTCAATAGTTTTATGAAAGATTGTTTTTTTGAAAATACTTCGATTGATTCTGTATGAAAATTC
>JAUJEA010000026.1 GCA_030442035.1 Splendidivirga corallicola
CTTCGGCAATATCAAACAAAACAAAGGGTTCAGACGATTTATGCTAAAAGGAATCAAAAAGGTAGAAATAGAAGCCGGACTACTGGCAATTGCACACAACCTGAACAAAAAGGCCGCATAAAACCATATTTTTTTCTATCCCCCAGTCTCAACTTGCCACAGGGAGAATCGAAAACAAAAAATCAAAAATTAAACCTTATAAAAAACAAAAGAGGCTACTCAAATACTTTTGAGACAGCCTCTTTAATCTTAATAAAGAGAATTACTTAAAATATTGAATATTAGATTTGATGAATCTTTAGTCCAGCACCAGCTTGAGTAACTCTACATCCTTTTCCAGAATAACCTGCATGGTATAGGTTCCTCTGGGCAAATGGCTTAAGTCCAGGAAGGCTGCGCTGTTATTTTTGTTATCCCTTTGAATGGTCTTGAATACAAGACTTCCCTTCATATCATAAACTTTTATGGGAATATCCCGGTCAGTATGTTTATTGAACCTGACATTGAAATATCCATTGAAGGATGGATTGGGATAAACCTCTGATGCTGATGCAATCGCAAAAGGATTCTCATTGAGTTGCGATAGCGCAATGGTTTGAGCGGTTACATTAACCGTGTAATCCTCAGTTTCGCCATAGGTTGTATTTCCGCAATCGGGAGCAGCAGCATTATAATTAACCCGCACTCTCAAACGTGTGGACCCGGCAGCCGCAGACGCCGGAACGGTGACGGTTCCTGTTCCTGCTGAGCCACTGAATGTCATGGAAATGCTCTCGTCCGGATCACTGAAATCACCATCTTGATTCCAATCTATCCAGGCGCCAACCGTGTTAAGTGCATCCGGGCGACCTATAGAAACCGTTAGTGATTGACTTCCGCTTAGATCGGTTGATATACCTGTATTGTCTTCATATCCCCCCGAACTACAATTGGTAGCATGGTCTATAGAACCGATCGCTACATTGGATATGTACTCATAAGTGCCACATCCGTTGGAAGAAGCAGCACAATAAGTTACAGTTGTTGTGTTGACAGTAATGTAGCCTGTTTTTGTTTCAGCATCATTTCCTGAAGCATTGGTTGCGGTGAGTGTAACATCATAGGTTCCAGCCGTGTTATAGGTGACCGATGGATTCTGGCTGGTACTGCTTGATGGTGTCCCGCCGGGAAAGTTCCATACCCAGGAAGTCGGACTATTGGTAGATTGGTCTGTAAAGTTGATGGTAGCGCCTTCATTAACCGTTGTGGCACTTGCAGTGAAATCAGCCACTGGTGCTGCACCACCCCCTCCAACAGTGACCACTACATCGTCAATAGCCATATCGCTGCTCCAGCTGGATCCTGTTGTTCCATGAAATCTGAGCATGATCGTTTGCCCTGCATAACTCGTTAGATCTATATTCTCTTCAATCCAGGAATTCCCCTGACTTCCGGTTTTAGTCCAAAGTGAAGTCCATGTACTGCCATTGGTAGAAACTTCCAAATTCAAGGTTCCCATTGCTGTGCCATTCATGTGATAATCAAAGTTGAAGTTAGCAGATGTTTCTCCGCTTAGATCAAAACAGGGACTTTCAAAAATGGCTACTTTGTTTGGATATCCGATGGCGCCGGTACTACTATTGTTTGAAGCTTCTATGAACATATAAAAACTACCGTTGGATCCGGTAGAAGGACCGGTTCCATTTGAAGGAGTTCCTCCTGAGTCTCTGACCCAGTTACCATCGTCTCCAGTGGGCTGATTCCAAACGCCGATACCACTTTCAAAACTTTCACTATATGGGAAAGATGATACTGTATTGGCACAAGTGATCCCGTCTGGTGTGGTTGTGACTTGAATGGTGGCAGAATAGGCACTTGTGGCACTGGCACAGACAGCTCTAACTTTTGCGTTATAAGTGGTAGCTGCTGTCAGACCAGTAATATTGGTGGAAGTCGAAGTGGTATTGGTAACAGTACCATCTACATCCACATCATAGGAAACGGCTCCTGATACGGCATCCCAGGAAAGTGTGAAGGACGTTTGAGCAATGTTAGAAGAACTTAATCCTGTTGGGACATTACAAGTAGCAACACCACCTGTGGTGACTTCAATATCATCAATAGCCATATCACTACTCCAGCTAGACCCTGTGGTACCATGGAATCTCAACTTTATGATCTGCCCGGCATAAGCCGCAAGGTCTATATTTTCCTCTATCCAGGAATTTCCCTGACCCCCTGATCTGGTCCAGAGTGTGGTCCAACTTGAACCGTTGGTGGTAACATCCAAATTAAGTGTTCCCATTCCGGTTCCGTTCATGTGGTAGTCAAAAATGAAATTAGCGGCAGTTTCTCCACTTAGATCAAAGCATGGACTTTCGAAAATAGCTACCTTATCGGGTGACCCAATGGCTCCGGTGCTATTGTTATTGGATGCCTCGATAAACATATAAAAACTACCCTCAGCTCCTGTAGAAGGACCGGTTCCATTTGAAGGAGTACCGCCGGAATCACGCACCCAATTACCATCATCACCAGTAGGTTGATTCCAAACGCCGATACCACTTTCAAAACTTTCATTGTAAGGAAATGAAGCTACTGTATTAGGACAAGAGAGCCCTCCGGTGGAAGTGGTAACCTGTATGCTGGCAGAGTATGCGCTTGTTGCACTGGCACAAACAGCCCTGACTCTTGCAGAGTAGGTAGTGGAGGCGGTTAACCCGGTTACATCAAAGGTAGTGGAAGTGGTATTCGTTACCGTTCCATCAACATCAACATCATAGGAAACAGCACCTGAAACAGCATTCCAGCTTAAAGTAAATGATGTTTCTCCTACATTAGATGAAACCAGGCCAGTAGGAACGTCACAGGTAGTCGTTGTGGTAAAAGGTTTAGCCGTAAAAGCTCCCCGACCATGCGTGGCTACAATAACCTGACCGTCACTATCCCTGTATTGCAACATATCACATCTTACATTGGCTAATCCGGTATTCGTGACACCCCAATCGGGAGATGCGGTATTTACGTTATCTGTGGACCAGACACCTAGCTCTGTGGCAATTAATACTTCATCAGTATTATTGGGATTATATATCACCCATCGAACAGGAATATCGGGAAGATTTCCTTCGCGGTTAGACCAGCTGGACCCTCCATTTCTGGTTTCCCATACGGAAACCAGACCATAGTTTGAATAGGTGATGATGATCTGGTCATCACTGGTTCCTACATCAATACTGGAGATATAACCATTGCCTGGTAAAGAACTCGTTCCTATTTCTGTAACTGTGGGTGAACTTCCATTAGCATTATCAACTCTGAACACTTTGGAACCACCGGTACCTCTGTGTGTACCAGTCGCCATAAATACACGATTATTGGTGTGTTTGGAGGCCTTTATGGCAGATACCCTGAATCCTCCAAAATTCACATTGTTGACCGAAGAAGAAGGTGATCCGGTCATATTGGTGATCCTTCTGTATTGATCGTCATTATTGGCGCAGTAGAGAACATTGGCATCATCATCGTATTCCGTGGGATTGATAAAGCGCCCATCATTGGTATTGAATAGGATGTTAGTAAAGGAGGAACCTCCATTGGTTGATCTGTAATAGCTATTATACACGTAGGATGTTACCTGATAATTGGAGTTGTCCTGATCAACATGACAAAACGCTCCATCACCACCGGTAACCTCAGTAGTAGAATTGACTCCGGCCGAGGTAAACCTGTGTGATCCATTGTCCTGGGAACCAGCAAGGAGTACATTACTATTGGCGAGATTATTTTGATCAGCAGCGTAAAACTGCGTAACGTTATATTCAGTATTCCTTGCTGAAAAAGAGGGGGTAGCAGTTGAATTTCCTGCATTAGTAGAATAAAACACACCACCATCAGTACCAAAAATTGCTGTATTGGAACTATTAGGACTAAATACAATGGCATGTTGATCAGCATGAACGTATGAACGGCAACTTCCGGTCCAATAGGAAATAGCACTCCATGAACTTCCGCCATTGGTTGATCTGTGCAGATCTACACCTCCCACTATTACAATATCGGGATTGGATGGTTGTACGGCCAGTATCAAGTCATACCATGCCTGACCTCTGGCAAAATCCTGACTACTAACGGTACAGTTTTGATTTAAATAATTGGGAACAGTCACTGTAGTCCAGGTACTTCCTCCATTTGTGGATTTCCTGAACCATTGAATATTACCTGAACTTGTTCCGGTTCCGCTGGCGACAGCATATACCACTGAAGCATTGGAGGGAGCAATGGCTAGTTCAACCCTTCCTCCGCCTGTGGTGGGAGTAACAGTAGTAAAGCTTGTTCCGGAGTTGGTTGATTTACGAACTGATCCATCACTTAAGGCACCAACATAAATATCACCGTTGGAGGCAACTTCAATATCCGCAAACTGGCCGGATAGGACGCTTGTCCAACTGGTCCCACCGTTGGTTGATCTATAGACACCAGCCCTTGTAGCAGCCATGACGGTGCCATCAGATAGGACCACCACTTTTTGAACATAGTGGAAATTGCTATTGTCAGTGCTGGCAAGCTGCGTCCAGGAAGTACCACCATTGCTTGATTTCCAGATACCAGCTCCTCTTACCGCATCGGCATTGAAGAAACCTTCCCCGGTTCCGGCATAAAACACTTGTGTATTGGTAGGGTCATAGGCTAATGAGGATATGGCCAGATTAGCCCAAAAGTCATCTATATTCTGCCATTGTGAGGAGGAACTTGTAATGTTATTATTGAACCAAAGACCTCCTGCGACACTTCCTGCCCAGACCTTCTGTGCATTTGCATCATTAGGATCGAACATAAGAGCTCTGGTTCTTCCACCAACATTATTTGGTCCCCTTTCTTCCCAGTTGACACCACTTATAGCAGCTCTAGATTGGGCGAATTGCTGCTTGATGGCTTCAAACGATTTCAAAGTTCTTCGGTTAGGTACCTCGTTAATGGAAGGATCCCTGGTCATATCAAAATTTTGCAGGACGGCCAGATCCGGACGATCATATTTAGACATACGCTCGATATCTTCAAAGGAAGATTGACCATAAAGAGCAATTTGATCTTTTACAGTGAGCCGTTTGGATTCTTTCTTAGGGTTTAACAGGAAAATTGAGAATAGCAATAGGATTGAAAGGACGCTAATTACCTTGTAATAGCGCTTTCTAAACTTGAAAAAATGGTTCATAGTAGATTAGGTTTATGAAAAATTTCGATTGTCGGCAAACTCAAAAATCAACGAAGTTTAAACACTTATATCTAGAAATCAAAATTTGCCAATACCTAATATTTAATGAAAAATCCCCTAAAATGGGTTATAAAATGTTAATGACAAAAATATTGAAACAATACAATTTTGGGATCAAGTCATTTAGGAAAGTTTTTAATTCTTTTAGAGTTATTACTTTACGTATAACTGATATTTTGCTGAAATATCAATGAATGATTCATCAATCTTTCAATAGTTTTATGAAAGATTGTTTTTTTGAAAATACTTCGATTGATTCTGTATGAAAATTC
>JAUJEA010000027.1 GCA_030442035.1 Splendidivirga corallicola
CATAAAAAAAGGTTTAGAGTTTTCTAAACCTTTTAGATACTATTAATAAAAACTGGCAACGACCTACTCTCCCACCTATGACAGCAGTACCATCAGCGCTACCGGGCTTAACTTCTCTGTTCGGAATGGATAGAGGTGGACCCCGGTGCCATAGTCACCATAAACTCTTTTGATAGTCCTTAGTAGTAAGTAAGTAGTATAAAGTAACTTTATCAGCTAACTTTTTCTACTCTAAAGCCTATCAGTAATACCTTTGACATGCCATTGTGAAAGAAAATAATTAAAACACTAAGATACTTTGTCTAAGAAAGCCTACGGGTAATTAGTATTGCTCGGCTTTGCCATCTCTGACTTTACACCTGCAACCTATCTACGTCATCGTCTTTAACGTCCCTTTAAAGAAATCTCATCTTGAGGTGGGTTTCGCACTTAGATGCTTTCAGCGCTTATCCCTGCCAAACATAGCTACTCGGCGATGCACCTGGCGGCACAACCGATACACCAGCGGTTTGTCCAACCCGGTCCTCTCGTACTAAGGTCAGATCCTCGCAAATTTCTTGCGCCCACAACAGATAGGGACCGAACTGTCTCACGACGTTCTGAACCCAGCTCGCGTGCCACTTTAATGGGCGAACAGCCCAACCCTTGGGACCTTCTCCAGCCCCAGGATGTGACGAGCCGACATCGAGGTGCCAAACCTCCCCGTCGATATGAGCTCTTGGGGGAGATCAGCCTGTTATCCCCAGAGTACCTTTTATCCTTTGAGCGATGGCCCTTCCATGCGGAACCACCGGATCACTATATCCTAGTTTCCTACCTGATCGGCTTGTAGGCCTCACAGTCAAGCACCCTTGTGCTATTGCGCTCTGTGCACGGTTACCAATCGTGCGGAGGGTACCTTTGAAAGCCTCCGTTACTCTTTTGGAGGCGACCACCCCAGTCAAACTACCCACCAAACACTGTCCCCCGATCAAGCGGGGTTAGGCACCAGATAAATAAAGGGTGGTATTTCAACAACGACTCCTAAACGCCTGGCGACGCCTATTCATAGTCTCCCACCTATCCTACACATCATTTACCCAATACCAATGTTAAGCTATAGTAAAGGTTCATGGGGTCTTTCCGTCCCGTTGCGGGTACGCGGCATCTTCACCGCGACTACAATTTCACCGAGCTCATGGCCGAGACAGTGCCCAGATCGTTGCACCATTCGTGCAGGTCGGAACTTACCCGACAAGGAATTTCGCTACCTTAGGACCGTTATAGTTACGGCCGCCGTTTACCGGGGCTTCAGTTCAATGCTTCTTCCGACAAGTCAGAATAACATCCCCCCTTAACCTTCCGGCACCGGGCAGGTGTCAGGCCTTATACATCATCTTTCGATTTCGCAAAGCCATGTGTTTTTGTTAAACAGTCGCCTGGGCCTTTTCACTGCGGCCTCCCCGACAATGTCGGGGGAGGCGCCCCTTCTCCCGAAGTTACAGGGCCATTTTGCCTAGTTCCTTAGCCATGAATCACTCGAGCACCTTAGGATTCTCTCCTCGACTACCTGTGTCGGTTTACGGTACGGGTAGCTAATTAATTAACGCTTAGAGGGTTTTCTTGGAAGTCTGATTAGGCCTATTATCCACGCTTCCGAAGAATTGTGGTACTATCGCCCTTCAGCTAAGTCAGCGGATTTGCCTACTGTCTTAATACCTAAAGGCTTCAACGTACAATTCCGTCTGTACGCAAGGCTTTCACTCCTCCGTCGCCCCATCACTTTAATTAGCTAGTATCGGAATATTAACCGATTGTCCATCCACTACCCCTTTCGGGTTCGCGTTAGGTCCCGACTAACCCTGATCCGATTAGCGTTGATCAGGAAACCTTAGTCTTTCGGTGGGCAGGTTTCTCGCCTGCCTTATCGTTACTTATGCCTACATTTGCTTTTCCATTCCCTCCACCTCTCATCACCAAGTGGCTTCACTGAAAATGGAATGCTCCCCTACCATCCCGACAAGCGGGATCCGTGGCTTCGGTAGTATGCTTAATGCCCGATCATTATCGACGCCCTGTCGCTCGACCAGTGAGCTGTTACGCACTCTTTAAATGAATGGCTGCTTCCAAGCCAACATCCTGGCTGTCTAGGCAACTGGACCACCTTTGTTCAACTTAGCATACATTTGGGGACCTTAGCCGACGGTCCGGGTTCTTTCCCTCTCGGACAAGGACCTTAGCACCCTTGCCCTCACTGCAGAAAAACATCTAATAGCATTCGGAGTTCATCAGGATTTGGTAGGATGTGACTCCCCCTAGTCCTATTGGTAGCTCTACCTCTATTAGACTTTATCCCACGCTGCTCCTAAAAGCATTTCGGGGAGTACGAGCTATTTCTTAGTTTGATTGGCCTTTCACCCCTACCCACAGCTCATCCAAATACTTTTCAACGTATACTGGTTCGGTCCTCCATTTTGTGTTACCAAAACTTCAACCTGGCCATGGGTAGATCACTAAGTTTCGCGTCTACCTCCTCTGACTATTCGCCCTGTTCAGACTCGCTTTCGCTCCGGCTCCTGACCTTAAATCATTAACCTTGCCAGAAAAGTGTAACTCGTAGGCTCATTATGCAAAAGGCACGCCGTCACAGTACGAAACTGCTCCGACCGCTTGTAAGCGTATGGTTTCAGGTTCTATTTCACCCCCTTATTCAGGGTACTTTTCACCTTTCCCTCACGGTACTGGTTCACTATCGGTCTCTCAGGAGTATTTAGCCTTACCGGATGGTGCCGGCTGATTCAAACGGAGTTTCACCTGCTCCGCCCTACTCAGGATTCCCGCCTTTCCTGTTGACTTACCCGTACGGGACTTTCACCCTCTACGGTGCACCTTCCCAGATGCTTCCAGTTCATCGCCAGAAAATTATGCAGGTCCTACAACCCCCACATAGCCGTAACTAGATGGGTTTAGGCTGTTCCGCGTTCGCTCGCCACTACTGACGGAATCACTATTGTTTTCTCTTCCTGTGGGTACTTAGATGTTTCAGTTCCCCACGTTTGCCTCCCGATAAATCGGGATGATACCGCTTCACGGTATCGGGTTGTCCCATTCGGAAATCTACGGATCAACTCGTATTTGCCAATCCCCGTAGCTTATCGCAGCTTATCACGTCCTTCATCGCCTCTGAGAGCCTAGGCATCCCCCATACGCCCTTATCTACTTTCTTAAAGTAACTTATGAGTATTATGAGTCATAAAACCCATAATCCTAGTGTCTCTATCTTTTCTTTCACAACATGTCAATGAACTCTTCTGTTAGTGCATAGTAAACAACCCATTTACAATGGCTCGTCGTAAAACAGATCGTCTACATCTAACTTAGCAGTTAAAACAACCTCTCGTTGATTTTAACTCTTTGCAATCTCTCAATTACTCTGTACTAAATACTTTTTACTTAGTACTAACTCCAGTGGAGAATATCGGAGTCGAACCGATGACCTCCTGCGTGCAAGGCAGGCGCTCTAGCCAGCTGAGCTAATTCCCCAATAATCTTTCATCCGTGTGGGCCTGCGTGGACTCGAACCACGGACCTCTACATTATCAGTGTAGCGCTCTAACCACCTGAGCTACAAGCCCGGTATCTATCCTTTAACTAAGAAATACCTCTAACAAATACAGGCACTCCTACAGAACAAATGTCAAGATAGCAAACCACAAAAACCTAAGGTCTCCAGAAAGGAGGTGTTCCAGCCACACCTTCCGGTACGGCTACCTTGTTACGACTTAGCCCTAGTTACTTGTATAACCCTTAACAGCCCCTTGCGGTTACTGTCTTCAGGTCCTCCAAACTTCCATGGCTTGACGGGCGGTGTGTACAAGGTCCGGGAACGTATTCACCGCATCATTGCTGATATGCGATTACTAGCGATTCCAACTTCATGTGGTCGAGTTGCAGACCACAATCCGAACTGAGAGAGGCTTTTTGAGATTGGCACCCTGTTACCAGGTAGCAACCCTCTGTACCCCCCATTGTAGCACGTGTGTAGCCCTGGGCGTAAGGGCCATGATGACTTGACGTCGTCCCCACCTTCCTCTCTACTTGCGTAGGCAGTCCTGTTAGAGTCCCCAGCTTTACCTGATGGCAACTAACAGTAGGGGTTGCGCTCGTTGCGGGACTTAACCCAACACCTCACGGCACGAGCTGACGACAGCCATGCAGCACCTTGTTTCATGTCCGAAGAACTCCCGATCTCTCGGGATGGCAATCACATTCTAGCCCAGGTAAGGTTCCTCGCGTATCATCGAATTAAACCACATGCTCCACCGCTTGTGCGGACCCCCGTCAATTCCTTTGAGTTTCAATCTTGCGATCGTACTCCCCAGGTGGATCACTTAACGCTTTCGCTAAGACGCGTACTGTCTATCGCACACATCGAGTGATCATCGTTTACAGCATGGACTACCGGGGTATCTAATCCCGTTCGCTCCCCATGCTTTCGTGCATCAGCGTCAGTTAACGTCCAGTAAGCTGCCTACGCTATCGGTGTTCTTTATGGTATCTATGCATTTCACCGCTACACCATAAATTCCGCCTACCTCAACGTTACTCAAGTTAATCAGTATCAATGGCAGTTCCACAGTTGAGCTGTGGGCTTTCACCACTGACTTAATTAACCGCCTACGCACCCTTTAAACCCAATAAATCCGGACAACGCTTGCACCCTCCGTATTACCGCGGCTGCTGGCACGGAGTTAGCCGGTGCTTATTCATATAGTACACGCAATTTGCTACGCATAGCCTTTTTGTTCCTATATAAAAGCAGTTTACAACCCAGAAGGCCGTCTTCCTGCACGCGGCATGGCTGGTTCAGGCTCTCGCCCATTGACCAATATTCCCTACTGCTGCCTCCCGTAGGAGTCTGGTCCGTGTCTCAGTACCAGTGTGGGGGATCATCCTCTCAGAACCCCTAGACATCGTCGCCTTGGTGAGCTGTTACCTCACCAACTAGCTAATGTCACGCATGCCCATCCTTTACCAATAAATCTTTAATCACTCTCAGATGCCATCATGTGATACCATGGAGTATTAATCCGAATTTCTCCGGGCTATCCTCCAGTAAAGGGTAGGTTGCATACGCGTTACGCACCCGTGCGCCACTCGTCATCTTCCCGAGGGAAATGTTACCGTTCGACTTGCATGTATTAGGCCTGCCGCTAGCGTTCATCCTGAGCCAGGATCAAACTCTCCATTGTAATAGTTCTTTGTCCTAACCTGTTAAGATTAGAACATCTCATACTCAGTATGAGATTGTGTCATTTGAACCTTGGCTTTTGTTCTCTTTGTTGACGTACATAAATGTCCAAAAACACCTATGTGTCCACTAGAGCGGTTTGCTATCTTTTACATCCATTCAAAGAACTTCTGTCCAGGCTTTTTTAACAGCTCCTTTTAAAGCTGTC
>JAUJEA010000028.1 GCA_030442035.1 Splendidivirga corallicola
TTCCGGATGAAGAAGAAATTGAGCAGGAGATTGAAGTGAATCTGGATGTGGAAATTACTGAAGAAACAGCGATCGAAGAAATTGTTTTCGATGATGCCCCCGAGGAAGAAGTTGCCGATGAGGTTTTTGTTATTGTTGAAGAGCAACCAACTCCTGTTGGTGGTATGAGTGCTTTCAACAAATTTATTTCAAAGAATATGAAATACCCCTCCAAAGCCAGAAGAATGGGTATTCAGGGCAAAGTGTATGTTCAATTTGTTATTGATAAAGATGGCTCAATAACGGAAATACAAATCATTAAAGGAATTGGTGGAGGCTGTAATGAAGAAGTGGTTAGGGTACTGAATAGTCATCCAAAATGGAACCCCGGTAAGCAAAGAGGCAAACCGGTTAAGGTCAAGATGACTCTCCCGATTGTCTTCAAACCTAATTGATCCTTATTCAATTTTAGTAAGTATCCGGCCTATGGTCGGTTTTATTTTACAGATAACAACTAAATATTTAGTTTATATGGAGCAGAAAAAAAATCCAAAAGCAGATCTAACCAGAAAGTCAGGACTATTTATGAATCTGGGATTGGTTATGAGCCTTTCTTTTGCTATCCTGGCTTTTGAATGGCGATCATTTGATGAAGGACATCTGGCAAACCTTGGCGATCTTAGTGACAATCTTGATGATCTACTGGAAATACCACCAACGGAACAGCCCCCTCTACCTCCTCCGGTTATTCAACAACCAGAGATTACAATAGTAGAGGATGACGAGGAAATTGAACAGGAAATAGAAATTGATCTCGACGTTGAAATTACGGAAGATGCTGTCATAGAGGACATCATTGTAGCAGATTCCGAGCCAGAAGAAGAGGCCGATGAAGTGTTTCTATTCTCTGAGGTCCAGGCCGCGCCAAAAGATGGTTTAAAGGCCTTTTACAGGTACGTCGCAGATAATATGAATTACCCTCCACAGGCCAGGAGAATGGGAATCACCGGAAGGGTATTTCTCACTTTTGTTGTCGAAAAGGATGGCAGCCTTACCGACATCAAAGTGCTTAAGGGAATTGGAGCCGGATGCGATGAGGAAGCCGTTAGAGTTCTTGCGAGTCATCCCAAATGGAATCCGGGCAAACAAAGAGGTGTACCGGTGCGCGTGCGGAGTCAAATATCGATACATTTTCAATTACGATAGTCCATTATTAATATCTCATAAAAAAACCATTCTATTTTTCGGAATGGTTTTTTTGCTTCATGTGCTTCCTTCCTATCAGCTTTTGTCCTGCCGCTCATGTAATTTTCCCACTTCCCATAGAAATCAGGCATTTACTTGTGGTAGGATACCTTATATTTAATCCTTTCAAAATTTAACAAACTTAGAAATGAGAAAGACTAAGCTTTTGCTGATATTACTTGCGTCCTTGATTATCTCTGCGCAAGCTCAGGACAATAAGATTGAATTTGTCGAATATGATATGGATAATGGTCTTCATGTCATTCTCCACCAAGATAATACAACACCCATTGTTACAGTTTCGGTATTGTACCATGTTGGTTCAAAAAATGAACCTGCCGGAAGAACTGGCTTTGCCCATTTTTTTGAGCATTTAATGTTCGAAGGATCACCTAACATCAAGAGAGGTGAATTCTTTAAGATCATCCAAAAGGCCGGAGGGCAACTCAATGCAAATACCTCTCACGATAGGACTTTCTATTATGAAACCTTACCTTCTCATCAATTGGAGCTAGGATTATACATGGAGTCTGAGCGCATGTTGCATGCAAAGATTGACTCAACTGGGATTGCCACACAAAAGGAAGTTGTGAAGGAAGAAAAAAGGCTAAGAATTGATAACCAACCTTATATGTCCTTTCAGGAAAAAATGTTTGCAAAAGCATTTCATGGAACGAACTATGAATGGACTCCCATCGGCTCCTTCGAAGATATTGATGCTGCTACGGAGCAGGATTTCGCTGACTTTTATGCCACATTTTATGTTCCAAACAACGCTACGCTATCTATCGCGGGTGATATTAATATTAAAGAAACCAAGGAACTTGTAGAGAAATATTTTGGCGAAATAAAAAGTGGTAATAAAGAGATCCCAAGGCCTGATATCAAAGTTCCTGATTTGGGCTCTGAAGTAAGAGATGTCGTTTTTGATAACATCCAATTACCAGCGGTAATTCAGGCCTATAGAATGCCAGCTCAGGGAACTGAAGATTATTATGCTTTGGATATGCTGACTACCTTGTTGTCAGGTGGGCAAAGTTCAAGATTCCAAAAAGAGATTGTTGACAAGCAACAATTAGCGGCGGCAGTCTTTGCATTTCCCTTCGCATTGGAAGACGCCGGCCTCTTTACAACCATTGGTTTGGCCAATGTGGGAAAAACACCGGAAGAACTTGAGGTAGAAATGGATGCTCAGGTTGATCGAGTGAAAAATGAACTCATTGGTGACAAAGAATTCCAAAAATTGCAGAATCAATTAGAGAATAATTTCGTGTCTCGAAACAGCTCGGTTCAGGGAATTGCCGAAAGCCTTGCAGATTACCATGTTTATTATGGCGATGCTAATTTGATCAATAGTGAAATTGATCGATATAGAAAGGTGACCAAAGAGGATATTCAAAGAGTTGCTAAGAAATATCTGACAAAAGATAACCGTGTTGTATTGTACTATTTATCAAAATCGGCACAACAAAAGCCTGAGGACTCTGAGCTGAACAAGGAAGGTAACTAATATGGCAAGGCTAGATCTAAGATAATTATTACAACACAAAGGGTGTAAAACCTGAGTGCTGCAATCTCAAATGGTCATAAATTTTAAACAAATGAAAAAATATATCTTATTCATACTCACGCTTGTTTTCATTTCAGAAATAAGCTTGGCACAATTGGATCGATCTCAATTGCCTAAACCTGGAAAGGCAAGGGAAATACAGATCGGTAATTATAAATCATTCACATTAAAAAATGGTCTGAAAGTATTTGTAGTTGAAAACCACAAATTACCCAGAGTCTCCTTCAATTTGGTTTTAGACAGGGGCCCAATATCGGAAGGTGATAAAGCAGGCTACTTATCAATGGTGGGCCAAATGATGAGAAGAGGCACCACCAGTAGAACAAAAGCTCAGATAGATGAAGAAATTGATTTCATTGGGGCATCATTGGGAGCCGGTTCCTCCTCTGTCTTTGGTTCTTCTCTTACGAAGCATACTGAAACCCTGTTGGATCTTATGACTGATATACTTTATAATCCAACATTCCCACAAGAAGAGTTAGATAAAATAAAGACACAGACTTTATCGGGATTAGCTTCACAAAAGGATGATCCCGATGCCATTTCGGGAAATGTGTCTACAGTTCTTCTATTCGGAAAAGATCATCCATATGGAGAATTAGAAACGGAAGAGACGGTTGGGAACATCACGATAGAAGATATCAGGAATTATTATCAAAACTATTACAAACCTAACATAGCTTATTTAGCTATTGTAGGAGATATAAATTTTAAAAATGCCCAGAAACTAGTTCAAAAATATTTTGGGAAGTGGGAGAAAGGTGATGTTTCAAAAAAACAGTGGGATAAACCGCAGGCCCCATCAAATACCAAAGTGGCTTTGGTCGACAGGTCTGCCTCCGTTCAGTCAGTCATTGATATCACTTATCCGGTTGAATTAAAACCAGGCTCTGAAGATGCTATAAAAACCAGTGTTTTGAATCAAATTCTGGGCGGAGGTGGCTCTGCAAGGCTATTTATGAATCTGAGAGAAGATAAGGGATATACATACGGTGCGTATTCATCCTTGTCCTCCGATCGACTGATTGGCTCGTTTAGTGCCGGGGCAAGCGTGAGGAATGAAGTAACTGATAGTTCAATTGTAGAGATTATATATGAATTGAATAAAATCAGGGATGAAAAAGCTTCACAAGAGGAACTTGATCTGGCAATCAATTCTATTGCGGGTAGCTTTGCTCGCTCTTTAGAACAACCTCAAACCATTGCTAATTTCGCAATTAATACGGCTCGTTATAATTTATCCAAAGATTATTATGCCAACTACATCAAGAATGTACAAGCTGTTACATTGGAGGATGTCCAAACCATGGCCAAAAAATATATCAAGCCGGAAAATGCTCACATTGTTGTAGTAGGTAAAGGTAGTGAGATAGCAGATAAGCTTAAGGCTTTTGGTGAGTTGAAATATTATGATATCTATGGAGAAGAATATACACCAAAGACCGGTGCTGATCTTCCGGCTGATTTGACAGCTGACAAGGTGATAGCCAATTATATTAAAGCTATTGGCGGAAAATCGAAACTTGAATCTGTTAAGAACCTGCAGACTGTAAGTGAAGCATCACTTCAAGGACAAACTATGACCATTACTACTGCTAATAGTGCTCCGGATAAAGCCTATGTTTCAGTCGTCTTTGGAGGTGTAATGGAAGTGCAAAAAGTAGTCTTTGATGGAAATAGCCTGGGCAACTGGACTCAAGGCCAAAGAGCTCCTGAGGATGCTGAAAAAACCAAAGATGCTGCTGTAGAATATGCTATGTTTGCAGAGTTATTATACAAAGAGCATAACGTTAAGAGGGAATTAACAGGTGTTGAAAACATTGATGGGAAAGAAGCTTATGCCATTGAACTTACCTATCCATCCGGTAGTAAGGTTTTGAATCATTACAGTGTCGAAAGTGGTTTAAAAATCAGACAGACTTCAACGGTCCAGGGACCACAAGGAGAAATTACCCAGGCAGTTGATATCACTGATTACAAAGAAGTTGATGGTATTTTAATTCCACACACCATGAAAATCCCAATAGGACCAGGAATGAAAATTGATGCAAATATAAAATCCATTGATATCAATAAAGGAGTTGATGAATCTCTGTTCAAAATTGATTAGGGGATTATAAAATAAAAGGGCCATGCTTGATAATTATTATGGGGCTATTACTTAGAAGAGGTTAAAAGGGATTTTCTTGGATGTTTATTGAGATTTCAGGAGTAATCGGATATTGATTGCATGTACGAGGTCTGTGAATTGTACAATTTCATTAAATTCTGTGGAGTTAACAGGCAACTAGGCATACTGATCCCATGCAAGTAATTGAGGATTAATCATCAGGCTGCTTGTGGGAGTTTTGGTGGACTATTTTGTGTAGCTCTACGACTCATGGCCATCGCATTAGCAGTCATCACAGCAAAGAATACCCATAGTTTTTCGTTTTTATCATT
>JAUJEA010000029.1 GCA_030442035.1 Splendidivirga corallicola
ATGGAATGATCATGACCGGTGATGGTAACGGGGACTTTCAGTCACTGATGCCTTTTGAAAGTGGTTTGCACATCACCGGTGAAGTAAGAGAGGCAGGAAAGATCGTGTTGGCAGGACAACAGCAACATGGAATAGTCCTGGCTATAAACGACAGTAAAATCCTTATATTAAACAAGGAAGGTATTAAAAACAATTAGAATAAACCTTTGGTAATCAAATCAGACTATATGTTCAACCGGGTAAATAACTTGCTGCTCGTATTTATGCTTTTTTTTTGTCAGTGCGGGCTGAAGGACAACAGCTCCGGGGAATTAACTATACAACCTGACTTAACTTTTACCAAGATAAGTCCCAGGATCAGCAATGTATGGTTTGAAAATAGCATTTATGAATCCGAGGGTTTTAATTATTTCCTGTTCCCCTATATATATGGAGGCGGAGGAGTGGCTATTGGCGATTTAAACAACGATGGCTTACCTGATATTTATTTTTCGGGAAATACAGTGGAGAACAGATTGTATTTGAATAAAGGAGGATTGCGATTTTCTGATATTACCAGGGAGGCAGGCGTAGGTGCTGTAAAACAAAACAGATGGCTGACAGGAGTAAGCATGGCGGATGTTAATAACGATGGGCTTCTGGATATTTACGTTTGCGCATCCGGTCCTTTTGAAGATAAAAAGAACCTACTATTTATAAATAAAGGAAACCTGACATTTGAAGAGCAAGCAGAAAAGTATGGCTTAGCCGATGAAGGGTTTTCGCAGCAAGGTATATTCTTTGATTATGACAGGGATGGCGATCTGGACATGTATCTGTGCACCTATCCACCATCCTACTTTCAGAACCCGAATCAATTCTACGTTCAAAAACAATTGAATCCACTGGACGGTGAAACGGATAAATTGTTTAGGAATGAAAACAATGCATATTTCAAAGATGTGACCAATGAAGCAGGCATACGCAATTTTGGACTGACGCTGAATGCAAGTGTTTTTGATGCCAACAATGATGGCTGGATGGATATCTATGTATCCAATGATTTTAACTCGGCAGATTTTTTTTACATGAACAATGGCGATGGCACTTTTACAGACAAGGTACAAAAAACCATGGCTCATACGTCCAACTTTGGCATGGGTACCGATGCGGCAGACATCAATAACGACGGATTCATGGACCTTATACAGCTGGATATGTCATCAGAGGATAATTACAGTCAAAAAGTAAACATGTCTTCCATGGCTCCAGACATATTTTATGAAGCTGTGGATTTGGGTTTGCATTACCAATACATGAGAAACACTGTTCAGTTAAACAATGGTAATGGTACATTTAGTGATATAGCAGAGCTGGCTGGAATTTCGAATACGGGTTGGAGTTGGGCACCACTTATTTCCGATCTCAACAATGATGGGTGGAAAGATGTCCTGATCACAAATGGTATCCGAAGAAATGTAAACAATAATGATTTTAACAGGACGCAAATGTACCTGGATCAAAAAGGACAACTCAATCAGGCGACCAAGTATATGTTACTGAGTCGTATGCCCGAGGAACCTATTGATAACTATGTGTTTGTTAATAATGGGAACAATACTTTTGCCAGTAAAATAGGCAATTGGGGATTATCATTTAAAGGATTTTCTCATGGAGCATCCTATGCAGATTTGGACACAGATGGTGATTTGGACATGGTCATCAATAATTTGGACGACCTGTCAGGCGTGTACCAAAACCACACTGTAGATTCTCTGGCCAAGTCAAATTTTATCAGTATCCAACTTAGAGGCAAAGAAGATAACTATTATGGAATAGGCTCAAAAGTTGAAATAATTACAGGTACCCATAGTCAGTTTTCTGAAATGGTATTATCCAGAGGCTATTTGTCCTCTGTTGAGCCAGTACTTCACTTTGGCGTTGGTGCCTATCAAAATGTCGATACAATAAAGGTTGTCTGGCCGAATGGATGCGTCCAATATGTGTTGGACGAGGATGTGAATGAATCAGTTACTATTAAACAAGAAAATAATTGCCTGAAACCTACTAAAAAGAGTGCCCCACTAATTTTCTCAGAGCCAGTGAATATAGTAAATCACACCCATGAGGAGAATGTGTTTGATGATTTTGCCAGAGAAGGGTTATTGCCACATCGTATGTCACAGTTTGGTCCTGCTTTAGCAACCGGTGATGTAAATGGTGATGGATTGGATGATTTTTATGTGGGGGGAGCCCTGGGGTTTTCCGGAGCGCTCTACGTTCAGGATCCCACCGGAAAATTTGAGTCTGTGGATCATGATTTTTGGCAGGGAGAGAAAAAATATGAAGATGTTTCGGCTTTAATGTTTGATGCGGATAGTGATGGGGACAAGGATCTCTATGTGGTAAGCGGGGGCAATGAAATGAATGAAGGTCACGCTTTATACCAGGACAGGCTTTATGTTAATGATGGCCATGGGAAGTTTTCCAGGTCCGAAGGATCACTTCCTGAAGTAAGGGTTAGTGGCTCACGTGTACGCGAGGCAGATTATGATCAGGACGGAGATCTGGATCTTTTTGTCGGGGGACGTCAAATTCCGGGTAAATACCCATATCCTGCCAGCAGTTATTTGCTGCGTAATGACAGTCGCCCTGGCAAGCCCATATTTAAGAACGTAAACGAAGAAGCAGCTCCCGTGCTTGAAAGTATAGGTATGGTAACCGATGCAGTATGGGTGGATGTAGACCAGGACGACCGGGTTGATTTGATTGTAGTAGGTGAGTGGATGTCAGTTACTGTATTGAAGAATACGCCTAAGGGCTTTGAAGATCGGACAGAATCCTTTGGTTTAGCAGGAGAAACCGGTTGGTGGTATAGTGTGGCAGCAGCAGATTTTGATAAAGACGGGGATATTGATCTGGTAGGAGGTAATCTGGGTTTAAATTATAAATACAAAGCCAGTGGGTCGCACCCGTTTGAAGTTTATGCATCGGATTTTGATGAGAATGGGATTCAGGATATCGTATTAGGCTATTACAATGAAGGATCATTATACCCGTTACGAGGCAGGGAATGCAGTTCAACGCAAATGCCGTTTATAAAAAAGAAATTCCCCACCTACAATGCTTTTGGTAAGGC
>JAUJEA010000003.1 GCA_030442035.1 Splendidivirga corallicola
ATAAGCCTTGCAATCATCTTCACTGGAAAACTCTTTGGAAAAATCTATTATATTATGACCTTTAAAAATATCCATCATTCTTTGAAAATTTTATCAAATATAGGTTATATCTAAAGTAATAACTCTAAAAAAGATAATGATATTAAATTTTACGAAAGCAAGGTTCAAGTGCTGGGCTTAAACCTATATGTTATTGATCTTTATACTAAATTCTTGCTACTTATTACTGTAACGAGGGCTTTTTTAGGGGGGACTACTTATCACTGAAAATTGATAAAATAGCCAGAATATTGTGATAATTCTGTGATATCCATGGAAGATATTTGCATTAACTCAAAAACTAAGTTAATCTCAATTAATAGCCGAACGCTGAGGACCTCTTATAAAAGAGGTCCTTTTATTGTTTATATCTTGCTGATCATGATTTCGGCATATTAGTCATTCCTATTAAAAAATCCCCCTCAATGGTACATGCTCACTTTTAGAAAAAAAATATATTTTTTTAGACAAGGTTAATTTTTCATATTAGCACCCTCATCTGCAAGAGAACCACAAACCATTTCCTACACAGTAGACCAAACTCATTTAAACCTTTCGATTGGTATCAACATAACTCAAGGTGTTGAAACTGCCAAACATTTATGGTTATAAATCGAAGACAATGATTAAACCTGATATTCCATCAAACGAGAAGGAGCGGATGAATGCGCTTCATGAGTATCACATTTTAGATACACTTCCGGAACAGGATTTTGATGACATCACTAAAATTGCTTCTGAAATTTGTGATACTCCCATTTCACTTGTCAGCCTTGTGGACTCTGACCGGCAATGGTTCAAATCCAAAGTAGGCCTTGGAGCCAATCAGACACCTCGTGAACATGCCTTCTGTGCACATGCCATATTGCAACCTGATGAAATTCTGGTGGTACCTGACGCCTCACAGGACGAACGATTCCATGATAATCCTCTCTCGACCGGGGATCCAAACGTTATTTTCTATGCAGGTGCTCCTTTGATAAATCCCGATGGACATACTCTCGGAACGCTTTGTGTTATTGATCATACACCCAAGAATCTAACGGAAAAGCAACTGGAAACCCTCAAGGCACTAGCCAATCAGGTGGTTGGTCAGTTGGAGCTAAGAAAAAAAATAACACATTTAAGTGTTGTTCAAGAGAAACTTAAGCAAAAAAACGAGGAACTCAGTCAATTTGCATATACCACTTCCCATGACCTGAAAGCACCGCTCAGAGGGATCATAAGCATCACTTCATGGATTAACAATGAGTATAAAGATATACTGGATGAACAAGGGAAAGAATACCTCAACATGCTTGACTCAAGAACAAGGAACCTGGAAAACCTGATCAACGGGATTCTGACTTATTCAAGATCATCAGATATTATTGAAAGCAGCAAGGAGGAAGTTATTTTAAGCGATTTTTTGCAAGAGATCATCGGCCTTGTACATCCTCCAAAGGATATTGACATTGTGTTTGCCGATCATTTACCAACGATCGCCTGTAATCGAATTGCCCTACAGCAAATTCTTCAAAATCTGATCAGCAATGCTGTTAAATATAACGACAAAGAGCAAGGAAGAATTGAGGTACAGTTCAAAGAAAATCAGGGCCATTGGCAATTTGAGGTAAAGGATAACGGTCCGGGCATCCCTCAACAACATCATGACAGGATTTTTCAGATTTTTCAAACACTTGGTGAGAAGGACAGGTTCAACAACAAAGGCTCAGGTATTGGGCTAGCTACGGTCAAAAAACTTGTTGATAGTTTGAATGGTGAAATCGAAGTTACATCGGAAGAAAGAGCCGGGACAACTTTTATTTTCACCATAGCCAAGTAAAGATTGAAGCAGTTTTAGCTCATTCCGGAACTGCGGGGCTCATCTTCAATTTCAGAGATTGTTGTTTATTTGATTATTTTCACCGAAACAAATAATCCACGATGAACCTCAATCAAATTACCATACCCTCCCTTAATCTTTATAAAGCTATAGAATTTTATCAAAAGCTTGGACTCAAACTCATTGTTGACGCAGCACCAAGATATGTACGTTTTCTATGTCCGGAGGGCAACAGCACATTTTCCATCCATAAGGTTGAAGAATTACCGAAAGGAGATGGTGTCCATATCTATTTTGAGGATGATCATTTGGATGAAAAAGTTGAACAGTTACAATCTGTAGGTATTGAGTTCATTCATGGGCCAATCGACCAGACATGGTTATGGAGAGAAGCCAGGCTCAAGGATCCCGATGGTAATTTGATTATATTATTTCATGCCGGGGAAAATAGAATAAACCCACCATGGAGAGTGAATCCTGAGGACTAATATTGTTTAAAAACAAATCTCAATTCAATTTATGATTCTTGTCAAAACAAAATTTTCTATGTAAATTTTGAGTTAACAACCACTCCCTCCCAATATTATGTGGCAGAATTGAATAGTAGCAGGATAACATTTTAAAACATCCAGCTTACTTCTATTTCTGATTTTTTAGAATAACCATGTAAACTCATTTTTATGAAATCTACCATTGTCTATATCTCTTGCAATCTCTTAGTTTTCTTGTTTGCTGCTATTTTTCTTATCTCCAGTGAGAATAAAAGCACGCTAGAGAAAGCAGATACTATACTCACCAATGGAAGGATCTATACATTCTCTTGGCCCGACCCTTCTACAAATGGCACTCCCTCTAATTTAGCACCTTATACAAATGGAAGATGGAAACATGATGCAGAGGCGTTGGCCATCAAAGAAGGTAAGATCATCTTCGTGGGTTCTGATAAAGAGGTCCAACAATATATGGGTGATTCGACAAAGCGATTAGACCTCAAAGGAGCTACCATTTTCCCGGGATTTGTTGAATCTCATACGCATATTCAGCAGTTGGGTGAATGGCATGAGGAGGTAGCTTTGCGCGGCTTGCATAGTTCCGAAGAAATTATAGCAAGTGTATATGAAAAATCTTTGATCATTCCAAAAGGCGAGTGGATCATTGGCTCAGGTTGGGATGAAGCTGAGTTTACCAATAATTACCCCGACATGAATTTGTTAAGTGAAAAAGTTCCGGATCATCCTGTGATGTTAAATGGCTTGCGAGGATTTGGTTTGTTAGGGAACCGAGCAGCATTTGAAAAAGCCGGGATCACCAGGGATACGCCCATACCCTCCGGAGGAGAAATCCTTAAAGACGAAAATGGCGAGCCTTCAGGAGTACTTCTTAACAATGCAAAGGGATTGTTAAGAAGCATTGTTCCTGAAAGGAATATGGAACAGAAAAAAAGAATTATTGAATATGGATTGAGCGAACTGGCGATATCGGGATACGTTGCAGTGCATCATGCAGGGGTGAGAGCAGATTACATGGGAGTGTATGAAACATTGGCTGAGGAAAATAAAATACCCATTCGCCTGCATGCCATGATCGCCGCTACAAAGCCTAACCTGGAGCTGGTCAGAAAATGGATTCAGAACGGTCCCACATCAGATCCGAATGCTATGCTTCAGATAAGATCTTTTAAAGCTTTTTATGATGGGTCGCTGGGTTCCAGAGGCGCTAAGATGATTGAAGAATACAGTGATTCACCAGGACATACGGGTGTGAGCGGTATGGAATACGGATTCGATTCAACGCTTGTTAAAGAAGTTATCAGTGCCGGTTTTCAAGTAGCTATTCATGCAATTGGTGATCAGGGTAATCGTGATGTACTCGATTTTTTCGCTTCAACATTCTCTCGATCACCCAAAGCAAAGGAGCTCCGGCATCGCATTGAACATGCCCAAATAGTGCACCAGGAAGATTTCCCTCGTTTTGGCACCTTGAATATTATAGCCTCCATGGAACCTGCCCATGTGATAGAGGACATGCCCTGGGCTCCTGACCGAATAGGGCATGAACGTATCAAAGGGGCTTATGCCTGGCGAACCATCAGACAAAGTGGTGCCAAGATCATTTTTAATTCCGATCTTGCCGGTACCGATCATAATCTCTTCTATGGTTTGCACTCGGCGGTAACCAGGAGGAATAAAAATCAGGAACCTAAAAACGGATGGAGCCCTGAGCAATGCTTAACCATTGAAGAGGCCATAAGAGCTTATACTTCCTGGGTAGCCTATGCCTGCAAACAGGAAGAGCTGACAGGCACACTCGAAACCGGCAAATGGGCTGATATTACGGTAATGGATATTGATCCAATGACCATTACAAAAGAGGAATCAGCCAAATTATTAGATGGACAAATCCTGATGACAATTGTTAATGGAAATATCGTTTATAACAAAGTTTCCGGTGATTAAGCGCTGACTACATTAAACCTCCATCCACTAATCCAATTCACTCAAAGCCCTCTCCAGGATTGTATCCTTCCCTATCAGTTTATCTTGGGTAGACATATCCACTCGTATGTCTGGTGGAATACCATCTTCAATGATAAATCCATCAGGCAAATAAGTAATTGAAGTGGAGAAATTGCATGCCCAGCCATTTGGTAGTTCATAGCCCACGGGAGCTCCACCACCCCCTCCGGTTTGATCCCCAATTACTGTTACATTAGGGAAGACCCTTAGCATGGCTGTAAAAAAATTAGTAGCACTATAAGATTTTCGATTGGTTAATAAAACAATTTTTTGATGAAACCTCGGATGATCGCCGGTCGGTTCAATGAATGCTTTGTCTGATACGGTAAAATCATTTTTGCCGGGACCATTCTTATATTTTGTTGTGTAAATATGCCTTCTTTGATCGGCAATCCTCTCGACAAAACGATAGGCGTTTGCAGGGTCACCACCTTCGTTGTTTCTGACATCAATGATGATACCCTTTAACCCTTTGAAACGATTTACCAAAAAATCCAGGTCATTTTCCCGAATTGGCAGATTGAAACTACGGTATCTTATATAACCCACGGAATCAATAATATCATTGATCAAACTTCCGGTGATCTTATAATTACCTAGATAGTTTTCCTCCAGGAGTTGGAAATCGAAATTTTCGGGATGTCCTTTGTAGAAACCATCATAAAAGGAGACATCAAACCCTGACCTTAAATTTACGTGGCCATCTCTTAGCAACCCCAGCATTTCCTCCATGACATCAAAAAGCGCCTGATCAGTCATGGTATTTTGAATTTGTGGTCGATAGATCTGATAAATCGAATCCCAATCAATCCCTTTATAATCAAAAAACACGTATCGATCATTCATGGTATTCCAAAGTGTTTCAAAGTTATTGACCGGATCATTAGCAGGATCTTCGGAAAAAAAGGCATCCTCACAAGAGATAAAACAAAGTGTCAATATTAGCTTGATATATAGTATTTTTTTCATCTGTTTAAAATTTGTAGCCTACTGAATTTGTCAGATTTAAGTTTAGTTATGTGCTTGTCTGTTTCAACCCCGACGTGCCGGGGTCTCAGGCATGGCCTGTTTCATTTGAATACGGTTAGAAGTTAAACATGAAAGTAAAGAGGAATTCGTGTGATGCACCTTTAGCCTTCAGCTTGTTGTTTAGTGAATAAAAATCCCATCCATAGGAAAACTTGATCATATTGCCTGCCTTGATCGGATAGGCGATTTCCAGTTGGGATTTGATACTATTGAACTTCCCAATGGTTAACCAGTCACTATCCCTTAATCGCTCCTCAAGCCAGTCATTCTCAGGATCCAAATAATTGAAGATATTGAGGTAGTTAGGTCGAACCACATGTGACAGAACCCCTATGTCTACCTGATAAAATGCAATAAACTTACGATTGAACAATTGGAAATCCCTCTGAAGAGCCGTTGAAAAAGATAGTCCATTGGTAAAAATAAAAGTGATGAAACCTGTATCCAGTTGCTCATTCAAACGCACATTGGCGTGCGATCGAAATTTACCCCCCACGAACCAGCGATATTTACCTTCGCCAATTTCCTTGATATACCTCAGATAGGCATATTGAATATCCAATCTGAAATAATCTCCTCGCATAGGACGCAGCTCTGTAGCATTTCTTGAACGAATTGATCCAATATTAAATAGCAGGTCAAAACGACTAATGGATCTTGCTCTTTCCTTGATGATACCAAAACCGGGTGTGATCATTCCTCCAAAATAATTCATAGGTGACATATGATCGTCTTTGAGCCGGACACTTCTGGATCCCAGGGAGGAGGTCAGGTAACGGTTAAGTACCGGATTTCCTTTACCAACCGAAACCTCTTGTTCTGATTGTGCTAAACCACCTGACCATAATAAAAGTAAAAGCAAAAGAGTTCCTGTGCTCTTTTTGAGCATACCAATCCTGTTCATTCTAAGTAGATTTAAATTTGTTGTTGAGAAATAATTTTAGGAATTCAAAGGGGTAACGAGATTATACATGAATCAAAACGCAAGCCCTAATTCTACACTTGCGGTGCCGGTAATCGTACCTCCTTTTTCGTTCATTGTTTCCACTGGCCCAACTAATCCAACATTGACATCGAAATAACCGCGTTTCCCTAATCTTCGCTGAATACCATATAACATCTTCAATGTGAGGGGAGAAAAACTTTCATAATGCTCTGTTATTCTAAAATCAGGCTGAAGGCTTAGATAATTCGCAGAAAAATTATTGGCACTTTTCCCCTTCAAAATTCTTCGGTTAATATTGTAATAGTAGCGAACGCCTCCGGACAAGACAATGTCCAGTTCGTCCAAACGAAGTTTTGTTGCCACAAGCCAGGACCAGGCCGGCCGATATTTTTTTTCATAAGCAAACCTAAAGGTGCTTTGGATATCTAAGTTGTTTTCAGAAACTTCTCTTCGTTCTTCCGTGATAATAAATCCAATGGGAGAGATCAAGTCAATTTTGAATAAAGTCAACTTTTCTTCCTGTATTCGTACAATATCATTATAAGTTCCCAGCAGCTTTGAAAACCTTCCTTCCTCCATTGTTTCTTCGGAGCTTTCAATAGTCACTTTTTCATTTTGTGCAGTGGCGGTGCTGTGGACAACCAAGACATAAAATGCTATCACTAAAAACTTTTTCATACATTCATTTTTATATTTCAGTATGTTCATTTAGCAACGATATTACCAAATGACGTACTCAGAGATATAGTAGCGGCATTGCTTGGACCATTATAAACAAAGGTTCTGGAATCATTCTTTAGCTTTTTGAAATGCTCCTTATAAATTGATGGCACCAATATTTCTCCATATTGCAAATCCAGATTAAAATTGAATCTTTCAAAATCAGGATTCTCCAAGGTAATATCGGCTTTCGAGGCTTCAATTTTAAATGACCTGAGATCCCCAATACTTCCGATAAATACATCTCCCAATGTAGCACTCAATTGTACCTCTCCGGACACATCATCCAAATTGATCTTTGTGTGATTCGTGGTTCCTGAGAGCTGTCCATCAAAATTTCTGGCAATCAGATCACCAAAATAACTTTTAAGAGAAACCGCTGCATTGATATTCTTCAAGTCGATCTTTCCATATTTCACATCTATATCCACAACACCAAAAACATTAGACACTTTTACATCACCGTATTGATTTATTATTTCTAACTTACAACCCTTCGGAACCATAATATGGTATTCGGAAATCTGTATGGATCCTAGTTTTTCAGTGCCATGAGGAACAACCAAATAATTCTTCAAATGAATAACACCTTTCCTCTTTTCCATGATATAGCGTTGAAAGGTCAACTCTTTCTCAGCAATACCTTTATCAGGAGCTTTGGAGATTAATTTCAGGACTACTTGCACTTCATTCTTGGCCCAGGTATCAATAAAGATCGAAGACTTATCTCCTTCAACACGTAATACCTCCTGGCCATCTATTGGTATTGTTTTTTCAATCTTTTTTGTCAACACTTGCAGCTTCGTTTGGGCAATCAGCGTTCCATGACCAATTTGAAGTAACCATGTTAAAAAGAGTGCTCGATATATGAGATGTTGAATTTTCATTAACTCAATAAAAGTGTTATCAGCTTTTTACCAACTTCTGTTTGCTCTTTTTCAATTCTCACCAGGTAGTCCATCAACCTGACCTGTTCCTGATGCATCGCAAGCTCCTTTAATAGATCCTGCTTTGTTGTGTCTAACTCAAGGTACTGATCCAATAGACCCTTGAACTCAGGACTTTCACATTTTAAGGCAACCTGAAGACAGTTTTCTTCAACAAAAGCCAATACCTCATCTTGTTCGCTAAATTGTGTTATCAATTCGAAGGCATTCATTTCACCCGATATCTGTTCTTCGGTGTAACTGATGGTAATCTGTTCTTCAGGAATGTGCTGTACTATACTCAAATAATAAATACCTAAAATAAATATGATAGAGGCAGCTATTCCTGAAATCCAGAACCTCGTGTTCTTACCTGATTCTTTTCCTTTATCTATTGAAGAAATAATTAGTTCAAAATCTTCCGAAGGCAAGTTATATTCAGGAAGTTCCTGAATAGCCCTCTTAAGATGAGCCTGGTTCCCCTCAGTTGCGTTTAGGTTACTTTGAATATCACGCCATAGATCAGGAGCTGTCATTGTCTTTTTTTTGTATGCTTCCAGATTTCTATCAAGATGCTCCTTGCCTTTTTCCGTTGATTCTCCAAGGGCCCCGATTATATTGTCCCAAAGCGATTTTTTCACTTTCCTGTCCTTCAAGGAGGTGATGGCTTTGGTCAGGATATTTCGGTTTTTTTCTTGCATCATCAACTTATTGTTCTTCTCAATGTTTTGAAGATCCTCAATACATGATCTCCTTTAGAATTTTCTGTAATTTTTGTTTGGCATTATATAATTGGGATTTTGAAGTACCAATTGAAATTCCCAGCAGCTCAGCAACCTCTTTATGGCTGTACCCTTCTACTTCTATGAGCAGAAAAACATTTCGATATCCCTGAGACAATTGTGCAATACCCTTTTCCAAATACTCCCCGGTCAAATTCTCGTCCCATTCAATGGTTACTTGTTCCGAAAGTGCTGTCTGATCCTCCAGAGATTCAATAGGAATAACCTTTTTTTGTTTGGCCAAACCGGCTCTTACCACAATTACTTTTATCCAGGCCCCAAGTGTCGACCTCCCCTGGAAAGAACCAATGCTCTTAAATATCTGAATAAACGCATCCTGTAATGCATCGGCAGCATCGTCTTCATCATTAAGCATCCGGTAAAGTATCGTGTACATTCGATCTTTGTATTTGTCATACACAGTCCGTTGTGCCTGCCTGTCGTGATTGACACAGGCACTGACAAGTTCCAACTCATATCTATCTGCTTTATGCACCAAATTCATTTACCAGTTTTTTAAAATGCCTTAAGCTAACAATCAATGTGAATGCCATTTTTACGGACTGTTTAATTCAAAGTGGTGAGAATATGGGAAAAGGTTGTATGCCAGGTGATTTTTTTTAATAATTTTTATCCAGCCCTACCATATAATTGAAATTAGTTAAGTCGAGTTAATTTTTATAAGCTATTCCAAATCAATTAATCTAGCTCATGATAGAATAAAAATATCGAGAGCAACTCAAAATTGGCTTGAAGAAATGAAAAGAGAGATCGAACACGGTTTCATTGGTATTGAAAAGATCAACACAACCGATGAGGAGGCCGATCAACTGGTTGGCAGGTTTGTAGGAATATCACTACAAGTAGAAGACATATATGATGTATATCAGAAATTGCTTTCCAAGGGTGTCACATTTGTAAAACCTCCCGAAAAACAACCCTGGGGAGGTACATTAGCACATTTTTTTGATTACGATAAAAACGTATTGGATGAATAGCTTTTGCTTTGCCTAGGAGAAGAAGAGAAGAGGTTACCAATCTTCGCATTTGGAAGCCTGGTAACCTCACCCTATTCATTTTGAGTTTTGACTTTTCACTTCCAAACGCCTACTATCGCCCCCATCACGATGAAGGTGATCACGTGGTATCCGGCATTGATAAAGAATAGTTTTAAAGATTTCCTTTCAAACAAGTAAGTAACACCCATAGCTGCCGCCACCCAGCCGATTCCGGCCAGGGCACCTGCTGTCATACCCCACACCAGGTCATTGGAATCACTTAAAAAAGCAGCCAGGTTAAATGACATAATCAGTGCCAGCACAAATGATCCGCCGAAGATCATGGGCATATTAGCTCCCTTTAGGTCTTCTTCTGAAAAACCATTTTCTACCATCCACGATTTTGAGAATAGAATAGGTGAGTACCACAATCCTCCAATAAGGAAAGTTGATAGTGCTGCTATAAATATAGCCAGGTAGTTTAAGTTCGATAGGTCCATTATTTTAGTTTTGAGTTATGAGTTTTGAATTTTGAGTTGTCTGTAAAAAGCCTCCCATTTAGCACAAGGCAATAAATAATCCTTTGACATATGGTGCATTTCTATTCATTGACAAGCTGATTGGCTTTGACAAGATATTTTTTTAGGTGATCATTGATCTCTCCTTTTTCCCTAACCTCAATCATATGTGAAATTCTGGGCATGGTTCCCAGGCTTTTGGCTTTAACCACATAATCATTGAATTCAATGTTTTGCAGATCAAGACCTACCCTAATCTCATTTTTGTTGATCTTAGCTACTGCAAACTCCTTTTTATTTCTAAAAGAGATGTATCCTTTGGTTGGTACAATTTGAACAGCTGCGAAATTATCTTTAACCACTTTTTCCAAAGTTTGGTAGATTTCCAGTTTGTCTTCTTTACCTGCAAAATGTGCATTAAACAGCGCCCGAGAATCATGGACAGGCTTACCATCATTCAGGTAAATTCCTGCCAAAAATGTAGCATGAGAGTGGATCAAACCCTGATCTTTTTTGAGCCAGTCCACGGTCTCTTTCATTTTTTGAAATGATTGATTCTTTAATATGCCCAACCAATCATCCAAAGTTCTGTTTGTCTTTTCTTTAACAGTTTCAATAAATTCTTTTTCCAATTCTTCTGCGGTCTTCATGATCTATTCAATTTTTTGTTGAGTTAGTTTCATGCTTTCAATATGCTTGAGACAATCTTTGATTTGTGCTATGCGCGAAAATCATCTCGTAACACCTTCAATAGAGAAGGATCATGTTTATCAACTAATATGGTTGCTGTATTCTTTCTTGCACTACCGGAAATCTCCTTTTCATCATGGCAAGATCCGGCTTTAAATTGAATCAGTTTTAGCTCGAAACAATTTGAAATAGATAAAATGTCTTTATGCTTCTACGGTTTTATATTTTCTCCAAAGAGCAAGCATTAGCGCCATTATTTCATATTTAATAAGCACTACTAATTCATCAATCAAGGTTAATTGAAACGGTCGGAGCGTAAAGGCATTTTGCGTTCCCACTTCTAAAAACAGAAATACAAACCAAAATATAAATGCCAGCTTCAATCCTTTAAAAGCACTATCCACTTTCAGCTCTTTGAATAACCAGGCCAGCAAATATGCCAGGGCAATAGCCGCAACAATTGGCCAAACCATAACAAATGGGCTTTGATCGGCAAAATCTTCTTCCACTACTTTGTTAAGTTCCATCCATCTTATTCCAAAGAATAATTTGTCATACCAAAATGGTGGAATAAACTGAACCACAATGATGGAGATCCAAACCGCTAAATGATTAATTTTCTGCTCTTTCATAGATTAAAAAAATTTAGGTTAGTGATTGTTTATCATCAATATAAACTTTTAAAATGAATTGATCAGCGTATATCTTGCCATGCCAACGGTTAGCATAAATTCCTCCTTTATTCTTTACTCTCAGCCGTAAAAACTCCTTTGCCAGTATACCAGGGCCTGATTTTGGTTAGTAACCTTCCAGCCCTCACTGCTGGATCGCGTGCTGCCATCTTTTCGGCGGCCTCCATGCTTTCCAATTTCAAAATAAAGATCCCTCCTCCACCTTCGAATGGTCCGGCTAACATTAACACGTTTTCCTCAGCCATTTTCCCAATATTAGCCATATGAGCAGCCTGAATGCTATCGACCTGTGCTTTCGGCAATTCCGGCCGGTCCGGATTGGTGATAAGCTCTACGAAATAATACTTTACAATCTCATCCGGTATACCGGATTTTGATTGCGCCTGTGAAGTAAATGAGCTTAATAAGACAAGGCTTGCTACGAAGTAAGTGATATATAGGACTTTAGTCTTCATCATGATCAAATATTCAAATTAAATTACTTTGCATCCGGATCAGCCTGCATAGCGCCGTGAACATATCCTTCCGGATCCTGAAAATAAATCAACCAGCCGATTGTTGGAATAGCCATTTTTGGTACCACGACTTGACCACCATTTGATTCAATAGCCTTAGCAGTTGCATCAAGGTCTTTGACATCAAGGGTATTGATGATGGGTTGGTTTGGCTCTCGTTTTTTTGCAATCGCTCCGTTAATACCGGGCACATTGTCTTCACCGGTTTTGGCAAGCCAATATTCCTGTTCTCCCCATTGGTTAAATTCCCAACCAAATACTGCCGAGTAGAAAATCATTGATTTTTCCGGATTTTCTGAGGGGATCTCAAAATGTAATATTCTAGAAGCCATGGTTTATAAAGTGTTAAAGTATTGAAGTGTTTTTAAGTTGTTCTGATGTTGTTCGTTTGATAAATATATTAGTAATTTGAGTAGCATGCTGGCCGCAAAAACCGAAACGGAAAAATATGCGACTCAAGCATCCGAAATAAATGACCAAGGAATAAGATGGCCAATCGCATATCCATAAACGATAAGGTAATCAGAGTGATAGGGGTGCAATTCTTTGGGTTGATCATTCCGAATGCCACAGGACTGATTTCCAGTAATGATCAATCCATCACTTATTTACTGTTGACTTATGGCTATTTTATTTTTACCGCATTTATGATTTGGGAGGGGAACCGTTTTTTTCTATTTAAGCTCCAGGAAAAATTCACCTGGTTTCTACATCCCATTCAAAAAGTGGTTATTATTCTGGCCATGAATGTTTTTTATACCGCTCCATTGGTTATTGTATTATTAACTATCTGGTATAAAGTTTCAGGAAATCCTTTCAACTGGCAGGTTATCCAAGTGACAACCATTGTTTGCGTGGTTTGTGTAATTTTCATTACCCACATTTATGAAACCGTATTTCTTATCAAACAACGGGAGGAGGATATCGTAAAAAGTGAGCAATTGGAAAGAGCTAAAGCCCAGGCTGAACTTGAGGCGCTGAAAAATCAGATCGATCCTCATTTCATGTTTAACTCTTTGAATAGCCTGTCTTATTTGATTGAGAAGAATACCGGCAAGGCCAAACAATTCACGGAAAGTTTGGCAGAAGTATATCGATATATCTTAAGTAACAAAGATCAAACCCTTGTCATACTGGAAGACGAACTTTCCTTTTTAAATAAATATATTTCCTTACTACATCTTCGCTTTGAAAAAGCACTGCAAGTTAATTTTGATTTGCCCGAAGAGATGAAAAGCGATTTTCTGATTCCTCCAATTTCTATATTCATCGCCCTTGAAAATGTCGTTAAACACAACGAAATTTCAAAAAAGGCCCCTTTATCGGTTTATATTAAACAAGTGAATAGTAAGCTTTCTATTATTAATAAGATTGTTAAGAAAAAAACGCTGCACCATTCATCTAAAATAGGCTTGAAAAATCTGGACGAAAGATTCAAAATTATCGTAGGAGAAGGCATCAAGGTACAAAATGATCAGAATCAATTTGAATTGCATCTACCCTTACTAAAACTAAGCAATTGAAACAGGTAATTATCATCGAAGACGAATCAACAGCGGTTGAGAAACTTGTAGCCATGCTGCAACATGTCGATCCACTTATCGAAGTAGTTGCTTCCTTGGAAAGTGTTAAAGAAACGCTGGATTGGTTAGCAAAAAACCAAAAGCCTGATCTGGCCTTTGTGGATGTACAGCTTTCTGATGATACTTCCTTTGAAATATTCAAACAACAAGAGATATCTTTCCCTGTGATCTTCACCACTGCGTATGATGAATACATCATGGAATCTTTTGAATACAATTCCATAGATTATCTGTTAAAACCTATTCAGGAGGATCGACTGAGAAAAGCGTTGGAAAAGGTGAAAAAATTGGAGACCCATTTTCTCCAACATAAATTCAACCAGATCTTTGAACAAGGCACCATCAATAATCAGACTTTCAAAAGACGGTTTCTGGTAAAAAAGGGGGTTGATTATGTTTCAGTAAATACAAAAGATATTGCCTATTTTTTTACCGAATACAAAATCGTTTTTCTCCGTGACAAGAAAGGTGATAAATATATCATTGACAAAACGCTCACTGAATTGGAACAGGAACTTGATCCGGACAATTTTTTCAGAGCTAACCGGAAGTACCTAGTGAATATTGAGGCCATTGAGAAATTTAAATCTGACAATGGAAAAATCGCCCTGCAAATAAGTCCTGCAACCAATGAAGAAGTCACTGTGAGTAAAGAAAATGCCCCTAATTTCCGTAAATGGATTGAAGGATAGATGAATGTCTAATGATGGGCTTTGAATTGTTCCGGACTGCGCCGGATGGATGTCTTTTGATGAGGTAAAATGCCAATGAAATGATAAAATTGTCATAGTGATTCATCAATGAACTTCTTACCTTTCCGGAGTTGTTTTATCTATAGTTTAATCCATTGGTTAAAATCATCAAACTTATTTGATTCAATAATTTAAGTGCCTAAGTATCAAATACTCTAAATCTTTAGTAGGCTATGACTGAATAAAAGATAAAAGCTAATAGAATTTTATTTTTCAAAGCACTACAAAATTTTACCTATATGGAACTCAAAAAAATTATAATTCAAAGAATATCCGGCTTACTATGCTTAACTATTCTCACGCTATTTTGCTTATCGGCCTGTCAAAACAATTCAAGAAGTGAAGCAGATGAAAATCAGACCAATTATCATATAGCTGGGCAGGTGGAACAATTCCCGGACAGCGCAGAGGTTTATCTGTATGCTTTTGATCCTATCAAGCAAATCTCTACTCCCATTGATACTTCCCAAATCGATGACAAAGGTAAATATCAACTTAGCTATGAATTTAGTGAACCATCTTTGTTGAAACTTCGATTCTTTGGAGAACAGACCGTTTATATTGTAGTGGACGAAGGACAAAATGATGTTACCCTGAATGTCGAAGGAAAACGAAAGGGCAGTGCTTTGGTGAAAGGCTCACCGGACTCGGAAAAACTTCTTGCTTATGAAAAATTCAGAGTGGCCTCTTATAACCAATGGGTCCGCCCCACCTACGACTCAATGGATGCGGCTACTGAGCGAGGCGACACGCAAGCTGAGATAGAAGCAGTCCATCAATATACCATCAACAATGAAATCCACCGAAAAGAACTGATTGATTTTACCAAGAAAGAAATTGGAACCTCTATTGCCTTGTATGGCACCATGCTTCGATGGACCGGGGATGATAAAATTGGAGAACTGGAGGCATTGGTCTCGGCATTTAAAGCAGAACACCCTTCCCTGACTATGACCTCACACATGCAGGACAAAGTCAGTCGTTTCAAGAAGGTGGCCATTGGAGTACAGGCACCGCCTTTAGCCCAATCAGACACTGCTGGTAACATGGTTGATTTGGCTGATATCAATGCCAAGGTGATTCTAATAGATTTCTGGGCTTCCTGGTGCGGCCCCTGTATCCTGCAGATCCCTGACTTAAATGAGGCTTATGATAAGTATCATGAGAAGGGTTTTGAGATTGTCAGTGTTTCGGTTGACCATAATGGAGATAAATGGAAAAGGGCCATCAGAAAATATGAAATGCCCTGGATCCATATGTCCGATCTGAAAGAATGGGAATCGGATGCAGCCAAAAATTACAACGTCACTTTTGTCCCCTTCAATTTCCTCCTAGATGGAGAAGGAAAAATCCTTGCCAAGAATTTACACAGCAAGGCATTGTCGGATAAGTTGGAGGAACTTCTGGTGAGTAATTGACCCTACTTTATTAAGTTTAAGTAACAAACTAACAGGTTTTTGTATTTTCAATTAGGCCAAAACGTGATTTAGGTTTGTACATCGGTATCTACTACTGATTTATATCCCCCGCTGGCGGGGGCAGGGGGTGGATTTTTCTATTCTTAAAATTGTATCTTCGATTTCACAAATCACCGTATTAATATGATTCAAAACTTCTTCATCATCAAATCTCAACAGGATAAAACCAGCCTTTTCTAGTTTCTCTTGACGGATTTTATCATTCTTTTTAACCTCTTCCCAGTGATGTGTAATTCCATCCACTTCTATGATTAATTTCAATTCTTTGCACATAAAATCAGCAATATAATTCAAAACGGGTCGCTGTCTTCTAAATTGGTGTCCTCTCATTTGTCTGGCCTTTAGTGCATATTTCCAAAGACAAGCTTCGGCCTTTGTCATATTTTTTCGCAGATGATTGGCAAACGGACGCAGTTTCTTATTATAACCATAGTAGTTATTTTTAGCTGGTTTCATAGACTTAAAGTTCTTTATCTGGTTGATTGATATTTTCGTTCTTTCAAGATGATAATACTAAAAATATTCTAATCTCTCTACCAATAAAACAGAAACTTTTCTTTTCCAAGCTTATGCCCCCTCCTACACCTCCCCAAGGGGAGGACATCGTTTTAGTTCTATGAAAACTTTTGTCTCATCTATCTATTAATTAAACCTAGTAAGGTTTAATTAGCAATGAATCATTTCGGACTTGTATTGCTAATTGCTTTTAATGTTTATCTTTAAAGGTGAGATTTTATTTAGCAGGAATTTTTTTCAACCATGCTGCCACTCGATAGTCCTGAAGTAGAAACCAAGAAAAGATATCTGTATCACTGGGCATTTTATTCATTTATAGGGGTTCCCTCATCGTTTGTTATGCTCATAATCTTGACCCTCTTTGACAATGGTTATTGGGTCAGCCGGTTCAATCTTTCAGGAATTCCCCTGTATACAATGGCTTTATGGACCACTTTGGGTTTTATAGGTTTAGGTATACTACTTTCTATGATTAGTTTGGTGAAAAAAGAACCTTGGTTTTCACTAAAGTATGTTGCTGTTATCGGAAACGGCATTTTTGCTTTGCTCCTTTTAGGAATAGGAGCCCTTTACCTTTTACAGACATTCTGATATTTTCATCCAGTTGGATGACTGTTGAACTCATCAATCAAAACCCTTCTAACAATACGTCCCCTTCGAAAATCGGAGTTTCCAACCCTTGTAAATGTGCGATGGTAGGGCACATAAGTGATAATGTCAATATCCAGTTCCCCTTTTGCCTGAACATTCTTTCCATAGATGATCCATGGGATTTCCACTTCAGCAAGGATCTTACCCCATGCCCTTTGGTTTAATGAGTTCTTGAAAAAACTTATTGTGTATAACCAATACCTCTCTGAGTCCAGTAATGCTTTAGATCCTTTAGTGATTTTGAAAAATCACTGAAAGATTTGGAGCCCAATGAGGTCCATCCAACCTCTGCATAGGCCGCGATTCTTGGAAATATTTGCTCATCCATTCTTGCCACGGTAGGGATCCATTCTCCCCACATTTGGCAACCAACACCTATCACCTTATCATGGTATTTCTTTTCCAATCCTTCCGGGATCGGATCAAACTCATAAGCTTTTTCCAAAGAAATACTTTTATGTGAATAATCAAGATAAGTGAAACTATGCAAGGAGTTAACAATGTCATAACCATTCACAATGGCGGTCCTGGCCAGATTTAAGTCTCCTTTCCAAAAATGAATGATTGTTCCTTTGGCCAGTTCAGTTTTTACTTGCGTGTCCTCCTCCTTTTGATATTCATGCACATTGTGTCCCAATATTTCATTCCAACCCATCATTCTCTTCCCTTTGGATTCAAGGTATTGAGAAATTCTGTTGGTAAAATGTATTTGCAGATCCGCAGGACTCTCCAGGTCGTGTTCCTTCATGTAGGCATTAACGGTGGGGGAATTTTTCCAATGATCATATTTTACTTCATCACCTCCAATGTGAATTACATTTGAAGGAAAGAGTTGCATTACTTCATCTAAAACATCAGTTAAAAAAGTGTATACTTTCTTATCTGTTACATTATAGGTGTCGGGACGTTTTCCAAAAACTACCGGTACCTCAATTTTCTGTCCATCCGTGCCCAACCAAGGGTAGGAAGCAATTGCCGCACTGGAGTGACCCGGCATTTCAATTTCCGGAACGATCGTTATAAAACGCTTTTTGGCATAAGCTACAATTTCTTTGATCTGTTCTTGTGTATAAAATCCTCCATGAGGCTTTCCTGATCGCTTTTCACTTCCCCATCCACCAATCTGGGAATTCGTTCTTTTAGAACCTATTTCTGTCAAGGCAGGATATTTCTTTATTTCTATTCTCCATCCCTGATCATCAGTCAGATGCCAGTGAAATACATTCATCTTTAAAAGTGCCATTTGGTCAAGCAGTTTTTTTACCTGATCCATTCCTTTAAAATAACGTGACTCATCAAGCATAAACGCTCGCCAGGAAAATCTTGGTTGGTCATCAATATTTAGGACTGGCAATTGAATAACATTGCTTGAACTTCTATTGGCCAATAAAAGTTGTCTCAAGCTTTGGATCCCATAAAAAAGCCCTTGGTTATCAGATGCTGCTATTGAGATTTTGTTTTTGTCAATTTCCAAGGAATATGCTTCTTTGTTGTCTTTTTTACCTGAAATTATTTTCAGATGAATCAATTGATTCATCTGCTTTTTACTGCCTATTCCCAATTCTAAACCTGTATCATCTTTGATCACCTGTTGAAGAAAACGAGCCATATCTTCGGTTTTATCATCATGGGAAATCGCTGTGGAACTACTAAGTTCAAAACTCCCGGCCTTTACCTCAAGATTATTCGGAGCCGGTATGATGGATATTTTTTGTGCCTTTACAGCCGTTACACCAAGTGTGCAAATCAGGAGAAGAAGTGCTTTTAATTTCATCTGTTTAAAATTTTGTAGTTCGCTGATATGTGATACTTAAATTTAGTCATATCCTTGTGTGTCTCAATAACAGATCAGTCGTGACTGTTTCATTTGTTTGTGATTTGTAATCCCTTGAAAATGTAAAATATGAATAGATAAAAGAACACCAAAAACAACGATTTAAATAGGGTTCTCTTTAAGAATGGACGTGCGGCAATATGCGATCCCTTAATTGAACATCACAATTATTTTTCTCAAATGATCAATTCTATGTGTGAAGTGTAATCTTTATTGTCCTTTAGAAATGTCCTATAGAAGCAAAAAAAACCGTTTCTCATCAGTTTCCAATGTTGTTGAGAAACGGTTAGAATTGCAAATTTGAAATGAGATTATAAACAGATTTTTAATCAAAGGCCTTTTCAATTTCATTGAGATCAACCTTTAAGAGTGTTTTAGCTAATCGATTCAAATCATCGGATTCTCCCTTAAAGTGAAAAGTCCTATGAATGTGGGTTAGGCTTTCTCCGGCTGCAAGATTCGCAGCAGGTGATGAGCTTTCAATTTCATAAAATGGGCCAAGCTGGTCACCATTATCAAGTGGGCCATCATTGTAGGAATTGACCGCATCACCTGCGAATGGTTTGTCTTGTATTTCCCAAAGCGAGTTCACATAATCATGGTTGTTTTCAGGCAAGGTAAATTGTGCAATGGTCAATACCTGGTTTTGTGCATCATAGCTCCCGGCAATTGGTAGTGCTCTTTGTGGTGATAACCCTATTTTACTCCTTTTCTTGCCATCAGCTTTGAAGAAAAGCACCTCGTCTTTAACAATTAATCGATCACTCGGCACTTTGCCGAAATAATCATCAGTTACAATTTTACCAAGTTCGGTTTCATCTCCCTCTTTAAATGGAACAACAACAGCTGTGGATGGTGATGGATTTAACATGCTCAGGATCCAGATTGAAAGCATTCCACTATTTTTGTCCCAGTTATTTTCACCGTTATTGGATATTATATTTTCCGATTCAAAGCCAACTGCTTGAATGTTTTCAGTTAATTCTGTGTCGAGCGCAGAGGAGATCTCCTGGTTATTTAGCAACTTAATCGTTCTGCTCACATTCAAATTAAACACTGTATTCGAATAATTTGTGAGCTGCATTTGTTTTTTGAAACTAGCCTGACTTGAGCTACTACTGACTAACTCAAAAGGCTCAGTATCAATTTCCTTTGGAACATACCAATTTTCAAAATCAAAACTACTTTCAGGCTTGAAATAAATGGAGAACTGTCCCCCCTCAGGCCCTAACCAAAATCGTTCTTCTCCCCCAATAGGATTAAAATGTTCCATTTGTTCTCCCGAAGCAATTAAATCATGATTGAGCCATCCGAAACTCTGTCCTTTAGCTCCTTCAGCAGTACTGGTCAAAACTCTCCCCTGCAATGCAGGTGATACGATAACCTGGGCATTTCCATTCTTCAGGACAACAAGATCATCGTAGTGTTCTTTCAGAAAGTCCAAGTCATAACCAAAAGTCCCTTTTTCATGGATTACTTTTTCTTCATTGTCAATAGATTCTTTTTTGGGCTGAGAACAAGCGTATGTCAATACGATAATACTATAAATAAAAACCCAATGCATGGAGGTGTTGTGGCGTTGAAGTATTTTCATTTCATTTAAAAATTTGAATTCACTGAAATTGTATCTTTAATTTAGCTATAAATTATATTCAAGAGATAGCTTCTCTTAGCCATGAAAAAGCTCTCATTTCCTACCCTTCCCCTTAGTTTTACTAATTAATTTAATATCCAATTGATTTATTTAATGGTTATTTCATCAACAAATAACCAGGCCTTGCTACCATCGCCGGGATGCCAGGCTGGACACACTCCAATATTTCTGGCCAGGACCTGAATATACCGAGCCGATTGTCCATCTGTTTTCGCCAGAGCGGTTTGGATAGATACCATCTGATCTTCCACGGGAATTTCATGTTCGCTTCGGAAGATCTCTGTAAAAGATTTACCATCCTCTGATATACTGAATATTACCTGATTGGGACCAAAGATCCATCCTTTGGTATCTTGAAGAAAGTTGACTGAAATAGCATTGATCTTTCTAGTACTTCCCAAATCAATAATGGCGTCCAGATCATCACCTTCATAACCCTGCCAATGATCATCTCCATAACTATTGCTGCCGGTCAGCCCGTCGGTCAATGCCAGATTTCCTCCGGCAGTATATTTTTCGCTAAAGGAATTTTTCAATGTGATACCATATTTAGATTGATTAAATGAAGCCCTTTTTACAAAACTTTGACGTTGATTATCAATGTATGCATAGGCCTTAAGGGTAACTGCCTTATTGATAACAATGGGTCCCTCGTAAATTGCTGATTGCTCATTAGGTTCCGAGCCATCCAGTGTATACCTGATCTTAGCGGCAGGGTCATCACTTGATAGAATCACTGTCATATCATCAATAAAAACACCACCGGCAGGCTCAATACTCACGGATGGTGGTGATTTAAAAAGTCCCAAACTGGAAATTGCCGGGTTCGTACGGGCACTATGAATGATCAAGCGAATCTTGTCCGTTGTCACCGGATCAAATCTTAATAGCCTTTTATAGCCAATGGTAGTCTCACGGGCTATCTCATTCCAGGCTCCATCCAACCAGGCCTCCAAAGAGAATTTTTCTACTCTTTGCCCTATTGTAATTTGTTCTTGGAGCAGGGCACGATCGAATGTCATTGTTTTATCTAGATCAATTTCCAATATTACTCTTTCCGCATTATCATCTGCAAGCCAGTAACTCTCATCATTTAAATCCAAGATATTCCCAATATTGGCAGCCGAGCCACCTTCAATGACAGAAACCGTTGCATCTTCTAGTAGATTTTTTTCAAATGTAGCATTTATGGCACTACGCCAACCTTTTAGTGTTGCGACATCATTTTCGTGGATCAATCCTCTTTTATCGGGTGGAATATTTAATAACAACAAAGAGTTTTTACCTACTGAACTATAATAGATGTCCAGTAATTTTTCAGGTGTTTTAACTTGATTGTCCTGGCTCTTGTGATAAAACCATCCGGGACGTATGGAAACATCCACTTCAGAGGGGTACCAGGCTAGCTGTTTTGCACTCAAGATTTTGTCTCGGCTTCCCAAATCCTCAGCCATCGCATCAATTTGCGGCCTGAAGATACCTGCTTCCTGTTGTGATCTTGCCGCAATTTCATCCTGATCTTTATTGTTTGCCGGTACCACACTCCATTCTGTGCTACGACCATAACCACTTTCAGTACCTACCCATCTCACATCAGGGCCGGCAACGGCGATGACTGCTTCAGGTTGAAGTTTTCTTACTGTAGAATAGAATCTTTCCCAATCATATACCTGTTTTTTACCATTGGGACCTTCTCCATTGGCACCGTCAAACCATACTTCATCAATCTTACCATAGTTGGTGAGCAGCTCAGTTAATTGATTGACAAAATAATCATTGTAGGCATCGGTACCGTAGGTCTGTTCGTGCCTGTCCCAGGGAGATAAATAAACACCTAATTTCATTCCCATCTCCCTGCAAGCCTCCGCCAGTTCTTGTACCACGTCGCCTTTACCATCTTTCCATGGGCTATTCTTAACAGAGTGCTCAGTGTATTTACTTGGCCATAAACAGAAACCATCATGGTGTTTGGCTGTAATGATCAATAATTTCATACCAGCCTCCTTGCATACCTTAACCCACTGACGGGCATCTAATTCTGTCGGGTTGAATATGGCTGGATCTTCATCACCGTGCCCCCATTCCATATCTGTAAAAGTATTCACACCAAAATGAAGGAAACCTGTAAGTTCCAGCTTTTGCCAGGCCAATTGTCTGGCAGAAGGTGCTACATTTGCAGCCTTTTCAATGATCACCTCCTCAGAATCATGAGGCTCTATATCGACCAAATTTGAATAGGACGCCTCATTGGTCTGCACACAGGCAATTACTCCCAGGAGGGCCAATATTAAAAGCTTTTCAACACTGAATCTCAACATGCTGTCAATCATATTTTGTACTTTGCTCAATTGTATAATGCTATTTAATAATTACTTCATCGATAAAAATCCATGCATCTCCCCCATTTCCAGGATGCCAGGATGGACACTTCCCAATATTTTTGGCTTTGATCTTTATATATCGTGCACTATGACCTTTATTTAGCTTATGCGTAAAGTCCTTTGTAGTGTTTCCATCTTTATGCTCTTCAATCTTATAATTAATTTCTCCAACGGCTTTATATCGTACACCATTTTCTGATAGGAATAATTCAATCTTTTCGGGAAAGAATATCCACGCTCCGTGTTGTGAAAGGAAACCGGTAGAGATCTCCAGAATATCCTTTTTTTGTCCCAAATCAATTATTGCTTCAAAATCATTTCCTTCAAAGCCCCTCCAATTACCATCATTGAAATCAAGATTTCCTCTGTTCCCATCCAGAAGTACATCCACATTGCTTCCATATTTCATCGTAGGCTCCGGATCAATTTGAATGGCTTTTCCTTTTGCCAAATGATCCACCGGTTTGTTATAAAGTATTAATAGGTCTTCTTTGGAAGGTAAGGCAGGAAAAGGTTGATGTGGCTCGGTTTGATACCAATAGGCAACAGAGGCCAGATCATCTTCTAAAGGAAGGTAGGCCCCATTGGATTTCCAACCAAGACTTTGAATCGTAATTCTAAGATCATTTTCAAATCTAATGGGATCAAAAATGTGCCATCTATATTGCCCAAACCGGCCTAGATTGACTCCTGATTTCTTTACATGATAAAATCCCGAATATGGAGTATGGAAATTTGTATATCCTCTTACACCTTGCTCGTTTTCATCCTCATAGCCATATGATCCATTAAAATAATCCTCCTCACCCGTTCCATTGATCGTTGGAAATTCTCCGTCGCCATCAATAAAAAACTTTATTTCCCCTTCACCCCACCATCCTGGACTATTAGCACCATGTGCCAGATACGTCCCGACATATTGTCCCTTACCTTTGATATTGTCTACAATAGTATAAACCTCTTTGTAAGGTAGTGGGTTAACCCTTCTGAATTGAGCATGAAAATAAGCAGCCTCCTCTGGCACCTCTGTTAAGGTATAATCTATTTGATAATAGACTCTCAGGTCCTTATCACTTTTATTTTCCATTGTAATTTTGCACTTCTTTCTGAAAGGCATTTGCCAATAGCTATTGAACCCATTGTATGGATTCACACATATCGCCATTGAGTTCATTTTGGGTTCATTGCCCAATCCCCAGCCCGAGCAGAAAAAATCACCGACCGGTGTTTCAACGGAAGGATGTTCTTCATCATCCCAGAAAATTCTGAAAATAGATAAACGATAATCACCGATAGGGGTCATCCAGATATGATTGATTATCCCGGATTCTTTTACTTCACCCAAGGTGAAGGTCTCACCTGGTTTAATAATCACAAATGGATTTACTTTCCATCCTTTACCTAGCTCTCTTGCCGCATATTGCGCAGATCCATCAGCCAGCTCTATCATACCGCCCTTTCCTTTCTCCCCAGTGAAATTCTCAGGGCTAATCGACCTGCTCCTGGCATTTGACAGCATGTATAGATTGTTAATATCCGGGAAGAGATTGGTCTGAGCATGTGCATCAAAAATGCCAAATGTAAATAGTATAAAGGCCGAAATAGAAAGTAGTTTTACTTGTTGTTGAATCATAAAATTTGTATCAAGTTCTTATCAATATTCACAGCTGTCATTTCGCGCTATACCTGATCAAATAGGCCTCATCTCCATTATGGATCATGGAAATTCCCCAGGACAAACCAGTGACTTTGGTTTCAGAATCTGTCAAATCCTGGCGGTAAACACCAAGAGCTTTGGGACGTTCATTATTTGGGATCTTAAAATTCAATGGTTTTGTACCAAAATCCAGCCCATCGGAAGCGTACTCAATCGTTGAGCTAATAGATGCCAGACAAGCAATTCCGTCTCCCTGTCTCCATGCCATGACTTCATGACTCTGATCTAAGATCGGATTTTTCTCGTACCGGATAAAAGGGCCTTCAGGTGACTTTGCAAAGGCTACGCCCATTTTGGTGCTTCCCGGTCCCTGAGCTCCGTGCGCATAATTTCTTCCCTTATAATACATCCAATATTTTCCGTCACGTTTTAGCATTACTGCATCATCAATGCGGTAACTGTCGAAGGCTTCCTTATCTGTGCTCACTTTGAGAATTGGTTCCTCATCAATTCTTTTGAAGGGACCATCTGGTGAATCAGAAACTGCAACACCGATGGCTGTATAATCATTGGTGGAATTATTCTCAAAAACACCATCGGTACGGCCTGGAGTTGGTTTTACTCCTGTATAGTAGAGATAATACCGATTATCGGCAAATAGGATATTGGGTGTGAAAGTAGCTTGTGAATCGAAGCTTCCATCCGTTCCCACTCCAAGCACCTCACCTTGTTCCTTCCAATTATATCCTTCATCTTTTGAAGTAGCATACCAAAGCGTTCCCCAATAGCCGGGAGATCTTCCATAAACCTTCGTGTACCAGACATAGTAGGTGTCTCCAACTTTTATAACATCACTGGGATCCCTGCGCGTACAACCTTCTTCATGTCCAATCCCTGTAATGGTGTCATATTTAAAATTTGTTCCGGACAATTCCTTGTTTACCTTGTCCCAATCCGTGATTTGTTGCTTTTGTTGACATGCATTCAATAGCATGATTGCTAAAACGATAATGATGGCAGATCTGAGCATGAGGTTGTGTGTCAGTTAGCTTTTTTATGATCATCAAAACAACTTTGGTTCGGCATTCATGTTTGTTCCTTTACAAATCTTTTAAGAACTCAAAAAAGAATGGAGGCCACAGGAGCCTCCACATTAGGCACAAAACTATACTTCCGAACGGAAGACAAGGTTTGTATTATCATTTTTTAATGATTTCTTTATAGAAACTATATGAAGACGTAAAGTCAAAGTGTATTCAATTGAAAAGCTAAATTGGCTCAAATTTGCTAAGTAATTCAACTGAGCTATTCACTATATCCAATACTACATTTGCCTGATTTAAAAGCTTTATGGCACCAATAGATAAGTAAGTGTTGAAGTGGGTAAAGTGTGGTTAATCAATTGATGTTTATTTCGTCCATAAAAAGCCAAGCCTTTCCTTCCTTACCTGGATGCCAATCAGGACAGGTACCAACATTGTTAATGGTTAACTTGATGTAACGTGCGTTACTTTTTTTGAATTTAATTTCATCATGGACAATCTTGATGGCATTGTCTTGGGAAAGCTCATGCTCAAGTTTTCCTACCTGCTCGAATTGTTTTCCATCGGTTGATATTGAAACAAGTACTTTTTTAGGGAGAAAGATCCAGCTTGGTTGGTTTTGTAAAAAGCCAATCCGGATATCACCAATTTTTTCCACAGTCTCAAGATCGATCAATAGCTCGGCATCATCACCCTCAAAACCTTGCCACCTCCCGTCACTAAAAGCTAAAGATCCTGAAATTCCATCTACTAAATTATGCTCCCCGCTTCCTTGGTATGATTCGCTATATTCATTCGCATATTCAACACGCTTATACAGACCCTTATGGAAATATAGATCTGAAGAGCTATTGGCTTCCGACCCAATACCATTTCTGAATATTCTGGCTGTTATGCTGGTTTTTGAGTTAATGATAAAGGGACCGGTGTATTCCCTGGATCTTTTGTTTGGTTGAGAACCGTCCAAAGTATAATGGATCTTATCATCCGCTTTTATACCCTCCAGTATTACCTCAAAACTGCGTTTACCTGCCAGGTATTTTGATTTAATAACCGGCTTTTCAGCAAAAAGCGCCCAGGTATCTGTCCTGAAAGTTGAAGCAGGCAAACCCTCTGTGTTGAACAAATTGGGTTCGGCCGTATTACTGAACGCAAATCGTACTGCAACCGGTTCTTTGATGGATTTTGAACTTACTAATACAGTATTACCATCTATAACAGCTTTAGCGGGCTCAAATGTTTGATCGCCACCTGCAATCATAAAATGTGTCAATTTCCCGCCCTGTGCTTTTAGGCCATTTTCTGCATGGTCAAAAAATATGCGGATCTTGTTTTTCTCTATTTGCATCGATCGGTATACAGGACCTGAATATGTTAGTTGTTTTTGTCCGTGATCCTTAGCTAAAGACCAAAGTGCCAATCTGTAACCAACGTCTTGTTTATTCCTTGGATGGATATCATTGATGTTGCCAATATCACTTACTACCACCATACCGGTTTTCTCCAGCTCCATTGACTTTAATTGAGCTTCACGTACTAAGGCTCCTACCACGGGAGGACCATATTTAAACGGTGCAATTTGCACATAATAAAAGGGGAAAGTTTTATCCCAGGCCTCTCTCCAGCCTTGAATCATTTTGGTAAATAGCTTTTTATAAGTAGCTGCATTGGCCGTATTGGATTCTCCCTGATACCAGATACTTCCCGCTATCTCAAACGGAACAATGGGGTGGATCATGGCATTATATAACACTCCGGCATTGGCAGGTCGATAAGCATTTTCAGGAATGGCCTTGGCTGTTTCTCTTAATTCAGGGTCATTTTCGATAACTTCCTCAGGTGTCCAGGCTTCGGCCGGTGTTCCACCCCAGCTTGTATTGATCAATCCAATAGGCACATTCAGGTCTTTGTGTAATTTTCTTCCAAAGAAATAGCCAACAGCACTGAAACCTTCCATGGTTTCCGGCGTGCATTGAACCCAAGTGGCATGACAATCCTCCTGTGGATATTCAGAAGCAGCCTTGGGAATCTGAAAAAAACGGATATTGGGATAATCCGCATTTTTTACCTCTTCCTGTGCATTGTTAAATCCATGTTTAGCAGACCATTCCATATTGGACTGGCCCGAACAAACCCAAACTTCTCCAATTAAAATGTCTTTTAACTCAATGGTATTAGCTCCTTTTATCAATAAGGTATAAGGTCCTCCAGCTTCGGGAGTGGCTATTTTTAATGACCATTTCGAAAAATGATTAGTCTTTGCTTTAACAACCTCTTCATCCCAACTACCACTAACGCTTACTTCCTCTCCAGGACTTGCCCAACCCCAAATGGTTACCTGACTCTTTTGTTGCAGCACCATATGATCTGAAATAACTGCAGGAAGTCTGACGTCTGCCAATAATCGATTTGAACATAACAACAGAGAAAGGGAAATAACAAGTTTGATTTGGGAGTTCTTCATGGTCTGGACCTTTAATATGTGAATATCAGTTAAAAAGAGTGTTTGTTTTGGAAATATCCCTTAATTAAAGAGTTGGTAGAAATAGAAGGACAGGTTGGTGGAATTGTGTTGAAGTATTGGGGTGTTGAAGTTGAGATTCCGGATTAATTCAAGGAAAGACTATCCTTTATAGCGTTTATTTCACCTCGGTAAAATGTGAATGGATACACAACCAGGTACCATTTTCTTTGACGAATATTCGGGTGGATTTTCCTTTGCTGCTAAATTGTTCTCCATTAATTTTTCCACCATCTGTCCAGTAATATACGATCCAGGCTACATCTCCTTTAATGGTAATTTGAGGTTGGTGCATTTCAGTGTGGAAATTAGTAGCTCTTTGTATAAACCCACGGACATTATTTACATCAAATGCTTTCCCCTCATTTAAATAGATATCACTTTCTCCAAAATAAGTATAATCAGGATGAATGTGTTTGGCATACTTATCAAGATCTCTTTTCTCAATGGCATCCCACATATCAATAACTGCAGCTTTGATGGCCTGCTTATCTTTGTCTTGCTTTTTGGATTGTGCTCCAACAGTAAAAACTAAAAAATAACAGCTTATGATTATAAAAATTCTCATTGTATTCATTTCAAAGGAGTTTGTGAGATTTGCAAAGAAATTTATCGCTATTCAATTTAATCATGATTTTAAACTTTTAATATCTGGGCAGCCCTTTTCAATAACCCATTTATTACTTTTTGTTCAGCCAAACCCGATAAGTAATACCAAGTTTGATATTAAGGACCTGAGATAGATCTTCTGATAAAGTGCTTCCATTTAAGAATTGATCATCAGGAAGTGCATAGTGCTCCAAGTTTCTTCTAAATGTAAACCCAGGTTGGACAAAAGCTCCCCATCTTCCATGCATTGTGTAATGGGCAAATAAGCTGGCGATGTAAAACCGATAGGGAAAGGACACTGGAAATTGCGTGAAATATGATGATTCCAATCCATTCCAATTATTCAAAGCAAAAGCATTGGACAAAGATTTTACGTCTGACCCAAAATACCATCTATCATTCAATTGATAACCAATATGCAATTGTGACAATAAAATAGCAGAGATAACAAATTGATCGGAAGGTTTCCAGTTTATTAAAAACAATGGAACCGTTCTGTCAACAAAAAGGGTATTCTCATGAAATAGTATTACACCAAATTTCAGCTCTTTATTCCATTGATAATGGATCAGCAAAGCGGCATTATATTGAAAGTGGTCTAATGGAAATTCTTGATAGTCGGAATTAATCGAACCGGAAACTCTTACGATCGAGCTGATCTTATAATCTTTACCCCAGAACTTTCGATATGAAAGTGCCAGCTCATTGGCCCATAGGTTTGGCAGCTCTACGGAGTGATCAATTTGATGTAGATTGAGGTTTCCGCTGACTTGAAATACATCACCATCACCTTTTTCATTTAATACAATCGGCAAGTTAAAAATAAGATTATACGCCCTTTGTTTCAGATCATTATTGACTAACTCCGTAGTGCCGTAATGCTCATAACTGAAACGGAAAATATCAACATAATTTTGGGAAAACGAGGTCTGGCAAAGCACAAAAAAAATGATACAGAAGAATAAACTGCTTCTTTGATTCATGATCATGTTTAGGTTCGAACCGAAACTAACCCTAAAGCAATCATAATTACAAATGTTCCGGTCTAAAAATTAAATGGTTTTGATATTTTCCTGTTTCTCTGCTTTTTTTTCGACAGATATATTTTTCAGTAGTAAGATGTTCACCTGGGTAAGCTCATTGTTTCGGTTTAAAGAAATTTTTGCTTTGATCTTATTAGCAATGATTTTTGCTTCATAGAGCCCCAGGCCAAATCCTTTAGATTTGTCTGTTCCTTTTGTAAACATATCGAAGGCCCGATCTACAAATTCCGGTGCAATACTGATTCCGTTGTCCCGTATGGATACACTCATCATTCTTTCGCTGCGCTCTTCGACAATTACTTTTATGAATTGGTTGGTTTGAGAAGGATTTGAGAATTTGATGGCATTATCAAGAACATTCTCAAATAAAACATTGAGCAATTCCGTATCCGAAAATATTCTACAACCTGAAGGTAGTTCCAGCGTGATTTTCGGAGCATTGGGAAATTTGTGGGATAACCTTTGACTTATTTTTTCGATCACTTGAGTCAATTCCACCTCATGAAGTTCCAACTCCTTTCGATTAATTTCATGAGCTCTTTTAATACAGGAAATCAAATCATCCATCTCTTTGGTCGATTGCTCAAAGAGATTAAAATAAGTGATGACATTACTGGTTTCGGTATCTACTTTTACCAACTCACACAAGCCAAGCAATCTGGCAATAGGTCCCTTTAGGTCATGTGATGACCTATAAATAAAGTGATCCAAATTTTTATTGGTTTCCGATAACTGCAATACCGATTTTTGCAGTTGCGTGGTACGTTGTTCCACCAGGCTTTCCAAATGTTGATTATCTTTAATTAATTGATCATTTTGAATTGAAATAATATTCTGCGCCTCTTCCAGTTTATTATTTTGGCTTTCAATCTCCTCCTTTTGCTGTTTTATTTTCTCCAATGCCTCTTCAATCTCTTCCTTCTTTTTAATTACCTCCATAGTCCTTTCATTCACTTCTTCCTCAAGGTTTTGAGATAATCTTTCGAGGCCTTGATAAACTCCTGCAAACCTTTTGGCAATTACTATAAACTGTAAACTAATAAACAAACCAAATCCCAAGGGTATGGATTCAGCATTTCCAATAATGCCCATACCAAATGTGTGAAGGGCATCATTGAGACCCGCAAATATCATAACGATGACACCAAAAGCCTGTAGTTTGGATTCTTTCCTTTTTCTAATTGTGGCCTTGGCAATGACACAAAACAAATAGGTTACACCAAAGAACATGATAATCTGAAAGGGTAGAATAGTTGGCAAAAAGATATTGACCGGTGAGAAAATCAAAAAAAGTGAATAAAGGGATGTAATGATGAAAAAGGCTTTGGTTACACGGGTGTGAGCATCATCTGGATATAATGATCTGATATACAAGAGACCAACGGCCACCAACATATAGGTAGAAGCGTAATAAAGTGTACTCTGCCATTTGAAACTCAAGAGTTCATTGAAAGTTTTTAGAAATACATACAGATCATGACTGCCAAATACTGTCAATTTGACTACAATTAAAATACAGGCAATGGCGAAATAAACCAGCGATTTATTTTTCCTGATAAAGAAATAGAGAATGAAGAGAAACAATCCCATCATGGCAACACAACCGATCCAGGCAAGTTCAAAAGTATTTTTGAGTTTGCTGGCATTACTCAGTGCCTGGTAATGGGCAATTTTGAATGGTTCAATAATACCACCTACAAAAAGACTATAGTTTGAAACCTGGATCACGATTTCCAATTCACGTTCGGGTGGCAATTGGATCATTTCTTCCACCATGAGGTTCTTGTATCCAATTTGGCTCACTTCACCTCGTTTGCTCATCATATTGCCATTGATCCATACTTTGGAGGCACTCCAAATTTTTGGCACCAGCAATCCCAGGTTTTTGGTAGGCATCTGATCAAATGTTACCTTCAGCCGATAGGTAGCGTACCCATAGTCGGGATACATATCGCCATTTTGATCCTTATAAACTGTCCATGTGTTTGGAACTTCGACATACTGCGGGTGATGAATACCTTCCTCAAAATCCTGTGGATTTATGAATTTTTGCCAATAGAATTCCCAATCTCCATTGAGGAGCTGAATGTGATCAAGCGTATTTTCCATTAAATCAATACGTCCTGATTCAGCTTTGTGACGCTCCTTGGGTTGGCAGGAGATCAAAAACATTAAAATGGCTATCCTCAGCTTCATTATTCGAGCCTTTATTTTTTTGGGTGTAACAAAAAAGTAATGATAGGTTATTGGGATGAGTACTTATTAATCGAACAATTCGATCAATAGTTCCTACTAAAATTTAAATATTAAGAGTCACGCAATATTTTGTTCAATATTGAAGCTATTGGGGTTAATTCAAATATTAAGCCGTGGATAAAGATAAAATTTAATTGTTTAAACACTGGTTCATCTTTTAGGAAAGTCTGCCATATGTTGAAAAGTGAGTTTTATTACATGTTTTTATAAATTGTCATTGCGCTAATGGCCTCATCATGGCCTATGATTTGGGTTTGTTATTTCCTTTGGTAGGAAAAGATATGGCATTCTATGCCACATCAGTATAACAAAAAGACTGCCTGATAAAGCAATCTTTTTTGATCGTTTTGGTAATGATCAACTGAAAATTCTATAGATGAAAAAAGACAAATAAGACAATCAAAAGTGTAGTTATAGTCCCAATGGCATTTGGCAAATCATTTTGGAATTTGTCTCTTAACCAATTGTGCATTGGAAATCCATGACAAAAGATATAACCGGCAAATGAAATACCTAGCCATTTTGAAAACACAGGCTCCGGTGCTTCAAATAGCAATAGCAGAATATAACTCAAAATCATTAATGATTTGAAAGAAGGTTTACAGAGAAAATAAAAAAGTTAAAATAAAACAATCGAGATATTACTAAAGAACATGGACATAGCTATTGAATCTGGATTAGATTGTCAAAGAACCGTAGCGGGAGTTCCTTTAGGGTTCTTATTGTTTTGCTTGAGAATCCCTCTTTTTTTGTTCCCAAAAATATAACTTCCTTTATTTGTCAATTTTTGAATTGGAATGCCATAGGCCAATGTAAAAAAATGTCCTTCAATATCAGTTCCTCTAGTTCCAAAATTATACCCCCAATTGACTTGCATATCTAAAAAAGTCAACCCCATAAGAAGTCCAATGAAGTTTTCATTTTCTCCATTATCGGATACTGAGGAAAAAATCACACCGAATTGTGCACCAAAATGATTTGTAAAGGTTGAGCTCACAGGATCATTTTTGCTGTTTATTTCCATTGTCGTTGTTAATTCTCCTCTTGCAATATTAATCCCTGCGCCCAGCGAGCTAAAGACTGATGTGCGAAATTTTGGATTACTAATATTCTCATTTGTTCTATCGAATCTAAATAGAGGTAATATAAAGTTGGTATGTATTGCTGTTCTTTTCTCCTTTGATATAACAACATTTGTGGGACCTTCTTGTGAGTTTATGACGAATTGAATGGTAGGCTTTGTATCTAATTCAACAGCAGCAGCAGTCACAACTATAGTAATTAGTTCTGCGGATGAAGATGTAATGGTTCCAGTATGAGTACCATCACGGTTATCAGTAGGTTGTACTATTGTTACATTGTTACTTGTGCTGCTTAATAAAACTGCTATACCAGCAGTAGTTATATTGTTTCCTCTTGCGTCTTTTACGGTAACTTTGATTTTACTATTAGAACCAACAAAGATAGGGGTTTCGACTTCCACTATGGATTGAGAAGCATCAGGAGTTTGGGCTAATGTGAGTTCATTGCTAACTACTATTATAAGGACTATTATTAAAAAACTTCTTATTTTCATGTTCTGATACTTCATATTGAAATTTATCTAAAATTGTAGATTTCAATATCTTGGAAATACGAGGGTTTATCAATACCCAAGCTTTGGTATTTCTGAGGAAAGCTTACGAAACCTTTATTTAACAACAGCACAGAAAAAAGACATAAGGAACTATAAAGAAGGCCATATCATCCAAACACACCAAAAGATGATCGGTATACCATCCCGATCAAAATTACTGGTTACAAGTATTGAACAAAATCATGTTCTTGTTACAGACAATGAAGGGCAATCAAGAGAACTGCCATTGTTTCAAGCAGATCGTTTTGATGTGTATTCTAAACATGATTTACCTATTGCTAAAGGTGATATTATCCGTATTACCAAGAATGGAAAAGATGCAAAAAGCAGCCGATTGAAGAATGGTATGCTTTTAAAGGTCAAAGGATTTTCTAAAATGGGGTAAATAACAGCCTTTGATCCAAAAGGCCAAGGCAAGGAAATATCCTTAACAAAGATCATGGAAATATAGATCACGGCTATTGTCTGACTTCCTATGCATCACAAGGCAAAACCGTTGATCGGGTCCTTATCACTCAACCTGCAAGCACCTTGACAGCATCAAACCCAGAGCAGTTTTATGTATCGGTTTCAAGAGGTAGAGAGGCTGTGACAGTTTATACACAAGATAAATCCTAACTACTTCACTATATGATAAGAGTAAAAAAATACAGCTTCAGAGCTGAGAAAATCAAAAAACCAAAAATAGGATAATACTAAATTTAAATAGTTTTTCTAAATATTGGTAATAGTAATTAAAAAACTCATTTCGTTTTCATTACTAGGTCGATGATCAAAATCTATGAATTTAAATCGCTAAATCCACCAACTTTTTTGAAGCTCATCACCCAAATTATCAATTTGTTTACCAATAAAATCATAGGCACGTCTGACCTTTTTATTGTTTTGTTTTAGCTTATTATAAGCTTTTTTAAAGCATACTTTAGCAATTTCTAGATCATTTGATTCGTGATGCATTTTATATCGCGTCAAATAGAATAATGCTTCCGAGGCTAAATATTCCGGATATTTGTTGAATTGGCCATATTTATCAATCCACTCCTTGAGGTTTTCTAAACATTTGTGTGCTTTGTTAAGGGCATGCTCAACTATCTTGACGTTATCATTTTTATTCACTTCTATATAATAATATGCATAGGCAGAATTGTTGAACAACAAAGTGTTGTAGAGAGCTTCAATAGAATGCCTTGCTTCAACGTTTGCCTGCAAATCAATCAATCTAAAATATAAAGGAATAGCTTTTTCCCCTGATTCAATAGAGGCTTTTAAATTGTCAATTTCAATATTTGAAGTTTGAAAGAAATTGTCAAACTCAACACAATATCGTAAAAGACAGCTAGAATGATAGAACCTAGGATCACTTGGGTAAAGCTCCATACAAGCGGCTGAGATTTCAAGTCCCTTTGAATATAGTTTAGCTCTTCTAGCTGCCCATACCTGTACATATCTAAGTTCTTTGATTAGGGTATACTGCAATTTTTTGTAAGTTTCAGGTTTATTGACTGCTCTGAATCTTTTTATGAGCTCTTCTACCTCTTCAACTATAAACTCATTAGGTTCCTTCTGATTTTGAGCTAAAGGTATGGGGATCGTTAGGTAGATAAGATAATGAATCAAGGAATTTTGAATTTCCTCTTCATCCTTTATGCTATTTAACACATAATTCGCTACATATTCCCTTATTCCAGCAATTTGACTAGCATTAGGGCTGTTTTCAAGATAGAAACTACTCAAATTCTTCAATACCTCTAAGTTTTCCGAAAATTCGGAGAAGCTAGAATAATCAAATACAATTGGGAGTTGTTGTTTTATGCTCTCTATGGGATCAGAACCAAAGTTTCTATCCACGAAAGATTTTTTGTCAACAACTAAAAAGTTTCGGACTCGATCATAAAATGTAAGGTTTTTCAGTAAATCATTCCAATCATCCAAAAAATAGTTATTGTCATTTTTAACCTTTCTATAGAAGGATATCACTTTTTTAACATCCTGTGGAATCAAAGAATTCGATATCTGAGATTTAGAAATTCTTTTAAGATCATCGATAAATGATCCATATTTTAATAGAAGTGAATAATTCTCTAAGTTGTTACGTAGCTTATCAAGTCTTTCTTCCCATTCATTCTTTGAAATATAATCCTTTTTGGAAACTTGCTGTTCAGTAAATAAGAGTGCTCTTATATCATCTATTTCTGGTGAAAAATTCTCATTAGAACTATTTTGAAAGAGGCAGAAATCCCCGAAGATGTGAGCTACATTTTGATGAAAATTAAAAAAATTAAAATTATATTTTGGGAGTAGGTGCTCAATTCTTTCAAAGACTGTGCTGGATATTTTTGTAGATGAAACATATATATATATAGTTCCCTGTCCTATTTTAATTGATTCTGTATTTGTTTTCAATGCTCTTGCAATAACCAATGAGTCATTAAAGGCATTTTTTAGAGCTTTTCCTCGCCTCATATCTACATACTCGTAGAATTCAGTTCTGTTAGGCTTTGCAATATTTCTCTTTATAAACTCCTCGTAGCCTTTGAGATAATATTCAAATGGTCGTTTATTAATTTCAGATTCAAATTCTTTATAAACAGACATTACATCTGCATCGTTAGCTGATTCTAGTTGATTGTTTTTATAGTCAGACTCAAGAATAATGCTCTGACTTTTAAATAGGTCGAAAAACCTACTAAACCCAAATTTGCCAGATGCAAGAGCAATTGTTGTTAAAAGTGATAAATTATTTTCTATGTAGTACTTGATATCATTTACCCTATTTCTAGTTAATGCTTGGCCAAAGTTTGTTGTCAGCTCATTTTCTTCATGAAACTTCTTTAAATCTTTCCGAGCATTAGCTATAGTTTTCTTTATTTCAGCATTATACTGAGCAGGTAAAATTGATTTGGAAGAAGTATTTTTTTTAAACAAATAGTTTAAAGCCACCTGAGCATCGGCTAGTAGATGAAGGCTGCTTTTATCTTTAAATGAAAAATCTGATAGGGTTCCTTCAACACTATCCCTTAATCCAAAAGGGAAAGAGTAAAGTATTGCATCGAAGGTATCTATTAAATAATGAATTTCATATTTTTCTTTCCGTAAATCATCCAATGTTTCTATCTGTGCAAGATCAGAAGCGGTCAAAGCGAAAAGAAGAGATTTTTTTTCTTTCATTTAAGATATTGAAAAATCATCCAATGTTAATTTTTCAGGCTTGCTTTCTTCTTTTAATTCATCAATCGTCGGATTGTTTTTATTCATGTTTTCCAATTGCAGTGCTGGTTCATTTTTCTCTTTACAATCTTCCAAATGCTGGTAATGCATAACATGAGCTTGGTTGTCTAAAAACTCATGTATTTCAAGTTGTAAACTCGAATCTTTAAAATCATCTACTATACTTTCAAGCTTGTTCGTAATGTCATTTAAGTTTCCAAGCAAAGTTCCCACTTCTTCACTAAAAAAGGAATAGATAACCTGTGTATCATTACTTTTGTTAGAAATTACAACGAATTTTCTATTTATGGAAACTGGGTTGATCAATATTTCACAATAACCTAACAATTTACCCTCATCATATTCCTGTATATAATAACTTGAATTCTCGCTATCTGAGAATATTGTTACTACGAATCCGGGCTGGTCATAGTAAGGATTGTATGTTCCAATAATATTTTTCACTCTTCTAGCCTCCCAGTTTCCACAAAGAAATTTCTTACCGCATTATAAAGAACTAAATAATATTGATCAGCTCTAAACCGCTTTGAATTCGGAGTATAACGGATTATTTCGACATTTTTAGCACCTTCAATCAATGGTCTTATAAAGCTTTTGTCCTTGTCAAGTTTACGAGGAAGTACAATAGCTACGAGAGCATCAGGTAGAGATAAATCCTGATCGTATTGTACTTCAATAACCTGCCTTCTATCGTCTGGAAAGTATCCTGAATCTTTTATCATTCTACAATAATGTACAACTTCATGCTGACCTCCTGGAACTTCTAAATCCTCATTTAAAGTTACGATAGAATCAAAATAATTACTATTTCTATCATAGAATAGTTTGACTAGCTTCTTTATATTTCCTGAATTTGAAAATTTTCCTTCAAAGAGGAAATTTTTCATTGGCATTCTCTCGGTGAGATATTCATCATACATCTTATTATGAAACGCACCCGAGTCAAATGGGCTAATTCTTTTGGGTTGTCCAAGACGTTCCATATCAAATATTAGACAAACAGGATATAATGCATCCTGAACCTTGAGTTTTTTATTTTTGGTCTCTTTGAAAGCAGGAACTCCATAGAAACAATAAATGAGATCTTCATCTTCAAATACATCGCATGGTTTGTTGCATATCAGAACCGATGCATCTTCATTCCTGTTAATCGATATCTGTACTTCTTCCGATCTCAAGTTATGACATAGTCCCAGTAATTTTAACTGATTATTCTCTTGCTCAGAAATGAATTGGTGAAAGGGCATAACATCCAAAAAATTAATTATATATTCATATAATATCGTATTAATTAAATTAATATTTTTGGAAAATGGAAAATTTAATCCAAGAAATTACTGATAAAGTTACAGTTTTTAAAAAAAAGAAAGAAAATAACCGATGGAAGGCAAATCTCTCTAAAGTCATTACGATTGTTGTTAGTTCATCAATTCCTGTAATTTTGGGCTTAGAACTCCAATTGTTATCCTTGAAGGCCAAGGAGCTTACTATTATTTTGGGAGCTCTAATATCTATAAATGAAGGTATTGCTCTTTACTTCAAATTTGAAAAAAATTGGATTAGATATCTTGACACTGAAAATTCACTCAAAGCCTTACTTCTGGAAATAGATATACTAAATAGAAAGGAAACAACCGATCTAGAAAAATATATTCATCAGAAATACCAAAATATCCTAAATAAGCAAAATGAAGATTGGAATAAGATAAGGGGTGATACCTAAATTTAAGATAATGAAATTTTGAAATATTTGTGCGTATTAATAAACCGATAATTCCATAGATTTCATATTTAATTGTAAATAATAGGGGTTCAATGTGAGTGTTTTGAGACAAAAAAATCACAAGAATACATTTCTAATGTCCAACCTTTTAGACGCACTAACATAAATATTCCTAATATTAATTTAGATACTCTTAAAGAAGCCCATAAAATTGTGGCAAGAGCTGTTGAAAAATACGGTGATCAATATCTGCCAGCTTTCATTCGAATTCACAACGAAATTGAAAACAGAAAAAAAGAGCTCTCCTATAAAAAAATTGCTTTACAAATAGCTGCAAATGATCCATAATCAAATGATAGTTAAGGCGTGTACCGTAATGTGAACCACGCTGTGACCTGTGAAACAAGACAAATAATTTATTTTGTTTTATTTCAATGGTTTGGTTGAGAAAGGTTTTGACTGTCAAATCCCATCCTCTCCTCCATTCTTCGCAATCACCTAGTGCGTTATCCATTCAAAATACTTGCTTCATGGTTTCACAGCCTCTCACAAGGGCGCATGCCTTGCGATTTTGTGAACCAATATGTGAACCATGGAGTGTACCAATGCAATATCTAACCCTTCGCAATGGCTGGTATGTCTATAACCGCCGTGTGCCTGATTTTCTTAAAACCTTCGATCCCCGTCAACGTGTACGTATCGCTTTGAATACCAAATGCAAAGCAACGGCAATGAAGAAACTCACCGTTCTCAATGATGAAGTTGAAGGCTATTGGAAAGATCTTATTAAATTAAAGCAGACGCACACAAAGGATAAATTCAAAGCCTTGGTTAACACAGCAAGGCGATTAGGCTTTACCTATGTGCCGTCTTCCAAGCTTGTAGATATTCCATTAAATGATTTGTTAGAACGTATTTTTGCCGTTAAGCATGGCCTCAATGAGCCAGATTTAGTCAAGGCCGTATTAGGAGATAAGGAAAGGCCGGATACCTTACTTTCCGATTGTCTTGATAAATTTTGGAACTATTCTAAACCAGCATTACTGAACAAGAATGCCGACCAGCAACGCAAATGGAAAAATCCCCGTATCAAAGCGGTTAAGAATTTTATAACGTCGGTTGAAGATAAACCAATCACAGAAATTACCAATCTTGATCTTATCCGCTTTCGAGATTGGTGGTTGGAAAGGATGAGACAGGAGAATATCAAAGCAAATACTATCAATAAAGATTTTACCCATCTTAAGAGCGTTCTTGAAACGGTGTGCACACATGAACAACTCGATATTGATATTGATGGAATATTCAAGAAAATCCATATCAAAGAAGAAGATCGGGAAACAAGACAACCATACGAAACCACATTTATCCAAAATGAAATTCTAAACTCTGAAACCCTTAAAGGTTTAGAAGAGGAGGCCAAATATATTCTTCAAGTCTGTATCAATACAGGAGCAAGACCAATTGAACTGGTTAATTTGATAGCGGAGGACATTCACTTAGATGCACCTGTTCCTTATATTCATATCAGGCCAAGAAAAGGATATTCGCTTAAAACTAAGGAGAGTAAACGTAAATTACCCTTGGTTGGTACTGCCTTGGAAGCCTTTAAGACGTATCCGAATGGATTTACTACTTATCAAGGTAAGTCAGATCAGGCAACATCAACTATTAATGAGTATCTGACAAAGAACAATTTAAGGCCAACACTTAAACACAGCCTCTATTCATGCAGACATAGCTTTCAAGACAGATTAACCGCACTTGAAATTCCTGACCGTATTCAATGTCAACTTATGGGGCATAAGTTCCATCGTCCAAAATATGGTAATGGGGCAAGCTTGGAGCATTTGCATGAGATCATGGGGAAGGTGAAAGTTCTTAACTTGGAAACCTAAAGAAAAGAATAGTTGAATGGTATTGTGATACCTTAGAATTCTATTATTAAACAATCTAATAATTTCTAATATGTACAGTGAACTATATAAAAGAGGTTATTTGAGAAATTAACAGGATTTATTTAAAAAAAATACTATTTTCAAAAGAACTCATAATTTACCAGCATTGTGAACATTTTTAATTTACATAGATATGAAATATCTAAGTTTTGATTTTTTCTTTAATTTAATAATTCTAGGTTTGATTCAAATTTGGGTCATTGGAATTTTGTATGCATTAAACCTTGATTCATTAGATTTCAATTGGTTTGATCTTATAAAGGATGGAGGGATTTTTATTTACTCTTGTACATTGGTTGTAATGTCACATTTGATGCTAATTAAAATTAATCAGTTTAGTATAAATCCAGAAAAGGAAAAGAAACTATCTTTTGCGGTAATGTTTGTGATCATACTGGTTGCTTTAGTTTGTTATATGGATGGTAAAGTAATTACTGATGAGAACAAAATTAGTTTCAGTTTTAAGTCCTCACATCACTATGTACAACTAATTTGTTTTGTTACTAGTCTGGTTTATAGTGCAACTGTTGAAATAAAGGTCAAGAAATTTAATTCAAACTTAAAATGAATTTATAATAATGGCTTTTGCAAATGTTATTATAGTTACTCTTACAGGACTTTTATGTCTCCTGTTATACTTTTTCATTAGAGAAACAGCCAACCATCCTGCAAGAATACCTAAGCTAAAACCAGATATTAATTCGGAGAACCAATATCCTAATCTCAAGATTTTTGATGTAAAACTTAAAAACCTAAGAAGTGTAATAGTATTTCTTGATTCTATAAAACCACCCAAAGAATCATCAGTCAGTATTGTTGGAGAAAATCTTGATAATGGAATCACATATACCTTTATAATATCTAAATCAAATGCATATCGAAGAGAAGAATTTCTAAATTATTTTTATCCTATTCGGTCAAGAAAAATAGTGGATAGGATGGTCAAGATATATAGTTTCAATTTCGATTGGAAGGAACCAATATATATATTTCATAGATTCGATTCTTACGTATTGGGATATAAAGGTTTGTTTTCACAATATATTTCAATGTCAAGAGAAGATTCAAAAATCCTTTTGGAGATAGCTTTAAAAGGCATTGATAAAATGATTGTTGATGAAGAGCTAGAGGAAGAGTATACTTATGTTAAAACATTGCTAGAGGAAAAAACATTGGAAGAAACAATTAACTCGCTTGTGAAAACAACAAGAAACGAAATAGAACTGTTAAATAAAAGAAATACAGAATTAGATTTAAAAGATATTCATTTAGATTTTTAACTTCCCGTCACTTAAATGCAAAAACCTTCTTTAGATAACGAAATTTACGAACTGATTGTAGATAGTAAAGGAAAAGGGGAAAGGTTATTAATTCAATTAATGGCCTATAGTAAATATAAGGAAGTTAAAAAACAGATTGTTAAAGAATACTTTCAGAAGAATCATAGGTATCCCTCTTCAGAATTCGTGAGGGCTATCTTTTATAAAGATGAAACAATTATTAATAATTTAGTGGAACTAGCGAACGAAGAATTCAAATATGTCTTGGCTCGAAATATTTCAAAAGTTATTGAAACTAAAAAAGAGGAGTATGAACACCATATTAAATTAAAAATTGAAGAACTAAATAACCAATATAGAATAGAGTTAAGTAAACTTGAAAAGGGATTGCCTAGGCGCAAGAGCTTTTTTTATTTTACTCCGTTATCAACCGTTGGAGTTTTATTGATATTTTTTTTGATTTTGATCATTTGGTTTTTTGGTTTTTTTGTGGGCACTCTTTGAAACAGCAATCAAACTAAAATCATGTATTCAAGAAAAAATTATATCCACCCATGGCCAGTGTCCGTTTCGAGGAACTACATATTGTCTTAACGTACAAGAATAAACTTTAAATCCATACAAACTAATAAATGACAATAACTCCATCTCGATAACACTTTGTAGTGTTATCCGAATAACGTATTTTAATCATATACGCATAAGTTCCAGTTGGAACTTTTTTACCGTTAAATGTGCCATCCCACCAATCACCATGCAATCTGATCCAAAAATCCTCCTTGGCATAAATGAGTTCACCCCACCTATTGTAGATATAGAAATCTTCAACAAAAGCATCTGTGTCTTTGTCCTGTAGAATTTCGAAATAGTCATTTATTCCATTGTTGTTAGGGGAGAAGGCCTTTGGAATAAATACTTCACACCTTTTTAAAGAAGTTATTATTATGGTATCGAATTCGCAATTTTCACTATCCCTTATAGAAACTCTATATTCACCTGCTTCCAAGTTAGTTATATAATTATCGAATTGTTCAACTCCATCTATTAAGTAGTCAATAGTGCCAGAGCCACCGCTTGCGATTATTTCAATATTTAAATGTTGATCTGTACAATGGTATTGAGTTATGTTCAGCTCCTCAATTTTAAGTTGTCTTGCTGAAATTAGGTCAACACGCTCTGAAGCTTGACACCCATCTTCGTCTCTTACAAAGATGTTGTATGACCCACCTGAGAGATTATTAAAGCTATTTGCTTTTTGATAAGTTATGTTGTCTATTGAATATTCTAGCTCACCTTTCCCACCACTTGCGGTAATAGAAATTGATCCGTTATCCTTACAGGCAGCAGAGTTTGAAATTATAATATCAGTAATTCCTATTTTCTGACTGGGTTCAATTTCGATTTCAACGGTATCCATACATTTATATTGATCCCTGATTACTATTTGTTTCGTTCCTGATGACAGTCCGGTAAATAGATTACCTGTTCCAAATGAAGAATTATTAAGAGAAAACTCAAATTTTCTTTGATTATCTAGGGACAACATTGTTATTGACCCGTTGTTTTCCCCACAACGAGTATTGCTTTTTTCAATTCTTACTAATGAAGCCAAATCTGGCTTTGACCGAAAAATGTTTAGATTATCGAGCCCTAATCCAAACCCTCCAGTGGGGTGCTGTTCCCTTTTACCCTCAAGCCTTATAGAATAAGCACCACTATCACATGGTGGGAGCTTAAATCCCCACAATGTTGCCTTCCCGTCACCTGTTCCAATATCTCCGGCTCTAATTGTATCTTCCAAAATAATGTTTTCATTGTTATCCCTTGCCTGAATGATAAAAATTTCATCAAAATCGATATCCAGTATTTGCCCATTTATACTATCAATAGCCTTATCGAATTCTAAAATTATTGGTGGGGCGTTGTTCCCAGAAACTAGGCCATCATCAGTCAGGAAAAACATACCAATGTCAATGCCTGGACTGGGCTGGTCATTTCCGTAATCGCTACCAAAACCTGTCCTAATACCACCAACCTCTGCTAACCTAGGAAATCCACCATCTTCTAGGCGAAACGTGAGCCCAAAAGCTTCTTCAAATTGATTATTGATCAATGTCCCATCAACTGATCCTGTCATTGGAACATCTTCAAAATCTATTGTGATCTGATCAAATATTTGAGCTATACCTACTAATGGCAGATTAATTAGAACAGTAATCAAAATGAAATTCTTCATAAGCCAACTGATGAAAGGGACTGAATGGTTCTAATTTATTAGAAATCTATTGGTATAAAAAATGAGTTGGCTTAGAAATGATCAAATCCCGTATACAATGATACCTAAAGCCTTCAGACACTTATTATTGCGTTGACCAAAACCTTTAAATGTTAATGATGCTTAACGGCTTAAATGTTCCTGTTTTGTTCTTTGTGTATTAGTGCGTACAAAACGAAATGGAGTTAAGCCAAAATCTCATTATCTACTTAACAATGATCAAAAGGAGATCAATTTTATGAGTTCTAAAACTCTGTATCTAAATAAGACCCGGGACGACTTTCTAAAGGATGCTGTCAAAGATTTAATTCACCTGAGACACGAGCATAAAATGACACAGGAGGAGCTAAATCATAGATTGGGTGTTGCAGATAGATTAGTCAATAAATGGGAGTGTGGATTGCGTACTCCAACATCATTCAATCTTTATTGTTGGGCTGACGCTCTGGATGCAAAATTGAAGATCATTGCAAATGACAATGTTTCACCACAAGCAGATGCATTGAAACTATCAGAAGCTAGTAATGATAATCATAAAGATCCAACAAGCTGGAAGAAATTAACTGCTTACTAAACTTAGGTCTAATCTGAAACCAGTGGCTAGGAATTGTTCTTAGTCACTGGCTCAAGTTAAATTTAACTCATGATATTAAATCAATTAAGTGAATTTTTTAAGGTTTCAGCTTACTTATTTTCAAATAGGAATATTTATTCTTTTATATGATCAATAATAAAATGAATCTAGTTGGTGCTTGGTGGAGTCACATCAACACAAGCCAATCTTAACCCTGGTTTATCTACACAGTTTTCGCTTGCACCACTATTTTCACAAAGAGTTGCTCCTCCATTTTGAATATAATCACAGATGTTCTCTAATTCGCAATATGAGAGATTAACATTATCCTTAATTATTAAGGAATCTATTGTTTGATATTGAATATTCTCTAAGCCAGCCAATGATGAAAGTATATCGTTAGCCAAAATCACTAAACGCCCCTCTCCCGTCCCCTGATTAATTGAAGTAACATTTCTCAGAGCTCCTAGATCTGTAAGTTGATGATTGCCTTCTAAGCGAAGTCCTCTTCCCTCCATTGAGTGTAATTGATCAAGACCTTTTAAGTTTTTGAGGCCTTGATTTAACCAAATATAAACTCTACCCTTTACAAAAGTTATTTGCTCCAAACCTTCTAAATTTCCGAGTGTATGATTCCCCTTGATTAGCAAGCCTCGACCGATCTCAGTAACTCTTTCTAAATTGGGCAAACGAACGAGCACTACATTATCACGTACGTCAAGATCACCGCCTATTACTTCAAGTCTGTTTAGTGCATCCATGCTCCGAAGTGAAGAATTGTTGTAAACTCTAATATTCAAACCTACCTTTTTCAAGGAATTCAAGCCTGACAAACTGGCAAGGTTTTCATTATCTCGTATATCGAGATGTCCTTGAATTTTTATTAGTTCATCCAATCCGAATAAATTATTGATATCATCACCACTTATTTTCACTGATCCTTTGATTATTTTGCAGCACGGATAATTCGTCTTAAAGTTGTCTATTTCGCTTTGATTGGAAAATGTAATGCCGTCAGGCAAACATGCATCTGAAGAACAGGGACAAATCGGGATAAATTGACAAATTCGAACTTCAATTACGCGAATTGGCAGTAAATTTAATCTTGCAGCCACAAAGCAAATCAAAAGCCAGAAAGCGAAGATTGAAACTATGGTTATTAAAAATCTTTTTATAACTTTTACATTGTTCATAGCTATAATAGGAATTTAAACTCTAATCACTCTTCACATTTATTTAGATTATACTTTCATATTCATGGGCTTGACCTATGATACACGCGAATATGGATGAACATAGCAATTCTTGAAAGAAAACAAACAATGGTCTATTTAGGCAATTTAGACTTAAAAGGAAATACCAAACATTTGGTATTTCCTTTTATAGCTGAAAGCCTCATGTGATACCCAAAACAATTTTCTTTAATTATTTGATATCTAGCTAAAGCGATTTACAAATATTTCTGAGATTAAATGGGATTCTTTGTTGCGATAATTATTACTTGGCATATCACCAAGCAACCATGATAAATATATTTCATAATCAACATATTCCTCAATTTCAGGATCATAATCCTTTACAGCTTTAAAAGCTTTTCCCAAGCAGCTTGTTTTTTTGTTGTCGGTCATGGTACCGTTTCCTTCCTTCAAGTGGCGGGAGGTTACAAACCGTGTTAGGATTACGGCATGACGCTTTTAGGCAAGGCCTTGGACAGCACGTCATCCCCCGGCCATGTATGACCGAGTTCCTAACTTCGATTTGTAAGACCCGGGAGCAATTTGCCTACTCCGCTTAATACTATATGAAAAGAGGTGAGTAAGGTAAAAAACTATTCCTCAATTACCTGTTCAACCTGCTTCATCAGATCAGAAGCAGAAATCCCCAATGCGTTTGCTATTAGAAGAATGGATTTTAGATTAGGAGAGCGTTTGCCTTTTTCATATTTGGGAACAGTTGTACGGTCAAGTCCAGTTCGCCTGACAATTTCCATTTGAGAGAGTTGACGTTCTTCTCGCAACTTCTTCAAAACGACACCAAATGCTTCTTCGACCGTCATATGGATCGAAGCTAGGTTCTGAAAAAAAATTATCCTACGGTTTTTTGTCCCATGAAGATTTTTTCTATCTTGCAAGCTGACATTTCTGCAGATTGTCTTATTCAATCATCTTGTCCTTAGCCCTTTAAGGACACAAGATGTTCTTTATCTAAATTTTATGAAAACAATAAAAAGACGATTATATTCTAATATAGAGTGGTATACCTATTGTCACTTAGTTTTATTTGGTTCTCTCTTATTCACTTCCTGTGATTTATTCAATAGCGAAGATAACCCTGATCCCGATCCACCAGAGAATGTCGATATTGTCATTAAACCGCATGACAGTTTCATCAGTCAGACCAATATTGAGCCCGTTAGTTTTGTGATTGATGATGTAATCTATAAAGGAACTGGGAGTCATTATTCAGCGAATTTTGAATATAACAAAACCACCTTTGCAAAGTATGACCCCATCTCCAAGGAAAGCGAATTCTTAGCAGATTTCCCCATTGGTAGAATTGATGCGATTGGCTTTACCTTGAATGGCAAAGGGTATATTGGTATGGGTCGCACTCTTATTACACAAGGAGAATGGAGCTTGACCGGTGACCGGTTCAAAGACATGTGGGAATATGACCCCGAGACAAATAAATGGATTGAGGTAGCAAGTCTACCCAGCAAAGCCCGTTTTGGTGGTGTTGGTTTCGCTATCGGTGATATGGGATACATTGCCGGTGGGAATGATGGAACCATTGACGAATTTGATGATCCCCTATTATCAAAGGAAGTTTGGCGATATAATCCGACAACTGGTGAATGGAAAAGAGTAGCGGATCTGCCTGACGATATTGGTACCCATGCCGCAAGCTTTGTTCTAAACGATAAGGCATATATCGTCACCGGATTTTTAAGAGATCAATCCCGACCCTCCAAACTCTATTGCTATGATCCAACTACGGATGAATGGTTATCACGTTCTTCTTTACCTGTTAAAAAATGGCGAGCTATGAGTTTTACACACAGGGGTAAAGGATACATTTATGGATCGGAGGAATTCGGAACCGAAGACCCCTATCAGTACGATCCGATAACGGATAAATGGAAAAAACTCACAACATCGGAAGAAAGCTTCATAGGTCTCACACAATCCAACGGAATTGCCCATGTTATTCAACATCGCATTTTCATTGGATTAGGTTACAATGGACGGATTTTTCAAAGCTCCATTTATGAATTTAAGTTTCAATAAAGAAATAACAATGATAAGGTTGAGTAGCCTTATGAATTAATTATTGCTTCATTATCATAAAAACTGTATCCTAAAATTCCAACTCCAGTTATACCAAAAGGGGGGCAGTTATAAGAAGAAAATATACAAAAACAAGCCTGAAAGGTTAGTTTTGTGTTTTTAAAAATACTCAAAAAGTAGTGAAGTTTACATTTTAAAGATAATTGAATCTAAATGTTTTCCTTTGGAATAAAGCTCTTTTGCTTTGGAAATGGTGAGCCGTCATATTTGAATAGCAATTCGTTTAAACATCCACAATTACCTTCACATACATATTCTTCTAAAAATGAGATTTCTCTTCCTTTTACTTTAAAAGAATATCCCCATATACCTGCGGGACTTTCATCATCAAAACGATTATAATGTTTGTAATCCTTTATCTCCTTTATCAGTTTCTTTTGCATTAAATAACCAGAGAAATACCTGATTCGACTTGTGCAAGTAGAATTAACCAAATGAACATAAAAGTAACCAAGTTCTCTTTCGCCGTATAAATATATATCCCATACAATAGGTTTTTTTTCTCTTCCAAGAACATAACTTGAAGGCTCACCGTCCATGTTTATATGAACTTTTCCCTTTCTGAAAGAAGGTCTGGGTTCGATTAAGTTGCTTGCGTCAATACCTGAGTCCACTGCATTCCACTCCAAGCCTTCACTACTCCATAGAATAGATGAGGTTATATCGGTGCCTATATCCCACTCTCCAACATCAAAATCCTCATCTTCTGATGCTACAAAGAGATTAATTAAGTCAAGTATCTCAATAGTTCCAGGTAGTTCTTCTTCAATATTTGCAGGAGTATTGGTGAACTCTTCTATAGTTCCTTGTAGTTCTTTTTTAACATTTAGAGGAGTATTAATGGGCTCTTCCTTAGCTTTAGAATCAGTTTTTCTATCCTCAAAAATTCTATCAATGAAACTGATACCATCAGATAAAAAACCAAAAAGCGCTGCTAAGAATACAATTACTGTGGTAATTCCCATTAAAGCTTTTCTTATTGAACTTGCTTTCATTTTATTCAAAATAATGTTTAAAATACATTTCAATTGATTGGCTGCTAGCAGAAATATTCTCAGAATGTGATGTTATGCTCAAAAATTAGATGATTACTTTCTTTCTAGATATATAACTTGTTGTTTAAAAGCAGTCTGCACTGCTTTTAAACAACAATATAAGGAAAATCCTTTGATTAATTCTGGGATTTGAGAATTGAACAGGGACTTTTATGGGTTTGTGATCAAAATGCTTGCAAATAAAAAAGCACTTACAAATTTTACTTCGTAAGTGCTTGATTTTTAGTGTGGGCCCTGCTGGATTCGAACCAGCGACCCCCTGCTTGTAAGGCAGGTGCTCTGAACCAACTGAGCTAAGAGCCCATTTTTAATTTCATCTGACTTTGGAGTCTAACCTTTGCTTGGGACAAACGACCCTCCCGATTTAAACCGGGGTGTTCGAACCAATCAAATTAAGTCCCTCTCATCATCTGCTCGCTTGCAAATGGGAATGCAAATGTAGAATAGAAATTTATTTTTACAAATATTTTTTCTCAAAAATTGTTAAAGGAATTTTTTGGATAGTTTTGAATGTGCATGATCCATTGAAATAGGAATAATTACCATTCTCTAAAGCTCCTGCAGATCATAATCTTTGCCCTTTCCATACCTGACCAGATCACTCAACATATAGCTTTCCAATGTATATAGATCTTTTAGTTTGAAGTCACTTTTGCCAATAACTTCCAGTACTTCAAATTCACTTTTTTCACCATAATTTTTTAAATAATACTTCTTTCCGACTCGTAATGTATCCCAGGAAATGGCCATGATTATTTTTGTTTTTCCAAAATTAAAACAATTTGCACCTTAATTTAACCATAGAGAGGTATTTACTTAAATGTCATATATCCCGGCATCATTAAATTTTCCCGGAAATATCCAACTTTCAGGTTATCCTATAGGTGAGAGCGATATACAACCAATCTTAACTTTTAATTGCTCATTATTAATTGATTGTAGGTTTTCAGTTGAAATTAATGTTTTTATGAGTTGGTGATTGTTTACTTTAGCCAATTCGAGATGTTTACCAAAATACTGCAATTACGATGAAACCAAAACATATAATTTACGGATGTTGTTTATCTTTAAGTATCATCTTAATAAATAGCATTTCTTTATTTGCCCAAAAAATGGAGATTCAAGGTCATAGGGGAGCAAGAGGTCTTTCACCGGAAAATACGATTGTTGCGTTTGAAAAAGCTGTGGATCTGGGAGTAGGTGTACTCGAACTCGATGTCGTGATAACAAAGGACAAGCAGGTGGTCATTTCGCATGAAGCCTACATGTCATCTGCCATATGTAAAACTCCGGATAACAAAACCATAGAACATTCTGAAGAAAAAAAGCATAACATTTACCAAATGACCTATGAAGAGGTATCCGGCTATGATTGCGGTTCAATAGGAAATGAGCGATTTCCGGAGCAGGAGAAACAAAAGGTTTCAAAACCACTATTGAAAGACATGATTAAGGCCATTGAAGAGCGTATCACTGCCAATAACCTACCGAAGGTCAAATACAACATAGAAATCAAAAGCTCGCATAAGGGAGATGAGATCTTTCATCCCAAACCGGAGGAATTCTCAGACCTTGTGTACGAGCAAATCAAGGCGCTACTACCAATGGACCGTGTGGTGATCCAGTCATTCGATTTAAGAATTCTAAAATACTTCCATGAAAAATACCCCGATGTAACACTCTCGGTTCTTGTAGAAAAGAAAATGGGCTTCAATAACATCTTTAAGGAACTTGGTTTTACTCCTGAGATCTTTAGTCCGTATTACAGGCATATTAGTGCCAAAGTGGTTAAAAAAATTCAGGATCAGGGAGTAAAAGTAATCCCATGGACTGTCAATGAGGAAAATGAGATGAAACTGATGCAGGAATGGGGTGTTGATGGATTGATCACAGACTATCCCGATCGCGCTTTGAATTTGAAATAAGTTTATTAGCTTTGCCACTCAAATTTGTGATCAATTAAATAATCAAAATATATGAGTTTGCTGGTTGTCGGTTCCGTTGCTTTTGATGCAATTGAAACGCCGTTTGGAAAAACTGACAAGATTGTTGGTGGGTCGGGTAGTTATATTTCTATAGCTGCTTCCTATTTTACAAAAAATACCAACATTGTTGCCGTAGTGGGAGGAGATTTTGGGCAAACCAATATTGAATTATTGCAAAGACACGGTGTAAATACCGATGGGCTACAGATTAAAGAAAATGAAAAATCTTTTTTTTGGTCTGGTAAGTATCACAACGACATGAATACCAGGGATACCCTGGTGACGGAATTAAACGTTCTTGAACATTTCGACCCTATCATTCCGGAAGCTTACCAAAGTTGTGAATTCCTGATGCTTGGAAATCTGGCTCCAGCGGTTCAGCAGATGGTGATTGAAAGACTGGAAACACGTCCAAAGCTAATTGTTATGGACACCATGAACTTCTGGATGGATATCGCCTTGGATGATCTTAAGAATACCCTGAAAATGGTAGATGTGTTATCTATCAATGACGAGGAAGCCAGGCAACTCTCAGGAGAATATTCATTGGTGAAAGCAGCAAAAAAAATCATTTCCATGGGACCTCAGTATTTGATCATCAAAAAGGGAGAGCATGGAGCCCTGTTGTTTAGTAAAGATCAGATATTCTTCGCACCGGCATTGCCATTGGAAGATGTATTTGATCCAACAGGTGCGGGAGATACATTTGCCGGTGGATTTATTGGTTATCTGGCCAGCACAAGAGACACTTCCTTCGAAGGAATGAAAAGAGGACTGATCTACGGTTCGGCTATGGCCTCATTCTGTGTGGAAAAATTCGGAACAGAAAGAATTGTTAATCTCAGTGATTCTGAAGTGCAGGAAAGGGTTCAGGAATTTGTCGATCTCGTCCAATTTGAAATTACCTACAACTAATTGAATAGAGAACTGTTATTTTAAGAAAATGGTCTATTAGGCGATCTTTGTCTTAAGAAATCCGACTATAACCTCCAATCCCTTCTTAAAATGTTCATTATTGGGTATCACAATATCTGAGGTGTATTTATAAGGTTCTATATACATGTCGTAGGTTGGTGAAACATGCTTCTCATATCGGTAAAGAACATCATCCAGGTCATAACCTCTTTCCTGATTGTCTCGGACAATCCTTCTTTTAAGTTTGATAGATTCTTTGGCGTCGATGAATATTTTCAGATCCAATAAGTCAGCAATCTCCGGATAGTGAAATACAAAGATGCCCTCGATAATAAGAATCGGTGCAGGCATAAATTTCAGCACCTTAGGCTTAGCATCCGGATTATTAAAAGTATACTCCTCCTTTTCAATTGCTTTTCCTGATTTAAGAGTCTTGATATCTTTCAAAAAATGAACACGATCAATAGATTCAGGTGCATCAAAATTTTCAACTCCGTTCTCGTCAATAGGCTGCGCATCTATTTTCTTGTAGTAATTGTCCTGGGATAGTAAACATATCTCACCCTCTTCAAATGAATTCATAAGGTGGTCCAGGAAGAGTGTCTTTCCCGAAGCACTACCTCCGGTAATTCCTATGATATACGATTTGTCCAAGTCTAATAATTTTAATGCTACGCTTTTAATAACCGTTCCACTCAGTAATTAAAATTAGTCATTGGTTATTAAATGCCAAAAAATCTAAGTGATAGAAGTTCTAGAGTTGGTTCAAGTGAGCAATAAGCTTTTGGATCGCTTTTGCCCTGTGGCTCATTTTATTTTTCTCCGTCAGATCCATTTCAGCAAAAGTTCTGTTGTGCCCGTTAGGAACAAAAATAGGATCATAACCAAAACCTTGGGCTCCTCTTTTATCATTTACAATGCTACCATCAACTACGCCTTCGAATTGGGTTTTCTTTCCGTCCAGTATTAATGTTATGACTGTTCTGAATTTTGCTTTTCTATTCGATTTGTCTTCCAGGTTTTGTAGAAGCAGATCCATATTAGCTTGGTTGTCGCGCTGTTCTCCTGCATATCGTGCCGAATAAACACCAGGCTCTCCGTTCAATGCCTCTACTTCAAGACCTGTATCATCAGCAAAACAATTGACACCAAATCTATCGTATACATGGGCCGCTTTTTCCAAGGAGTTTCCTTCTAACGTATTTTGGTTTTCCGGTAACTCCTCAAAGCAGTTAATTTCCTTTAAGCTCAAGACCTCAAACTTATCACTCAATAAGTTTCTGATCTCTTTCAGTTTATTCTGATTGTTGGTCGCGAAGCAAATTCTCATTCAAAGCAACGGTTATCTAAAGATCTTCTCAAGGTTAAGCCAACTACTCAATTTCCAACACTTCAACATCAAAGACTAAGGGTGAGTAAGGTGGGATGTCAAAAGGATATGGGGCTACATTTTGTGTATTTACAAGATCTTCTCCAATGACCTGAGGAACCACAAATAAATTAGGTCCATATGCCAAATGGGATGGTATAATTAATCTGGCTGTTTCTCCTTTTTTCATCAGTAACAAACCTTTTTCCCAACCTTGTATTACAGTGTTCTGACCAAGAACGAAATCAAAAGGGGTTTTCCCTACTGAGGTATCGAAAACTGTTCCATCAAGCAATTTGCCAGTGTAATGTACTGTAATCCTCTGCAAGCTCTGAGCTAATTCTCCTTCACCAGTGGTAAGTAGCTGATAATACAAACCATCTTCCTTGGGTTGAACATCAGTAAGGTCTTGATCATTTATATAGGCATTGATCAGACCATCTTCGTAACTCTTTTGACCTGCTTCACTTACGATAGCATCCACTTCTATCACCATTCGCACCAAGGCAAATTGGGGTATCAGTTGTTTGTAGAAGTAGCTATTATAGGCAAATTGAGAAGGCAGGAAAAATTCATACTTCTCTCCGGATTTCATTTCAGTCAACGCAAAATCAATTCCCTGAGGAATCACTAATCCCTGACCATGCAATATATGAGCAGGCGGATCGCTGCCTCTTTCAATTTTTTCAAGCAACGTACCATCCAATAAACTCAAATCATAATATATGGATACTATGTCACCTGCTTGGATGTCTTGCCCTTGTGGATTTTCCGCAATGACCCTGTAATAATAGCCATTGGCCGATTTCTCAGCTGTAATATTATTATCCGTAAGATGTTGTTGAATTAAACCATCATCAATTTCTGCCTGATTAGAGAATCCTTCATCGGTATTGACACAGGCACTTAGTCCGGCAAAAAGTCCGATTAAAAGTAAAAAAGATAATGACTTAAGAAAATTCGGGAAGATTCTTTTCGTAACCAACATGATTTTCAGTTTTTGATATTTCCTTTATAACGAATCTACAAACATACTCGTTCATCATTAACTCAACGAGTCTTTGAATAAGTTATTTGATCTCTACCAACTCGACGTCAAAAACCAATATAGAGTTTGCTTTGATGATCTCACTGCGATCTCTGTTACCATATGCCAGCGGTGAGGGAATGAAAAGTTTTGCTTTAGAACCTTCATTTAACAGACCTATACCTTCGTCCCATCCAAGAATTACATTTCCCAATCCATTGGGGTATTCATATGGTTTGTAAGGCCCTCTTCTTTCATCGAATACATTATGTTTTTTGGCAACCTCCTCATCACTACTGTCAAATACCGTCCCATCAAGGAGTTTACCTGTATAACCTACACTTACAATTTGGCCTACTTCTGGTTTAGGCCCAGTACCTTCCTCAGTGATGATATACCTTATTCCACTTTCGGTTACTTGAGCCTCAAGGTTATTTTTGGACAAGTAGGCATCTATTTCTTCTCCCTGCGTAGTCATGAGTTCTTTGTTGTCAGCAAGCGTTTTTTCTTTGTAACTCCTGATTCTCTCAACAGTCTGTTCTATCTGCTTTTCCTTTATCATTTCATCCACCTCTTGTCTGGTAAGGACATCTGAACAACCCACAAACACTGTTAAATCACTTTCCCGCTTGATGCCGGGGGGTAATGGACTCTTCAATGTGTGCGTATAGAACTTCATTGAATTTAATTTAAGGATTGCGCTGTCTCCTTTTCCCATAAGCAACACAGCATCTTCTATGCTACCTTTAGATCCCCAGGTGGTATCTTTTTTCAGGATTAGTGGCAAACCGTAGTCCTTGCTATCTCCAAGTACTGAATCATTTTCGTTCTTCCATACAATGTTCAGTGCTACAAATTCTCCTTCCTCTGGTTGTACACCTTCCTCTTTGTTAACAAACTCATATTCCAGTCCTGACTCTAATTTACCTTTCTTGGAAGAATCACAAGCCTGTAGCAAAATAACCCCAAGGGCTATAAAACAATATCTTTTAATTAGTAACATGCGCGGTTAAAGTTCTAGCGTTATTATTTAGTTGATCTTTATATTTTGGCAATAAACTCTCAAATTTCTTTACAGTTTCTTCCAATGTTAAATTGGATTTTCCACCGGCAGCATTCTTATGCCCTCCACCTTCAAAATGATCTCTGGCAAATTCATTTACAGAAAATTCTCCAACTGATCTAAAAGACATTTTGACCGCTTCAGTCCGATCAATGATAATGGCCGCAAGAATGATCCCTTCAATAGATAAGGCATAGTTAACCAAACCCTCCGTATCACCTGTTTTCGAATTGAAACGTTTTAGTTCTTCTGCTGTAATATGTATATATGCTGTCCTATATTCCTTTAATACAACTAACTTTTGGCTAAGAGCAAAACCAATGAATTTCAAACGATCTACTGAGTTTGTATCATATATAAGTTTAGCTACCTTCGATACATCAGCTCCATGATCCATCAGTTCAGCTGATATTAAATGTACATTCTTGGTCGTATTTGGATGTTTGAAAGAGCCGGTATCCGTCATTATCCCTGCATAAAGACATTCAGCGATGTTTTTGTCAATAAGGTGCGTATCACCCATGTCTTTTATCAGGTCGTATATAAGCTCTGCAGTGGCAGCTGCTGATGTTGACCAGAAAGTAAAATTTGCAAAATCCTCCGGTTCCTGATGATGATCTATCAATACTTTAGCTGCAGAGGCTTCTCTAACCATTTCACCAAGCTCATTTATTCTATATAAGCTAGGAAAGTCAAGGCAGAATATGATATCAGCCTTTTCAATCAGTTCGCCGGATTTCGTCTCATTACCTTCATTGAAAATGATCACCTCGCTATTCCCATCCATCCAGGTAAGGAAATCCGGATAGTCTGTAGGTGTTATCACTTGCACATGATGTCCTTTTTTCTTTAAAAAACCAGCCAAACCAAGAGAGGAGCCAAGTGCATCTGCATCTGGTTTATGATGTGTGGTAATAACAATATTTTTCGGGGAGATGTTTAGTAACTCTTTGAAAGATTCAAGATTCTGCATCATCAAAAAAAACCTCATCGCTAAGGTTTTTCAAATAGTGAACTGCAAAAGTGCCATAAAAATTCCAAAAACAAAAATTAAAATTTTGCTCAAACAAGTCTTAGGAGCCCTTTATAATAAGTGTGTAATTCCGTGTAAAAAGAGGGTTCTATACCTGTATTTTACTGATAATGTGATCATTAATTTAACACGTAAGTTCTTCTCAAGAATAAATTAATCATGACTGCCTCATTTATGAATAATCTTATAATTTTGCAGCCGATATTAAAAAAACACTGAAAATGGCAGGAAATAAAACCTTTACAATGATCAAACCCGATGCTGTTGAAGCAGGGAACATAGGAGCAATTACTAAGATGATCCAGGAAGCAGGATTTGGGATCGTTTCCATGAAATTAACCAAGTTATCGAAGGAAAGAGCAGGTCAATTTTATGCGGTCCATCAGGAAAGACCGTTTTACAATGATTTATGCAATTATATGTCTTCAGGTCCGATAGTGGCCATGATCCTGGAAAAAGATAATGCGGTTGAGGATTTCAGAAAATTGATCGGAGCCACCAATCCAGCTGAAGCTGCTGAGGGAACAATTCGTAAACTGTTCGCTACTTCTATCGAGGCTAATGCCGTTCATGGATCTGATTCCGATGAAAATGCAGAAATTGAAGGTAATTTCTTTTTCTCTTCCTTAGAAAAATTTTAGGAATAACCGGAGCTTCAGAGGTCTTATGACCCCTGGGCTTCGTCTTCTTGAGTTCCTTGTACCTTATCTGTTTTCTTTTTGAAGAAAACCCTTTTAATCCATCTGGGAAGAAAAATAGCCCCAAGTAGTAGATAAGTATAATAGGTCAATCCTCGCCAGAGAATTTGAGAACTTAAAGTATAACCGTCCAGATATCCTTCAAAAAACTGCTTAAAGAAATATTCCGAGAATCCACTACTGCCTGGTGTGGGTGAAACCAACATAATGATCCAAAGGATGACCTGTCTGGCAAAAATGACCATTTGGTCTGCAATATTTACTCCGGCAAAAGCTGCGATCAAACAATTAAGCATAAAATACCGTGAGCACCATATGAAAATGGTTGACAGGACAATTCTACTCCAATATCTTATACTTTTCCCCTTCAATTGAGCCGAAGCAGCTATTATTTCGTTCCCATGCAGATAAGCGCCTTGTCTCCACCTACGCAGGAATCTCACCGAGGTAATTTTCAGTAAGACCCATTTAAATGCTCTCGGACGGATAAACAGCGCGTAGGACATAATAAAAGTATATAGCGCTATCAATAAATAACTAACCCCGAACAGGTATTGTAGTGTGCTTCCTAATCTGATCTCCACTCCCTCAATTGCAGGGAAAATATCACCTTTGGTCAGAATGATCACCAATGGTGCTGCTACAACAAAAAATAAATTGTCGAGAATAGCGGTGAGCATCACATAAGCCAGTGATTTACCAATATTAATGCCCTCTTTGTATAGAATAAAGACAGCAACGGCTGTTCCACCCACAACAGAAGGGGTAACAGCTGAGGCAAACTCCCAAAGAATGATGGTATAAATGCAACTATTCCAGCTAAGCTCTTTATTTGTAAGTGACCGGATTCTATAGACATAACCCACATCTCTGGCTAAAAGGACTATGATGGCCAAAATGACGAAAATTGCTTTCGCTTCAAAAATGAGGTTTAATTTATCGGTAGTATAATCCTCATCTGTATAGATTTGATAAATAACAATTCCCAATCCTATAATGATTGGGATCCAGACCTTATTCGGGTTAAGTGTTTTGAAAATCTTTTTTGAATCCAGCTCCATCTATTCTACAAGCTTTCCTTCCAATCTTTCGATCCAAAAATTGTTAAATCCAATACCAACACTAATGGTAATGTATTTTAATTGCAATAGTTCGAGGATCGACAAAAAATTGAATATCACTGCAATCTTATTGGCTTCAAAACCAATCACCTGCTCAAATGACAATCTTTTCTCCTCTTGCAACTTGGTTAGAATGAATTTTTTCTGCCCTGAAATGGTATAAGGGTATTGGACAATCTGATGAGTGGGTTTGTTTTTTTCGTACTCAAAACGTTTCATCACCTTTTCATATACCTTCAGTATCTTGTAAAGATCAAGATCCTGAAGTTCAGCCTCTACATTGGTGCCCTCAGCTAATGAGCGAATTTCCTTAGCGATGTTGCCTCTTTTTTCCTTGGAAAGACGTTCCTCCTCAAGTGAGGATAATTCCTGAAGAACTGATTTATACTTTTTATACTCTAAAAGATGCCTTACCAATTCCTCTCTTGGATCAATTTCATTTCCTTCCTCATCCAGTGTTGGTCTTGGTAATAACATTTTAGCCTTGATTTTCATCAATGTAGCCGCCACCAAAATGAATTCGCTGGCTACTTCAATATTCATTTCCTCTAATCGGTGTAAATAATCCAGAAAATCATCGGTGATCTTGGCGATGGGAATGTCATAAATATCAAGTTCATCCCTTTCAATGAAGAAAAGTAAGAGATCAAATGGACCCTCAAAAAGTGGAAGTTTTATTTCGAAGCTCAAGGATGAAAACTATGTTTGATACGTTGGTTAATCAGTAAAATCTCATTTAGATGTGTCTCAAAGATATTATTTAATCGGTTAAATAAATACAGTGATATATAAAAAAATGTAATTTTGCAGGACCTTTAAAAAAACAATACCTTTTTTTACACTTGTTAAAACATTTTGTACATTAGGTTGTTCATATTATTTACAAAATAATAAAAAGATGCTCATAGAACCGGGCCCACTTTTAGCGGAAATCAATAATCCCGGAGATCTTCGCAAGCTCGATCAATCACAATTGGTACAGTTATCAGCGGAACTTCGACAGTTCATCATTGACATGGTTTCAGTTTATGGAGGACATTTCGGAGCCAGTCTTGGAGTTGTTGAACTTACCGTTGCTTTACACTATGTTTTCAATACACCAACAGATCAATTGGTATGGGACGTTGGGCACCAGGCATATGGGCACAAAATATTGACAGGAAGAAGGGATAAATTTCATACCAACCGGATTTACCAGGGCCTCAGTGGTTTTCCTAAAAGAAAAGAGAGTGAATATGATGCCTTCGGCGTGGGACACTCCTCCACATCAATTTCAGCAGCGCTTGGTATGGCAGTGGCTTCTAAGTATAAGCAGGAAAATAAGCACCACATTGCTGTGATCGGAGATGGTGCGATGACCGGAGGGATAGCCTTTGAAGCCATGAATCATGCGGGGGTATCCAATAGCAATCTGCTGATAATTCTCAACGATAACTGCATGTCGATAGATCCGAATGTAGGCGCGTTGAAGGACTATTTAACTGACATCACTACTTCCCATACTTATAACAAGGTAAAAGATGAGGTTTGGAATCTGTTGGGCAAAATGAGCACCTTTGGGAAAAGTGCTCAGGAAATCGCTTCGAAAGTCGAAACCAGTATAAAGTCTTTTTTATTAAAGCCAAGTAATCTTTTCGAATCCCTGAACCTTCGCTATTTCGGCCCCATCGATGGTCACGATGTGACACACCTGACTAGTGTGCTTAATGATCTGAAACATATTCCAGGGCCAAAGCTGTTACACTGTGTAACAGTAAAAGGCAAAGGTTTCGCATTGGCTGAAAAGGATCAGACCAAATGGCATGCTCCCGGCAAATTCGATAAAGTAACGGGTGAGATAAGAAAAAAGGTCCATACAATACCTCAGCCTCCAAAATACCAGGAGGTTTTTGGACAAACAATTGTTGAATTGGCCAAACAGAATGATAAGATTATTGGTGTAACGCCTGCCATGCCTTCGGGATCTTCCCTGAACATTATGATGAAGGAAATGCCTGAAAGAGCATTTGATGTGGATATCGCGGAACAACATGCTGTCACTTTCTCGGCCGGTTTAGCTACTCAGGGATTGGTTCCCTTCTGTAATATATATAGCACGTTCATGCAACGTGGCTATGACCAGGTAATCCATGATGTATGTATTCAAAACCTACCGGTCATATTTTGTTTGGATAGGGCAGGTTTTGCCGGAGCCGACGGACCAACACACCATGGTGCCTATGATCTAGCCTATATGCGATGCATTCCAAACATGATTGTATCATCACCTATGAATGAAGCTGAGCTAAGAAACCTGATGTATACAGCGCAGCTTCCACGAGAAAGCGGTGCATTTTGCATTAGGTATCCTAGAGGGCAGGGTGTTATGCCAGAATGGAAAACACCTATGGAAGAAATACAGATAGGCAAAGGTAGAATGATCAAAGATGGTGAGGACTTAGCCATTTTAACAGTTGGGCACATTGGAAATTATGTTGTTCAGGTTAGAGAACGATTGGAAGAAGATGGACTCAATCCTGCTCATTATGATATGAGGTTCGTGAAACCTTTGGATGAAGCACTTTTACATGAAATATTCTCAAAATTCAAAAAAGTGATCACCATTGAGGACGGATGTATCATGGGTGGTTTCGGCAGTGCGGTATTGGAGTTTATGGCGGACCATCAATATCAATGTGAAGTGAAACGTTTGGGAATTCCGGATAAAATCATTGAACATGGTGAACAAGTTCAATTACATAATGAATGTGATTTTGGACCAGAAGGAATTATTAATACCGTGAAACAAATGCTCATCCCCTCTTTTTTGGAAAAGGAGTAATTAAAAACGGCTATGCCCTCAATTCACTTTAATCAGAAAGGTGAAGGATTTCCAGTGGTGTTGCTGCATGGATTTTGTGAATCACACCAGATATGGCACGATTTCCAGGAAAATCTTTCCAAGCAGTATCGCATACTTGTACCTGATCTTCCAGGATTCGGTAATAGCCCTCAACCAGATGCCGGTTTTTCTATTGACGATATAGCCGAGTCCATTCACGGTTGGCTTAAAGATTTAGGTATTTCATCCTGTATTATGATCGGTCACTCACTTGGAGGGTATGTAACACTTGCTTTTGCTCGAAGATATCCGGATCTTTTGAAAAGTTTGGGATTGTTTCATTCTACGGCATTTCCTGATTCAGATGAAAAAAAACTGATTCGAGATAAAACAATAAACTTTATCCAATCTCATGGTGTACCAAGCTTTCTTAAATCCTTTGTTCCAAATCTGTTTTACTCCGAAAATCTGAATAGGTCACATATTCAACAGGATATTAAGATGGTAATCAAAATGGGAGCATCCACTAAGACAGCGGTTGTCATCGGATATCTCAGAGCCATGCGTGACAGACCCGAAAGGATAGACATCATAAAATCATTTCCCAAACCAATTCTTTATATCATCGGAGAGCACGATGCTGGTATCCCGATTGAAAGCAGCAAAGAACAGGCTGCCTTACCTGTTAATCCTTCTGTTCATTTTCTATCTAATAGCGGGCACATGGGTATGTTTGAAGAGAAGGAAGCGACTTTGAGTTTAGTTGAAAAGTTTATAAAAAAATCCTTGGATTCGTAGGTGATAAGCGGTTGAATACCAATCACCTTTTTGTAATTGCGTTAAACTATTACTTAACTATCCTAATAATACCTCTCTTCAGATACTTTAAAAAAACATGTTACGTTGAATTAAAGTAATTAGAAGGATTTACAAGTTTATTTTACAATGTACTTTTTTATGAAAATTTCATTGAGTATGTGACTTAAAATAATTTTAATATTACCCTTCAATTGATTACTGAACTTTGTTTAAAAGAGAAAATTAAAAACTTAATAATTATCAATACTTTACGGATAAAAAGATAAGTGCCATGGACAACAACATGCAAGAATTTTTAGCTGTCTGGAACAAAAACCTTCTTATTGCATCGAAGGCGTTTTTGGCAGCGGGAGTAGTCGTTCTACTTTACTATTTGATTAGGTTAGTAAGCATCAGGGATCATAAGGCAAAATATGATTTCATCAATAGAAATGAGGTGAAATTTCTATGGTATTCCATATTAGGCCTGATCATATCCGGTGCATTGTTTGCAAACACACTATTTGCAGAATCAGAACCAATATGGTTCTTTGTTAGGATATTTATCACAATTTGCATGAGTATCATTGTTGGCGTTATCTTTTCTAATTCACTTAAATTCTATTATCCTTTTTATATAGAAAAAAGACTTAAGAAATTAAGATATACGCCTAGAAAATCTCCAAAGACCGGCAAACCGATGAAATTATTAAGTGAAGAAGAGGAGGATGTTTATCTGGACGAAGGTATGCAGGCAGAGGAAAATGTTTTCTCGGTTGACTACGATGTTTGGGTAGATGAAGAGACCGGATATACACAAATAGAAAAATATGCCGGTCACTTACACGCACTAAAATGTCCGGAATGTAACTATCAAACTTTCAAGGTGGCACGTGAGGAAATTATTAAATCCCCAACTTTAAGTGAAGAAGGAGAACTTGATAAGTTCTACAAGTGTATATATTGCGGGCACAAATCCAAGAAGACATTTAGAATTGCTCAGTTGAAAGAAACGGGTGAAGCAGAGCCCAGTGTGGCTACTTCCTGATAAAAGAATCCCGATCTCCAAAGGTCGGGATTTTTTTATGAAAGCTTCACACAAACGTTCTTTGGTTCCGTAAAAAAACGTAACACTTCCAGCCCACCCTCTCTTCCAATGCCTGACTGTTTCATACCTCCAAATGGTGTACGAAGATCCCTCAGTAACCAACAATTGATCCAAATGATGCCACTTTTTATTTGATGTGCCACGTTATGGGCTCTTTTTAGGTTTTCAGTCCAAATCGTTGCTGATAATCCATAGGGTGTGCTATTGGCATATTGAATTACTTCTTCTTCTGTTCCAAAAGGTGTCAATGTCACCACCGGTCCAAATATTTCTTCCTGATTTGTTCTGCATTGTGGTCCAAGGCCTTCAATAATTGTAGGCTTAATAAAATAACCATTTTTACAACGGCCCTCCAAGGTTACCTGGTTACCTCCTGTTAAAATGTTTCCCCCCTCTTTCTGAGCTAATTCTATGTAGGACAATACTTTATTCATATGTGATTCGGACACCACGGCACCAACCTGGGCGCCCTCTTCCAATGGATCTTTGACAGTCAGGTTAGCTGTCTTTTCTATCAAAGCCTGTTTAAACTTTTCATAAATGGAATTTTGAATAAAGATTCTGGAGCCACATAAACAAATTTGTCCCTGGTTAGCAAAGGAAGATTTCAGTGTAGTGCTTAAGGCCGAGTCGAAATCACAGTCTTCAAAAATGATATTCGGATTCTTACCTCCCAGTTCCAATGAAAGCTTCTTAAACATTGGTGCTGTAGTCGCAGCTATCTTTTTTCCTGTCTCAGTTCCCCCCGTAAATGAAATGAGCGGAATTTCAGGATGTTCAACAATGGCCTGACCGGCTTGCTCTCCTCTTCCATGTACAATGTTCAGAACTCCCTTAGGTAATCCGGCTGCAATACAAAGTTCGGACAATAAAAATGCCGTCATCGGTGTTACTTCCGAAGGTTTAGCTATGACACAGTTTCCACTGGCTAACGCAGGAGCAATCTTCCATGTAAACAAGTACAAGGGAAGGTTCCATGGGGAAATACATCCTGCCAATCCGATTGGATCTCTTCTGGTATAGTTAATGGCAATATGGTCCGTCATATGTGACTCAGAAGAAAAGTGTGTAATGGCTGTGGCAAAAAACCTGAAATTCGATGAGGCTCTTGGGATATCCACACTTCTAGCCAGTTTAATAGGTTTGCCATTATCTATACTTTCCGCTTGTGCCAATTTGTCCAAATGAATGTCTATCAAGTCTGCTATCTTCAACAGAATAGCACTCCTTTTTTCGGTAGGCATTTGCGACCATATTGGAAATGCCTGTTTTGCCGCTTCCACTGCGTTTTGAACATCACGATGATCTGAATCCGGTATTTGTGAGTACACCTGGCCCAGGGCGGGATCAATATTGTCTAAATAATTGCCGGAAATTGGTTCTACTAATTCACCATTTATATAATTGTGGATTTTTTCCATTATTTAAATCAATCTGTTTACACTCAATGCTTCGGCTGTATTATTCAGCTTGATAAAGATAATCATTTTAAAATGGTCCATCTCATCAACTATCCGGTCAAATGTGTTCAAAATTTTTTAAATTTAAACATAGAACAACTCCCAAATAAAAAAGTATTGCCATGTCTATAAAAAGACCCTTTAATCTCCAAAAATGGATCGATGAGAATAGGGATTTACTCAAACCACCGGTAGCAAATAAAAATTTATATGCGGAGGCCGGAGATTATATCGTAATGATTGTTGCAGGCCCGAATGCCAGAAAGGATTACCATTATAATGAAACGGAAGAGCTTTTCTATCAATTAGAGGGCAATATTAATGTGCGCATTCAGGAGAATGGCCAGGCAGTCGATGTACCAATCAATGAAGGGGAGATGTTTTTACTTCCGGCAAAAATACCGCATTCTCCAGCGCGGAGTGAGGGATCTATAGGTCTTGTGATCGAAAGAGTTAGAAAAGGAAGTGACATGAAAGACGGACTCATCTGGTTCTGTGATAATTGTAATTATAAACTTCATGAAACTTATTTTCCATTAACCAATATCGAAAAAGATTTTTTACCACGCTTTAAAGAGTTTTATGGTTCCGAAGATCTGAGGACCTGTGATAGATGCGGAAGTGTCATGGAAACAGATAAAAGGTTTGTTTAACAGAAAACCATTTTTTAGCTTGACTGTGCTTAACCTTTTACAATGAACTTTAAGAGATCAAAGAATTTTGCAGAGGCCCTGGACCTTGAAGACCCACTTAAATCATTTCGGAAAAAATTCCATATTCCCAAAGCCAATGGAAAAGATGCCATATATCTTTGTGGAAACTCACTCGGTCTACAGCCAAAAAGTACTAAGGATTATTTAGATGCTGAGCTAAAAGTTTGGGCCGATATGGGTGTTGAGGGTCATTTTAAATCACCCAATCCTTGGTTCAGCTATCATAAACGTTCCAAAAAAATCCTCTCCGAATTGGTTGGTGGTTCTGTTGACGAGGTTGTCGCTATGAACAGCCTTACCACAAACCTGCATCTGTTAATGGTATCCTTCTATCGTCCAAACGGTGAAAAATTCAAGATCATTACAGAACAAGGTGCATTCCCCTCCGATCAATATGCCTTGGAATCTCAGGTGAGATTTCATGGATTTGATCCAAGCGAGGCAATTATTGAATTGGTTCCCCGGGCCGGCGAGCATTTTTTGCGGACTGAGGACATCTTGAAAACCATTGAAAAAAATGCCCATGATCTGGCCCTGGTAATGCTTGGTGGGGTTCAATACTATACCGGGCAACTTTTTGACATCGAAGGGATTACTAAAAAGACACACGAAGTAGCTGCCGTTGCGGGCTTTGATTTAGCTCATGCCATTGGAAATATTCCTTTGGAACTTCATGCATGGCAAGTTGATTTTGCTATGTGGTGTGGTTATAAATATCTGAACTCAGGCCCTGGTGGCTCCTCGGGAATATTCGTTCATGAACATCACGCAAAGAATTTTGGGTTGCCAAGATTTGCAGGTTGGTGGGGTCATAGTGAGAAGGAGCGTTTTCTTATGAAAAAGGGATTCATTCCTGTGAAAGGAGCCGACGGATGGCAATTGAGCAATGCCAATGTCCTTTCTTTAGCAGCACATCAGGCTTCCCTCGAAATATTTCATGAAGCGAGTATGGAAAGTCTCAGAAAAAAGAGTATCCTGCTGACAAATTATACTGAATTTTTGATCAATGACCTTGGAATCCCTAACGATATATTGGAGATCATTACTCCTCAAAATCCTGAGGAAAGAGGTTGTCAATTGTCTTTACTTATTAAGAAGAAAGGTATCGAAGTATTTGAAATGCTAACAAAAAAAGGGATCATTGCCGACTGGAGGGAGCCGGATGTCATACGAATCGCACCGGTACCATTGTATAATTCCTTTTTGGATGTATATGAGTTTTCCGAATCATTAGAAACAGCACTTGATTCTCTTAAGCTTGTTAAAAAAGGAAAAATTTCGAATTACTAATTTGATAAGTTTGAAACCCATACGATTGAATTTCAGAAGGAGCCAAAAAATGACAACAGCTTCTCTTTATTTTTTAAATGAAAGTGACAGTAGTTATGAATTTTAATTTGAAAGCTGCTTTTCGACCTAGGGATTAAAGATTCACGAATGAAAAAGAATATTGAACATATTTCGATGCTTGGCGCTGGGCTGGTTGGATCATTGCTCAGTATTTATTTGGCGAAAAGAGGCTATCATGTAAAAATATATGAAAAAAGACCGGATATGAGGAAAACCGGTGCAGCTCAGGGAAGATCCATTAATCTGGCTTTGAGCGATAGGGGGTGGAAAGCTATAAAAGAGGTAGGTGCCTATAACGATATTGCCAACATTTCAATCCCGATGAAGGGCAGATTAATGCACGATGAAGATGGCAAGCTCACGTTTCAATCATATGGAAAAGAGGATCAGGCAATTTACTCTGTATCACGTGGCAGGTTGAATGAAGTATTGATAGACATTGCTGAAAAAGAGGGAGTTGAAATTATCTTTAACGCCAATTGCACTGACATCAATCTTAAAACTGCAGAATTTAGTGCCGGGATAGGAAATGATAGCAATGAAGAAATCATCAGATCAGACTTCCTGATTGGTGCTGATGGTGCTTTTTCTGCTATAAGAGATGCTATGCAGCGATCAGATCGATTTAATTATCAGCAATTTTATTTGGAACATGGGTACAAAGAACTAACCATTCCCCCAACTAAAAATGGTGATTTTGCTATGGAGCCGAATGCACTTCATATTTGGCCGAGAGGACAGTTTATGCTGATCGCACTACCTAATATGGACAAGAGTTTTACTTGTACACTTTTTTTCCCTTTCGAAGGTGAACATTCTTTTTCCTCACTCAATAATGAATCAAAGCTATTGGATTTCTTTAATGCTACATTCAAAGATGCTGTCCCCTTGATGCCAAACTTGGTTGAAGATTATTTTGAAAACCCTACCTCCTCTTTGGTCACTGTCCGTTGCTACCCTTGGGTAAAAGAGAAAGCACTTATTATAGGAGATGCAGCACATGCTATAGTACCTTTTTATGGACAGGGAATGAATTGCGGTTTTGAAGATTGTCAGATTTTTAATAAGATGATGTCGGAATATGGAGACAATTGGACCGAATTCTTACCTGCATTTCAGCAATCCAGAAAACCCGATGCAGATGCTATTAGTGAGTTGGCTTTGAAAAATTTTATCGAAATGCGTGATAAAGTAGCCGACACTAATTTTCTACTAAGAAAGGAAATTGAAAGTAGGTTGCATGAAGCTTTTCCCGACCGCTGGGTTCCTTTATATTCAATGGTTACTTTTACTGATGCTCCATATGCCAAGGCACTTGAAATGGGTATTAGGCAACAATCCATCATGGATGAAATAATGAAGGATCCGGAAATATCAGAGAAGTGGCAGTATCTTAATTTTGAAGAAATTGTTAATAAGCTTGATAAAAACTAAAGTGCTTCCTTGACAGCAAAAAGTTGATTGTACTGAGTATACCTGTGTAGGATCTCTCTTACATATTTAACAGGCTCAAGTCCCCTGCAATAACCTGAGCCAACTACAGGATCAGAGAAATACTTTGGATCGGATTTGAGAAGTAGGTATTTTTCTACATTGTCATCCCATCTTTCAGGATCACTCCCATATTTTTCCGCCAAGCGCTGCGCGTCCATCACATGGCCTTGCCCGACATTAAAAGAGGCAAGAATGAACTTTATCCTCTCCTGTTTGTCTTTAACACGAGACAACCACAATTTACTCAACCACTCCAAATAATTGGTTCCGGCATCAATATTTTCTTGTGGTGATTCCAGGTCAATGGCGCCGTAGATAGATCCTGTTTCAGGGATAAGTTGCATGAGTCCAATGGCACCAGCCCAGGATTTAGCTTTTGGGTCAAATCGAGATTCCTGATAGATTTGTGCTGCCAGTAATTTCCAGTCCCAACCAATTTTCGTAGCTCCTTCCCTGATCAAGCTGTCATATATCGAAATATGGTTTCCACCAATAGATGAAAATTCGCTTTTCACTCTCGCCACGTGCGCCTTGTTGCTTTTAAAATATCTATTATAAATTACGTTGTAGTCCGGCTTTCTCTTAACATCCGCTATCCATTGATTAATGGCATTTAATAATTCAGGTGAATTTCTCCTGACCGCCCATGCTATTCTTTGTGGAAAACTGATGGCTGTTTTCACATCAATGTTTGGATGATAAGAAGCATTAACCATTGCAACATCTTCATCCGCTACTGTATAATCGATTTCCCCATCACTCACTTTTCTAACCAACTCTTCAGTTTTCATATTACCGAATTCCTCCACGATGATGATATCACCACCGATCTCTTCAGATAGATTCTGCAATCTGTGGGCATAGGAAGAACTCTTCCTCACATAAACTTCTTTACCAATCAGTTCAATGGGATCTCGAATCAAAGCTTGTTCAATCTGGTGTTTTTTCATTTCTCTCCAACCAATAGGTTTGCGCTGAATAAGCACCTGTCTGGAAGTACTGTGATGTGTTGTGAAATTGACCCGCTTCGCCCTTTCTTTAGTTACAGCTAAATTAAATGCTATGATATCGCCTTCACCCTCATTTAATTTAGAAAATGTGTCATCAATATCCGTGGTTATGTTAAGCTCCAATTCAAGATTAAGCTCATCGGCAAGCATTTTGAGCAATTCATATTCATATCCCATGGCCTTACCTTTGTATAAAAAATAACTGGTTGTGTTATTATCAACAATGGCAATGATTTTTCCTCGCTTGCTTATTTCACTTAAATCGTAATCAACTGCTTCCTGAACAATAGCCTTCTTGTCAGTCTGGGATCCACTTTCATTAGAAGTTTTTCTACACCCAAGCAAACAAATTGAAACAAATAGCAACAAAAAATACCTCTCCCAAAAAAATGTTTTGTATGAAACAAAATGTTTCCTGACTAACCATGGGTATTGTAAATTGGTAAATTTCAGACGCATAGGCTGAGATTCTTAATCTATAATAAGAATATTTTTGATTAAAACCTTAATCCAAGAGGAATTCGGAGGTTAACTTTATAAGTCAAATAATAATTAAGAGTATCTTGCGCAATCTCCTAAGCAAACTCATCAATGTTAAAAAAATACAGTATTCTCATTGTAACAGTATCGATCTCACTAGTTTATCAGGGGTGTATTCCGGATAATCAAAAAAAGGTAACCACTTCCTCAATCTTGGAATCAGTTGAGATCTATGAAACGAAGGTAGATTTTGCTACAGGTTTTAAGGTTTCCTATTTTGATCATTACAAGAAAGTTAAAATACCCCTCCCCTGGCAAAGTGCTGATCATGGCTTTGAATATTTGTTAGTTCAAAGGGGGGCTGAAGTACCCGAACATGATGAAAATGTTCAGGTCATCGAAATTCCACTTGATCGGATTGTCTGTACTTCAACCAGTCATCTACCTGCTCTGGATATGTTGGGCATTCCGGAAAAACTGATCGGTTTCCCTCATACTGACTATATTTCATCTTCCTCCATCAGAAAATTGATCGATCAAGGTGGGGTCACTGATATTGGTATGGAAGCAGGAATAAACATTGAAATGCTGATGGAACTTGACCCGGGTGTGGTTATAGATTTTGCTATGGGCAATAATTATGACAAATATAAAAGTATTACAAAAGCAGGCATTCCGCTGGTGATCAATGCAGATTATATGGAGGAGACACCATTGGGAAGGGCTGAGTGGATAAAATTTATGGCCTTATTCTTCAATCTAGAGAAAAAGGCTGATTCGGTCTTCAATGAAATTAAACATAACTATGATTCTTTATATTCCATAGCCTCTAAAATAAATCAATTACCAACCGTCTATAGTGGCATTGTCTATGGCGATGTCTGGTATATGCCTGGTGGTCAAAATTTCGGTGCCAAATTTTTGTCAGATGCAAGGGGAGATTATTTATGGAAGACCAATGATATAAGTGGAAGTCTGAAGCTGAGTTTTGAAACGGTTTATGAAAAGGCCAATACCGCAGATTACTGGATCGGCGTCGGTTCCTATAAATCATTGAAGGAGATCAGGGAATCTGATGAGCGATATGCTTCATTTTCTGCATTTAAAAATGGAAATGTGTACAGCTATAATGCTAAAGTCGGAGAAAAAGGAGGCTCTACCTTTCTGGAATTAGGATATGCCAGACCTGACATTGTCTTAGCTGATCTTATAAAAATTCTACATCCGCAACTGTTGCCTGACCATAATTTATATTTTTATGAAAAATTAAGGTAGTGCCTTTGAGCTAATTGGGGTAACTTTTATACGATATATATGACCAACCAAAATAAGTCGCAGCTTTTCTTGCTAATTGGTTTTCCCTTGATCCTATTGGTTTTGTTTTTGGCAAACATCTCAATCGGATCCGTCAAGATTCCGGTATGGAAGGTTGGGGAGATCTTATTGGGTATGGAAGGAACCAAATCATCATGGATCAATATCATTTGGCAATTCAGGCTTCCTAAAGCTATTACAGCTACACTGGCCGGAGCAGCACTTTCTGTTAGTGGTCTTCAAATGCAAACGCTATTCAGAAACCCATTGGCAGGACCTTTTGTACTTGGCATTACTTCCGGAGCAAGTCTGGGTGTAGCGCTTTTAGTGATGGCAGGGCATATGGTTGGAAGTGTGATTCTATATTCAGGAACATTTGGACATTGGCTTACCATTATTGCCGCCAGCATCGGCTCAGCTTTAGTCCTCGTATTAGTTGTTATTGTCTCAATAAGAATTAAAAATAGCATGACCCTTTTGATCGTGGGGCTCATGTTTGGGAGTGCTACCAGTGCCTTGGTAAGCATTTTACAATTCTTCAGTGATAAGGAACAAATTCAGGCGTACCTGATCTGGACCTTTGGAAGCCTGGGAGGTCTTAGCTGGAAAGAACTTAATGCCTTTGTTCCTATTGCTATTTTAGGTTTGATCATTACTTTGACTTCTATAAAGCCACTAAACGCTTTATTATTGGGAGAAAATTATGCTCAGAGTATGGGCATGAAACTAAAAAAAACACGGTTCTGGCTTATATTCAGCACCAGTTTATTGGCTGGAGGAGTCACCGCATTTTGTGGGCCAATTGCATTCATTGGTTTGGCAGTGCCCCACTTAACAAGATTACTCTTCAATTCTTCAGATCATAGGTTGCTGGTTCCTGCTGTTATTTTCGTGGGTGCGGCCATTATGTTAGTTTGTGATATGGTAGCCCAGTTACCTGGAAGTGAATACGTATTGCCCATCAATGCTATCACCTCATTGGTTGGGGCACCGGTCATCATCTGGATCATATTAAGAAAACGAAACATCAGGAATTCTTTCGCAGGATGAATAGAAAGGTAAGCAATACAGTGCCCTTATATACGCAGGATCTACAAATTGGCTACCAATCCGGTAAGCGACACAGGACGGTACTTGATCGTATAAATCTTTCTATGGAACGAGGTGAACTGGTCTGTTTGCTAGGAGAAAATGGTGTGGGAAAATCGACCTTGTTGAAAACAATATCCAAGATCATCAAACCACTTTCCGGAGATGTTTTTATCAATGGTAAATCTATTTCCAAACTCAGCAACATAGAAATTGCTCAAAATATCAGCCTGGTTCTCACAGAAAGAATCAATACAGGTATGATGACCGTTTATGATCTGGTCTCCCTGGGTCGTTATCCTTATACCAACTGGAGTGGCAAACTTTCAAAAGAAGATTGGAAAAAGGTAGACTGGGCTATCGACCAAGCAAATATTGCAGCCCTATCAAATCTTAATGCCATGGAATTGAGTGATGGCCAGCTACAAAAAGTCATGATTGCGAGGGCACTGGCTCAAGATGGGGAAATCATGATTTTGGATGAACCAACGGCATTTTTGGATATAAATAACAGACTGGAAATCATCAATCTTTTAAAATCACTGGCAAAAGAAACCAACAAGGCCATCCTGATCTCAACACATGAATTGGATCTCGCCTTATTCTCCGCAGACAAGTTATGGCTGGCAACTTGCTGTCTACCCATCGTTGTAGGAATTCCAGAAGACCTCGTGCTTAAAAATGCCCTACAGGAGACTTTTGATCATGACAATTTTAATTTCGATCTGCAAACCGGCCGGTTTGCAGTAAAGAGGGCATTTCATCAAACAATAGGGTTAGAGGGTCCTGAACCTTATTTTACCTGGACAAAACATGCCCTCAACAGAATGGGTTACGCGGTGGTTGACAATGACGAAACTATGAATATCAAAATTACCAAAAGCGGGAATGACTATGAATGGAAGGTTAATAGGCTACAAGATCACTTAAAATTTGATAGCATAGAGTCCCTACTTAAGGGGCTAAACTCTGTTATTAATAAATAGGAAAATTGAATTGATCCCTATTGTTGATAAGGTAGTTTTTATCCATATATACTAAAAATCAGCTTGATCATTTCAGGATAGATTACAACAATCTGATTATCAACATATTAATTCATAAATATATGTCCTAACATATATTTATGAATTTTTTCGTAACTTATTTCTCAATTAATCTTCTAACTAACCCTAAATTATTGTGAATTATGAAATCTAAAATCACACTAGTTGCCCGTATCCTGCTTGGCCTGATGTTATTACTTTTTGGCCTTAACAAATTCTTTCAATTCATGCCTCCTTTCGAAATGACCGGAGCACCTAAAGACTTTATGGATGCTTTAGTGGCTTCGGGATACATCATGACTGTTGTCGCTATTGTTGAGGTAGGAACAGGTCTTTTATTGGTAATCAACAAATATGTACCGTTAGCCTTACTTCTATTAGCACCAATCACAGTTAATATCATTCTATTTCACGTTTTCTTAGATATCGCCACTATCGGTGGTGGGTTGATTATTGCAATATTGCAAGTATACCTGCTTTTTGCATACAAAGAAAAGTTCAGTGGTGTACTTCAAGCCAGCTAGATAATGATAGGTTGTTAGTTTAAAAACATAAGCTATAACAAGAGAATCAGGAGCGTTTAAGAGGGTTCCTGATTTTTTTTGAACAAAAAACGACATTTGTCGTAGAAATATTTGGTATTACGACAAATGTCGTTTATATTTGATCGAAAGTTTAAAAATCTGTTATTATGAGTGCGAAAAGAGCAGACAAACCATCCGAGGCTGAATTAGAAATACTTCGTGTATTGTGGGGAAACGAACCTTGCAGTGTTCGTTTTGTCCATGAAGAGCTTTCTAAAAAGAAGCAGGTGGGTTACACTACTACCTTAAAGCAAATGCAAAGAATGTTTGAGAAAGGTCTTATCAGCAGAATTGAATCCGGAAAGGTTCATGAATATACTGCTGCCTTAAAAGAGACAGAAGTTCAGACAAGGCTTTTTGATAAATTTCTTGAAACCACTTTCAAGGGTTCTGCCATGGAAATGGTGATGCACGCATTGGGCAGATCAAAATCAAGTCCGGAAGAAATTGAAAAACTTAGAAAATTTTTGGACGATCTTGAGAAGGGAGGTAACTCATGAGCTTCGCGGAACTTAATCTACCGGAGCCATTTCTAAAGGCTTTTGGATGGGTCTTGATCGACTCATTATGGCAAGGTCTGATCGTCGCTTTACTGCTTTATGTAGTGCTCATATTTGGCAAAAAGTTGAATGCCTCAACAAGGTACAGGTTATCATTACTCGCACTCATGATTACCTTTTTGTGGGCCGGATACAATTTCAACCAACGTTATGAGCAGTATATGCTGCAGGAGAAGCAAGCTGATCTTGTTTTTTTAAACTCAACGGCAGGTATGAACAACGAAATGCTTGAGTTGCTCTCGGCTTCGCAAGAAAAAGAGAAAAAATCAATTTTTGATTTTCAAAGCATGCACCAAAGCATAGAGGGTTTTATGCCTGTACTATTTTATTGCTGGATTTTAGGAACAATTATATTGACACTAAGGTTTGCCGGCGGTTTCGTTTATCTAAGGCGGTTAAGGACCAGGTATCTGCAACCATTGGATGAACATTGGCAGGACAAACTAACTGTGTTACAGGAAAGGCTGAAATTAACCAAAGTTGTCGCTATTTATGAATCAGCTATGATCAACACACCTGTGACCCTTGGTCATCTCAAACCAATTATATTGGTACCGGTAGGTATGCTGACAGGTATGCCGGCTGACCAGGTGGAAACGTTGATCATCCATGAGCTTATTCATATCAAAAGGGCTGACTACTTTACAAATTTGCTGCAATCCTTGATCGAAATCGTCATGTTCTATAATCCGACTATTTGGTGGATTTCACATTGCATACATATTGAAAGGGAACATTGTTGTGATGACGCTACAGTCAGACATTGTGGTGATCCCTTGAAATACGCGCAGGCACTCACCATTATTCAGGAAAAGAAATTATCAAGTAAACCATTATTAACTATGGCTGCAACAAACAAGGGAGGTACTCTGACCACCCGGATTTTGAGAATATTGAACATACAGGAAAACGTAAAAAAATCATTGCATAAAAGATTTGCCATTGGCACAATACTATTATTAAGTCTTATTTGGTTCTCTTTTGGCCAGGCTACGGAAAGAGATAAGTATCTTATCAATCCGATTGAAAATCCAATGAATGAAAACAAGCCAGAAAATCAGACTAAACAAGATTTTATGGTGAAAGCTGACCAAGTCATCATTCATAGTAAAAACACAACAATTATAACTCCATCCTTAGAGTTGAAGGATTGGATGACTAGCAATATTAAAGTCCTTGTTGATGGTGAAAGCTTTGGTTCTTTGAAAGCGCTAAAAGAAAGCGAGAGGATGGACCAGTTTAGAGGGGCAAAAACCACTCACATCATACTTCATTGGGGAAAAGATCATGAGGCCAGGGTAAATATGGTTGAAATATTGTCCGATGAATATTACTTGGAGCATCACAATGAATATGCTATTCTTAGAAATAAATCTGGGAGCGCTATTAACACAGTTACCACAAATACCGCTAGTATAACTCTTGAAGATTCCGTTGACCCTGAATTGTCAATCGGAAGCAAGTCTGAAACCGAATATGATGTTTCCGCTGAAAAGATCACTTTTAAGGGAGAAGTATCTGTATCAAAGAAAAATGTCAGGGAAAAAACAAACTTATCATCTGATTCCCTGGGTAGGAAAATGATTGAGGTCATTGACGGAAAACTAAATGAGTTAATCGATTCTCTTAAAAAGAAAAAAAAGGTTCAATCTATCTACATAAAAAAGGAAGATGAATCCATTTATATAAAGGAGCAAGGAGAAGAGAATGCTGTCGATCAAAATGTCAAAAGCACAAACAAAGCTGTTGCTCGATTTTATCCCATAAAAAAGGCCGATTCAACCAACCAACCACTATTTATACTAGATGGTGAAGAGATTGGATGTGAAGGTTGCAAACAGGTGAGTGAAATTGATCCTCATGAAATCGCCAGCATCTCTGTTTTCAAAGATCAAAAGGCTTTGGAGCTTTATGGCCAAAAGGGAAGGCATGGGGTAGTGGTGATTACTTCAAAGAGCTCCGAGAAAAAAAATGAAAAAGTAATTAAAGTAGATTCCGTCCGTAAGAAACCGAAGAAAGTATATGAAGAACTCGTTATTCAGAGCGATACCATTAAAATAAAAGCAAATTCTCCAAACCTTGCAAAATATAGTATCAGCTATGAAGCCCGGGATTCCATATCTTTAAAACAGTCTAATGGAACAAATTCCTTTGAATTTTCACCAAACGGTAAAGTTGTAATCAGAGGTACGCAAGCGGAAGCTCAACCTTTATATTTTATAAATGATATTGAAATCGATGCGAAAAATCTGAAAAAATTTCCCGTAGATGATAATATTGCAAGTATCAATGTGCTCAAGGGATCTGTTGCCGTTGAGAAATACGGTGACAGAGCAAAGGATGGAGTTGTATTAATTCAAACTAAAACCTTAAATAAGAAAGATAGCACTCCAACACAAAGCTTAGAGTTACCAAAAACTGAAGAATGGGAAAAGGCCGTCAAAGAGTTGAATAAGATAAATGAATTTACTTTAACAGGTCTAGAGATTTATCCGAATCCGTCAACCCACATCACCAACATAAATTTCCAATTGGAAAACCCTACAAAGGTCTCAATAGAAATCTATGATCAGCTCGGTAAAAAAGTCCATACTGTACTTAATAGCAAACGTTTGAAAGCCGGGCATCACCAATTTGAATGGAATACAACTGACCATCCCACTGGTGTTTATTTTGTCCAGGTCTCAAAAGGTAAGACATCTACACGGGCCAGGGTGATGGTTCAAAGAGACTAATGTTACTCACAACAAAATGAAAGCGCTGCAGAATTGTAGCGCTTTTTTTATTGCTGTAAATTATCTAATCTTAGGCCAAATTTTAAAGAGTCATACAAAAATGGATCTTCTTTATTATTTAGACCTGATTGGGACATTTGTTTTCGCGATCAGCGGAACCATATCGGCCGCTGAAAAGAAATTGGATCTTTTTGGGGCCAGCGTAATTGGATTCATCACCGCAGTGGGAGGTGGAACCGTCAGAGACCTTCTGCTGGACCTTCATCCAATTACCTGGTTAATTGATATGTATTATATATGGGCGATTGTATTGGGTGTCCTATCCACTTTTTTGTTTCGCAGATACATTGTTAAACTGAGACGAACATTATTCATTTTCGATACCATTGGTATTGGTGTTTTCACGGTCCTGGGAATTCAAAAAGCGCTTTTAGTGGATATCTTACCGGTTTTTGCCATCATCATGGGTATGGTCTCCGCGACTGTTGGCGGTGTCATCAGGGATATACTTTGTAATGAAATCCCGCTGATATTCAGAAAGGAAATTTATGCAACGGCCTGCTTAGCTGGTGGAGCTATTTTCTTTATATTGAATAGCTTCAATCTGGACCTGAATCTCAATTACATCATCTCCATCCTGGTTATCATTGGTATTCGTACCGTATCTATTAAAATGAGACTTTCGATGCCTAATATTAAATGAGGCAATTGATAAAAAGTGTTGAAGTGTTGAAGTGTTGAAGTGTTGAAGAATAAAAAAGTTTTAAATCTTTTGAAAGGTTTATCTTAAAGAATGTTTAATAGCTGTTCCTTGATCTTTTCCAGTTCTTCTTTCATGCTCACCACATAACGTTGGATTACTGCATCATTTGCTTTGGATCCGATCGTATTGATTTCCCTGCCGATCTCCTGGGAAATAAAGCCCAGTTTTTTACCCTGAGACTGATCACTTTCAATTACCTGTAGGAAGTAGTCCAGATGACTTTTTAGGCGAACCTTTTCTTCACTGATATCCAGTTTTTCAATATAATATATGAGTTCTTGTTCGAACCGATTTTGGTCAACATTTTCCAAACCTATCAGATCTGACATTTTTTGGCTGATCTTCTCTTTAATCGATTCGGCCCTTTTCGGATCCTGATCATTCACTTTGTTCAACCAACTTTGAATGTTTTGAATATACTGGACCAGTTTCTGTTTCAATACGGAACCTTCGCTTATTCTAAAAGCATCACATTTACCAAGTGCCTCATTGATAGATTCAGAAAGTAGTTTCCATTCTTCTTCCAGGTCTTCATCAGATAGTTCATTGACCACGACATCCGGCATTTGAAGCGCCAGTTTGAAAATATCGTTTTGGTTTGCTCCACTTTCGTTGGCCAGCTTTTCCAACTGATGATAATAAACACCGAACAAATTTTCATTGATGGCAACCTTTGGCGACGCATCCTCTTTTTTGGCATAAGTAACTGTTATAGACACTTTACCTCTAATAAGCTTATCTGATAACATATTCCTGACTTCAAGCTCCTTATCGGAAAATTCTCTTGGTAATTTGACTATTGCATCGAGAAACTTTGAGTTCAGCGTTTTTATTTCAACACTCAGGCCAATCTGTTTATCATCAAGTTTGCTAAGGCCATAGCCTGTCATCGATTTGATCATGTACTTTCTTAAGAAGGTTTAAGTCAATGGTTTTTAATAATAACCGCTAAAATAATGAATTTATTAAGAATGCCGGGGAATAATTGATTACCCAATTGGATGCTTAAAAATTGCTAAAGAAGAATTATCCATACAGCAATTCAACCCTCTAAGCAGTTTATTTGTCGAAAAAGTAAAAATGGATTAAAAATCGTAGCCTAGCGTCACATAAAATTTAGGTGATTTTACTTCATAATCTTCCACAGGCCAGGCTATATCAAATTTCATATAGTAACCTAAGAGTACTGTCCTCATTCCGGCTCCATAACTCGACAGCCATGGACTGTTGAAATTATCGATCACAGCCTCAAAAGGAGATCCATCGGCTCTTATCACTTCTCTATTCAAGCTATTCTCATCCGGCCATAATTTGCTTCCATTCCATGAAGAACCTATATCAAAGAATCCAACAAACTGCAGGTTACGTAAAAAATTTGATGAGACTGGTCCGCTGGATAGGTATTTGACAATAGGCAACCTCAACTCAGCATTAAATAATACCGCATTGGTACCGTTGAATTTATTGTAATTGAATCCTCTGAGGTTGGTCACATATTCCAAAAATAACAGATTGCTATTATCTCGCTCCGACTCAATAGCCAAAGGATCGTTGGATTCCTGGGAATCGGTATTTTTGAATAACCAATTATCCATACCGCCCAACAAGAAGCGTGGTGTATCATCCCCCATAAACCTTCCATAAAAGAAACGGGTGGCAAAGATAAATTCTCGGTGGATCTTCTGATAATTCCTGATATCAACTGTTAATTTGCTGAAACTTGGTTTTATATCATTCAAGCTTTGATACCTGGTAAAAGAGGCTTTTGCTCTTGTTCCTTCATATAAATTCAATCCATTGGTGACACTGTTGTCATAGACAAATTCAATTTTACCACCACCATACTGCGCCTTGGTATCAATTGGCTCAATTACAGGACCAGGTAGCAAAAGATCATCATCCAGATCGAACGAACGTGTTTGTGCATAGAAAGGAGAGATACTGATCCTCGAAGTAACGCTAATCGGATAGGAAACACCTACTTCAAATTTGTTAAGCGTATATCTTTGAGAAATAGCATTGTCGCTATTTGATTCCCTGAATATCACTTTTCGATCGTATCTGGCGTTGAAATCAAGTTTATATTTTAAAAACTGATACTCTGTGAAAAGATCACTGTTTTTTAAATCGGTAATTGCCAGAATTCCACCATAAAATCTATGATTTTCCAGCATGTCATTCATCTGGGCTTCTATCTGAATACCAAAACCCCTCATAGGATCTATTACCCATGAAGTAATTAAGTTATCTGCACTGAATCTCGTCTCATAAGGTAAAGGTCCGAGTATCTTACTTTCCTTTTGGATCTTTCTGTAATTTGATAGGAAAGAATTGTTTATGGGACTATCATTTTTTTCCTTCTTCTCAACATCCTTATCAAAAACATAATTATCGGTGTCTATAATATCCGTATCTACCTCCTCCTCAGGAACAATCTCAATTTGATCATCACCGATCAATTCTTCTTCTGTTTCGTTATTGATAACTTCCTTTTGTTGTTGATTGAGTACATTGATTCTCTGAGAAATATATTTCGCTTGCAATACCTCCTGCCTTCTGGTTGGGGATGTAAAGATGCTTTTGTTGAAATCATAGTTCTTCTTAAGATACACAAAATCATCGCCTTTATTTGTTGCAATAAAGGTCACATCACCTGAATTAACATCGATATCATAATCCTGAATGTTCAGATTAAAATCCGACATCTGAACAAAGAGGTTATCGCTGATGCTATACTTATAGAGGTTGATAATACCCTTCTGGTCACTCAAGTAAAAAATATCATTGCCATTCAAGGGAAGCGGCTTGACATCATGGCTCAATGTATTTGTGGCTCTGAAAAGGACATTTTTCGTTGTATCAATGTCGTAGATAAACAAATTATAATTGTCGTCAATATCTTTAAATTCCTTCGTTTTTGTATTTAAAGTGTCGGTAGTTCTATTGGAGCTAAAAACTATCTGCTTAGTGTTGGGGATGAACTTTGGATCCACATCATCATAAATATCGCTCGTCACTCTTTTCAATCCATTTCTTTTAAGGCTAATGATAAAGATATCACTCCTTCCGTTGATATCAGCACTCATAACCACAAGATTCCCGCTGGATGAAAAATCAAAGCTCTTTATTTGATTAAATCGTCCTAGTTCCTTTTTTATTTTGCTTTTCGAATTGACATCATATTGCCATAAATAGTTCCTACCACTTTTAGTACCAATTATGCCCAATACATTTTCATCTTTCCAACTTAAAATTGGTGTATCATAGTCTACCACCTGGTTGATGACCTGATAACCACCGCCAAATATAACCTTAGACTTACCGTTTTCTTTATTTTGCAGAACCACACGATATCGCCCATGATTGTTCTGTACATAAGCTATATACTTACTATCAGGGCTAATAGCCACTTGACTAAAAGCCAATCCTTTTCTATTCTTTTTTTGAAGTTTCTCATCAGCTAGAGGGGCTTGATAGTTCTGCTGCACTTTCGAAGCCATGTCATGATAGTATCGCTCCCATTCTACTATAAATCTCTTGAAAGGAATGCTGAGTGTATTGGCAATACCTTTCTCTTCATCACGGATGATTCTGGTTAGATTCAAGATATAGGAGATATTGCTTCGTCCATAATATTCCGCTATGAAGTTCCAGATCGATTGCCCGATCAGCGTGGCTTCCCTTCCCTGGAATCTGGAAAGCTTCTTGAATTTTCTATTGGTGAACAGGTCTCTTACATAATCATCCATTTCGACGCTCCATCCTTCTGCGGCATAAGCAGCTGCTCCATCCATGAACCAATCGGGAAGTGTTAATAAAATACCGTTCTGAAACATATCAGTTAAACTTCCACCAAACATCATATCGTTGACAAGCATTTGTGAAAACCTGTAAACAAGTTCTGTTTTGAATTCGCTGACTGTTCCTGGATAAGCCAATTCCAGCTGTGATTTTACAAAGTTGGTCTGACCACCAACCGTAAAGTTGTTTTCGTTCAAACCAACATTACTCTGTTGCAAATCCACAACCGAATTATAAAGAAATAGCTTGGTTTTTGAGTAGGGCGAATAACCTAATACATCGGTTACTCTGTCAAACTCATCTTCAAGGTATCTTGCGGCAATTTGAGCGAGGTCGGATCCACCTTCGTAAAAATAAACATCGAAATTATCCGTACTATAATATCTCCACTCAAAATTTTTATATTGTACCCTGTTCTTGCCAAATGATTCAATCGATTGTTGGGCACTGGCAGGATTAATTAAAAACCACAACGCTGCAACAAAAAACAAACTCCTTTTTAACTTCACAGCCATACTAAAGTTTAAATTATCTTCTAATTTCAATATAACGAAAAATAACGAGTTATATTCACTTCGTTATTTAGGTTTTTATTACATTCTAAAAAATCGCAAAATTCTTTCGCGAAATAAGGAATCAGTGAAACTCCCTTAGTTCCAAAACCATTAAATATACATAAAGTTCCCATTTCAGGATGCTGACCTACAAATGGTCTTCTATCTTTCGTAGCAGGCCTATGTCCCGCCACTTGATCTATTATCTTATATTTTGTTTTTAGTAAAAGATCCAATTTCTCAACCAACTGTTTTTTTGCGGATTCCGTTACCTCCAGAGAAGTGTCCTTCCAGTCATAAGTTGCACCAACACGATAAGTGCCTTGTATAGTTGGCAGAATAAAAACACCCCTGTTAAATATAACAGAAAAATCCTTTTCCGGTTCAATAATCAAGGTTTCACCTTTAACTGTTCTATAAGGTAACCATGAAAAGAACTTACTATCCTTCCCGGACGGCCCATCACAAAAAATAACTTTCCTGGCACTGATCCCATCATATTTCAAACCATCTGCTTCAAATTCAAGTTTCGCTTCATCGAAATATTCTTCTTTGTAACCATTTTTTGAAATGAGCAAATTTCGATAAGAATCAAGCAATTTTTTTGTATCAACATACCCACCTTGCTTTAATTCCAGTCCACCGTAATCATCATTAACGAATTCTTTATAAACTGGTTGGAGGTAATTATGATGAATAAACGGAGCATAGTCTTCCATAGCACTTTTCCCCATCCATTCATTTTGTTCTTCAATGGAAATATACGGTCTGTAAATCGATGTCGGATGATAAAATTTCGTTTTTAATGTGGTTTCCAAGTCTTTATAGAAAGTCCTTAGATAAGGGAATAACTCATGTGCCATCCAGGTTTTTACCATTTTTCTGCCTGTGATGGGATTAAAAATTCCCGCTGCTGCTCTTGAGGAGGAGTGAACGTTCGAATCATTCATAACCACAACACGCCTTCCCCTTTTAATGAGCTCATAAGAAAGTATCGATCCTGCAAGACCCTGGCCAATGATCAAATAGTCTATTTCCATGGTCATAAATTAAAAGAAGATATTTTGAAATGTAGTAATAAATGGCTCATTTTGTAGGGTTCAATTCTGGAGATCAATCATGATTAAAATAAAGAACTTCGTATTCAATCCTTTTATGGAAAACACCTACATCCTATATGATGAAACCGGCGAATGTATCATCATTGATCCAGGTTGCTACGAGAAACATGAGCAGGAAACACTAAGTTCTTTTATAGCAGAAAATAATCTGAAGGTAGTTTCTTTGCTGAATACCCATTGCCACATAGATCATGTGCTTGGCAATGCATTTGTAAAAAATACATACCAAGTTAAACTACACATTCACAGGATTGATGAAGCCATACTGAAAGCAGTTAAGGCATATGCTCCAAACTATGGTTTTGCTCATTATGAAGAAGCTGATGTCGATGAATATTTAGATGAGGGAGATCAGGTAAGATTTGGCAATTCAATTTTGGATATAGTCTTTGTACCAGGTCATTCACCTGGTCATATTGCGTTTTACAATGAAGAACAGCGTATCTGCATTGGTGGCGACGTACTTTTCGCGGGTAGTATAGGAAGAACTGATCTACCAGGCGGAGATTTCAATACGTTAATTGAAAGTATTCATAAAAAGTTCTTTACTATGAGTGATCAAATGGTTGTTTATACTGGCCATGGCCCTGAAACAACCATTGGAAATGAAAAATTAACCAATCCCTTCTGCGCTATCAAAACTGCTTAATCCTTGGAAATTCGAAAACATATACCCAATCTATTCACCTTGGGAAACCTGTTGTGTGGTTGTATTGGTACTATTGAGGCGCTTCATGGGAATTTAATCAATGCCGCATGGCTTATTTGGGCTGCAGCGGTGTTTGATTTTTTGGATGGTTTTCTCGCCAGATTATTAAGAACACATTCTGAGATCGGGAAACAATTGGATTCTCTGGCTGATATGATAACATTTGGAGTATTGCCCTCCATGATCATGTTTGAGATGTTAAACCAGGTATCCGGTATTTTATGGCTCCCCTATTTTGCCTTTTTGATAGCCCTCTTTTCAGCACTTCGGCTGGCCAAATTTAATATCGACGAAAATCAATCAAACTCATTCATAGGGCTACCCACACCGGCCAACGCATTGTTTATTAGTTCTTTTCCTTTTTTTGTTTTTAAGGAAAACTTTTTCCTTGGTGAATTGATCGATCTTCAATGGCTTTTATTAATTATTACTGTAGTTTTTTCTTATCTAATGGTAGCCAATATTGAAATGATTGCACTTAAGTTCAAAAATTTTTCTTGGGCAGATAATAAAATAAAATTTGTTTTGATCGGATTGTCGATCCTACTTATTGCAGGTCTGAAGATATCGGGAATCCCAATTATTATTATTCTGTATGTGAGCTTATCAGGCATTTCTAACCGCTTTTTTGTTAGGAATTAATTCAGGTAATATGTCAGCTATGTTATATTTTGATTTAGCTTTCATTTTAAATCATCAGTAAATCAGGAACATTTACATAATATTCATGGTTTTACGTTCGTATTATTAACTTAGTAATTCATCGCAGCTGCATATTAATGAAGGGTTTGCCTTGTAAAGTAATATTGATCGTATTAACCATTTGTGCATTCCATCACAACCGGATCCGCGCGCAGGATTGGAGCATTGAAAACCACACTATTGATTGGAAAACTCCGGAAAGCATTTTAAATGAAAATGGAGATTATAAGCTTTCTCTAAGCTTTAATGGTGCCGTTTATCATCAGGGAGAAAGTATATTCCCATTAAAAGTAATAAAGCTGGCAGGAGTAAAAAAGGAAACGGTTGAAGTGATGAACAAGGTTTACGCCCCACTTACGGACTTGGAAAGGTTACTGGTTAAAGAGCATATTTCCGCAGAACAAAGCGGAACAAAAAAATATGAACTGGTTCAAAACAAATTGCCTTTCACTTATATTGAAATCCCACCGGTAATTTATGACAGTACCCTGGACATTCCATTGAAACTGGTTTCTTTCGATATAAAATATAAAAAGACCGGACAGCCTCAGGAGAGGCGTGAAACGGAGCAAATAAGCTCAGTTTTAGCTGATGGTGATTGGTTCAAGTTCGGAGTGACGAAAGATGGTGTTCATAAAGTTGATTATGCAACATTGAACAGCACTGGCATTTCAATGGCCACGCTCGATCCTCGGAAAATAAGGATTTTTGGAAATGGAGGCGCTATGCTTCCTCAGAGCAACAGTGTCTCTCGTCAGGAAGATCTCACTGAAAATGCCATTTTTGTTAGTGGTGAAGATGATGGCTCTTTTGATCAGAATGATTATATTCTTTTTTACACAAAAGGACCTCATCAATTCAAATACAACAGTGATAAAGACAATTTTGATTATGAGCATAATATCTATTCCGATACCGCTTACTATTTCTTAAATGTTGGGAACGAAAATGGTTTAAGGATTCAAAATCAAGAAAATGCCGGAAATAATCATCCATCGATTTCAACTTATGATTTTCATATTGCTCATAAGAATACTTTGGAAAACAAGTTGAGGTCGGGAAGAGTATGGTATGGTGAACGCTTCAAGACCGCAGATCAATCATTCGACTTCGCTATTCCTGAAATGACAGGTGGAGCAAATTTTAAACTTGAGGTCTCCACCATGAGTTACAAGTCATTTGATAATAACTCAAGTTTCAATATTACTTTAAATAGTTTGACACTGGGCGAACAAAGTTTTCTGGCTGTGGCCAGTGGTCAATATTCATTAAAAGGCAGGAATCAAACAGATACATTCATTGCCAATACAAATTCCATCGGGGATTTGAATAATGCTAAAGTGACTTTAACATTTACACCAAGTACCAACAGTGAATCCCTCGGCTATCTAAATTATCTGTCCATCAATGTTAAGCGAAATTTAAAACTTTACGATAATCAGACTTTATTCAGGTCCGTTGAAAGTCTGGGCAATGCCCATTCAACATTCCAAATATCAAATGTAAATGTCAACACCAAAATTTGGGATGTCACCGATCCTTATGAACCTAAGTCTCAAATCTTTTCTATTCAGGCCAACACGGCCACATTTGGTGCTGAAACAAGCAGTTTAAAAGAATTCAGTGTTTTCAATGAGGATGTTTCCCTGGCTGATTTCTTCCATAAAATTGATAATCAGGACTTGCATGGAGGTGGTTCAGCCAACCTCATTATCATAGCAGACAATTCATTGTATTCCGAAGCTGAGCGCCTGGCCAATTTCAGATCTTCTAATGATGGCCTTACTGTGAAAGTCGTTGATATTCAAAAAGTATATAACGAATTCTCATCAGGAAGTCAGGACATCAGTGCCATCAGGGATTATATGAAATACCTTTATGAAACTGGCAGTGGTGCTAATGAGTTGAAATATTTACTTCTTTTCGGGGATTCTTCCTATGATTATAAGGATGTCCTTGAGGGTAACGCTAATAAGATCCCAATATACGAATCAAGAAATTCTCTTCATCCAACCAGCACTTATTCCTCAGATGATTACTTTGGTTTTCTGGATGACGACGAGGGTGAGTGGACCGAAAACCCATCTGAAAATTATTTGATGGACATTGGTGTTGGAAGGCTGCCGGTTAACAATCCTGAGGAGGCCAGAATAGTAGTAAACAAGCTAATTCATTACGGTTCAAGCAGAAGCACATTAGGAAGTTGGAGAAATGAAATTTATTTGTCGGCCGACGATGGTGATAATAACAAACACCAGCAGGATGCTGAAAAGCTTGCGGAGATCGTTGAAAGTAATTACCCTCAATTCAATATTAATAAGATATATTTAGACGCCTTCAATCAGGAAAAAACGCCAACCGGTGAGATATCTACCGGATTCGAAGAGGCTATAGATAATGCTGTTAATCGAGGTGCCCTTATTATCAATTATACCGGACATGGTGGAGAAGTACAGTTGGCCCAGGAAGACGTTTTAAACACAGCCACCATAAAATCCTGGAAAAACTATGACAGGCTCCCGGTATTTGTAACAGCAACTTGTGAGTTTGGCAGGCATGATGATCCATTGCTGAGATCAGGAGCCGAGGAACTTCTGTTAAATCCAAATGGCGGTGCCATTGCAATGGTTACGACTTCCAGACCGGTTTTCTCCGGGTCAAATCTGCTGCTTAACAAAGCTTTTTATAATGCTGTCTTTGAGCAAGCCGATGGAGAATATCCACGACTGGGAGATGTTATTATGAGCACCAAAAATAATAGCCTGGACAACAACAAAAACCGAAACTTCTCCTTGCTTGGTGATCCTTCGATGCAATTGAACTATCCTAAGAGGGCAGCCCGTATCACAGAGATCAACGGCAGACCGGTTGGTGAGGCCGATACACTTAAGGCACTGAATAAGATCACACTTTCAGGGGCTGTTTTTGATCAGGGTGATTCAAAAATAACCGACTACACCGGAATTTTGTATGCCACTGTTTTTGATAAAAAAACAACCATTGAAACAATAGGATCGGACGGCCCATCTATGGTTTACGAAGAAAGAAATAACATCATCTATCGAGGTAGGGTTAGTGTGGCCAATGGAGATTTTTCACTTGAATTTATTGTACCAAAGAATATCTCTTATCTGATAGACAGTGGAAAAGTCAGCTTGTATACTGAAAACCTTGAGAATCTTATTGACGGCAACGGCGCCAATATTGATCTGAAAATTGGAGGAAGCAGTAAAATCATAGGTTCCGATAATAATCCCCCTGAAATAAAGTTGTATATGGAAGACACTTTATTTGTTTCCGGAGGAAGTGTTTCAAGTAATACCTTGCTACTGGTGAATTTAAGGGATGAAAGTGGCATTAATATTTCAAGTGCTGGCCTTGGTCAAGATATTACGGCAACATTGGATCAAAAGACAACATTTATTTTAAACGAATTTTATCAAACAGATTTAGATAGCTTTCAAAGTGGATGGATTGCTTTTCCTATCAATGGATTGGAAAAAGGGGAACATTCCATAAAACTTAAAGCCTGGGATACTTACAATAACTCCAATGAGGCAGAGATCCGTTTTGTTGTGTCTGATGAGAACCTCATAAAACTCAAAGAAGTATCCAACTACCCCAATCCTCTCTCAACTCATACCAACTTTACCATTCGTCATAACAGGGTTGGAGAAAGTCTTGATATCACGATTGAAATATTCTCAATAAAGGGTCAGTTGGTCACTAAAATTCAAAGAAGAATTGACAATAGCAATGGCTCCATCAATACCATTGAATGGGATGGAAGAAGGGATAATGGAGAAAAGCTGGGCAATGGTTTATACGTATATAAAGTTTTTGTTACGTCTCTTTTGGACGGGGCAAAAAACCAGCAATTTCAAAAGTTAGTTATTATTAATTAATTATATTTGGGCGGAAAATAAAATTCTATGATAAAATTTAAATTTTTAGCCATAGGCTGTTTAATTTTTTTGATGCATAACCTTTTTGCACAGAATGGAACAGGTACGGGAGTGGTGATTGGGCAAGATAGTGCAAGAAGAGTGATCACAACAGCAGTCCCTTTCCTATTGATTTCACCTGATGCACGGGCAAGTGCTATGGGGGATGTCGGAGCTACCACTTCTCCGGACGCAAACTCTTCACATTGGAATCCAGCCAAGCTATCATTTATTAATAAAGATATTGGTTTCTCACTATCATATACTCCATGGTTAAATAAGATCGTGAATGACATGTCCATTTCTTATTTATCCGGATATAAAAGAATTAGTAAAACACAGGTTGTTGGTGCATCCATAAGATACTTTGATTTGGGTGATATACAATTGAGAGATGAGACTGGTGAGGCTACAGGACAATTCAATCCAAGGGAATTTGAATTTATGGGAACATTCTCTCAGGTATTAACCGAAAAATTGAGTATTGGAGCCAATGCCAAATTCATTTATTCAAATCTTTCAGGAAATATAGCCGTGTTGAACAACGACACCAAACCTGGTACGGCGGTGGCACTTGACTTCGGTTTATATTATACAAGTGATTTATTGGTTGGAAGCAAAGAATCTAAATTGACCTTTGCATCCGTTATTTCCAACATAGGGAATAAGATAACCTATAACAGTTCTGAAAATAGAGATTTTCTTCCAACTAATCTACGTTTGGGAACTGCATTCACCTCCAACCTGGATCCCTATAATAGCATTACTTTCGCTTTGGAATTAAATAAATTACTGGTTCCAACACCTCCAATCGTTGATTCCAATGGCCAGATAACCAGTGGGAAGAATCCGGACAGGTCACTCTTAAGCGGTATATTTGGATCATTCAGTGATGCACCTGATGGTTTCAGTGAAGAACTTAAGGAATTCATTATTAATTTCGGAGTTGAATACTGGTACAATAAGGTCTTTGCTGCACGGGCCGGTTATTTTTATGAGAATCCGGTTAAAGGGGACAGAAAATATTTCACCTTAGGATTAGGATTAAGATATCAAAAATTTGGACTGGATGTTGCCTATCTTGTACCACAAACCAGGGAGCATCCTTTAGCCGAAACGTTACGCTTTTCTTTGGTTTTTAACATTGAAAAAGAAAATCAAGACGCTGTAACCGAAGATCAATAAATTGGATTATTTAGAGAGAGCTATAGCTCCAAAATTTAATGAAATAAAACCTTTTAGCCTGGTTGAAGCAAAAACAACCAGGCTTTCTAATAATGTGCCGCTTCACCTTATCAACGCCGGTGATCAGCCGGTAGTGAAAATCGAAATACTTATTAAAGCTGGCAAGTGGTTTGAGTCCCAGGACGGCACTTCCTTCTTCACCACAAAAATGCTGCGTGAAGGAGTCAGTGAAAAGAATAGTAATGAAATATCTGTATTTCTTGATCAGTTCGGGGCCTTTCTGGAATTGAATCCAAGTGCCGATTATTGCAATATCAGTCTTTATGTTTTAACAAAATATCTTCGGGATGTTTTACCACTTTTGTCACAAATAATCTTTGAGCCAACCTTTCCGGAAAAAGAATTAGTTGTTTTAAAAAACATAAAAAAACAAAGTTTAAAGCTGGACAATGAAAAGAATAATATTGTTGGGGCTAAACTTTTTAGAAAAGCACTATTTGGTGGGAATCATCCTTACGGAAAAGAATTGAAACCAGAGGACATTGATCTCATTGATCAAAAGGATTTGGTGAAGTTACATCGAAAGAGGTTTTTCAAGGATGTCGAAATAATTGTTTCCGGTAAAGTTGATGGAAATGATCTAAAATTGCTGGAGGAGCATTTTGGATCATTCAATATAAAGACAGAGGAAGAAAGCTACATTCAATTTGAACCTTTGAGCGATGATAGGGAGGTGTGTATTGAGAAGGATGGGAGTCTGCAATCAACTATTAGGATAGGAAAACTACTATTCAAAAAAAATCATCCCGATTATATCAAAGTGTTGGTGGTGAACGAAATACTTGGAGGATATTTCGGATCTCGATTGATGAGAAATATCAGAGAGGATAAAGGATATACCTATGGTATTCACTCCAGCATTGTTTCCCTTAGGAATGAAGGTTATTTTGTCATTGGAACTGATGTCAAAAAAGATTTCACGCAGGCGACTATTGATGAAATTCATAAAGAGATAAATATTCTAAGGAATGAACTCATTGGTCAGGAAGAACTCGACACAGTGAAAAACTATATGCTTGGATCTTTTTTATCAAATGTTACCACTCCATTCTCTTTGGCAGACAAGTTTAAATCCATCCACTTTCACGGATTAACTTATGACTTTTATAAAGATTATTTCCAAACTATCAAAGCCCTTAGTGCAATGGAAATTCTGGAACTTTCCAGAAAATATTTAGATATCGATTCAATGACCGAGGTTGTGGTAGGCGGGAAATAAAAATGAATCTAAAAGGGATTGATAAATTCCAGGGTCAAGGCAATTTTCATAGCATAGTAAAATTGCTGCACATGCCCGTTAACGGATCCAATGTTTACTTTTTTCTCAAGAAATGGCTTCGTATGTGTATCGTGTAAATTCATTTGACTCTCTTCAATTCCATCCTCTTCTACTTGAAATTCTCCCAAAGTAGCTTTTACCTTTATTATATCAGAATATGAGATAGTCTCATTGCCTTCCTTCATACTATCCAGTAAGATCTCACTTACGCTAAACTCAAAATCATCCATCTTACGAAATCCATTGTTGATTTTAGCGTAATATGCCTTGGCTCCTTCCAGATAGTCGGAAAGCATATCATAACATCCATGTTCAACATAGAAGATAATATTACTAATGGTCAATTTTGCTCCTTTCACGATCATTTCAATTTATCTTAATCTTCACTTCTATATAAGAAGATGCCCAAAGTTTCAAAAGGTTGCATACTCACAACCAATTCATGATAATTATTTTGGGAATTTAAAGAAAGGAAAGTTCTGAACAATTAACCAGGTCAAACCGCTGAAAGGAGATATAAGCAGGATGAATCGGCACACAGGGTCGATGGAAAATTAAAGCCTTTTCAAATTTGATTGTTTGATCCCTATTGGTCTAATAAACCCATCAGATATTGGCCGTAGCCACTTTTGTAAAGAGGTTTTGCCAAGTCAGCCAGTTGTTGAGCATCAATATAACCCATTCTATAAGCTACTTCCTCTATACACCCTATTTTCTGACCTTGTCGCTCCTCAATGACTTGCACAAAAGTTCCGGCCTGCATTAAGGAATGAAATGTACCGGTATCGAGCCAGGCTGTTCCCCTATCCAAAATTCCAACCTTTAGTTTTCCAGCTTCCAGATAGGCCTTATTGACATCCGTGATTTCCAATTCGCCTCGAGAGCTTGGTTTTAATTCTCTTGCGATCTCCACAACCAGGTTATCATAAAAATATAAACCGGGAACAGCATAATTGGATTTAGGTTTTGAAGGTTTCTCTTCTATGGAAATTGCTTTATGACCTTCATCAAATTCGACTACACCATAGCGTTCCGGATCATTCACATGATATGCAAATACAACACCACCTTGAGGATCGTTGTTGCTTCTCAATAGCTCCTCCAATCCTGTACCGTAAAAAATATTGTCACCAAGGATCAAAGCTACTTTTTCATCTTTGATAAATTCTTCTCCAATAACAAAGGCTTGTGCCAAACCCTCCGGTCTTTCCTGAACAGCATAGTGGAACTCACAGCCAAGATTGCTACCATCTCCCAACAAACCCTTAAATAACGGTAGATGGTCAGGCGTTGAGATAATAAGTATTTCCTTTATACCAGCCATCATCAGAACTGATAAAGGATAATAGATCATCGGCTTATCGTAAATGGGCATTAGCTGCTTACTTATTGCCAATGTGATTGGATGTAACCTGGTGCCGGAACCGCCTGCAAGTACTATTCCTTTCATTTTATAAGAATTGATTAATAGTTAAGCACGAACTTTAATGAACTCCTGATTATTCTTGAACCATTCAAGCGTCACGTTCAAACCATGTCGGATATCTTTTTGAGGAGCGTAACCAAAATCTTCTTTTGCTTTCTCAATGCTGGCTAAACTATCCCTCACGTCACCAACCCTTGGAGGACCATAGGTAGCTTCAAATACTGCTCCTGTTTTTTCCTTCAAAATATTGATCAGTTGATTAAGCGAAGTTCTTTCACCATAGGCGATGTTATAGATTTTCTGCTGTGAAGAAATATTATCGGCCAGGGCTGCTCTTATATTGGCCTCAACAGCATTTTCTACAAACGTAAAATCTCTTGTTTGCTCACCATCACCGTTGATAACCGGGGGCCTGTTCTCCAGTACGGCATCTATAAACAATGGGATAACAGCTGCATAAGCACCTTTCGGATCTTGTTTTGGCCCGAAAACATTAAAATATCTCAAACCTACGCAATCGATGCCATATGTTTTTTCAAATACATCTGCATACAATTCATTCACATATTTGGTAACTGCATATGGAGATAAGGGTCTTCCAATATTATTTTCAACTTTAGGCAATTGCTGACTATCACCATATGTCGAAGATGAAGCTGCATATACAAATCGCTTTGCTTTGCAATCACGTGCAGCGACCAACATATTCAAAAATCCATCTATGTTAACCGCATTAGAGGTAATGGGATCATTAATACTCCTGGGAACAGATCCAAGGGCTGCCTGATGTAAAATATAATCACAGCCTTTAGAGGCATTAATACAAGTTTCCAGATCACGAATGTCACCCTCAATAAATTCAAATGAAGGATGGTCTTCGAACTCCTGAATGTTCTTATAAAATCCATTAGACAGATTATCAAGAACTTTCACCTTGCCAACCTGATATTTTAAAAGATATTCAACAATATTGGAACCAATAAATCCCGCACCTCCGGTTACTAAAAAAGTATAATTATTTAAATCCTTATTATGAAACTTTGTTTCAAACATTCTTTTCGTATTGTTCTTGATAGTATTTTTTATAACTGCCTGATGTGACATGATTTAGCCACTCTGTATTCTGTAAATACCAATCTACTGTTTTTGAAAGGCCTTCTTCAAATTGCAGTGATGGTTCCCAGTTTAGTTCTTCCATAATTTTTCTGGCGTCAATAGCATATCTCAAATCATGACCGGCCCTGTCTTCAACATAAGTTATTAACTTTTCCGAAGTCCCGGCAGACCTTCCAAGTTTGTCGTCCATGATGGAACATAGCAGTTTGACCAGATCTATATTTTTCCACTCATTAAATCCCCCGATGTTATAGGTGTCTCCCACTGTTCCATGATGAAAGATCTTATCTATTGCGCGTGCATGATCGATCACATAGAGCCAATCCCGAACATTTTCTCCTTTTCCATAAACCGGCAGGGGTTTGTTGTTTTTTATATTATTGATGAACAAAGGAATCAATTTCTCGGGAAATTGATTGGGTCCATAGTTATTTGAGCAATTTGATATTATAATTGGAAGACCATAGGTATTATGATAAGCTCGTACAAAATGATCTGAACTTGCTTTGGAAGCTGAGTAAGGAGATTGCGGATCATAAGGTGTTGATTCAAGAAAATAACCTCCGTCATCTAATGAACCATAAACCTCATCGGTTGAAATATGGTAAAACAAACCGTTCTGTGTATCTTTCCAAGTTTCCTTGGCAGCATTCAACAACTGAACGGTTCCAACAACATTCGCATAAATAAAATCCATTGGACTTTTAATGGATCTATCGACATGCGATTCGGCAGCCAGATGAATTACAGCGTCAAATTTTTCTTTTGCAAATAAATCAAAGATAAATTGCTGATCGGTGATATCTCCCTTTATAAAATTATAGTTGTCTTGATGCTCGATATCTCTTAGATTCTCTAAATTACCGGCATACGTTAACTTATCCAGATTGCAAATTCTGTAATCCGGATATTTGGTTACGAACAACCTTACCACATGGGATCCGATAAATCCTGCCCCTCCGGTTATCAATATATTCTTTTGGAATTTACTTTGCATTTTCAACTAATGATTTTTGCCAGTTCCATGCATCGATCAAGGACCTCTCGAGGTCCAGTTCTGCCTTCCAGTTCAGGAGTTGATTTGATCTGTCAACGTTAGCATATACTTTCTCAACATCTCCACTCCTCCTATCACCAATTTTATAGTTCAAGGATTCTCCGCTAACATGTTCGAAGGTTTTGACCACCTCCAATACTGTATTCCCTTTACCAGTTCCTACATTAAATAATTCAAACTGTTTGTCCTTATTTGACCCCTCAATATAATCCAGGGCTTTAACATGTGCCTTGGCCAGATCAACTACATGGATATAATCCCTTATGCAAGTTCCATCAGGTGTATCATAATCATCTCCGAAAATTGTTAAATGCTCTCTAATCCCACTCGCAGTCTGTGTTACAAAGGGCACTAAATTATTTGGGACCCCAATGGGTAGTTCACCAATTAAAGAGGAAGGGTGGGCTCCGATTGGATTGAAATAGCGGAGCGCTATACCTCTAAAAGAAGATTCACTTCTTACAAAATCTTCAATGATCTCTTCACAAATTTGTTTTGTATTACCATACGGGGATTCGGCTGGTTTTTTGGGGGTAGATTCTGTTACAGGAAGGTTATCCGGTTGTCCATAAACGGTGCACGACGATGAGAATACAAAATTTCGTGCATTGAACTCCTTCATTATTTTTAGCAAAACCAAAAGCGAGCCTATGTTATTTTCATAGTATTTTAAAGGTTGTTCCACAGACTCTCCAACAGCTTTATATGCGGCGAAGTGAATAGCACCGGTAATATTTTTCTCTGTTGAAAAAACACTTCTCATGAAGCCTTCATCATTACAATCTCCCTCATAAAGTTTCACTTCTCTACCAACAATCTGTTGTAACCGATCGATTACTTTGGGTTCAGCATTTACGAAGTTATCGATAATGATTGGCTCATATCCACTTTCGATAAGTTCCACCACTGTGTGTGAACCGATATATCCCGCCCCTCCGGTAACTAGAATTTTCTTTTCCATTTTGTCTATTCTCCTTTAATTTTCTTTTTGAAAAACTCATAGGTAGGTTTCAATCCCTCTGCTCTTGAATATTTTGGTTCCCATCCCAAAATCTCCCTTGCCCTATCAATATTAGGTTTTCTTTGCTTAGGGTCATCAACAGGAAGGTCTTTGTAGATTAACTTCTGGGATGTGCCTGTTAACTTGATAATCTCTTCTCCAAACTCTTTAATGGTTATTTCATCAGGATTTCCAATGTTCACAGGATTAGGATAGTCACTCATCAGCAATCTGAAAATACCTTCGACCAGATCATCCACATAACAAAATGATCTTGTCTGAGAACCATCACCAAATACTGTAAGATCCTCGCCCCTTAATGCCTGGCCAATAAATGCTGGTAAAACCCGCCCGTCATTTAATCTCATTCTTGGCCCATACGTATTGAATATCCGAACTATTCTTGTCTCCAATTTATGATACGTGTGATATGCCATGGTGATAGACTCCAAAAACCTTTTGGCTTCATCATATACTCCTCTGGGACCTACCGGATTTACATTACCCCAATAGTCCTCATTTTGAGGATGTACTAAGGGATCGCCATAAACCTCGGAGGTAGAAGCAACCAGAATTCTAGCATTTTTTGATAAAGCAAGACCCAACAAGTTATGTGTCCCTAAAGCGCCTACCTTTAAGGTCTGAATAGGCATTTTCAAATAATCAATAGGGCTGGCTGGTGATGCGAAATGAAGAATATAGTCCAGATCCCCGGAAAGGTGAACATAGTTTGACACATCGTTGTTGTAGTATTCAAATCTGCTAAGTGGCATTAGATGCTCAATATTGTCCAGACTTCCTGTAAGCAAATTGTCCATCGCAATTACATGAAATCCTTCCGAAATGAAGCGATCACATAAATGGGACCCCAGGAATCCTGCACCTCCGGTGATCAACACTCTTTTGTTGGCCATTTGATTTGTTTTGTGGTTTGATGAAATTATATAGCTTATGTCAAAATCATAAATTCAGCAAGTACTTCAGTTACACCGAATTTCATGAAATTAAATACTCAATTTTTGAAGAGCCAAAAATAAATTCTTTAAGGTAGAAATACTAAGATTTTAATACTGTATTGTACAAATGTATTATTAAACTGAAGAATAAAAATTTTACAAGGCTGTCAGATACGATATTCGTTAAAAGTTAATTCATTGGGAACTTAGCCTTACGAATGTTAGTTGGGTTCTAAAAGAATTTTATAACTTTGTTACTTTACACAAAAAAACAACATGAACTTGGTAGATGTAGAACTTCAAGGAGGAGTCAATTTTGATCTTTCAGAAAATCAAAAAATGATTGCTGAAATGATCCGTGACTTTGGAGAGAAAGAAATAGAACCCTACAAAATGAAGTGGGATGAAAGCCAGGAGTTTCCAATTGATCTGTTTAAGAAACTTGGAGAATTAGGCCTAATGGGTGTACTTGTTCCTCAGGAATATGGTGGATCGGGTTTTGGATATCATGAATATGTGACGGCCATTTCAGAATTATCTAAACTGGATGGATCTATTGGCCTTTCAATGGCAGCTCATAACTCTCTGTGCACAGGGCATATACTTCAATTTGCAAATGAGGAACAGAAACACAAATGGTTACCAAAGCTGGCCACCGCAGAATGGATAGGTGCCTGGGGGCTTACTGAGCCTAATACAGGTTCTGATGCTGCCAACATGAAAACTACAGCAGTTCAGGATGGTGATCATTGGGTTATCGATGGTTCTAAAAATTTCATAACACACGGCATCTCAGGAGATATAGCAGTGGTTATTGCCAGAACCGGTGAAGTCGGCGATTCACATGGCATGACAGCCTTTGTGATAGAGAGAGGTACTGAGGGTTTCTCAGGTGGTAGAAAAGAGGATAAGCTTGGTATGAGGGCTTCTGAAACTGCAGAACTGATATTTGATAATTGCAGAATTCATAAAAACAATGTTCTGGGAGAAATTGGAGATGGCTTTATCCAGGCTCTGAAAGTATTGGATGGCGGCCGTATCTCTATAGCGGCGTTAAGCCTAGGTATTGCTGAAGGAGCACTCAATGCTGCTTTGGCCTACTCAAAAGAACGAGAGCAATTCAACCAGCCAATCGCTAATTTTCAGGGAATATCATTCAAATTGGCTGACATGGCTACCAAACTGGAAGCTGCCAAGTTGTTAACTTTCCAGGCTGCAGACCTTAAAAGCAAAAACCAAAAATGCAGCAAAGAATCTGCGATGGCTAAATATTATGCTTCTGAAGTAGCAGTGGAAAATGCAAATGATGCTGTTCAAATTTTCGGTGGTTATGGATATACCAAAGATTTTCCAGTCGAAAAATACTATAGAGATGCCAAACTATGCACGATTGGAGAAGGAACATCGGAAATTCAAAAGATTGTGATCGCCAGATCCATCCTAAAATAAAATATAGATTTGAAATAATTAAAAAATTATTGCTACATTTGCAGCCCTAACATTGATTACAAAAAATTTCGCTGATAAATGATCATTATTAACGTTAAAGAGAACGAATCTATCGATAAGGCGCTTAAGAGGTTCAAGAAGAAGTTTGAGAGAACTGGTGTTCTGAAAGAATTGAGAGGCAGAACATATTTTGAAAAACCTTCCATCAAGCGTAGAGGAGTTAAGATTAGAGCGGCGTACAGACAGAAGATGTACGCGCAAGAAAATTACTGATTCTTCACTTTTTTTAGCAGGAATTTTAGTTAAATTAGTACTACAATCAAGAGAGAAAAAGTAGTACTGATTTGATTCAATCATTTCTTAAATATTTGGAGTTTGAGAGGAGATATAGTGGACATACACTCCAATCCTACAAGACAGATATTCTTCAATTTGAGAAATTTTTAGAAGCAACACTTCCAGAATTTAATCTCCTCACAACTGATTACAGGGCTATCAGGGCATGGATTCTTGATCTGATGGACCAAGGTATGGATCCACGGTCTGTCAATAGAAAGATTGCCTCACTACGATCTTTTTATAAATTTCTTTTGAAAAGATCTTCAATAAAACTTGATCCAACACGACAAATTAAAGTTCTTAAAACCAAGAAACAACTTCCTTCCTTTATCAAGGAAACGGAGATAACTCATTTGCTGGATCATTTTCATTTCCCGGACGATTTCCCTGGCTATCGTGACCAGCTTATGCTTGAATTACTTTATGGAACCGGCATAAGACTTTCTGAACTTATTTCCCTGGAAGAAACATCTGTTAATTTTTTTAATAATACCATTAAAGTGCTCGGGAAACGTAACAAAGAGCGGGTATTACCTATTTCAAAGAATTTGACCCAAACCATAGAAAATTACGTAAACAAAAAAAATATTGAGTTTGATTATAACAGTATAAAATATCTTCTCGTTACTGACAATGGAAAGCAATGCTATCCAATGATGATTTATAGAACGGTAAAGAAATATTTAGATGCCTTTACCACATTAGACAAACGTAGTCCACATGTCTTGCGTCACACCTTCGCAACTCATTTACTCAACAAAGGAGCTGACTTGAACGCGGTGAAGGATCTCTTGGGACATACAAGTCTGGCTGCTACGCAAGTTTATACACATAATTCGCTTGACAAACTGAAATCAGTGTTTGATCAAGCGCACCCGAAAGCTTAAGTTTAACTTTTAAACCAATTACTATGAAATTACAAATGCATTCTATCCGTTTTGATGCAGATCAAAAACTTATCGATTTTATTCAGAAAAAAGCCAACAAACTGGATACTTTTTTCGATAGGATTATTGATGGAGAGGTTTTTATGCGATTGGATAGGGATTCATCTAATGAAAATAAAGTAATAGAAATAAAACTCAATATACCTGGAACACAGCTCTTTGCTAAAGAACAGGCTAAATCTTTTGAAGCTGCCACGGATATTGCTGTGGAGGCTTTAAGAAAACAGTTGATTAAATTCAAAGATAAGCTCTATGCCTAGAGACAATAGATATTTATAAAATAAAAAGGCTCCCGATCAGGAGCCTTTTTATTTTATAAATATTCCTTAAATGATTCTTTAATCCGGTCCACGTAGTCAAGCTTTTCCCAAGTGAAAGTCTCTACTTCACGGGTTATCATTTCTCCATTACTCTGTAAAGAAATTTTCTTTATCTCAGGCCGACGTCCCATGTGCCCGTAAGCTGCTGTATCGCTATATATCGGTTCTCTCAATTTCAATCTTTGCTCAATGGCTTGTGGCCTCATATCAAATATTTCACCGATCTTTTTGGCAATTTCTCCATTGTTCAGATCCACATGAGAAGTACCAAATGTATCCACAAAAATACCCATAGGTTTTGCTACACCAATAGCATATGAAACCTGAACCAGAATTTCATCAGCTACGCCAGCCGCAACCATATTTTTAGCAATATGTCTGGTGGCATAAGCAGCGGATCTATCAACTTTAGAGGGATCTTTACCAGAAAAAGCTCCACCCCCATGTGCTCCTTTTCCTCCATAAGTATCCACAATGATCTTTCTGCCAGTTAGCCCCGTATCTCCATGTGGTCCTCCAATAACAAATTTTCCGGTTGGATTTATATGATAGGTAATTTGATCATTAAACAAGGCTTGAATTTCTGGTTTCAGCTGCTCTTTGATTCTTGGAATAAGAATGTCAATAATGTCGTTTTTAATTTTAGCAAGCATCTCATCATCAGCCTTTTTTCTATCCTCTGCAGAATCCGAAGCCGGTTTGATAAAATCATCATGCTGCGTTGAAACCACAATGGCATCTATCCTTTGTGGAACATTATCGTCGGAATATTCAATTGTTACCTGTGACTTGGCATCGGGCCTTAAGTAGGCAATCTCTTTATTTTCCCTTCTTAAGCTTGCAAGCTCTATCAAAATCTTATGTGAAAGATCAAGTGCCAAAGGCATGTAATTTTCAGTTTCTTTTGTTGCATAGCCAAACATCATTCCTTGATCACCTGCACCTTGTTCTTCATATGTCCCCCGATCAACTCCTTGATTAATATCAGGTGATTGTTCATGAATGGCTGAAATTACACCGCAAGATTCAGCCTCAAACTGATATTCTGATTTAGTATATCCTATCTTCCGAATTACATCTCTTGCCACTTTTTGTACATCCACATATGCTGATGATTTTACCTCGCCGCTTAAAACCGTCAAACCTGTAGTAACCAAAGTTTCACAAGCCACTTTGGAATTAGGATCCTGCGCCAGAAAATGATCAAGCAGTGAGTCCGAGATTTGATCGGCTATTTTATCCGGATGACCTTCAGAAACTGATTCTGAAGTAAATAGATATGGCATATTAGATTATTTTAATTATTATTTAAGTTATGAAAGTTGGCAAATTTACATTCAAAATATATTAAATGGAAATAGCAAAGTTCGAATAACCTAGCTTTGTACATATAATAAAAAAATAGCAGGGGTCTTATGAAGATCGGGAACATTGGATTTCCATTTCGCCACATTCATAGTTTTAATGAATTCGGTTTTTCCTGTGATATCTTTAGCTATACAGATTTTGGTATCGGAACGACAGTTTTTAAGTAAAGTTTCAAACAGTTTATTATTCCTGTAGGGTGTTTCCATAAAAATTTGTGTGATATCTTGCTGTTGTGATTCCTTCTCTAAACGCCGGATGGCTTGCACTCTTTCTTTTTTATCAATCGGAATGTATCCATTGAATTTAAAGCACTGCCCATTAAATCCTGAAGCCATTAGAGCAAGAAAAATGGAAGATGGGCCAACAACTGGTACTACATCAATTTGCAACTCATGGGCCATTTCAACAGCTAGTGACCCCGGATCAGCAATACCCGGACAACCAGCTTCCGATAGCACAGCCATATTTTTGCCCTCCAGTATTGGTTGAAGTTTGTTGAAGATATCATTTACATTGCTGGATTTATCCAAAATTTCGAAGCAAATTTCTTCTATTGGCTTGTCAATTTTCAATGCACTCAGAAATCTTCTTGCTGTTCTAATATTTTCCACCAAATAATGATCAATCTGCTTCGCCATAGCTCTTACCTCGGGCGACAGGGCCTTATCAATTGTTCCTTCTGAAATAACAGTTGGCAACAAAAATAATTTACCTTTCATCTGCACTATGATTAGTACTGGTCAATTTTTCACAAAGTGTTGTACAGTCTCCAAAAACCTCACGGGCTGTTCGGCATGTACCCAATGGCCTGCCCCATCAATAGTTTCTAACCGATGATCGGGAAAAATGCTTTTCATTAAAGGCAAATCAATTTCCTGTATATAGTCAGATTTTGCTCCTTTTACAAAAAGTGTTTCCCCTGGATAAATTCCCTGATCTATTCCCTCTCCCACTAAATCAATTTCTTTTCTTATTACAGGCAGGTTAATTTTCCATTCAAATCTCTCTCCGTCCAGCCTGCTCAGATTCTTCAATAAGAACTGGCGTATTCCTAATTCCGGAACATAATTTTGTAATATTCTATCGGCTTCTCCTCTACTTTTTGTCTGAGTCAAATCAATGGCGCTAAGGCCTTCAAGTATTTCCTGATGATGTATTGGATAGGCTCTGGGGGAAATGTCAACCACAATAAGTTTTTTCAAAAGATCAGGATACTGAATTGAAAATTTCATCGACACTTTGCCACCCATCGAATGCCCTAATAATATGGGTTCTTTGATTTGATTTTCCCTGATAAAAGAAAATAAATCATCGGCCATTACCTGGTAATTAAAAACATCGCTTTTAAAAGAATTACCATGATTTCGTTGATCAACCAAATAAATTTTATAATTGTTTGCCAGTTGTTTGGCAACGGACATCCAATTATCGGAGGCACCAAATAATCCATGCAAAATTATAATGGGATCTCCCTCTCCAAATTCTCTATAAAACAAATTCACTAATACGTCAATTTTTAATAATTAATTCAATTCTCTAAGATATAATTGTATGGTATTTTCTAATCCGAGATACAAAGCATCACATACCAAAGCATGACCAATGGAAACCTCATCCAACCGTGGTAGACAAGTCTTTAAATACTTAAGGTTTTCCCGATCAAGGTCGTGTCCCGCATTGATACCTAAGCCCAGGCTACTGGCGACTTTTGCGCTTGTCACATAGTCCTTAACTGCATTTTCTTTGTTTGTTTGATACAAAGAAGCATAAGGCTCGGTATAAAGTTCAATTCTGTCTGCCCCGACCTCCACAGCACCTTCAACAAACTGAGTTTGAGGATCAACGAAAATCGATACACGCTCCGTATATTTTTTAATCTCGGCAATCACATCTCGTAGAAAAACTTTGTTTTTTATGGTATCCCATCCAGCATTGGATGTGAGGACGTTGGGAGCATCCGGAACCAAAGTTGCCTGATGCGGTCTGACCTTGCTGATTATTTCTATGTATCGCTCATCCGGATAACCTTCAATGTTAAACTCAGTGGTAACCGCCTCTTTAAGATCAAGCACATCTTGATAAGTGATATGCCTTTCATCCGGTCTTGGGTGAACCGTAATACCTTCGGCACCAAATCTTTCACAATCTATTGCGGCTTGAACTACATTTGGATTATTACCTCCCCTTGCATTTCTAAGCGTTGCAAATTTGTTTATATTAACACTCAATCTGGTCATTACTGTCCTTTAATTATTATAACTTTGTTTGCAAAATTAGTAACTACACAAACTTAATCACAAATGAGTCTAAAGCAGCGTATTGAAACAGATATAAAAAGCGCAATGTTAGCGAAAAACAAAGATGATTTAAGAGCCCTGAGAAGTATCAAGTCACTTATTTTATTAGCTGAAACAGAAAAGGGAGCTGGGGGAGAGCTAAGTGATGACGCTGAAATGAAACTCCTGATGAAAGCTGCAAAACAAAGAAAGGATTCTGCTGATCTGTATGAGCAACAAGGCAGAAATGATCTTCTTGAAGTAGAAAGGTTGGAACTGGAAGTTATTAACAGATACTTACCCAAACAATTATCAGAGGAGGAGCTTAAAACAGAAATTACAAAGATCATTAATGAAATTGGTGCATCTGGTCCGCAGGACATGGGAAAAGTAATGGGTTTAGCTACTAAATCACTTGCAGGAAAAGCCGATGGGAAAGCCATTTCATCTATCGCTAAATCATTACTGACTAATTAACATTGGGAACACTCGATATAATATTTTTAGTAGTTCTTGGATTTGGAGCTTATCGTGGCTATAAGAAAGGTCTTCTTCTTGAATTGATAGGTTTTCTTGCACTTGTCATCGCCATAGTTGGTGCTTTCAAATTACTTCATGTAGGAATAGCCTTTTTGGAAAATCATTTTAACGGTTTTAGTCATATCCTGCCATTTATCGCCTTTATTCTACTTTTTGTTGGCATCATTATATTGATCAATATCCTGGGCAGAGCCATAAAGAAAATACTGGATCTAACCTTGCTGGGAAGTGTTGATAACTTATTCGGTGCAATTCTGGGAATTTTAAAGTGGTCGTTTGGTGTTAGTCTGTTTCTTTGGCTCATTACGAAGGCAGGATTTGGTCTTCCGGAACATCTAACAGAAAATACCTTTCTTTACCCCATAATAGAACCAATTGGACCACAAGTTATAGATTTTGTCGCTTCTATTGTTCCTTATTCGGAAGAGCTAATTGACTCAATTAAGGAAATGATCCAACCAAATAGCGCTAGCTAAATCAATAAATAACCCAGGGCTGGCCTTTTAAATTTTTCTTAGAAATGTTATCCTAAATGCGTATGTTTTTCTTAAAACATGAGTGATAATTAGTACTTTTACGAGTTGGAATTCTTTTGATTTTTGTTATTTTGCAAGAGGCAAGATTCATAAAACCAAAATTAATGTTATGTTGAATGTCAAAGAAAAAGGTGAGTTTCAATTTATTGATGAAGGATCAGGTGAGGTCATATTATTGCTTCATGGGCTATTTGGTGCATTGAGCAATTGGGAAGGTGTCGTGAATAAGTTTTCTTCGAACTACAGAGTGGTTATTCCAATGTTGCCTATTTATGAGATGCCTATAAGAGAAGCTGGTCTGGATGGTTTGGTAAACTATTTGCAGCGTTTTATATCAGCTTTTTCTCTTGATAATATGATATTAATGGGAAACTCATTAGGAGGACATATAGCACTGATTTATACACTCAAAGAGCAGCAAAAAGTAAAAAAACTGGTTTTAACGGGAAGTTCAGGACTTTTTGAAAACTCAATGGGAGGATCATTCCCAAAACGCGGAAGTTATGATTATATAAAAGAGCGGGTGGAATACACTTTCTATGATCCAAAAACTGCCACTAAGGAATACATCGATGAGGTATTTGAAACAACCAAGAGCATTCCAAAATGTATGAGAATAGTGGCCATTGCCAAATCAGCACAAAGGCATAATATGGCTGAGGAAATCACGCGTATTCAGGTGCCAACGTTATTGATCTGGGGATTGAATGACACTATTACGCCACCAATGGTTGCGCATGAATTTAATCGTTTGATTCCAAATTCCGAATTGCGATTCATTGACAAATGTTGCCATGCCCCCATGATGGAACATCCTGACAAATTTAATGTTATATTAGAAGAGTTTCTAAAACAAGGCAATACACAAAAAATCTCGGCTTAACTATTGTAAAGGTCAATTTAAAGAACGATGCCATGATAGCCATAGAAATTATAAATCAAATGATCCCCCCTTTGAAAACGAGCGATTCGGCTGAAATGGCTATGCGCTGGATGGAAGAGCTGAGAACCAATCAACTCCCTGTTTTGGACAATGGCTTTTATCAGGGTCTGATCTCAGAAGAGATTATCCTGGAAGAAAATGATCTGAAAAAGAAAGTAGGTGATTATCCGCTGGTTGGCAAAAACTGCTACGTTTATTTCCATCAGCATATTTATGAAATTCTAAAAGTAGCTTCCGATAATCAGGTTGAAATAATTGCCGTATTGGATGAGGACAATCAATTTCATGGCGTCATCAATATGGAGGACACTATAACAGCTTTCGCTCAAACAGCTGCGGTTCAAAGCCCAGGCGGAATTATCGTACTTTCCTTAAATCAAATTGATTATTCTCTTGCGGAAATAAGTCGATTAATAGAGGCCGATAATGCTAAAATCTTGAGTAGTTGTATTACCAATGATGTTTTGGACCCTAGTAAAATTAAGCTTACTTTAAAATTAAACATTACGAATCTTTCACACATCATAGCAACCCTTGAAAGGTTCGGATATAAGATCATTGCACGGTTTCATGAAACAAAGCAAACAACCAGTGATAAAGAGAGATTGGACATATTGATGCGGTATTTGGATATTTAAGATTTGTAATCATCTCCTACACAGTTAAACTGCACTTTTTAATTATTACCCATTAAAAGATATGAAAATAGCTGTTCATGGCAGAAAATTCAACGATCAAAGCATACCCTATATTCAAGAATTATTCAAAGAACTTAATAATAAAAACACAGAGCTTTTAGTATCTCAGTACTTTAGTTCAAAAGTGATTGACTCTCCTGTAGAAATTGGCAGTTATGACGTTTATAAATTGGGAGATGACCTTTCATCAGTGGATTTTGTGATCAGTTTAGGAGGCGATGGGACCTTGCTGGAGGCCGTTACACACGTTGGCCCACTGGAAATACCCATAATGGGTATTAATTTGGGGCGTCTTGGTTTTCTGGCCACTACTGCCAAGGACAAAATTGGAAATGCTATTGAAGCATTGTTTAATGATTATTACACATTGGATATCCGATCACTTATCAAACTGGTGGCTGACCAAGATGTTTTTGATGATTATAGCTATGGGCTCAATGAAATGACAATCCTGAAGAAGGATACCTCATCGATGATCGTTGTTCACACCTATATTGATGGCGAGTATTTAAATTCATATTGGTCAGACGGATTGATCGTTTCTACCCCAACAGGATCAACTGGTTATTCTTTAAGTTGTGGTGGCCCACTGGTTTTACCTCAGAGCAATAATTTCATCATTACACCCGTTAGCCCTCATAACCTCAATGTAAGGCCTATGATTGTCTCCGACAAAAGTGTTATTTCTTTTGAAATTGAAGGCCGAGGAAAAAATTTCCTTGTTTCTCTAGATTCCAGATCCTATACGGTAGACGCTTCAATACAAATGGCCGTGAGGAAAGAGGATTTCTGTGCTAAACTGGTGAAATTAAATGGCTACAATTTTCTGGATACGTTGCGTCAAAAATTGAATTGGGGTCTGGATGTTAGAAATTAATAATTTTTGATTTTTAATTTTTGATTTTACTTTTGTTATTTGCTAATATAGGCTTACTAAATTGTGCTCAAGAGCTCCTTATAATAAATTGAATATGAAGAAATTATATATTGTTTCGATATTTTTACTTTCAATGTTTTTATCTTATGACTTTGCAGAAGCACAAAACAGAAGAAGGGGAAGTAGGATATCAAAGCAAAAGAACCGAATGATTTCTCGGTACAGAGGCGGCAGTGTTGGTGATTTTTCGCGAAAAAGATATATTTCGATTGGAGGCAGCCTAAGTGCATTCAATTATTTTGGAGATTTGGCACCTAAGCCCAGTGCACTAAGCACAGATATTTCATTCACTAGACCAGGAATCGGTATAGTAGGATTGTACAGATTCGGTCCACGATATTCGGTTAGAGGGACGTTATCATATGGACGTCTGAAAGGTGATGACTTTGATTCTGCGGATCCCGCAGATGAAAATGCCAGATATCGATATGTAAGGAATCTGCAATTTAGGAACAATATCTTTGAGCTAGCTGTAACGGGAGTTGTTGATATTATACCAAATATGGGCACTTTTGTTGCGAGACCAACCTTTGTCCCCTACGTTTTTGGTGGATTAGCGGTTTTTTATCACAATCCCCAGGCACTTGTTCCTGAAACAGATGTCAACAATGGAAATGCGGCTTTTGAAAATGCCGGACAATGGGTAGACTTAGAACCCCTTGGAACCGAAGGGCAATATATTAGTGGTAGTGGCGTTAGCCCTTATAAAAAAATACAGATTGCCATTCCATTAGGGATAGGAGTCAGATATAGAGTTAACCATGCTCTGGATCTTTCATTTGAAATAGGATACAGGCAGTTGTTCTTTGATTATATTGATGATGTAAGCGGAAACTATGTGGACCTTGGTTTGTTTACTGATGATCTGACAAGAGCCCTTTCCGACAGATCAAGAGAGGCCAACGCTGTTGAATCTGGTGAAGTAAGAGATCTGAGTGTTGCAAACAGGATTATTACATACACAGGTGCAGATGGAAGAACTTATCAAGTGATTGCCGGATATGGGGATGCCCATCCTGAAAGTATTAGAGGAAATGCAAGTGATAATGATATTTATGTAGTAACGAGTTTTCAATTGACATATATCTTAGGAGGATCATTGTTTGGAGGTGCAAAATATAGATAACAATAGAGAAAATTTTATGACCAATTTACTGGTAGGAAAATCAATCAAAGGTTTTCCTATTTTTGTGCTTTTATTTTTCACTTCTTTGAACATTCAGGCCCAACGATCTGAAATAGGTTTTGGGTTAGGAGGTCTCTCTTACACTGGTGATCTTGTTAGGTATTACAGACTCACAGATAATCGACCTGCCGGAGTTATATACTACAGAACCAACTTAAGTCGAGTAGTGAGTTTAAGATATAGCGGAACCCTTGGCATGCTCCAAGGAAAGGATGACAGACCTTTTGATGTGTTAGCACTTAACCGAAATGCTGAATTCAGTATTTTCATAGTGGAACCAGCCATTACCTTTGAGTATCATTTCCTTGATTATAAAAGTAAAAATTCTGCTGTGCGATTCTCTCCTTATTTCTTTGGAGGTGCAGGAATGATGGTTTTCTTTGGACAAGAAGAATCTCCCGAAAATTACAGTAATTTTCAGCCTGTCATTCCCTTTGGTGCCGGCATTAAGTACATCCTAAATCCAAAATGGAGCCTGAATCTGGAGTTTGGGGCCAGGAAAACATTTTTCGATTATATTGATAATATTTCAGAAGGAAATATTATAGATAAAAACTACCAATACGGAAACAAATTTGACAAGGACGCCTATTATTATGTAGGCATCTCGCTCAGTTACTCCTTCTACTCCGTCTTTTGCCCTTTTGATTTCTATTAGATTGATACACAAAGAATAGGTTTTATTTTTAAAATAAGACCTCAATTTTGTACCTTGCGGATTAATTTTGCACTTAGTTTGCCGGAATGAAAGAAAAGATCGATCTAACCAAATTGCCTCAACACATAGCCATTATTATGGATGGCAACGGAAGGTGGGCCAAAAAAAAGGGTGCTGCTAGGTTATTTGGTCACAACAGTGCAATCAAAGCTGTTAGGGATACAACGGAAGGCTGTGCTGAATTAGGTATTGATTACTTAACACTTTATGCCTTTTCCACCGAAAATTGGGATCGTCCTGAAGAAGAAGTTAATGGATTGTGGAATCTGTTGGTATCAACAATAAAAAGTGAAATTAAAACACTGATTGATAACAATATACGACTTCAGGCCATTGGAGATCTCGATAACCTTCCAACGAAGTGCAACAAAAATCTTCAGGAGGCTATTGAAATTACTAAGGGCAACACAGGCATGACACTTGTTCTTGCACTTAACTATAGTGGAAGATGGGAACTAATTAATGCCGCGAAAAGTTTGGCTAATGATGTGAAGGCTGGTTTAATAGACTCTGAAAACATTGATACAGAATTATTCTCGAGCTATTTGAATACCAGGGCAGTTCCTGATCCGGAATTATTGATCAGGACAAGTGGTGAAATGAGAGTAAGTAATTTTCTTTTGTGGCAAATAGCATATACGGAAATATATATAACAGATTTACTTTGGCCGGATTTCAGAAGAGATCACTTATATGAGGCAATATTGGAATTTCAAAAAAGAGAAAGAAGATTCGGTAAAATTAGTGAACAGGTGAATTCATAGATTATGAAAAGATTTATACTCGTAATTGTCACAGTTCTTTTGGCCAATTTGACGTTTGGCCAAATAAGATACAATAATTACAATACCCAAAATAACCAGATCAGCTATTCAGCTCCCAAGGAATATGAAATTGCCGAAATAAAAGTAACAGGAACAGAATACCTTGACCATAATGCATTGATATCGTTATCAGGCTTAAAAGTTGGTGATAAAATAAAAATTCCAGGAGATGCCATAAGTGGTGCTATTAAAAAATTGTGGTCACAAGGGCTCATGGGTAATGTAGCCATATATGCCAGTAAAATTGAAAATGGCAAAGCACACCTCAATATAGAATTAACAGAGCGTCCAAGATTATCAAAGATAGTTTATTCCGGTGTCAACAAAAGCCAGGAGGGAGAACTCGATGATAAAATCAAATTAATCAGAGGAAGGGTTCTTACCGATGCGATTTTAAAAAATACGGAGCTCACCATAAAAAAACACTTTGTAGATAAAGGTTTCTTAAATACGAAGGTAAAAATCTCAAGATTAAAAGACACTACGCTGTTCAACCATGTTCAGCTACTTGTAAAAGTTAACAGAGAAGATAAAGTCAAGATTAACAAAATCTGGTTTGAAGGGAACGATAATTTCAGCAATAACAGATTAAAAAAGAAAATGAAATCCACGCATGAGCACGCGAGAGTTTCTATTTTGAAAACTGTTTTTGGCGGTTTGTTTGGATTAAATAAAAAGAAAGTCAAGGCACTCGTTGACTCATCTTATGCTGTATCCAGTCAGGATCTGAAAGGGTTTATCAATGATAACTTTAAACTCAATGTCTTTAATGGATCCAAATTTATAAGATCAGATTTTAAAGATGATAAGAAAAACATCATAGATTTTTATAATTCACAGGGATATAGGGATGCAACCATTGTAAACGACACAGTTTATTCTCCCGATGGTAAAAAACTCGACATCAGAATAAAGATCGATGAAGGTAAAAAGTACTATTTCCGGGATATTATTTGGACCGGCAATTATGTTCATAGTGATGATATTTTAAGTAGAATTCTCGGAGTTAACAAAGGAGATGTTTACGATCTGGAGAACATCAATAAACGATTAAACTATAATCCGACCGGCCCTGACGTAAGCTCCCTGTACCTCGATAATGGATATCTCTTCTTTACTGTAAAACCGGTTGAAGTTCGAATTGAAGGAGACTCCATCGACGTTGAAATGAGAATTCATGAAGGTGCTCAGGCTACTATTAATAAAGTTACAATAGCCGGGAATGATCGGACTAATGACCATGTTATATTACGGGAAATCAGAACCATTCCAGGGCAAAAATTTAGTCGTGAGAATCTGATCAGGACTCAAAGAGAATTAGCAGGTTTAGGATATTTTGATCCGGAGCAAATAGGTATGAATCCGATTCCAAACCCGGCGGATGAGACTGTAGATATTGCTTATACGGTTGTTGAAAGGCCTAGCGACCAAATAGAATTATCAGGTGGTTGGGGTGGCTTTTATGGTTTCGTAGGAACACTTGGTGTGGTATTTAATAATTTTTCAATTAAGAACATAGGTGACAGAAGTAAATGGCATCCTTTACCGGTTGGAGACGGTCAAAAGCTGGCACTTCGTTTACAGGCCAACGGTCGACGCTTTCAAAATTATTCCTTTACATTTTCTGAACCATGGTTGGGCGGCAAGAAACCAAATGCGCTGACAGTTAACCTTACGCGATCTATACAACGAATTCAAACACTCCAAAGAGATGAAAATGGGCTTCCTATTCCTTTAAGGCCAAATGAGTTTAACGGTTCACTCAAACTTAGTGGTATTACCTTAAGCTTGGGAAGGCGTGTAAAATGGCCGGACGATTTCTTCTTTATCCAGAATTCAATTAGTTATTTTGTGTATGATCTGGACAACTTTGGAACATCTTTAGGCTTTTCCACAGGAACTTCTAATAACTTAACTTTTAATACTACCATTTCAAGAAATAGTGCAGGGCCAAATACAATGTATCCCACGCAAGGCTCCACACTTTCTTTAAGTATTGGGTTGACCCCACCGTACTCTTTATTCAACAATATTGATTACGAAACTGCCGATAACGCTACACGATACAATCTTGTTGAATACCATAAATGGTTATTTGATGCTAAGTTCTACCTACAGATAGTTGACAAGCTCGTTCTTGAATCGAGAGCTCACCTTGGCTTCATAGGATCATATACGGAGAAAGCCGGTATTGGTCCGTTTGAGCGTTTTATTATGGGTGGCAGTGGCCTGGGTGGTCAGAATTTCTTGATTGGCAATGACATTATCGGACTCAGAGGTTACGAGGATAATGCTATCACACCTCCGGGCTTTGATTCCAGAAACTTAAGAGCCGGTGAAATCAACGGAGGAGTTGTTTTCAACAAGTTTGTGTTTGAACTAAGATACCCCGTATCACTTAATCCTTCAGCAACAGTGTATGCACTTGCATTTGCAGAAGGCGGAAATAATTGGAATAATTACCAGGAGTTCAACGTTAATAACCTATATAAATCCGCGGGAGTCGGAGCCAGAATATTTATGCCGGCATTTGGTCTTATAGGAATTGACTGGGCATATGGCTTTGATACCTTACCAGGATTTACTGAGAAAAGTGGCCCTCAGTTCCACTTTACTATTGGCCAACAATTAAGATAAGCCATGACAAAATTCAAGTTACTCTGTATTTTCCTATTTTCTTTTTTTACATTTGCATCCCATAATTTTGCTTTTGGACAAAGATTTGGTTATGTGGACGTTGAATTCATTCTAAACAAAATGCCAGACTATGCCGAAGCGCAGGCTGAAATTGATAAAATATCACTTCAGTGGCAGGATGAAATTCAAAAGAAGTACAAAGAAATAGAGGCTATGTATAACAAACTTAAAGCCGAAGAGGTGCTTCTTACTAAGGAACTTAGAGACGAAAAACTAAACCAAATTAGAAAAGAGGAAAATAATGTGAAGGAATATCATAGAAAAGTCTTCGGATATGAAGGCCTATTGTTCCTGAAAAAGAAAGAGCTTGTAAAACCCTTGCATGACAGAGTTTATAAGGCGGTTGGCAAAGTAGCGAAGGATAATAGGTTACAAATGGTATTTGATAAGTCCGGAGATTTGGTTATGATCTATACAGATCCCATTTATGACTTCACCGAAAGTGTGTTGGATGAATTGGGATTGAGTGAAGAAAATGAAAATGAAACCAAATGATTTTTTTTAAATAAAAGACTATGAAAAGTAAAATATCGATAGCATTCTTCTTTGTATTTGCTTTTGTTGGTTTTGCGAATAAGGCGCAAAGTCAATTGAAAATCGGATATACAAATGTTGAATATATTTTAAGTCAGTTACCAGAGGCCAAGCAAATTCAGCAGGAATTAGAAGATTATCAAAAACAGTTGACCACTCAAATCCAGTCTAAAGTTCAGGAATTTCAACAAAGAGCCGGCAACTATCAGCAAAACGCGGCAAGCATGACAGAAGTGGCACGTAATGCGGAAGAAAGAGAGTTGCAAAGTATGCAAACCAACTTGCAACAGTTTCAACAGGATGCAGAGGCATCTATGCAAAAAAAGCAATTAGATCTTTTACAGCCTGCTTATGATAAAATACAGAAAGCCATCCAGGATGTTAGAAAGGAAAATGGTTTCACCCATATTTTTAGTTCGGATGTAGGGGGAGCAGCCGTTTTATTGGATGCCCGTGAAGAGGATAATATTTCTGATCTTGTACTCAAGAAACTAGGCATAACACCTCCGCCAAAAACGGAAGGTAATTAATCGTTAATATAATTGAAATGATAAAATACCCCGAGATTTATAAAAACTCGGGGTATTTTATTTTGAATAGGACTGGTCCTAAAACCAACTTTTCTATTGGGATAATAAGAAGTTAAGAAAGGGTTAAGTTAAGATTGACGCTAAGCTGACCTTAAAGGTTAAAATTTTGGTGACGTATTTAAAGTTTTATTCTAATCAGTACAAATACTGACGATACTCATTTTTCATGGAATCAATTACTTCGATTCTCTTTATTGATCTTCGTAATAAACTGTTCTAAGTACAGTTTGTCCAACAGCCGTTAATGTACTTTTATCTATTATATCCATATTATCTTGATGTGTATGGTGATAAAATCCAAAGTAATTTTTGGAAGAAGGATCATATTCAACGATGTCTATCATAGGTATTTTTCCAAGAAGACTTACAAACACATGATCGTCAGTAATATCGCCGCTTTGCTGGTTGATAAAAAAGTCACTATACCCCTCTTTGCTTGCATGATTCCAGACCTTTTTTACAATACTTGGAGCAGTTTTATTGGAAAAGGTATCATAATAAAATTTAGCTCCACGAGCACCCACCATATCTAACAAAATTCCATAAAATGCTGAATAATGTGGTTTATGCTTATTTTTTGACCAATACTGAGACCCCAGACAATAGGAAGAAGCCGGAGGCCTTAACTCAGGAATTATAGTGCCTTTATAACCCTCAGGTATACCATAATCTTCTCCATCAAAAAAAATGATATCGATTCCAATCTTGAAATTCGGGTTGGCCTGTATTTGCCTGGCAATCTCTAACAAGACTGCTACACCACTAGCACCATCATTTGCTCCTGCAATAGGTTTATCTACATTCACGGAATCTTTATCAGCAAATGGCCGTGTATCCCAATGAGCAGCTAAAAGCACTCTTTTCTTCCGCTCCGGATAATAGCTAGCTATAATATTGGTTAAATACAATTTCTTCCCATCATAAGCATTGGCTTCAAAATCCTGCTTTTCAACAGATGCTCCCAGAGATTCCAATTTCTTCACTAAATAACCGGCGCAACGACCGTGCGAGGCTGTATTAGGTACCCTTGGTCCAAAATCCACTTGCTTCTGCAAATAAGAATATGCACTGTCGGCATTGAAAACCGGCACATCCACAATAACTTCTTTCTTTTCTGCTATATCATCATTTTGCGTCCCTTTCTCCTTTTTGTCGCAAGCAACCAAAAACAAGATTAAACACAAAAAATGGGTAACTCGATATTCATACATTTTTCTGAGAAGTCTATTCCTCATACGCCCATGAAATTTCGTTCTTCATATCCTTTATAATCAGCCCTTGTGATTTAAAATCAGCCCTTATCTTATCAACTTTATCAAATTCCCTTTTTTGTTTCGCCTCCCGATAGACATCCAAATATGAATTGATCAACGTTTCAAAATTCTGTGGTGTTTCTTCAATAAGACCCAATACATCATAAATGAAAGTTGTGTAAGTATCTCTTAATCTGTCAAATGTTTCTCTACCTAATTCAGCATAAAGCAGTGAACCGTTGTGAATGGAATTAATTTTTTTAAGTAGATTAAACAGATGGCCGATAGTCAGAGCAGTATTAAAATCATCGTTCATAGCTCTGTAGCAATTGTCACAAAGGGTCTGCACCTGTTTGATTACTTTTTCATTTAAGGCTATTGACTGGTCATCCTGATATGTCAACTTTTTCAATACATTCAAACCATTCATAAGTTTCTTGTAACCTTTTTTAGCTGCTTTTAAGGCATCATTGGAAAAATCAAGCGTACTGGAATAATGAGATTGCAACATAAAGAACCGAACTGTCATTGGGCTATAAGGTTCTTCCAGCAATGGATGATCACCAGTAAAAAGTTGCTCAGGCAGAAAGGAGTTATTCAAGGATTTACTCATTTTCTGACCGTTAACAGTTAACATATTAGAATGTAACCAATATTTAGCAGGGTCCGCCCCATATGAGCCAACAGATTGTGCTATTTCGCATTCATGATGCGGGAATTTTAGATCCATTCCTCCTCCGTGAATATCGAATGACTCACCAAGATATTTGGTGCTCATAACGGAGCACTCGAGGTGCCATCCGGGAAACCCAAACCCCCAGGGGGACTCCCATCGCATGATGTGTTCAGGAGAAGCTTTTTTCCACAGAGCAAAATCCACCTTATTCCTTTTTTCATCCTGTCTGTCGAGTTCTCTTTCACTTGCCATGAGATCTTCCAAAACGCGGCCAGACAATTTTCCGTAGTTGTGACGCTCATTATATTTGTGTACATCGAAGTAAACAGATCCGTTAACCTCGTAAGCCAAATCGTTTTCAAGAAGTCTTTTTGTCATATTTATTTGTTCAATAATATGACCAGTAGCAGCAGGTTCAATGCTTGGTGGCAATGTGTTAAATTGATTCAATACATTATGAAATCCATTGGTATAGCGCTGAACTATTTCCATTGGCTCCAAATTCTCAAGCTTGGCTTTCTTTGCAATTTTATCTTCCCCTTCATCCGCATCATTTTCAAGATGACCAACGTCGGTTATATTTCTTACGTATCGAACCTTGTAACCCAGGAATTGTAGATAGCGGTAGATAATATCAAAGGAAATAAACGTTCTAACGTTACCTAAATGCACATCACTATAAACAGTAGGCCCGCAGACATACATGCCGACATAGGGCGGATTAATTGGCTCGAAGAGATCTTTTTGCTTTGTAAGTGTATTGAATACTCGTAGGTCTTTTAACATCCCGCAAATTTAATAAATTACTCTAGTATTTATTTATTTAAAAAAGTAGTTAGCTGAGCATAAATTATTATGTCTTGAAATTTTCAATTATCCCGCTCTAGCCTCACTAATATTTGATTTCTTCAATTTTTGACTTAACTTTGCCAAAATGATATACTGAATTAGTATGAGGGGACTTTAGTCCCCTCTTTTCTTATTCAAGAATTTAAGTTAGTGGATATAAAACGGGAACTAGAAAAAATTGTTGAAACCAACTTGAAAAGTGATGATCTTTTCCTGGTTGACATCATTGTTTCTAATTCAAACAGCTCCAAGAAAGTCTTAATTTTGATCGATGGAGATACCGGCGTTAATATTGATGCTTGTGCCAAGCTAAGCAGACAGATTGGTGAAGTTCTGGAAGAACAAGCATTATTTGATAGTCCCTATACATTGGAAGTTTCATCCCCTGGTGTGGACCATCCACTACAAATGAAAAGGCAATACAAAAAAAATGTAGGTAGAAAAGTAAAGGTTACACTGCTTGATGAGGCTATTAAAACCGGGAAGCTGATGGCTGTCAACAATGAAACCATCCTCATCAATGAGGAAATAAAGAGTAGCAAAAGAAAAATGAATTATCAGGAAACTGAAATATCATTTGAAACAATCAAAAAAACCAATGTTTTAGTTTCATTTAAATAAAAAAAATGGATACTGGAGTACTTATAGAATCATTTGCGGAGTTTGCAAAGAATAAAAATATCGATAGACCTACGATGATTCGCATCTTGGAAGATGTTTTCAGGACAATGATTCGTAAAAAGTTTGAAACGGATGACAACTTCGATATTATTATTAATGCGGATAAGGGCGATTTGGAAATCTGGCGCTTTAGAGAAATTGTCGATGACAATTCAGAGGACATTTGGGATCACGACAAAATAAGCCTCAAAGACGCCAGAAAAATAGAACCGGATTTTGAAATAGGTGAAGAAGTGGCAGAAGAAGTAAAACTTGAGGATTTCGGAAGAAGGGCCGTAATGACTGCTAGACAAACACTTATCCAGAAAATAAAAGATCTCGAAAAAGATTATCTATTCCAGAAATACAAAGAACTAGTTGGAGAAATTATCCTGGGAGAAGTTTACCAAATACTTTCAAAGGAAGTATTACTCATAGATGCTGAGGGGAACGAATTGATACTCCCTAAATCCGAGCAGATTCCAAAAGACAGATTTAGAAAAGGAGAGTCCGTGCGAGCCATTGTTCACAGGGTTGAAATGGTTAATGGAAACCCAAGGATCATTCTTTCCAGAACATCTCCGATATTTTTGGAAAGACTCTTTGAAAGTGAAGTTCCTGAAGTTTACGACGGTCTTATTACCATCAAAAAGGTTGTAAGGGAACCTGGTGAAAGAGCTAAAGTTGCAGTAGAATCATATGACGACAGAATAGATCCGGTTGGAGCCTGTGTTGGCATGAAGGGATCCCGTATACACAGCATTGTTCGTGAACTTCAAAATGAGAATATCGATGTAATCAATTTTACCGAGAATCTGGATTTGTACATTTCGCGCTCCTTAAGCCCTGCCAAGATCAACAGCATCAAAATTGATGAAGATGAAAAACGTGTAGCAGTCTATCTTAAACCCGATCAGGTTTCTTTAGCTATTGGTAAAGGCGGTCAAAATATCAAACTCGCAAGCAAGTTGGTAGGTTATGAGATTGATGTATTCAGAGAACTCGAAGAATACGAGGAAGAAGATGTTGATTTGGTAGAATTCTCAGATGAGATAGAAAGCTGGATCATCGATGAATTAAAGAAAACCGGATTGGATACCGCCAAAAGTGTTTTGGCACTTTCGAAAGAAGATCTGGGCAGAAGAACTGATTTGGAAGAAGAGACAATTGATGATGTGCTTAATATACTAAGTCAGGAATTTGAATAGTCAATAGTCTTGTAATTTTTTAAAATAAGAAAAAAATAGGCATATTTGAATATGGCAGAAGATAAAATGATGAGGCTCAGCCAAGTTGCAAGAAAGCTCAATGTTGGAAAAAATACCATTATTGAGGCTCTTGAAAACAAAGGCTATGAGGTAGAAAACAGCCCGAATGCAAAGATCACTTTTGAGCAGTTTCAAACACTGGCAAAAGAGTTTGAATCTTCTGCTTTGGACAAGGAGGAAGCCTCAGGTCTCACCATTGGCAAAAAACATGTTGACAATCTGATCATTGACCAGGATTCGGATGATCAACCTAAAAAAGAGGAAGAAGAAGAAATCTTTATCAAAAATGTTTCAGTTGAGAAAAATGAAGCTACGGCTGATGAAGAGGTTAAGCAGGAAGAGGCCGAGGATCCTCAGGAAAAAGAACAGGTTGATCAAAAGGAGGAGGCTGTTGATACAAAACCCAAATTAAAAGGGATTAAGGTTGTAGGAAAGATAGATCTGGATAAATCAAAAACTACTGAAAAAAATCCGGAACCAGAGTCTAAGGAAGAAATAGTTGAAGAGAAAGAGGAGCCTAAAAAGGAAGATACTACCCCTGTTGAAGAGCCGGTTGCAAAAACTGAGGAAGTAGCAGAAGAGATAGAAGCAAAAGAAGAGATAAAAGAAGAGGAAAGTGTCGAAATCGAACCACAGGTAAACGAAGAAACAGTAGAGGAAAAATCTGATAAAAAAGTAGCTCGGGAGGGAAAATCAATTATCAAAGCAAAAGCTGATACGCTTAAGGGGCTGAAGGTTTTAGGTAAAATTGAACTACCTACCGAAAAGGAAAAAACCAATAAGAAAGATCAACCTGTAGCATCATCAGATGCTCAAAAAGAGAAAAAGAAACGCCCAAGGAAACGAGTTCAGCTTGGCAATTCAAATCAATCAAGAACCAGGGACAACAAGTTCAACAAAGGAGCCTCAAAAGATCAGGGTAAGAAAAGAATTGTTAAGGAAGAACCTTCCGACAAAGAAATTCAAGAAAAAATTAAGGCCACCCTGGCAAAGCTCAGTGGAGGAGGAAACTACACCGGAAAAACAAGCAGGTCCAAGTACCGAAAAGAAAAAAGGTCGGCCATTGCTGAAGCCAAGGAAGAAAGAATGCTTCAGGAACAGGAGGACTCCAAAACACTAAAAGTTACAGAATTCATTTCCGCCAACGATCTTGCTTCGTTGATGAATATCTCCGTAAATGAGGTGATTTCAATGTGCATGACTTTGGGTATGTTTGTTTCAATTAACCAGAGATTAGATGCGGAGGCCATTACTGTTATTGCCGATGAATTCGGATATACTGCAGAATTTACAAGCTCGGAAGAAGAAGTTGAGGTAGTTGAAGAAACTGATGAGGAGGGTGATCTTACCGAAAGAGCTCCCATTGTTACCATTATGGGACACGTCGATCACGGTAAAACTTCGCTTTTGGACTTTATCAGAAATTCCAAAGTAACCGAAGGAGAAGCAGGTGGAATTACGCAGCACATTGGAGCATATGATGTAACCACAGATAGTGGTAAAAGGATCGCGTTTTTAGATACTCCTGGTCACGAGGCCTTTACAGCCATGAGAGCAAGGGGAGCTAAAGTAACTGACGTAGTTATTATTGTGGTCGCTGCAGATGATAGTGTGATGCCACAAACAAAAGAAGCCCTCAATCACGCGCAGGTGGCAGGTGTGCCAATTGTAATTGCTATCAACAAAATTGATAAACCGACAGCCAACCCTGACAAAATCAAAGAAGAACTAGCCAATATGAATGTATTGGTAGAAGACTGGGGTGGTAAATATCAATGCCAGGAAATATCCGCTAAAACAGGACAGGGAATAAATGACCTTCTCGAAAAGGTATTGTTAGAAGCCGAATTGCTGGAACTTAAAGCTAATGCAGATAAAAAAGCTGTTGGAACCGTCATTGAGGCAGAGCTGGATAAAGGAAGGGGTTATGTTACGACCGTACTGGTACAGTCAGGAACATTGAGGATTGGAGACGTTGTATTGGCGGGGGCGCATTATGGTAGAGTAAAAGCCATGTTTGATCACCGAGGGAACAAAATCAAAAATGCCGGACCCTCAACGCCTGTTCAGATGCTTGGGTTTGATGGTGCTCCACAGGCAGGTGACAAATTGAATGGTATGGAAAACGAGCGTGAGGCCAGAGAATTTGCCAATAAGCGTGAGCAGATCCTTAGAGAACAAAACATTCGAACCAAAAAGCATATCACTCTGGATGAAATTGGCAGAAGACTTGCCATTGGTAGCTTTAAGGAACTTAATATCATTGTCAAAGGTGACGTGGATGGTTCTGTGGAAGCATTATCTGATTCACTGTTGAAGTTGTCTACTGATGAAGTACAAGTGAATATTATTTCCAAAGCAGTTGGTCAGATATCGGAGTCAGACGTACTATTGGCTTCTGCCTCGGATGCAGTAATCGTTGGTTTCCAGGTTAGACCTTCCAACGGAGCTCGTAAACTGGCTGAAAATGAGGAAATCGAGATTAGATTATATTCAATCATCTATGATGCCATTAACGACGTGAAGGATGCTATGGAGGGTATGTTGGCGCCAACGGTTGAAGAAGTGATCACCGGTAATATTGAAATAAGGGAAATATTTAAAATTTCAAAAGTTGGAACCGTAGCGGGTTGTTATGTTACTGACGGAACCATTAAGCGTAACAATCAAATCCGTTTGATCCGTGATGGTATCGTAATCTATACCGGAGACATTGATCAGCTGAAACGATTCAAAGATGATGTTAATGAAGTTAAATCGGGGTACGAATGTGGATTGAGTATCAAGAACTTTAACGACATAAAGGTGGGTGATACGGTAGAGGGATTCGAAGAAAGAGAAGTGAAAAGAACACTTTAATAAATAAAAATGTCATAAAAGGCCTTTCATTTGAAATGAAAGGCCTTTTCTTTTTGTTCTCTTTGGAAAAATACTTTCTTTACTGACAGGAAAATTTTGGAATAAAGTAATTGTTTATGGACGCAGAGAATCAAGCACTCGAAGAAATATTTAATCACCTTAAAAATAAGGCTTCACTAAAGCAAAAAACATATAGAAATATTGTTGAAGTGTTCAAAATGTTAAAAAAAGAAGCCTCGGATATCACCAAAAAACTTCAACAAAAAATTAAGAAGGTAGATAGTTCAATCAGTGTGAGCCTCACTGAAAAAAATGAGTTCGAATTCCATATTAAGTTTGCCGGAGATCTTTTAATATTTTCATTGCAAAGTAACATAGTCACCTTCAACAGTGAATATGTGATCATGAAAAGTGACTACGTCAAAGAGAGCACAGACCGAGGTTACTTTGGACAAATTTATGTTTATAATTTTCTCGCTGATTCCATTAAGTATAATCGTATGGAAGATCCCGGTTATCTCATTGGAAGACTACTGGTTAACAGCGAAAGCCATTTTTATGTAGAGGGAACAGAGCAATTGAGTTTCTTATTCACCGATATTCAAAACAACATCATTTCTGAGCAATGGCTTCGTTTATTAGTTGAGAAAGCCATGTTGTCCTCCATTTCCAATGATTTGATAGGAGCCAATTATCCCGATATTCAGAACACAACTTTAAGGCATAAAATGAAAGATAATGTGCCAATGGGGCAAGGGCAAAAACTTGGTTTTCATATGAGCTATATGAATGAAATTAAGTAACAGTCAATCTTTGGTTTGGAGCAACAAATCACTTAGACCTCAGTGATGGATCCGTAAATAGCCAATTCTAATTACTCCGGAGTATTTCAAGTTTCTTATTATTGTTCCGAGCATTGGTGTTATGAATGAAAATGAAACAACATAACATTACTTTTTATAAATGTTCAATATTTTTCTTTTTTCTTACGCAACCTTTTTATAATCAGTTATTAAGGATTTAACAAATCACTGCGTAAATCGTTTTAATATAACAGAGTATAATTTTTGTATTATACTATGATCCCCCTCATGAATATAGAAATAATAAGCTTCTATGTTCAAACCAAAATTCGCTCAACCTATATTACTCAAAGCTTTTAAACACTGTATTTTATGAAAGCAGTCAACTTCATCGATCATATCCAGGACAAAGAAGCCAACAGAAAAATTTATACTCACGAAGAAGTACTAAAAAAAACTTTACAATACTTTCAAAACGACGAGCTAGCTGCTAGTACCTGGATAAATAAGTATGCCATGAAAACTGAAGCCGGTGAATTCGTGGAACGGTCTCCAGATGAAATGCATAAACGTATGGCCAAAGAATTTGCCAGGAAAGAGGCTGAATACCAGGAAAAACTTCATCTAAACGGCAGTGCTGCTTATCTCTCAGCCTATGGACGCGAAAGAAAATTACTGACAGAAGAATCTATATATCAGCTTTTTAAAAAATTTAAATATGTCGTTCCCCAAGGAAGTGTCATGTCCGGGCTTGGTAATCCATACATGTTATCATCTTTGTCTAATTGTGTGGTAATGCCCGAAATACATGATTCTTATGGTGGGATCTTCAACACGGATCAACAACTGGCTCAATTATTTAAAAGGCGTTGTGGTGTTGGAATTGATTTGTCAAGCCTTCGCCCCACTGGGATGAAAGTAGCAAATGCTGCAGGAAGTACTTCGGGAGCAGCTTCTTTTATGGAAAGATTTTCCAATACTACAAGGGAGGTAGCACAAAATGGTCGTAGGGGTGCGCTCATGCTCACCATGGACGTTGCTCATCCGGATGTTGAGCAATTTGTGACCATGAAGCAAAATCTTTCCAAAGTAACCGGAGCAAATGTCTCTGTGCGCCTATCTGATGAGTTCATGAATGCGGTAATAAAAGATAAAATCTACACACAACGGTGGCCAATCGAATCCAAAAATCCGACCATTACTCAAAAGATCAAGGCTAGGGAACTTTGGGAAACCATCATTGCCTGTGCTCATAAAACTGCTGAACCGGGTTTGATTTTCTGGGATCGGCAGCATTACTATAGTACCTCTTCCATTTATCCAGGTTTTAAAAATACCTCCACGAATCCATGCTCGGAAATAGCCATGCAAGGTGGTGACAGCTGCAGGCTCATGGCACTTAACCTGTATAGTTTTGTAGAAGCACCTTTCACAGCAGATGCAAAATTCAACTATGATAAGTTTTATCAGATCACCTATGAAGCACAACGATTGATGGATGACCTTGTCGATCTTGAATTGGAATCAGTCAATAGAATCCTTCAAAAAGTAGACAAGGATCCGGAGCCTGAAAACATCAAACAAATAGAGCGTGAAACCTGGCAGCTACTCTATGAAACGGGAAAAAAAGGAAGGCGTACCGGGCTTGGGTTTACGGCACTTAGTGATACGATAGCTGCTTTAGGATTAAAATTTGATACGGATGAGGCCATAGAAAAAATTGAAAAAATATTGAAAGTAAAGTGTAAAGCGGAATTTGACAGCTCAATCGACCTCTCCATAGAACGAGGCCCATTCGAGGTCTTCGATCCTGAAATTGAAAAAAAATCCGAATTCACTGAAATGCTTTCAAGAGAACTTCCTAAAGTTTATGAAAGGATGATGAAACACGGCAGGCGTAATATTTCCATAAGTACCGTTGCGCCAACGGGAACTTTGAGCATGCTCACTCAAACTTCATCAGGGATAGAACCGGTTTTTCAACTTTCCTATACCAGACGAAGAAAAATAAATCCGGAAACCAATACAAAAAAGCCGGATTTTGTAGATGATTTAGGTGATCAATGGGAAGAGTTTACGGTTTATCATCCCAAACAAAAAGTATGGATGAAAGTTACCGGTGAATCCGATTTGACTAAAAGCCCCTATTATGGAGCAAGCGCTCCCGAAATCGATTGGTTAAAACGTCTTGAAATTCAGTCCGTTGTACAGAAATATGTGACACATTCCATTAGCTCGACTATCAATTTACCAAACGATGTAAGCGTTGAAAAGGTAGGAGACATCTATATGCAGGCTTGGCAAAAAGGGTTAAAAGGCATCACTGTATATCGTGATGGTTCAAGGGCAGGTGTTTTGATTACAAAGGAAGAAAAAGATAAGAAGGAGGAAATCGTTGAAAGAAGTGCGCCTACCAGGCCAGATAAATTGGAAGCCGAAATTGTTCGTTTTCTAAATGAAAATGAAAGGTGGATTGCCGTGGTCGGATTATTGAATGGAAGGCCTTATGAAGTTTTCACAGGAAAAGCCGAAGATTCGTTTTATCTTCCAAAATGGGTTGAAAAAGGTTGGGTAATTAAAAACAGGACCAAAGAAGGAAAAAGCAGATATGATTTTCAATACATGGATAAGGAAGGTTACAGGGTTACTATCGAAGGGCTATCAAGATCATTTGACCAGGAATACTGGAATTACGCCAAACTCATTTCAGGAGTATTGAGACACGGCATGCCCCTACCCTATGTGGTTGACCTGGTTGAAAATCTTAATCTCTATGACGAAACGATCAATACCTGGAAAAAAGGTGTCGAAAGGGCTTTGAAGAAATTTATTCCAGATGGCACCAAAGCGGTTGACCATGAATGCCCGGATTGCGGTGACCCACAAGGTTTAATTTATGAAGAAGGCTGTCTCAAGTGTAAAAGCTGTGGACATACTAAGTGCGGCTAATCGAGAATATATTAAACATGAAAAAGCTTTTCTAAAATAAGGTTTGTCAATAAAAGCTCCGAAATCAATTTCGGAGCTTTTATTGACAAAATATTAATGAGACTGGCAGGAACATTTAATCAGTCCGAAACTTTGACTTTCCTCATGCCAATCGAAATTATCTCCGTACTTATCATTCTCCCAAAAGAACTTAGTCCTCTTCTTATCATGATTTCCGATTTCATTCATGGTTTGAGTATCATATAGTCTGCCATTGATCATTGTATATTTTACATTTTCGGTATTTTGAATATTTTCTAATGGGTTGGCATCCAGCACGATTAAATCAGCCAGTTTGCCAATTTCAAGTGATCCTATTTCATCTTCCATTCCAAGGTAAACTGCTCCGTTGATTGTGGCCGCTTTCAGTGCCTCCATATTGGTCATCCCTCCTTGTGCCAACATCCATAGCTCCCAATGGGCTCCAAGTCCTTGTAATTGTCCGTGAGCCCCAAGATTTACTTTGACACCGGCATCAGCGAGTTTTTTACACGACTCGGAAGTCAGGATGTGGCCATTGTCATATTCCTTGAGCGGAACCATAGTTCGATGCCTTGCCCTTGAATCAATAATTGATCTTGGAGTGAAATTCAGTAATGTCTCTTTCTCCCAAACATTTGTGGTTTGATACCAATAATATTCTCCACTCATTCCAGCATAATTAACAATGAGTGTTGGTGTATATCCAGTTTTACTTGCTGACCATAATTGTATGACATCATTATACAATGGAGCAATTGGGATATTATGTTCGATACCAGTGTGACCATCTAAAATCATGGACATATTATGGAAAAACGTCGAACCTCCCTCCGGATAAACCATCATCTCTAATTCTCTCGCGGCCTGGATAACTTGTTGCCTTTGTTCCCTCCTCGGTTGGTTGTAACTTTTAATAGAGAACGCACCAAAGGCCTTAGTTCTTCGTAAGGCTGATCTGGCATCATCAAGATTATTGATAACGGCTTTAAAATCTCCATCTGCTCCATAAATGATAATTCCTGTAGAGTAAATCCTTGGTCCTACCATATGTCCTGCCTTTATCATTTCCGATTGTGAAAAAACCATTTCAGTATTGGATGAAGGATCATGGGTGGTAGTTACTCCATAGGCCAAATTAGCATAATAAGGCCAATGCTTCTGAGGGCTTAACCCATACCTGAATGTTCCCAGATGGGCATGTACATCAATCAGGCCGGGCATAATAGTTTTTCCCTGTACATCCACCACTTTGGCATTTCGAGGAATAGTTACCTGATTTTTGTTGCCAATGACTTTTATTTTATTCCCTTCAATAATGATAGTGCCGTCTTGAATAACTTCGTCTTCATTCATGGTAATAATTGTTGCACCTTTCAGTGCAATAGTGCCTTCAGGAACATCGGATTTTAGCTTCAGGCCAACCTTGATTCCAACGGTATCCAGATTAGCCACTGAATCCGGTGAATTCTCCAGAAAAGTAAACCGTTGATTAATCTCATTGGTAAAATATTCTTCTCCGATTGTCCAATGCAATTTTTTGCTGTCTGAGGACCAATGTAAATTGATCCCAGCATCTCTGGCTACCTGGCTCACCGGGATGGCCTTGGAGGAAGCCGAAAGTTCCAAAACTTTTCCAGTAGCGGGCATGGGTGCTATATAAGCCTTAAACAATTCTGTAAAGGCAATCCATTTTCCATCCGGGCTTGGAACAATGTCATTGGCATATTTAATTTTGACAACGTCCTTCTGATCACCTCCATCAAGCTTTATGCTTGTATAGGTTTTCGTGAGGCTTCCAAAGTAATTTCCCCCTTTCTGAAAATATATGCGTGTGCCGTCATGGTTAAATCTTGGAAATGCGCCCTCCTCACATACAAAGGTTGAAGCTCCCCCGTTCGAGGACATAAAATATAAGCCCGGTTTTTCACTGAATGAAGTTCCCTGATAAATATTACCACGTTCTCTTTGATAAACGATCTTTGAACCATCGGGTGAGAATCTGGGCGTTCTATAAATACCTTTTTCAGATGATAGCTGTATTGGGTTGGCCTTAGAATTGGTCAAATCCAGTTTGGAGATAGTTCCTTTGCCCTCATCATTCCAGGTAACATATACCAGATGTTTACCATCCGGACTGAAATCCGGTTCAAATTCGTAATCAATAGAATTGGTTAATCTTTTAGGTGTACCATTAGGTAATTTCTTTTTCCACAAATATCCGGCAGCGTTGAAAATCAAGGTCTTTTCATCTGGTGATGTAACGGCATGCCTGATCACCTTTACATTAAAAGTTTCGGGAGCTACTTTCTGTTTGAACTTTAGGGCTTCGGCTATTTTTGTTTCAATTTCAGCTGTAAATGGTATAATCGAAGCACTTCCATTTGATATATCAATCTTATTGATCTTTCCCTTCGACCAAATAACAATGTGCTTATCATCAGGTGTCCAGCTAAAGCCCGGATATGTTCCAAATATAGCCCAGGCCTCTTGCTGATCTTTACTCAGACCATCGTAAACGGGCCACTGTTCACCATTTCGAAGGTCTCTTAAGAATAGCACCGTTTTCTCTCTTACTCTCTTTATAAAAGCTAAAGTATTACCATCATGTGAAATTTGAGGGCGGCTGGCTCCCCCCGAGCCGGAAACAACATTTTTAATCTTACCTGTTTCGCGATCCAGTCTCTTGATCACATAGATCTGCTTATTAGGATCTTTATTATATTGAAAAAAACCTCCGGGATAAACATCCTCACTGAAATACACATATCGCCCATCTGATGAAACATTCGGTTCATTGACGTCTTGCTGATCATTTTTCCTTTTGGTCAATTGAATACCGCTTCCACCATTTATATGATAGAGCCACATCTCACCTGCTCCCAATGATCTCTGGGAGGTGAAGTGTTTTCTTGCAACAAGATATTGCCCATCCGGATTCCAAACTGGATTATTAAGCAATCGAAAACTTTCTTTGGTAATTTGTTTGGCTTCGGATCCATCTTTATCCATGATCCAGATATTATCACCTCCGCCTGCATCACTTGTAAAGGCAATTTTTTTACCATCAGGACTAAATCTAGGTTGGACCTCGTAAGGCAAGCCTCCTCTCAGAAGTTTAGCTGTACCTCCCTGAACAGGCATGATGTAAATATCTCCCAGCAAGTCAAAAACTATTTCTTTACCATCAGGAGACACATCGAGGCTCATCCAGGTACCTTCATCAGTACTGAATTTCAAATCCTTAAAAGTACCTGGAGGATCAGCAACATTCCACTTTTTTTTCTGTGAGATTAAGCATGTGGAGGTCAATAGCGTAATGGTTAAAATCAAGTATAATCGTCTGTGCATTAGGTTTAATTTTGGGTAAGTCATTTAATTAATTGTATCAATTAGCATCTGGTTACCGGTAAATGATCCGCGATATTCATAACAAATCTGAAAATAGTTGCCTTTAAAGACATACGAAATTCATGCAAACAAAAAACCCAGTAAGAAAATTCCCACTACGTTCTATCTTGATACTAAATGATCAGCTTTCTCCAACTACACCGAGCATTTCATCTAGGGTATTGGTAGAAACAAAATGATAGTTTGGTCTTGCTTTTTTATATATGTCCAAAGCCATGGCCTTTCCCTTTTCGGTTTTGATCATTTCGCCATATAACGGTGTCAAAAATTTTCTTCTTCCCGTTTGTACAAGAAAATCTTCCAGTCGTTTGTATCCAGGTTCATATTTATTTCTAATAACATGAATAAACCACGCAGCCAGGATCTCAGAATTTCCGCTACCTGTAAAGTTAAAAGCTTGATCTAACTGGCTCATTCTAGCTATCGGTAATTCAACTGGTAAGTTTCTTACAAAATGTAGCCATTCATGAGTACTCCATTGAGATGTTTTGGCTTTCAAATCATTTTCAACAGGACCGTCGGATACGTTATAGCTGGTGAGAACTTCATCAACCTTCTCAAAACGATCCGATACCGGTGAGGGCGTATCTTTGGGTAGTCCTATTTGGTAGATCCATTTGTCATACAGAGTCTCATTGGCATCAATATCTGCTAATAAATGCTCGTTCAAATACACGACGAATTGTTCTGTAGTCATTACTTTAAAAGCATTTGAAGCAAAATATTCTTTCAAAAAAGCATCGAATTTTTCTCTGCCAACCTGTTCTTCCAAATACCTTAGAAAAAAATATCCTTTATCATAGGCAATGGCTGTCATACCATCATCCGGACTTCTACCATGCAGATCTAGTTTTAGCTTGGTTTCTTCACTCTTTCCTTCAGCCATCATCCCGGCTACTTCATCCTCCAAACCCTGCAATGTTAAAGAAGCCAGCATTTCGGAGTAATCTCTCCCATAAAGGGCTTCCATAATTCTATGCTCAAAATAAACTGTAAAACCTTCATTCAACCAGAAATCATTCCAGGTAGCATTGGTTACCAAATTACCGGACCATGAATGAGCCAGCTCATGGGCTACAAGAGATGTAAGCGACCTGTCTCCTGCCAGAATGGTTGGTGTAGCAAAAGTAAGCCTGGGGTTTTCCATGCCGCCAAACGGAAAACTAGGTGGTAATACAATAATATCGTATCGTTCCCATCTGTATGGACCATAAAGCTCCTCAGCGGACTTTACCATGTTCTCTAACTCTCCAAATTCATAAGCGGCTTTCTTTAAAGTAACTGGTTCTGCGTAGACACCCGTTCGTTCTCCTAATGATTGAAAAGCGATATCACCCACGGAAAGTGCCATTAAATATGCCGGAATGGCTTGATCCATTTTAAACTCATAGATTCCTGTTTCATTTTTTTCCTGTGGATTAGCTGCACTCATAAGAGCCAGCAACTCTTTGGGAACCTTAACCGTGGCCTCATAGGTAAATCTTATTCCTGGCGAATCCTGAAGGGGGATCCAACTTCTTGCTAAAATCGCCTGTGATTGTGTGAATAAGAAAGGGTGCTTACCTCCTGCAGTTTGTTTTGGATCTAGCCATTGCAATGCCTCCGCATTATCACCGGTAGTATAGTGCACGTGCACGATCTTTGTTTCCGGTAAAATATTGATCTGGAGTGGGCTTCCTAAAATGGCATCTTCCGGCCCTATGCTAAAAGTTACCTCCATAGGGTCATCATCCAGCGTTACTTTTCTGATATTCAATCCCTTGATATCCAAAACTAATTGCTTGGCAGATTCAGATTTGTCAATGGTCAGAGAAGCCACACCATTTATCTTTTTAACTGAAAAATCCAGTTCCACATCCCACTTCAAGTGTTTAATTACCGCCTCCTCAGGTTTAGCATAGCTATGTGGGTCATTGATGGTTACATTCATCATTTCAGTCGATGGTTCTTCATTCATTTTTGTCTGATTACAGGAATACAGTATACTGAGAAATATAGAAAGTGATAGAATAGCCTTCCATTCAATTTTTTTCATATTATTTTGTTTTGGTAACAAGTAAAATTAAATGTATTTGCGAAATCATATTAACGAAATAAATATATTTTGTAAAATCCCCAATAGGCCTTATGATCTCAGATATTTTGGAAGCGGAATTAATCCTGAAATCACTGAGTGATCAGACCAATAAATAGCCCATCATTTGTCAACTTTATTGCGTATGTTTCCAAAGCCCGACATCGACGTTCACATTCTTCACCCGTTTTAAGATTGAACCGATAGCTATGCCAGGGGCAGATTACTTCATTTAAATAATTAAGGTTTCCTTTGCTCAAGGATTCACCAAGATGGGTACAGGTATCGGAGACCGCAAAGAAACCTTCTAAAGTATGGGCGAGGCATATTCTTCGATCACCTATTAAAAGCAATTTGGCAGTATTCACTGGAATTTTTTGTGTTGCAATTTCCAAAGAGTTAAAAATTTTATACCACTTCATGTTAAGGCTCACCGGCTTGATGTATGTTTTGATCCAAATTTATTATTAAAAACAATAACACAATCTCAATTAATCAATATTAATGCTATTTAAAGCATTTAATATGTGATCATTCAAGGATCCTAATAGCATGGCAAAATGTAATAAATTGGGACGTTTAAGGGACACAAAAAAAATTAAACTGATTAATTTCACCCATCGGAATTACTTAAGTGATTGTAAAATTGAAACTTAGCTGTAATCTCTCCAGGCTCAAGTAAAGATGCGTAGTGATGGATACTTAAATAATCTTGGCTTGAAATAACTACCTGGTCCTCATTCTGATAAAATCAAAAATTTAATTTTTCCGGGATTCGGAGAATTTTCTTTATCAGAAAAATATAATAGGGGGTAAAAAAACCGTTAAGAAAATAACCAAAACATACAACACCGACATGTCAATTACATCCAACAAGAAGAAGTTGCTTTTTGCAACTTTCACAAAGGGCATTTTGGCCATTATTTTTTTGCTATTGTCGAAGCCTGATCTATTTGCACAGGATCCCCAAATAGATAGGAAAACAGGTCTTATTAGGGGAAATCCTTATGGACCTGATAAACTTAACAAAAGAAAATCCGGTAACGCTTCTTTGGGTTCTACAGGAAGCACAGGGTCTACACCATTATCCTTTGGTTTAAAAGGTGGTACCAATCTGACCGATGTTCGGCCAGAGGATCAATTCTCAGTATTTTCGTTTACAGAAGTCCCGAATGCCTCGAGTGCTGAGAAACAATATTTCAAGCTTAGCGATAATCGTGGTTTTCATTTTGGTTTCATAGCAAGATATGCGGTGACAGGACAACTTAGTGTGGCATTGGAGCCAACATTCTCCAACATGAAATATAGTTATGTAAATAACTATACATGGGTTGATTTTGAGAACAACAGTAATAGTCTTGAACTCAACTATGAGCACAATCAAACTCTAAATTACATCGAGATCCCGCTTTTGATCAGATATAATCTGCTCAATTCCTTTATTAAGCCTTTTGTGCATGGTGGTGGCTTTTACGGACGGTTATTGAGCGCCACCAAAAAGATCAATGTGAGCGGGACGGACTATGCTGCCGGAAACACTCAGGAATTTTCCAATAGCAGCAGTACCCTTGGGGTTGATGATCTTTACATCAAAACACATCTAGGTTTGATTGCAGGTGGAGGTCTCAGCTATCAGGTAGGTCCGGCTGCAGTGGAATTATCAGCCAATTATAAAATTGGCATGAACAACGTGGTGAATGAGGCAAATCGACTTTCCGATGATACCATCACCGGGGGAAACTATGATGTGTTGGATAACACCAAGTTGAGAAACATTGAAATATCACTTGGTCTGGTATTTTCTCTTTAATCTTTTCTTTTATTCTCAAGAAATCAATCTGTGATGAATTATAAATATCTTTTCTCATATAAAAGCAATATTGGATACTTTCTACTATTATGTACTGTAGTACTACTAGGCGCTTGTGATATTGGTGACAACAATGTCGAGCCAGGAGAAAACATTGTGAAAATTTATAACAATGAAAACTTCGCTATCAATTATGATCCATTGGATATTAAACAAACAAGCGATGGAGGGTTTATCATATTGTCATCAGTAGATGTATCCGACACTTATTTACTTAAAATAAATGAATTGGGTGAGTTTGTTTCAGATACTTTGATAACCAGCCCATTTACACATCCATTACCCAATTTATTTGAAATAGGTGGTGATTTTTATTTCTTTAGTATGGATGATATTTCTCTGGCTACTCATCTTACCAAAATCAATTTATCTGATTCCAGTCAGGCTCCTGAGATCATTAGAACATACACTGAAATTATCTATCCCCTGGCCGTATCTCAAACACCAGATGGAGGATTCATCATTCAAAGTTACAACCGTGATTCTCGCAGCTCAAAACTAACCAAACTCGACGCCAACTTTGCCGAAAGTTGGAATAACGAATACGAGGTGCTGGAGGATGTTGAAAATACAATTATTGGTAAGTTCTCCGGAACAGCAGAAAATTTACCCTATTTCACAGGTTCTATGAACGACGGAAGTATCTATTTCTTCAACGGTTTCTATAATTTCAGTTTATCAGTTGTTTTTGTAAATAGTTCCGACGGAGATTTGATCGGAACTTTGAACGGACTGAGAGATGAAACAGGATTAAGTGCGGCGCAGCATATCACCGGAAACAGTTTTGCGGTTTCCAGATTTAGCTTTGATGATAATTTTCTTTTACCACTTGGAGATATAAATGTACAGGCCAATGATTTCAGTGGTGATTTAGGTGGAAATGAATTACCTGAGATATTGCCAAGCGCGAAAGTCGTAATTAAGAGACTGACAATCAACGGACAAAATGTAGTACTCTATGGCTCTGAAACAAAGAGTAAGCAAATTGTGCTATATGCTTATGATGAAAGTGATGGCGCACTCTTAGGAACAAAGTATTTTGGTAATGTTAATCCATACGAGATTGGAAACTTTGTTGAAACTACCGATGGAGGGCTAGCCATTAGCGGACGAACTTTTGTAGCCGGTAGATTCCCGAGAATTTGTCTTTTCAAAATATCTGAAACAGAACTTAATTCAATTGTACCATAAAAAAACCCTAGCCATTTTACTGGCTAGGGCGGCTTCGTTTTTAACTAAACTATTTATATTAAATGAAGCACTAAGCTTCTCTCCATTTAATGGTGCAACCTATTGCTTTACTATTGGTTTTTGAAACACTTTTACCTGCCTTAATTTCGCCAATAGCTTTCTCTACATATTTTTCCGTAACAGCCTCCGGGTTACGTGAATTGTTGTCAATGGCACCGATGTAAGCCACCTTTAGCTTATCATTTTCTTTATCCAACAGGAAAACATGTGGTGTTCTGGTGGCTCCAAATTCAGTTGCAACATTTTGTGTTTCATCCAGAACATATGGAAATGGAAATTTCTTTGCCTTTGCTCTTTCTTTCATTTTCTCAAAGGAATCACCTGGTTGTCTTTTGGCATCATTCGGATTTATGGCAATAACAGGAAAGCCTTTGGACGCATAGTTATTATGAAGTTCAGTTATTCTTTGCTCATAGAGTTTTGAGTAAGGACAAGTATTGCATGTGAAAATTATAATGAATCCCTCAGCATCTTTATAATCCGACATCGAGATCAATTTTCCATCAATATTCTTAAGGCTAAAGTCAGAGACATAATCTCCGATTTTATATCCGTCTTCAACCTCAGAAGCATTGATAAAAAGTCCTAGGACCAGAAACAGTGAAAGTAATTGAATTTTTTTCATGATAACTTTGGTTTAGTTGATATATCGTTTGATCAGTTGATTCAGTTCTTCTTCGTTAAATTCTTGTTCGTAGAAATCCTTTTGACCTGTATTGGTATTCACGATCAGGGTAGCCGGTATTGCTCCGGACCATTTACTACTAATGGCATTGATAAATTGATCCTGGTCCGTTTCATTCAATAAAAGAACTTTGGATTTCAGCTGTTTTTTTTGAACAAAGTTTTTCACCTTTTTATCAAGATCTTCTATAAAATCCATGCTGACAAGAAAAACTTCAACATTCTTATGCTCCTTGTTCAGTTTTTCGAAATGAGGTAGTTCCTTTATGCAGGGTTTGCACCAAGTGGCCCAAAAGTTAAAGACTTTAACTTTATCCGAAGGTTTATCCATCATAGCCTGTAATTCATTAAGTTTTAATGCCGTTACTTCCTGAGATCTGGTTTCATTTGACAGAAACAACAAAAAAATACCCAGAGCAAATAGTCTCGTATAAAATTTCATAATTCTCTATACGTTTTTATAGCACTTTCAGTTTTAACTAAATTTAGTTTAGCAATAGAAATTAAAGCCTAATCTTACTAAGATTCTAGTAAATATAATTATTCTAATAGAGCTATTCCAGCACTTCCTAGTATTGTCATATTTTTACTGTAAAATACGCTTTTCTCAAAAGTATAGTGATCAATATTAATTCATCATAATATTGTCTTAACATTATCATAACCTACTTTTCAAATTACATTTTCTTGAAAATTTCTGCGGAAATTCAGTCCGGAAAGCATGCTTTACATCAGTGATTTTGGTGTAAGATTTGAAAAAAAAATCAATATTTTAATATTTCAACAAATCTGAATATTAGACAATTCCAAGAATTCAAAAAGTCAAGAAAAACTTATCCACAATACCCAAAAGTTATCCACACAAAAAATACAAAATAACATAACACATTGAAAATAAGTTATTTAAGAAAATTCACTCAATTCTAAATATTGTGGATAACTCGCCCATTTTTATTCTATTAGGAGCAATACGAGTTATTTTTGTTAAAATAGTACCAATAATCGGAGGTTTTATAACTCATTAAAAAACGCCAATTATTTTAGCAAGCATGTAATGATTTGAAAAACAGATTATTCCTGATTCTGGCGCATCAGCTTCTTACGGTAGGCGTTGAATATACGGGATTTGGAAATGAAGCCCACGTATTTATCATTATCAATCACAGGTAGATTCCAAGCACCGCTTTTTTCAAATTTTCCCATAACCGAATGCATGTTTTCATAGGACGAAACCTGATCCGGTGGACTATGCATAATAGAACGGATGACAATACTTTTTCTGGATTCCTCATCAAACATAACCTCACGAATGTCATCAAGGGTTACAATACCCATTAATCTTTCTTCCTCATCAACAACCGGGAAAATATTCCGTTTGGAGACCCTTACCAAATCAACTAAATCACCCAGGGTAGCGTCAGGATGTATTTTCAAGAGATCCTTTTCGATTATCTTTTTCAGATGAATAAGGCTCAACACTTGTTTATCCTTATCATGTGGAATTAAATCCCCCCTTTCAATAAGGTGTTTAGTATAAATTGAATACTTCTCGAAATAAGACCCGGTGCTATAAGCAATTGCAGAAACGAGCATAAGCGGGACAAATAGTGTATATCCGCTGGTAATTTCCGCAATGAGGAATATAGCTGTCAATGGCGCTCTTAAAACACTACTCATTACACCACACATTCCAACTAAAGTGAAGTTACTGGAGCTTATAAATGGTACTGCCAAAATTAAATTCGAGATCTTGGCGAATACAAAACCAGTCATGCCTCCAATAAACAGGGAGGGAGCAAATATTCCACCGCTTCCACCTGATCCAACGGTGATAGCCGATGCCACTGGTTTAATCAGAATGATGCCAATCATAAAAATGACAAGGACGATTATATTGTCAATCTGATGAAAAAACAAGCTGCTATGCAGGATTTCAGATTCTTTTCCTGCCAATAAAAGTTTAATGGTAGTATAGCCCTCACCATAAATCGGAGGAAAAACAAAAACGATGAGCCCAAGAGCAATTCCTCCAACAATAGCACGATTAATATGATTCTTTACCTTCGCAATCCAATCTTCAATTTTAAAGGTCAACCTGGTAAAGTATACCGAGACCAATCCACAAATGGCTCCGAGCAAAATATAAAAAGGTATGTCTATAGCTACTAAGGGATCTGTTAGCTTAAATGAAAACAAAACGCTTTCACCCAATAACAACAATGAAACCAATGACCCGCAAACTGAAGCGATTAATAATGGTATGAAAGCCGCAATGATAACCTCCGATAAAATAACCTCAATGCCAAATATGACACCGGTTACAGGAGAGTTAAATATCGCTGAAATTGCACCAGCGGCCCCACAGCCTATTAGCAAGGTCCTTTTCTTATAGTTCAAATGCATGAGTTGACCTACATTGGACCCAATCGCCGAACCTGTTACTACAATAGGGGCCTCCAACCCGACCGAGCCACCAAATCCAACCGTAATAGCACTTGTAATCATTCTGGAATACATTCTTGTGCGTTTCATGATGCTGGACCTCTTGGAAATGGCATATAAAATATTGGTTATTCCATGGCCCAACCTGTCGCGAAAAAATTTTCTGGCTATTACAACGGTTATCAGTATTCCGATCAACGGATAGCTGATATACAAATAGTTGGCGTATTTAACATCGAATCCACTCGTCAGTAGTTCCTGAATATAATGAACCGTTGTTTTGAGAATAACTGCTGCTATCCCGGCAATAATACCAATGATCCCACTCAGAATAAGCACGAAGTTCTTACTGGTCATGTGCTTCATGCGCCAGATCAAAAACCTTACTAATAAATTATTCGATTTCATGCTATCTACATATTCTGCCGTGTTTCTGAATAGATGCTTTTCCAGTTAAACATCAGAATTTCAAATAATAAAATTTTGCAAGTACAAAACCAACAGTCATTTATGAGACCAAATTTAACTGAATTGCAAAGATCAATAAATAATTCCCTCATTTTATTCCTGACATGTTATTTTATTTGAATTTTTAAAGTTTTTTTTATCCGTTCAATTGACTAAAACCGGAGGAAAGTTTTACATATTTCGTTTGTAATTGAACTTATCTTCAACGATTTTTAAGTTTTCTAAAATTTCAAGCATTAGTTTATGAAAGCTGTCATACCTGTAGCAGGGATAGGAAGTCGTCTTAGACCACATACGCATACACAGCCGAAGGCTTTGGTCCCAGTTGCCGGAAAACCAATCCTTTCGCATATAGTGGATCCACTTATTGAAGTGGGGATCAAAGATTTCCTGTTTATTGTCGGCTATATGGGAAATAAGGTTGAGGAATTTATTTCTTCTTATTATGCAGAGAGTAATGTAAAAGTAGACTTTATTTTACAGGAACCGAGAGAAGGGACTGCCCATGCTTTGTGGCTTGCCAAAGAGAAATTCAGAAACGAAAAAGAGGTGCTCATAGCCCTTGGAGATACCATTATTGACATAGATCTTGAAAAACTTTTAAGTTCGGAGTTCTCGGTATTAGGTGTCAAAAAAGTGGATATTCCGGGTAACTTTGGAATTGCAGAAATAAATAAAGAGGGTTTTATTGAAAGATTGGTAGAGAAACCTAAGATACCAAAGTCTAATATGGCCCTTATTGGTATATATAAAATCTCCAATCCGGAAGAGCTTGCTCAGGCTGTGGAACATATTGTTGAAGCCCAGATCAAAACACTTGGGGAGTATCAACTCACGGACGCCCTGATGCATATGATCAATAATGGAGAAAAGATGACTACTCTTTCGGTAGATAACTGGTTTGATTGCGGAAGAAAGGAATCCCTTCTGGAGGCAAATGCCATCCTGATGTCGAGGCCGGAATTCAAAAGTAGCGAACTGGATCTGCACAAAACCATTCTTGTCCCACCAGTAAGCATTGGTAAGAATTGTAAAATAAGTAATTCAATCATTGGGCCCAATGTTGCTATCGGGGATAATACTAAAATTTCATACTCCATTATTAAAAATACAATTGTTGGCTCTTTTAGCGAATTGCAGAGCGCAGTACTTCATAACTCAATCATTGGGAGTGATACCACTATGAAAGGCTTGAGCCACAGCTTGAATATCGGGGACAACACTGAAATCAACTTCACATCTTAATCATTTGAGCGATTTTAAAAATAGTATTACAGAACTTTTCGGCATAAAATATCCCATTGTACAGGCTGGAATGGTTTGGTGCAGTGGATGGGAACTTGCTTCCGCCGTAAGTAATGCAGGAGGTTTAGGATTGATAGGATCAGGATCCATGCATCCCGATACACTGCGAATCCATATTCAGAAGTGCAAGAAAGCCACAAATTTTCCATTCGGTGTAAATGTGCCTCTGCTCTATCCGGAAATTGAGCAATTGATGGAAGTAATCATTGAGGAAGGTGCCCCCATTGTATTTACCTCCGCCGGTAATCCAAAAACATGGACCTCTTATTTAAAAGAGAGAAATGTTAAAGTAGTTCATGTTGTCTCCAGCAGCAAATTTGCCTTAAAGAGTCAGGAGGCAGGAGTGGATGCAATAGTTGCAGAAGGGTTTGAAGCAGGAGGGCATAACGGACGCGAAGAAACCACTACTTTTTGCTTGATTCCTATGGTCAAGGATATTATTCAAATTCCCCTGCTTGCGGCTGGTGGAATTGCTTCCGGTCGGAGTATGTTGGCTGCAATGACGCTAGGGGCCGATGGTGTGCAGATAGGTAGCCGTTTTGCAGCGAGTATTGAATCTTCAGCACATGCTAATTTCAAAAGTAAGATCCTGGAAGCTCAGGAGGGTGATACTAAACTCACCATGAAAAAACTGACTCCTGTACGATTGCTTAAAAATCAATTTGCTCAAAAAGTTCAGGAAGCAGAATCAAGTGGGGCATCGACTGAGCATTTGAAGGAGCTTCTTGGCAAAAGAAGGGCCAAAAAAGGAATGTTTCTGGGTGATATGGAAGAAGGAGAATTAGAGATTGGACAGGTTTCAGCACTTATCGATCATGTTTTACCTGCCGGTGATATCGTCAGAGAAATATGGAAAGATTTTCTTAAGGAAAGTGCTAATCTATGTGATCGACTGAATCAACACAAACATAGCTAATCTAACAGCTGGCTCACATTTTGCCTGTAAAACTTGTAGTGTATGTAAAATTTCTGTTTTCTAAGAATATTCAGAATTTCGCGCCACAATATTTCGTAAGGCACAACTTCCAATTCATTTATTCTGGATTCTAATTGTTTTGATTTCAACAATTTATTATAATAATTCTTCCCTTTTTCTTTTACAAATACGTGGTTGAATTCGCTTTTTTCCATAACGGTTATCAGCTTGATAAAAATACTGATACGATAGTTATGTCTTTTATCGAGATGAGGAGCTATGAATTTCTTGAGCTCACGAAGCTTTACAAACATATCAACAATTCTTTCCTCTTTCAATAAAAAAAGGAACTGTAGGATCAAAATAGCAATTTCACATTTTTGGTAATTTCTGGGAAAGTCTGTATCCATAGCTAAGAAAGACTCCAGGTCAAATCCCCATCTTAGGGTCTTCTCATCGTTAAAATAGACCAAATAAGTTTTATAAATATCCCACTTTTTTCTATCCCATTCATTAAGCGAGGAATAGTATCGGTTTGTTCTGATCTCTCTAAATATTTGTGAAGCCCTGACATAATCCTCATTTCCGGTGGCCAAAAGAAAACGCAACTCATTAAACTCAAACCACCGTTTTGTACCGGATTTGAATAAGGACAGTTTTGATTCTGCATATGATAATCCTGTCTCGATCTTATTCAGTCTAAGAAAAGCCAGTAGCTTCGTATGAGCTATATGTCTTGGATCAAGCTGCACAGCTGCGCCTTTTTTAGCAAAAACAAACTTTTCCTCAAGCATATCACAAAGCGCTATAACGCCCTCAAAGTCAAAATTTTCCAGCTTATAAAAAACTTCGAGCCGGACTGCAAGGACTTCAAGTGTCTTGCTTTTGAATTCGCTGGCGCCACTTTTAATAATCTTAATAATTCCTTCCAATTCTTCGATAATAGCCCCTTTCGCATTTTGAGATTTATTGATATGAACCTGAACTTTTTGATCCAACCTGTTGGCCAGTTCTTGTTGTTCTCTGAATCTCGTCCAGTAATCCAGTTCTTTCTCCGTTTCGGAGAAGAGTGTAATTTTACCGAGAAGGGCATATTGTTCGAGAAGCAAAGTGAGTACTCTTTGTACAATATCAGCAAATTCAAACTCCTTAGCAGTTTTTGCTATTTGAAGTAGTTCTTTGAGTGCTAGTTCGTTAGCTTCTTCATGGACAAGAATTTCACATTGATGCAGTCTATGCAAACATTGAAATCTGACCTTTTCATACAAAGAATATTCTTCGCGATCATAATCCAGAAAAAAAAGATGGTTAAGTAATCTTGTTTTTAATTTGTTCTTAGCATTCCTATAATTCCTGCTGGAGGGAGAAGAACCAAAAAGTTCTTGTGCTGCGTCTTCATCAGTCTTAACCTTACCATCTACTATATTGATATATAGTAGATTATCTTTTGAAACCTCTTTTTTTCTGAAATTTTGATGAACCAGTGGAATGCTACGTAAACCTTTTCTCTTTTGAATAGAAACTAGTTTGAATAAATCTTTCATAATTTACCAATCTCAAAAAAATCACCCAATAGAATGACATACAGCATTACGTTTTCGATTTTCGAAATCAAATGCTTTGTCAAGCCACACCAAGATTCTTAAAACAAAATTTATCAGCCAGTATTGAAGATACTTGTCCAGGGTATTTCCAAAGGCTTGAATCTCCGAAATATTAAAAGAGACTTTATTATTTAAGAGGAATTTAATTTACAAAATAATTTTTGTTTCTCATGCCAAAATCGACATTAAGAAATGGTACACAAAAACAAAACTGATTATCTTAACGGTAAAGTGATACGTTTCAAACTATGACGATACTTCAAATAAAAGAATCTTGTCTCTATGTAAAAGATCTTGATAAGGCTAAATCATTTTATCATGATCAATTAGGCTTCGAAGTAATTGGTTACCAGGCCAACCGGCATATTTTCTTTAGGGTTGGAAGCACCGTTCTTCTATGCTTTGTTCCCGAAACCACAAGGAAGGAAAGTCAATTACCTCCGCACTACGCCATTGGAAAGCAGCATATCGCCTTTGAAGTTATGCCCGGCGAATATAAAAAATGGGAGAACAAGATCTTAAAGCTAGGGATATCAATTATACATGAACAAAGCTGGAAGCATGGATTAAAGTCCTTTTATTTCCATGATCCCGAAGGACACCTATTGGAAATTGTTCCTCAGGGAATTTGGGACTAATCCCACATTATTGTAAATGACATCCAACTAATTCAGGATTTCTATTACCAATATTTATTTTTTACTGATAATCAATAAGCATCATATTTCCATCAGGATCCTGCAACATCGCATGCGCAGGACCACTGGTCGTTTCATCTGCTTCCGAAATAAATTTAACTCCCCTCTTCTTCAATTCAGCCTGAATGACTCTGACATCAGCATCCTTTGAATTAAAGGTTAGCATATGTGATTCAAACATCCCCTGAAATAATCCAATAATAGTATCACCTTGTTTCATGATGGCCCATCGTTGCCCTTCAGGCATTTTAAAGTCTTGGTTTTTATGATCGCCATCGATGGCTTCAAAACCTAATTTCTCATAAAAGGTTTTCGACACTTCAATGTCCTTAACCGGTAGGCTCAAAGAAAATTTTCCTAAATGCATATGACAGTCATTAATTTTAGATGCAACCTAGCATAAAAGCATTTTATACAGCTAATACTAAAGTATGATTTTATGTTTGATATCTAAAACAAAAAAGCAGAACCAAATACTTGATCCTGCTCTTTTCAAAAATTAATGTTATTGCTAATTATCTTTCTTTTTAAATAGACCTTTGATTTTGTCCAGGCCTTTTTGCTTCTCTGCTGCTATTGCTTTTTTAATGCTGTCTTCTGCGGCTTTCTTCTCAGCTTCGAGCTTTGCTTTTGCCGCTTTGGCTATACTGTCTTTTTTAGCCTGAAGCGCTTCTTTTTCCTTTTGTATTCTTGCAGAATCAACATAACTCGCCACCACCGAATCTTTGATGATTTTATCTTTATTATTGGTAAGTAGTTCCAGGCCTTTTTCTTTTACAGCATCAGTTACTTGTTCTTTCACTTCATCTTTTGATATGATCTGTCCAAGTTTCGGCTCCGGTTTCAGATAAGTACCTCCTAAATGGATAGGCAGTTTCTTAAATGTATTTGAACCCTCCGGTAATGAAACTACTGAACCTAAACTGCTGGTCAATTGATTAGCGATATTTGCAGGTAACTCAATCTCCAGATTATAATCAAGGCTTCCATCCAAGCCTATATTGCCAGTCACATTTGTATTGAGATCATTGAGCTTTATGTCAAACGGGTCAACACTTAATTTACCATCTTTGATCTCGGTGCTTAATAACAAATTTTTGAGTGCGATGGTCTTAGAATTATCGAGCTTTGCCAAGCTGGTTATCCCACTAACAATTTGACTGTTTCCTTCCAATGCCGCCTGAATAATATTGATCAATCCTGCTCCGGAAATTGAGGAAAGGACTGGCATCATATCCTGACCTAATTCACCATCAATCTTAAACTTTGTGGAGAATGATCCATTAACGATCTGTGCAATAGGCGCAAATGCCTGAACAGTGTTAAACGTTGCATAAGACTGTTTGATAGAGACATTTTTCATATCCAGGTCAAAATCAAACTTGGGATGATCCGGATCATGTGTGTTGTAGCTGCCATTCATGACAAAACTTCCCCCAAGTGTATTGAAATTTACTTTGTCCATTCTCACCTCACCATTTCTGACAATGATATTACCATGGAGATCATTCAAAGTCATATTATCATATAACACTTGAGCAATCCTGGAATTCAATTCAAAGTCAATGTTTTTGGGAATTTCCACTACTTCCAATTCACTTGAGGTAGTGTCCGACTCAGAAGTTTCGGTATCTTCGGAAGTGCCTTCCTCTGCTACCATCCATTCATTGACATCAAATTTGGAAGAGCTGAAATCCATTTTGCCTTTCAGCAATTCATTCGGCTTGAAAAGATAATTGAGGTAGTTATTTACATAACCATTCACTTTTATATCACTTTTCCCTGCCTTGCCATCAAACCGGCTGATCTCAATTCTTTGTGGATTGAAAGAGGCATCAGCCGTTGCAATACCAAATCCCTGTGGCAAATCAGCACTTTCAAAATAAAAATCTTTAATACTAGTAGTACCACTGGTAGGAATATTCCCATACCGCTCTGCCTCTACATCCGACATCTTACCCTTACTAGTCATATTGGCGCTAATCTTTCCTTTGAGCGTCATATCATCCAGTTGCAGGATCTTTGATATTTTTTCCAGATCAACCGTTCCATTTACTTTTGCATCCCAGGTATAGTTATCTAAGTTCTCCAACGCCAGACTCCCTTCCACTTTTTCTCCATCAACCAATAAGTTAAAATTGTCAACATCGATATAAGTTTCTGCCATCTTACCACTTTCATTCTTGATGGTAGAAGAAACATTGATGTTTTCCATAGGAATGGGGTATTCTGCATATTTGATATAGCCATCACTGAGTGTCATGCTCGCATCGATCTTCGGAATGATCTGCTTGATGCTATCATAGGTTCCTTTGGCATTTAGATTTAATCCATAGGTTCCTTTCATCTCCAAACCTTCCATGGGAAACATAGACGCCAGTTCTCCCAGATTCAGTTTGGCGGCTATGTCTGTATCGATATTATAATTGGTGAGCCCTCTTAATGTTAATCTTGCATCGATTGGGTTGCTGCCAAATTCCATGTGGAACTTTTTCAGATCCACCAAGGTGTTGTCTATTACACCGTCTTTATTATCTACCAGTAAATCCATATTAATATTGGAAATGGCAGTTGGCAGATCAGGATACTGGAACATGGCATTATCCACCTTCAGCGCGAGGTTAAAGGTCGGCATAGTGGTTTCATTATATGTGCCTTTTACAAATCCGCTGAACTGTAATTCGCCATTTGTCTTGATAGATTCGAAGCCCTCGGTAAACACACCTGGCACCAATGACAGAATACTTTTAAAATCATTTTTCTTGGAGGCAAATGAAATATCCATCTGGTAGTCATCAGTAGGCATGGCAAAGAAACCATCGAACTGAAGGGTAAAATCATTTACTTTTGCAGTATTATCTTTAAAAGTAAACTTCATTTCTGACATGTCCATGTTCAGGATCGCATCAAGGTCAACCTGTTTATTGGAAATATATTCGATGCCATCGTAAGTAACAGTTGTTTTTTCTACTTGCGTTGAGGTGGTCAGATCAAAAATATCTAAACTAAAGTCGCCACCACCCACATGATTCATGCCTGAAAGTTCCAAATAAAAAGGCATCGAACGATCATCATACACCACCTGACCGTTGAGAATTTCCCATTTGTCAATGCCGAATGAAAAATCTGATGCAGCAGTGGTATCTTCTTCTACTGTTTCGGTTTCCCCACTACTAATGGCTATATCATAGTTGGCTTTACCGTTCTCCAATACTAGAATGTTGATGATAGGTTGTTCAAGCGTTATACCCTTTAATCGCATCTGATCATCGAAAAGCACACTTTTTAGATTCACCTCCACTTCGAGATTATGTACTGCAAGAAGCACCTCTCCTTCAAATTCATCCTTACCGATCACACCAAAATCTCTCATCGAGGCTGTGATATTCGGGAAATTTTTAAACATGGAAAGTCCGAATTTATCTACATCAAAATACACATGCGCATTGACAGATTTTGCCAGTTCACTGTCGATGCTTGCTTTAATTTCATCTTTGAATATAATTGGAATGACGAAGGCTGCCGCCACAATTACAATAATAATTGCCAGGACGATCATTAAAAACTTCTTCATGATTGGGACTGATTAAATTGGAAATTAGTGTTTTGGTTAGTACAGTAATTATTACCCTAAATTGAGTGTTTATGTTCAAATCAAAAACTTAATTTTTATCTATTTGGTACTAGATAAGAATATCTAAATTACTTGATGAAAACATAAAGAAAAGCTATGAGTGCAGTTGATACAATCCATTGCCAAAGGACCTACTCGCACTTTCCCCACCAACGAATTGCAAAAGAAATTATTATGGTAGATTGGTTTAAATTAAGCTTGGAATAGATCAAGTGTAAATGAATAAGAAGAAAGCCGGTAGAATTGTATTAGATGATATTCCTTTCACCATGGTTTGTGTCTTCACAAACCATTTGCAAATTGATGTTTGTGAAGACACCGACCTGGCTAACAGAGAAGTTATTAAGGCAGTTGATCCAAGATTAAATTAGCTACAATGCTACAGCCACTTTTGAGTCGTCCCGTTTTGAAGTAACAGAATCCTCCAGAAAGTTTTTTTCTTCCACAGCAATGAGAATTTTATCTTCAACCGGAGCCTTCTTAAGTTCCAGTAATTTGCTTAAAAGAACTTTTCCTCTAATCGCCCTTTCCTGACCGGAAATTGCTATTTCTTCAAACACATCTATTCCCAGATTCTTCAGTATGTCTTCCTTTTCAAATCTTATATAAACATTGATGGAAATGTCCTCTACAAGGCCTACATAACTGTTATGATTAAGTTTCTTATACTCATAGGTATAGTTGTCCTGAATGGCTATAATATCGGAAAGAACAGCGGCTCCCGTTGGATATGCTCCAGCACCTTTCCCTTCCAGCAATTGTGAGTCGGCGTATTCAGCATTTATCTTAACAGCATTATACTCATACTCCACATCAAAAAGCGTATTGTCCTTTTCAACAAAACATGGCAACACAAGTGGAATGATCTTGTCTTCATTATTCCTGAATGCAAGCGCAAGAGATTTTATTTTTTGATGCTTACTTTTGGCTAAATCAACTTCGAATTGGGACAAGTTCTGGATTCCAAAGTTCACCACCTCTTCAGGATGTATCTCAACACCAAAAGCATGAGTCGCCAGTATACAAAGTTTATTGGCAGCATCGAAGCCTCCAACGTCCAAGGTAGGATCTGCTTCTGCAAAACCAAGTTCCTGTGCCTCTTTCAACGCCTGATCATAGGAAAGACCATCATTGAAAATTTTGCTCAGTATGTAATTTGATGATCCGTTAAAAATACCTTCTATACTTCTGAGGGGTTCATTCTTCAAATAATCCTCAAATGTTCTTACAACAGGAATACTTCCACAACATGAGGCTTCATACAGTAAAGTGCCTCCATATTCCTTTTGTATTTCTATTAATTCAGGAAGGTTTTCAGCAACCATTTTCTTATTGGCTGTAACTACCTTTTTACCAAGCTTCAGTGCTTCACTAACAATAGTATAAGCCTCGTCCGCTTCGCTAATCAATTCTACAATTACATCAATACTGCTATCCTGAATAATTTCCTTTTGATCAAAAGTGAAACAGCCTTGCGGTAGTGATCTTTTCTTGTCCTTATCCTTTACACAGATTTTGGTTATTTCTATATCGACATAGCGATTTTGATGGATAATATCGTATAGACCTTTTCCTACAACTCCGAAGCCGTATATTCCAATTCTCAATTTCTTGCTCATACCAATACTGGTTTCAATTTCTTTTGTTTATAAAAAAGCTGGATTTTCTCTGTCAGCTTACTCATTTCAATCAGGAAGCCATCATGACCATATTTGGAATCAATCACATGAAAAGAGGCATTCTCAATGTGTTTGGCTAAAAATTCCTGTTCCTTTACGGGGAAAAGCACATCGTTGTCAATCCCTACAAATAATGCATTGGCCTTAATCTGCTTTAGTGCCTTCGCAATACCTTCTCTCTTCCTTCCCACATTGTGTGAATCCATAGCCTTGGACAGTATCCAATAGGTAAAAGCATTAAATCTACTCGCTAATTTCTCTCCCTGATAAACCTGATAGGATGATGCTTTATAACCATCAAAAACCTCATCCGTCTCTTCAGACTGGGTAAGATCATAGGTAAGATGGCTTCTGTAGGACAACAAAGCTATTGCTCTGGCAACCTTCATCCCATTAAGACCTGCTCTTTCTGTATTCAACTTCCAGGTGAGGTCCTGCTTAATTGCCTGTCGCTGGGTTTCATTGAAGGCTATGCCCCATGCAGAATGTTTCGCATTCGAAGCTACAATCACCAGGTTTTCGAAAAGGTCAGGCTTCTCGATGGTCCATTCAAGCGCTTGTTGTCCTCCCATAGACCCGCCCAGAATAGTATGGATCTGATCCAGGCCAAGGTCATTTCGTAAAAGCTCAAAAGTATTGACAACATCTCTGTTGGTAATCTGAGGAAAGCTATGGAAGAATGGCACGCCTGTCCTAGGATTGGGCGACAAAGGTCCTGTAGAACCATAGCAGCCACCTAGCATATTGGCACAAATAACAAAATGCTTGGTTGGATCATATAGTTTGCCAGGGCCAAATAAATCTGGCCACCATTCTGTAAAGTCGGAATTCGCAGTGAGTGCATGACAAACCCAAACTACATTATTTTTTTCTTTGTTAAGCTCTCCATAGGTGGTATAAGCAAGCTGGAATCCTGGCAAAGTTTTACCAGATTCCAACTTAAACTCATGAGGATATTCAAATAAATGATTTGCTAACATGCGCTGAAAATTTAAGACGGGATCAAATCCTTTTGAAATACACTTTCAAAAGCTTGTTCAAAATCCGCTATAATGTCACTAATATGTTCAATTCCTACCGATACCCTTAATTGACTGGGTTCTACTCCTGTAGCTCTTTGCTCCTCCTCGGAAAGTTGTTGGTGTGTAGTAGAAGCAGGATGAATAATTAAGCTCTTGGCATCCCCTACATTTGCTAAATGGCTGACCAGTTTTAAACTATTCACAAATTTCTCAGCGTTCTCTTTACCTCCTTTAATATCAAAGGTAAGTACACCCCCAAAACCTTTTTTGAGATATTTTTTGGCCGTTTCATGGAAGGGGCTTGATGTTAAGCCAGGATAGTTTACCTGATCGACCAAATTATGTGCTTCGAGCCATTCAGCTAATTTCAAAGCATTTTCAACAGTTCGGTCAACCCTTAAAGAAAGTGTTTCTAATCCCTGAATAAGCTGAAAAGAATTGAAAGGGCTTATGGCAGGCCCGAAATCCCTGAGACCTTCAACTCTGGCCCTGATGATAAAGGCAATGTTACCGAATGGACCTTCATCGCCAAAAACTTCCCAGAAGTTTAATCCATGATAACCTTCAGCTGGCTCTGAGAATTGCGGAAATTTTCCATTCCCCCAATTGTAATTACCACCATCTACTATCACACCTCCTATACTGGTGCCATGACCTCCAATCCATTTTGTTGCCGAAGCCACTACTACATGGGCACCATGCTTCAAAGGTTGAAAAAGATAACCACCGGCTCCAAATGTGTTATCTACTATTAAAGGCAGATTGTAATTTTGAGCTAACCTTGCAAAATCCTCGAAATCAGGGACATTAAAGCCGGGGTTACCTATAGTTTCTAAATAAATGGCTTTCGTATTTTCATCGATTAGTTTTTCATAACTTTCAACCTTCTCATCTTCTGAAAATCGTACCTCCACTCCCAGACGCTTAAAAGACACCTTAAACTGATTATAAGTACCTCCATAGAGGTAAGAGGATGAAATGAAATTATCCCCATTTTGTAAAATGTTATTAAGTGCTATGAATTGAGCCGCTTGACCCGAAGCTACGGCAAGGGCAGCCACACCACCTTCCAGGACAGCAATCCTCTTTTCAAAAACATCGGTAGTAGGATTCATAATCCTTGTATAGATGTTTCCGAATTCCTTTAAAGCAAATAGATTGGCACCATGTTCAGCATCTTTAAATACATAGGAGCTGGTTTGATATATAGGGACTGCTCTTGACCTGGTTGTTTCGTCTATTTCCTGTCCCGCATGAAGTTGTAATGTTTCAAATTTTAATGATTCCGCCATAACTTAAAGTGATTATAAATTTTATACATTTTTTTCTTAGGTAATTACTACAAGATTGTGTTGCCATGGTTCATGCCTGGCAGTTTTTTGCTATCAACAAGATTGTAGTATCTTATTGACTAGCAACTAATACAACACATACAGCAATGTGCTGAGAACCCAAAAGATCTAGTGATTAAAAAATCGGCAGGCTGTATCGAATCCTTGTCGATAAGCACACTACGCACAGCAAATTTGTGATTAATTCCTTTTTTCATTTTTAATTAATTTATATTCTCCCGATTTATCGGGATCAGGAATTAGCACCTTTAGTCGAGTGACCAGGTTGCTAGCGCTTCATAGAGCCTGTCTCTCCGCGCTTCTTTATAAATCAACTACCGGAATAATTGACTTGATACTGCAAACGTAACTACTTAAAATTAGGTTTGCAAATTAAATTAAAAGTTTTTCCTTTTCAGATCCAGGTCAACTTCGTTCAATAGTTTCAAACGAATGTCCTCTTTTTGAAAGTCATCGACCTCATAAGAGAACAATGTTTTACCCGATTCTGTAATAAACTCAAGCTTGTTTTGCTTTAACTTCCAGGTCATTGTATTGAGCATAGTATCCTGACTGAAAATGCAACCCTCATGTCCGAAAGCCCTGATCTTAACTTGGCCATTATGGTCAAAACTTATTTCTCCATTCATCACCGCACAGTCTATTCCTTTTATATTCAGGACCTCCTTATCCTTCAATTTCCAGGTCGCATCCCAGGTCCCAAGTAATAAATCAGTTTTGTTTTTCGAGGATTCACAGGAAAATACTCCAAAAACCAAAAGAACCAAACATATATTTTTCAACGAATAGTAAATCATAAAATGCACAAAACGTCTTCAACACAGAAGTAACGAAAATTGGCTTGAATCATTGTAAGCGATCAAAAATTGATGCGTGGCATGATTAAATACAACCACCATATTAAGGTTTTGTTAATTGAATATTTTATCAGCTTTTCCCCGCTTCATTCATTCGTGTAATTGTCGTTTAAAACTTACTTATATTAATTTCATGTTATAAAAGCTGGGTGTATTGTTAATTTATTGTTAAATTTATAAACACATCGACAACAATTAATTAACATATTCTTAACATTGAAGGCTGCGTGCGGTATATCGATCCTGGTTTTAGTCTGCCATTTCTCTTTGGCAGGGATGACATCAAGCCCTATCTTGTCATATGATTCGGAGTATGAAGAAAAGATTATAAAGCTGTTTCAATCAGATGATCGCGTAGATCAATTTGATTTATTCCTGATCTCAAATGCAAAAATAAGCTGGAAGGAGAGCGAAAAATTCAAAGCCAATTTTAATGAGTTCGTAGCCTCTCTTGAAGAAAAAAGAGTCAAGATCGGTAATGACGAAAGATTCCTAAACCATTTATTTTATAAAGTGCATAGGAAATATTTAAAGAATTACGTTGAGCATTCCTCTTTTGGCGATGTTTTTCTCAATGGTAATTATGATTGTTTATCAGGAACCGCTTTATATGCCCTGATCTTGGATAGATTGGAAATTCAATATGCCATTAAAGAAACTGATTATCATGTATTGCTAATGGTAGAAATCAATGGGAAGCAATTCTTGTTAGAGTCGACAGATCCATTAAGCGGCCTGGTCAGTGATAAAGAAAAAATAATAGAAAGAATTGAAAAATATCTTAATAGGGAAATAGGGCCTAACCAAAATCCATCTCAAGTTGCTTCGGAAGAAAGTTACTATCAATATAGCTTCATTGTGTATAATGATATTACTTTAACACAACTTGCAGGCTTGCAGTATTACAATCAAGCCATTGCATCATATAACCAACAGGATCTTGTCAATACACTTGCACAACTTGAGAAATGCCTGGTTTTTTATCATTCGGAAAGAATAGAAGAATTTCTGACCCTGGCTGTAAGCGCAGTAGTAAAAGATAAGTCGATGGATTTCAAGACCAAGGGAAATCTGATCCAACGGTTTCAGCAAAATCTCAAGCAAACAGTCGCCTCGAATAAGTAGTTAACAACAAGCAGCAGAGGCTAACCTGGGTTTATTTTATTCCTCAAATGCCTTCTTAAATTTTAGCTTAATTTCTTCACTGCAAAGGTTTCCAATGCTTCCCTCGTGAGTATGTTTGATCTTTCTTTGAGGCTTATAATTTCCTGCTGAAATATTTTTACCTACTTTCTTGTATGCGTCACGAAATGGCAAACCATTTTGAACTTCCTTATTTACCTCCTCCACACTATACATATAGTCATATTTGGGGTCATGTAAAAAATCCTTTTTCACAATGATCTGCCTGAACATGAAAACAGCCATTTCGAGGCAAGATTTCAGACCATCAATTGCCGGGAGCAATGACTCCTTCAACAATTGGTAGTCACGATGATAGCCACTCGGAAGGTTATTGGTAATTAATGATAGTTCATATGGCAAAGCTTGAATTTTATTGCACTTAGCCCTGATCAATTCAAAAACATCAGGGTTCTTTTTATGAGGCATGATGCTGGAACCTGTTGTCAGCTCATCCGGAAATGAGATGAATCCAAAGTTCTGACTCATATAAAGACATACGTCCATGGCCATTTTTGAGAGTGTTCCTCCCAGAGTTGCCAAACCATAGGCGGTCACTTTTTCCGATTTCCCTCTGTTCATTTGAGCTGCTACGGAATTATATTTTAGTGTTGAAAAGCCAAGCAACGCTGTTGTCATGGTCCTATCCAAGGGAAATGAACTTCCATAACCAGCACCCGAACCCAACGGGTTTTGATCTACCACTTTGTAAGCGGCATTCAAGACATGAATATCTTCTACAAGAGATTCTGCATAAGCACCAAACCATAAACCAAAGGAAGAAGGCATAGCCACTTGTAAATGTGTATACCCCGGAAGGATCTCATCTTTATATTTTTCGCTGAGTTGTATGAGTTCATCAAATAGCACCTTAGTCAATGCTTTAATGCTGTTAATTTCTTCCTTCAGGAAAAGATGCATGTCCACCAATATCTGATCATTCCTTGAACGACCTGTATGAATTTTTTTTCCGGCTTCTCCCAGTTTTTTTGTAAGTACAAATTCTACCTTGGAATGAACATCTTCAAATTCAGATTCAATTTCAAACTGACCTGTATCTATTTCCTGCAATAGTTCGTTTAAAATTGCTTCAATAGATGCTAATTCCTCCCGGTTCAGAATTCCAATGTGTTCAAGCATTTTAGCATGTGCCAAAGATCCTTGCACATCGTACTTGGCAAGGACTATATCCAACTCACGATCATTACCAACTGTAAAAGTTTCGATAACATCTTCTACTTTATATTCTTTTTCCCAAAGTTTCATTTTTAAGTTTTAAGTGGTGAAACAGACCATACCTGAGACCCCGACACGTCGGGGTTGACACACACAAGGGAATGATCAAACTTAAGCATCACAATATCAGTAAACCACAAATTATAAACACATAAATTCTTAGGTATTTTATGCACTAGGTCAATACCATTTTTAACATATCAATATAAATCTGAATACCTTCTTTTATTTCTGACAGATAGATATATTCATCAGCTGTGTGTGACCTGGCAGAATCACCCGGTCCCATTTTTAAGGACGGCACTCGTAATAACGCCTGATCGGAAAGTGTTACCGATCCAAATGTTTCTCTGTCCAGTTTCAATCCTGATTTTATCAACGGATGCTCATTTGAAATAAAAGAAGGTCCTAGTCTGGTGGATCTGGGTTTTATTTCTGACGCGACGTTTTCTCTTATGATCGCCAATGTCTCTTCATTTGAATAGGCATCTGTGGTACGCACATCCACAGTGAAATTACATGTATCAGGTACCACATTATGTTGACTTCCCGATTGTATTAATGTAGTGCTCATTTTAATCGGTCCCAGATAATCCGATTCCCTTTCAAAGTTGTAAGTCTTGAACCACTCAATATCTTTCATAGCCTTATAAATAGCATTTTCTCCTTCATCCCGGGCAGCGTGTCCACTCATTCCCTTAGCCATACAATCCAAAACCATTAAGCCTTTCTCGGCAATGGCCATTTGCATTTGTGTGGGCTCTCCTACAATGGCACAGTCAATATCTCCCAGCGAAGGTAATATGGATGAGATCCCCTTACTACCTGATATTTCTTCCTCAGCTGTTGCGGCCAATATGAGGTTGTAATTCAAGTTTTCAATTTCATTGAAATACAGGAAGGTCATAATCAATGATACCAGCGCACCTCCCGCATCATTGCTCCCCAATCCATAAAGCTTATCAGCCTTTATCAGGGAATCGAAAGGATCCAGGCTGTAGCCAGCGTTTGGCTTTACAGTGTCATGATGGGAATTAAGCAATATTGTTGGCTTATCAGACCGAAAATATTCATTCTTAACCCACACATTATTATGAAGCCTTTCGACCCTCAGGTTTCTGGATTGAAAAAAATCGCAGATCAAATCCGCCGTTCCATGCTCTTCACGCGATATTGACGGTATGGCAATGAGTTGTTGCAATAAGGATATGGCTATGTCATGAGGTGCTGTCATACTGATCTTAATCCAGGCTTAAGATAGTCCCTTTTCTTTCTTTGGAAATACCCGATGCCCCTACAAAAACTGAGCTTACCCCCTCCTTAAGCGCTGTAAAAGCATTATCAAGTTTGGGTATCATCCCTGAGGAAATAGTTCCGTCTTTCTTGAGCTTCTCATAGGTACTTAAATTGATATTGTCAATTACAGAATTATCATCATCCGGTTTATGCAAAACCCCTCCCTTTTCAAAAAGATAAATGAGATCCACTGAAAAATGGGCAGATAGTGAAGCAGCCAGCGCCGAAGCTATGGTGTCAGCATTGGTGTTTAATAAATCACCTTTTCCATTGTGCGTCAATGCACAAAATACTGGTACTACATTAGAATTCATCAGGTTCAATAGTGCCTCACCATTTACTTCATCTATATCTCCTACAAAACCATAATCGATATTAGTGACTATTCTTCTGTGAGACCTGATCATATCCAAATCTGCACCTGTTAGGCCCAGGGCATTATCCCCAAAAGATTGTAAGTATGCAACAATGGATTTATTGATAAATCCCGCATAGACCATGGTAACAATTTTCAAACTTTCCTTATCAGTTATCCTTCTCCCTTCATGGAGTTTTGGAACAATGCCGAGCTGGGTACTTAAAGCCGATGCCAGTTTGCCTCCACCATGGATCAAAATCTTCTTATCATTCAGGTTTGAAAAATCCTGAAGTATATCTTTTAGTTTTTGATCATCATCAATCAGGTTACCTCCTATTTTGACAATTTTCAATTTTTCCATTCCAATATCTTTTTTAGAACAACCTGTGCGGCAAAAATGCGATTACGTGCCTGTTCAAGCACTAACGAGTTCTCATGATCAATTACTGCATCACTTACTATCATATTCCTTCTAACAGGCAGACAGTGCATAAACCTGGCCTGATTGGTCAAATTCATTTTTTCTTCGGTGATCGTCCAATTATTATCCTTTAATAGAATTTTACCATAATCCTGATAAGCCGACCAGTTTTTCGCATATATAAAATCCGCCCCTTCAAATGCTTCCTGCTGACAGGTTACAACTGAAACATCCTGCACAAATTCATCGGCCAATTCGTATCCTTCCGGATGTGTGACTACAAGCTCCGCATCAGAATTCTTCACCCACTCTACAAATGAATTGGCGACGGCTTGTGGCAAAGCCCTTGGATGCGGAGCCCAGCTAAGTACCACTTTTGGTCGCTTGATTTTCTTATGCTCCTCAATGGTGATAAGGTCCGCCAGGGATTGCAAGGGATGACGAATGGCACTTTCAAGATTCACAATAGGCACTTTGGCGAATTGCATGAACTTTGAAAGCACATCTTCTCTATAATCTTTTCCCCTGTCTGTAAGGCTTGCAAAGGTTCTGATGCCAATGATATCGCAGTATTGAGAAATTACAGCTGCAGCCTCTCTGACATGCTCCTGGGTATTCCCGTCCATCACTGTTCCATCTTGAAATTCCAGCTGCCAGGACTCACTGTTCATATTCATACTAATGACATCCATTCCAAGATTTTGGGCAGCTCTTTGTGTACTCAACCTTGTTCTAAGACTTTGGTTAAAAAAAATAAGCCCTAACGTCTTATGCTTGCCCAAATCATCAAACTGAAAAGGTTGCTTTTTAAGTTTGATTGCCTCTTGGACAAGTGACTCAACATCCTTATCAGGAACATCTTCAACCTGGATGAACTGCTTCATTATTACTGCTTTTAATCAAAACGGATTTTAAACTATTTACAAACTGATCAACTTCTTGTCGCTTGATGTTAAGCGGAGGAAGGATTCTGAGCACATTAGGATCGGAGGAAACACCAGTAAAAATATGCTTCTCCTGAAGCAATTTATTACGAAGCGGTTTAATGGGGAAATCAAATTCCAATCCGATCATCAGTCCCTTTCCCCTTACTTCCTTGATCTCAGGAACTGATTGCAATGCCTCCTTAATTTGCTCTCCAATAGAAAATGTATTTTGGATCAGCTCTTCTTCTTTGATGGTATCAAGGACAGCTATCCCTGCAGCACAGGCCAGGTGATTTCCCCCAAAGGTTGTTCCCAAAAGGCCGAACTTTGCTTCAATGTCAGGGCTAATCAATACGCCACCGATTGGAAATCCGTTACCCATACCTTTGGCAACGGTTATCAGATCCGGTTGAATGTTGGCATACTGGTGAGCAAAAAATTTCCCGGTCCTGCCATAACCAGATTGAATCTCGTCCAGAACCAAAAGTACCTTATTATCCTTGCATAGTTGCTCAAGATCTTTCAGAAATTGCTGTGAAGGCTCTACAATTCCTCCTATACCCTGCATCCCTTCAATAATTAACGCACAGACATCTCCCTCATCAATTGCTTTTGAAACACCCTCTATATCATTTAAATCAACCAGGATCGTGTTATGCTGAGCATTAATGGGTGCAATTATTTTGGGATTATCCGTAATCGAAACTGCTGCAGAGGTTCTTCCGTGAAAACCATTTTTGAATGCAATTACTTTTTTACTTCCAGTATGAAAGGAGGCTAGTTTTAAGGCATTTTCGTTAGCTTCAGCCCCGGAATTACAAAGGAAAAGTTGGTAATCCGGATATCCGGATATCTCTCCTAACTTCTGAGCTAATTCGACTTGCAGTGGATTCTGAACAGAGTTTGAATAAAACCCAATAAGCTCCAACTGCTCATTGACCTTTTTGACATAATTGGGATGCCCGTGTCCAATGGATATCACCGCATGCCCACCGTATAAATCAAGGTATTTGGTTCCCTTTCTATCCCATAAATAACTCCCTTTTGCATGAGTGATCTCAATATCAAATAAGGGATATACATCAAATAAATTCATAATTTTATTAACTAATAAAGAATGGGTTTTAACTGGAGCCCGTGATTCTCTTTCAATCCAAAAAGCAGATTCATATTGTGAACCGCCTGCCCTGAAGCTCCTTTTACGAGATTATCAATAATACTAGTGATCAGTACTTTGTCACCATGTTTCTCCAGATGAAGAAGGCATTTATTCGTATTGACAATCTGTTTAAGGTGTATTGGCTGTTCGGAAATATGTGTGAAGACTGTATCATCATAGAATGATTTATAGAGCTCTGTAAGTTGATTTAGAGATAAATCTGTTTTAGTATAAACCGTTGAAAATATACCTCTTGTGAAGTTCCCCCGTACAGGTACAAAGTTGATGGCATGATCAAAACCCGGTTGCTCGGTAGTTACCGTCTCACCAATCTCCAATAAGTGTTGATGCGTAAAGGCTTTATAAACGGAAACATTGTTGTTTCTCCAGCTGAAATGTGTAGTAGCACTCAGAGATTGTCCCGCACCGGTAGATCCCGTAATTGCATGAACATGCAGGTCATCATTGAGCAACTTTGCATCGGCCAAAGGCAAAATAGCCAACTGTATCGCTGTGGCAAAACAACCGGGATTTGCAATGTTACCAGCAGTACTTATGGCATCTTTTTGAAATTCCGGCAACCCATAAATGAATTTCCGATCCTGAAACTGTGAATTTTCTGCCAGGCGAAAATCATGACTCAAATCAATTATTTTAACCGCAGAAGAAATCGATCCGTTTTCCAGAAATGCTTTTGATTTTCCATGGCCTAGGCACAGAAACATCAGATCTACGTTCTGATTAATCTCTGAAGTAAACATCAGATCTGTCTCACCGTACAAGTCGTGGTGAATTTCATGAACGGGTTTGCCCGCACTACTCGTGCTATAAACAAAATCAATCTCGGCTTCCGGATGATTACCAAGCACACGTATGAGTTCACCAGCTGTATAACCAGCCCCTCCAATTATTCCGATCTTAATCATAAGTCACTATGATTAGTAAGGTGATAGATTTTTGATTGGTTAGCCAGAATTTTGGTAAATCCCTTGACATCTTCACCAGTCCAGGCATTGTTCATTTCACCGTAATGCCCAAATTCGGGGTTCATAAGATCGTGCTCCGAGCTGATCCCCAATATTCTGAACTGATAGGGCGAAAGCTGCACAGTTACATCTCCCTCAACGTTTTTTTGAGAATCTTCCATGAACTTCTCAATATTCCGCATCACGGGATCGAGGTACTGACCTTCGTGCAAAAGCATTCCATACCAGTTGGCTAATTGGTCCTTCCAATAGAGCTGCCATTTGGTAAGGCAATGTTTTTCAAGTGTATGATGAGCTTTGATAATAATGAGTGGGGCAGCTGCTTCAAAACCAACCCGCCCCTTTGTTCCAATGATAGTATCACCTGTGTGAATGTCCTGACCAACAGCATATTGACTGGCAATTTTTTCTAACTCCTGAATGGCCTTAACTGGTTTGAATATTTGATCATCAATAGCAATGAGTTCACCGCTTTGAAATGTCAGCTTCAGATCCTTAGGCTCTGTTTGAATCGGTTGGCTAGGGAAAGCTGCTGCGGGTAAGGGTTGATCCGAAGTTAAGGTTTCAACACCACCAACACTTGTCCCCCATAGACCTTTGTTAATAGAATACTGCGCTTGCTCCCATGGAAGATGAACCCCATATTTTTTGAGGTATTCAATCTCCTCTTTTCTTGAAAGTTTTTGATCCCGGATTGGGGTAAGAATTTCCATATCCGGGGCCATAATATTGAAAATCAAATCAAACCGGACCTGATCATTACCTGCACCGGTGCTTCCGTGTGCCAAATATTTAGCACCGATTTCCTTGGCAAAGTTGACTACCTCCATTGCCTGAAATGCTCTTTCCGCACTTACAGATAGCGGATATGTATTGTTTTTCAATACATTTCCAAAGATCAAATACTTAATTGCCTTCTGATAGAAGTTTTTAACTTCATCGACTGACCGATGTTCTTTTACTCCCAGTTGATAGGCTCTTTCTTCTATTTCTTCCAGCTCAGCAAGATCGAAGCCGCCGGTATTCACTACAACAGAGTATACATCCAGCTTTAATTCATTTTTTAGATATTTTATGCAATAGGAGGTATCCAGTCCCCCACTAAATGCCAATACAACTTTATCTTTTTTCATGTGCTTATATTTTATAATCCATTGAAGTCTTGAGTGCTAAATTGATGCATGTTTTAGGTGTCTCATTTCAACCCATATAATGTCCTCAGCTACACTTTCACAGCTTTTCTTTTCATTCCGGTTTTCATCCTACGAAAGAATTTCTTGACCTTTTGAAGCTTCCGGATTTTCGCTGTTGACGTAGATGTTTCAATCAAGGCGGGTTTTGCTTCACCATCATATAACATCCCCGTACATAAACAATGTTTTCTTTCTGTTCTAGTGAGAATATCATAGTTTTTACAGCTCTTACATCCTTTCCAAAATTGTTCATCAGTAGTAAGCTCAGAAAAAGTTACGGGTCGGTAGCCTAACGCAGAGTTGATCTTCATCACTGCTAAACTTGTTGTTATCCCAAAAATCTTGGCCTTTGGATATTTCTTCTGGGATAATCGGAAAATCTTGATCTTTATTTTTTTGGCAAGGCCGGTGTTTCTGAAATCAGGATGCACTATGAGTCCGGAGTTAGCCACATATTTGCCATGGCTCCAGGTTTCAATGTAGCAAAATCCAACAATTTCATTTTTGCGGAGCGCTATAACGGCTTTTCCTTCCTTCATTTTTTGTTGAAGGTAATGAACCGATCTTTTCGCAATTCCTGTACCCCGAACCTTGGAGGCTTCCTCCATAAGGCTACTTATCTTTACTGCATGAGGCATGTGCTCTTCACGCGCAACTATTACTTCAACTTCCATAATTTTAAAATGGACCTAATTGAATATCAGATTTGACTATGGTTTGAAAAAGGGAATATGTTGTATGGAAAAATGCAGAGCACATAGCTCCGCTAAGAAATGATTAGACCCCCCAGGGCCTCCTTATCCTAATCCTAAATACAGGAGTGGTTGGCGCCAAAGAATAAGCGCTTCCTGTTGTACGATATGTATTAGAATTAGTCATTGCGAATTACAAAGCTAGACAAATATTTTCTTTCGAAAAAATATTTTAAAAAAATGTATGAATATTTTTAGTCTAGTGCACCAAATAATGTGCCAGTCTGCGAATTTACTATTCGATCCAATTTCATAGCAAATTCGCAGATCAGCCTATCATTCACTTGGTTATTTCAATACATCCAGCTCCTGGCCAACTTCGGTAAAAGCGGCAATGGCTTTATCAAGATGCTCTTTTTCATGAACAGCTGAAATCTGAACCCTGATTCTGGCCTGACCCTTTGGCACCACAGGATAATAGAAGCCAATCACATAAATTCCTCTTTCCAAAAGTTTCTCAGCCATTTTTTGTGAGAGCACTGCATCATATAGCATGATTGGAACAATCGGATGTTCACCAGGTTTAATATCAAAGCCTGCTACGGTCATCTTCTCTCTGAAGTACTTTGTATTATTTTCCAGCTTATCTCTTAATTCGGTAGTTTCGGTAAGCATGTCCAAAACAGCAATTGAAGCACCTGTAATAGATGGTGCAAGTGTATTGGAAAACAGATAGGGCCTGGATCGCTGCCTTAGCATATCAATGATCTCCCTTCTCCCCGAGGTGAAACCACCGGATGCTCCGCCCAGAGCTTTTCCAAGTGTACCGGTAATGATGTCCACTCTTCCCATTACACCACAATATTCATGAACTCCTCGACCTGTTTTGCCCATAAACCCTGTTGAGTGACACTCATCCGACATAACCAAAGCATTATATTTATCTGCCAAATCACAGATTTTATCTAATTGTGCAATGGTTCCGTCCATAGAAAAAACACCATCAGTGACAATGATCTTTTGTTTAGCGGAAGAGGCATTCTTTAATTGCTCTTCAAGATCATCCATATCATTGTGCTTGTATCTGAAACGCTGAGCTTTACACAGTCTGACACCATCAATAATAGAAGCGTGGTTCAAAGTATCGGAAATGATGGCATCTTCCGGTCCCAAAATAGGCTCAAAAACTCCTCCGTTTGCATCAAAAGCAGCGGCATAGAGAATGGTGTCCTCCATACCCAGGAATTCTGAGATCTTTCGTTCCAATTGCTTGTGTATATCTTGCGTCCCGCAAATGAATCTCACCGATGACATTCCGAAACCATGTGTATCAATCGCCTTTTTGGCCGCTTCGATTACCTTTGGGTGCGATGAAAGGCCCAGATAATTATTTGCACAAAAATTAATCACCTCCTTTCCATCGGCAGTTTTTATATCTGCTCCTTGGGGTGTTGTAATGATTCTTTCGTGCTTAAACAGACCAGCTTCTTCAATGGCTTGAAGCTCCTTCTCTAAAACGGGCTTGAGGGTTTGATACATAATTTCTTGGTTTATAAATAGTCTTTTTTCTTGTTCCGCAAATATAAAAAAATCTGATCTCGCTTTACATGGGATGGGTACTACTTAACCAAACCAATTTGATAAGATTATTAAGTGCATCAAAAAAGTAAGGAGAAAGGTTGATTCATGAAACCTACTTAAAACAAGAATTCTTCAGCTTAATTTTTTATAGTTTGCAGCAGGTTGATTCATTTTGTATTTTCGCGCTCGCATTCTAAAAAAGTCATTCTATGAAGAAAATTTTGATTATTGGCGCATGTGGTCAGTTAGGATCAGAATTAACCTTTGAATTAAGAAAGCTATTTGGACACGAAAATGTTATTGCTTCAGATATCAATGCTCCTAAAATGGATCTGGCCGATGAATATTTTGAACACCTGGATGTTTTGAATAAGGAAGAGCTCAATAACATTATTGATAAACATAATATCTCCGAAATCTACAATTTGGCTGCAATCCTTTCAGCAATTGGTGAAAAAAATCCAAAATTTGCCTGGAAATTAAACATGGAGGGGCTTATTAACACGCTGGATGTAGCCAAAGAAAAAAATCTGACCAAAATTTATTGGCCCAGTTCTATCGCGGTTTTTGGTCCTGATACACCAAGGAAGAATACACCACAAGACACCATCATGAACCCCAACACTGTTTATGGAATCAGCAAATTAGCCGGTGAAAGATGGTGTGAGTATTATTTTCAGAAATATGGAGTTGATATTAGAAGTCTCCGGTATCCCGGGTTAATAGGTTACAAAAGCCTTCCTGGCGGTGGAACCACAGACTATGCGGTGGATATTTACTACAAAGCCATTTCGGGCAAAAACTTTGAATGTTTTTTAAACAAAGACACTTACCTGCCCATGATGTATATGGCAGATGCCATCAAAGCTACCATTGATCTCATGCAAGCTGATAAAGAGGACATTCAGATTCGCTCCAGCTATAATCTTGCTGCCATTAGTTTCACTCCTGAGGAAATCTCTAATTCGATTAAGAAAACCTTCCCGGATTTTGAAATTACCTACAAACCTGATTTCAGGCAAGCCATAGCTGATTCATGGCCTGATAGTATTGATGATTCCAAGGCCAGAGAAGATTGGGGATGGAATCACGAATACGACCTGGATAGAATGACTGAAGATATTTTACTAAATTTAAAAAGACGATAACGATACTTTAATTATTTTTAGTTTTAGTTATACCGACCCTTTCCTGGGTTTATCTCTATTATATTTGGATCAAATTCACATATGCATATGTCAGAATTTAAAAATCTCAGATTAGAATTTCAAGATGGCATTCTGACCATCACTATCAATAGACCGGATAAACTAAATGCGTTGAATGTGGCAACTGTTGAGGAGATCCGTATGGCCATGGACAAGGTCTATGATGAAAAAGATATCAAAGCGGTCATTTTTACAGGTGAAGGTGATAAAGCTTTTGTTGCAGGAGCAGATATTAGCGAGATAGCTCAGCTAAATGAAATGAATGGCAGAAAATTTGCCGAAAATGGGCAGGAAGTTTTTTCCCTGATCGAAAATTGTGATAAGCCCATCATTGCTGCTGTAAACGGATTTGCCCTTGGAGGAGGGTGCGAACTGGCCATGGCCTGCCATATGCGTGTAGCTACTGAAAGTGCAAAGTTTGGTCAACCGGAGGTGAACTTGGGGGTGGTGCCGGGTTATGGAGGTACACAGAGATTAACACATCTGGTAGGAAAGGGTAAAGCCATGGAACTTTTAATGTCAGGCGACATGATGAATGCCAATGAGGCTAAGGAATTGAATCTGGTCAATTATGTGGTAGCCGATAAAGAGGAACTGCATGTAAAATGTAATGAAATTCTGCGTAAAATAATTTCAAAGGCACCTTTAGCAGTTGGCATGGTAATTCATTGTGTAAATGCAGCGTATGATCCGGAAGAAAAAGGCTATCAAACGGAAGCCAATAGTTTTGCAAACTGCTGCAAATCAGAAGACTTTAGAGAAGGAACAAGTGCATTTTTAGAAAAAAGGAAACCTGAATTTCAGGGAGAATAAGCCGGACATTAACCATCAGTTCGGCCCATTATGAATCCATTAAAAAAGCTAGCAGGACAAACGGTCATTTATGGAGGAAGCACCATCCTCGCAAGACTGCTTAATTATCTCTTAGTAAGACTTCATACCGATTCATTAAAACCGGATGAATATGGCATCTACACAGATCTTTATGCTTATATGGCCTTATTCATGGTAGTTTATACTTATGGCATGGAGACGGCCTTTTTCCGTTTCGCCACCAAAGGAGATAAAAAAGAAATATATAGCACAACCACCTCCTCAATTATCCTCAGTAGTATTGTCTTTACCGGCACTCTGGTTTTGTTCTCTCCAAAAATTGCTGGTCTTCTGGGATATGACGGATTCTCCGAATTTATTGTCTGGCTAGCCTGTATATTATTCATTGATGCCATAGTAGCTATTCCATTTGCCAAGCTCCGGTTAGAAAACAAGCCGATGAAATTTGCTACCATCAAATTGGTTAATATCCTTGTCACTATTTTCTTACAACTATTTCTACTTTGGCTATGCCCAAGGATCCATGAAGGGAAATTTCTGGTGGAATGGCAACCTTTTATCAACAGTTTCTGGAGGCCTGAAGATGGAGTGAAATATATCATATTATCCAATCTTATTGCCAACGCTTTATTGATTCTATTTTTATGGAGATCTCTGGCCTCTATCAAGTTTGGGATTAAATGGCATGTTCTAAAACCTCTTTTTATTTACGGATGGCCAATTCTGATTACCGGACTTGCCGGTATAGCCAATGAAAGATTTGATGTGGTATTCCTTGGTGATTTTCTGCCAGAGGATTTTTATCCTGATAGAACAAACCGAAGTGTTCAAGGAATTTATGGCTCCAGTGTAAAACTTAGTGTTTTCATGTTACTGGGCATTCAGGCATTCAGGTATGCTGCAGAGCCTTTTTTCTTTTCCAGTGCTAAAGATAAAAATGCACCGGAATTGTTTGCCCGGGTTATGCATTTCTTTGTTATAGCATGTACGATCATTTTTGTTGGTGTAAGTATAAATGTTGAGTTAATTGCCGATCTACTTATTTCAGGCAAAGACCAAAGTTATCGTGAAGCGCTTTACATAGTACCTTATTTACTGTTCGGGAAACTGTTCTTCGGAATATATGTGAATCTCTCTATTTGGTTCAAACTGACTGATAAAACCATATATGGCATGTATTTCAGCCTTACCGGACTGGTAATAACTGTGCTCGGGAATTATCTGCTCATTCCGTTATTGGGTTGGGAGGCTTCTGCCTTTACGGGTATCGCTACTTATTCGAGTATGGTGATACTTTGCTATCTTTTTGGTCAAAAATTCTTTCCAATTCCATACAAATTACTACCAATTGTACTTTACCTTATGTCAGGGATGGGAGTGATATATCTCTCGAACCTTATTTACGTTGAGGACGAATTATTGAAAAGCGTGTTTAACCTGGTAATTTGTCTGTTTTATATAGTGATTATTTTCCTGATTGAAAAAAAGAACTTAAAGGCCCGGATAATTTAAAAAAAACAAACCGTATCAGTAATAAATTCAGTTCATAAAACGGTCAACCCTATTTAGGATTACACAGAGAGAAAACTAAAAACTCATAACTCAAAATTCAAAACTAGTTTATGGGCTGATTTAGGGTATAATTAAACTGCACATCCAATGGATGATTAATCATCCTGTTTATTTTAGGAGTATAGGACAAAAATTATTTCTTTTAGGATTCAAAATTGATTTTTAATATTTAAATAAGATACATTGACATGAAGATTATTATTCCAATGGCAGGAATGGGAAAGCGAATGCGGCCGCACACATTAACGGTTCCTAAACCTTTGCTTCCAATAGCAGGCAAACCGATTGTACAACGTTTGGTCGAAGATCTTGCCAAGGTAGCCGGCGAAGAAATAGAAGAGGTTGGTTTTATCATAAAAGAGAGTTTTGGGGAGGAAGTTGAAAATAAACTTAAAGAAGTTGCAGCATCTGTTGGTGCCAAGGGAAGTATATATTATCAGGGAGAGGCTTTAGGCACCGCCCACGCGGTGCTTTGTGCCAAGGATATGATGGAAGGAAAAATGATGTTAGCTTTTGCTGATACACTTTTTAAGGCTGATTTCAATCTGGATACCAGTAAGGATGGAATGATCTGGGTTCAAAAAGTAGATGATCCAAGTTCTTTTGGAGTTGTCGAAATGAATGATCAAAATGAAATTACCGGATTTGTAGAAAAACCAGATGAATTTATTTCAGATTTAGCCATTATCGGCGTTTATTACTTCAGGGACGCAAATTATTTGAAAAACGAGTTACAATATGTGATCGACAATAATATATTGGATAAAGGGGAGTTTCAAGTAACAAGTGCCCTTGATAATATGAGGAAAAAGGGCACCATATTTGTGCCTGCTACCGTAAGCGAATGGCTCGATTGTGGTAATAAGGACGTCACGGTGAACACAAATCAACGTTATCTGGAGTTCATTAAAGATGAAAATCTTGTGTCACAAAATGCTGAAATACAAAACTCAATCGTGATTCCACCAGTATATATAGGAGAAAATGTTAAATTGCATAATTCGGTCGTCGGGCCACATGTATCTGTTGGAGATAATACAATGATTTCTGACTCAAGAGTGAAAAATTCTATAATTCAAAAGGATAGTAGTGTTAAGGATGCTAATATTGCAAACTCAATGATTGGAAATTTTGTTCATTATCAAGGAACACCCTCCGATGTCAGCTTGGGAGATTTTAATACTGTAAAGGGTTTATATGACAATTAAAGAGAAAATAAAAATACTTTTCATTCTTCTCATCTTCGGTCTAACATTAAACGGGCCATCATATGGTCAAAAATCAAAAAAAGACCGGGAGCGTAGTGAGGAGAAGGAGATATTGGCAGAATATCAATTTATCGAAGGGGAAAAGTATTTTATTCTGGAGGATTATACAAAAGCATTGGGATATTTCCTTAAATCACTTAGTAATGACCCATCGAAGCCTGCCATTCACTATAAAGTCGCCGAGGTTTATGCAAAGAATGCTGAATGGGGTAAAGCTGAAAGTTATGCTACTCAAGCGCTAAGTCTTAACCCAGAGAATAAATATTATTATCTATTATTGGCAGAGATTTACACAAAACAGTCCCGGTTTTCAGAAGCGGCTTCATTATACGAGGAAATGATAAAAAAAATCCCTCGAACACATGAATATCTCTTCGATCTTGCCCAGTTATACCAATTCAGTGATAAACCGGAGGAAGCCATCAAAATCTACAATCAGGCTGAACAGCATTTTGGAAAGCTTCCTGAAATTACGTATGCTAAACAAAGGATCTATTTAAAGCTTAATAAGCTTGATGAAGCCATTGAAGAAGGCAAAAAGTTAGTGGAGCACTATCCGGGACAAAGTGAGTTTGTCATTAAATTATCGCAAATATTTGTTAAGCACGGCAGACCGGAGGAGGCCATACCCTATTTGGAAGCACTTTTGGAACAGGATCCTGATGATGCTAACGCAAGATTGGTGCTTTCCCAAATCTATGGCATACAGAATAATCAGGCTAAATCCGAGGAGAATTTAAAGATAGCTTTTGAAAACAAGAACCTGGATATAGGCTCAAAACTTAAATTAATGGCAGGCTATATTAATCAACTGCCAAATGAGCAAGTAGAGAAAATAGCCAGGGAGCTTGCTGAAAAAATTCTTGAGGCTCATCCCGAAGAAGCCAACGCACATGTGATCAATGGTGATTTCTTCCTTAAAATCAAAGAAAAAGAAAAGGCAAGGGAACACTACTTAAAAGCGCTTGAACTGGATGAATCCAGCTTTAATGTGTGGCTGAATGTTTTGCAAATTGATTTGGAGCTGAATGCAATGAATCAACTGCTGAAGCACAGTGAATCCGCATTAGAGTATTTTCCAAATCAGGCCATCATTTATTACTATAACGGGATTTCAAACTATAGTAAAAAGAACTACGATGAAGCTGTATATTCTTTGGAGCAAGGAAAGAGATTAGCTAAAAATGACGCTAACCTGACCAGTGCCTTCAATGCACAGCTTGGTGAAAGCTATAGCGCCATCAAAAACCACGAAAAATCCGACGAGGCTTTTGAAGCAGCTTTAAAACACAATCCGAAGAACTACGGTATTCTCAATAATTACAGTTATTATCTTGCTTTAAGGAAAGAAAAACTCGACATTGCTAAAAAAATGTCTACCATATTGGTAAAGGACAACCCTAATAATTCTACCTATTTGGATACGCACGCATGGGTATTGTACATGGCAGGCGAGTACAAGGAGGCAAGAAAATATCTGGAAAAAGCCTTGAAGGATAAAAATGTTAGCGGTACGATCGTAGAGCATTATGGGGATGTTCTGTTTAAACTAGGTGAAATTGACGAAGCCATTGAGCAATGGGAAAAAGCAAAAAGAAAAGATGGCTTTTCTGAATTCATTGATAAAAAGATAGCAGACCGAAAACTATATGAATAGAAGCTTTTTACTTATTTGCTTGGTAATTGTAAGTTTTTTATACTCCTGCCAGCGACAAAGCGTTAGCACCAGAAATGCTATTAAGAGAAATAATCTTGAAATAAACGATTTTGATTTCGACTATTTGAAAGGAAAAGCCAAGGTTAACTACCTCGAAAGTAGTGAAAGACAGAATGCCAAAGCCAACTTTCGAATAAAGAAAGACAGTATCATCTGGATACAATTTTCAGGTGTCGGGGGAATAGAAGGAGGAAGATGTCTTATCACACAAGATTCAATTATCATCGTTGATAGGATCAACAAGGAATATGTGAAAATGGATTATTATGAAATCAGTGAAAAATACAAATTCGATTTTGATTTTGAACTGTTTCAATCCATGATACTAGGAAATATGCCTTTAGCGTTAGATAGTAGGGATCGGGTTAGTAAAAACAGTAATCATTTTGTTATAAAACAAAAACCTGATCGCTTTAATGTTGAGAGCTACATAGGTAGGGAAACCATGAAACTGGAAAAAGTGCTGGTTGAGGAAGTTATCACAAAAAATACAATGAATCTGGAATATGATAATTTCCAAACCGTTAATGACAAACTGCTTCCTTTTAGAAGCTCCATTGCATTAAAATACAATAAAACACATAAATCTTTATTCACTGAAATAAAAGTAGAGTTTAGTAAAGCGGAAATTTCAGATAAGCCTCTGAAATTTCCATTTAGTGTTCCGGATAAATATGCGCTTAGAGAATAATCTATACATATTTTTATTCTTTATTTTCTTCTCATTAATATTTCACCCATCCCTCGCTCAAAAGAGCAGACCCCAATTAGAGAAAGAAAAGCAGGAGGCGGTTAAGAAGATCCAAGAAGCTGAAAAAATTCTTGCTGAAACCGAAGTGCAAAAGCAAGCCAGCTTGGGACAGCTTAATGCCTTGAATCAACTCATTACAACAAGAAAATCTTTAATAGGCTCAATAAAAAAGGAATTAAGACTACTAAATGGTGAGATCAATGAGCTTGATGAAATCCAGCGTGCAATGGAAAAGGATTTGGATAATCTCAAAAAAGAGTATGCACTGATGCTCTACACTTCATCCAAAAGTAGTGTCAGATATAATAAGTTAGTATTGCTATTTTCTGCCGGAAGCTTTAATCAATTCTTTAAACGGTTAAAATACCTTGAGCAATACGGAGAGGCCAGAACAACTCAAGTGAAACAGATTGAGTTGGTCAAAAATGAACTGATAGCTCAAAAAGACCAAGTGGAAGCCAAAAGAACTGAAAAAAAACAGTTGCTCCGGGATGAGATAAAAGAGAACAATAACCTGCTTAGCCTTCAAAAGAAACAACAGGGGCTTTTAAGTTCTCTGAACAATAAGGAGAGCGAACTGAAAAGAGAATTAGCACAACAAAGAAAAGCTGCAAAGCGATTGGATAAACTTATCGCTGATGTTGTTAAGAAACAAATGGCCGCGCCTGCAAAAGTTGTTGCTTCTGGCGCTATCACTTCGAAATCTTTTGAAGGCACAAAATCAAAAATGTCCTGGCCCGTATCCGGATTTATTTCCCATAAGTTTGGCAGGCAAAAACACCAAACGCTTAAAGGGATCGTGGTCAATAATAATGGTATCGACATTCAAACGAAGGAGAATGAGAAAGTAAGATCTGTATTTGACGGTCAGGTAGCCATTGTTTCTCTGGTACCGGGAATCGGGACCGCGGTGATCATTAAGCATGGAGAGTATTTCACCGTTTACTCGAAAATGAAAAACGTCACTGTGAAAACAGGACAGGAAGTAAAAGCCGGGGAAATACTGGGAGAAGTCTATAAAGATAAAACAGGTGTATCTGAATTGGAATTTCAAGTCTGGAAAAAAGACAAGAAGCTTGATCCACAGGTCTGGCTTGTTCCAAAATAATCCTTATCCAGCACAATCTTCACTTTTTAACCTTCAAATTCTATATATCATAATTTACTGGAATTATGGAATTTTGCGCGATTATACTTAGCTTTGTAATCCGCAAAATGAAATTGAAGACCTACATATCGCTAATTAATAGAATTCTTGTTCTATCATTTACCGTGTTCATGATGGTACTTTCAACTGTTTCTTCAGGAGCAGCTATTGAAACCAAAATCCATGAGGCATCTCAACTTGAAGCAACAAGCGATAGTAATGATGAAGATGGCACCAGAGAGGAGTTTACCTTTGTGGCCCAGGAAGCAATCATCAACATCATACATGTAGATCTTCACTTTGAATCATATTTCATTCATGAGCTACCTTTAGTTAGCGAGATAACTTATAATGTTGATTTTGAAGAGCCATTATATGATTCGTATTATTTCAAAACGCTTTTCAGGCTCATTATACAACCCAACGCACCTTAGCTGACTGTAATACACCCCCTCAATATGAAATGGATGTGTTGTATCAATCCCATTTCATGACATTACTTTAATTCAGTTTTACACTAAAATTTTCAATAAAATGCGCAATAAAGGTACTGTAATTTTGCTGACAGTAATTGTGACACTGCTTTGTCTGTATTATTTGTCCTTTACTTTTGTTTCCAGAAATATTAAAAAAGAGGCTACGGCCTACGCAACCACCGAAGCGGGTGTGGATTTCTCTAAAAGAAGATCCTATCTTGATTCGGTTTGGACCAAACCCGTTTACAGTCTATTTGGATTGGTGGAATATACCTATGAGGAGGTCAAAGAGAATGAGCTTAACCTGGGGCTTGACCTTCAAGGCGGTATGCACGTAACACTTGAAGTAACTCCGGATGAAATCATTAAAGCACTTTCCGACAATTCCCAGGATCCGGACTTTCTGAAAGCCATTGAAAATGCTAAAGAGCTTCAGAAAACCAGTCAGGCTTCTTTTGTGGATTTGTTCTATCAATCTTTTCAGGAAGTAGCTCCGGGGAAAAAACTAAGTACCATATTCACAAATGCTACGAACCGTGATAGAGTAGATTTTGATTCATCCGATGATGATGTATTGGATGTGATTAATGATGAGGTTACAGATGCTATCGATCGTTCTTTTAATATTTTACGAACCAGACTTGATGCATTTGGAACTTCCCAACCCAATATTCAAAAAATCCAGGGGACAGGTAGAATCCAAATAGAATTGCCGGGAGTTGATGATGCCGCAAGGGTAAGAAAGCTTTTGCAAGGTATTGCAAAGTTAGAATTTTGGGAGGTAGCAGAATATGATGAGTATGCTACATCAATGAATGCCATCAACGAGCTATTGCTTGCCGAAGAGCTTACCAAGGCTTCTGAGTTGAGCTCAACAGAAGATGGGACGGCAGAAAACACTGATGCAGCCGGCAACGAATCAGAAGCGCTGGCTTCTCTTCTAACGGAAGGCGACAGCAGCACAGTTCAGGATGATACAACAAATCTCGAAGCACAACTTAGTGGTACAGATAGTGGAGCAGTCAATCTTGATTCATTAAGTAATTTACAAACCCCTCCTCTTTTCCGTCTATTAAGATTAGCACAAGGAGACACTCCAAACAGGATCTATCTTTCTGTGAATCTTAGTGATACAATGGAATTCAACAGGATGTGGGAAAGAGAAGAAGTTCAGGCTTTAATACCTTCACACATCAAATTCCGATGGCAGGTAAAACCAGATGCCAACAGGGAGGGCGTTACTTCGGAATTTTTAGAGTTTTACCCATTGAAAATTGGAAGAGGGGGTAAAGCTCCACTGGATGGAGATGCTATTAACACTGCGAGACAATCTTTGGATCAATACAACCGTCCAGCGGTGAGCATGACTATGAACGCCAATGGTGCTAAGGTATGGAAAAGATTGACGGGTGAAAATGTCGGGCGTAGAATTGCAATTGTATTAGATAACAAGGTGATTTCCGCACCGAACGTAATAAATGAAATTCCGAATGGTCAATCGGAAATCGCCGGTAACTTCACCATTGATGAAGCCACGGACTTGGCAAATCTCCTGAAAGCGGGTAAACTACCAGCCAGAACAAGGATTGTTGCTGATACCGTTATAGGACCGACGTTAGGCGAGGTAGCCCGTCAGCAGGGTATTGTATCAATCGTTTCCGGATTGGTTATTGTCGTTGTTTTTATGGTTTTCTATTATGCCAAAGGTGGATTTGTCGCTAATGCTGCCCTAATCTTCAATATCTTTTTTATCATTGGAATTCTGGCGCAATTGAAATCGGCGCTTACACTTCCTGGTATGGCCGGTATCGTACTGACCATTGGTATGTCAATTGATGCCAACGTACTCATATTTGAGAGAATAAGAGAAGAATTGAGAAATGGATCTGCATTATTGAAAGCCATATCTACCGGTTACAAAAAAGCTTACAGTTCAATTGTTGATGCGAATGCAACAACCTTATTGACAGCCATTATTCTATATGTACTTGGTGAAGGTCCCGTAAAAGGTTTCGCTATCACATTGATGATCGGTATCATCTGCTCATTCTTCTCAGCAGTTTTCATCACCAGAGTTATTATCGAATGGATGAGCAAAAAAGGTGATCAAAGTAAAATATCATTTGCCACTCCTTTTTCCAGCGGTTGGTTGTCCAAATTGAATTTGGATTTCCTTAGTAAAAGAAAAATAGCATACGTTCTTTCATCTAGTTTCATAGCAATTGGAATTATTGCCATCATTATTAAAGGCGGCCTGAACTTTGGTGTTGATTTCAAGGGAGGCCGGGCTTATGTAGTAACTTTCCCTTCCCAGGTTGTTACTTCAGACCTTGAAGTGGCGCTTACAGATGACTTTGAGAACAATGGTACTGAGGTCAAGACTTTCGGAGCAAGCAATGTATTGAAGGTAACGACCAGTTATCTCGTTGAAGATGAGTCTGATGAAGCTGATCAAAAGGTGAAAGAGGCTATGATTGCGGGAATTGAAGATCATACGAAGTTAAATTTTGTTGAGGACGATGCGAAGGTAGATGAAGGGCATTTTACAATTTCCAGTTCTTCAAAAGTTGGTGCCACGATTGCAGATGACATTAAGAATTCTTCTCAAAGAGCAGTAATTTTTTCTTTGATTGTCATCTTCCTTTATATCCTTGTACGCTTTAGAAAATGGCAATTTGGATTGGGCGCTATAGTAGCTCTGTTCCATGACGCCCTATTTGTAATTTCAGCTTTCGCCATTGCTCGATTACTTGGAATATCATTTGAAATTGATCAGGTATTCATTGGGGCCATCTTGACTATTATTGGATACTCGATCAATGACACGGTGGTTGTATTTGATAGAATCAGAGAGACATTGGGGCTTCGAGGAGATAGTGATATACAAGGTATGTTTAATCTTTCTATTAATAATACCATTAGCCGTACTTTGATAACCTCTGTCACTACATTGATTGTGGTAGTGATACTCCTCATTTTTGGCGGAGCTATATTAAGAGGTTTTTCATTTGCCATGGTTGTTGGCATCCTGATCGGTACCTATTCATCGGTGTTCATTGCCAGCCCTATTGTGGTTGACTTAACTAAAAAGTCTCTGGCTAGAGAAGTAGCTAAACAAAAGGCTTAACATCGACAATCAATAAAATAAAAAGGACTGTTTCCAATAAGAAACAGTCCTTTTTATTTCTTCTGGTTTCAACTTCAGGGCCTATCAAAAATTCATTTGAAAACTGATACCAAAAAGATTGATCAAATATCGATCTCTACCTGCTGTCTAATAAGATCTTCAAATGTTTCACGCTCTCTGATCAGTTTCGCCTGGCCATCGATGATCATTACCTCAGCAGGTCTTAACCTTGAATTATAGTTTGATGCCATGCTAAAACCATAGGCCCCGGCATTTTTAATGGCAATAATATCTCCTTCTCGTACCTCGTTCAATTTTCTGTCCCAGCCCAATGTATCCGTTTCACATATATAACCAACAATAGTATATACCCGGTTGATACCCTTCGGATTTGAAATATTTACCATCTCATGATAGGAGTCGTACATCATGGGTCGAATAAAGTGATTTAATCCTGAATCTACACCTGCAAAAACAGTAGCAGGAGTGGTTTTGATCACATTGGTTCTGACCAGAAAATAACCAGCTTCACTAACCAAAAACTTCCCTGGTTCAAACCATACCTGAAGATCCCTTCCATATTCTTTACAAAATTCCTGAAATGCACTTTCAAGATTTTTGCCTAAGGCCACAACATCAGTTACCACGTCTCCCTCTCTGTAACCTACTTTAAACCCGCTTCCAAAGTCTAAAAACTCCAGGTCTTCAAAATCATGAGCAATATCAAATACAATTTGGGCCCCCTTCAAAAAAACCTCTGAATCCAGTATATCGGATCCCGTGTGCATATGCAAGCCATTAACCTTGATATTATAGGTTTGAATAATCCTTAGCAAATGCCTCTTTTGGAGGATTGATATCCCAAACTTTGAATCTACATGGCCTGTTGAAATCTTGGCATTCCCACCCGCCATGATGTGAGGATTCAATCGAATACAGCAGGGAACTGTGTCATGATATTCATGACCAAATTGCTCAAGAATAGAAATATTATCGATATTTATTCTAAGGCCCAGTTTAACTGCCTCCTGAATTTCCGAAAAGGAAACACAATTAGGAGTGAATAGGATATCATCCGGTTGAAAGCCCGCTTTGAGACCTAAATGAGCCTCCTGGATGGAGACAACATCAATTCCAGCCCCTTCCCTGCGCATTAATTTCAAAATTGAAAGATTCGTTAACGCTTTAGCTGCATACTTTATTCTGACATTCAATCCTGAGAATGCCTTATGCAATAATTTGATCTGGTTGGCAATTTTATCAGCATCATACACATATACAGGGGTACCAAAATTTTTGGCTACATCCTCAAGTTTTACACCTTGAATGCGGTAAGTGTTTTTAGTCAGTTCCATTTTTTGAAATTATAAGCCAGCAAATATAATGAAGAGTCTTAAAATATTGATGTTATCAGAAAAATAGACCGAAATGCGGCTATCTGAATCGTTCCGGGGAAAAATAGATTTAAAAGTTGCCAATAAGGGTACATCTCTTTGAAATTGGCTCGTTTTTAGCTAGCACATCCAATATTTTTTTAAATAAATTTACGCGTCATTTAACCAAAGAAAACAAACATTTCATGATCAAAGCCATTATCAAGAAACTATTCTTGTCCCTGATAGTTTGTCACATAGGATGTATTTTAAAAGCACAAGACACACTACAAGTGGACACCAGTTATTGGGCCGGAAGTGGTACGATAGGATTGAATTTTGCCCAGGTAGGTTTGAAGGATTGGGCAGGAGGTGGTGAATCCTCCATAGCTTACGGAACACTATTTAATTATAAGTTAAAACATGAACGTGATGTACATCTTTGGCAAAACAATTTAGAGGCAGCTTATGGGATTCAACGGTTAGGAGGTAGTGACAATAGTTTTAGAAAAACTGATGATTACGTTATTTACAAGTCTCAATACGGTCTAAAGCTTAAAAACAAATGGTATTTCAGTGCGCTACTGGACTTCAGAAGTCAAATCACAAGGGGCTATAGTTATAAAACGGATCCGACCACCAATGAAGAAACCCGGGAGAAAATTTCAGCTTTCCTGGCCCCGGGCTATCTGAAATCAGGTTTGGGTTTAAGTTATAAGAAAACTTTTGATAAGAAAGACTTCTTTTCTTTCTCTTTTTCAGCTGCCACAGGAAAATTCACTTTTGTTATAGATGATGATTTATCCGCTGCAGGATCATACGGAGTCGATCCGGGTGAAAAGGTGAGAAGCGAATTTGGAACAAACCTCGCCTGGAATCTCCAAAGGGAGATCTTAAAAAATGTTTCTCTGCAGACGCACCTGGCTTTGTTTAGTGGTTATGAAAGTTATGGAAATATTGACGTTAACGGGGAAACATTGATTGTGATGAAAGTAAATGATTTCATTACTACCAGTCTTTCCGCCCAATTAATCTATGATGACGATATTGTGTTAGAAAAAGACGATGGAGAAATGGGTAGAGCTGTTCAATTTAAGAATGCTTTGAATGTCGGTTTTGCGTATAAATTCTAAAAGACAAAAAAAGAGCTATTGGAATCTAACAGATCTCTATACTAAAATAATTTGATATTTACTCTATAACTATTTTCTTACTAAAAGCGCGACTTCCCTGGCTAATTTGAAGGATATATACACCACGATCATTATCAGATAAGTCTATTTCACGATCGTATAAACCAGGAAAACTATTAAATCTGTCATCAAAAACCTCTCTTCCTACCATATCGAAAATCTTTACCTGAAGAGGGTTTCCGGCTTCCGCTCTAAATCTTAAGGTAAACACACCATCAGTGGGGTTCGGATAATAAGTCAAATCCTCAAGCTCCAGATCTTGTTTTGGAGTAAAACCCAGCTCCTTTAACCTTTTATCATCCCTATCGATATCGGTAATGGTAATTTTATTTGTTCCAATAAATACTTTTATTCTTCCCTCACCATCATCTCCATTGCTTTTGAATTTAAAAACTTTTACATCATGATGTTCATTACCATCCTGGTCTTCCCATTTAAAATCAAATGAGCCATCCTCATTGTCAAAAAATTCAATGTCAAGATCATCAAAGTCTATTGGCTCTCCATCTTTGAATAAAAAGAAATTCTTATGAAAATTCTCCATCATACTATCAATGCGAAACATATTCCCATTGAAATCAAATTTCATTGAATCTCCATGCTCGGAATCAAAAAAGAACTTGAATCTATTTCCAAAGTCTTGATCAAATCCATCCATAAGTTCCTCTATCCGTTCATGAAGATTTTCTGTTCCAAAATCAAAATCTTCCATTTTCTTAATGTCCAGATCCTCTGCCAGGCCTGAAATGATAATTGATTTTTTAATAGATTTATTTCCCTCTTCGTTGGAATCGAACTTGAAATAGTGATGATCTCCATCTACATGAATATCCAGATCTTTTAGTTCGGGATCCGCTTTCATATCTGCGACATTGTCATAGGTCTTCTCAATAATTTGCTTATCGCCGTTGACCTCAGTAATTATTTTAATTTTGTACTTACCTTTGTTCTCTTCATTTTCCTGTGAAAATGAATGCATGGGAATGAGTATCATCAAGCACAGTCCCAGTACTATAAATTTCCTTTGTTGTATCAGTGTTTTCATCTTGATTAATTTTAAGTCTTTGACCACACTAATATAGCAACCATCTGATTCAGGGTGCGTTAAAGCATGGTTAAAGAACGTTAAAAAACGTTAAATAGAAGTTCATTTAAAGCTTTTCAACGTAATTTTGTAATATGACTAAGCTCACCATACGGTTGATCATACTTCTAATGAGTATCGCCCTTCTGGGTCTAGTAAGCTTTCAACTTTATTGGATCAAGAATGCTTTGAATATCAATGAAGCACGGTTCAAGCAGGATGTCCATGGGGCTTTGGAGGCAGTAACTCAAAAACTTGAAAGAGAGGAGGCTCTATTTGTAACCCTGAGCAATCTTAATTCTCAATTCACATTTAGTGGCCCCACCAAAATTACCAGTGATACTATTGAATTATTTGAGAGCACCTTTCAGAGAAAGTTCATAGACCGAAAACATACAAACGTTGATTCCATTCATCATACCAGTACACCTTTTCTTAGTTTTCAGATCAAAACGGATGATGATTTTAGCATTTCAGCTAAGGTTAAAACTCCGGATGCAGTGGAAGGGTCAGAGATTAAAAAGGAAATGACCTTTTTCAAGAAGAATTATCCTGATGAGAAAGAGTTCAGGGAATTTGCCGAAAAGGATTTTAAAAAAGTAATAAAGAAAACTGAGATGTTTCAGGAGTCACTTTGGGTATTACTATCAGGAGAGAAAAGTATTCACAACCGGGTAGATCCCGAACGTCTGGATTCACTCTTGCATCTGGAATTTGACAACAAAGGAATTGATATCGCATTCGACTATGGTGTACTAAGCGATGATTCCAATGAATTTATTTTTTCCAAAATAAATGATGATCATTTAAAACTTAGGAAGACCGAGCTAAAGGCATCTCTTTTCCCAAACGACATTGTACATAACAGCAGTTATCTTTTGGTCAACTTTCCTGATCAAAACAGTTTTTTAATTAAAAAAATATGGCTTACGCTCACCTCTTCGGTTATATTGATATTGATCATTGTTTTTTGTTTTGCCTATGCGATAACGACGATTATCCGGCAAAAGAAGCTTTCAGAAATCAAAAATGATTTCATCAACAATATGACCCATGAGTTTAAGACCCCTATTTCCACTGTATCATTGGCATGTGAGGCATTGCAGGACAATGATCTGAAACAAAATGAAAGTATCCGTGAAAGGTATATGGGGATCATTCGGGATGAGAACAAAAGACTGGGCATGCAGGTGGAAAAAGTACTCCAAATTGCCACATTGGATAAAAAAGAATTTGAACTGAAGCTCACAAAAGTAAATATTCATGACATTATAGAAAGTTCTTTGGAAACAATCAACTTGCAGGTTCAGAAAAAGGGCGGAACAACAACCAAGTCCTTAGCAGCTCAAAATGCTATTATTACTGCGGATGAAATTCACCTCTCCAATATCATTAATAACCTTCTCGACAACGCCAATAAATACTCCCCGGAGAATCCGGATATTACAATAAAAACTGAGAACAATAAAGAGGGTGTCATTATAAAAATTATTGATCAGGGCATTGGTATCGCAAAAGATTCTCTCAATAAGATATTCGACAAATTCTATCGTGTTCCTACTGGTAATATCCATGACGTTAAGGGATTTGGATTGGGGCTTGCCTATGTCAAAACGATGGTGGAAGCACATGGTGGCCGTATAAATGTGAAAAGCGAGTTGAACAAGGGAAGTATTTTTGAACTTTTTTTCCCCTATCCTTATGAATAAAGAAAAGCTTTTAGTAGTTGAAGATGATCCAAACCTGGGTCAGATCTTAAAAGAATACCTGGAAATAAAGGGGTACGACACCAAGTTATGTCAGGATGGTGAACAAGGACTGGAATCCTTTAAAAATAATCATTACGATCTTTGCATTTTTGATGTGATGCTTCCGAAAAAAGATGGATTTTCATTGGCACGTGAGATAAAAGTTACAGACAAAGAGACCCCTATTATATTTCTTACAGCCAAATCAATGAAACAGGATACCATAGAGGGTTTCAAAATAGGAGCTGATGATTATATTACCAAGCCTTTCAGCATGGAGGAGTTATTGCTGAGAATCAAGGCTATTTTGAGAAGGTCTAACTCAATTGATAAAAACAATTTTGAAAAACAAGAGTTTAACATAGGCAAGCTTACTTTTAATTATGATCACCATCTGCTAAAATCAAAAACAAAGGAAATCAAATTGACATCCAAAGAGGCGGAACTTCTTAAACTGTTATGCTTAAATTTCAATCAGACATTAGAAAGGAGTGTAGCGTTAAAAATTATATGGAGGGACGATAGTTATTTCAACGCACGCAGCATGGATGTATATATTACAAAATTGAGAAAATACCTTAAGGAAGATGAGAATTTACAAATCCTAACGGTAAGAGGAACAGGCTTCAAATTAGTGGACCTGTCCTAATATCTCCCCTTTAATATCATGGTTGTTATCCCTGGATAATCAAAGCACAAGCATCTGGTATATACTTCTTTACATCTTATTTAACTTGGAGTATTTCTTGTAAATCTTGATTAAATTTGTTACATTCAAATTTAGTCTTGCTCCCTTGGCTAAGCCTACGTGCTTATAATTATTCTTAGAGCCAGATAAGCTCCGTTTTACGGAAATTCATTAACTATTATTTAATAAATTTTACTCATGCCATTAGCAGAATTTTGCTATTTTTGGCGCTTTAATTTAGGAAACACACTATGATCAAAATTATACCTTCCATATGGGTGATTCAAGGAAAATGTGTCAGAGTAAGGCAAGGTGACTTTTCCAAACAAATCATTTATAACAATAGCCCTTTGGATGTGGCAAATGAATTTGAAGATCATGGTGTTTCACAAATACATCTTGTTGACCTGGAAGGTGCCAGAAGAGGCAGCGCTGTAAACTATGGAGTACTTGAAGCCATAGCGGGCCATACCAATCTTGAAATTGATTTTACAGGAGGCATTCATACGGATGGCGATATTAGCAAAGCCTTTGAGTACGGGGCCAACTATATTACTGCAGCAACAATAGCTGTTTACAATCCTCAGAATTTTGCCTCATGGATCATTAGCTACGGTAGAGAGAACATCACCCTGGGTGCAGACGCTCTTGAAAGAAAGATCATAGTAAAAGGATGGCAGAAAAATACCTCTATTGATATTTTCGAGCATATAGAATATTTCTATAGCCGGGGATTGAAATATGTAAAAACCACAGATATTTCAAGAGACGGTGTTATGAAGGGTCCTTCCTTTGATCTTTATAAGGAATTACTCGAAAAATTTCCCGATATATGCCTGATTGCCAGCGGAGGCGTTCAATCGGTCGATGACATTAAGAAATTGGAAGAGCTAGGTGTTTGGGGTGTTCATTTTGGGAAAGCCTATTACGAAGGAAAAATCAACCTTAAGGACCTGGAACAGTTTTTAGCACATTCTTCTTAGGTATTACTTTATTTTTTGATTTCACCTATACCTTCATCACATTTTGTAAACAAGGCTCCAATGCCTTTTACGCATATCTCTTACTGATTTTTTGAAGTATGATCAAAGGAAAATATCCCAAAGGGATAAAACTTGGAATAGCCTGGTATGAAATACCAGATTTATAACATTTAATCCAGTCCAATGCTGAATGGGATTGAACTCTTATAGCAGATATCTTTCTTCAAATGAAATAGCATGTTCATTTAATAAAGCCTTATATTCTCCTTTAAATGAAACGCTTCTATGGTGCTCCTCTTGCTTTTTGATATATTCAATTAATCGGTTTTTATCTTTTATTGAATAGGTAAAACCCCCATAACCTTGTTGCCAACCTTTAAACTTCGGAAATAAATTAGGTAATTATATATATACACTAAAAGGAAAATAGCGCCCATATAGAGCACTATTCATCGGCTGTTGCTCCTGCGAGCATCGTAGGAATGTAGAAAACAAATTGGCTCTTCTGGTTTAGTAATTATAGCTGATGATATAATATTATAATAATTTATTGTATATATTATAAAACATAATGTAGTTATATTTGTTATACTTAGTACCTGTATTAGTGTCTAATCGTAAGAAGAAATTGCTATGCTAGAGAAAGAATTCCAATATTACTTGGATAATCAAGATGATATTGTTGAAAAATATGATGGTAAACATATAATTATTGTTGGGGAAGAAATTATAGCTGCATTTGATAGTTTAAAAGAATTATTTGCTGCCACAAAGAAAAATAAAAAGAAATATGTACCTGGAACATATCTTATCCAAAAAGTCTCTCCAGGAGATAAAGATTACACCGCAACTTTCCATTCAAGAACAGGAAATTTATGGTAAAAACAACCAGGAATTCATTAATTATAGAAGGAAATGGAAAAATTTATGAAATATCATGTAATGTAAGAATTGTAAATCCATTAGATAGCAGAAAATCAAAAACAATTAAGGCTATTTGGGATACTGGAGCCACTGACACATGTATAAATGAAAAAATTGTCAATTTAATTGGACTTATATCAGCTGGTAAAATCGAAGTAATAAATACTTCTCATAAAAAATTAGTGGAAGTATATCCTGTTGAGCTCCATTTACCTAATGGTTTATGGTGTGCATTAACTTGTGCCGCATCTATTCAAAAAGAAATTGATTGTGATATGTTAATAGGAATGGATGTAATAACTCAGGGAGATTTTTGTATAACAAATGAAAATGGCAATACTATAGTATCGTTTACAATACCTCACCGTAATAAGATAGATTTTTGTGAATAAATAGGTTTAATAAGAATTAAGTAATTCTTGTAAACTAATATCGAAACCTTCGCATATTTCAATTAATTATCAAGCATGGCCTCAATTAAGTACAAATAGCTAGGATTGATATTCCCTTTTTCTACTCTATTAATGGTGGTTGACAAATTAGAATGAGATCAACAAAACTTTAGGCAATTGCTAAAATTTCCTTTCCACACTAAATTTTTTCTATCCAATACTCTCTATATTTTTTCTCACTCAAAAACTTGCGGAAAAGACACGAGATACCCAAATTAAAAAATACTATTTAAGTGATCTCATTTTTTCTTAGATCTCGATTCTTTATCAGGTTTATCAACATCTACACTTACTCCGAAGCCTTTAAGAATTTTATACAAGGTTTCATTTTCAGCTTTGAGTCGGATGATTTCATCTCTAAGTTCTTTAAGAGAAACATACTCTCCTTGCGACTCAGACATAACCGATGCATCACCGGTTTGAATGGATTGTTCATTATTCACATGGTCTCTCATCATTTCGCCCTTTCCGGAATACAGCCAGTTCAAATTAACGTTCTTATTATACAAATATAGTATATATTTGTCAGGGATACATTTCGCTTTCCCAGTCTCCCATCTGCTGATATCTTTTTGCTCAGAATTGGTTTTTTCGGCTATTTCTTGCTGAGTTAAACCAAGTTCTTTTCTACATTTTTTAAACCTATCAAGAACGTCTTTCAAAGATTTATGCTATTATTGTATAATATTTATTATTTTTAGATCAATATTGTATAATATCGTAACTAAATTGTGTAACAAATAAATAAAAACAATGCCAGAAAACAAATTGGAAAGAGGTGATATCAGCAAAATCGCCCGTGGTCTGAATTGTCATCCAAAAACTGTTGAGTTTGTATTACATGGAACCAGGGGCTCCAGAAAAACATCATTACAAAAATGCATTTTAAAATCATCAAATTATCTCATGATCCAGAACAGGGAGTTTCATCAATATTGTAAAAAACTCCTTTTGGAAAACGATCTTCTAAATACCTAAGCAACTCTCCAACAAAACCTGAATGGATCATTGGACCTGGCTTTTATCTAACCGTATCCAGCTGCACTTAGCATATGGTCCACATAGAGGTTTGATGTGATATGAGTAGGATCGTATGTTTCAACTCAAACCTCTTTCAGGTTTTTTTGTAGGATCAAATAAAAGGTAATCATAGAAGTTCCTTATAAAGCGTAAGGCTACAATGAATATTGGACAAAGAAGTTTGTAAGAATAGAAATCTAAAATTCAATGGAGCGCAGCCAGGAAACAATTTTACGTCCACTATTCAATAAAAGATCCTCGGAATATTTACCTGAAGAGTTCTTTTCTGATCCAGAAAAGTTAAAAATATCTGAGAATTTGAACTTATAGATCATATAAAGAATAAAGTTATAAGACGGTGTTGAAGTTGATGAGCTCTTTGGTTTGTTTTCAACTTTTTTCTTATTAACCTTCTTTTCCGGCGATTGCAATGCTTGTTTATTGAGCAGGCTATCAGGCTTTTTAGCTTGCTTCTGCTCATCTTTGGTGGTCTCCTCCGTTTTCGTGCCTTCATTATCAATCTCACCCAAAATGGGGTCGGCCAAAGCTATACCAAACATTGGTAACATAAAGATGAGAATTAATCCAAGCGCTCTGAGGTTTACACTTTTAAGCATAGTGTCGTAAAAATAACAAAAAAGTATGGAAAAACTATACTAACATCCTACGCAATTCATACTTAAATGTTATGATTTGGTTAAGTTTGTTACAAAAAATATCAAAATTTTTAAAGTATATACTATTTTCCTATGATTTCCTGGATGGATTTTGAAAAAATTGAAATCAGAGTAGGGACAGTTATTGAGGTAGCAGATTTTCCTGAAGCTCATAAACCAGCGTACAAATTACGTATAGATTTCGGACCTGAAATTGGTGTCAAAAAGTCAAGCGCTCAGATCACGAACTTATACCGTAAACGTTCACTATTAAATAAGCAGGTGATTTGTGTGGTCAACTTTCCACCAAAACAAATTGGTCCATTTATATCTGAAGTATTGGTCACTGGATTTGCAAATGAGGAAAATCAAATCGTTCTTGCAACTCCTGAACTCCAGGTCCCGAATGGAGCACGTTTAATGTAAATCCAAAATTACCAATTGGAAAAACTGAGATTTGGGTTATGAAGCAATTCATTTTCAGAAGCTTAAGAGAAGACGATATTGATCAAATGTATATTGCTTTCCAAAGCGCTTTTTCTGACTACTCCTTAAATTTTAACATGACTAAAGAGGAGTTTATTCAAAAATTCGTTAGAAAGTTAGGTATTGATTATTCCCACTCTTTCGGAGCATTTCATGAGGAAGAACTTGTCGGATTTATTTTTAAGACCATAGATAACTATCAGGGTAGAAAATCCGCTTTTAATGGTGGGACTGGTGTGGTTCCTGCATTTAGAGGGAACCATATTACAGCTCATTTATATGAAAAGGCCATTCCGGTGTTCAAAGCAAATAATGTTGAGCAATGCGTTCTTGAAGTGCTGACAGATAATGAAAGGGCGCAAAAAGTATATCAAAGTATCGGATTTAAAACCCATCGCTACTTTTTGTGTTTCAAACTACTGAAAAAACCAAATTTGAGTAAACCCCCATTATTCAAAATTGAAAAAATCTCAAATCCCGACTGGAATCTCCTTCAAAAATTTTCAGATTATTCCCCTTCCTTTCTTGATATTCAGTCCATGTTAAAGAGAAATATTGCCAATGAAAAGGTCATCGTTTTATCTGAAAATGATATGCCTCTGGCATTTGCGATCTATCAAAACAATGGAAGGCTATCTCAAATTGCAGTCGACAAAAGCAATCGTGGCCGTGGTGCAGGAAGTGCCCTGATTGATTATATTTACAAGGATGTAAATAAAAAGCATCTTACTGTAATTAACGTTGATAAAAATGCAAGCGAAATGATTTCATTTCTGGAAAAATTGGGTTTTGAAAATCAGGTTGATCAATATGAGATGATTTTAACTTTGTAAACGCGTATCTCCTTATGTTTCTTTTCACCCGATTGGGCACCATTACCAAAGGCAAAATTCTAAAACTTCATAAGGATCAAGAGGTAAGTCAATTTCTTACCGATAGCCGAAAGGTATCGATATTTCCTGAAGCACTTTTCGTAGCCATAAAGGGAGAAAGACATGATGGGCATCAGTTCATTGCAAAACTGTATCAATTAGGCATTAGACAATTTATGGTGGAGAGTGAAACTTCCCACCAATATGACCAATTTGGGGATTGTAACATTCTGAAAGTAGACAACTGCATTGCTGCACTTCAAGCCATAGCAGCAAATCACAGATTAAAATTCTCTTTACCTGTTTTAGCCATTACCGGAAGCAATGGCAAAACGATTGTGAAAGAATGGCTTAGTCAAATTTTATCAGCAAGATTAAAAGTTGTTAAAAGTCCTAAAAGTTATAATTCCCAACTGGGAGTCCCCCTTTCTGTTTTGCAAATGGAAGAAGGACACGATTTGGCAATTTTTGAAGCCGGTATTTCCAGGAAGGGGGAAATGAAAAATTTGAAACAAGTTATCCACCCAAACATTGGGATTTTTACGAACATAGGACCTGCACACGATCAAGGCTTCTCCTCTACAAAGGAAAAAATAATTGAAAAGGCACTCCTCTTCGAACAGGTCAATACCATTATATACTGCAGGGACTATGAAGATATAGATGAAGTTCTAAGGGAGTTGTATGATGATAAAAAGTTGTTTTCCTGGTCCAGAAGGCATAATGCCAATATCCAAGTCATAAAATCTTTTCGCACTGAGGGTTTCACGGAAATAACCCTCCTGTTTAACAGTCAACATTTGTTTTTCAGAGTTCCGATGCTGGATGAAGCGAATCTGGAAAATGCCATTTTCTGTATTTGTGCAAGCCTATATTTCAATATAAATAAGAATACTATTCAGAAAGGCCTGGATCAGTTAAAACCGGTTTCAATGAGACTGGAATTGAAGGAAGGGATTAATGGCTGCTATATCATCGATGACACTTATAACAACGACCTTGCCGGTCTCCAGCAAGCTTTGGATTTCCTGAGCCAACAAAAGCAAAGAGAAAAAAAAGCCGTTATTTTATCGGATATTTTGGATTCCGGAGGAAGTAGCAAAGCATTATATCAAAAAGTATCCAAACTCATACAGGTGAATTCTATTCAAAGACTTATTGGCATCGGACCAGCTATTCAAGCCAATGAAGATCTGTTTCAGGAAGGATCACATTTTTTCAAGGATGTCGAGGACTTTATCGATCATTTCGATGAGTTAAATTTTACCAATGAGATAATTTTAGTTAAAGGAGCAAGAAAATTCAGCTTTGAAAACATTACCGCTAAACTCCAAAGAAAAATTCATGGTACCGTCCTGGAAATTGATTTGGATGCCATCACGCACAATCTGAATTTCTATAGAAGCAAGCTAAAGAGCAATACCAAACTGATGGTGATGGTAAAAGCCCTGGCCTATGGTAGCGGAAGTCATGAGATCGCCAATCTGTTGCAGTTTCACAGAGTAGATTACCTGGGCGTTGCCTATGCTGATGAAGGTGTTTCGCTAAGGCAACATGGTATCGAAATACCTATTATGGTCATGAACCCTTCTCCTGATAGTTTTGATAAAATCATTGGCCATCATTTGGAACCAGAAATTTATAACCTTCATATCCTAAAGGAGTTTGTCTCTCATCTTCAAAAAACCAAGGCACAATGCAAGATCCACATCAAACTAGAAAGTGGCATGAACAGATTGGGCTTTGAACCTGACGATCTTCCGGAGCTTATTGAAATCCTCTCTGAAAACAGTCAGATACAAGTAGCAAGTATATTCAGTCATCTGGCAGGATCAGATGAAGCAAAACATAATGACTATTCCAGGGAACAAGCAAATAGATTTATAGAGGGCGCGGAGTTATTGAAGTCCGGTTTAAAAATCAAGCCCATTTGCCATCTTCTCAACTCTCCGGGAATTTTGAGATTTCCGGAGTATCATTTTGATATGGTAAGATTGGGCATCGGACTTCATGGCATAGATGTTAATCAACAATCTCAGTCTGAATTGGAAAACGTTGCCACACTTAAGACCACCATTTCACAAATCAGAAAGATCAAAAAAGGTGATACTGTTGGCTATGGCAGAGCTGGTGTTGCTCCAAAGGAAATCAAAATAGCTACAATTGCCATTGGCTACGCCGACGGATATGATCGTAGGTTTAGTAAGGGGGTTGGTAAAGTGGTTGTTTCCGGAAAGCTTGCTCCCGTCATTGGAAATGTATGTATGGATATGACCATGGTTGACATAACCGGCCTTCAGGCTAAAGAAGGTGATGAGGTTATTGTCTTTGGAAAAGAACGATCCATTCTTGAACTCGCCAGCGACATTGGAACAATTCCTTATGAAATCCTGACCAACGTAAGCGAAAGAGTCAAACGAGTCTTTTATACTGCTTAGGTTGATCTAAATTTGGTAAACTTTAGTGAGACGGCATTCGTTGCTGTAAATAATGGGCTAAAGATTATTTAATTATAATCGATATATTTGCAAAATATTAAGCGAAGCGTAGTAAATGGATCGCAAATACTTTTTACTTGACAAAAACTACATACTAAAAGAAGCACAACTCCAAAAAAAATCTGAGCTACTGGATTTTGTGATCGACGAGGTAAAGCAGTCCTATTTAATTTTTTGCAATCCGTTGGGAATAGAGGACGATACCATTGTTCGAATCAAGTCATTTCGCGATAATATAGCCAACAACTTAAACAACTTTTACGATAGCCTGGCCGGTATTTTCAGATATAAAATAGGAACCAACCAGCTTGAGCTACTTTTTGACGGCGAAAGTCACTATGAAAAATATCTAAAAGATTGGGATCAAACATTCAGGGGTTGGGTCAATGACTTCTGCAGACATGAAAGATTTTTGAAAGCTATTCTTGAAGCAACAGTTTTTTGCGAAGGTGAGCACATGGCTCTTCTCGCCGATAATCGTTTGAAATATTTTATAACCAATTATTTCGAACTAAAGATCTATAAATATAAAGGGATCATTAACATGAAAGTGGCTTGATAAAGCTAGAATCTCACAACCTCAAACTCTTCAAATCCCTTTACTTCAGCTTCCTTACAAATCACCCTTTGAACAATAGCACCGGAAGGCCCTTGTTTGCACCATGCTATTAACTGTTCAATTCTCTCATCGGGTCCTTCAGCCTCTATGTAAACTGAGCCATCTGGCTGATTTCTAACAAAACCTCGTAATTCCAGGTTGTTGGCTACTTCGCAGGTACTTGCCCGGTAGAAAACCCCTTGTACTTTACCAAAGACTTGAATATTATAATGTTTCATTGGTTTATATCTTGTTTTCCGTGATCAGACGGAACTTGCCCAACTTAAAATCAATGCCATTGATTAAGGCATCAGGTTTCGGGTCTCAGATGGTCATAAAACAAACCAAAAAGCTCTAATAAATACTAAAACCTGAGATCTGATACCTGATGCTTTGTACTATTTCCTTATCTCAATGGCATCGATTCTTAGATAATCATTGACTTGTATTTTAACAATTGTTTATCACCGGCATTTCATGATTTAAAATTTATTCGTTTGGCATAAACCTTCTAGTAATCTGTTGACAAATTCCTGATGTAGAAAATTTATATTCTTTATGGGATTGGATTGCTGATTATGCTAACGCCACTGGAAGTACCAATGCGATCAGCGCCGGCCTCTATTAATTGACTCACTTGTTCAAATGTTTTTATTCCACCCGAAGCTTTTATTCCAACATTGGAAGGTAAACACCCACGCATCAATTTAATATCTTCCAACTTAGCACCACTCAAGGCAAAGCCTGTGGATGTTTTGACAAAGTCTGCCCCTGCATCACTACATAATCTGCAGGCAGTTGTTAGCTCCTCAGCACTCAGGTAATCAGTTTCCACAATTACTTTCAGAGAACAAAAACCATCATGAGCCAGTTTCGCACATTTGGCTATTTCTATTTTTGCCCAAGGCATACCTGTCTTAAACGCAGAAATATTCATGACGAGATCAAGCTCATTGACGCCATTTTCAATCGCCATTTCCATTTCTAATAATTTAGTCTCAGTCATATTGTATCCTAAAGGAAAACCTATGACTGTTACAAGCTGGATATCACTTTCCCCGATTTCTCTCTTTGCTTTTTTCACCCAAAAAGGAGGGACACAAATGCCCAAAAGATGATGATCTCTGGCCTCCATAACTAATCGGTCAATATCGGCATCCACCAGTTCTGGCGATAGGTTTGTGTGTTCAATATATCTATTGATATTCTCCATGTATTACTTTTGATCTCATTAGGATAGTAAGTGCACCAAATTACCTAATTTTTACAAAACTGGCAGGAAACAAGGCATATAAGAAAGTAGGAGCAGAAAAAAAGACTTGTCATGCGAAATGTGACAAATCCCTTTGTAAGATGATTAAGCCAGGGGTAGATAGTTTTATATTTTGATTAACGGATTGGACCAGTAATTTATGGGAATGCAGCTCTGACTCCAACACCGATAGTAATCCAACAGGATGTATTAAACAATAGTTAGTATTTTTTGAGAAGTGTAATGATCAACTTTTCAAGCATTAAGAGATTGATAGTGAAGCAAACCAATCATACGCTGATTGTTCATCTGTGAAGGTTTCGAGCTGAATCTCTTGATCAGCGTATTTTTCCTGCATTGCTATTTTGAATTTATTCATGGCATATTTTGCGAACACATCATCTCCTACTATTACCGCATGAGATTTCACACCTCCCTCGACAAACAGTAGTTCATTCCAGGTCTCATCCAACCATTTCTGATCTTCCAAGGATACGACTGTCAGATGTTGAGTATCTGCCAACCAATGCAAATAACCATGATCTTTGGAAAGTTCGCCATACAGGTTGTAAACCCTCAATAAACCGGAACGAAACTGCTCGCTGGTAGGATCCCTTTTCCATATGTGATAGACAATGCTTGATGATTTATCAAAATGACATTCAAGATATTCTTCATTAAATAGCTCCTTCATGATATGTAAATCTTTGGTTTCAATTATTAATAAAATCAATTAATTTGAATCTTTCAGATCAGAATCACCTCAGAACTAACCATTGTTGGATTTGAAGGAATTTTACTCCATAGCAGCAGAATAACAGCCATTAAAAAAGCCCTTTGGTCAAGGGCTTATATCTCAATGCACAATTTCACATTCTTTACAAAATTTCTTTTTTCCTGGGGGTCTTTTTTTAGGTTTTTTCTTGTGTCCAAAATAAGAAGGATCAGAGTATTGTGGTTTTTTCATCTCTTTTGCCATCTTCTTATATTTTTTGGCATTTGCTTTCATCCGCTGATCATACTCCACTTGCTTAGCTTCTAGTTGTGTTCTGAAATTTCCTTTGGAGGGTTTCTTTCTTGAGCTTGCGTAGGTCGCAGTACTACCGGCATTTTCCCTGGAAGAGGGGGCTACGCTCACAGCAGACTTCTGCTTTTTCTTTTTTACTTTCTTTTTGAACTGTGCCTGGCTCTCTACAGATAACAATAAAAACAGGCAAATGACACCAGTTAGTAATTTCATACCGTTCAACATTTAATTCAAAAATACATAACACATTTAATAATAAACTAGCAAATTCCAATGAAATTGCCCAATGTATGAAGAATTAACTTATTGAACGGATATAGATCATCGGGTTTTAGCCACAAGCATGCTTTGTTGCCGTTTATAGATCCATGGAGCAACAGACTCTGAATCTCCCCATAGCCCTATTTCATTCTCCTTGCTTGTGGTAGCCAGACATTCCAGCTGTGTGTCCTCCCTATTCCTTTTATAATACCAGGCCAAACCGTTTTTAACCAATTCATAACTTAAATTGGTTTGATCAGGAAGTGTTATTGATACGATAGCATTACCATATCTGTCTTTTCCAAAATCTTCTACATCTACCACCTTATCCAAACACAAGCTTACGGTCATGTTTCTAGCCTCTTCACCAAATGCCTGTTGTATAACAGGACATTCAATACTTTTCAAAATTACATTAATAGTATCTTGCTCACTATCCAACAGTTGAATGGTACTCCCATTAACAACCTTTACAACTTTTGCTTTATATGTTTTTTGTGAAAATATGTTCAGCGAAACAAAAACAAAAAACAATACTAAAATCGACTTTTTCATTTTCCTTTTTTTGTGCCCAATCAATATCTCAAACTTCCAATGAATCACGCCCTTTTAAGAAAACGTGCACCGATCATCTCTACAATCCTGTCCTAAAGAAATCTATCCAGTTTCAAAATTATGAAAGATCTATGCGAGACCGAAACTCATTTTAACTTGTATCTTGGCAGTGTAATATTTAATAAATACAATTTCTTCTCTAACTCCTATTCATCATATATAGAAAATCCCCCAATCTGGAAACGGCTTCCCATTTTGAGATAATTAAAAACTACTTCTTATGAAAAAGTGCTATTTATTTTGATTATATTAACTTTTTAACAACAGGCATAATATTTGTTCATAAGGAATTTCAATTCACCGACGCACAGTTAAAACCATACACCTCATTCCTTCTATTTCATTAAATCAATTCTTTTTATTTAAATAATACAATTTCTATCAAGTAAGTATAAACGGAAAGACGTAATATAGAGGTGTTATTGAGGAGAAAGCCAGATACTCTACCATACCTGTTAGCCACTTTGGACAAATGGTTATCCCTATTGTACTTTCACAGCATGTGATATTGGGTGAAAAATCTGTGGTCCAAAAAATAATACCATATACTCAATTCAATTTTTTTCCACCTGTATCGGACAAATTAGCACATTCTTCATTAGAGGAAATCGGCTTGTTTACTTGCATAAAATTGTATTGTTCAAATAACCTGGCGGTGAACCTTTTGAATATGCTCATATTCCTATAAATTTGCGCAACTTTTATTTTTGAGTGCGTCAATGCCGATAGCCAACATTAAAATATGCCTAAAGACAATAGCATCAAATCAATTCTAATTATTGGAAGCGGTCCTATTATTATAGGACAAGCATGTGAATTCGATTATTCCGGATCTCAAGCAGCAAGATCTCTCAGAGAAGAGGGAATTGAAGTGACACTGATCAATTCAAATCCCGCGACTATTATGACCGATCCGGTAACTGCAGATAATATATATCTGAAGCCATTAGAAAAAAAGTCAATCATCGAAATACTGAAAAAGCATGATATTGATGCAGTATTACCTACTATGGGAGGTCAAACTGCACTTAATCTAGCGATTGATTGTGAAAAAGCAGGTATTTGGGAAAAGTTTGGCGTCAGGATCATAGGGGTTGATATTAACGCTATCGAGACCACAGAGGACAGGGAGAAGTTCCGTTTAAAAATGCATGAATTGGGTATCAGTGTATGTAAAGGTGAAACAGCAACTTCCTTTCTTCAAGGCAAAGAAATTGCACAGGAAATTGGTTTCCCCTTAGTAATTCGCCCTTCATTCACCCTGGGAGGAACCGGAGGTGGCTTCGTAAACAGTCCGGAGAATTTTGATAAAGCGCTTACTCATGGACTCCATGCCTCACCTATTCATGAGGTATTAGTGGAACAAAGTATTCTTGGGTGGAAAGAATATGAGCTCGAATTATTAAGAGATAGCTTAGGAAATATCATCATCATATGCTCCATTGAGAATTTCGATCCGATGGGCGTACACACAGGAGATTCTATCACCGTAGCTCCTGCAATGACCCTGCCTGATACGGTCTATCAGGAAATGAGAAATCTGGCAATGAAAATGATGAATGGTATTGGAGAATTTGCCGGTGGATGTAATGTGCAGTTTTCTGTAAATCCGGAAAATGATAAGATAATTGCCATTGAAATTAATCCAAGGGTTTCCAGATCATCGGCCCTGGCTTCAAAAGCAACAGGATATCCGATTGCCAAAATTGCCGCAAAACTTGCCATTGGATATAATCTGGATGAATTAAAGAATCAAATCACTAAAACTACCTCAGCCTATTTTGAGCCGGCACTGGACTATGTTGTTGTGAAGGTACCTCGATGGAATTTTGATAAATTCAAAGGGTCAGACAAACATCTTGGTCTTCAAATGAAATCGGTTGGTGAGGTAATGGCCATTGGGAGGAACTTTCAGGAAGCTCTCCAAAAGGCTTGTCAATCATTGGAGATCAAAAGAAACGGGCTTGGAGCAGACGGCAAGGAATTAACAAACCAGGAACAAATACTTTATAGCCTGGAACACCCAAGTTGGAATCGTCTTTTCCACATTTATGATGCGTTCAAACTTGGAATTCCTTTTAAAACCATTCAAAATCTTTCAAAAATTGACAAATGGTTCCTTCATCAAATTGAGGAATTAATTGTTATTGAAAAGGAAATAGAGAAATACACGCTTGACACACTCCCCAAACCTCTTTTGAAAATTGCAAAAGAGAAGGGCTATGCAGACAGGCAAATTGCACACCTCGTAAGATGTTTGGAAAGTGAGGTGCGGAGTAAAAGATTAGAATATGGAATAAAACGAGTATACAAACTCGTGGATACCTGCGCTGCAGAATTCGAAGCTCAAACGCCTTATTACTACTCAACATTTGAGGAAGAGAATGAATCAGTTTCTACCAATAACAAAAAGATCCTTGTACTAGGTTCTGGGCCCAATCGTATCGGGCAAGGAATAGAATTTGACTATAGCTGTGTCCATGGTGTACTTGCCGCAAAGGAATGCGGCTATGAGGCCATTATGATCAATTGTAATCCGGAAACGGTTTCTACCGATTTCGATGTCGCAAATAAACTATATTTTGAGCCGGTCTTTTGGGAGCATATCATTGACATTATTGAATTTGAGAAACCGGAAGGTGTCATTGTTCAATTGGGTGGTCAAACGGCATTAAAACTAGCCGAAAAGCTCACAAAACATGGAATCAAGATAATCGGAACAAGCTTCGAAGCGCTCGATCTGGCGGAAGATCGTGGAAGCTTCTCCAATCTTTTGAAAGAAAATGACATACCTTATCCTAAATTTGGTGTCATTGAAGATGCTGATTCGGCAATTACCTTATCAAAAGAACTTGGGTTTCCATTATTAGTCCGACCGTCCTATGTCTTAGGGGGGCAGAGCATGAAAATAGTGATCAATGAAAAAGAGCTTGAATCACATGTAGTGGATATCCTGAGAGATATACCTGGCAACAAAGTACTTCTTGATCATTTCCTGGACGGAGCTTTTGAGGCTGAAGCAGACGCTATTTGCGATGGAGAAGATGTTCATATTATTGGTATCATGCAACATATAGAACCTGCGGGAATCCATTCGGGAGATTCATATGCTGTTTTACCACCCTATAATCTAGGCGACTTTGTAATGCAGCAAATTGAAACTTATACAAAGAAGATCGCCCTTGCATTAAAGACCGTAGGACTCATAAATATTCAGTTTGCCATCAAAGACGACAAAGTGTATATTATCGAGGCCAATCCAAGGGCATCCCGAACCGTACCATTCATATGTAAGGCCTACCAGGAACCTTATGTGAACTATGCTACCCAGGTCATGTTAGGAGAAAAGAAGATAAAGGACTTTGATTTTAAACCGGTAAAGAATGGTTATGCGATAAAGGTCCCTGTATTTTCATTCAACAAATTCCCGAATGTGAACAAGGAACTGGGCCCTGAAATGAAATCAACCGGAGAGGCCATCTACTTTATAGATGATCTGATGGATGATTATTTCTTAAATGTATACTCGGAACGTAACTTATATTTGAGTAAATAGTTTATTAAAACTAGAATACACGAATATTTAGCATATGTTAAGAATTGCCATTATAGTCCTGTCGGTATTTTTAATATTTCGCTTCTTGGGCCGAATGTTAAAAGCATTCAGCCCTCAGGACCCCAGAATGAACAGAAATGCTCATTCAAAAGACAGAAGGCGACCTTCTGATGGAAACGTGGATGTTGACTATGTCCCTCCACAAAAAAAAGAAAGTGAAGATTTTAAAGGTGGTGATTATATCGACTATGAGGAGATAAAATAGCACTTGACAGCCTATCTTCCCAACAATCAAAAAAACACAACTACTTTAATGGTTGATTAAATCAATTGTTCCGATGAAATATTTCTGATAACCATCCGGAAATAAATTGGTTGCCATTAGAAATGTTTTTATTAATTTAGCCGGTCCAAAATAAATTTCATTAAAAGAAGACAGAACGATGGCTTGGTTTAAAAGGACGGAAAAGGGAGTAAAAACCCCAACCGCCAATAAAAAAGAAGCTCCTGATGGTCTGTGGTACAAATCTCCTAAAACAGGTAAATTTTTCCACACAAGAGAGTTGAAAAATAATTCGTACGTCTGCTCTGATGACGGGTATCACGTAAGAATCGGCTCTGCAGAATATTTTGAAATACTCTTTGACAATAACAAGTTCAAAGAGCTAGATGCAAACATGACCTCTGCAGATCCATTATCATTTGTTGATACCAAGCCCTATCCTTCCCGAATTGAGCAATCTCAGAAAAAGAGTGAACTAAAGGATGCCGTTCGTACAGCGACCGGAAAATTAAACCAACTGGACATTGTAGTTGCCTGTATGGATTTTTCTTTTATTGGAGGATCTATGGGATCAGTGGTTGGAGAGAAAATATCCAGGGCTATTGATTATTCATTGAAACACAATATTCCTTTTTTGATGATCTCCAAATCAGGAGGAGCTCGTATGATGGAAGCCGGATTTTCATTGATGCAAATGGCAAAGACTTCGGCAAAGCTAGCTCTGCTATCTGAAGCTAAGATTCCATATATCTCATTGTTAACAGATCCAACCACAGGTGGTGTAACAGCCTCCTATGCGATGCTTGGAGACTTCAATATTGCTGAACCTGGTGCTCTCATCGGATTTGCAGGCCCCAGGGTAATTCGAGAAACGATTGGCAAAGATCTTCCCAAAGGTTTTCAGAGTTCCGAATTCCTCCTGGAACATGGTTTCCTGGATTTTATTGTCGACAGACGAGATCTTAAAAACAGACTCACCACATTGATAAAGATGTTAAAATAAACAGATAAGATCATCATAAAAAAATTTGAAAAGTGACACCAAACATGGATGTCACTTTTTTTATGCATTTTTGTATATGCTCATTTTACAACTTTTCTCAAATTCACATTTCGCTAATCCTGGCTATGAGGTTAATTTCACATCCCATATTGTGTAATTACTATGTTACTTATCGTTGCAATGCCAAATGTGGATTTTGTGACATTTGGGAACGACCCTCTCCCTATATCACACTAAAGGAAGCAGAGCAAAATTTAATCGATTTAAAGAAATTAGGTGTTAAAATAATTGATTTCACCGGAGGAGAACCGTTACTTCACAGGGATCTCGACAAACTCCTTGGCCTCGCCAAAGAGCATGGCTTTATCACCACAGTAACCACTAATACGCTACTTTATCCAAAACATGCTTCAAAACTACAGGGTAAAATTGATATGCTTCATTTTTCTCTTGATTCTCCCAATAAAGAGAAACATGATCTTTCAAGAGGTGTAGCTTGTTTTGATTTCGTCATGGACTCAATAAAAACAGCCATTGAATTAAATGAGCGACCGGATATTATCTTTACTGTTTTTGAGGAAAATGTAAGTGAAATTGAAGAATTGTATTGGAAAATATGCCTGCCCAATAATTTGTTACTCATTCTCAATCCAGTCTTTGAATACAATGATGTCCAGACTGGAAGCAAGCTTTCAGAGCAAACCCTGAATACCATTAAAGACTGGGGAAAACGAAAGAATGTTTATTTAAATGGTGCCTTTATTGAGCTCAGGAAAAATGGAGGAAATCAAATAAGTGATCCTGTTTGCAAGGCTGCCAGTAGCACCATAGTAATTTCACCGGAGAACAAACTGGTATTGCCGTGTTATCATCTTGGGATTGATGAAATTCCCATTCAAGGGAGGTTGTATGAGCTGTACCATTCACCTGAAATTCAACATTTGATTTCAATGGAAGGTCGTCACGACGGATGCCAGGGATGTACGATCAATTGTTATATGCAACCTTCTTTCGCCGTAGAACTTAACAGGTATTGGTGGATGGCACTTCCAAGTACGCTGAAGTACAATAGACTAAAGGGGACTTGGAAAAAGCTTCTACCTTTTTAGATCAAAATCACGCTTTGCTTCTCAGGCTTTTTTAATTCCAGTAACTCTATCATTGATGTAATAAATTTTGTGCTCTGCCATTACGTAATTAGTTTATTATAAATATATTTGTAACCCATTTTCAAGGGATTAAGAAGTTTGAAAAAAGTCCAAAATAAATGAGTTCAATAGTCATTACTTCCATAATAGCGTTTACTGTTGTTATCCTTTTCCTGGTGCTTATTTTGCTTTTCGCACAATCAAAGTTGGTTCAGTCCGGGGATGTTAAAATTGTGGTGAATCATGATGATAATAATCCTATCGTAGTCTCAGCAGGATCTACACTTCTTTCAACGCTTTCAGCGCAAAAGATATTCTTACCTTCTGCTTGCGGAGGTGGTGGAACTTGCGCCATGTGCAAATGTGTGGTTGAAGAAGGCGGTGGTGAGGTGTTGCCAACTGAAGTGGGGCATCTTAGCCGATCGGAGCAAAAAGAAAAAGTACGTCTTTCTTGCCAGGTAAAGGTAAAGAATGACATGAAAATTGAAATACCGGAGGAAATTTTTGGAATCAAAAAATGGGAGTGTGAGGTTGTCTCAAACTACAATGTTGCCTCTTTTATCAAAGAATTTGTTGTGAAACTTCCGGAGGGTGAAAACCTTGATTTCAAAGCAGGAGGTTACATTCAAATAGATGTGCCTAAATGTGAGGTGGATTTTAATGATATTGATATCACATCGCATCCTGAGCTTGGACGCGATCCAATGGATTTCAAATCGGAGTGGGATAAGTTTGGTTTGTGGGATTTGAAAATGAAAAATGATGAACCAATTTTCAGGGCTTATTCAATGGCTAACCACCCTGCCGAAGGTAATATCATTATGTTGAATATCCGTATCGCTACCCCGCCTTGGGATCGATCAGCAAATAAATGGATGGATGTTAATCCTGGAATTTGTTCGTCTTATGTATTTTCCAGAAAGCCTGGTGATAAGGTAACCATTTCGGGCCCTTATGGAGAATTCTTTATCAAAGAAACAGATTCCGAAATGTTATACATCGGTGGTGGTGCAGGAATGGCGCCTATGCGTTCTCATTTGTTCCACTTATTCCATACTTTGAAAACCGGAAGAAAGGTAACTTATTGGTATGGAGGAAGGTCTCGCCGCGAGTTGTTTTACCTGGATCACTTCAAAAAGATCGAGGAGCAGTTCCCTAATTTTAAATTCTTCGTTGTACTTTCCGAACCTCTTCCTGAAGATAATTGGAAGGTAAAAAAAGATATCCATGACGATGAAGGAGATGGTTTTCAGGGCTTTGTGCACCAGGCTGTTATTGATGAATATTTGAGTAAGCACGATGCTCCCGAGGATATTGAGTTCTATTTCTGTGGACCTCCTTTGATGAATCAGGCTGTATTGAAGATGTGTGATTCTTGGGGTGTTCCAAAAGAAAATGTATCATTTGACGATTTCGGAGGTTAACCAGTTTAACCTTAATCAAAATACAAAAAAGGAGAATCATATGATTCTCCTTTTTTTATTCTCCGGTTTCTGAAGAAGTTTACAATACTTATCTTTATGCAAATTTGACCTATTACAATTTACATGGATCTGAAGATTTTTTTTTCCGGCATTGACGAAAATGTATATTCAAATGCAAGTGAATTAGATACCTTTTACAGTAGTATTAGAATAAATTCTGAAAAGATGCCGGACTTTCAGGGTGTGGATATTGCCATTATCGGCATAACCGAACACCGCGGTTCAATAAACAATCAAGGCATTGAAAGAGGGGCAGATGAGATCCGAAAAAAACTCTACCAATTAAAAAAAGGTTCGGGTACTTATAAAATAATAGACCTTGGCAATCTCAACAATGGCAGAACACTCGATGATACCTATATGAGACTCAGAGAGGTTTGTGAAATGCTCATTGAGAACAATGTACTACCACTGATTATTGGTGGTTCTCATGATATGAATTATGGGCAGTTCAGGGCTTATGAAGAAATGAAAAAGTTAATAAGCTTTTTGAATGTGGATGCCATGTTGGACATGAATGATGATAAGAAACAGGCCGAAAACAGAAAGCATATCCATAAAATCCTCATACATGAACCAAATTATTTATTCAATTATAGTCACCTAGGACATCAAAGTTATTTAATCAATCAGGATCACATTGGTGTGTTGGAGAAATTATATTTTGAAGCATACCGCCTGGGACACCTCAGAGAGCATATGACTGAAATGGAGCCAGTCATACGGGATGCGGACATGCTCAGCTTTGACATCACAGCCATAAAATCAAGCGATGCCCCCGGCAATGTAAATGCACAAGCATTTGGTCTTACAGGAGAAGAGGCCTGTCAGTTATGCTGGTATGCCGGGCTAAATGAAAAACTTAGCTCTGCCGGTTTTTATGAATATAATCCGGATTATGATGATGACAAGCTTAAAACCGCCTCGGTTGTTGCCACCATGATCTGGTATTTTACGGAAGGTTTTTACCACCGCAAAAATGAATTGAACTTCAAAACCAACGATTACCTAAAATATGTTGTTTCAATGCCAACAGAACCAGAGGTGATCACTTTTTACAAAAGTAAGTTAAGCGAAAAGTGGTGGCTTGAGGTACCCTATCCTGGCGATCAAAAAAAATATGAAAGGAATTGTATTGTTCCCTGTAATTATTCAGATTATGAAACTGCTTCTAATGGGCAGCTCCCCGAACGTTGGATCAATACGTATTCTAAGTTGATTTAGATTTTAGGGATTCTTCAAAAGAATGAAAAGCGAATAGTGAATTAAAAAAGGCGTAGAACATAACCCCTTTATTTCTAAGCAAAAGTGATTCTGTCAGGAAACACAAGAAAATAAATCCCAGAAACATCGCATATAAATAGGCTCCATTTTCAATCGCCGTTTTAAATGGTATGAAAAAACACCCAATTAAAATCATTAATCCCAATACACCAGATGATAGCGCTGTTTCAAAGTACTGATTATGCGCGTTGTACTTTACACCTTTCCAAAATAGTAGTGGAGTATATTTATTGGTTCTGTAACATTCATTCAAGGAATCCTGAACATCACCAATCCCAACACCAAACAATAAGTTATCTTTTATGATTTCTAAGCTACACTTCCACTTCAGCAATCTAAGTGCTCTACCTCCCCATGCCTTGTTTATTGAGTATTCAGAATTATAATTGATTGCTTCTTTTACTCTTTCCTTAAGAACAGGATTGAAATAGACAGAAGTAGTTAGGATTACTATTAGAATAAATAGCAGGCCTAAACCATATGCCAGTTTACCTCTTTTTTTAAAATATATTACGATTGAGAAGCTAGCTACCATAGTAAAAGCGATGATCGTCATTCTTGTACCAAGCATAATCAATGTAATACCCAAAAAAATAACAATAGCGGAATAAAGCACAAATTTCCATTTGGACATTCTCATGTAATTCACAACAATCTCTCTCGCCATGATAAGTGCTGAAAATCCAACATATAATGAAAAATAGGTAGCGTTAATATCGATGATATCGGTAAGGCTATGATTGCTTATGGCTCTCCAATCGAAATACCCATCATGATTTAATTGTAATCTGATTGAATAAAAGAAACAAATAACTGAGGCAGCAACACAAGTATAGGCAAAAGATTTTAACAACCTATCTAGTTTTATATTTGTGATTCTTTCTGATGTGGTAGCAAAAAGTAACGGAAGAATTAAAATTGGCAATTTATCTTGAAGTATTCCTAATCCATACTCTTTATCACTAGAGTACAGAAGCGATATGAGGCTAATTAAAAAAAGGGACATGAATAAAACTAACAATCGCTTTTTTAGGAGGTATCTTATTCTCCCAACCAGATCCTTTTGGAGTAGCCAAATTAGGGCTAGAAAAGGAAAAAGAATATTGGCTAGTATTATCTTGAAAGGCAAAGAAACAACAAATAGAATTGCCGCTAAATAAAATAGATCGTTGAAGAGTTTTGAATGTTTGAATGCCACCATCTCAGTTGCAACCCTTACCCAAGCTGAGTTCTTTTGGTTAATCTCCCAATAATCAACTTGATTTTCTCCATTGTGATTAGTACAAGAAATAATGAATTTGTAACGAAGTACCTCTTCCATAGACGGCCTGGTTCTTGAATGAGTCGATATAGCCACTCAAGACCACATTTTTGCATCCATTCCGGAGCCCTGGCCTGCATTCCGGCGTAGACAGAAAATGCTCCTCCAACCCCAAGTAGTACAGCTTTAATATCTCTGACGTTGTCAATCATCCACTTTTCCTGTTTGGGGCATCCTAGCGCCACAAAAACCAAATCAGCACCAGAATCATTGATGTCCTGTATGTAACTTTCCGAATTTAAAGGCTTATCAAAAGGCGGTGAAAAAGCCCCAGCGATTTTCAGGTTTGGGAATTCGTTATGCGCTCTTTTTTCGATTTTTGTTAAAATTTGATTCGAAGAACCAAAAAAATAAACAGATAACGCTTCTTTTTCAGCTAATTGCATCAGTGCAGGCAAAGAATCCATCCCGGATATGCGATCTTGCTTCAGGCCGTAAAGAAATTCCAAAGATTTGGCAACCGGCACACCGTCAGGAGATAAAATTCGTGCTTGATTGATCCCTTCATTTAATTTTTTGTTCCAATAGGCCTCTATCACCATGTGCACATTAACAAAACACACAAATCCGGAAGTTTTGTTCCTGGCCATACTTACAATATCCTCAAGTACTTTTTGATACTCTCCGATAGTTATATTCAAACCGATGATCCTTTTCTGCATAAACAATAGAATGAGCAAACTGAAATAAAGAAATATTATAGAATATCTCCCTGAGAAAGTTCTAAGTATCCGGTGTTATTTGTTGTTTCAAAGAATTAACTTTCATCTCTATCAGTTTTATGACTAACACAATCAGCAATATAAATTCTGGATATTCGAGGTAATTATCACAAAAAAGATTTAGTGTCATAAATATGATAACAAACTTTAAATATCGCTTGTAAAAATAATAGTAATTTAAATCATTTCTTTCGTTTAAAAGATTATCAAATGATTTAAATATTCTTTTAAGTCTTGATCGAAAAAGGAGTACAACGATTAAGAATACAAAAAAACCATATTCTGATAATATAGCTACAATAGCAGAAAATGGTTCGTTACGTGTCCCATCCATATATGGCCTACTGAGAATTCTTGAATTCCACAAAGGAAATACATGCTCCCTGGCTATGGAAACATTGGTATGTTTAAATGTGTTCTTGATAAAACTAATATCAGAATAATCTCCATTTAGCAAAAAGGAAGTTCGACTATTAAATGTCCCGGGACCACTCCCAAATATAAAAAGAACAATATCATTCAAATATACCTTGGCATAATTATAGTGTAGGATCAGTTTTCGGGGTGTTTGTAAATTAACTGGATGATACTTTTCTTGATCGTATTCAAAATTCTCCTTGTCCGTAAATGCTTCGTAAAATGCTTCTAAATTACTTCTATTGTAATTGAAAGTTTCCTCTTTGATTAAATAGAGAAGTGATGCCAGAATGGATAGAACAAAAGCGAAAATGAAGATGGTTTGGAACAATCGCTTCCATGATATGTTGTAAAGAAATACAGCAAATAAAAACACAATCAAACCAAGCCCGAAAAAACCCATGATAGCGGATATCATAAAAAAAACACACAAATATAAGTCAACAGAATTTTTTTGTTGCTTATATCTAAAAAAGTAAAATGAGCATAGTAGATAGTTTGCAAGGCTCAATGTATGAATATTCAGTCCGTGCCGGCCATAAAAACCAATGAATGAATCATCATTTCCAATCTGGATAAACTGTATAATCCCATAAACATTATTGAAGATAAAAATGACAGTTAGTGTACCGATAAAAAATTCGAAATAAGAATTATTATGGAACGTGTCATTCGTTTTTACTCTTGAAAACATGAGTAAAATCAAAGGCAGAATCAAATAAAGCGAGGTTAGATGATTTGCCATATTGAGCTCATTGGTATAAACGATTCCAATGAAGCCAGCCAGAAATATGATCAGAAGAAGATAAAGGATATTTCTGGTTAGATGCAAGTTAAGTAAGTAGGCTAATGAAACAAGAAAAACCGGCAGTAAAACTAGCATAACAGGTCTAAGGGATGTGGAGATAAAAAGTGCTGTGATTACAAGAAGAAACTTTATTACAATGCTTCTTTTAATCTTAGCAGTAGCTCCTGTTATGAACCAATCCCTAGTCATAGAATTGTAAACATAATACTATTTCACGTCAGTCTACCATAAATATTGATGAGATTTCTATAGTTAATTTCCGGAGTATATTTTTTAATATAAGTTGCTCTGGCATTTTCATAGAGATGTCGGAATTTTTGATTCTCACTTATAAAATTTCCTATCTTCTGTCCAAGATCTTTGAAATCAGATGTTCTAAAATGAATGCCATTGATCTGATTCTCCACAATTTGATTTATATTACCAATATCAGAAGAAATTACGGGTGTGCCAGTCGAAAATGCCTCTAAAATTGTTATTGGCAATCCCTCATAACTGATAGAAGGGAAAACTAAGGCCAGGCTCGATTTCAGTTTTTGTTTAATGAAATCCCTATCCTGATAGCCATGATATACTATATTTGAATTGCTATTAATGTATTTTCTAACATCGTCTTCCATTGGACCGTCTCCAATAATTTCCAATTTAAAATTCCCAACTTCTGTAGCCTTCAAAAGAATGTCTATACCTTTTTCCTTTGACAATCGTCCTACGAAAAGGAAATAATTTTCTCTATCATTGGGATCACTATAACCCAAATCATCAACACTATTGGGTTTGACAACAATTTTGTTTGGATCCAGTTTCAATGAAGACTCCACAAATTTCCTTTTGGTAAATTCGGTCATTGTAACAAAAGTATCCACTTTACGTTTCCAGGTCCCAAGCAATTTGTGCATACTGGTTACAAGAGTCAGCTGTGTTGTTTGCAGTGTCGAATTTCGATGACATTTATATTTAATACCTGAAAACGGTAGGATTTTGCCTATACAAATTTCACAGGTAGAAGCATTGCGAAGCAGCAGGGCTCCTGAACAAATCAACCGATAGTTGTGTAAAGTGACTACTACAGGTATTGAATACTTCTTGGCTACATAAAGAATAGAAGGTGATACTAAATAGAATATGTTGTGGACATGAATAATATCTGGTTTGAAACTTTTGATTCTATTTTCTAGAATTAGTCCTGAAGATTTATTGTAGGCCATTTGCAAGCCTGCCTTCACTTTTTTTAGGGTAGAGTTTAATTCATTATTATCAAAAATAAGTTGATCAACAACGTGATCATTTCGTTTTAGTAGATCTGCTTCCTCACTAAAAACTTTATCCTCGCCACCCAAATATTGATATTTATTATGAACAAGCAGAACTCTCATTTTAAAAATGCCAACCCTAAATTTTTTGGTGAATATAAGATTGAATTGCAACAATAAAAAATATCATCAGTTGCAAACATGAATGATCCCCATCAAGAAAAATCTTTATTAACTGAAGAGGCTATCCTTTTAAAAAAATCTACCTTCTTGGCTTCCCAGATCCCGACATCAATATACTCCTCCACCTCAGAAGCACTCAACCTCTTACCTTTCATTCGTCCTATAAAATCGAGCACCTTGTCCTTATGACGACTCAGAGCCCCTTCTTCGTTAGGAACCTGTAGAATAAATTCTGGCAACTTTTTTCCAACAAATGCGGTATCCTGATGTCCATTGATAACCGGAAGGCCAAATGCCAGGTATTCTCGTACTTTCAAACTGCAGGCTTCAGTCATATTTTTTCTATGGAGCCCCATGACACCTAACCCAATATCCGAGGCACACATGATTCTTTGATATTCATCCCTTTTCTTGAATCCGTGGAATCTAACATTTGAGGGCACCGAATTAAAAGAATTCTCAAGACCAATTATTTCAAAATCAAGACTTTCAGTGGTCAATTCAGCTAACTTAATTATCTCATCTACACCATGCCATTTCTGATCGGGAGATCCTATGAATACCAATTTGGCTCTGGCATTGTCATTTACATGATTACATTGAAAATCCTTTAATCGAATACTATTAGGGATAACCATAACAGGCTTATTTGTTTTCTGAATTTCAGAAGATTTAGCCAGTTCGTAGGTCACACAAATGAAACCAGCAGCTTTACTATAATATTTTGAAATTAGTGGTTTTAAGTAAAAAAATCTGGCCCTTGCTTTAAAGTTCTCATTAGATCGTAAACTCAATTCTGCAGCTTCGTTGGTATTCAACTCAACGATTGTTGGATAGCTATCCATAATTTTTCCAAGCAATGGCTGATAAGTCTCCGATCGAAGGTAAATCATATCTGGGGCAAAATCCTTAAGAGCGTCTATTACTTTTTTATAGGCCCTTGAAACACTAAGAAACTCATTGATCAGATTTTGTGAGGCTCTTCTTTCAAAATAGGAAATAGGAACTGCTACAGGGTGTTTGAGTTTCGAATCAGATTTGGAAACACAAAAAATCCGAACCTCACATTCATGTTTGCTCCATTCAGCTACCTGAGTTAAGACTTTTTTAACAACACCATCTTCAAGCCCCAAGTCCCAGGACAACAGATAAGCTATTTTCATTCAGGAATAATTTATTCGACAAATCGTCTCTCTGGCCCAAAATAATTGTTGCTTACAAATTTATTCAAATCTCCGAGAATAAGTGCTTTTTCTGGTGAGTCATGTAAAAACCAGTTCTCATTTACCCATACTCCTGAATCTGGATTTCCTCTTATATTAATGGCCACGAAATCTTTGCTATAGAAAGTATTGTACTTCACATAAATTTCGTCTCCAGCTACCCATTTTTTACCACTGGGACAGTTTTTGGCTTCTCCACAGCCGTGCATATCAAAGCTATGGGTATAAGTTTCATTTTTTAAACAAACGTTTAACACAGCCGAGTAGGAGGTTCCTGGAATTCCTGTTCCTGCAATACTATGTTTGTTAAAATCAAACAAATTGGCTACTATGCTGGATTTGGAACCGTCATGAACAACTCCATAGCCTAATCCGGTCCTTCGACAATGATGGATATAATTATGATGAATTGAAATATCAAACGATTGATCAAATAGTGCAATCCCTGCGTGAGACCATGAGGCTATCTCACAATTATCAATTTCTACATCGCTTGCTCCTGAACATTGAATTCCTCTGGAATTGGGTAATTCATATGCCGATGATCTATGTTGATTGTCCGGCCCGAATATTCTAAGACCAGTGATTCTTACCTTACTACCTTCGATTAAGAAAAGTGGTTTGGTGTTTAGATCTTGTGTATATAAAACAGCTCCTTCTGACCCATTATGTCCCCGATCACTTGCTAGAATTACACCATCTGGGATCCTTAGGTTTCTCAGCCCACTCAAATCAATTCTTGCTCTTCCCTTTACATAAATTACCTCTCCCTGCTTGGCAATGTGCAATGCATTCAACAACTCTCCGCGGGTACTTACATTATATGTCCCGTTATGAATTATATCGGAATAAGGAAAGCCTTTAAATCCACCACCTATTCTGTCCTCCGTAAAATTGTTTTCTTCGCTCCAAGAATTAATTATAGCTTTTTCAATATAATCATTAGGGTACACTTCCTCATCAGACCCCTTGTCACAAGAAAGAGCAAACAGTAAGAATACAAAAGCTAAAGTTTTTCTAAAATATTTTAGAGCCATGGCAAATCGATTTTAGCATTCAGTTCTCCCAAATATGTTGCTATATTGGGGGGAAAATTTGAACTTTAAAATCAGAAATTTAATCATTTCTTACTTGACTATTTCGATCAATTTTGAGAGAAATAAAAAAATTTGAATATTAAATATAACAAAATTTATGCGAATTGGCGATTTTTTTCGTTATCATTTTTTGTATTCTTCTACCAAACTCATGTATTCTAAAAGAATTTTCCTATCAATTCTTTTGATGTTATTAATCCAAACAAGTTGTACTTATCTCTCTGAGGAATTGGAACAAGTTAAGAAACAAAATCCTTTTTTAACATTATTAGGTAGAAAAATTGAATTAGACCAAGAACTCGTTGAAATTGTCAAAAACAGTGAGGTTGGCAAAAAACACGTTTTTGATACTGATGGGGATGAAAAAATCGATGTCATATATTTTATCGATACTGCTAAAAGACATGGTGTAGAAAAACAACCGTTAATTGTTAAAATCATTGATGAGGACGGTGATATGTCAGATACCATGGAAGGAGATAAAGACAGTGATTTGTACATCGCAGACTGGTTTGGTGACGGTTCTATTGACAGAGTTATAGATTATTATGATGAGGATGCGGATCAGGATGTGGATGAACAATATCTATATTTTTTGAGGGAACAAGATATTTTTGTGACTTGGGTTAAAGACTATGGGGACGATAACCGGCTTTGGTATGATGTAAACTATGAGTATCAACAGAATTTGTCGCAATGGAAAAGTGATTTCAATGGGGACGAGATGTTCGTATTTAGCTTCAGATATGATTCGAAAGAAAAAAGACTGATCCCTGAGTTTGAAACTGCATTCTCATTCTATGATCCTGATTCCGATAATTATTCTGAGGAAGTAATCCGGCTTTCCGGAGCTGGGAATCACTATAAGGATGTTAGGTACAGCTTGGATTTAGATAATGATAACGAAAGTAACTCTCCGATATTCCATGATTATGATCTATCAATTTCAGGGATTGGTTCCATAACGCTTCCTGGCTCTTATAGCAGACAACTAAGAATTAGGGATTTTGAAACAGATCCAATAGCAAGGTGGGAAGAAATGCCAGCGTTGGTCAAAACAAGTTCGTGGGAAAAATTGCATCTCACCTGGGATGAAAATGACAATAATATCGACCCTTGGCTTAAATCCAGTAACAATGAAAGGTGGGAGGGCGTGATCAATGCAGCGAACGATCTATTTCCGGCTGTGGGGGGGCCTCCATCAAGTCCATTCAACAAAAGAAATGAAGTTGATATGGATGCTTCAGGGAAAATGCAATTTTATTTTTCGCCTGTTGACCAACGTCTCCATCTTTTTGGAGCAGAAACAGGTTGGATTAAGGTTGATTTTGACAACATCGATAGGTTAAACATGGAAATCAGAATGGAGGACAGCGATGGCGATGGTTTCTTTGACAAATGGCTTTATGATCTTAATGGAAATAGTGTGGTCGATTATACTATTGAATCCTCTCTGGTTCCAAGTCAGTTGTATCCAATGGATTACACCACTCTGCATAGCATATATTTGGAACAGCTGCATCATACTCTGAGTCTAAATAATGAAATCATAGCTAAGCTTAAAATAATATTGATGAAACAGGAACCAAACTTTTCAATTGACATTATTGAAAGCTATTATAACAAGGATCTTGTTAAGTATGGTGCCTCTTATGGCCTGGGAACCAAAATACGGAATAGCATTGAAGGTCAGAGATACTATACTGACCTTATCAGAATTAGATATTGGAAGAGATTTCTGGATTCTGGGCTAACAAATACAAATGTACTGCAGACAGAATACAATCAAGGCAATTTGGACACAGTTAATAATTTACTAGAGGACTTTCTATAATAAAGAATTATTCAGGAGTCATTATAAGATTTGTTTTCAAGAGATTGTTAACAATTACTTCACTTGCTCTACCTCCCCCGTACAAATCATTTTCTTTCTTAAACTCTTTTTTGATCATTTTGGAATAAGCATGGTAAATTTTTTCAGGATCGCTTCCTACAAGAATATTGTAGCCATACTCAATCAATTCAACCCACTCAGTTTCTTCTCTAAGTGTGATACAGTTTTTATTGAAAAAATATGCCTCTTTTTGAAGTCCGCCACTATCAGTCATAACCAAGCTACAATGCTTCAAAAGTTGTATCATGTCGAGGTAGCCAACAGGATCTATAATGTCAAATTCTGCTGAAATATTATTCCTCTGAAGAATTTTAAGTGTTCTGGGATGCAGAGGTAATACTACACTTATCTCTCTATTAATCTTATTCAGTGTTTCTACTATATTCCTTAACTTGGATCTGTTATCTGTATTTTCTGCTCTGTGAATGGTACAAAGAATGAAATCTTTTTTGTCTAGCTTCTTTAGTATACCGGATTTTTCCTCTGAACTTTTAGAATAAAAAATCGCGGCGTCCTGCATAACATCCCCATTGACCACAACATTACAATCATAATTTTTGAACCCTTCATTAACTAAATTTTGGTATGCTACTTGAGTTGGGCAAAACAAAATATCGGAAATCCGATCAGTGAGAATTCTGTTAATTTCTTCAGGCATATCCATGTTGAAACTTCTTAACCCGGCCTCTATATGAACTACTTTTAATTTTAACTTCTTAGCGGCCAAAGCTCCCGCAATCGTTGAATTCGTATCACCGTAAACTAATACAAAATCAGGATGCTCCTTAATCAGGATTTCCTCTATTCCTTCCAACATTCTTCCAGTCATAGCGCCGTGTCCAACACTATTAATATCCAGGTTATAATGAGGTCTTGGAATCTGAAGTTCTTCAAAAAAAATTTCAGACATATTCTCGTCAAAGTGCTGTCCGGTGTGTACTATAATTTCGGTAAGATCTTCATGCTTTGATATTTCCCTGCTAACAGCAGCTGCTTTTATAAATTGTGGTCTTGCGCCTATGATTGTTATTAGTTTCATACAAAAATTAATTTTGATCAGTTAAACATTTTGCTGTACACGCTCAATAAATTTTGTTCCTCCAAATCCCATCCTATAAGCTCTCTCGTGTCAGTTGCTCTTAATTGTTTTTTCTTTATATCCTCTTTGTTTAAACTTTGTATTACATCTCTGAAAGCTTCTTCGTTTACTTCTGCCTTCCATCCACAATCATACTTATCGAGGAACCTAGATATGTCCGGGAAATTACTAGCTAATACTGGAATCCCACTGATAGCGTATTCGAACAATTTATTGGGTGAGCAATAATAGTGATTAAGACAGGTATTTTCATATGGCAAAAGCCCAACATCGGCACTACTAGCATATTTAGGCACTTCAGATGGTGGCACGGCCTGCATAAGGAATACATTTGAATGTGTTTCACTTATTTCCTTTATTTTTTCCTGAAGTAAGCCAAATCCCATAAAGATTAAAACGTGGTCCATGGAGAGCTTTTTAAATATGTTCAAGATTATTTCAATTCCGCGTCCATATGAAAATGCTCCCTGAAATAAAAATACTATCGAATTTTCAGGTATATTGAATTTATCTCTAAAAATAGTAGATCGTTCAAGTTTAACACTTCTGTCAAATGAAGGAATATTACGAACCGTGGTAACATTTTCCAATCTGTATGTTTTTCGATACCATTCGGCAATTGATTCGCTTACCACAAAAATATGATCAACAGATCTAATGAGAATTCTTTCCAGAAATTTCATGATGGCTCTGTCCAACCCCTTAAAGTAATGTCGTTCCGTTTCTAACTCATGCGTATCGTATATTAGCTTGCATTTGCGATTTAATAGTTTAATAAGAAAAGCAATATGCAGGTCCATAATACTATGGGAGTTAACCATGGCGACTTTCTTGCGAAAGCCAAAGTACCAGGTTACCTTAATCATCCACTCTAAGTATCTGAGGTACCCTCTGAATTTTCCTTCTTTTAGTCCAAAAGTATGTAAGGGAACTCTCCAAACACTTCTTTTACTATCAATTTTCTCATGTTCCGGCAAGTTGCCATCTCCCAGTGCAACTATCAAAATTTCATCAAAAATATTAAGACTGCTTATACTATTAGTCTCTTTGAGAATCCGACTTGCATTGTGAAACCTACTAGGAGTTATGTGTATATTTCTTCTCACTTATGATAATCTGCTTAATTATTCCAATATGGATTTATAAATCTTATTCAGTTTTTTTGTAACAGCATCGACCGAAAAATTATCAATAACATGTTCTCGAATCAGATCCTTATTATAGGATTTCCTATATGATCTTTCAATGGCCTGCTTAAGGCTATCAATATTGATCTCACAAAGTTCACCAAGTTTCTCGTCTGTAAGAATCGACTCTGGCCCACCACATTTTGTAGCAATAATTGGAAGTCGACAACTCATAGCTTCTATAATGACAATTCCAAAAGTTTCAAACTCGCTTGATAGTACAAAACGATCAGAGTTTTGCATTAATTCTAAAACCTGTTCTTTATTTGCCAATCCAAACAAATGCACTTGGTCATCCAATTTCTCTGATAATATAAGTTTTTCTAAATTCTTCCGTTCTTGCCCATCTCCCGCTATAATTAGCTGTACCGTTTTATCTGTTTTGAAGGCCTTAGAAAAAGCTTTGATTAACATTTCATGATTCTTCTTTTTATCTAAATATGCAACATTTAAAAAAGTAAATCGACCGTTCTTTTTTTTGTCAGATATCGGCTTGAAATAATTTGAATCGACTAGGTTAGGAATATACACAAAATCGCAGTTGAATTTGTCAGTGAGCAAATTCTTAAACTCGGAACTAACTGCAATGTTGGTAGCACTATTTTGATATACTTTTTGTGCGTATTTTAAGTCCCTCTCAGAATATAAATTTCTTGCAAACCCTGTGGAATGTTCAGTAATTACATATGGAATCCCATATTTTTTTTTTATCCAAATTGCAAGATCACCTACATCAAAGGAATGCACATGAACAACATTTGGGAATCCATTGTCTCTGACATATTTTTTAAAGAGGTATTTTCCAATAGAAAGGCGAAGAAACTTAGTGAAAACGTAGCTTTTGGTTATTGTCGGAAATTGGAATGCTTTGGTAAATACCTGATTTTCATATGAATTGGCTATTTGAAATTGAAAGTGAGAAATTTTAACAAAAAGTCGAATTGGCATTGGAAGTGTAGCGATTACACCCACCTTCTCACAAATGTTGGTAACTGACTCAGCTTGTTCCTTGAAAAATGATCCACTAGTTTTTCTGTAGAAGTTGTTTGGATATCTTGTCGGCAGTAAAAGCACATGCATCAAAAGCCCTTATTTAATAATTTGAATAAAAGTGTTTTGTACAAAACGAGGTCCGAACCTCTTAAAAAAAGACAATTGGATACCCTCACTTTATTGATTTTAGCAAAAATAATAATTTTAACAATAGCGTTAGTGGAATAAGTAATTGATGTAGCCAGTGCAGCACCCACCAATCCAAGTTTCGGAATTAATATTATATTCAATATTATATTTTCAGTCAATAAAAACACTGCCACATAGGTATTAATCTCCGGTTTACCTTTACCTGAGAAATCATTGGATATTATCTTGGAAACGGCCCCAAAAGCAATACCCGGAAGTAAGTACAAAAACGGAGCTATGCTTCCTTCAAATGAATTTCCAAATATTAAAGGTATGAACCAGAAACTCAATAAACCTGTAATTAATGCACCGATACAAGATAAATTGAAAATATGTCTGGAGACCATGGCGGTTAAGTGAGTTTTATCTTTATCGGAAGACATATTAGATAATCTTGCAAATAATACCGCGGAAATAGAATTGGAACCTACCCATAGTTTTTCGGCAATGCTTACAGCAAGGAAATATAGCCCTACTTCTATGGTTTCAAGAAAATATGAAATTAATAAAATGTCTATTCTGTAATTTAGAAATGCCAGTATATTACTCAGATATGACTTAATTCCATAAACCAAACTACCTTTAAGATAGTCAGACGAAAATGCGCCTTTTCTTAAAGAAAATCCGTCATTCGACAACAACAATACAATTAAAAGGAGAAGGATCAGTTGGGTGAAAATGAAACTTGCCATTGCCCCCATTAACTGAAATTTTAAAAAATATAAAGCAATGACTAATAACAATAAGTACGAAATTTTCTCAAAAAGTACCGTTAAATTATAACTGCGAAAATTCTCAATTCCTTGAAAAAAGACGCGGAAATTCTGATTGAAAAAAATTGGTATGGCAACAGGTAAAATAAGTAGCAAAAGCTTCTCGGGGACGCCGTCAAAAAATTTATCATGAAACAATGTTATGACAATAAAACCTGCAAGTAAGGCAATCAATGACAGTAAAATAGTGGAATAAAAATTTGTTTTTAATATTGTATTGCGGTCGGTTTCTTTTCTTCCCAGAAAATATATCGTTGAAGGAGAGATTCCCATGTTCAAAAAAGAATACAACATCATGGGAAGAAGAATTAATAGAGCTAACTGACCTTGGCCGTCTGGCCCAAGTAATCTTGCAATAAATATTGAGGTAACAAGTCCAACAAGAATTCCTGCTGTTTGCTGAAAAAATGTCAGAATTGTATTTTTTAGCATTCCAAAATCAGCCTAAATTTTAAGAGATTGTATTCTGAGTTGAAGATAAATTAACTTTTCGATTATTTTATTGCCCAGTAAAATTTTTCCAAAAGCCTCATTTTAATTCCTGAGGGCAGAAGAGGTAAACCCAGATATCCTTTCATTGAAAAAGATGCGCCTATTTCATTCAAAAAATTTGAATGGGATCTAACAAGCTTAGATCGTTTATAAGAGAGATCCGTTCCATAATCACGTAATTCTAATTTTCTATCATTGTCAGGACTGAATCCATACCTCTCTAAATGATATCGATATATTGAGGGCATATAACTAGTAAAAAAAAGGAAGGATTTGGATCTGAACTTAATACTATTCGCTTCAGAAGAGGGTTTGTTAATCATCTTGTCGCAAACAAATCTTTTGTTCCCCATTGTATATAAGATTCTTTTTTTAGGGACATCCTCAATTGCCAAATCTGCGTATTTCATCGAAAGGCTCTTAACAATCACCTCTTGAACCAGGTTCATAGACTGATGAAATAGATTGAGAAACTCTTGATCTGAACAAGTCTGATGATTATCCTTCCAGAAAGTACGTGTTTTTTTTATTTCATTAAGTAATTTTTTTGAACTATAATTTAATTCAATTCCAGCCTTTTCACATAAATATTCTGTATGGGTAAAAGACCATAATCTAGTTAACCAACCACGCTTATCAATTTCATTTGAATTTTTTACTCCTGCCATTTGGATCAATCTGCTTTCACTAAAGTCAATTAGATATGTTAGTGCCAAATGTTTGTTCTCCTCAATACTTTCAGGGATGAGCATGTGATTTGTAACATCTTGTCCGTGAACGTAGTTCAAGGTTGTTGTATATATTATATAGATAAAATCTCTCAACAACTTCATTGGAACAATCACTGGTCCGTGGAGTAGAATGTTTCTATCAAAAATATCATGAGAAGTTGTTAACAACTTCCCATATTCTTTTTTAAAATCATCCTCCACAATACAAATTAAATCCAAATCGGATAATCCCGGGGCACCAATTGAGCCCATCGTTGCAACACAAACTACTCCAGGAATATCCTTAACTTGATCCACATATTTCTGAACTTCTCTATCATACAGCGATCGATCAATAGGCTTTGGTTCATTATAAACTTTTAAGTTTCCGTTGTCCATAGATCAATTCTGTAATTTCCTTTTTAAACCTTGAGTCAATATTGGCATGTTTGGGATTATTTCGTTTTTTATTGTCCTCTCAATCCTTCTATTTTTATAGATCACCTTTCTCAGTGATTTTAATTTTGGAAATGTAGAAAGCTTTGAAGCAAAATGCGCAAAATATGATGGTGTTTTCGGCCATTCCTTTCTTAGATTACTGGCTATTTCTATCGGTCTAGCGAGATCCTTGAATTCGTTATAGAAAGGCTCAAATGAATCTTTTTTGTAAGTAGGCTTTCCAATGTCCGTCATGTAAAAAGCAGGTAGCAACATTAAGTTACTTAGATACTGCTTCATGAAATACATACTATATCCTTGTTTAAAAAAAGAAGCTTTAGGAAGCTCCAGTTTTTTACTAGTTATCAATGAAAGATTATCACTTTGATTTTGTCCTAACTTATCGTATCTAAATTGAATTTCAACCTGTTTAAAAGCCCAAGCATGCCTATATACATCTATTGGCAGAATCGCTTGAGAGTAATTTTCGATGAGTTCATTCCAAAGGTAAAATACTCCGTGATGTTGAAGCGGATCAATTTTCAAAATTGTTGGGAACAAGGATTTATGGAACCAACGTTTGAAGGTTAACAATAATTTGTTCTTAGTAAGTGTCTCGGTTGATAAAATGACAGTTAAATCCAAATCACTATAATTGGTAAAAGTTAAATCACCATAGCTTCCATGCACTACAATATTCTCAATTATTTCCTTTTTAATACCCTCTTTGCAGACACTTTTAAGTTGATCATACCATTTCAAACTAACCTTTTCATTTTCTGACAATTTATTTATTGTAATTGTTTCATGATAAAAAGGTCCTTTCAGTGAAATTTCGGGAATTGATATCACTCCATGCTTTGAGAATTCCAGTTCTTTAGAAATAGATTGATATAATCTTCTACTAGACATTGTGAGTATATTGAGCGTTAAAAGCTCTTAACCGAGAAATGATTTTTTAGATTTTTGCTTATTGAGATTTGAGTTAGCTAAATAAAAATTCAAATTATAAATATCTAAAATGTCTATAATCTCTCAATGAAAGGATGGTAATCACCTTTCTTACCAACAGGCTTCGCATTTCGAATGGCATAAACGGTCTCAATGCTTAGCCTAGCGGAATCTAAACCAAAACCATTTCCCTTTAGTATTTGCTGATAACTTAAGGTGTGCAAATCAGTAAATCCCCCACTAAACTCAATTTCATCACCTCCTACTGAAATGGATCTATATGTTCTTTGGCCTTTTTTTTGAACTTCTTTTGGAAGTGTTTTAGCATCAATGCTAAGGAACCATCTTACACGTGCTTTTTCTAATTGCAGAAAACCTGAGGCCTTATCTTCTTCCAAAACATGCACCATATTTCTCTGAACACCACCAAATATCCAAATCAACATATCATAGAAATGCACTCCTATGTTCGTTGCTATACCTCCGGACTTTGATATATCACCTTTCCAACTTGTAAAGTACCAGTTCCCACGGGAGGTTATGTATGTGAGATCAATATCATATACCTTGTCCTTTGGTCCTTCGTCTATCTTTTTCTTTAGTGCTATAATACTTGGGTGTAATCTCAATTGTAAAATATTATTGACCTTTTTCCCTGATTCGCTCTCAATCTCCTGCAAAGCATCCACGTTCCATGGGTTCAATACTATTGGTTTTTCACAGATAGCATCTGCACCATGCCTTAAAGCGAAACGTATATGAGAATCATGAAGATAATTGGGAGTACAAATGGCCACGTAATCAATTTTTTGACCAATTCGTTTTAGCTTGTCTATATGTCTGTCAAACCTTTCAAATTCAACGAAAAAATCCGCTTTCGGAAAATATGAATCTATTACACCTACGCTGTCAAATTTGTCGAGAGCAGCAATTAAATCATTTTTTGTCTCCTTAATAGCTCCTAAGTGTCTGGGAGCAATATAACCCGCAGCTCCAATTAACGCGAAGTTCTTCATTTATCGTTTACTTAAGTTTCTAATTTATTTTCTCAACCAAGTTGTTTTTAAGTGAATATCTTTCGCCACTCTCCTCACATACAGCAATACCTTTCTCATCAAAATCAAGACGATGACCATATTCACTCATCCATCCAATTTGTTTAGCCGGATTACCAACTACCAAGGCATATGATGGAACATATTTTGTAACAACGGCACCTGCCCCGATAAAAGCAAAGTGTCCAATATCATTGCCACAGACTATGGTAGCATTGGCTCCGATGGAGGCACCTTTACCAACATGTGTCTTGGCATATTGTCCTCTTCTGTTTACGGCGCTTCTTGGATTGATTACATTGGTAAAAACCATCGATGGCCCTAAAAAAACATCATCATCACAAGTTACACCGGTATAAATGGAAACATTATTCTGTACCTTAACATTATCTCCAAGCACAACATCAGGTGAGACAACAACGTTTTGTCCGATATTACAGCTTTCACCAATCACACAACCTGACATGATATGTGAGAAGTGCCAGATCTTGGTGCCGCTACCAATGGAACAATTGTCATCAATTACCGCTGTTTCATGACAATAGTATTCTTTGTTGCTCATTTTAGAAATAGTCTATAATGGTCTGAGTTATATAGTCAAGTTGTTCTTCCTCAAACTCTGTATGGACGGGCAAAGATAACACGATTTCGCAAAGTTGCTCAGATACAGGGAAATCACCTTTGCTAAATTCATAATGTATGTAAGCTTTTTGTAAATGTAAAGGGAGAGGGTAATAAACCATAGAGGGTATCCCCTTATTAGCGAGATAATCTTTTAACTCATTTCTGTCCCCTTCCTCAATTTTTAGAGTATATTGATGGAACACATGTGTGGATCTTTCAAATCGTTTGGGTAAGGTAATATTTTCTATTGATCCCAATTTTTCATCATAATATGCTGCAACTCGATTTCGATTCAATTCATATCGATCCAGCTCTTTTAATTTGACCCTAAGAATTGCCGCCTGTAAAGTATCCAAACGTGAGTTTACGCCAATGATATCATGATAATATTTCACTCTCTGCCCGTGGTTTGCCACCATTCTGATTTTCTCGGCTAAATTCGAATCTCGGGTAAAAAGAGCTCCACCATCACCATAACAACCCAAATTCTTTGAAGGGAAAAAAGAGGTTGTCCCTATTGTACCCATAGTTCCGGCTCTCATTACGCTACCATCTTCAAATGTATACTTGGCACCAATTGCCTGTGCAGTGTCCTCAATCACGTAGAGCCTATGCTTATTCGATATTTCCAATATATTGTCCATATTACAGCATTGACCGAACAAATGAACAACAACAATCGCCTTGGTTTTTTCAGTTATCGCATGTTCTAACCCAGATATATCAATGTTAAAAGTATCAGGTTCAACATCCACAAAAATTGGTTTCAATCTTAACAAAGCAATAACCTCTGCGGTTGCCACATAAGTAAAAGCTGGCACAATAACCTCGTCTCCTGGCTGAAGGTCCAGTGCCATCATGGCCAATTGCAGCGCGTCTGTTCCATTAGCACATGGTATAACATGCTCTACATCGTTATATTCAGCTAACTCCTTGGCAAAATCTTTCACAGCAGGTCCATTAATAAATGAAGTGGTAGTAATAACTTCATTTATTGCGGAATCAACCTTACCCTTTATCAAGTTATATTGACTATGGAGGTCAACCATTTGAATCTTCTTCATAGAATAATCTGGAATAGTACTTTTTTAAGTATTTGATTTAGAAAAAAGACAATCGGCACGAAATTATAAATTATCCATTGCCGATTAGTGAATAAACTAATTTTTTTTACTTTTACGCAAAATATTTAATGAAACCATAATGAGTTTGGACCAAAATAATCTAAAAAAGAAGAATGAGGATGAAATTGATCTGAATGCTGTTTTTGGAGTAATCATATTGATGTTTGTAAAAATTGGAAAGGCTATTATTAATACTATTTCGTATTTAAGAAGGCTTACAATCAATTACAAATTCTTCATTATTTCTACAGTTTTGGTCGGACTTGCAATAGCTTATTTAAGTAATCGAACTTCTAAGGAATATTATAAAAGTTCAATGCTTCTTAGTTCAAAATATTTCAATGGAAGATTAATTGAGAGCACCATAGAAAAATTAAATATTCTTACTGCTGAAAGAAATAAAAGTCAACTTGCCAAAGTGCTTAAGGTTCCAAATGAAATAGCCTCATCAATTATTAAATTTGAATCAGAGCCATTTGTTTCAGAAAATGAGATAGTAGAATTGGAAGTTTTGAAGGAACAGTTGAAAAATGCCGGCTCGAAGGAGGAAGATATTGAAAAGGTATTAAGACAGCTCGAAATTGAAAATAGGTACACATATCAAATAAATATTTTTGTATATGAAAGCAAGGTGATATCGGAGCTGACAAATCCGATTGTTAATTATTTCCGAAGCAATGAATATATAAAAAAGCGTATTTTGAATAATGAAAAAACGCTTTTAGCAAGGAAAAATAAAATCCAGTCAGAAATTAATTCTCTTGATAGCCTGAAAACCGTTGTCATCAATAATATAGCCAGCCTCGCAACCAAAAATTCTGAAGGATCCAACAATGTAATCCTGGCTGAACAGACAAACAACGATCTTTTAGGCGTTTACCAGGAGAGTATTCTACTTCATAATAGACAGTTGGGCATTGAAGAAGAATTGGCACTTAAGTCTGATTTTGAACTCATTGATGGTTTCACGATTTCGCAAAAACCTGAAAATATTAATCTAAAGACCATCCTAATTTATGCTGCTCTCATTTCATTGGGAATAGCTTACGCATTATTATTATTGTTTGAAATCAACAAACAGCTTGCAAGGATAGAAAGAGAAAAGAAAGAACTGGAAGCTGTTTAAATACTGTTTCAAAAAACAAGTTTACCAAATCCACATTTCCCATTACCTTTGCAGCATAATTTGAATTATGCTTGTTAAAGAGGTAGTAGCACTCATCAAAAAAGATCTGGTACTGGAATGGAGACAACGGTATGCCTTGAATGGTATGCTACTCTATGTGGGCAGTACAATCTTTATTTGTTACTTAAGCTTCAACCTAAATCTTGGTCAACTGAATATTGTTACTTGGAATGTGCTGTTCTGGATCATTATTCTATTCACAGCAGTGAACGCCATTGCCAAAAGCTTCATGCAGGAGAGTCCATCCCGACAACTCTACTATTACACACTCGTGAATCCGCAAAGTATCATTATTGCTAAGATTATTTACAATACTATATTGATGCTGATGCTCACCATAATTGGTTATTTGGCCTATTCATTGGTTTTGGGGAATGAGGTAAAGGACCATCTATATTTTATTATTGCTATTTTGCTTGGAGCAATGGGTTTTTCGACCACTTTGACAATGGTTTCAAGCATTGCTGCCAAAGCGGGTAATAGCAGTACGCTCATGCCTATTTTAGGTTTTCCGGTCATCTTGCCAATATTACTCATGGTCATTAAAGTAGCAAAAAACGCCATTGATGGTCTGGACAGAGATGTGAGTTTCGATGAAATTATCACACTGATAGCCATAAATTTGATTGTAGGAACGGTTTCTTTTTTGCTGTTTCCCTACATTTGGAGAAGCTAGTGTAGTATGTTTGATCTGTGCTCTTTCACGAATGGTAAGCTTTGATATATAAATATCGTCCAATTCGGAACAAAAAGATCTTTAAATGAAATTCTTTAAAAAGTCCTGGTGGAAAATTTTAGCGATCATTTTGGTTTTTTATACCTTGATCGGTGGCTTGCTTATGGATGTTCCCAGGTTGGCCATATTAAATGAGACCATTCGCAATCTTTATTTTCATGTGACTATGTGGTTTTCCATGATGATATTATTGCTCACTTCAATGATCTTGTCCATCAAGTATTTGAAAAGCAGAAATCCACTTCATGATATCGGAGCCTGCGAATTTGCCAATATTGGTATCCACTTTGGCATCTTGGGACTGGCTACGGGAAGTATCTGGGCAAAGTTTACCTGGGGTGCCTGGTGGGTCAATGATCCGCAACTGAATAGTGCAGCGATCGGTATGCTAATTTACCTGGCTTATGCTGTGCTAAGGAGTTCCATCGAGGATGAGCAAAAGAAAGGTACTATCAGTGCAGTATACAATATTTTTGCATTTGCTGCCTTGGTTCCATTGCTATTCGTGCTTCCCAGAATGGCTGAAAATTCTTTACATCCGGGTAAAGGAGGAAATCCTGGTTTTAACGCATATGACCTGGATAGTAAATTGCGTATTGTATTTTATCCAGCCATTATAGGATGGACGCTATTAGGTATATGGATTGCAAGTTTGAGAATTAGAACAAGGAAACTAATTAATAAAATTGAGGAAGTTTAGCATCTGAAAAAGGATGATAGGTGCTTAGAGTCAAATTTTGAATTGGAAAATTATATTTCTATACTAAATGCATAAGTACCGACACTTCTTCCCTAACTTCAAACAAATGAAAAAGTTATTGTTTATAATCATAATGCTTTTTAGTCTGTCTGGTACAGCTCAGGATAAAATCGAAATTACAAAGGATGATTATACAAATCAGGAAGTAGAAATGGCAGATAGGTTAAGAGCGGATGGTAAAATTTACGTTGTGGTATTGGTAATTTCTGTGGTTATGGCTGGAATTTTATTTTATCTAGTTAAGATTGACAGGCAGATAAGTAGGTTGGAGAAGGAAATAAACAACAATTGATTAACTTCTTTGTTGTAAGATTACGATCTTTGTACAGCATTTCGAACTTAAAAAAATTTCCTAAGTTCAACATTTTGAGCGTATAAACAGATTTGAAATGAAAACATCATATATTTTCGGGTTGGTAATTATAGCAGTGGCAGTGGCCATTATCATCTCTACTGCAGGTGATGCGAGTTCTTATGTAACATTTAAGGATGCTAAAGAAATGGCAGAAAATGGAGATGAATCTTCCATTCATGTTGTGGGACAGCTCAAAAAGAATGAGCACGGAAAAGTAGTTGGCATACAACCAAGTCAGGATAAATTATCAGTTACCTTCGTATTGGTAGATGAAAATGGACAAGAGCAACGCGTCTTTTATAAAGAGCCCATGCCAACCGACTTGATGAAATCTGAAAATGTAGTGGTAATAGGTTCATATAAAAATGACATTTTCATGGCGGACAAACTATTGCTGAAATGCCCATCAAAATATCAGGAAGAATCCATTTCAATAAGTGAAGCTAACTAATTATCTAATTTCCAAATCTTCATGATACATTCATTTATTGGCAATCTGGGTCACTTATTTGTTATCGTAGCCCTCATAACTTCACTGGTTGCCACGATAGCTTATTTCAAAGCTTCCAACACCACAGGAACGGAGGAAGAAGGATGGAAACAATATGCGAGAATATTTTTCTATATACACGCGGTAGCCGTTGTTGGTGTCGTTTATAGTCTTTTTCATATCATCTACAATAATTATTACGAATACCACTACGCCTGGAGCGTTTCTTCCAAAACTCTGCCTTTACACTATATGATCTCAAGTTTTTGGCAAAACCAGGAGGGAAGTTTTTTGTTATGGATCTTTTGGGAGGCAGTACTTGGTATCATAATAATCAATACCAACAAATATTGGGAAGCACCGGTCATGACGGTTTTCTCACTGGTACAAGCTTTCCTGGCATCCATGATTGTTGGCGTTGTTATTCCCGGAATAAATCTGAAAATAGGCAGCGACCCCTTTATACTTCTGCGTGACGCTTTCCCTAATGATGAATTTCTGAAAATAAACCCTGATTTCATCCCTCCGGATGGCCGCGGGATGAATCCACTTTTGCAGAATTACTGGATGGTTATCCATCCTCCTACTTTGTTTTTAGGTTTTGCTACCACACTTGTCCCTTTTGCTTATTGCATAGCAGGCCTATGGAAAAAAAGGTTTAAGGAATGGATAAGGCCGGCGCTACCCTGGGCACTTTTCTCTGCAATGGTGCTGGGTGTTGGTATTTTAATGGGTGGTTATTGGGCTTATGAAACACTTACTTTCGGTGGGTACTGGAATTGGGATCCGGTTGAAAATGCTGTGTATGTCCCCTGGCTGGTGCTGGTAGCTAGTTACCACACCATGATTACCTATAAAAATAGCAATACGGCCCTTAAGACATCCATCATTCTTGTCATAGCTACATTTATATTAATATTATATTCCACTTTCCTTACAAGAAGTGGAATACTTGGAAATTCTTCAGTACACTCATTTGTAGACCTAGGTCTGTCTGGACAATTACTTCTGTATCTAATGGCATTTATGGCCATTTCTGTTTTTCTGTCAGCACGTGTTTGGAGGCAAATTCCGAGCAGTCAAAAGGAAATTGCAACCTACTCCAGGGAGTTCTGGATTTTTATGGGAGCTACTACCCTGTGTTTGATGGGATTTCAGGTAATTGTCCCAACTTCATTTCCAGTATATAATAGTATTATTGAATGGTTTGGAGGCACTTCAAATATAGCATTGCCATCAGATCAGGTGAGTTTTTACACGCAATGGCAACTATGGTTCGCAGCAATTCTAGCCATACTTTCCGGAACGGGACAATTCTTCTGGTGGAAAAAGATGGACAAAAAAGATTTGATCAATGCCATTACTTATCCCATTCTGCTCACATTGATAGTAGCCGGTATAATTTTAGTAGTAGCCGGTATATCAGACATTGGTTATATTGTATTGCTCACTACCAGTATTTACGCAGTTATCTCCAATGGTAAAATTCTGTTAAGACTATTCAAAAGCAATATTAAACTTTCAGGTGGTGCTGTCACGCATATCGGGATGGCATTAATGCTCATAGGTATTTTGTTTTCATCCGGTTACTCAAAAGTGGTTTCGCTCAATACAAGTGGTATTCGAATTTTCAAGGATGCCGAGGATGAATTCAATCTTGAAAATGTCCTTTTGTTCATAAATGAACCACGAGCAATGGACAAATATAACCTTAACTATAAAGGAAGAAGGGTTGAGGTAAAAGGACTTTCCAAGTATGTGAATTACCATGATCTTGGCCCTGCAGAGGATGAAACGAAGGCAATTGCCAAGAAAGATATTATCATTGATGGCAGAAAATATGCAGATAAAGGAGATACTCTGGACATTTATCATGAAAATATCTATTTCGAGATTGACTTTACTTCTAACTCAGGGCAAAAATTTACACTTTATCCCAGAGTTCAGTTAAACCCAACCATGGGAAATGTAGGTTCGCCTGATATTAAAAGAAGTATTCAGAGCGATTTGTATACACATCTCTCCTATGCGCCTTACCTCTCTCCTGACGAAGAAGTGGAATGGAGTGAACCGGAAGATCATGAAGTTAAACTTGGTGAGCAATTCTTTATAAACGATTACGTCACCATTGTTGAAAAGGTAGAACGAGTGAATGCTACGGATTTAGGACTGAATGACTCAGATATTGCTATCAAAGCCATAATAAAGGTATTTGGAGAAGCCGGTGAGTATATTGTAGAACCACTCTATTTAATTAGAGACAGAATGGTGGCAAGAATTCCGGAAGCCGTTGAAGATCTTGGGATAAAGATCACATTTTTGAATATACATCCGGAAACCAATAGTTTTACCATCCAGACCTCCACCACACAAAAAGATTATGTTGTTTTGAAGGCATTGGAAAAACCAATGATCAATGTTCTTTGGATCGGTACCTTGATTTTAGTGTTCGGCTTTTTCATCGCTATCTACAGGCGCTATACCGAATTTATCAAAATGAGAGATAAGGGCAGGGAATAGAATGAGTGTATCTACTGAGCTGATCTTTTTATCATGAATCAAGCCTTTCATCTTTTGTTCTGAATTAACCTCATCTTTCGTAGGGTATGCCAGGCTACTTTATCAATAAAGTTGATGTTTCATTATTATCAAAATGTTAATTTTTATGTTGATTTAACATTTAATAAACATTGTATGCATCTTTGAAGTTTTACAAAACAATTAAAAGTCTACAAATCTTCTCTGAATTATGAATAAGGCATTCGTAAACAATATGATTGGAATACAGCTCTTTTGTATCATTCTTTGCTGGAGTTGCTCATCTGACGACAGTGAAAAAATTGTTTCAAACATAAAATCTTTTAAGGACAAAACGCCATTTGAGATCGAGACGATTCTTGGTAAACCAGACACCAGTTACACAAAAAATATTTTAACTAACAAATACTTTATTCAGCATTATAAATCACATAAAACAGACATAAGGCATCTTAATGGCAAGGTAGCGGAGGTAATTCTTCATGAGCCTGAAAATTTGAATTTCAGACCTGAAACTATTGAAAAGTTTGGGTTCGAGTTTGTGGAGCCAACAAAGTACGATCCGGCCGCCATGATTTCATGGAAGGACTTGGAAGGATTCAGTGATATTAGTTTTTATCTGGTTGGAACAAAAAATGACAATCCTTCCGAACCGAATTTCAAAATATTTTTTAACTTGAAAAAGTAATCAAGAAAAAGGACCGTTGTTTCAACGGTCCTGGACACACTAAAAGTAAGATTAACCTTAGTTAATCGTATAAGTAAAGCTTAATGAAAAACTTCTTCCTTTAGTATAACTGCTAAATATATATTCTCTTCCATTAAAATCCATTGCTTCTTTGTATGCCGGATTTAATAGATTGTTCGCTCTGAATCTTAAGCTCAACCGATCTGTAAAGTTTCTCTTAATACTAAAATTAAGTTCCGGTCTTGGTTTTTCAACCAATAATGGAGGTAGCTTTGTTTGAAAAGCTGACAACCTTTCACCAAATACATTGAACGTTAAGCTAGATGCCCAGCCAGTTTCAAAGTTTTCATAGATCAGTGATGTATTTACCACGAAAGGAGATTGGTTGAACATAGGTCTTGTATCCTCAGTATAATTGAAATTGGTTCTAACGTTTTGTTTTTCGTCTTCATCAAGATCAACCTCGGATTCTATCAGAGAAAGGTTGGCTGAAATTTTAAAGTTATCAAGTGCCGGACTGATGAATCCCAACCCTTTTTTGATTTCCGCTTCCGCGCCATATACAATACCTCTATCAACATTTACAAAAGTAAATTCTAAGGTTGATCCTCCGGCCTCGGGATTAGTTACTCTTTCAATGGGATCATTGAATTTTTTGTAGAAAACACTGAAACCAATGTATTCACCATTTTTAGGAAATACTTCCCATCTCAGATCAAAATTGTCAATTAGTGATCTGGTCAAATCAGGATTACCTACAAGCGTATTATCTCCACCGTATCCAAAAGTCACCAAAGGAGCAAATTCCCTGAAGGTGGGTCTTGCAATAGTTCTTCCATAACCAAATCTCAGATTTGAGTTTTCAAAAAGCTCATAGGTCATGTTAAGGGCAGGTAGGAGATCATTGTTATCCTCCGGTACGCTAACAGGTGTCCCGTCCAGGAAGTTTATTTCTCTTTCCGTCCTTTCAAATCTCACGCCGGTTGTCAATTTAAATTTCTTTGACAAGGCAGCTTCTATCATCACATAGGCTGCTGATACGGTCTGTGATGCCTCATAGTTATTTGGTTCCTGTGTAAAATCTGCAAGATAAGTCCCCAAAGTACCGTCGCTTGTCAAACCAAGCTTATCATTGGTGAATAAGGCATCAATATCAGCTCCAAAGGTATTCCCACCCCTTACAAAGTACTCATATCTGTTTTCCTTGTAAGTTCTATCTCTCATTGAATAAGCAAAGCCGGTTTTGATTCTACTCTCAAGATCCTTAGCTAGTTCAACAGGAAAAGTGAAATTGATTTTACTATCAGAAATGGATTCATCCATGTCTCTGAAGTATCTACTTGGCCTAATTCTGGAATTGTTCAAACCATAAAGTGTATCACTGGGATTGGCCTGATCAACGGTATAGAAGTTAAAAAAGAATTTTAAATCCGGCTGATTCATGAATGAAGTCGTATAGGAAGAGAACCAATCAATTTTTAAATTGTTCAAACCTGGAATTACATGCTCACCTTTTAACTGACCATTGCTCAATCCTCTCTCCTCATAAGATAATACTCTACTCTCTCCAATGTTATACGGTGTTAATTCATCATCAACACCAAACCAGGGTCCATCTAGTCTTCTTGTACTTTTGTTACCACCTTGGTTATGCATTAAATTCAATCCTATCTTATTGTTGCTATTCAATTTGATGTTGGTATTCACCAAGGCCCCTATACTAACCTCGTCACTTGATTGTCTGTCTCTATAATCAAACTTCTGATCACTGTCCAGGCTCTGAACTTGATCATTTACTTCTTCCCATCTGCTTTGAATACCATCATCATAATAGGAAAATGATCTGTTATAGGTTAGCCCTGCAACAAAACCGAATGGCTTACCAAATAATTGCTTTTGGTCACCCACTGATACACTAAAGCTGTGATTGAATGGCTGACTCTTCTGAGTTGGCTCGAATTGTGTATTATCGAAAGATTTCGTAACAACATCCAACGCTTCATTATCAATGAATGCCTGTGGGAAAGTACTTTGTGTAAGCCCCTGAATTTCATTGGGAAGATCGCGGCCATTATCAAAACCAAGCCAGGTAGTATTGTCGCTGCTTTGATGTGTCAGGAAATTCTTATTAAATGTGGCTTGAGAATTAACACCCACAGATGATGAAATCTGAAATGAGTATTGATCCGGAAAATCCTTGGTAGTAATATCTACAAGCCCCCCGGTAAATTCCCCGCTAAGATCAGGAGAAAAGGTTTTGTAAACGATAATATTATCAATCAAATTACTTGGAAAAAGATCGAGTTGCACTGCATTTTTTTCCGGATCCAGACTAGGTACATCTGCCCCGTTCAAAGTTGATTTACTATAGCGGTCACCAAGACCTCTCACATATACATACTTGCCAGATTCAACTGTCACGCCAACTACCCTTTTTACCGCTGCTGCTGCATCATTGTCTCCACTTCTTGAGAATTGATCTGCTGAAATAGCATCAAGCAATTTGGGAGATTTCTTTTGGATGGTCAAAATGGCATTCTCACTACTTTTAATTACTTCGGCGGTAACAACCACTTCTTCCAGACCAACTACTGCTGAGCCCAGGCTAACATTAAGCGTGGTTACTTCTCCATCTTTTACTTCTACACCAGTGATGGTTTTCTTTTCATATGATACATATGATACTTCCAGATCATATGTTCCGGGATCAAGGACAATAATAGCCATTCCATCCAAATCGGTTACAGAACCATTGGTTGTATTGGCAACTTGTGCTGTGGCACCTATAAGCGGTTCACCAGATTCTTTGTCAAAGATTGAAACTTTGATCTTGCCGGTTTGAGCAAATGAGCTTAGCCCAAGACACGATACTACTAGGGTTAAAAATGTTCTTTTTAGTGTGTTCATAATACTTTAAACCATAAAATATGTGCAAATTTAGATGGCCATTGTATCTTGGTGTTTTCCTCACTGTTAAGAAAATGTTAAAGAATAGCTGGTTTTTTTGCAATGTTAACCGAATGTTAACAAAATCATTGTTTAATGGATTAGTCTGATTACTCGTTATAAACCAAAAAAGGCAGCTTTGCAGCTGCCTTTTTTGGTTATTATTTTATTCAATAATGTTAATTACTGGATAGCATCATAAGTAAGTGTCCAATCTTTGAAGAAAGGATCTGTAGCACCTGGATCTATCGCTCCCTTATAAGAAAGATCATCTAAACCAGTAGGAAGACCTGTCATTAAATCAGAAGTAACTTCTGATGCTGTAGGAGTAAATCTACTTACACCAGTTCCAAAACCTGGATTTACAAATGTGTTGTTAGTAGTCATATCAGTTTCGAAAGCAGTTACATCAGCAGGAGTAGCTGTGCCATTTTCTTCTTTTACGTTAAAAAGATTAGCAAAATTTGCACCGTCTGTTACACCATTCACATTATAGAAGATATTGTTAGAGATGTTCAGTTCATCAGCCAGATATCTGTCGAAAGAACTTTCTTTATCAGCTCGGAACTCCACAGCGGCAGCACCCTGGTGCCCTACGATAATACTGTTGTAAAGACCACCGGCAATGTTATCTCTGAACAAGAAGGCTTCTTTTTGTGTAACTTCCTGCTCATTGTCATCTTCAAGAACAAGGGTAATATTAGCCATGCTTGGGCTACCAAAAGGCATCGCCTCTTCGTCAGCTCCAACGCCACCATCCCATTCTCCACCGCGAGGATCACTGCTGCTTACGGTTTGAGTAGTATGCCAAACAAGTACTTTTTGGATCTTTCCTCTATAACCTTCGTCCAAATCAATTCCATCATCACCACAAAGTGAGACTACAGCATTTTTAAGATTTGCAGTTCCTCCGAAGAACTCGATTCCGTCATCCAGGTTTGCAAAAATTTCAATGTTTTCAAGCGTAGTTCCTGATCCTACAGATCCTAATGTTAGGCCGTTGATCTCGTTATCACTACCGATTACACTACCACCGTGTCTGATTGAAACATATCGCATGATACCGGAATTATCATCATCTGCACTTCCGCCGTATAGAGATCTGTCATCAGTTGTAGGTAGACCTTCGATTGATTTTTCGTTGGCAATAGAATTGTTGTTATTAGTAGCTTTACCTAATAAGATCACACCACCCCAAAGTGCATTCTCTTCATTTGGAACTGAACCATTAAGATCATCAGCCAAACCTGTGAAGATAATTGGAGATTCTGCAGTTCCTTCAGCCATTATCTTACCGCCTCTTGCTACGATCAAAGCACTGGCTCCTGATCCTTGACCTGGTTGTCCTTTGATAACAGTACCTGGCTCAATTGTTAATACTTGTCCATCATTCACAAAAACGAAACCTCTTAACACATAAACGGTATCACTTGACCAAGTTACTGTTCCTGTACCTTCAGCAGAAGAGAAAACATCCTTGGTAGGAAGATCACCAACGGTCAATACATGTGTTGCCGTGTTAGTGTCACCATTGGAATCTGTTACAGTAAATACAAAAGTAATGGTTGAATTAGCCTCTTCTACGGAAGTTTGATATTGGAAATCATAAGTTGCAGAAGTTTCACCGCTGTAAGTAACGTCTGTTCCAAACGCCTGACCATTTTTTGTTACAGAAAGAGATGCTAATCCATCTTCTGCAGCCAGGTTAGCAGTTACAGGTCCAAGCAAACCACCAGCAGCCACAGTGGCTGTTTCCGGAATGTCTGATATAGTAGGTACAGGGCTTGCAGAAACGTTAACTGTTGCATTTTGTGCAACCGTTTGGTCGCTATTATCAGTAACTGTGATAGTAACTGAAGCTGCACCTGCAGTAGTTCCAGCTGTATAAGATACAACTACTGATCCGGTTTGATCACCAGCAGTTGGTTGAGAGCTTATAGTAGCTGAGCCAGCAGATTGTGTTACCGAGGCACTCTTATAGCCACCTGGTGTGTTTACAGTGAAAGTTATATCCACTGAACCACCCACCGTCACTGAAGGGATTGATGAAGGAGCCGTAGCCGTTGGCGCCGCAGGCTTGGCATCATCATCATCCTTACATGCAGAAAAAATTGTGAGCCCTGCAAATGCTAGGAGTAGGCTTAAATAAGATAATTTTTTCATGTCTTCTTTTAAGTTTAGAATTTAGGTTTTGAAATATGCAGGGCAAAATTGTAGATTAATTGTTAAGACATCGCTTAGCAATTGTTATGAAATCATTAAACAACTTTTGGTGGATTTGACCTAGGCTTAACATAAACTTCACATTGAAGAACTAAATTCCACATGCGCTTTTCATTGAATTCAGGGCATAAAAAAAGGAGTCCAGGTGGACTCCTCTTATATTGTCAGCTATATAGAACTTACGAATTTATTGGTATTTTCTTGAGTATGGAGTTGATAATATCATGTGTTGTTATCCCATCTGCTTCGGCTTCATAGTTCAAAATGATCCTATGATTTAACACATCATCAGCTACTTCCTTAATGTCTTCGGGAAGCACATAATCTCTCTCATCAAAAAATGCTGTGGCCTTCGCTGCTAAATTCAAATTAATACTTGCTCGGGGAGAAGCACCGAATTGAATGAATCCTGCCTCGGTATCCAGACCATATTCTTTAGGATTTCTTGAAGCAAATATTAATTCAATAATATAGCGTTCCAATGATTCTGAAATGCTCACCTGGTTAATTTCACTTCGAATGGCGAAAATATCTTCTTTGCTGAGAACCGTACCCACCTCGCCATTAAAACTTAAATTGGACATTCTTCTCATTACCTCCAGTTCCTCATCCTTATTAGGATAATCAACATGCACCTTAAGCATGAATCTGTCTACCTGCGCTTCCGGCAAAGGGTAAGTTCCCTCCTGATCAACCGGGTTTTGAGTAGCCATTACCAGGAATGGTCTGTCAAGCTCAAATGTCTCTTCACCAATGGTAACTTGCTTTTCTTGCATAGACTCCAATAAAGCAGATTGCACTTTGGCTGGAGAACGGTTGATTTCATCGGCTAAAATCATATTGGCAAAGATGGGACCCTTTTTAACTTCAAAATTGGCCTTCTTCTGATTATATATCATTGTACCAATCAAATCGGCCGGCAGAAGATCGGGAGTAAACTGGATTCTTTGAAAGTCTAGATGTAACACTTTAGCCAATGTACTTACTGTGAGTGTTTTTGCTAATCCTGGCACCCCTTCCAGCAATATATGGCCTTGTGTAAATAGACCGATTAAGAGACGATTCAACATGTATTCCTGGCCAACAACTACTTTTCCCACTTCCCTGAACACCTGTTTGATTTTTTCCCGATGCTCCTTCTTTATATCGTTGGTTGTTATTGATTCTTCCATTGAACAATGATATTATATTTCTTAAAGAACGCAAATCTATTAAATAAATATTTATTCTTGGATCATATTATGTTGAACGGCATGATTATCATCTCCAATTTTATCAATTTTAACCTTTTTTAACATTGTGAGAGGTGTTAGGTTTCAGGTATCAGATTTTAGTTTTCATTGAGAAGATCATTGATGCATTTCCATTATTATAAGAATAGCTTTTTGAGCAATTGCGAATTCTTTAAATATTAATCCTGATACCTGAAATCTGATGTCTGAAAACTTTAAATTGGTTCAAGGTGTAATCATGATGAAAAGGACCCAAGGAGAGACCTCACAAAATGTTAAAGGGCATAAAAGAAAAAAGGAAGCCTCTCGACTCCCTTTTCCAAACTGTAAAAAACTAACCCTAAATTTTAACCTATATTACCTTATTAACTCGCGCTATAAGCTTTTGCTTATTTCTTAAAGTTCTTATTTGAATGAGTCAATTTTAACTCTTTGTTTTAATTGACTAACATTTCAAAGATGCAGGCTTTCTAATTAATTTCTAAATCCGAATATTGGCTTTTCTTACATTCGTAACTTTAAATATTACAGTGAAAAAATCAATATATCGAAACCAGATATTCACTACAAGGAATTTACTATTTCAATGAATTATTTTTCTAAATTTGCCTCTTAAAGATTTGTACCAGAAAAAATCATCAAGCATGAGTATTAGGATAGAAAAGGACACCATGGGTACTATTGAAGTCCCGGCTGATAAGTATTGGGGAGCTCAAACACAAAGATCAAAAGAAAACTTTGATATTGGCGGCGAAAGCATGAAAATGCCCATTGAGATCATACGGGCATTTGCCATACTTAAGAAGGCTGCGGCCAGTACTAATCATGAGTTAGGTGTTTTATCTGAAGATACCGCTGATATTATCTGCAAAGTTTGTGATGAAATCTCAAATGGAGCGCTTGATGATCAATTTCCTTTAGTTGTTTGGCAAACCGGATCGGGGACACAATCCAATATGAATGTAAACGAGGTAGTAGCCAATAGAGCTCACGTTCTTTTGGGTGGAAAGTTGGACGATGAACAAAAAAAAGTACACCCAAATGATGATGTGAATAAATCACAGTCCTCCAATGATACCTTTCCTACAGCCATGCATATCGCTGCTTACAAAATGATTGTTGAGCAGACCATTCCCAAAATTGAATCATTGAGGAATGTCCTTCAGGAAAAAGTGGAAGCTTTTGCAGATGTGGTTAAAATCGGAAGAACACATTTCATGGATGCCACTCCGCTAACACTTGGTCATGAATTCTCAGGTTACGTCTCACAATTGGATCATGGATTAAAGGCATTAAGAAATACGCTGGATCATTTATCAGAGCTGGCTCTTGGGGGTACAGCAGTTGGAACAGGTTTGAATACTCCTAATGGATATGCAGACCTTGTTGCTAAAAAAATTGCTGAATTTTCGGGTCATCCATTTGTAAGTGCTGAAAACAAATTTGAAGCATTAGCAGCACATGATGCTATAGTAGAGACCTCAGGAGCACTTAAACAACTTGCGGTCAGCCTTATGAAAATAGGGAATGACATTCGCATGTTATCTTCAGGCCCACGATCAGGAATAGGTGAAATCATCATTCCTGAAAATGAACCTGGCTCTTCCATTATGCCAGGAAAAGTTAATCCTACACAATGTGAAGCACTCACCATGGTATGTGCTCAGGTAATTGGAAACGACACTGCTATTTCTGTAGGTGGTATGACCGGTCACTTTGAGTTGAACGTTTTCAAACCAATGATGATTTATAATTTACTTACATCTGCCAGATTACTGGGTGATGCGAGCCAATCTTTTGAAAGAAACTGTGCTGTTGGAATAGAGCCAAATTATGCAACAATTGAAGATAAATTAGAGAAATCGTTAATGCTGGTTACAGCTTTGAATCCACACATAGGGTATGAGAATGCTGCTAAGATCGCTAAAAAGGCCCACAAAGAGGGCAGTACATTGAGGGACGCAGCCATTGAGCTCGGATTACTCACAAATGAACAATTCAACGAATGGGTGGTACCAAAGAACATGATAGGTAGTTTGAAGTAATTTTAGGCAAAAATCGCTTTAAAACTTATCCATTCCATTAAAAATATATTAAAATCGCTCTCGTTTGATAGCAAGAGAACATGTTCAAGTTTGACTTTTACAGGGTTATTTTTGTACATTGTCCCTCAAATCGTTAAGGTTTTGAAACTAATATTCTAAAAATGAAAAATACAACCATCATCTTATGTATGCTTTTCTGCTTCTCAATGGGATTTGAAGCGAACGCTCAACTCTCAAAAAAAGAGGCAAAAGAGTGGAAGAAAAGAAAGAAAAGCTTATCCATTGAAGAATTCAAGAAAATTGTTGAAGAAAACAGTTCTGTGAAGGGTCAGATTAGTAGCTTAAATGGCCAGGTATCTAGTCTTCAATCAAGAGTTGCCGATAAGGATTCCGAAATAAATAGGCTGAAAAATGAGCTAAGCTCTGCAAGAGCAGCTGTTAATGAAAAAAAGCCTGAACCTTCTGAACCAACTGACAATAGCACTAGAGTAGCCAGAGGTGTCGTTTTTAAAGTGCAAATAGGCGCTTTCAGAAACAAGGATCTTTCAAAATATTTTAACAATGATGGGGACTTTAGTGGAGAGGATGCTGATGGAGTCCAAAAGTACACATTGGGTAGTTTCAGAGACTACTGGGAAGCGGATACTTTCAAGAAATATTTAAGAGAGATGGGAGTGAAAGACGCCTGGATAGTACCTTATAAAGATGGTGTCAGAGTTCCTATAAAGGATGTCCTTGAAGGAATTGTGAATTAAGAAAATTTTAAATTAAATTAGAAAAGCAGTACTTAAATTAAGTGCTGCTTTTTTTATGTCTTTTTTATACCTGTGGAAATCATTTATTTGACGATCGGAATATTAGTAGGCTCACTACTTATTTGGTTTGTAGCAAGATCTAAGTATAGCTCGGATATCGCTGCATTGCAAGAAAAATATGCGGAATTGGATAAAGAGAAGAGCCTTATACAGGAAAGGTACAATCTTCTGAAGAACACTTTTCAGGAAGTTGACGAATCGAAGAAGAGATCGGAATTAGAGGCTCACGAATTGGAAAGAAAGTTGATCATTTCGGAAAATGAATTAAAAAATCTGTTGGAAAAACATGAGTTCCAAAAGGAAGAACTCAATCGACTCAACGATCATTTCACTGAAAAATTTGAAAACATAGCCAACCAGATTCTTGACAAGAATTCAGAACAATTCTCTAAAATTAATCAGGAACGGCTAAAAAATATCCTGGATCCATTGAAGGAGAAAATTACCTCATTTGAAAAGAAGGTTGATGAAACCCATAAATCACAGGCCATAGAAAGCAATTTACTGAAGAAAGAAATTAAAAGTCTTTCCGAACTAAATCAGCAGATGACACAGGAGGCACATAATCTTACCCAGGCCCTAAAAGGAGATAATAAAGTACAAGGTAATTGGGGCGAATTTGTTCTTGAAAGGATATTAGAAAATTCTGGCCTTTCAAAAGGTTCGGAATATATTCTTCAAGGAAAGGATTTAAAGTTGAAGGATGAGTATGGCGCTTCTTTAAAACCTGATGTGATCATTCTTTTACCGGATGAAAAACATATTATTATTGATGCTAAGGTTTCGATAAAAGCATACGAAGCTTACATTCAGGAAGAGGAAAAGGGTTTAAAAAAATCATTATTAAATCAGCACATAATCTCAATAAAAAATCATGTGAAAGGCCTCAGTGAAAAATATTATCAGGCTGTTGAGAAGTTAAGGTCGCCGGATTTTGTCTTACTTTTCCTGCCAATTGAGGCATCTTTTAGTGCGACCTTCACTGATGAACAAAATGACCTTTTTGAATATGCCTGGGAAAAGAGAATTGTTATCGTAAGTCCCACAACACTTTTGGCAAGTCTAAGAACCATCGCCTCCATATGGAAAAACGAAAAGCAAAATAAAAATGCACAGAAAATAGCCGAAGAGAGTGGAAAATTATATGATAAACTTTTTGCATTTATTTCTGACTTGGAGAAGATTGGAAAGGGTATAAAAAATAGTCAGAGTGCTTTTGATGATGCAATGAACAAATTAAGTACTGGGAAAGGAAATGTATTGGATAGAGCGGAAAGGCTTAAACAACTCGGTGTAAACTCTAAGAAGTCCCTTAAGAGTTTCACAAAAGACCAAAAGTGGTTAGGAGAAGAAAACGAATAGAAAAACTATAAAAAGTATCATGAACAAATACAAAACAAGATCAACCTGAATATATGCCTTCCATTTTTTGAAAAACTCAACCAGCTTTTTCATTTAATTATAGGTGGACAGTAAACAATATTGAAGTCGGCAGGAACCCAACTTTAATGAACCTGTTGATTTCAAAAGTATGAAATTTAAAATTGACAATACTCTGTTTGATGATGGTAAATTCAGGGATTCACAAGATTTATCCCATTGTTTACACATGATCATCAGTAATCATTTTAACAAATGAAATTTTCTATACTTATTTTCTTAATTTAGCTGCATATGGTTCACAACTGGATTTACAAAGTACAGCCTGAAGAAGAAGAGATAAGGAAGTTATCCACGGAAATTAATGTAAACCCCATTCTTTCTTCCCTGCTGATTCAAAGGAATTTGAAAAGCTTTGAAGACGCACGAAAGTATTTTCGCCCATCTCTGGAGATGCTACATGATCCGTTTCTTATGAAAGATATGGAGAAAGCAGTGGAGCGAATTAAAACAGCCATAAAACGAAACGAAAAAATTCTTGTTTATGGTGACTACGATGTGGATGGCACGACAGCTGTGGCCGTATTTTATGACTTCTTAAAGAGTTTTTATGAGCATGTAGATTTTTACATTCCGGATAGATATACAGAGGGTTATGGTGTGTCAAGAGCAGGAATTGAGTGGGCTGCTGAAAACGGATTTCAACTGATTGTTAGTCTTGACTGCGGTATAAAAGCAGTTGACAAAGTTGCCCTAGCTAAAAGTAAGGGAATTGATTTTATTGTATGCGATCATCATAGACCGGGTGAGATCCTTCCCAATGCTCATGCCATATTAGATCCGAAGCGGGCAGATTGTCAGTATCCTTTCAAGGAGCTTTCAGGTTGTGGTGTGGGATTTAAATTGCTACAGGCAATTTGCATTGAAGAAGACATCAATGTTAATAAGTTATACGAATATCTTGATCTTCTTGCAATCAGCATAGCCTCTGACATTGTCCCAATTGTTGGAGAAAATAGGGTCCTGGCTCATTTTGGTTTGATCAAATTAAATAAGAAACCAATGGCAGGCGTCCAGGCACTTATTGAAATTGCCGGGCTGTCCGATAATCTGGACATTTCCTCGATAGTTTTTAGCATTGGGCCAAGGATCAATGCTGCAGGAAGGATTGGACATGCAAAAGCTTCCGTTGAGCTGCTTATCTCCAAAAATGAAGATGATACACTTAGCTATGCTAAAAAAATTGATGATCAAAACTCACGGAGAAGAGGTTATGATACAGACATCACCGAGGAGGCCATTCGTATGATAGAAAACGGAGAACATGGTGAAAGTTTAAAATCAACGGTGCTCTTTAAAAATGACTGGCATAAAGGTGTGATTGGAATTGTGGCATCTCGCTGCATGGAAAAATATTACCGGCCAACGATAATTCTTACCGAATCAAATAAAAAAGCAACCGGTTCCGCACGGTCGGTCCTGGGCTTTGACATATATGAAGCCATTTCGGAATGCTCGGATCTACTCGATCAGTACGGTGGGCATCGATATGCCGCGGGTCTTACACTGGAACTTGAAAATGTAGCAGCATTTCAGAAAAAATTTCAGGAGGTAGTTGCCAGAAATATTAAAGAGGAACAATTAATTCCAACCATTGAAATAGATCAGAAAATAGGCTTTTCACAAATTAATTATCGCTTTTATAATATACTCAAACAAATGAATCCTTTTGGGCCTGAAAATATGCGCCCGGTTTTTGCTACACACAATGTCTATGCTGTCAATCGACCTAAAATTATGAAAGAGCAGCATTTGAAATTTATGGTAGCAGAAGAAAACTCTGAAAATCAAATTGAAGCCATTGGCTTTGGTTTCGCCGAGTATTTTGATTTGATCAATAGTGGTATGCGTTTTAAAATTGCATATACGATTGAAGAAAACAATTTTATGAGTAATCGCTATCTGCAATTATACCTGAAGGACATTAAGTTTGATTAATTTTGTGTTTTAATATTTTTTATGAAAGTACTAAGAGCGGAAAATCTCGTCAAGATATATAAGAAAAGAACTGTCGTTAACCACATATCCGTTGAAGTTGCTCAAGGAGAAATTGTGGGACTACTAGGCCCCAATGGTGCCGGTAAAACAACCACCTTTTACATGATTGTTGGACTCATCAAGCCAAATGAAGGTGAAATTTTCCTGGATGAGGAAAACATTACGGCCCTGCCAATGTATAGAAGAGCAAAGAAAGGAATTGGTTACCTGGCTCAGGAGGCATCTGTCTTTAGAAAGCTTAGTGTTGAAGAAAATATCATGGCAGTATTGGAACTTACTGACCTTACCAAAGTTCAACAAAAAGAAAAAATGGAAGAACTTCTGGAGGAGTTTAGTTTGGGGCATGTGAGAAAAAATTTAGGCGTGGTCTTGTCAGGGGGGGAAAGACGAAGAACCGAAATAGCCAGAGCATTGGCGGTGGATCCTGATTTTGTATTATTGGATGAACCTTTTGCCGGTGTTGATCCAATAGCCGTTGAAGAGATTCAGTCAATCGTGGCCAAACTCAAAAATAAAAACATTGGTATCCTTATAACCGACCACAATGTGAACGAAACTTTATCAATCACAGACAGGGCTTATCTTATGTTTGAAGGCAAATTATTAAAAGCAGGTACAGCAGAAGAGCTGGCTGCTGATGAGCAGGTGAGGAGAGTTTATCTGGGTAAACATTTCGAACTTAAAAGGAAAATTTAATCCTTCATAAGCTCTTTTTCTTTATTTTTATAAACTGATCGAACGCTTGTATTTTTATGCCAATCATTAATTCCATTCTTACTTGGGTGATGAAAAAACGTATTCACGAGGTGGAGCTCTTCATGAAGTACCCTAATGAAGTGCAGCAGGAGTTACTGGAAAAATTGATCAATACAGCTAAAAATACCGAGTATGGCAAGCGTTATGATTTCAAGAGTATTCGTAATATCAACCAATATAAAGAGCGTGTTCCTCTTGTTTCCTACGAAGACATTTACGTTGATGTCAATCGTTTAATGAAGGGAGAGCAAAACATTTTATGGCCTTCTGAAATACGATGGTTCGCCAAATCCTCAGGCACAACCAATGCCAGAAGTAAATTCATTCCTGTTTCTCCCGAAGCCCTGGAAGATTGCCATTTTAAAGGGGGAAAAGACATGCTTTCCATTTATGTCAACAATTTTCCTGAAACACAATTGTTTTCAGGAAAAGGACTTACCATTGGAGGCAGTCAACAGGTAAATCAATTTGATAATAAATCAAACTCATATTACGGTGATGTTTCAGCCGTCATTATGAAAAACCTACCCTTCTGGGCACAAATGGTAAGAACTCCCAAATTAGACATCGCATTGATGGATGAATGGGAAGCGAAAATAGAAAAAATGGCTGTGGTTACAACCACTGAAAATGTCACCAGTATTTCCGGAGTTCCAACCTGGACCATTGTGCTGCTTCAAAGAATTTTGGAGTTAACGGGTAAGGAGAATATCCTGGAGGTTTGGCCAAATTTGGAGCTATTTGCACATGGAGCAGTAGCTTTCGAGCCGTATAAGGAGATTTTTGAGGGTCTGATCCCATCCAAGGAAATGCACTATCTGGAAACCTATAATGCTTCAGAGGGTTTCTTTGGTATACAGGACCAGACGGATTCAAATGAAATGCTTTTAATGCTCGATTATGGTATTTTTTATGAATTTATACCCATGGAAGAATGGGGAAACAAAAACGCTAAAACGATCGGTCTCGAAGATATCGAATTGGGCAGGAATTATGCCATGGTCATTTCAACCAATGCAGGTCTTTGGCGATATATGATTGGAGATACCATAAAATTCACCTCTACTGACCCCTACAGGATAAAAATAACCGGGCGAACAAAGCATTTCATTAATGCTTTTGGAGAGGAAATGATCATTGAGAACGCTGAACAGGCCATCACCAAGGCTTGTCATGTTACAGGTGCAAAAATTGACAATTTCACAGCAGGGCCAAGGTACATAGCCGAGGGCAAAAGAGGAGCGCATGAATGGATCATAGAATTCAAATCAGAGCCAGATAGTCTTGAGAGATTTCAGCAAGTATTGGATGAGACGCTTCGTGAGATCAATTCAGATTACGATGCTAAAAGATACCGGGATATCGCATTGGAGGCACCAATCATTCATAGTGTTTCAGAGGGAACCTTTTACAATTGGATGAAAAAAAGAGGGAAGCTAGGTGGACAAAATAAAGTTCCGAGACTTTCAAATAATAGGGTGTATCTGGATGATCTGTTGGAAGTTATAGAAATTATGGGTTGATCATTTTTATTGATTTTGGGTATCCAGCTCAGGAAATTTTACGGTAAACATAGATCCTTTACCTAACTCCGACTCCACTTCAATTGTTCCATTTAACTTGTTTAGTGCCTCCTTAACCAGATATAAGCCAAGCCCTGAACCATCAACTTCCAAAGTGGCACGATAGAATTTTTCAAATATTTTATCAAGACTATTCGGAGATATACCCTTACCGTTATCTTCGATAGTTAATTTTATGTTATGATCAATTCGCTCAAATGTTACCTTGATCATTGGATCATCCTGATCAATGTTGTGATACTTAACAGCATTCCCTATGAGATTCTGTAAGATTACCTTCAGTTGAAAATAGTCTGAGATTAATTGATTCTTTTTATTTTTTCTATAATCCAATCTAATATTCACAGCTCCTTTATTGAATTTTAGATCAGCAATGACATCTTCCAACAAAAGTTGATTAAAATCAATTAGTTCCCGTTTTAAGGGCAGATTGACACTTTTTGATAAGGTCAGCACATCATTAATGATTTCACCAAGCTTTTCCACCCTGTCTCCAATCATCGTCATATATTCCAGCGCGTTTTTATCTTCCAACTCCTTACTTGCAATTCCCACAAGTCCTTTAATAGATGCAATGGGAGCTCTTAGATCATGAGAAGTACTGTGCAAAAATCTGTCAAGCTCCTTATAAGAATGTTTCCATTTATCCAGACTCTTGCTTTGTAGCCAGATATAAGTTCCAAAACCAATTCCACATAATGCAAAAGAACCCAACGAATCAAAAGATATAATTAGAACAGTACTGTTATAATAGTTATCATCCAAAAGTGAAAAGATAAAAAATGCCAGTTGCGTAATTCCATACAGTATCAATGAAAGCCCTAAGATCTTCTCTCCAAAGCGAGAAGTATGAAAATATCGGAGCACAATAACACCCGATGCGCCAAATCCAGTGAATCCAAATAATTGTTTTCCGGCATGTGTAAAAGTGTTTAAGCCTTCTGAGGTGCCTATAAAGTAAATCAATAAATTAGTTAAGATAAGGCTTAACAAAAACACAACAAATGCGGATACTTTGTTTTTGGCAACAATTTTTTCCTTAATGAGTTCAATAGCTCCTGCTAACGTAAAGCCCACATGAAGATAAGCTGCCATTGAGGCTATGAAAGATATGATTGGGCCTATAGAGCTATTCGAAGTGGTGAAAATAGCATTAATCAGTTCTAAAGTACTATAAATAGCAAATGAGAACCAACTAAGCGACCATAGTCTCAAAAAATAGGATCTCTGGATCTTCCTGAAATGATCCAATGAATATCCTAAGATAAGTGCAAAGACTATCTGTATAGAATGGGTAATTATTAAGTGCAAAATCAAATGTCTGTCAAAAATTAAAAATGGAGATTTAGAAAAAATCTCTGTTCTCTAACAAATTTTATGGCACCAACCTAACAATTGAATACTGATTAGCCGCACGTTATTTTTGGGATAAAATTTTTTCATTTAGTATCTCTGAATATCTTTGCGCGCTAAAACAAGTATCAGACGCCCATTATGTTAAAAAACGTTTCACGTATAAAAACGTTTTTTTCAGGCCAAAGATATTATGTAAGATTTAACCGGGATAGTTATTATTCCGAATGAATTAAAAAATATTGAATTGAATGTGATTCGTGTGGATTATATTCAATTCAATGGGAATAACAAGAAACATGAAAGAATCCAAGAGAGTGGTGATCACAGGCCTGGGTGCTTTGACACCTATCGGAAACAATGTTAAAGATTTTTGGACTAATCTAATTTCCGGAAAAAGTGGTGCTGGTCCAATTACCAAATTTGATACCGAAAAGTTCAAAACGAAATTCGCTTGTGAATTAAAGGATTTTGATCCAGCCGACCACTTTGACAGAAAGGAAATAAGGAAAATGGATCCCTTTTGTCAGTATGCGCTTGTAGCCGCTGATGAAGCTGTGAGTGATGCAAAAATCGATTTTGATTCGGTTAATAAAAACAGAATAGGTGTGATATGGGCCTCTGCAAATGGGGGCATGGAAACATTTGAAAATCAAGTCACTGAGTTCAATGGTGGTGATGGAACTCCCAGATTCAATCCTTTTTTTATTCCCAGAATACTTTGTGATACAAGTTCAGGCCTGATCTCGATCAAATATGGTATCCGCGGAATCAATTACAACACGATTTCAGCCTGTGCTTCTGCAACCACAGCTTTGGTCGATGCTTTTAACTATGTAAAGTGGGGGAAAGCGGATATGATCATAGCCGGAGGGTCAGAAGCGGCTATTACCAGATCCGGTATTGGAGGTTTTGGTGCTTTAAGAGCTTTGTCTACTTTAAATGACACTCCTGAAATCGCCTCCAGGCCATTTGATACTGAAAGGGATGGTTTTGTGATGGGTGAAGGTGCCGGAGCCATGATCCTGGAAGACTATGATCACGCATTGGCTCGGGGAGCTAAAATATATGGAGAGGTACTCGGAGGCGGAATGTCAGGAGATGCCTATCATATGACCGCTACACATCCCGATGGAATTGGTGCGATTTTAGGAATGGAAATGGCTTTGGAAGATGCCGATCTCACTCCCCAAAAAATTGATTATATCAATGCGCACGCAACCTCTACACCTTTGGGCGATGTTTCTGAATTGAATGCTTTGGTAACACTTTTTAAGGATCATGCTAAAAACATGAATATAAGTGCTACTAAATCCATGACCGGACATTTATTAGGGGCTGCAGGGGCTGTTGAAGCAATTGCCACTTTGCTATCCATCAAAGAAAATATTATCCCTCCTACTATCAATACCCAAAATTTGGACGGAAATGTACCAGATGGCTTAAATCTCACTTTAGGAGTAAAACAGGAAAGGGAAGTAAATTATGCATTAAGTAATACATTTGGTTTTGGTGGACATAATGCAAGTATCATATTTGGAGACATGGCTCAATAATAATGGAACAAATATCTGGGTCTTATCATACTTGAATAAAAGATATGTAACCTAGAATTTACTAATAATCAACGAGTAAGCGGTTAGTTTAACCGAGTTTTTTGATTTGGCTTCTAATGGTTCACTAGTATTGTCACTTACAATGACTAAGTAACAAAAACTAATAACTAAATTTTGAACTATGGGAATGCTAAAAGAATTTAAGCAGTTTGCAATGCGTGGTAATGTGGTGGACATGGCCATCGGTATTGTAATTGGTGGTGCTTTTGGAAAGATCGTGTCATCTTTCGTTTCAGATGTTTTGATGCCTCCAATCGGTTTGTTGTTGGGGGATGTGAATTTTACAGATCTTTCTTTTAAGTTATCGGAAAAAGTTTTGGAAGATGGTACGGTAGAAGCCGTCACCTTAAATTATGGAAGTTTTATCCAAACTGTTGTTGACTTTTTGATTATTGCCTTTGCTATTTTTATGGTAGTGAAAGCCATGAATGCTGCAAAGAAGAAAGAAGAAGCAGCACCTGCCGCACCTCCTCCACCAAGTAAAGAAGAAACCCTTTTGGAGGAGATTAGAGATTTGTTGAAGAAATAATCAATTTTTGAAATTTTTATTTGGGGCTGGAAAACGCCCCTTTTTAAACTTCTATCTTTTTAAGATCAAGCCCAAGCTCATCCAATTGATCTGAGTCGATGGTTGATGGTGAATTGATCATAACATCCCTACCGGCATTATTTTTTGGGAACGCTATAAAATCCCTGATTGAATCAGATCCTCCAAACAAGGAACACAATCTATCAAAACCAAATGCAATACCTCCGTGGGGTGGTGCTCCAAATTCGAAAGCCTCCATCAGGAAACCGAACTGCTCTTTGGCCTCATCGTCGGTAAATCCAAGGTGACGGAACATTGTTTTTTGCATTTCCTTGTCATGAATTCTTATAGAACCGCCTCCTACTTCCGTACCATTGATCACCATGTCATAAGCATTGGCTCTTACTGCCCCCGGGTCTTTATCCAAAAGTTCCATATCCTCTAAATTCGGAGAGGTAAATGGATGATGCATGGCATGGTATCTATTTGTTTCTTCGTCCCATTCCAATAAAGGGAAATCAACCACCCATAATGTTGAGAATTTATCTTTATCCCTTAGTCCGAGTATATCCCCCATATGCAAACGAAGCTCTGAAAGTGCATTTCTGGTATGCTGTTTTTCACCGGATAACACCAATAACAAATCACCTGGCTCTGCACCAAACTTTTCTGCCCACTCCTTCAAATCATCCTGTCCATAAAATTTATCCACAGATGATTTAAAGCTGCCATCTGCATTACATTTAACGTAAACAAGTCCTTTTGCTCCGATTTGAGGCCTTTTAACAAAATCGGTTAAAGCATCCAGCTGTTTTCTGGAATATTCACCGCAACCTTTTGCATTGATACCTACCACAAGTTCTGCGCTATCGAAGACATTAAATCCCTTGCCTTGAGCTACTTCATTTAGTTCTGCAAACTTCATTTCAAAACGCGTATCCGGCTTGTCCGAACCATAATACTTCATTGCATCTGCATAACTCATTCTTGGAAAGTCACCAATATCAATACCCTTCACTTCTTGAAACAAATGTCTGACCAATCCCTCGAATGTGTTCAGCACATCATCACGTGTTACAAAGGACATTTCGCAATCTATTTGTGTAAATTCCGGTTGTCTGTCAGCCCTCAGATCTTCATCCCTGAAACATTTGACAATCTGAAAATATTTATCAAAACCGGAAACCATCAATAGTTGCTTGAAGGTTTGAGGAGACTGTGGAAGTGCATAAAATTCACCATGGTGTATCCTGGACGGTACTACAAAGTCCCTCGCTCCCTCAGGAGTAGATTTGATCAAAACTGGTGTTTCGACTTCGATAAAGTCAATACCATCCAAATAGTTTCGTGTTTCCTTGAGCATCTGATGACGCAACTGCATGTTTTTTCTTACCGGATTCCTTCTTAGGTCCAGGTAACGATACTTCATGCGTAAGTCTTCCCCACCATCAGTTTCATCTTCTATGATGAATGGCGGCACTTGCGATGCATTTAGAATCTCAAACTGAGTAGGCTTAATTTCAATATCCCCGGTGGCCACATTTTCATTTTTTGAGAAACGTTCCACTACCTTGCCGCTGCATCGAATTACAAATTCTCTACCTACATTTCTAGCTTTCTCTATCAGATCAGCAGCTGTTTCACCTTCTTCAAAAATCAATTGAGTTAGTCCATATCTATCACGAAGATCGATCCATATCATCCCTCCTTTATCTCTGGTTTTTTGTACCCAACCACAAAGTGTAACCTCCTTGTTGACATCTTCGATTCTCAGTTCGCCACAATTATGTGTTCTATACATCGCTAAAGCATTTTTTAATTTTCGACCGCAAATTTAACAATTGTTTTATCTTTCAAACATAATATTTATGCTTATCATGTTATCCATTGAATTTGACCAATTGCTTTTAACTTCATTCGTCATATTTTTTTCCTGCATTGTGAATTTTAAGAACATGCTTTAGTTTTAAGGCAGCAAGAGGAAATTTTAATGTGTGAGATGACCAAAACATTTATCAAGGGGAATTATACCTTATCGACAGACAAAACAAAATTGGATTTAGATGCTATTCATCATTATTTAACACGTTCATATTGGTCTACCGGTATACCAAAGGAAGTGATTGCCGGCGCTATTGAAGGTTCATTGTGTTTTGGGTTGTATCATGAGCAGGAACAGGTAGGTTTCGCACGGGTTATCACCGATACCTCAACCTTTGCCTATCTGGCAGATGTTTACATACTTAAACCCCATCGTGGTCAAGGTCTTTCCAGGTGGATGATGGAGGTTATCATGAACTATCCATCTCTTCAGGGATTGCGTCGCTGGATGTTGGCGACTAAAGATGCTCATGGTTTATATAAGAAGTTTGGATTTACCCCGTTGGAAAAAGTAGAGCTATTTATGGAAATCTCGGTGCCTAATATTTATTTACAGGAATAGACTGTTAAATTTTAAATGTTGAATTTTGAGTTGTGAATTGAAGAACTCTGATATCTGAGAATACAAGCAACACTGCTCTCAAATTATAATTTGATGAAAACTATTTTTTCGATACTGATATTATTTGTTACCTGGTCATCTTATGCCCAGTCAGCCAAAGTGAAAATAAATGATGATATCACTGTTTTGTTGCCCAATGAATTTCGCCCGATGAGTGACGAAGAATTGGTGACCAAATTTTTTTCAGCCAGAAAACCAATAGCAGCCTATACTAACTATGATCGGACTGTGGATTTCAGTGTAAACGAAACCGTTACTTCCTGGCAGAATGAAGACCTTCCACTCATGAAAAGCTTTTATAAATCCAACATTCATAACCTTTATAATGAAGTACAGTTTTTAAATGAAGGTATCGAAGAAATCAATGAAAGGGATTTCGCTTTTTTTGAATTTATTTCAGTGGTCAAAGATGATGAGAGCTCCTTCAACAAAAAAGGAAACATTCTAAAATACACCTACATCCAGTATACTTTGAAAGATGGCAAAACAGTCCTATTTCATTTCAGTTGTCCCGAAAGGGATAAAGAAGATTGGAAACCGGTAGCTTCCGGAATCATGAAAAGTGTTAAAATAAAATAATATGCTGAGCGTATTTTCCGACGAATATTTCATGAAGGAAGCCTATAAAGAGGCAATTATAGCTTTCGAAGAGGGAGAAGTACCGGTTGGTGCTGTGGTGGTTTGCCAGAATCGCATTATTGCCAAAGCGCACAATCAGACGGAAAGGCTGAACGATTCCACTGCTCATGCCGAAATGATCGCCCTTACGTCTGCTTTTAATCACTTAGGTGGTAAGTATCTTCCTGATTGTTCATTATATGTTACACTCGAACCTTGTGTGATGTGCGCCGGAGCTTCATTCTGGGCGCAGATAGTTAAACTAGTCTATGGAGCAAGTGATCCAAAAAGGGGATTTGACCGGCTTTCCGAAAATATTCTTCATCCCAAAACCAAGGTAATTCCAGGCATTATGGAATCAGAATGTCGATACCTTATTGATGATTTTTTTAGAAGAGTTAGGGAAAAATAATCTGAGGTCAGATCTCGCTCATTTATTTTTGGCGCTTCATCCATTGCTCTTGTAAAAACTTCCATACCTCTGCAATTAAACACTCCAACACTTTGATGAAATTAGTATATTTGGACACAGCGAAATTAATGTTAAACTATTAATCATAAATCATAAAATTATGGCTTTCGAACTACCTGCATTACCTTATGATCATAACGCGTTGGAACCAAATATAGACGCCAAGACCATGGAAATCCATCATGGCAAGCATCACAATGGCTACGTAACAAATCTTAACAATGCCATTGCCGGCACCGACCTGGATGGAAAATCGATTGAAGACATATTGAAACAAGTTGGCAGCTCATCTGCGGCGGTAAGAAACAATGGTGGTGGTCATTATAACCATTCGCTTTTCTGGACTATCATGTCGCCTAATGGCGGAGGTGCTCCTTCAGGAGATTTAGGTGCTGCTATTGACGCGAAGTTCGGTTCTTTCGATGCTTTCAAAGATGAATTTTCAAAGGCTGCTGCCACCCGCTTTGGATCAGGTTGGGCATGGTTGTGTGTTGATGGACAGGGCGAACTATGTGTTTGTTCTACTCCAAACCAAGATAATCCTTTAATGGATATCGCAGAATGTCCGGGAACACCAATTCTGGGCCTTGATGTTTGGGAACATGCTTATTATCTGAATTATCAAAATAGAAGACCAGATTACATTTCCGCTTTTTTCAATGTGATAAATTGGGATGAAGTAAGCAGAAGATATGCTGCAGCGAAATAATAGTTTTCTATACCATAAAAAAAGCGCTAGGCCTAGCGCTTTTTTTGTTTTCAAAATTTGAAAGCCTTCTCAGCAATTACTGTGACCATTCCGTTGGTTCACGATCCCAACGGTGTTCTTTTAACTCTTGTAGCAGCTCTTCTGAAAGTTCAGGCATATCGCTTGTAGCAATATTGGATCGTACGTGATTTTCTTTTCTCATGCCTGGAATAATGGTTCCCACCTGAGGGTGATGCAGAATAAATTTTAGTGCCATTTCCGGCATACTCATATGTTCCGGGATCAAAGGCCTGAGCTTATCAGCATGTTCTACACTGGATTTAAGATTCTCCGGTACAAAATAGGTAGACCTCCAATCGCCCTCAGGAAATACGGTATCCATACTTAAGTTTCCAGTCAGTGTTCCCTCATCAAAGGGCACACGGGCAATGATCCCGATATCCAGTTGCTTGCAAAGTGGAAACAATTTATCCTCCGGAGCCTGATCAAAAATATTATAAATGACCTGTACAGAGTCAATCAATCCTGTTTCAAGGGTCTTCAAACAGTTATTCGGTTCCCACCGATTAACACTTATTCCAACTGCTTGAATCTTTCCTTCTTGTTGTAGTTTTTCCATTGCCTTTTTCCATTCATCCATGTCTGCCCAGCTATCCTCCCAGACATGGAATTGAATAAGATCGATGGTTTCAACGTCAAGGTTTTTTAAACTCTTTTCGGTATATTCAATAATATGGTCAGATGGAAAACAATCCTGAAGGTCAAAATGAGGCTTGGAAGGCCATTGAAAATTTTTAGGAGGAATTTTTGTGGCAGCGTAAAGTTTTTTATGTCGATTTCTCTTTAATAAACCAGCCAGTATTTGCTCGCTTTTTCCACTACCATATCCCCAGGCAGTGTCAAAAAAATTACAGCCAAGTTCTACTGCAATGTCCAATGATCTTTCACTTTCTTTATCATCGGAACCTGTCCAACCGGCCATTCCCCACATACCATAGCCAATTTCACTTACCTCCCATTGTGTTCTACCAAATCTTCTAAAATTCATATGTGTTTAATTTTGTTTATGTATAACCATATGGAATGTTCTAAACGTGCTTCAGCTAAAAATGATCAGTTTTCACACCTACTTTTTACAGGCATAAGATCTAGCAACAGCACGCAAATATTTCATATCAAAAATTCTAATTTCAATCCTTCCCTCATCTCAATATATATGAAGTTTTTAATTAAAGCCTCCCCTAATAAGGTCTTTGAAATTTCTGCTTTTGTAAGCCAGTTTACATTTTATTTTTCCAGGTCTAAAATACAAATCTCATAGCTGCCATTCCTAAAACCAGTGAAAGCTATTTGGTTTCCATCAGGTGACCAGGAAGGCTCCGTATCACCATCTTCATTGAAAGTGATCCTAGTTTGATCCCGGCCTTTTTTGCTCATAATATACAGCTCCGGCCTTGAGTTTTCCATGGACGTAGCATAAACAATCTTCTCTCCATCCGGTGACCAGGCAGGACAGAAATTGTGCTTAGGCCAGTTGGTCAGTCGGGTAAGCTTTTTATGCTTAAGCTCTTGAATGTAGATCTCATCATCTTCGCCATTGGAATCTCTTCTGGAAAAGAATAATACGCTTTGATCATCAGGGGAGAAAGATCCCCAAAGTGATCGGGTCACATCAAAGGTCAATTGTTCCACGTGAGATCCTTCTTTATCGGCTATAAAGAGATTGAAAGTATTTTCATTCGTTTTTGCATTGAAAATAATCTTTGAGCCATCATTTGAAAAACGAGGCCATTCTGGTTCATAGTTAAATTTTTCTAAACTGATGGGTTCAATCCTTGAGTTCTGTAGGATATACATAAAAATACCCTGGGTATCATTTCTGTTTGACTGAAATATAATTGCGTTACCATCCGGATGCCAGGATGGACTTCTGTCATTGGATTCATGATCGGTCAAATTTTGAAGCGCAGTACCATCCGCGTTCATCATATAAATCTCCCAATTGCCATCTCTATCTGATTCAAAAACAATTTTCGAACCATCAGGTGACCAATTGGGATATCGATCCTGAGCAGGATTATTGGTCAGAATTTTTTCCTGAGCCAGGCTGACTACTTGAACTAGCAACAAAAAAGTGCCAATAAAAGTAATATTGGCCTTGTTGAGAATAATCATTTTCCAATTGATTTTGACTGCAAAGCACTCAATGAATCTAAAAGTTCTTTTGCCAAACACTTTTCATCCCAATCATTGAAACAATTCATGTTCCTTATTCCCTCCTGAGATCAGGTAAGCCATCAGATCCAGAAGTTCCTCCTCATTCAATCTATTAATCAGTGCCGGAGGCATGGGAGAACTGGTAGCATTTTCTTTTTTGCTTACCTCTTTTTTGTCAATAACTGTTAGTGCGTTTCTACTAAACGGATTTACAGATACTGTATAAGTGCTGTCAGTTTCGTCAAAAAGTCTTCCAATTATTATTTTATTATCTACCAAGGTGAACTTAAGATTCGAGTATTGATCGGAGATCACTTTTTCCGGCGTAATAATAGCTTCGGCTATGTCCAAAACAGAAAACCTGGTCCCCAAATTTGTCAAATCCGGGCCAATACTACCTCCTTCAGTGTTCATGGCATGGCAAGTTTGACACAAAACAGCCTGGTACATATTCTCACCTCTTTCATAATCCCTCGCCTCGGTCAGCTTAGCATCGGCTAAAGCCACAACTTCCTCAACCTTCCAGTTTCTTCCTGGTCCCTTGGGTTGTTCGATTGTTTTTTGATCAATATTCTCAGGAAAAGATTCAGCCGAAATTCCATCCAGGTATTGACGTTCTTCATCAGGAACATTCCGCAAGGCATTTTGCCTGATATTTTCAATATATCCCTTATAGCTTCTTCCACCGCTTTTTCGAAAGGCTCTGGCAAACCATTGAAAATATCGTTGTCTCTGATTCGCTGTCCAATGGGATTTAATATTACTTAAACTCCAGGCAATGGAAATATTTCTTTCCTCAGGCCTGTTTTTGGCCAGTTCCTGTATGTCTCCTCCGTATTGTTCGGAACGGTTAGCCACTTCACTTGAAATGTATTCATCCTCACTATAAGCATAGGTAGAATCTTCCAGTAACTTCAAGCCATTTTCAATGGCAGGGGCTGCATCTAATTTAGCAAGCAAAGCGCATAACTCCTGATTCAGATCTTTGCTATTTGCAGAGAGTGCCGGCTGCATTTGAGCAATGACATCTTGCTTCAATTCGCCCGAAACATCTCCCCATCGTATGGACATGAGATCATAAACCCTGATCAGATCTATTTGTTGTGATTCCGAAAGCTCTGTAGCGTTTATTTCAGAAAGTAATGCATATGTCTTTTCTTTGGTATCTCCCGGTTCCGTTACATTTCTGACAAGTGCCAGTGCAACATAGATTTTCCTTAACGGATCGGTTTCTGTGAAAAGTTTACTTTTCCAGTTATTAACAGGTTGATGCTCCAGAGCGATCCTGGCAGCATAGCGAACAAATCGATCTTCATGAGATAGATATGACCAGAGTTCATCAATGTCAATTTCATTCTTATTGAGCGTTGTCTCAATTTTTTTTCTGATTTCAAAGGCATCATTTGAAATATTGTCATTAGCCTCTTTGGCAATGCTTTCTTGCCCGGTATAACTCAGTTTATAAAGACCGGATTGTAAACGTCGCCCACCGGTTAAGAAGTACAAGGCACCATCCTTTCCAGCCACACCATCGGTCAACGGAAGTGGGATTCCTGACAGAAATTCTTCTTTTTCACCGGTATAGCTGCTGCCACTTTTTGAAAGATTTACGAAATACATGGTGCCAAAACTCCAATCAAATAAGAGAAGCCCATCCTTATACTTTGCCGGAAATGCCAGATCTCTGGTTGGGACAACTCCTGTTGGAGAGCCTTGTCCGATGTTAACCACTCCCGGAAGATTGTCAGGGTAATAAGCAGGCCATTTCCCTGAGCCGGTTCGCCATCCAAATTCTCCACCACCTATTACATGGCACAATCTAATTGGTCTGTACCAGGGCATGCCCATATCCCATTCCATATCCGAATCAAAAACAAATAATTCCTGATCATCATTGAATGCCATGTCATAGGGATTTCTAAAGCCAACACTGTATAATTCCCATTCCGCACCGGAAGAATCAGTTCTGGCAATCCATCCGCCAGGTGCACGTATGTGGGCAGCATGGCCATTCGGATCTTTCATTTGGGAGAAAAGATTATCTTCAGCCCATATCATCGGGACTAATGATTTATCAAATTCTGGCAATTCGGTATGATTTCCTGCTACTAGATAGAGGTACTTTTGGTCGGGAGATAACACGATGCTATGAGGGCCATGCTCACCGGAGCCTTGAAGTGGTTTTAATAAATTAACATGATCAAGTTCTCCATCACCATCGGAATCAGTCACCCTATAAAGCCCGCTTCCATTTCCTTCAACTCCTTCATGACTGTTAACAACCACATACAGACTGTTAAATGCCCAAAGTAAGCCTTGAGCATGTCCCAGGTTAATGTCCAATTTCTCAACTGACATTTGATCATTTTCACCAATCTCAATCCTATACAGCGCCCCATATTGATCAGACACAATCAATCTGCCTTTAGGATCAACAGCCATAGATACCCAGGAGCCCATGCCTTCTTCCGAAGGAGAATACAATTTTTTGAGCTCAAAGTCTTTTGGGTGCCAGATGTTCAACTCCTCATTAAAGGTCCTTGAATCATCCGGAGCTTTTGAGGTTTCGCATGAACTAATGAGACTTATTAAAATGAATGACAGAACGAAATACTTGGAGGTCAATAGCAGGGAGTGAACTATTCGCATGTTAACAATAGAATTATGGATAAAAATAAGTGACATTGAATATCAGTATTTTTCTTCATATTTCTATTATTCCGAAGGTAATTATCATGATTATCTTGCTTATTTTCATTGTCGAGTTTCCAGGCTTAACGGATACTATTCTAATTCCGAACTAACCACTGGAAATCATCCATTCATCCTTTAGACTATCCCTTTGCATTTCCAATTGTCTGATTTTCTCCTGCGGATTAATACTATATATTGACTTTGTGTCAATTTCAGTCTTTTCAGACAGGGAATTGTAGCTAAAAGAAGAAGGATCTACGGAAATTGAATCTTTCGATTTGTTTCTTATGAATACTTCAAATTCATACAGGTCATATTGATGTTTGGTGTAATGCATGCTTACTTCATGGCTAATACTCCCTTTAGTAAAATCATCTAATGGAATTAATTTTGGAAGAGGAGTTTTTGCCATATGGTGTGCAGTACAACTTGCCAGCATTAAAGGGATATAGATGAGAATCCATTTTTTCATGTCAATTTGATTTCTTAAATGTTTAGATGATTTTTTTAATGAGCTAATTGATTTATGACATGCTGGTGGCCAGACATACCACATGCTTTATTACTCAAATACCGCAAACAAAGTGCCCAAATTTTCTGTGAGACAACCAATACTTTTCCGGAAAGTGTACTCAATAAAATATTGATCAAACCAACCTTTAAAAATTAAATAAAACCCGAAAAATACGTATAATGAAATTTGGCTTTGCCAATCTAGCTTATAACAACAAAAAAGAAGGTTTAGAGACAAATTGGCTTTGGAAGCCCCTACCTGAATTTTATGCTTCACAGATAATTATTTCACACCAATCGCATTGATAATTCTTAAGAATTTCTTAATATCGATCCCTTTTATCGAAAAAACCGACAATCTAAATTTGTAGCAGGACTTGTGTCATACTGTGAATAAACTATCCCAAATACCGGACCTGACGCTGTTGGAGCAGATCAAAAAGGACAACAAAATTGCCTTTGGGGAGTTGTATAATCGCTATTGGGAAGAGCTTGTAATTTTTGCCTTAAAACATTTGCATGACAGAGAAGCTGCTAAGGATATTGTTCAGGAAGTTTTTTGCAAAGTTTGGGGCAACCGCCAGAAATTAGAAGTTTCCAAACTGAGGGCTTATCTTTTTAGGGCAGTTAAAAACGGGGTTATTGATCACGTTAAAGCTAGCCCGTTGAAAACTTGCGATGAGTATTTTTTGTCTAATCAGCGATCAATCAATTACGTGGAAGAGGCCATAAACTTCAACGAAACAAGTCAAAAACTTAAAACACTTGTTGAAGGATTGCCGAGTAGGAGCAGAGAAGTGTTTTATTTAAGTCGTTATGCCCATCTTTCTAACGACGATATTGCCAATAAACTAAGTATGTCTAAAAGCACAGTGGAATGGCACATATCCAAAGCGCTTAAAAGAATACGCCTTTCCTTGCCAGAAGTGCACTTTACAACCTGGATTATATCCATGCTATTTTATTAACAAAACGTTATCCAGATTACCAAACTGTAAAGGTTACATTTTTTTTTGATCCGGAGCCCAAGTGATAGTCCGTTTTTCAGTCTATTAATAAATGCCAGGTCACATGACTAAAGAGGAATTATTACGTATTCTTGAAAAGTACCGCAATGGAACAGCCTCCCCGGAGGAGAAAGAAATTTCTAATCGTTTTCTGGCCAATCGAGAGAAACACTGGATAGATGATTGGTCTGATATGGAGGCATCGGAAAAAGACAAAATGAGGGTTGAGATGTTTGAGTCGATCCTTAAAAAGGTGGAAGTTCAAACAGGAATGGTTAAAAGGCCAAAGAGAGCAATTTGGCATGTCGCTGCAATGTTTGCGCTTTTCATGGGAATAGCCTGGTTTTTTGTTAGTAACGACGCTCAGCAGCCATCCCAGGTTAGTTACATTACGAAAATCGCTGCAAGAGGACAAAAGCTCACGGTTACTTTAAGTGATGGATCAATGGTCAAGCTCAATTCCGAAAGTTCCATCACTTTTCCGGAGAGTTTTGCAGATGCTGATACCAGAACCATCCAATTAGTGGGTGAGGCCTTCTTTGAGGTAACAAGGGATGAGGCCAAACCATTTAAAATCTCTACGGATAGCTTAATCACAACTGTTCTGGGTACAAGTTTCAACGTTCGGGCCTATCCGGAAGATGTGTCCATCTCGGTTACGGTAGCTACAGGAAAAGTTCTGATTCAACCCAGAAACCCGAAGGAAGATGAGAGATCTCAAAGGAGCCATGCGATTTTAACTCCGGGCCAACAAGGTCTTTTCAATAAGCAATCAGCATCAATTACAAAATCAACGGTAGATCCGGATAAATACCTGGCGTGGAGACATAACCTCATCCGCTTTGACCGGATACCTTTGTCCGAGGCTGTTGAAATACTGGAAAGGTGGTATGATGTGGAAATTGAACTCGAGAACGAGATAGGCCGGACCTGTTTGATCGAAGGTAGTTACCAAAACGAAAGCCTCGCAAACGTGCTGGAAAGTATGCAGTTCGCCGGAAGACTGGAGTACGAATTTGTAAATAAAAGAAAAATAAAAATATCCGGAAACGCTTGTAATAACTAATGCCTATGAGAGAATAACAATGATATAAAAACCCTTTTGTCACTATAAGATAGAGATAAAAGAAGACAGCCTTACAAGACTTTGGCGAGTGCTGCAAAGGCTGCCTGAGCTTAATTATTAAATAAAAAAACCTATCTCAAAGATATGAAATTAGAATTATTAAAAACTATTATGTTTGCCTCAAAAGGTGCATGCTACATATTCATCCTTCAGTTGCTGGGGCTACAGCTGGCAATAGCTGATGGCGTTGATGCCCAGAACCTGGATGAGACAAAAGTCACTATCCAAATGCGACAAGTCACACTTGATGAAGTTTTTGGTGAAATAGAAAATCAAACCAACTTCAGCTTTGTGAAGATCATAGACAAAAAATTAAGTCAAGCGCATGTCGATGTTGTATTCGTTGATACTTCCTTACGAAGCGTATTGGAATACTTAGCCGAGAATTCCGGACTGGAATTCAAGCGAATTAATGAAACCATATCGGTAAGATCTACCAATAAGAAAAGGAGGGCTAAAGAAGTTATTATAGAAGTAGACCGAACCATCCAGGGAAAAGTAACAGATTCTGATTCCGGAGAACCACTAATCGGAGCGACTGTACAAGTAAAGGGGACCGATATTGGAACTATTACGGACGTTGAGGGGAATTTCATATTGTCTGTACCGGACGATATTGAAACCCTGGTTGTGTCCTACATTGGTTTCAAATCGATGGAAGTAGCCATAGGTGATCGAGTTAATTTTAATATTTCCCTGGAAGCCGATGTATCGGCCTTGGAAGAGGTTATAGTAGTGGGTTATGGTACTCAGGAAAAAGGAGACGTGACCGGAGCCATCGAAAAAGTGGATTTTGAAGACGTTGAGAAATCAGGCTTCAATAGTATTGATCAAATCCTTCAGGGAAGAACTACAGGTCTACAGATTTCCAATGTATCGGGTAACCCTGGCAGTGGGCAGCAAATCAATATTAGGGGTGTTTCCTCTATTCAAGGTTCAACGGAACCCTTAATTGTTATTGATGGAATCCCTGTAAATAATGCAGATCCCAGTGCCTTGAATGGCCCATTGGGCTCCGTGAATACCCAAAGTCCGCTATCATTAATAAACACTAATGACATTGAAACCATTGAAGTTTTAAAAGATGCTTCAGCAGCAGCGATTTATGGATCAAGAGCTACAAATGGTGTTCTACTGATCACAACTAAAAGTGGTCAAAAAGGAAAAACAAGAGTCAGTTTAAATGCCTACACAGGATTTCAAGATCAGCCAATTGAAATCAAAACGACCGATGTCGATACCTGGTATCAGATCAATAATGAAGCAAGAGCCAATGCAAATACGCAACTGGGTTTGTCGGCGGGGGACCCGGGTTTCCTGGAGCCCCTTGTCAATCCGGCTGTACAAACTACCGATTGGATTGGTGCAATTACCAGAGAATCTGCTAGTATTTCTGACATCAATGTGTCTCTCTCATCAGGAAATGATAAAACTACTATATTTGGTTCTGTTGGGTATTTTAATCAGGAGGGTTGGTACCTCACACAAAGGTTTCAACGATATACCTCCAAGCTAAAAATTGATCACAGCATTTCTTCGAATGCTAAAGTGGGACTAAATTTCCTGGGTTCTCATGGGATTAATAACAAGGTGTCTACGCATGAAGGAGGGACGAGATTATTAGAAAGAGCATTAGAACAACGTCCCGGAGATCCTATTTTTCTGGATGATGGCAGTTACAATATAGGAGGATCTGCAACACTTACGCGCCACAATGGATTTCAGGTACTACAGGAAAACGATTCTGAATATAAAACCTACAGGGGAATTCTAAATGCTTATGCTCAAATCGGCTTTTTGAAGGGGTTTACTTACAAAATTTCTGCGAGTACGGACTTAGGTTTTTTCAATGACTATCTATACAGGTCACCCAATTCTATCCGTGCCAGGTCAGTTGGTGGTGAAGTCCATGAATCCAGAAACTTCTCAACGAATTTTCTTCTGGACAATCAACTCACCTACACCGGGACTTCCGGGGATCTATCTTATGATGTTACTTTCGTACATTCCTATCAAAAATTTACTTTAGATAGAAATTATGTACGTGGCATCGGATTACCTTCCAGTTCATTCACAAGAATTTCTGCTGCCACTCAATTATTAAACACCAATTTTGGAGTTACGGCGCTTAGAGGGAGTGGTAAATCAGAAAATGCTCTTGAGTCATATATTGGAAGGGTTCAACTCAAATTTAAGGATCGTTATTTATTCAGTGCCTCTCTAAGAAATGATGGTTCATCGAGGTTATCCGAAGACAATCGATATGGTGTGTTCCCTTCTGTCTCGGTTGGTTGGAGAATTACGGAAGAACCATTCATCCAAAGTGATCTGCTTAGTAATTTGAAACTTAGAGTTTCTTACGGTCTTACAGGAAACCTGGAAGCAGTTAGTGATTTTGCATCTTTAGCATTGACCGCAGGCGGAGCGAACTACGACAACGAAAATGGTATTATCGTTGCGCAGCAAGGCAATTCAGATCTGCAGTGGGAAACAGCCAGCCAATTCGATATTGGATTCGATGCTGATTTCCTGGATGGCCGCTTCGGTCTGACACTCGATTATTTCCAACAAGTAACCGATGACCTTTTGTTTGACAGACCGATTAGGGCTACCTCTGGTTTCAGCACGATTACGGAAAATGTTGGTTCAATGAAAAATTCAGGTTTGGAAATATCAATTGGTGCTGAAGCCGTTAAAACGAAGGATTTCAGCTGGTCTATTGATCTCAACACCTCCTTTGTTTCCAATAAAATTACATCGCTTAACGAAGGTGTGGATCAGATCATTGTTGGTGATCATGTGCTAAAAGTAGGAGAAGCCATTGGTTCGTTTTTCCTTATTCGACAGGTAGGAATCTATCAGTCCGACAGTGAGGTTCCCGAAGCCCTGTTCGCTAATGGAATCCGGGCTGGTGACGTTCGTTTTGAAGATTTAAATGGAGATGGTAATATCAACGCAGATGATAGACAAGTAGCCGGCAGTGCACTTCCTGATTTTTATGGAGGCATTACCAATACATTCCATTATAAGAATTTTGATCTAAGTATTTTCATGCCCTTTTCAGTGGGCAATGAGTTGTACTGGAACAGGTTCGAGTTGGATGCATTAGGAGGAAGGGACAGAAATATGCGACAGGAATCTGTGGATAATAGATGGACAGGTCCGGGCACATCGAATTCCGTACCAAGAGCCATTGCATTATCCGGACCTGCAAATCACAATTTTCAGTCCTCTGATCGATGGTTGGAAGATGCTTCTTTTATTAGTTTAAGAACGATAACCTTAGGTTATAATCTACCTAAATCACTATTGGAGAAGGTTGGTGTTAGTTCGCTTCGGGCTTATGTGAGCGCTAATAATCTTAAAACATTCACCAAATATCCCGGCTATACACCTGAGGCATCTGATAGTAGAGATGCAAGAAGTTTTGGGCGTGATTTTGTGACAGCACCGCCCCTAAGAACTTTCATATTTGGTATAAATGCCAATTTCTAAATTACAAAAAACATGTTGACTAAGAATATATCAAAAATCATATTATTCATTTTGCTGATAAGTACTTTCAGTTGCTCTGATCAACTGGATATCTTTCCGCAGGATAGTATTGCAACAGAAGATTTAACTTCCGGAGATCTGGAATCTTTGTTAAACGGTGTATATGCCAGTTTCAGAAATACCTATGCCGATAATGGTAATTCGTCTTTAATCACGGATTTTGATCTGCTAGCCGGCAATTTCAAAACAGGCCCTCTTTTTGGAGCCAGCACATTCGAAACACATAATATCCCAACCACTGATGGCTATGTGGAATATGTTTGGTCAACCATATATGCCTCGATATTTGATGCGAACATATTACTTGAAGTAATTGGCGATGAAACAGGTTTTGAAGAAACTGAATCAAGTGCACTGTATCTCAGGAGTTTGGGTTATTATTGGTTGGTAACTCGTTTTGGAGGTGTTCCATTGATCGAAAGCTCTTCGGAAACAAGTAATAGACGAGCAACTGAAGAAGAAACCTGGAATCTTATTATCAGGGATTTAAATGCTGCTTTAGCAAAGGCTCCTGATTTTTCAGGCCCTAACTTCGTATCCAAAGAAGCGATCATGGCATTACTGGCAAGGGTCTATTTGTATGTAGGGGATAATGCCCAGGCTTTGCAGATGTCGCAAAATGTAATTGATGCCGGACATTTTTCTTTGGAAAGTGATTTTAGTGATATTTTCAGTTCCAATACCAGCGATGAGTTGATTTTCGGATTTAGCAATGTAGAGGAATTTTCCAGATTGACTCGAATATTTACAACAAATGATCATCCAAACAATGGAAGCCAGGTGTATATTCCAACCGACTTTGCCTTGAATGACCTGTTTGATCCAACAGATACACGCAGCGAAGTTTCTGCCATAAGTTTTAATAATCAACCAATGGTCAATAAGTGGGCCAACGATCCTACAGCATCTTTGATTGTTAGCAGATTAGGGGAGATTTATCTGATAAATGCGGAAGCACAGGGATTTCCAGGTGGTATAGCCAGATTAAATCAACTTCGGGCTATAAGAGGTTTAGCAGCAGTAACGCCTGCTGATCAAGCTGAATTTATTGATCTGATCATTGAAGAAAGACGAAAGGAATTGTATGCGGAAGGATTTCATTTTTATGATCTTGTTCGCACCGGGAAAGCGATCCAGGAGATCCCAACCATCACCAGTGAGAACCAATACTTATTGCCTATCCCTCAAAGAGAGATAGACATCGAGGGATACACTCAAAATCCCGGGTATTAGAGCATGAAAGCCATCCCGTAACAACAGGTACTTCGATTCGGGATGGCTTATTTTATTCTCCAAAAGTAATTGACTATAAACAGCAAAATAAGTTTTGCTCTTTTTCCTTTTTGTGCAATGGTATACGCTTCATTGTGATGCTCAGGAACCTTTGACTTCGATTTGAATGGGGAAATCAGAACTGTGGATAGCCTGGAAATATGAAGGTTGTTTTTTCATTACAAGAGATGAAAAATAGGCATGAAAGAGGTAATCGCTCCCGACATGAGTGTATGCCTCTGTTGTTTACACTTCTAATCGTAGAATAGGTCTCATATCCAGACCAATCGGATGATCTACTTTTGTCTCCCCCTTAATTTAATAGTCTCTTGATCAAATTGTTTCAATGCTAAGCTTATAGACCAGAAATGTAAATACTCATATCAAATCTCAAATTTGGTATCTCCCGGTGATGTTTTTTGCATTTTGCTAACAAACATAATTTGTTTTGTTCTATGCTATATTACCTTTTAAACTGAAGTTCATTCAGGTTCACGGTGTGTTCAATTCGTTGATTATTTTTTATATCCCATGTTTCCATGGTTATAGTTGTGTTTTGGCCTTTCCAGTCTATCGTTATTAATCCAAAATGATTGTCCATGATAGGCCCTTCAATACGGTTCTTATTCGGTGTAGCAAATAACCAGGTAGAAGAAAGTCCACTTGAGGTAAAATCATAGATTGGGTAAAAATCTGTATTTAATTTGGATATTTCCGAATAGTGAACATCTCCGGAGATAAAGAATACACCAGCTGCTTTGGTGTTTTTTATTAAATCAAGCATTTTCTCTCTTTCATGTGGGAAGTTGGCCCAAGCTTCGTATCCATTCCATTCAATTCCAAATTGAGTTCCTGAACCAATAATTCTTATATCCGCCTCTTTCTTCAATTCATTTTCCAGCCAGCTCCACTGTTCTTCTCCTAAAAAGGTAGGGGTATTTTCTGTGTGCGGAGCATAATCTTTTGTGTAAAAGCTATACCTTTTATCATCGTCAAGCTCACCGTTATATGGTTTAAGATCATCCCTAAAAGTTCTGCCATCGAGAAGGATTATCTGAAGTTTTTGGTCATTATATGTATGTATATAAGAATGATATATACCATTATGTTCCCTTCTCTCGGAAGACTTTGGCTCTTCAAAAAAATCAAGAAATATTTCTTTTGACTCTTCTTTAAAGGGATAGGATTTACCCGTATCATTCCAACCATAGTCATGATCATCCCAGGTCGCTATGATGGGCATATGGTTCTTTAAGTTAATGTAAGAATCTTTACTCCCCAGTTGTTGATATTTCATCTTAAGGGTATCCATGTTTTTTGTATCACCATAGATATTGTCTCCTAAAAAAATAAACAAATCAGGCTTTTTTTGGACAACATTATTAAATATCGGAAGAGGATGTTTTTCCCAACCGCAGGAACCAAATGCAATTTTTGTCGTGATTGCTGTGCTGTCATTCACGTTGGTCGATTCAACGCATGATTGCAGTATCAAAAAAAGTGTACAAATGGAAACAAATATTATTCTATTCATTTTTTCTCTTTTTTCTTGTCGGTGCTAATGATGTGGTATATATGAGCTGGCAATTAAGTCATTATATTGAAAAAAATTAAGATTCTTTTTTGATCAAATTGTTAAGATATCCTTCTGAATAGATATTATATATACCATGTAGTCGGTGGTACATTCTTTATACAATATTCTCTGAGTTAACAAGCTTTAGAAATTCATTACGAAAGGCGGTATCTCCAAAACAGCCTCCAAATTCAATGGTAGTTGTAAAGCTACTTTTGTCTTTGATCCCCCTCGATGATACACATAGGTGTTTGGCATTTATTATCACAATGACATCTTTAGTTTCGAGCGTATCTTGAAGATCCCTTAATATTTGCAAACACAGCCTTTCCTGCACCTGAGGCCGATGGGCATAGTAATCAACCAGACGATTGATTTTTGAAAGCCCAACTACTTTTTTTTTAGGAACATAGCCTATATGAGTATGTCCAACTATAGGAAGAAAATGATGCTCACAGGAAGAATCGATGGTAATGTTGCGTTCCACCAGCATTTTGTGGTAGCCATACTTGTTTTCAAAAGTAGAAATCTTAGGTTTATGCTTAGGGTTCAAGCCATAGAACAATTCTTTTATATACATTTTAGCCACTCTGTAAGGTGTGCCGGATAGGCTGTCATCCGATAAATCAAGCCCTAATTCCTCCATTATCTTTGAAAAATAATGTTCTATATTCTTGATTTTTATCTCATCCGTTTTATCGAAGGCATCGACGCGCATTGGTGTATCTATACTTGTGGAAATGTGATTATCTCCAACGAAATCGATTTGTTCCTTATTCATGATCAGACAGTTTCATTTTGATTGGTAATACAACAGTTATTCTCATTGCATTGACAATATTTTTGATTACATAAATGCAGAATCACCAAAGCTAAAGCAGGGTAATAAATGAATGCTTCGGATAAAGAAGTCCATGCTAGCTTTTCATTTAAAATAACAAGCAACATGGTAAGCCAGCTTATCCAAAGTGCATATCTCATCCATTGTTTAGTCGTTGTTTTGGCCGACCCGAAAACAGCGAAAACAGAAATGCCTATAGATAAATAATCGATTACACCCCACCATACTGGCACAGTTTCACAGCAGGCAGACTTGCCAGCTTGTGCTACAAAAATAAAAGGAGTAGCTGCGCAGTGAACAAGGCATAAACCACTGGCCAGAGCACCTACTAAATCTGATTTCCGTTGTAGTATCATCAATTAATCTCATTAATGCAACTAAGTTGCAAAACTAGATTATTTTTCAACAAACGCAACAAAGTTGCATTTTATATATAGTATGTTGGAAATGAAAAAGCAGTAAACTTTCTTTCAGTTGGTTCAAACAGCTATGATTTCACATACATTATCTGCAATGGTGTTTCAGCTAGATCCATGTCTTTAGTCGGTTCTAAGAAAGGTTCATTGCCTTGTTTAGGCAAGATTTTAGATAAAGACTCAAGATGAAAGATAAATTGCTTTGGCTTTTTTCTTTTTTTCAGAGAAATAAAACAACCAAATTTGCAAGCTTTTAATTGAATGGATCAAGAAGCTTGCAAAGTTTGTGTGATAGGATAAAGTAAAAAAGATAATGATATTAAATTTTAAGAAAGCTAGGTTCAAGTGCCGGGCTTAAACATATATGTTATCAGTCTTTATACTAAATTCTTGCTACTTATTACTGTAGTGAGGGTTTTTTAGCAGGGACTAGTTAGTTTGTGGGTAGCTTTAATAATCATCTAGTTTACTTTAATTTGTATTGATTGATATACTTTTTCCTAAATATTACGGTCTAGAAATAAGTGTTCTTGTTTCTAAACTTTCCTCCAATCACCCAGAAAAGAAATCTCATAGAGCCGTGAATGGGTTGAACAGCATCCCAATGCTCGGTGATCATTCCATCCTCCACTTTCCAGATATCCATAATGTTCAGACCTTTTTGAGGATTATCTCGATGTTTTTTATTGTTGGTAGCGTGAGAATGAACTGTCACAAATGGTCCATCCACATATAAGTGCTTCACATCATATGTATAGTCAGGGTAGCGCTTAGCAAAATTTGACACAACCCGAAGCACACCCGTTAAGCCATCCACCATGCTCTGATTGTGCTGTTTGTAGGGATGACTTCCGAACTTTTCTTTGATGTACTTGAAATCATGATCATTCATTAAGTGCTGAACAAAGTCTACTACTACTTCAGCGTTTTGCAACTCTTCTTTGCTCCATGTTGGTTTTTTGAGCTTTTCTAAGTCCACTTTAAGTGTTTCCATTGTTTCTATGTTTTTAAGGTTATTGAAGCGATTTTTATTAACTTGCAAAAAGCAAGTGAAACAAATATATGAACTTTCACTTGCAAAAAGCAAGTGTTTATATGAAAAAAGGTAATTTAAGATCGGATTGTCCGATAAACTACGCACTTGAATACCTCGGAGATAAGTGGACTTTGTTGGTCATTCGGGACCTGGTATTCGAAGGAAAAAAATTCTATAAGGAGTTCCTGAACTCAAAAGAAGGAATTGCGACGAACATTTTATCTGATCGACTAAAAAGACTGGAAAATTTGGGAATTGTTGAATCAAAAGTCTATGAAAAACTGAGAACTCAGAAAATATATGCTCTTAGCGAAAAAGGAAAAGACCTGATTCCAATCTTGGTCGAAATTATATTATGGTCATCAAAACACAAGAATGGACTAAATGTAAGTGCAGAATTTGTGAATAAACTAGAAAAAAACAAGATGGAGGTAATAAAATCTATCACCGAAAATGTGGGTGGTAAAAAATTTAGTGCTAACCCATGAATACAATAAAATAATAGTTAATAATGTATAAATGGTATTAAAACAATCGGCTATATGGAACATTTATTTCGGTTTGAGGCTCACTACATAATCATAACTCTCGTTCAGGTATTTTGCAACATTGTCCAGGTTCTCAAGCATATGTTCCGGTATCAGCACATATCCGTGCATGACAGCATTATATGATTTGAAGATTGTCGAATCAAATGCTTCCATGTATTTTTTTTGAACCTCTTTTGAGAATCGAATCCCAATTTCTCCTGCTTTATTTAATAAGGAAAACATATGTCCGTTGGCTGAAGTATAAGGCATGGTTTTGCCTTTTCTTTCAAACCTTGGACATTTGGAAATTAATTCATCATAGATTTTAAGTTTGTCTTCCCACATAATCAATTATTGTTTTTCAACGAAATCCTTAAATTGTCTCATCCACTTTTCCCCTTGTTTTCTGTACATCCCCGGAAATAGGATTGCCATAAGTTTTGGCATAAACCAATTGATGCGTGTATACTCAAATTCGTACTCGTATCTTGTCTTTTGGTCATCTAATTCAATGAATTTACACTTCATCGTGTTATCCATATGTTTGTGATGATAGCTTGATTCAAAAGAATCGGGTAATCGGTTAGCAGTAATGGTTTCTGTCAATTCCATATCACGGTTTCCATATTTATAGAACATTTTTGATACGGCTCCATTCTGACCTGACTCTCCGCTTAACAGCTCTTTCTTTACAAACCCATCCTGATATTCTCCAAGATATTTAGGGTCAATGAAGTATTTCACAACTTCATCTCTTGATTTGGCAATTTCTACTGAACCTTTGAATTTCATAATTGCTATTCGGATTTAATTAATTGGAACATAATTACAGAAATCAATTCAGATTGAGGTTACAAAATAGTTTTGTAACCAGAATTTTTACAGATTTTCTTATTTTATTATTCTTTCGAGGTACTCAGATGGGGAAATTCCCTCAAATTCTTTAAATGCTCGGTAAAAAGAAACTTTGTTGTTGAATCCGGCCTGAAAAGCGATGTCGATCAGTTTATTTTTGGAATCCCTGTTTTTTTCCATAATCCTTTTCGCTTCATTCAATCTGTACTGATTAATCAGTTTTTTAAAAGAGCAATTGAATTTATGATTGATGAGTTCGGTGACATAAGATGATGGAAGCGAAATGGATTCGGAAAATTTTTGAAGTGTTAATGTATCGTCCAAATAAATTTTATCACTCCCCAACTTTTCTAAAATTAAATTTTCGTGTATCTCCCTTTTCTGAAGATTGCTTAAATCGGGAACTTTAGCATTAAATAATACGGACTTATCTACCAATTTAAAGGCAATGGACTGGATGATGAAAGTCATAGCCAGCATGCTTATTTGATTGATCAAAGCAAAGTTAAACTGGCCGATTGGTTGAATTGAAAAATAAATAAGATGCAAGAATAAAAATATCGAATAACTGATCAATATAACACGATACCAGTTTACCAAGACATTGTTGGTTACATGTAATCTCAGATAGTTCAGTTTTTTGATACTTAAAAAAATATAGATGCCGATATATAGAAAAAAACTCAGAGTGAAGTAAAAATCAAAACTCTGATAGGAGGGCACTTTTTCCATAAAGGCTTTCACGGTTCTCAGTTTTTCAGCACCACTTAAAAAATAGAAAGGTAGATTCATGAGGAGCATCAGTCCAAAAGGTATGAAATGCAAATACAATTTTTTTGATAGCTTAAACCCCTTAATGGTGATGGCCAATGTCATGAACAACATTAATGGTGGTTTTAAAAAGCTAATGGGGTAAGCTACACCCAGGAAATGGGGAACATCGTTGATCAGCTCAGTCTCTACTAAAAGCCTTTCGAAAAGAATGATCCCTTCAATGATCAAAAGGGAGGCGAATAATTTCTTGAATAATGTTCTATCCTGCGATCTAAACAGGATGACTGCAATAAAAAATGCCTGGCAGGTTCCATAAACAATGAGCGCGTTGATTACCAGAGAGCTTTGTATCATTATTGATTTAACTATAGCCCCTAATTAAATAAATAATTTGGAATGATGAATATGGCTAGCGAATATTGGTAAATGTAGTAGCTTGGCCTTTAGTGCACAAGGCCTTACGGAGCTATTAATTTTTACCTGGCGTTGTGGGCAGTTTTTAGTCAAACATGAAATACATTGAAAATATCAAAATTAAAGTCAGAGATACGGTGATGAAAGACTCTGCTTGATTCCATTCGATTGTTGATTTTCGTATTCTGGTCAGACCGAAAATCGTTAATAGAGAGGATCCCACAAAAGATAACCATAGCACTAAATCATATACTTGTTTAAAATTAAAGTCTTTGATACCAATAATAGTATAAGCTAAAAGGGTTAATGGGATTGTATATCCGAATCTAAATCCATTCCTTTTGTTTTTTACTAACCCAAAGCAAGCCATGATAGAATAGAAAGTAGTTAGTAACAATCCACTCCACATAAAAAATATATCAACTGTCGAAGTATTTCCACCTGACCAGCCAACACCAAATGCAGTTATCCAGAACGCGAATAGAAAAGAAATAATACTAGCCAAAGCAAGAAGCCCAAATACGGAAATTATAATTATTTTAATAGCGTTAGTAGAATTCCGCATTTCAATTGCCTACAAGGGTGAGTACAAAAGGTTTTTTAATGCCCTTATACATTATCATGAGCTTCTTTGCCTTCTCAGTTTTTTTACAATACGGCTATATACAATTTCCGATAAATTCCAGTTGTATCCTTCAAAATAAGTTGTATTGGTAAATTGAATAACAACTGCGTCTATGTCCTTGTGGTATTTGGCAATACTCTGATAGCCAGGAATCAATCCCGTATGGTCATACACGTAAATTGAAGAATAGATTTCCTGTTCCCCTTCATCAAACAATGACCCATCGTTTAATGCCCTCAAGAATATACCCACATCCTCTGCAGAAGCTAACATTCCCTGCTTGTCAGTCTTTAAATCAGCGTCATAGCCAACGTAATAGCCACTCATGACATCGTCTATATTCACTTCATTAAGCGAACCAAAAGTATTGTTCAGATTAAGTGGAATCAAAATTTCTTCTTTGATATACTGGTGATAACTATAACCCACTACCTTATCAATGAGTTCTCTAATCAACAAATAATTCGTGTTTGAATATCCATAATCTTCACCCGGTTCAAAGTTGGCTGGCAAATCAAGAGCCAATTCAAGCCTTTCTTTATTGCTTTCTCGTGGGGCTACCCAATAATTATGAGAATCTGTATAATTGGGAATGCCACTCCGATGCTGCACCATCATTCTCAAGGTGATCTTCTCAGCATTTTCAATTCTTCCCACTAGCTCCGGAAAGTAATCAGCAAGCGTTTTATCCAAAGACAAACGCTCGTCATTGACCAACTTGGTGACAGCAACAGCAACATATAACTTGCTGATACTGGCAATCTTGAATAAGGCGTGCGGGTCAGCTGGTATTTTATTTTTTCGGTCATGCCAGCCAGCTGCATAAAATGCTGGTGGTTTTCCTACCTCATCCACATAGACAATAATGCCATCAAACCCATGATCAATGGCCTCATTTACTTGTTCTTGAACCGTATCTGGTAGTGGTAATATCCAGGCCCATACCAAAACCCATGGTACGAAGAACATGGAGGTTATGGTCCCAATGAGCAATACTATTCTGAGTATTCGTTTTGTTTGTTTCTTTGTCATTCTATCTCAGGCCTGTGGACTTGTTCGAATTGCTGATAACGTCCTGTATAAATAGTTGTTTTTATGCTGTTTATACATTGTTATGGGCTGGTTCTTTCTTTTACCCTTCAAATTTGTGAAACTCTGAAATTGTCAAGTAGTATCCATTTGGATCTCTTAGGGAGAATTCTCTTTTCCCTGAATTTGGATTCGATTGAATTTCCCTTTCAACTTTATATCCAATTTTGGTCAGATTCTGGCGTATTTCAGTCATATTTTCTGTTCTGAAGTAAAGGATAAGTCCATTTCCAGCAGCTATTTCCGGATTTTTCATTGTTGGATGATCATGTTTGTTCCACTTATGAAGACAAATAAAAATTTCACCTTCTTTGGTTACCAGTACGTCAAATTCATCGCCTCCATGAATACTGCTACAATCGAAGACCGATTGGTACCACTTAGAAGTTTCAGGAACATTTGATACTGCTATGATTGGGTCAATTTTCATAATTTTCAGTTTTATCCGGAAATGCTAATTTATGGTTAATCGCACAAGTTAGTTTTTTCTTGCCCATTACATTCGAATAAATACCACCGGGGATGTTTACTCCCAATATATCTTGTCTACCAATCTAGCAAATTTTTAAGAGGTTTACAGATGAATATATCGGGACATATTTTATTACATTTGAATCCGTAACGATTTGGTAAAAGAAAAACGTGTTTGGAAATTCTGATCTCATATTTATCATAATCGCTCTGCAAGGCGCATTCCTCACCTCTTTTCTACTCCTCAAAAGAAGTAATAAGCATTATCTGCTATCAATAATCATAGCAATTATTGCTATTGATAGTATCTCCCATATTGACTCGATAAAACCTTATACTGCCCTACTTAATCATGGGAATCTATTTGCACTCGGCCCTTTGCTTTTCGTTTTTTATCAATTGCTTCAAAGTGAAAGATGGCAAAAATGGCTCTACTATCATTTATTGCCGGTTTTAGTTTTGAAGATTGTATTAATCGTTTTTGATATTTGGGATTTCAGCGTTTCGTATGAATGGGCAACATTTATGTCATTCTTGATGGCAGGATACAACATAGCGTATAGTATTGCATTAATTGCTAATTTGAATGGTAAAAAGGATCCAGGTCAGGCTGAGAAAAGGCTTTTGTATTTAGGATACATCTTTTTACTGGGTTGGGTTGCTGCATTGGCAGCAAGAGTGCTTGATTTGTTCAATGACCAAAGTGGAGATATTTTTTGGAAACTAGCCTACGGCGTGGCTGGCATGCTTATATACTACCTGATCCTCAGTTTCATGCAAATTCCACGAATTTTTAATTCATCCACTTATTTGTACAGAAAGGATAAGAACCTGGAAAGTGGAATAATTAGTTTATTGAAAACTGAGAAGTTGTATTTGAATCCTGATCTGAAGAGAGAAGACCTGGCCAATAAGTTAGGGGTAGATTCACATGAATTATCCTTTATTTTGAACAAGAAGTTAAATATTACATTTAATGATTTAGTAAATCGTTACAGAGTAGAAGATTGTATAAGAAGATTAAAAAATCTCGAATCAAAAAAGAAGACCATATTATCCATTGGACTTGAGTGTGGGTTTGGTTCTAAAGCCACCTTTCAACGAGCTTTCAAAAAGCATACAGGTTATGCTCCGGCAGCATATTTAAAAAAAGAAGTCTCAAATAATTAATTGAGTTGACCCCTCTTTAGGAGTTGGTTTATTTCGGCATCAAAACAAAATTTAATTATGAGACTAACTTTCCTCAGTGTACTATTGCTATTTGTACAAATCATCTATGCTCAACCATCTTCCAACTCAGGTGTTGAGATCCTCTATGAATATTCATTGGAGCAAATAAAACCGATTATTGATGGCAATGAGCATTATCAGCCATTTTCAAAGTATGTAAAGAACGGAATCAAGGCATACAAAGTAATTTGTGAAAGCTCCGTGCATGGCAGAAAAGTATTGTTAAGCGGCAGCATACTCATTCCCTCAAATGAAAATAATCCCAAGGTGGTGATTTTCTGCCATGGAACCCAGTTCGATCAAAATGTAAGCTCTACCTGGAACTCCCCCTTCCATATCGAAGCGTTACCAGCTTTGAACGGATACATCACACTGATTCCCGATTACTTTGGGTATGGTGTGAGTGAGGGAGAGGTACCCACCTATTTTGATAAGCATAAGTCAATCGTCCACTTACAAGATTTCATTGAGGGTTCCCTGGCGTTATTGGAAGCACAAAGTATCAGTTATTCCCAGGAAATAAATCTCATTGGGTTCTCGCAGGGAGGTCATCTGGCATTGTCATTTGCTGAAATACTTAAGAATGATTCATTTATGAATATTCCAGTCCGGAACATCATTTCTATTGGGGGTCCTACGGATATCGTGAGAAACTTTCGTTATATCATTGGCCAGGATTCATTTATAAAGTCAGGGTACCTATCGTATATTATTGGAGTTCATAACTATTATCACTGGGACATGAATTTATCAAATATCTTCAGGCCACCCTATGACCAATTCATTGCCGACTTTGTTAAGGGAAAAACAAAAATCTCCGAACTCAATGAGAAGACGCCTAATCAGATGGATGCGTTTTTTCAACCAGCATTTAGAAATGAAAACAGCCATCTCTTTAAGCGAGCCATGAAGTTTTTGAACAAGAACAGCGTGAAACCCTTTAAAATCAATATCCCGCTGACATTTGTTCATAGCAGGTCGGATGAAGACGTCCCATTTGAATTTGTGAACAATTTTTATTTGAAAATCAGGCAACTTAATAAAGGAAACCAAAAGATTAGTCTTTTGGAGGTATCAGGAGACCATATTACCAGTGGTTTATTTGGAATGGGTGAAGCAATGGATGTATTAGATTGTAGGTAAAACAGTTATAAAATGTAAAAGACCATTTCACATTTTTGTTTAAGATGAAGCCTTTTAAATCTTCGTAAGTCTGCTCTCTTAAATCATTCGTTTCTCAAGTAGTCGCCTCTGACGACTTTAATAACCGCTTTTTCAATTGCAATTATTTTGTGTTAGTAACTGATTTATTCTGGTTTTCAAATTTTATTATTTCAGCTAAGAATCGTTGAACTTGCCTTATTTTCTTATCGTACAGATTCCTGTTGATCCAGAATATTCCTACTAAACTCAATCCAATGATGAATATAATCTCAAATACAAAAAAGCCCAAATCATCATATACATTGCGATTTTGAATTACCTTAAATGTAATAGGTAATATAAAAATTATGGCAAACGGAAACATGGCTATTTCAAATTTCCGAAACTTTAAAATTAGAAGAGTGAGACGAGAAACCTTTTTTTGAAGTTCAATGATAGATGAATTGAAATATTCAATTCTCGAAATTCTGAATACTTTTATAAAAGCCATGTAAATATTAAAAGATCCAAGGAGGACGGCTATAAATCCAGGAATACTGAATTGAGGTTCATCTATGTATTTTATAGAGTAGATTCCTACAAATATTAAAACTAAAGAAATAAAAAGTATGTTCGCTATTTCATGGAAAAGAGGTTTAAACATTTCATTTTTCGATCTGTTTAAGTTTCGTTCTTTTAATGCATTCAGATTTAATATCAGGCTCTCGTCAAGCATAGTATTGTAATTTTCCCAATTAGGTTTTAAATCATCTAATTCCATAATTCACTTATTTAACATTTTCAAACTGATTTTTAAGTTTCGATTTAATCCTGTTGATTTTAGTAGCGACATTGGTTTTTGAAATCCCAATTATCTCAGAAATTTCTTGATACTTGTAGTTATCCAAATACAATAGGATAATAGCTTTATCCAAATAATTTAACTTTTCTATAAATTGATATAATAATTTAACATTCTGATCCATCTCAAAATCGTAACCTGAAAAAGAGAATAAAGATTCATCAATAGAGGACAACCTTTTTTTCTCGACTAAGCTCTTTCGATAGTAAGAAATAGCTGTGTTCAAGGCAATCTTGTATATCCAAGTGGAGATCTTGACTCGTCCGTCATATTTATCAAAAGAATTCCATAACTGGATTATAATTTCTTGCTCTAAATCTTTTTGGTTCTGAGAATTACAATATGAGTTGCAGATCTTATAGATTAAATTCTGGTGTTTTTTTATAATGGATACAAACTTTTTGTGCTTCACCTAATTTAGTCGTTTATATCATTATTCGCAGCAATCTAAAAATAGTCACAGCATTTAAGAATATTTTTTTGTTGCTAACTTTTGATGCAAATGGTCGTTTTAATGCCATTTCAATTCTTGCTAAATCTCAGGAAAGGGGATTAACTATAGAACTGTGAAACGTTCCAGGTATGGGCTGCAGCCAAGTCTGACCCCTGGCTCATCACCTTAAAAATTTGGTCATAGGATGGTATATCACCTTTTTTTCATTACTAATTCTGAATGTATTTAGTAATATGAAAATTAAATTTATGAAATACATGATTCCGGTGACAGTAAAAATTATGCTAAAAGTAAGGCTTTCCAAAAGTCCGATCTTTGTCAAGAGAAACATTAAAAAAGGAATAAAAAACAGCATTATTGTCCATGTTATCTCAAAATTGATCAAAGCTTTTCCCAATTCATCGATGTTTTTGATTTTGCCTTTTCTTGATGTCCATAATATGAATGGCACTAAAATCCCTAGCAAAGGAAAAAATAGAAATGTTAAGGCAGATAAATTTAGAAATGTCAAATATTTTTTATCTTCTTTTATGGTCCAATCAATTAACTCATCAGGATTTACATTCAAGGCATTTGATAATCGTTTAAGTGAGTCTCCGGTTGGACTGGTTTCATTATTCTCGATCCGTTGAATAGTTCTCAAGCTCAGGCCTGACTCCTCTGCGAGTGTTTCTTGAGACATGCCTCTTTGAGCTCTTAATTCTTTTACTTTTATTGCTAAGTGCTTATTATTCATTCTGATCAAGATATGTTTAAACTGCAACAGATTTTCTGTTTTTCATAATGGCAAGCGTTAGTGAACCCAGTAAAAATCCGGGAATGATCTGAACAAAAGCTCCATAAACCACTTGATTTACCAGTGCTTGTGGCCAATTGTCAAAATAAAAGCCATAGTGAGTTCCAATTTCCCACTTCTTATCAATCCACCAAAGTATAAAGACAGGAAATCTTGAAACAGGTGAAAATATCATTAAACTCAAAAGGAGTAATAGATATGAATGCTTTTCATTGTACAATTGAATCCCCCAGTAAATGGCAAATGCCAAAGTAAGCCAGAGTAATCCAATAATGAAAATGACATTTTCGGGTAAGCCGGCCAGTTCAAGGGAAAAACGAATTGGTGTAACAAACAGCGCAATTATCATGGGTGCTTTAGCAAGGCTAAAAGCACGTTTAAATATTTTTCTGTGGTTTGATGATGCTTTTTCCATGTTACTCAATGTATCAGGTGTTTTATTGTTCGAAACAAATCTACACAAGTGGGCCAGACATTGATGACGTCGTGTTTATGACATCTTTACGTCATCTGTGCAACATGCAGTGAAAGTCGATAAATGAATGCTCTTTTTTATTTGTATACGAGGAATTAATGCGTTGTAAAGCCAGACTGAAGTTTCATTTTGACGCTTGTTTACAGCAGTGCGTAGATGGGGTGTAGCCTTCCAGGCCTATCACCAATATACAATGTTGCATATCGTTTTTATAATTTACCAATTGCCATGATCACTTCCATTTTCTCATCATTTTCCGTCATATGGAAAGGAATGTCAACAGATTCTACTTTTAAGCCAACCCGATCGTAATTGTCTTTTATCATTTCCTCTGTAAATCCGAAATCCGGATCTTTTTCAGTACGTAACCAATCCCACTGAATAAATATTCCATCAGGCTTTAATAACGATTTTATAGTTGTTAGCACCTCCAAATAATTTGGCAAAAAAGCACAAACTGAAACAGCCACAATCAAATCAAATTTATTCTGAAGAGCGGGATACCGAATAATAGACTCTTTTGATAATTCATCGTTGATAGTTTCCACATTGTTGTAATTCTTACTTTCCAAGACGCTAATCATTTTATCTGAAGTATCAACCGCTACAATTTGTTTAGCCTTTTTTGTCATGTAGTCTATAAGCAAACCTGTACCACACCCAAAATCAAGAATGGTTCGATTTTCTACATCGATTCTAGCTGTCAATAGGCGAACTATATGCTTTGTATAATGTTTTGCCTCCTCAAAATCATCCCAGTACTCAGCATGCTCATTCCAATCAATTTTGGGTTGGTCAATGTCTTTTCTTTCTAATTTGTCACTCATATTATTCTTTTCTTATAGCATACGACGGCTTGAATAAACCCTGTTTTAATGAGGTCTATTCTATGTTAGTGGCTTTAATTTGCAATTCATCTAAATCGAACCAATCCATTAAGTATTTTCCAAACTCCTCTTTAGGGAATTCATATTCCTTGATTGTTTCCCCTCCCTCCGATACTTTAAAAGTATTTCCAGTTATAGTAACCCGCCCCATTTCTGTTGGTTTACTTATTAATTTTTTCTGCGTAAAATGAGAATTGGAATCTGTCTGATGATAATTGCACATTTCAGAAAATTCATTTAATTCTCTTTTCCGGTTAGTAAAAATATATTCACCAGATTTTATTTCTCCATTTATTTTTGAAACCTTGTAGTATTCATTTTCAAATTGTTCAATTATAAAATTTCCTCTAGGGTCTGATTGTATGCTTCCTATCTTAAGTTCCAGAGGATGAAAAGTAAATTCTCCAAATCCAACATCCACCAAATATTCTACTTGATTCAGTTTAATTATTATTGCCAAATGGTCATATTCCCTTCCAAAATCCTCTTTTTTGTTATCGTAAACCCTCGCTGAAATTATTTTGGAATCAAATCCAATCGTCTTTAACAAAGTGTGGAACAATCCATTTAATTCATAACAGAAACCACCTCTGCCTTTTTCAACCACTTTATTATAAAATTTATCAATATCCAAACTAATTGGATTATCATAATGAATATCCAGATTCTCGAAAGGTACATTTAAAGTATGAGCCTTTTGTATTTGTTTTAGAACCTCAAGATTTGGTGTTAAATCACCCTTATAGTTGATTCGATCTATATAATCTTGGATTTTCATATTTATCTAGTCCCCCCTAAAAAAGCCCTCGCTACAGTAATAAGAATTTAGTATAAAGACTAATAACATATATTGTTTAAGCCCGGCATTAAACCCTGCTTTCGTAAAGCATTATCTTTTTTACTTATCCTATCACACAAACTTTGCAACCTTATTCAGGGATGTACAATGTACATTAATCTTGAGTCTTTTATCTAAAATCTTAATAAAACAAGGCAATCAGCCTTTCTAACAATATCAAATGATACTTTCTTAGAACCGACTATCTATCCCTCTTGACACTAACATTCTGGCTACGAAGCATAGGAAGGGTTTGATTGGTCAGGCCTATGCTTTATGGCCATTGTTGGCAGCAGCGTTTCTTTTAGTCATACCGTTTGTAATTTGTTTTTAAGTTTCTCTTAAAACCTTCTCCATCTTCCTGCCTTTCGCCAATTCGTCGACCAGCTTGTCCAAATACCTTACTTGCTTTGTTAGAGGAGTTTCAATTTCTTCAATCCGATAACCACAAATTACTCCTGTTATTAGGTGAGCATTAGGATTCAATTTTGCATTTGCAAAGAATGTTTCAAAAGTCACCTTTTCATGAATCATTTCTTGCAGTTTTTTGTCATCAAAGCCCGTTAGCCATTCTATTACCCGGAGTAACTCTTCTTTTGTCCTGCCTTTGTTCTCAACCTTTGTGACATAATGTGGATATACTGATGCAAATGTCATGTTTGCAATGCGTGCATCGTGTTCGGGTGTTGTTTTCATACCATTTTACTTTCTTTGATTATCCTTTTCTTTTCATTGCATTTTTAGCTTCTCCTTCTTAAAGTGGCCCAGCATTGCTGCCAATGCCCTATAAATGAGCAGTAGTGGATGAGCTGCTAGTGTATTTCATATCACAAGGTAATCAATATTAAAGAAAAGAAATTCGAGTCTGGCATCTAAACAGTTAGTGTAAAGATAATGCATTAGCATAGTTCTTCACGCCGCGTTATGTTTCTTGATTTGTATTTCACGTTACAGAGCCATTTCACGATTATATTTCTTTCGATACGCTATAGGTGATAGGCCCGAATATTTGCGAAATGTATTTCTGAAAGCCTTTTCATCACTATAACCAACATCGTACATGACCTCCTGGATGTTAAGCATGGTGGCTTCTAATTTTTTCTTGGCAGCTTCAATTTTTACTCGTTGGATATATTCCAAGGGGGTATTGGAAGTTGCCTTTTTAAATCTTCTGAGGAAACTACGGGTACTTACATTCACCATTTCAGCAATTTCATGAATGCTTGGATTATTTTCAAAGTTTTTTTCTATGAAAACTTGGGCCTCCTTTATCGCATCGTCATTGTGCTCCTTTTGGCCGGAAAAAATGATGAATTGAGATTGATCAATCCGATCAAACTCGATTTCGGAAACTTTCGAACATTGAATGGCAACTTCTCTTCCATAATACTTTTCAATCAGGAAAAGCATGAAATTGAGAAAAGAATATGCACCTCCACTTGAGTAAATTCCATTGTCCTCACTGATTATTTTCTCAGGAATCAAATTCACTTTCGGGTACCTAACTTTGAATTGATTGTGAGCCGTCCAATGTGTTGAGCATGATTTCCCATTCAAGAGGCCTGTTTCCGCTAACAGAAATGCACCTTTACACAGGCTGGCGATTTCTGCCCCATTTTCAATACGTTGTTTTTTTATCCAACTAATGTAGGCAGCATTGTTTTCAATTTCCTTTTCCAAATTTCCGCTGATGGCAGCTACAATTATTAAATCGGTATGTCCAACCTTATCGATTGTGGTTGTAGGAGCAATACTAAACACTCCCTGATACTTAACAGCAGTTTTTGAGAGTCCTACCAAATCAATTCTAAAAAGAGCTTCACTACGGCTATGAATTCGCTGGTAATATGTGTTTGCCATTCGCAGTAAGTTGTAAGGGGCAATTATGGTATCTACAATGGAGTCACCGACGGGTATTATAATACTTATATGCTTCATCTTGTCAAAGATTAAAGTACAAAGGTAAAGAACTATACTGGCGTAAACAACCCTATGATATGTCGTAAAAGACACCTCAAACTTGACTATTTACGCCATATATTTGTATTGTAATCATTAGCTAAATCAAGTATTATGGAAAATCAAGAAGTTATGGTAGTCTATAGTTGGACTGCCAAAGAAGGAAAATCAGAAGAACTTAAAAACATCTACAAAGAAGTAAAAGACCAAATGAAAGCCAACGAGCCAGGAGCTTTAAAAGTGGAATGCTATTTTGATAGTAGTCAGAACAAATTGGTTGTCATGGATCTGTTTGCGGATGCAAATGCCGTAGGGTTTCATTTAGGGACCACTGCAGCAGGACATTTTGAGAATTTATTGGCAATCGCTATTCCGGGTGAATTCTTATTCTGCGGTGACGTTCCTGAAGAGATGAAAGAAGCTGCAAAGGGAATGGGGCTTAACGCCACTTTTGCACCCAATATATTTGGATTTGAAAAGATGTTAAATCAATAAATAATAACAAACCAAAATTTAACGGAATGAAGTAAAATTACATTCCGTTAAATTTTGCAATGAAAAATAACGGTTCGAATAGACACCCTTTTTAATCGCGTTTATTTTTTATTACATTCTTTATTGTTCATTTTTCCCAGTATGAAGTTTACCAAAGGGCTGTCTTCTTGTCCCAATTTATGCACTATTTGGTAATGATTTAGTTGTTTGTATTCATAGTATTCTATTGGAGCCCTTGACCTGTTTTCGGTATACAGGTTCCTGGATTGTCCAATAAAGAAATCAGTTTCATCAGATCCTACACTTAATAGAACAGGGCATTTTATAGCAGATAAATCCTGGTTTATGACACTGAAGTTTTCCACATCGTTTTCATCCAGTTGTAATACCTCATTAAGGTAGCTGTTTTTTATTGGCGCTAAATCAAAGATACCGCTCAGACTGCAAATTGCTTGAATACTTGATCTTAAACCTTCGTTCATCAGATAGGACATCAAGGCCAGATGCCCACCTGCGGAATGGCCGGAAAGAATCATTGCACCAGGATCTCCGTTGTATTGAAATGCTTCTTTTTGAATCCAGTTTATTACATCTTTGATATCATTCAAAAGCATCTCCATATTTACTGTTGGAATAAGTCTGTAATTCACCACGCAAACGGTCATATCATTTTCTACAAAAGGAGCTGCTACAAAACCGTAACTTTTCTTATCCAATGCACGCCAATAACCTCCATGTATGAATACCAAAATGGGTGCACCTCTGATATTGGCTGGGAAGATGTCTAATGTTTGCAATGCTGCTTTCCCATATTTTTGATCTAAATAACAACGATAGTGCTTTTTAACTCTTTCGGATTCATGTTCATTGATGTCTAAAAACTTTTGATAGTCAGGATGACGTAATCGCAGGTTTAGTTGTTTTTCAGGAGTTCTCATTTGCTTTTTGCGTCCATATTCACTTTTCTAAACTTGCATATAACGATCCAGATATCGTAGGTGCCACTGGACTTTTTGAAACATCCGCAATATAAGAGGTTTTAAATCAGTATTAAGAACTACTAAGAGGTATATGCTATATCCTTTGTTACCTGCTTTATCTTCACAAAGATACGCTGCCATCTATTTTAATGAGGCGAGAATTTTGCCCATGATATTGTATGACCTTCGATGCGCATATCTTTGTCCGTAGGCGCTGGATGTTAATGCAATGACCATTTCTTCTTTAGGAATAACTATCAGATGATTGCCCCCATTTCCAGACGCAAATAGATACGCCACTTTTTTCCCTCCAAAAGTTCTTCGAGATTTATACCACAGCATTCCATAGGCGTCTGCGTAAGGGTTATTGTCGGAAAGATCAAATGTTTCATTGGACAAACTCTTGATATAATCCGGGTCAATAATCTGTGTGTCCTTCCATCTTCCCTCGTTCAGGACCAGCACTCCAAGTTTAGCAAAATCCAATGTTGATATATACAAATTACCTGCAGCTCCGGTCTGGTTTGCAGCATTTGTATACCAATAAAACTGCTCTATTCCCAAAGGGCCAAACAGTTTTTTCCTGGCATAATCCTTAAGGCTCATACCTGAGGTCTCCTCGATTACAGCAGCGATCAGAAGGGGATTGATATCTGCATAAACCCATTTTTTTCCGGGCGTGGAGGTTAAGGGAACATTGAGAAGATAGTCTTTCCAATTGTCTTTTGCAATCCAATTTACAGCATGACCAGTAGTTTGGGGTCTATCGGTATCAGCATCCAGCCCTGAAGACATATCGAGCAGATGTTTAAGTTTAACTTGTCTATAATCCTCATTGAGGGAAGGATATTTGTTTTCCGGAAAAAATGAATAAACATCTTGCTCTAAATTTTGTACCAGGCCATCTTTCAATGCTATACCCAAAAGCATGCTGGTTACACTTTTTCCTGCTGACCTGATATCATGAATAGAATTTCTCCAAAAAGTATTAAAGTATTCTTCAATGACTATCCGGTTGTTTTTTATAACAACTAGCCCCCTAAAGTCACTGGGTGGGGTATCATTGATGTTCCTTAAAAGGTTTTCAATTGAATCTTTGTCAAAACCCGAGTCTTCCAGGGACGCAAAAGGCAGCCCGGGGATTGGTTGTCTAAGTCTATCCTGTGCTTGCGTTTGTCCGTTCGAACAAGAAAACAAGCATAAACTTAGTATTAGGATCAGGGGTTTCATATCACTGTTGGGTCAGTTCAAGATTTATTTCACCAAAAGACAGAATAAGGTAAGATTAGTTGCACTAGTCAATAGAATGAATCACTTGATTTGCCATTTGCAGGTCGATCCATGTATGGCGTCGTAGCATTCCGAGGGGTATTATGCACTATACCTATTGTTCGCTGCTTGTGCTTTTTGCTACTTCGTTAACACCTTCCATCTCTTCAATGACATCCCAAACCATAGCCACTTTTCCTCTGGTTCGCATAGCTTCAATGTAGCCTATGGCTTCTGGGATCTTAGTAAATGGGTAGATCCTGTCAATATGAACTTTAACTTTTCTGCTCTGTATCAACGTCGATAAGGTCTCTATATCTTTTGTGTTGGCTTCTGCTGTAAACTGAACTAAAGGAAATTTACTAAAACCTGCTTTAATGAGTAACCACATCATATGCTTCATTGTGGTAAAACCGACCAGCACACCTCTTTTCCCCATGCGTTTAAAGTCCTGCATAAAAAGATTACCATGGGTGTCGACAATGAGATCATATTTGCCATTGTGTTTATGAATATTCTCTTTATCGTACGCAATAACCTCATCATCACCTAGACCCTTCACAAAGTCCTTGTTTTTACTTGAACAGACACCGGTTACTTTAGCACCATAGGCTTTGGCAATTTGTACAGCAAAATGACCAACACCTCCCGAAGTACCATTGATCAAAACCGATTCACCTTCTTTAACTTGTCCATGAGTAACGAGTGCCTGTAGAGCCGTAATCCCGGCTATTGGGGTGCTTGCCATTTCAGGAAATTCAGATCCTTCGGGAATAATGCCACAAACATTTGCCGGTACACAAGTGTATTCGGCAAATGTTCCTCCTTTAAGCGTCGCTCCAAATACCCGATCTCCAATTTTAAAGTTTGTTACATTATTTCCAACTTCTTCAACAATGCCTGCAAAATCAGCTCCAAGGATTTTATCTTTAGGCTTGAACAATCCAAATGTGAAGCGTGCAAAAAAAGGCTTTCCTCGAAGAATGTGCCAGTCAGCAGGGTTGGCTGAATTTGCTTCAACTTTAACCAAAATGTGATCATCTTTTAAAGATGGTTTTTCTACTTCTTCCAGTTGAAGTATTTCCGGTCCTCCATATTTTGATTTTGTATAAGCTTTCATTGTATTTTGGCTTATAGATTCTTTCAAAGTCTGGTCAATATCCCATCGTCTACTCTTTTTATCATTGACCATGATTTATTCAAGTAAATTTATTCTATCCTCCCTGCGGAATATGAGCTTGGCGGAGGGAGTTAGTCCAATCTCCAATTCGATCTCCTTTAAGTCCATATTATCAATTTTAACTTCATTCCTGATATCAACAGCCTTGAACAAGCCAAGCAAAATGAAATTCAAAAATTTATTTTTTTTTGTTTTGGTTAGAATAGCTTCTCGTTCTTCATTGCTAATCAAGCGTACTTGCTTAAAGCGTGCAAATAGACGAGGTAGAAGTGCAATATCAGCATCCAAACGGATGAGTTCAAAACCAGCTTCTTCAATTTCCGGTAATGCATCATTCAAGTTCTGAATACCATTCTTTAGTTTATCCTTACCCTTACTTTTAATATTACTCCATATTTCAGAACCCTTTTTCTTTGCATCATCTAATAAATCGTCCAGCGTATTTGCCATAGTTAAAATGATTGATTTTTATAATTAGATAATATTAATTAGGGTTGCACACAACGGTTGGGCTATGCGCAGTGTCCCGTAAGGCATTGCATATAGTTATTGTGGGTAGTTTTTTTAATTCTTATTTACTTTTTTGTTTCTAAAATAAGTATTAGTCCATTATTTTTTCCAATTGTAATAGGGGTGTTAATTTCAAATGTATTAAAATTCTGAAGCCCTTTAATTTCAGGACTAATTAAACGTGCAGATTTTTTGTCAATACCCAAAGTTTTCCAATCAATTTCTAATGCCACGCTTTCATCTTCAGCTGACCACGAACCGATGGCGATGAGTATTTTATCTTGATTCAAATAGATTGTACTTTTGATATTTTTCGTATTTGTTTTAATTGGCGATTTATCTACCCAATAGCCTAACATTTCACTATTAGCTATATCAAATTCATTGAATAACTTCCAAAGTGCTTGTGGACTGTAGATGTGATAAACTCGGGTTGTCATTCCGAACACCAAACCACGATAAGGATGCCCCCCTTTTTCTAGCATCTCTCCTGTTAGGCCAAATGGAATACCCGAAACTTCTGTAAGCCAGTAATCGGGTGCTAAATCATATTCAAAATACTCTCCAAACCAAAGCCTGGATATAAAGGGGAAATGCTCCATATATAAAAATGCACTATTGATAAACCCATCATCATGCCTAAATTGATTGGCAGAATGAAGGTCAATTACAAATGAATCTCTATGTTTATTAATCACACTTACCATACGTTTTACAGTTGTTCTGCTAAAAGCGATATCATCCAAATAAAGCCCGTCGATTTTATTGTTTTTAGCAAGCCAGTTAATCCCTTCAACATAATAATTAGTCCACCTTGAATTACCTTTATTGAGTATTGAAGCATCATTTACACTTGTAGCATGCCAAGCTGAATGATAATTTGATTTGAAATGCTCTTGCAACCAACTGTGTCCCCCTCCTTGACCATCATTTAAGATTTCGTCTCCAAGACTCTTCAGGGCAAAAAGTTCATGTGATTTGTAACTAAGCTCTCTGATGGTATTATACAACTTCACTCTAATCCCCTTACTATGTGCTTCTTCAATATAGGCTTTTTGCTTATCTACATTATAAAATGGGTAATTGATATATGGGTTTATATCGTTGGCATGATGGATATTTATAATGGTACCGCTCATATCAACTACAGAATCTACAGGCACATATTTATGAACAAATCTTGTATTAAAATGCTCTTTAATATCGATGGGTTTAAATGGGGTAATTAAAAAGCGAATATTAAAATTAAGCGTATCACCCTTTTTAATTTTTCTGGCGCCAGTGTAATTTTCTACATTAACAACATCATTCTTTGCAGTGATGTTAATTCCCCCTTTATTTTCATTGAACCATGAATTTGGAAGATTTAAAGGTTTTGCCTGATAGAAGTTAGTGTTTAGTGGGCGGCTATAATTCTCATCTCTTAGTACATATTGAATACCCTTGTTAATATTTCCCAACCATGCACCTTCCTGATGTTTTGTAACATCCCATTTCCATGAAATGCTATTCTTAAATTTCCCGCCTTTTTGTCCTAGCCCAAGTATATATTTGGCAGCTTCTTTTTGCATTGGAATTTGAAGCTTAATGTCCTTGACCCCTATATCTTTTTTGGCGATTACCTTTATTTTATAATCCAACATACCGTCATATTCCAGAGTGCCGGATACATTCATTATAAAATCATCTGAACTCACATTTGATGTCCAATTAGCAACGCTCTTATATGTTTGTTGGATAACATAAGAATTAGGTTCCCATTGTGTTGAGTGTCCATTTTCATCCACAACATCAAATCGTATGGGCCGGGCTAATATAGGCTCACTACTTTCTTTCAGTCCTGTCATTTCAGGGGTGAAGTAAGACAAAATATTTTCGGGAAAACCATATTCATTTAGCATAATCTCACGACCTAGAATACTGATTTTCTTATTTGATATTTTTACCGGTTCGTATGGTTTAATAATAAAATCTTTGTCTGTACCAATAGTTGAATTTAGCCAACGTAATCGAGACATGTTTTTAGGAGTATCATCTCCATAGTTGGTGATCTTATCAGAAGAGACTTTTAGTTTTACAAAAACGGTATCAGCAGCAAACCCTTTGGGCTCTATGATAACATTGCCCATATATGAGTCTTTCTTTATTTCTTCCGGAATCTCAATTCCAAACCACAAAGCTTGCGTTTTACCACTGGTTACAGAGACTTCCTTATCAAACGAATTTCCATTTAAATCAATACCGCCTTTATTGAAACAGGTTATCATCTCTTTTGAAATGCGATTTCCCGATTCACTTTCAAAATCGGTGAAATCTATGCTAATATCTTGCAGGTTCTCTTTCGGTGAGAATACCCCTATTTGAAATGAATAAAACTCTCCCTTAAAAACGCTATCTGAAATTCCGTTAACTTCTACTGTATCGGCAATCCAACGTACAGGTAGATAATCCGTCAACCGAATTGGATATTCACGATATTCCGGAAACAAATAATAAGGTTTAGCATTGTTCTCAATAAATTTTGACACCTCTTCTTGAGTCGCAATTACCTCCATTGGAAAAAAGCTATGAAAATCATCTATTGATTGAATGCTGATTACTTTCGCTTTGGGTAAGTCCGCTATCTCGTTATTACCTAATTTTATTTCTGACAACCATGTTTTATCCTGGGTTTCCGTTGGCTTTTTGTACGTTAGCTTTGGATAATATGAACCAGCAGATTTATGTGGAAGAAAGTATACATAATATAAGGATGATTGATTATTGGGTTCAAAGATTAGATGTCCATATTCATTATTAATTTCAAGAATATACCTATTTTCGACAACTGTATTTGTTTTTGTGTCTACAATAATGATGTCTTTTTCAGCGGGGTTATTATCTCTTCTACGCCATGGAATAATAACTTGTGCATTACCAGCTATTTGATCTGGCAGTTCAATAACTGCTCTTTGATTACCATAAAATTCAAACGCCTTACTGTAATTAGGATGATCCCAATTTCCACTTTCATAAAAAACTTCATAATTGGAGGCTGAGGTATCCTTCTCACGAAAATTAATTGTTCCTGTTTTCTCTTGAGAACATGAGGCTAATAAAATAGCTATTAAATAAAATGTTTTTTTTAAATGAATCATAAAGTTTTGAAATTAATACCAGCGCCTAGATATGGCACTGTGACCCTGGACTTTTTTATACTCCGATAAAAGTAGCTTATCTGCCGGTGCATTCAAAGTATCCGATTCGTGCTGCGCTGTACAGGTAAAAAGTTCCTACGAGAAAGAGGTAGTAGAAAGCACATCAGTTTCTTGACGGCAGATAAGTGGGATATTTTGCAGATAGAGCATAACATTCGAATAAAAACCACCAGTGGCATTTAGCCACATTGTATCTTGTTTACGAATCTATCAAATTTTTTATTTTATTAATGTTCTTCACAGCCACATGAGTGTATATCTCTGTTGTTCTTGAAGAATTGTATCCTGGCATGTGAGGAGTACGCCCATCTGGCCCAAGAGGACGTATGTTTGATTAGGGAGGAAAAATCGTCTAACTTTTTGTTGGAGAGAAAAAAAGAAAACGAGCGGATAAATACCCTTAAAGAGATACTATGAGCGTCACTTATTCTTTTTCCTCAGCTTCTTCTCCTCAAATTGGTTTGAAGGTTTAATATTTCTCTTTGCTTAAAAGGATCCTGGCAACCATTTCATTAGAGCTTGCTCACCATTGATGATTTTGATGGCCGGAGCATTGGATTCATCAATTATTTGAACGGAACCAATAAAAACTAACACTTGTTTTTCTCTGTCTTCTATAAAAACCTGTTTTTTTTGCGCGCTGAGTGAGTTACCAATATCTACTTGAGCAACTTTTTTAATTGAGTTTTCTGATAAGAGATAGATACCTCCATGTTTCAAGTTTATTAAAAATATAGTTTCTCCTTGTTGTACGCATTTAAACTTACCTTGATAGAATGCAGAATCTGAAATAGACCGATACACAAAGTTTTTACTTTGTGGCATATTTTCGAAATGAGAAACAAACTCTCTATATAGATAAACACTGTCTTTTGTATAGGCCTTTACAATTTCCCATTTTGCTTCTTTGCCCGTTTTTGTTGGATAATTTGTTTTCCAATGAGCAAAATGCCAAGGATCTCTGATAAAAAGTTCTATTTCAGAATTAACGTTTATTAATAGATCATAGGATACTATACCTTTTTGAATTTTCTGGGAGTTTGAAATTCCTTTTAGGTTACGGAAAAGGGCCCTTAGCGGTAATACATCTATTCTTTTTCTTTCTTTTGCCAGAGCTATGGCCCTTTTGGAGTAATATTTAAATTGCTCCTGTTCTGTTTTAAATTGTGCATTAATCTCTTGAATATCATTTTCTATTTTTATCCTCAGGTTCAGTGTATCGAGTGACTCTTCTTTTATACTAAATAAACCAAAGGATGGGTAACTCCTATTATTACCCTCACTAAAGCCTATAGGGTAAAATATAGCGTTTGTATAAGCCCATGTATTTGGTAATCCATACTTCGGTGACTCTGAAGATACACTAAGATCTGTTATAACCGGTATTTCCTTCTTAAGACTATTCCTTTTTTGAACACCAAGGTTATTTCTGTTTCTTTCAACACCCAAATGAGTACCTTTCTTAATTATTGTGCTCTGATAGGTTTGATTGCCAACTAATAAAACATATCTCAAACCATTCTCAGCTTGAGCTGAGATAAAAGGGGATTTACCGAGCAGTAATGGTAGAATAATCAAGAACTTTGTCTTCATTTCAGTAGGGCATTTGCTTATACCAATAGCTTTCTTTCTCTTCATAAAATGCAATCAATAGAGAAACAACTCTTGCTAGTTCGTTTTTGGAGTTAACTAGTTTTTCGCAACCAGTACTAGATTTCAATACTATTTTTTCAGTGAGGTCTCTGTTGGCAATTGAAACGAGGTATCTAGCTACTTCGCAATTAAATGGTAATTCCGAACCACCCTCAGAGAGTGCCATGAAAGATTTGTTTACTGTCAGTAGTTCCTGTAATTTCAAAATACTATATGAATTGTTGATTTCACCTGAAAGTTCTGAATATAGAAGATTTAAAAATTGGTTTTCCCCATTTGTTTCCACAATCCGAGCCACTTTGTGATCATATAAGGCTAATGCCTCTGGAGACCTCATTTTTACCAATGGTAGATAAAAAATACTTTTTTGGTCTTTACCAGTTTTTTGCCACCAATTTTTAATAGCAGTATAAGATTCCGGCCAGGCGATATAAGAATGAAGCGTGATTGCTTCTTGGTACGGCCAGTAAGTCTCATTTTCCTGATCATAATTTTCAAGTAATTCATTGAGTATTGAATCCTTGTAAACACTATATAGCGCTTGATTGGATTGAATGGAAGGGAAGATGTCTTTCCCTACTTTCATTTTAATTTTTCTATTTATATATTTTTGATCATTGCCATACGAATTCCTCACTTGGTTTAAACTCCTTTCTCTATAAAGTTTTTCATCAAGTAATTCCATTAATGGGGCCTTTAAATCTGGTGAATTATAAATTTCATGGTAATCCAATTTGTACATAACCCTGGCAAGGTCTTTAAAAAAAGTAGTAGAGTGCCTGTTTTCCAGTATCTTTCCTAACGAATCAAGACTGACCATAGAAGTTTGAGCAATCAAGCAATTGCAAGACAGGATTAATAGAATCAAAGATGATAGAACTCTATTGTGCATTACCCTCAATAGTTTAGCAGATGAAGTTTGAACCATTTTTTACGTCTAATATCAAAATCATTTAGTCACAGGAAGCACCGTGGTCCTACGACTCATTATCTACAAGAGCGTCTGCTCCTACTTGGCTAAATCACCTTTGGTTTTCCCTAATGTTTCGAGCATGTTATACATACTATTGACTTTGGACTTGTAGCTCAGGCTCTCGCTCTTGTTTAAGTCTTTAAGGCGCACTATAAGTCCTTACTTGCCCACTTCTAGTCAATAAATTCAAGACTGTCAATTCCTAACAATAGAACCACATTCCCACGACTTTTCTATTTGTTAACCCCGAAGTTGCTACAATCATAGGCCTGCCTCCCCAAAACATTTTGTACATTGTCAACCTAGTCTTCTTTTTCTTTTACACTATAAATTTCCGTCTTCAGGAGTTTACCTTTTAATTGCACCTCCCCCTTAGATTTAAAGTCATACCTATCATCTTGGGAAACAAGTTCAAACAAGGCCCTGGAAATCAGGATTTCTTCTCCACGTGTTCCACACTCACTTTGAATCCGGGCAGCTGTATTAATGGTGTCACCATGATAGGCAATCTCTCGTTTTTTTTCTCCCACTTCCGCAACAACAATCTGCCCCACGTTTAATCCCGCTTTAAATTGAGGAATGACATCGTAACGCGCTTTATAATAATTCGATCGCTCTTTGAGACGTTTTCTGTAATTGAAAAAGGCAGACAGACAATTGGATGCTGCAACACCACTTTCTTTTGTCCATGTCAATACGACTTCATCTCCGACATACTGATAAACCTCTGCCTTGTACTCAAATACGGCCTCCAGATCTAAAAAACAGTCCTGGATCATTTGACTGTACTTCAGATGTCCTAATTTTTCAGCAATTGAAGTCGAAGATTTCAGATCCAAAAACATAAAAACCCTATCCTCTTCTTTGGGTTTATGAAAAGAACCTAAGAGCATTTTCAGCAAGTTTCCCTTACCGAATTTTCGATCGAGCTCTCTGACAAAATGGATGTGGAAAACCACCAGGGAACAATAGAAAAGCAGCAATAGCATTTCTTTCGAATAAATAAAACGATAACGTTCATGTAAACTCAGTTCCTTTTCATCGAAGAAGGTAAACGCAGAGATCCCTAAAACGACCAGAAAAATAAAGATCACAAAATAGATTGCAGTTCTAAATAGTACTGCCTTTCCAAAAGAGGTCCGTTTTGAAAAATTGGTAGGTAGCAAAACGTCTACAGAAGCAAAAACAATTCCGGCACATACGGCTAGCATGGCATAGATCAAAACCAATTCGCCAATTCCCAAATCTGGTCCATCAACCAGTTCGTGACCAAACTGCCGCATTAACCCCCAAAAAATGAAGGCCAAAAACCATACAACAAAGTGAATAGAAACCTTTTTGAAATATTGATATACCTTTAACAAAAGAATTTGATCCATTAACATGCGGGCTAACGTACAGCTAAGTTCCGTAGGCTCAGCCTTTCCAAATATCATTAAAAAATAGCTTCTCTTGCAAATCTTTTTAAATGACTCTGTTAGCCTATGGAGCTCGGCATTTGTTGCACACCGTTTTACCTTTTTGGTGTTTCTTCTACTAGCTCTTTTCCTGGTTCTGCTAGAAGCATTTCTTCGTCATTCAGAAATCGGACAAATCCTTGCTTTACAAGATTGCTAATGCTACTTACCATATTCTTTCTTCGGCTACTAATCAGCTACGTTGACAGCTTTTACCAGCAATAAACGTCATACACATTGTTAGTGATTGGCATTTACAGTTAGTGGTTCTTATTGGTTCCTAAGATTCTCGATAACTTGGGCGTCAACCCAATAAATGTTTGCTTTCCCTTTCTCTAAGTAAGTGTGAAAGAATAAATACTTCCCGTCTGGTGTGACACTGCCATATATGTCCTCACGTTCAGTATTTATGTCTTTCCCCATATTTATAGTGGGTCCCCACGAACCGTCTTCCTGACGAAAGCTGATATATAGATCCGAATCACCGTAACCACCCTCTCGTTCACAATCCCAAATCAAATAACTTTCATCCGGAGCGATGAAGGGATGAGCAATCCATTTTCCTGTGTTGATTTCTTTGCCGAATGCTTTTGGTGCTTCACGCTTTCCATCTATCAATCGGGAATAGCGAATAGTGCCAATTTCTTCTCGTTCATCAAAAACATAGGTGCCATTGACGGAAGCCGTAAGCCGCATGATGGGAATGTCTTTGAAGGGTGCTCCAAGACTTTTTACGGCTGACCAACCAGAATTGGTTCGCTTAATATATCTGGAATCCAAGTAAATGGTGTTACCATCAGGAGAAATAGATGGTTCTCCGACAGAGGCCTCAGCGGGTGAAACAACAGACTCGACCCATCGATTGTTCTTGTATCGAATGACAACTAACGTAGATTTTTTATATTTTCCACCATTTCTCTTGAAATAGAACTCTTTTAAATCTGGTGTAAAGCTGCCGAAAAATTCCATGTGTTCTGTTGTAACAATGCCCGGAGCAAAAATTTCAGCTTTCAAGCCTGGTGGTTTTTAGCCAAGATAGGATTCCTCTTTAGGTGATGATTCATTATACTTTTGGTTTTTAGTATTGCATGTATTCAAGAACATTGCAAATACAAGTACTAAATAAATAAAGTGATAATTTCTCATTGTTAAATTATTTAATACTTGGTGCACATAAGAAAATGAAATTCTGATTTATTTTAATAGTGATTAATTGCGTTTTGTTTATCGCTAACAACTAGCTAAATGCCACCAGTGGCATTTATTCACACTATATCTGGTTTACGAATCTAGTTAATTTTTTATTTCATTAATTTTCTGCATGGTCGCATGAGTATACATTCCGTTGTTATCGCACCGTTCTGTCCAAACGGCTTTTTTATATATAGTAAATCCGTGCCGGCTTCCGGCAAATGGGTGGCAAAGCTATGCCTTAGCATATAAGGAGTAGTCCTCTACCTGTCGTAAGATTACTTTGCTGAAGCTACCAGGAGAGGCAATCCTTTTTATCTTTCGCTTCTTGGTGTCTTTATTTTTTGATAAACTGAGACAAACCAAAGGACTCCAAAACTGCAAAGCAAGATTCCCAGGCCTCCAAAAAATACACCTATGGACATTAAGTGTTCCATTTTAATGATAATTAGTATTTCTAAAACCGGTTTATATCAAAAATTGCTGACATTAATTTAATTTAAAAAAGCCAATTTTTTTTATTCATATCCAATTTCCCTGGACAATCCAATTTTGCTTTTAGCAAAGTTTCCTGTTCCGAAAGCTATTTCTTTTCCTGCTTCATTGAATAGGGTCGATTCTGCAACAAACAAATTCCTTGACTTATATCTTACTTTCCCCACTGCTGTTATCTTTCCGGAATTTGCAGGTCTTATGATGTTAATATTAAATGATGTTGTTAGAACAAATACATCTTCGACTATTGAGTTTACTGCGAAAAATGCTGCATCATCCAAAAGTTTGAAATATACCGAACCATGAATAGCTCCTAAAGCGTGAAAATACTTTTCAGAAATTATGAGTGAAATTGTAGCCTTTTCTAATTCTATTGTACATTCTGTGGTGTCAAATATTTGAGAGTTTACATTAGCATTCAAATACATGTTCTCCAGTTTTTCAAAATGTTCAATGTTCATAGGGTTTTATTTTGTTTCAATTAACGCCTAGCGATGATGAGTGAGGACTAGAAAGTAATAACCTTACATCACACACTTAGCCACGCTTTGTTCCAAATTTATTAAGGGCGACGGATTTTCCAACTCTCATAAAAAATCTTGACCGATGAAACCCTATTCATGTTTAGGTTAGATTATGTTTCTTCTTCTAAATCAATTCTCAAAATTCTATTAATTTTCGGTTGGGTCCACCATAATCCTATAGGGAAGAAAAATAAAGCAGCTAGGAGTTTGGAATAGTCGATTCGCTTATCAAACAGTTGCTCTTCTAAAATATGAATTGAGTAGGCTGTGAAATGAAGTCCATAGAGATATCCAGCAAACGAAATTAAGTGTCCAGGGATATAAATGTAAATTAGCCAGCCATACTCAGCATAGTTGTCTTTTTCAGTACTTATACTATAACCATCAGTTAATAAAATTATGGCAGAGAAGTAACAGAAGGCAAAAATTAGCCCAAATGCAAATAGATTAAATTTAATTGAAGGTTTGCCTTTGATTCGGAGAAACATCTCTTCGTTCACTTTAATCATCCAAGCAACCATAATAAGTCCAAAGGTAACTTGAAAATATTCTCCCATTTCATTATTCGAGAAGGTAGCTGGAACAACGAGTAACAAGATGAAAAGTAACCAACTTGGAATTCTCAACAATTTATTCATAAGGAACTCAAATCGAGCAAAAAAACTGGCTAAACACCATGTTATGGTGTATATGTCTATTTTAAACCTTTAATCTAATGGATTTTTAACAAAATTCTTGTCCATGCTGGAACATGGGCTTACAATTTCAATGATTCTACTTGAATTATGACCTAGTGGTACCTGAAAATCTCTTAAGCTAAGCAGTTATAAGACGAGGAGAAAGCATATTCCCTTCCTTTAAAAAATATTCCTGAAACCTGAATGCTGATACCCAAAAGCTTACTATCACTCAGTCGGCTTAATGGTGCTAAAACATCAATATATGAAAACCAGTTTTATTTCACTCTTTTCTTCAATGTGTCAATCACATCTTCAAGCTCAAAACCTTTGGCTGTCAGTAACACCGTAAAATGGTAAATGAGATCCGCGGCTTCTCCTAAAAAAAGTTCCGTGTTATCATCTTTAGCTTCTATCACCAGTTCCACAGCTTCTTCTCCTACTTTCTGAGCCACTTTATTGATGCCTTTTTTGAATAAAGAACTGGTATAGGATGCATCATCCGGATTAGTTTTTCTGTCTTGTATGGTCCTTTGAAGGTTCAGAAGAAAATCCAGTGGATTCTCGGTATTGGTTTCGTTCCAACAGGTATCGGCACCTGTGTGACAGGCTGGACCGGCAGGCTCAGCTTTTATCAAAAGTGTATCATGATCACAGTCAACTTTGATCTCCTTTACATAAAGAAAATGACCGCTGGTTTCACCTTTTGTCCAAAGCCGGTTTTTAGAACGGCTGAAAAAAGTGGCCTTCCCGGATTGCCGGGTTTGTTCAAGCGCTTCCTCATTCATGTATCCCAGCATCAAAACTTTTAACGTTTTGTCATCCTGAATGATTGCCGGAACTAAGCCATTTGATTTTTCAAAATCTATTTTCATCGGTGAATTATTGTCTTTTATTTAATCGATTTTAATCTTTCTGTTAATTGCCAACTAGCGCTTAGGTATCAGCATTCGGGTTTTAGTATAACCTTAAGTCCTAAAAAGCCCCGCTGATATCTATCATATAACTGATCTGAGGTGTTGAAGTGTTAAAGTTTCATTGCAATCGTAATTTATCATTCGAAATTCATAATTCATTTAGAATTCAACAGTCACTTCGATCAAACAAGATGTACTGACACCATCAAGGTGTCTGACATCGGTACTATCAGTGTTGAAGTTCTGTCACCAATCGTAATTCATCATTTGAAATTCGTAATTTATTAATAATTCAAAATTACTCACTGATTAACTCGGTTTGATCACAATATTTTTATCTTTCAAATAGGATTTAAGCTCCGGTATACCTATTTCCTTGAAATGAAATATACTTGCCGCCAAAGCAGCATCTGATTTTCCTTTTGTAAAAGTATCCACGAAATGTTCCATATTTCCCGCACCCCCGGAAGCAATGACGGGAATGTTTACCAGATCCGATATTTTTGCCAGGGCTTCATTGGCAAATCCACCTTTGGTACCATCATGATCCATGGATGTAAACAGTATCTCACCGGCTCCTCTTTTTTCCACTTCCACTACCCATTCGAAAAGATCAACCTCTGTGGGCACCCGGCCACCGTTTAAGTGGACCAGCCAGGTTCCGTCCACATTTTTCGCATCAATCGCTACCACCACGCATTGACTTCCATATTTATTGGCAATGTCATTGATCAATTGAGGTTCTCTTACCGCGGCAGAATTAATGCTGATTTTATCAGCTCCCGACTTCAGCAAAATACCTACATCCTCCACCGATTTAATTCCCCCTCCCACAGTAAATGGAATATTAATATTCTGAGCGATTTTCTTCACAAGTTCGGCCAGTGTTTTCCTTCTCTCATGTGTGGCTGTTATATCCAGAAAGACCAACTCATCTGCTCCCTGATCAGCATATAGTTTACCTAACTCCACAGGATCACCCGCATCTCTAAGATTCACGAAGTTTACACCTTTTACCGTTCTGCCATCCTTTATATCCAGGCACGGAACAATTCTTTTCGCTAGCATATCAAATCAAAAATTTGGTTAGCTCACTTAACTTAATTTTTCCCTCATAAAGGGCCTTCCCGATGATCACTCCAAATGTGTTGAGCTCATTCAGCTTTTCAATTTCTTTAACAGTTGTAACACCTCCACTAGCAATCAATTTTAAAGTCGGATACTTTTGTTGGATTTTCTGATAAAGATCAATAGAGGTTCCTGAGAGCAATCCATCTTTTGCAATATCGGTGCATATGGCATATTTAATGTGCTCTTTTTCATATTCATCAAGAAAATCAAACAGCGTTTCAGTGGCTTCTTCTTCCCAGCCACTAATGGCTATTTTATCTCCTTTTACATCGGCACCCAGAATGATCTTTTCCGGCCCATATTGTTTAAGCCAACTTTTAAAAGTTGGTTTATCTTTTACGGCTATGCTTCCTCCGGTTACTTGTTGAGCACCACTATCAAAAGCGATTTTGATATCGTCGTCTGTTTTTACACCGCCACCAAAATCAATTTTCAATGAGGTATTACTGGCTACAGTTTCCAGAACCTTATAATTAACAATGTGCTTCGATCTGGCTCCATCAAGATCGACCATGTGCAGGCGTTTCAAACCAGCCCCCTCAAAAGATTTTGCCACCTCCAAGGGATTCTCGTTGTAAATTTTCTTCTGATCGTAGTCGCCTTGAGTCAGGCGTACACACTTGCCATCTATAATATCAATGGCCGGAATAATTTCAATCATATTGCTAAAAAGTTCTTTAATATCTTTTCTCCTACCTGACTGCTTTTCTCCGGGTGAAATTGACAGGCGTAAAAATTTTTTTTTTGCAAAGCCGCACTGAAATCAATGATATAGTCAGTTTTTGCAATGGTTTCTTCCATCAAAGGAACATAATAGCTGTGGACGAAATAAACATAAGACTCCCTGGGAATATCTCTCATCAGTGTCCCTTTTAAATCATGGACCGTATTCCATCCCATATGAGGCACCTTGAGTTTAGGCTCAAAGCGCAATACCTTCTGTTGGAAAATTCCTAAGCATCTGGTATCATTTTCCTCAGAATATTCGCACATGAGTTGCATACCCAGACATATTCCCAGCACAGGTTGTTTCAGTTCAGGAATCAATTTTTCCAGGTTAAATTTTTCAAGTGCACGCATGGCCGTATTGGCCTCACCTACTCCCGGAAAAATCACTTTATCTGCCGCTTTGATGGTTTCGGCATCGTTGCTCAACACCGGATCAATACCCAATCGATTGAAGGCAAACTTCACCGATTGCACATTGCCGGCACCATAATCAATAATTACTAAATTGCTCATTACAATACTCCCTTAGTACTTGGTAATTGCATATTGTTGGCATCCCGGCGAATGGCCATTTTTATTGCTTTTGCCAAAGCTTTAAAGATTGCCTCAATCTTATGGTGCTCATTTTTTCCTTCCGCTTTGATATTCAGATTACACTTTGCCGAATCGCTAAAGGATTTAAAGAAATGATAGAACATTTCCGTAGGCATTTCACCAATCTTTTCTCTTTTGAAATCAGCTTCCCACTCAATCCAATTTCTACCACCAAAATCCAGGGCCACCTGTGCCAGGCAATCGTCCATTGGAAGACAAAAACCATATCTTTCAATTCCAAGTTTATTCCCCAGTGCTTTGTAAAATGCCTCTCCCAAAGCAATTGCGGTGTCCTCAATGGTGTGATGTTCATCTATCTCCAGATCACCTTTAACTTTTACTGTGAGGTCAACACCTGAATGTCTGGCTATTTGATCGAGCATGTGATCGAAAAAACCTAAACCTGTACTGATCTCAGCATTACCCTTTCCATCCAAATTAAGATGGATGTTGATATCTGTTTCCTTGGTTACACGACTTACTTTCGCTACCCTTTCTTCTAGTTTTAAAAACTCATATATCTCTTTCCAGGAAGTAGTCTCAAGGGCTATCACTTCATTTAAGTCTTCCTTTTTGCCTTTTACTTCATCGCTTCCCAAATAAGATCCATCATTGATCCAAATACCTTTGGCTCCTAAATTTTTGGCCAATTGAATATCAGTTAGGCGATCCCCGATAACAAAGGAATTGGACAGATCGTATTCTTCTGACATGTATTTTTTTAACATGCCGGTGTTAGGTTTTCGGTTTGGTGAATTCTCTTTGGCAAAACTTCTATCGAGGAGTACTTCATTAAATTCAATTCCTTCACCGGAGAAAGTTTGCATCATCAGATTATGGGTGGGCCAAAAATCTTCTTCAGGAAAAGAAGACGTTCCCAAACCATCCTGATTGGAGACCATGACCAATTCAAAATTCAGTTCCTCGGCAATCTTTATCAAATACTGGAAAACCTTAGGGTAAAAAGTTAGTTTTTCGAAAGCGTCGATTTGTTCATCTTCCGGTTCCAGAATTAGTGTACCGTCTCTATCAATAAATAATACTCTTTTCATCCGTTCATTAAAAGTGTTATAGTGTTAACGTATTTAAGTTTTTCAATTCAAAATTTAATGCCATTAAGATAGGGCTTCAGGTGTCAGGTTTTTTTGGCACACTAAAAACATAATTTAGGCTGAAATCTGATACCTGATGCCTGAAAGCTTCAAAATATTTCCTTAACTAAATGGCATTGATTCAAAATTTAAAACTCAAAATTCATCATTGTTGGACGCAACTATGATCCAATCATTAATGTTCAGAACTAAAGCTCGCCTCATTTTTCTGATATTTTTTCAATGCATCCAAAAGTGCTTTATTTTCCGCTTCAGTTCCGATGGTAATCCGTAAACAATCCTCGCACAATATCACATTAGCACGATTCCTGACAATTATTTCCATTCCCATTAAATATTGGAAGACCGCCAAGGCATTCGTTATTCTCACCAACAAAAAATTGGCACTGGAGTCAAATACCTTTTCTACTATGTTGAGCTGCTCCAACTCTTCTTTTAAAAGCTCCCTTTCACTGAGAATAATGTCTCTGGTTCGTTGCATTTCTTCTTTGTTCTCCAATGCTTTCAAGGCAGTTTTTTGGGTGAGCTCGTTGATATTGTAAGGAGGCTTGATCTTGTTTAAAATACGAATTATGTTCTCAGAACAAAAAGCCATTCCTAACCTGATACCGGCGAGTCCCCACGCTTTTGAGAAAGTTTGCATGACCAACAGATTAGGATAGTCTTCAAGTTGGGTTATGAAACTTTTACGGCTCGTAAAATCAATATATGCTTCATCAATTACAACAATACCATTAAATGCTCTTAGTATACTTACAATCACCTCCTGATCAATATCATTACCGGTTGGATTGTTTGGAGAACAGACAAAAATCAGTTTTGTGTTTTTATCAATAGCTGATAATATCCCTTCTGCATCTAACTGATATTCTTTCGTTAACGGCACTTCCTTAACCTGTACATCATTGATGGAAGCTGAAACCTTGTACATGCCATAAGTAGGAGGTAAAATAATGATATTATCCTGACCAGGTTCACAGAATGCCCTTAGCAATAAATCAATAACCTCATCACTTCCATTTCCGAGAAAAATCTGATTTGAAGTAACATTTTTCAATTTTGATATTGCTTGCTTTAAGACAAGCTGATAAGGATCAGGATATCTGTTCAGCCCGGTTTCAAAAGGATTTTCATTAGCATCCAGAAATACTTTGGCCTCACCTGCAAATTCATCTCTTGCGGAAGAATAAGGTATCAGTTTTTTTATATTCTCTCTGGTTAATTTATCAATATCAAACATCCTTAAAAATTTAGATCCTTTAACCTAATGGAAACAGCATTCTTATGGGCCATGAGTTCTTCGGCTTCAGCCATCACTTCAATTGCCGGGCCTAATTTTGAAATGCCTTGCTCGGATATCCTTTGGAAAGTAATTTTTTTCAAAAATGAATCCAGGGAAACACCACTATAAGCTTTGGCAAATCCATTTGTTGGTAAAGTATGATTGGTTCCGGAAGCATAATCACCAGCACTCTCAGGGGTATAATTCCCAAGGAAAACAGAGCCGGCGTTTTTTACATGCTCGACAAAGAAGTTTTCGTCCTCATTGGAAACAATCAGGTGTTCAGGAGCATATTCATTGATAATCTCCAGGGCCTCTTCTTGATCTTTGACCAGAATTGTTCTGGAATTTTCCAACGCCTCATTGGCAATATCTCTTCTTGGTAAAACTTCTAATTGCTTTGAGAGCTCTTTTTCAACTTCTTCAATCAATTTCTCATGATATGTTATCAGAAGCACCTGGCTATCAGCACCGTGTTCGGCCTGTGACAAAAGATCCGCAGCAACATATGCAGGGTTCGCTGTTTGATCTGCTACTATTAATACCTCTGATGGTCCGGCAGGCATATCGATGGCCGTACCAAATTTGTTGGCTACCTGCTTTGCTGCTGTTACGTATTGATTACCAGGGCCAAAAATCTTATATACTTTAGGCACACACTCAGTTCCAAGATGCATCGCACCAATGGCTTGAGTGCCTCCCAGTTTGTAAATTTTGTTGATCCCGATCAATGAAGCAGTATATAATATAGCAGGATGTATTTCTCCATTGACATTTGGAGGGGTGCAGAGAATAATTTCTTTACATCCGGCAATTTTGGCCGGAATACCAAGCATTAAAACGGTGGAGAATAAGGGAGCGGTCCCTCCGGGAATATACAAGCCAACTTTATCAATGGGAACGGCCTTCCTCCAACAGCGAACTCCTTCAATGGTTTCTATTTCCTCTTCCTTAATGGCTTGCGAACTGTGGAACTTCCGGATGTTATTTTTAGCAAGTTGAATAGCCGCTTTTAATTGCTCCGATACCAGTCTTTCGGCATTTTCAATTTCTTCCTTGCTCACCTCAATCTCTTGAAGGTTTACCCCATCGAATTTTTTGGTAAAGTTCAAAAGTGCCTTATCACCCTCATTCTTGATCTGTTCAAAGACCTCCTGCACAATTGATTCAAGCTCACTAAAATCTTTTGAGGGTCTTTTCAAAATTTCGGGCCAAAGGTTCTTATCCGGATATTTAAAGATTTTCATGCGTATAAAATTTATTTCCAATGGTCATATGGAATTCGATCTTATAAGACCATTTTTTCAATGGGGACCACCAATATTCCCTGTGCACCATTTTCTTTTAGTTGATCGATTACATTCCAAAAATCATGCTCATTGATAACCGAATGAACTGAATGCCAACCCTTCTGTGCAAGTGGTAGTACTGTTGGGCTTTTCATGCCAGGTAAAATCTCAATCACTCTATCCAGACTTTCGTCAGGCACATTAAGCAAAACGTATTTATTATTTTTTGCAGCCAGCACCGATTTGACCCTAAACAAAAGTTTATCAAGTATCTTCTTTGCTTCCGGTTCAATATTTTGATTTTGAACGATGCAAGCCTCAGACTTTAATACGGTCTCCACTTCTTTCAAACCGTTCTTAAAAAGTGTGCTTCCTGTACTTACCAGATCGCAAATACCATCGGCAAGACCAATATTGGGTGCGATTTCTACGGAACCGGAGATCTCATGAATTTCAGCCTGAAGATTATTTTTATCTAAAAACTGTTGCAGTGTATTGGGGTAGGAAGTGGCTAATTTTTTCCCATCGAAATAGGAAGGTCCGTTGTAATCTGCATTTTTAGGAATGGCAAGTGACAGTCGGCATTTTGAAAATCCCAACCTTTGGATAACCTCGATTTTCTTTTGTTTTTCAACTACTAAATTCTCTCCAATAATGGCTATGTCGGCGATCCCATCTTCCACGTATTGTGGAATATCTGAATTCCTCAAATAAAAGACCTCCAGTGGAAAGTTCCTGGCATTTGCTTTTAATTGATCTTTACCATTGTCAATAGAGATACTACATTCTTTCAATAGCGCTAAAGAACCTTCATTTAGTCTACCCGATTTTTGAACTGCAATTTTTAACTTTTTTTCCATGTTTTTTGGCTCAAGATTCCCATTTGGGCAATAAAAAAGCCCGCTTAGAAATCAAGCGAGCTTTAAATGTTGTTAATTTATTTTCTATAGACACAACATCAACACCTCGCCTGATGGCAAGTAGTATGATGGTGGTAATGATGTGTGCTAAATGATCTCATGTTTCAAAATTCGCTTCAAATATAGAAAAAAAATAAATCTCAAAAACAAATAGTAAATTTTATTTCTATAAATCATATTTCACAATAAAATCTATCTGAGTTTTGATTTTACAATCACCTCTGAATGAAGCGTTCTATGTACGGGACATCGGTCTGCGATTTCCAGTAATCGTTCTCTTTGGCTCTGGTCCAGATCTCCCTCAAGCTCTATTTCTCTATCGATTTGATCAACATACCCAGTGGAAGTTTCACAGTTTTCGCAATCCTCAGCATGTATTTTACCATGTCGCAAATAAACCTTGATTTCCTTTAATGGCCACTTTTTTCTATCGGCATACATCCTTAAGGTCATGCTGGTACAAGCTCCTAAAGCGGATGCAAGCAGATCATAGGGTCCCGGACCAAGGTCCTTTCCTCCAACACTGATGGGTTCATCAGCAAGGAACTGATGTTTCCCGGCTTTTACAATGGTAGTATATCCTTTTTCCCCGGTTTCCACCACTACCTGCATTTCATTGTTTGATTCATCTTGGTCCTGCAGATCGATATATCGCTGAGCCCAGGCAGCAATCATTTGTCCGGCGTACAAAGAGTCCTCTTTTTTTGAAAGCAAATGATCAGCGCCATCCAAAGAGATAAAACTTTTAGGATGTCTGGCTGCCGAATAGATTTCCGCCGCATTCTCAATCTCAACAGTGGTATCCTGGGGTGAATGCATCACCAATAGCGCCTTTCCCAACCTGTTAATAATGGATTCCATATTGGTCCCTTCAAGATCATCAACAAATTGTTTTTTGATCTTAAATGTTCTACCCGCCAAATTAACGGTAGCCTCTCCCAGACTTTTGATTTCTTCCAGGCTTTCGGCTAGCAAATGTTTGACATGAGGTGGATTTGATGGAGCACCGATAGTGGCCACGGCTTTCACAAAATCAAGCCTTGAAGCCGCCTGAATTACAGCCGCTCCCCCCAAAGAATGTCCCACCAGGATCTGGGGAGCACGATAGTCTCGTTGAAGGAATTCGGCCGCTGCCACCAAATCATCTACATTCGATGAAAAATTAGTGTCAGAAAAATCGCCTTCACTTTCCCCCAATCCTGTGAAATCAAAGCGGAGCACAGCTATTTTATTTAAAGTCAGTGATCGGCTTATATTGGTAACAGCCAAGAGATTTTTATTACAAGTAAAACAATGTGCAAACAAAGCATAGGCCTGCGGTTCACCTCCAACCGGAAGCTCCAATCTTGCAGAAAGTGTTATTCCTTCCTTGTTCTCAAAATATAGTTTTATCGTTTTCATATCTGTAGTTTAGAATATCTAAAAAATTATGCTCACCTTGCTATCCATTATTCAGCTCCAATGATGGATAATATAAGTCTAATTCCATGTATTGCTTAGTCTTACCGAAACTTTGTGTCCAAAAGTTTTTTTAAAATCTCAAAATCCGGTTGAATGTCGCCTGGCAAACAATCCCGGTAGAACATCTGTTATTGGAGCACGTTTTCAAAAGAGTCGCCCAATCGTTTTGCAAACAGACTCATATTTAACTTTTTTGTTTGTTGTGATACTTTCGTGATACTTAGATCTTAATTTTGTTTATTGGGTGATGATATATACTGTTTTAAGTCAAATTTCAAGATGATTTAAAATTGTGTTCAGAAAAACACTCATTATCTTAGGATCATTGAAACAGCTTGGGATAATGCAATAATAAACAGTCACTTCAACACTCAAATACTTATTAGAAACAGATGAAAAGAGTACTAGTCATTGAGGATGACAAAAACATCGGAGAACTACTCGAAATTCATTTAAAGGATAGTTTTTACGAACCAACGATAATCAATCACGGTACGGAAGGTTGTCAACTGGCTAAACAAAACAATTTTGATTTGATCATACTGGATATTATGTTGCCGGGTATGGATGGCATTCAGATCTGCAGGGAGTTAAGGGGCGAAAAGATCCTGACACCCATATTGATGTTGACCGCAAAAACGGAGGAGATCGATAAGGTAATAGGTTTGGAATGCGGGGCGGATGATTATCTCACAAAACCTTTTAGCCTTAGAGAGCTGATGGCCAGGGTAAAGGCTATTTTCAGAAGAATTGAATCACTCAGTGAAGCCAAAAGGCAGCCCAATGAAAAACAGCTTTTGACTTTTGAAGAATTAACAGTTGACTTAGATAAAAGAACAGTCACAGCGCATAATCAAAGAATAGAATTGACTCCTAAGGAGTTCGATTTACTAGTATTATTAGCTACGAACCCAGGCAAAACATATACAAGGGAGCGTATTCTCAATAAAGTCTGGGGTTATGAATTTGACGGTTACGATCATACCGTGAATTCACATATTAATCGTTTGAGGGCAAAAATCGAAACGGATGTTTCTAATCCGAAATTTATTTTGACTGCGTGGGGCGTTGGGTATCGTTTCAGTGATTTTAGCGAATAGCTTCTGTTTAGAGATCTTTTAGCAAAAGATGCTTTTTGTATTTCCTTTTATATAAAAGATCTTTTTCAGTCTTTTGGCAGAATTTAGAATTTCTTTAAAATCTACTCGGTTAGTTGAGATGAAAACTTGTAAAAAATGAAAAACAAAATTTTCAGCACTTTCTATTGGAAGATCTCAGGTACATTCCTACTCATTCTTATTGTTCTGGTTGGGATATTCATTTACATAAATATTAACTCGGCCAGGCGCTATTATATGGAGGTCAATCAGAAATTGAATGGTGATATTGCCAAACATATAGAACAAGAAGTGCACCCATTTGTTAATGGGAAAATTAGTAAGGAAAGAGTCAGTGACCTGATGCACAGAATGATGGCTGTTAATCCGAGTATCGAAATATACTTGTTGGATAGTTTGGGAGTCATCAAGGAACATGTCGCTCCCTATAAAAAAGTTAAATTGACCAGGGTATCGCTAGGGCCAATCAAACAATTCATCAATAGCGAAGGCAAGGAATTCATCATGGGAGACGATCCCAGAAATCCCGGTAGAAAAAAAGTGTTCTCAGCATCACCCGTAGTGCAAAATGGCGTGTTGGTCGGATACCTGTATGTGGTTTTGGCAAGTGAGGAGTATGAATCAGCAAGTGATACACTCTTTGGTAGCTTCATACTGAAAATCGGAACAGAGTCCATGTTGATCATTGTCATAGCTGCAGCAATCATAGGATTGTTGATGATTTGGATCATTACCAAAAACCTCAATACGATCATTCAAACAGTCAATAAATTTAAAAACGGAGATCATTCGGCTCGTGTACATCTTAGATCCAAAGGAGAATTTTCAGCACTTGCCGATACTTTCAATGAAATGGCTGATACGACCGTGAAGAATATGGAAGGTCTCAAAGGGTTGGAACGATTAAGAAGGGAATTATTAGCCAATGTTTCACATGACCTTAGAACCCCAATCACCTCAATCTATGGTTACACAGAAACACTTCTTTTAAAGAATGAGCATGGGGAAATGTCGAAAGAAGAGCATGAAAGGTATTTGAATATCATTTTGCAAAACACTGATAAGCTCAAAAAGCTGGTGGATGAATTATTTGAGTTTTCCAAATTGGAGACCAAGCAAATTAAATTCAAACCGGAACCTTTCTCAATCGCTGAATTAGTTCAGGATGTAACAGGTAAGTACAAGATTCTTGCCGACAAAAAGAACATTATTATTGAATCAATTTTACCGGAGAATCTTCCCTTGATTTATGCGGACATTGCATTGGTTGACAGGGCTATTCAGAATCTGGTTGACAACGCAATTAAATACACACAGGAGGGAGGAAAGGTCACTTTTGAATTCAAGCAAATGAAAAATTCCATTGAAGTGAATATAAAAGATACCGGATGTGGTATTCCTGAGGACGATTTACCATTGATATTTGACCGGTATCACAAAGGGAACAACAACAAGGAAAACAGTAGTGGCTTCGGGCTTGGATTGGCCATTGTTAAGAAAATATTGGAATTACACGAATCCTTTATCTCTGTGAAAAGCAAGCTGAATGAAGGCACAACTTTTTCATTCAACTTACCACTGCATACCAGTTAATTGAAACAGTCAATGCAATCCGATTGAGGTGGGAGGGTATAATAGAATTTAAATGTAGTTATTATTAGATGAAGAAATAGAAACTAAAATATTGTAACCCGTGTTACATATTCATCGGTGAACCTTATGATACGGTCGCTATAAAAGTGAGCAATAGATAAAATAGGGTTTAAGATAAATTTTCTTCAAATTGTTTGGGTAGGGAGGTTTTTGATAAACCTCCCTTTTGTTTTTTACCTCCCGAATCGTATGTCGATTCATTTGGAATTACTACTACAATTTTTAGATCTTGATCTGTCATTTAACAGATTCAAATACCTGTCGATGGCAGCAAGTTAAATTGAATTAATCATGTTTAAACTTTATAAATTACAAAAAAAGAGATAGAAAAGATGTACCAAAAATGGTGGAATCAGTACATTGATGCTCCCTTAAAATTTTCATTTTAAGACATAACGATTCCCGATACACCCGGAACTGTACTATTCAAAGTTTATAACCTTTTTTGCCTATTCAAAATCTGTTTTTGTAAAAAAAATGGCAAAACATTACCTTGTAAAAATTGGCTTGAATTGAAGATAAAATTGACCCTTTAATGTAGTAGTTTCATGTTTCAATTAAGAAGGCCTTGAAGCAAATTTCATACTATACCTTAAGTTTGTGCCTCATATTGTTGTCGACCATCACCTTTGGGCAAAGGAATGCTTTTAAATTCGACAGAATAACACTTGATGAAGGGCTGTCTCAAAGTACCATCAATTGTATATTTCAAGATAGCAAAGGCTTCATATGGTTTGGAACAAGAGGAGGACTCAATCGCTATGATGGTAGTGAATTTAAAGTCTATTTGCACAATCCATCAGATTCCACATCGATTTCCAACAACATTATCTATACTATTTTTGAAGACAGGGATAGCCTTTTATGGATTGGCACACATGAAGGTCTAAATGTTTTTGATAAAAATACCCATCGTTTCTTCACGTTTAAAAAAGATCCCAATAGTACCAATAGTCTCAGTAACAATATTGTTAAGTCCATCATTCAGGACAAAGAAGGAAATTATTGGATCGGTACTGATGGTGGAGGTTTAAATAAGTTGACCCTGAAAGAAGGTGAAGGATCACTCATGGAGCGTGCAAACTTTCAGCTTTTTGAAGAAGTGCTGGGGAATGCGCAAAGTTTGAGCAGCAATCATATTACCTCCCTGAGACAAGATCGCTATGGAATTATTTGGGTGGGTACAAAAGCACATGGTATCAATAAGTTTGATCCCAAAGTGGGTAAGTTCAAAAGGTTGTTAGCAGGCCGAACAGGAATTACTGATAATCATATAAATCATATCTACGAAGATCTTCAAGGTCAGATATGGGTAGGAACAGACAGAGGATTGAACCGTATTTTAAGGCCAAAAAAACGCAGAACACTCAGGAGTTATGAAATTGTAAGACGCTATCGTCATAAGGAAGGTAACCAGTATAGCCTGAGCAATGACAAAGTCCTTCATATAGTTCAGGGAGTATCCGGAATGATCTGGATCGGAACAGATGGTGGGGGTTTAAACAAATATGATAAAAAGACAGGAAGGTTTTTGACCAATCGACATGACGTTAGTGATCCCAATTCCATTATTAGTAATATAGTAAGAGTAATCTTTGATGATAAGGTCGGAACCTTATGGTTAGGTACAAACGCCGGGATAAGCAAAATCGATGCGCAAAGGCCCAGATTCAAATTATATACAAAGGCCGGTACTAACCAGAATGAACTCAGTAGTAACAATATTCAAGCACTTGCCAGGGAATCATCCGGAATCACCTGGATCGGTACACTCGATGGAGGATTAAACAAATACGACCCGAAAACCAATAAATATACATTGTACACAACCGATGGCATTTATGAACATGGGGAGAGGATATCGGATATAAACAAAAAAAATAGGACTTCCAGGAGAAAAAGGGCAAAAGCCATTCCCGAAAAATACCTAAGTGATGCCAGGATACTTTCGTTATACCGGGACAGAAACAGAGCTCTTTGGATTGGAACTGAAGGCGGCGGCTTAAATAAATTTGATCTTCGTAGAAATAAATTTATTCATTTCAAAGCCAATGAACCAAACCCGGATAGTTTGAGTCACAATACGATCCGTACCATCTTTAAAGATCGCAGAGGCTTGATGTGGCTCGGTACAGAGGGCGGGGGACTGAATCGTTTTTACAATGGTAAATTCAAACGGTTCACCAAAGATCCCAACAATATTAACAGTCTGAGTCACAATGATGTGAGGGCAATTGCAGAAGACAATGCTGGCAATCTATGGGTTGGCACCTTTGGAGGCGGGTTGAATAAGTTCAATACGAAAAGTGAAAATTTTACACATTATAGGAAAATTGAAGGTCAGGAAAATTCCATCAGCAGTAATATCATATTTAGTGTACACGTAGATAAGTCGGGGCATATTTGGATAGGAACAAGTGCCGGCCTTAATAAACTAGACCCTTCAGCACAAACCATAACTTCATATACTGTAGCTGATGGATTACCTAACAATCTTATTTATGGGATTTTAGATGATAACAAAGGCAACCTGTGGTTAAGCACGAATAAAGGTATTTCCCGCTTCAACAAAAAAAACGAAACATTCAAAAACTACGACCGCAAGGATGGTCTTCAAAGTAATGAATTTAATCCTGGTTCCTTTACCAAAAGCACCAAGGGTGAAATGTTTTTTGGAGGCATCAATGGTTTCAATTCCTTTCATCCAACTCAAATTCAAGATAATAACCTGGTCCCAGCCGTTCTCATAACAGATTTCAAGATATTCAATAAAGAAGTAACAATAGACTCTGATGATTCACCATTGGAAAAACATATTTCCGAGACAAAGGAAATTACACTTTCTTATGATCAGGCTTCTTTATTCTCATTTGATTTTGTTGCATTGAATTTTACGCATGCCGACAAAAATCAATATGCATATATGATGGAGAACTTCGATGAAGATTGGAATTATGTAGGGAACCGGAGATTTGTAAACTTCACAAACCTTGCTCCCGGGCATTATACATTTAGGGTAAAGGCCTCCAACAACGATGGCGTATGGAATGAAGAGGGGACTTCTTTAATCATCAATATCAAGTCACCTTTCTGGGCCACCTGGTGGTTCAGGTTCTTAATATTGATTGCAGCCTTTGGCTTTAGCTACGGCGTTTATAAACTAAGGATATTGCGTATTGAGCACAAAAAAGTAATGCTTCAGAGGCAGGTGGCTGAGCGTACAAACGAGTTGCAAAGGAAAAGTGCTGAACTGGAGATGCAAAAGGAAGAAGTAAAAGCGCAAAATGAGTTGCTCGAAGAAAAAAACAAAGAAATCACCCTGCAACGAAACAATATTGAGGAGAAAAAGAAACAACTTGAAAAAGCCTGGGATGAAGTATTAATTGCTAATGAAGAGCTTAAAAAAGCCAATTCAAGCCTCGAAGAAAAGGTTCAGGAAAGAACTGCCAAACTTAAGCATGCACTCGATCAATTAATTGTTTCCAACAAGGAATTAGATACTTTTCTATACAGAGCATCGCATGATCTAAAAGGGCCTATCACTAGGTTACTTGGTCTGACACAGCTTGCCAAAATAGATATCAGCAAAAGCAAAGAGATCGATTATATCGGCATTATTGAAATGGCCTCTATTGAGATGAACAAAACACTCAATAAGCTAATGAACATCCATTCCATCAATGCCAATCCCATCCTGTTTTGTGTCATCGATGTCAATGAATTATTGGAAGAGGTCAAAAAACCGTATGTGGATATCATCAAAAAAGAGAAACTCGATATTCAGATATTGCTGGACGAAAAAGCGAAGATCATTTCCGATAGTAGTTTGTTAAAGATAATTTTCGAAAACCTGTTCGAAAATGCTATCACTTTTAGAAATGAGGTCAATCCAAAGATTATCATTAGTTTGGCGACAGATGAGCATACTTTTGTCATGAAAATGGAGGACAATGGTCTGGGAATCGAAAGTGAGTTTCAAAATAAAATATTTGAAATGTTTTTCCGTGGTTCTGAGGTTTCCAAAGGCAATGGGTTGGGCCTTTATCTTGTAAAGAAAGCCATCGATAAGTTACAGGGTAAAATCATTGTAGAAAGTGAAGAGGGAAAATATAGTTCCTTTAGCATTTCTATCCCAAAAGGACATACACTCACAAAAGAAAAGAACTCAAAACTCAAAGCTTGAAAAGATCCATAGTTTCAAAAGTTGACAATGGGTACCTCTCCTTTTCCGATTAATTTACCAATTCTTCACTTTGAGTTTCTTAAAAACAGTATTTTTGCTACTTTAAACCCAGGAACGATTGCAAAACACTTTTGTGATTCGAATTAATTTTTAAGGAATCACATACACGTACACTTAACCCCTGCTTTTGAAGTGACGTTTTGAGAAGGCATCCCCGACGAAATGGAGCCCTAAGAATTTTGAATCTTCCATCATGAAAAAATACAATATTCTATACGTTGATGATGAGCAGAATAATATTATTGTATTCAAAAATGCATTTTTCAGGCATTACAATATTTACACTGCCTTGTCCGGAGAGGAGGGTCTGAAAATCATTAATGAAAATGAGATCCACCTGGTCATTACTGATCAAAAAATGGCCGGTATGAGTGGGGTGGAATTTTTGGAAAAAATTGTTAATACACATCCGGAAACAGTTCGAATGATCCTGACGGCTTATAGTGATATTGATTTTATCATGCGTGCTATTAATAAATGTGGGATCTATCAGTATATTTTGAAACCATGGGATTCCAGGGAGCTCAAACTAATTATCGACAACGCCCTCAAGAGTTATCAACTCAAAAGAAATAATGAGCAGCTCATCGATGATCTAAAAAAAGCCAATGAGAGCCTGGAAGAAAAAGTAAGGGTGAGAACAAAAAAGCTCAACCAGAATAATGAACTATTGCAAAAAACCAATGAAATAAAGGACAAGCTCTTTACAATCATTTCCCACGACCTGAAAATTCCCATGGCTTCTTTGAATGTTTTGATGGAAGTACTTGTACAGTCCAAAGACAACATTCCAAAAGAAGCATTTGAAAAGTATTCTCTGAAAGTTCAGAGCTATATACAGAACGTAATGGATCTTCTCGACAATCTTTTGAACTGGTCATTATCACAGTTAGGAGATAAGAAAATTGAAATTACTGAGATAAACTTAAAAGAAATTATTGACCATAATATCAAGCTCTTTCACATCAATGCAACACAAAAAAATATCAATTTGAAGGTACCTGAAACACTTGAAGGGATTATGATTCAGGGCGATATCAATATGATGAATCTGATATTCAGAAACCTCCTCAGCAATGCCATCAAATTTACACCCAAGAAAGGAGAAGTGAGCATTGGTGTAAATAAAGAGCGTAAACTAGTAAAAGTGAGCATTACTGATACCGGTACCGGAATTCCGGACGACATCCTTGCCAAATTATTTAACGCCACCTATTTCAACTCCAATAGAGGCACTGCGCATGAAAGAGGAACCGGTCTTGGCCTAAAGTTGTGCAAGGAGTTTATCGAAAAGCAAAATGGCGAATTAAATATTGAAACTAAGCTAAATGAAGGTTCTACATTTAGTTTTACCATACCGAAGGCTTGACTTGTTCTCATTAAATAGGTCGGGCTGAATGTGCTCTTTTTAAGGTGTTTAACTATAAAAATTGATGAAATATAGTTACATTTAATACCTCGCTTTTCGAAAAAAGGATCTGATCTAGACATCTACAAGCATGAAAAAGATACTAGCCTCCCTTCTATTTATTGGTTTTTCCATAGTAACTTTTGCGCAAACTGATGGGCCGGAAAGAAAGTATTTTGAGGAATATTTCAGTCCATTAGAGATTGAATCAGAACCTTTTCAATGGAAGGACACGACAGAAGTAAATCTGCTTAATCGTCAGGCCGAGCATGCATTTGAAGCAGAAGAATATGACAAAGCGTTAGAATTGGTAGACAAAGCCATGCATATCTCCAATAGGTTGGAATACACACATGGGGTGGTTAGTTGCAGTATCCTTAAGGCCAAAATCAAACAAGAAAGAGAGCAATATGCTGAAGCACTGGATTGCTATTTAAGTGCCCGGGTAGGCATGAGAACAATAGGCGACCTCAAGGCAATTTCTGATGTCAATTATGAAATCGGGCTTTTACACAAAGATTGGGGAGTACATATAAAGGCTTTAGACTATCATTTGGCTGCCTATGATTTGAAAAGTGAAATAGGCGACATTGAAGGTAATATTAATGTATTATATGAAATTGGCCATTCCTACCTTATCCTGAAAGAAAACACTAATGCCATTGAGTATTTCCAAAAACTGCTGGAGCTGCAAAGAGAGATCAATGCCAGTGAACTTGATATTTTAAGCGTACTGAGAAGGATTTCGGATACCTATCAAAAGCAGAATCAATACGAAGAGGCACTGAAATACGACAAAGAGATCGTTGAGATCAGGAAGCAGATCAATGATACAATAGGTGTTGCCAATTCACTCAACAACCTGGGTTATTTGCATAAATATTTAGGGGACTATGAACTGGCGCTGGCGCGATTTAAAGAAGCACTGGAAAAGACCAAAAAGTACAGCCCACCAAATCATCGAACTTCCAGTGAAAAAACTATTTTGATAAACATTGGTATCATCTACAACCTGCAAAAGGAGTACAAGAAATCCAATGAGTACTTCTATAATGCGCTTTCTATTTCTGTGACCTCAGGAAAGAGTGAGGAAATTGCCGATATCTATATGAAGATAGCTGAGAATCACATTGCTATGGGAGATCTGGTGAATGCAAGAAGAATGGTGGGGCAAGCAATTTCTTTAACTGATGGATCTGACAATCAGGAATTTCGTGCCAAAAGTTATAAAAAACAATCTGAGATCTATGAAAAGCTTGGTGATGATAAAAATGCCCTGATTTACTATAGAAACTTTGCTGAGGTTCAGGAAAAGATAATTGCTGAACAAAGAGAAAGCGATGCCGAGCTTTTACAAAAACAAAATCTGATTGATCGCGCTGAAAACGACAGGAAACTGGTTGAGGCTGAACAGGAAATGCAGGCCCTAAGGTATGCAAAATTAGAGCTTGACAAAAATAGTAAGGAGCGTGAAAATCAATTTTTGAAACAAGAACAGGAACTACAGGCAATCACACTTGCCAATGAGCAAGCTGCCAAGGAAAAGGCAAAACAAGATCTTCAAATTCAACAACAACGTTGGGAAAGTGAAAGAAAGGATATTGAGATACGCGAATTGCAACAACAAGATAGTATTAAAGAATTAAGGCTGGAAAAATTGAGGATTTTGGAGAAGCAGCAGGAAGATGCCCATGAGCTTTTAAAGGAGAAAGCTAAAATTCAGGAATTGCAACTTGAAGAACAAAAAATCCAGGAAAGAATTTTTTACGGTGTTATTGGCTTTCTGGCAGTTATTATTTTCCTTGTGCTAAGAAGTTACTTTATCAAAAGGAAGGCTCACAAGATTCTAACCCAAAGAAATTTAGAAATACAACTGCAAAAAGATAAGCTTGAACAGTCTTACAATAACGTAAAACAGTTAAGCGAAATAGCTAAGAGTATCACCAGTAATTTATCCGTTGAAAGGATCATCGAAACTGTTTACCAGAATGTAAGCACACTCATGGATGCAACGATGTTTGGTGTAGGATTGTATAATTCTCAAACAAGGAGCATAGAATTTCCAGGGTTAAAAGAAAAGGGTGAGACCATCATTTTGATTTCTTATAAAATCAAAGAAAAAGACAGATTGGCTGTATGGTGTTATGAAAATAAACAATCAATCTTTATTAGTGATTTTGAAAATGAATATCAGAATTACGTTTCTAAGAAACTTCCCTCTGTAACAGGAGACAATGCAGCATCCATTATTTATCTACCGCTGATTGTAAAAAATAAAGCCATTGGCGTTATTTCTGTTCAAAGTTTTAAAAAGAATGCTTATACCGAATATCATCTTAACATTCTAAGAAACCTGGCTGTTCATACGGCTATTGCACTCGAGAATGCTGCCAACTACGGGCAGATAAAAGACAAAACAGTGAAGCTAGAGAAGACACTCAAAGACCTGAAGGCTACACAGGCACAATTGGTTCAATCTGAAAAAATGGCTTCACTCGGACAACTCACAGCTGGTATAGCCCATGAGATTAACAATCCGATAAACTTTGTATATGCAGGTATAGATGGACTAAGGGCTTCTGTAGAGGTGTTGATGGAAATACTCAATAAATACGAAGAGATTGAGGACTTCACAGGAATTGAAAAGGTACTGGATACATTGAATGAAATACACCAGCTAAAAAGTGATCTCTATTTCAATGAAACCAAGAGTTCGATCAATGATTTAATTAGTGCTATTAAGGATGGTGCCCAAAGAACTGCGGAAATTGTAGATGGTCTTCGAAACTTCTCCAGAACTAACGAAACTGAGTTAAAAACAGTCAATATTCACAAAGGAATAGAAAGTAGTCTTGTACTGTTGAATAACAAGATTAATGAACATGATATCAGGATCATTAAGAAGTTTGATGAGGAATTACCAGAAATCAATTGTTATCCCGGTCAGCTTAATCAGGTCTTTATGAATTTGTTAAGCAATGCCATTGAAGCAATTGATCAAAAAGGTAGAATTGAAATAAAAACCGAAAACCTGGAGAACGACATTAAAATCAGCATTATGGATAATGGCTGTGGCATGTCGGAAGCCATCATTGAGAAAATATTCGATCCTTTCTTTACTACCAAAGATTTGGGCAAAGGGACAGGCCTTGGTCTTGCCATTTCATTCGGCATTATCAAAAAACATAAGGGAAAATTTGATATAGTTAGCAAGGAAGGAAAAGGTAGTACCTTCATTATATACATTCCTAAAGGACTTGAAAGTCAATCTTCCGAACAGCGCATTACCAGTGAAATGGAAGCTTAATCCTGAATTTGCCAGTAGGAGGATAATAACTTAAGAAAATCTTATAATCGGTTTTGGTCTCTGAATTGCACCTTGGTTAAGCCGATCGATCCTTTTTTCTTAAGATCTATAGTCGGTTCTAAAAAAGTATCATTTGATATTGTTAGAAAGGCTCATTGCCTTGTTTAGGCAAGATTTTAGATAAAAGACTCAAGATTAAAAATTGCTGTGGCTTTTCTTTTTTTCAGAGAAATAAAACGACCAAATTTGCAGGCTTTTGATTGAATGGATCAATAAGCTTGCAAAGTTTGAGTGATATGATAAAGCAAAAAAGACAATGATGTTAAATTTTACGAAAGCAAGGTTTAATTGCCGGGCTTAAACCTATATGTTATTAGTCATTATACTAAATTCTTGCTACTTATTACTATAGTGAGGGCTTTTTTAGAGGGAACTAGTTAGTCCATTATTGGAGCTCTTTTGAATGGTTTGCTTTCATCGAACAACTTCCTGTAGGTGATATGTGTCTTGGAAACGTGCCCTCCAACCTGCTCCACCACACGTATCATTTTAGGATTGAAATCACCTATCCAATTCATCTCAAGGTTCTCATAGCGATGGTAATCGTCCTGGACCATTTTAGCAGTTGCCATGATCAGGGCTCCTTCTAATCCTTTACCCTGGTGTTCGGGAACAATTCCGAACACGAGCCCTATCATTTTATTACAAGACCTCCTCCATTTATGCCAAAGGAACTTAACCTTTCCTATAGCATCGAGCTTGCCGTTTATATGTTTAAAAATTTGGTTTACCTCCGGAAGAAGGAGAAAAAATGCCACAGGTTCATTATTATAATAACCAAACCAAACAATTTTTTCATCCATGATCGGCTTCATTGACTTTACAGCATTTTTGGCTTGTTGAGGGCTTAGTTTCGGAACTCCGGAATGATTGGCCCAGGCCTTATTATAAACTGTGCGAAAATCCTCGGTATATTTATCAGCTCTTTTTAACTGCATATGTTCAAAGCTGTACTCAGGAGTTTTCATGATCTTTTCAGCTTTTTCAGCAATTCTTGGCGCAAACGGATCTCTTGTTTTCCTGGCATAGGTATATTGCTCAAAATATGTCTTGAACCCATAGCCCTCAAAAAAATTCTTATAATAGCTGAAGTTATAATTGCAACAATAGTTTGGTTCCTCATCAAACCCCTCAACCAAAAGGCCCCACCATTTATCTCTGTTTCCAAAGTTTATTGGTCCGTCCATGGCCTCTAAACCCTTGTCTGTCAGCCAATTTTTACAAGTTTCGAATAATAAAAAGGCTGCGTTCTGATCATCCACACATTCAAAAAAGCCCATGCCTCCGGTAGGTTGGTCGTTGTCCTTGGTCATGGTTTTCTTGTCATAAAAGGCAGCTACTCTCCCGATTGTTTTATCTTCCCTGTTTTTAAGTATCCACCTGGTACATTCCCCATTGCGAAAGAACTTATTCTTTTTTTTATCAAAAACAGCCTCTATATCCTTGTCCAATGGCCGTATCCATTTTTCCTCATGTTTATATAAATGGACCGGTAACATTAAAAATTCACGTGCCGTATCCTGCCCCCGTACTTCAATGATTTTCATATATGAATTTCTTATTGCGCTAATATAATAAAATTAGTAAGGCTCCAAGGTTAGAAATAAAATAATAGATGGGAAACCAACAAAATCAATCAACATTAAGTGTCACTTATTTTTTACCAGCTTATCCAAAATCAAAAATTATATAATAAAAAATCTAACTAACTTTCTGATAGTCAATAAAGAATGAAATTCTAATTTTGCACTTGGTAACCCATAGATAAAACTTTGATCGGATTTAATGATTAAATTTTATTATTTGGAAACCATTTGAAAAAAATGTTGTCGTTAGTGAAAAAATAATTTAAGGAGTTGCAGTCAGGAGAGCAGAGTATTCATAAATACCTGATACAAAGAAGTAAGCTAGGAGACAGAGATGCTCAAAATGAGCTCTATAAATTGTATGTTGATGCTATGTATAATATATGTAGGCGTATGATGGGCGATGCGGAAGAAGCCAAAGACATCCTTCAAGACTCATTTATTGATGCGTTTACAAAAATAGATAAACTTAAAAACGACATAACTTTTAGTGCCTGGATCAAACGAATTGTTGTAAATAACTGCATCAATGCTTTGAAAAAGAAAAAACTATTGACCAGCTCAATAGAGGATTCATTCGATGTTCCGGACGTAAATGAGGCTAATGATCATGAGTTAGATAATTATGAAATAAAAAGGGTGCTGGGGGCGATAGATAAGATATCGGAAGGTTGCAAAGTAGTGTTAAACCTTTATTTATTTGAAGGTTATGACCATAAGGAAATCGGGCAAATATTGAATATATCGGAGTCAGCTTCGAAGGCTCAATACAGTAAGGCGAAGGCAAAGATTAGAAAAGTACTTAATAACTAGTGGCATGAAGGATAAATTAAAAGATTTTGTGACGGAGAACAGGATGGATTTTGACATCTATAAAGAAGATTACGGGGCACTTTGGGACAAAATAGAAAGTGGTTTAGACACTAATAAGAAAAGAAGACGCTTTGGGTTAAGTACTACTTATTTTAAAGTTGCCGCCTCGGTGGTGCTTGTTCTCTGTATTGGTTTTCTTTATTTAAAACTGAAATACAGTTCTACCGGATTTGATCAGGAAGTGAGACTGGAACAAATTTCCAGTGAATTGGCAGAGGCAGATCTTTATTATGGCTCCCTGATCAATGAAAAAATTCAATTGATTCAGGCAAGCAAGGAGGATATTGACCCTGATATTTTTAATGATCTTAATTTACTGGACGAGGCTTACAATGAACTTAAGGAGGACCTAAAAGATAATGCTGATAATGAAGAAGTTGTAAGCGCAATGATTCAAAATTATCGGATCAAACTAAAGCTGTTAGAAACAATCTTAGAAGAAATAAAAGAAAATGAGGAGGAGAAAAAAAATGAGCAAATCAATATTTAAGCTGTTTCTTGCATTGAGCATAATATTTGGCTGGAAGGGTGTCAGTGCTCAGAGTGAAACAAAGCTTAGCAAAACGATCACGCAACAATTCAATGTCTCTAATGGGTCTAGTATTGATATAAAAAACAAGTACGGCCAGGTAATTATAGATACCTGGGATAGGAATGAGGTATCCCTCAAGATTGAAGTAACCGCTTTTGGCAGAAACAAGGCCGCATCCGAAAAAATTCTTAACAGAGTTGATTTTGATTTTGATAAAGCCGGTAGTTTTCTGAATATAGAAACAGTTCTGGACAGAAAATCAGGTTTCTTCAAAGAACTTTGGAATGATATTGGCGACTATTCTAAAACACTTTTAAGCAAAAACAAATTAACAATAAATTACGAGATACAAATCCCTGAAACGGCCAGGATAAAAATTGAAAATAAGTTCGGTGATGTTTACCTGGGTGATCTGGACAATCAGTGCAAGATAGAACTTTCCAATGGTAACCTGAAAGCAAATAATCTGAATGGGTATACAGATATATCATTAAGTTTTGGAGATGCCAGTATTAAGTATATCAAGGACGGTAATATGGAACTTAAAGTGTCGGACTCAGAAATTATACGTGTGGGAAGAATAGATATTAACAGCAGTTCTTCCAAAATCCTGATTCATGAAGCAGACAGGCTGAAAATCAATTCCAGGAATGACAAGCTAAAAATTAATGAGGTCAATCACTTTTTTGGCAAATCAAGTTTTTCCAAGGTAGATGTAGTCAGTCTGCATGATATTACCGATCTGGACATGAACTATGGTGAATTCGCTATTTCGAGAGTTCATGATTCATTTTCAAAAATTCAGCTTACCGGAAAATCTACCGACTTCAACATTAAATTCGATAGAGACTCTTACTTCAATGCAGATCTAAAAGCCCGGGAAGATGAGCTCGAATTACCAGACAATACATCCGTAGTGGATAAGGAATATACTGATGATAAAGAAACTTTTGTATCACTATTAGCCAAAATAGGAAATACAAAAAGTAATCCTGCGATGGTCAATATCAATGCCATGAAAGGAGATGTCAAATTAGATTTTGTCAAAGACAACAGTAGATAAAAACTCAAACAAAATAGGATTATGAAACAACTTTTACCCCTTCTTCTTTTATTGATTAGTCTTTCGGTACAGGCTCAATACTATGAAAACGCTGCCGGTCTTCGTTTGGGAGGGACATCTGGTATTACTTACAAAAGATTTGTTACCGAATCCGTAGCCTATCAAGTTCTGTTAAGCGGAAGGAATGACGGCATTCAGTTTACAGCGCTTAAAGAAATTTATATTCAGACAAATCTCAGTAAGAATCTCTTCATATACTATGGTGGAGGCGCTCATCTGGGCTTTGAAAAATATACGCAAGTCAATAACAACATTAATACTACCATTATTAACAACAATCAAATATTCGAAACAAGAACACGCGTAAACCCAACCTATTTCTCAATGGGTCTTGATGGAATTGTTGGATTAGAATACAGATTTATGGCCCCTGTAACATTGGGATTTGACGTAAAACCTACTTTTTCATTTATAGGAATGCGATTTACACAGCTTAGATTTTGGGATACGGCCATGACTGTAAAACTATTATTTTAAAACCGTACAAATCTTAAAAAATGAGATATATAGTCCTTCTTTTGATTTTTGCAATAAGTTCCTTGGAGCCTTTAACTGCACAGGATTTCTACCAAGATGATCAGGAGATCAAAACACTCTTAGGTAGCAAGACCAAGGTTAGTTGGTTTGGTTCCGTTGATCTGAAAACGACCAGGTTTGTAAAAAATACCAATTTGATGGTGGGAGGCCATGGTGGTGTAATTTTGGATAATCGATTTATGCTGGCCCTTGGTGGATATGGCATTGCTACTGCCACAGGTTTCAACGGATTAGTGGAATCCGATGAACTGGTTTTGCAGGGTGGTTATGGTGGCATTCTGATAGGCTACTCATTACTTCCAAGAGAGATTGTACATGTGAATTTTCCGGTTCTCATTGGTGGTGGTGGATTTCAGGTATATACCAAAGACGATAATAACAACTTTGGTCCAAGTTTCATTGACGAACTTATAGAGTCAAAGGGTTTTTTTATTGTAGAGCCCGGAGTGGAAGTTGAAGTTAATATTGTTCGCTTTTTTAAAATTGCATTAGGAGCAAGTTATCGTTATATCGAAGGTGCTAAACTTGATAATGTCAATAACGAGGAGCTCAATGACTGGAGCGCCAACCTCTCATTCAAATTTGGTAAGTTCTGAATTTCAAGCAATTAGTTGATATGTTAGTGTAAGGGTGCCGGAAGAATTCGGCACCCTTTTTTATATTTTGCTTTCTTACGCTAATACTTAACAGTATTTGTAAAAGCAACCAAAAGATCTAGAAAAGACTTAATTCCAGATCATCTTTGTCAAAAAAATATTAAAAATTATCTTAAAAAAATTACAAAGACAACTTATTGCATATAGAACTGATGCTGAATTAATTATCATCCCAGTCTGACTCCAACACTTTAAAAATCGACTTACAAACTACGCATTTAAAAGAATTTTTGGTTTTTAGTTCTTTATAAGAATTCATAAATTCGACATGGTGATAACCTGTATTTGATGAAATTTATTCCATTCTCTTTTCTATTTTGCTTCTTCTGTTTGTTTCAAAGTGTAAGTGCCAATCAAATTCAATGGGCTGCGGAACTTGAATTTCAACACAATCAATTTGCCGAACATTATTGGGGGGGAAAGCAGGTTCTCGGAGCACCAAACTCGGAGCCATTTGGTTATGCAAATTCCAAGGCATTCCGGTTAAATAGTCAAGCCGCATTTGGTACATTGATTGTCTCATTTCGCGAACCACAACATGCAAGGCAAATTGTGATCATGGAAAGCTATCTACCCGGGCGTATATCCGATATTGCACTTTATGATGAAAATGGCAGGAAATATAATATTTACAAGGGTTCTCCAACAATTTTAAAACAAAACTATAGAACGCTGTGCATAAGTCTGGAAAGGACCACCTATAAGATCAAAAAACTTGAACTTAACATCAACACCACAATCAAAACAGGATGGAGTCAAATTGATGCCATTGGGCTATCGGATGAGCCCGATGATGTTCAATTTGAAAAAATGATGAAAACACTTGGGTTGGGTAATTTACACTATGAATTTCCTTTTGCTTCCCTTAAGGAAAACTTAGGTCAAAATATCAACACTAAATTTTCTGAAATTAAGCCAATGATATCTCCTGACGGAAGAACATTGTATTTCTCCAGGCAGAACTATCCCGGTAATTACAATGGACGAACCGATCCTCAGGATATCTACTATTCAAATTTTGAGAGCGGTCAGTGGACAAAGGCAAAAAATTTGGGAGAACCCTTGAACAATGAATTCCCAAACGGTGTGAGCACCGTTAGTGCAGACGGGAAACAACTTTTATTGATAAACTTATATAGAAAAAGAGGTGGAGAGATAGCGGGAGCTTCCTTATCAAAAAGATCCGGGAATGGGTGGAGTTACCCGCAAATGATCGTGATTGAGGAATATTACAACTACAGTCAATATGCCGATTTTTATCTGTCAAACAATGGAAAGGTTTTATTAATGGCTATAGATCGTGATGATTCAAATGGTGATCAGGATCTTTATGCAAGTTTTCTAATAAGTGGCAACAGATGGTCAAAACCGGTTAATCTTGGAGAAACTATCAATACTTCAGAACCTGAGTTTTCACCATTTCTGGCAGCGGATGAAAAAACACTCTATTTCGCTTCCAGAGGACATGGAGGTTTTGGAGAAAGCGACATCTTCTATACAAAGCGATTAGACGATTCATGGGTGAAGTGGTCAAAACCTAAAAACCTGGGGTTAGGTGTAAATTCTGTTGATTGGGACGCCTACTACAGTATTCCAGCATCCGGAGAATATGCTTATTTTGTGCATGGTAAGGGGACCTCAAGGGATCCGAAAAATATTTACAGAATTGCATTGCCCCGTGAATTCAAACCTGAACCGGTATTGCTGGTTAAGGGGCGTGTTTATGATTCGCAAACCAAGGAACCTCTTTCCGCTAATATTCAGTTTGAAACCGAAGATAGGAGTGGCAAAAGTGGTAATGTGCAATCCGATTCCAAAGATGGAAGTTACAGCATGATACTTACAAGAGGTTCAAAATTTATATTCATTACTAATTCGGATGGATACGTACCGCTTAGCGAAAACATCGATTTGAGTGAGATGACAGAATATCGGGAAATTGAGAAAGATTTATACCTGGATCCAATTCAAACATTGTATGGACAAATAGTTAGAAGCATTTACTTTGAAAAAGGTTCTGTTGAAATTCTCTCCTATGATGACCTGGAGCGCCTCCTGGCCATTCTAAAGCAGTATCCGGAACTTAGGGTTGAACTAGGCGGCCACACCGACAATCTTGGAAGTTCACACCTTAAAATGCAACTTTCAGAAGACCGTGTTGAAGCAATTAGAAAATATTTGATCTCAAATGACATCGATGACAATAGAATCGAAACCAAAGCTTACGGCGGCACCAGACCAGTATCCAGCAACGAATTTGAAGAATCCAGAAAACTCAACAGGAGAGTGGAAATTAAATTTTTAAATAAGTAGATTTAAAAAGTCAAAATTATGGTCGGGATCGATCATTTTTAGGATTTTGAACTTTTGGAGGACAATTTGCATAGTAATATTTAGTTGTTAGATTGTAAAGTAATTGATAATTAAGTGAAACTGCTAAATATACTTTTTCTATTAGGTACACTTTTGCTCTTTGGCTCCTTTCAGGAGAATGAGAAAAATTCCTATCAGTTAAAAACAATTGTTATTGACGCAGGTCATGGCGGTAAGGACCCGGGGTGTCAAGGCAAGATTTCTTTTGAAAAAAATGTAGCCCTGGCCGTTGCGTTGGAACTTGGCAGAATACTCAATGAAAATCTTCCGGATATAAAGGTCATTTACACTCGGAAAAAAGATCATTTTGTCGAGTTACACGAAAGGGCGAATATCGCCAATAAGAATGAAGCCGATCTGTTTATTTCCATTCATTGCAACGCGGGCCCTCACTACTTTAAGGGATCTGAAACCTATGCTATGGGATTACATAAAACCGAAGGAAATCTGGAAGTTGCTAAAAGGGAAAATCAGGCAATTCTTATAGAGGAAAATTACAGCGAGAATTATGATGGTTTTGATCCTGAATCACCGGAAGCCTATATTTTATTCTCACTGTTACAAAATGCTTTTTTGGACAATAGCCTTAATATAGCTGGCAAGATTGAAGGGCAATTCAAAAATAGAGTTCAAAGACACAGCCGCGGGGTTAAACAGGCAGGCTTTGTTGTTCTCTGGAGGACTTCCATGCCAAGCGTTTTAGTAGAATTAGGTTTCCTGACAAATCCGGATGAGGAGAAATATTTGAACCAAAAGAAAAATCAGGTATACATGGCTTCAGCTATTTACAGAGCCATTAAGGAATACAAAAAAGAGCTTGAAACAGTAGAGGAATAACACCTTTTAATTCCTTTGCCTTTCCCCGGGAATTGTATCTTGGAAAAAGTTTTTAGTATTTACTATTTGAGCTTATCAGATTAACATCTAAGCACAGGGACCAACCTTCCTCATTTTGAATTGAATTTCTTTGCAATGTCATTGATGATGAGCGGCGCGTGCTCTCTCGAATTCTCAATGAACCACTTATTTGTCTTTAATCCACCGCAGATGACCCCAGCCAGGTAAACATTCTCAACATTGGTTTCATTACTTTCCTCATTGTAAAATGGAGTTCGCATTTCATCATCTCTCAGCTCAATGCCGATCGACTTCAAAAAGGAAAAATTAGGTTTATATCCGGTCATTGCAAGCACAAAGTCATTTTCAATAGTGATATCTCCTTCCGGTGTTTTAATATCAATTTCTCTCTCCCTAATTTCAGTGATTTCAGATCTGAAATGCGCTTTGATGGTTCCTTCCTTGATCCTGTTTTCAGCATCCGGTTTAACCCAATATTTTACACTTGGACTCAACTCTTCCTCCCTGACCACCATGGTTACATCTGCCCCTTTTCTATAAGTTTCCAGGGCAACATCCACAGCTGAATTGGCAGCACCTACCACAGCTATCTTCTGACCGAAATAAGGATGAGGTTCATCATAATAATGTTTAACCTTTGGTAAATCCTCTCCTTTTACATGCATCAAATAAGGGATATCGTAAAATCCGGTAGCAAGGATAAGTGCCCTTGCCTCATATTCTCCTCTTGGTGTGGTGATATGAAAGCGTTCGGCCTCTCTTTTTACCTCTTGAACTTCTTCGTAAAGTTTAACATTGAGGTCCCAAAAGGAAGCCACACGTCTGTAGTATTCTAATGCCTCAAACCTGTTCGGTTTATTCCCATGAGAGATAAATGGAACTTCACCAATTTCCAGCTTATCAGAGGTGGAAAAAAAGGTCATGTTTAAAGGATAGTTGTATAACGAATTGACCAAACATCCTTTATCCAAAATTACATAGTTCAATCCAGCTTTTTTGGCTTCAATTCCACATGCCAGGCCAATAGGTCCGGCACCTATTATGAAAACATCGTAAAGTGGTCGTTCTTCCATTTAAAACCCCATTTTATCTTAATTTGCAAATTAAAAGTATCTCAGCCACTTATAACAACAAATACACCGTTTAAAGTTTTATTGAAAACTAAAAAAGTTTTTTTATTAACTTGCCAAAATTCCACCTCTCTTGCATTGTAAACTGCGAAGTCGGAGAATGTAATGATGATCGTACCAGATGGAAACACGAACTTTCATCAACTGAGAGCAAACCAAACAAACAAATTTTTCGACATTATATATAGAGGGTGTGATATGTAGGTTAATGGTTTAATTCATTGAGAGTGCTTACACTCATTTGGTGTTTATGAAACAAAGAATAATCATATTAGTAGGTATAGTTTTAGCATCATTCATAGGTTATGGAATTTATGAGGTTGCTATTACCAGGTCATTCAGTCCGCCTGATGTCGCCAGATATAATAAAAATGGTCTTGAAATAAATGTTGATTATTGCAGACCATTTAAGAAAGGACGTCTGTTATTTGGTGACCAAAATACCAACGCCCTCGAGAAGTTTGGTGAACCATGGAGAACGGGCGCTAATGAAGCCACTGAAATTAGTATAAATAAAGACATCAAGTTTCCCGAAGGAATATTGAAAGCAGGTAAGTATTCAATTTATACCGTTCCAGGAGAGGAAGAATGGACAGTTGCCTTCAATGAAAAATTAGATTATTGGGGAAGGTCCATTTTTGGCAGCCCGTTTGATCCTGATTTGGATGTACTCAGAGTAAAAGTTCCTATACAAGATATCCCGGAGGTTGTCGAACAGTTTACGATTGATTTCGAGGATGATAACGGAATCGTAAAAATGCTATTCATTTGGGATAAAACAAAAGTGGTACTTCCCATTGAAGTGGCTTAATGCACATTGAACAATCATCAAATTGATTTTTAACAAGCGTTTGTAGATCCGATCAAATGTTCTAAGCTTTTTTATTAGTATTCACAGCATTATCGGTTATCTTTTGGTTCATTGCCCACCTCCTTCATTTCTTCGGAGGGCTTATCCGATTGCTCTTCTTTACGCTTGTTTTTCCCTAGGTTCGAAATTTTGTCCTTCGTATGGTCAACTTTTTCTTTTAGCTCCTCCAGATTGAATCGTCGTTTGAATTTATTTAGAAGTCCTTTCCCAAGAGATCCCACCAGACCAATTAGAGATTTGTCATCCTCAGCCTTCTCTTGCTTTTGCACTTTCTCCTTCGGTTTGTTAAGCTTGTAGGCGGATATGTCAGCCGAATCAACCACATAGGTAGTGGTTTGTGCATGTGCATTGAATGTGATGATCAGAAAGAAGGAGACAATCAGAAACTTCAATTCTCGACTGAATAAGTTTTACTTTAAACTCACAACAACGAAATTATGAAAAAGATTGATAAATTTAATGCGCTTTACTCAATCTTGAGTTTTATTAATGAACCTGGAAAAATCACGGCTTTGCCCCAATTGTAATAACAATCTAGAGCAAGATTTCAAATTTTGCCCGGGTTGCGGCCAAAGTGCTATAGAAAAAGTTGTCAGCTTCAAACAATTCATTTCAGATTTTCTGGGGGATTACTTTACCTTCGACTCTAAAATATTCAGAAGTTTGATACCATTGATGTTCAAACCGGGTTTCCTCACCCAGGAATATTTAGTTGGAAGAAGAGTACGTTACATACCTCCCTTAAGATTTTATATCTTCATCAGCATTATTTTCTTCCTCATATTCTCATTGGGGCCGTCAGCGGAAGAGGTAATATCCAGTGGTGATGAAACTGCCAATGAAATGGAGGATGCCCGGTTTGATAGCATTATTTCCAAGTTATACTTTGTGCTCTTACCAGTATTCGCATTGATCCTTCAATTACTTTATTACAAGAAAAAGAGACTATATCTCGGACACTTCATTTTTTCGTTACATTTCCATTCATTCGTTTTTGTATTGTTTTCAGTCTATTTATTGATTACAACCTATTTGTTTGCTGGTCATGTTATCATTAACGGTGTTGTACTCACTACTTTTTTGGTGCTGGTTGCTTTGTACTTATACATTGCTCTAAAAAGAGTATATGAACAAAACTATATAAAAACGTTCTTGAAATTTGTCCTCCTTACGGGAAGTTATCTGATTATTATGATCAGCTTTTTACTGCTGGCTTTGCTTATATTCTATTCTCTGTCTTATGGGTTTTAGTGCTACTTTGTCTACTTTCATCTCATTCTGTTCATACTGATAAGAAAGTCCTGAGCATATGGAAAGTATTTCCTTAAACAAAGTAGAATTAGGAATTAATAATGAGTAATGAACAATAAAAAAGCAACGACTTTAGCAAGTAGAATAGCTGATTTTCTATAGAAGTTTACAATGCCCTTTTTGTCAATTTGGCATAAGTTCAATGATGCCAATTTCAATATAAAGGATTATCTGGTGATCTATTCCTAATTATTCATTGCACATTACTCATTGTTAATTGGCCTTGTTATTTTTTAACCTTTGAAGTGAGTCCCTGGATATGATTTGTCAACGCAGCATCCCAGGTTTCATCAGCATCCCATTCGTTACCAAGATAAACTTCTTTTGAGAAAATGTGTTTTACATAGAATTTGTAAACAAGCTGGTTTTTCGAAAAGGTTTTAAGGTTTGACCTTCCATCGACTTGTGTGATGGTGACATAATCAGTTACATTTTTATCATCAGGATAATCAAGCATATTTCTGATAACCTTTCCTGTGCTGTGCAAATAATAGAGCATAAACTGAAAACCCTTTTTTCGCAGCTCCTGTTCGTCTTCACCAAACGATACAAACTCATATTCAAAAGGATAGGATGCCATTATTTGAGCAAATCTCAGACTATCGGATTTCCATTGTAATCTCCTGGGATCATTCTCCGGGAGTTCTTTCGCAAGAGGAAGGAGCACAACAGCCAGTTTATCCAATTTAAGATCACGATTGAAAGTTTCAAACCTACCTTTTTTGATAATGTTAGTATCTTCAAAAAATTCAGGTAGATCGGCTACCAAAAAATTCTGATTCCTTTGTCCACTTGCTCCTATAGCTCTACGAGTTGCTGATAAAGCTTCATCAAGGTGAGTACTTTCAGTTTTCCAGGCTTCCTGTCCCTCATTAATATAATCGGATGTTCCACTAAAAGCTGTGATCCTGATAACAAAGTTTCCACCACGATCTTGAATGATGATAATATTTTTAGCTTCCCTTTTCAGAAAATCATTAGAGAAATTTATTTGTGCTTCGGGTCCTGCCATCACATCCTGAAGATTGTAATAACCGATTATATCAACTCCAGTACCCGTCAGTACCTTGTGAGCTTCTTTCGCCAGGGTTTTCCAGTTATCTCGTTTTTCATTTTCCTGGTTTGAATGGACTAATGCAACTGTTCTTGACGCTCTTATCTTTTCAGGCAATTTATTGGTATAATTCAATGACGCTAAAAATCCATTACCTCCATTTTGCGACAAAACCGTGTGAATGGGGAATCCGGTTATTAATAAGCTTAGAAATAATGCGAAAATATAATTGAGCTTCATAGCATTGAAGTGCTTTCAACCATTAAATTAACCAACGGAAAGATAATTAAATATTGGAACGATAAATAAATCTTTTATCATAACATACTGTTGCGTTCTCCTCTCCAATAAATTATTCATCCAAATTTACTGTAAAATCTCTGAACATAACATTTTTACCAGATTGACTTATTGTTCAATGCCGTTCGAAAAAAAGGATCAGGTAAGATAATAACTCATTTAAAATACGTAGGAACAGAGTTTCAAGGTATATACAATAAATCCTATACCGCTCTATCTCTATCAAGTTCATCTTAAATACTTAAACACTTCAACGCAGTTTCACCTACTATTCCGAATACATTAGGATTCATCTATTTATACTATTTCAAAATTTTAAATGTGTCTACCCTAGATTGAGTTTATTTAATATCCAAAAAGTAAAAATTCCTATTTTACGACAAAATGGTTGTCTTCACTCCTTCAAATACTTTATTTAATTATATTTTTTGTTTTTAAGGTTATATTCTATAATCTTGCTTACTTATCTTGAAAACCCCATGAAAATCAAAACCAACTGGTTTTTAAATCATTCTTAAAATAGTTACATTTAGCTATAGGGTTACCTTTTTTTGTCCAATTCATTAAGTGTAAATAATGAGCGAGAATTCCGTCATTGAGAGTATAAAATCCGGAGATGAAGCTGAACTTGGGAAAATATACCAAAAGTATCGAATGGAGTTCATCTCATGGGTTGTCAAAAATTACAGTTGCACCATAGATGAAGCCAAAGATGTTTATCAATTAGCCATTGTTATTTTCTATGAGAACATCATTAGTGGTCGATTGGTCGAAATGACAAGCTCAATTAAATCCTATCTTTTTGCCATTGGCAAAAATAAGATGTTAGAGCAAAAAAAACTCGCAAACAAATACACATATAATTTGGATGGAACAATGAATATGATTCACGAAGAAGAGGATTCCAAAGAAATGGCAGAAAAAGAAGAGAAAACTTTTAAAATGGTGGAGAACTGCCTGAATCTTTTAGGAGATCCGTGCAAAAAACTTTTGGAGCTTTATTACTACCAAAGGAAATCCATGCCTGAAATCACTGAAATTTTAGGATACAAAAATGCCGATACTGCTAAGAATCAGAAGTATAAGTGCATGAAGAGGCTAAAGAAGATATTTGAGAAGAAAACTTTGAACGTGGTTTAGATTAAAATGGAAAATGAAATAAGAGATATAGCGCTCATTGAGCAATATTTGGAAGGTAAGCTCACAACAGAGGAGCTGGAGGAATTTGAGGTGCGTTTACAAAACGATGAGTTATTTAAGAAGTTATTTGATCAGGAAGAGACACTGATCGCGGGAATAAGGTATACCGGAAGAAAAGGCATACTGGATAAGCTAGAAGCCATGGAAGAAAAACTTCCGAAAATAGACCTTGAAAAACCCTCGGAAGGGAAAGTGGTGCCTATGCGCAGAAGGACTTACCTCATAGCCATTGCGGCAAGTATAGCTTTATTATTGGTTACAGTTTTTGTACTGAATAAACCAACAAATTCTGAGGTCTTGTTTGCGAAGCACTTCACCCCTTATCAAAATCTGATCACCTCCAATACCCGGGGAGAGGTCACAATCAAAGAACTTAAGGAATTAGCTTTTCTGGCTTATGACCAGGAGAATTATACGGAGGCTATTTCGAATTTCGAAAAATTACCTCAAGAGCAAAAAAATGAAGACATTTTCTTATATTTAGGTAATGCATACTTAGCTGTTGGAAAAACTGAAGAGGCCATTCAGAACTTTTCGAAGGTCTTGGAGGAAAAAGGTGACTTTCAAAACCAAGGCAGATGGTTTCTGGCTTTGGCTTACCTGAAGCAGGGAGAAACCCAAAAAGCTACATTGGCATTTGAAAAACTGGTGGAAGATGGTAGCTCCTACGGAAAACGAGCAGCTGAAGTGCTTAAGGAAATGAGATAAGTAAAAAATTACAACCCTAAATTTTATTGTTATGCAACGTGGACATATCCGGGACCCCAAAACTAATAGCAACGAAAAGGATTTTGGCATCTTAGTAGTTGAGCAATTGAGTGATGGGGGTAAATGTAAAGAAATTCCATATGTGAAAGATAAGAATTCAAGAGCATTTACCGCTGGTACACCTGTGGTTTTCGAAGTAGAAAAAATAAAGACAGATTTCTGTAAGGATTATAATGATTCAGAACATACATGTATTGAAATTGCAAATAGTGTAAGGATAAATGAGGAAGAAATTGATAAACATAAAATAGTGAAAAATTTAAATGTCTATTCCAAAGTTCTTTTGAACTTAAGTGATGATAAACTGAATGCTCTTTCATCTACCCCCTCTGAAATTATTTTTGAACATTTAAATGAGGCTGTAGACAAGATTGTTGCACAAAAAAAAAAAGCTTATTAGCGTATCTAATACAACTGTGGACTAATTTTATTTCTTTTTTAGCCTCCCTATTCCGATAAACATAAGCAACAAAACACCGCCAAATACGAATGAAATTATGAGTACCTTGGAAATAGAGTTCTTGGAATCTATGACTAGAGGAGAATTTTCACCTAACACTACAAACGAAGCCCAATTAATTGGGTGAGAAGAAAATTCATCCGCCTTAGCCAAGTACTCTAACTTCGCATCTTTTAGTGATGTTCCGGCACTTTTCCCTGTAACCAGATTTTCATATAAGTAAGTCATCAACTCTGAAGTTCGTTGATCATTTACTTTCCAAAGACTCATAATCATTGATGGACATCCGGAATAGGCAAACCCACGAGCAATACTATACAGCCCTTCACCAGCATAGTCCTTTCCTAAACCTGATTCACATGCGCTTAAAACCACTAGTTTTGATCCAATATTTAAATTATATAATTCATAAGTATATAGATAGTCATTTTCTTCAGAAGAATTTCTGAAAACTAATCGGCTATTAAAAGGATTTCTTTGATCAGTAATACCATGAAGAGCTAAATGTATTACGTTGAAGTCACGAGCCTTTTCTTTAAAGATTTTTTTGGTTGCACTGCTACCAAAATAGAATTCACCATCAACAATGTTGGATATCGCTCTAATTTCTTTTATGGACCCAGGAATCTCTTCTAGATTATCTCTCATATCACTTTTGCTTCTCATTGTCTCCTCATCTGAATAGCTAAAAGCAAGAACCTTATTGGTAGTTGATTCTCTCATTTCCTGATTTCCACTAGTAAATTGCAGCGTGGTTGAATATGCGTATGTCACTTCAAAATCTTTTATCAGATAGTTCAAATTTTTGTAGTTAACCATCGAATCCGTGGTAGGCTTGACTAATAGAGATTCAAAAGACAATGTAGATAATGGACCATCTGGAACAATAACTAATTTTTGTTTTTTATTTATGTTAGATATCTCTCCGGATATGGCAGGATCTACTAAGGCAAGGTAAATATCGTTTGCCAAATTTGAGAAATGTTTGAAAGCCTCCAAATCTCTTATGTTAACTTCGCTTGAAAACAGATTCAAGTATTGTTGAACTTTCACCCTCAATTCTTCAGAATTTGGAATTCTTATTAGTTCTGTAAAATCTTTCTTTATTTTTAAAACAAATACATCATTTGATCCCCAAAAGTATTCGAGGATCATTGTGTTTTCATCAATAAAATTTGTTTGAACCTCATCAAGAGTAAACGTAACACTGTCATATTTAATGTTATAGTATCCAGGATAATTTTCAAACATAAAATCTCGTGATTGTTCCTGTAGTCTTGCGACTTCAACCATTTGAGAATCTAATTCTTGTAATTTTGATTGATCAACTTCATTGAGGTTCATCAATTCATTTCTCTGTTGGTATAAATAAGCCATTTTTACCGTGAGATCGCTACTGTTTTGAACTATAGAATCAGGCACATTTAGATTACCAAATTCCCTAGCCTTCAATAGAGACTCTAATAGAACGATGTATTTACTTTTTTCAAGAAACTTAAAGAATGTCTCTAAAAATTGATCGTCCCTATGGATTTCATAGAGCTGATAAGAGATATCTAAAATTTCTTCAAAATCCGCGTCGTAGTATGCCTCTAGAAAAAGTTTTGAATTTTCATGAATAAGAGAATTTCTTGTTATATCATTTATCTCATCCAGAACTAAATATGTATTTAAGGATTCCTTCAGATAATTAGAATCCTTTACTTTTTTGTATAGGCTGTGTAAAATTTTAGCTTTACTCAGCACAAAACGAAAAAGGGAAGGGTGAAACTTAGAGCTATCAATTTCTGGATTTTCGTATAAGGTTTTTGAGTCAAAACCTTCAACAACAGTTTGAATAGCCTTTTGATAATATTTAAGTCCAATGTTCAAACTATCAAATTTCTGATATAATTGACCCAGATCGTGATAAACATCAGCTATGCTTATTTGGTCATAATTCTGTTTAAGTCGTTCTTCGAGGCATAAATCATAGTAAAACTTAGCCTCTTCAAAATTATTTAATCCAGCATAGGCCCAACCCAGATTGTAATAGCTTGGTGAAATATCTGAATAGTCATATTGTTGATTTATAATCAACGCCTTTTTAAAATAAGATAGAGCTTTTCCAAGATGTTCTTTTCGAAGAATAACTGAATCAGGATGATCAAATTTTTCACCGTATTCTTTATGTGTAGCTCCTAAATTGTCGTAATAGTAAACTAGTTGAAAATAATCTTTCCCAAATCTCTCAATAGCTAAATCAATGGCTCTGTGATAGAAATCAATTGCCTTATTATATTTTTTTGTCAGGTTAAATATGTTCCCAAGATTGTTATAAAAATTCGTAATTCTGCGAGTATTATCTCCTGGCAATTTTTCGCAAATATCAATAGCCCTTCGCCCAAAAAATAGCGCACTCTCATAGTCCTCCAAATTACGATAACATATTGATAACGTATTATAGGTTAGCATAAGTTCGGCATCCAAACCATCGATCAATTTTTCTCTTATATCACATGATTTATTATAAAAATCTTTGGCCCTTACAAAATCTCTGAGTCCATATAAATATGTATCACCAATCGCTCTATAGCTCTTTGCAACGAGAAGATGATTATCTCCTAAAATAGTCCTTCTTTGGTCTAGTACCTTTTGGTGAATTTCCAGCGCCTTAAAAGGTTCTCCAGTTTCCTCGAAATAAATACTGAGATAAAAATTTGAGGCTGTTGTTTCCAATGCATCCTTATTCAAAGCTTCATTGGCCTTCAAAAGAGCCTTATTTAAGGTGTTGGAAGCTTCGTCATATCTTCTTGAAAAAATTTGTGAGGAACCAATTTGATTCAAAGTATGAACATAGCCTTTCCAATTTTCTTCTCGTTCAAAGTTGTCAGCAGCCTTTTTGTAATAGAAAATGGCGCTATCGAGTTCCCTTAGCTCATAAAGCGAATCAGGCTTATGCAAATAAACATGACTAAACTCCTCCACCTTTGGAAGAGATGTTGTTTCGGATTGGATATTCGTTTCTGTGGTTGTAGGTTCCTTTCTTTGGCAAGTAATTACAGAGAACAAAATCGTCCCGTAAAGAACAAAATAAGTAGCTCTTGGGAAAGAAGCTTTTGAAAGCTTTTCCATAATAAGATGTAGTCAGACCCGGATATAGAATTTAATTACTTGAAATTAGCACAACCAATGTATTTACACAACCGGATTGATTAAATACCCTTCAAAAATTTATGATTTTTCATTGTCATTGACTGATTTTTGAGCTTATACCGTTTTTTCTGAATGCCAACCAGCCTAGTAACACAGATAATAATGAAATAGGAATAACCCACTTCCAAAAATTACCTTTTCCCTTCAATTCAACAGACGATGTGTCTCCCATCACTACGAAACTTGACCAATAATATGGGCTACTAGTGATATGATCGGCCTTTTCCAAATATTGCAACTTCGCCTTTTGAAGTGCTTCACCCTTTCTTTGGCCGGAACCGAGATTTTTATAGAAACTATACATGATCTCTGGCGCAATGTCATCAGAAACCTGCCAAAGGGAGGTTATAAGACTTTTACATCCTGCATAAGTAAAAGCCCTAGCCAGGCTTAGAACCCCTTCTCCGCTTTGCAGTTTGCCTTTGCCGGAGTTACAGGCACTCAAAACCGTCATCTCAGCTCCAAGATCCATATTGTATAATTCATAGGTATGTAAAAAACCATCCTCAACATTTTTATCCAGCTCATTTTTAAAAAGCAATTTAGAACTATAAGGATCGGACTCGTCAGACTCCCCATGGAGTGCCAAATGCAAGATCTGATAATCTTCAGCATATGACTTGAAGTTTGACTCATTCGCCAAATCTCCATAGAAATAATCTCCCTCAAACAATTGTGAAATGGCCCAAATCTCACTACTGCTTCCGGGAAGATCGCTTACTTTATCATTTCTAAATTTTTTAAGGCCGATATGCCTTCCTGAGTTATTATTGTCAAAATTATCATAGGAAAAAGCAAGTATCTCCTTGTGTCTGCCGGATGGGTCCATTTGTTTTCTCTGAAAGGCAACATTTATAGAATAAGCATAACTCACTTCGAAATGTCTGATTAAATAATCCAGACCTCTATAATCGATTTTTGAGTCCTGATCGGGAGAAAGCAAAAAAGAATCAAATGAAATAGTAGAAAGTGGGCCGTCCGGAATAACTACTAACTTTTTTTGATTACCAGATTGTTTGAGTTCATCTGAAATCAGTGGAGCCATCAGTGCACTGTAAAGATTATGAGCCAATTTTTTATACGATTGGAATATCTCATCATTTTGAAAATTAGCTCCTTCCGAAAATAAATTGGAAAACTTTTCAACCATTTCTTCCAGCTCTTGAGTTTTCGTAATCTTTATGATTTCGGCTTCTTCCTTCTTTATCTTTAAAACATAGACATCCCGAGTTCCCCAGAAATATTCTAGTATTACTGTTCCGTCTTCAATCAAATTTGATTGAACTTGCATCAAGGTTGGTGTTATGCTATCATATTTGATGTCATAATATTCCGGATAGTTATTTTGAAGGAAACTTCTTAATTGCTCTTGCTGCCTTGTTATCTTCACCATTTCGGAATTTAGTTCCTTCAGTTTCTGTTGATCTGCCTCTTCCTGTGTAGTTAGTTCATTTCTCTGTTGATATAAGTAAGACATCTTTGAGATTAAATTGCTATTCAGTTGAATTATTGAATCCGGAACGTTTAGTTTTCCAAGTTCTTTGACTTTTGACATGGACTCAAATAGAATAATATATTTGCTTTTTTCCAGAAATTTAAAGAAGATCTCTTGGAACTGGTTTTCCGAATAAAGTTCATGAAGTTGAAATGAAATATCCAAGGCATTTTCAAAGTCAGTCTCATAGTAGGATTCAAGTAATAATTTTGAATTCTCGTGAATGAATGAATTTCTTGTAATATCATTAATCTGATCAAGAATCAGATAACAGTCTAAAGATCCCTTCAAAAACTTTGGAACTCCCTTCTTTCTAAATAGCTCACTCAATACTTTTGCTTTGCTCAACATAAAATCAAAAATCTCAGAATTGAAGTTTTCATTTGTGATCTTAGGGTTATCAAAATTGGTCTTTGGATTAAAATCATAAAGTACCTCTACCAGTGCTTTTTGATAATAGTCCAATGCAATTTCCAAACTATCAAATTTTTTATATAGGTTGCCTAAATCTCTATATACATAAGAGATTCTAACGTTTTCATAACCATTATCAATTCGATCTTCTAGACACTGATCAAAATAATATTTTGCCTTCTTGAAATCATTTAAACTAGTATATATCCATCCAAGGTTAAAAAGGCTCTGTGAAACATCAGAATATTCATGTTGTTCATTGATACTCAGTGCTTTTTTATAGGAGAATAACGCTTTTTGAAAATATTGCCCTTTGTCTATAAAGGTATTCGTTTGTTGATATTCTTCACCAAGTTCTTTAAATGCCGATCCCAAATTATCGTAATAGTCTGCCAAGTAAAAATCATTTTCACCAAATTTCTCCGTGACCAAGTCAATAGCTGAATTATAGAACTTTATAGCCCTTTCGTTCTGATCTGTTAAAAAGAATATATTCCCTAAATTATTGTAAAAAATTGCAATTCTTCTTGTATTATCTCCGGGAAGTCTCTTGCAAATATTCATGGCTTGTTGTCCAAAAAAAAGTGCGTTGTCATAGTCAGCCAAATTACGATAACACACAGATAGTGAATAATATACAATCATTAGCTGAACATCGGATTCTTTTATAAGAGCTTCTCTTATATGGCTTGATTTGTCAAAAAAATTTTTAGCTTTTAAAAAGTTCTTTAAATTATATAGGTATACATCCCCAATTGCTTTATAACTTTCGGCCACTAATAAGTTGTTTTCACCGAAAGTTGTAATTCGTGTTAGCAATGCCTTTTGGTGTATTTCTAAAGCCTTAAAAGGCTCACCAGTTTCATCATAGCATACACCCAAATAATAGTTTGCTGCCATAGTTTCTAATGCACTCTCGCCCAAAATTTCTAGCGCTCTTTCAAGAGATTCGTTTAGTGTAGCCAATGCCTCCTTATACTTCCTTGAATAAATTTGTGACGCACCTATTTGGTTCAGTGTATGAACATAACCTCTCCAATTCTTCTCATGTGCGAATTTCTCGGCCACTTTTTGATAGTGAAAAATGGCACTATCCAATATCCTTAACTCAAAAAGTGAATCGGGTAGGTGAAGATCAGGGTGATCAAATTCCTTAATTTCCATAGGATCTATACGCTCTGCAGTGGAGCTAGTATCATCTGTTTTGGTATCCTTCTCCTGACAGGTTATCATCAAAAACAAGAGCACCGCATAGAAACCGAAGTTGATTATCCTGTTGTTGCAATCTTTCCTTAGCATATCAATAAAAAATTAGTTGGTTCAAAGTCAAAAAGTTAGCACTTGAAATTAGCATAACCAATGTATTTACACAAGCTTATCTTTTGATACAGCACAAAAACCTGATAATTCCTGGTTTATCACTTTGTAATTAAGCGGCAAGCCGTAGATTTGTGTTTATCGCTCTTTGACTACTTACTTTTATGTCATGACTTTAATACAATTGGAATACATCGTGGCCGTGGATACTTACCGGCATTTTGCCAAAGCTGCAGAAAAGTGCTTTATTACCCAGCCTACCCTGAGCATGCAAATACAAAAGTTAGAAGAAACCCTGGGTGTGATCATTTTTGACAGGAGTAAACAACCGGTAGTTCCAACTGAAATAGGAGAAGCAATCATTAAACAGGCCCGTGTTGTTCTTGCCGAAGCAAAAAAGATCCAGGAGTTAATCGATGATGAGAAACAGGAGTTATCAGGTGAGATCAGGTTGGGTATCATTCCTACGCTAGCTCCTTATTTATTGCCTCTGTTCATTACCAATTTCATTGAAAAATACCCTAAGGTAAATATCCAGGTTGAGGAGATGCTTACAGATCAAGTGGTGCACAGTTTAAAGAACGATTTAACCGATATTGGTATCATCGTTACCCCCACAAAAGAAAAAGGCCTAATTGAAAAGCCGATTTTCTACGAAGAATTTTTTGCCTATATATCCAACCGACATGCTCTTTCTAAAAAAGGAGAAGTAGATGCTAACGAAATAAAAGGGGAGGACCTTTGGCTTTTGAATGAAGGACATTGCTTTCGAGAACAAGCTCTCAACATATGTGGTAGTTATCGGGAAAATCAGGCACATCCAAACTTTAAATATGAGAGCGGTTCTCTAGAAGCATTGAGGAAAATTGTTGATAAACAAAAGGGGCTTACCCTTCTTCCGGAACTTGCCACACTGGACCTTTCATTGGATGATAAGAAAAAACTGCATGGCTTTGCTGAACCAAAGCCTATACGTGAAGTGAGCATTGTAATGCATCGAAGTTTTTTAAAAAGAAAAATTGTTGAGGCTCTCTACGATGAAATTCAAAATACCCTACCACTGAACATGAAAAGCAAAAAAAGCCGTAAGGTCATCAATTGGAAAAAATGATAGGGAGAATTTTGAGTTACTTCTTTTTGCTAAGCTTTCGGGTTTCAGGTCTTAGCTCTCAGTGATTTGGTTAGTGAAACGCTAGAAGAGGTTCCCACTCAATTAACCTGTGAACTAAGCACAAACATTGAAATGATTATTAGCCTAATAAGGATTAAGGTAACGTTATGGCCAGCGGTCGATCTGAAATTCACAACCCTCTAAAATTCAACATTCCTTCCACATTATTCTCAATAAAGAGACTGATCCCTGAAACCTATCATATAACTGATCTGAGGGGTTGAAGTGTTAAAGTTCGTTGCAATCGTAATTTGTCATTCGTAATTCATTTAGAATTTAATAGTCACTTCGATCAATTAAGATGTACTGACACCATAAAGGTGTCTGACATCGGTACTATCATATAAAGATCTGAAATTGTGTTGAGGGGCTGATACCTAAAGACCGCTTTACTTTTGGAAACTAATCTAATTATCACTTTTTTACACAAAATCGTCCGCTTGTGAACCTAAAATGTACCGTTCCCGTACAATTCTGGATATTCCTTTGAATTTTAAATCATTGAATAACTTGTTCAAATACACTTTTAATCAAATGGTATGTAAATTGGCTGCATTTAAGGAAAGAATAAGCCTATGATTAGGAATTTCGTCCTTATAGCGCTTCGAAATATCGACAAATACCGGGGGTACAGTGCCATTAACATTCTTGGCCTTTCTTTGGGAATGGTGTGCAGCATATTGCTTTTACTCTACATTGTTGATGAATTGAGTTATGACAAATATCATAAAAATGGAGCTTATGTCTATCGGGTAGCTGCAAAGGGAGAAATTAATAGTAATCCATTTATGACTGCTTCAACACCGGTGCCATTAGGTCCCTCGCTTTTCAAGCATTTTGAAGAAGTTAAAAATTTTACCCGAATTGTCGAGACAGGCCGGCTAATGGTCACTAATGAATATGATGAGTTTTATGAGGACTCCTTCTTTTTTGTAGATGAACAGATTTTCAAAATATTTGACATACCACTAATCAAAGGTACCCCTGAAAAAGCTTTGCTTGAAGAAGGTTCTATTGTTATTTCAAAGGAACTTGCTCAAAAATACTTTGGCTCCAGTGATCCTATCGGTGAAACGATCCTGACCGGAGGGGATAGAATTCCAAGAAAAATCACAGCTGTGATGGAGAATGTCAGAAGCAATTCACATTTTCGCCCTAAAGCACTCATCCCATACAAAGATCTTCCTGAGGAAAGAGTTACTAACTGGGGTTCCTTCAATGATTATACTTATATACTGTTTCGAAAAGATTATGATGTCGCAGACTTTGATGATCACTTAAAGGAGATCTATGAATATTATATGAGCGACATTTTCTACCAATTCAATGGAGAAGCTTCTTTTTTTCTGCAACCCTTGGCTGACATACATTTGGGTTCTGATTTACAGAACGAACTTGAAGCCGGAGGGCAGATGGAATATATCTATATTTTTTCGCTGATCGCTGCCTTTATCTTGATCGTGGCATGCATTAACTACATGAATCTTGCTACCGCCAGGGCTACCAAAAGAGCGCTTGAAGTAGGCTTAAGAAAAGTCATGGGTTCCTATAGAAACCAGTTAGTCTCTCAGTTCATGGCCGAATCAGTTGTGTTCACGGTAATTGCGATGCTCATTAGCCTTCTATCCATTAAGTTTTTATTACCAGGATTCAATGCGCTCACAGGCAAACAAATTCATCTGCAACTACTGAGTGATCCTGCCATCATTCTGATCTTATTGGTGCTTACTATTGGTATGGGGCTCCTCGCTGGAAGTTATCCATCAATATATCTATCAAGATTTCAACCTGTCGAAGTCTTAAAAGGTAAATTTTCAAGTGGTGCCGGGGCTATATCTCCAATGAAAATGTTGGTAGTTATTCAATTTGCTATATCTTCCATCATGTTAATATGTACCTGGATAATTCATGATCAGCTTAATTATCTAAGCGATAAAGAATTAGGTTTTACTAAAGAAAACCTCATCAGAGTTCCCCTTGATGGAGATGAGACCAAACAGAAGGTTGATGTGCTCAAGTACGAACTTTCCACCAATAAACACATAAAAATGGTGAGTTCTGGTGAAGCGTCACCGGGATCAGGAAATTACCGGCAGAATGTTGTCTTAATAGAATCGGATGACGGTTCGATGGGTGAACATATAATTCAGGTCATGGAAGTAGATCCTGATTATTTCGAAAGCCTTGGAGTACGATTAATGCAAGGTCGAAACTTTTCTGAAGAGTACGGCACGGATTTACGGGAAGCAGTTATCGTCAATGAAAGCCTGGTTCAAAAGATGGGTTGGGAAAATCCGATAGGAAAGCACATTGAAGCTGTTTTGGACCCTCAGGAAGAAATGAGAATTCTTAAAATAGTAGGTGTTGTAAATGATTTCCATGTTCTTTCCCTCCACAGACCAATGGCCCCCATGATATTTGTCTATGGAACACTCAATGACAATATGTTTGTTAAGATTTCCGGGGAAAAAGTTGCCGAGACTCTGGAATATGTTCAGAAGGTTTGGCTTGAAGTGGTGCCCACTAAAACCATGAACTATACTTTTGTTGAGGATGATTTTAAAAAACAATATCTTGAAGATGAAAGAAAAGGAAAAATATTTGCGATCTTCTCGGGGCTTGCCATGTTCTTAGCATGCCTTGGCCTTTTAGGTCTTGTGTCATTTACAACTGCCCAAAGAAAAAAAGAAATTGGTATCAGAAAAGTTAACGGAGCAAATGTTGGTGCAGTGATTGTTCTGATTATCAGAGATTTTCTGATCTTAATAGGCATTTCCATTCTCCTTGCATGGCCATTTGCCTACTATTTTATGATCAACTGGCTGCGCAATTTTGCGTATAAAGTCTCTATCGACCCAATGAGTTTTATTTATTCAGGTGTGCTTGTCCTCCTTATTACATTATTTATGATCAGCTTTCACGCTATTAAAGCTGCTCGATCAAGTCCTGTTGGAGTCCTGAAAGTGGAATAACCGGAACTGACGAAAACCTAGGATTCTGTTAGGATCAACAGCTTTTGAACTTATCACTCAAAATGGGTCATTTATATAAAAGGTGGAAGTTCGGAAAAATTTAAAATTAACAGAATGATAGGAAAATTATTATCTTTTAGATATTTTTTCAATATGAGTTGGGATTTTAAACGAACCTTCCAAACATTCCTTTTTTTATTTTTTTGCGCCGCTTCTTTTGGTCAAAACTACCGTCCACAAGTAATTGGATTCCGGTTAGACGATGGAAGGAAAAAGGTTGATATACCCTTTGAAAATTATAACAATCTGATCATCATTCCTGTTCTTCTGAATAACTCGCTACCACTAAAATTTATCGTCGACACCGGTGTTACAACCGCTATTCTGACAGAAAGAGCCCTTACAGATCTTCTTAATATCAACTACGATCGAAAGATTCCTATCGTTGGTGTGGATGGAAGTCGCATTGTTGACGCATTTGTTGCCACTAATGTTTCAATGAAGTTGCCTGGTATCACCGGAAGAGGGCACGCTTTGTTGGTTTTAGAGGAAGATTATTTGCAACTGAAAAATTATTTGGGGACAGAAGTACATGGGATATTAGGGTACGAAATATTCAGTCGGTTTATTGTCAAAATTAACTATGACAAGAAGATTATCACCCTTTATGAACCCAATCAATTCAAGCCCAAAAAAAAATATACTGCCATACCGCTTTCCATTGAGGAGACAAAGCCCTATATGAACGCTTCTTTATACATCAATGATAGTACTGAAATAACCACAAAATTAATGATTGATACGGGGGCCAGTCATTCTCTTCTATTACATGAGGGGTCAAAAGAAGGTATTGAGATCCCCGAGAGGAAAGTCAAAACCAATTTGGGAAGAGGGCTCGGAGGTGATATCAATGGTTATTTGTCCAGAATTGAAAAGCTCGAAATCGATAATTATAAATTTACCAAGGTAATCAGCTCCTTCCCAAAAGGAATGTCTTTCTCAGATGTCATTGAAAGAACCGGCAGACAGGGTACAGCGGGTGGAGGGGTTTTGAGCAAATTTGTACCAATTCTAGACTACTTTAATAGTAAACTCTATCTGAAAAAAGGTCGCCACTATAAAAAGAAATTTGAATATAATATGAGTGGTATTGAAGTAAAAGCCGTTGGTCCGAAATTGAAGATTATTGAAGTACACTCAGTAAGGGAAAACTCACCGGCAAAAAGGATTGGAATCAATCCTGGCGATACCATTTTATCAATCAACAATCATAACACCCAGAATTTAAAGCTCAATGAAGTTAATGCTTTCTTCCGGTCTAAAGAAGGAAGAAAACTGAGAATGATCATTCAAAGGGATGGTATAAAATTCAGAAAGGTATTCAGACTGGAAAAAATTCTATAGCCCGATTGCATTACTTGGTCGCTTTCCGAAACCAGATAAAAATTGCATTAATTTAGACTCGCTTTTCTTATACTTTTTATACAAATAGCGATGTGTTTTTCTGAATTTTATGAGGTTCAGAATAGATCTGTAAAGATTCTCACTGGAAAGATTCTCCTTCATGAGAAAATCACTAAAACCATAATCAGAAACCTGTCGCTTGTTGGAGCTTTTGAGCAATGTCAATGGAATATCTCTTGTTTTCACATGACGTCCGATGCCCTCCATCAATCTTTTAATGCTCAAGTTGTCAATGCTGTCATCGATCAATATACAAGCTGGCTTTAGTTTCAGTGCTTTGATCAAACTATCACGTGCTGAAAAACAATATTCAGCAATGATCTTCTTTCCCTTAATTGCACTAAGATAACCATAGAGTTTTGTCATCTCTATCGGATTGTTACCAACCAGCAATACATTTAAAGATTCTTCCGCTGAATTTGTCTCTACATTCTCCGTACTCGTACTCATATTCCCTTCTTGTTCTTGATTTACACTGTTAATTAAATACAATTATATATTGAAATATTTAATATAAACGCATACAAAATTTGATTGTTCCACCCAAGTAAGGTTTTAAATGTAATATGTAAGTCAGATGACGAAAATCATATTTCAGGAATTAATGAGGTAGTTATTTTCTTGTAAAACGCTGATAATCAGAAATTGTTTTCTCGCACCCGATGTAATAAAATAAGAGGATATCAACTTTTTTGAGGAGACACTTTAACCTTGTCTTTTCTCATGGCTAAAAAGTTTCCGGCCAAGATCAAAACTGTACCAGTGACTGAATGAATTGTCCACTGATAGTTCTCAAAAATAGTTGAAATAATTAATGCGACAATCGGTACTACAAGGATAACATAAGCAGCCTTATCCGCTCCAATTTTTCCAATCAATGTGAGGTAACAACCAAATGCGATGATAGATCCAAAGATAACAAGATAAACTAAGGATGACAGATATGAAAAAGAAGTATCGAAGGTGAAGGGTCTTCCTGTAACCAGTGCTATCACAAACATCATCAAAGCTCCGTACAACATTCCATAGGCATTGTTTTGAATGACAGGTATCTTTTTCCTTTGGTTATAGGCTGAAGTAATATTTCCCAGAGAGGCCAACACAACACCACTCAGGCACATCACGAGCCCAATGAAATTAGTATCTGAAAAGTTATAGGCTTCAAGTTCAGGATGGAACATAAATCCGGTTCCTATAATGCCCAGAGTAGCACCCAGCACAATACTTTTTTTAATCTGATATCTTAGGATAATCGCTCCAAAAATGATATTCATAAATATCAATGTTGAAAATGAAATAGCGACAAGCCCACTTGTCAAGAACATTTCAGATTCATACACTAACCAATAATTCAGACCAAAAAGAAAAAGCCCTTGAAGGCCCATTTGAAAATGTTCCCTGATCTTGAACTTAAGGTTATACTTAAAAAAATAACAGTATACAAGAAGTAGCAATCCGGCAATAACAAATCGGTATCCTACAGATACAAGAGGATCTACCACACCTAACTGAAATTTTATAACATACCATGTTGAACCCCATATAAGGGCTGGAACAATAAATAATATTAAATTATTAAACCTCAATTACTCAAATATTTACAATCCTAATTTTGCCAAATGTAAACTTTAGAAATCACTTTCGAACCGTCCGGTAATTATAAACCGGGTAGACCACCATGTATAAAAACAAAACCCCCGGCCAATCATGGTCGGGGGTTTTGCTTAGGATCATATCAATTGATCAACCTTTTGGATCAAGAATGAGTTTGATACGTTCTGCCGCATCTTCCAAATGGTAACGCGACATACGATCCGAAGTTCTTGATATAGCGGCTCTGACCTGTCTTTGTAATGACTTCAGTTCAGCTCTTACTAAAGGCCGAATGTCAGATTGACTCACGTCAATTGGCGTAAAGCCAGCGAAAGGTCTGAATCCTGCCGGAACATTTCCTTGTTCATTTGTCATTAAAAACTCCAAACGCTCAATATGTGCTCTCTGAAGATTTCGTCTGTAGGTATCAATTTTTCTGCCTGATCTCAATTCTGACCAGATCCCGTTTCTAAGATCTGAAAGCATTTCAAGCGGTGTATATGCCTGACTCCCGATCATAGTTTCCGCCTCAATCAATCTTGCTATCCTACTCGGATCCAACAATTGGTTTAAGGTATTTACCTGCAAACCTCTTATTCTGTTAACGGCACCGGCGCTTTGAATTTTCATCAGGATTTTCTCATCCAAAAGCCATTTCGGTGTTTGAAATGTTTGCTTTTGCAAATAACTCATAGCATTTTTTTGAGTTCGCTTATCCACAGGTGTATATACATTTCCATTTTGATCATAGCTCTTAAAGGTTTCATATACTCCACCAATATTCGACTTTACATGACCATTGTATCGATTCCATTGCCCCAGGACATTGTTGTATAGTTCGGCTAAATCTTCATATTGTTTACCATCTTCAGAAGTCCATTTGATTAAATTAGGCACAATCCTTTTCAGGTTTTCAACACCATAGGTGCTTGCCTTCATGGCATCGTTTCCAAGATCTTCAGTTTGGGATCTGGGATCTATCGGATTAAATGTTTGTCTTCCGAAAAAGTAGATAGGGTTATTTGCCCTGGATACAATTAGTTCATTCAAAATTTCCTTTTCAGCATCTGAAGAATTAGCATCAGGGATAGGCTTATATCCCCACTCTATAGCATGTTTATCATATTCACCGATGTTCGGCATAAGAGATACGCCATTATCTTCAGGTTGAGCCACATAATTGAACCGGGCATAATCCATAATTGAAGGTGCTGTTCCCATTCTTTTAGTAAAGGAAGCCGATCTTAAGGAATCAACCGGATAGGCATGGCTGGATCCCATATTGTGTGGCAAACCTAGAGTATGCCCAACTTCATGCGCTGAAACGAAACGGATCAACCTTCCCATAACTTCATCTTTAAATTTCACATTCTGGGCATCGGGATTAACTGCGGCGGTCTGAATAAAGAACCAATTGCGTAGCAAATTCATGACATTGTGGTACCAGATAATATCACTCTCAATGATCTCACCGGACCTCGGATCATGTACGTGAGGACCCATCGCATTTTGAATTGGATTGGCTGTGTACCGGATCACAGAATACCTAACGTCTTCAGGGCTCCAATCGGGATCTTCTTCTTTGGAAGGGGGATCTTTCGCTATGATCGCATTTTTAAAACCTGCTCTTTCGAAAGCTACATTCCAGTCCTCCACACCTTGCTTTAAATAGCTTCTCCACTTCAAAGGGGTAGCAGGATCTATATAATAAACAATCGGCTTGACAGGCTCAACAAGTTCTCCTCGCTTGAAGGCTGCCATGTCTTTAGGCTCCAATCTCCACCGTGTGATGAATCTTCTGGTCGTAGCCTTTTGTTCATCCAGTCCATAATCGATTTGCGATACTGAAAAATAACCAACGCGATTGTCGTGAACTCTGGGCATCATTGGTTCTTTGGGTAGCAAAACAAAGGACTGATTCATTTCCATGGAAAGTGAATTAGTATTGGCATTTGCCGGAAGTTTTGTTGCATTAAAAGTCAATACATGTCTCACTTCCGTATTTAATGGAAAACTTTTCATGCTTGAAATAAGGGTCCTTTTTTTATCCAGACTTCTTACACCATATCTTCCTCTTTGGCCAGAATTCAATGGGCTCAAAATGGCAACATCTGAGGTGAAAAGATCATTGACCTGAATCACATATCCGGCAGAATCCTTACTTAATGCCTTGATGTCAAATGACATGATGATAGGCTCGAAGTTATTGTTTCTGACAGATTCATAAATTGGTGTTTCTTCACTAGCGACACTATTATAAGAAACAGATCTCAATAGCAGCTTTTTATCATGCTTTTGCCAACGAAAGACTTGCTGACCACGAGCCTTCATCCCAGCTCCTCCAAAATTAAAATTTGCAATGGTACCCGCAATCCTGCTGACTACCAGAATTTCCCTTTCCAGTAGACTGTCTGGGATTTCAAAAAAGTAATTGGCATCTACTTTATGCACTGTAAACAGACCATCATCGGAGACAGCATCTTTTGTAATTACCTTATCAAAAGGCTTGATACCATTTTTCTTTGCTGGTGGTTTGGGTTTTGCAGGTTGCTCTACCTCACCTTTTTTCTTCTTTTTGTTCTTTTTCTTTTGTGCTGCAGCATCGAAATTGATCAAGAGCGAAGCACAAATCAGGAAGGTAAGTGCCAAGAAGTTCAAAGAACTCCTTTCATGGTATACTTTTCTCATCATGCGTTTATTATAGGTTAAATATTCACTTGGTTTGACTAAAGTAACTTCTAACGGAATTTCTTTTATTTGGTGGTGTGATTTACACAAACGGCCATGGTGCTGTTTTAATGGTGTTTCAGTATTAATAAAATAACCATTGATATTTATTAGCCTAAAAAAGAGCTATAATTCCAAAGATATACCCTAAAATAGCATTACCTTAAACTATTTGAAAAAACATGAAGCTTTGGTCTGCCTTCCGTAGATCATACTTTGAATTTAAACTCAATATTTTAAAAACCTAAACACTTCAACACCTCAACACTCGTTACAAGCAAATGAAAGATGTTATCATAATCGGTGGTGGACTGGCAGGCCTTTTCAATGCGATACAACTAGCCAGGGCAGATCTGGATGTTCTGGTTATTGAGAAAAAAGCCTATCCCTTTCATAGAGTTTGTGGTGAATATATTTCTAATGAAGTCGTTCCCTTTTTAAAAGAACTCGAAGTTTATCCGGTAGAATTTCAACCCCCGCAGATCGACAGGTTTATGCTTTCATCTCCAAAGGGGAATATCCTGGAAACCGAACTTGACCTTGGCGGGTTTGGTATCAGCCGTTTTAGTTATGACCATTATCTTTATAATGAAGCCAAATCTTCAGGTGCCATTTTTCGGTTAAACAGCCAGGTAAAAGACATCAATTATATTGGAAATTGTTTTGATGTGATCCTGAGTGATGGGGAGGCATTAAAGACTAAATTAGTCGTTGGGGCCTTTGGTAAAAGATCCATATTGGACAAAAGTTTAAGGCGTAGTTTCATTGAAAAAAGATCTCCTTACATAGCAGTTAAATATCACATCAAAACCGATTTTCCATCAAACAAAATTGCATTGCATAATTTTTCTGGAGGGTATTGTGGTTTGAGTAAAGTAGAAAATGAAACATATAATCTATGTTACCTAAGCAACCGTTCCAATCTGAAGAAATATGGCAAAATAGAAGCATTGGAAGAAGAAGTTCTTTTTAAGAATCCTTTCCTCAAATCGATCTTCAAAGATTCGGATTTCTTATTTACAAGGCCTGAGGTTATCAATGAGATCTCCTTTGAGAAGAAGAAAACTGTGGAGGATCATATATTAATGTCCGGCGACTCTGCAGGTCTGATCACACCACTTTGTGGTAATGGTATGGCCATGGCTATCCACTCAACTAAAATCCTTTCGGAATATATTATCCAGTTTTTTAATCACCATAATTTCACCCGAACAGAATTGGAAAATGCTTATTCGGGACAATGGAGAAGATTATTTTCAAGACGTCTATGGGTTGGAAGAAAAACGCAAAAATTATTTGGCCATAATTTTAGTTCTGAAATGAGTGTCAGGATTTTGAGAAATTTTGAATGGATCACAAAGCTGATTGTAAGAAATACACATGGAGATCCTTTTTAGAAAATTGTGTGGCTTTTTAGCAAGACTTTGGAAGTTGGATGAAAGACAAAAGAAAAATCTGTGAAATACATAGTTTATTTTTTGAAATTGATTGACCCTGATCAATAGTAATTTTTCTTTTTTCTTAAGTCTTTTATCCAAAATCTTGCTTAAACAAGGCAATGAGCCTTTCTAAAAATATCAAATGATGCTTTTTTAGGACCGACTTCTATGTTGAAAAGCAAGTATAGGTGTGGAGAGGTGTCTGACACTTCTATTATCAAATAGCTTAGTTTTTTATTTAGCAGATCTCTTTGTGAATCAAAAGTGTCTGACACCGCTGCTACGATTTGAAAGTAGGAACAATTCTAATAACCCGCCTTCAATGCATCCAATACCCTTGTGGAATCGAGAAAAAAATATATGAAAAAAGCATTCATTAAAAGGGCTGACAATGTATTTAGCCACATTGTATGGCCATAATCAGCTTTGCTTCTATTCTTCAGCACTTTCAAAAACCAAAATCCAAAATACAGGACGACAGGAGATAGAAAAAATAAAAAGTGGGATCCGTACATGGTGGCAAAGTATTTTTGAAAATAGAGAAAAAACCCGAGGCTGGCCAAGGTAAACATGATGGCAGTAAAGTAAAATGTCCCTTTAATTCCTAAGAGAATACTTAATGTTCCATCACCTCGCTTCGCATCTTCTTCATGTTGATATATTTGTGTCATTGGGTAAGAACCCCATAGAAGCAGTGAGGAAAGCAAACCGGGTATGAGTGTTTGCTCATGAAGTATAACAAAAAAACCATAATCATTCAGACCCATATAAGCGGCTAAAAAAGTGAAACAGCCCTGGAAGAAGCCAGCCACAAACCAACTTGCAAAAGGGTATTTTTTAAGTCTGATGGCAGGATGACTATAAGCTTTGGAAACCAGGCCATAGACCAGGAGCATCATTGCAAACGAGATGTTTATGAATAGTGCCAGCACTATGGCAATAAAATCGAAGGCAAGCGATGTCCAATATAGCTGCTTAGAGACAGGAGGTGGATTTTTAAGCCCTCCAATGCTCTTTTCATCTTTGTCAAAATAGCTGTTATAGGCATTGCTTGCAGGATATAAAAATAAATGCAAAGCAATAAAAACAATAAGGATTCGCGAGGGGTCCAAATTAGGTGTCACGCTAAGTGCAAACAAAAAAACCGGAAGTAAAAAAAAGGAAAAAGGAATTCGAAGATGGAGTAAGGTAGATTTCGATATCATTCAATTGAACAATTAGGGGTTATCATCGGAGAATTTAGCTAAATTCTTATTCATTCAAAAAATACTAAAATGTTATTTGTTTTTGCAAAAATGAGTTTTTCTCCCGTAGTGGTTTGAATCACTATGAATAATGTTCTTTAAAGGTTAATTTGAATTTTATTATTTAAATATCTGTTCCAGATAGTACAAAAATTGGTAAGATACTAAAAGATGCAAGCGTATATTTCGGCAATTGGAACGGCCGTTCCAAAATACAAAATTGAACAATCCAAGATTGCCGAATTCATGTGTAAGGTTCATCAGCTTACCGAAGTGGAAAAAAACAGACTTCAGGCACTTTACAGAGCAACAGGAATAGAAAGCAGGTATTCTGTTCTTAGGGATTATGGATCAGGCAAAGGTGATTTCAGTTTTTATGAAAACAGTGATGACCTGGAGCCCTTTCCAGGAACACAGAAGCGAATGAAAATCTATGAACAGGAAGCTAAAGATTTAGCCTATAATGCTTCCCTGGATTGTTTGAATTCCTTAAAGAGCTTTCGCAAAGAATTAATTACGCATTTGATCACCGTCAGTTGTACAGGCATGTATGCTCCGGGACTGGACATTGATCTGGTTAATAAACTGGAGCTCAAACCAAGTGTGGAAAGGACAGCGATAAATTTCATGGGATGCTACGCGGCTTTTAGTGCCTTGAAAGTTGGAAGTGCCATTTGTAAATCCGATCCCGAAGCAAAAGTATTGATAGTCTGCGTAGAGCTTTGCAGTATTCACTTTCAAAAAAATAAATCTGAAGACAATATGCTTGCTAATGCACTTTTCGCTGATGGCGGAGCAGCTATACTCCTTGAATCCCAACCATCTGGTCAGCCGGCGCTAAGCATAGAAAATTTCCATTGTGATCTTTTGTCCAAAAACGCTGAAGACATGGCCTGGAAAGTAAGTGATTTTGGGTTTGAAATGAGACTCAGTTCCTATGTTCCGGACATCATTCGCGAAGGTATTAGAAAATTAGTGGAAAGACTCAAAGATAGTTTGTCCTATCCGATCGAGCATTTTGATAAATATGCTGTACACCCAGGTGGAAAGAAAATTTTGGAAGCCATGGAGGAAGAAGTAGGGTTTTGTAAAAAGGAAAACAAATATGCCTATGAGGTTTTAAGAAACTTCGGAAATATGTCGAGTCCTACCATATTGTTTGTTCTTAAAGCACTATGGCTGGATTTAACTAAGTCGGATGATCAGGGTACCATTTTAAGTGTGGCTTTTGGCCCTGGCTTAACTCTGGAAAGCATGGTTTTGAAAATTCACTGCTAGCTTGAATATGTTTGCCGAGCGATCAAATCAAAAGGAGATCATGGACGATCTCACCTATGTGGGAGAAGTAGTGATCCAAACACTGAAGGAACTTAAGATCATTAATAAATGGCTGGGAGGAAATAAAGTTACGATCAAAGGATTTTCAAAACTTCTACAAAATAAAAAACATCAAACGCTAAGCGTGGCGGATCTTGGCTGCGGTGGAGGAGATATGCTTCAGGAGATCGCCAAGTGGGGCAGAAAAAAAAAGTATAGCTTCCAATTGACCGGAATAGATGCGAATGAATTTATTGTACAATATGCCAGAGAAAATACAAGCCGGTTTAAGGAAATTGACTTTCAATCTTTGAATATTTTTTCCAATGAGTTCCGAAATCAGCAGTTTGATATTATTACCTGTACACTGTTCATGCATCATTTCAATAATCAGGAGCTGATTACCATGTTACGCCAGCTAAAGGATCAGGCACACAAGGGTATTGTTATTAATGACCTTCATCGACATTGGTTTGCGTATTATTCCATTAAATGGATAACGCAAAGCTTTTCAAAGTCCAGCATGGTCAAAAATGATGCTCCTATCTCTGTATTGAGGGGTTTTCGCAAAGCAGATTGGTTGGGCATATTACAAAAAGCGGGCATCAAACATTACACAATAACCTGGAAGTGGGCCTTCAGGTGGATGATCGTCATTACTTGTGATTAATCATTATAGTTTTTTGAGCTTCCCATAAAAACCCTAAAACCTTTTGCCAAAAATCTTTCAATCCATGGATTTATTACATGAGAATGAATCTCTTAGCAATAGCAACATCTAGTGAAGATTTAATTTTTAAATTGTCATTTTTAATATAGTAATGGCGAAAATCATATCATTCATTAGCAGAAAGGGAGGCACGGGTAAGACTACCAATGCTATCAATTTGGCAACCATGCTCTTCAACCTGGGGCATAAAGTGGCGCTGATCGAAACTGACACAAATTACACGCTCAGCACATTGAGGAAAATGGAGCTGTTCAAAACCGGGGCTAAGGATGAGAGCATTTTTAAGATCATTGGTTCGGAAGACCAAAAGGTAATTGATGATATTAAAAATCTCGATGATACGGTGAAACTTGATTATGTGATTGTGGACAGTGCGGGCAAAACTACGGATGAGAGCATCCGAAAATTATGTGTTGAAAGTGATGCAGTCATTGTCCCCACCAGTCTGACACAAAATGATCTTTTGGTAACCTATCAGACCGTCGAGGATTTAAAGCCGGCAAAAGAACACAATAACCAACTTAAAATAATCATCTTACCGAACAGAATTCATAGTTTGACCAAAAGCAAAACGGTTAAAACTGCTTTGGAGGATCTCGAAGTATCAATTTTGGATACTATTGTTCCGGCTAAGAATTTATATGCAAACTTTAGCACAATTTTACCTGAAAAGGAATATTTAAACGCAACGAAGGAAATAATTGAAATGATTTAAAATCATCATTGACATGGCAAAAAAGGGTAAATCGACATTAAAGGATCTCAATGCCTTTCTAAAACAAAAACCAAATACACTGGTTGATGTGGACCAGGTGGATACCATTGAGGCTCCCGCTTCTCAACCTGAGTTATCGGAATCAGGTATTATTGAGCAAATTGAATTACTGGCTCAAAAAAATGGTGATAACTTTAGAAATACGCTATTAAACCTTATTCAAAGTGCCTTAGACGGGCAGAAAGAAAGCAACGCCTCGGATATCATGCTTCTCAATACCGTATTGTATTTGCAACATACTGAAAAGGTATCCCAAAACTTAGAAAACCTGGCTGTCGAACACGCCTAAGGTCAGCTAATTCATGTTTTAGTATTATCTGATAAATATTATCGGATCAGATCGTTTATAGATTAATTGCTATTTTTGCGGCAATCGATTTTAACAGACGATACATGACCCAAAACATTCCCGATCTTTCTAAGATTGAAGCAGCCCATAAAAGGATTTCCAGTTTTATCCATAAAACTCCTGTTTTTACTTCGAGCATCATCAACGGTATAGCTGGAGCAGAGATCTTCTTTAAATGTGAAAACTTTCAAAGGGTAGGTGCATTCAAATTCAGAGGCGCCTGTAATGCAGTTTTATCCTTAAGTGAGGAGGAAAGAAAAAAAGGAGTGGCCACCCATTCTTCAGGGAATCACGCACAGGGATTAGCACTTGCTGCCAAACTGAATAATATTCCTGCTTACATAGTGATGCCTAAAAATGCTCCGGCTGTTAAAAAGAATGCCGTGCTGGGTTATGGGGCAGAAGTAATTGATTGCGAAGCTACATTGCAATCGAGAGAAGATACATTGGAGCATGTAGTAAAAGAAAAGGGCGCCTATTTCGTCCACCCCTTCAATGATTATGACATTATCGCCGGGCAGGCCACTGCTTCCAAAGAGCTTATAGAAGAGACCGGGAAATTGGATGTCATCATGGCCCCTGTGGGCGGTGGAGGTTTGTTAAGTGGTACGGCACTAACGGTCAACCTACTTTCTCCTGCAACGAAAGTAGTAGCTGGAGAACCAGCAGGAGCCGATGACGCTTATCATTCTTTAAAAGCAGGAAAAATCATTCCCTCAACCAATCCAAATACCATCGCTGATGGTTTGTTAACCTCATTAGGCACTAAAACATTTGAAATCATTTCCAAATACGTAGATGAGATAATCATGGTAAGCGATGAGGAAATCATCAACGCGATGAGATTGGTATGGGAAAGAATGAAAATAGTTATTGAACCCTCCGCTGCGGTGCCCTTTGCGGCTTTGTTGAAGGAAAAAGAAAAATTTCAGGGCCAACGTGTAGGAATCATCATTAGTGGTGGTAATGTTGATCTTGGTAAATTGCCTTTTTAATCTACCTGGAGCCTTTACTGAATACCGGTGTTTTATTTGTTGTGATCAGAAAGGCGCTATAGTATTGCCAGGTAACTTTGGTGTTCTCTCCAGCTTGCTCAAAGTCTATTTGAAACTTGATAGCGCTTGCAGCCCTGGACCCATTTTGGGCAATTGTTTCGGATAGTTTGCCATCTTCAAACCAGTTCACCAGACTTTCTTGTATGCTTTTCTCAAAAATCTGTTTGATGAGATCCCCATTTATTTCTTTGAGCGGTAAGACTATGCTATTTGATCCGGAATGGTGCACATAAGATAAGGATTCCTCTTTCGGATTATAATTCACACCAGGACTTGTGACCACACCATTGGTGACAAAAAGCTCATCGATATATCTTTTACTTAATGTATATAACCCTGTGCTATCCAGGCCCAGCGAATTGTTGTGGTGATTAAAAACCCTATAGGAATCCACGTATTCATGCAATCTTCTATCTTGTGTCTGATTGCTGAGTATAAAGGTGGCTTTCCCACGACGGATAGCCGGTTCTATTGTATCGATCCAGGATTGGGCATATAAATTGGTCGTACCCAAACATATAAATATCAAAACTAGAATTTTAACCTTCTGCATTTGTTGGTTCTAATTTTCGAAAAACTGAATGTATCGTGGAGTGACGAAAGCTGTTGATAGACCAAAATTCAATGCCATTTAACAGCAACATCTTTCCTTAATGCTCCGCAGTTCTTTTACCTAAAAAATCACAAGTCTCAAAAATACCATTGGAATAGCTCAATGTTTAATCAAAAATCATTCACTTGGAACACTTGTGATATTTCTCTTATTTATAGAGGACTAATACAAAGGAAATGCCAATTTTTAAAAACAGGTTTATTTCGATCGTTGGAGATTTGATGCATATTGAATGATTTGAACATCTCCCAAATTGAGAATCCAAACCTGAAACGATGAATCTGCTCTTTCAAGCCTTTGTAATAAAACAGGTTGATTGACAATTATATGGTTAAAGAGGGAGTACTAATCAAGAAGAAAACTTATATCGTCCCCAACCTTTTTGATTTTGGTTTCCATTCCTTTTCGGAAAATCTTTATTTCTCCAGGACCTACAGTGCTGATATTCCCATTTTCAATTCTTAATAGTGCCCCTTCAGGAATCCCAACAACATAAATGTCAGGATTCAATTCCAAAAATTCTGCAATGCGTTGTTTGCGACTTTCTCCACCGTGATTTGGCAAAGTGGCTTCGGTATAATGAGGATTTATTTGAAATGGTACGAGGTTCAGGGCTCTAAAAGATGGTGGTTCAACGATTGGCATATCGTTCGTCGTTCGGATACTTGGACCATTTATATTGGATCCTGCACTCCATCCAAGAACTGGCATACCTTGCCTGGCCTTGGAGCGAATCTCATCTAATAGATTGTTTTTATATAAACAACTCAGCAATTGAAATGTATTCCCTCCTCCTACTGCAACGGCACTTGCTTGCTTTACTGCTTCCACCGGATCATCAAACATATGTATCCCTCGTAGTTTATAACCTATTGATCCAAACGGTTTAGCTACTCTGTTTGTATAATCATCGTAACTCATTGTCACTCCGGCATAAGGAATAAAAAGCACTTCTTTTATTTCCGAACCTAAGAAATCATTAATTTCCGAAGCGGCATGTTCCAAATATCCTTTCCCGTGATTAACAGAGTTGCTAAGTAAAAGTAGTTTTTCCCTCATTTTAAAGCTAAAGTATTCCGGACACTAAGATACCTCAATTATTCACCCATATCAACATGTGTCAGTGGATTTGAAGAAAAAAGCCCTTGATCCGAAAACTTATTTTAGGATGAGAAACGAATAATGTTAATCACCGGGATAAAAAAAGAGCCAGTAAGCTATGCAGCTACTGGCTCTATTGTATTGCTTGGATAAAAATTTTTATCGCCATTCAAGTCTGAATTGTTTCTTCAAAGCATATCCGGCACCGATGGTTAACAGAAAAGTAAGTAATGTAGTTACGGCCATAATTATTTGTTTTTCCGTAGAAGCTTCACTTTGCAAAAAGTGATAGGCCGAAGTAGAAGAATATACTGTAAGCAGTAGGAAAAATACCGCGGCAAACAAAGTGATTATTTTTCCGGCAGAAACAAATTTTGCATTGAAGGCTGCACTTCTCTTATCTAATACCTCCTTGATATCTTTACATCTGATTTCCAAAAGCTCTAACTCCTCGATTTCATGTTCTTCCATCTCTCTTCTATTGGAAATGTCCGATAAGGACTTCATTCTATAAGTACAGTTTTCAAGTTCTTTTTCCAGTTCTTTTTTGGTCTTCATATTCTTGACAATTTTATTGTGTTTTCATGCGTTTTCGTCCATGGCAACCAAGTATGTGCCAATTTCAAAAAATAACCTTTCCGGCAAATTTGAAGCGATTTTCTTTTTTTGAGCATGTTTATTTTATCCCATACTGGGAATTTTTTTTCTTTTCGGTATGATTTTTAAGGAAATGATTCAACTCTCAGACAAACCTGAATCCAATTGACAAAACATGGAATTAAGTTAAATCTTAGAAGGTCAAAGCAAGATCGGCAATGTCGCTGGTTGATGTCTATGCTTGGGAAAGAATATCAGAAGGTAGAAAAGAAAAAAGCACTCATATTTAAATGAGTGCCAGCAAGTGTGTGATTAGATTGAGCAAGTATATCTTAATAATTTTCAGCGGATAGTGAATTGTTTTTTTACCATCATGGCAGAGCCCATTGTTAACGCAAAGGTTATGAAGGTAGTAAGTGCCATGATAATTTGTTTCTCTATGGACGTTTCACTTTGCATAAAGTGATAAGCAGAAGTAGATGAATAGATTGTTAACATCAGGAAGAGTACTCCTGCAAACACGGTTATATATTTACCCACCGAAATAAATTTCTTTTTAATATTTGTATTTTTTTCTTCCAACATTTTCTTAAGATCATTAACTCTGATCTCTAATACTTCCAATTCCTCTTCTTCATGAGATTCCATTTCCCTTCTGTTGGAAATGTCGGAAAGTGATTTATATCTATATGAACACCTTTCAAGTTCTTTTTCTAATTCTCTTTTTGTCTTCATCGTGTTTGTGTTTTTTTGGTTAACTATATGCCAACCTATTGCCAAAGGCTGTGCCAATTCCCAAAAAAGTGCCCTCAGGGCTCAAAATAAAGGTTTAAGGAAAATTTCTTGTTTCATTTTGGGAATAGAGACTCAAAATGAATTTGAATTTTTTGTTTTAGGAAAGAAATAATGATCTGAGAAAGCGATGCTTTATTTAATTCTTTCAAAATATTAGGAGGACGGCCAATCATTGATCAAGCAATGTGTGTAAAGTAAATTTTGAACTTGATCGAATATTCCCTTTTCAAACAATCTTCTGTAGCCCCTAGGTTTCGAATTCAAGCCATCAGTCTCTGAGAACTAATCATAACATATCAAACGGCACTAGGTTTTGCTATGTGTGGTTCTTAAAGTATTGCACTCTTACAGAGTACGTACCATTAAATTATTTTAGATTAAGCTGAAAAGTTGGAAGACTGAAGAAATAATAACCTCCTGCATTCAAGGCATTCTATTAAGGGGAACTTATTTATTAGGGTGCGGATATTGGTTGAAATGGTGATAGCATATGATGGGCGAAAGGGGAAAACTTTAAATTGACTTCCGGTATGCCGGATGGTTTGGTTCGATTTAACGAATCCAAATGATCATTCGGATATTGAATGTTTCATGCTGAAAAATATACTTGGAACTTAGGCACTTTTTTGATTGGAAAATTAATTAAATCATCAACAGGAAGACAATTCCAGGTTGTGACTGGAAATGTAAATCGGATATAGATGGATCTTATTGCAATGCGGATCATGAGAGACATTGGTCCTAATTAAAAACGTCCTGAATATCAATCTTCTCCAGGTAAGGGTCCACATTGGTCAAGGATTCAAAAGTACTGATGAAAACAATCTTGTTGTCGATCAACTGAAACCATACCTCTGCAAAAAAGCCAGAAAGCTCATACAGATTTATCCAACATCCGGATTCCCTTCTGGTAGCGATATAGGTTCCGTTATTCTTAATAAAAAAAGATTTTCCTTTTTCCGACAATTGATTAAATCGTTGTATATCCATGATCCTGTATTAAGTGTATGTTTAAAATTCCATTTGGTATTGGGCCTGACCAAATGAGTGCCAGTAGCATAAATAGGCTCATATGAGCCGTTTAAGCCAATTTGGAGTTTTTCCGAAAAGCTTTTCTGTTTCATTTTGGGAATGACTTCCCTATTTGCGATGAGATTCTCACTATAATGAGCTAATATATCCTGACTGTAAAACTTTGAATTGTGAGTGGAATTGAACATCACCAATTGCAGCAACCCTTAATGCGTCGATCGAAATTCTTAATTGACTTGATAAGCAGGAAAAATTCAAATAATCCCCTATCTTCCAAGTAGATTTAATAGCAGCATATGTCTCAAAAAAGAGGATCTTCAGAAGCACTAAATGCAATTAATTGGCAGAAAGAAATCTACATCAATGGGGTCTCCGGCAAAAGACTCGATATACCTTCGGAAATGGATCGATTGGAGCATAATGCTTCAAAGGTAATGTCAAAAGAAGCTTTTGCTTATGTAGCAGGTGGAGCAGGTTTAGGAAAAACAATGGATGCCAACCGACAAGCATTTGGTCATTGGAAAATTGTTCCAAGAATGCTCAAAGATGTTTCGGAAAGAGATATTTCAATAGAACTTTTTGGAAGAAAATTTCCTTCCCCATTTCTTCTTGCTCCTATAGGCGTTTTGGAATTAGCACATCCAAAAGCCGATTTAGCAGTTGCAGGGGCTTGTGCAAGCACCGGCATTCCAATGATCTTTTCCAACCAAGCCTCTATAGCGATGGAGGAGTGCTCTACCATACTCGGTGACTCACCATGCTGGTTTCAGCTTTATTGGAGCAAATCCAATGAGCTGGTACAAAGTTTTGTGTCCAGGGCAGAGGCCTGCGGTTGTCATGCCATTGTTGTTACACTTGATACCACCATGCTTGGCTGGAGAAGCAAAGACATTGACCTGGCTTATCTTCCCTTTTTAAAAGGTATGGGCATTGCCCAATACACCAGTGATCCTGTCTTTAAACAATTGCTCAAATCAGAAAGTGATAATGAAGATCAAAGCAAGCGTAAAATCAATCTTGCTGCAATCAAAGCATTCATTGATATGAATCGTACTTATCCAGGTAATTTCTGGAAGAACTTAAGATCAAAAGAACCTTTGGCTGCCATCAGACAGTTCATTCAAATATATTCCAGGCCATCCTTGACCTGGGAAAACCTTTCTTTTCTCCGGGAACATACAAAGCTTCCTATCTTGTTAAAAGGAATCCTCCATCCCGAAGATGCCTGGAAAGCAGTCGATCACGGGGCGGATGGCATTATTGTATCCAACCATGGCGGACGCCAGGTGGATGGTGCCATTGGTGCCCTGGATGCCTTAAATAATGTAATAGACGTAGTAAACGATAAAATACCTGTATTAATGGATAGCGGGATACGTAGTGGGGCTGATGCATTCAAAGCATTGGCTATTGGGGCCAAAGCTGTTTGCCTCGGAAGACCTTATGTTTATGCACTGGCCTTGGCCGGAGAAAAAGGAGTTTATGAATTGCTTCGAAACATCATGGCCGATTTCGAATTGACCATGGGACTAGCCGGATGCAGGAATGTCCATGAGATCAACAAAAAATCAATTAGCAGAAATAGCTGACCCTACCATGTTTTGCATGGGAAGATTTATGAGGGATGTCTTGTCCTAAAGCTATTTGGTTTTTGCTGCTTCTGAGGGCTGAAAGCCTCCCCCAAACCTCCTCTTAAGTGAGTCAAATTCTATGAACAATTTATGGTCTAAACATGCAATATTTGAGAATCATTTTGAGATATACCAATCAAATAAATTTTTCATTTAGAGCGATGGCCTGTCAAAATACCCAGGCGTGTGTTGGCTCAGCGGGTGGATAGGGATTATTTTGACTTGATTTTTCTTTGCTTCGTTTCTTTTCATCTAAGGAAAAGAAATGAAGACCGCAATTGAATTAAGGTAGGGAGAAGCTTATTTGGTAAAAACGTTTCCAGGGAAATACCCAAAACAAAAAAGTTAAAGCTATTGTGCCTTAAAAACATAACCTACCTGCCGTACCGTTTCCAGGGAAATACCATTGGCACCAGATAAGTATTTACGAAGCCGGCTAATAAATACATCCATACTGCGCCCAAGGAAATAATCATTTTCTCCCCAGATATCCATTAGAATTTCATCCCTCTTCAATACTTTATTTTTATTGTTTATAAAATATCTTAGCAACTCCGCTTCTTTTAAAGTAAGCGTATAAGTTTCCCGCTGTGTGGAGAGTTTTAACTCTGAAAAATTAAAAGTAAGTGTGTCAAGTTTGAAAATACCATCCTCCGATTTATGATAACGTTTCAAAATATTCTTGATCCTTAGTACCAACTCATCAGGTTCAAAAGGCTTAGAGATATAGTCATCAGCACCGAGTTTCAATCCCTTTAGCTTATCTGCTTTTTGATTTTTAGCTGTGAGAAAAAGAAAGGGCATTTCTTCATCTTTACTTCGAATAAATTTGGCTACATCAAATCCATCCTGATCAGGAAGCATAATGTCCAACACACAGATATCAGGTTTTTCTTTCTGAAATATATTTATGCCTTCTTCACCTGTTTGCGCCAATACAACCTGGAAACCCTGCAGTTCCAGAAATTGCGCTAAAACCTTTCCCAAATCCTGATCATCTTCAATGAGTAATAGCTTCATGTGTCAAAAATTGAAATATGTTGAGTATGTGGTGATTGATTATTATAAAATTCATTAAGTCTTCAGGTATCAGGTCTTGGGTATCAGCGAATCTCTCAATAAAGCTGAAACCTGAATGCTATCATATAACGGATCTGAGGTGTTGAAATGTTAAAGTTTCGTTGCAATCGTAATTTGTCATTCGTAATTCATTTAGAATTCAACAGTCACTTCGATCAAACAAGATGTACTGACACCATCAAGGTGTCTGACATCGGTACCCTGAAATTGTGTTGAGGTGTTGATGTATTTAAGTGTTGATGTTCCATCACCATATATGGCACAGCATATTTCGTAATTCGTAATTTGTCATTCATTCAAAATTCATAATTTAAAACTCAACATTCCCTCCAAGTTATCCTTTTTTGTAATATCGTTGAAACGATAGAGGTGCTAATACCTAAGAGCTGATACCTAAAAGCTTTTTTTATTACTTTCGATCATTGATGAGCCTTCGCAGTTTCATCCTGTTTTATAGGTAAGTGAATTTTAAAAGTACTTCCCTCTCCTGTTTTACTTGTTACTTCCACGAAACCATGATGTGCCTCAACGATTTTTTTTACGTAATAAAGACCCAAACCGAGTCCTTTGCTTGCATGGACATTCCCAGTAGGGGCTCGATAAAATTTGGTAAATATATGTTTTTGTTGTTCTCTGTTTAGGCCAATCCCTTTATCTATAACCGCTATCGTCAAATGGTCAGTTGCCGAAGCTTGTACCTCTATCTCAGCGTTATCATCGCTATATTTTACAGCATTGGATAACAAATTATGCAATGCAACAGTAATCTGTAATTCATCTATAGCCGTGACCAACCCATTGAGTTGAATATTCTGGTATAAATCAAAATGTTTGTCAGTATGGGCTGTTACAAAATTGTTGATCTTTTCCTTTAAAAAAGGGGCTATTTCGATTTCATGTTTTACCAATTTTACTGAACCCGTATCCCAAAAATTGATATCCAGAATATGATCGATCAGATTGGTGAGGTGCTTGTTTTGTTTGTTAATCAGTTTAGAGAGCTCAATTACCTTTGCTTTATTACCAAGAAACTGTTCGGACCCTAATGACCTGCAGGCTACGGCAATAGTGGAAAGTGGGGTTTTTAGCTCATGGGTCAAATTGTTTAATGCATCAGATTTCATGTCTGACAATCGTTTTTGCCGGAGCATGTTTAGTGTGGTATAAACGAATATGAAGACGACAATTAGCAAGACTGTCAAAGCAAGTATGAACAAACCAGCCATTTCCCGGAAAATGACTTTTCTTTTATAGGTGAAATCAATATGGAAATCAAATGTTGCTCTGAAATTATTGCCCTCAATGGTAAAACGATCGATCCGTAAAGAATTCTCAAAGGTCTCTCTGGTATTGGGTTGATTCTGATCTTGGGAATAGATGGTATCCAATGCATTAAACTGAATGAGCGCCAACTCACGGATGTCAAATCCCACTCGAAATTCACTTTCAGCTCCATGATTTTGCAGATAATCTTTTATGGGTCCGCTGAGTTTTTCATGTGCATAAAGTGCATTTAAAAATACTTTAAATGTGATATTATTAATTGAATCTCGTTCCGCACCAAATACAAATGGAGCTTCCCGGAGGTGATTTATTGCCAATTGATCCCACAGGTATATCACTGAATCCAACTGTTCAATCGCTCCAAGATCATTGAAGACCTCTTTGATCAGATTTTTATGCCTAAGATCGAATTCACTTTTTTTCAGGGTATATACCTGAAGCAATGAATAATATTGAATAGCGATCAATACGAACAATGCTACTAAAGATGCACCTATGACCAATCTGGTTTTCATACAATATAAATGTAAGGGATTTTTTTGCGGGGCTCATACATTAACCAAGCATTAACCTGACATTAACAAAGTCCGAACGTTTGTTTGATTAGCTTTACCATCGATTTTTAACCAATGATGTAAACATTATGAAAAACTTTTTGATAATTATTTTCCTTATAACCCCTTTATTTACCCAGGCACAAAAGCTCAAAGTAAAAGAAAAAGAAGTTCCAGTTACACAAGCACAGGAAAGTAGTAATTTAAGTTTGAGGAAAATTTTCAAAAATGAAAGTGCAACAAGTGATTTCACTTTTGAGGTTGGGCCAGGACAAAAAAGATTAAGAGTTTCAGCACAGGGATCTTGCGACCAAGGAACAATTGAAATAATTGTATTCTGGCCTTCGGAGATAGCCAAAATTAAAGATCAGACGCACTATAAAATGCTCAAAATAAACTCCGCCGCAGATGTTAGCAGATCATATGTTTTAAAACTGGATAATGAAGATTATCAGGGAACCTGGAGGATTATGATCAATGCCAGAGATGTCATTGGTAATTATCAGTTGGAAATGTCGGCTAATTGATGTTTCAGTAATATCGACCCTAAAGGAACTCAAAATAAATTAATCCATATTTAGTTGTTTCGAATCGTAAAGACCTGGAACAACTAAATATGGATTTTTTAAATTAAAAAACTTGCCTTACTTTTGGTGGTTTCACTTCGATTGAGGTGTCAGACATTTCCAAAATGTCAGACACCTGGGGTGGTAATGGTATAACAAATTGTTTATGCCCTGAGCTTCTTTTTACTTTTGAAATAAATAATAGACAAACCGGCCAGCAAAACGAGAGAGATAGCAATAATCCACCAATAACGATAATCCTTCACCTCAATAGCTGTATCATCTCCCAGAATGGCAAATGAACCCCAGTAGAAAGGATGGCTGCTTAGGTTATCTGCTTCCGAGAGATATTGGAGTTTGGCTTGTTGGAGTGCCTCTGATTTGGAGTGTCCTTCTTTTAGATTATGGTAAAAGTACTTCATGATATCAGGAGTGGTGGCGTCAGATACTTCCCATTGGGTGGTTAAGAGGCTTTTGCAGCCGGCATATATAAAGGCCCTTCCCAAACTCATGATACCTTCACCACTAACTAATTGCCCTTGTGCTGTGTTGCATGCACTTAATACTGCTAAATCTGCATTGAGCTTCATATTGTATAATTCATAGGCATGCAAATAGCCATCTTCCACAGCACTTGAATCCCTGGTGAAGAATAACCTGGAATTCATTGGATGACTTTCATTTACTTCTCCATGCAAGGCGAGGTGCAAGATCCTATAACCATCCGCCAGGGATTTAAATTTCTCTTCAGCAGCCTGTGAACCATAATAATAATCCCCATCAAAAATTTGTGAAATGGACCAGATTTCAGCCCTGCTTCCAGGGAGGTCTTCAACACTTTCATTGCGAAGAACCCTAAGAGATTTATAGCTTTCCTTACTATGACCCTCACCATCTTGAAAAGAAAAGGCTAACACCTCACGTTTGGCTCCTTTGCTATTGTTCTTTCTGTTTTCTGACAGTAAAAGATATGCTGAATAAGCATAGCTAATAGCAGGCCCTTTCAATAGATAAGGCAGATTTCTATAGTCATAGGAATTTGAATTCCTAGTAAGCAGTAAATCAAAGTTCAATTTCCACAATGGTCCATCCGGTATAATAATGATCTTTTTTGGAGTAGTTGTTCCTAGAACTGGCTCCAACACCAACTGAAACAATCGATATGAAATTCCAGTATAACCATAAAAATCCTTTTCCAGAATAGCCTTATTTAAGTTTTCAATCTGCTCATTGAAATCTAGAGGCTTTTCTATCTTATGGACCTGCAATAAATCTTTGGACGAAACATTGAAAACATAAATGGAGCTATCTCCAACAAAATATTCGAGAAGATTTTGATTTTGTCCAAGATGTTTTTTAATAGAAGAAAATGAAACTTTCTCATCTTTATATTTTAAGTCATAATAATTCGGATAGGTAGTTTCAAATTGTGTAACCAATTCCTGATATGAACGCTTGAGATCGAAAACTTCTCTTTCATATTCTTCAATTTTAACCGTGTCTTTCTCTTCTTTGTGTTTTTGTAATTTGGATTCGTTATAAGCGAGTTCGATCCTTAAAGAATCCTCTAAGTGCAATAAATACTCAGGTATTCCGCTAAACTTTTTAGCTCCCACCTCAGCAATCGCTCCATGCAATAAATTAGCTTTATTACTCTCTGAAAAACTCAATGCAATATTAAGATATTTAGAATCATTAGTGTTTTGAAAGATTTCATAACACAGATCAATGGCTTTCTCATAAAGTTTCGAAGCTTCCTTATTCAAATTTATTTTATCACCATGAGTTTTAATTTCTTGTCTTAATTGAATGATTAATGTGTCGCACCTTTGGTAATCTTCTAAAGCCAGGTATTTTAGTTTCAATGAATTTCCACTCTCTTTCTTATTGAATATATCGGCTCTGGTTATAAGTGAATTGAGTAATACGAAACTATCGTAGTAAGATCTTTTCGAAACATTAATTTCATCATCAAAGGTTTCAAGATTGTTTCTCAAAGCCCTATGTATATTAACAAAAGCCGAATCATATTTATTTTTCTTTAAATATATCTTGGAGATAAGATTAAATAAGATAGAATGTTGGCTACTTTTTGCCCCAAGAACTTCCTGCTGTAAGGAGAGGCTTTGCAATCCCTCAGTAAGAGCTAAATCTAATTTGTTTCGATGTAGGTGGATCTTAGCAAGGTTTTTAAAGCAATTTGAAATATCCCATTTATTATGCGGAATTTTTCTAAAGTGTTTGATGGCCAAATCATAATATTTAATAGACTCTTCATATTTTCCTAACTCGAAATTAATTGAACCTATATTATCATAGGTAAATGCCAAGAAAAAGTAATTTTTATTTCGAAATTTCAATACTAATTCGAGTGCTCTGTTATAATGATATAAGGATTTTTCATATGCTCCTAGACTGCCATAGACATTACCTAGATTCCCGTGAGGATTGATCATCTCTGGATGTTCCTGTCCAAACTGCTCAGACTTAATATATAAATTATTTGTAAAATACTCTAAAGCAAGCTCATTTTCACCCATTCTCCAATAGAGGCTACCAATTGCATTGTTTGCGGTCGTCAACGGCAGGTTAAGAAGTTTCAAAATTGCTTCGGCTCTTTGGTAATGTTTAAGTGCTTTTCGATAAAAGCCCTGCTCCCTATATATATTTCCTATTACTCTATTCGAGAATGCTTCTTCTCCATTATTTTGACCCATTTTTTGCACACTCTCTTCTATGACCTGTTGTGCCAAGACTAAAGATTCATCATAGTTACCAATAGTAAAATTGTCCATGGCCATGTTATTCAAGCATAAAAATTTCTTATCCCATTTGTTCCATTTACCATAGAGATTTGCAGCTTTATTCGCATAGAAAACGGAGCTGTCATATATCTGTAAGTGAAGTGCGAAATAATCTGCTTTTTTTAAATATTCATCAGCTTTGAGTGTATCATGAATTAATTTAGTACTATCTGATAGACCCCATCCAAAAGCGGTTTGAGTAATCAATGAAAAAAGAAATAGCAAGTATTTGAAATATTTAGGTATCATAGTTTGGTTGATAATTGAGGAATCATTTACAGTTCAAAAAGAAATGTAAAAAGTTTCAACCTTTTTTCAAAGGACTTATGCATTGCATCACGATACCTTCGGAGAGGCGTACAATATAAAAAAAGAAAAGCAGTCACTTCAATGGCTGCTTTTCGCCCATACAACCAAGCTATCAATCACTTTTTGGAAAAGCCTAGTCTTTCAGACTAGGAACTATCAATGAAATGTAGGGCCTCTGATCCGGAACCGAGCTTGCAGGTTTCAGATCAAAGAATCCATGGCAATAGTGTGCTTCGAACTTTTTTCCAAAATTTTTATCTCTTACTTCAATGGCTTGAGACTAAGTCTCTGCTATTCATGAAAAGTTCCAAGTCAAAGAAGACTTGAAACAGCTAAGACTGCCATACATGAATTTTTTTAAATTAAAAAACCTGGCGTAACTCATATGGTTTCACTTCGATCGAAGTGTCAGACATTTCCAAAATGTCTGACACCTAGAGCAGCAATGGTATAGCAAATTGTTTACGCTATGAGCTTCTTTTTACTTTTGAAATAAATAATAGACAAACCGGCCAGCAAAACAAGAGAGATAGCAACAATCCACCAATAATGATAATCCTCCACCTCAATAGCTGTATCATCTCCCAGAATGGCAAATGAGCCCCAGTAGAAAGGATGGCTGCTTAGGTTATCTGCCTCTGAAAGGTATTGGAGTTTGGCTTGTTGAAGTGCTTCTGATTTGGAATATCCTTCTTTTAGATTATGGTAAAAGTACTTCATGATATCAGGAGTAGTGGCATCAGAGACTTCCCATTGGGTGGTTAAAAGGCTTTTGCAGCCGGCATACATGAAGGCCCTTCCCAAACTCATGATACCTTCCCCACTGACCAATTGTCCTTGAGCTGTGTTACAGGCACTTAATACTGCCAAATCTGCATTAAGGTTCATATTGTACAACTCGTAAGCATGCAAATAACCATCTTCAACCGCACTTGAATCTCTCGTAAAGAATAACCTGGAATTCATTGGGTGGCTTTCATTTACTTCTCCATGCAAGGCAAGGTGTAAGATCCTATAGCCATCCGCCAGGGATTTAAATTTCTCTTCAGCCGCTTGTGCACCATAATAATAGTCCCCGTCAAATATTTGTGAGATGGACCAGATCTCAGCCCTACTTCCTGGGAGGTCTTCTGTATCGACATCCCTCAATGTATTGAGAGCAACATGATTTTCAAATTCATGGTTGTCCCCTTCCTGAAAAGAAAAGGCCAGCACTTCATGTTTCGGTTTTGAATAAGTTGCTCGTTCACTTTCAGACAATAACAGTTGTGCAGAATAAGCATAACTAATAGCATATTCTCTTAAAACATAAGGTGATTTTCTATGATCATCAGAATCCGATTGTCCGGTGAGTAATAAATCAAAGTTTAGTTTCCATAACGGACCATCAGGGAGCAATGTGATTTTCTTGGACCTAATATGATCTGTCACCGGAGCTAGGATCAATTGATATAGTTGAAAGGCTTTTTCTTTATAAAGGGTATGATCTTTTCCCGTAATAGCTTGATTCAATTGATCAATTTGTTGATCGAAATCTGTCGGTTTTTTAAGCTTATGAAGTTTAAAATCCTCTCCGGAAATACTAAATACAAAAATGGAACTATCTCCCACGAAGTATTCCAGCATGTGCTGATCATTGGATAGATATGTCTGAATTGCCTCAATAGACTTTCTATCATTTCTGTATTTCAAAGCATGGTATTGAGGGTAGTCCTTTTCGAATTGCTCTACTAATGCTTCATACGATCGTTTCAGATCAAAGACTTTGGATTCATATTCTGTAATTTTACTCGAATCTTGCTTTTCTTGGAAATCCCCAAGTTTGGATTCATAATAGGAGAGTTCAATTCTTAATGAGTCTTCTGTCTCCAACAGCTCTTCAGGAATGCCGCTAAAACGTTTGGCGCTAGACTCTGCGATAGCTCCATGCAGTAAGTTGACTCTATTACTTTCTGAAAAGTGAAATGCCAAACTTAAATATTTTGGATCCTCTGTTTTTTGAAACAGGTCATAGCACTGTTCAATGGCTTTTTCATAAACTGGTGTTGCCTGTTCATTTAACCTCACTTTATCACCATGCGTTTTGATGTCTTGTCGCATTTGGACGATAAGTGTATCGGCTCTTTGATAATCTTCTAAAGCCCTATGTAGATATTTTGAATCATTTGATTGATAGTATTTATCTCTTAGAACTGAAGATCTGTAATCCAGGGTTCTAAGGAGTTCATGGCTATCAAAGTAGTTTTTTTGGGCAATGACTAGTTCTGAAATGAAATCATTTTGATTGTTGGTAATGCTTTGGTTTAAATAAAAGAGGGCTGAATCTAAGTCATTTCGTTTTTGATGAATCAAAGCTACCATGTTATAAATAGTGGAATGATATCTATTTTTCAGTCCAAAAATTTGTCTAGACGTTGTTAAAGCTTCACCGTAAAATGATAGTGCTCTTTGATGTTCCTTTTTCCAAAAATAAACTTCTCCAATGTTCTCAAACACATCCTTTAGTGAATGCTTATCATTTGCATTTATCTCTAGAACCTGCCTTGCTTTTATAAAGTAATCTAAGGCAAGTCGATAATTATTTTTACGTAGATAAACAAGTCCAATACCATTATAAGTTTTTGCAAGATGTGGATGTGATTTGCTTCCTAATGTTTTAATAATTTTCAAAACTCTAAAAAAGTTGTTCAATGCATCATCCCATAAAAACAAGTCACTATACACATTGGCCAAATTACCATAGTTGGTTAATATCGCTCTGTGTTCCGGTTTCAAATGGTCTGATCTAATTAAAAGAGATTGCTTAAAATAACTTAAGGCTTGGTTGTATTCTCCCATTGAACGATATACTGTTCCGATACCAGTCAACCCAAAACTAGGATAATAGGGAAATTGATCCTCATACAACTTATCAATCTTAAAGGCTCGTTGAAACATATCAAGGGCCTTACTATAATGTCCTATATCACTATAGATATTGCCTAATATCCTACATGCATCGGACTCTGTTGAGCTATCTGGACCAAATTTGGAAATGCTTTCTGTTATAATCCTGTTGGCTAGATTTTTACTTTTTTCCAGTTCTCCTAAAAGATAATAGTCAAAGCCAATGTTTATGTAACAGTTTAATTTATTTTCTACAATGTCTAATTTTTCAAAGATTAGTGCTGCACTGTTGTAATAAAATAGAGAACTATCGTAGTTTCCAACTTTATTAGAATAATATTTTGCTTTCGCATAGTATTCCTCCGCCAACAAACTATCTCTCACATATTTTGTTGAGTCATTTTCCACAAAAGTCCGCCCCGAATGAGCAAAGAATAATATCAAAAAAATTAGCAATAAGCGTTTGAAAGACATCGGAAATCTATTGGTTGAAATACTTTAAAAAAGAAATGTAAAAAGTTTCGCCCTCTTTTCAAAGGACTTATGCATTGCATCACGATACCTTCGGGGAGACGTACGCTATAAAAAAAAGAAAAGCAGTCATTTCAATGACTGCTTTTCGCTCATACAACCAAGCTATCAATCACTTTTTGGAAAAGCCATTGTAGTTACCGTTAAATTGTTCCTCTTCTGTGGAACCTTTTAAGGCCACTGTTGATGCATCACCTTGGGTTACGGTATTTTGAATCGCGTCAAAATACCCGGTACCTACAAACGATTGATGTTTTACTGCCTTGAATCCCTCTGCCTGTAAAGCAAATTCCCTTTGCTGTAACTCAGAATAACCCGCCATTCCTCTGTCTCTATAAGCCGAGGCCAATTCAAACATGGAAGTGTTCAATGCGTGGAAACCAGCCAAGGTAATAAATTGGAATTTATAACCCATTTCAGCCAGTTTTTCCCTGAATACTTCCATTTCGGGTAGTGTCAATTTTGCCGCCCAGTTAAAAGATGGCGAACAGTTATATGCCAACATTTGATTTGGGTAAACAGATTTTACTGCATCTGCAAATTCCTTGGCATATACCAGGTCGGGATTGGAGGTCTCCATCCATACCAGATCAGCATAAGGTGCATAAGCCAGACCTCTGGCAATCCCATGCTCAAGTCCATTTTTCACTTTATAAAATCCTTCGTGTGTTCTTACATCACTTTTAATAAAAGCATGATCACGCTCATCAATATCACTGGTCAGCAGGGTCGCCGCATCGGCATCCGTACGCGCGATTAACACAGTAGGTACACCGCATACATCTGCTGCTAATCTGGCTGATATCAATTTTTGAACCGCTTCTTTTGTGGGTACCAATACTTTACCACCTAAGTGTCCGCACTTCTTCGCGGAAGACAGCTGGTCCTCAAAATGTACACCAGCTGCCCCCGCCTCGATCATGGCTTTCATCAACTCAAAAGCATTTAGGTTCCCACCAAATCCGGCTTCAGCATCGGCCACAATGGGTACCATCCAGTCGATATCACCATTCTCACTAATAGATTGGATCTGATCAGCTCTCATCAATGCTTTGTTAATACGATTAACAACCATAGGCACCGAATTAGCAGGGTAGAGCGATTGATCCGGATACATTTCACCGGCCATATTAGCATCGGCAGCTACCTGCCATCCTGAGAGATAAATGGCATCCAAACCAGCCTGCACCTCCTGCACAGCCTGATTACCAGTCAAGGCTCCAAGTCCAGCCACAAAATCTTTCATATGCAACCCTTCCCACAATTTCCTGGCTCCTTCAAGCGCCAATGAATGCACTACCTTTACGTTTCCTTGCAGCTTCACTACCTCCTCTGCAGAATAGGGCCTTACGACATCTTTCCATCTTGGATTAGTTTCCCAGTCAGTTACGATCTTATTGATTCTTTTTTGCTTAGTCATAGTAATATCTTTTTGAGTTTATTCGATTCTTTTAGGTTTTTTTTAATCTCGCGCCCATTTGCAATGGGTGTGCAATCTATTAGGGCATTTAAAAATGCATGGGTAGATAGGAACGCATTATAAATGCGCTCCAGATTATTGAGTTCTACCTAGTCAAGCACTTCATAAGCACCAAGCGTCAGGAATTCTGCAAAGTCATTCTGCCTGATCAGTCGATCAAACAACGCGATGGCCATTTGTAACTTGCCTGTAGCCACTCTGTCGGCACCCAACACTTCAGTGATCTTTTCCTTTTCTTCCATCAACAGGGTATCATACAATTCGAAAGTCAATGGCCGACCATCATCGAGTTTTACATCTTCGTGATGTAACCATTGCCATACCTGAGCTCTGGATATTTCTGCTGTTGCTGCATCTTCCATCAGGTTATATAAGGCAGCCGCACCTACGCCTTGCAACCAGGATTCTATATATAAAAGGCCCACATTAATATTGAGTCTCAGGCCTTCCTCTGTTATGGCACCATCCTTAATCTTCATGTTCAGCAATCGCTGCGCACTAATATCAATGGTATTTTGCTTCACATACTTTTGGTGTGGCTTTTCTCCCAACACTTTATCAAATTCTTTCATGGCTACAGGGACTAATAAGGGATGGGCTACCCAGGTGCCATCATAACCCAGGGATGCTTCTACTTCCTTGTCTTTTCGGACCTTTTCAAAGGCTAACTTATTGATCTCTTTGTCTTTGGAAGGAATAAAGGCCGACATACCACCGATAGCATGAGCACCTCTTTTGTGACAAACCTGAACCAACAATTGGGCGTAAGCCTGCATGAATGGAACACCCATGGTGACCAGGCTTCTATCAGGTAAAAGAAAATCTTTATGATTTTTGAATTTCTTAATAAAGCTAAAAATGTAGTCCCATCTTCCGGCATTCAATCCATCAATGTGAGTACGAAGCTCATAAAGGATCTCCTCCATTTCGAAAGCAGCAAGTACCGTTTCGATTAATACAGTGACTTTTATAGAGCCGGAGGGCACATCCAGCATTTTTTGTGCAGCTTCGAAAACATCATTCCAAAGCCTTGCTTCCAAATGACTTTCCAGTTTGGGTAAATAAAAATAAGGCCCGGAACCTCTGGCTAAAAGTGCATGGGCATTGTGAAAGAAATACAAGCCAAAATCAAATAGGGATGCTGCTACAGGTTCTCCATCCACCAATACATGTTTTTCTACCAGATGCCATCCTCTTGGTCTTACCTTTAACACGGCAACATCTTCATTCAGGGAATAAGCCTTTCCATTGGCGGCCACAAAGTCAATATTCCGAAGATTGGCGTCACGCAGATTCAGCTGACCCGAAACACAATTTTCCCAGGTTGGCGCATTGGAATCTTCAAAATCAGCCATGAAAACTTTTGCGCCGGAATTCAACGCATTAATGATCATCTTACGGTCAACCGGACCGGTTATTTCAGTCCTGCGATCCTGAAGATCTGCTGGTATCGAAGCTACCTGCCAGTTACCTTCTCTTATATGTTTTGTCTCAGGTAAAAAATTTGGCAGATCACCTTTGTCTATCCGTTCTTGCCTGGTCTTCCTCGCTTTGAGTAACTCAAGGCGTTTTTGGTTGAAGCGACGATGCAACTGAGCTATGAAGTGCAAAGCGTCAGGAGAAAGGATCTCCTCAAACGCTACTTTCATCGCCCCTTTTATCTCCACGTCCTTCAAAGTTTGAACTAAGTAATGCATCATGTTTTACAAGTTTTTTTTTAGAGAAACAGTTTCAAAGATAACAAAGCGAATTATAAAAGTCAAGCGAATATTCGCTAAATATTAAAAATTCTCTTTTCGGCCTTTATTCTCTAATAATTGGTTATGTTTGTAAAAATGTGGTGAAAAATGACTGATTCAAGCAAAAAACAGGAAACGATCCGGTTAATCTTTGGGCTTAAATTGAAGCAAACACGTGCAGAAAAAGGAATGACACAAGCAGCGTTGTCTAAACAAACCGGCATTTCGGTGTCCTATTTGAATGAAATTGAAAAGGGGAAAAAGTATCCAAAGCCGGATAAAATATTCGCCCTGGCAGATGCCCTTGACCTGGATTATGACACCATGGTCTCTCTAAAGCTGGATAAGAAACTGGCTCCTATTGCTGAACTTATTAATTCAAACATACTACACGAATTGCCTCTGGATATGTTTGGCATCAGTATTAATAACCTATTCGAACTTCTTTCCAATGCCCCTGCTCAACTCAGTGCTTTTATCAGTACGATCATTGAGATTGGCCGCAACTACGATATGGGAGTGGAACATTTTTATTTCTCCGCATTACGTACCTATCAGGAAATGCACGAAAATTATTTTCCGGAGCTGGAAGAACAAGCCAGCGAATTCCTGAAAGCCTTTAACCTGGAGAATCGACCTATGATCTACTGCGAGGATCTGGAGCAGGTTCTGAAAGAAAAATACAAATACCAAATAGATGAAGCGTTGTTACCTCAAAAGAAGGTTTTTAAGGACATAAGATCATTGGTCATTCCGGGATCAGTGCCGAGATTGTTACTAAATGATCATTTGTTGGAAAGTCAGCGTGCCTTTATATTAGGTAGGGAAATTGGTTATCAATTTATGAAACTGGAGGAAAGGACATACTCTTCCATGTTGCATGATATAAAATCTTTCGACCAGGTCCTTAATCATTTTAAGGCCTCTTATTTCTCCAGCGCTATCCTTATTCGGCTTCATGAGTTTGTCAGAGATCTAAAAGAGACATTTATGGAATCTTTTTGGGATGAAAACATGCTCTTGAAATTAATGTTAAAATATAATAGTACGCCAGAAATGTTCCTTCAGCGGCTCACCAATGTGGCCCCAAAGTTTTTTGGCATGCATGAGCTTTTCTTTCTCCGCTTCAGTCATAAAGACAATACGGATCTTTATCATTTAACAAAAGAAATGCATTTGTCAGGTTTGCATAATCCACACGCCATTGCATCCAATGAACATTATTGCAGACGATGGATCTCGCTCTCTATCTTCAAGGAATTGGAAAGTTTGAAAAAAACCAAGGCCTATGATCGTCCTTTGGTTCGTACTCAGATCTCTGATTATGTTGATTCTGATAATCAATACCTGATCATTAGTATGGCCAGGGCAAAAGGTGAAGGTTCGGAGGTGAATAGCAGCATTTCCGTTGGCTTCAAACTTAACGAAAACCTCAAAAGAAAAGTGAAATTCTCACGAGACAAGGACATACCCAGAAAAATCGTCAGCGAAACCTGCGAGCGTTGCCCCATTGCAGATTGCAAGGAAAGAGTCGCAGAACCAATCGTTCTCCGTGAAAAAGCCAGTGCCGAGGCTTTAAAAGATGCTATCGATGAGCTGACTGGAGGACAAGATCTTATCAATTAAAAAGATATTGGATATGGAGTTGTAATATTCTATTGACCTCAAGATGCACAAAGAGTTAGCATAGGCTCATTCACAGATGCCAGTGGGATCAAATATTTATAGAAAACGGCTAATAAAATAATACAGCAGTCCCGTTAGGGATGGTATATTGTACCTACAGCACAAAATATTTGTTTGGAAATTTTCTACCAATATGTTGTCCTTACAGGACTAGGTGATCATAATTATCTCTTAAATTCTACTTTGCTCCGGTTTTGAGTTAAGAAACCAAATTGATTGCATTCATAAATCCCATCCCGGAGGGTTGGCCAGTCAAAATAGTGAGGTGTGCGTTGGGCAGGTGCGGAGAAACTCTATTTTGTCCCGATTCATCGGGATTCGTTCTTTTTCATCGATTGGAAAAAGAACAACATAGCATCAGGAAGTCATAATCCAATAATATCCACAGAAGGAGTATAATCAAAGCTTTTATGAAAATCCTTTAAAATGTAGATGGAGAGGTCACTATGAGAATTTTGGAATCTCCCAATCACTGCACCAATGGTTATATGCAGGTATACAAACTGTGTATCCTTGGGAAGGGGATCCCGGATATTTTCTCCATTTCATTACGAAAATTCCGGGATTACGACCGGTGCTTGACTTATTACAGTTTGTCAAAGTAGAATTGATCTTTTTCATCAATAAAAATTTCTATAGATCAACAAAAGAAAATAGGGACTCTCATCACCTGATGGCCCGAAGATCCCTAACATTTACTTTGTTTCACCAGAGACAGATCCCTGCAACAATTGTTATACTTGGTTTTAGTTCTTCCTTAAAAAGATATCATTACTAATCGTTTCCAAATGGATATTATTTCCTCCACCTGCTACAAGGCCTCTCAGATTATAACCTACCATGGGAGCTTCTTTCTTTCTATTTGTGAAATTGACTTCCAGGTCGGAATAGAGTTCCCCTGTCACGGTTTTCATAGAAAGGTCAGCTCCTCTTTGTTGATCCCAGCCCAGATCTACAAACCCACTGATCGTTTTGGCGTATAGAGCGCCTGAAAATTGTTTGACATCAATATTGCCACTGATGCTTTCAATACTAAGGTTAGCATTCTCAGGAATTTTAATTTTATAATTGATCCGTGTGCAATAGCTTTCCTCATCATGCTGTCCCTTGCAATCAAAATAGAAATTATCCCTATCTGTTTTCTTAAAATCCGATTCAATGTTTAGCCGATCAGGATCATTGTTAAATTCCAGAAGATGTAAATCATTATTTCTTCCATGATTGATGATTACTTCGGCCTGGAAAAAAACCTCATTTTTGGACCAGCCCTCAATGATAATATCTCTTGCAAATTTCAGGTTAAAATCTAGCTTTTTACCTTTCCGTGCTTGAAACGTTCTTTCTACTTTCTTTTCCTGACCTAACAGACTCACAGAACCGAAGGCTGTTATTATCAATAGTATAAGTGTCTTTTTCATTTCCTATATTTTATAAAAGATTAACGATAAAAGCTAAGGTGCCCAGCACTTAAAAAATACCTGGCACCCAAGCCATTCCATTTACAAAAAACTACTTTTGTTTTCTCAAATAAATATCATCACTAATTGAGCTGAGCGCTAATCTGGCTCCACCACCATTGATTGAACCCTTACTTTCTCTTGCACCTCCGATCCGCCGTAAACCCTGATTATGTCTGTCATTTTCCCATTTCAAATCAAAATCCGTAAAAACTTTTCCTGAGATGGATTTCAACTCAAGGTCGGCGCCGAGGTTTGATGGAATAGCAAGGTCAATTGTACCACTAACCGAAGATATCTTTGATTCAGCGCTCCGGCTCAAACTGGAAAGACTTCCCTCAATGTCACCACTCGTACTTTTAATCTCTAACGTTCCGGATATATTTTTTAAATCAATATCCGAATTATTGGATTTAATAGTCACCGATCCTTTTATATCTGAGACTGAAATCTGTTCCCCATACCAATGTTGTTCAATAATTTCAAGATCCAGATTTTGAGGTACCGTGATTTGATAATCGCCATCTTCACGGGTTACAACTCTTGTTAGTATTAGCACACCGTCTTTCTCAATGGCTGAGAAACCTATTCCTGTATTATCTTCCAATGTTTGATATAATGGCTTGAGCCCCTTGGCTCTTTCCGGAACTTTGTGGGCACGTGTTCCCTTTATTCTAAATAAATCGCCCTGATTACCGGAAACACGGATATGACTATTACTGAATAAGATCCGAATCTTTTCAATCGAAGAATCTACTTTTTGCTCATAACCCTGGGCATTAGCCTGTAACCCGATAGTGCAGATAATCAAAAGAGCGTATATTAAATGTCGCATAGTTTTGTATTTGATGTGTTGAAATAATCGAATATGTATTATTCTAATTTCAGCTCAATAATCACTCAACAATTATTGAGCTGATCTGAGGTAGACATTCCCGTTCTTTGATTCCAGGCTCATCAGACTTCCACTTCCTCCATTGAGCGAACAGGCTATTTCATTCCATTTGTTATCTCCCTTTTGTCTCTTTTGGATGTCTACATCAAGATTTGTATAGATCTCACCCCATTTAGTCTTAAGGTTGAATTTATTTCTGCTGCTACTGGCAATGGTAACATCTACAGCACCATTTTTCGAATTAGCCGTCAAAACCCCGCTAAATCCTTTAATTTCAATAATGCCGTTTTTCGAATAAACATTTAAAGCAATGTTATTGGGAACCTTGATCTCTAGCTTAATATCCTTAATAACACCGTGGGAGCTCCATTCAATTTGTTCATGGCCGTGCTCTTTGTAAAAATTTTTGATCAAGGGATGATTCCAATCATCTGTATCAAAATAATAATCTGTTCCACCCTTTCGAATCTTTATTTTTCTTGGAAGATTATCATAGTCCTCGATAAGGGAAATTATTCTCAACTCATTGCCAATATTTTCGGTATTGATTTTGAAATTACTGTCATTTTCACCTTTGTTGATGCTCACTGTACCTTGAATGGAAATTTCACTCTTCTCCCAGGTGGTGATATTGATCAGTTTAGGATGAACCATATCCAAATAAACAGACTGGTTAGGTGCTGTAGCAACAGACTGGTCAATCTTTGTTTGAGCCAATACTTGAACATTGATCCAAAACAATATCGCGATAAAAAACAAATTTATCTGTGGCATGTCTGTGGTTTTAAGATAATAAATTGAAGCTTTTGGGTATCGGGTTTCAGATATCAGCCAATCTATTGAAATCTTCAAAGATTAATGAAAAACTGAGACCTGATTGCTGAAACCTGAAAGCCTCTATTATAGTGGTTAGAAATTCCAATGGAAAGGGGCTTTAACTGGCCCCTGCCCGATTGTACCTACTTCTTTTTTCTAAGGTAAATATTGTTGTGCGTTGATCTAAGGTCTATTTTGACACCACCGCCATTTAGCTTTCCTTTTACATTTGAGGTAGCGATGTTTTTCATATCACCAGCCACTTCAAGATCAATATTCATGTCGGTGAATATTTCTCCCCAGCTGGAGCTGAGTTTTAGATCCGCCTTGGTTGCTTCTGCAATGGCCACATCAATAAGCCCATGGGCAGAAGCCATTGTTATCGGACTTTTCTGACTAACAGTGGAAAATATGGCTTCAATTTTCCCATGGACAGTATTAATGGTCATAGGACCGGTAACATTTTCCAGATAAACGCTATTGAAGTTTGTGGATATTTCAATTTCACTTTCCACATTCTTAATCGAGAGTTTACTACCATGATGCGAACTATGTTCATAAACAATTGTCACGCTTTTGGGTACTTTAATATTATACCTGGTACTGGAGTTTCTTGAAATGGAAGAAACTTCCATATTTCCTCCTTTTTTATTCACAGATAATCCAATACCCGTGTTGTCCTCGAGCCCCAGGCTATTTATGGCCTTCAAACCAGCTGCTCTTTCAGACCTTTTTCTTGAATGACTCGTAGTACTAAAAATCACTTCTGATCCGGAATAACCTTCAATCTCAACCTTGTTGACTTCATTGATGATTAACTTACCGGAACTCATGGCTATTTTATGTTCCTGAGCGAAGATATTGATCGCACTGAAAATGCCGAAAGCCAGAAGTATTGTTTTTAATCCAAATTTTTTCATGATTTTTCTACATTTAAAATTCCTATTTATTTTGAGTTTGACCTTTGAAGTTCTTATTACGATAATTTGATAATTCCCATTTGTGCTTCATCCTTAACAGTTTGGATGGTCTCGCTATCTTTTACTAAATTCTCCAATTCTTTAACAGCCCTGTCTTCTTTCATTTGAACCATCAGGTTGATCAATGTGATTTGAACCAGGGGATTTTTTTGTACTCCTAATGAGGCAATCAGCGCTTTCCTAACTTTTTCTTCATTTGAAAATTTGCTAAGTGCTTCAATCGCTGCAATTCGCACATTGGTATTCTCATCATGATTCATCGTGTTGATCAATGCATCGGTGATTTCATCATCAAACTGAGAAAGCTCATAACTCGCATTCACTGCCTCAATTCTTTGGCTCGCCGATGATTGATTTTTTAGTGAAGCCATCACTAACTGCTTCGTGACTTCCATTTCTTTTCTTATAATAGCCAGCTCGGCATCTTCCGTATTGCTTTTCATAAACCAAATGCCAGCCAATCCACCAATAATCAGGAGAGCAACAGCAGCCGCGATTTGCAAAGGCGTAGTTAATCTTAAACCGATTACTTTTACCTTGGAATCATTTGGTTCCTCAAGTGCTTTTTCCAACTCATCGAGCTCCGATTCAAGCATATCAAGGAAATCCAATCGCAGACTTTCCTCCGGCTCAGCTTCAACCTGTTCATCGATGGTTCCCAGAATTTCCTTTAGCTCCTCATACTCCCTTTGTATATTTTTGTCAGAGGCAATTCGCTCTTTCAACACAACTTTTTCCTCATCGGTTAAATTGCCATCTATCAGGTCTATCAAAAGTTCTTTTATATCTCGATCTTTCATCTTCTTACTCAGTAAATTTCAAAATAGGCATCTTTTAAATGCTTAATGGCTCGATGCACCTTCACTTTCACAGCTCCTTCCGAGCAGTTCAATATTTTTCCAATCTCATCATATTTCAATCCTTGAAATCTGCTTAGGATCAGCACTTCCCTTTTTTCTTGGGGAAGTCTGCTCAATGCTTCGTGCAATGCTTTTTCTTTCTCTCTTTTTACAATGGATTCAACTGCATCTGTATCTTCTACCTGAATGTTGGCCACATCTGAATAATCTGAGAACTTTGCCTTTTGGCCTCTGTAATGATCTGAGAAGATATTTCTTGCTAATTGATACATCCAGGTTTTAAATTTATATTCTGCGTTGTACGTTTTTCTATACTTGATAATTCTGTAAAAAACATTCTGCACCAGATCTTTGCTTACATCCTGACTGAATGTGAGCTTCAGAAAAAAATTGTACAGTCTTTTATGGTAGCGATCAAATAAAGGAGTCAGCATTTCTAACTTCCCATTCTTGACCTTTACCATCAATTGTTCGTCCGAATATATCTCCACCGATATGTTGAATTTTGATGTAAATTCGATTTGGTTACCCTATTTTGAGGGAATGGTTACAGGCAAATAAGAAAATATTTTTAAGAAATGTAGGATTTTAATCTAAATCATTGATAATCAACAAAATAATTTGATTAAAAAATTTGAAAAATGGTGTCAGGCCCAAATATTTTAGATTGGAGTTTAGGTTGAAGATTCAAGAAAAAACCCCAGGCATAGTGCCTGGGGTTGCGTTCAAATTGCTAATACTTGAATTATTTATTCTTGTAATTTTTAGATTATTTACTTAAATCCTTAATTCTTATGTTTCTGAATTTCACCACGGAACCATGACCAAGGAATCCTATATAACCTTTGTCTCTTTTTAATCCGGGATGATCGCTATGATCCATAGTACCATTTTTGGAAGCCTCTTTAATATCCCCATCAACAATTACGGTTCCATTCAATATCACTTTTACACGAGAACCCTGAACAATTACCTCCTCACTATTCCATTGCCCCACTGGTTTTAGATAACCTCTTTTAGCGGGGATCACCCCGTAAACCGAGCCATGGTATTGATAATCCTTTAAATTACTATAAATGGCTGCTGTATTGTCCAGGATCTGCAATTCCATACCTAAATAGGCTGCATCACCTTCTAATGGTGCTCTTATTCCCAGGCCGTTGTTGGCTCCTGGTGTTAACTGAAATTCAAATCTGAAATTGAAATCACCATACTCTTTTTCGGTATAAAGATTTCCATGCCCTCCTTGTTTGGGTCTGATGACAATTTCGTTGCCCTCAACCAGGTAATCGGTTTTGTTTCCCTGCCATCCATCAAGATTAGAACCATTAAATAAAGCAACAAATCCCTCTGCTTTCTCTTCAGAAGACAGGTTATACTCTGTAGATTTAATTTCTCTTACATAAATATTTCTGAAAGCCAGATCCGTTCCATGTGCCTGTAATTCAATAGCACCGGTGGGGAAAATTGGCTGTTTGCGATCCCAGTAGTTTTCCAAGGTTACGTTGTCAACCACCAATTCGCCATTGGAGTATACCGTGACTTTCTCACCAACCATCTTAATTCTGAAAGTATTCCATTCATTGATTGGATTATCAGTTACTTTCAATGGAGTACTTCTGTTGGACTGATTGTTATACAGGCCTCCCGAACCAACCTGGGCACCCACTTCAACCCTTGATGTATCCCAAATCTGGATCTGAGGGCTTCCTCGAAGATAAATACCACTATCACCTCCTTCGGAAATTCGCCAATCGACCAGCATTTCGAAATCACCATAATCTTTAGTAGAGCAAAGATTTGCTCCATGTCCGCTAAATACTATTTCTCCATCCTTTACACTCCAGTTTTCGTGCATCTTTTTGTCTGCCTCTTCCTGTTTTTTAGCCAGCTCTTTGGCACTTAATTTAGCCCTTGAAATGGGGTTACCAACCAATCCCTTCCATCCTGTGAGATCTTTCCCATTAAACATGGAAACGAAACCTTCATCCTTGGGCATGGCATCCAGATAGTTGCGAATATCAATTTTCATATATTCACTCTCAGGGCCACTCAAAATATTGGCAGCTTTTTCCAGGCTCTTACGAACTTCCTTACCATATAACCCTACCTTCTTGCCATTGGCAGGTAACGCAATTCTCATGAGTGATCTGCTGGCTCCCTGCTGTAGGGATGTATTATCCAAATAATCTGAAACATATAGGAAGCTCAGAAAGGTTTTTACATTACCCAATGAATTGATCACCGCTATGCGTTGTGTATCATTGGAGGCATAAGGCATGATTTTCCTGAACTGCAATAATTTCTGATCAGCGGGTAAACGGGAGGAGGCCACCTGATTTACAAATCCGTTAAAAGCTTTTTCTTTGAAATCATCACTTCCTTTTTTACAGATTCCATACAAAATATTCGAAGCATGATGGTCCTGCCAGTTTACAAGTGCCTCAAATGCTGTGCTTTTAACATCACCACTTCCTTGATCAAATAGACCTGATACAGCCTTCAAAGCATTGGATCCACCTACTTGCGGAAGTACTTTGATAATACGATCTTGTGAACCTTTAGAATTAAGAGCAGCCAAAAAAGGCTTAGATCTTTCATTTGCAGATTCTATATCTTCCACAGCATGTATCAAGGCTTGCTGTACTTCTGCAATTTCTCCGTCATCATTTACCTTATATAATAAGGTCATCAGCTTATCAACATGCTGCGTTCCCGAGAGTTTTTTAAGAGCGGAAAATGCAGCTTTTTTTACATCAGCGTTGCTGTCATTTGTATAATGATAGATCTTATCAAAATATTTAGATCCGCTTTTGGCAGCTATGACGTTGATAGCAACTACCTTTCCGGATGAGGGGAGTTTTTCCAGAGAAGTTACAAAAGGCTTTAAATGCTCTCTGTCGGAGATGGTCAAAAGCAATATCTCCGTATGATTTAGTTCTTCTTTATCTGAAATACTGGCAAGATGTGTTAGTAGTCTCTGTAAAGCATCCTCTCCTGACAAATCTGTAAGGGCTCTGACAGCGGCTTTTCTTACAGCTTTTGATTGACTGTTCAACGCAGTTTCAACATACGGAATCGCAACAGCATCATTTCTTCTTCCAAGCATCCGGATAATATCCGCTTGAATTTCAGGGCCCAATTCCTTTGACCTTTTAACCCATGCTCTGGTATCAGCTACACCTCCCTGTTTCTCAGCAATATTCAACACACCATTTCTAAATGGTCTATTTGAATTATCAATAGCCTTTAGCAAATCTTTAGTGATCTCATGACCAAAGTATTTAGAGAGAATGCTTAAGGCAGTTGCCTTGTTATGTAGTTGAGCAGTGCTTTTACTATTTTTAATGATCGTTCTGCAGATTTTTTCAGATAGTGCCAGTTGTCCTTCTTCTCCTAGTCGATCTGCAAATAACACCAAAGCTCCAACGGCATTGTTTGATTCATAATTGTAATTAGCTTCCTTAGCTGCTTTTAAGAGCGTGGCACTGATACCGGGATCTGCGATATTAGCCAGTGAATATAATGTCACTCGTTGTAGATCCGGATTTTGAGAACCTGCCAGTTTTGCAATAGCATCAGAAGCGGCTTTGACTTTCAAATCTCCCAGGGCTTTAACAATAGTAATCTGGTGTATGCCTTTAGCATTGGACAAGGCATTGAGCAATTGTTTCTTTGACTCAGAGGAAGCTACTGTTGCGATCAATTGTGTAGCAGCTGGTCCCAGCCTGTCATCATGCAGATATTGACTAACTGCTTTAACAGATTTATCTCCTCCGATTAATTTCAGTTGATGTATAAAAAAAGCTTTAACCTCATCATTATCGGCTGAATTCAGGGCTTGTAAAAAAGCATCTTCCGTCGACGCTCTTTCCTTTTCGTGGTCAAACTCGCTGGCATATCGCGCCAATCCGTTCAGTGCAAAGCGCACGGCTGTGTCATCTCCGGTTCCGGGCGTTAAGACACGATTGGTAAATAATTGCAGGCCATTATCACCAAGGTCGGCCATCTCACGCATTAACCGATCACGATGTTGGATGTCCTTAGTCGGCATCTGGGCCAGTATATCAGCTACTTTCGTTTCGACTGTCCTTCTGTCTTGCGACAGGGCACTAAACGAAACAATAAGGCTTAAAATAAAATATATAGTTATTCTTTTCATTCGTTTAAAAATTTATGGTCAATCCTTTCTTTAAATTTGGCCGAACACCTAGAAGGTCCAAGGTCCTCGCATAGGTTGATCGAGTAATCTATTGGCTGCTTCATCATCAATAAATTCCTGTTTAACCGGATCAAAGTTTAAAGAACGACCCAACCTCACGGCAATTACACCCATATTGACCATAGTACAAGACCGATGGCCATTCATTTCATTAAGGGCAAATTTCTGCCTGGTTCTGACAGAATCGGAAAAAGTGGTGATCTGTGGCTCAGGATCAGGCAAAGTATCAACAAGTTTGTGAATGTCAGGAATATCTGATCTAAATCCTCTGAAGATCTTACCATGTGGCCCTTCGATATAGGCTGCATCTTTATCTTTGTTTTCGCCATCAAGGATGATCTTGTTGCCATCAGCGTAGGTAAATTCGATTCTCCTCCAGGAGCCTACTGCATCATGGTGTTGCTGAGGTGCGTCAACATCTACTCTCACAGGGCTTGTATTGTCTTTACCTAAAATGTACTGAACCGGATCAAGGTAATGTTGCCCCATATCACCCAGGCCACCGCCGTCATAGTCCCAATAACCTCTGAATTTGGCATGAACACGTTCAGGATTATATGGCCTATAAGGTGCGGGGCCGAGCCACATATCATAATCAAGGTTTTCCGGAACTTCCATGGGTTTTAGATTGGGCTTTCCACTCCAGAAGAATTTCCAGTTATACCCTGTTATACCGCTTACTGTCACTTTGAGTGGCCATCCCAGTACTCCACTATCAACTACTTTTTTGAGGGGTTTCACATCGGTTCCGAGGCCATAAAAGGTATCTTTAAAACGGAACCAGGTGTTCAAACGAAATACTCTGCCATGTTTATTTACTTCTTCAACTACTCTTTTACCTTCTCCTATTGTTCTGGTCATGGGTTTTTCACACCAAATATCTTTCCCGGCCCTGGCTGCTTCCGCTGCCATTAATCCATGCCAGTGTGGTGGAGTGGCAATATGAACAATATCAATATCAGGTTGTTGCAATAGTTCCCTGTAATCAGAATAAGTCCTTACATCATTACCGCCAACTGCGTTCAATGCCAATTGAAGATGCTTTTTATCTACATCACAAACCGCTAATAATTTTGTTCCTTCATAGGCGATATGACCTCTACCCATTCCCCCTACTCCAATGATGGCTTTGGTAAGTTGATCGCTTGGTGGGATATAACCGGTGCCTCCCAGTACATGGCGTGGTAAAATGGTGATCCCCGCCATCGCAGCCACCGAGGTTTTTATAAATTTCCGTCTTGAGTTCCCTGACTTTTTCTCCATATATTATAAATTTTTGTTTTTGTGAAAATATGGACTTCAGGAGTAGTAACAGGGGTAAAAATTGGGGTAACGTCCAAAAATTTAATTGAATTTACCCATCAATTGTAAACTTTATTCCAAGTATTGCGACTTTTAATTTGAAAGATCTGAACAGTCTAAAATATTTTAAAATGAAGAGAGTCTTATTAAATTTAGAGTGTCGTAGATTTTATAGGATCGCCAAGAAATACAAATAAAATTCAATCATTGCTATGAGTCCGTTGAGGCGATGATGAATATTCAATTTTACCTTATACATTATCAAAGTTGAGCGACTCAATAAAGAAACAATTCGAAAGGGAACTTCAGATTGAAATCACCAAAAGTGAATTCAAGAGAACCTATATTACTATGGGGTTGATCTTCGCCGGCACTATTCTGGCATTGGTCAACTATCTGTTTTTTAGAAATGATTATGATACTTTCTTTGGTAGTCGGGTTGTTAATATTGCACTTTTCATTTGGGCTGCTGTTTTCCTTGTCTATGAAGCTATCATTCTCTCGTATCTCAAAAAATATCGTGATACGGAGCGAGAGGTACCGAAGTGGTTCAAAGTAATGAATATCATTGATGAGATTACACTTCCAAGTGCGTTCATACTTACGATTATCATTTTGCATGAAAGGGAAATATATCTTGATTCTCCTGCACAGAGTTTGTATTTCATTTTTATTATCCTTTCTGCGCTTCACATGGATTTCAAATTAAGTGTGCTCATGGGAATTGTAGCTGCCGTGCAATTTGCATTCATTACTTTTTATGCCTTTGAAATCATCGAATCTGAAGAAGCTTATCAGGTGGTTCTACCCAGAAACGTGTATTACATAAGAAGTTTTATTTTTATCCTTAGTGGTGTTGCGGCAGGTCATGTTGGAGAAGAGATTAAAAAAAGGGTATTTAAAGCTTTTGAAAATCAAAGAGCGAAAAAAGAAATTGAGGATCTTTTCGGACAACAAGTCTCCAAGGAAATTGTGGATGCCTTAATACAAGAGAAGAATCAAAGTAGAAAAGTAGAAGCAACCATCATGTTCCTGGACATCCGGGATTTTACAGCGCATGTAGAGTATAAAGAGCCCGGCGAGATCATTGCTTTTCAAAACAAAATATTTGAACCTATCATCGATATTGTTAATCAACATAAAGGCATTGTTAACCAGATTCTTGGTGATGGTATCATGGCTACCTTTGGCACTCCCATCGAGGATGAAAACCATGCTAAATATGCTTTACAAGCGGGAATTAAGGTTCTGGACAGATTGAGAGAGATGGTGGACACAAATGAAATCCCGCCAACCAAACTGGGTATTGGCCTGCATTCCGGAGAAGTAGTTACCGGAAACATTGGAAATGCTGACCGAAAACAATTCTCGATTAGTGGAACACCGGTCATCATCGCTTCAAGATTGGAACAGCTCAACAAAGCTTTTAATTCGGAATTTATCATTTCGGAAAAAGTCTATCTAAAAGTCAGAGAGGAGCTCCCTGCTTGTAAATCACTTGGGCAGCAACAACTAAAGGGTATAGAAAGTGAAATGGAGGTCTTCAGGATAAGATAATTTTTACACTTATCATAACCTTTCATGGATCATATAAACCCCTTGTTTAAAGATTGTACCAGATTCAATTCCAATATCTTAATTTAATGCTGTTCAATGTAACGAGCATTAAAACCCAATCCGATGAAGAAAATATTGTATACTTTTTGTTTGTTAAGCTTTTCCGGTTATGCTTTGGCCTTTTCCTCAACTACCCCTCCTCAGGACGACCTGCCCGAAGAAGAGGTTATGAAGGTGATTGATCAATTGTTTGATGGCATGAGGGCCGGAGACAGTGCTATGGTCCATGCTACTTTTGATGAATCAGTTCGTATGCTTACCATAGGTTCACGAAATGGCCAACCAGTTATGCGAGAAGGTTCGCTAGAAAGATTTTTAACCGCAGTTGGTACTCCCCATGACGCCATATGGGACGAAAAGATCTGGGATGAGGAAGTCAAGATCGATAGAAACATGGCTACGGTTTGGGTAAAATATGCTTTTTTCCTGGGAACGGAATTCAGTCATTGCGGTGTTAATTCTTTTCAACTCTTTAAAGGAACTGATGGATGGAAAATTATCAATCTGTCAGACACCAGAAGCAAAACAAATTGTGAAATGCCCCCTGACAAATAGGATGTGATTGAAACTTATCCGGATCATAGAACCTCGAAACCCATTAATCTGTTAAATTAGTAATGTGGTTTTAAAAAGGGATCTGTGAAGGATACATATCTTATTCTGATTCTGGGATGGATCATCTATTTTTTCATTCATAGCCTGATGGCTAGCTTGAAATGTAAGTCCTTATTTAATCAACTATTTAAAAAACCCTTTAAATATTATCGGTTATTGTACAGCATTGTTTCGGTGATAGGACTGATACCTCTTGCCGTTTTGCATATCATTTTACCTAATGAGCTTATTGTTGATCAAACGGACATGGGAAAGGTGTTAGGTCTATTGCTTGCGGGTGTCGGAGTGATTGTCATAAAACAAGCCTTTCGTGTTCATAATTTAAAATCATTTCTTGGTCTGGAGCCTTCAAGAGAAACTTCCAATTCAGGACCAAGTCCATTAAAGCAATTTGGAATATTGGCTCGAGTAAGGCACCCCATTTATACTGGAACCATCTCAATTTTTCTGGGACTGGTCATCTACCAACCTAGTATTACGAATCTCATTTCTACGATCTGTGTCATTATATATATTCTGGTCGGTATTCGATTGGAAGAAGCAAGATTAATTGAAGAATTCGGTCAATCTTATATTGAATATAAAAAGAAAGTACCTATGCTTTTTCCCAAAGTATTCTAGTATCATTGAACACTCAATTTTTCAATGAACGCCAACAAATTTAGATGCTTAATTCTGATTTTAGCGCACATTGTAGCGTCGTATAATTTGACAATTGCTCAATGCTGGGAAAAGAACTTTGCTTTTGCTCCGGGCGAAAAAGTATCATACAATGTCTATTATAACTGGGGAATCATTTGGCTGGATGCCGGTATTGCAGAATTCAAAGTAGATGAAATAAAGCATCAAAACAGAGATGCCTATAAACTCCAAAGTCTTGGTGTTTCCCACAAAAAATATGATTGGATATATCGTGTTCGAGATAAATATGAATCTATTGTAGATAAGGAATCACTTCGGCCTATGTGGTATCTTCGACAAACGGAAGAGGGAAAATACAGAGTCAGGAATGAGTTTAATTTTGATAACACAAACAACAAAATATATATCCAAACAGAAAATTCCAACAGGTCTAATAGCCTAGATACGCTTGATCTCCAGGATTGTACCTTTGATCTTTTGAGTACCATTTATTATTCACGCAATATTGATTACAATCAATACAAAAAGAATGACAAAATACCTTTGACGATAATTATTGATAATGAAATTCATAATCTTCATATCAGATATCTTGGGAAAGAGGTACTAAAAACGAAGGATAAGAAAAAGTATAACTGTATAAAATTTAAACCGATGTTGGTGGAAGGCACGATGTTTAGGGGAGGAGAACACATGACTGTTTGGGTAAGTGACGATGCAAACAAAATTCCTATTTTGATTGAAGCAAAGGTTTTGGTTGGGTCAGTAAAAGCGTATTTAGCCCATTATGAAGGATTGAATGGAGGGCTTACTTCAAGGATTAAATAGGTGCTAACTGATTGTGAACGGGGAGATTATATAATTTTATTTTATCAAATAACTCTTAGTTTCAAAATTTTTGCTAACTTCGCGTAAATTTCTTTCCATAGCTGGTTGAAAAGAGACCGTTTGGTATTAGTCCCTCTAATAGCCGAACGGTTTTTTCTGTTTAGAAGGTTTTGAAATAAAAAGGGTGATCTGAAGATCACCCTTTTTATTCTTATTATTTATCAAATTCGATTAATCCATATATTCATTTTTCAGGAAAGAGATTAGTTTATTCTTCTCAATTTCGCTGGCTACTGAGTCCTTTCCGATACTTTTATAGGTAAAGCCCGATGCGATAAGATCCTTGATCAGACGGTTGTTAAGAATATTTTTACCATCATAAATATGTTTACCTCTCATTATTTTTAGGATCTTGATATTGAGATTTCTGAATTTCTCATGTTCATTGCCAATAACCAATCCATCAATAGCTTCAGAAACCATTTCATACTGCTCATGGTGCAGTGTGAATTTTCCCTCATAACAATTATTCTCATTAACGAAATTGGTTAATGCGCCGGCAACTGTATCGTAGATATGCACATGTGCCCCTCGATCCATTAGCTCTTTCGCGACCTGAACAGGCTTGGATTCCCTCAAATCATCGGTACGCGCTTTGAAACCAATACCCCAGACAATAAAGTTTTTCCCACTAAGATCCGATCCAAAGGTTTCAATAATTTTTTCAGTAAAGTAATTGGTGGTTTTATCATTGACTTTGATAGTAGATTCAATGATTTCCAATGGGCTCTTAAAAAGTTGACCATACTCTGCGATAGCCATAGTATCCTTTGGAAAACAACTCCCACCATAACCCATGCTGGCATTTAAAAATTTTCTGCCAATCCTGGTGTCTTTACCAACGCCATCCTGCACTTCCCGTACATTGGCACCTATCGAATCACAAAGCATTGCCAGAGAATTCATAAATGAGATCTTTGTAGCCAACAAAGCATTTGCAGCATATTTTGTAACCTCCGAACTTACCGTAGACATCGGACAAAGCGTAGCCTTTCCATGCAGATACAGAAAAAAATCAGTAACTCGATCCAGGGCGTCCTGGTCATCACAACCATACACAATTCTGTCCGGAGTCCTCAAATCTTCAATGGCGGTTCCCTCAGCCAAAAACTCCGGGCAGGATCCAACAGATATTTTCACATCATTGACCCTGTTATTCTCAATGATCTCTTTAACCAAATAAGCCGTTCCGGGAGGTACTGTGCTTTTATTTAAAACAACACAGTCATTTTTAATATTCTTGGCTATTTGTTCGGCAGCAGCGCAAACGTACTTCAAATTAGCTCTTCCTTTTTCATTAGGCGGCGTTCCCACTGCTATAAATATTATCTCAGGATCTTCAAGGGCCTCCAAAATATCAGATGTTGCATGAATGTTCTCATGGTTCTCCTGAAGTAATTCGATCAAACCTTTTTCATGTATATGTAAAGAGTCAGATTTTTTTTCTATAACATCATTGATGCTTTGAACTTTTCTTGCATCAGGATCATAAACTGTTACAGTATGGGTTCTAGCGAAATGCGCACCTGTTGGAACTCCAACATAACCTGCACCAAAAATCGTTACATTTGCCATAGATACTTACGGTCTTTATTAGTTTCTTTTTTTATAAACTCTGTTCAATAGCCCCAGCAGCCTTGAGGAGATTACAAAAGTGTTATAAAAAAATTATATAATAAAATTTACTGAGAGATTGATCCAGACCGGTTTGTAACAAGCCACCTGGAAATGCATAAAATTTTGTTATTTATGTACTTACACGAATCATTCTTAACCCTTTCTTTAAAAACTGATAATATGTTACAATGCCGGTGTTGACTTGAAGTAGAATATTAAATCTTAACAAAAGATGTGAAAATGTCCTGTTTTTTATTTATTTAAAGTCTGATTGTTGGATAAGGACAATTTTTTAGCCCTATAGTCTAATCTCTGGACCTTGTAATGAACGCTTTTTATAGAAAAACCTTAGGTGGGTCAAAAACTAAGGATGTTTATATCGGCTTGCAAAAAAAAGTAAATTTTAGCAATGCGATTTCCACTATAGCCGGGGTTGCCATCTTCATTTTTTTCTTTGTACTATACTATTATGACCTGTCAATCATAGCATGGGTGACACTTGTGCTTTCTATATTCCAGTTTATGGTCCCCATATTTAATAAGTTTCAATTATACGCTCTGGCCAGAGTCTGGATCATATTCATTCATAATGTTATCATTTTTGCTTACTCAACACTTTTTGGCCCTGATACCCACCTGTACATCTTTTATCTCATTACCCTTGTAAATCCCTTAATTTATTTTGAACTAAAGGAGTATCGATTAATTATCATCAGCTATGTTGTTTGGTTCCTGTTTGTAATATTGGACATTTACTTTCGAGTAACACCCTTCGGGACATTCGAGCTTTCAGGCAATACAACTAAAATCCTTAACCTGGCCGGCTTTCCTTTTGCTATCATATTTCTCATCTATAAATTTTATTTCCTGGTAAGGGAAAATTACCGCGCTTCAGTGGAAATCAATGAGACAAACAAGAATCTTGAAAATCTCATTGAAAACACCGAGGATGGTATTTTTTCTATAGATAAGAATTACAGACTTCTGGCCATAAATAATTCTTTCCTGCATGATTTGAGATTCTCCTCCGGTATAGAGGTCAAAAAAGGTGATAACATTTTAAAATATCTGAAAACACAAAATGAAAATTTTTGGAGTAATATTTTAGAAGATGTTATTGAAGGGAAACAGGTAAAACGCGAGTGGTCCTATAGTAACCGGGAAGATCAATCGAAGGTGAAGGAAATCCATACCTATCCTATTACGTGTAATGAAGGGAATGTTAAAGGGGCGACTGTTTACAGCAGAGACATTACACAACGTGCAACTGCTCAAAATTCATTAAAAGATCTTCAGGCTAAATATGAACGAGCTGTAAAAGCCTCGCAGAGTGGGCTTTGGGAATTTGATGTCGTGAATGAAACCATTTTTGTATCAAATACCTTCATGGAAATGCTCGGTATAGATGTTGCTCCGGATCAAAGAGATTTTGAGTTTTGGAAAAAGCGCATGTATCCGGAGGATCTTGAAAACTTTATCGAGGCATTTTACGATCACCTGGAAAAAAGTATTCCTTTTAATATTGAATGCAGAATTTTCAGTGAGCGGGATCAATGTCACAAATGGTTCAGGTCTAAAGGCGAAGCCAGCAGGGATAAAAATGGAAAGCCTTTGTTATTTTCGGGTTCAATCATCGACATTACCTCTCAAAAAGAGGCACAGGAATCGTTGAAGGAAAGTAAACACCTTCTCGAATCAATCAATAGAAATATTAAAGAGGGGCTCTATAGAAGTCATATGAAAAAGGGCCTTGTCTATGTCAATGATACTTTTGTTGAGTTATTTGGATATTGCTCAAAAGAAGAAATTCTTAAAATTAAAACAGATACGCTGTTTGCTGACCCTTCCGAAAGAGCTGAGCTATTCGAAAGAATATTTAAAGAGAAAGCATATAACGTTGAGATCCGGTTTAGAAAAAAAGATGGCTCCACATTTTGGGGCTTGCTCACTGCAATCATCACCAGTGATGACAATGACAATATATTCTTTGACGGAGCTATCCGGGATATTACTGAGTTAAGAGAAGTACAGGATAATCTCAAAAAATTGAATATTGAGCTTCTTACCAGAAATAAGGAGCTTTCAAATCACAAGGAGAAACTCAATGCTTATAATAAAGAGTTGCAGAGTAATAAAATTTCCCTGGAAAAAACACTTCAGGAGCTTTCAGACAAGAATTTCGAATTAGATCAATTTGTTTATAAAACATCGCATGACCTGAGAGCTCCCTTAAGATCTATCCTGGGGCTTGTCAATATCATGAAGTCCGAAGAAAGTATCGAAAATCTCCAGGAGTACATTCAAAGAATCGAAACCAGTATTTACAAATTGGATGATTTTGTGAAATCCACATTGAATTATGCCAAGGCCAATCGATCGGAACTGGATTTTGAGATAATTGATTTTAATTGCCTCATCCAAAGTTGTCTTACAGATCTGGAGTACCAGGACAACTATGAGAGGATGCAAGTTCAGGTTGAAGTTGAGGAAAATGATGAGATCTTCAAGTCGGATTACCTACGTCTCCATATCATTTTTAGCAATATTATTTCCAATGCTTTTAAATATATGGATGTTAAGATTAAGGATAATTTCTTAAAAATTAATATCACAATCAAAGAAGGAAATGCCAGTATTAGCTTTAAGGACAATGGTATAGGTATTGAAAAGGCCTATCTGGAGAAAGTATTCCAGATGTTTTATCGGGCAAATGAGCGTTCTGAGGGTTCGGGACTTGGGCTTTACATTGTAAAACAATCGGTGGAGAAACTGGGAGGAATAATAAAAATTGAAAGTCAGCCCCGGATAGGTACTGACATTGATATAAGAATCCCTACACACAAATAAAAAATCATAAACATTTCCTCGCCCCGCTAATAACAGAAATTAGCTATATTGCGTTCTCAGTTAAAATCGAAATAGATGCCCTTTTTCAGACTTTTTGGGCATCTATTAAAAGCTAATTTTTGAGTTTTGGAAATGCGAAAGAGCCTTAAACGTTTAATTAAGGCTGGTATATTACTGATCCTAAGTATCGCTGCAGGTATATTCGGATACATGGGTCTTGAGGGTTATAGTTTGCAGGACGCCATGTACATGACCGTTGTGACAATCTCTACTGTAGGTTTTCAGGAAGTTCATCCTTTGTCCGGAGCTGGAAAGATATTTACCACTATTTATATCATTTTTAATCTTGGAATTTTTGCGTATGTTATTTCTATATTTACTACCTATCTGTTTGAAGGTGAATTACAACAAATATTCAAGGAATTTTTACAGGGACGAGAAGTGAAAAATTTAAAAGACCATGTCATTGTTTGCGGTTATGGGAGAAATGGCAAAAAGACCTGTGAAGAGCTTATCAATGGTAAACTGAATTTTGTGGTTATCGAAAGAAATGAGGAGATACCAAGACATTTGCCGGATTATCTGAAATCCAGGTTCCTGATAGGCAATGCCACTTTGGATGATGCGCTCCATGCTGCCGGAATTGAAAGAGCCTCGGCTATTATAACAACGCTTCCGAATGACGCCGATAATGTATTTATCTCATTAACCGCCAGAGAACTTAATCCCAAAGTAAATATCATTGCAAGGGCCTCTGAAGAAAATACCGAAAAGAAACTCTACAGGGCCGGAGCTTCTCATGTAGTAATGCCCGACACACTCGGAGGACTTCATATGGCCCATCTTGTGACCAAGCCATTTGTAATCGAATTCCTTGAACTGTTGAGCGGTGTGGGAGAAACCAAGCTTATGCTCGAAGAATTCTCATTTGAATGCTTGAATAGCACATATAGAAACAAAACCATTAGGGAGCTTGATGTGAGGAATGAGACAGGTGTGACGATTGTTGGGTTTAAAGACAACCGGCAAGGCTTTAAATTTAACCCTGATCCGAATACCAAGATTGGTGAAAATGATGTCCTTATTGTCCTTGGGATTGAGGAGGATATCGAAAAATTCAAAAAGCGCTATTCCTAAGGTTTACATTCCGGCGTTGACTTTAAATTGAATAGAAATTTGAAAAAAACAAATACACTTAATTTGTTCATTTTATTAGCCTTTCTCTTTTTATCGTGCAATACAAAAGAAAAAGAAGTATTACAGTTTACAACAAATTCTGAAGTAGATGTACCGGATGAGCCATTTATGGTGGTGTTGGGAATTGCCCAGGATGCTGGCTATCCACAGGCAGGCTGCCAGAAAGCGTGCTGTGAATTAGTCTATCAGGGCAAAAACAAAGCTAAACTCGTTTCTTGCATAGCAGTTGTTGACCCTATTTCTAACGAGAAATGGATCTTCGACGCAACTCCGGATTTTAAGGAACAGTTACACGCCTTGGATGAGATAAGTCCGGATCGTTCGGCTGAGATTTCAGGTATATTTCTGACCCATGGCCACATAGGGCACTATACCGGTTTAATGCATTTGGGGAGAGAGGTAATGGGAGCCGAGAACATTCCAGTTTATGCCATGCCCAGAATGGCCTCATTCCTTAGTGGCAATGGTCCCTGGAGTCAATTAGTCAATCTTAATAACATTGAAATTAAATCTCTCAAGGCAGATTCAAGCATAGTGTTAAATGAACGCATTTCAGTGACAGCGTTCCTGGTTCCTCATAGAGATGAATTCACGGAAACTGTTGGATACAAGATACAAGGGCCTGGTAAAAGTTTTATTTTTATCCCCGATATTGACAAATGGGGAAAATGGGAACGAGATATCAACGCGTTAATCGAGAACACTGATTATGCCTTTTTGGATGGAAGTTTTTTTGAGAATGGTGAAATACCAGGAAGGGATATGAATGAAATCCCACATCCATTTATTGCGGAGAGTATTGAGCGATTTGGAAGCCTTCTTCCTGAGGATAAGGGAAAAGTGCACTTTATCCATTTTAATCATACCAATCCGGTATTAATTGAGGGAAGTGAGGCCCGGAAAAAAGTCATTCAGCGTGGGTTCAAGATAGCCAGGGAAATGCAGGTTATCCCTCTGTAGTATTGATCAACAAAAGAAACCTGAAAGGGATAACAGATGTCAACGATCCATTTCCGAAAGTATCTCACGAAGCGCCTGGTTAAATTCATCAGGCTTCTCAACCATCGGGTAGTGACCTACTGAATCGATCAGCTTGATGCCATAACCTTTTTTACAATGCTTAGCTAAGGCCATCGTATCCGTAGGCAATTCCTTGCTGGCTATCAAATATAAAGGTATATGTAGTTGCTCAAGCCGACTATCTTCCTGTTCATAAATGGGAAGAAGATTTTCCAAAATGCTCAGTGAAATAGCAGGGTTTGCTTTTTGTATATCCTTGATTACCCTTTTTACAATGATACTATCCGATTCCGGGACAAAAAGTGCATTTTTTGCGAACTGCTCAGCCATACCCTGATAATCTGATTTGAATCCTTCTATAAATTCATTAAATCCTCTTTTGAATTCATCATCCATCTCAAAATCAACTTCCTTAAAGTTATCTATCCCAATCAATCCAATTACTTTATCGGGCAATTCCAATGCGGTTTTAAGAACAACATCTCCGCCCATAGAATGGCCGATCAATATAATATTATTGAGTTTTTGCTCTTTAATAATCTCGATAAGGTCATTACTAAAGTTTTGAACTGTCCAATCTTTTCTGTTGGTTCCGGACTTCCCGTGTCCGGCAAGATCGACTGCCACAATCTTATATTGGTTTTTGAAATGAGGAAGTTGATTGTCCCAGTAGGTCTGGTCTATACACCAGCCGTGAACGAACATCAGGGTTGTATCACTTTCACCATAAACATTATAATGAATAACCATTTCTTCTGAAACTCCATTTTTTGAAGCTTCCTGAGTGGTTCTTTTGTTATCACAGGCATGGATCAAAGTGAGAAATAATATTGAAATTGTCGTGTGCTGAAATTGGAGTCGGGTTAGCATTTTCCGGATTTAAATATGAATTGGTCGATAATTAAAAATAATAAAAATGCTCATTGAAAAATAGTGATCCGTACTACAATTTAAAGTAAGATGAGGTGTTAGGCAGCTAAATTAAAATCACATCTTTGGAAGTTAAAAAGAATTCCTCTATACTCTAGATCTTAGAGCCCCTTACAATTCTGTCCTTACGCTGCATGTCCCGAACAACCAAAACATCTTTAAAGCCATCTTGCTCCATCAGATGTTTAACTTCATTTCCAAAAGCTTCATTGATCTCAAAGTAAAGCTTACCGTTTTTTTTCAAATTTTTCCGAGCATGCTTTGAGATAGATCTGTAAAAGACCAACGGGTCATCGTCCTTGACAAAAAGAGCCAAATGAGGTTCATAATCCAGGACATTCCTGGACATCATTGATTTCTCGGACTCTCGAACATAGGGAGGATTGCTTACAATGATGTCAAGATCCTTTACGGGAAGCTGACTATTCAGAATATTGCACTGGTAGAATATAACCGCTGATTGAAGTGCTACGGCATTTTTTTCTGCTAGCAGAATACAATCCTCACTAACATCCAATCCGTATACTTCTGCGTTTAGGATCTCTTCTTTTATGGTTATTGGAATGCACCCTGTGCCGGTACCTATGTCAAGAATCTTAGGGCTTCTTTCAACACATTCCCTGATCACAAGATCTACAAGTTCTTCCGTCTCTGGCCTAGGGATTAATGCTTTTTGGTCTACATAAAAAGTTCTTCCATAAAATTCGGTCCTGCCCAAAATATATTGAATGGGTTCCTGACGTTTTAATGCGAAAATAATGTTCTCCAGTTCAATTGATTTTAGACCAACCTCTTCAACCATTTTATCCACCACAACATCTGTCCGGTTCAATTCCCACACATATTCCAAAATCAGATAAACAATACTGTCAATTTCCCTTTCAGGGACAATACCATCAAGTTCTTTGAAGATATAATGGTACAATTGTTTGGAAGATGATGGTATTTCAGCTTGAGCCATGTTTGGAATAATGAATATGCAAAGCTAATCCCAATCTATAAATAATTATTAATTTTGCGCAGTTTAGAAGCGGTATGACCCGAGAAGAACTATATATGCTAAGAGCTATAGAGCTCGCAGAGAATGCCAGAGGAAGTGTAAATCCTAATCCTATGGTGGGATGTGTTATTGTTCATGATAATAAGATCATTGGAGAAGGCTGGCATCAGGAATATGGTAAAGCCCATGCTGAAGTAAATGCTATACTAAGTGTGAAGGATAAAACCTTGCTAGCCAACAGTGAGGTATTTGTCAGCCTCGAACCCTGTGTTCATCATGGAAAAACACCTCCCTGTACCGATCTCCTGATCAAGGAAAAGGTAAAGAAAGTTTATATAGCCAATATCGATCCCAATCCTAAGGTACAGGGCAAAGGCATTCAAAAACTAAGAGATCATCGGGTTGAGGTTGTAACGGGAGTATTGCATGATGAAGGGAGACAATTGAATCGCAGGTTCTTTACTTTTTGGGAGAAACAAAAGCCATATATCATCTTAAAGTGGGCAGAAACCCAAGACGGATTTATAGCCCGTAGCAACTACGATTCCAAATGGATTAGCAGTGTGCCTTCCAGAAAATTGGTCCATAAATGGAGGGCTGAAGAAGATGCGATCTTGGTGGGAACCAACACCGCTCAGCATGATGATCCCAAATTGAATGTCAGAGATTGGCAGGGAAAAGATCCCATTAGAATAGTAATAGACAAAAGCTTAAGGCTCAAACAAAGTCTAAACCTCTTTGATCAGAATCAAAAAACGATCTGTTATAATCTTTTAAAAGAGGAAGAAAAGAACAACCTGGTTTATGTCAAACTAAATGAGGCTGATTTTCTTGAAAGTATGATACAAGATTTGTATCAAAGAAAAGTAATGTCCGTTATTGTTGAAGGTGGAGCAAGTTTGATTTCAGCGTTCATTAAATTAAACTTCTGGGATGAAGCACGCGTATTCATCTCAAAAAAGACATTTGGTGAAGGGATCGCCGCTCCCGTTTTGAATGGTGAGATTTCAGGGGAAGAAAAGATTGAAGATGATCTCTTAAGACTTTATGTTAAAACAAGCTAATTAATTGCCATGGCAGAAGAATTGATTATTTCCACGTCGGAAAATAAATCGGAAAAATATGATATCCTTATCCTGCAAATTGAAGCATTGGTGACCGGAGAGGAAGATATGATCGCTAATCTGGCAAACATTGCCTCAGCATTGAGATATACAATGAATTTTTTTTGGGTAGGCTTTTATATTGTTAAAGACAATCAATTGGTTTTGGGTCCCTTTCAAGGGCCTATTGCCTGCACCAGAATACAAAAAGGTAAAGGTGTTTGTGGTACCGCCTGGGAGCAAAAGAAAACAATACTTGTACCTGATGTTGACCAATTTCCTGGTCATATTGCATGTAGCTCCGATTCCAAATCAGAAATTGTTTTGCCAGCTTTTAAAAATAATGAGGTAGCTCTGATACTTGATGTAGATAGCGATCAATTAAATGACTTTGATGAGGTCGACCGGGAGAATCTCACCAAAGTCATACAGATCATTGAAGGTTTTTTGAAATAGGGAACTCCGTTTTAGTCAGGCAGACTATTCAAAAACACTTGAAAACATCTCCTGGGCCTTTTCGCCAATAATTGGGATGGGTTTCTTTTCACCATTAATAGCTGCAATCAATCCAAAAACCCACAAAACAAGTAGTCCTAGTCCCACAATGGAAAAGATGGTGCTTAAGAACCAGCCGGAAAACAAAAATATCATGCGCACTACATAAAATGCGAATGCAACAATAAACAAAAGCAATGATTGTCTTAGATGGTAGCTCCCCAGAGATGTTTTATTGTTTTGATGCAATACCAGGGCTACGATCCAACCAACAAAGGTAATATAACTAACAATGGCTACGGTCTTGTCTTCTTGGTGATCTGGAGCTTTAATTTCTTGATTTTCCATGTTAAAGAATTTAGGAGTGACTTTGGTTTTATTTACTTGTCATAAATTAAGTTTTTAAAGGAAGATTAACAATATCCGTCAGAATAATTGACAAATAAATTCTTTATGTCGACTAACAACTTAATCTCCTAATTGGCCTTCCAGTTCCTCATTGATTGTTGGCATTTCAGCATTCATTGAATTTTGAAGCTCATGAAGCTTATTCAGCAGACGCTTGGCCATTTCAGGGTGTTCGGCGGATAGATCATTTTTCTCGGATACATCAACCGAAAGGTCATATAATTCTATAGTATTGGTTTCATAGAATTCAATCAATTTCCAATTCTCCTGAATGATTGCTGCACCAGGAGTCCAGGCACTTCCGTGATAGTGGGGGTAATGCCAAAACAGCTCTTTTCTTTCAAGCCCTGTATCCTCTCTTAAAATCGGCGTTAAATCAATTCCATCTATCGATGCATCCTTTTTTAGGGGTATTCCTGCTAGCTTAAGGATTGTTGGATAAAAATCATGACCGATCACTCGTTCAGCATTAATTCTTGGATCACCCGAATAATTTGCAGGCTTAATCAAGAGTGGGACCCGGATACCTCCCTCATAGAGCCAACCTTTACCAGCTCGCAAAGGCAGCACGGATGTTGGTGCGATCTGGCCATAAGTATTAACCAGCGTAGATAATCCTCCATTGTCAGATGTGAAAATGATTGTAGTGTTCTCATATAATCCTTTCTCTTTCAGCTTTTCTATCAACCGGCCAATATTCTGATCAAGTGCAAACAACATGGATGCGTAAGCAGGATTGTTCTGAATTAAATTTGTAATCCCGCTGCCCTCAGGTTTGGTTTGAGGACCATCAAAGCTCAGAGAATCAAGTTTCTTCACGAACTTGTCAATGTATTCTTTATTTGGTTGAATCGGAGTATGCACAGTGTAATAGCTCAAATAAAGAAAAAAAGGATTTTGCCCAACCGTATCCAGGAAATTAATAGATTCATTGGTGAGTCTGTCAGTTAAGTATTCTCCTTCCGGACCATCCTCTAATTTTGGATTTTTGTAAGGCGAATAATATCCTCCGGGTGGGCTACCTCTTTTATGGCCTCCAATATTTATTTCAAATCCTTGACGCTCAGGGAAAAAACCTTTATCACCGAGATGCCATTTTCCAGCAAAAAAGGTGTTGTATCCTTCATCACGCAAAACATCTGCGATAGTGGTTTCTTCCAAAGGGAGTTCGTTTAAAATTGTGGGTGTGTTTAGTTTCTGGTTTTTCGGCCGAGAACCAGGGATCCAATCAGTAATTCTTAGTCGGATAGGATGCTTTCCAGTTAAGATCGCTGCCCTGGAAGGTGAACATACTGAACCAGATGAATAGGCCTGGGTAAATTGGATGCTTGCTTTGCTTAACTTATCAATATTGGGTGTCTCATAATACTCACTTCCAGTATAGCCTAAATCTTTGTAGCCCAGATCATCCACCAGTATAAATACAAAGTTTTGCTGTTTTGTTGAGCAGGAAGTGAGTAATAAAAGTAGCACTGAAATTGTTAAGGTCTCTTTCATTATATTATGCGTTTTTTGCTAAAATAAGGTGATGTCTAAATACTCCTTTGGTTTTCATTGCTACCGCATTTAAAATAGTAATTGCAAGGTTTCTGAGATATTATGTGGCTGAACTTTCCAAAAGCCTTAAAATATGGAATAGCTTTGGTCTTTGCAAATACCACATACGAGCAAGGTCAATTGATAATTTTTGTTTTTCACAATGGTTCGAAGCACAAGGTTTGAAACTTTGTTTAAAAAATCAATTGAGCTAACAACTGAAATAAAAATCGAGGCAAACATATGAGGGCTGGCTGAGGAAAGGAATGAACCTTTGCATCTCAGAGATTTCATTGTATTTCTCCACTATGCAGAAAGTTACAAATTATTTTTTGCCCCCTTTATCCGGATAAAGATTAGGCATTACCTACACGAAGGTATATCTGAATAAAAGCCAGGACAAATTTGCAATGATGGCATGATTTAATCTGGAATTGGGTTTGCTTAATTCTTTTTAAATCATGCCGGAGAGCTAATATGTTTAAAAGTTAATAACTACTAATAACCTGGCTCATAAAACTGTATAACTCCAGTTTATATTTTTTGAACTGGTTATCAAATGAAATGATTTGGTCGAATAAAAGATTGTGGTTTTCTCTGTAAGACAAGTCTGTTGGACTCTCGTTGTTAATTAACAAGTTCTTTAAGCGTTTTTCGTGTCTTCTTACTTTTTGATGGAACTCATCAAGTAATTCGCCTTGGTAATAGATAATCAGATTTTGGAAGTGGTCAATTTGTTTTTTCTGATCAACCGTTGTGACGTGTTTGGCTTGAGTGTCAAGAAGGTTTTGGAAGAAGTTGAGTTCTTGTCGCCAAAAATCAATGTTAAAGAGCCATTGTTTGCTAGAGTAGTGCAGATCTTCTAAATTTCTTTCCTTTAAAAAATCGATGTTTTCTAATTCTAATTGCTCCATATTTACTAGGGTTTTGTTTCTATCAATTTAGGAAATTATTGAAACTAAATCCACTAAAAATCAGGGAAATAATATTGATTTGCAGAATTTGCGTTTTAATCAGGGTGATAGCAATTTCGGGGTTTTGGAAAATCTTTAAGGAGCTAATCGTTCAACCAGTCACTTAATTATCGCTTTATGCCATTCTGTCTAAATAGAATCTTAATGAAAAACGACTCAAACGGCTACTCTGGGAATTCAACAAATTTGAGCCCACTGTATCCATTTTTGTCCTTTTTACTGTCTGATGCAAGTTTATATGCCATTTGGTAATTTTAACCCTATCAATAATCCCTACCTTCGCATATTTCAATCTTGAAATTCCATACCTCTTAACCAAATAAATGTCAAAATCATGAGGAACCTATTGCTTATTGCTTTTTTTCTTGTTGGATCGGCAGCAAGCGCCCAGGACGTAATTGAAAAAATTGCAAAAGGCGCATGTGACTGCTTAGATGAGGTAGATGATTCGGCTGATATCAATAAGATGCAAATGGAGTTGGGTTTGTGTATCATTAAAATAGCTCAGCCCTATGAAAAAGAACTCAAGGAGCAACATAATTTTGATTTTTCAGCCATAGATGGTCCAACAGGGGAACGATTGGGGCAGATGGTAGGGATTAAAATGGCCACCCTTTGCCCTGATGTGCTTATGAAATTGAGTAGTGCTTATGCCGAAGACGAAAGCAATGAAGAGGAGCAGTATGTTTATGGAAAAATCAAATCAATAGAAGATAAACAATTTGTTACCTTTCACCTGGAGGATTCCGATGGTAAAATGGTCAAATTGCTTTGGTTGGATTTCTTTCCAAATTCCAATAAGATCGCTTCCAAATACGAGACACTTCTTAACAAAGATGTGGATATCTATTATAAAGAACAGGAATTATTCGATCCAAGAATCAAAGAGTATATTAAGTTCAAAGTTATTACGGACATAGTAACTAATGAAAAATAACCTGTAAAGCTCATCTTTGTTTCATCAACCATATCATAATAACATTTAAGCTATATTTGTATAGATCATTTGATCATCGTTTCACTGCACTGAGCGAAACCCCATAAACTCTGTCAAAATTTTTTCCTTTGGCTAAGATTTTTTCAATAGTATTGGAAATACATTTCTCGTTTTCTTCACAGCATGCGTGTTAGAATATCTGACATAAAAAGTTTACCTGTAGAAAAAAGGCTTTGGTTCATGAAGGCCACTATATGTTTTTTTTGTACCCTTGGTATTTTGATGTCATTTGAATTGTGGAAGTCGGACCGATTTTTTCCATTGGTACCGGTTTTAGATTTTATTCCCATCAACCACATGTTTTTTACGATCGCCTCCATCATTTTCCTTATCACTGGTATCTTTTTTCAAAGGAGATTAATTTATCTCCTAATTATTTGTTCCTTGATCGCCTTATGCCTATTGGATCAAATGCGATGGCAACCTTGGGTTTATATGTACCTACTTATGTTATTACCTTTGGTTTTTAAAGGAAATGGCAATGTGCGATTAAACTATTTCAGGATTATTTTAATCGGCACCTATTTGTGGAGTGGCATTCATAAAATCAATCCCAGTTTCATTGAAATTGCCTATCCAAGCATTATGGAAGGTTTGTTTGGAATGACAGATCCAGATTTTGTTGAAAGCACCAGGATACTCGGATATGGTATACCGGTTGTTGAAATTCTGATTTCCTTTGGTCTGTTTTTCCCAAGGTCGCGCCACATAGCCGTATACTTCGCCATACTCTCCCACCTGTTTATTTTATGGTATTTAGGTCCTCTTGGAATCAATCAAAACTCCATAGTATATCCATGGAATATTGCTATGATCTTAATGGTTTGGATTTTATTTTTTAATTCAGAAGACAAAATTGTTTTTCTCAAACAACAGCCATATAAGTGGAAAATTTTGAATCTTAAAATCATTTTGTTGGTATGGATATTTCCTGTATTCAATTTCATAGGGTACTGGGACAATTATTTATCCTTTTCGCTCTATTCTGAAAAAATGACTGATATGTACGTGGCGATAGAGGAAAATGAGTTACAGAAATTTAAAGATAGATTTGACAATTGCTTTGTTGAGCTTGAAGGCATCACCGGTGGAAAAATTATAGATATTAACAAATGGGCATTAAAAGAATTAAATGTCCCTGTTTATCCCGAAACAAGAATATACAAACAAATCGCGGAGGTTTTCTGTGGTTACAATATTTCTCAGGACAAGTTAATTTTCATAGAGGCTACAAGGCCATTAGGGTTTGGAAGTTTGCATAGTTACTCCTGTAGGGATCTCCAATTTCCCACAGCAAAGGGCAAATAAAAAGGCCCAAATTGATTTGAGCCTTTTCGTTACAAACAAAATAGATTGGCTATAACCTATTAAGTCTCTTTAGATCTCCGGAAATACGGCCTTCAAGGTTTTTTACAGACAGTTGACCTGACCCATTGGAGCTGATATAAATGTTTTTTGTGACTCCATCAAAGTATATATCTCCCGAAGTATCGTCAATGGTAACATTGCCATCAATGTAATTTGAGACAATTTCACCTGATGTATCATCAACTTTAAAATCTCCTACAACCTTCGATATCCAAATAGCTCCGGATGTGTCATCAATTTCAAGGCTGCCATGAATATTTTTCACCTCAATGTCACCGGAAGCATCATTTAGAAAGATATTACCTCCTACACCGTGTAAGGTGACAAGACCAGAGTTGTCATCAATTTTAACGCGGTTTTGTATATATCCTTTATTAACATTTACAAGCTTTAGGTCACCTGAGCTATCATAAATGGATAAGTCACCATTGACCTCATTCAATTCCAGGTATCCTGAGTAATCGTTAACCTTTGCATCATTGTTCAGCTTTTGAAGAAAAAGGTCTCCTGAATGATCAGTGACAGAAAGAAACAAGTCAGATGGAACCTTCACAACAAGATCCACCTTTCTGACCGGGGAGGTGAAAAAACCTTCAGGATTCACTACCTGTTCCTTCACATTTTTTCTCTTTTCAAAATCAAAAATGCTCATCAACATGGCCATGTTACCATGTCTGCCTAGGCTTAGTTGTAAATGTTCCTTTGCAATGAATTCAGCCTTTCGTTGATTCTTTGCACTGATGATCACATGTGCATTAACCTCAATTTTACCAGAGTTACTTGGTTCAATGATTACTTTCCCGGCACCTGATTCCATTTTAAGTTCTTTCAACCCTTCAACAGAAAGTTCCATTTCTATTTTAGCTTCAAATCCCTTGAAGTGTAGGAATTTGTATTCCTTGGAATCGATTTGTGTAAGTTCCAATTCCGTGGTGTTGTCAGCTTGTGAGAAAGCTGCATTGTTTATTGTGTATCCTATAAGAAAAAATAGGACAACCAGTGTTGTTGTAGCGTTTTTCATATGATTGGCATTTTTATTGACCTTCTTTGGGGCTCTTTGGAAACCTTTTTTAAAGCAAGACCATACCATAAAGGTCTTGTGTTAAAGAGATGCTATTATGGAATTAAAGGTTGCACCGTTGAATTTCAATGCGCTAATCTAAATGAATTTGAGACTTAGGGATTTTGGATTCTAAACAATAGGATGTAACCGTTTAGCCTGACCAACTTAACACTTAAATATATCCAAACTTTACATAAAAGATGTTTGATAGTCCATTCCCAGGCTTTCTATTCATGAAATCAAACATTGATCATAACTCAGTCATCCATTTCTGAAAACATCAGGTAATAACCATTGAGATCTCTTATCGTAAGCTCGGTGGCTCCATAAAAAGTCTTATTGAGCTCAACAACTATTTCAACTTCTTTTTTCTTGAGTTCTTCGTAAAGTCCCCCAATATCATTTACACGTATATAAAATGTAAGGCTTCCTCCCGGTCGATGGCCCTTTAAAGCAGGTACATCTTTCCCAAGGCTTTCCTGGGACTGAAACATCAGAACAACATCTCCATGTTGCATCATTGCCCAATCAAATTGGCCATTTTCAGGAACACTTTGAACAAATTCAAAACCCAGGTTGTCCCGATAGTAATCAACAGTTTGATTGACATTCTCTACCATTACGTTAGGAATAAGACTTTTTAAAGTGATATCTTTTTTTTCGCCCATCATTTGAAATAGATTTGTCAATAAGATCAGTATAGGTATTATCTTCCAAAGATAGCCTCCGGTGCTTCAGAATACTTTGTAAAAAAACGACACCCTAAGAGTTTAGTAAATATTCACTTGGAGATATTCCGGCAATGTCTTTGAATGATTTCGTAAGATGCGGGTGGTCATAATAGCCGTAATCAAAGGCTGATGCTAAGAAACTCTGCTTTTCACCTGAATCGAGAAATTTTTTTAGCGCATTGAACCTCACCACCTGACCAAATTTTTTTGGCCCTATGCCAATGTTCTTCTTGAAAGTTCTTTGGATTTGTCTTGGTGAAATACCTGTATTCCTTGAAAGTTGTTCTAAATCAACATTACCATTTGATGCCTCGATTGCATGGATGATGTTTTGCATCCATGGAATTTTTGTGGAGGTTTTTAAAAATTTCTCTTGAAAATATCGCTCTAAATACAATATCCGGTGTTCATCACTCTTCTCATATAATTCATCAACCAACTCATGAGCAATAAGTCCATTGATCAATTTCAGGTCGATCACCTTATCTGTGACATCGGAGAAGGAAATTGTTGTCAGGTAAGAAAGTGCCTGGGCTTTAAAACGAACTCCCAATAAATCAATTCTTCCCAATGACCCCGACATAATTGGCTTGGTCATCATCCCAACTAAAAAGACCGGACTACTATTGACGGATTGTTTCTCACATTCTTTGGCTACCAGCGGATCCGAAAAATTAAAGATGATATCCATACAACCATCAGGGTAAACCCTATGGAAGTCTTTTGTAGCGATTGTGTTTGTTTTCGTTCGCCAAAAGCAACTGATATAGGCACACAATGGAGCCGATGGTAGAATCTCCTGATAAGACATCATCCGTGGTTTTCCTTGACTAAAATTAATCAATACCATTTAAAAGTGATAGTACTAAATCTCCGGATTATTCGGAATTCAGGAAAGAGATCCTGATGGACTTGTTATGCCAAAATATTAGAAATCGTTGATTTTTTTGTGACACTTTCGTGATAGTTGACGGGTAGCTTTGAGACTTAAAAGTTCAAAAAACACTAAAACTATTCAACCCATGAAAAAATTTATTTTGTTATTGTGTTTAACTCCTCTGCTCATTTTTTCCTGCAAGGAAGAGTTCGATCAACCGATCACAACTGATGCTGAACTAGACCTCAATGATGAAAACAGAGCAAGAAAGCAACGAAGAAAAAGATTTGTTGAATTCACGGTAAGAATCGAGAATATCAATACACCTCACAGATTTTTTGCAAGCGGTGGATTTGGTACTGCTCCTGCTTTTCCAGGTGAAGATTACACATTTTCATTCAATGCGGGTCCCGGGACAAAACTTTCATTTGCTACTATGCTAGTACAGTCAAATGATTTGTTTTTTGGCCCGGGTGAAGCGGGCATTGCTCTTTACGACGCCAGTAATAATCCGATCAGTGGAGATGTAACTGATCAAGTTGACTTATGGGATGCGGGAACAGAAGTAAATGAAGAACCTGGCACAGGGCCCAACCAGGCACCCAGACAGTCAGGCCCAAATACGGGAGTGGATGAAAATGGGACCGTTGAGTTGATCGAAAATGTCAATGACGGATTTACTCATCCTACTGTAGAAGAAAGTATTCAGGTAATCATCGAATCAAACTTTGGTTCACCAACTGGTTTCAGAGTGACCATAAAAAATATTTCTGCCGGATCATCACTTCCTTCTCCACTGGCACCGGGTAACTTTGTTATACACACTACAGATGCTCCACTTTTTACTGTAGGAGAAGCTGATAGAGGTGTAGGACTAGAGGAACTTGCAGAAGATGGTAATAATGCACCATTAACATCCTATCTTGCCGACAATACCGGCTTAGTTACACCATTTGCTCCCGGAACCTGGGCAGCACACAGACCTTATGCCACACCTTTTTTCATCGTTGGACAACCTGATTTGGGTTTCGGTCTTGAAGCACTTGCAGAAGATGGTGATCCAGGTCCACATGCTGCAAGTCTGGCAACTATGAGAACTGTGGAATTTAGTGGTGTTTTTAATACGCCTGATGGTGCATCGGCTCCAGCTCCAATTTTCCCCGGGGAGGCGTATGAATTTACAATCCAGGGTAAGCCAGGTGCCAACTTAAGTTTTGCTACGATGTTGGTACAATCAAATGATTTATTTGTTGGTCCCGGAGAGAATGGGATTCCATTATTTGATAGATATAGAAGACCGTTGAGCGGTGATATCACAGATTTACTGGATCTTTGGGATGCAGGTACGGAAGTAAATGAATTCCCGGGAGCCGGTCTTAACCAGGCTCCAAGACAATCAGGTCCAAATGTGGGCGAAGATGAAAATGGTCCTGTAGTAATTGTAAGAGATCAATTTGAATATCCTGAACTGTCTGATATAATCAGGGTGACTATAACACCAAATTTCTGATTTATCAAATAAGACAGAGCTCCCGGAGCCGGTATCCTTGTACCGGTTCCATGGGGGTAGAACCTAAAAAGTGTTGAAGTGTTTGAGTGTTGCAGTTGACAAGTTTTAGGAGTGTTCCGCTTAAAGGTTTTTTAGCTGGATTATTTCAACACAAAAACACCTCGATTCCTCAATCTCAATGTTTATAATATTTTTTTAATCAATGACTACCCGCTTATCCGGGCTGTGCAAAAAATCAAACATTAATTCTATTTGTGATTGTATGTTTCGATCTTTCGACAACTCCGGCAAGTCTTCGAGTGAGAAAAAATCAACATCCAAAGTTTCAATCCCAGTTGTGCTTTCACCTCCGATTATTTCACAAAGGATAAAGATCTTATAAACATAAAATGGCTGAGGTGGGTGAGGATGACATTTTTTATCCAAAATAGCTAAAACCCTTTCCGCCTTAACTTCTAATCCTGCCTCTTCTTTTACCTCCTTTACAGCTACTTCGCTGGGTGTATACCCTACATCGGCCCAACCACCTGGTAATGCCCAACAACCATCGATCTTTTCTTTAACCATGAGGATTTTGCGGTCCTTAAATACTACTGCCCTTACATCCACCATTGGTGTTTGATAACCGGTTTGATTAGCAAAAAGCTCTTTGATCAAAGGAATTTCGGCATGGGAGAACTCATGCATCAACTCAACACTTATGCTTCTTAACTCCTCATATCGTTCTCTATCAAATTCACCTTCCGTATAAGTCAATCCATTTTGCGCAAGTGCCTGAATTCTCTTGGCAAGCTCCAAACATTTATAGTTCATCTAATTCACTGATTTTTATATTTGAATTTAAAAAAGATCATCATGATAACCAGAACTAGGGTTACAATATTGGCAATGATGATGGGTTTATCATAAGTAAGAATACCATAAATCAGCCATAGCAACACCCCAGTGGTAAAAAGTGAAAACATCCCAAGCGATACATCCTTTGCTGATTTTGATCTATAGGTTTTCACAACTTGGGGAACAAATGCAATAGTTGTGCAGGTTGCTGCAACAAACCCGATTATCTCATTAAATTCAAACATATCGTTGTCTTTCTTGTATGGTGAATGATAGCGTCTGGTATCGATGTGTAAATGACGTGATAGTACTCATTTTTTCAAAATAAATTTTCTACACTTATTTCCTCCAAAAGGATTATCTGAAACGATTCTTACTCTTCCGAAAAGCAATAAGATTCCATGGCCGGAGGATGTTGATGTTCATTTTATCAAATAAATTGGTCTTTGTTTGATATCTCAATAAATTTGCGATTCTCTTAGCAGAAAAATATGGCAAAAAGACGATCTAGGGCACCTCTGTCGGATTCGGAAAAGAGACCTCTCAATAAAAAAAATTTCAAAAAGCTTAGCAACATATTTCAATATATGTTGCCCTATAAATATACTTTCGCATTGGGTATGCTCTGCCTCTTTCTTGGCAGCGCTACTTTGCTTGCTTTTCCATTTTTAACAGGCAAATTGGTGGATGCCGCATTGGGTGAATCAGATTGGATCTCCGACAGCATCGATGAAATTACCCTAATGTTGGTAGGCGTGCTAGTCGCTCAAAGTGTATTTTCATTTTTGAGGGTTTATCTATTCGCACAGGTGAGCGAGCGAGGTATTGCAGATATCAGAAGCGCCTTGTTTGGAAAGCTGATGACACTCACCATTCCATTCTTCGATAATCGAAGGACCGGAGAATTGATCAGTCGAATCACCTCCGATGTCTCTTTGTTACAAGATACTTTCTCCATCACACTGGCAGAATTTATACGTCAACTGATTACGTTATTAGGAGGCATTGTTTTTATCTTTTATTCCGCCCCAAAATTGAGTGTTTTCATGTTAGCAACATTTCCTGTGGTCATACTGTTAGCCATGATCTTTGGTAAGTATATCAGAAAAATGTCAAAGAAAACACAGGACAAACTGGCTGATACCAACATTATCGTTGAAGAAACCCTGCAGTCCATTCATATAGTCAAGGCATTTACCAGTGAATTTATGGAGGTAGCGCGTTATGGCAAATCATTAAGTGAAGTGGTCAAAATTGCGCTTAAGACTGCTTCTTTCAGAGGAGCATTCATCGCCTTCATCATTGTAGCCTTGTTTGGAGGCATTGTGGCCGTGATGTGGAAGGGTGCCAACCTGGTTCAGGATGGAACTATGAGTGTAGGTGATTTATTATCTTTTGTATTTTTCACCACCTTTATTGGCGGTTCAATTGCCGGATTGGGAAGTATTTACGGACAAATTCAAAGGTCAATAGGCGCTTCTGAAAGAATTTTGGAGGTTATTCAAGAAGAGCCTGAAATTGAACTGGCACAGGATCTTCCGGAAAAAGCCTCCATCAACGGGGCAATAAGGTTTAAAGAAGTAGCTTTTTCCTATCCTACGCGGCGAGATGTCCAGGTACTGCGAAATGTGAATTTTAAAGTTGAACCCGGTGAAAAGGTGGCCCTTGTCGGTCATAGTGGCGCTGGAAAATCTACTATCATTCAATTACTTACTCGATTTTATAATATCGATCATGGTGAAATAACGGTTGACGACAGAAATATCAATGATTATGACTTGCATGCATACAGACAAAATATTGGTATGGTTCCACAGGAGGTAATTCTTTTCGGTGGTACTATTAGGGAAAACATTGCCTATGGAAAACAAGGAGCTACAGAGGAGGAGATCATAGAAGCTGCCACCAGAGCCAATGCCATGCAATTTATAGAGACCTTTCCCGATGGATTAAATACAATTGTGGGGGAAAGAGGCATGAAACTATCGGGGGGTCAGAAACAACGAATTGCTATAGCAAGGGCTATTTTAAAAGACCCAACCATCTTGATTCTTGATGAAGCAACAAGTTCACTGGATGCCGAGTCTGAACATTACGTTCAAAACGCACTGGATGAGCTTATGAAAAACAGAACTACCATCATCATTGCACATCGCTTGGCTACGATCCGGAAGGTGGATAAAATTTATGTCATCAATAATGGAGAAATCATTGAGTCAGGATCCCATGATGAGCTATCTGCGGTTGAGGATGGTGTTTATAACAATCTGGTGAAGTTGCAATTTCACGATATTTCATAAATCCAAATCCATCAATTATGAAGCCTTCTTTATTTTTTTATTGTCTTGTGAGCCTGATACTAGGCTTCTTTGTTAATTGCCAGTCTCCTAAACAAGATCAGAACGAAACCATTAGCACAGATACACCACCATTGCCTGAAGTGGAAAAACCTGACCGGATCTGGAATGTGGGTTTTGTAACCATTGATGGCGTATTCAATTCGGAACTCATTGCTCCCTTTGACATATTGCATCATACTGTTTTTCACACTGAATATGGCATGAAGGTATTCGTTGTCTCGCCTACGGAAGAAACAATCACAACTTATGAAGGCATTCGCATTATACCTGATTTTAGTTTTGATTCCGATTCTCTACCCGAGTTCGATGTATTGATTGTTCCCAGCGCTGTAAATAATTTGGATACCGATCTGGAAAATAAGGACCTGATTGAATTCGTCAGTGAAAAGGGGCAAAAGGCAAAATATGTTATGTCACTTTGTGATGGCGCATTTGTATTAGCTAAAGCCGGACTAGTAGATGGTAAAGAATCAACTACTTTTCCAGGAGATATAGAGGCTTATAAAAAAATGTTTCCGGAGCTAAAAGTACATGAAGGGTATAGCTTTGTCCATCATGATAATCTGATCACGTCAGCAGGCGGTGCTAAATCCTACGATGCCGCTATGTATCTAGTGGAATTGCTTTACGGGGAAAAGACTGTTAAAGGTATTGGAAGAGGGATGGTGATTGATTGGGACAGGAGCAAAATCGATCATTATATTGTACAGGATTAAATGAGAATTAGAAATTACGAATTACGAATATATGGCACAGCATATTTCGTAATTCGTAATTTGAAATTCGTCATTTATTTACCTGATTTCTCCTTGAACTTGTCGAAGCGTGACTTTACTTCTTTTTTAGGAAAAACATTGTCTTCCACATTAGTGTCTGCGGTTTCGAAGTGAGGATCCATGACAATATTTACCACTTCTTTGTCTTTGGCAAATACCTTTTTAGTCTCTTGCTCATTCATTCTCCATATCTCAGCCGGTATCTTTTCAATTTCCTTGGTTCCGTCTTTGTATTCCCACTCCAGGATAATCGGCATGACTAAACCGCCATTGTTTTTGAAGGTGATTTCATAGAAATTCTTATCGGCAAATTTTTGCCTGATAGCTGCATCATCTACCCGGTTTTTGTATTCACCGTAGAATCTGGGATCCGTATCGGTTAAAACGATCTCCTCAAAACCATTGCTGAAATCCGTATTTGTCTCGTTTTCCGCTCCGGATTGAGCATCGCTTCCTCCTATTTTAGTACTCTTTACATTTTTCTCAAGCCCAGGTTTTTCATTTTTCAATTTAAACCATTTTACATTGTCAATAGCCATATCAACATTGTCCGTACTATAGAACCAGCCCTTCCAGAACCAATCCAGATCAACAGCTGATGCATCTTCCATCGTTCTAAACAAATCCGCCGGCGTGGGGTGCTTGAATGCCCATCTTCTCGCATACTCCTTAAAAGCATAATCAAAGAGTTCCGGACCCATGATGGTTTCTCTGAGGATATTTAAAGCGGTTGCAGGTTTGGCATAGGCATTATTACCAAACTGAACGATCTGTTCAGAGTTGGTCATAATTGGCCTGATGAATTTTTTGTCTCCTTTCATATAAGGAACAATGTTCGCAGCACTTCCTCTTCTCGAAGGGAAATTTTCATACTGTTCCTGCTCGGTTCTGTATTGGACAAAAGTATTCAATCCTTCATCCATCCAGGTCCATTGCCTTTCATCAGAATTAATGATCATTGGGAAGAAGTTGTGCCCTACTTCATGAATAATCACGCCTATCATACGATACTTGGTGTTGTCTGAATAAGTACCGTCCTCTCTTGGTCGCCCAAAATTGAAACAGATCATGGGATATTCCATACCAATAGAAGCAGCATGAACAGAAATAGCCACCGGGTATGGGTAATCAATCGTATACTTGGAATAGGTAATCAGGGCTTTTCTCACCGCATGAGTTGATTCTTTTTCCCATAATGGATTGCCTTCCTTCGGATAGAAAGACATAGCCAAAGGTTTTTTACCTGCTATATCAACCGCCATAGCATCCCAGATATATTTTCTTGAAGTAGCAAAAGCAAAATCTCTTACATCATCCGCGTGAAATTCCCAGGTGCTTTTTTTCCTGTAATTCGGAGACGCTTCTTTTTGTTCAGCCTCTGCTTGTGATACAATGATCACTGGCTCATCAAATGCTTTTTTGGCTTCTTCAAATCTCTTCAACTCCTCACTTGTCAATACCTCTTTAGGGTTTTGCAATACCCCTGTAGAAGCAACAATGTGATCCGCAGGCACAGTTATCTTTACCTTATAATCACCAAAAGGAAGTGCAAACTCACCACGGCCTAAAAATTGTTTGTTCTGCCAACCATTAACATCATCGTAAACAGCCATTCTTGGAAACCATTGAGCAATCGTATAGGAATAGTTGCCATCCTTTGGGAAAAATTCATAACCAGAACGACCACCCACCAACATTCTGTCATTGATATTGTAAGACCAATCAATCGAAAAAGAATACTTTTGGCCAGGTGCCAAAGGTCTGGGTATATCCACACGCATCATGGTTTGATTGATACGATGAGGTAAATCTTTTCCATTGGTATCTTTAACCGAAGCAATTTTATATCCTCCCTCGTAATCAGTATCACCTAGTCCTGATTGAAAAAATTTGGCAGGTATTGAATCCCTTGAAATACTCCCGGCTCTAATCTTAGGTGTATCGGAATCCTTGGCACGCATGTTCTGATCCAATTGTACCCATAAATAGCGCAACGTTTCGGGAGAGTTATTGTGATAGGTAATCGTCTCGGAACCGGTGATCGTTTGTTTTTCATCATCCAGTTCCACTTCAATGATATAATCAGCTTGTTGCTGCCAATAATCCTTGCCGGGGGCTCCCGATCCGGTTCTGAAACTGTTAGGGGTTGGCAAGTCGGTACCAAGCTGTTCAAATTTCCCCTCATGCTCTTTCTCTTGAGAAAAGCCGGTTAGGCCTATGGAGAAAGCAATCAATAATACATAGAATCTCTTCATAATAGTTAACGGGTTTACCAGAATATTCGCTCAATCATTAACATAACGGCTATTCCCATAATAGCCGAGGATAAGATCAAGTTCCATTCTCTTCTGTTTACGTTTAGTATGTGAATGACTATAAATGAAAGGGTCATTGAAACGATCACAATTACAATCTGACCGAGTTCAATGCCCAGATTAAAGGCTAATAATTGATTAACAACGGAAAAATTTTTCCCCAAAAGGCTCCTGAATCCACTTGAAAATCCGAGTCCGTGAATTAAGCCAAAAAGCACTGCATAGGTATAATTAACCTGAGCTTTTGTTAGATGCACCAAAGCACCCTTTTTCAATATATTGGACAGTGCTGTTACAAATAACGTGGCTGCGATAAAGAATTCTGTGATATTTCTGTCAACCCTGATCACCTCAAAAGATGCGAGTGCCAGGGTGATTGAGTGACCGATCGTAAAGGCAGTCACGAGAATTAATACCTTTTTCCAATCCTTGGAAGCATAAATACTACAAAGCGCTACAACGAACAGAATGTGATCGTAACCCTCAATTGTTAATATGTGTCCTATGCCTTCATTAAAGTACAGTGTGAATTCTGACATTGTATCGCTAATAAACTGGTATGCAACTTGCTATTTTTTGTAATATTAATGTATAATTTTGAAAATATGTAAAAACGGTTTGTAAATGCAACAATATTTAATTTGTGCGGTGTTTTTCTTTGGATCGATGGCAATTCACCCATTTCACGTGAGTGTTTGTGAGATAGAATTTGATCAAAAAACAGCCGCACTACAGATAACACAGCGGATCTTTCTGGATGATATAGAACTTGGGTTAAGAAAAACTTTTGGGAAAGACTTCGACATTATGGATGATCAAATAAAGCAAGAGGTGGAGGATATGTTGGAAAAATATCTTCAGGAACATCTAGTGCTAAAAGTCAATGATCAACCTGTCGACATAAATTATCTGGGACATGAAATGGACAGGGAAGCCATTTGGTGCTACCTGGAAGTGCAGAATATCAAAGCAGTTCAAAAGGTCGAGGTAGAAAACACAATCCTGTTTGAAGAATTTGACGACCAGGCAAACCTGGTACACGTGGAATTTAATGACAACATCAAGAGCTTCAAATTAACACCCGAAAAAAGGATAGACTCCGTAGAGTTTTGATTCTGATCCTATGAGACTTTCTTTGATTATGTCTCAAAAATCATTGCATGATCTTTGAATGCCTTAAACTCCAAAGCATTTCCACTTGGATCCAAAAAAAACATAGTAGCCTGTTCTCCCGGCTGACCTTCAAATCTTATATAAGGTTCAATGACAAACTCAATTCCTTCTTCTTTTAGTTTATCAGATAGTTCATGCCACTGATCCCATTCCAGAATTGCTCCGAAATGTCTTACCGGAACCTGATGACCATCAACGGCATTTGTATTGGCAGCTTTCAATTCTTCCGGTTTGAGGTGTGCAGAAAGTTGATGTCCAAAAAAATTGAAATCTATCCACTTATCAGTAGAGCGACCTATCTTGCAACCTAATAAGTTTTGGTAAAATTCTCTGGTAATGTCAATGTCCTTTACGGGAAAGGCCAGGTGAAAAGGTGTTTCCATATCCAATAAAGATTGTTTAGATGAGGCTTCAATTGCTTTAACAAATGTAATTAAATAATTTCGTAAAAAACCCAAACATCAGAATGAGTAAAACAGTTTCACTGGTTCTTGGTAGCGGTGGGGCAAGAGGGCTAGCTCATATAGGAGTGATTGAAGAACTTGAAAAAAAAGGATTCAAAATCGGATCTATTTCCGGGTCATCAATGGGTGCTTTTGTGGGAGGTATTTATGCCAAAGGTGAGTTGAATGTATATAAAGACTGGGTTTGTGAACTCGATAAACTGGATGTGTTTAAACTCATTGATTTTACCTTTAGTACACAAGGATTTATTCGAGGCGAAAGGATTATTACGGAGATCATGAAGATCATTGAAGATTGTCGGATCGAACAGCTTTCCATTCCTTTTGCGGCCGTGGCTACTGACATCGTCAATAAAAAAGAAGTGGTATTTACTTCCGGAAGTCTTTTCAGGGCCTTGCGAGCTTCAATTGCCATCCCGACCGTTTTAACCCCTATCTCGATCGATAATGTTGATTTAGTGGATGGTGGTGTGATCAATCCGATTCCAATAGAGCACGTGGAAAGAACAACTGGTGACTTACTTGTTGTCGTAAATGTCAATGCCAACAAGCCTTACCTCAAAAACCACAACAAATCAAAAGAGGATAAAATCAGAGATGCCGAAAGAAAAAACTTAACTGATATATTTAAACGCAAATGGCAGGAATTTTTTCCTGCAAACAAAACCTCCTCGAAAAAACTTGGTTTCTTTGAGTTAATGAACCGGTCTATAGACCTTATGCAGGACAGGCTCACAGATACTCTTTTGGATCGTTATCAACCCGACATCCAGGTTAATATTTCCCGTGATGCCTGCAGTACTTTTGAATTTTATAAAGCAAAAGAGATGATCGAGGAAGGCAAACGCGCATTGACAGATAGTCTCAAAAAACATTCCATGCATGAACATTCAAGAACTGAACAAGGAGCTGGGTAATATTGATATTTATTTATTGGATCAAATTCTTAAATGCAGGTTTAAAAAATCAGATAAAATACTGGATGTAGGTTGTGGTGAGGGTAGAAACCTCATCTATTTTCTTAACAATGGCTACGACGTCTTCGGTGTAGATAGAAATCAGAAAGCCATCGAAATGTTACAAACCATGGCCAGATCCATAAATAGGAAATATGAACCGGAAAGGTTTATGGTTTGGGATATTGAATCTATGCGAATTCCGGAGAATTTTTTCGATGTGGTTATTTGCAGTGCCGTATTACACTTTGCTCAAAGTACAGAGCACTTTCATACATTAGTTGACAAGGTATGCAATGTTCTGAAGCCCGGAGGAATTCTTTTCATTAGAATGACTTCTGATATAGGAATAGAAAACAATATCCATCCTGTCGGCCAAGGTATTTATAAATTACTTGATGGAACCACCCGATTTTTGATCAATGAAAATCTTCTAAAAGAAATCATGGCAAAGTATCATCTGGAATTTTTAGAGCCCTTGAAATCAGTAAATGTGGATCATAAAAGATCCATGGCTACGCTGATCCTCACAAAACATAATGGCACTATTGCATAGATGCAAATTTTGGAAGCACAATGGAAAAAGCCGTTTCACTTTCCGCCGTTCTTTTATAAAAAATATGCCCCATGAGTCTGTTGGCTGCCAGTTTTGCAGTATATAGCCCTAAGCCAGGCCCGTTCGAGTTTAATGAAGCTTTGAAGAACATATTAAAAACTTTTTTGGCCAGGTTATCCGGAATTTTCTCACCATTATTTTTGACCATGATTTCCAGATTGCTGGAAGCTTCTTTGGAAGAAATACTAACACTGGGTTGATGACCCTTCTGTTCAGCTAAGCTATATTGAAATGCATTTTTTAACACATTGGTGAAAATTATTTTTATAAGATTATAATCCCCATTGAGTTTTAAGTTTTTGGGAATATCGAAAGAAAATTTCACCTTTTTGAAATGGGATTGGGGGGCCAATTCTTCGTCAATAACTTCTTCGATGAGTTTTCTGCAGGAAAATGTTGAAAGTTCTATTTCGCTATACTTAATATCCCTCAACTTAGCCAATTGATCAAGGATAAGGGTCATTCCTCCCAATTCATCCTTTATTTTATTAATATGGTCAATTCCTGACTTTTCCTTTATATCCAGAAGAGCAAGATTACACAATCCTTCTGCCGTGGTTAAGGGGCTTTTAAGATCATGCGATGTTTTATAAACCAGGGTATCCAGATCGCGATTGATCAATGTCAATTCAGCATTGGTAGTTTGTAATTTTTTTGTTCGAAGGTCTACTTCCTCTTCCAAATTCTCGTTGTATAGCTTTAACCTTTTATTTTGATTTCTGATTGTATGCCTTGCCTTAAGCAGGAATACTGTTAGAATGGTAATGAGCGACAAGCCAACAACTAAATAGATTCTTATGGTTTTTTCAAAGGCAAGTCTTGATTTTTGTTCCTTCAGAGCAAATTCTTGTATTTGCCGGTCTTTTTGTAAAATTTCAATCTCAAACTCTCTTTCCCGTTTAGCCCTTTCAATTTCTTTAATAGTTTGTCCTTGCTTTACCAATGCAATGTCTTTGTCCCGAACCTCTTCTTCAATGGCATAGATCCGGTCTTTCATTTCATTCAACTTGCTCCTGTTATCCTCATTAATATCCTCAAGATCGTCCTGGTCTATATAATTTCCAAAAGCGGAATATTGTGTGAGATGCTCATTCGATTTTTTTTCATTTCCAAGCTGGTCATGACTTTTGGCCAACATAGCATGACAAGTCCGCATCAACTTTACGTCACCCATTTGCTGACTAAGCTCCAAAGCTGTTTTAAGATGTTTGATTGCCTTTTTATCCTTACCAAGAAGTCCGAACATTCTGGAAACGTTGATCAATGAATAACAGATATCCAGTTTGTCGTTGGACTTTCGGGTCAACTTCAATTCTTTCTGAAAGCAGGAAAGAGCCTCAGCATAATTTTGCAGTTCACTATAAATGATACCACAGTTGGCATAAGTTTTACTTAGCTTGTCAGTCAAATTATTTTTTTTATAAATGACCATTGATTGTTCAAAATGGTCAACTGCTTGCGGTAAATGGTTATGCTTCCAATAAACAAAAGCTATTTTGTCCAGATATTCAGCCTGTTTCAGAACTTCTCCGGACTCTTTGAAACGGGTTAGATATACTTTGTATTCCTGAAGTTTGGAAACTACTTCTTTGGATAGTTCTGGTTGATTTATCTGTGAAGCAACTGAGAATTGGGCAAGAAAAAAGCTAAAAATTATCGATAAATGATATCTTCCCCTTGACTGTGAAAATAGACGTTTAAAGATCATAAAGTTGAAGCACGCTTTCGAATTTCAAGTGCCTAGCACCTCCGCCCAAAAATTCAAATTAGCTTATGTGTTTGGTTTTCGGTAATATATACCAGAAAAGATCAAAAAGTAATCCGTTAACTATGAAGTGTGTATAAGGAAAAGATCAAAAAAACAGTCCTCAAGTAAACCTGAGGACTATTCCTATCTTCTAACTTAAAAGGGTCAAAAATCTATGGCTTTAACCATGAATCTCTGATTTTGAGTTGTTCCTGAGATGGATTCTCATTAATTGATATTTGATGACGTTTTTCTACTTCTACCTGAAATATCTCCGTACTAAGCCTGACCTCCTCTTTTCCTCCTCCCTCACTTTTTCTTAGAACTGTCACAGCAAATTCATCTCCCTCCTTCATATTTGTTCTGAGGTCATCAAAATATTGTTGCAAGTTTTGTAACGGAATTTCTTCATCATTAATTTTTAGCAATACATCACCGGTTTTATAGCCCATTTTTTCTCCAAATGCGTTCATATTGCTTGTACCAGCAATTTTCAACTTGCCTTCGTCCTGATCAAATCCCAAAGACACGTTTCCAAAGCTATATTGTTTTGCTTTTTCCCTGTCCACATAATTGATCCCTACCAATGCTAATGTTTCTTCATAGGGTAAAACCCCTCCTTTTATAAGATATGTTTCAAAAAACTCTCCAATCTCAGGATAGGTAAGTGATACTATTTCCTCAAACAACTCACCATCTTTAAATGGCGTATCCTTTCCATATTTTTCTTCCAAATCATCAATAAGGTTTTGAATACCGTATTTACCATCAGATAATGCGCGTAGCTTGATATCCAATGTCATGGCAATCAATGCTCCCTTTTCATATACATTTCCATATTGATCGGGATATTTATCAATCGTATATTTACTAAGGTCAGTGAAAGAAAGCGTATCGTTAAATGCAAAACTGGCATTACTCATCTTTTCAGAGAGTTTACTCACATATTGATCCAGATCAATGATGTCATATTTTATCTGTACAAGGTCTGAAAAATATTCTGTTACCCCTTCATACAGCCAGAGGTGTTGTGACATCTTGGGTTCGTTGAAATCAAAATATTGTATTTCTTCGGAGTGAATATTCAGAGGAGTCACAATATGAAAAAATTCATGTGCTGCAACATCCCTTACCGTTTGTTTCAGATTTTCCTGTGGCACATCGGGAAAATAATAAAAGGACGAATAAGAGTGCTCCAATGCGCCTTGTATGGGTGCCAGTTTAGAGAGTTCTTCACAATAGAAAATAAAAGCATACTTCTCCACAGGCAATTCTCCTCCCAGGAAGCTGGCCTGAGCATAAAGAATCTCCTCAACATTTTCGGCGATATATTTGGATGTCACCTGACCACTCGGAGAATATACTGAGACCAGTACTTCTGCATTAGCTACGTTTATTATAGTTGTATCAGGCTCATTATACATGATTGGGGAATCGATGAGAAGATGGTAGTTCTCCACCTCGTAGTGGTCAACTACTTTATCTACATCGGTAGACTTCAATCCCTCCGAATCCAATGACACACTTAGTTGCATTCCGGTTTCACTTGCAATAAGGCCTGTTGATCCATACAAGGATTCCGGCCGGATCACTTTCAGATCAAATCCCAGTTCCTTTTTACCTTTGATATAACCAAAGAAACCACTGGTGTTGATGACAAAATTCTTTTGATCCTCAATATTAGTTCCGGCCATAGGATAAACAGCTTTCTCCTTAATTTCAGAATCATAGGTATCTTCAACCCAATAAGTGATTTTACTAAGTTTTTTGGCCTTGGTTATCTTCCAGGTATTGTCATCACTTCTTTCAACTTCCAGTTCCCTACCTTTTTTATCAAAGGCTTTCAGGTCGCTGACAAATCGACCATAATCTGCTTCTTTATAAGTGCCGGGAATTATTTTCGGCATATAAAAAATTAACTCCGATTCTTTGATGGCTGGTGTTAAAAGCTCAACCATAAGCTTATCGTCTTGGACTTTGGTTAAGTCAAGAATGTACTGGTATTTATTTTTGACCGGGGGTTCTGTGGCAAAAGAGGTAATGCCAATTAATAGAGCGAATAATGTTGTTGAGTATTTCATATGTTTATAGTATGCGTTTTCGTGTTGAAGTTAGTGAACGGTTATAGTTCCAAGGAATCACATCATCAACTCAATACTTCCTTTTTGTGGTTTACTTACAAAACCACTGGAAAACTATTTCATTTTAATTTCTCTAATGAAAAAATAATGTTAAATAAGGTTAAGAGAAAGAATTTTTTATACGAACGGTTGACTATATGTTAGAAGCGGAAGTGATAATTTGTTTTCAAAAAAGTAAAGTCCCAAAAAAAGTGTAACACCTTCTTCCTCAGAAAGGTATTACACCAATTTTTGAATGCTTTCGATTGGATGTAATCAGTTAGTCAGCTTTGAGCTCCTGATAGATCATCTTAATGAAATCTTCGGATTTAATAAAGCCATTGTTCCATGAGGCATCATATTGTTTGGTAGGTTCCGCGGCTAATACCTCATTGATGGTTTTACCACTGGCAACACCTTTGGCAACTTTGTCTTTGATATCCACCAACATTTTTTTAAAGTTGACGATGTCTTTTTTGGTAGAAAGCTCACCATGCCCTGGTATAACTTTAGTATCATCATTGATCATTTTCAATACATCTTCGAGAAAACTGATCTCTCCTACTATCGAACCACCACTTCCAGCATCAATAAATGGATAACCATAGGTAACAAAGGCATCACCCATATGAATAGTGTTACCCTTGTGAAAATAAATGACAGCATCACCATCAGTATGAGCAGAAGTGCCATGGAAAACGGTGATTTCATCGTCATTGAAATGAAAGGTAATTTTCTTGTCAAATGAAATTATCGGAAGAGCAGCTTTGGGTGAGGCAGGGACATTACGTTGAAACCTTTCCATAAATTGATCTGTGCTCATCCTTTTTCTCACATTATCATGAGCAACAATAATACTTCCGGCTTTACCGAAAATCTCATTACCCCCAACATGATCACCATGCCAATGGGTATTGATCACAAATTTGATAGCTCCACTATTAATTTCTGCTATAGCACTTTTAATCTTGTCAGCCAAGGGTGCATATTGATCATCAATGATCATAACCCCATCTTCACCGGCAGACACACCAATATTTCCTCCTCTCCCTTTCAGCATATAAATATTGTCCGTCACTTTAACCGTTTCAATTTTCACATTTGAGAAATCCTGAGCCATAGAGCAGCTGATATGAAAAAAGAATGAAATGCCCATCGCAATAGGTAATAGTCGTTTCATGGTAATGAATTTTGGTTAGTTAGTGTTGTTTATTCAATTTAAGTATTATTTAAAATAAGCCAAAAACATAGAAGCCAAAGGTTAAAATACAAGTTTGTATCTCATTTAGTTCCAAGGCATTATTTATTTCTCAAATTAGACTATTCTGGCACGATATTCGTTCACATGTTACTAAGGAGGTGAGATATGAAAAAGATAATAACCGCTCTTACACTATTAACACTTGCCGGATGTATTTCAAGCAATTATCAAGGCAATTCGATTAGCACTCCTGCCTCAAAAAATGTTATCAATCTTCAGGCTGAAGATGATACTGAATATGAGTTGATCATTGATGATCCCGGGTTTGAAACATGGTTCATCACGAATGGCAAACCTGTCGGCTTTTACTCTCAACAATACTACGAATCCAAGAATCAACGATATGTCATCGCATGGAATGAGAATGTAACAAGATATGCAGGCAGAAGAAATAGTCCGTTCACCAGTTTCATTAATTATGATCCGACTGTTGACTACGGCATAGCTTTAAATCATAAGTTGTTTTATTACTTTAAGTATATAGAGAATCTGTACAGAAACCGATTTCGTTTCTCTGTTTAAAATTCCAATAGTTTAAGTGTTTTGATTTAATCCACCTGAATGCAGATTCAGGTGGATTTTTTGTAGATCTGCGCTATTTTACCGTATCATTGCTATCACCCAATCCCAACTTCTCAAGGACATAATCGGAATAATCATGAATCGGGTTCACGTAGATAATATTTTTGTCCCCAGCTTTGTCAAATAGGGTATGTAATTTGAATTCTTTGGCAACCTCTTCAATTGCATCAAATAGTCGATCCTGAGCAGTCTTCAAAATCTCTTGTTTTTTTTGAAAAAACATTCCATCAAAGCCAAATATCTGCTTTCTATAGGCATTTAAAGAATCTTCCTTCATTGTGATCATATTGATTCTTTCGGCTTTTTCTTCACTGGTTAGAAGTACCTCTTCTTCCTGGTAAGCTTCCTGCAACTTGACAATCTCTTCATATTTGAGTTTAAGTTCTTCTCTCCATGCGTTGGAAATCTCCTGAATTTCTTCCTGCGATTTTTGATAATCAGGCATTTTGCCTAGAATAAAGTCGGTATCTATATAGCCCCACTTATTAAATCTTGGAACATCTTTTTTTTGTGCATACAGATTGCTCCCCTGCATTATCAAAATAAAGAGCGTTAAGACTAGTCCACAAAATTTCGTGAATCCATTCATATGTTCCCAGCTTTCTTATTCCCCGGTAAGCTTACTTTGCAACAAATATATATGGAATAACTTATTATTAATGGAAATATTACCGGAACTGCCATATATTCTTATATGAAAAATTACAGAGAACATGCATAGCCGGATAATTTTGTAAAATTGATCTATTGAAAAACCATTTGAAGTATGAAGCTTGTAGGTAACTGGAAGATAATAATTGGATTGAGTGTCATAGTGATGATAGGTGTATACTTTCTTATGAATAAAGATGTATCAGTGGAGGACTATTTCGAAATGTATCCTGTTCATAAAAACGATTCCAGTCTATTTGCCAATGAAGAAATAATCTCGGCGATAACCGCCTACGAAAACGGTGATTTTCAAAAGGGACTCCGATTGTTGGAACAAGAAATAGTAAAGGAGCCTAAAAATCGGAGCCTTCAGTTTTACTATGCCATGTGTCAAATAGGACTAAAAAATTATGAATTCGCCATAGTGGACTTAGAGATGATGATCAACTTGCATGATTTTAATTATAGCGAACCAGCCAAGTGGTATTTGGGATTGCTTTACCTAAAGGAAAATAGAAAAAGCGATGCCAAAAGGATCCTTCTGGATATCAAAAATAAGAATGCGAGATATGCCCAAAAGGCTGTTGAGGTCCTAAAAAAATGTAACTGCTAAAACCAACAATTATTTGTTAAGGTCTAACTCCTGAGATCTCATTTCATAGTAAAGAAACACTTTCTTCCCTGAAACTTCCTCCAGAAAGCGTTTTAAATAGATCTCACTTTTAAGTCTTGTTTCTTCTAAAATGCCAGAGTTGAGCGCTGCTTGTTTTACTTCTTTTTCTGCTGTTTTGTAGAGGTCTTCAACTAGCTTTCGCTCCTCTTCGCTTGAGGCCAAAAATCCGATATCCAGTGCATAGATTCGCGATCTTTCCAGGTGTAACTTGTAATAGCACAGTTCGGGTTCCGGTAAACGAATGGAAATAGTATCATTCTCTAAATGAATATCATCTTTGGTGAGTTTTGCAAGATCAAGACAGCCTACGGCCTCACCATTTGTGATAAGCACCGCTTTCATATCAGGTGTATAAGATTGGAAAAACATCTTAAGCGAACTGGTATTTTTGATGTCCGTAATCTCTTTGAAATTATATTTTACCAGCTCCAATCGACCCAATGATTCTACCTTTTCCAGCACCAGCTCATTAGTGATAATTTCCCGCTGAACATTTGCTGCTCCAGGAAAAGAGCCCGACAAATAGAGCCATACTAGCAAAATCACCACCAATATCCAGGGAAGGTGTCTGATCAGGTATTTAAAAATTAATATCATTTCCCACTAAAAATATTAACAATTTAATAAAAGTGTTGGTGTGTTGAAGTATTTAAGCGTTTAAGTTGTGCCTGAAGTTATAATTTCTCTCTCCCAAAGTGATAAACTTTCTAATCAGTATATTTGTTGGTGTTAACTTTAAAACTGGAAACCATAACCACAGGATGAACAACAGTTTGAAAGATGGTTGGAATTTTTTCTCCAAATTAACGCCCAGAAGAGTATTCAACGGGGTTCAGGTTACATCCAGTTATGTGTTGTCGAGGATACTTAAAAAACCAATTCATTGGGGACTTCCTATTAGCCTGTCTTTTGAGCCTACTACTTCATGCAATTTGAGGTGCCCGGAATGTCCAAGTGGCTTACGTTCATTTACCAGACCTACCGGAATGATGCCGGAAGCCCTTTTTAAAAAGACTATTGATGAACTACAGTCCACTTTAACATATTTGCTTTTCTATTTCCAGGGTGAACCTTATTTACACCCTCAATTTTTGGATCTTGTAAAATATGCCTCCGAAAAAGGAATTTATACAGCTACCTCTACAAATGCTCATTACTTAAATGATGAAAGAGCTCGAAAAACAGTAGAATCCGGCCTGGATCGATTGATTATTTCCATTGACGGCACCACACAAGATACCTATGAGTCGTATCGTATTGGTGGAAAGCTGGACAAAGTCATAGATGGCGCTAAAAATATTGTAAAATGGAAAAAAGCGCTGAAATCAAAAACACCTCATGTCATTTTCCAATTTCTTGTAGTTAAACCAAATGAACATCAAATAGAAGACTTAAGAGCACTGGCGAAAACATTGCAAGTGGATGAGGTAGGACTGAAGACAGCTCAAATTTATGATCATGAAAATGGGTCAGAACTGATTCCAACCATTGACAAATATTCCAGGTACAAAAACAACGGGGATGGAACATTTTCTATCAAAAGCAAATTATTGAGCCACTGCTGGAAAATGTGGCACTCTTGTGTAATCACCTGGGATGGAAAAGTCGTGCCTTGTTGTTTCGATAAGGATGCACACTACATCCTGGGTAATATGGAAAACGACAATTTCAAAAGTTTATGGAAAGGAGATAAATATCAAAATTTCAGAGCATCACTGTTAAGATCCAGAAGTGAAATAGATATGTGCAACAATTGTACGGAAGGAACGAAGGTTTGGACATGATATTTAGTCGTCTTTTCTGAAAAAGCCTTTCACTCAAATGATTATGCTGCGTTTGGTTTAACAGAAAAATCTGCTATCGGAGTTTCATTAGATCTTTTTTCTTAAATCTAACATCTTGAGTCTTGTTTACAAGTTGGACTCATTGATGAAATAATTATGAAAAATACTTCTTAAGCAGGCCATTTAAAGTAAGGAGCAGGAACCTGCTCCTTGTATATCATATATGAATCGGGCGATTATCCGTTGCTGCTAAACAAGCTTCCTTAACAGCCTCCATATAAGTAGGATGAGCATGAGACATCCTCGATACATCCTCCGCAGAGGCCCGATATTCCATGGCAGTAACGGCCGACGCAATCATATCTGCTGCTCTGGCGCCAATAATGTGTACACCAAGTATTTCGTCAGTCTGTTTATCGGCCAATACTTTTACCTGTCCATCGATATCCATGCTTGCCCTGGCTCTACCCAGAGCCCTGAATGGGAATGATCCGGTCTTATAGGCCCTACCCTGTTCCTTGAGCTGTTCCTCAGTATAACCTACACCTGCTACTTCCGGCCAGGTATAAACCACACCTGGAATTAAAAGGTAGTTGATATGGGGCTTTTGTCCGGCCAGTTGCTCAGCAACCAAGGCACCTTCTTCTTCAGCCTTATGTGCCAACATGGCTCCCTTTATCACATCACCGATCGCATAAATGTTTTCAACATTTGTTCTCAAATGCTCATCCACCTCTATACGTCCTGCCTCATCAGTTTTTATGCCTACATTTTCCAATCCCAATCCTTCCGTAAATGGTTTTCTACCAACGGAAACCAAACAATAATCACCTTTTAATTCTATTTTTTTGCCTTTATTACCCTCAGCCTCGACTGTTACCTGGGTTCCTTTAGCAGTTACAGCGGTGACTTTATGACTCGTGTAAATCTTAAAACCAAGCTTTTTAAGTGATCTGGTTAAATCTTTGCTCATAGATCCGTCCATGGTTGGAATAATTCGATCCAGGTACTCCACCACCGATACTTCGGCACCTAATCTTGCATATACCGAACCTATCTCTACTCCAATCACGCCACCACCAATAACAATCATATGTTTTGGTACTTGCTTGAGTTCAAGCGCTTCGGTGCTGGTTATGATCCGCTTTTTATCAATTTTGATAAAAGGGAGGCTGGATGGCTTGGAACCTGTGGCAATAATGACTTTGTCAGTTTTAAGTTCTGTAGTTTTGCCATCGCTAGCCATCACTTTGATGGTATTTTTATCTACAAAAGAACCAAGACCATGATGCACATCGATCTTATTTTTCTTCATCAAATAATCGATACCATCACATGAAATTTTGACAACATCCCGTTTACGCTGGATCATTTGTTTGAAGTTGACCTTGGGTTTATTGATAGTGATACCATGTTCTGCAAAAGTCTTGTCTGCATTATGAAAATGCTCAGTAGAATCTAATAAAGCCTTGGATGGAATACAGCCCACATTTAAACAAGTACCACCTAGCGTATCATATTTCTCAATAAGTGCAGTTTTGAAGCCTAGTTGCGCACATCTGATCGCTGCTACATACCCGCCGGGACCTGAGCCAATAACTGTTACGTCGTATTGCATTTCTTAATATTTAAAACAATAAGTTGAAGTTCTTTTTATTATCCATGAGCTGGCCATCATACACCTATTAATAACCTGGTCGGATCCTCGAGCAATTGCTTTACCCTAACGAGGAAACTAACCGACTCTCTGCCATCAATGATTCTGTGATCATAAGACAAGGCCACATACATCATTGGTCTCACCACAATCTCACCGTTTTCAACTACAGGTCTCTCAACAATGTTATGCATTCCTAAAATAGCCGATTGAGGCGCATTGATGATTGGTGTGGACATCATAGAACCAAAAACGCCGCCATTGGTGATGGTAAAAGTTCCACCCGTCATTTCTTCAATGCTCAGTTTATTATCCCTCGCCTTGGTTGCTAACCGAATAACTTCACTTTCTATTCCTTTAAAATCCAAAGATTCAGCATTGCGGATTACGGGGACAACCAAACCTTTCGGCGCTGACACCGCTATAGAGATATCGCAAAAGTCATTGTAAACAACCTCATCACCATCTATCATGGCATTCACCGCTTCCCATTCCTGTAGGGCCACACAACAAGCCTTGGTAAAGAATGACATAAAGCCCAAACCAACGCCATGCTTTTCTTTGAATGGTTCTTTATATTTTTTTCTAAGATCCATGATCGGTTTCATGTTAACCTCATTGAATGTGGTTAGCATGGCTGTTTCATTCTTCACAGCTACCAATCTTTTAGCCACCGTTTTTCTAAGGCTGGATAATTTCTTTCTTCTTTGATTTCGATTAAAGCCTACCTGAGCCGCCGCCGGTTCAATTGATTGAGCCTCTGATTGTGGAGCGTTTTGCACCGCAGTTTCCTGTTTGGCATTCAGGGCATCCTCCTTCGTAATCCTTCCATCTACACCTGTCCCTTTTACCTGTGAGCTATCAATACCCTTTTCGCTTAGAATTTTGGCTGCTGCCGGTGAAGGATGACCGGAGGCATAAGTCTCCTTACTGGAAACTTCAGCAGTTACAGGTGTTGAAGAAGTGTTACTTTGAGTACCCTCGGCTTTCGTAACTGGCACATCAGTTAATTCAATTTTGCAGATCAAGGCACCTATCTCCAATGTGTCTCCCTGTTGAGCCACAATTCTTAATATCCCCGAACCCTCTGCAGGAAGTTCAAAGGTGGCTTTATCCGATTCGATTTCAGCAATTACTTCATCAAGCGCTACAAAATCACCATCTTGCTTGACCCATTCTGCGATCGTTACTTCTGTAATCGATTCGCCGACTTCAGGAACCACCATTTCTTTGATCTCACCGGTAGCAGCTGGTTCTTTTGTTGTATCAGAAGAAGACTCTACTTTAGATTCACTTTCAGTTGCTGGCGCTCCATTACTCCCTGCATCAGTATCTATTTCACAGATAACGGCTCCTATTTCTAAAGTATCTCCTTCCTCAGCTTTGATCCTTAAGATTCCTGCTGCCTCGGCAGGCAATTCAAAAGTCGCTTTATCTGATTCCAACTCGGCAACAACTTCATCCATTTCAACAAAATCCCCATCTTTTTTCAGCCATTGGGCGATGGTAACTTCTGTTATGGATTCGCCAACCGTGGGTACTTTCATTGCTAAACTCATGATGTTCTTTTTTATATCTTTTATAATGATAATGCTTTATTTCAAATCAATTATTCAAATGCTCTTTTTATGATATCTGTCTGCTCCTGAATATGAACTTTATGATAACCAGTAGCAGGGGAAGCCGTAGCCCTTCGTGAAATGATATCTTTCTTTACTTCTCTAAACACTCTCAAAATAAATGACCAGGCTCCCATATTCTCAGGTTCTTCCTGAACCCAATAGACTTTGGCATTTTTGTATTTCTTTAGCTCGGCCAAAACCTTTGTTCTTGGAAACGGATGCAATTGTTCCAATCTAACAATGGCAATATCCTTTCTTTTATTTTTTTGCTGATGATCAACCAGGTCATAATATATCTTACCACAGCACAGCAAAACTTTCTTTACTTTCGATGCAGTGGCATAAGTATCTCCGATCACCTCCTGAAATCTGTTATTTGTAAAATCCTCTAGCGATGAAATAACTTTCGGATGCCTTAACAGCGATTTCGGAGACATGATAATCAAGGGCATTCTAAAAGGCATTTCTAATTGTCTTCTTAATGCGTGGAACAAGTTGGCCGGGGTGGTTGGATTGCATATAAACATATTGTAGCCGGCAGCCATTTGTAAGTAACGCTCAAATCTTGCACTGGAATGCTCAGGCCCTTGCCCTTCATACCCATGTGGTAATAATAATACCAAGCCATTCATCCGATGCCATTTTGTATAAGCACTACTGATAAACTGATCGAGTATTACCTGTGCTCCATTGACAAAATCTCCAAACTGAGCTTCCCAAATGACCAGTGCATGAGGAGTAGCCATGGCGTACCCATACTCAAAACCAAGAACACCATATTCGGATAGAAGCGAATTAAAAATTCTCAACTTCTCCTGCTTTTCACTGATATGATTAAGGTTACAATAAGCTTCATTGGAATTGGCATCAAATAAATAGGAATGTCGATGTGAGAAGGTTCCTCTTTTCACATCCTGGCCTGACATCCTTACAATTTTATTATCTAAGAGCAATGAGCCATAAGCCAAAAGTTCGGCATCGGCCCAGCTTAAAGTTTTTTTATCATAAAAATTGGCTTTCCGCTCCTTGAGTAGTTTATCTATTTGCTTTAATGGTTTAAAGCCCTGCGGAAGTGATGTCAATGCCGTTGCCACCTGATCAATCACTTTCTGACTGACACTGGTATCAGGAGAAATCTCAAAATCGTCCTGAGTTGATTTCCTGAGTTGGTGCCATTCTTCTTCTACCTTTTGCGGTTGGTAAGGAAGTGGGTTCTGTTTTACATCATTCAAGCGATCCTGTAACTGGCTTCTGAATTCCTTGTCCATTCTCTTGGCAAGATCTGCATCAACACCGTCTCGCTGGCTAAGGACTTTCATATATATCTCACGAGGATTTGGATGCTTCGCGATAATATTATAGAGCTTGGGTTGTGTAAATTTTGGTTCATCACTTTCGTTGTGTCCGTGCCTGCGATAACACAAGAGGTCTATAAAGATATCCTTACCGAATTTTTGTCTATATTCCACTGCCAATGAAACAGCAAAAATCACTGCTTCAGGATCGTCACCGTTTATATGAAGAACCGGTGCATCTACTATTTTTGCTACATCCGTGCAATAGATACTTGACCGCGCATCATCATAGTCAGTTGTAAAACCTACCTGATTATTAATTACGATATGTATTGTACCTCCGGTGTTATAACCCTCTAGTTGACCCATCTGCACTACTTCATAAACAAGGCCTTGCCCTGCAATGGCTGCATCACCATGGATCAGGATCGGTACAACTTTTTTAACGTCACCTTTGTATTCATCATCCACCTGGGCCCGTGCATATCCCAAAACAATAGGATCTACTGCTTCAAGGTGACTTGGGTTGGGAGCCAGCTTCACATAAACTTTTTTGTTTGAAGTCGTATCAATCCGGCTTGAATAGCCTAAGTGATACTTAACATCACCATCACCCATGGTCAAATCAGGTGTCACGTTACCTTCAAATTCACTAAAAATTTCCTCATAGGTCTTCCCCATAATATTGGAAAGAACATTCAACCTTCCTCTATGCGCCATCCCTATAACAACTTCCTCAGCATCGAACTTGGCCGCATGGTTAATGATCTTATCCAAAGCAGGAATGGTATTTTCTCCACCTTCAAGAGAAAAGCGTTTTTGTCCCAGAAATTTAGTGTGAAGAAAATTTTCAAAGACAACCGCTTCGTTTAGTTTGGAAAGTATTCTGGTCTTATCCTCAAGTGTTGGGTCGTGTGAGGGATATTCTCTTTCGCACTGTTGCTTGAACCAATCAACAATTTGAGGATCACGGATATACATGTACTCGAATCCTATTTTACCAATGTAAACTTGCTCGAGTTTATTTAAAATATTTTGTAGACTTGATCTGCCAAGGCCAATTTCGTTTCCAATTTCAAAAGACTTCTGAAGATCATCTTTATTAAGACCAAAATCTTCAATGCTGAGCCTTACATTATGTTTACGACGCTCTCTGACAGGGTTAGTGTCTGATTTCAGGTGGCCTCTCGATCTGTAGGCATGAATCAGATCCCTTACACTGGTTTCTTTTCCTGAAATAGCAGCAGTTTCTGCGGAAGCCCCATTTTCCCCGAATTTCTGAAGAGAGAAGTCAAATCCTTCAAAGAAAGTTTGCCAGCTCTTATCAACCGATTCGGGATCCTGTTTATATGCCTTATAGAGTTCATCAATGTAACTACTATGGGCATTGGAGATATAAGAATATTTGTCCATATCTTTGAAGATATAAGTGTTGGTCGGCAAAGGTAATAATATACTTAAATATATGAAACCCTAATATTCGCATAGGCAAATATATACTTGTAACTTATTGATAGATAATTGATTTTTTATCATGGATTCGAAATTGCTTTAATATTAAGATCAATGGTTCAATAGAATCCCCCTTAAGGCCATCTTGCTTTGCCTAAACATGAGAAATAATCTGTCTGTTCCGGGATTTGACAATAATGAGGCTGAGAGTCAAAATTTTATAAAACGCCTGTATTGATTTTTAATCAATTTTGCTACCTTTGCAATCCTTTTGGAAGGACGAGTTCCTTCATTAAACATAAAAGCTAAATTATAAAATGGCAGTAAAAATCAGATTAGCACGTCGAGGACGTAAAAAACTGGCAATGTACGACATAGTCGTAGCCGACGCCAGAGCACCACGAGATGGTCGCTTTATTGAAAAACTAGGTACCTACAATCCAAATACGGATCCGGCATCTATTGATTTGAATGCGGATAGAGCATTTAAATGGGTAATGGATGGTGCCCAACCCACAGACACAGCAAGGGCTATTCTTTCTTACCGTGGCGTGATGTTGAAGAAACATTTGCAGATTGGTGTTAACAAAGGAGCTATTACGCAGGAACAGGCTGACACCAAATTTGAGCAGTGGCTGAAAGAAAAAGAAGCGAAGATTGCCGGCAAGATTGACACTTTGAATAAGCAACAAGAGGCAGATGCTAAGAAAAGACTCGAGGCTGAAACTAAGATCAAAGAGGCAAGAACAGAGGCACTCAAGAAAAAACAAGCGGAATTGGCTCCCGAACCTCAGGCTGAAGAAGTAGAAGCTGTGGCAACAGAGGAAGCAGTAGCTGAAGAACCGGCTACAGCGGAAGCTGAAACTCAGGAGGAAGTTAAAGCGGAAGAGGCTCCGGCAAAAGAAGAGCCTAAGGCAGACGAACCAGAGGCTAAAGAAGAACCAAAGGCTGAAGCTGCTCCGGTAGAGGAAACACCTACTGAGGAAAAGGCCGAAGAGGTAGAAGAAGTAAAAGCTGAAGCCCAGGAAGAAAAGAAAGAGGAAAAGGCTGAAGCACCTGAAGCAAAAGAATCTGCTGAGGAAGAAGAAACAAAAGAATAAATTATAATCCATGAATGTTGATGCATGTTATCAACTGGGATATATAATTAAACCTCATGGATTAAAAGGGGAAGTTGGGATACTGCTGGATGTTGATTATCCCGATGTCTACCGAGAATTGGAATCAGTATTTGTTGAAATGAACAACAATCTGGTTCCTTTTTTTATTGAATGGATTTCGGTTAAAAATAACAAAAAGGCGGTAGTGAAATTTGAGGAGATCGACTCCTTTGAGCAAGCAGAGGCACTACAGAGTTTTAACCTCTACCTTCCCCTGGAAAACCTGCCTCCTTTAAAGGGCAATCAATTTTATTACCACGAAGTGGTGGGATTTCAGATCGTTGATTTAAATATCGGACATCTTGGAAAGATCTCCACGATTTACACGCATCCGGGGCAAGATCTTATATCAATGGAATATCAGGGAAAGGAAGTGCTAATTCCTATAAATGACGACGTTGTTAAGCATCTTGATCGAGACAAACAGCAACTTACCGTAGCGCTTCCCCAAGGTTTATTAGATGTATATCTGGATTCCTAGTGTTAAGTTAAGCTTTCAGGTATTAGGTTTCGGGTATCAGATAATCTTCATGCCGACGAAAAGATATTATAAAGACTGAAATTCGGACCTGAATGCTTTACGATATTAAACGGTATTAAATTCAATGTCATTAACTTAAGTTCTACCAAGTATAGGACGTCATTCCTGCGAAAGCAGAAATCTCATTTTCAGAAGTTTATGTCTGACTGGGATTCTTTATCAAACAAAGAGTGATGCTTAAGTTATTGGCATTAAATGATAAATTAACAACTGCACAAAATATCGGAGAGATGCGAATAGATATTATTACATGTCTACCCAAGTTGCTGGAGGGCCCATTCTCGGATTCCATTCTACAGCGCGCCCAAAATAAAAACCTGGTTCAGCTTAACATCCATGATCTTCGTCAATTCGCTACCAACAAGCACCACAAAATAGACGACTACGCCTTCGGAGGTGGAGCAGGTATGGTGCTTATGGCTGAGCCGATTGTCAGATGCATCCGGCAATTGCAATCTGAAAGGAGTTATGATGAAATTATTTATATGAGTCCAGACGGAGATCGCCTCACCCAAACCGTGGCCAATGAACTCTCTCTTAAAAAGAACTTGATCGTTCTATGCGGCCATTACAAAGGTGTGGACGAAAGAGTTCGTGAACATTTTATTACCAGGGAAATAAGCATTGGTGACTATGTTTTATCCGGGGGTGAATTAGCGGCAGCAGTTTTATGTGATGCCATTATCCGATTGCTTCCCGGGGTCCTTTCCGATGAAACATCTGCACTCACGGATTCATTTCAGGATGGGCTTGTAGCGCCACCGGTATACACACGTCCTGCTGACTTTGAGGGACACAAAGTCCCTGAGATTCTATTATCCGGGAATGAAAAGAAAATTGAAGAGTGGCGATTTGAACAAGCGGTAAAAAGAACCAGAGACAGAAGACCAGATTTACTGGATAAATAATAAATTTACACTTCCATTGATCCATTGATATTACTCTGCGGATTCAAATATTTTTACTCCGTAAAAAAACTTATTGAAGGGTTATTTATTAAATAATTTTTCTATATTTGCAGTCCGTTTTTGGAGAATAAGAAATAATTTATATAGATCATGAGCGAGCTTATAAAAATCATTGAGCAGGAATATGCTGAGAAGAGAGAAGCACTACCTGATTTTAAATCCGGAGATACTGTCAATGTACACGTAAAGATTCGTGAAGGTAATAAAGAAAGAGTACAGCAGTTCCAGGGTACCGTCATTCAAAGAAGAAGGCCTAACACCAATGGAGAAACATTCACAGTTCGCAAAGTTTCCAATGGTATTGGTGTTGAGAGAATTTTCCCTGCACTTTCTCCAAATATTGAGAAGATAGAAGTCATTAGAAGAGGTAAGGTAAGAAGGGCCAGATTATTCTATCTAAGAGGACGTCAAGGTAAAGCCGCCAGAATCAAAGAGAAGATATAAATACCCGCTGAGGGTTATAAATACTGAGCCAATCCTGTTAGCGGGATTGGCTTTTCTGTTTTGGAGCAATATTGAATTAATTTGTAATATTCAGAGCATTGCTAATTTTGTTATTGTGGAAAAGGTTAATTTTGATCTTACGGATCACAAGTTGAAATATGACTCACTTAAAGTTTTATAAATATCAAGGCACCGGTAATGACTTTGTCATGATTGACAATCGTCAATTCACTTTCAATCAAAATGATTTGGAATCGGTCAGAAAAATATGTGATCGCAAATTTGGCATTGGAGCTGATGGTTTAATCCTGATCCAGGATCACCCGGATCATGATTTTGAGATGGTCTATTTCAATGCTGATGGAAGTCAAAGCCTTTGTGGTAATGGAAGTCGATGTGCAGTAAAATTCGCAAACTTTTTAGGAATCATTGACCAGCAAACTACATTTCTCGCTATCGATGGAGCTCATGAAGCATTTTTAGAAGATGATTTGGTGCATTTGAAAATGGGTGATGTTGAGGAAGTGACTATAAAGAATAAAGAAGTTTTTATTAATACAGGATCTCCCCACCATATCAAGTTCGTGGATGATGTGGAGCAATTTGATGTTGTTCAGGAAGGAAAGAGAATCAGATATATGGAAGACTACTCCAAAACCGGAGGAACAAACGTCAACTTTGTTCAGGCTCTTAGCCATAATCAGGTGTTCGTAAGAACTTATGAACGTGGTGTGGAGGATGAAACACTTTCCTGTGGAACCGGTGTTACTGCTGTCAGTTTGGCAGTTAGTTTGAAAAACTATCAAAGTCCCGTTCATATCAAAACCTTGGGAGGTGACCTCCAGGTATCGTTTAATAAGATAAATGATCAAAAATTTGAAGAAATTTATTTAATCGGACCGGCAGGAATGGTATTTGAAGGGAGCATTGAAATCTAGAAATTTTCGAAATGAAAATTGTCGGTACCTTATTTAGTAAAACCGAATTACAAAATTTAATTTAAACAGATTAACTTTAAGAGTTAAACGCAGCAAAATTACTCGCTAAAATGTTAGACATACTCACTAAAGGAATTACCAAAGTTTTTGGAACAAAGTCCGATAAAGATATTAAAAAGGTTCTCCCTCTTGTAGTTGAAATAAATGCTGAATTTGACAAACTACAAAATATCGACAATGATGCGCTTAGAGCCAAAACAACTGCCGTTAAGGAGATCATTGACGGAGATCTAAAAGAAATTGATGATCGAATTGCAGGCTTACACAAGGAAATCGAGGAAAAGCCGGATCTGGATATTCATGAGAAAGAAGATATTTTCAATAAGATTGATGAGTTAGAGAAGGAAAGAAATGATGAGCTTGAAAAAGTTCTTATGAAGGTTCTTCCACAAGCATTTGCCATTGTAAAAGAAACAGCCAAAAGATTTAAAGATAACGAATCAATTGAAGTAACAGCTGAGATGTTCGACAAACAATTGGCTGCGAACAAAGAGCACATCGAGATCAAAGGAGATAAAGCCATTTGGAAGAATAAATGGATTGCTGCCGGAAATGAAATCACCTGGGACATGATGCATTATGATGTCCAATTAATCGGTGGGGTTGTACTGCACGAGGGAAAGATAGCCGAAATGGCCACTGGAGAGGGAAAAACATTAGTTGCAACCTTACCCGCCTTCCTAAATGCCTTGGCAAAAAGAGGAGTACACGTGGTAACGGTGAATGACTACCTTGCCAAAAGAGATTCCGAATGGATGGCGCCCATTTTCGAGTTCCATGGGCTTACGGTGGATTGTATTGATAAACACACACCGAATTCCGAAGAGCGCAGAAAGGCCTATCGTGCAGATATTACCTATGGAACGAACAACGAATTTGGCTTTGATTATCTGAGGGACAATATGGCCCGTGAGACGGATGAACTTGTCCAGCGAAAGCATCATTATGCTATGGTGGATGAGGTGGATTCTGTTTTAATTGATGATGCCCGGACTCCGCTGATCATATCAGGACCTGTTCCAAAGGGGGATGAGCATGAGTTTTATGAATTAAAACCACGAATCGCCAAACTGGTCGACGCTCAGAAAAAACTGATTTCCCAATACCTCATTGACGCCAAGAAAATGATCGGTGATGGAAATGACAAAGAAGGAGGACTTGCACTTTTCAGGACCTATAGAGGTCTTCCAAAGTACAAACCATTGATCAAGTATTTGAGTGAAACCGGGAAAAAGCAAATTCTGGGAAAAACTGAAAACTTTTACCTTCAGGACAACTCCAAAATGATGCCTGAGGCTGATGAGCCATTGTATTTTACGATTGACGAAAAGAATAACAATATTGATCTTACGGAGAAGGGAATTGATTTGATTACAGGACAGGGAGAAGATCCTAATTTCTTTATCCTTCCTGACATCGGAATAGAAATTGCCAAACTAGAAAATGATGATACGCTTTCGGATGAAGAAAAACTAAAGCAAAAGGATGATGTCATCAAGGACTACGCAGCGAAGGCAGAAAGAATTCATACGGTAAACCAACTACTCAAAGCTTATACTCTTTTTGAAAAAGATACGGAATACATCCTGGTTGATGGAAAAGTTAAAATAGTTGACGAACAAACCGGCCGAGTCATGGAGGGAAGGAGGTATTCTGACGGACTTCATCAGGCCATCGAAGCCAAAGAAAATGTAAAGGTGGAAGATGCTACTCAGACCTATGCTACCATTACCCTTCAAAACTATTTCAGAATGTACCACAAGTTGGCTGGTATGACAGGTACTGCTGAAACTGAAGCTGGTGAGTTTTGGGAAATTTATAAGTTGGATGTGGTGGTCATTCCTACTAATAAACCGATTGTCAGAAAGGACATGGAGGATAAGGTTTATAAAACTGTTAGGGAAAAGTTCAATGCGGTAGCAGACGAAATAGTTGAGTTGACTCAATTGGGCAGGCCGGTTTTGGTAGGAACCACATCGGTAGAGATCTCTGAAATTATCAGCCGGATGCTTGGCATGAAAAACATCAAACACCAGATATTGAATGCAAAGCAGCACCAAAAGGAAGCTGAGATCGTCGCGGAGGCCGGGAAGCCCGGGACGGTAACCATTGCGACAAACATGGCTGGCCGTGGAACAGATATAAAACTAACTCCGGAATCAAAAGAAGCAGGAGGTCTGGCTATTATAGGAACGGAGAGACATGAATCGAGAAGGGTAGACCGGCAGTTGAGAGGACGGTCAGGAAGACAGGGAGATGTGGGTTCATCCCAGTTTTTTGTCTCTTTGGAAGATAACCTCATGAGAATGTTCATGTCGGATCGTGTCACCAAAATTATGGACAGGCTTGGTCTCCAGGAGGGCGAGGTTATACAGCACTCCATGGTAACAAAATCCATCGAACGGGCCCAGAAAAAAGTAGAAGAGAACAACTTTGCTATCAGAAAACGTCTTCTCGAGTACGATGATGTGATGAACTCACAACGTGAAGTGATCTACAGCCGACGAAAAAATGCCCTTTTTGGTGAAAGGTTGCAGCTTGATATCCTAACCATGCTTTATGACACCTGTGAGGATATCGTAGTGAATGCAAAAGCTTCCGAAGATTTCGATAGCTTTAAACTCAATATACTTGGAGTCCTGGGAATTGACTTTCAGATCAGTCCTGAGGACATGCAAAGAATACCACAAGAAGAATTAACTGATAAGCTTTACCATGAAGCGTTGAATCATTACAATACCAAAAATGGAGCCATCATAAAAAGATCCATCCCCATTATTAAAGAAATACATAAGACCAAGGGGGCAACAGTTGAAGATATCATGGTGCCTTTTACTGATGGCAAAAAACAAATAGGGGTTGTTTCAAATCTCAAGAAAAATGTCGAAACAGACTGCAGGGAAATAATTAAATCGATGGAGAAAATGATCACCCTGGCCATAATCGATCAGGCGTGGAAGGAACATTTGCGTGAAATGGACGATCTAAAACAGTCTGTTCAAAGTGCGGTCTATGAACAAAAAGATCCTTTGCTGATCTATAAGTTTGAATCCTTTGAGCTTTTCAAAAGATTTATCGCTAAAGTGAATGAAGATACTATATCATTTCTACTAAAAGCTGATATACCTGTTCAGGATCCTGACCAGGTACATGAAGCCAGTCAACAAAGAAGCAGACAAAAGCTTAAAGAAAGTAAGGAGGAATCTCAGTCGTTGTTAAGTGGTGGTGGATCGCCCAATCGTCCCCCCGCTGAAAAAACAGCTCCTGTAAAATCTCAAAAGATAGCCGGAAGAAATGAAAAAGTATCGGTTCAATATACAGATGGCAGTGTAAAGAAAAACGTTAAATTTAAAACAGTAGAGGACGATATAAGAAATAATCGTTGTGTACTGATTGAAGATTAACCACTAAAATTTATATTGTCGGATATCAATCGATCGTTCAATAAAGGATGTATGAGGTTTTTTGATAGTATAAAATGAATGATTACATTGTGCGACATTTATTTAAGTAGTAAAAGTAAGGGCGTGAAATAGCCATGATAAAGCGTTTGATATAGAGCAGCTTGATCAATGGCATGAGGAAGAAAAGTATTGAAACGTTATCATCAGAAAAGATTGATTTTGTCAGATGTCATTCAATACTTAACTCAAAATTGAATCAAATGAAAAAAGGGTACAGTCTTATAGCGGTAGTTGTATTTTTAACAAGTTGTGTTCTGACCAAGCCTACGGTAAAAGTAGCACCGTATTCCGAAGATCTTTCAAAATACAGGCCTCAGTATACCGAAATGGAAATTGCATGGGATAATGGCACAGCAGAAGAAAATGACTCCCTGAGAAATGTTTCAACCGAACCAATGGATGTGACTTCCGAGATTGAACAGCTGATCACGGATATTTCTGAGAAAAACAAAGAAGTGTCCTATATAAGTGGTTATACCATTCAGGTATATTCCGGAACAAGCAAAGCTAAGGCAGATATTGCTAAGTCAGAGATTTACAAGTTAATACCCGAATCAAGACCCAGACAAGATTGGGAAGCACCAAATTACAAAGTAACTGTGGGAACATTTTTTGAAAGAATAGAGGCTTACAAATTATACGCTACACTCAAACAACAATTTCCCATGGCCACACTGGTCCCTACTAATATCCCAAATCAATAATCTGAATTTTCATGGACCCCTCGATGCTTAAGGCGCGTGTTAAATCACTCGCACATGAAATTGCCACAGAAATTGTAGAGATAAGAAGGCATATTCACGCTCACCCGGAGCTCTCATTTGAAGAACACAATACTGTAAAATTTGTTGAAACCAAACTGAGGGATTTTGGTATAAATGACATCCAAAGTGTGGCCAGGACCGGTTTAACAGCTTTGATAAAAGGGAAAAACCCAACATCTAAAGTTATAGCGCTTAGGGCAGATATGGATGCTCTTCCCATTGAGGAAACCAACGATGTTCCCTACAAATCGAAGGTGGCAGGAGTAATGCATGCCTGCGGACATGATGTGCATACTGCCTCTTTACTGGGATCTGCCAAGATACTCCAAACTTTAAAGGAGGAATTTGAAGGGACAATTAAGCTAGTGTTCCAACCGGGGGAGGAAAAAATCCCAGGAGGGGCTTCTTTAATGATAAAGGACGGGGCCTTAAAAAATCCGGCTCCTAAAAATATCCTTGGCCAACATGTCATGCCATTGATTCCGGTTGGTAAGGTTGGTTTCAGAAAAGGTATGTATATGGCAAGTGCTGATGAGTTATACATTACCGTAAAAGGGAAGGGTGGACATGCTGCAGTACCCGAACATAATATAGATCCTGTATTAATTACTTCTCATATCATCGTGGCACTGCAACAGATTATTAGCAGGCATGCAAGCCCTAAAAGTCCCACCGTACTTTCCTTTGGAAAAGTTATCGCCAATGGTGCTACTAATGTAATTCCGGATAAGGTGTATATTGAGGGTACATTTAGAGCCATGGATGAAAAATGGCGGGCTGAGGCACATGAAAAAATGAAAAAAATGGCAGAGGGTATAGCGGAAGGCATGGGTGGCCATTGCGAATTCAACATTGCAAAAGGGTATCCGTATTTGCAAAATGAGCCCCAATTAACACAAAGAGCACAAAATGCTGCCTGTGAATATCTGGGTGAGGAAAACGTTGTTGAATTGGATATATGGATGGGAGCTGAGGATTTTGCCTTTTATTCACAGGAAATTGACGCTTCATTCTATAGATTAGGTGTCAGAAATGAAGCCATGGGAATAACATCAGGCGTACACACACCAACATTTAACATTGATGAAAGAGCATTGGAAATCGGAACGGGATTAATGTCATGGATCGCACTAAATGAACTTTCATCAAAGTAACATAGATGTCTTAATCCAATAATTCTAACAGCTCTCTTGAAGCTCGATATTCATACTCATCCGGTCTGATTCTGTTAAGGATCTGTCTGGCTTCCTCTATATCATCTCCTAATACATAAGCAAGTGCTAAGTACCAGTTCCCTTGTTGGTTAAATTCACTTTTTATTTCCGAAAGTGCCGAAAGATAATCGATGGCTTTTTCATGAGTTCCATCCGCCAAAGCACTAACACCTGCATAAAATAAGAGTGTGTCATTCCTGTTACGCTCCAGAACTGCCGACTCGAAGCCCTTCAATGCCTCTTTGAAATTCTGATGACTATAATTCTGAAAAGCCTCTTTAATATCAGATTGATCGGATGACCTCGTTGTGATCAAATTAGGATATGGTTGAAAGTAACTTTGGAATAACTGGGTTGTAGAAGATGTTTGAGAAAGATAGTGTAAAACGGCAATGAGAATTGTTAATGTGGCTGCCACACCCCCTATAAATAACCAAACCCTCTTAGGATTCTTTCTTTTAAAGGAGAGTAATTCTTCATTCATCTCGGCACCAATCTCCTTAAGCTCCTGTCTCAACCCAAAATTGTGAATACCTTCCATGGCCAATCTTAAAGCTTCCACGCTTTTTGCGAAATCGGTGTCGGATTCAAGGCGGCTCTCGAATGCTTTGCGCTCCTCTTCGTTCAGGGTGCCAGACAAATACTTTTCAATATTCTCCAATTCTTCAGACATCGGCTATCAGTGAATATAATCCAAAGTAATACCTTTCTGCGTCACTAGTTTAATCAGTGATTGCAAACAACGATACTTCTTATTCTTCGCTGCTTGTTCACTTCCTAAATTAAATTTACTCATGATATCTTTCATACCGAGGTTGTTATAATAAAAGTCCAGTAGAATCGCTTTACAATCCTCGCTTAACAGCTCAATGAGCTTTTCTATGAGTCCAATCTTATTTTGTTGGTGTTCCAAATCAGCCAGTGGCAATTCAATGGTCTCTTCTTGCTCGATTTCAGAAATCTCCCGGATCTGTTTTGAATGCTTTCTTAATTCTTTAAACCATATGTTCCTTGCAATCACGTAGATGAAGGTTTTAAGACTGGAATCGCCTCTAAATTTTCCACTTTTAATCTGGTTATACACCACTAGCAGTGTTTCCTGATAAATATCTTCAACATCCTCTATTCTTCCTTTGTTCTTTAGAATAAAGTTTTTAATCAATGGGAAGTAAGAACGATACAATTCCTTTAACGCAGCACTTTTATCTTTTCCTGTTCCCGATTGAATAGCGTCTATAATCCTCTGATCTTCAAGAAAAAAATGTTTCTCCATAAATATGGTCCCCAATTCGGCTTAAAGGTAATTCGCTTTTTTAATTTTTTTATAAAAAATTTACAAACAACTCGTGTTTCATTTTTAGGTAGTTTGAATCAAAAAAAGCTCTTTAAAAAGTAACACCTTTATCAGCTTCATTTTCTCAATTGTTTTACTTATCCAAACACTACAATCAATTAATAGTCAAAAATATTACTACTTCTAAAATTCCAATGTTGATAATGAAATTCAATAGGTATTGTAGCATTGGCTTTCATCTCAAATCGAAAACTCAAAGACAGCAAAATAAGTTTTTTTTGTGATTATTCAACATATGGATTTAGAGAATTGGACTGATCACGTCATCAATACTTTTTCCCCTCTTTCACATACTACCATCATGGTATGGCTTAAGGTACTTTTAAATTAAATGCAAATCATGAAAAACGCTATTCCAAATTTCCGGAGAATTAGTTCAGCCGGAATGTTTCCTCCAAATCATCTATCTATTATAAGAAAATTTGCATTCCCACAACAAACAAGATATGGTCATATCAGGCAGAATTGGGCATTTAGAAAAAAAATCAATTTTTTTTCTAAATGCTGATTACCTCTTTACACATTTCAATACTATTTAATTGAACTCAACCTTAAAAACTTTACATAATGGCAGGACTTAAATATTATGAAAGATTTAAAAGGTTGGAAAAATTAATTCGATTAAAAGCGACCGGGTCTCCGAAAGAACTAGCTAAGAAATTTGAAGTTTCGGAAAGAACTATTTATCGGTTAATTGAGAGTATCGAATTAGCTAACAACAAAAAAATAAAATTTAGTTATGAAGAAAACAGTTATATTTTTTTCGATGAAAACTAAAATTTTAGCCCGACTGTCAAAAAATGGCAGTGACGCGCTGTATGTTAGCAAGGTTTTTAAGTAAGGCCCTTCACAACGCCGATAGAGAATGGATTTTTTCAACCAGCGGAAAGGGATAGTTGACGAGAATGCCTCTACCTTAGAGGCGTTCTCTTCCCTTTTATCAACATTTCGAATCATTTTTGAAATTGTATAATCCAATGAAATTTCGCTGGATTATTGATGACGGATCAATGGGCAATCACACACAGGATTTACCGAATTTTGCTTTGATTTTTTCCTTAATTCGGAAAAGCTCGATCCAAAATATTCAAAGATGAAAAATCTATCTCAGCTTCCTTGAAATAATTCAATTCAACAAAGTTCCTTTTTGAACAAATTCTTTAATTACCATTTTGAAAAAAAAGTAACCTTTTTCATTGTCTTGATGTAATAATTTTTTGAAAATTGAAGAATTTAAACTAAAATGGGAGCCCATTACTTTTTGACGTTTTTCATAGATATTACTTAAAGATAAGTAAAACTTGGAATTGTTATAAAAAGGGGTTTGGAGTAATTGTTAGACCGTTTCAGTCAAGGTTAAATTTATCTTTAATACGGCGGGAGAGGCAAGTAAAGAAAAGCCATAACTTGTATTTTTTAGAGTTAGTATTTTTTAAAGATTTGCAATCCACATTATTATGATTGTTGATCTGTTATGATTTTTAGTTAATGCAAAAAGAGAGGACTCACTTACCAACCTTAAAATGCGCATTTTTTCTTTGCGTAACACTCCTTTCATTCGTGTCTTTACAGGATGCATCTTGTCGGGAATTTAGTAACTGGTTAAAGATTAACGTGAGTGGAACACATGTGATTGAGCCATTCAACGAACTAAAGATCTCACTGAATGTGGAAGGAGAATGGCATAGCAAGGAGATCAATACAAACAATCGGTCAACTGCAGGAAGTAACATGGTTGAAGCCATGTTCTATGATTTGGGTACAGCTCCTAATATTGATACAATCAGGATCACATGGCCGGAAGGTGGATTGAATATCTTAAGCAAGATAAGAGCCAACCAAATCTTAGATATCTCATTACCAAAGCTACCATCAGCACCGGTAAATGTAACTGCCGATGTCATTTCAAGTACTGAAATTGAGCTGAATTGGTCAGAAAGTCCTACAGCGGAAGTTGGTACCTATATAATCGAGCGGTCTGCATGGGCAAACAAAGGTTTTAGGGAAATTGGTGAGGTAGGCAAAGAGTCCAAAAGATTTTCTGATAAAAATCTTGAAGCTAATAAAACCTATTTCTATCGTATCAAGGCAGTTTCAGAAGAAGGTTTCGCGCTATCAAAAACTATCAGGAAAGAAACTCTTCCGGATGCGGGATTGGTATTCGATGATGTCACGCAACCACTAAAAATGTTTCCCAATCCGGAAAAAGATTATTTGAACCTGAGTATAAAAAATAACATAACCGGGCACGTGATCATTCGGTTCCTCGATAAATTCGGAAAGGAACTCAAATCAATGAAATTCCGAAAAAACATCAAGAATCTACATAGAAAGATCAATATTGCCGATCTACCAATAGGCGTCTACATGGTTGAACTGATGCAGGTTGAATATCAATCCCTTTTCAGAACAAGTAACGGGTCATAATTTCCTCTCCACAGCCATAGTTCTACCAGATTAAATCCGAAAGTTTGTTTTAAACCACTGAAATACTTGTATGAAAAGTAAATGTTTAAAACAAAAAAATTTGAGTATTCGTATCTTTTATTGCTTTTAATTTCCAGACTGATGTTTCTTTCATTTATTTTGCGGCGCAATTGTTACACTGGAACAAAATGATGTATATCAATAAAATATCCGGTTATGTTCCGCATGACCGAATTCCAAACGACTACTTCAAGAATTTAAATGATCTCTCGGATGAATGGATCATCGAGAGAACTGGAATCAAAGAGCGGAGAAAGGCTTCTGTTGGAGAAAACACACATACCATGGGTATCGAAGCCTTAAAAGTTGGATTAGAGAGTCTACCATACCCAAAGGAAGAAATTGATCTGATAGTAGGTGCAACTTATACGCCGTACGACACTATTTTCACGCTGGCTCATGCGTGCCAGCATTTTTTAGATATTAGTGATATCCCAGTTGTTTCTGTAAACACAGCTTGCTCCTCTTTTCTGAACGCCGTAGAAGTGGTAGAGGGTTACTTCGCCACTGGAAAAGCTAAAAGAGCTTTAATCGTACTTTCTGAACATAATACAGCTTATAGCGACGAACATGATAAAAAATCCGGACACCTTTGGGGAGATGGGGCTGCTGCAATTTTTATGTCCAATGAACGTGTTTCAAATGTGGACTTAGCGATCAAAAGTGTATCTACAGGCGGTGCAGGTAATATTGGCAAAGCTCCGGAGAGTGTCTATTTAAGGCCGGCCAATGAAGGTTTTAAAATGCCTTTTGGAAAGGATGTCTTTCTCAATGCTTGTCAGTATATGGCTAAATCAACCAAGGAAATACTTGAAAAAAGTGGCTATAGTTTAGAGGATCTTACCTATCTCATTCCTCATCAGGCCAATTTAAGGATCACAAAGAATGTAGCTAAAAACCTAAATCTACCTGAGGAAAAAGCGCTATCCAACATTCAATATTTGGGTAACACTGGTTGCGCTGGCGCGGCAATAGTGATTGAAGAAAACCAACATAAATTTAAAAAGGGCGATTTGGTGGTGGTTACTGTTTTTGGAGGAGGGTATTCTTATGGGGCAATGCTCATAGAATGCTAAACACTATTTGTATGAATCAACTTAAAGGATCTTAGTCTGAGGATATTTTCTTCAAGATCAACCACAATTTTAAGTTAAAAATAAATCTTACTGCATCTCTTTTCTGTTCTTCAGAAAGTTTTTATTTTGCTTGTAAATAGCACTTTGGGAAGATTCTTATATAGTAGGATCAATCGGCTTTTCCATCTATATTGTTGAAATATAAGCAGTTATTAATTTTTAGGAAATCTAGCTATTAATGCGTAATTTATGGATGTATTAAGGGTTGGCCTCATATTAATTTGACTTTAGGAAGCATTTGATGAAATGTTAGAATGGGACCCGCCATGAAAGTCCTGGGCTTTTGCTTTTCTAAAATCAACAATTTTGATAAGTACGATAAGTGAATTTCTAAATTTACTTATCAATGAATTAATTCATTAAAATCTGGAATTTAGTGGGTTACTTCAATTATACAAAACTATAGAAATGCATTGAATGATGTCTTTTGTTTAGGAAGGCAAGTTATTCTCGCTGTAAAAATTATATCTGGACGTAGTATTGTGAACTCTAAATTGATGGTAATATGAGAATATTCATCAGCCACTCTTGGAAGAATAAAACCGTGGCTGACAAGCTTGCTGATGACTGTACTCCTCTGGCTGAGGTTTGGTTGGATCTTTTACAGCCAAGAGAGGAAGATCAACATAGTAGCTCAGACCAAGCGTTGGAAGATATAGATTTGATTTTGCTGCTTTGGTCCCGTCATGCTGTTGATTGTGAATACTTAAATTATGAAATCGAGGCATCTTTAAGATTAAAGAAAATAGTCATACCATGCTGCCTTGACGAAACACCAATACCTGTGGATTGGAAAATCCCATTCAAGATTGATTTCTCATTTTATAAACTTGGATTGGCCAGGGTTTGTTGTACAGTTCTTCACTACCTTAGTGATGATCTCAGCTCTTCTCATGCACAGGCTATCAATAGTTTTGGAACGATCGAAGAAGCACTTGTTTATGTAAAGAGTTATACTCCCGATTATCAACTGACACGCCAGGTTGAGCATTACAAAGGGATCATATCAAAAATACTTAGTCAACCTAGCTTCGCTTTAACGGATGGATCAGTGCAATCTAAAGATGTTGATGAATTGGTTCAAAACATCCGCAAGCAGATGGCAGAAGCCGGAAACAGTAGGTCAAAATTCCAGGAGATTTTACAGGAAGTTATCAAAAACGAGTTTAGGGATCCTGAAATATTCAAGGAAATCAGGATAGAGATTGAAAACCTCATTACCAGCTTGCCAACTGAAAATGATAATACTTTCGAGAATGTTTACATTCTAAATAACGTCCAACATTATAAATACGGCTTCAAAAATGATCGGGAAAAAGAACTGACTGAAATCAAGGAGCAACTTGAGCCACTATTCAACGGTAATGAATTGAATCAAGCCACTGAATTGCTTCATTATTATATCTGCTCTTCATCAGAGGCCTACGAGATATTAGCAAAGATCAATGAAGATTCGCCAAGCTATGGTGGTGGAGTGGTTATGCAAAATCTGGCTCGTTATATTGATAATCCGGATGATTTTTTTCCGGAATCCGAATTTGGCTTTCTCGGTTACACTGATGATGCCTGGCTTATTCATAATACAGCTTATCGCTTAATAGAATCCGATCATATCTCCGAACTGGCCTTTCCATTGCGATGGGATGAGATCATTGCCGCTGACAATATTGTAAGAGCGATTTTACCTTTACAGGTGCTTTCGCAATTAGAAAGCATGTTATTGCAATATCTAAGGCTTATCAATAAGGAGCAACATGCATACGAACCACAATTCCACAAATCGGATCATAACTATCATGCTTATATGGGTAGAGGCAAGGCTATTTTGACAAATCAGATGCCAATGAGTTTTCTATATAAAAATTTGGATTATGCCAAATCACAGAAGATTCTTGAGTCCTGGACAAAACGATTAAAGGTGAATCACTAGCCAAATATCAAGCAAAATTTGAAAGTTAAACCTGGCCTTTAAGCTCAACCAAGTAACCAGCTTTTAAAGTCATCAAATTTACCTGACATTGGTTGCGCAACTTTTTCCTTACTCAATGCCTCTTGTAATCTTTCGGGAATAAGAATTTTGGCCTTTAGCGTTTCTTCTACAACATCAATAAACTTAGCTGGATGAGCTGTAGATAGTAAGACACCATTGAAAGCTTCATGCTGTTCTTGCAACCAATTTTTTAAACCCAAATATGCTACGGCAGTGTGCGGACAAAGTGTATAGTCGCACTCGTTAAAAACTTCTCTCATGGCTTGCTTCGTTTCGTTGTCATCAAATGAAAAGGCACTGATTTCATTTTTTATTTTATCATACTCCCAATCGTGAAGCGCAAGCATTCTGGGGAAGTTGCTTGGGTTACCAACATCCATGGCATTAGAAATAGTTTCAATGGAAGGTCTGGCATGGAATACGCCTGATCTCAGATATTCCGGAACAATGTCGTTTACATTCGTTGAAGCAATAAAATGCGCTATGGGTAGACCCATTTTTTTAGCGATCAATCCTCCACAGAGATTACCAAAATTTCCACTGGGCACAGAAAAAACTACAGGTTTTCCATCGGATTTCAATTGAGCATAGGCATGAAAGTAATAGAATGATTGTGGAATAAGTCTTGCTATATTTATTGAATTGGCTGAGGTCAAATTTAGTTTGCTGCTTAATTCCTCATCAAGGAAAGCCGATTTTACAAGTCTCTGGCAATCATCAAATGTTCCATCAATTTCCAGGGCGGAAACATTACCTCCTATGGTTGTCAATTGTTTTTCCTGGATGTCACTTACCTTGCCCTTTGGGTATAGTATGGTAACCCTAATACCCTCCACGCCAAGGAACCCGTGACCCACAGCACTGCCCGTATCTCCTGAGGTTGCTACGAGTATATTGATTTCCTGGTTAGTCTGTTGTAGAAAGTATCGCATCAAGCGACTCATGAATCTGGCCCCAAAATCTTTGAATGCCGCTGTCGGTCCGTGAAACAATTCCAAAACCGAAAACCCCTCCTTGATCTTTACCAATGGAGTTTCAAAATCAAATGCTTCGGCAAGAATCTTTCTCAAAGATTGATCATCTACACTTTTTCCTAATAAGGCCTGACTTACTGTGAAACCAATATCCTGGAAAGTCATTTTTTCAATTCCATCAAAAAAAGATTTTGGAAGTTCAGGTATTTGAACTGGCATATAGAGTCCATTGTCATCCGGAAGTCCTTTTAAAACCGCTTCACCAATGGATACATTTGGGGAAATTTTTTTTGTACTATATAATTCCATATTGGGAGTCTAAGAAATCAAAAATTTATTGGTTAGTTAAAAAAATGAAGGCATCAGTCCAGGACTTGAGGCCCCTTTTCATTGATCTTTGATATATATATTTCACTATCTATTTTTTCAGACCTGAATGCATCGCACATGGCTGCTCCAACAGTTGTAGCCACACCCTCCTCCTGACTAAGGGCAAATAATGATGGGCCGGAGCCCGAAATGCCACAGCCCAACGCTCCGGCATTTAAAGCGCTGTTTTTTACTACATCATAAGCTGGTATCAACAATGATCGGACCGGTTCAACGATAACATCTTCCATCGATCTACTAATCAGACCATAATCTGATTGTGTCAGACCGGCAATAAGCCCAGCAACATTACCCCATTGGCGTATGGCGTCCTGCATGGCAATTTTCTTTTTCAGTATGTTTCTGGCATCTTTGGTATTTACCTCAATTTGCGGATGAATAATGACTGCATAAAGATCCTTAGGAGTTGGTATCTTGATAACATCCAATGGATCATAGCTTCTAATAATTACAAATCCACCATAAAGACTGGGAGCCACATTATCAGCATGCGCAGAGCCACAGGCCACTCTTTCTCCCTCCATTGCCGATGGTAGAAGCGCCGGTGTATCCAATTTGTCCCCTAATAATTTATTAATGGCAAATACACCCGCAACAGCGCTGGCCGCACTAGACCCCAGACCACTGCCAAATGGCATTTTCTTATGTAATTCTATGTCAATACCTCCTGACCAATCCGTGCGCTGTAAATAATCCTGAATAGCGATACTTACTGTATTCAAATTCGGATCCTTTGACAATCTTCCATCATCACCGGTGATTTGAGAGATTTGGATACCAGGTTTTTCTTTAAACCTGAGAATAACTTCATCACCAGGGCTATTCACGGCAAAGCCTAACACGTCGAAACCACATGTGACGTTGGCCACGGTGGCGGGGGCAAACACTCTAATACTTTCCATTTTGTTGGGGTAAAATGTTTTTTATTCCCTGATAAAGGTAGTTGCTTATACTGATAATTTCGGCAAAGACTCCTGCCGCAGTTACCTCGGCTCCAGCTCCAGGCCCTTTGATTACCAATGGTCTGTCATGATAGCGATGCGTGGTAAATGAAATGATATTATCGCTACCGGATAAAGAATAAAAAGGATGTTCAGCATCCACTGCTTCCAACTTTACGCTGGCCTTCCCATTTTCCAGACTTGCAATAAATCGTAAGACCTTCCCATTGGATTCGGCTTTATGTCTTAATTTTTCAAAATCATCATCTGCTTCCTTTAACTTTTCAAAGAATTCATCAATTGAAGCAGCTTCCAGACAAGATTTTGGAAGTATGTTCTCTATGGCAACATCACTGAGTTCTAGTGAGTGCCCTTTTTCACGAGCCAGAATTAATATTTTCCTTGCCACATCCATACCATTCAAATCATCCCTGGGATCTGGTTCTGTAAAACCCTTTTCTTTGGCTTGAAGAACAATATCGCTAAATTTTGTTCCGGTCTTAAACGAGTTAAAAATATAGGAAAGTGTTCCGGATAGTATTCCTTCAATCTTCAAAATCTCATCTCCACTATACTTGAGATCCGAAAGCGTAGTAATCACAGGCAAGCCAGCACCGACATTGGTTTCATACAAAAATTTTACGCCATGCTTAAATGCGGCTCTTTTAAGCTTTTGATAATTATCATAAGCGCCTGAATTAGCCAGTTTATTAGGGGTTACAATTGAAATGCTCGAAGATAATATCTGATCATAATATTCAATGATCTCAGGATTAGACGTATTGTCGATGAAAACGCTATTCGGTAAATTCATCTTGATCATTTCATCCACAAATTCCTTCAGATTGGCTTTTGTAGAGGATTCATCCAATGTATTTTTCCAATCCTTTAACTCAATGCCATCTTCACTGAAGAGCATCTTCCTGGTATTGCTTAACGCTACAATATTGATTTCCAAGGATCTTTCGTTGAGCAGAAATTTCGTTTGATCTTTGATTTGTTTTAGTAGCGTTCTACCTATTAATCCGACGCCCACCTGAAAAATATTCAGTGTCTTGGTATCTGAAACAAAAAATGCCTGATGTACTGCATTAAGTGCTTTGGAAAGATTTTTTCCATCAATTACAGCTGACAGGTTAATTTCTGATGATCCCTGTGCAATCGCTGAAATGTTCACACCATTTTTTCCTAAAGCATTAAAAAGCTTGGCAGATATACCTGGTGTATGTCGCATATTTTCACCAATGATAGCCAAAATTGATTTTTCCATTTCAACAATAGGCTCATCGATCCTTCCGCGAGAAATTTCAAACTGGAACTCATCAATTATCGCATTTTTCGCTTGTTTAACATCTCCGGGATCTATAGCAAAACTGATGGAGTGTTCTGAAGAGGCCTGGGTGATCAATATAACATTGATGCTATTTTTTGCCAACGCTCCAAACAAACGAGAGGAGACTCCAGGTACACCAACCATACCACTACCTGTCAATGAAACAAGCGTTACATGTTGTATAGAGGAAATACCTTTAATAAGTTGACCATTGGGCACTGAATCATGGTGTACAAGTGTTCCATCAAATGAAGTATTGAAAGTATTTCGAATCTTCAGTGGAATATTTTTTCCAAAGGCAGGCTGTAACGAGGGTGGATAAATGACCTTGGCACCAAAATGTGACATTTCCATAGCCTCCTGATAGGACAACTTTGCAATGGAATAAGCACTTTTAACCTTTCTGGGATCAGCAGTCATCACACCATCTACATCGGTCCAAATTTCAATTTCGGAGGCATTCAAAGCAGCTGCCAATATAGCTGCTGTATAATCGGAGCCTCCTCTGCCCAAAGTGGTGGTTTCATCATTGTCGCCGGAGCTTATGAAACCGGTAACAATTTGGACAGTGTCCTGATTGCCAAAATGATCTTGTATTGCTTGATTGGTGATGTTAAAATTTACTCTTGCCCTACCAAAATCGTTATTGGTCCTAATCAATTTCCGAGCATCAACACATTTTGAAGGAACACTTTCCTGGTTTAGAAAATCTGTTATAATTGGTGCCGAGAGTCTCTCCCCGAAGCTCAGTACAAGATCCAATGTGCGAACTGAAAGTTCTTTCAAGAGATAAGCACCATGCAGCAGATCTTCCAGATCATTTAACAACAATTTGAGATGTGTCAAAGCCTTGCTCTGAGATTTCGTTTCCAGCAAATCCCGAATAACACCGGTATGATTAACCTCAATTGATTTGACTATCTCAAGATAGGACTCATCATTAGCGGCCGCTTTTTTCCCGGCTTCTACAAGTTTATTTGTAGTACCACTCAGCGCTGAACAGACTACCACCATGTCAATGCCCTTACGATGATAGTCAGCAATAATTTTTGCTACTTCTTTGATGCTGTCAGATGAGCCAACAGAGGTACCACCAAACTTCAATATTTTCATCTGTTTATAATTGTTTTTTATTAGTCAGATGGAACTCACAAAACATTTATAATGATGCCTTTACAGGTCATTTTTGTGCTTATAAGTGTTATGCTTGTTTCATGTATATTTAATTTATTTCCAAGGGTCTCATGGAAATGTTTTATTAAAACTTATTAATAAAAAAAGCCATTCTCTTTCGGGAACGGCTTTTTTGTTTTTCGTAGTTATTTTTTTTCAAACCATTCCCCGCTTGGCACTAATAATAATACCTGTTGTGGTTCGGGTTATGGAAATGATATTGTTCATGATTAATATTTGAGGTGGCAATTATAGAGCTTTTCCGAATTAATTCAAAAATAAATTGAGTTTAATAAAGAGAAAATAGCGTTTATTTCGGATATAGCAAAAGCATCTACTGCTTTTTGAAATTTCTTCAAAATATCCGGTCATTCCGGTTCAATATTTTGGAATTTTGCATTGGGTTAATCAGTGCGCGGAAACCAGCTCAGGCAGTTAGTTGGTGAATCCTATTTGATTTCCCTTATAGCCATCCTTTTCAATCTTTTTTGCAGTATCTTCTACTTTGGTTTTTAGACCTTCCTTATATTTTTTAAGATTTTCAGCCACCAATTCATCAAATGCTCCAATCATTTCTGCAGCCAGTATCCCGGCATTTTTAGCACCATCCAGTGCAACTGTGGCTACGGGAATTCCTCCGGGCATTTGAAGAATGGACAAAATTGAATCCCAACCATCAATGGAATTTCTCGATTTTACAGGAACGCCAATTACCGGAAGTGTAGTCAGTGAAGCAACCATCCCGGGTAAATGTGCTGCACCACCGGCACCTGCTATAATGGCCTTAATGCCACGTGATCTGGCACTCTCTGCATAGTCAATCATTCGATGTGGTGTGCGATGTGCCGAAACGATGGTGAGCTCAAATTTAACCTGCAACTCTTCAAGAATCTCAGCCGCTTCCGACATGATTTTCAAATCGGACTGACTGCCCATGATAATACCTACTTGTGCTTGACTCATGAAATTACTTTTAAATTATCTTTTACAAATCTCGCTTTTTCTTTTAATCTATCAACATCCTGATCAATAATGGTGACATGGCCCATTTTTCTGAAAGGCTTAGTATATTTTTTACCATACAAATGTACCTTAGCACCTTCCAAAGCTAATATCTTTTCAAGGCCTGAATATTGCGCCATTCCCTGATGACCATCCTCTCCCAATAAATTGACCATTGCAGCCGGAATTTTTGATCCGGTCGGCCCCAAGGGCATATTCAGTATGGCTCTCAGATGTTGCTCAAATTGAGAAGTATAACTGGATTCAATGGTTTGATGCCCGCTATTATGAGTTCTTGGTGCTATTTCATTTACCAGGATCTCACCATCTTTGGTCAGGAACATTTCAACAGCCAGTAGTCCTACCATATCTAATCTCTTGATGACCTCTTCCGCAATTTCCTTTGCCCGATGCGATTGTTGCTCAGTAATTTCAGCCGGTGCAAATAAATATTCAACTAAATTATGTTCCGGATGGAATACTAGTTCCACCACAGGAAAAGCTTTTATTTGACCTGATTCATTTCTTGCGACTATCACTGAAAGTTCTTTTTCAAAGTCTATTAACTTTTCAAGAATGCCCGGGGCATCAAAAGCCCTTTCAAGGTCATTCTCGGTTCTCAGAATTTGGACGCCTCTTCCATCATACCCCTCTTTTCTAAGTTTGTTTACCGCTGGCAAAAATTGTTTCATTTTAGCAACGGCAGTTTTGTTCTCTACCCGTTCAAATGGAGCTGTAGGAATGAAGTTGTTGATGTAAAACAATTTCTGTCTTCCCTTATCCTGGATAAGCTCAATGACCTCAGGCTGAGGAAAAACTTTTTTACCCTCTTTTTGTAGTTGCTTTAATGCATCCGTATTAACATTTTCTATTTCTATGGTAAGCACATCACAGTCTTTACCAAAATTGTAAACAGTATCAAAGTCGGTAAGCTTTCCTATGGCAAATTTCTTGGCTAAGTTACGGCATGGTGCATGTTCGTCCGGATCAAGGATATGTACATCAACATTGAAGTCAATAGCCGATTGGATCAACATTCGACCAAGTTGCCCTCCGCCCAGAACACCCAGTTTGAAATTTTGATAAAATGATTGCATCGCACTCTTATTAATATGGTAATAGGTATCAGTCCTTTTATGAGTCGTTTTGGCTCATATTAGAAAGAAGGATAACTGATCCTAATTTTGAGTTTTTAGTTTTGAATTTTGCGTTAAAAAAAACTTTCATAACCTATTTGGACAACATTCGTGAATTTCAACTTAAATACATTAACACTTTTACACAATTCTATGAATCTTTTGTCATGGCAATTAATGGTTATCAGGTTTTTGTTTTTAAATTATTTTATTTTTTAAGCTCCATCTGATACCTAAAGTCCAAGCTATAAATTTCAACAATAATCGAAATGGACTCTATTTAATTACTATTCATTTTAATACCAATCCTTTCCATTAATTTACTGGCATTAAAACTTTTACATATGCCATCATGCAGTTTATAATCGAATATGATCTCATCTCCAATTATTTGACTGTTGAAGCTATAATTTTCAACAAAATCAGATTCTTTGGCCAAATTTCCCAATTCAAGATCATGTGTTGAAACAAAGCCTGAGGCATTTAGTGTGCTCAATTGCTTAATTAACGAAATTGCTCCATTGTGCCTGTCTTTCGAATTTGTCCCTTTCAGGATTTCATCCAACATGAAAAGTACCGGCTCATCTTTTTCCAAGAGGTCCAGTAGTTGTCGTAACCTTTTAAGTTCCGCATAGAAAGACGATACACTTTCTTCCAGATCATCCTGTGTCCTCATACTGGTAAAAACCTGGATCACCCCAACTTCCATTTCTTCGGCACAAACAGGGGCTCCAATTTGTGCCAGTACAGTGTTGACACCAATTGTTCGAAGGAAGGTGCTCTTACCAGACATATTTGAACCGGTAATCACAATGACTTTTCCTTTACCTTTCATAGAAAAGTTGTTGGATATTCTTTGCTTGCTTTTGATCAAAGGATGTCCGATATGTTTTGCACTAAGACTATAGCTTTCATCCCTCATGATTGGAAAACAAAAATCCCGATTGGCAAAGCTAAATCCTGCCAAACTGTTAAGCACCTCAAATTCACTAATGGCATCGAACCAATGACTAACATCCACTTTGGTTTTTCTTTTCCAATGTTCAGCCCTAAGCAACCAATACAGATCCAACAAGAACACAGCATTAAAAAACCAATAAAGTATATTGGCCCTTGTCTCCAGATTATCCAGGATAACTTGAAGTTTTTTTATTTCATGTGAGGCCAGGAAATCATCATGTGAAAAATTGGCTTGAAGCAATTGAAGCTTCTCTGATTCGAATGTGGTATTTTCAATTTTCCCAATCAAAGAATTATAGGCCTTCAAAGCTTTGATGCTGGCAGATGTTTTCTCCGTTGTCTCTGTGGCAATCTCAAAAACCTTTTTGAGTATTAGGCTATTTACCACAATAGCAGCGAAAGGGATATAGCCGCTTATCCCATAAGAGAAATACAAAATAATTAAAGCAATGGTTATGACGGGCATTATGATTTGGAGAAACCAATACATCGTTTTGGCTGTAAGCCTATCCGGTTCCTCTATCCATTCCAATAATGTGTGTATATGACTTTCCTCATCTTGAAAATGCATTCCTCTTGCCTGTAAATCCTGCCGCCAATCAATGTTTTTCGATAACTCTTTGACAGCTTCCTGTCGCTTTTCGATCTCAGTTTTTCCCGAATGTGTTTTTAACCAATCGGCCAATAAGGCTCTGCCGGAACCTGTGGTTGTTCGGTTGAGCAATTGAAATAATGAGTTTTTACCAAAAACATCTAAGTCCGCCACATAGGGATGTTGAATATCCAGGAATTCCTCTCCCTGGTCAAAAGGTTTGAGATTGCCTTCTTGTCTGACACTTTCAGATTGATTGATAGTTTGAAGAAAAACATGATGATTTCTGCGATAGATCAATCGATTGTGATACTTAACTATGGTTCCAAACAAAAACGGGAAAATCAGGACCACAGCCAAAAGCGCTCCGAGATTACCCGCATTGGCAAAATAAACCAACAATACGATTGACAGTAAAAAGCACACAATACGGATAATGGAAAAGCGGTTGGATTGAATTTTCAACGCTTCTGCTACTTCCTTAAATTCATTGATACGTTTCTGAAATATCTCGCGAGGCTCCAAAATTTATTTTAATAAATATGAAATGCCGAAATTAGAAAACATTGATGATAAATTGAATTTAAATATCAAATTAGACCGAATTAATCCGGAAATCATTGTGCTAAGGAAACATTAATCCGATTTATGATCAGCCCTTTGGTTTCTTACCCCAAAGCCTTAACTTTCATTTGTTTATTTATGAAGTGTTGAGGTGTTGATGTGTTGAAGTCAAAAAGATAGCATTCAGCACTGGAAATCATAACAATTTGTCCTCTAAGAATATACAATTATGAAATTAAAGACTACCTCACTGATATGTTCGTTAATTTTTGGAATCCACTTAAGCTTTGGTCAGAAATTAGATAAAAATCAATTAGACGCCTTAAGTGCCGAACAATTTCCCATCGCGCTTCAGGAACTGCGAGAATTTTTAAGTATTCCTAATGACGCCCACTATCCTGATCATGTCGATAAGAATGTCGAATTTTGCGATGAGCTTTTTAAAAAGAGAGGATTTAAAAATGTCATTTTAACAACCGGCGGACCTCCCCTGATGTTGGCTAGCAGAAATGTAAAGAATGCTAAAAGAACAGTACTGTTTTATATTCAGGTGGATGGACAACCCGTTGATACAAGCAAGTGGGAGCAGGAAAGTCCTTATACACCGGTTGTCAAGATGTCTGATAGCCAAGGGAAATGGAAGACACTTGATTGGGAAAAAGTAAAAGAAGGGACTGAGGACGACTGGAGAATATTCGCTCGATCAGCCTCCGATGCCAAAGGGCCTATTAATATGTTTCTGGCAGCCATTGACATCATCGATAGCAAACATTGGAAACCAAACTACGACATTAAAGTGATTATGGATTTTGAGGAGGAATTAGGTTCTCCTCACCTACCTGGCGCCGTGAAAAAATATAAAGATGAATTAAAGGCTGATATGTTTGTGATTTTAGATGGTCCAAGACATATATCGAATCAACCCACTTTAACATTTGGAGCCAGAGGCATTTCAACCATAACACTAAAAACTTTCGGCCCTCGGGTCCCACAACATAGCGGGCATTACGGCAACTATGTTCCTAACCCAGCCTTAACCATGTCGAAATTGTTAGCAAGTATGAAAGATGATCATGGTAGGGTAATCATCCCCGGATATTATGATGGTATTGAGATAGATGATAAGACCAAAGAGATCCTGAGAAATGTTCCTGATGACGAAAATGCCATCAGGAAAAAAATTGGTATTGCTGCTATCGATAAGGTATCAGACAATTATCAGGAATCCATTCAATATCCATCGCTGAATATCCGAGGTCTTTCGTCCGCTTGGGTTGGAAAGAAAGTCAGAACCATCATACCAGATGAGGCAATTGCCGAAATTGACGTAAGGACAGTTCCTGAAAGTGATCCTGAGAAATTGATCCAGTCTATCAAAAAGCACATTGAGACACAAGGCTTTCATTTTGTTGATGAAAAACCTACGGAGGAAGAAAGAGCAAAATATACCAAACTCATTTCATTTGACTATAAAACATCTTACAGAGCATTTAGAACAGATTTTAATACTGAAATCGGACAGTGGTTATATAAAGCCATGAAAAGAGCCTTTGATCAGGAGCCTGTAAGGATTCGGATTGCAGGAGGATCTATTCCTATCTCTCCTTTTGTCACAACACTCGGAATTCCTGCTGTTTCTGTGCCAACAGTCAATTCTGATAATAATCAACATAGCCCCAATGAAAATTTAAGGTTAGGAAATTTTAAAGATGGAATTAAAACTTGTCTGGCGATATTAACGGAACGATTTTGAATAAAAAGTATTTTGTAGGCAAAATCAGAAGCTTGATTTCCTGTTGTATTTTAATTCATACAACAAAAATGTATAATTGCGTAAAACCCATTATTTTTATGCCAGCATGAGGATTGAAAAAATCACAATTAAGAACTATAAATCTATTCGCCTACTTGAAGAATTTCCACTTAATGAGATCAATATATTAATTGGGTCAAATGGAGTAGGTAAAACTAATTTTATTTCATTCTTAAAGCTTCTGAAACAAATTGCTGATAAAAATCTTCAAAACTATGTAGCAGAGCAATCCGGAGCTAATTCTATTTTGTATTATGGTTTGAAAAAATCATCCAAACTATCAGGCAGCTTGGATTTTAGCAATAAGAATGCTTATTACATGGAGTTAAAAGCCAGCAATGATGATTCTTTTTTCTTTTCACAAGAAAGAGCTTTGTTTCATTCACACTCAAAAGATTCACAGATTACTGGCTACAGAGAATCAAGGTTGGATGAGATGGCTATGAATCACAAAAAAATGTATGGCTATGGTGGCATACCTGAATATGTTCAAATTGCACTGGCTGATTTTGAAATTTATCATTTCCATGATACGAGTAGAAGTTCTCCCATTAAACAGACTTGCAACATAAATGATAATCGTTTTTTGAGAAGAGATGGCAGTAATCTGGCAGCTTTTCTACTTTATCTCAAAGAAGCTAAGCCAATATCTTTAAAAAAAATAGAAAGTACTATACGGCAAATAGCCCCATTTTTTGACTCCTTCATTTTAAAGCCGCTCAGAAGAAGCCCTGAAAATATAAGATTGGAATGGAAAGAAAAAGGGAATGATGAATATTTTAATGCTCATCAGTTGTCAGATGGTACTATAAGAATGGTGGCATTGGCCACACTTCTACTACAACCGGAGCCTCCGAGCACTATCATTATTGATGAACCAGAATTAGGTCTACATCCTGCTGCGATTCAAACACTGGCAGCATTAATTAGAAAGGCTTCTCAAAAAGCGCAAATAATAGTTTCAACACAGTCCGTAACCCTGGTGAATCAATTTAATTATGAAGATTTGATTATAGTAGAAAGATTGAATAAAGGTTCAAGCTTCAGAAGACTACAACAAATCGAGATAGAATCTTGGCTGGAGGACTATAGCCTAGGGGATGCATGGGAAAAAAACATTCTAGGAGGTAGGCCATAGCACTATGCAATTGAATATTTTAGTGGAAGGCCAAACCGAAGAAATGTTTGTAAAGGAAATATTGGCTCCTTATTTACAAGTAAGAGGTATTTATGCCACACCGATAATTGTATCCACAAAGATCATGAGGGATGGTATAAAATTCAGAGGTGGTCTTACCAATGGTAATTTCAATCAATTCATCGGGGATTTGAAAAAATTGATTAATTCAACTCCAAATGGAATGGTTTCTACTTTCCTTGATTATTACGGATTGCCTTCGGTATTTCCAAACTATTCTGATCGGGTGGAATTTGCTGAACCATTAAAAAGAGTGAAATTTCTGGAAAATTCCCTAAAAGAATATTTATCTTCTCCAAAGAATTTCCTTCCCTATATTCAGTTGCATGAATTTGAGGCTTTCCTTTTTGCCCATCCTAAAGGATTTGAGCAAAACCTTGAAAGGAATGAAGCAAATCTAGATGGATTAAAAGAAATTATCAACTCACATCAAAATCCCGAAGATATAAATGAGGGTACTGATACATCACCATCCAAAAGGATACTGAGTCATTATCCTGGGTATGATAAAGTACTCGAAGGAAATATGATGTTAAACGATATTGGATTGGAAACATTACTTGAAAAATGCCCTCACTTTAACGAATGGATCACAAATGTAATTCATTTCAAAAGCCAAAGTGATACTTAGAAGCACCTTCTTTAAATCTTATTCGTTTAAATTTGGGGAAGAAACAGCATAAGGATATGAAGAATAAGAATGCAGAGATGCTGGAAAAACACGCTTATACCGTTAAAGGGATGACTTGCGCTGCCTGCGCTATTAATGTGGAAAAAGTCCTGAAGAAACAGAAAGGTGTTGAGGAGGCTACGGTAAATTACGGCAATCATACAGCAACCATACAATTTGATGATCATAAAATCTCCTTTAAATCACTCAAAAAAAGTGTTAAAGGTATTGGCTATGATCTTGTAAAGGAGGAAGATTCAAATACACTTAGAAAGGAAAGGGAGGAGGAATATCGTGATATTAGAAGGAGGTTAATCCTAGCCACAATTTTTAGTTTCCCGGTTTTTCTATTGGCCATGGTATTTACCGATGTGCCATATGCAAATTGGATCATGTTATTTTTGACATTTCCGGTAATTGTTTGGAGTGGTCAGAAATTCTTCGTAGGTGCCTGGAAGCAGACCAGGCATCTTACAGCCAATATGGATACATTGATAGCCCTTGGTACTGGAACGGCTTTTTTGTACAGTGCTATAGTAACAGTTTTTCCCAATTATTTTATTTCAAAAGGAATTCCCGCCCATGTATATTTTGAATCTGCGGTCGTCATTATCACCTTTATCCTACTTGGAAACTTTATTGAATCCAGGGTAAAGGGCAGGACCTTCTCGGCCATTGAAATGCTTATAGGACTTCAATCAAATGAGGCCACAAGACTTGTTGATCAAAAGGAAGAGCTGGTACTTATATCAGAGGTTCGGATAGGAGATATTTTAATAGTTAAACCAGGAGAAAAAATCCCGGTGGATGGTATAGTTACAAATGGTAGTGCTACTGTTGATGAAAGTATGATTACAGGAGAACCATTGGGGGTTGAAAAAAAACAGGATGATATATTGATTGCAGGGACAATTAATATATCCGGGCACTTGTATATGCGTGCAATGAAGGTAGGTGAGGCTACTATGCTTGCGAGGATCATTAGGTTAGTAAAAGATGCTCAGGGGACCAAAGCACCAGCTCAGAAATTGGCAGATAAAGTTGCCGGCATCTTTGTGCCAATTGTGATTCTAATAGCCACCGGGAGTGCTTTGATCTGGTACTTCATTGGACCATCGCCACAATTAACTCATGCCGTACTTATTTTTGTTACTGTGTTGATCATAGCCTGTCCTTGTGCTCTTGGTCTGGCAACACCTACCGCAATTGCTGTGGGTATCGGAAAGGCTGCTAAGTCGGGAATTTTGGTAAAAGATGCCAGTGCCTTTGAAATAGCAAAGCATCTTGATGTTTTATTGGTTGACAAAACAGGAACAGTAACCAAAGGCGTACCAAAAGTGACCGATTTTTACTTAAATGAAAGTAAGCTGGTCTCTGAAAAAGAGATTGAAAAGATCATCCATACACTGGAAAAAAAATCCGGACACCCTTTATCTAAAGCGATTATGGATTATCTCCCGGATGCCGGAGAAGCCGCAATTGAAGATTTCAAAAATCTTCCAGGCCTGGGAATAAAAGGAACGTACCGGAACAAAACCTTTTTTATAGGTAACGAGGCACTCCTGCTTGAAACAGGATTTGTTTTGACCGATGAAATCAAGCACAAATTTGAGCGATTAAAAAATGAAGGGAAAACATTGGTATTCTGTGCTGCAATGGATGAAGTAATTGGTATCATTGGTATTGCGGATGAAATTAAAGAGACCTCTTATGAAGCTGTCAAAAAATTGCAACAGGCAGGGATTAATATAATCATGCTGACAGGAGATATTCGGGAGGCTGCAGAGAAGGTAGCTTCCAGTGTTGGCATTGAGGATGTTCGAGCCAAATTACTGCCTGCAGATAAAGCCAATGTAGTTAAAGAACTAAAAGCCGAAGGCAGGATAGTAGGCATGGCCGGGGATGGTATCAATGATGCCCCAGCCTTGGCCATGGCAGACCTTGGGATCGCCATGGGAGACGGAACAGATATTGCTATGGAAAGTGCCCCCATGACTATTTTAAAAGGGGATCTCTCACAGATTGCCAATGCTATCAGGTTATCCAAAGAGACGGTCAGAACAATTAAAGAAAATTTGTTCTGGGCCTTTTTCTATAATGTAATTACCATACCCATAGCTGCAGGTGTATTATATCCCATTAATGGATTCCTGCTGGATCCTATGATAGCAGGAGCAGCTATGGCATTCAGTTCTGTTTCTGTGGTGCTCAACAGTTTACGGTTAAAAGTCAGGAAAATCTAATGTTTCAAATTAGCGAAAATAAGAAAAAAGCTAGTTCGCCTCTTTGAGGTTATTGTTTTTCGTTTTTTTGAAATTCCTGATTATGTAAACAGAGAGTCGATTCTACATCATTCCTGTCTGATAGACTCTACGGGATTTACTCTTGCAGCCTTAACAGATTGATAGCTTACCGTAAGCCAGGCGATCACAGCTGCAATAAGTCCGCCAATCGCGAATGTTAGCAGATTAAAATCAGTTTGATAGGCAAAATTTTCTAGCCATCCATCCATGAAATACCAGGCCAAAGGGCATGCTATAATGAATGCAATGATTACCAATCTTGTAAATCCCTTGGTCAAGAGCATCAATATCTGACCTACAGAAGCACCTAATACTTTCCTGATCCCGATTTCCTTGAAACGCTGCTCAGCTGTAAATGAAGCTAAGCCGAACAATCCTAATGATGCTATGATAATGGCCAGTGCAGAAAAGTAACGAACCACCTTAGCCAGCTTATCTTCATTGGTATATTGCTCACTGAATCGCTGATCAACCCAAAAATAAGTGAATGGAAATCCGGGTCTGAGATATGACCATTGTTCATTCAGGTAAGCCAATGTCTCATCTTCAAATCCATTTTTTACTCTAACAGCAATACTCCTGGCTCTTCCCGAAGTAATCAGGAATACCATAGGGGCAATCGTCTGGTGCAGGGATTCAAAATGAAAATCATCAACAACCCCGATGATGTTGCCTTTTCTCATACCATATTGAAACTCTTTATCAATTGCTTCCTCGGCAGTCTTCCATCCGATAGCGCTTAACGCAGCTTTATTTAATATAAATGCCTCAGTCGAATCGCTTGTGCGATTAATATCAAAATTTCTTCCGGCAATAAATTTCACTCCAAAAGAATTGAGGTAATCGTGGTCAATATGAATATCTGCAATCCTGAATCTAATTTGTTTCATTTCTCCGTCAACTTCCGCCGTAGCACCCTGAGAATCCAATAACCTTCCCGAAGGAATACGACTTGAAAGTGTTACTGTGGTAATTCCCGGTTGTTCGAGTAGTTGATTTTTTACAGATTCATATTTCTGATAGATCTCGTTGCTAATGGGAAGAACCAACATATTTTCTTTATCAAAACCCAAGGCTTTGTTTCTCACATATTTCAACTGATCCTGAACAATGCCTACACTTACAATAAGTGTAATAGAGATGGTAAATTGAACCACCACCAATACCGACCTAAGGCTTATGTTGCTATTTCCTAATTTCAAGTTTCCTTTGAGAATTGCAGCAGGTTGAAAAGCAGAAAGGAAGAATGCCGGATAACTGCCGGCTGCCAAGCCTACGAAAAGTGCTATCCCCACCAGAAGGACTAAGAGGAAGGTATTATTCACAATGTTCAATGAAAGATCCTTTCCAACAAAATCATTAAATACCGGTAGTGAAATACCCACCAGTACAACAGCTACTATTAAAGAGAATATTGCAAAAAGTACAGACTCAGAAATAAATTGTTTGATTAGAACACTTCTGTAGGCCCCCATTACTTTTCTTAAACCAACTTCTTTAGCTCTTTTAGCGGACCGTGCCGTAGCCAGATTCATGAAATTGATACAAGCTATGATTAAGATAAAAAATGCAATGATCGTATAGATGTAAACATAGGCTATATCACTATTGGCCTCAATTTCAGAATCTAAATGAGAATGCAAATGTATATCTGTTAAGGGCATCAAATTGAGCTTATTTGATCTTGAGGCTGGTGTGCCATCCCGGTTGGGACCAAGGTGCTTATCCAAAAAGGCAGGCAGTTTATTTTCAAATGCGGTGATATCAGCTCCCTCAGGAAATAGGATGAAGGTTGAATAATTATTACTTCCCCATCTTTGCATCAAGTTTTCCAAACCAACGAAATCCTCCACGGTTTGAAATGAGCATAACATATCAAACTTAAAATGTGAATTCAACGGCACATCTTCTACTATCGCGGTGACTTTCATATCAACCTGATTGTCGTAGTTGATCGTTTTGCCAATCGCATCGGCATCATCAAAATACTTTTCAGCGGTTGACCTGGTCATTACAATGGAATTCGGCTCCAAAAGTGCTGTTTTAGGATCGCCTTCCAGTACTTGCCATGAGAAAATCTCAAACACATTGCCATCTACAAAAAAGAATCTTTCTTCTTCAATTTTCTTTTGTTCATAAGTTATAAGAGGATCATCATTAAGAAATCTAACTGTTTCAAGCACTTCTCCATCAAAATCATTTTTTATAAGTGGGCCAAATGGAGGAGCCACATGTCCGAGATGAAGGCTGGTTTCTCCATCCTGATTGAACCATTGCCTAGAAACTCTGTACATTCTATCTGATTTGTCGTGATATTTATCATAACTGAGTTCGTCCTGAACAAAAAGCAAAATTAAAATACATGCGGCCGTACCTACTGCTAGTCCAATTACATTGATAAATGTATAACCCTTTTGCCGCCACATATTCCTGAGAGCGATCTTGATGAAACTTTTGAGCATGATGAGGTAGTTTAAATTACATATTATTTTCAAAAGACATTTCTTTCGGGAAAAAGACGCATCTTTATTAGTCAATTTAAAATGTTGACTCCAGCAATACAAAAAAGTTACAGCTTAGTTAAATTCAAAGCACTCAAACAATCTTTAAAGCTTAAAAAATGCTGCTCATTGCTAAACTAAGTTTTTATCTTGCACTACTATTTTTATTGACCCTATTGGTTGGATTGTGCAAGCCCTGGATAGTACTCTGGTGGCTTGATCATCAAAATCGAAAAAAAGTGATTAAGGTTTATGGGGGGTTGAGTCTCCTTTTTTATTTGATCTATATATTCCTACATTAACTTGAACACCCTAAAAGAATAAAAAAGTTTATGGTCCGAAGCATCATATCTCGATGGAAAAATCGTCTGAATCAAGATAGGCCGGGAATTTTTTTCTGAACGAATCCAGCATTTCATAGTCAAGGCTGATGGTGTCTATGGATTCTTCATCATGATTAAAGTAAAGTTCCTTGCCCTTAGGATCAATCACACATGAATGTCCGTTATACGGTATTTCATTACCATCATTGCCAACACGGTTCACACCAATCACATAGCTCAAATTTTCAACGGCCCTGGCCTTCAGTAAAATATCCCAGGCGTTGACTCTTACGGCCGGCCAGTTGGCAACAAATAACAATAAATCATATTGCATTTCTTCGGTTTCCTGCCTACGGCTCCAGACGGGAAAACGCAGATCATAACAAATCATCGGACAAATTTTCCATCCACCTATTTTTTGTATGATCCTGGTGGTGCCGGCGGTGTAATGATGGTGCTCTCCGCTCATTCTAAACAGGTGTCTTTTATCGTAATGATTGTAGTTCCCGTCCGGTTGCATCCAAATAAGACGATTAAAATAATTGCCCTTTTCCTGCACAATAAAACTTCCGGTAACTACGGCACCTGTTTGGGCCGCCTGTTGTTTCATCCATCTGAAGGTTTTACTATTCATGGGCTCGGCAAATTTCTCTGCCTCCATAGTAAAGCCCGTATTGAACATCTCAGGCAAAACAATTAAATCGCTCTGATCATTTATTTGCCATATTTTTTCTTCAAACATGGCCAAATTGGCATCTACACTTTGCCAGTGAAGATCTGATTGTATGATCGTTACCTTTAAATCCTGCATAAAATATCAGCTGCTCGTTCAAGTGTTTCGTCCTTTTTGGCAAAACAAAATCTTAAATATTTATGATCCGTTCTGTTATGATAAAAAACCGAAATGGGAATGGACGCTACACCATAGTCCTTAGTTATCCTTTCCGCTATCTCCATATCAGCCTCCAAAGAAATTCCTTTGTAAGAAAAAAGTTGAAAATAGGTGCCTCTTGAGACTATTGGATCAAGGCGGGAATCATTGGTTAGTTTAAGAAACAAGTCTCTCTTTTTTTGATAAAAAGGACCAAGTCCCAAGTAATGTGTCGCATCTTCCAAATAATCAGCTATGGCCCATTGAACCGGAGTATTGACACTAAATGTAACATACTGGTGAACTTTTCTGATTTCCGCGGTCAACCAGTCGGGTGCCACGGAATAACCCATTTTCCAGCCGGTGGCATGAAATGTTTTTCCAAATGAGAAAATAGCCACACCCCTTTCTTTTAAGGTATCATACTTCAGAATACTTTCGTGCTTATACCCATCAAATACAATATGCTCATACACCTCATCACTGATGATTAATATATCTGTTCCATCAACAATGTCCGAAAGTATCTGCATATCTTCCTTGCTTAAAATAGCACCAGTAGGATTATTCGGCGTGTTGATAATGATCAGCTTGGTTTTGTCTGAAATCTTGGCTTTAACTTCATCCCAGTCAATAGAAAAATCAGGTACTTTTAAAGAAACATAAACCGGTATACCTCCATTGAGTGTGATAGCTGGCACATAAGAATCATATGCCGGTTCAAAAACAATAACTTCATCATCCTTTTCGATAATTGCGGAAATCGTAGAGAAAAGTGCCTCTGTAGCACCATCTGAGATAGTAATCTCAGAATCAGGATCGATATCCTTGTCATATAGCGATTTGATTTTTCGGCTAATATTCTGTCTCAATACCGGTAAACCTTGCATAGGAGCATATTGATTGTAGCCTTTCTTCATATAGTTCGCTACAAGCTCAATCAAACCCTGATCAATATCAAAATTTGGGAATCCCTGAGATAAGTTAATGGCATTATGATCAGCTGCCATTTTAGACATGGTGGTAAAAATGGTAGTACCCACCTCAGGAAGTTTGGAATTTATTTTCAAAGCGCTCAATTCAAAAAGTGAAAATCTTATTTAATTCCTATGAATTCTCTCAAAGGAACATCTTGAAATCAAGGCTCAAAATAAACAATGAAGCTGGAAAACAGGAAAATGTTATGAGTTATTTTCCTTTTTTATCAGGAAACCGCATAGCATATTCTACCTTAACATTCCCCTTACTGATATTAGCTAACTTCCCTTTCAATAACCTCTTTTTGAATGGTGAAAGGTGATCTGTAAAAAGAACGCCTTCAATATGATCATACTCGTGCTGAATAATTCTCGCCTTCAAGCCTTCATATACTTCTTCGTATTCGTTCCATTGCTCATCAAAGTATTTGATCTTCAATTTTGGTTGTCTTAAAATTTCCTGGCGGACATCCGGTATGCTTAAACAACCCTCCTCGAAAGGCCAGTCATCTCCATCTTCTTCCAAAATTCTTGGGTTGACAAAAACTTTCTTGAAATTGTCCATATTGTCGTCGTCCATTGGCTTTCCATCAACGACAAAAACACGAATACTTTTTCCGATTTGAGGAGCGGCCAATCCAACACCTTGAGCGTTGTACATTGTCTCAAACATGTCTTGGACTAACTCTTCCAAATTTATCGATCCTTGTTCTATATCAACGGCTTTCTTTTTAAGTACAGGATCGCCATAGGCTACTATAGGATAAATCATAATAGTTGGTTGCTTTCTAAAAATGATTGTAAAATGACTGTGGCACTCAGTTTATCAATATTCTCCTTTTTTCTCCTATCCTTTTTTTTCATTCCTCCCTCCAACATTGCATTAAAAGCAATTTTAGAAGTGAATCGCTCATCTACCGTATGCACAGTCTGATTTGGAAAAACCTTTTTTAAATGTTTTATAAAATTCTCGGTTACTTGCGTGGCATTAGTATCCTGATTTTGCAGGTCCCTTGGTAATCCAATAACAAATTTTTCGATTGTTTCCTGCTTGTGATATTCTTTGAGAAATTCTACCAACTCTTTAGGATGGACGGTAGTCAATGGTGTTGCTATTATTTGCAAGGGATCAGTTACCGCAAGCCCCACGCGTTTTGTCCCGTAGTCTATTGCCAAAATTCTTCCCATGAAAACTAATTGAACCGGATCCTCTCTTTTAACATGCTCTTCACTTCCTTTTCCAGTACCAGTGCCTTTGGAAACATCACTTCATTTTCAATAACTGCATGTGTTATTAAATCTTTTTCGAATGCACTCAGTTCACATAGTAGAACCTTCATTTGCAAATCCTGTCCTTTTTTTAAGGAATAGTTTTCTGTGAGCTCCCGAATTCCCTTCATTTCATCATCGTGGGCCTCATGCTCCATTGAAAACTTCTGGATTGACAATCTTTCCATTTTGTAATACAGATCAGAAGGATTGTACTTTCCTTGCTTGGCTTTGTGAAGTGCCTGAATATAGGAAAACAGAGTATCCTCTTCTTCATACATATGATGAATAAAATCTTCTATGAACAAGGGAATTATCAATTTAAGATCTTTGGACAATTGATCACTCGATCCATTCAAATTTATGTTTTCAACAAGACGGGCAATGTAAGGTAACCTTTGCTTTATGAAAGTATAATGTGCATGTTTCAGATATTCAATGATCAAATCAATAGGAAGAGGGCTGAGTTGAAGATTAGCTGCTTCATCTCCTTTCGAAACAGACTCAAGGCTTGTAATAACATGCTCAATATCCAAGCCCTTTTCATCACAAACCTGTTTGAGTGTTTTTTCAGAATAATCATAGAATTTTATTCCGAAATAATACAAAACAGAGGCATATACGTAGTTTTCACCTACCAGATTCTTTATTTTTTTATTGGTGATCGACACTGCTGTTTTGTTTGAGATAATTCAAAAGCAAATATAAACAAATTAGCATTATTATTTCTTGAAATGATCCATGGATAGAAATTGATAAGTTTATATTGAGCTAAACAGTCATTTCAATATTGCGTTCTATTAAGGGAAGTTAACATATTTATGTAATTTTAGCTCTTATGTTGGATTTTATTCGTCGGAAAGTTTGACGAGTTTTAAAGAATGAATATTTATTTTAATTAAAAGATATTGTTGTGAGAGAGACTTCGAATTCAAAATTTAGTATAAGGTTACCAATCCTGATGTCCATTGGAATTGCTGCTGGGATTTTGGTTGGTGCGACAATGGGAAACAATCCTTCCGGAGAAGCTATTTATAGTAATATTCAGAAATTCAGGGAGATATTGACGTACGTTCAAAGGGATTATGTAGATGAAGTAAATACTGATGAGCTGGCGGAATATGCAATTAAGGAAATGCTTGAAAAGCTTGACCCGCATACGGTATACATTCCCTCTGAAGATGTAGCTGCTGCTAAATCTCACCTTGAGGGTGGCTTTGATGGAATTGGAATAGAATTTGGCATTTTCAGAGATACATTGTATGTAGTAGCTCCTATCCATGGAGGTCCATCAGAAGCCATTGGTTTGAAATCCGGTGATCAAATCATCAATGTAGACGGGGAGAATATAGCAGGTATCGGTATTAACTCATACGACGTTTTTGATAAATTAAGAGGCCATAAAGGCAGTGAGGTCAATTTGAAGATTAAAAGAAAAGGCGAAAAAGGGTTGTTGGACTTCACCATTACCAGAGATAAAATCCCTCAAAATACTGTGGATGTAGGTTATATGATCAACGACGAAATTGGTTATATTAAAATTAGCAGGTTCGGCACTAATACCTATGATGAGTTCAAAGAACAGCTTACAAAATTGAGGGAACAGGGAATGCAGAAGCTTATTCTGGACCTAAAAGGAAATGGTGGTGGTATAATGCAAAGAGCCATCGAGATCAGTGATGAATTTTTAAGTGGTGATGATCTGATTGTTTATACCAAAGGAAAGGAGAATCGTTATGACACCGAGGCCAGGGCCAGGATCAAAGGATCATTCGAAAAAGAACCTTTGATTGTACTTATCGATCAGGGAAGTGCCTCTGCTTCCGAAATCGTATCCGGAGCACTACAGGATAATGATCGTGCACTCATTGTTGGCAGGCGCTCATTTGGAAAAGGATTGGTACAGGTTCCCATTGATTTGAATGACGGATCTGAGCTCAGACTGACTATCTCAAGGTATTATACACCTTCAGGCAGGTCTATTCAAAAGCCTTACGAAAATGGTAGCGAAGAATACGATAAAGACATCATGAATCGTTATGAACACGGTGAATTATTTCATGCTGATAGCATCAAGTTCAATGATTCATTGAAATATGAAACTTCCAGTGGAAGAATTGTTTACGGAGGTGGTGGAATAATGCCAGACTATTTTGTTCCAATCGATACATCTATGAACAGTACTTATTTGAGAAGTTTGTATACCAGAAGTATTTTTAGAGAATATGCTCTGAACTATTCCCAGAAGCATGACAAACAATTGAAAAAAACAAAACTGAAGGACTTCATAAATGACTTCACTGTTTCGGACCAAATGTTGAATGAATTAATTGCCCTTGGAAAATCTTCGGGAATACCATTTGATTCAAATGGATATCAAACCTCTAAGGCTGTAATCAAATCAACGATCAAAGCCAATATCGCCAGAAGATATTGGGGAGAAGAAGGGTATTATCCGGTAATATCCAAGCATGATGAGGTTCTGCAAAAGGCCATTGGTTTGTTTGAAGAAGCCAAAGATCTGATTTCAAGCAACTAATTTATGAGTCTATTATGTTGACAACCAAAATAATAGACTCAAGAAAATTTAGTTTTAAGGAGATTTTTAGGTTTTATTTTCTTATATTGTAGGAGAATTTTGATTGATAAAATCAAAGTCACGAAAAGTAGTTACACACAAGCTCTAATAAAGCAAAATGCCCGGTAGGTTTCCGGGCATTTTGCTTTTAAGGCCTGTTTTAATACCTGTCAGGAAGCTCTGAAAGAGAACGGACAGCATTGTAGGGAATAAATTTTCAATCGGCAAGTATATCATACCAGGTTTGCTCCACAAGTTTTTTACTTAATCCAAAAGGATCAACGCGTTGATCCGGAACTTATGATGGAGCCAAAAAAGATGCTATTCATAAAGAGTTTGTTTGTACCATACCAAAAAGCCCTGAAATTTGGATCATCGGTGAAGGAAATGATCCTGCCTGCTCCTAACGCAGAGACACAAACTGCAGCAGTATTACTCAATTTTTTGGCATTCTTATCGGATATATAGCCACTGAGCAGTGGGGCTGCCGTATACATTACAGGATTCGCATAAGCACCTTTCTTACGTTCCATAAAGGTGGAAGTATTTCGGAAGATTGGCAAAAGATCCTTTTCATAACCATAAGCTATGGGATGCGTCAAATCCAACCTGGTTTCGAATATGGCTCCTCCTATCACTTGAGCGCCATTATATTTACTTCGCGTTGCATATGGCCTTAGGTGAAGGCTATCAGGGGTGGTTTTCTTAAATTTAATATCTGAGAATCCGTTTGAAGCAAGCCATTGTATAGCGCTTTGCATGGCAATTACGTTACCTCCCTGTTCAATCCATGTTTTCAGCTTTTCTCTTCCCTTTCCGGAAATACCACTATAGTTACCGTCGACCAGAATCAGTGTATTGTACTGAGAAAGGTTTACACGGTTGAAACGGCTGGCTGATAACATGGATACCTTTATATTGAATCTCTGATCAAAGAGATGCCAAACTTCACCGGCATCATAACCTGAAACACCATCGTCAACCACCATCATAATTTTCGGTTTTCTTAAACTGGCGAAGCTACCGCTGCCTAAGTAAATTCCGCTTTGCACACCAGACGTTTGCAAAGACCAAACATCGATCTCATCCTCTTCAACAATTTTTCCAATGATCTCCGTGACTTTCTCCTGGCTGACATCCTGTGTACTGACAGGCACTAAAATAGTTCCATAGTTGAACTTCTGACCATTAGCAGCCTGGAATGGTTCAGTGGCTACCTTTACCCTAATACCGGCTTCATGCAACCGATTAAGTGCCCTGGAAGTATAATAACCAAACCACTCAAAAACATAGGCATAATCACTTGTACCCCCAATCAATTTCCCTTTTTGCCTCACCAGATTCTCTATCTTTTTACCCAGATATTGAGGCTTGTAGGTCTTCGTATTTAATTCAGTGTAATTTAGATTAAATGCCAAAGGCAGCGTCCAGGCTGAGACATCATAAAAAAGGCTATCTTTAAAAGATGTTCTCTTCTCAAACAATGCTTTGATCAATCGATATTGTTTTTGATCCAAAGGCACGATAAAACTTTTATTTGGTTCATAGCGATTATTGCCAACATTGAGTTGTTGGCTTAATTCATAAATCTCAATTTGATGACGCTTTAGGATCTCAGCCAGATTATAAAGGCGGGACCTATCCTTCTCCGCTCCAAAAACAATTGCTTTGATCGGATCGGCAGAAGCCTGTTTTTTAGCAGTGCTGTAAAACGTTCTTTGATGATCCAATAATTGCACACGGAGGTTATGAGTAGCCTTCAACGTAGACAAAGAAGTGGCAAATTGGTTTTTAATGGTAAAGGGAAATCGCAATATACCATTAACACTTTCCTGGGCATGCCCACGAGAACTGGCTTGCTCAAATAAGATTCCGACAGCTCCGTTTACATCTGGATAAGTAGATCCTTTCCCATAGTAGAAATCATCATAACCTTGCTTAGAATAATAAAAAGATCCTATGCTATCAAGGGCAGCTCCGTGATACTTACCAATTTCTTCCGTTAATTCAAATGTTCTTTGTGGTGTGATAGGGTGGTTCCTTGAGGGCACACCGGGTTGAAAGAAAAAAGTTGAATTGGTTCCCATTTCATGATGATCTGTAAGAACGTTTGGTTTCCATTCATGGAACTTTTCAATTCTGCCTTTTGATTCCGGATGTTGCAAAGGCAACCAATCTCTGTTCAGATCAAACCAGTAATGGTTGGTTCTCCCCCTGGGCCAGTATTCATTTTGCTCCATGTTGTTTGGATCCGTGACCTGGTTCATACTTTTTCTGCTGTTTACCCAAGTGGAAAATCTCATATTCCCATCAGGATTGATCATAGGATCCATCAAGACAACCGTCTCATCCAATAATTTTTCAATTTCAGGTCCCTGTGCTGCCGCCAGATAATAAGCTACGAGCAGAGAAGCATTGGTACCACTAGGTTCATTGCCATGCACACTATACCCCATCCAAGCCACACCTGGCATATTCTCAGTATCCAATGTAACCGATGCGGATGGATCAGTGAGTTTTACATGATCAGATTTAATGCTTTCAAGATTCTCATGATTGCGAGGGGAAGTGATTGTCAGCAAAAGTAATTTACGATCCTCGTATGTCTTGGCATATACTTCAAGCTTGATTCTCTCTGAAGCCTCTGCCAGGACTTCCATGTACTTAACCAGTTGATCATGGTTTACATGCCATTCACCCACCTCATAGCCAAGGATGGATTCCGGAGTTGGTATGGATGAATTATAGGTAACATTTGCTGGTAAATAATAATCAAGTGTTACCTGGGCATCTAACTGAAAGAAAAGAAAAAGGAAACATAAAAATGGTAGCGTTAGTTTTTTCATTTGTTAAGTTTTTGTTTTGAATGGTTCCCAGTTTATCCAAGGAACCTACCATTGCTGAGTTGTACAATGGTGGTTTATGTGTTTATCATTAAAGCCTGGATACGATCATTGAAAGATAAGGGTTTTATACAAAAAGGAGAAGGCCAGGATCATTCACTAATTTTGAGCATTCCCTCAACAATAATTGAACATATCTGACATAACAAAAACTTAATACAGGCCTTTGCTTGAATTTAACCCGTTTCGGGTTAAAATAAGGAAAATATGTACTCAGGCCGTTAATGACCATTTTCCCTTCCAAACATCGTAGAACAATGGTTACTTGACTAACGACTTTCTTTCCAAATATCGAGAAATGTACCGCAAATTACGGTGTGTTTTTTTACTATTTTATTAAAATAAAATTTAAATTGTGTTAAAAACTAGTTCATAAAGAATGAATACATTTGAGGGAAAATAAAATAATTCATTTACCAAAAAAGCTAACCCATGCGAAAAAGTCTACTATTGTTTTTTCTATCACTACTAATACTCTGTGGTGGTGCTTTTGCCCAAACGGGTGCAATAACCGGTAAGGTTGTTGATGACAGTAATAATGAAGCTCTGATTGGTGCTACTGTTCTTATTAAAGGAACAACAATTGGAGCCACAACAGACATCCAAGGTAATTTCACGATTGACAATGTTGAAACAGGCAGCAAGACGGTTGTGGTGTCTTATGTTGGATTTGATAACAGAGAAATGCTTGTAAAAGTAACCAGTGGTAAAACAGTTAATCTTGGAACCATTGGTATTTCTGCAGCCTCAATTGGCCTGAAAGAGGTTGAAGTAATTGCTTCCGTAGCCATTGACCGTCAAACTCCGGTTGCGGTTTCGACTATTAAAGGACAAGAAATCGAGGCCAGAGTTGGAAACCAGGAATTCCCTGAAATACTAAAAGTGACTCCATCTGTTTATGCAACCAAACAAGGCGGTGGATTTGGTGATTCAAGAATCAACGTTAGAGGATTCGATCAAAGAAACACTGCAGTATTGATCAATGGCGTCCCGGTTAACGATATGGAAAATGGCTGGGTTTTCTGGTCGAACTGGGCCGGGTTAAGTGATGTATCAAGTAGCATCCAGGTGCAGAGAGGTTTGGGCGCATCCAAACTAGCTGTTTCCTCTGTTGGTGGTACCATTAACATTATAACAAATGCAGCTAATAACAAAAAAGGCGGCGCTTTTAAAACTTCAATTGGTAATGATGGTTATGCCAAGGTAGGATTGGTTTTGAGCACCGGATTGGGAGAGAATGGCTGGGCATTTACAGTTCAGGGTACACATACGAGAGGCGATGGCTATGTAGATGGAACCAAATTCAGAGCTTATTCTTATTTCGCTTCCATCGCCAAAGTATTTAACAGTTCTCATTCTATAAACCTTACTGCTATCGGAGCACCACAATGGCATCACCAAAGAACCATTGGAACTTTTGACGGTATAACGATCTCCACATTCAGAGAAAGAGGCATCAAGTATAATCACTTATGGGGTAATTTGAATGGTGAAGAATTTACCTGGAGAAGGAATTTCTACCATAAACCAAAAATATTCCTGAACCATTATTGGAACATCTCAGAGAGAACCGAATTAGCTACTACAGCCTATGTCTCGTATGGTAGAGGTGGGGGAACAGGCCCACGTGGAAGATTGAACGGGAGTTTTGAAACTTCGAGCAGGTTTAAAGATGCCAATGGTCAGGTCCGTTTCGATGACATTGTAAGATGGAACAGCGGAACCGATGTACCTGATTTTGGAGATCCAAAAGAAACCTGGGGAGTAGAAAACCCCGATGTCGATAACAGAAGAGGTTATTTTGCTGATAAATTTGTTGTCTCAAATAGTGCCAGAAACGGATTTATCCGAAGGGCTTCAATGAATGCGCATAACTGGGTAGGAGTACTTTCAAATCTAACACATTCATTAAACAAAAACTTAACATTAGTGGTCGGCCTTGACATGCGCCACTATCGTGGGATTCACTACAGGAGAGTTGATAACCTACTTGGTGCTGATGCCTATTACACTAACAGAAATATTAACATACAGGGTAATTTTATAACACAACAAAAGGAGTCCAAAGCACTTGCTGAATTAAAAGATGATCAAAAGTTGAATTATCATAATGATGGTTTGGTGAAATGGATCGGTACCTTTGGGCAATTAGAATACACTAAAGGAGATCTTTCAGTATTTGGGACCGTTTCTGTTTCCAATCAAGGGTTTAAGAGAATTGATTACTTCAATTATTTAGATGGGGATCCGCAACAGGAAACAGATTGGCAAAACTTTCTCGGAGGAAATGTAAAAGCAGGGGCCAACTACAACATCGATGAACATCATAATGTTTTTGCCAATGTAGGATTGATTTCAAGACAACCTATTTTTGACAATGTGTTCCTGAACTTTGTGAACGACATCAACGAGGACATTGAAAATGAAAGGATCACTGCGTTTGAGGTTGGTTACGGTTTCCGTTCTCAATACTTCAATGCAAACTTAAACTTGTATCGAACTGCCTGGACAAACAGATTTTTGAACAGGTCGGTTACACTTCAGAGCGGTGATGGAACTGCAAACCTTGCAGGAATCGATCAGGTCCATACCGGGGTTGAGTTGGACTTGGTTGTGCGACCGGTACCTAATTTGACAATCAATGGGATGGTTTCCATTGGTGATTGGAGCTACGGTGACAATGTGACTGCAGATGTATTTGATGACAACCAACAAAAAATAGGTCAGTTCCAGCTTTTCCTAGATGGTGTTAAAGTAGGTGATGCGGCTCAGACCTCCGCTCGTCTGGGCGTAACATGGGAAGCAGTAAAGAATCTAAGATTTTATGGTAGCTACTACTACGCTGATGCCTTGTATGCCGACTATAATGTAGCCACGGATGAAACCTTTGCAACACCAGGAAATCAGGCATTGGAACTACCTTCTTACAGTTTGGTAGACACTGGCATTTCGTACGGTTTTAAAATTGGGTCTACTGATTTAACCTGGGGATTAAATATCAACAATTTGTTTGATAAGGAATATATTTCAGAATCTGAAACCAATATTGTTGAAGAAGGTAGGTTTGATGACAATATCGCTTTCTTTGGATTTGGAAGAACCTGGAACACTTCTCTTAAAATTAGATTTTAAGTCAGTAGCTCAAAGAGGCAATTTATACAAAAAAAGAGCTGTCCTATCTACTAAGGACGGCTCTTTTTTTATGTCAAAAATTAGGTTTAAATAAGATTGGGGAGTTTAAGAGAAAGTCAGTTATATCATTCCAATTAAAGGGAGCTCAATCACTATCAAGTAGCGTTTGTCTTGTCAAAAACTTTAGTTAAATTTACTGAAGGTTATGGTTTCTGATTGCCGCTGGCAAAAAGGTAAAAATAGGGAGGCTGTTCCTGCGATTGTAGTTCCGAACTTGTTTGTTAAGAAATAAAAGTTTAGAGATCAAATCCACTTGAATACTATTTCAATTTCCGAAATAGAAAGTTTCAATTCAAGGGAAAACAGGGATACCCACTATAACCCAGTGATTTAGGATCACACCATAGGGTACAAGACTAAAAGTTATTAAACAAAACGCTCATCTCCAACGTTCAAATTGGAAAGGGTATTAAGATTAGAATAACGTGCAAACCGGTACTTTTCTTAACGAAAAGGAGCAAATGGTTTTATTTCAGATAAATAGTTTAGGAACGCCTGAAGGCGTTCCTTTTTATTAAATGCATTCCATATGTCCACAGAAACCGAGATCCGGAACAGAATTGAGGCAGCTACCACTTCAATTTTTAAAGCGGTTTTCCCCAACACAACAAATCATTATGATACCCTTTTCGGCGGAACGGCTCTCAAACTCATGGATGAAGTTGCTTTCATTACAGCTACTCGCTTTTCCAGAAAGAGGGTAGTAACCGTATCATCGGATAAAGTCGATTTTAAAAAACCAATTCCGGCAGGAACCTTGGTTGAGCTGGAAGGAAAAGTGATCAAGGTAGGAACAACCAGTCTAAAGATCCGTGTAAATATCTTTATTGAACAAATGTATTCCAATCATAGAGAAAGAGCTATTGAAGGGATCTTCACCTTTGTTGCTGTAGATGAAAACAGGAATCCAACTAAAGTGCTTTAGACAGGTGGTCAATCCCTTACGGATGGTTAATATTTTCAACAAGCAAGTAGAAAAAGAAAATTGACATGATCAAAGTGCAGAGGGCAATGATTAAAATGTTCAACCATTTTATCCGAATAGTCAAGGAAATTTCTTTTGCAATGCTGTCATATTGAAAATGAAGAATAGCAATCAGGTTGATCAATATGGCAATTAGCGGTCCTCCCAGAAGTAAAAATCTCACCATGAAGGTAGCAAATAATGAAATGTCTTCCAGCGAAATCAACCACTCCTGAAAACCTGTAAAAATTCCAAAATCAATTTTCAGGTAATACTTGAATAATACCCCAAATAAGAAAAGGAATGGTGTTAAAATAAACAGGATACCAAAGGTAGCGGATTTTTTTGTGTTGATCAGATACATTTTGAACTGTTTTTGATGTCTTTGGGGGTGTACTTCAGGAGTTTCCAACTCTTCCATCTTTTTATTGAATTCTTTTTTATCCATCATGAAATTCTTTAACAGGCCTGATAATTTATTTTGTTGCTGCGCTGATAAAGATTTAAGCATGTCTCAAACATAGAATGAGAGACACGCAAATCCGTTGCATTTTTTTATAGTTTTTTCCTTATATGTTCCAATCCTCTGGAAATTAATGATTTTACCGTACCTTCTTTTTTATCTAAAATCTCACAAATTTCTTTTATACTCTTTTGTTCAAAGTAACGCAAGGCCACTACTTCCTGATATTTTACTGAGAGCCGGGAAAGTATCGTCTGGATCTGTAGAAAATCACTATACTCTTTTATCTCCCTCTCTATTTCAAGTTTTTCGTTTTCCAAACTTGAGGGATCAGGCATTTCATAACCAACCTGATCCAGTAGTTGATTAAGAGAATCAGGGGAATATTTCTTTTTACGGAAAGTGCTGTTGACTTCGTGTGTAGCTATTCTGTAAAACCAGGACGAAATGGATATGCCTTTCCAGCGAAATTTATGAATGTTTAAGAAAGCTTTTAAAAATACTTCCGAAGTGACATCCCTGGCAATATCAAAGTCGGCTACTCTTCTATATACATAACCAAAAATGCGAGGGTAGTAGAGATCATAAAGTTGGCCAAATGCCTTTGGATTCTTTTTAGCCTTCCAAACCAACTCCCTCTCTTCTTCAAGTTTCATGAAGTTTTTTTCATACAACGAGGAAGGTACGATTCGGATGCAGTTTTATGCAAACTTTTCCAAAGAATTATGCGCTAAACGAGGTGCTTTCAGACTCCTCAAAATAGAGTGGTACCGTAAATTTAAAAGTGCTCCCGCTTCCCTGTTTGCTTTCAACCCAAATTTTCCCACCATTCTTTTCAACAAAATCTTTACATAGCAAAAGGCCCAGGCCAGTTCCTTTTTCATTGGCTGTACCTATAGTAGAATAAGTTTCCAGTTCAAAAAGTTTAGCCTGATCTTCCTTGCTGATCCCTACGCCTGTGTCCTGGATTGAAATGGTAACATAACCATCCCCTTTATAGGCTGTCAAATTGATTACATCCTTTTCCGAGGAGAATTTAATGGCATTGGAGAGAAGATTACGTACCACAAGTTTAATCATCTCAAGGTCTGCATGTGCTCTTATATCTTCTGAAATCAGAGAATTGACATTAATAGACTTCTTATCAGCCAATGGTTGCTGAAGTCGTATATTTTCCTCAATTATCCTCTTCAAATAAAAAGCCTTTGGTTTGGGATCCATGTTTTGCATCTGACTCTTGGCCCAGGACAGAAGGTCTTCCAAAAAATTGCTGGTTAACTCCACCTTTTCATCCAATTCCTTAGCAAGCAAATTTGTTTCCTCTTGCGTTAGATCTCCCATGAGCCATAGATTCAGCATTCCCTTAAGGGATCTCAAAGGTCCTCTAAAGTCGTGGGAAACAATAGAGAATAAATTGTCCTTGATATTGTTCAGATCTTCCAGACGATTCCTTTGCTGAACGATGGATTCATTTTGCTGAATGATCTCTTCATTCAAGGCAGCTAGTTCATCGTTCTTGTTCTGAATCTCCAAATTCTTTTCATTAAGTAATTTATTGATGCTTTGCTTTTGGTTATTACTCTTGATAAGTATGAAGGCTATGATCAAAAGAAATGCAAAGCCGGTAATCAAAGCATTGCGTTGCATGGCATGATAGCTAATAACTTCATCTTTCAATAGCTGGTCTTTATTCAAGGACTCAATTTGCATTTGTTTCTTTTCCAGTTCATAGTTAGCCTGCATATTACTCATAGCTTTGGTTTTTTCGAGATTAAAGATGCTATCGTTATATGCTTTTTCCATTCTGAAATAGAACAAGGATTTTTCAAAATATCTGAGCTTCTCATAGTTTCGGGAAAGTATTCCACTTGCCTTACTCATACCCTTTTTATAATCTATTTCGGAAGCTAACGTCAAAGCCTCCCGTGCTTTTTTAATACTTTTCTGAAATTGATTTTTTTTGAAATATGTCATAGCCAGAGGATTTAAGGCGTCAACCACAAGGTAATTATAGTTGTCCTGCTCTCTACACACCGCTATGCATCGTTCAAACATTTTTATTGCTAATTGATATTCGCTTTTTTCGAGGTTGATAAGCCCCATATTGAGTGATGTAAAAGCCACTCCTTCATGATCCTCTATCAGCTTGCTCAGTTCAAGTGATCTATGATAATATTCCAGTGCTTCAGTTTCTTTATTTTGATTATCGTATATCCATCCAACGTTCATCAAAGCAATGGTATGCCCTAGGCTGTCATTGGCCTTTTTGGAGAGTTCCATCGCTTTAAGATAATACTCTAAAGCCTTATCATAATTTCCTTGCTCATCATAAACTGTACCTACATTATTGTATCCGGTAAATATTCTGGTCTCGAGTTTGAGTGAATCTGCCAAATGCAAGGCGCCAATGTAATATTCCAATGCCTTGGCATAATTGCTTCGATTAAAATGAATGTAGCCTATAACTTTCTTACTATCAAAGAGATTTAAAGGATCTTTAGTTCGTTTAGCCAGGGCTAATGATTTTTCAGCATATTTCAGCGCTGAGTCGGGCAGGTCATTTTTATAGAGGTCTGCTATGTCAAGGAACGTTTTGATTTTTAAGGAATCAGTAAGAGGGTCAGAAAGTACTTGCTTTAGACTATCAATTGAATTTTGTTGGGCAAAAAGCCCATTTAAGGGGAATAAAAGTATGAGAAGCACTTTTTTCATTTCAAATGAAATACCTTATAAGTACAAATTTTGGATCTTACCCATATGGGGAAAACTTATTTTCCTTTCTACAATCTACCTCATCCGTAAATACACCAACTAAAACGAATAGTAACCAATTAATTATTGCATCTTTTGGCCAATGTATTATTTGGTTGAATTTTGCTCGAATATTGGTGCATTTTAAGCCGTTCCCCGGGATTTTAACTATAAAAAAACCTCTCAAACAAATCCGTATCGTGGATCCTGTAAACAGCATTTTAATTAGATGGGAAAGATGGCAACAACCTTTGTTTAAGAGCTGGTGAAACGAACATGTCCGTGGATCAATCTGACAATTAGTGGGATAGGAGGATCAAGTTAGTGGTTTATAACAAAGCTCAAATCTTATGAACTACTAAAATATTGTGAATATTTCAAGTTTATACATTGGACGATCTGGAAAAAGAGCAAATTTTGTGAAAAGTTTTAACCATGAGTCCCTTCTCTGCACTGGATTAGGACATTTCTTATTAAAAATTGAAGAAATCCACCGTATTTTTTGCTATAAAAATTGATCAGAGACGGTATAAAATTAGATAGGTGTCATAGCCTTTCAACTATTTCAAATTCCAATTGACTGAAAATCAGCTGGAAATTAAAACCTAAGATTTTTGTATTGGGAGATGTGAGGTAACTTAGATTATCACAATACAAATAATTTGACAATTTTGATGAGTATAAACTTATATTCATTTTATTCAAACAAATCCCGCGTGGAACTTGGTGGAACCAACTTTAGATGTTTGTATGCCAAGTGTGTTGCTTCACGGCCACGTGAAGTTCTTTTGATGTATCCCTCCTGAATTAGAAATGGCTCGTAAACCTCTTCTATGGTTTCTGCTTCCTCACTACAGGCTGTGGCAATTGTACTAATTCCAACGGGACCGCCTTTGAATTTTTCAATAATGGTTGATAAAATTCTGTTGTCCATTTCATCAAGGCCATTGTGATCAACGTCTAAAGCATTCAATGCTATTTCCGAGATCTTTTTGTCGATAATTCCTTCGCCTTTTATCTGTGCAAAATCCCTTGTTCTTCTTAACAGATTATTTGCTATACGCGGCGTTCCCCTACTTCTTCTTGCAATCTCATGCGCTGCATCTTCATGAATTGGCGTATTTAGTATAGAGCAGGAGCGTTTGACGATATTGGTAAGGATATGCGCTTCATAGTATTCCAATCTTGCATTGATGCCAAATCGTGCTCTCAGTGGTGATGTAAGTAATCCCGCCCTGGTAGTGGCACCAATGAGCGTGAATGGATTAAGTGTGATCTGTACTGTTCTGGCACTCGGGCCGGTATCCAGCATGATATCGATTTTGTAATCTTCCATTGCGGAATACAAATACTCCTCCACAATTGGGTTTAACCTATGGATTTCATCTATGAATAAAACATCATAAACCTCAAGGTTTGTCAAGAGACCCGCCAGATCACTGGGCTTGTCTAATACCGGACCTGAGGTAATTTTAATATTGGTATTAAGTTCGTTTGCAATGATATGCGAAAGCGTGGTTTTTCCCAGCCCAGGTGGGCCATGGAGTAAAACATGATCCAAAGCTTCCCCTCTCTTTTTTGCAGCCATAACAAATATTTTGATGTTTTCCAGGATCTTGGGTTGTCCTGTGAAATCATCGAATGTCAGTGGCCGGAGTGCCTTTTCTATTTCCCTTTCGGAAGAATTCAGACCGGAGTCATCACCTCTTAAATAGTCTTCTCGCATCTATTCTTCTATATTTCTATTGGCAATTTAAGTGACCACCACCTGGATCACAAGGGAAATTTAGTTATGCCATTTCCCAATTCACTAATTTAAACATAAGCATAAGATTTTCATAAAAAGCCCTAAATTGTCCGATATTTGCCCCATAATTGATCAAGAAAATGAAGATTCTGCAAAAAAAGAGGATATACCCCATCGTTTTGATTCTTGTCATGTTCGCGATATGGAAATATCGTCAATCCCAACCCTCACAAAATTTTGCATTGACAGGAACTACCATGGGAACCATTGCATACAACATTAAATACATTGATCCTGAAGGGAGAAACTTCAAAACTGGAATAGATTCATTGTTGACAGCTTTTAACCAGTCCTTGTCAACTTATATTTCCGATTCCGAAATATCGAAATTCAACAATAACACTTTGCTCAAATTTGAAACTGATCTCTTTTATCCGGTTCTTAAAAAAAGCAAAGAGGTATTTAATAAAACACAAGGAGCCTTTGATCCAACGATAATGCCGCTTGTAAATGCCTGGGGTTTTGGACCTGACAAAGCTGCAGTTCCTGACAGCACAAAAGTTGATAGCCTTAGAAATCTTGTAGGCTTTAATCATCTTTTTTTTGATGAGGTTTCTGTTTGTAAGCTAAAAAAGGGATTACAGCTTGATTTCAGTGCTATTGCCAAAGGATATGCCGTTGATTTGGTACATGACTATTTGCGAAACAATGGTATTGAAAACATTTTTGTTGAAATAGGGGGAGAGGTGGCAGCCAGGGGGAAAGGTCCTCATGGGAAAGTCTGGACGATTGGTATTGAGGATCCAACAAAAAATGAATTTGAAAGGACACTATTTACTGCAGTCGAATTGGAAAACCAAGCCATTGCTACTTCGGGCAATTACCGTAATATTAGAATTGTTGATGGAAAAAAATTCGCACATACCATCAGTCCGTATACAGGATTTCCCATACAGCAGTCCTTGTTAAGTGCCTCGGTCTTTGCTAAGGATTGCATGACTGCTGATGCCTATGCAACGGCCTTTATGGTGCTTGGAATGGATAAGACAAAGGATATACTGTCTCAAGAAAAGGGAATTGATGCCTATCTTATTTTTACCAATGAAAATGGAGAACTGGAACATTTCGCAACTGAAAACATCCGGCCTCATATTTTAAAATAAGGTTGCTTAATACATACAAAACCTTTATAGTCATGCTTATGTCATTCTGAAAAGACTATGACCGATATGCTTTTCAAGGCCATAAGCCAATTTGTTTTTTTAAAAAATAATTTTCACCTATACTTGCAAACAATTTGCCACATTGTTGCAAGAAAGACCTGGTCAATTTACCAAATCCGAGGAGTATTGGCAAAAGGGATAGTCGGTAATACCTTAACAATTCAGTGTTTATGCTGAATCAAATGGTAATCAAAAACCAGGAGAATGATTGTGGATCAGAAAAGTAGTAATTAATGTTACTGAATATTTTAATATTATTCCTATCGACATTTATAGCCGGAGCATTTTTAAGCATAATTCCCAAAAAAAGACCCGCAAGTTTTAAACACCTGCTAGTATTTGCAGGATCCTATCTTTTCTCCATTACCATTATACACCTATTACCCGAAATTTTCAGGATTAGCGAAAACTTCGAAACTGTGGGATTTTTCGTTCTGTTAGGATTCTTTTTACAAGTACTTCTTGAACATTTTACTTCAGGCATAGAACACGGACATTTGCACCACAAAAATCACTTCCAGGTAAAATCAATTTTTTTGTTAAGTGCATTATGCCTTCACGCCTTTTTGGAAGGAACGTTATTAGCTCATCCGAATATTATTCAGCATCATCACGGCTCAGGTGCATTGTTAATCGGGATTATTTTACATAAAGTCCCGGCTGCTCTTGCTTTGATGTCGGTGCTTTTGTATAGGAACATAAAACGTCCTCAGGCTCTGTTATTACTATTTATATTTGCTTTGGCCTCTCCAATGGGATTATTTCTAAGTGATTATCTTATTACGATAGGCGTGATTTCTGAAAAAACATTCATTGCTCTTTTTGCTCTGGTAGGGGGAAACTTTCTCCACATTTCTACCACTATCTTCTTTGAAAGTAGCCCGGAGCATAAGCTCAATCTAAGTAAGCTTGTTATGGCTGTCATTGGGGCACTGGTGGCAGTCTTTGCTGAATCCCTCATTTAACGGCTTTTATCACGCAAATTGCGCTAACGCTTTTGTAGTGTAGAAAATTAGGCCTTGGATGGTGATATTCATCATTTTTGCCTAAATCGCAGGTTTTAAGGCGAATTTATGTACTTAAAATTCAAGGATTTAGGGGGATTACATTTAGGAAGACTTTTCACAAACTTTGTATTGATTGTTGCAATTACCTTCCCCGTAATATCCACAAGAAAGTAGAATCCTCTTCATATTACACCTCTGGGAAGGTAATTTTTCTATGATGTAACGCCTCTCCATAACAATTTGTAAACAGCTGGTCAGTTATACAATATCTTAAGGTTCGATCTATTAACTTGTCGGCAATGTTTAACCAAGCAATAGCGATTCCTTAACAATTATATATATAGCCATTATTAGAACAAACCATCCGAAACCCTTTTTTAGCCTAGGCCCTTCTATCAATTTGGAAGTATAAGACCCAACAAAAATTCCCAGAATGGAAAAAAGGGTGAATAATAAAAGGAATCTCCAATTGATATCCTGCGTGCCAACATCACCTAAAAATCCGATTAAGGACTTTACCGCTATAATAAATAAGGAGGTACCCACGGCCAATTTCATAGGTAATTTACCCAAAAGTACCAACGCAGGTATTATAAGGAAGCCCCCACCTGCACCTACCAATCCCGTAATAACACCTACAATAGCCCCTTCAATAAGGATAAGTGGATAATTAAAATTTTTCGATATGTACGCGGGAGCTGTTCCAATCTTTTTTGCGGATCGTATCATACTAACTCCCGAAAACAGCATAATCACTGCAAAAAATAACATCAGGGCAATTGGCTTTGTCAATATAAAATCACCAGTGGACGCAATTTCCTGTGGAACTGCAGGTAGCAATATTTTTCTTGTTAAATAAACCGCAATAAATGATGGCACGGCAAATACAATAGCTGTTTTATAACTAAGAAGACCTTTTTTCATATAATCCAATGCTCCAATGGTCGAGGTTGCGCCGACTATGAAAAGCGAGTATGCTGTGGCCAAAATGGGATTTATTCCTAACAAATAAACTAAAACCGGTACTGTCAAAATCGAGCCCCCACCTCCAATCAGACCTAATGTGAATCCAATAACAATGGCAAGTATATAACCCAAAATATCAAACATGGCCGTTAGATTGTTGCTGGAAACCTGGAAAGTTGTGCAAAAGAAGATCAAAGGCCGACATAAAAGCAGTCACGTTGCAGTTGTTTATTTGGGCTCTCAAAAAATAAAAATTAATCAAACATTTGGGTTCAACGCCTGACGGCTTGGGTACAAACCTAGGAAATATTTCGTGTTCTAAAAAATTCTGTGAAAATGCTGCCTTTTGACTTAGATCAGGTAGTTGTTCTTTGGCCTTTTACGCAAATTTTAAATTGCCCTAATATATTACTTATGAAATTGATAGCGTGAAACTGGATTAGGCTTCTGATTTATTCTGCCTACTTTGGTATTCATAAAAGCAAAATACTATGAATAGACAGCATTACGTAGAAATTTTTATCAGAGTTTATTCCTTTGAAATGGACAGAATGATTAGGATTTACTTAAACTAATCATTGTCAGCCTACTGCTTATTAGGGCTATAACATAATTGGAATTAAGTATATAGGTTCTAAAGGAAGTTTTTTAAAGTATTCTTAAAGTCTTCAACCAACCCATTTGAATTTTCTCCGGAAGAATTGTCATTATTAAAAGACAGTGCTCCAAAATCGAGTGGACTTTGTGATTGATGGATTCGGGTAATTTCCGGAAATCCAAGGAATTTCCAATTCCTTTACCTGAAATCAAGTCAATTATCAGAGGTAATATGTTGTGAAAACCTGTCACGGCCATTAGATGCTATGAATTTTATCCAAAAGCGAACCCAAAAATTCTCGGTGTAACCAATTTTTCGTAAATACGAATATATCACAACAAATACAAGGACTTGAATTATGCCGAAAATCGAACTATTTTTGTAATTATGACTTTATTCAATAAAGGAGGTTAGCATGAATGATGGAAAAGTGAAAAGGTTCACAAATGCCTTGGAAGAGATGCTTTTGAAAATGCAGGAAGCATCTGACATTTGCCTGGAAGTAACTAAGGACATTTCAAAAAGGGAATTCTCCCTCATCATATTTATTGGAAAGAATAAAAGTCTTATTATGCGGGAAATCGCAGATTTCATGAGAATACCTATGAGTACCGCAACAGGTGTGGTAGATAAATTGGTTAACAAGGGTTATTTACAACGACAATTCTCAGAGGAAGACAGAAGAATTATCAACGTCGCTCTTAGTAAATATGGAAAGGAAATATACAACCTTATGAGCGAAACACTGCTCAGATTTGGCAGTGTCGTTCTCAGTGGTTTGGATGATGAAGAACAAAATCAAATCATTGGCCTTCTTGAAAAAGTGGCTCTAAATCTCGAAAAAGAGGCTTTTCAAAAATAAATCAAAATTTTTTTATCCAAATATTACGGATTTCGTATAATCCAATTACTGTATTATTTATTATTGCAAATAATATGACTAATGGATAATCTGAAATCGAAATATTTAAACCTCTTATTTATCAATTCTAAACAATGAAAACAGAAAACCAACAACAAGGCTCAAGAGCCAGAAGATTTGTTCTGGGTTGGGCCGATTGGGTAATTCGGTGGCGATGGTTTGTACTTTTGGGTACCATACTAGTTGCCATGTTCGTGGCAAGCGGTGGTATGCCACAGTTCAACTCCGACTACCATGTATTCTTTAGTGATGAAAACCCTCAGTTGCAGGCTTATGATGCTTTGCAAAACAAGTACACCAAAGATGACAATGTATTCATTGTTATTGAGCCCAAAGACGGTAATGTATTTACCAGGGAAACACTGCATGCTTTGGAACAACTTACAACGGAATCATGGCAAACGCCTTACTCTTCAAGGGTTGATGGAATAACCAATTTTCAGCACACGCGAGCTGAGGGAGATGACCTTTATGTAGAAGATCTGGTCCAGGGAGCCATTGATAAATCAGATACTGAAATTAGCAGAATCAGAGAAATTACCATTAATGAACCGCTCCTGAAGAACAGACTCATTAATGAAGATGGTAGTGTGACAGCCATAAACATTACTGTGAAAATGCCTGGAGAAAACATCGAGGAAGGGAATGAGATCATTGCTCATGTACGTAAGATGACTGAAGCATTCGAAGCAAATCATCCGGGTCTAAAAACACATTTGTCAGGCATGATCATGCTTTCAGGAGCTTTTTATGAATCTTCACAAAAAGACATGGGCACATTGGTTCCCTTAATGTTCCTGATCGTGATCCTGACAATTCTTATTACCACCAGAACCATTAGTGGAACTGTCAGTACCTTGCTTGTTATTATTATGTCTATCATGGCTGGGATTGGTTTTGCAGGCTGGGCAGGAATTCAGATGACCCCGCCATCGGCCTCCGCCATGACTATGATACTCACGCTAGCGGTTGCGGATAGTATTCATATCCTCATTACACTTGTGCAGCATATGCGGGCCGGACACTCGAAGCGAGAAGCAATTCGAGAAAGTATTCGTGTTAATTTCATGCCTGTCATGATTACAAGTCTAACAACTGTTATAGGTTTTCTCACGATGAATTTCAGTGATTCGCCCCCTTTCCATGACCTTGGCAATATCACAGCAGTGGGTATGACTGCCGCTTTCATTTTCTCAGTATCAACCTTGCCAGCACTTATGGCCATTTTGCCTGTTAAGGTAAAAGTTAAAACTACCGATACCGAAACCAAGAGCCCGATCATGAGAAGGATAGCTGAGTTTGTTATCGCTCATAACAAAAAACTACTTTGGCTCTCTTCTGCCACGATCATTGGTGTTTCAGCATTGGTTGTTAACAATGAATTGGATGATCAGTTTGTAGGCTACTTTGATGAAAGCATAAAATTCAGAAGAGATACCGATTTTATTAGTGAGAATCTCAGCGGTATATATAATGTTGAATTTTCATTGGGTTCCGGTGAAAGCGGAGGTATTAATAATCCGGAGTATCTCAAAACATTACAGGAATTTGAAGACTGGTTATATGAGCAGGACGAAGTAATCCACGTCAATACTTTTGCGGAAGTTGCCAGAAGGATCAACAAATCAATGCATGGGGACAGTCTTGCCTATTATGCCGTTCCAGGAAATCGGGAGGAAGCAGCACAGTTTTTACTGCTTTATGAAATGTCACTTCCATTCGGTCTTGACTTAAATAATCAGGTGAATGTCGACAAGTCTGAAACCCGGTTTACAATTACACTCGAGAACATCTCCAGTACTTCTTTGATTGAATTCAGTGAAAGAGCTGAGAGTTGGTTAAAAGAAAATGCTCCCGAAACCATGTTTGCCAACGGGACCAGCACTACCGTGATGTTTTCACACTTATCACAAAGGCAGATCTTTAGCATGATGTCAGGAACCGCTCTGGCCATTGGCCTGATATCCATTATTTTGATTATCGCACTCAGAAGTTTTAAGTATGGATTGTTAAGCCTGATACCAAACATAGCACCGGTGGCTGTTGGCTTCGGGGTCTGGGGAGTAACCTCAGGAGTGATCAATTCTGGAATTGCCATCGTTTTTGGAATGACATTGGGAATCATCGTTGATGACACGGTCCATTTTCTATCAAAATACCTTCGTGCAAGAAGAGAGCATGGTAGTGATTCCGAGGACGCTGTTCGTTATGCTTTTGATACGGTCGGAAGAGCACTCTTTGTTACCACCATTGTGTTGGTTTCCGGTTTTATCGTAATGGCACAATCTTCTTTTGGACTCAATTCAGGAATGGCAAAAGTAACAGCGTTGATCATTGTACTTGCCCTTGTTATTGATTTCTTGATGCTACCGGCCTTATTGATCAATATAAGTGGTAAAGAGAAAAAGCAACCTCAGGTAAGCACAGGTGAACTGGCTATGGCAAAGGCATCATATTCAAGTACAAATAACTAACAGATTTAGAAATATGTAAGGAAAATCTCCTTACCCAAAAATATCAAACAAATGAAAAGAATAGCATATTTAGCAATAACTCTATTTAGCTCAGCAGCCATTTCAATGGCTCAGAGTCCTGAGCAAAAAGGATTGGACATCGCTCAAAAGGCAGATGAAGTTGATCATGGATTTGAAAGCTCAAGTTCTACGCTAACCATGATCCTTAAAAACAAGCATGGTCAGGAAAGTACAAGGAAGTTGAGTAATCAAACATTGGAACTTGTAGAAGATGGTGATAAGTCGATGATTGTTTTTAATAGCCCCCGAGATGTTAAAGGAACCGCAACGTTGACGTACACTCATAAAGAGGGGGCTGATGATCAATGGTTATATCTTCCCGCTCTAAAAAGGGTTAAAAGAATCTCTTCCAATAATAAATCCGGACCTTTCATGGGTAGTGAATTTGCCTATGAAGACTTGTCCTCTCAGGAAGTTGAGAAATACACTTATAAATTTTTGAAAGAAGAATCTCTGAATGGCGAAGCATGTTATGCTGTTGAGCGAGATCCTGTTGATCCGAACTCAGGATATTCAAGACAGATAGCATGGTACAATAAAGGCAACTACCGCATTGAGAAGATCGAATATTATGATCGAAAAAATGCTTTGCTTAAAACACTGACCTTTAAGAATTACCAGCAGTATTTAAACAAGCACTGGAGAGCCGGGGAAATGGTTATGGTAAATCATCAGTCGAACAAAGAAACAACATTGATATTCGATGATTATCAATTCAAACTTGGGCTAACTGACAATGATTTCACTCAAAACAGTTTGAAAAGGAGTAGGTAGATAATTCGAGTGAAAATCATGAAAATGCATAGCTCTTTATATAAGCGATGGCGGAGCCTGGGCTTCGCCGTCCTTTTGTCCTTCACAGCAGTATCTCTGGTTCAAGGTCAGGATGTTTATAAGGAGTTCAATACGGAAGTAGCCGGTGAATACCGCTATTTTTTCAACAGTGGAAATTATCCTAATCAACATCAAAACTACTTTTCTATAAAAATAGAACCTGAGTTGCTCCTGGAATGGGATGATGGAAGACAACAGCTTAACTTCACAGGTTTCCTTAGATTGGATCGCGATGACAGGAGAACCCATGCTGACATTCGGGAACTCTATTGGCTGATTGCCAGGAACAATTGGGAATTGAGTGTTGGTTTGAAAAAAGTTTTTTGGGGAGTAACGGAATCCATTCATCTGGTGGATATCATCAACTCAACTGATATTGTCGAAAGTTTTGATGGGGAAGAAAAATTGGGACAACCCATGGTACATTTTTCCTATGTGAGTAAAATCGGTACCATCGATTTGTTTGCGCTTCCCTATACACGAAGGCCTCAATTTCCGGGTAGCGAGGGAAGATTGAGAACACCCTTTATCATTGATGGCAGTGAAGCTGGGTTTGAGAGTGGTTCGGAAGAATATCGGCCAACCTTCGCTACCCGGTGGTCAAACAGTATCGGTGTTTTTGATATTGGGTTATCACATTTCTACGGCAATGGCCGGGAGCCATTGTTCGATGTAGCAAGTGAGTCAGTCTTTTATCCCGTAAACCATCAAACAGGGCTTGACATTCAGGCTACGACAGGTCCTTTCCTTTGGAAGTTCGAAGCTATTAGAAGGGATAACAAGTTTCAGGAAGTTTACGCGTTGGCCGGTGGTTTTGAATACACATTCAGTAATATCCGTGATTCCGGTATTGACATCGGCATATTAGGTGAATATCTATATGATAACAGAGATGATCTGGCTATCAGTGGCATGGATAACGATTTGTTTGTAGGATCAAGGATTGCTTTTAATGATACCCAAAGTAGTCAAATATTAGCGGGGGCTATTTTTGATCTTAGTAAAAGTACACAATTATGGAGTATTGAGGCTGAACGAAGAATAGGATCCTCCTGGAAAGCATCTGTTGAAATGAGGCTGTTTGAGAAAGTGGCCCGGGAGGAATTCCTTTTATATGCTTTGAGGCAAGATAGCTTTGCTCAGTTTACCATTTCAAAATTTTTCTAATTAAGTCGCACCAGTGTTGACGAAACATCAACACTTTTCATGGTTTAAGGGGTAATTTTATTGCCCCTTTTCTTTTCACCGATTCATTTATCCTTAAAATCTTTTTAAATGCAAAATTCCATGGATCGTTAATAATTGATAGATTGCCTGGAAAAGTTTAAAATGTGGATAGACCATAATTGAGTCTTGAGATGAGACAATGATGTATATAATCAGATTATAATGGCCTTAATCTCCGTTTCTACAAATTTTTTACACAGATGAAAAATTGCATTATCATTGGTGCCAGCTCAGGTATAGGAAGGAAACTTGCAAAATTGTTCGTTCAAGATGAATATCATGTGGGTATTACGGGAAGAAGGTCCAATCTATTAGAGGAATTAAAAGATCATTGGCCGGATAATATCACCATCAACGCATTTGATGTCACGGAGGATGACAGTATTGTCCATTTGGAAGAAATGGTAAAACTACTGGGTGATGTAGACTTGATAATCTATTCCTCGGGCAACGGCGAACCAAATGAGCCATTAGATTTTACAATTGAAAAAGAAACTATTGATCTCAATGTAACGGCCTTTACTCAAATTGCGGATTGGTCTTTTAATTATTTTAGGAAAAAGGGGAAAGGCCATTTTGTTGCTATCAGCTCCATAGCAGGAATCAGAGGAGCAAGATTTGCTCCGGCCTATAATGCTTCCAAAGCCTATCAAATCAACTATCTTGAAGGATTAAGACAGAAGGCAAACAAACTTAAGCTACCTATTCGAATCACCGATATAAGACCAGGGTTCGTTGACACACAAATGGCTAAAGGTGATGGAAAATTCTGGGTTGCTCCCGTGGAAAAGGCTTCATTACAAATTTTTAATGCTATTAAAAAAAGGAAAAACATCGTATACATTACCAAACGGTGGAGGTTAATAGCCATATTACTTCGTATTCTTCCTGGCTGGCTTTATACCAGAATGTAGTTTCAGATCCAAGATCCTTTCTGTCATTGACTGGTAAAATTCTCCTGAAATTTTATATTGCAATCAACAACTTAAATGGTCAGCTCCAAATGGTGTTGACCAGAAATTAAAATGACCGGATGATGGATCTCTGGAACAAAATACGAACTGAAGCCACGGGTATTTGGAAGGAACCGATGATGGCTGGAACGGTGGAAGCATTTGTTCTTGACCATGCAACTTTTGAAGATGCACTGCTGTATCTTCTCTCATATAAGCTTCAGGATGAAAACACTTCACAGTTGGAAATCATGGAAGAACTAGAGAAAGTTGCTGGTCAATATCCCATTATTTTTAAGTATGCATTGGAGGATCTTGAGACAAGCTTTCGGCGGGATTATGCTCAAAAAAGATATGCCGATGTACTGCTTTTTTCAAATGGCTTTGTGGCCATACAAAGTCAAAGGTTTGCTCATTGGTATTTTAATAATGGCAAAGTAGCCACAGCTAAATTCATACAAAGTAGTGTTTTGAAAAACTTTGGGATTGATATCCACCCAGGTGCCTGTCTTGGAAAAGGATTAGTATTTGATCATGGTACCGGAATAGTGATTGGTGAAACAAGTGTCATTGAAGATGGTGTATTCATGTTTCACAATGTTACTTTGGGCGGAACGGGAAAAGGTGATGGGGATCGGCATCCTAAAATTGGCAAAAATGTTTTGATCGGAGCAGGAGCTACATTGTTAGGAAATATTCATATTGGAGAAGGCGCTAACATTGCAGCGGGCGCAATGGTGCTGAAGGATGTACCTGAAGGAAAAACAGTGGCAGGAGTTCCGGCAAAAATAGTTGGTGAGGCTGGACAAGTTCAATAAGAGATGGACATTATTTTATATCGATAACATCAATCCGGCCATCAAATAAATGTATTAAAAAGTCAAACCAAATCACCATATTCTCTCGTTAACACTGGAGTCATAAATGTGATCTAAGTTTTCATTTTAAGTAAAAAATAAGGATTCCAATGGAGAATAAAAGCAGTGTCATCATTTTAGGAAGTGCAAGAAGCGATGGTAATACAAGGAAAATTGTTGATAAGTTCATAGAAGAAAATCCTGGGACCACCCTTGTGGATCTAAGCACACAACAAATTGAATACTTTGATTATGGCTTTAAAAATCTGGATGATGATTTCATTCCATTGATGGAAAAAATATTGCAACATGATCTGCTTATTTTTGCTACGCCTGTTTACTGGTACTCAATGAGTGCGGTCATGAAAACCTTTTTTGATAGAATTACAGATTTACTTTATAAAAGAAAGGAACTGGGCAGGCAGTTAAATGGTAAGTACATGATGTCTATTAGCTGTGGCTCGGATGAGGAACTTAATGATGGTTTTTCAATTCCTTTTTCCTCTACGGCTAATTATTTAAAAATGGAATATCTTGGCCACCTGCATACCTGGCTGGAGAATGATCGAATATCAGATGAGGTTTTGAAGCGAATCCAGGGCTTTTCAAATAAATTGGTTTCAAACACATAGATGAATGTAGCTAATTGGGAGATTAAAAAACTTGAGTCTTCCGTTCCAATTCCCTACGATCTACTCGATCTGGCTGATCCTTCCAGAGCAATGATTGATTCCTATCTGAATGAAGGAACATGTTATATTGGTATCCTGAATAAGGAGATCATTGGAGTTTATGTGATCAAAGAAATTTCCAGTGGGATTCTGGAAATCATGAATATTGCCGTAAAAGAAAACTTCCAGGGAAAAGGTTATGGGAAAAAGCTGATTGATCATGTTATTGATCTGGCCAGGGAAAAAGGATTTAAACAATTACACATAGGTACAGGAAATTCAAGCATTGACCAGCTGGCATTTTACCAAAAATGTGGATTTGAAATCCATGCCATAGAAAAGAATTTCTTTCTGGACAATTATATTGAACCGATCTTCGAGAACGGAATTCAATGCAAACATCTGGTTAAGCTATGCTTAAAGTTTTGACTACCATCAACAAGCCCTCGGAAAAATCCTGTTATTTTTCATTATCCATAATACATTGTATTATAGCGATGTGAATAAGCAATCAACATAAACTCACGTTATGACCTGGATCAAAACAATTCCTTATGAGGAGGCCGAAGGGCAATTGAAGAAATTATATGACAAAGTGAAAGGACCAGACAACAATGTCGATAACATTCTCATGTCCCACAGTTTAAGACCTCATTCTTTGGTCGGCCATATGGCCATTTATAAAAATGTATTGCACAATAATAACAATACCATTCCCAAATGGTTTTTAGAAGCACTTGGTGTGTATGTCAGTTACCTGAATAATTGTTCTTATTGTGTAGAACATCATTACAATGGTATGAAACGATTAGTGAATAATGATGAGAGATCTGCATTGATCAGAACCAGTATCGAAAAAGATGAGATGTCCGGTGTTTTTGATGGTAAAGAATTAGAGGCTATGAACTACGCTAAAAAGCTCACCAAAGACCCTTCCGCTTGTAGTGAAGAGGATATCAAAAAATTAAGAAGTGCAGGATTTGATGATGGTGAGATCCTGGAGATCAATCAGGTTGTGAGCTATTTCTGCTATGCCAATCGTACTGTCCTGGGCCTTGGCATTAACACCGATGGAGACATCTTAGGTCTGTCGCCCAATGATAGTAACGATCCGGATAATTGGTCTCATAGTTAGTATTATATGTGCTAACCCACCTATGCAAAAAATTTCCGCATTTACACCGACACGGATCTATGTCAGAATCATGTGATGAAATGATCATTATCATACTTGCTATGGAACTTAAGTAAATTATATTTGCTATATAATATTTACAATTTTCTTGTTTGAACCATGCCGAATTTTTTTACCGATAATAAGGATCTTCAATATCACTTCAGTCGCCTGGATTTGGAGGAGGCTGTATCCATTTTAGAGCATCATTATACTTTTGCCGAAAAGTATGAGGGAGCTCCCAGGAACTACAAAGAAGCCATGGAACTATACCAATCAGCGCTGGACCTGGCCGGTGATATTTCGGGAAACCATATAGCGCCGAGGGCTATGGAGGTAGATCAGGAGGGTGCGCATTTGGAAAATGGTAAAGTAACCTATGCGAAAGGAACCCAGGAAAATCTCAGACAGCTTTCCGAAGCTGGGTTAATGGGTGTAATACTCCCTTACAAAGATGGCGGGATTAATTTCCCTGCAACCATTTTCATGATGATGATCGAAATGGTATCAAGAGCAGATGCCTCATTAATGACACTTTTTGGCTATCAGGATGTTGGGGAAGCAATCAGTAAATTCGGTTCGGATGAATTGAGTGATATTTTTCTAAAGAAATATTGCAAAGGGGAGTATACCGGTGCTATGGTACTTACAGAGCCTGGTGCAGGGTCCGATTTACAATCGGTAAAATTGAAAGCCTATCAGGATGAGGAAGGTCAATGGAGGTTGCAAGGTGTGAAACACTTTATTTCCAATGGCTGTGGGGATGTATTGTTGGTTTTGGCCCGGTCAGAACCCAATACTACCAATATGTTTGGTTTAAGCCTTTTTGTAGTGAAGGGTGGAGATAAAGTTCAGGTAAACCATATAGAAGAAAAAATGGGTATTCATGGTTCCCCGACATGTCAATTGTATTTCGACGACGCTCCGGCATATTTGGTAGGTAAAAGAAGACATGGATTGATCTATGTACTCTATACCTTGAATCATGCTCGTTTCAGTGTAGCGGCCCAGGCGCTTGGAATTGCAGAAGCGGCCTATCAGGAAGCATTGCAATATGCCAAAGTAAGAGAGCAATTTGGTAAGCTCATTTATAATATACCGGCCGTATCAAACTTGCTGATTGATATGCGTGTCGCTATAGAAAGCGGGCGATCACTTCTATATGCAGGATCACAATGGCTGGATTTACGCAATAAACTTGAGGAACAAATAGAGGAACTCAAGAAGGAAGGAAAGCCTTTTTCAGACATAAAGGAGAAATTTGATCATGCCGCTAAATTGGTGGATCTACTTTCCCCAATGGTCAAATACATTATTACGGAAAATGCCGTTAAGATCTGCTATGATGCTCAGCAGATCCACGGCGGAATGGGATTTATGAGAGAAATGCCGGTTGAACGGCTCGCGCGTGATGTACGCATCACAACGATCTATGAAGGAACCTCTCAGGTTCAGGTGGGAGGATCTTCCAAGGGTGTTTTAGGTGATGTACTGGGAAGCTTCTTTGACGAAATGGCTAAGCAGGAATATCCTTCCTGTTTAAGCTCTTCAGCAAAAAAGCTGGGCGAGATCAGATCACTTTTTAATAAAAGCAAAGAACTTGTGAATGAAAGCGATGATCAGCTTTTCAGGGAAACTGCTTTGAAAGAATTAGTGGATATGTATGGAGCCATCTATACAGGATATCTTCTGTTAGATGAAGCAAAAGACAATGAACGTAAAGTATTAATAGCAAACCGTTTCATAAACAAGTCAATAGCAGCAGCACACCAAAGTATGGCAGCCATAGAAAACAATCAATTCGGAGATATGGAGCACAAGGAGGTTATTTGCGAATAAGACGGCTTTGCCATTCGAAATTCAACCCTCTTTTGTCAATTTATTAGACATTTAATTGGTAGTCAATCCTCGGATGACAATAAAACAATGTTCTCCTCTGGTGGAGATGAAAGAGGGGACATAGCTTCTATCCGCAAAATGTAAAAAATGATTGATGCAATTAACAAAGTAATACCAATGACTTTATACTTTTTTACTGAGAAGACTTCTGTAAAACCTATTATTTAAGTTCTACCTCCATCTGGATGTTGCACCGTTCGTAGGGCGTCTCGTGATTAGCTACTCTTTTAAATCCTAACTTCCTGTAAAGATTAATCGCTGGCTTGAGGATCGTATTGCTTTCAAGATAAACTTTACCCGCACCCAGTGATCTTGCTCTATCCAGAACAGCCTTCCCAAGTAACCATCCGATTCCAAGACCTTTTACACTTTCCTTTACCGCCATTTTGGCAAGCTCATAACAATCATCACTCATTTTGATCATAGCACAGGTTCCTACGATTTCCCCTCGATAGCGTGCCATAAAAATGTGTCCGCCAGGAACCAGGATCTTCTCCTCCGGATGATCCAATGAATCTCTGTCGGCCTGTTCTACTTTAAAGTGTTGTTCAATCCATTGATAATTCAAAGACCTGAAATCTTCCTTATGAATGGGTTTGTAATGGATGATTTCGACTTGTCCGCTTTCTCTTTCCTTACGTCTCTCATAAACACGCCTGTAGAAACCCTTCTCACTTAAAAGATCTTCCATGTCTTCTATAGCCCTCAACAGATTATTAGTTGTACTGCTCAGCAATTCATCTACTACCTCCGAAACATCCAGGTATTGATCCTGAATATTTAACGCTACCGCTCTTCCCTTTAAAGATAGTTTCACAGTATTCTTTCTTCCATCCTCCACCCCTCTATTCAATTCAACGAGACCAGCCTTTTCCATCTCCTTAACAATTTTACTGACCGATGGGTGTGAGTGCCCAATTGTTTGAGCTATTTCTGTTATAGCCATCTCATTCGTTTCAGAAAGGACATAATATACAGGAAACCATTTGGGGCTTAGTTCAACATTGTACAATGCATAAACTCTCTTTGCATCTTCGGTGAATTGATTGCTTAATCTTCGAAGTCGACTTCCTAAGGCCAAATTTCCTGTTTTAGCAAAGAAATCAAAGGTGTTTGATGCTGAAGCATACATGATTGGAATTATTTAATTGATGATGTAATAAAACTAGATACGTAACTAGTTACATAAATGTATAAAAAAATATGGTCAGTTCAAATTCTCTCTTCACTAAGACCAGCTATACACCTACGACAAACCACTCAAAGAAAATCTCAAAAAGCTGCTGCTCGAATACAATGATTAAACTGAAAAGGATCCCCAGAAGTAATAATAAACTCCTGGGAACCCTTACCCTAAAAAATTTCTCTATTTCCGGGATTTGCATAGTGAGTATTTTATCCCAAATTAATTGTTAACAACCTCTCCTTTGATTTTCAATACTACCGGGCCATCTTCAGTATTGGCTGTAACAGTGACTGTTTTATTAAACGCTCCGAGACTTGCCGCATTGTAAGTAGCTTTAATAAATCCTTTTTCGCCAGGCTTGATTGCGGTTTTGGTGTAATCTGCCACAGTGCAACCACAAGATCCTTTAGCGCTTTGAATGACCAAAGGGGCGCTACCCGTGTTTTCGAATTCAAACTTTGCGGTAACAGGTACAGCATGTTTTATCTTGCCGAAATCATGTTCCTTACTTTCCCAGTTGAAAGTGGGAGCAAGTACCTCTGATTCGATGCTCACCTTCGTCACATCCAATTTGGCAAGTTCCTGGGCTCTTAAAGAAAATGCCATGACCATGAGTGCCGGAATTAACAAATATTTTTTCATAGCTTCTTAGATTTTTTAATTAAACAATTTAAAGCGTCCTTTTTGCAGGACATCCGCCAATCGGCGGATTAAGTTTTGTATCATGCACGAACAATTCAAATGTCGGGATTAAAGACACACGATGCTGTTAATGGTTTCCTAAGAAATGTTAACAAGTTGTTAAAGGTATTTTGCTTAAGAGAAGAAAGTGATCAATGCATTGAATATCGGTTGTTGGAATAGCAAATATTGATTTCAATGACTTATATCATGTGATCACCGAATAAAATCCTGCTAATTAGATATTTTTGTCGTTGTTTCTGGCAGTGTTAATTCTATTCAGATTGAGAAAATTCAACTACTTCATTTTGGTTTTAACACTTACTATGATTTCCTGCTCGGAAAAAAGTAAGCAAGACCAAAGAAAAAATGTATCTCAAAAAAAAGAACCAAATGCCCTTGAAATAATCCATAAAAATGATTGTTTCAGTTGCCATGGTATTGAAGAAAAGGTAGTAGGCCCTCCATACCTTGCGGTCTCCCGACGATACAAAAATAATCCAGGGATCAAAAGTACCCTGGTCAGGAAAATTATTGAAGGAGGTGGCGGCCTATGGTATGGGGGTATGATGTCGGGCCATCCGCTTATGGAGAAAAAGGAAGTTGAACGAATTGTTGATTGGATCCTTTCATTGGATGAAAAAAGGACAGATCTGATTCAAGGCTCGGTAGGCATGAGTTTATCGCAAGTATTTAATGGTGATACATCACTGGCCAGGTCTGATCAAATCAAAGTAGAGGCATTTAAACTCAGAAATCCAATAGATAATTTTTCAACCCATGATAAAAATATCAAGGCTGACTACAAGGGATTGGTGAACAAAATTAACTTTATGGGTAATGGTTCATTCGAACCGATCAAATCTCACTATTTACTAAAGTTCAGCGGAAGTTTAAGAGCTCAACTAAAAGGCAAATATCAGCTTAAACTTTCGAAAACCGGAACCGGAGAAGCCTTGCTCAACGGAAAATCGATCATTTCAAATCTTGATTCCGATGAAGAAACCACATTGGATCTGGAAGCAGGCCTGCACTCCTTCACTATTTATTATAATGTCACGGGAAGAAATGATACTTTGTCATTCAGTTGGATACCTCCCGGTGAAGCATATTATACCCTGGTAGGATCTGAATGATTTCTTATCCAAAAAATCAAGGTGACTCACGATAGATTTCCAATGTGAAGTTTCCTATTCCCTTTCGTAGCCATATCCAGACATGCCCTTTAACAAAACTTATTTTTGAACGGATTTCAACAGACCAGTGAGTGCTGAACCGATCACTTTCGTGTGTACTAATGTTTCTCCTTGGAGCATTGGTTAAACATCTATCAATATCCTTGATGAGATTCTGATAATCCCGGTAAGCAGTAGCTTCATCTGTAGAACTTGGAAATTCCACATAATATCTGACATGACCCTTTCGATCACCCCACATTAACCAACTTTGTCCGATACCGGAAATATCCTTTTTTGGTTTAAGTTGGGAACCCCCATCTTTGGATGGCATGACATTGCCATTTCCCCAACCCTCAAATTTATCCCATGCGCCAGTAACTATTTCTTGAAGAACTGGACAAAAGTTCACAGGTATCCGAAGTTTGTATGGGATACTCCATTCCCTCAACTTATTTATTATATAGTCGATCTTTAATGCTTTCACTTCCGTATTGCTCACTTCAGTGACCATTCCTACCAATTCGCCCGATTGGTTGATTACCGGCCCTCCGGAATTGCCTCGATCAATCAAAGGTGTCTTATTAGCAACAATGAAATTACCCATCTTTCTTTTAATTTGCGTCCTTGAATCTGTCCACGGAAAGTTATTTGGATGGCCAATAGTAAACACCTGATTCGATGGGATCAGTGATTGCGTTTCTCCCTCATCAAAAATCAAAATGTTGTTGATCGCCGTTTGATAGTTTACAATGACTACCGCCAAATCGTTTCTACGATCGATATTTTCGTTCACATAAGCAGATCCTGAAAAGGACTGTTCGTACAAATTCACTTGAATAGAGGAATGGTCCTCCACGGTATGTAGGGCAGCAAGGATATACATCTTTCCGCCTTGAACACCTATTAGAATGCCACTTCCGGTTTCGCCAACACCATTCTTTTTAACTACGGATAACTTGACTACCCCTCCCTTCAAAGCACCTATACTTTGACTATGTGAAGCATAACCCAGGAACATCAAGGTCAGCATAACAATTAAAGAAAAGCAGGAGACCTTCATTTTTCAAGGAATTTTAATTTGTAAAGGATACCTAAAATCACAGTCATCAGGCCTACGATTGAGCTGGTTAAAAACTGTGTTTTTCGATTGGTACTTATCCATTCATACCATGTTGGCATTCTTGAGTACATGTAATCCGGAATACCTGTCTTAATCTCTACCACTTCACCCTGCACCAGAAGCGTAATGTTCTCATTAATCTTGATGTTCCTGATTCGAAATGAGTTTTTAGGATGGGCAGTGAGGTAATCACCATCCCTTAATATCACTGATACACCATCCAACTCCGGAAATGTGATAGTTCCACCAATGATTGTGGTTTCCTGATCAAGATCTTTTATAAAATGCAAACTATCAGCCTCAATATTCTTAATAACGATATCCTTGGTATTGTTAGAGAGTTCCGCCCTCAACTGCATTTTACCATTCCTTGATCTGAATTTTAGCTCTTCCCAGAGCATCATTGCTTTAACAATCTGAACTCTCTCTGGATCGTCGCTGAGCAAACAATTATTACAATGCAGTAAAACATCATCGCCGGTATCCACATGTCCATTTAGATCACCTCCTAACAGTTCCATTCTGAAATCACCATTAGAGGTTGATTTACTAAAAAAACGTAAACTCGAATTGGCATGTATTTGTAAATTCAATCCAAGGTATTCGCTCGAGGCACTTACATTCCAAACATCTGACCGGGGTGATAATCTTAAGGGCTCGAACGGGGCTAACTTAGTGAATGGCCTAAGGTTATTTTCCTGGTTGCCGACTAAATATTGTTGGGCGGGGACATCCAATGTATCCAGCATGGCTATATTCAAATAATCAGCTTGAAGGTTAACCAGCTTAAATTCAGCCGAACCCTCAGCAACAAATTCGTCCAGATCTAATTCCAGCAGCACTTGAGTACTCCTGACGGGTATAATATTTAATATACCGACAATTAAAACCGATACAATAAAAACGATGATAAGGGAAAAGCGAAGTTTCCATATCCTGACTGACTCCGGAATTTTTTTGCTGTTCGCAGTCATCCTGCTTATTGACGATTTGGCTTATGATAGAAGGTGAACCTGCGCTTTGGACCTCCCAGTTTATGTTCATACTTACCATCTATGAGTATGGTATAACTTCCCTCAGCAAGTCTTTCAAAATCCAAACTAATTTCAAAGGGCATCCCCTTACCAATATCATAGTAGATTTTATCAAATGTCGTTTGGTTGTTTGAATCCAATACTTTGACATCCAAAGAATAGATGGCCTCATTAGCACGGCAAATCAGTGAGTATTGTGAGATAGCATCAGCAGGGTTAGTGGTGTACCAGGACAACGGCACGATATTTCCGGAACCAATCTCCTTGGTTCCAACGCGACCTATCATCGCAAGATTCTCCGGGCTCAGTCCCACATTCGCAATCAAATCCGTTGACCATGGACCATAAGTATTCCATCCACCGGACCAATCGACTTGAATAGGTCGCATTTGATAATACTCAATCAGCAAAACCTCCTGAACCAATATATGGACTTTGGCTGATTGCGGTAGATAAAAGTCAAGCTTTGTTGGTTGGTTATTGGTCTGATTTAATTCCCTATAGGAGGTGAATGATACTAACTCGAAATCAGGTACATTAACATGAACAAAATTCAGCCCTTCCAAACGGTCTCCTCTTTGCGTATAAGTATATCGAACGTCAGTGTCCTGTGCCAGTAAATTGGAGATGATGGCAAAGAATAAAATGGGCACAATTTTGTAGAAGGTAGGTCTCATCGCTTATGTTTATAAAGTCTATAAGATCCTCTTCTGCCTCCTTAACTTTCAACGTATATGACAATTTATTAAAAAAAGTTCAATTTTCAACAACCATATCGATGTCAGGGAAACTGCTTTTCACACATGTGGTAAGAAACCTAAGTTCTCCAATGGCTTTAAAAGACTATCTAGGCCATACCTCTCCTTGTTTATATATAGAGCATATTCAATTCATCAAGTTAACTCTTATGAGCAAGCTATGAACAGGTTTTCCAAGAAGAATCCCAATAAAGAATATTTATGACACATTAAAAGTCTGTACCAATCCATCTTCTGAAATGCGAAGCTTTCTTTCTGCTAACAATGATGTATTCGGGTAGCGGAGTATTTGTATGATTTAATCCTACTAGGATCTTTCCGTACTCAAGGCTTTTGTAGGTATTGATCAGATCTTTTGAAACAATGAACTGTCGATTGGCTCGATAAAACCTTTGGGGCAATTTTTCTTCCAGTTCCCTCAGGGGTTTATGGCAAATAAACTTCTTAAATGCTTTGTCTAAAACATAGGTGATATTGGTATCCACATCCACAAAAGCGGCAATGATGTCCGGTTCTATCAGGATCTTTGATGATTTGCCACAGCTTACTTTAATTTGAAAAACAAATGAGCTGGAAGTGGGTGCCAATGATGTTTTTTGGTGTATGAAATGGAGAGAAGTATAAAGAAGTTGAACCACCAATATAAAAAGCACCGCAATGATCATATCAAAGGTGTAAAAAGAAACTCCGATCCTATTGGTGTAAATTATAACCTCCAGGGCTTCATTAACAAAGATGGTAAAAAGGACCACTATTGGTGTGATCAAACTTAGTTGAATGATCAATCGCTTACCATATCCAGCGCCCCAGGGGATCCATTTGTTTAAACAACGAATGCATAAAATATAAAACTCCAGAATCAAAAGTGTAAGAAACAAGTCGCTGACAAAAAAATAAACATGTACCAGATCCAGATGGAATGAAGAGTAAGTCAACAAATAATTAACTGTAGTAATGGCGATGGAAAGAACCCATTTAAATTTTCTCTGAAAGAAGAGCGATTTAGGGTATTCGGTCAATAATTTGAATGAAGATAAAACCTTCAGAGTTGAGATTACCGACCTGTTGAAAAGACGTTGTTGACCAATCATATAATTTATCCTTATATTGAATAGATTCCTGAAAGGTCTTAACAGTTGCCTGGAAACAAAAAAAAACACTTCAAAAAATTGAAGTGTTTCACAAATCTTTATGATAAGGTATGACTATTTTATTTGTGTGAATTCGTATCCGGAAAGTAAAATGACGTTTTGTCCATCTCTTTGAAAGCGTTCAATAGTTTCTCCTGCGAAAAATTCGAAAGAATATCCGGGAACAATGGCAAGATTTTCCGATAAAGGCAGAAGAGCCAGTTGCAAAGGGAATTTTCTGGGATACTCAACCTGGCCTGAAATCTCCAGAATTTGATGTTTGTTGATCTTTAATTCTATTTCCCGAAGATGCGCATACTCATCATGCTGCAAATTAGTTGCCTGATATTTTCCTAAAGCCTGTTGCCATTCTGCCGGAATAGTTTTTCTTTTAATCTTAACTCCTCCAAGTGAACGATGACCATTGGCATATTGCTCTCCCACCACTATCTCTTTGTTTACTTCTCGCCAGAATATATCCATAATGTGTATGGGGATAAACCCTAACAGCCTGGCTTTTATCCTGATCGTATTATTGGAATATGGTATTCCGGTAAACGTTTTTCCCATTGCCTCAAAGGTAATCTTAAACTTTCTCCCCTTTTTCTCAATATTTACAATTCCCTCATCAGTGCTGTAAACACCTGCCAGTTTATTCATTTCGTTTACGGAAAGTTCTTCTGGTCGAATCGGAGGATGTGTTGTTCCTGTTCCCTGGTCCTTTTTCTTTTTCGACAAGTGTTGGATCACTTCACCATAGATCCTCCAATGAATAGCACCACTCGAATTCGAATTACTGCATATGGCCAAAGACATATGTAGCTCAGGTATAATGTAAAGCATACTATAGAATGGTTCATGGATACCTCCTTTTGATATTCTGGTGAATTGACCAAACTGACGTATATCCCACATCAACCCTTGACCTTTACTGAAGTTCAATGGAGCATCTTCAAACTGTGGTGTCAATGCGCTATACGCAATGTTTTCATTTAAAAATTGTTTAGTGGCTGATTTTCCCCTGTTCAAATATATTTGACCAAGTCGCATGAGATCTACTGCTGTGGAATTAAGGCCATCCGAACCCACATAGCTATATTCATAAGTAGGGGTCAAGCTCGATTTGTTGTATGACTTTGTCCCTTGTAAAAAACCATAGTTACTATCATGCATTGCCAATGGTTTAAATATGGCTTCTTCCATATATTCTTCAAATCCTTGACCGGAAACCTTTTCCACCAATACAGCCAATAAATCAGTGCCCCAATCCGAATATTGATTGACGGTTCCCGGTGGTGCGATCAAATAACTTTTTTTTGAAATTTCAAGGATCCTTGAAAGCGGTCTTTCTTGTTTCATTGAATATCCCTTTGCATGTACACGCGGAATACCGGCGAAATGCGCCAAGAGGTGACGAACCGTAAAAGGTGCATTTTCCTGGAAGTGCTTATTCATCGAGAATTCAGGAACATAATGAACATAGGGCTTGTCTATGTCGATCTTGTTTTCACTGTACAATCGGAGGACTGCAGTGGATGTGGCTAGCTTTGAGATGGAACCAACCGCATATTGTGTTTTATCTGTTGCCAATAGGTGATTTTCTTTGTCAGCGTAGCCGTAACCTTTAGACAGTATTACCTCATCGTCAATCATAAGCGCCACACTCACGCCAGTTACCTTCAATTTATCCTTTTGCTTTGAGATAAATTTGTCAAGTGTTACTCTAAAATCGTTGTGGCTCTGACCAAAACAAGAGCCCAGATTTACAATCATTAATGTAAAAAGAATAATATGTTTCATAGTCTAAATCAATTTAATTGGGTCAAACCTATGAGTTGTTAGCTTGCCCTTGATCAAATTTTAGAGGAATTAAACTCAAGTGCTATTATATCAATGTTGAAGTGCTATCTGAGCTTAAGTGAAAGGATGAGGATATTTAATAGTGCTGGTCTGCATAATTGGTTTAGCTACTAATGAATATCGTTTTTAATTGAATGTTGATATTTGTCATACAAATATCGGAATGTCTAGGTTTTAGTTTTAATTGATTGTATATTATATCGAAATATATCATACAAATTTTGATTGCCTATAGTAAATCTGTCAAGAATAAATCAAAGAATGTCCAAACCCTTAAGCCTTCTGATTGAACAGAAAATCGAGCATTCTATTCGTAACAAGGAATATTCAGCCGGACAGAAGCTACCCACAGAAAACGAATATTGTAAGAAGTTCTCCGCCAGTAGAACTGCTGTCAGAGAGGCGCTGAAAAGTTTACACTCACGCGGATTGGTAACTATCAAAAAAGGCAGCGGAATATATGTCACTGAACTGAGCACAAAAAGTGCTATGGATTTGCTCAATTTTTATTTCGAAATGTCGGAGGACATGGATCTGGTATTGAACACCATCAAAGCCCGGCAACTTTTCGAACCTGAAATTGCCGGCATGGCAGCCATGAATAGGACCTCCGAAAACCTGAATGATCTGGAAACGAATCTAAAAAAGTTAACGGCTTGCCCTTTGGAAGATGTCACTATGGAAACAGCATTGGATCTGGAATTTCATACTTTGGTGACTACTTCAGCAGCTAATCCGGTGGTCAAGATCCTGATGGAACCCATCTTCAATTTGATCCCCAGGCATAACAGAATGGTATATGGAAAAGATGGGCCTATCAGTCCGGAGGAAAGGAAAGAAGCTACAATGAGGTTTCACACAAGAATTTATGAGGCCATCTTGGAAAAAGATAGCAGAGAGGCCTATTATCAAATGAAAGAAAGTCTGCTAAAAACCGAAAGAAATCACTTAGCCTATAAAGCATCCCTTATAGAACAGGATTAAAAAGGAATATGACAAGTAACAAATGACCAACAAGAACATCAAACAAAAGCTGAGAAGTCAGGATTGGTTTGCTCCAGCGGATGAGAAATTAGGTTTTATCAATCGCTCGTGGTTGCGAAACCAAGGTTGTCCTGATGACTACTTTACCGGCAGGCCTGTGATTGGGATCTGTAATACCTGGTCGGATCTGACGCCTTGCAATGCCCATCTGAGAGATTTTGCCGATATGGTAAAGCGTGGTGTTTTGGAAGCCGGAGGTGTTCCATTTGAATTTCCTGTAACATCTATGGGAGAAACTTTGATGAGACCTACTGCCATGTTGTTCAGAAACCTGGCCAGTATGGATACAGAAGAGAGTATCCGTGCCAACCCTTTGGACGGCGTCGTGTTATTAACCGGTTGTGATAAAACCACACCGGCGACGGTGATGGGTGCCTGTAGTGTTGACCTACCTACTATAGTTGTGCCGGGAGGTCCCATGCTCAATGGCAGATACAAAGACGAGCAAATAGGGTCCGGCACTTTTGTGTGGAAGATAAAGGATAAAATGAGCAATGAGCATTTCACCCGGAAAGATCTGGCGGAAGCTGAAGTTTGTTCTTCCAGAAGTGCCGGACACTGCATGACCATGGGGACAGCATCCACCATGGCCTGCATGGTAGAATCGCTGGGCCTGACACTTCCTGGTGCTGCAGCCATCCCGGCAGTAGATTCAAGAAAGAAATTACTTGCCCAGCTTTCCGGAAGAAGAATTGTCGAAATGGTCAATGAAGATCTTAAACTCTCTAAAATACTCACGAGAGATGCTTTTGAAAACGCCATCATGGTGAATGCAGCCATTGGTGGGTCAACCAATTTTATCATTCACCTCCAGGCCATAGCTGGCAGGATTGGTGTTGAACTGACACTAAAAGATTTTGATGAAATAGGGAGCCATATCCCATTGCTGGTGAACCTGATGCCATCCGGACAATTCCTGATGGAAGACTTTTTCTATGCAGGTGGACTACCAGCGGTTATAAAAGAACTTAAGGACAAAATTCATAAGAAATCACCTACGGTTAATGGGAATACTATATGGGACAACAACATCGATGCGGTTTGTTATAACGATAAGGTGATTTCATCTATAGACAAACCATTTCAGGAAGAAGCAGGCATCGCTGTATTGTATGGTAATCTTTGTGAAAACGGAGCCGTGATCAAACCATCAGCCGCCTCACAAGAATTAATGGTTCACCAAGGAAAAGCAGTGGTATTCGAGTCGATAGAGGACTGCCATGCCAGAATAGATGATCCTGATTTGGACATAGATGAAAACAGTGTAATTGTTTTGCAAGGTGTTGGACCTGTCGGCTATCCGGGAATGGCGGAAGTGGGAAATGTCAGTTTACCAGCTAAGCTTTTGAAAAAGGGAGTTAAGGACATGGTAAGGATATCGGATGGTCGCATGAGTGGAACGGCCTTTGGCACTGTTGTATTACATGTTTCCCCTGAATCTGCTATCGGAGGTACATTGGCATTGGTAAGAACAGGAGACATAATTGAACTGGATGTTCCAAACAGAAGATTGGAACTCAAAATTTCGGAGGAAGAATTGAATTCGAGAAGGGCAAAGTGGAAGGCCTCAAAGGCTCATGCTGATCGGGGCTATGTCAAACTTTATATAAATAGTGTACAACAATCACATCTCGGAGCTGATCTGGATTTTTTAGTTGGGAAATCAGGTGATGAAGTGAAACGACACTCACATTAATATCCAATATTTTCTAAACCACGATACCATGGTCATACTTTTATTACTGCTCAGCGTCATCCTCATTATTGTATTAACCACAAAATTAAATGTCCATCCTTTTTTGGCTTTGCTTTTTGCAGCACTGGTGTTTGCACTCTTATCACGAATGCCATTGGATTTGATCATAGCCTCAATCAATGATGGCTTTGGAGGAACACTCGGAAAAATAGGTTTGGTTATCGCCCTGGGTGTTATTATCGGAGCCTTTCTTGAGCACTCGGGCGGTGCATTCAAGCTGGCTGAAGTTGTTTTAAATATTATTGGTAAAAAGCGGGTGCACGAAGCTATGGCCCTTATTGGTTATATTGTATCAGTACCTGTGTTTGCAGATAGCGGCTTTATTATTTTAAATCCACTGAATAAAAGTCTAACCAAAAAAGCAGGACTTTCTATTGCAGGTACCGGCATAGCACTTATTCTCGGATTGACGCTAACCCATGTTATGGTACCACCAACTCCAGGACCCATTGCAGCAGCAGGTATTTTAGGCGCTGATGTTGGACTGGTGATGTTACTCGGTATTATTATCAGCTCCATATCACTGATAGCCGTGGTTATCTACGCGAAGAAGTTCGCTGCCAAAACATATATTGATCCAAACCCTGAATATTCGGAAGCTGAAATTGAAGAGAAAATAAAAAATGCTCCGGGGGCCGCTAAATCGTTCCTTCCTATTTTGATCCCTATTGTTTTGATTATTGGAAAATCTCTGGTGGAATTCAGTGTGGACCCAGCAGATCAAGAAGTAGTATGGATCCAAATAACTAAATTCCTGGGATCCCCCGTCATTGCCCTTTTGGTAGGCATGTTGCTGGCTTTTCTATTGCCAAAAAAGTTCGACAAGGAAATCCTTTCAACCACAGGATGGGTGGGCAAAGCTTTAACAGATGCCGCCACAATTCTGCTTGTTACAGGGGCCGGTGGAATATTTGGAAAGGTACTGCAAAACTCAGGTATCGGTGATACATTGGCCGAACTGCTTTCGAGTGCCAATTTAGGTATTTGGCTACCGTTTTTACTCTGCGCTGCCATTAAAACAGCCCTCGGATCTTCAACAGTAGCTTTGATCACCACTGCTTCTATCATGGCACCATTATTATCAGCATTAGGATTTGATACGGAAATGCAAAAGGCCCTGGTGGTAGTCGCTATTGGAGCAGGAGCCGCAGTGGTTGCTCACGCCAATGACAGTGGTTTCTGGGTAGTCACACAACTTACCGGAATGGATATTAAAACGGGTTATAGACTTTTCACTTTCGGAACTTTTGTGATTGGCGTTTTCGCCGCTTTTTTGGTTTTTATTGCTTCGTTTTTTGTTTAGGGTGGAATAATGAATTTAGCTTCTCCCATATTTTTATCACTTAGGACTTCTCTCTTAACAGATAAAACTAGGATAAGTTCTTTCGATTTGGTTTATCAAACAACTTTACATGCCCAATGTATATAGTGTTAAAATCCAAATTTATGGGTTCCAATCAGAAACATTCAAGACAATGGGATTCGATTAAAATTCACATTTCAATGTCAAGAAGCGATGTAGGGTAATCAGAAAGAATTAGTTTTTTATTTCTTTCCAGCAGTCCATTTTTATGGAGCCTTGAAATCGGCTAGGTGGCCACAATTATTTTTCAAGCAATATTGGATTCAACCACGGAAGAAGAGTCACGGCACTATAAATTTGTACACATTTCAGCATGTTGTAAAACGTTCTCAGATCAATCATTATGAAAAGAATTGGAATTTTTTCGGCGATCCTATTCTTGAGCAATGGGTTAGTTGGCCAGAAGAATTTTGTTCAAGACACTATTATTCAATTTGGTGATACCCTAATTATATCAAATAGTAAAGATCTCTCCCTAAAAAATCATTCTAGCAAACGTTTATCTGGGATCGGATTTATCAAATTAATGAGCAATATCAACGGAATTAATCTTGGTTCAAGTGAATGGATTGATTATAATTCAGATGGTCTTTTAGATATTTTTATAAATGGTTTCAAAATCGGAGATGAGGACATCAATCATGGAACTATTTTTAGAAATGAAGGTGATAATAGTTTGGTTAAAGCGGAGATATCTAAGTTCACACGTGTGTTATATGGTGATCAAGATTGGGGTGATTATAATAATGATGGACATCTTGATCTAATACTGATTGGTACGACTAGCGGTTTTAATTCAGAAAATGTTACCAAAATTTATAAGAACCTTGGTAACGATTCATTTGTAGAAATAAACCATAGCCTTCCAAGAATCTCCAGAGGAAATGTTTATTGGATTGACTTGGATATGGATGGAGATAAAGATATTTTCCTTATGGGATTAGATTCTGAATTAAATTTCCTGGCCAACGTATATGAGAATAAAGGAAATGATACATTTGAAGCATCCACAGAAGTATATTCAGGAGGATCTGGAAGGATAAATTTCAACAAAAATAGCTCAGTATGGGCTGATTTTGATAATGATGGAGATTCTGACGGTATCCTAGGGTACAGTTCAAAAACAGGAGGTTATGGTGTGAAATTATTTGAAAACCTAGGGAATCTTAATTTTAACGAAATTAAGGTTCAGTTACCTCAGTATAACTATACATCAATTGATATATTCGATTTTGACAATGATAATTTCTTGGATATTGCAATGTCTGGAGCCAAGGTATCCAGTATCAGCTCGGAAGAGGAATCAGCTTCTGTAACCATCCTGCGAAACATTGGAAATCTAAAATTTGAAATCTTCTTTGATGACAATGTTGGTGTTTATTGGGGTAGCATCGATTGTGGGGATTACAATAACGATGGATTTAGTGACATTTTACTCAGTGGTGCAGGGAATGGTAAATCCGAAACATTTGTTTTAGAAAATGTTAAGGCCAGTTCCTTCATCCAAAAAGAATTTGATCTCACCAACACCAAGTTTGGAGGAGCCCATTGGGGAATGCTTGATCCTTCGAACAGTTTAGACATTTTTATACATGGATCTACTACAAATAGCCCATCAGATGCCATATCTAATATCTTTTTAAATCAAAATGAAGATAGCAATTTACCTCCTTCCGCACCGATTGGTCTGCATTATACAATACACGATGAAAACTTAATCGTGACCTGGGATAGCACATTTGATGATAAAACTAGGCGCAATGGCATGACCTATAACGTCCATTTCGGTACCTCAGAAAATGGAGGTGAAATAATTAATTCTCAATCCACAACATCTGGTATTAGAAAAATAGTGAGGATTGGAAATAATGGAACAAAAACAAAATTTATATATCCCAATCTCTCAGATGGTAAATATTATTTCAAGGTACAAGCAATTGACAATGCATTTAATGGTTCATTATTCTCTGAAACTTTAGAAATATGTAATCCAGTAGAAATTAGTCTAGAGGACACCGTTTATAAATGTCCAAATGAAAGCGTAGATCTATCGATCAATGAAGGTTTTGAAAGTTATTTGTGGAATACAGGAGACCAACGCTCAAGTCTAACAATATTCAATGAAGGATTGTATAAAATAACAGTGGTTGACAATATTGGATGTACAGGTATTGACAGCGTTCAGGTTATAAACATAGCATTACCAACAGTCAACTTAGGAGGGGATATTACAATTTGCCGAAATGATTCTATAATTCTGGATGCTACCTTTCCAGAAGGAGTATATAGATGGCAGGACGAATCTCGTGAGCCAACTTTTGAAGCAACTGAACCTGGTACCTATTGGGTTGAAGTTAAAAATATGTGCGGTGTAGCAATTGATTCTATAAAATTAAGCCTTCCAGAATCTATGATTTTCATCCCAAACGTGTTTACACCAAATGGTGACGGCATAAATGATTACTTCGAAATTATGCCAAATATGAGTAATCTAGCTTTAAAGGTTTTCAACCGGTTTGGCACCAATGTTTATGAATCTACATTCTATGAGAATGATTGGAATGGCGGCAACTTACCAGGAGGAACATATTATTATCTATTAACTGATGCCTGTGGTGTTCATTATAAAGGTATCGTTACTATACTTTATTGACAGCAAGCAAAGAGAACTACCAAGAATCTGAGCCCGATTTGAAGAAGTACAGCAAAGGTTTTCAACTCAACTTAAATCAAATCAGCAATTCATTAAAAATTCTTGTATAACCAAATTAATCATGAAAAAACTGCTTCCAGCTATCTTGATAATCGGAACCTCATTTGCTTGTGCAACCAAAAAAAACACAAAACTCTTATTAAGGCAATGGTTCCCAATCAATGCGGAAACGGATAATAGCCAATTACTTGAGCAAGACTCCTATTTGAATTTGTTAACATTTCAAAATGATAGCCTTAGTTATAGGGTTTTGGGATCCAATTTTGAGCAAAAATTCAAATATCAAAGGACAGATAGCCTATTGTTATTAACAAATGATACAATATTCATATCAAAGCTAACGGAAAAAGAGCTACAGCTGAAATATGATTCTTTAATCACTGTCACCTATATCCCCTTCCCAGAGCAAAATACACAAAACCAAATTGAAGAGCTTGAAACAAAGCTCATTTCTGGACCTTGGTGGCACAAGGTATTTGAAATGGAGTTTCTTATTGAATTCAGAGATATCGAAGACAAATCGCCATTCTCTCCATTTCGCACTATGATCCAACACAGTTATACAAAAGATCGTTTTGAGGATCATCAAAAAGTTTCATGGAGCCTTGAACATATTAATAAAACAAACCTATTAATATGTAGATCTGAGTATAATTGGATCCCTCACCTTGTGATACTTATAAATGATTTCAATGATTCAACCATCATTGGATCAAGCTATTTTGGAGGTGTCGAACACAAAATCGAATTTAAGAAAGCAACCGTGCTGAGTGAAGAAGAATTGGCAGTGCTTTCAAACAAGCTCACTATGAAAACCTGGCAGTTAAAAAAGTATCATTTAGCTGTTTCCGACAGTGAAGGATTCGACAAAATGGATTTTTTCGAACCAATAGATCCAAGACATGCTTTAACCAAAAAAGATTTTGACAATAAAACGATATCCTTAAAATTCGATAGATCAGGAAATTATCACCTGCTAAGGAAAAAAGATACTGTAATCAATGGTAAATGGCAATTTGATAAAACTGGTCATTTAATTGAATTAGAAAATGGATCAGTAAAACAAAAGCGTTATCAAATACCAGGAGGATTTATTTCTGTAATCAGTTTGGAAAGTAATAGATTAGTTTTCTGTAAAGAGGAAGAGTTGCATGAGGGTAATAGCGAATTTACTATTCTAAATCTGATCGAAGAATATCATTAAAAAAACCCCCAGTCCCCTCCAGGGAACCAGGGCATTTAACTTACTGTGCGACAAAAGTACCAAACTGTTGTTCTATTCCTTTTGGATTGCTGGCATAAGCCGCTCCAATGTCTTTTGACATCACATCGGGAAATACATCGTCTGAGCCATTTTCCAATCCCTGAACAATGTTTTTGGCTACATTTTCAGGAGAATCTTTCTGCATAGGGATGTCTCGTGCCATATCGGTATCAATAGGTCCGGGATAAACACCCATGACCAAAGTATTGTCATTTACCAGTTCCGCTCGCATTCCCTGGGTCAGGCTATGTACGGCTGCTTTACTTACCGAATAGGTAGCAGCCATTGGCATATTCCCTAATCCTGCTACTGAGGATATATTGATGATCGCCGTTTCTTTGGGTTGCTTAATTTTGTCTGCCACTGCATTGGAGAGTTTGATCACGCCCCAAAGGTTCACATCCAGGTTTGTTTGGAGACTGCTATTGGCGTTTTCGGAGAAGATCCCACCGGCAGCGAAGATACCTGCATTGTTCACCAGGATATCTAAATTTTCTACTTTGGCAGTCGCAGCCTGGATAGACTGATCATCGGTTACATCCAATGTTACCGGCTCAAGCCTTTCACCATACTTGTTTTGTAGCTCTTCCAGGCTTGCTGTGTTCCTGGCACCTGCATACACTTTTTTTGCACCTCTTTCCAGTAGCTCAATGACAATGGCCTTTCCAATGCCACGATTAGAACCACTTACGAAAGCCACTTTCCCTTCCGGGTTAATTTTTACGTTAGCCATAATGTTGTTTTGCATTAAATTTTTCTTGTTACACGTAAACCAAGCCCAAAGGTGTTATTTATTTTTATGATATATTTGTATATGTGATATTGATAAATTTATAACATGATCAACCTGGAATGGCTTCGGACTTTTCGAGCTGTCTATAAAACAAAATCGCTGAGTAAAGCCTCGGAGCTGTTGATGATCAGCCAGCCAACAGTGAGTCAGCAAATATCCACGTTGGAGGCGCATTTGGATCAAAAACTTTTCATTAGAAAATCAAAAGGTGTTATTGAAACGGATGATGGTCGTTTGTTAAATACACTGATTGCCGGCTCCATAGAGAGTCTCGAAATAGTCGAAAATCTCATTAGCCAGAAGCACTCCCAGCTGCGGAATATTATTACCATTGGTATTTCGCCCCATTTGTATAAGACCATTTTATGCCATCAGATCTTGGCACTAGGTGAATATGTCCATATTAGATTTGGAGAGAGGCAGCAATTGATCAGAGATGTGGAAGAGGGTAGCCTGCTTTTTGCTATCATCCCCGGAGAGCTTGATACTTTTGATACATTTTGTTTTCCATTATATGATCAGAAGGTCGTGCTGGTTGGAACGCCTGATATTGATTATACGGAACTGGGAAAACTTTATCGAAAGGATCCCCTGGAGGCTGAGCAATGGTTAGTAAAACACAAATGGTATGCCCACGACTCTGCATCAAGCTTTATAAAACTTTATTGGTTACACATTTTTGATAAAAAAAGACCGGCTATTGTGCCCAACTATGTGGTGCCCAATGAATATGAAGTCCTGTATCAACTTTCGCAAGGAAGTGGTTTGAGTGTGGCATTAGATGGCAATGTTACTCCTTTCACAGATGAGAAATCACTCTGGAGCTATGAGCTCAAAAAAGTGGTCTTTAGAAAGTTAAGTTTAATTTCCAATAAGAAAAAGGCACCGAAGGAGGCAACAGATCGTATTCTTGAAATGCTTAGGCGCAAAGCAATTCATTGACTAATCCTCAAAACGGATAGACTCATTTACTCCTCAAATAAATATCACCATTGCTATTACGTATAACCACCTCAGGGCCTCCTCCATTGATGGGGGATGACATCCAGTCTTCCTTTGTGATCTGAAATTCCCCGGCATCAATTCTTTCGAATTTATAACTTGGCTTTGTATTGGTTACTTCCAGTTTGTAGTTTGTGTAAAGTTTTCCCCCCTTGTTCTTTACAAAGAGATTCGCCTGAATATCTTTCGGTAGTGTGACATCCATATCCTGGCCTCCTGAAATAAATGCCATTTGTGTATTTGGAACTGCTTTTAGTAATTCGACTTCTATTTGACCGTCATTGGTCTTGGTTGAAATGGCACCTGAGATTTTTTTAGCTGTAATATCGCCTTTTGAATTTTGTGCTTTGATAAAGCCATTGACATTGGTAATACGGATATCCCCGTGATTAAATGTTCTCAGTTCCATATCGCATTCCAACGGAACTTCGATGTTCAGATCAATACCTGCTCTCGCTGAGTCATAATCAATAAACAGAAAATTTGATTTTTCTTTAATACTTAACCCTGGAACCCCACCATCTGCATCTTTGGCAACAGTTTCCTTAGCCATGTACTTGATCAATACATCTTTTCGATCAGTTCCTTTGATGCTCAGGGATCCATTACCAATTTTCAACATGATTCGCCCTTTAAATTCAGGATTTGAATACGGAATGGAAATCTCTCCGGTAGTCTGGCCTGATACCTCTAGAAAAGAACAAGTAATAAAACAAAGTAAAAACAGAAATAGGCGCATAACAAAATTGGATGGAAACGCGGTGAATTTAATAATTAATTTTGATAGTTAAGGATCAAAAGATTTAATAAATCGGATGCTTTGATCTAAAGCCAAGGCATCCGATTTCGTTGTATTTCAGGTTTTGTTAGTCTTTTCCATTCAGACCTTCTGCTGTCCGGTCTTCCCGGGCCGGTGCCGGAGTCATCTTTGGTTCCTTTTCTTTCAGGAGCTTTAATACTTCTTCCACCACTTTTTCCATTTGTGGATCCCTGCCTTTAACCAATAAATTCGGATCGTCCCAAACTTCAAAATCCGGTGACACACCCTCTCCTTCCCAGAACCAGTGCCCGTCATTATCATATAACCTTGCACCCGGAACCGTAATGCCCCCACCATCTATCAAACGATGACCTGTAGCGGGGCCCACTAGAATTCCCAATGTACGTTCGCCTACAATGGGTCCGGCTTTTAATTCCTGAAAAGCCCATGGTAAACCATCTCCACCGGAGCCGGCCCAACCATTGATCAGCATACCCATAGGCCCGGTATTGGTTTTAGTAGGATGTGTGTGATCTCTTCCGTGCCGCCAATGCAGGTTATAAACAACCGGACGCTTAAGCAATTCCAGAAAACGATCAGCCAATTGTCCACCTCCATTAAAACGCTCATCAATAATAAAACCTTTCTTATCCAATTGACCGTAGTACATTCGGACAAGTTCCAGTTGCCCGCGACCTCCTGTGTTTGACATATAAACATAACCCAGCTGGCCATTGGAAAGCTTATCCACCATCTTCCGGTTATTTTCAATCCATTCCAGGTATCGTAAATTAACCTCTTCTCCCTGTGTTAAACATTTAATCACCAGGTTGCGGTTATCTGCCTGCTTACCAGTTCGGCTTACTACTAATGATACGGTTTTTCCTGCCAATCCTTCAAAAGCCGCATAGGGATCTTTGTTAGGGTCAAGTGCCACGCCATTCACCGAAATGATGTAGTCACCTGCCTGGACATCCACTCCGGGTCTGTCGAATGGGGAACGGACCTCTGTATCCCATATGGCAGGTTGAACAATTCTCTTAATTCTGTACATCTTGTTTTTTATCTCCCAGTCGATTCCCAGAAAACCGGTGAACTTAGGAGTCACTCTTTCCACATCTCCACCAAAGGTATAAGTATGGCCGGCACTTAGCTCAGCGGCCAGATTGGATTGGATGTTGGAAACATCCCAACGGGTACGTGCATGATCAATTAATGCCCCATAACGATCTTTTAAACCTTCCCAATCCAGCTGATGCATTTCAGGATCATAAAAAAAGTCACGATGCCTTCTCCAGGTATCCATAAATAACTGTCTCCATTCTTCCCTGGGAACCAGATCCATGGCCAGATCCTTTGTTGGGATTGGCTTTTCTATTTTCTGATTGGGTGCCGGTTTGATAATACCATATTTCCCTTTGCTGTTCACTAACAAGGATTTCCCATCAGCAGTGGCAGTAGCACGATTTACGTCGGAGATGATTGATTTTTCTTCCCTTTTCTCCAAATCGTACAGCATCAAAGAAGAAGACCTTTCACCGGATCCTGTATTGGGGGATCTTAAATAAATAAGTTTGCCTTTAAATGGTATAATGCCTCTGATATTCCCTGGTTTTGGAGGGAGGATTACAAGCCGTGATTCCAGGTTGTTGAAATCTATCGTTACTGAAACTTTTGAAGTGTCTTTTTTTGCTTTATCCTTCTTTTTGAATTCATCGTTTTTGGGATACAACAATGAGGGTACCTCTTTGGTGAGACTTAAAGAGGCAATTTGTGTTGCATTTGGATAGATCCAGGTACCATCACCCAGGGCAGAGTAATTGGCAGACAAATTACGGTCAGTCAGATAAAAAAGATACTTGCCGTCAGTGCTGAAGACAGGTCTGGCATCATCATAAAAACCGCTGGTTACCTGATGGGATTTTTTCTCTTTTACATTATACAGAAAAATGGCCCCGTTGGCATTTTCTAACCCCTGTGTAAAAGCAATCCATTTGGAATCAGGAGACCAGGCAATCGGATAACCAAAACGACCACCATGGCCCACATTCCAAACCGTGTTGCCCGCAACAGTTACTGTACCACTCTCCACTTCTAAGATAAAAATAGTATTTGTTTCATCGATATAGGCCAGCATTTTACTATCTGGAGACCAATGAAGTGTATAGCCAAATCCCTTGCCTCTTTTTGTGAGTTTCTTAGGTTGACCGGAACCATCGGCAGCCTGCAAATAAATTTCATATTCTCCACCCCTGTCACTCCAATAAGCAATGTTTTTGCCATCAGGAGACCATGCAGGCTCTCTATCAAAAGCACCACTGGATTGTGTCATGTTAAGCACATATCCTTCCAGTACGGGTACATTGAATAATTCTCCCCTAGCTTCGAAGACAATTCGTTTTCCTTCGGGAGAGGCGGTCATATTCGTTATTCGACTACTGACGTTCACCGCTCTGGGCATTTCCACAGATAGATCGCTCACAATATTCACATTTACCGGTTGATGTTGCAATGTATTAACATCCATTAGGTACAATACACCACCTGCTTCAAAAACGATGTCCTGCTTGCCGGCTGACATAAAGGAAATATCAAAATCCGTAAATTTTGTGACCTGACTGGTAGTCTTGGATTTAGTGTCGTATACCCAAATATTGAGACGTATATTGGCTCCCTGATCCGATAAAAAGAAAACCTTGTCCCCGACCCAGGCCGGTTTGCCATCATTGGCATGATTGTTTGTGATGTTTTCAGCAGTGTTATTGCGTAAATCGTAAATAATAATATCGGAAGCCAAACCTCCCCGATAACGTTTAAACGGATAATTTTCCGTGATCTTGGTAATATAAGCCAGTTGGTTGCCATCAGGAGAATAACTGGCCAGTTCTCCATAAGGTATTTTCAGCTTTTCAGGAAACCCACCTTCTTTATCAACAAGAAAAAACTGTCTGGCCGATCTTTGACCCATTTCTCGACGTGAGGCAAAAAGGACACGCTTACCGTCAGGATGCCAGTCAACCATTCGATCGGCATGTGATTGATAAGTTACCCGGGTGGGGACACCCCCTGTGGAAGGCATGACATAAACATCGGCATTTCCATTGTAATTGGCCGTATAGGCAATTGATTTGCCATCCGGTGAAAACCTGGGCCAGGATTCTTCTCCGGGTGAGTGTGTAACTTGTATTGCTGTTCCTCCACTTTTTGGCATTACCCAAATATCTCCTCCGTAAACGAAGGTGATCTGTGTGTCGGACACATCCATATACCGCATCAGCTTAGCGCTGATCTGACTGTTGGCAGTTTCAAATAAGAAAATTGCGCAAGACAATAAAATGATCTTTTTCATTTGCCTGAAATTTATGATTCTATGAGAATAGTATTGTTCAATTTTTTTATCTCTCCTGGTAAAGCCGGTAAGTTTCTGTTTTGATGATAAATTAATTGTAACTGCTTTATGTCGATCCCAAAAGAGCCTGCAATTATTCAACAAAGTAGAAATAATTTTACAAGCAGACCAGAAAGGTTCCAATAATTTGCGTTTGGTTCGAATCTTTCATCTTAAACATCAGATTAATCGTAAATTTTAGGATGAAAGGTTGGTGGAATTGTGTTTAAGTGTTGAGGTATTGAAGTGTTTAAGTTGAAATATATAATGGCTTTCCACCGGAAAACTTCAGCCAATATCAGCAATTTTTTTATCTCATATCTACAATAAATATGGTAAACAATTACCTGATGATAAAAGGATCAAACAGTAAAAGTTTATATAACGAGCCCCAGGCTCGACGGATTTAAAAGAATATTTCATAGCCATCAGACCTTTGAACTTGTTCCAAACTTCAACACATCAACACTTCCGCACTCCTCCGAAGCCACATTGAGAAAATCGATTTGTATTAAAGCTGATATGTCTTAATTTTAAAAAAAACTCAAAATGAAAGAACTCCTCACAACAATTGACATTCAGGCTCCACCTGAAAAAATCTGGGATATTTTAACCGATTTTGATAAATATCCGGAATGGAACCCTTTTATTATAAGTATCAGAGGCGATTTGACTCTCAACAGTCGTTTGAAGGTCTACATAAAGCCAAAAGATTCCAAGGGGATGAACATCAATCCCAAAGTGGTTACTTATACCAAGAATAAACGTTTCAGTTGGGTAGGTAATCTGGCTATTCCCGGTTTGTTTGAAGGGCATCATATTTTTGAAATTGAGCCTAAAAATGAACATGAAAGTAAACTGATCCACAGAGAAGAATTCAGGGGATTGTTACTGCCTTTGCTCTGGAAAAAATTAGATACTCAAACGAGAGCAGGTTTTGAAGACATGAACAGGGCTATCAAGATCAAAGCTGAGCAATGAACCGGATCGATCGTCTTTCTGCAATTCTCATACAACTCCAGAGCAAAAAAGTAATTACCGCACAGGAAATTGCCGATCGCTTTGATATCAGTCTTCGAACAGTGTATCGCGACATCCGGGCATTGGAGGGTGCGGGAGTGCCTATTGGGGCAGAGGCTGGAAAAGGTTATTTCATTATGGAGGGATATCACCTCCCTCCCGTGATGTTTACCAGGGAAGAAGCAAGTGCGGTTTTACTTGGAGGAAAGCTTATCGAAAAACATTCCGATGAGTCCGTCAAGATGCACTTTAATGATGCACTGTTGAAAATAAAGTCTGTTTTGAAATTTTCAGAAAAGGACTACCTCGAACACCTGGAGGATTACATAGAAGTATTTCATTTACCCAAGCCGAAACAAAATCTTTTCCCAAATAATTTTCTATCGGATATCCAGGATGCGCTGGTCAGGAAAAAGGTGCTGAAATTTGACTATTACTCGAACTACAACGATAAATTCACCTCAAGAGAAGTCGAACCATCGGGCTTATGTTACTATGCCGCGCACTGGCATCTGATTGCATTTTGTAATTTAAGAGATGACTTTCGAGATTTTAGAATTGACAGAATCACCAAGCTGCAGATCTCCGAAAAGGATTTCGATCCGGCCCGACATAAGAATTTCAAATCATTTGTTAAAGACATTGTCATCGGGAAAGAGCTTCAAGAAGTAAAAATCAGAGTTACCAAAGATTTGGCCAGGTACCTGAGCGAACAAAAGTATTATTGGGGGTTTTTGGAGCAAAAGGAATTGGAGAATGATGTAGAAATGACTTTTATGACCTCCGATCTTTTAAATTTCAGCAGATGGCTCTTGATGTATGGCAAAGGAGCTACTATTATTTCTCCGGATAACCTTAAAGAGCATCTTGCCAATCTGATAGCCGAACTTCAAGAACATCACATTGGTGAAGGCGCTGTCGAAGCAAAGAACATCCTCTAGTTATCATCTCTCCATCTGAATATCCTTGTTTGATAATTTTAGATGGTGAAATGATCAACTGACCTCACTGTGTCCAATTTTTCAAAAAAAATCCTGCCCTTATTTCACTACTGACATAAGGCTGTCACTTTCCACTATTTTCTTTGAAGTTACAAAGGGCATCTTCGTCTTTTAACCAGAAAATTCGAACCATTTTACAAACTTTAAATTTTGACACATATGAGTAAAATAGATCTGACAAGATCCTTTCCGGAATACTATAAAGGAAGTACACAACCCATATTAATCAATTTGGATCCGCTTTACTACTTAAGTATTTCGGATCAAAGTTCACCTGAAAGTGAAAAATTCACAGGAGCCATTGAAGCCATATATCCCATGGCATTTGGAATTAAAAGAGCAAGCAAAGAGCATGGTCGTGACTTTGTAGTTCCCAAAATGGAAGCGCAATGGTGGGTGGAATCTGATATACCCTTCAACGAAGTTCCGAAAGAAGAATGGCATTGGAAAATATTAATTCCCATGCCAAACTTCGTGGACATTAAAATCTATTTGACAGCCAAGCAAAAAGTACTGGAGCAGACTGGTAATCAACGGGTTCAGGACATTACCTTTGAACAGTTGGATGAAAGCAAAGTTGTGCAAGCCATGCATATCGGATCCTATGATGCCGAAGAAGCAACCATTAAAAAACTTCTTGGTTTCATGGATCAAAATCAGTTGAAGATGAATGGATATCACCACGAAATCTATATTTCAGATCCCAGACGAACAGCCGCGGATAAATTAAAAACGATCATCAGATATCCTGTCACTTCAATTAAAGTTGAGGAAGTATAGGATTGTTAAGGCAATTTCGCATATGCTATTACTATATTTATTATATCTTTCTTTAATCAAAACCTATTGTTTTTTGCTTCATTATTTAAAAGAGTTATCAGGAACTCTGGCAAAAAAAAATAAGCGTAATAAAAATTTTTGCACTTCAATTCACAATTAGAAATATGGCTGAAGCACTGAAAGATCAAATGTTCCAAAAATCATTCTATGAAAACCTTTGTGATAAGATCATGGAAAAATATTCGGCATTTGATAAAAATAAATTCTTCAAAATCCTTTACGACCATGAATGGGATGACAAAGCCTTGAAAGAGCGAATGAGCCATTCAAGCAGAGTCTTACAACAAACACTTCCTGAGGATTATTTCAAAGCATTGGATATTTTGCAATCCATTGCACACCATTTCAATGGTTTCGATGCTATGATCTTCCCTGATTTTGTAGAGCAATTTGGACAAGATCATTATGAAGTGTCCGTATCAGCACTTGAGCTTTTTACACAATATTCAAGTGCTGAATTTGCCATCAGACCATTCATCGTTCAACGCCCCGGGGAAACCATGAAGAGAATGTTGGCCTGGTCGATGCATGAAAACCATCATGTTAGACGCCTATCCAGTGAAGGGTGCCGCCCTCGTTTGCCATGGGCCATGGCGTTGCCGGAATTTAAAAAAGATCCAAAGTTAATTCTACCAATTTTGGAGAATCTCAAAAGTGATCCCTCTGAATATGTAAGAAAAAGTGTTGCTAATAATTTGAATGATATCACTAAAGACAATCCGGATATTGTATTGGAAATGTTAAATGATTGGAATAAAAAACCATCCAAAGAAACTAAATGGATTATTAAACATGCACTTCGGGGTTTGCTCAAGGCGGGTAATGAAAAAGCTTTGAGTATACTGGGTTATAACAGCACTGATGTGAAAATTAAAGATTTGAAAGTGTCTCCTAAGAAAATCAAACTGGGTGAACAAATTGATATTTCATTCGAAGTGACAAATCAATCTACTGAAAAACAATCATTGATGATAGATTATATCATCCACTTTACAAAGGCCAATGGCAAAACAGCCCCAAAGGTATTCAAACTCAATACAACAACACTGGAACCGAAAGGCAATACTCAAATCAACAAAACACATCCCATCAAGGAAATTACAACGCGGAAATATTACAGCGGTGAAAATTTTGTAGAAATCCAGGTCAATGGGAAAGTACTTGGAAAATCCAATTTTGAATTGGTCGTTAAATAATCATTTTCCTCATAATAAGGATAAGCCATGGAAAATGGTTGAGGATAACTGATCTAGGAAAATTATTTTGTCAATACCCTGAAAGAGCCAGATCTTTGCATGATCGGAATGCTTTTCAGGGTATTGTTGCATCAAAATCAAATTTCATGAATTTCATAGCAGCCAAAAAAGAATTCCTTTCCGGAGGCTAATTATACTTTCTGAAAATTTCGTTCATAGTGATGGGGCTCATCATTTTTGATGGCTGTTTCTGCATCACATCCAGGACCTCATTGACAGCAGTTGGATTCAACCCTAACCTTATTCCCAATTCCCTGCAAAATGAAACCTCGGCCTCATCCACCCTGAAATCAATCCCCATCAGAATAATCAATCTATGGAACTGAGGGATAGCTTCGAATTCGAATTTGGGCGGATGAAATCCAATTTCATCATTCTTAATACGATCGAGATCTATTTTGGATACTCCCAATTTTTTGGCAATCTTTTCGATGAAGATATTTTCCAGCTGTGATTCGTCATTGTCGGCGCGGGATAATTTAACCAAATCACTAATGTGACTTAGTTTTTCGTTATAGGTGTTTTCCATAAAAAATAAAAAAATTAAGAATTGAGACTAAAAAATTGCACCGCCTGCTTTAAATATAATGAACAATGGGGAATTAATAATTAATAAAAGGCGTATAAGACAATTTTTTGGATTGAAATAAACACCAGTACATTGCGTCAATTCATGTATTAAAGCATCGGGAGAGTCATATGCCTGTAGAATTGTATAATCAATGTTTCCGTGGCGTACTTTCTCTTTAGGTATTATAAAATCCCAATCTATTTACCCAACACCAATTCCCGGATTATTTTCACTTCGGAAGAATCAAAGGGTTTGCCATCTTTATGGAAGATATCATGGTACCAAAGTTCTGGTTCAGGAGTACCTTGCTTTGAACCCCAGGGAAAAATGGTCTGCGTCTTACCACTAACCAAGCCCCAGTTGACAGCACCTACATTTTCCTCTTTAAACATCGGCAAATGACTCTCGAAATTACTGTCTCTTGTACGTGCCAGATATTCAGTGCAGATCAATGGACGACCGTGTTGTTTTAAGTTGTGAATGGTTTTCCGGACACTTTCCACATTCATGTAATTGTGAAAAGAGATGACATCAGAATGCCGGATCAGAAAATCATTGATCTTTTCAAAATCTTTTGAAAAACGCCAGACCGCTGAAGTGATGGGCTGAGAAGGTTGAATTTCTCTGGCCCATTCAAAAGATTTTTTGAGTAATGGCAGGGATTCATTACCATGATGCTCATTACCGGGTTCATTGTACATATCCCAAATGGCAACACGGCTATCATCCTTAAATTCATGCACGATGTCTTGTACATATTGCTTCAGTACAGGATATAAAGTTGTATCTGTTACCTGTTTTTGGCCGGGACACTGTACCCAGCCTGAATTATGAACTCCCGGAATTGGTTCCGGCTGAGTACCTAATTGAGGATCACCATTCCAGCAATCATCGAAAAAAACGAACATCACCTTTAACTGATTGGTATCCGTAATCCTGAGAAAATCATGCATTCTTTCTTTGAATCCTTCGGGGTTTTCTTCCCAAACCAAATGATGCAAATAAACACGAACTATGTTGAACCCTAATGATGAAGCCCAGCCTAATTCCCGGTCAATCGTTTCAGGATCGTAGCTATCCTCCTGCCACATTTCCAGCTGATTGATCGCATTGCTAGGAATAAATGTACAACCCACCAGCCAGCCATTTGTACGCTGCCATTCAACTGCTCTTTCTTTACTCCATACCTCGGAAACACTGCCATGCTTCCGGCGATCGCTTTGATTGTCACCACATGACATAGAAATAACAACGACACACGTGATCCATATTTTTCCAAAACTACCATTCATATTAGGCTAATTTACTAATTGAATATCGATGAATGGTTATGATCAGTTGTAAATTTCAATCTGGTTTATCGTCATGATTAATGTTCGGCTTTTTAATCCGGAAAATGCTTGATCCATGGATCTCTTGTTTTTTGCAGCCATTGCTTTAATTCTTCGCTTAGCTTCTTTTCAAGCGCTGGTTGAGTCCCGGCGATATTTGTGAGCTGATATGGATCTTCATAATTATTGAATAACTCAATAGAATCCGCTTGATTTTGCTGCCACCAGGCATTTCCTTCATTCGGCCGATAATTGATCATCAGAGTATAGTGATCTGTTCTGATCCCTCTTCGGCCAACATCAGGTTCGCCAGGATAAACATACATGTATAATTGAGAGGTGGGTCTTGGGCCTTCACCTGTTAAGAAATTGGAAGCATAGCTGGTTCCCATAATATCCTCGGGTATGCTTTCCTTAAAGCCCATTAACTCCATTAAGGTTGGATAGATATCCGGTGTGGAAATTAATAGATCATCTGTTCCTCCCTTTATCTTTTCAGGCCAGCGAATAATAAAGGGTACTGTCATCGACTCCTCATAGTGATAATCTTTTGATCCGATATTTTGAATACCCAAACAATTTCCATGATCCGATGTAAAAACGACAATGGTATTTTTATCCAAACCTTCTTCTTTCAACGCTTTTAATATTCTTCCAAATTGTTCATCCACACCGGTGATCATGGCATAATAGTCTTTGATATTATTTCTATAAAAGTCGCCCCATTGAGTTCCTTTTTCAGGAATATTAAGTCTTTTGGTCAATGAATCCATTGGGATTGTCTCGTATGGCTTTTTATACTTTTCGGGAACAGCGGCATATGGTGAGTGGGGAGGATTGATAGAAACCATCAGGGCGAAGGGTTTTGATGGATCACGCTCCTGACTTTTGTTTTTAATATAGTCAATGGCTACATCTGCCTCATGCTCGGGACCCCATTGATCTACGAAGTGAAAAGCTTCTCTACCGGCATCTGTTTTCCAATACATGGGCCTCATGTGATGGTCATAGGTACCATAGGCATACCAAAAATTGAAGCCGTGCCTTTTATGGGAAGGAGTCCATTCATTCCACTTGATAGTTCCTTTATTATTTTCCGTATCCACATAGGGCTCCCTGGGATTGTCCAGATGCCACTTACCAATATAACCAAGATCATATCCCTTATCACTTAAAATATCCGACCAACAGACAGCCGATTCCTTCAGCTCATGTCCAAAAGGTTCTGATAGCGTATTGCAATTATGCAGTACCCCATTGGCATGTGGATATTTGCCGGTCATCAGCATTGCTCTGGAAGGACTGCAAATAGGAAAGTTGGCGACCGCCTCGGTAAGCACTAAACTTTCTCCGGCAAAACGGTCCAAATTGGGTGTTAAAACAGGCTCATCCCCAAGAAAGCCCATCGCCTGGCCTCGCATCTGATCAGGATAAATAATAAGTAAATTCGGTGCTTGGGATTTGTCGCCTTCCTCAGGTTCCGAACAATTGCTAAACGCAATGGTCAGAAGAAGCAATATACTAATCCGATTAATGAGACCAGATTTCATAACAATAAGGATAATTAAAAACCATAATACAAATTTTGTTACGCTTCGAACTTGCCTTAAACGTAAGCATGGCATTGAATAAATGCCATAACCAATATTCATCCCGGCATCGATATGCCTTATTCTATAGGTTGGGATTCCTTCCAGGTTAGAACATTGGATCTCTTTGCCCAATCCTTCCATAGAACTTCCAGTTCTCTTGCTTTATCCGGCATTTTTTCGATCAAATTATTCGTTTCACTTCGATCTGACACCACATCATAAAGCTCCCAGTTATATTCGGAATCTTTCTTCCGTCTTGATACCAACTTGTATTTTCCAAGCCTCACAACCTTATTCCCTTCGTGCTCCCAAAAAATGGCCTTGCTCTTCAAATGCAGGCGTATTGATCATTCCCATAATTTTGTGTGAAAAAGCTATATTCATCTTGTAGTCTTAATCCTACACACCATTTCATTATGAAGACAACATACACTTTTTTTCTCAGTTCGACTATTTACCGCTCTTAATAATTTCCTTAATGAAATCTACCTCCTCACTTTTATAAGGGGTACCATCCTGATGAAAAATATCGTGGAACCAAAGTGGTGGTTCAGCATTATATTCTTTCCACCAGGAATCCCAGGGGTAAATGGTCTGTGTTTTTCCTGAAACCAGGCCCCAGTTGATCATGGCTACTTTGTGTTCTTTTGCGATGGGCAAAATAGCCTGAAAGGTACTGCCTGTAGGTCTCGCCATGTATTCAGTGCAAATGAGTGGCTTGTCGTACTTTTTAAGCGCCAGAACCCTTTCTTCAAATCCTGGTGGATCATTATAACTATGAAAAGTGATCACATCCGATTCCTCAATGGCCATTTTGGTGATAGCACTCATATTACTTCCCGCAACCCAGTCTCCAGTCCATGCACCAACACTAACCGGCTGGACGGGGCCAGCTTCTCTTGCCCATTGAAAAACTTTTTTCATCAAAGCAGTGGACAAAACATTTTTATTCTCTGGCTCTTTTTCTCCATAGCTGGAGCCATTGGTATTACCCGGCTCATTGTAAAGGTCCCACAAAAGAATCCTTTTATCGTCCTTAAAGTGTGCAATGGTTCCTTTGATATAAGCCTTAAGTGATTCATGCCGGGTTGTATCACTTAATATCTCTCTGCCCGGGCTTTGCACCCATCCGGAATTGTGCCTGTGTGGTGTGGGTTCATTCTGTATGCCTAACTTAGGATCCGGATCCCAGACGTCATCCAACAGGACGAACATGGTTACAATGCCATGCTTATCAGCAATTTCCAGATACCGCTCCATGCGTTGCAAAAAGCCTTTGGAGTCCTGATCCCAAAGCATATGATGCAAATAAACGCGCATAACATTCATGCCCAGGTCTGCTGCCCAGCCAAGTTCACGATCAATGGTTTCTGTATCGAAGGTGCTTTCCTGCCACATTTCCAGTTGATTAATAGCGGTACTGGGCCCGAAATTAGCACCTACTAACCAGGAATAATTTGCATACCATTCATTCGCTTTTTCAATCGACCAAGGTTCATATGATATAGAGGGTTCAGCGGTTTCAATGCTTTTTTTGTTATTACAGCTATAAAACAATAGCACCAGGAAAATGACCATGAAAGTAAATTGAGGCCCTGGAAATAATAATATCTTTATATTAGAAAATAATTTTTCGAAATATCTATTTGCTTTAAGCATCTCCATGATTTGAATGTTTAATTTTTTTCCTTAGATCATTAAATACCTACTGATGATTTAAAATTACCATCGATGAGCATTGTCCTGCTTACCAGCCACAGGAAAGGCACTGATCCGTAAACGAGCTGCTCCCATAGGAATAAGCTGTACTTTCTCCTCAGGCTCCTCAGACCATACCGGGCTATCTTTCAATTCTCCCGCTAATCCATATTCATCGATCTTCCATGCGGGGATTTTTCTGGCCTTAACGGTTAAAGCAATGGGTACAGCATCTGTTGTAAAGGGAAAATCATTTTCAGGCCAGGCCTTTCTGTTAACTTCGAATGTACTTTTCAAGTCTTCCTGCAAAACCAATCCATAATTCCAGGGTGATGCCGGATGAATCTCAAAAGAAGGCCATTGTTTGGTGTCAACTCCCTTTTGCCATTTGGAATCCCATATGGCCGTCTCATCACTTTCCTTTCTGATATAGTTCTCACTGATTTTTAATGAGAAGGTCAACGGGCCATAATTGACACTAACACTGTTATGGTTGTTTTTCCAGGTTTTGAGATTCAACTCCATTGGTAATTTCAATGTGATTTTATCACCATTATTCCACGTCCGATCAATGCGCACATATTTTCCAGGTTGAAGATTCTTCTTCATTTTTTCACCATTGATGTGTAATTCCGCCGCCTTGGCCCAGGCCGGAATTCTGAGATACAATGGAAACATTACCGGCTCAGTGCTACTAATTTTAAAATTAATGTCTTCTTCAAATGGATAGTTTGATATTTCCGTTATGGTCACTTCCGTACCATCACCGACTTTCGCTGAAACCTCACTTGCCGAATATATCACTGCGGCAATTCCATTGTCCGGTGTGGCCATCCATAGATTTTCGTTGAAATAAGGCCAGCCTTGCGCGTGGTTATGCTGACAGCACCTGGAACTAAATGGATTCATCATTAAAAAAGGTCCGCTGTTATCAATACCGGGATTGTGGTTTTGATCATCGTTCAGCACCATATTAGGACTGGTAATATAGCGAAGTGCTTTGAAATCAGCTGTTACAGCAGCGGGATAAGTATTGAATGCTACTTCTTCAGCATGATCCGCCCAAAAAACGTCACCGGTAATTCTAAGTAAATGTTCATTGGAATTCATTTGTTCCACAATACCGCAGGTCTCAATCCCTTGTCTCGGATCATCAAATCCGGGACGTGAATTTTCATCCGAGCCAAACATCCCTCCCGGTACCTGTCCAAAGTGTTTTCGTATAATATCAAAATTATCGTAAGAGGCTTTAAGATGTTTTTCATCGTGGCTTAGTAAATAATATTGAGCCGGCTCTCTGAAGGCCTGTGCAACATTTACATTATGCCAGTCAATAAGATCACCATACCATGCAGGCCATTCCAGTCCCTCTCTTATTTCTTTGCGGTTGTGAATATCTGACAGGTCGTGTCCTCTGCCGGTCCAATCGGCAGTATTTCTGTGAATCTTTTTTGCCAGGTCCAATAGCCATGCTTCACCGGTGCGATTATACAACCAAAAAACACTATGCAGGTTATCCCCACCCCGAATTCGTTGCCAATAGTGTGTCAGAAATTCTTCATCAGGAACGGTTAGCTGGTATTTGAAATAATCTGTCATTAAATTAATAACCCGCTGATCACTGGAATATTCATAATACGACTGAAGGCAGTAAAGCATGATCATATTCGCCCAGAAATCCTGAGAACCATCGCCAAAATGGCGAACCGGACCAAAGTTGCCGTCCTCCCGTTGACTATTGATAGCTGCTTCCAACCAGATTTTCGCTTCGTCAATTATTTCCGGATCATCAAGAATATATCCAATGTGGGCATATCCCTTTAACCAGTAGGGAACCTCCTCCCAGCCCCACTCTCCTTTTCCGTCCGCTGAGAGCCAGGCGTTGTTTTCTTTTTGCAACCAGGCACTGATCTTTCCCAGATTACCGGTCAGCCCGTTTTGTTGACGTTTTAGATATTCCAGCAACCAACCTTTTGGTTTGATTGCGCTCACAGGAAGTTTGATAAAAGCACTGGGTTTTAAAGGGGCACGGTTGCTTATATAAAATTCATTCGTGTAGTTTTGATCAGGTTTATCTACCAGGTCGATAGATCCATCGAGGTCATCTCCTTCTTCATTGGTGCTTCCTGTACATGAGCATAACAAAATCCCATTGACAAGTAAACCCAACAAGATGATATTAGATAGAAAGTTCTTTACTTTATTCATTTTGACTTTTCTTTTTCAATTGATTTTTCACCTTAAAACCTAACGCCCATTTCTTCAAACTGAGCCGCTGCATGAAGAAAATGAGCTGTAATCCAAAACACTGTCCAACTCTCAGAATATCCTCCTCTTAGTTTGAAAACATCCGACATATCACCATGCTGGGCAAAATTGGTTTGCTGAATTTGCTCGCCTTGTGAGCCAAAAGGATCGATGATCTGGCCACAGCTTCGATACATAACCTCTGCCAATCGTTTTAGTGATTCATTCTCCGTAAGTTCACCTAACCTGTAAATGGAAGGGGTAATAAGCACACCATAAACATCAAGATGTTGATTCTGTGGTGATACACCTGTCCAGCCTCTGGTTTTAAAAAAGTGATCAGCCATCCTTCCGGCTGGTAGCGGAATGTCCCAAACTACTGTATAGCTAAGCACCACATCTCCGGCATGTTTTGCCCAATCCAGGTATTTTTGTTTTTTGGTCATTTCGTAGGCAGCCAAAAATCCCTGGAATGCTCCCCAGGCTCCTTCTTTATCTTCGCACGTTGCGTCCAGAGTACCTCCCCAATAAGGTTCATCCATGCTGACATGGCGATTACCATAATAGTCGGTTGCTTTTAAAGCGGCCTTCTTAAAGGTTTCATCATTGAATAACTGAAAGGCAATAAGCAATGGAGAGATATAAAAAGCCTCTGCGGTGTTTCTTGGATTCCAGCTATTTGACAAAATGCGCTTGGCGTGAATTTCCGAAGCTTTTTTCAAGAAGGTCTCCCAATTAGCGACTTCAACTTTTTTGTTCTTGCGACCAGCTCTGATGGCCAGAGCAATACTATTCAGGGCTTGCCCCTCTGAAACCGGATCGGGTGAATGCCATTGGTTGGTTTCCACCTCATAACGGACAGGAAAACCACTTTCACCAATAGGGGCCGTACAAATATGATCTAATGATCTTTGCACCATGTCCCAAATGTTTTCATCACCTATTCTGTCTGCCAGCACTTGCAAGGCATAGGTAGGCGCTTCTGACTGGCCAGCCCAGCCTAATACGATTCTTTGTTTGGCAAACTCAGGGTACATATTGAAACCTGCGTAGCCTTTACCTTCTATCCATCGTGATTTGGTAAATTGATATTTTGATTTAATGATTTCCTCATAGGTTGGCAGGTCTTCTGTGTAGAACGGTTTGAAGATATCAATGGAAGTGTAAAGCGCTCGCTGAAATCCGGAGCCCTTGGTTTTTACCGGATAAGATTCCAGATAAAAAGTTTTCTCGATGACGGTTCCGGGTTTTACCTTCAAATAGGTATCTCCATATTTCAAAGGTTCTCTTTGAAGCGCTTTGGCTACGCTTTTCTTTCCATTGTAAGCGATCGGGCCAGATAACATTAAAAGTTCGGTATCATTGGCATTGGCTTTTATACCTAGCGACCACCACTGATCAAAGTGATTTCCTCCCGGAACCGGGCTGGGCATCACGTGCAATGCAGCATTCCTGATGGAACCCTGATCTTGCCATTCTAAACTCGCAAAAGGCATGGGATAGCGATGTTCTTCAAAAATAGCTTCTTCGCCTGCTTTTCCATGAAAAACCGGAACGCGCTCACTTCCATTTTTTTCTCCGGATGGATTGCCATAATAGAGAATTCCTGGTAAGAAAGCGGCTGTGTTTCCAGAGGGGACTTTCCAGCGAACTGATAAGGTGACTTTATCAAGTGTTTCTTTTCCTTTCCATTCAAATCGCCTGATACACCTGACCCTTCCATCTTCCTGTTTATAAGCATCCCGGAAGTGCCATTCACCTTGCGGCAACTCAAGTTTTCCATTGAGTATTTTCCAATCACCAGACTCTTTTAAGCTTATTGGCTGTGTATGATGCCACTTTGCTGGCCAGTCTTGCTGCCAATCCGTTGCAATGGACCATAAACCTTCCTCCGGTGAGGAGATATTCAGATTACCATCATTTTTTATATGGATTAAGTAGGTTTCTCCTCTTGATATAATATTTAGCTTCTGAGCATGGATCAATCCTGACCAGGCTACGGACGCTATAAGAATTTGAAAGCAAATAAACTTCTTGTTTAACTTCATTTTGAGGTGTTATCTTAATTATGTATTTGTTTTTTTATCTCATCAATCCGAGAGCCATTTCAATATTGGACTGAAGATCGATTTATACTAACTCGCTTTGTGTCTATTTGTGAGGTTTCATCTCTTTTCTTATTACAAGAATACGGTGAAGAGAGCATGATCAACATGAAAAACCACACATTGACCAAGTTCCCAAACACATAGAAACGTTACGGTACGCTTAAACCAAACATTGCCATCAAATCATTTTTGATGAATTATTCTTTGACGGTATCAAATCGGTAAATGCAAATCGAATAGTATTCTTCGCCAGGATTCAGGACAGGAGAAGGAAAATTATCTTTATTTGGGCTGTCGGGAAAATGCTGCGTTTCCAGGCAAAATGATGTTCTATAATCATACTTTCTATTACTCTTGCCCGTATCCGATCCATCCATGAAGTTACCACCATAAAACTGTATGCCAGGTTCATTGGTGTACACTTCCAGCACTCTTCCTGAAGCAGGTTCTGTTACCTTGGCAGCAAAGTTCAAGCCACTGGAATTTTGATTAAGTACCCAGTTATGGTCATAGCCCAGACCCAACTTCAGTTGTTGAAAATCGTCGTCAACACGAGCTCCAATGGATATAGGTTCTCTAAAATCCATAGGTGTACCGGTTACGCTGGCAATCTCACCGGTTGGAATTAAACCCTCATCCACCGGTGTATAATGATCTGCGTTGATTTGTAATACATGATCATTAATGGTTCCATTACCTTCTCCCTTTAAATTAAAGAAACAATGCTGTGTCAGGTTTACAATGGTTTTTTTATCGGTTGTTGCCCAGTACTCTGTTTTTAATTCATTGTCGTTGCTTAAATGATAGATCACTTTGATATTGAGATTCCCAGGATATCCTTCCTCCATGTCTTTGGACAGATAGGTAAGTTCCAAAGATTGGGCATCAATCTGCCTGGCATCCCATACCACATTGTGAAATCCTTTATTACCACCATGTAAATGATTGGCTCCGTTATTGGTAGCAAGCGTATATTCAACACTATCCAATATGAATTTTCCTTTACCAATCCTGTTGGCATATCTTCCAATCAAAGAGCCATGATATACCTCGTTTGAATTCAAGTAATCTTGAATACTGTTATAGCCTAACACCACATCACCCATGTTGCCGTCCTTGTCGGGCACCCATAGGTTGATCACACGACCACCGAAATTGGTAATCTGTGCAACAGCTCCTTTGTCATTTTCAAGATTGAATAATGTTACGGCCTTGCCGTCAATGGTTGTTTGGAATGCTTCTTTATCAATAAGTTTCATTGTATCTTTCGTATTTTCACAGGACAGACAGATTACCAGTATCAGAAAAAATATCCCTGTTTTATGAAGACTTGGTTTAAAACAGGTTCTTCCAAAAGCCATTGATATTTTTTTCTGAAGATCGATTTTCATTTTTCCAGGTATCATAGGTTTTGTTTTAATTTTTTACAATAATTACCGAACTGCTACTTCATCAATAAAAATCCAGGCCTTACCTCCAGCTCCGTCATGCCATTCCGGACATTTTCCCACATTGATTGCACGTACTTTTATATATCGAGCTTCTTTTATGTCCGGGGTCATGTTGACCTTTTCTATGTTGACCTCAGTATTTGTATTGGGAATGTCAAAATTACTTTGGTGGATGTCATGATAAGATTGATTATCCTTTGACAAGGACACTTCTACACCTTGTGGCAGAAAAATCCAGGCCTTTGTATCTTCTAAAAAGTTCATTGAGATCTTATTGATATTTTTTACTTCCCCAAGATCAATAATTACTTCCAGATCATCACCATGAAAGCCCTGCCATTTACCATCAGCATAACTTGTACTACCGGTTTCTTCATCCAGTAAAGCAAAATCACCAGCTGCTCTGTATCTTTCGCTATAAGCAAATTTGTATATCGGCCTTTTGATTTTGGTAAGTGTATAGGTGGCAGTGATCGTTCTGCTTTCTTCATCATCTCCAAAAGATTTGGCTTTCACCACAACATTTTCCAGTAATTCAATAGGACTGGTATATTTCAAAGAATTAGCCTCTGGTTCGGTTCCATCAAGGGTATATCGTATTTCTTTTCCGTTCAAAGCCCCAATGGTCAGTTGATCGCCTTTATTAAACAGTCCGCCACTCGGTTCAAAGGTTGGGCTCCTTAAAAACTGATTTGTATTGATATTGAATGTGGCTTGCTCGTCCACCTTCAATACTTCCCGGTCATAAGTTAGCAGACCGTTAGCCTCCCCTTCCACGTCTGTGATCTGTGTATAGACACTTGCACTTAAACCGGTTTCGTTCATCAGGCTCCAAACTCTGTCATAATACTGCTCATACTTGGTAATGAGCTCCTCTTCGGAAGCCAGGTTGCGATAACCCCAATTATCGGTTTGCCACATGTGACCATCCGTAAACAGACCTAATCCGCCAAATTCACCCAACACAATGGCTCTGTTTTCTTCCGGTTCCGGGGAAGAAGGGTCAGGATAATGATGCATATCATTCACATCACCAACACCTCGGTCGGTCCAGCCACTTGCATTGTTAACCAAACGAGTAGGGTCCTGTTCCTTTACCCAGTCCACAATTCTCGCGGTTTCATATTGACCCCATCCTTCATTGAAAGGAACCCACATCACAATGCTGGGATGATTGTAAAGGTGGGAGATCATTTCGCTCAATTCGTATTCAAATTGCTTTGCAGATGCCTCGGATCTCACAATGTCGGGATCGGAAGGCCCAATCTTTTTGTCCCCGTTGGGCATGTCTTGCCAAACAAGGAGCCCCATTTTATCACACAAATAATAAAAGCTTCTGGGTTCAATTTTTACATGCTTTCGCAGCATATTAAATCCTAAGGACTTTGTTATTTCCAGATCATATTTCATGGCTTCCATGGATGGAGCAGTGTAAATTCCTCCCGGCCAAAATCCCTGGTCTAAAGGGCCATTTTGAAAGACAAATTCGTTATTAAGCAATATTCTGGTAAACCCTTTTTCATCCTTTCCCAGAGATATCTTTCTCATCCCGAAATAGCTTTTGATGTGATCAACCTCTTGATCATTTTCTACTAAAGTCAATTTGAGATCATATAAAAACGGATTATCAGGTGTCCATAAGTTAGGAGATGGTATTTGAAAGCTCAAAGGATGATCGAGTTCTGCAGTAGCACTGGCAATGGCCATGTCATTGGCAAATATCTCTGCTTTAACTTTCAAATCTTTGGTAGATCCATTCGAAACCATTGTATTAATCGCAACTTCTCCTTTTTCAATATCTGTGGTCAACTTGAAATGTTGGATGTGTGTTTCAGGAACAGCTTCCAACCATACCGTTTGCCATATTCCAGTAACAGCGGTATAGTAAATTCCCTGGGGGTTCTTGGTTTGTTTACCAATAGGTTGGGTACCATCGTCAGTAGGGTCAAATACCCGAACGATCAATTCATTTTTTCCAGGTTTTAAATACCGGGTGATATTGAAGTAAAAAGGGTCATAACCTCCACGATGTTCTCCTATTTCGTCATCATTAAGCCAGACTTTCGCTTCCCAATCTACCGCCTCAAAATGTAACAGGATCTCCTGACCATCCCATTGATCAGGAACCTCGAAAGAACGCCTGTACCACAATCTTTTTTCCGAGCCCACAGTCTTCTTTACTCCTGATAGGGCTGACTCAACAGGAAAAGGCACTAGAATAGAACCATCATACTCAGTGGGTTGATTTTCACTTTCTTTGTTGATCGCATAATCCCAAAGCCCGTTGAGGTTTAACCATGCAGACCTGACCAAACCTGGTCTTGGGTATTCCTGCCAAACTTGTGCAGGGTCGACTTCTTTTGCCCATTTGCTCATAATGTGTCCCTTCACAGGCTCCCAGGAGCTCTGTGGTTCCTTTTCATTTTCACAAGCCATTATGATAAATAGGGCTAAAACCCAATGCCAGGAAAAGTATCTTGTATTCAACATAAATTTTAAAATTGTTTGATCTGTAAAACTCCAAAATAAAGTTCGGGAAGAGGGTTGAAAAATGATGCAAATGAGGGGGAAATATGTTGCAGGAGTTCCGTTAATACGAATCAGGATTAAAAAAATAAGTCAAATACTTTTAGGCCCTATCCAGTATTGGGGTTTCCTAACTCAGCTATGAAGGAATTGTATACTTTTTTTTCGATTCAATTTTGGGCGTTCTTGCTTTACTGCTCCCATCGCTTTTTAAGCAGCCCAAGAAAATAATCCCATCCATATTGAAAGGTGGAGATATCCTGATCAGGCTTGAACTCCTGTTTCAGTGATACTTTAGTTCCTCCGTTTTCACCAACAAAATTAACGGTGACAACACTATCTACATCATTATACCTGGCGGTATAAACCAACTTTTCATTCGGCAATACTTCTTTGAACTTACCGAGAATAACATCACCATTTTCAAAAACAACTCGATAAATCCCACCTGGAACAGGGTCCAGTGTTACTTCTTTTCCATGCCAGGTCAACATGGCCTCTTCTTCAGTGAAGCATGCAAAAACCTGTTGCACGGAGGCCTTGATCCAAATCTCCTTATATAAATAATTATCCTTTTCCATGTTCCAGTTTTGTCTTCATTTTGTTCAGTCCTTCATCCCACAGACTATCAAAATAACGCATGGCTTTTTGAAGTGCTTCTTTGCGAAGTGAATAGATCCTGAAGTTTCCATGCTTTCGACAAACAACCAGACCAGCATCATTAAGAAGTTTCAAATGCTGGGATGTGGCTGACTGACTGAGTCCCAATGATCTTTCAAGTTCTCCTACAGTCAATTCATTTTCCCCCAATAATTTAACCATCCTCGTCCGATTCTTATCGGCAAGAATTCTGAAAACCGATTCTACCTGTGGCATTCCCATGTGTCAAATATAATTATAATATTAGGTTTTGCTAATATTAATATTAGATATTTTTAATATAATGATTATATTTATTCACTTTACGTGTAGATCAAAAATTTCAATCATTGAAAAGCGATGAAAAAAAGACACATACTCCTAAAAGTCAGCTTTGTTTTGCTATTGATCGTGGCGATTTTTCACACCTACTTTATTCTCATAGGAGGTCCTCCTTTTCCATCTACCCCTGACTTTATTAAGATGCAAGAACTGATGCGCTCGGTTGAATTTGATACAGGGGGTAATGTTAACAGGACCATGCAAAACATTATGGATGGCTTTAATATTGTTGTTTCCATTTTTCTTTTTACCCTTCCATTGTTAAACTGGACTATGCTTTATGAGATCAGGAACAATAGTGCGGCAGTTAGGAAACTGACTATAATTAATCTGGCAGCCATTGGTGCATTTTCACTAACTTCCTTTATGTTGCTTGCGATTGGCGGAACTGTCATCGGTGGATTGATTTGTTTGTTGCTGGTAATTTCCCTGATAAAAAGTATATGATATTTAAATTCTGTATTCTCACAAATGGATAACGTTAAAGATCAAATCATATGAACAAAAATTCTAAGGTTGACGACTATCTATCAAAAAAGGCTCACCCGATGCATGCTGAGATCGAACGGGTCAGAGAAATTATTCTTACTGTAAACCCTGAAATTGAAGAAACTATCAAGTGGAATAGCCCAACCTTCATGTATAAGGGAAATATGGCCTCTTATTTTATGAATGCCAAAAAACATGTCAGCCTGATGTTTCATAAGGGGGCACTCATTAAAGACAACACCGGTCTATTAGAAGGAGATGGTAAGGAAACCAGGGTGGCTAAATTCTCCGATATGCAGGAGATTGAAAGTCGAAAATCAGATCTTGAAGCAGTCGTAAAAGAATGGATCAGAATGCAGGATGAAGGGTAACTTTTTGCCAGCATTGTATGAGAATCATTAAAAAGTTTGATCCGGTTAGTTTGATTGATTAGCATATCAGTATCCGGTATTGACTCATATCCCCCGCTGGCGGGGGTAGGGGGTGGATCTTTCTATTTTCTCAATCACAGCCTCGATTTCATAAATCACAGTATTAATATGATTCAAAACTTCTTCATCATCAAATCTCAACAGGATAAAGCCAGCCTTTTCAAGTTTCTCCTGACGGATTTTATCATTCTTTTTAACCTCTTCCCAATGATGTGTAATTCCATCCACTTCTATGATTAATTTCAATTCTTTGCACATAAAATCAACAATATAATCCAAAACAGGTCGCTGTCTTCTAAATTGGTATCCTCTCATTTGTCTGGCTTTTAGTGCATATTTCCAAAGACAAGCTTCGGCCTTTGTCATGTTTTTTCTCAAATAATTGGCAAACGGACGTGGTTTCTTATTATAACCATAGTAGTTGTTTTTAGCTGGTTTCACAGGTTTGAAGTTCTTTATCTGGTTGATTGAAATATTCTTCCTTTTGGAGGATAATGTTAAAAATATTCTAATTCCTCTACTAAACAAAACGGAAACTTTTCTCTTCATGAGCTTATGCCCCCTCCTACACCTCCCCAAGGGGAGGATATTTCTTTCATTACCTGAAAATGTAGTCTCTCTCAAATTTCAAAACCATCATTTTAATTTTCATAACCGATCAAACTTTTAAGATCAATCTCAACTTCTTAGGCCAACCTAATTTCCGGACATTCATTCGAAGAAATTATCTATTTTTAATAGTCTGTTATTTAAATCAATTCACTGTAATAAACTATGAGACTAAAAAAACTACTATTCTTTGTTTTGATCATACTTCCTGCTATGGTATTAAGCCAGCAAAAGGAAGTAAATACTATAAGACTTTTCTATTTAGGAGGTCAATCGAATATGGATGGGTTTGGTTATAATACCGACCTGCCGGAATCTTTGAATAAGACCTTTGATGATGTTTTGATTTTTCATGGAAATCCTGTTGGAGATGATCAAGAGAATGGTGGACTGGGAAAATGGGATGTTTTAAAGCCGGGACATGGAACCGGTTTTTCATCAAATGGAAACAATAATAATCTATCAAACAGATTTGGAATAGAATTGTCATTTGTAAAAAGGTTACAGGAACTATACCCTAACGAGAAGATTGCACTCATAAAATATTCGAGAGGTGGTACTTCCATTGATAGCCTGGCAGCAGGCAAATTTGGTTCCTGGGAGCCGGATTACCAGGGAACCACAAGAATCAATCAATATGATCATTTTTTAACGACTATCCGAAAGGCATTGAGTGTGGAAGACATCGACAATGATGGAACAAAAGACAATTTAGTCCCCAGTGGCATCCTCTGGATGCAGGGAGAAAGTGATGGTGCTCATACAGAAGAAATTGCCTTAAGATATTATTCAAATCTTAAAAGGTTGATGGACTTGATACGAGCTGCTTTTCATGTCGATGATTTACCTGTAGTTCTGGGAAAGATCTCAGACTCCTGGAACGATAAAGATGGAAAAGTGTGGAATTATGGTGAACTCGTACAATATGCCCAGGAAAAATTTGCCAGAACAGATGGACATGCAACAATCGTCAGGAATACCAGGTATTATAAATATTCCGATCCATGGCACTATGATAGTAAGGGATATATTGATTTAGGGAAGAGATTTGCTGATGCAGTTTATAAATTGAGTAGTGATAAAAAGTAAGGCAATCAAAATACACGCGTTATTATGGGATTCATTGGTAATTCTCATCTCGAGCCAAACGACAAAGACAGCTTACATCTTAATCAAAAAAGAAAATGGAAAAACAATTCAACTATGTAACCAAACTTGATATCAAGTTTGGTCATCTACAGAAAATCGATATTCCGCGCATGGTAGAAAGCTGTAAAGACAAATGGTTCAACCAGTCTTTAACACGAGTGAATGATAGCGTGGTAAGGCTTGGCATTGTGGAAGGAGAATATCATTGGCATAAACATGATAATGATGATGAATTCTTCTTTGTGCTGGAAGGACAATTGTTAATCGACCTGGAAGATCAAACCATCGAGCTGGGTCCAAATCAAGGTGTGACCATTTCAAAGGGTATCATGCACCGGCCCAGAGCACCGAAAAAAACGGTCATGCTTATGGTCGAAACAAGTGCGATACAACCCACCGGTGATTAGTAATGGGCCCATTATTAAACCGACACTAAGATCATGGAATTTTTAGTTGCTAAAACGGAGGAGGATTTTAATATCGGTAAAGCTTTATTTCTTGAATATGCTAATGAGCTGGGGATCGATCTGCATTTTCAAAATTTTGAAGAGGAATTGGATTCCATCACTAAACAATACACATCACCATCGGGAGCCTTGCTACTGTTAAAAGAAAAAAATAAAGCCATAGGATGTGTCGGTATACGAAAGCTGGAAGGCAACATCGGGGAGCTGAAAAGAATGTTTATTAAAAAGGAATACCGGAATAAAGGATTTGGCAAACCATTATTGAAAAAAGGGATTGAGATGGCTAAAGTATTAAATTACCATAAGATACGATTGGATACTTTACCCACTATGGAAAAGGCCCTTAAAATATATACTGCGATCGGGTTTAAAGAAATAAAACCTTACAGGTACAATCCGATTGTCGGAACAAAGTTTTTGGAATTGGAAATCAAAAATTGGGGTAAGTAGGGAACCCAATATGCTTCAAGGCCTTTCAGAATAAATATTGATATCATTAACCCTTTCTCAACACTGTTTCCTTTAAACATTGGAAAACACGAAGAGTACTCATTAAAAGATAACACTAGATATTTCCGATTCATAAGAAATTACTTACCGCAAATTTGAAACAGTCATTTTTTTATAGACCTTTATATAAAGATGATCTGTTTTGTGCATAGCAATGCTTAATCCATGAGTCACAGCAAAGTCATGATCTCGATCACTTTAATGTCATGAATTCCTATGTCATTTGAAATATTAAATACTTCCTACCCGCTTTCTGAAGAGCAGATATCTTTTTACCAAAAGAATAGATTCATTAAGATCAAACAGGTATTGAATCAAAATGTTATAGCCTACTACAACCGTGTGATCACAGAAAAGGTAAACGATTTAAATACAAACAACACTCCATTAGACCAAAGAGATACATACGGAAAAGCATTTTTACAATTGTTCAATCTATGGAGAGAGGATGAAAGAATAAAAACCCTTGTAATGAGTAAGCGCCTTGCCCAAATTGCAGCAGGCCTGATGCAGGTGGAGGGTGTCAGGATCTATCATGACCAGGCTTTGTATAAAGAAGCCAACGGTGGCATCACCCCCTGGCATGCTGATCAATATTATTGGCCATTAGCTTCAGACAAAACGGTTACTGCCTGGATACCCCTCCAAGAGACGCCTTTGCAAATGGGTCCGCTGGAATTCAGTGCGGGAAGCCATATCATCAGGGAAGGAAGAGATCTTAAAATAGGTGATGAAAGTGAAGCATTTCTTAACAAAAAACTTCGTGTCAATGATTTCAAACATGTTAGGGAGCCTTTTGATGTTGGCGAAATAAGTTTTCATTCAGGTTGGATATTTCACCGGGCCGGTGCGAATCAAACTACTGATATGCGAAAGGTGATGACCATTATTTATATGGATAAAAATATGATCCTGAAAGAACCCGAAAATGAGAACCAGCTCGTTGATTGGGAAACCTGGTGCCCCGGAGCAAAGGTTGGCCAAATGATAGACACTCCACTAAATCCGGTTGTTGTCTGAATTCAATTAAAGGCAATAATTTAATTTTCACATCATACCGTCGTAATTAGAAAGACTATTCGCATAGCACTCCAAAGCGATTAAGTCAATCATCACACTTCTTTCTCCTGACACAGAATCGCAATTATTATCAAAAATCAAATGAAAATTTCATTTAACATTGCGACATCTTAAAAAATTGAAATGACAAATAACACAACCGATACCTATTACGAGAGAATATCTCAAGCCGTAAAATTTATTGAAGAGAATCTAAAAAATGGCTTATCAATCGATTCAATTGCTCAAAGGGCTTGTTATTCAAAATATCATTTCATCCGTATTTTTTCGGCTATGGTAGGTGAATCGGTTGGTGATTATGTCAGGAAACGTCGCATTTCCGAATCGTCAAAGGAGCTGATTTCGAGTGGTAAGTCAATTCTAAATATTGCCCTCGATTATCAATTTGAATCTCAGGAAGCGTATACCCGCTCATTTAAAAGTATTTATAATACAACACCAGGCACATATCGTAAGCAAGGTGTTCATCAAATCGCCTTTGAACAAAAGGTATTATCGCCTACCAGGTTGGATCACTTGAAAAATAATATCTCGCTTCAGCCCAACATTGTTGAAATCCCTGTTAGAAAATTAGTTGGGATTCGATTAAAAACTTCTAAAGTAGATAATCGCATACCATTGTTATGGCAAACATTCATGAAGAGAATACATGAAATAAAGTATAACAAAAATACCGGTCGTTACGGATTACATCCTTATGATTCAGAACTGACCATGGAAAGTTTATCAGAGACATGGGAGTTTGAAAAATGGGCGACAGTCGAAGTCACAGATCCTGATCAGGTGCCGGAAGGAATGGAGACCTATATTTTACAAGCAGGGAAGTATGCTGTATTTAGCCATAAAAGTGGGATCACTGGCATCCAAATGTCTTTTGAATACATCTATGGCACCTGGCTTCAGAACTCAGAATATCAATTGGATGCAAGAGATGATTTTGAGCGGTATGGAGAAAAATTCTATGGTCATGAAAACCCCGATTCCGAAGTGGAGTTCTGGATTCCTATTAAATAATTAAAAGCATGTCAGATATTATTATAGCATTGTTGATTGGTACTGTTGCAGGAATAATTGATACAACACCCATGGTCATCAGAAAAATGTATAAGTATGCAATTCTTTCTGTTTTTGTACAATGGGTTGTCCTCGGATTGATCATTCCGTTTGTTGATTGGCATATTCAGCCTTGGTTAAAGGGTTTGATAATTGGTGAAATAGCTCCCCTTCCAGCGATGATCATGGTTTTTCCAAGAATCAAAAAAATGATCGTTCCAATGATTATATTTCATGCTATCTTAGGGATTGGCATTGCTCTGGCAGGAGCCCGATTTATTGGATAATAGAAATGGGAAGAGGAATTAAAACAAGGCTGTCCTACATTGCGTATTATTTAGCATTGCAGACCAAAGGTTACGAATTATTTAGCCAAAAGAACTGTTGAAGACCACACCGGATATAAGACAATTGTATATTCCAATTCAACCAACCATCAAGAAATCGGCTGAGCATGTGACCTATTGTGAATTTGCACCTGATGAAAAACTCCAGGATTTTATTTACTGTTACTGGCAACTTAAAACAACTAAAACCCTCGCCGAACAATTCAATTATCGAGTGGTAGCTGATGGTTGTATAGATATTTTTTTTGAACTCAACAATCCTGAGGACAATTTTGTCATGGGTTTTTGCAGAAAATATACTGAGTTTCCACTTGATCATTCCTTTAATTATGTTGGTATCCGGTTTTTACCAACCATGTTTCCGCAACTTTTCAGAATAGATGCTTCCGAACTCAGCAATTGCTTTGAAGAACTTAAACTAGTTCTTCCCGATACTGCACAGTTCATCTCGCAAAGTTTTCATAACAGGCTTACTATTGAAGAAGTAAAAGCTGTATTTGATCGCTACTTCCTACAGCATATTACTAAGACCGAATTTGATCATGACAACAGGTTGTATCAGGCAATAGAAATAATACTGAATCATTCCGGGGTACTCAATGTTGAAACCGATTTGGATACAGGTATCAGCCCCAGGCAACTTCGCAGGCTTTTCAAATTCTACATTGGTGATACAGCTAAGACTTTTAGTAAAGTAGTTCGTTTTCAAAATATTCTTCGAGCCAAACCCTCCAAACAAAGCTTGAAAGAAAATAAGTTATTTTTTGACCAGGGATATTACGACCAGTCCCACTTCATTAAAGATTTCAAAAACTTTTACGGAGTTACACCCAGCACGGCTTTCAATCGGTAGACTTTGTCCGATTTTTACAATACTCACTTGGTAAAAGATGAGAGATTTGTATTGTCAGATCTTTAAAAATCCTTAACCAAATGAAAAAATTATTAACTGCACTAATCGTAATATGCCTGGCTGCAAACGTCGAGGCACAAATTAATCCAACGACTAAAAAACATAACAAAATGAAATTAAATGCTGGTATTATCACTACGAAGTTGGCTGAAAGCAAAGAATTCTATACCAAGGTCCTGAACTTCGGTGTGACATTCGAAAATGAATTTTATCTATTGCTGCATACTCCTGATCAAAGTTCAGCCATCAGCTTTTTGCTTCCGAATCATCCCTCTCAGCAAACACTTTTTCATAAGCCTTTTTTGGGGCAAGGTATGTATCTTACCATTGAAGTGGAGGATGTAGATGAAATATATCAGGATTTAAAGGAAAAGGGTATTGATATAAAAATTGACATCAGGGATGAACCCTGGGGAGACAGGCACTTTGCCATTGAAGATCCTAATGGTGTAGGTATAGACATCGTGAAATACTCACCGCCTCAAAACGAACAATGATGAAACAGATCATACATTAGCTCCAATCGAACTTCAATGTGATTGGAGTTAATGTCAGAATTTTAGTAACTCTCAAATTTCAACAAATGGAAAAAGTATATTCAAATAGTTTAAAGGGGGCAAGGAATATTGGTGCTACGATCGAAAAATATTTAAATGAAATAGGTGTTTTCTCACTTACTGACCTGGCTCAAATGACACCCACCCAAGCTTATCAAAATATTTGCAAGCTGCACCCGGAGAAAACTTTCTCGGTTTGTTATTATTTATATTCGTTGCAAGGTGCCTTGCTGGATCTACATTGGGATGAGCTGCCTGACAGGCTGAAAAGGGAATTGAGGGAGCAAGTTGGAAAGTGAGGCAAAATAGAATTGCAGAATTTTATATAATCGTCCCTCAATAAAGCTGTTAATACTTCCCCAGGATTTCACTAATTTTTCTACAAGACTTCCATTTCTTTCACCTAGCTATGATTGCTTCAATCTGATGGCCAGGAACAACGCAATCCAGGAGTGGGTTTGTTTATCCAAAACATTTAACTTTAATGTAAAATCTATATATTTTGTCAAGGATTTTGGAGCATACCATATGAAATATTATTTGATCATTGGAATTCTATTAGTCCTGTCAGGTTGCAAAACAGAGGATGAGAGTCCCGCAAGCAATGAAATCGATTGGGTCGCGGTTCGAAGCGAAGATCAGGTAGTTCTATCAGCGAGCTGGGAGAATCCAACTTATTTGTCAATCAGCGAGCTGGGTTGGATTGAAAGCATTCATGCTTCTCCTGACGGTACAAAACTCTGGTATATGTTCTATCCGGGCAAAGATCTTGCCTCCGATGCCAGAACGGGTGAATTCGTTGATGACACCGATATTTACACTTCAATCCAGGAATCAGATGGTGATTTTAAATTTCAAGGCATTTTGATAACACCGTCAATTGCCTCGGAAGACAAAACTTCGGCATCAGGAACAATGGTGGATGAGGACGGAAATATTTGGTACAATTCAAATCATGAAGGATTGATAACAGGAGATTTTGAGAATGAAAATATTTACCGCAACAATGAATTGCTCAATTTCAATGAAGTCATGGCCAATTATGGAAATCCTCATTACTGCAAAGCAAAGGACGAATTGTGGTTTGACCGGAAATTAGATTCCGAAATTGCCATATTAAAAAATGCAGCTGCCAATGATTTTAGCGGTACTCCTGTTCTAGCTCCTGCGCCCATCAATTCCACGAATGAAGTCGTACAAGATAACCAGGCCTGGCTGAGTAAAGATGGCAACACATTATATTTTACTTCAAACCGGCATAAAATAGGTGAGTTCTTTGATGGCCCTGGTATTTTTAAAAGTATCCGAATGCCGGATGACAGCTGGACGGAACCAGAGTTGGTCATAACAAGCAGGGTAGCAGTGGGTGATGCTTGTTTAAATGAAGTGGAAGATCGATTATTCTATGTGCAGCACTTTGAAAAAGACAATCAATTCCGGACCGGAGTTTTTTATGTTACACTTAAATAATGTGTAATCCTTGAAAGGATATTATCATATTTTCAATATGAATACTAGTTGTTCTAAGTCTTCCGGTTTAGAACCTGGAATGAATTGTAGAGACTTTGTCTCGGAATCGAAGCTAAGATTTTCAGTAATAAGCAAATGATTGACAAACCAAATTAAGTTTGAAGTATCATGAGCTAAGTAGTTCCTTGACCAGGTCTGAAGACCTAGCATAACGCTTAATTTTTGTTTTGGTTTGGATAGCTTTATGGTTTGGGCTGTTTGATAACTTTCCGTATGCCAATGGTGACTATTGACAGAAAGTGGATAAAACTGGCTAATGGTCCCAGAACTAAATGTCCTAAAATTTCCCCTCGAAGTTTTTCAAAACGTTTTAACTTTGACACAATTTGATGTCCGAGCACATATGCTCATTTTACTTATTGATTTTGTAACATATTAAAAACTTATGAAGAAACTTTTAATCATTGTAGCCATTGCCGTTTTCAACCTGCTTCCACAAAAATTATTCAGTCAGATAGATGAAGATCAGCTTGGTGCCTGGTACATGTACTTCTGGAATACAAGCATCAAAGAAAGTGCCTGGGGGTTTCAGGGAGATATTCAATACAGGAACTGGGATCTCATCGGTGATCTGGAGCAACTCTTATTGAGAGGAGGACTAACCTATCAGCCAAACAATACGCCGGTGAAGTTTACACTTGGTTACGGGTACGTAAGCACCGGGGAATTTGGATCCGGTACAAACACAGTAACGGAGAGCCGGATCTACCAGGAAGCACTAATACCACAAAAATTAGGAGGAAGATTTTATGTAACACACCGCTTTCGATTTGAGCAACGCTTTGTAGAATCACAGGATTTCAGAACAAGGTGGAGATACAACGTGTTTCTCAATGTCCCGCTGAATAAAAAGGATCTGCAACCTGGTGCGGTTTATATTGCTTTTTACAATGAACTATTTATCAATGGTCAACGCAATATCGGAGATGGTAGAATGGTAGAATTGTTTGATCGTAACAGGACCTATGGAGCGCTTGGATATAGTGTGAAGGAAGGGCTACGAGTTCAGTTCGGATTAATGCGCCAAAAAACGAACAGTTGGAGCAAAAAACAACTGCAATTAAGCCTACACCACAAATTTTAAGGAACTCTTGTAAGAGAAAATATATAGAAAAAGAATGCGCAAAAGTGTATGTATATTTTGTGGGGCCAATACAGGAAATTCGGAGGAAATCGTAAAGCAAACGAAAGCACTTTGTGATTTGTTGATCAAGCATAATTTTGATTTGGTTTATGGTGGTGGTAAAAGTGGATTAATGGGCCTTATTGCCAATGAATTTTTGTCGAAAGGAAGGAAAGTCATAGGAATAAGGCCCGGTAAGCTCATAGCAGATGAAGAAGCGCACACTGATTTGACGGAACTGATTGTGGTAAAAGATATGTTTGAGAGAAAATCCGTTATGATAGAAAAATCGGATTTCTTCATTGCCCTTCCGGGTGGTATAGGTACACTGGATGAAATAATAGAAATATATACACAAACCAAAATTGGATTTATAAATAAGCCCAGCTTGGTGCTGAATACAAACAATTTCTACGAAGGCCTGGAAACACTATTGAAAAGGATGGTGGATAATTCATTTTTGAAAGAAGAGGATAGGAAAAAACTATTCCTGGCCGAAAATCCTGAGGCATTGATGCATGAGATCATCAGGCAGGAGAAGTCAACAAATGAAATTGATAAGATTGCTTTTATTGAAACAAAGAATGGTCAGGTTTTAGGCACGAAGAGCAAAGGGAAAAAGAAATATTATATACCCGGAGGCAAGCGAGAAAAAAACGAATCTGACGAAGAAACTCTGGCAAGGGAGATTTTCGAAGAACTAAGTGTCGACATAATTCAGCCGACCATTCAATATGTCGGAACCTTCAAGGCGCAAGCCGATGGAAAGCAAGATGGTGTCATAGTCAAAATGACCTGTTATGGTGCAGAATACAGAGGAGAATTAAAAGAAAATAATGAAATAGAAGAGATCCGATGGCTGAATTATGCAGACATAGATCTGGTGGCCGAAGTGGATAAAAAAATATTCAGGTTTCTTAAAGACAAAGGCGATTTGGTATAGAGAGATTCACATGAGTCATTCCAATTGATCCGGAAAGATTAACTGTATAATTGATGAAATTGGCACTTTATCAAATAGATGCATTTACCGATACCATTTTTGGTGGTAATCCGGCATGCGTTGTTCCCTTGGAAACATGGCCGGCAGATGAAGTGCTATTGAAAATAGCCAAAGAAAATGCTGTGGCAGAAACGGCATTCTTCATTAATAAAAGTGATACTATCCATTTACGTTGGTTTACAGCTGAAATAGAAATGGATTTATGTGGGCATGCCACGTTGGCTACCGCACACGTCCTTAAAACCTTTTTGGATTATCAAAAGGATAAAATAGTTTTTAACACCCTAAGCGGAGATCTGACTGTTTCTTTTGATAAAGAATTATATACACTGGATCTACCTAGCAGAAAACCGGAAAAGGCTGTGTTGCCCGAGATTATAAAAGAATCTCTTGGTAAGCAACCAAAGGAGGTGTTAAAAGCAAGGGATTATGTGTTGGTCTATGAAAATGAGCAGGATGTCAGGAACATTAAAATTGACAGACAAACATTGGACAATATAAATCTTGATCCGGGCGGTGTTATTGTAACTGCTAAAGGCGAAAACTGTGATTTTGTATCCAGATTTTTTACCCCTCAGGCTTCCATATTCGAAGATCCGGTAACCGGCTCCGCCCATTGCTCGCTAATTCCTTATTGGAGTGAACAACTAGGTAAGAAAGAAATGTTCGCACTTCAATTGTCTGAGCGTATCGGAAAATTATTTTGCATTAATGATGAAAACCGGGTTTTTGTAAGTGGCAATGCCAGGACATATTCAGTGGGTACTTTGTGGCTTGATTAAAGTATTTATTGAGAATATATTGTATCACAAAGTGATATAGAAAGCGTAACTGAATGACCATAAGACTTTACAAGGAGACCGATAAAAGACAATTGATTGAATTGTTAAGGCTTAACACACCCGCTTATTTTGATCCTTCCGAGGAGCAGGAATTTATTGAGTACCTCGACAATGAATCCAAAAATTATTTTGTGGTTGAGGAGGGTAATAAAATCCTGGGTTGTGGTGGATTCAACCTTTTGGAAGGCAAGGAAGTGGTAAGAATTTCCTGGGACATATTTCATCCGGATAGTCAGGGAAAAGGTCTTGGAAGTAGTTTGATCGAATTCAGGATTGAACAAATCACCCGTATCCCGGAAGTGAAAATAATTGCAGTGAGAACCTCTCAACTTGCTTTTAAATTTTATGAAAAATTCGGTTTTAAACTTAAGGAAACCATCAAGGACTTTTGGGCCAAGGGTTTTGATCTGTACAACATGGAGTTAAGTTTGGAACGACAATAAAAAGGATTCCATTACTTATTTCTAACATAGATCAATTTAAACCGACCACTTTGATCCCTTTGCTCAATTTCAAATTGATCAATTGATTTGAATAATGGTGTTAATTTTTCAAATCCAAAATTCCTGGAATCGAAATTGGGTTGTTTTTTAAGAATTAAAGAACCTACATCGCCTAAATAGGCCCAACCATCCTCATCAGCAGCATCAGCTACAGAATTGCGAAGCAGTCGAATTACCTTCGGTGTGATCTTGTCTACGCTTGCCTTCTTTGGCTTGCCTTTGCCACCCTGACTATCCGTCTCTGTTTCCAGGATTTCCAGATAGATGAACTTATCACAAGCTACGATAAAAGGGTTCGGTGTTTTTCTTTCACCTATTCCGTAAACAAGCATACCTGCCTCTCTCAATCTGGTAGCCAGCTTGGTGAAATCACTATCTGATGAAACAAGACAAAAGCCATTTACCTTCTCAGAATACAATATGTCCATAGCATCTATAATCATTGCCGAATCTGTGGCATTCTTCCCGGTGGTATAGCTGTATTGCTGAATGGGGTTGATGGCATTTTCGAGTAACACATTTTTCCAGTTTGTTAAATGCGGTTTAGTCCAATCCCCATAAATCCGTTTCAAGGTGGGTGTGCCATACTTGGTAATTTCCTCCATCATTTCCTTGATATATTTAGGAGGTATATTATCTGCGTCAATAAGTACCGCTAATTTTGTGTCCTTTGTCATGATTATAAAGATAGGGAAATTAAAGTGTCTTAACCTTTGGTGAATGAAAGTAGTCAATCTTTGAGTTTAGACCAAGGTCACAGGAAATTTCAATTGACCTAAGTAGATTAAAATGGCCCCTTGCACCAGGTCTTTACCCAATCATTGTTTATCCGTATACTTATTTAGGTCGGATTATTTGCTAGGATTTAATAATACAACAATGGCAGGAAAAAAGGACCTTGATTTCACTTATACTACCATTGATAAAATATTCCGTTTGAGTATTGGAGAAACCGGAGACTTCAGTGGAGCCAAATACGATGGTGATTTTTCCATGACATTGGAAGAGGCACAAAGGGCAAAACATGAATTCATAGCTGATAGCCTACATATTAACAAAGAGAGTAAAGTGCTTGATATGGGCTGCGGTTGGGGATCTTTAGTTAAGTATCTTACCACAAAAAGAAAAGCCACATGTATTGGTTTAACTTTATCTCAGGGACAAGCAGAAGCCTGCCAGAAAAATGGATTAAATGTTTTAGTGCAAGACTGCCGTAATGTAAAACCAGCAGATTTTGGAAAATTCGATGCCATTGCATCCGTCGGAGCATTCGAACATTTTTGCTCCATTGAAGATTGGAAGACAGGAAAGCAGGAAAAAATATACAGCAATTTTTTTGAATCGGTCTATAATCTGCTTCCCACTAGTGGAAGGTTTTATTTGCAAACGATGACTTTTAGCAAAAATATGGTTGACTACGAAGATATTGATATCAATGCTAAAAAGGGTTCTCCTGCCCATGTCTGCGCATTGATGGTTAAAGAATTTCCAGGTTCATGGCTTCCATACGGACTCGAGATGATCCTCAAAAACGCTCAACCTTATTTCAGATTAATTTCCAAAAGCAGTGGAAGATTGGATTACATTGAAACAATAAGCCAATGGAGAAAGAAATTCCGGAAATTCAACTTAAAAAAATATTGGTTGTACTTGTTGCTTCTTCCTAAATACCTCACAGACAAGGAATTTAGACATCAGGTAGCTATATTTAGAATAAGTCCTAACAGGATATGTTTTGAGCAGGAGATAATGGATCATTACAGACTCGTATTTGAAAAAAAATAACTGTAAGGAACCGGCACATTCAATAAATGCATTTTAATGCCATTAAGATAAGGCTTCAGGTATCAGGTTTTTTTGGCGCAAAAAAAACATTATTTAGGCTGAAATCTGATACCTGATGCCTGAAAGCTTTCAAAATATTTTCTTAACTAAATGGCATTGATATTCATTCTTTAAACATCATTCATCCTTTGAAAGCACCAAGCTCAGACGTTATGCATATCAACGGAAAACAACTCATTGTTTCAATTATTCCGGGAACACTGATCTTGTTCACGTCTGATAGGTCGGAGCACAAAATAAATGCTTCCAACTTACTTGTACTCTACAACAAATTGCTATTTTAAGTAGCTCTGTAACTCCGCCACAGACCCATTGGCCTTAAGTTTGGCTTCACAAAACTTCTTGGCAAAGTTGTGCATCGACATAATTTCCTTGGAACTCAAAAGCCTTTCCTTCCGATATATCAGGACTTTTCTATCCACACCCTCGATGTAATAGGAAGCATTATTGGATAAAAGGGAGCCAAGATCATTTAAATGAGTTGGTAATTCTGAAGTTTGATTTTCATTCCTGATGAGGGTTTTGAGTTGACGGGTATTTTCTTTGGTAATGGAAAATGGTGTGATCTCCTCCGGGAAAAAGAGAATCATTAAGGTAATATGATGTTCTTCTCTGGCCATTAAGATACCGTCATTGTAAGTTAAATCAGAAATAAGCCAGTGAATGTCTCCTTTAAAAGAACCTATTAAACGATTTCTATGATATTCGATCAGGTGATATTCAAGGAATCTAAATTTTTCAAAGTAGTCCAAATCCCAATTGATCCCGGGATGAAAACGATATTGTTTTTCCATAGCAAAATGCAAGATATCATTTTGCCGGCTTGTGAGCCTTCTTGGCATGGGTCTTTCCAATACATGCAATGCCAATGGATGTGCGGAGGAAGTTTTATGTACATCCAACCCGATGAATTCAAAGTCGGTTTGGGTAAAATATTTCTCTCGGTGCTCATGGATGAAATCCAAAACCGTACTGTCCACCAGTTTCGTTCTGCTGAAATTCACAATGTAATTCTGTTGATTGCCAAGACCTTTCAACGAATTGATCAACTTCAGCATAATGGCGAAATTGGCAATCCCCTTGATATCGACATGAACAACATTTTTTGATTCTTCAACTACATTGATTTCAGTGTTGATCAAGTGTCGGATAAATGTGCGGATGTTAAGTTGAGATCTGATCCAGTGTATGATCAAAGTGGTAATAATACCGATGACGATACCCCAAAGAAGATCAATGGCAAGGGAAGCAAAAATTGTAGCAATGAGGATTAAAAGCTGTTCCCAACCTTTAAGCAGTGTTGCCTTAAAAACACGAGGTGAGGCAAGCTTATAACCTGTATAAACAAGTATGGCAGCCAGACATGCCTGAGGGATCTCCCGGATAATAAATGGAAACAGAAAGACAAGCAATAACAATATAAGGCCATGGTACAAATTACTCCATTTAGTTTTTGCATTGTGATGAACATTCACTGAACTTCGGACAATTACAGTGATAATGGGCAAACCTCCGAGGAAACCGGCAACCGCTGAGCTAAGACCTACTGCGAACAAGTCCTTATTGAGGTCAGTGCGTCTTTTATAGTGATCAAGCTTATCCACGGCTTTAGTGCTAATGAGTGTTTCAATGGAAGCTACGAGTGTTATAGACAACACAACCAACCAAAACTGTGGCAACATCATCTTGGAAAAATTGGGAAAAATGATAACGTCGGAAAGATTCTCAGGAATATTAATTAAGTATTTTGCCTCAATATAGACAGGATATCCGAACGCTTTTGTAGAAGGATCACCAAAGAGATTGAGCAGAAATACCATGGGAATGGCAACGATTAAAACCTGCAGGGGTGCCGGAATACTTTTAAGTACTTTATTTCGGATCATGGGATGAATGATCAGAATAGCAAGGCTCACAACAGATATAATGGTGACAAATGGATTTAGTTTAAGGATGCTATTTGGAATTTCCAAAAGTGCCACCAAAGATGATCCGGAATTCACTTCTACTCCTAATGCTACATGAAATTGCTTTACAAATATGATGATGCCAATGGTTGCCAACATGCCATTCACTACGGAAGCAGGAAATAGATCACCTAGCTTGCCCAATTTGAGTAATCCAAGCAGTGCTTGTATCACACCGGCCACAACGATCGCAGCCAATACATAAGGAAAACCGGATCCATTTTCATCCCCTAAAGTCTGAACCCCTGTTAAAACTACCACAATGAGACCAGCGGCCGGGCCATTAATGGCAACATAAGATCCCCTGAAAAATGTGGTTACAACACCGCCGATAATGGCTGCAAGTATGCCTGACATAGCGGGGGCACCGGACGCTAACGCGATTCCAAGTGCAAGAGGCAAGGCCACCAAAGATACACTTACTGCAGCTGAAACATCCTCTTTCCAATGATGTATAATGCCCTTGAAACCGGTAAATGGAGGAGTTTCGGTCATAGGGTAAAATTTATGTTGCTTATTAATATACAGAAATATGCAAGTTCATAGCAAATGAGTAGGCGAATCTTTTAGGGCTGTGCATCTAAAACACTTGGTTTTTTATTATATTTTCTTCTCAAATGACAATTGCGTACGATAAGTATTATCAGACCGAAAATTTATTCGGGGAGCCCTATCCCGAATTGATCGCATTTTTTTCTAATCATTCCAAAAGAGGAAAATTACTCGATCTGGGATGTGGCCAGGGAAGGGATGCCATTCCATTGGCAAGACTAGGTTATGAAGTCACCGGAATAGATCATTCCAAAGTTGGAATAGAACAAATGAATCAGCGAGCTCAATTGGAAAACCTGAATTTAACAGGGACAGTAGCAGATATTTACCAGTATAATCATTTTTCAGAATTTGACTTTATCCTATTGGATAGCATGTTTCATTTCACCAAAAGTGATAAAGAAAAAGAAACGGCTTTTGTCAAAAGAATCATTGATGGTTGCAAAATAGAAACGATCGTTGCTTTTTGTATTCAAAATACCGGTAAAAAGGTGAGCATTTTGAATGAAGCTATTGACTTTCAGGGAAGATTGGAAAGGATTTATGAAACAGATCTACAATATGTTTTCAAAGATGATGAAACGGGGCATGCTTCAATTACCAATTATAGCATCGTAATCATTGAAAAATGAGTAAGACAAAATGCAAGAAGTATTCAATAATCATTTCTTAATGAGGTAATACAATTATCATGATCATTTTTTCTCGGTCAGCCGTCTAAAGAGAAATAACCAAATAATGATCATGAAAGTAAACAAAAAAATTTTTCTCCTTCAGGCCCTCCTCTCCTTCTTCATTTTAGAAATATATGCGCAGAACATAGGAAATGAGGGAATCAGCGATAAAGAAAGAGCCAATGCTATTTCGTATCTTAAAGACGCTGAAAGAGATCTATTGGATTTATTGGAAAATTTATCAATTGATCAATGGAACTTTAGATCAGCCGCTGAAAGCTGGTCAATTGCAGAGGTCTGTCAGCATCTTTTATTGGTTGAAGAACAATTCTTCCATAAAATAGAAAGTGAAATTGTGAAGTCAGAAAAAGAATTGGATCAACATTCAAAATATGGAGATAACGAATTTATGACCTTTATTCGGGATCGATCAAGTAAAGTCAAAACTACTCATGAATTTGAGCCCAGGAAAAGTTTTAAAAGACCCGGTGCGTTTATCAAAGCCTTCAAAAAGACCAGAAGGAAAACAATAGCCTATCTGGTAAATACCAAAGATGATCTCAGAAACCAACTAGCCGCTTTTTCGCCGAATGTTGGGGATATAGATGGTTATCAATGGTTCCTTTTTATTACGGCTCATAATGACCGACATAATGCTCAAATAGCAGAAATAAAGAAACAATTAAATTTTCCAGGTTAATTATGTCAAACAAACAATTAGATAAGGCGAAAAGCGGTGACATTAATGCCTTCTTCCAGTTATATTCTGAATTTCAATCGCAGCTAAAATCTTATTTGTATCGTTTATTGGTCGACCGGAATGATGTCGAAGATATTGCTCAGGACACCTTTATGAGAGCCTTCGATAAGATCGCCACCTTCGATGAAAAATCATCTTTAAAGAGCTGGACATTCCGCATTGCTACTAACCTGGCTTATGATCGGTTACGAAGCAATGGCAGATGGTCCCCAAAGGTTCTGGACAAGGCAAAAAAGTATGCTCACAGTCATGAGTATGTCCTTTTGCAAATGAAGGAAGTTAGTCAATATTCAAAATTTGATATATTGGAGCATATTGATTTTTGTTTTACCTGTATTGCTAAAGTACTCCCCTTAGAACAACAGATAGCAGTCATTTTGAAGGAACTCTATGAATTTAAAGTTAAAGAAATTGCCATAATCCTTGAGAAAACTGTCCCAGCTACCAAACATATATTAAGGTTCGGGCGACAAACCATGATCAATATTTTTGATAACAGGTGTTCGTTTGTCAATAAGAAAGGAATGTGTCATCAATGTTCGGAATTAAATACCTACCTAAATCCAAAACAGAAACAGCAGGAAATCTTCATTCGCCAACAACTACTTTCCAAGGACCATGACAGACAAAAACTTTTCAAGATGAGGAAAGCACTGATTCGGTCAATCAATCCTTTGACTATTCGTGGAGCCAAAATACATGACGTTTTGATGCAAATTAATCGAAAAGTAGAAGGTGAAATAGATGAAATCAATTTTAATAATGATAATTGATCCTACTTTATCAAGTGCAGTCTGTTTTTCAATGGCGCCCCGATTTATCGGGGTAAATAAAAATCAGCATTGAAAGGGCTTAAAGATTTAACCTAAATGAAAAGAATTGATCACTGAAAGTTCTTTGCTTTCTATTATCTTAGATTTTTATGAGTAAGAATGTTGATTTTGAATCATTCACTGTTTTATACTCAACCTTGTATACAATCTAAAAATAGAAGCACCAGTGAAAACCAATACTTCCCAAAAGAATTACTTTGGATTAACGTTCATTTCAACCTCTGAAGAAACAAACGGTCAATATTTTTTAAGCGAAACAACGATACCTGCAGGAGACAACGGTCCTCCTCCACATGTACATACAAGAGAAGATGAAGGATTTTACATCGTGAGCGGAGAATTGACCTTTTTGGTCAATGATAAAGAAATTCACTTGAAAACAGGTGATTATCTGAACATTGAAAAAGGGGAGAAACATACCTGGAGAAATGATTCCATGAGTGATACAAAGTTACTGGTAACATTTGCGCCGGCCGGTATTGAAGGAATGTTCCGGGAGCTTGATGAAGACATGACCAATATCCTTGAAATTGGTCGGAAATATGGAACTGAATTTCTTATGGAATAAAATTTCACAATTCGATTTTTTCATGAGAATCTCCAGACAAATTGAATAAAGATGAATAGACGAATTATTGGCATTGACGTCGCGAGAGCCTTAGCTGTTATCGGAATGATCATTGTTAATTTTAAAATAGCCTTTGGCGAAGAGGGGAGTGGGTTTCTCAAATCTTTTGCTGGAATATTTGAAGGAAAGGCTGCAGCCACTTTTGTTGTATTGGCTGGTGTTGGCATCGCTTTAATGTCGAATTCAGCTATAAAGGAGAATAATATCCGGAAAATAAGGGGGGCTCAAACCAGGATAGCCAAAAGAGCTTTCTTACTTTTTATTATCGGGCTTTCCTATATCGCCATTTGGCCTGCTGACATTCTTCACTTCTATGGCGTGTATATGCTCATTGCATTGCTTCTTTTGAAAAGTCGTCCGAAAACTATCTTGAGCGTCTCACTATTGATCATTTTAGTTTACCCTTTATTCATGTTGATATGGAACTATGATACAGGCTGGGATTTTGAATCATTCAATTACTCGGATTTCTGGACGGTTGAAGGTTTTACTAGAAATTTATTTTATAACGGTTTCCATCCTGTTATCCCCTGGACAGCATTTATGCTGATTGGTTTATGGTTCGGTAAACAAAACCTGCATGATTCAAAAGTTGTCAAAAAGACTTTATGGATTGGTTTAAGCATATTCATTGCAATACAAATTCTTTCTTACGGTTTGATTTCATTTTTATCCTTAGGAAGTGAATCGGTTGCAAAAGAGTTGGGACAAATATTAGGCACAAGTCCAATGCCACCTTTACCCATATATATGATTTCCGGAAGTAGTATCGCATTGTTTATAATTTCTGCGTGTATATTGATCTCCAAAAAATTTGAGAGGAACAGAGTCGTTACAGCACTTAATAAGACCGGTCAGTTGGCCCTGACATTTTATGTGGCACATGTGATCATTGGTATGGGAGTAATTGAAATTTGGAATCCTGCTAAAATGGGAAGCTATTCGATAGCATTTTCTTTGAGCTACGCACTTTTATTTAGCCTGCTTTGTGTATTCTTTGCTGTAATCTGGAAGAAATACGCCGATGCAGGTCCCTTGGAATGGCTGTTTAGGAAATTAGCAAAATAATAAAATACTAGGATTGACATGCTTTGGGTTTCACAATGGATTATACGAACTCCATAGCTCCCTCCCATTGACCACACGCCTCAAGCTACACTATTGTGCACTACAGAATCCTAAAATACAATAATTTGACTTTGAAAAACCTCCTTTTTAGTGGGCAATTGAATTTTTTATTTCTTTTATTGAAACCTTGTATTATGATACAAAGGTCTGAGATCAATATCTGAATTATCAGACTCACATAAGCTTTGAAAATAAGTTAACACACATGAAAAATCTTTTTTACCTCCCGCGAGCCGCTTTTTTGGGGCTGATCATTATTTGCTTCTCCTGCGAAAAACCCAGGAATTATGAGCGCCCAAGAGATACCTGGGTGTTCAGATCCGTCATGGACAAACAACCCCGTATGTTGACCGTAGCATTGAATAAAGATCTTTACACCTGCTATAACCTGCAATCAGGGAATCTATACAAAGTATGGAAAGGTGGTGTGAATTTCGACGGGGCTGTTTATACCACAGCACACGGAATACAACCTACCAGTTTTGGATTTCCTTATGCCTATGATAGCACTTCCACAACGCAATGGTCTATAAAAACTGCAGAAGGGGAAGAAACTCCTGAAATAAACTATCTGGGTTATGTTATGAAAAAGGGACAGGTAGGTATTAAATTTGAGTTAAAGTCCGGATCAGGTAAATCAGTGAAGATCCGGGAGATTCCGGAGTATGATCAGAAGGATAGCCTTTCAGGATTGGTAAGAAGATTTATGATTCTTGATGGTTCAGATAATGATATAACACCAATTCTGGCCTATCATATTGGTAGTGAGAAGATATTTGAGGAAACAGTTAACGGAAAGAAATGGGATCGAAACGCACAGGAAGCTGGCAAGCAAGACAGATTTGAGATAAATGGAAAAACGGTTATCAAAACCTATTTTCATCCGATACCGGAAACGTGGAGCGAACCTTCTATGGATGAATTGGGATTGATTGCAAATGGACGAAAATTAACTGAACAGAGTGATTGTAAAACTTGTCACCTGGAACATGAAAACCTGGTGGGGCCTGCATATGATTCGATAGCCAAACGCTATCCTTTCGAATGGCCGGTTGTGCAAAGTCTTGCAGAAAAGATCCTGAATGGAGGCAGTGGTATATGGGGTGATACACCCATGTCTCCTCATCCGGATCTGTCTGAAGAGGAAGCAGAAAGCATGGCCTATTACCTACTTTCTCTGGACAATGAAGAGGAACCGGTGAAAGAGAAAATCAATCCGTTTTTGGATGTGCCTTCCAAGGTATTCGAATTAGATGATATTGACCGATCAGGTGGAGACAAAGATGCTAAGCAAGCTGGTGTGGCAGTCAATTTTTATTTGGTGGATGACAGCGGTGTGCTATATGAAGATTTGACTAAAAGCACCTCGCCCATATTAAATGCTGTAGCGCCGGCTATTCATTTTACTTCAGGTTCCGGAGTGTTTGGAGAAATGAGAGAATACATCTACTTGGAATTTAGTGGCTACATAAAATCAGATAAACGGACCGAAAGAACCTTCAGGCTTGTTAGTGATGATGGTTCCAAATTTAAACTTAATGGTAGAGAAATCATTGATAATGGTGGCATGCACGCACCTAAAGCGGTAGACGGCAAAGCCATACTTCAAAAGGGTTGGAACGAATTCAAAGTTCAATTTCATCAAGGTGGCGCAGGCTATGGACTTTCATTGCAATGGTCTGATGATGATGGAATTTTTTCAGTACTACCCGATTCGGTCTTTTATTGGGATGCCGGGCATTTCGGAAAGATAATGCCTTATGTACCCAAAGGAAAACTGGTTAAGAATATACCTGGTGACAAAATTCCTCTGGATGCCGTACATCCTTCGTTTAATGTGTTCCAGGCCAAACCTAGCGAGTTTCATCCCAGGATAGGCGGTATAGATTTTATTGATCAGGACAAGATGGTGATCTGCACCTGGGACTCTGCCGGTTCAGTTTATATTTTGGAAAACTATCAGGCACAGGATCCCGATTCCATTATAGTAAAACAAATAGCCAGCGGTTTAGCCGAGCCCCTGGGAATCAAAATGGTGGATGGTGAAATGTACGTATTGCAAAAGCAGGAATTGACAAAGTTGATAGACACCAATGGAGATGAGGTCATCGATGAGTATCGCAAAGTTTGTGACTCCTGGCATGTAACTTCCCATTATCACGAATTTGCCTTCGGACTTGTTTATAGAGATGGAAATTTTTATGCAACACTAGCAACAGACCTGGGTGCCGACTATAAAAACGTCAAGCATCGCGGAAAGGTGGTCAGGATCAGCAAAGATGGAAGTGAAGTTGAATTCCTTGCTGAGGGCTTCCGTACCCCAAATGGTATTGCAGAAGGTCCGGATGGTGCACTTTATGTAGCCGATAATCAAGGGAATTGGATTCCTACCAGTAAGATTGTACGGGTGGAAAAAGGGAAGTTTTACGGGTTTAAATATGCAGACTATGACCGGGTGAAGGATTATGAAGAAGATCCGCCACTCGCCTGGCTGCCGCATGTAGAGATCAGCAATTCACCGAGTCAGCCGGCTATCCTGAATCTCGGACCTTACCAAAACCAATTAATCCATGGAGATGTGACGCATGGTGGTATCAAAAGGATATTTATTGATGAGGTTGATGGTGTAAAGCAAGGAGCGGCATTCCGGTTCATACAAGGATTGGACGCCGGCATTAACCGCATTATGTGGGGTCCTGATGGCAGTTTGTATGCCGGAGGGGTTGGTTCCGGGGGAAACTGGCGGCATGAAGGCCGGCTTTGGTATGCTTTGCACAGACTCACCTATAATCAACAATCGACCTTTGAAATGCTGGCTGTCAGGGCTAAAAGCGATGGCATGGAAATAGAATTAACTGAACCGGTTGTTGCTACAACCAGACTTTCAAAGGAAGATTTTGAAGTACAACAATATCATTATAAGGCCACAGAACAATACGGAGGACCTAAAATAGGTGTCGAAGATTTACAAGTTGTTTCCGCTAACTTATCAGATGATAGAAAAAAGATTTTTCTGGAGATAGAAGGGATCAAAGAAGAGAAAGTAGTTTATGTTCATGTTAAAAATCCTTTTACAAGTGAGAACAACCAATCGCTATGGTCAACTGAAACATGGTATACGATGAATAAAAAGCCTGTGAACGATCCGGGCTTCAAAAATCAGCAGGAGGCTCAGCAAAATGCGCTAAATCAACAAGAAATAGACGCGGGCTGGAAACTGCTTTTCGATGGAAAAACAACCAAAAACTGGCATAACTTCAACAAGGAAGGTATATCCGACAAATGGATCGTTACGAGTGCTGGTGAGCTTCATCTTACCGATAGAGGCGGTGGCGATATCGTAACAGACGAGGAATATGAAAACTTTGAGTTGTCATTGGAATGGAAGATCATCAAAGGCGGAAACTCAGGGGTAATGTTTAATGTAGTAGAGGATGAACAATATGGGGCTCCCTGGCTTACTGGTCCGGAATTACAAATACTGGATAATGAAAGACATCCGGATGGGAGGAATGACAAGCACAGGGCAGGCGATCTTTACGACATGATCGAAAGCAAATTTGTTACTGCGAATGAGGGAGGAGAATGGAACCGGATCAGGTTAATCATCAAAGATGGTCATGTGGAGCATTGGCAAAACGGATATAAAATAGTGGAATACCAAATGTTCGGACCGGAATGGACTGAATTGATTGCTAATTCAAAATTTAAGAATATGCAGGATTTCGGTAAGGCTAGAAAAGGCAAGATCTGCATTCAGGATCATAGCGATAAGTTGTGGTTAAGGAATATCAAGATCCGTGAGTTGTAGTAGGTTTGTAAAACGATTTTGTGATGGCAGGGAAAAAAGCATAGCTGATGAAATACAACATAGATAATATCAAGGAATCGGAATATTCTGAAGTGGTGGACGTCTGGGAGGCCTCTGTCCGTGCTACACATCATTTTTTGAAGGAGGAGGATATTCAATTTTTTAAACCATTGATATTAAATGAATTTTTAAAGGCTGTAACACTGTCCTCTGCAAGGAATGAGATCGGCAGAATCGTTGGGTTTATGGGTGTGGCTAATGAAAAACTTGAAATGCTATTTATTCATCCCGATATGATGGGCCAAGGAATTGGAAAGCAACTTTTAAGGCATGCCATTGAAAATTTAAATATTGACAAAGTGGATGTCAATGAAGACAATCAAACGGCGGTCGGCTTTTATAAGTATTTCGGTTTCAGGGCCATAAAACGGTCTCCCCTGGATGGTATGGGGAAGCCCTATCCCATCCTGCATATGGAACTAACAAAATAGATCCCCGGAATTATCGATACCTTAGTAGGGATATCAATGTTTTAAAACCGATCAAAGTCTATTATGAACAAGGGAAAGAAAACCGTATTAATTACCGGTACCAGTCAGGGCATTGGCCTGGCTATAGCCAAAAAACTTTTAGATGAGGGTTTCTTTGTAATCGGAACTTCGAGAAGCGGGATTATTGAACAGTTATCACATGAGAACCTTGCAGTACTAAAGCTTGATGTTACCGACAATGCTGGCATTGAAAGAGCACACCAGGAAGTCTTCGCAGCTTATGATCAGATAGACATTCTAATTAACAATGCCGGCATTGGACCCGACCTTGGTACCGAAAGGCCTGAGATCAATTCATTTGCTCAAACCTTCGAAACCAATTTGTTCGGCCTGGTCTTTTTTACCGAACCGCTTTTGGATTTAATACCGAACAATGGGCAGGTATTGAACATTTCCTCAAAAATGGGTTCTATCGAGATGTGTGGGAACGCAAATGCATTGGCCTATAGAATGTCAAAAAGCGCTTTAAACATGTACACTAAGATTTTGGCCAATAGACTCGAAGAAAAAAATATAAAGGTGGTTTCCATTCATCCGGGTTGGGTAAGAACCAATATTGCCCAGGGAAACGAATTGGCACCGCTTTCTCCCGATGAGTCAGCTGAAGGAATATATCAATTGATGAATAAGCCCATTCAAACGGGAAGCTTTTGGAATGTAGAAACACTTTCCGAAATTCCGTGGTGAAAACCGGGCATAAGTAGGGCTTCTCATTCAAAGAAGATAAATTTCCCATAGCCTAAAAAAGCAAAAAGCTTGATAATCCTGTAGCTCTTCTTGTAAAGTACTTTCACAATTTTCAAGAAAATCATTCTAAAATTTTTATAGTTAGGAATCCTTACTATATTTGTCTCAGCAATGGTGCTATAAAACAATTAAATTTTAAAAAAATGAGTAAATCAATTTTCTATCATGCAGGATGCTCAGTATGTGTAAGTGCGGAGCAAGGCCTTCTAAACCTTATTGAACCATCCAAAATAGAAGTAGTACATCTTGGAGAGAACAAGGCAAGGATCGCAGAAGCTGAAACGTCCGGGGTAAAATCTGTTCCGGCACTAGTCACTCCGGAAGGACATGTATTACATATTAATTTTGGGGCATCTATTGAAGATGTAAAAGGTTAAAAAATTTTTCAATCAAAAGTTAGGAATCCTAACTTGCTAAATCTAAAAATATGAAGTTTTCTATCATAATAATAATGCTTGCCACTTCATTGGCAGTTTATGCTAATAACAAGTATCCGAACTACAACAATGACAATTTCAAAATCAAAGGGGTGCATGTCAAACATAACAAAACCTTGGGCTTGACGGTATGGGAAATATCAGTTAAAGGACAAGCCGGTTATACAACACCAAAACCTGCCGGTCAGTTAAATGGGGCTCCGGTTTTAGGTTATGTTTTTCCCACTTCGCTCAAACCAACAGATGTAGGCTTCAATCAAACCAGCGGTATCGTGGCGTTGGCACTCACTTCCCACCCGGATTTTGATGATACGCCACTTTGGGATGAGAATAACGACAATCGATATGATAATGATGGCATTGTATGGCATGCACATTGGGTGGTACTCACAGAAGATAAACGTGTGAAAGGCGGACTGGCTGTAAAGCAATTCGACCCAAACAACAAATCCATTATATTACCCCCTACAAATCCTGGCATGCCTATGTACATGGATTCGCCTGGTTTTTCAGTGATCACCGATGGGAATATTATCAGGGTAATTGTTCCGGATTTCAGATTGAACCATCAAACCAATTTTAAATACGATGCGGTCACTGCCTATATGGAAGTAAATACTGAGGTTGAGAACAAACCTATGCTTGGAGTTTATGAGGTTTACAATGTGGCGAGTGGAGACCTTTCTTTACCATATACCGTAAAGGAATAAAGCCGGATGGTCATGCAGAAGTTGCAACTATGTCATACAAATATGCTTCAGGGTAAGTTCAGTTTGCAAAAGCTGAACTTACTCTTCATCTTTCAGGTAAACTGTCCCGGATGCTTTCTTTACGGCATTCCTGTGGTAAATCAACTCTATCAACACTTTAATTCCAAAATCTCTTTTTTAGGAATTTCCACAGCTTTTGAAGATTTTGAATACAATAACCTGGAAAACACCAAACTCCTGCTTACCAGAAAGGAGTTAGTCGGAGAAACTCAAAAAGCAATGCAACATTATGGATTTGAGCAATACCCCCATGCTATAGATTTTCCGGTGGCCATGGACAAAATTGCAGATGAAACATTTTCTTTTAAAGAAGCTACCCAACATATTTGCAATCTTAATCCCAGCTACATGCACTGGCCAGGTTCCCATCAGGAGGACTTCAGGCAAAAGGTTATATACTATCTCAAAAGCCTGGAAAAAATTTCTCTAACCTTCACACTCAATCAATTCAAAGGCACACCTAGTCTGGTAATCTTTAATAATGATCATGATGTTCTCTGGCAGTGGTTTGGTCACAAAACCTTTTCGGAAATTAACAGCGTCATTGAAACACTATATGAAAAATATAATTAGGATTGCTAACTTTAAGGTTAAAATATTTTGTAACCCACTGTACTAAATGGCTAAAAGTATATTTGACCCAAAGTCACAGGAAAAGGATATTAAGAGTAAAATTGTTATTGGTCTGGAACGTATTTCAGAAGCCTTTCGGGTATTACTCTGGGAACATGCCAAGGTGATCGGATTGAGTCCTATACAAATTCAAATTTTGATTTTCATTGCTCATCACAAAGAAGCGCTCTGCAACGTCAGTCAAATCGCCAGGGAGTTTAATGTCACTAAACCTACGATCAGCGATGCCATAAAAGTACTTGAAACCAAGGGGTTCATTATTAAAAAAAGCTCTTCCTATGATAGTCGTAGCTATTCCATTTCATTGTCAGATACAGGAAAGAACATTGTAAAAGATACGGAGGGATTTGCAGATCCAATCAAAAATCAACTGTCTAACATTGAAAATGATTATCTGGAGAATCTCTATGATTCTTTAACACAGTTGATTTACGGACTGAACAAAACGGGTATAATCACAGTTCAAAGAACTTGTTATGGTTGTCGTTTTTATGAAAGAAGAGCTGAGACACATCACTGCCAATTCTTACGAAAGGATTTATTAAATTCCGAAATCAGACTGGACTGCTCCGAATTTGAAACCAAAGCACACGGCTGATAGGAAGAAAACCATTATCCCGGAGCAAACAAAAATTCACCTCTGGATTGGGCTTCCGGTTTACCATTATCCGTAAAATTTAATATTTCAAAATGGGCCCACCCAAGAGGGCCAGCCTGTCAAAATAGTGAGGTGTGTGGTGGACATGCGGGAGGGAACTTTATTTTGTCCCAACTTGTCGGGATTGGTTCTTTTTCAACGATTGGAAAAAGAACAATAACAACAAAGAACTCATTCGATGTTATCAAGCAATCTAAACAGTTTGCTAAAACCTTTTTTCAATTCAAGAAAGATATTGTAGATCTGATTCATTTTCATCAAAAAACCGGATCACAGATCCTTACCTCATTACTACCAGTATAGATAGACACGGATGAAAACATCCACGCCAGAGATTTTATTTTATTTAAGACAGAACCGGTCTGATGGCTGATAGCCAATACCTAAAACCTCTTTATTCTCTATAAATATTAAATCCCTTGTGATTTTTTCGGACCTTATGCGACTAATAGGCTAAAAGTAAATTTTTGAATGAGTCTTGAAGACAAGTTTATTGAGGTTGTCAAGGAAAATGAGGGCATAATTTTTAAGATCACAACAGTTTATACCAACAATGCAGACGATCAAAAAGACCTGTATCAGGAAATCGTTATACAACTCTGGACTGCCTTTCGCAGGTTTAGAAATGAAGCGAAGGTAAGCACCTGGATATATCGGATTGCATTGAACACAGCCATTACCCGGATCCGAAAGGAAAAAAGGAAAGGTGATCAGGTCCCCATTGACCAGGCCATTTTAAATTATACCGAAAATACCAATCCTGAATTTGAGGAACGGTTAAAAATATTATATCGAAGTATTGAAGCGCTACAGGAGCTGGATAAAGGTATCATACTGCTCTTCCTCGAAGACAAAAGTCATGAGGAAATATCCAAAATAATTGGTTTGTCAGTATCCAATGTTGGTACCCGATTGTCCAGAATAAGAAAGAAGATCAAATCTCAAATTGCTAACGAACAATAAAAATGATGGAGTTGGAAAATATGAAAGCCATCTGGGCGGAAATGAGCCAGGAGCTTGAGAAACAAAAAAAACTAACGGATAAAATCATTTTGAAAATGACACAACAAAAATCACGATCAGGGCTTAACAGGATCATTAATATGGAAATATTTGGTATGATCGTAACAGCTATCATGCTTGTTTACCTACTGATCAATTTTGGCAAGTTGGATAACTGGTTAACCATTGGTGGAGGAGTAGGATTAATACTGCTCTTATTGCTGGCTTTGATCATGGGAACGATCATTGTGAAGGCTGCAAAAAAAATAGATGTTGTCAAAAACAATTACCATCAGACACTCACTGATTTTGCCGATTTTAAAAAGATACTAGGATTTTATAAAAAGCTCAGCATCGTCATGAACATCCTTATCCCATTTCTGATATTACCGGTGGTTTCTTTTCTGTTTTTTGATAGAGACCTGCTGTTTGACCTCCAGGAATTTGGCATGGGTTTGATATTTTACTTTATCCTCATGCCTCCTCTATTGTATTTAATAATCCGATTCTATCGGAAGAATGTATCAAAAATAAGAGAAGCGCTTGATGATCTTAAAGCAAAGGACTAAACATAAATCACAAAAACATGAAGACGGTATTGAATTGGAAGAAAAAAATTCTTGGACGTACTTATAAAATTCTTTCCGGTGAGAAAACCATAGGAAAACTAAAAGCCAATTGGCTTTGTCAGTCAGCCATAGGAGAAATGGATGGAAGAAAAATCGGGTTTAGAATAAAAGGATATCTCCAACAAAAGACTGATATCATTGATCTGGAAACCAACAAATTGATTGGCAAAATCACCTTTGATTGCTGGAAGCCAAAAGCCCGAATTGATTATGAAAATAGTTCTATGTATTGGAGATTCAATAATCTTTGGGAAACAAAGTGCAGCGTATTCAATATGGAAGGCATTAAAGTGGATTATCAAAGTCGCACAATGGAGGGCCATGGTGCAATCAAGGTCAACACACAGGATCATTTATGGGTTTTATTCGGATTATATATTATTAATTACTACCGGCATTTGGCCTTGGTAATTGGTCTGTCCTTATTACCTTTTTACATCTCATGGCTGTTTATTAAATAACCATTACGATTTTATTAATTGGCTAATAATAATTTACCATATTGCATCTAAGGTTTTTATGGGCAATCATTATCTTGTATATGGACTTTAGTCTTCAAAATATGGTTATATTGAATTGTTGTATGTTCACGCCTTATTTTTTAATTCATTCAACATTTCAATCAATCTATAAATTGTCGAACTGGGATTTCCAAATTCATTTAGATTTTTAGCTCTTCCAATCGCTTCTTTAGACTTTGACAATAGCTTTTCCTTAAGTTTTTGACCAATCACACCCTTTTTGTAGGATTTATTTCTATTATTTAGCTCTTTACAACAATATGTACAATCAATATTTGTTGTTTGATTTTTATAATGCAGTAAAAACCATAGTTCTAGACACGGATTCGAAAGTAAAAGTACACTGTTTCCTATTTTTTGTAATCTCGAAAGAACTCCTCGTACATCTAAATCATACATCAAATAGTTAATGTCTTTTTCATGAGTAGGTTTATCTTTCTTATAATTTTGGATATAACTAGCCGTTATATTATTTCCTCCAATTTTGGGATGAATTTGAATTGATGGAAGTCTATAATGAGACTTTAGCATATTAACATAAGCCTCTTCAGTATCTCCTTCACAAAAAACAAACAAAGTTGGATTGATTTTCTTACCTTTTGACTTTTTTCGTTTTCTTCCCATTTATTCATTAATGATTGATTGAAGATTTTTAATTGAATCGTCAACAATGGGAATCGAATCAAATCTGCCTTGTAAATAGGCTTTTTCTAAATCCATAGTATCTCTAAAATCACTGTAGTCATAAAGAGAATATAGGTCAGAATTTCCATTTTCAGTTTTATTTACGAACCAAATTTGGTCTTTCCGATATTCATTCAAATCTAATAGGTTTGTGTTGTGTGTTGAAAAGATCAATTGTGCTCCTTGACTGGCATTAAAGATTTTTATGATATAGTCCACAATTTTTGGATGTAAACTATCTTCAATTTCATCAACAAGCAAGGTTTTATTATTTCTCACTATATCGAGCATTGTAAGCATCATAAAAAACAATTTACGGGTTCCATCCGATTCTTCCGTCACGAAATCAAATGGTACTTTCGGGGAAAAGCGATGGTATGTCTTTATTTCTATGCTTTCGAGCTCGTCATCTTCAAAGAATGCCTTTTGTGTATCTAGATTGGCTCTAATTTTCTTTCCTTGCTCTTTAACAATCCTATGTTTGAAATCAATTATATCACTATCTGCCATTTGAAGAGCTTTCAAAAGATAATCTCGGTAAGTATTAATCAATGTATCCATATTTCCAATACTATAACTGGAATGTCTTCGAATAAACATACTATGAAAAAAGTGAAAGATTTTCTTTGGAATTTCTCTATCCATTTGACTGGCACGTGAGATAAAAAGGGTCTTATTTGAGGTACTCTCTACAACATCAAAAGGTCTTTTTATTATCGAAGTTCCAAAAGAGTACTTTTCTCTCTTGCTTTTTCCTCCTTTTTCATTCCTAATAAATACTTTAGCCTTTCTTCCATTGGGATAATGATAAAGGCTTTCGGTTAAGATCTCATTTCTTGTTAATGAAAATGAATATTTATATTCAACATTTTCATGGACAAATCGGATAAAGAAACAACTCGGTTTACTAGAATAACTTTTAAATTTAAATGGTTTAAAATTAAATATTGAATTTTCATTATGCTTATGAGAATCATAAACCATAGCAATACAAAACCGTACGGCCTTAATGATATTGGATTTACCTGATGCATTAGCACCATATAAAGCAATTGTTTTTAGTACCTTAGTTTCTTCATATTTGAATATGTTGTTTTGGAGTAGTCGTGATTTAGTGGTATTAATATTGCCAGCTCTTAAATCTAAAACTACCTCTTTACTAATTGAGAAAAAGTTGCTTAATCTAATCTCTAGTACCATTGAATGTCAAAATTTGTAAATATTTTACTAATATAGGGAATTAAATGACATAGCAAAGTGTCTAAAGAAAAGTTTAGGTTAGAAATGAATTTCAACACACCGTCTGCAGATTCCAACTTAAATACCTCAACACAATATCACTTACTTTTCCAATAATATATTAAAATTGATCTATTAACATTGTCTCAAAATTTTACCCAACTCATCATTAAAATCCATTGCCTTAGATCAAACAAGAATTAAAAGGTAAAGGGAATTATGAAATGGCATTGATGAAAAAAGTTTCTCGAATTAGTCCTATGATAAACCATCGGTAAATGAACATCTCTCCCTTATTAAATGATTTTTCAAGGCAATATTGGCCATTGGAGGAAAAAGCTGTAGGTGCACTGAAAGAACGAGTCATTGGGAAAAGAGTGAAAAAGAGAGAATATATTCTTCAGAAAGGTGTTATGTGCAATCATTTCACATTTGTAGTTGAAGGTTGTTTTAAGATGTATAAAATTGATGACAAGGGCAAAGAACACAATCTTCAGTTTGCCATAGAGAATAGTTGGATTGTAGATTATGGCAGCTTCTATTCGGAAAAACCAAGTCAGTTATTTATTGAGGCGCTGGAGCATTCGGAAATTCTGCAAATAGCCAGAAATGATCTTTTTTATCTGTATGACCATTTTTCAGTGTTTGACAGAAATCTCAGAATAATTATAGAGGATGCATTTATTGAACAACAGCAAAGGGTTTTGCAAAATATCAGCTCCACAGCTGAGGAAAGATACCTGGATTTTTTGAAGCGATACCCGGATTTATTTAACCGTATTTCAAATGTACAGATTGCCTCTTATTTGGGCGTGACGCCGGAATTTTTAAGTGCCATACGAAAAAAGATCGCATTGAAATAATTTCTTAGTATGTATTTTTCTTAAGATATCTTATGGGTAGAAAATGAGAATAATTATGAATTTTGAGTTTTAAGTTTTGAATTGAAAAAAAACTTTTTTCAACATCAATACATAAACACTTCAACACTTATTTAAACAGATATAGTAAAATGAAAACGACAATACTGGGACTAAGAACAACAATCTACAAGGTGGATGACTTGAACAAAGCAAAAGAGTGGTATTCAAAAGCATTTCAAACACCTCCTTATTTCGATGAACCCTTTTATGTTGGGTTCAATATTGGAGGTTATGAACTTGGTCTTCTGCCGGAAGAAAAATCATCCGACAATAAAACTGAAAATATATTATCTTATTGGGGTGTAGAAGATATTGAAAATGAATATAAAAGATTGCTGGAATTGGGTGCCACTGAATATGAAGCTCCACAAAATGTAGGTGGCGAAATTGTTGTGGCCGCAGCCAAAGATCCATGGGGAAATGTTGTTGGACTTATTTATAACCCAGAATTTAAGCTGCCGGAATGAGGGTCAGGTTGCACAGGTTATTGATGGATTAAATGACACTCGTCCCAAAAGTTAACTTATTGATGAGTTTTGAATTTTGAGTTATGAGTTTTAAGTTGATTAGAGCTTAAATTGTGAATGGAGAGAGATATGATTACCTCTCTTTGATATGCAAATACACCAACACTTTTTCATAAGGAATAAAAAAATTAGAAATTTCCGGTGATGTTTTGCAGGAATATCCCACATGACTATAAAAATACTTGATCAATGGTAGCATTAGCAACTTGTGAGCAAGCTTCCAAAAGTCGGGAAGCGCTATTTACTGAGCTCTATGAAAAGACCTTCCCTCAAGTCGCGAGGTATGTAAGTAAAATGGGTGGATCTTTTGAGGAGGCTAAGGATACTTTTCAGGATGCGCTCATTCTTTATTATGAAAAAACTGCAACCGGCTCAGCTGAACCGGTAGTAAATGATAGTGCCTATTTAATGGGCATTGTAAAACACTTGTGGACTAAAAAATTCAAGGCGAATATTAAGAACACGACCTTAAGTGGTATTACGGATGACATCAAATTGGTTATTACCAAAGAGGAATCACCTTCGCCTGAAAGATTAGTAAAATTCCTGAAAGTGGCAGGTAAAAAATGTTTGGACATCCTGAAGGCATTTTATTACGACAAGCAACCCATGGTGGAGGTGGCAGATACCTTTGGTTTCTCCAGTGTACGTTCGGCTACTGTTCAGAAATACAAGTGTCTTGAAAAAGTCAGGGATAATGTTAAACAGAAATCATTAGCTTATGAGGACTTCTTTGAATGAAATAAAACGGATTGAAGCGCATGTTTTTAAACAATCCCCTACCGGAGATCAATTAGCATTTGAAGCTCAGTTAATGCTTGACAACGAATTAAGGCAAAAGGTGCAATGGCAGAAAAAGGCTTATAATTTAATTCATGCCTACGGTCGTGAGCAATTGAGAAGTGAAATAGAAGCGGTACATAAAAAGCTTTTTACCACTCGGAAATATGATCATTTCAGACAAAAGATACTTCGAATTTTTAACAGATAAACTTGAAAATATGGCAAACGGTGCGGTGATCCCCATGGTAATTGATAACAATGGAAGCAGTGAAAGGGCCTATGATATCTATAGTCTTCTCTTAAAGGAACGTATTATTATTTTGGGTACTACCATTGATGAAAACATTGCTAATGTCATCGTGGCTCAGTTACTTTATCTGAACAGTCAGGACTCAAAGCGTCAAATTGATCTATACATTAATTCTCCGGGTGGCAGCGTTTACGCAGGGTTGGCCATTTACGATACCATGCAAATGATCTCCGCACCGGTTTCAACAGTATGCATGGGATTCTCGGGTAGTATGGGCACCGCATTGTTGACCTTAGGACAAGAAGGAAAACGATACGCCCTTCCAACTTCCACCATTCATATGCATCCCACCGGCGGAGGAAGCAAAGGTTACACCGAAGATGTCAGAATAGCTACCCATGAACAAGAGCGCCTGCAAACACAACTTTTTCACCTGATAGGAAAACGAACCGGACATACCTGGAAGGAAATTGAAGCGTTTTTCTTACGAGATAAATTCCTAAATGCACTGGAGGCAAAGGAATATGGCCTCATTGATGAAGTGTTAGGTGATACCAGCGATCTCATTAAACTAAACAAAGAAGAGCATGATGTTATCTTTCATGGAAAGGGCAACATGAATTAGATATTGTGTTGTGAGTACAATATATCGTCCCGATGGGACTGGATATTATTAACTAAATATATACTATAAGGATTATATGCCTACGGCATTGTAAAATGTCAATAGACAATGTAACAAGGATTCCCCAATCTATCATTGGATATTACAGCTTCCATTTCAAAAGGTATTAACCATTATGCTATTTTTTAAAGGTCAATCTAGATAAACTTATTCAAGTGATTGGTTCTGCGTGGATCAATAGTAAAGAAAGTAAGAAAGGTTTTACAACTAGCGTTCCATTTCGATTCCCTGTAAAAATCAACCTATGAATTTGCAATCCAGTATTCCTAATACCACCATGTCCTGTAAGGACTAAATATATTTAGAAAAATTTGCCTGTGGAACTTTGTGCCGTAGGTACAACATATCATCTCCATTGGACTAGATATTATTAATCAACATGCTATAAAGATTATATGCCTACAGCATAGAAGAATAGCAGTAAACCTTATACAAGAATCTTTCAATCTATCATCAGCTATTGTAGCTTCCATTTCAAAAGGTATTAATCATCATGCCATTTTTAAAGGTTAATCTTTGATATGAACTTATTTAAATGATCGTTTTACCTAGATGATGGTAAGGAAAACGAGAAGGGCTTGATGATGAACATTCCATTTTGATTTCTCCGAGGAATCAATCTATAAATTTACAATCCGTTATTTCCAATACTATCATGTCCTGTAAGGACTAAATATATCTAGAAAAATTTGCCTGTGGAACTTTGTGTCGTAGGTACAACATATCATCTCCATTGGACTAGATATTATTAATCAATATGCTATAAAGATTATATGCCTACAGCATAGAAGAACAGCAGTAAACCTTATACAAGAACCTTTCAATCTATCATCAGCTATTGTAGCTTCCATTTCAAAAGGTATTAATCATCATGTCATTTTTAAAGGTTAATCTTTGATATGAACTTATGTAAATGATCGTTTTACCTGGATGATGGTAAGGAAAACAAGAAGGGCTTGATGATGCACATCCCATTTTGATTTCTCCGAGGAATCAATCTATAAATTTACAATCCGATATTTCCAATACTATCATGTCCTGTAAGGACTAAATATTGTTAGAAAATTTCCTCGAAGAACTTTGTGCCGTAGGTACAACATATTGTCCTGATGAAGCTGAATACTATTGGTGGCATTGTTCTATAAAGATTAAATACCTATGGCATTTTTAAATTCCCTAAAAGGGTATCATAGAAGTTATGTTTGAACTAATCTTCACAAATTTCAACTTAAATACTTCAACACTTTAACACAATTCTACCTCCCTCCCCAACCTAGAAGGTCTATCAGTTGAAAGCGATCCACAACTATCTGTTTTTTTATTTCTCAATTGCTTATTTTAGCCATGCCTGAAAAGTCAAGGCATTTGTTTTTATAAGCTCAGACAAGTAATCTGTCAACAACCCGGTATGAACACGTAAACCCTGATAATCTATGTTGTCCAAAAAAGAGCAGCATGCGTTAAGAAGTAATTTGTTCCGCCATCTGGATGGCATCGGAACTACCCCAACAGCATTTGCACTTCATGAGAAAGGTGTCCTCCGCTATTTATTGGATAAAAAAGAGGTTCCCCTTGAGGAACTTACCTCGACCTTCAGTGCCAATGAGGGATATCTGAATGTTGCACTAAGGATCTTATGTTCACAAGGTTGGCTCAAGCAGGCACTGGACAATAAAACGGATACAATCCAATATGGCATCACCGACATTAGTGAATTTGCTTTTGAGCATGTTCATCTGTACAAGGATGTAGTGCATCTATTGAAATTTTCCGAACAATTCCATCCAAGGAAATTTCAGGTAGAACCATTCAGAGTACTGGAAGGGATCTTTAAAAATTTTAAGGAAGATTACGGCATTAAATTTTCCCAGGATGAAAAAGAACAAATCGTTCAAAAGCAGATACTCAAACATATCGAAGGTGTTATCGTAGGACCAACTGTGGTACATTTGGGGATGAGCGGCATGTTCCATAAATACTTCATGGAAGCACGCTTCAAACCGGAGGAGTTCCATAAAGATCCGGATAGTTTCAGAAGACTGCTGGATATATTTGCTCACCTTGGCTGGTTTCTTGAGAAAAATGAAACATACGAGTTTACAGAGAAGGGATTGTTTTATGCCAAAAGAGCTAGCGCCTACGGCGTAACCGTGTCCTATATCCCAACTTTTAGAAAACTTGATGAATTGATATTCGGCAATCCGACAATACTCAAAGAAGCCGGAAAGGAAGGGCCTGAAAAACATGTTGACAGGGCCATGAATGTCTGGGGAAGTGGTGGGGCGCACTCAGGTTATTTCAAGGTTGTGGATGAAATAATCGTTGAATTGTTCAACAAACCGATTGAAGAACAACCCAAGGGCATATTGGATATGGGCTGTGGTAATGGTGCCTTCATTCAACATTTGTTTGATGTCATTGAACAGCAAACACTCCGGGGTAAAATGCTAGAGGAGTACCCTTTAATATTGGTTGGAGCTGATTACAATGAAACGGCACTTAAAATTACCAAAGCCAATCTTATCCAGGCCGATATATGGGCTAAAGTGATATGGGGTGATATCGGTAGACCGGACCTATTGGCCCAGGATCTGCAGGAAAGATATGGTGTTGAACTGGTGGACCTTTTAAATGTCAGAACCTTTCTGGATCACAACAGGATATGGGAAGCACCAAAGCATATAAATAAATCAAGGATAAGTAATTCTACAGGTGCCTTCGCTTTTGAAGGTAGACGGATCAACAATAACCTGGTTGAAGATTCTCTTTTGGAGCATTTCAGGAAATGGGCACCCTTCGTCTCGAAATTTGGATTGCTTGTGATAGAATTGCATACTGTTCCTCCGGAATTGGTAGCAAACAATTTGGGCAGAACCGCTGCCACCGCCTATGATGCCACACACGGATACTCTGATCAATACATCGTTGAAGTGGATGTGTTCACAAAAATAATGGCTGAAGCAGGATTATATCCGGATCAGGAGAAGTTCAAGAAATTTCCAAACTCCGATTTGGCCACAGTGACCATCAATCTCTTCAAAGGCACGAACTGATTCTATATGAAAACTGATTGTTAAAAGGCCTTCCGGATTGGAAGGCTTAGACACACCGTAATCAAAATTTTTCATGTAATACCACATTGTTGAGACTCCATAATCTGGCAAGCAGAATAATCCACTAATGTAAAGCTGGCTCAATACAAAATAACTTTTCATTGGTATAATGATCAAGTATCTCCTTTTCCATTACGCTCCAGTTTTTTTGACTAAATCCAAAAAAGAATTGAAATAGGACAATTAGGCCATCTGCCATGCTAAAATCAATGGAGGAATAGATAAAATAGTGTGAGTAACGATTTACTCATTTGGCTAGCTTTAATTTAAAAGATTACCGGTAATTAGGCGCGCTGTCTCTCAGCTGGCTTGTAATTTTTAACTAAAACCCAAAGCAATGACAAATTTAGTTACAAGAGCAAGCGTTGTGATATGCCTATTGTTATTTTTTCAGGGCCACACAATGGCACAGCACGATAATCCTTGTCGTGCCGATGAAGTAAATTTAAGGATGGACAAATTACGGAACAGCAGAAAGGCTGTTGTACCTCGTGTCCAAATGCAAAAAACCAGTGACACTAATGCCACACTGGCTACCACACAGTATGTTATCCCTACCGTAGTACATGTTTTCGGAACCAATTTCGCCGGTTGGCCCGTGAATGACAACATTATCCAAACGGCACTTGAGGAGGTGAACAAAGATTTCAAAGGACTAAATACCGACTTCAACGATGTGGTTCCGGCTTTTGCTCCATTACGTGCCACGATGGATCTCGAGTTCAGGTTGGCCACCATCGATCCCAATGGGAATCCTACCACCGGAATAATTTATCATCCGGATGTAGGCTGTGGTTTGGGAAATGCTGCTTTTGACACCAGGATCTCCGATCATGCCTGGGACAACTATAAGTACTGCAACGTTTACATTTCTTTGGACCTCCATTGTGAAGGAAGCTTCAATTCCGGAGTAGCCTGGCTGCCGGATGTTTCTATGAGTAATGCCAATACCGCACGTGTAGTGTATAACGGAAGATACTTGTGGGGCAACGACCTTGACAGTGAGTTCCAGGCTACACTCACACATGAATTCGGTCATTGGCTCGGATTGCATCATACTTTCCGGGGTAACTGTAGCGATACCGATTTTGCCTTCGGTGGTGGTTCTGAGCGTCCGGACGCAGCAAGCTGGGATGACACACCTGCCACACTTTCCAACACGTCCGGCTGTAGCAATGCGGAAAGGTGTGCAGGAGCCGGACAAGTGAATGTATCAAATTATATGGATTACAGTGATTGTCGGAGAATGTACACGGCAGGTCAGGTACAGGTCATGACATGGCACCTGGAAAATCATCCCGGCAGACAGGTACTTTGGCAGGAATCAAATCTGATTGCCACGGGAACTTCAGACGGTCCGGCAGATACGGAACCTCCAACAGCTCCGACAGGTTTAACTGCAACCGTACTTAAATCCTACGGGATGGTATTAAACTGGACTGCTTCAACAGATAATGTTGGTGTAGTTGGATATAACATCTATGACGGAGCCACGAAAATAGCGAGCTCAAACACCAACAGTGTTATTCTCTCGGAATTGTCAGCGAATACCAGCTTTTCACCACCTAGGAGGGGTGGCCCGCCAAAATACCGGGGCGAGGGTAGGCCCTGCGGGAGGAAGTGATTATTTTGGCTTGATTTTTCTTTGCTTCGTTTCTTTTTATCAAGAAAAAGAAATGAAGACTGAAGCTGAATCGAGCTCAACAGCATATAGTTAAGCAGAAGTGCCTCTATATAATTGTCAAACAGGCAATATCCCCCATCACCGTAACTTAACGAGCCTGCACTAATAAGTTCATAACTTGAAATAATGTTTCTAACTTTCAAGTACTTCACGAACCTTTTCGGGCGTAAATGGTAAATGCTGTAATCTTTTACCTGTTAAGGAAGCAAATGCATTGGCTATAGCGCCTCCAACCCATGGCAGGCCTGCTTCACCGATACCAGAGGGAGGTTCCTGCGATTCGATAATTTTTACTTCGATGCTTTCAGGCGCATCAGCCATTCGAAGCAAAGGATAATCATGGAAATTTGACTCCTGTACTATTCCATTTTTGAATGTAATACTTTCATTGAGGATACTGCTCATACCAAAAATGATTGCTCCTTCCATTTGAGCTACAGCATTATCAGGCTGTACTACAATCCCCGCATCAAGTGCTGCCCATATTCTGTGGACCTTGATTTTACTACTGACTTTGTCAATGGAAATTTCACATACTCCTGCTACCAATGAGCCGCTACGCTCTCCAAAAGCAATGCCCTTGGCTTTACCATTGGAAGACTTCTTATCCCAATCAGCCATATCAGCTGCCGTCTGGAGTACTTTGAGGGCCCTGGGGAAATCCTTCATTAAATTCTTACGGAAGGTAACAGGATCAAGCTTCTGGTCGGCGGCTATTTCATCTATGAATGATTCGATGGCAAATTTGTTGGGCCCATGGCCTACTGCGCGCCAATGCTTGGTACGGACACCGTGATCTACTCCGATGACCTGAATTTTTTGGTTAGGAAAGGAATAATAATTGGTAGATGCCCCGGTAGCAAGCAACCTGCCTCCGGTTCCTACAACATCATGTTGCCAGGCAATGACATTTCCTCTTTTATCAACACCAGCTTGCATTCTTTGCAATGACATAGGCCGAAACGCACCGTATTGCAAATCATCTTCACGTGTCCAAATTAATTTTAGAGGACGCTTAACAGCCTTGGCCAGGAGGGCAGCCTCTGAAACATAGTCAGACATGGAACGCCTTCCAAATCCACCGCCAAGATAACAGCAATGTAGTTTAACCTTTGATGTTTTCAGGCCAAGCGCATTGGCTGCAGCTGACCTTGCACCTGCAGGGCCCTGGGTACCAACCCAAACATCAGCGCTAGCGCCATCCTCAGCAATCGAAACCACAGCATTTAAGGGTTCCATTTGCGCATGATAAACGTAATCATTTTTATAATCGTACGTGTAGGTCTTGGAGGCTGACACCAATCCGTCATCAACATTTCCCTTGTCAACAATTACATTTCCTCTTTGATTTCGATCACTGGCAATTTTTTCATAATCCGCATAGGCCGTGCTGCTGTTGTGTGTTTCAGCTTTCTCTCTACTGCTCCATTTTATTTCCAATTTCTTCCTGGTATCAATAGCAAGTTCAATAGATTCCGCTACGATACCAATGCCATGTTTCAAGGCAACAACATCAACAATACCCGGAATTTCCTTAATGATATTTTCATTCAATATACTCGGCTTTGAACCATGGACAGGGCTTCTTGATATCACTGCATAAACCATATCCGGCAGCTTCACATCCATGGAATATTGAGCACTTCCATCAACCTTAGCTGGCACATCATATCTTGGCAGATACTTTCCGATCGATTGAAAATCCTCCGGTGACTTCAATTGATCTTCGGGGATCTCAGGAATCTGAGCTGGAACTGTAGCAAATGTGGCAATTTCTCCGTAGGAAATTTTTCTATTGCTGGCATCGTGAATCACAAAACCAGACGATGTTCTTAGTTGATCCAGTGGCACATCCCATTTCTGAGAGACATTATGAAGCAAAACATATCTTACCTGAGCACCGGCATGACGTAAGTTGTCATAGTATCCACTTACTGTATAGCTTCCGACGGTTAGCATGGTGCCCCCTCTGCTTCTCCCCCTGCCCCAACTTCTGCCATAGATACCTGGTTCAATGGGTGAATAGTCAATGTTGACTTTCGACCAATCGGCATCCATTTCCTCTGCCACCAACACAGCCAGGGCAGTCATAGAACCTTGACCCATTTCAGCAGCAGGATTGAAGATCGTTATTTGTCCGGTGGTATCTAAATGAACCCAGGCGGTTATTTGTTTTTCCTGTGACTTCTCATTTTCCTTGGCAAAAGCGAATTTGGAGAAGAGTCCATAACCGGCAATGGCAAAGGTAATCCCTCCGGTTGCCTTCATAAATTTTCTTCTGGATATCTTTCCTTTTTGCGTTTCCACGGTTTATCCTTCTAAGGTGGCTCTCTCAATGGCTTTAATGATTCTGACATAGGTTCCACACCTACAGATGACCCCATTCATATGGGTAATAATCTCTTCTCGTGAAGGCTTTTTATTTTTCTCCAATAAAGCTACTGCCTGCATAATTTGCCCCGATTGACAATAGCCGCATTGAGGTACCTGCTCTGCTATCCAGGCTTTCTGAAGCGGATGAGAATTGTCTTCCGATATTCCTTCAATCGTTGTGATTTCCGAGCCTTCAGCAGCGCTTACCGGAAGTACACATGAGCGCACCGGATTTCCATTGAGGTGGATCGTACACGCTCCGCATTGAGCAACACCACAGCCAAATTTTGTCCCCATCAATCCAATATGTTCTCTAATTACCCATAACAGAGGCGTATTGGATTCAACTTCAACCCTATGCTTTTGACCGTTCACATGAATTACAAATGTTGATTTATCCATCAGTCTAGAATTTATCTTGTTGTGAAGAGGAACTTTATAGAAAGTTAGTAAAACATTCTGATGAAAATCTAAAGAAATGACCTTTTAGATGGTGATTTTTAAAAAAATGACAAAAAATTCATGGGTACACAATGAGGTTCTATTTTAAAATGAAAATCCCTTTAACTCTTCCAGGTTTATGACTTGAAACAGTTAAAGGGATCCGCTTATTATGAAGTTTAAAGATCGTTTATGTTACTCCGATCTTAATGAATTAACCGGGTTGGTTTTAGAGGCTTTGATGGTATGAAAACTGATCACCGTAAGAGCGACTATAATGGAGATAACAGCGCTCAGCGTGAATATACCTATTCCAATATCTATTTGATAAGCAAAGCCACTCAACCAATCCTTCATAAGCCAATAAGTAACAGGGATGGATAAAACGATTCCAAGCAAAAGCTGGAGGGAAAAACTTTTAGCCAATAATTTAAAAATCGTTAACTCGGAAGCACCAATAACTTTTCTGATACCAATCTCCTTAGTCCGACTGTTAACCACCAGTACTGTTAATCCCAATAAACCAAGACTGGCAATGATAATCGACAAGATGGTGGAGATCATCACAAGTCGATTCAACCTGTCCTCATTGGCATATTGGTAACGCATGTTTTCCTCCACAAAATCAAAATTCAGATCTTCTTCCGGAAATGTGTTTTCCCATTCTTTATTTAAAATTTGTTTTACCTGGGACAACTGACTTCCGGTGTATCGAAATACCAATTTTGGTATCGGTGAATCTGCATAGCCGTGGTCGCTAATCCCTGAATAGGGAATGGCAACATTCTGTGTAATGACCAATGGTTCCACAGCTGAATGCAGGGATGAGTAATTGAAATTTTCCGTAACACCGATGATCGCATGGTCATCGAATCTCTTGCTGGGAAGTCGATTCCCTAAGGGCTCGTCTAAACCAAAATAATCTACGGCAGCCTGGTTAACAATAATAGACTGACGTTTATCCAAATCACTTTTTGGATCGAAGGCCCTTCCTTCTTTCATCTTGATATGAAAGGTGTTGAAATAGTAGGGATCAACTACTAACAATCTGAATCTTCGGAAGACCTCCGCATCATCCGTAAATGCCAGGCGACCCCAGCCTGATGAACCAAATACATGCGAGCCCAGACCGATGTCTTGGATATCCGGATATTGGCTCAATTTCTCTTTCAGGATCTCCCCTTTTTCCATAGCAGTAACAATCAATTGGGACAGCCGGTTGGCCGAAGGATCGGGATAAAGCGGTACCGATACGGTAGCATTGTAGTTGAAACCCAGGTCCTTGGTGTGAAGATAGTTGAGCTGTTGCCGCATGATGAGTGTACTGCTGATCAGGAAAACAGTCACCACAAACTGGAACACCACCATGCCTTTTCTTATGTAGTGATTTCTGCTGGCCTGATTATTTCCTTTAAGGATGGCTGTGATCCTCAAACGGGACAAAATAAAAGCCGGATAGATCCCTGAGGAAATGCCTATGATCAAAACGAGACCCAGGTATAGTATGATGTGCCAAAGCTCAAAGCCCAATTTAACATCGGCATTGGTGAGATCATTGAATATGGGGAGTAACAGATTGGCCAAAGCAATACCTATGACGGTAGCAAAAAAAGCTATCACGAGACTCTCACTCAGATACTGGTTGATCAAGGAACTTTTGAATGCACCCATTACTTTTCGCACCCCTACTTCCTTACTTCGTTTCAAGGATTGTCCAACAGAAAGCGTCGTATAATTAATACAGGCTATCACCAAAACCAACACTGAAATAACGGCCAAAATATATACATAATCACGATTTCCTACCGGAGCAATTCCCAATGGAATATCCGGATTCAGGTGGATATCTGTTAATGGTTGAAAACCTATGTTATAAACACCCTCCTCCACACTACCTTTGAGATAACCCATCACCACATCCGGGATCTTTTCTTCCACGGCACTGATATGTGAATTTTCTCCGACCAATACATAGGTTTCCTGTGATACGTTGAACCATGCTTTCATGGCGCGTTCTCCATAAATATTCTTATTGTTCTCGTTGGAAATGGCCATGTCAAATTGAATGCTTGATTCCTTCCGGATATCTGCAAAAACTGCGGAAACATTAAAATCTCTGATCTCCTCTCCAATTTGGATGCCCATGCTTTTCCCAATGGGATCCTCATCCCCAAAATATTTATTGGCATAGGAAGCAGAGAGTATCACATCGTTTAGCTCCGGCAATGGTTTGGCCGGATTGCCTTTCAATATTTTAAAATCGAATACCGAGAAAAGTTCGGGACTGATAATGGCCACATTTTCGTTGTTCCGATCATCACCTTTCCCAACCAAATAATTATTTATATTGAATTGAATGGCAGTCTCAATCTCTGAGAAATCATCTTCCAGGAGTTCTTCGAATCTCAATGGGGTGACAGAATTAAAAAATACTTTGTTGTCCCCATAGTCTTCCTTTAACCAAACCCGGTAGATCCGGTCCTTTTTTGAGTGAAAATGATCAAAGCTCACTTCCTGCTTCACATAAAAGCCCATCAATAAAAAGCAGGTAATACCAATGGCCAGGCCTCCCATGCTTAGGGCCGTATTAAACCAATCGCGCCATAAAACACGAAAGGCGATTTTGAAATTGTTTCGAGTCATCATGAATATTGAGTTTTTGTATTTGTTGTTTCTTCGGATCACATCATAGCGAAAGGAGCGCAGCACATACCATACAAAAAGGAATCTGGCCAGTTTGGGTTTACCTGCCGCACATTTTTCGTCATGTATTTCATACAGATCTCCCTGGATCTCCTCCAACAGATCCGGATTACAATACCACGCTAAAAAGCGATCCGCCCACCTTGGAGGTTTGTAGTTCATAGGGAGAGTTGGGAAAAGATCAGCTTGGGAATCTTATTGTAAAGTGCCATGCGTACTGCCATCACATCATCCAAAGCCTGTCGGCCGGCCTGTGTCAGGTTAAAGAAGCGTTTACGTCTACCCCCCCTTTCCTGGGTCGCACCTCCCATGGAAGACTTGACAAAGCCTTTTCGTTCCAACCGCCTAAGCACAGAGTGAACGGCCGTAACATCCAGTTTTCTATCAGTACTATCCTTAATAACTTTCAGAATGGCCACAGCATAGGCTCCTTCCTTATACAAAGCGCCTACGGCAAGCAGCACCAGTTCTTCCAATTCACCAATATGATTTCCTTTCATAGTAAATTCCTTTGTTGTACAAACATACAAGATATTTATATATTGTACAAAACTACAAGATATAGAGGTGATGAAAGTTTCGCGAGAAACTGTGTTGGATTATTGAGCTCAGGGACTTTGGATGGTCGTATAAATAGTGTATTTTAGGGTCGTAGCTCTTGGAAAAAATGGGTAATCAGCTAAAAAGTCAGTTATTAAATTTAAAAAGGACCTAAATACAGTATGGATAAATGCCATTTGTGGTTTTTATTTAGGTTACACATAATGCGTCCAGACGGATTTATTAATTACTATCAATGTATCAAAACATAATTTTTATAGGAGGAATTCATGGAGTTGGAAAGGGGAACGTATGTACGAAAATCCAGCAAAAAATGGATTTGGAACACCTTTCAGCTAGTGAGGTTCTGAAATGGTCCGAAGTCAGCCCTGATACTAGTAACAAGCTGGTTAAGGATATATCAGACACTCAAGATCGATTAATCAATAGGCTAAAGTCTTTAATAAACCCTAATAAAAGATACATTCTTGATGGTCATTTTTGTCTCTTCGACGCATTCGGAAAAATTCATAAAATACCCCTTACCACATTTGAGAAAATATCTCCGTTTGTTATTTCAGTTGTAACTTCTGATGTTGAAATTGTGAATGAACGACTTAGGAAAAGGGATGGCAAATCTTATAGTCAAAACATATTAAATGAAATGCAAGAAACTGAAATAGACCAAGCTGTTTCAATCGCTAATTCATTAAACATCCCATTTTTTATAATAAAAAATGATGATAGTAGTGAATTAGTTAAATTCTTATCAAATTAACACCAAATGGATAACTCCTTTTTCATTCGAGACAATCAAAATGGTTTAAGATTAAAGAGATTCCATATATGCAGTTGGGAATTTAATAACAGCTGTTTAATCGAATTTGGAATGGAGGTGGATGCTGAATCAATCAAAAACCTTAATAATCTCATCTTAGATTTATACGTGCCTTGGGCGACCAGGAATTCTAAAATTTCCGATTTCTATGGTAAGCTTAATAACTCTGAAAACAGCCGTTTTATCTTCAATGATTCAGTAAGTAACACCATCTATCTGGACGATGGACAAAATCTTCAAGGAGTTATTCATGAGTTCAGTGGAAGAAATAAACTCTGTCTGCTTCCAATCAAATTTCAAAATAAACCTGAAATCGGAAAAGTTTCTATGGAAATTGACTTGACCGAATACAAAAAAAACCAGATATAAATGCCAATGTGTACCTAAGAATTGGAATCGAGCCAGCTATTGAATCTATCGCTACAAGAAAAAAAGGTATTGGAAAATCAACTGTAATTTATGATTTAAAAGTCAACGAAAGCCGGAATATTCCTGAATATCTTCTTGATGAATTCAAGCCAACATTCGCATGTGATGTACAAACATGTTTTTGCTTTCATATAATACCCAACGACTATAGTATCACTTTTTTTGAATCTGAACATCTTAAAAATGTGCGTACACTCGAATTCAAACCTTTCAAAAATTATCTAGATGACAAACGACTGAAAAAGAATGAACTAATGGTGGTATTCAGCAAAAAAAGTGATTCCGAGAGCTATTCATTTTTTACAATTTTTACAAAGGAAAGGATCGGAGTAAGTCAGTTTGCTATTGCAATATTCATAAATATAATTTGCGGTTTTTTGTTTGCTTTCCCTGCAATCCGACAAGAAATACCAAAAAAAGATGAATTAAGTACGATATTAGCATCCCTTCCTGTAGAATTTTATTTGGCAGCTCTATTAGCATTAAGTCTACTTTTCTATTTTTTCCTTCCACCAATTTTCTCTTATATTAGAAAAATCTGGTTAAAAGTAAAACCCATTTTCTCCAAGTTCAATGAGGATTCTGCTAGACACTAACATAATAATCCATCGTGAAGCCAATCGGGTCATTAATGAAGATATCGGATCTCTCTTTAATTGGCTAGACCGACTTCAATTTGAAAAGTGCGTCCACCCACTTACAATGGAGGAAATATCGACATACCAAAATGAAGAGGTTGTGAGAACTATGACTATCAAAATCAAGAATTACCATTTGCTCAAAACCGAATCACCAGAATCCGATGAAATCATGGCTATTCGAGCCAGCGATACCTTACGAAATGATTTTATTGATACAAGTTTAGTTAAGGAAGTTTATCATGGTAGAGTGGATTTCCTAATCACAGAAGATCGTGGAATACATAGAAAAGCTGTCCAACTTCAAATAAGTGAGAAGGTATTTACAATCGACTCTTTTTTAGAGAAGGTAATAACAGAGAATCCCGATCTAAAGGACTACCAAGTACTAGCGACCAAAAAGGAATATTTCGGCAATATCAATATCAATGATCCTTTTTTTGATTCATTCAAAGAAGACTACAAAGAATTTGAAAATTGGTACAACCGCAAATCAGACACTGAATCATATGTATGTGTAACAGATGGTTCAGTCAAAGCATTTCTATATGTAAAAGTTGAGGGGAAGGACGAAAACTACTCCGATATTACACCTAAGTTTCAACCAAAGAAAAGACTTAAAATAGGAACTTTTAAAGTGTTATCGACAGGATACAAATTAGGTGAACGATTCCTAAAGATAATTTTTGATAATGCACTGCGATATGATGTTAATGAAATTTATGTAACAATTTTCAAAAAGCGTCCTGAACAAGAAAGACTAATAAATTTATTAATGGATTGGGGGTTCGTTTACTGGGGCGAAAAATCAACAGAAAATGGAATTGAGCAAGTTTATGTGAGAGATTTCACCAAAAAGGTTGCTGAAGAAAATCCCAAATTAACTTATCCATTCTTATCTAAGAATAAACGAACTTTCATAGTGCCAATCTACCCTGAATACCACACTAATCTTTTTCCTGATTCATATTTGAATAACGAATCTCCAAGAGATTATTCTGAAAATGAACCTCACAGAAATGCTATTAAGAAAGTTTATATATCGAGATCTCTTGAACGTAACTTATCATGTGGTGATTCAATTGTTTTCTATCGCACTAAATTCAATGGCCCTGCTTATCACACTTCAGTTGTGACAACTTTGGGAATTGTTGAAAATGTGATTACAAATATAAGAGGCGAAAGCCATTTTCTTCAACTATGTAGAAAACGAAGTGTATTCAGTGATGTAGAATTAAAAAAACACTGGAACTACAAGGGATACTATGGATGGACAAAACCTTTTATCCTGAACTTCTTATATGTAGACTCATTTCCCATGCCTAGATTAAACTTGAAAAGGCTGACTGAATTAAATATAATTGAGGCAGCTCCAAGGGGATTTGAAGTACTAGAAAAGGAAAAATTTGAAACTCTAATAAAAGAAGCACGACTAAATGAAAGTTATTTTATCGATTAAACCAGAATTTGCTAATAAAATATTTAATGGTTCCAAGAAATTTGAATTTCGTAGGAGACTTTACAAAAATAAAAAAGTTAGAGCAGTTATAGTTTATGCCTCGGCTCCAATAAGCAAAGTCATAGGCGAGTTCGAAATTGAAAATGTAATACACGGTGAACTTGATTCTCTTTGGAGTTCCACAAGCAGGTACTCCGGCATTTCACAGGAATATTATTTGGACTATTTCAAGGGAAAGGAAACGGGATATGCAATTGCAGTGAAAAAAGCTAAGTTGTATGATAAGCCAGTTTGCATCAAAGAAAAATTCGGAATCAAACCTCCTCAATCATTTGCATATGTACAAACGCACTAACACACAACTAATGCTAAAATGAATATACATACTGAGTTTTTCAATAGGTATTTGTTGAATTCAGGCTGTATCAGATCTAGCTACTAACGCACATGAACATTTTAGTTGGGCGTTGGTGCACATCAAAAATGAATAAGACAATTAGATATAGAAATTGGACTTTTGAAGTTGACTATAACAGGACAAAGGAAGTGTACGACAAAATTGAATTTGGAAGTCCCGAATCTTGTAATTGTAATGATTGCAAGAATTTTATAGCAAATAGAGAAAATATTTATCCATTGGAAATTAAGCGGTTATTAGAAAGTCTTGGAATTAATCCTAAAAAAGAATCTGAGATTTATCATATGGCACGACTTGAAAATGGATTGCATCACTATGGTGGCTGGTTTCATTTTAAAGGAAAAATAAAGAAAGGTAAAGATTGTAAAATTGACTTTGTTAGTGGAGGAAGCAGGTTCGAGACAGAGAGAGTAACCAACCACTTCGGAATTGCATTTATGAAAGGAAGTGATCTAAGTTTTTTTAACAAAGAAGAAAAGGAACAGCTTATCCAAGTCGAGTTTATTGCCGATTCTGAATGGATAATTGATAAAGAACTTGAAAGTGAATAAAAAATAAAATAACAGGTCATATTGGCTAAAATGTGCACAGCCTTTTATCTGGATTGTATTAGCAATGTCCCAATGAATTAATGAAGTTTTCAATAAACAAAATTTTCAAAAAGCCTGAGAAATTCTCAATTCCGATGAATACTGGAGTGTACACTACGAAGTTCGTCATGCATGGGAGCTCAACGATAACTTTCATTTCTCACGAATTAGATGGTGACTGGCAATTCATGGGTGATGAGCCGGTCGGAAATTATCAAGAAACTGGAATGCTTGTAAGTCTTGAAGAATTAATAAAAAAGGACAACTCAATAACTCAGGTTGCAGACTTACCAATTGGATATCAGGCTACCCGAAAGGCTAAAAATGAGGATTGGTCAATTGAGAAAATTGAATATTCAGAGGATGAAATGAAAGAATTTGGTTTCTACTGTGTTTCGTGTGGACTTTATCACAAGGACCTACCAATGGCATATGAATCAGATGGACCTGAACAATATTTTCAAATTCCTGAAAGTCAGCGTGAGATGAGAAGTGATATAACTCAGGATACATATGTGTTAGATGAAAAAAGCTTCTTTATCAAAGGTCAGATAAGAATTCCTGTTTCAGATAGCAAAGATGATTTCGCATGGAATGTTTGGATCGAAATAACTGAAGATGATTTCACTAGAGAACAAGAACAGTGGCTTGAGGAGAATCGATTTTTATCAGAACCGTATAGCGGAACCCTTGACACTCAGCTAACTTGTTATCCAAATACAATTGGCCTCAATGTAAAAATCAGAACACAGCAAGTGGGAATAATTCCAATAGTTGAGCTCGAAGAATCAAATCACCCTCTTTCTCTAGAACAGGAAATCGGAATTAATAAAGAGAGGGTAACAGACTTTGCTAAAAAACTGGTTTACGGACATGGGTAATTGAAGTTAGTAATAAATGATATAACACATGTCTTCTGTACAGAAGTCGTGTCTTTCAAATAATGGGCTCATGGAGATGAAATAATAATTTAAAACCCGGCTTTAAGCACAAATAGAAAATCAAACGTTGAAATAGAGATAATATGTTCTAACAGTTTTGAATTTTGAGAAGGAGACATACTAAATTCAAAGAATAAAAACAGATAACAACCATAAAAACTCAAATGATTAAAATTGAAGATTTCTGGAAAATAGATGATGATATTAAAAGAAGATATGGTAAGAAGTGGTATAATTTTGTTGATTACTGCGGGTTAAATCCAGTAAGACCATTAGAAAATTATAATTACTCGTGTACACCTAAGAATTCTATGACGTTTGCCGCAACAGGTATTGATGGTGTCCATTTCGGAATTATAAATAAACAAAAATCAGAAATCTCAAGTGGGCCTATAGTCATCACTGTCCCCATAGCAACTAAGAATAACATTGTGGTTGCTGAGGATTTGGATGAATTTTTTTCTTTAGGGTACTACGTAGGATGGCTTGCGTTGGAACAATTGGTCTACAACTTTGAGGATACTATAAGTTATTATTCAAAACCAGATTTGGAATTGGATGCTAAAGAAAAAGCCTTTTTGGAATTGATCAGTAATGAACTAAACATAAATCACATTCCACTTTCAAGAAACAGGTTAAAGGAATTGGATGAGAAATATTTTAAGCTATTAGAGATAAAGGAAGATCAAGAATTTGATCTCAATCTTTTAAAACCAGAGCATAAGAAAATGGTTTTGGATTTCTTTGAAGAAGAAAGTAAAAAGAAGAAATAGAGGTGTACTTACTTTTACTTGCTTAGCCACCCAACCAATGGGATGAAAAATCTATTTCTGGATGATATTCGAAGCATTGATATGATTTATGACAAGTCAATGGAAAATGAATTCGATATAGTTAGGACGTATGATGAATTTGTCAAGTACATCAAAGAGAAAGGTTTACCTGCATTCATAAGCTTTGATAATGATTTAGGGCTGGATAAGGATGGAAATGTTGCGCCAGATGGCTATGCAGCGGCTAAATGGCTAGTTTATGAGTCTGGTTTAGATTTAAGATTTCTAAAATTCAAAGTTCACTCGGCAAATCCGGTTGCAGCTGAACAAATTAAAGGATTGTTAGATAATTATATAAAACATATAAATAAAGAATCAACTAAGGCAAACTAAAATTCAGGCTTACACCTTTTTTGCAATTGTATAATTTTTAACAGAGCTGTTAGTTACGATAGATTTATTGAATGAGAATTTTCGTTAAACTTTTACCCTCCTGTCCAGGGTCTGAAGTCTCGAACGAATGGGCTCGAAGTGGATTAGCAAGGGCATGTTGCCCCACGCAAAGGGGTTAATTGAAAATGTGTAAAGTTTGGAAACATGTTGTCCTATCCATTGTGTTTTCTATGGTGAGAGTGATCTTAGATTCAATTTGACATATTATAGATTCTTTACCATAGGAGATTAAAAAGATAGTAACAGACGTTATTAATTGATAAATTCGTCTACTAAAACCTAAAGCTGGAAAGATGAAAAGAATCAATTCATTATTATTTCTATTCAGCTTATGCGCGATGTTAACCCTCAATGGATCGTGCAAAAAAGAAGATCATTGCGAAAATATTATATGTAAAAATGGAGCGGGCCAGATAGAAACAAAAACCGGCTGTGAATGCGATTGCCTTCAAGGTTACATTGGAATAAGTTGTGAAAACTTCGACCCTGCACAAGTGCAAGTTTTATTAGATGCAGGAATAACTCCCAAAACCCTTTATGATGGAGGAATACTGCTTGATAGTTTATATGGTAAGATATACGAAGGAGGGTTGATATTTTACCTGAACACAACGGACGGAACGGGCATGGTTGCCGCCACAGGTGATCAAAGTACTTCAGCAGAATGGGGGTGTTGGAATACTGAAATCGATGGTGCCAATGAAGAAGCAATAGGTACCGGTGCCCAAAACTCAACGGAAATTTTAAGTGGATGTATGGATATGGGCATAGCGGCAAAACTGTGTGATGATTTAAAATTGAATGGAAAAAATGATTGGTTTTTGCCTTCAAAGGATGAATTAAATTTGATGTGGACAAACTTGGCAGATCCTGATAAAAATGGTGAAAATACCGGACTCGACGACCCTAAGAATCTAGGTAGCTTTGCGAATGCCTGTTACTGGAGTTCTACGGAGTTTAGTGGCTACCACGCTTGGACCCAATTCTTTTTCAATGGCCATCAAGGTTACGGTAGCAAACTCTTCACCGAACATGTTCGGGCTGTTAGGGCTTTTTAAACAATTCCGTCTATTGCTGAGTTGTTCTCTTGGCCTAATGAGATCGAAGAGATGAATCGAGGAGTTAAAAGCTTAGATCAACCCACCCAAAACAACAAACCACATCAACGCTCCAATAAAACGTCAATGTGGTTTGTTTGAGTGATATATTATTTAGTTTCCTCTACTCCTTGATCTTGATGAACTGCTCCTGCTGCGAGTAGCAGACCTGTCGGAAGAAGATTGGCTTCCGGACCTGCTTACACTTCTTCTCGAAGAACCTGATCTACTGGTGGAACTTCTGTTGACCCTGGAAGATGAGCCTCTTAGGGCCGATCCTCCCGAAGAGCTGGATCCTGAGCTTCTGCTCACCTGGCTGCGACTGGTAGATCGCTGTCTGGATACACCTGAGCTTCTACTACCGGAACTTGATCTCGGCGTGTACTCTCTGCTACCACTTGTGATACTTCTACCAGAATTAGATCTTTGCGTAGTAGCCCTTGATCCCCTGGATATATGGCTATTAGAACCGGATCTTTGTGTATACTCCCTTGATCCTCTGGTGGTAGTTCCACGATTATTGGACCTTTGGGTGGAACTCCGGGTGAATTCTCTTGATCCCCTTGAAGTGCTGTTGTTAATATGGGTACTTCGATCACTTCTTCGGCTTCTGATATTCGAACTACTTCCATCTCTGTAAGACCGGCTCGTTCCTGATCTGATGTTACTTCTACTATTGGATCGGTTACTATAGGTGGTCCTATCGCTTCTTCGACTTTCATTACGACCTTTGTAATATGTTCGACTATTTCTACCATACCTTATTCTATAGTGATCCGATCGCCTGTAAACCTTGGTATAATGGGGTCGGTATCTATACGGACTGTATACATGGTAGTACCTGGCTCTTCTGGTATAAGTAAATGGATGACAATACACGGCTCTTATAGTAGGCCTGAAATAAACATAGCTGTATCCATAATCATAGCGAAATCCTACCGAACTGTAATAGGTATTATAAAAAGGCCTATGGAATCCACAGTAGTCATCACAAACATGGTGGTCCAGCGGATAATAATCAAAATATTCAACATTTCTGATATAGCCATCCCATCCGAGCTCAACCTCAACGAATAGGTTGTTGCGCTGTAAAATGATATGGTAATCATAGCCGCCATGGACATATACCCGGCTTGCATGTACCCAGTTGTAATCATAGTAGTGATCATAAACTACATCCGCGACAATCCTGGGTACACCCCAACCATGTTGAACTCCAAATGAGGCAACAAAGTGCTGAGCTTTACTTTCCAATATGAATGTCAATGGGATTATTAATAAAAGCAGTATCTTCTTTTTCATGATTTCTCAACATTATTCCAGCAGGTATAAGACAAGGATGATGCCAAAAAAGAAAAGGTTGGCTGAATAGCCATTGAAATCAAATACCAATAAGTTGGGTATTATCCGCTATGAACGACACTCAAAAAAAGGAGCGTTAAGCTCCTTTTTCTCCCATTGATCTTTGTTATCATATCTTAATTGCTAAATAGCTTACGATTGTAAAAGTAGGACACCAGCACCAATACAAGTCCGATGATGGCCGGAAAGTGTTCTCCGTCGCTGATATTTAAATGAGCACCTGCGGCCAGCAATAAATTAAACGTAAAGCCAGCATAGGCCCATTGTTTTAAAGTCGTAGATTTATTCGTCCAAATGGCCACCAAACCAAGAATTTTGGCAATTGCCAGGGGATAGATAATGAAGGTTGGAAAGCCTAGCTTTGAGAAGGTTTCGCTCACCATTTCATACTGTGCAAAATACATGACCGCACTGAAGGTCATTAACAAAGTCAATATCCCAGTTGCAATCCTGTAAATCCAAACATTTGTTTTTTTCATTTTTGAATCTGTTATAGTTTACAATCAATTTTTATACCGCGGTAATAATTACCGTGGTAAATATTTATTTAAAATTTTTTATCCTCTAAGCTTGTCCAAAATTTTACTTACCAATTTGGCTTCTTCATCAGTCACATTATCCAAGAAACTCGTATAACCCTTGTCGTCCTGTACATCGATATTTGCCAGTAACTGCAATCCTTGATTCGAAATTTTCAGATACACTACCCTTCTATCCTCTTCACTTCTGCGCCTTTCAATCAACATTTTTTCAACGAGCTTATCACAAAGTCTGGTAGTATTGGGTGACTTCTCCACCATTCGATTTTTAATGTCGTTCATATTAACCCAATCTTTAGCCCCTCTCAGAATTCGAAGAATGTTGAACTGTTGTGGTGACAACCTAAATGGTTTAAGAAAGTCGGCAAACCGGTTCCTGAGCCAATTACCAGTATAAACCACATTCGATATAAAACGATGTTTTTCGTTTGCGAACGTGGTTTTCATTTCTTCATCTATCGTTGCCATTTGTTATTGGTTTCTGCAAAGGTAAACATTTTTATTTACCATGGTAAATATTTTTGGTAGTCATGAGCAATTGTCTTAAACCTGTAGAATCCAAAAGAACCAACAGGGATCTAAGTCCGGCGCGAAAGGTATTACAAAAAATTCAGAACCGGATTAAAAGCACTACATTCCGGAATAGCCTAACTACAACGAGAAGATATTTAATCAAGGTGCTTCATGAGTCCATTCTACAAGCCGGTGCCATGCAAATCGATATTTTTCGTAAATTATGAATAATCAGTACTTAGTTCATTCTCAGGAATAAAGTTAAACCACTTTATTATGGTCTCTCTTCAGGCCATCAGGACAATGAAAGACTTAAACATCATAATAGTCATCATACTTTTCACAGGTTGTCTGTCTGAAAACTCTAATAATTCGTCAGCTCCCTATGCCTCACAAAAAGAATTGACAGAGCCAGTAGCTTTTGCTCCGGATAGAATCACCACAACAAATGGTATCTGTTTTTCAAAAGATGGAGGAACACTTTATACCTCGGGACAAATTGATAGGAAATTTAACAATGAAAGAAACTATGCTGGAATTTTTGAATCACATTATGAAAATGGTCAATGGACTGATCCTCAAAAAATCAAATTGACTCCAGACATAGATGCCTATCACCCTGTCCTGTCATCTGATAATAAAATGCTTTTTTTCAATTCCAGATCACATCCCGACTCAGGGAACAATGCAATTGCTCACAACATTTGGGTAATGCATAGAAATGAAGAAGGATGGAGCAGACCAACAATGGTACAGGGTATCAATTCTTTGGCATATGACTCATATCCATCAATAGCTCGCAACAACAATTTGTATTTCAATTCCGATAGGGAAGGTGGAAAAGGAGGAATGGATTTCTATGTATCTCATTTTGTTGATGGTCATTACCAGGAACCTGCTAATTTAGAAAATTTAAATTCGTCCGATGTGGAAAATGATCTGGTAGTAGATCCGGATGAAAGGTTCATCATTTTCAACCGATATATCAATGCGACAAAGGAACTTGACCTGTTCATTTCATTTAGAAAAAATAATAAATGGACCATTCCGAGAAAGCTTGACAACATCAATGCCCCTGATACATGGGAATTAACTCCTTCTCTTTCTCCCGGTGGAAAATATTTCTTTTATGAGCTAAAAAACAACATTATGCAAATTGATTTGGCTCATCTTATTCATCCCGATGAACTGGAAGGTATTGGTAAAAGGGTCAGAGATATCAATTAACGTTTGGGGAGAAAAGGATAATACCAGGCAGACATTTATTAATTTGAAACACAATTAGGCTTGGCGAGCCAGAAGGTATTGATTTTGGTACTCTGATGCATATGGGTATTGAATATCAAATGTCATCTACTAAAGAAGATAAAACAAATGAGCACTGCGCAGACAAATGTTTCAATTCATAAATTGGGTGAACAGGACCTTGAAAGGTTTATGGAAATGATCAGACTCTTTGAGGATGTTTTTGAAATGAAAAATTTTTCAATGCCGAGTACTGAACATTTACAAAGACTTTTATCCAAAAAGGATTTTTTTGTATTTATTGCCGTGTTAGAAAATAAAGTGGTTGGCGGTATGACAGTCTATGTGCTTGAACAATATTATGCTGAAAAACCGCTTGCCTATATTTATGATCTTGCCGTTGCTACTAAACACCAAAGACAAGGGATCGGTAAAAAACTAATCGACAAGGTGAATCATTATTGTCGTGAAGGAGGTTTTGAGGAAGTGTTCGTCCAGACTGATAAAGTTGACGACTATGCGGTCGACTTTTACCGTTCTACCCGTCCAACAGAAGAAGAGGAAGTAGTCCACTTCTATTATACATTGGATAAAAATAAATAAGTCACTGGATCACGCTACTCTTGCCAATATCTAAATCTTTGGAAATATATTTTCTTCAATAAGAAAACTATAAATGCAACTAAGTTGCATTTATGTGAGAAAAGCTTTATCCTTGCAACCAATGGACAATTAGCTGGTACCAGAAGGTAATTTGCAGTGGGGCCGGAGTTTGCTCTCATCAACTCCCAGATCGTCCATTTATATCAAGATCATTTCCAAAATTCGATTCTTATGAAAGAACATAAACATTATGAAGTCATTATTATAGGTGGCAGTTATGCTGGGCTTTCTGCTGCCATGGCATTAGGCAGGTCGATGAGAAGCGTTTTAATTATAGACAGCGGAAAACCTTGTAATCGACAAACGCCGCATTCACATAATTTTATCACACAGGATGGGCAGAAACCCTCGGAAATAGCCAACAATGCAAAAGCACAGGTTCTCAAATATGATTCTGTAACATTTCATCAAGGGCTTGCCATGGCAGGCAAAAAAACACTGGAAGGTTTTGAAATCGAAACCCAATCCGGTGATCTTTTTAGCGCCCGAAAATTGATATTCGCAACCGGGCTGAAAGATCTAATGCCAGACATAAAAGGTTTTGCCGAATGTTGGGGAATATCCATTTTGCATTGTCCCTATTGCCATGGATATGAGGTGAAGAACGAAAAGACCGGCATTCTGGCCAATGGTTTTGAGGCATTTCATTATGCTCAACTAATCACTAACTGGACCAAAGAGCTGACACTTTTCACCAATGGAAAATCCACGCTCACCGAAGAACAAACAGTGCAAATCCGAAAAAACAATCTTGAGATTATTGAAAAGGAGATTGACTTTATTGAACATAGTCAGGGAAAAATTCAAAGGGTAGTTTTCAAAGATGGAGCTGGAATTTCAGTGAATGCACTTTACGCCAGTCCTGCGTTTGTACAACATTCCCAAATTCCGGAAGCACTAGGGTGTCAATTTACTGATGAAGGCTTGCTTGAAGTAGACGGACTCCAACAAACAACAGTTGAGGGAGTCTATGCCTGTGGTGATAATTCCAGCAGGCGTGCTGTTTCCATTGCTGTTTCGACCGGTACTTTGGCCGGAATCGCATCAAATCACAGTTTGATTGAAGAAGAATTTTTTGTGAAATAGGAGCATCCAATATAGATCATTCTTTAGGGCGGTTTGAGTTCACACTTCAATCGCTTTTTATTTTTAAATAAGTAATTTGCTGCTTGAAAATTGGTGATCAAAACTACTGATAGTCTTGTACCTGATTATTATGGATTGATAAACCAAATATTAAAATTGAAAGAAACATTTAGTTATATAGCCGATTTTATACGAATTGATTTTTTGATCGGCTTTGGATTGTACTCAATCCTTTTCTTTCTGATAAGGCTCTTTAAAGCAAAAAAAGGTTTCTTAACTGAATTTGATCGGAGCGCATGTAGTATTACGATATATGCTGGAATAACCTTTGCGATTTTATGGTTAACCGGAATTCTAATACACTATTTCCAAATTACGGAGGATTTGGAAAGAATTGCTTATTTGCAAAGGATCATTGGGGAGTATTGGTTTGGCTTTTGGTTGCAGCCTTTGTTTTGGATTTTACTAACTCAACTCTTAAGAATCAATGCTTTTAGAAAATCTTTGATCTATAGATTGGTAATGAGTTTGTTATTTGTTTTCTCTTTTGAGAGAGTTATAATCATCATAACATCAGTCCATCGTGACTATCTTTCCAAAAGTTGGTCTTTGGACTTGACACCTTTTGAAATAACATTGGGACTAACGACTAAAACAATATTATTTATTTTGATTGCATCGGGTTTTCATTTTGGAAGGAAAAGATTAAAGGTACTCTATAGCGCAATTTATAATAAATAAAGAGTTAGATAGATTTGGAAAGTTCTATGTTTGAAGTTCTTTACAAACTTTCCCTGCACATTAGAACAGAATTCGGAATATGCTAAGAAAACTTAATTGGCAAGCCTATACCAACGGGGACCGAAATAAAACCATTGAAGAGGTAAAAGCGATTATTTCAAATAATGATGGCTGTATTATGAACTTCAACATGTTCTCTGATCTCGCGCTTAGCCTTAGCATTGAAATTGAAGAAAACAAAATTCCAGCATTGCACAGCACATTGTCTGAAATACTCAAGGTTTCAGGTCTTAAGGAAAATGTCAACCCGGATTCAACAAAGGATTGGTTAATATTCATCAATATTTCATTCAGCAGTGGTAAAGGAGAATTAAAAAGGGAAGTACCAGCTGTTCCGGGATAGCGGCTATATCTCACGCAGTGATTTGCCAGGTTATAAACAAAATCAGATCCTGGAAAGTCTTCTAAGAAATGTTAAATTAGGAGAACAATCTTGGCTTGCTGGTCAAGTAAAGCGCCACTATACCAGCATACATTTTTATCAAGACCATTTACTTAATATGAGAATTCGAAATGGATAAAACAAAATCAATTGTAGATAGGTGTCTGGAAGATATGGCAAAGAACAAGATCCTGATGATGATTCCTGGAGACATTGCGACTGAGATGATTGATAATTCAATTGAACCTATGGATGATTGGAAAGGATGGAAGCCTATCGATAGTATTATTGACGATTCAGATCTTGATAGCTTAGAAGAAAAAATCGGTTATAAACTCCCCCCTTCGTACAGAGAATTCTTAAAGTATAAGCACTTTTATAATCTAAGGATTCCGGATCGTGCAGTGAATTTCCCAAATCACAAACCAGACAGGCGTATTGGATTTTTGAGAGAGCTTGTTTTTGAGAGAATGGATCCTGAATTAATAATTGGCAAAGGCTATATTTATTTCGCTGACTTCGAGGATTATGGGCTTCTTTGTTTTGATACTATCCATAAAAATGAAAATAACGAATACAGAATAGTTTATATGGATCATGAAGATCTTGATGATATTCATGTTTATGCAAATAGTTTTATTGAACTACTCGAGGCTGACAAGGAAACAGGGAACCGATTTATTGATAAACTTAATGCCTATCATGAATCAAAAGAATAAAGGCATACAGTAACGCATATAACAAAAACTAAATCTATGACCAAACTCCAATTCGACGCAATCATCATTGGCTCGGGGCAGGCCGGTACGCCATTGGCATTTAAAATGGCTTCCAAAGGGAAAAAAGTAGCTTTTATTGAACGGGAACATCTCGGGGGTACATGCCTCAATGTAGGTTGTACACCTACTAAAACCTACGTTGCCAGTGCCCGCCGGATGTGGGATGCACAACACGGAGAAGAACTTGGTGTCATGATCCCAAACGGCGCAAAAGTTGATCTACAAAAAGTAAAGGCTCGGAAAGATGCCCTGATCAAAGGATCCGTGGATGGAATTACTGCCGGGGTTGAAAAAAATGAGAACATAAACTTCTTTAAAGGGGAAGCCAGTTTTTCAGGGCATAAAACAATTCAGGTCAATGGGGAACAGTTAACAGCGGAAGAAATATATATTAATGTTGGTGGTCGTGCATTCATCCCGGAAGGATTTGAAGGAGTTGATTATCTCACTAATCAATCCATCCTGCAACTGGAAAAACTCCCGGAACACCTGGTCATTGTGGGCGGAAGTTATATCGGTCTGGAATTCGGACAAATGTTCAAAAGATTTGGCAGCAAGGTCACGATCATTGAAAGAGGTCCAGGCATCATAAGCAGGGAGGATGAGGAGGTCAGCGAGCATATTTATAATTTCTTGAAAGATGAAGGAATAGATTTCCGTTTGAATGCCAGCTGCCTGAGCGGTCGGCAAAATGCTGATGGTACTATTACAGTGAAAGTTGATTGTGAACAAGGACCTCCTGAAATTACCGGGTCTCATTTACTTTTGGCTGTAGGTAGAACGCCTAACACAGATTCATTGAACCTGGAAGCCACAGGTGTTCAATCTAATCAAAGAGGTTACATCCAGGTTGATGATTACCTGCAAACAAATGTGGAGGGAATTTATGCTTTGGGTGACTGCAATGGCAAAGGAGCCTTCACTCATACGGCATACAATGATTACGAAATCATTGCAGAAAACAAATTTGATGGCAAAAACAGAAAGGTCTCGGATAGAATTTTGACCTATGGTCTTTTTGTGGATCCTCCCTTGGGCCGGGCCGGATTGACCAAAAGGGAAGCACTGGAGAAAGGTTTTAGCCTATTGGAAGCCAAACGTCCCATGAGCAGAATATCCAGGGCCAAAGAAAAAGGGGAAACCAAAGGTTTTATGAGTGCCATCATTGATGCCAAAACCAATAAAATACTGGGTGCCTCAGTACTGGGTGTGGGTGGAGATGAGATCATCAGCAGCATATTGAATTTGATGTATGCAGATGCTCCTTATACGATCGTTAGAGATTCAGTTCAACCTCATCCGACCATTTCGGAATTGATCCCAACGATGTTGGAGGGATTAACTGAGGTCAGCTAGGAATATGACCGTCTTAAAATGATGTTGGAATGTGCAGACCTAAATCAGCACATTCGGTGATAACCGGGTCAGACAACAGGCCTGCTGAATAAAATCGGATCTGAAACACCCAGTGTATCTCCAACTCGTCCGATCATTAAGAATGTTGTAATCACCGGGTTGATCTCCAACAGCTGACCATTATCCCAATGGCGCCGAAGCCTTTCCCACAGTTCATCCGATACGACATTGGCATCCTCCACGATCTGGTCAACCAATGCAAATACCGCCTTTTCAGCTTTTGAAAAATGTTCATTGGTTTCCCACAAAGAATTAGCAATGTCACTAATCTTTTCAGTGGATACACCAAGGTTATACCAGGAACAAAATTATCCAAGATCTAATTTTGACTACTGTTTAAGCATTAAAATTTTTTGTCATAATCTTTTTATGACAATATGGACGGGATGATGTGGAGCATTGTTAAGGTCCAAACTCAAATAGATCTTCTGAAGAAAAGAACCTTAATACTTCAAGTTTATTACGACATATTAATAGAAGGAAAATAGAAGTGTGGGAATTATCATGACATAGGCTTTCTGTTTATATCCGTCTGCCAAAAGACAAAATTTTCATTTCAAAAAAATCCCGACAGGGTTGTAGTTATTTTTCCTGTCTTGTAATGTAACCTAGTCTAAAACCTTAATAGAGATCTTAAAAAGGTCTTTGTTTGCCTTAAGGTATTTTGTAGTTCACATCCGTATTTATTCATTGTAAAAAATTAAAACATGCAAAAACTCAAATCCCGTATTTTCAAATTTTACTTTCTGATCTGTCTTTCTGTTCTGAGTATCCCGATGATCGCTCAGGACAAACAAGGAAATATTGTTGAATATTTCGGTAAGGAAAAAGTAGAGGAGATCAATGAAGGAAAAGTAATTCACGTATTTAAAGAAGGCTTGGTTTTACAAGTGAATCGTTTTGCGCTCAGCACTTCCTCCGTTCCCAAAGATCCTGTTTTTGCAAAAGCATTGATGAACGCCAAAAGTGGTATTGTGGAAGGACAGGTTCAAGGTCAAGACAGGTCCGGAAATCCACTCAAATGGGAAAAGATCAAGGTGGGTGAAAAAAATGAGTTTAACGATGGCCGTTTGAGGTCGGGATATTTGTACCTGGAATTTGAATCTCCAACTGCTTCAACCGTCTTGTTTGAGGCTTCAGGGCACACGCGGCTGTTGATTAATGGTCTTCCACATGAGGGTGATCATTATGACTATGGGTGGACTTTAATTCCTGTTCAACTCAGAAAAGGTAAAAATGAATTTGTCCTGCAGGGTGGAAGGTTCCCAAGAGTGAGAGCAAGACTCCTGCAAGCTGATAAATCCATACAGTTAACCAAACGGGATATGACACTGCCAGATCTCTTGTTAGAAGAAAACCAACCCCTTTGGGGAGCTATGCGTGTGATCAATGCTGGAAAAAGTTGGTTTAAGGGCGGAGGTATTATTTGTACTATTGATGGCGCAACCTCCAACACTACTGTCCCGGCTATATCTCCTATGAACATCCGGAAAGTTCCGTTTAAAGTTTCAATTCCAGAAAGTCTATCAGACCAAAAAAAGGTAAAAGCGACAGTAGTACTCAAGAATAAAAAAGGGCAAACTCTATCGACAGAAACAATCGAACTAAATGTAAAATCAAAGTATAAACATCATAAGCGCACATTTATCAGCGACATCGATGGCAGTGTCCAATATTACAGTATTGCACCTTCTTCTAATAAAGACATCGAAAAACCTGCTTTGTTCTTCTCGGTACATGGTGCATCTGTAGAGGCCGTGAATCAGGCCAATGCCTATCAACAAAAGGAATGGGGACATCTGGTGGCACCAACCAATCGAAGGCCATTTGGTTTTGCCTGGGAAGATTGGGGACGCCTTGATGCACTGGAAGTATTGGACCATGCTGAAAATCTTCTAAAGACGGATCCTCAACATACCTATCTCACAGGGCACTCCATGGGAGGTCATGGGACCTGGTATTTAGGGGCAACTTATCCTGATCGCTTTGCTGCCATAGCTCCTTGTGCCGGATATCCGGATCTGTTGTCTTATCGACAGAGCTTCTTGAAAAGATTAAAGAATATGTCTGAAGAGGAACTTAAGCAATTCGGGATGACCAAGGCCCGTGTCAAACGTATGCTGGAAGCGGCCAATGTTAAAAAGACCGATATGGAAGCCACCATCGAGCGAGCCGGCAATCCAAGCAGAACACTTAAATTGAAACGCAATTACCTGCACTATGGTGTGTTTATTTTACATGGCGAAAAAGATAATGTGGTACCAACTTTTCTTGCGCGTGATATGCGCGAAACACTTGGTAAATTCCATCCGGATTTTACTTATTATGAATATCCTGATGGCACGCATTGGTATGGCAATATAAGCGTTGACTGGCCACCTATCTTCAATTTCTTCAAGGACCGGAGTATCAAAGCACCGAAGGATATCGATGAGATAGAATTTTATACCGGCTCTCCAGGTGTCTCGGAAAGTTCTCATTTTATCAGTATTCTTCAGCAGAAGGTTCCATTTGAAATCAGCTCATTTAAATTTACCAAAGAAGGAGGCATCAGTCTTTCCACCGAAAATGTTCAAACCCTTGCCATTGATCTAAAACAAATGGCTCCGGCGCGGGACACCATTCTGATTGACAAACAGGAGTTCATTCTAAAGGGAAAAAATCAAACAATGTATTTGACTCAGGCTGATGGCCAATGGAAAGAGACAAATGCTCCCTCTCTCAAAGAAAAAGGGCCACATCGCAATGGCGGTTTCAAGGACGCCTTTAGAAACAATGTGGTTTTTGTTTACGCTACAAAAGGATCCAAAGAAGAGAATGAGTGGTACTATAATAAAGCACGCTTTGATGCCGAAACATTTTGGTACAGAGGCAACGGAAACATTGAAATCGTAAGGGATGTGGATTTTTCTCCAAAAGCCTATCCAGATCAGAATGTGATCATTTATGGTAATAAAAGTAATAATGCGGCCTGGAATCTTTTATTAAAACAGGCGCCTATCCAGGTATCAAATAACCAATTGAAGATGGGATCGGAATCATTGTCCGGAACACAGTGGGGAACCTATTTTACCTATCCCAGACAGGATAGTGATTCGGCGAGCATTGGTGTAGTCGCTGCAACGGGTAAGCAAGGCATGAAGGCTGTTTATGCCAACCACTACTTGGTGAATGGAACAACATTTCCGGATGTGATGATCTTTGATGATGGGATTTTAAATGAAGGAACGTCCGGGATGAAATGTGCAGGATTTTTTGGCAATGACTGGTCTGTGGATAAAGGCGATTTTAGTTGGAAGTAATTTTCTGAAAGGCCTGGATCTTTGCTAGCTGATCAAAGATCCAGGCTTTTTTTATTTTGTATAATACTTATTTCTCTAAGACCAATTCATATAGCTGGTAAATTTATAACCATAACGCCGGCCTCTTTCTCACCTTCACATTTCTTTTTTATTTATATTGAGCCTTTGTGTGGCACATCCAAGAAATGATCATTTGTTAGAATGATTTTGTATGGTCCGTTGAACATTGAGTGAAATTAACCTTGTTCTTAAAAGATGAGATCTCTTTTTGTACTTGTTTCACTATTATCAATAAGTTCCTTCATATCCAAGGCACAAACGATAAGTGCATCCATTCCGGAAAAAGTTGATAAAAATGAAAAATATATCTTTTATCTGCATGGAGGAATCGTACAGGATCAGGGGGCGAATGCCGTAAGTCCGTATTATGGAGCCTATGAATACTATCATATATTGGATACGTTAAGCAACCATGGTTTTAATATCATTAGTGAAGTCAGGCCAAAAGATACCAAAGAGGAGCAATATGCCCGTAAAGTTTCAGAGCAGATTGACACACTGTTAAATTACGAAGTGCCTTCTGATAATATTACGGTGGTTGGAGCCTCCTTAGGCGCTTATATCACGATTGAAATTGCGGCCATAAGAAAAAGTGATAAGCTCAGGTATGCCATTTTAGGGCTATGCAGTGAATATGCTTTGGATTACTTTTCAAAATATAAGAATCACCTGTGTGGAGATTTCCTTTCAATTTATGAAAAGACTGATCAAAAAGGATCATGTATGGATATATTGATTCAACATCCCTGTAAATCGGGTATAAAGGAAATAAGGCTCAATATGGGCACTGGACATGGATTTCTATACAAACCATATCCCGAATGGGTACACCCGCTTATTGATTGGATAAATGAATAAGTATTCCTTAAAACCCATTGCACCGGTGGATTTCGAAAACATTGTTTCCTGGTTATCAAGCCCGGAGGACATGGTGAAGATATGTGGAAATACATTCCAATATCCGCTAACCGAATCTGTTTTCACGGAATATTTTGTAGAACAAGCCGGTACAGAAAGAAACCGGCTTTGCTTTAAATGGACCGAAGAAGGTTCGGAACATGCTGAAGGCATGATCAGCTACACCAGGATCGATTGGAAAAATGATTTTGGACATATCGGTTTGGTGGCCATTGATCCTGCACTACGATCCAAAGGAATTGGTAACGCTATGTTTCAATCTTGCCTCACATTGGGCTTTGGTGAATTAGGTTTTAATAGAATCGATCTTGTCGTACTCGAATCAAATAAAAATGCTATCCGCTTTTATGAAAAACTTGGTTTTACTAAAGAAGGTTTAGTGCGGGAAATTATAAAAGTAGACGGGCAATACAAAAGCTGGTTTACTATGAGTTTGCTAAAAAGGGAGTGGGAAGCTCGGAGTGGTTAAGAATTTCCTTAAAGTAAATCTCATCAATCCGGTTTCCTTACCTGATGTAGCTTCAGTTGAATTACATCCTCTATATTTCAATCACTGTTCATCTCCTATTACCTCCTTCTTAAATTCCAGAGGACTTTTACCAAAATACTCCTTAAAACATTTTGTGAAATACTTAGGATCATTGAAACCTACCAGATAAGCTACTTCAGCAATGGAATATTGGCTATGGGATAGCAAATGTGAAGCATGTTTAAGTCTGGCTAGTTGAAGATATTGGTGAGGTGTATAGCCCGTAAGCGCTTTAAGTTTGCGATAGAACTGTGATCTACTCAGGCCTATTTCTTTAGCCAAATGTTCAATACTTAATTCAGCATCATCTATTTGTCCTTTTATGAGGGAAGTTAATCCCTCCAAAAACTGCTCATCCGGTGAATTGACACAAAGTTCTTCCAGGGAATGCTTAGATAATGTTTGAAATTTATGACGCAATTTCTTTCTATTCTCAATCAGATTGTCCACTTTAATTTTTAAATGTCTTGTACTGAAAGGCTTGGTTAAGTAGATATCAGCGCCGCATTCCGCTCCTTCAATCTGATGCTCCAATGCCACACGAGCGGTCAACAATATTACCGGGATATGACTTGTGGAAAGATTCTCTTTAATTTTCTGACACAACAAAAAGCCATTCATTTCAGGCATGGCCACATCAGAAATCACCAGGTCCGGCAACGTCTTCTGTGCTATCTCTAAGCCTTTCACCCCATTGGAAGCCTCGTATATTTTATATTCCTGTTCAAAAGTACTTTTAACATATTCCCGCAGCTCATCATGGTCTTCCACGATCAGCAGGCCAGGTTTCCTTCGATCAGAATCCAACACATCTGTTGAGGGCAATTGCAGAGGGCCGATCTGTTTTTTTGCTTGTTGGGAAACCTCTTTCCGTATTACCGGAATATCTCGCTTCGCTTCTGATAAAGTTGATTTTGGCAATTCGATAGTGAAGCGGCTTCCACTACCCACCACACTTTCTACCTTAATAGTTCCCTGATGGAGTTCAACAAGCTCCTTGGTAAGCTCCAAACCTATACCAGTTCCATGATGTCTGTTCTCAGATTGGATGAGTGCGAATCTTTCAAAAATTGTACTTATCTCTTCCTCCGGAATTCCACAACCTGTGTCTTCAACAAGAATAGCTACACAGCCATCCTGCTCCTTTACTTTTAGTAAAACCTGGCCCTCAGGATCTGTGAATTTAAATGCGTTGGACAATAAATTATAAATAATCTTATCCATCATTTCTTTATCGAAGTATAAGATTACCTGGGAATCAGGAACATCAAGCTTAAAGTTGATATGCTGATGTTGGGCGTAAGCAAAAAATGGTTCTACAAGGTTCTGCAAAAATTCAATGAGATCATCTTCAGTGGCATTAAGCTCTAATTTCCCATTCTTTATTTTATTGAAATCCAGTAATTGATCAATTAAACGAAGCAATCGTTTGGCATTTTTTTCCATCATCCGAAACTGCCTGAATTGCTGTTTGTTTTCCTCCTTTTTCAGCAAATCTTCTACCGGACCTAAAATCATTGTCAAAGGTGTCCTGAACTCATGGGAAATATTGGTAAAGAATTTTAGTTTGGACTGGTAGAGTTCCTCTGCCTGCTCGTGCTTCAAACGTTCCAGTTTCAATTGGTGTCTGAGTTTTAAACGACTCATGATGATATTTCTGGCAATCAGGAAAATTGTTAAGGCTAACAACAAATAAGCCAACCAGGCCAATTGCGTTTGCCACCATGGCGACAGAACTGTAATACGTAAAGCAATTGGTTCAACACTCCATACATTGTCATTGTTAGCAGCTTTCACTTTTAAAGTGTAACTACCCGGAACCAAATTGATGAACGAAAAGAATCTGTTGGTGCCATTCTCAACCCATTGAGTATTATAATCCGATAACTGGTAGGCATAACGATTTTGTTTTGGAAAGGTATAATTTAGGGCCGCCACACCTATCCGGATATCGTTTTGATCATGTCCTAATATGAGTTCTTTAAGCTCCGAAATATGGCCATCGCCTAACAGGGTATCTCCGGGTTCAATCTCAACGTTGTTTACAAACAAATCTGTGAGAACGATGGGTGGTTGATAGGCATTTTTCCTGACATCTTCCGGATTGAAAATGTTAAACCCATTCATGCCTCCGAAGATTATTTCGCCCCTGGAGGTTTTAAGATAGGAATTGTAGTTGAACTGATCACTTTGCAATCCGTCTTGCTCCTGAAAATTCTGGAACTGTCTCTCCTGTGGATCAAATTTCAAAACACCCCTATTGGTACTTAACCATAAATTGCCCTGATCATCTTCCAGAATACCAAAAACCGTATTGGCTAATGATCCCTGACTATGATTGAATGAAAGGAAAGTTTTATCGTGTGTGTAAAAAAGATTGAGTCCTCCACCTTCTGTGCCAATCCAAAGTTGACCTTTGCTGTCTTCAAAAATACAAAGCACCTTATTACTACTGATACTATGAGGATCTTTTTCATCATGCCTGTAACGCGCAAATTTATTTTGTTTAGGAAGAAATAACTGGAGTCCGTTGCTTCCGGTACCTATCCAAATATTGTTTTTGCTGTCTTCAAATATGGCATAAATCGCATCATCTTCGGAAGCAACCTTTTCCCTGGTGAGATGATGAAATCCTCCCGAATTCTCTCTCAAAATGTCGAGCCCGTTTTCCGTACCGATCCAGAGATTATCTTGATGATCTTTTCTTAATGCCAGGATGTGATCACCACTGATCGTACTTTTGTATTGACTGCTATATTTTATGAGATACTTTTTATTAATATCATAATAACTCAACCCGGCTCCCAATGTACCTATCCATAAGTTTCCATGGCCATCTAATTCCAGTGACCTGATACTGTTATGCTCAATCCCATCTGCTCTTGTGCTTAAATCCAGATTAATGAATCTTTGCTCATTTTGAATAAAGTAATTGAGTCCTGCATCTTCCGTAGCCATCCATAAATTACCTTTTTTGTCTTCTTTGATAGCACTGATCACCTGACCTTTTAGTCCCTCAAGTGTTGGACCTGCCTGATAGTGCAAAAAAGAATAGTTGTCCTGATGATGGATATTAACTCCTCTGAAATCTGTACCTAACCACATATCGCCTTTCTTATCTCTAAGTATGCAGGAAAGCTTATTATCCAGAAGACTGTTCTTGATACTGACATTTTTTTGATGATGTTGAACTTTATTCTTTTCAGGATCATAAATGAGCAAGCCATCGGATGTAGCAAACCAAACAGCTTCGTTTTGATCTTCCTGTACATCAATGATCTCATTATTCAAGGCTGGCAATTCTTTGCCCAGGCTTCTAAGTTCCTTTTTACTCCGGTTCCAGCTATATGGTCCCGAAGTAGTTCCAATCCACAACTGTCTTTGTTTATCAATATACAGTTTGTTAATCCTACCTTGAATGGTAAATTCATTCAGGTAAGTCTGTAAAGTGCTATTTTCGATTGAGAATAACATAAGGCCATTGGCCGTACCCAATACCAGATTGCCCTGATCGTTTTCTGCAATGCTAAAAATCGCATGATCCTTTCCCTTCTGTCTGGCGGCAAAATTCGAAACATACTCAATCTTATTGGCATGGAGATAGGCTAACCCTGCTTTGGTACCAATCCAAAGGCGTTGTTTCCTGTCGACATAAATGGTATTGATATGATTTGCGTCGCCTGAAAAGGATTGATTGGTATTGAAATCAACGCTTAAAAACTGATTCCGGCTACGAACATATTTGTCCAGGCCCTTGGAAGTGGCTATCCATAAGTCTCCGGATTGATCTTCTGCAATGGCTTTAATTTGGCTGCTGCTTAAACTATTCAGCTCGCCGGCCCGATGTTGATAAATGGAAACATCATACCCATTGTATAGATTCAAGCCGTCATCTGTGCCAATCCAGATCAAACCCTTGCTATCCTGAAAAAGACACTGGATGCGATTGGAAGATAAACCATTGGAGATCGATAAATGCTCAAAAGTAAGCGCATGTTGTTGTGCCTCCACTGTCATTTGATCAATGAAGAGTATTAGCACCACAATTAACTTCAATCGTTTATTCAACATTGATTGATCTTTGGATAGATAATAATAACCAAAACTCTACTTATAGGACAACTATGGAAAAGTCAAACCACTATAATAAGGAATTGTTGATTTGTTTTTCAAACTCTTTTTGTATGATTTCCGTTACACTTATAATATTATAATGGCTCATTTTACCTGCCATGAAAAAAGCACTCTTTGTAACTCTCTTTTCTTTTTTCAGTATTGCTTGTTTTTCCCAGGAACCTGCTTTGATCAAAAGTATCTATTTTGGAGGGGGTAGCTATTATATTGATCTTCAGCAGAAACAAGAGCTGCACTATTTACTGGATTCCATACCAAACATTGAAGCCTATCAAATTACGATACATAGTCATACCGACAATATCGGTGGCGCGGAATACAATGAATGGTTATCAATGCAAAGGAGTAACTCAGCACTCCGGCAGTTACTTCTTAAAAATATTCCAAAAGAAGTAATCAGTATCGAAGATTTTGGACAATTCAATCCTGTATATGATAACTCCACACATCTGGGTCGTATGCGGAATCGTAGGGTAGACATCATATTCTGGCCAATCGTTTTGTGACTTTTCTTATTCTTGCTTCTAACTCATAAACATCACCACAGTTATGATAAGCATCAGCATGCAGGAAACGAGCGTGACATTCAGATCAAACTCTGGCGACCTGTGATAAAAGATCCCTATTACTGAGGTGATAACCAACAGTGCCGGCAGAAAAATAAAAAAACCATGAATGTTGTAATATGCACCTGCCACCCTGGGAGGGTCATGAAAGGTCTCAACTTTCATAAATTCGGAAAATATAGCACTGCGATATACCAATATTTTTGGAGATGTTATAAAAGCCAGGAGATCACCTTTATCGATTTCCATTTTACTTCCTTCTTTGGTCCTGAGAATGGCTGATGAAGAGACCCCATTAAGTTTATATCGCTCATAGGCCTTAGCAAGGTCCTGCTCCTTTATCATTTGCTCAAGACTTTCCTCCTGGCTGTTCATGGGTAGTGAAGCATCCGCAAATAGTAATAGACCGAAAATGAGCCCGACCTTCGAAATGATGTAAAAATATCTTAGATAAGGTTTAATTCTTTGTTTTGCTTGTGCTTTTTTATCAGCTCTTATATTACCATTTCTCCTGTAGGTATATGAGGTTCTGTATTGAGAATAAACAAATGCACTTAGTGCAACAATTGATTCATCATAAGCAGCTCTTTTTTTTGCATCACCTAATACCTGGTAAGCTTCATTGATCTCATTGAACAGTGCATTGGCTCCTTCATATTTATTTTTGTCGGGATGATAACGAACAGCCAGCCTGCGATAAGCTTTTTTCACCTCATCATGACTTGCTCCGCTTCTGATTTCAAGAATTTTGTAGTAATCTTTCATGCACATCTATTTATTCCAATGGTTACATGGAACTACAAGTGATGGTATTGAATTTTGATGTCTTTAAAAAATCAAATTATAAGCTTTGACATTGGTACTTCACTCCAGTATCATTTTTCTTAAACGATTCAAAACAAAGATGTTTATTTTCAATCGGGGAAATTTTAAAGTTCTACTAAGAATTAATCATATTTAGGATATCGTATTTGGCATTGATTTCTTATTTCATCCATCATTTTCATGAGTGTCAAACTAAAAGACCAAGGGAGTAATTCACTCTCCTGTTTGTTCTGATCCAAACAATTCATTGCTTCAATGGCTTCATAGGAATAACCATTATCGGTATATTCAAATTTGAGGATTTCTTCAGGCTCATTTTTAGCATTGATTATTAAAGATTCCGGTTTGAACCAGGGACCAGGGATTTTGATATTTCCATTGGAGCCTTCAATCACAGCTTCCAGCTTTGTTTCTTTGATCACGGATGAGAATAAATGGGCACGCTGATTTTTATTTAGATAGATAAGTTCCATCTCACAATCAGCATCCACTTGCGTACTGGCAAGTTTTGCTTTGGACTTAATTTCCCATGGCTGGCCAAGAAGAAATAAGGAGAGAAATAATGGGTAAATACCAATATCCAACAAAGAGCCTCCTCCAAGGTCAGGGTTATAAACCCTTGATTTTGGATCAAAGGGCCAGTTGTAACCAAAGTCAGCCTTAATACTGAGCACATCACCAATTCTTCCAGACTCTAATACTTCTTGCAGTTTGATTATTCCGGGTAAAAACCTTGTCCATATGGCTTCCATTAAAAAAACATTCTTTTTCGAAGCCATCTCTACCATTTCCTCCACTTGCCGGAGGTTCATAGCCAAAGGTTTTTCACAGAGTACCGCTTTGCCCCTGGCCAAACAACTCAATGTATTTTCATGGTGCATTGCGTGAGGTGTGGCGATGTAAACAATATCAATATCCGGATCTTCACAAAGATGTTCGTAGTTGCTATAATATTTTGTGGCTCCATACTGCTTTGCAAAGTCCCTGGCCCGATCCGTTGATCTGGATGCGACACCCAGGAGTTGTGCATTTGCAATATGCTGTAAGTCCTGTGCAAATTTATGCGCGATGTTCCCGGGGCCAATGATGCCCCATTTATATATTTTTTTCATTTCAACTCAAAAAAAGATGGTTTTTGAAGAAAAAGACAACCTGCATTGTCGATACCTTAACCTCTTACAATTTAAGCAGTAAATTACACCAATTATATCAATGAAAGGTCGCTGGACGACAAATTTCCTTTTTAGGAATAAATTGAATTAAGCATTCTCTAAAAAGTGATAAGTTTATGTTCCGTTTAAAACCCATTAACATGAAACCCTTAAATCATCTAGCCAGTTTGTTCCTTTTTGTATCAATTTGCCTCTCTTCAACCACATATGCCGAAGTTTATAAAGTAGAAATAGATTCCAGAGAGGATGTATTGGATGGCAAAGTATTTGGAAACTACGGAGCTTATGAGCTCATTAAAGGACGTATTTATTTTCGTTTTGATCCTGCCAATCCATTTAATCAGGAAATAATCGATCTGCATTTAGCGCCAAGGAATGCAGAAGGTTATGTGGAGGCCTGGTCAAATATGGTCATATTACAACCCAAGGATAGTCGTAAATCCAGAGGTGTAGCTTTGGTAGAAGTAAGTAATAGAGGCGGTAAGTTCTCTCCAAGATATTTCAACAGAGCTACGAGCAGTCAATTACGTGTAAATGAGGCCGGCGATTTCGGCGATGCGCTTTTAATGCGCCAGGGACTGACGGTCATTTGGATTGGATGGGAGTTCGATGTTCCAACAAACGAAGGTGTATTAAGGTTGAGAGTCCCGGTTGCAAAATCCATAGACGGACATGAAATAACAGGTTTGGTAAGAAGCGATTGGACAATCGACAGAGAAGTTGATCATTTGGGACTGGCGCACCGGGCGCAGGTTCCTTATCCGGTAGCCGATTTTAATGATCCTGCTAATGTGTTGACCGTGAGAGATGGTCGGGATGCTCCAAGAACCATTATTCCAAGAAGTCAATGGCGATTTGCAAAACGGGAAGAAGGTCAGGGGATTGAAAAAAGTAAAAGGATATTACCAGATTCAAATCATGTATACTTGGAAGGTGGGTTCAAGGAAGGAAAGATTTATGAAATGGTTTACAGATCAAAAAATCCAGCCGTAGTGGGTCTGGGTCTGGCCGCTATCAGAGATGTTATCAGCTATGCTAAATATGATGACAATTGTCCTTTTCCAGTAAAAAAAGGTTTGGCCGCTGGTGTTTCTCAAACAGGGAGATTCTTGCGTCATTTCCTATACCAAAATTTCAATACGGACGAAGTTGGTAGAAAAGCGTATGATGGATTAATGATCATAACAGCCGGCGCAGGAAGAGGTAGTTTTAACCATCGTTTCGCTCAACCATCACGAGATGCGCATAGATACTCCGCCTTCTTTTATCCGACAGACATATTCCCTTTTACCAGCCGCAGGCAATATGATCCGGAAACTTTTCAAACAGACGGACTTTTGTCTCATCTGACCAGTCATGAGCATGCGCCTAAAATTTTTTACATCAACACCGGATATGAATATTGGGGAAGGGCTGCCTCACTCATACATACAAGCGTAGATGGAAGCGAAGATATTGAGCCTTTCGAGAATGAACGGATTTACCACCTTGCCAGTGGTCAGCATTTTGTAGAACGTTTTCCTCCAAGAGCTGAAAATCAATTAAAAGGAACCAACATCTACAGAGGCAATCATCTGGATTTTAGTGTTAATTACAGAGCGCTCCTGATAAAATTAGTAGAATGGGTTTCAGAAGAAAAAGATCCTCCTTCAAGTGCATATCCCAGAAATGATCATGGCACATTGGTTAATTTTGACCAAAACAATTTCCCCAAGATCCCCAATCTTAAGTACCCTGAAATTATTCATACTGCTTATAGAGCTGATTATGGTCCAAGATGGGAAAAAGGTCTTGTTGACAATCAACCTCCAAGACTCAGCGAAACCTATGTTTCCAAAGTATCTAAGGTTGATGAATTTGGAAATGAAATTGCCGGTGTACGCAATGTAGAACTAAGAGTACCTTTGGCTACTTATGCACCCTGGAACCTGAGAGCCGGTTTTAAAGGAGGGTCAAATGAACTAACCGATTTCCGGGGAACTTTCATCCCATTTCCAAAAACAGATCAGGAGAAAAAACAAACTGGGGATATCAGGCCAAGCCTGGAATCGCTTTATAAATCCGGAAAAGATTACCTCTCAAAAATCAGAGAAGCAGGTACAGTGCTCACCAAAGAAGGTTTCCTTTTGGAAGAGGATCAAAGCTACCTATTAGAAAGAGCTGAAAATTACTGGAATTGGATCTTTGAGTGATCAATCATCTACCTCTGATATCTGTATTCGCAAAGTGCTGGAATCCAAACGATGATCTTGGGTTGGATAATTCCAAATCCGTGGATTGAAATTAATATCCCCTCACTACATCTACCAGGTTGACAAGTGGGAGATTAGTCTCCAAGCGTTGATAATTTTCAATGATCTGCTCTGATGCAGATTGTATGTTGGTTACACTTGCGATGTGTGGAGTAATGGTGATGCTTTCATGCTCCCAGAAAGGATGATCCTGTGGCAAAGGTTCTTGATTAAATACATCCAAACAGGCGCCGGAGATATAACCATCAGCTATGGCATGCAAGAGATCCTCTTCATTCAAATGACCTCCGCGCGCCACATTAATTAAATAGGTGCCGGGATTCATTTGTCGGAACAATTCATAGTTTAAAATCCCTTTGGTAGAAGGTGTTAAAGGCAACAAGCAAACTAATATATTGATGGATCTTAAGAAAAGATCAAGTTGATCTTGCCCATAAAAATTGGTGACTCCGGGAATATCTTTAGGAGAATTACTATAACCAAATACGGGAAATTCCAAACTCGAAACAACCTGTGCCACTTTTCTGCCTATATTGCCCATCCCCATAATGCCAATTTTCAGAGAACCCAGGTTTTCTTTTGGTAACCAGTTTTTGGAACGCTGATTTCTCAAATGAATATGAAGATTTTTCTGATGAGCCATGATCGCCATGGTCACATACCTGGCCATGTATAACGGAAGCTTGTCATCAATGATCCGGGTGATAGGTACATGTCTGGGAAGAGATGGTTCATTAATAATGTGATCAACCCCGGCTCCCATGGAACTCACCCATTTCAAATTCGGGAACTCCTTCAAGATATTCTTAGGATGTTTCCATAATACTGCCCCAACAATTTTCTGAGGATCGCGAATATATGGATACACCTCTATTCTCAGTCTTTTATTAATTAGTCTGAAATGTTGCTTCCACGAAGACAAGTCTCTACCCGGTGCTATAATAGCAAGAGCCATTTTGGTTTTTGGTTTATCCAGTATTCTAATCTTTTAATGATGCTGTGTTACCAAGTAACCCCATCATCATTAAAATGTTTGACAGATAGTTTTTAGTATAATACATGACGTTAAATCGGGGATATAAGTTGTTCTAATTTTATCATAAATATCACATCAGATGATCTCGCGAAAAACTCCGATGTTGTACATAATTAACTATTTAAGAAATCGCTAAAGTTTTTTGATTGAAAGGTACAAATATTGTAAAAAACGCTCTAACATCTGAATCTAACTTTGAACATAGGTCGATCAAAAGTTAGATTGTACCTACTTACTTTTCCTCTGCTTTACCGGATTAAAATTTTAACCTTCAAGTAACCTAATCTTAATAGAACTACTCCTTTGTGAAGTAAGAATTCCCTCATTATTATGCTTTCATTATTTCGTTGAAAAGCTATTTCAAATGGCCTTAAGACACATTTATATTGGATCATATCTATATCATTTCATCCATTTTGACAGAAATTATGAAACCATTCAGTATAAGTGTAAATCTCATTTTTATTCTATTCACGCTTTGCACTTCGAGCAAAGCACATTATGATGAAATCCCATTATTTTCTTTCGGAGTAATGGCTGACGTACAGTATTGTGAGTGTAAATCTTCTGGTGAACGCATGTATCGTTCCTCTCCCCGGAAATTAGAAGAAACCGTAGGGGCATTTAATGATAGGGAATTAAAATTTATTGCTCATTTAGGAGATTTCATTGATCGTGATTTTGAAAGCTATGACAAATTGCTAGCCATAACTGCTCAACTAAAAGCACCACTTCATTTTGCTTTAGGAAATCATGAATATTCTGTTGAAGAACATTTAAAGGATAAAGTGATGTCTAAACTAGGATTAAAACAAGCTTATTACTCTTTAGACATGGAAGATTGGAAATTCATCTTTCTGGACGGTAATGATCTTAGTTTTTACAGGGTTTCGGAGGATGACAAAAAATTCAATGAAACTAATCGTATGTTTAGTAAAATAAAATCAAGAAATAAGCCTAACGCCCGTCAATGGAATGGGGGTTACGGAAAAGAACAACTACTTTGGCTGGAGAAAGAATTAAAGGAGACTAGGGATAAGAAGATAATTTTGTTCAGCCATTTTCCAATATTTCCTTTTCAATCCCATAATAGTTGGAATGATGAGGAGGTGGTTGATTTACTACTTGAATATCCTAATGTTGTAGCATGGATGAATGGTCATAATCATGATGGCAATTACGCGCAAAAGGACCATATACACTTTGTCAATTTCAAAGGGATGGTCAACACAAAGGAAAATGCTTATGCAATAGTAACTATTTATAGAGATAAAATTGTCATTAAGGGCTTCGGGCGTGAGGTTGACAGAGTATTGGAGTACTAAGAGGTTGATTATAAAACTTCTGGACTGAGCATGATTAATTGTGAGGACTAAACCGAGCATCCAATCTTGAATTTTGGGTTTTTAATTTTGAAAGCATATAGGATTAATGCTTATATTTGCTTGCTTTGATTTTTGGGCAATTAACTCAGTTGGTTCAGAGTGCCACCTTGACAGGGTGGAAGTCACTGGTTCGAGTCCAGTATTGCCCACAATATACTACTTTCGGTCGCAAACACTTTAGAACCTTGTCCATATCGGGCAAGGTTTTCTTTTCCCTTCCCTTTTTTGGCCTACCCTGCTTTACATATTGGCCACCAAATATGTAAAGCCGCCAACGCTCTTTTGTCCAACCCACTCGCAAAAGCCAGAAAAAACACGCCCTTTGAGCACTCATTTTTTCTGACTATTTGCTCTGCCGTCTCGGTAGCTTGGAGTACATCTTTTGTTTAAAATCTGAAACTTCATATTTTAATTTTTTATTGGCTTTTTCCAAAAGCTCATTTTGGTGTTTCATAATGCTAAGAAGGTCATGCATGGCATTTAGGTTTTCCAGTTGAACTGAAACAATTTCTTCTAAATCGGATTTGGTGTATCTTCTACTCATAACTCAAATTTATTTGCGAATAACATCAATTATTAATGATGTAAAAATATAATTTCAGTTTTAAATACGCAAATAAATTGATGTAATAAGTGCGTTTAAGTACTAAAAACATCAATACATCTTTCAGTTTCAATCTATTATATTTGCTTAATTCATAAATAGATTTAATCTATATGCAATTAAAAATGGCTAAAAAAGCAATAAATAGACTGAAAGTGGTCTTGGTAGAACAAGGTAGAACAAATAAATGGTTAGCCGAGAAATTGGATAAGAATACTGCTACCGTTTCTAGATGGTGTACTAATGAGATGCAACCTTCATTAGAAACACTTGTTGAAATTGCGAATGTTCTTAACGTTGACGTTAAAGACCTCCTTGTTTCAACTAAAGGGTAAAGGCATGGAGCATTTAGAGATAATACTACCCTTGACAATTTATCATCCTAAATTACTAACACAGAAGCTATTACTTATTTAATGAATATCCCTACCTAGTTCTAAAATCGAATTCATGTTTTTCGAGTTGAGCTTCAATATCCGCTAAATCCCTTTGACGCTTATTGCGGAATTTTTAGTAAAATTTGTGATCCAGCATTCATTCCTCAGTCTGTTCAATGTCCTTTTGAATTTGTGTCTTTTTTGATTTCAGTTGAGCGACATGGACCTGTTGATTCTTATCAAGATCATTCACGTGTTTTTCGCAACGAAAGTTTCCATCCTCCGTGAAGATCATTAAAGACATGGCCTGGTGATCAATCGTGTTTAAAAATGTCATAGAACAAATTTGGTCAGAAGCAGGGACAGTATGTCTGTATCTTTTGCCAACTTACCCCCATTTCTGTTCTCCGGCCTGCATAAAAAATACCTGGATGGCTTTCCCTCTGCTCAAATTCTTCAAAAGCAATAGTGCATTTTTAGGAACCTGGTACTCCAGGGTTTCATCATTTGCTTTTTGTTTTCCCAGGGAAACCCACTTGTTTTTCTCCCAAAAGAAAAGCTCATAGCTATCCTCTTTCTGTACGGTATTGAAAGAATTCTGAAAAAGGTATTCCACAGACCCCAGGCGAGTAGGTTTACCCAGGTCCATTCCAAAAAATCCACCTCCTTTATGGTAAGTAAAATTGCTGTGAATATCCCCGTCAAAGGCTCTCTTTACCTGATCATGTGCCTCACTATCAAAAGAGGAAAAGTAGTTTCCAATAAGTCTATTCGCTTGCTCATCAAAAAAGGTCATTTCAGCGATTCCCATAAGGGTATCACTCCGGTAACGAACATATCGGAAGGGACCAGATTCGGATAATACAATCCGTTCGCGTTTGGAGGGTAGTTTTTGAATGGTATGTAATTCAGTGAATGCTCTGAATTCAGGATCATTGGAAGCTTCGAAACGAGCACCTACCATGTGTTTGGCCCATCTGCTTTCATTGAATCCCATGCCCATTTTGCGATAGATGATTGCCTTTTCTTTTTGAAATGTATCCGCTTTCAATATCCGGATGCTTCCATCTTTAGTTAGATAAACCGGATCATGTGCAAAACGAAAAAACCTATTTTTATAGAATACCGGTAAGTAAACTTTATCCGTCCCCAAATCCTTAAAAGTAGCTTTCCCGTTGTAGACCTCGGTCCAATCGAGTATATCCCAATCGTATTTGAGGTCCTTCCATTCGCAGAGGAAAACATACTTTCCCAATGAATCACTAACTTGTATTTCGAGATTTTTGGTGTTTAATTGGCAAATGCCCGTAATATCTCGGACATTGGAGGATTTGAAGAGATCAGGGATGTCCTGATAAGGTAAATCGGAAAAGGGATATCGAATTTTTCTATAGGTGTGCATATAGATCTTACCCACCTTGTTGGCCTGGCTGACCAATTCATCTTTAAAGTAACTCGTGTTCCTCTCAGGGTCCGACCAGGTACCTAAAAAGCCAATGGCTTTTCCCTCCCCAGAAGGCAGCACATTCCAGGAAGTGTTTCGGTGTAGGTAACAACTACTTAAGGGGATTCCCTGCGAGCGAAAGACATAAACCGTCAAATTACACATGTCCGAACAGGCTCCAATTTTCCCTTTGAGCAGGTGATCCAGTTTCAGGTCTGGAAAATGCCGGATCGTATAATAATTGTTCTTAAACCATTTCAAGCTATCATTTAACCTTTTCGCCGCTAACACCACGTCCATTAAGCCCTCATCAGCTATCCACGCATATTCTTCAAACAGCCTTTTTCGCCAGACTTGTAAAGGCTCATTTGTCGCTCGGTAGGGAAGAATAAACTCGCAGAATTCATCAAAACTTAATTGCCTTGCCCAGGACCGCTCCTTCCATACTTTAAAGGCATAGTCGATGTTCTCTATTAGGTAATCAGCCGTAATCACATCCATATCATATACCTTTGGCAGGCTTGACAAATTGAGTTCTCCCCGCTTATTGTAGATGGTGTCCCAATACTTCTCAATATCATTGGGATTATTCCCTTCCGGCCAGAAGGCCTGGGCATCTGTCACCGGAGGTTCCTGGGCTTGATAGAGGGAATCCAGTTTATCGAAAAGAACCGCATGTTTTTCGATGGACTCCTGCCTATAAGAATACTTGTTGTCCATATTGGCAATCAAAAAATAAGCTGCCCTTAGTTTTTCTTCCTGACCTGTTTTTTGATAATGGACGATACATTCTTCCAGTTCAGCCCGTGCCCCAGCTCTTTCCAAAACCCTCAATACTTCTTTTGGGGGGCTATTCTGGCAGGAAAATAAAATGAGCAGCACATAGATCTGGTTGAGTTTTTTGAAAGAAAACATAGGGTAAAAGGTTGATTAGCTGTATTTTAATTCGCAATATGCTTTTTTCTTTTTAGAAATGGTATTATTTTTAAAAAAAACCGAATCAACCTTTGACCAGTGGGACCTGCTTCCCGAAAATGATGTTACCAGCTAATGCAGAAATCGTGCAGTATTTCAAAAGAAAAAGGGTTGTTTGGATCGAAAACAATGGTTTATTTTTTGTAAAACATGATTTTTTTATTTCTAACTAATAACTCTTAAACATGATGAACAAATCTTTTAAAAGCAAATTGATTCTCGCCTTCTTCGGGCTGGCCTTTTTTGCTTTCTTTCAAAGCTGTGGTGATGAAGACCGAGTTCAACCAGCTGAGGTATCCTTAGGGGATATGGATGTAGTTTCCAGCGAAATTTTAAAAGACGCTGATGCTCCTTTGTATGCTGATTTGATGCAGCAATATGGATTTAAGAATGGCAGGTCCAGTGATCCCTATTGGAGCCAGGTGGATTTGCGGTTCGAACATGCAGTGATCAGTGAAATGTCCGATGGAAACAGAATCGTACAAGTCCCGGTTTTTCAAAAGGAATATGATCAAGATCGGTTGCAAACGCAAATCTTAACCCTGATAGAAGAGGAAGGATTCGACAAGAGTTTTTTACTGACGGTTGACTTGGAAAACAGTGCGCAAACGATTGAGAACAAAGAAGATTTTCAATCGAATCTGTTCAGTGGAACAATCATGCTGCACAGTTTTCAAAATGCAGAGATGACCGATTTATTGGGTTTCAAACTACAAAAAGGTAAAACGGTGGCCTACCTAGAAAAGGTAGAAGGATTCAGCAGTTCTGATCTGGCTGGTGGTCGAATGGCCCGATCTGGAGGATGGAGTGAAACCTGGCAACAAATAAAAGATTGCTGGAATACTCCCGGCGTACAGGATAGGATCGTTAATACAGGCATTTTTGGTGCGGCCTGTGCGGCATCTGTTAACATCTCAATTGCTGCCGCACCTGAAACCGCAGGTGCCAGTATGGTATTGGCTGTTATTGCCTGTGGTAATGCTGTTAAGTCAAGCCTGCTCATGGGAGCGTACATGCGGCAGGTGGGTTGTTTCGTAAATTAATAACAATATGGAAGATACAATGGATATGTATATGTGGGGGGTTTTTACCCTGGCATTGATCTATCTGGCCTATCGAACCCATAAGACCCGTAAAGGCAAGGTTCGAAAGTTCAGTATATTGATCTCTTTGGGCGTTGCACTGGGACTGATCATCAGTTCTGCCGTGATAGGCTACTTCCTCTTTTGAGGCAACAATGTTGAGCAGAAGAACATTAAATAATCTGGTATTTGCGCTCCCATTCGGGAGCGTTTTTTTTATTTATGAGGATTGGTTGCTTGGACCGGGAAGTGGTCAATATTATGCTTTCATAGTTTTGTGTCTAGTCCCTTCAACCCATCTTATAATAATGCAGGTCCGACAGAAACCCACACCCCATAAATTGTTGTTCAGGCCAACTGATCTTTATATCTTTCTGCTAGCGCTTTTTTGGATAATATCCTACTATTTCTCAGGAAGCTCTCAAGGACACATTGGATTCACCTTCTTGGTGGCTTCCATTGCCTATTATGTTTGTTTTCGAAGCTTTAAGGATGTAGACAAGACTGATTCCTTCCGATGCCTTGCTTTTATCATTCCGGGAGTTCTGCAATCACTCTTTGTTTTTGCACAGTACTTTGACCTTGTAAATTCCTTTGGAACATTTGAACTAAGCGGCACATTCATCAATCCTGGCCCTTTGGGGATATACCTAGGTATTTGTTTACTACCCAGCCTTTATCAAACGATAAAGACGTCTCACCCGAACATCCGAAATATACTATTTATCTGTTCCGGAGTAATCTCTCTGGCCTTGCTATCAAGCTTCTCCCGAACGGCTTATATCGCTCTGCTGTTCAGTTTTCCGTTCGTGTTTTGGCCATGGGAGAAGCTTAGAAAATTTCTGTTACCGGGAATTGCTATGCTCTTACTTGCAGGAGCTACACTCTGGATGCTCAAACCAGATTCAGCGCAGGGAAGGATCTACCATTATTGGATTTCCATTCAAGCCTTAACAGAAAATCCTTTGACCGGTTCAGGAGCAGGGCAATTTGCCAGGGTCTATAATGACTACCAAAGGCAGTTTTTTTATGATCAACCTGATTCAAGATTTGCGTCCCTGGCAGACGATCATGGAATTAGTTTCAATGCTTTTCTACAGATTGGAATTGAGTATGGAATGATCGGCCTGGTTTTGGTGCTCGGTGCTGTCTTTACGGTCTTTCAAAACAATGCTGGCAAGTCCCTGTTACCCTCCAGGAGGCTCCATGTTGCTATGCTCAGTTTTATCCTTTTGGCGGGCATGAGTTCCTACACCTTCAGTATTCCAGTGATTTGGTTATCTTTTCTTTGGGCCCTGACGATCTTGTCCGAAGATCAAAGGGTAATTTTCCGTATTCCTCTTTCAGCTTCCTTGCTTTGGCTCTTTTCTGGCCTGGCAATAGTAGTGTTTCTTTTGCTCTTGTTTTTAGGAGGTAGACAACTCACTAATGCAAAAGCATGGGAACAAAACACGGAATCAATCAATGATCAGAACCGCACGGAGAACCTGACCTTGTATGAGGGTTGGTATTCCCACTTGAAGGCTTATCCTTCTTTTCTGTATAACTACGCCTTTGAGTTAAGTGAAGCAAGAGAATTAGAGAAAAGTAATTTGCTCTTGATGCAGGCCAATAAGGCAGGATTGAACAATATGGATTTACATTTGAGATTGGGTTACAATTATTATCAAATGGGCTTATATGATAGAGCACTTATTCATTTTCAATATGCCCGTCACTTAACACCAGTTCGGCTTTCTCCAAGATATTGGCTGGTAAAAACCTTTGAGGCTCAAGGCAAGAAAGATATGGCTACTAGTGAGGCTAGGGATCTACTAAACCTGGAGGTAAAAGTTTCCTCTTTTAAAGCCGATTATATCCGAAATGAAATTAGAAAATACCTAATTGAATCTGGTTCTGTTCTGAAATAAAATAGTCACCAGAAAAACCAGCTCAATTAAGTAGGGGCTTACCTCGCATTTAAAAAGTGTAAGTTCATGTCCAGGAGGCAACTACTGTCAAAAACTACAGAAGGGAAGCAATCATTTCTTTGAGGGAAATGGCATGAATTTCAATTATCCGATTTTTGAATACACCTGCTCAGGAGATTTGTCACAAATTTCTTCAATAAAATTGATACTTCTCATTGAAATTGCGTCCAGAATTTCATAATATTTCAAATCATTTAAAACCCCAAACGTTACCACTATGTCAAAAAATTTATCAATGTTATTCTGTGCTTTTTTTATAGCCGGAATATGCACCGCCCAGGATAAAAAGGCGCTGGATTACAAAGAGCTTCAGAATAAGCTGCCAAGCAGCATTAAGGGTTATACCCAGGAAGGAGACGCTGACGGAGGAAGTATGGAGATGAACGGTCAATCATGGTCAATGGCTTCAAAGTCGTATAAAAATGGTAATAAAAAAATGGATATCAGTATCATTGATTATCACACAGCCCTTGCCATTTTTACACAATCAACAGTTATCTGGAATTCTGCCATGTCATTTGAAAATGATGACGAAAAGGTTGGGACAACAACCGTAGACGGTTTCAATGGTTGGGAGCAATATGACAAAAAGGACAATTCCAGCACACTGGCCTTTGGCGTGCATGATCGCTATTTGGTCACCATTGAATTGAGTGATGAAAACGTAAATTTCGCTAAGTCAGTAGCAACTGAATTAGGCCTGGGAGGGCTGCCTAAAGCTAATTAATTCACAATATTAGATCACCTAAAAACAAGGCATATTAGGATAAATTAGTAAAATGACATAAAGCTGTTTTTGTTATTCACAGGTCCTGCTGGATATTTTGTTAAGTATTTTCTGTTGGTACTGAGATCGTCCCTGAGGAATTATATTGTTCATTAGTTATTGTGATAAATATTAAATGTATGGCATCTTAAATATCCAAGCGTAATTCAAAAGATTTAGTCTCTACTAATCTTTCATATATTTCGACTTAAACACCTAAACACTCCCGCACTTCAACACAATACCACAGATCTTTCTATTGGCAATTAAGACCCCAATCATATTTCAAATAAGAAACATCAGCGTCCTCATCAATAGTAACCTTTGAATATCGATTCAGGAAATTGATCAATGAACCTTTCTTGGTAAAATCACCTTTGAACCAACTGAAAATTTTGGAGATTTTCAATTTCTCACTGGAAATTTCATTCTTTCTGTTGTCATTGATGAAGTCAATGGCCTGGTCTTCCAACTGACTTTCCAATTTTTCAGGTGTATAGGCCTCATTCCTTAAACGAGGACAGGAAAAAGACGCACAGACAATAGCAAAATGGATCCTTGGTTCGTCGAATTTTTTCCTCAGGATCTTATGCTCTATAATGTCAAGGCTTATTGGTTCTCCACCAATTTCAAAAAATTTCTTATGCCAAACGGTGTTGATACCTGGAACATACAGTTTAGGATGTAGCTCCGTTATACTTTTGAGAGGGTAATTATCTAAAATCAATTCCACGGTAAATGCGTTGTAAGCATTGATCCAATAAGCCAACTGTTGCTCACGAGTCCATGTTTCGGGGTCCGGGGCATGATGACTCAGGGTAGATAGATATTGCTGCAACTGGCCCCTGTCTTTCAAAAAACTTTTATAGTTTACCTCTCCTGATTTTGAGACGTGTTTTGCCAGAAGCTTATTCCATAAATGGTGATCCACATGGCTGGAACCGGAAGCAGGCGCTTCATAGTATCCACAACCCATACAAAGAAAGAAGCATAGCAGCAATGAAACCTTTTTAATATTCCTGCTTAATGGTAGTTCAGAATAAATCCAATTTATCATTTTTCACAAAAAATATAACCACCTCGTTCAAACGTTTAATATGATAAACAAGTTCGAATCAATTCTTACAATTAGACATTTATAAGAAAGCTCTCCGCTAATTTTTAGTTCCATATGTCAGATTGTTTACCGATAAAAGTAAGTCTATGGCAAAAAACGGATTTCTTTCACTAACTATTAAAAGTTGATTCATAAAAGTTTGCATTCAGCATCTTAAACTAAAATTATAGGCCATGATTTCGCAGGTCTATCAGCTTCTTCCAAAACACTTAAACTCAAGCTTCTAGATCACCTGTCTAAAAAATTGTACAATTCAAATGCCTTTCTTTGTTATAGTTTTCCGGTAATTTTTACTATTTTGAAAGCTTAAAGAAAGTTGAGATTGGATAACTTAGAAAATTTTCATGTGTTCATTTTTCTAAATTGTTTTTGCCATTTAAGGTGTATAATTTTTTTATAGTCCTTTCAATGAGATAAAATCATTTTAGCAATTTTTTAGGAAATCCCCAGAAGCATAGGAATGGAGCCGTATCAAGAAATCTTGATTTATTTGATAGGATTTTTAATTGTCACGATTGCCTCAATGAAAATTGCCAGGGTATTTCTGACCGTTAAATTGCCTTTGATTACCGGAATGTTGGTTATGGGCATCATAGCCGGACCTTTCATTGGAAAACTTATTCCCTTTGAAGCAGTTACAAAATTGGGTTTCATTAATGATTTCTCTCTAGCCTTTATCGCCTTTGCTGCCGGCGCCGAATTATACCTGAAAGAACTTAGAAGCAGACTAAACAGCATCAAGTGGATGACCTTTGGTCAGCTGGTGGTCACTTTCGTTATTGGTTCGGTTGTGATCTTTCTTATGGCAAATTACATTCCCTTCATGCAAAGTATGAACACGGAAACAAAGGTTGCAGTCGCCATTTTGGCCGGAACCATTTTCGTTGCCAGATCCCCTTCATCAGCTATAGCGGTGATCAATGAAATGCGCGCCAAAGGTCCCTTTACCCAAACCGCACTGGGAGTAACAGTTGTGAAGGATGTACTGGTAATCATTTTATTTGCCGTATGTTTTGCCACAGCGGAGGCTTTGGTCATGGGTAAAAGCCTTCGACTGGGTTTCATTGTTTTGCTGGCCACTGAAATATCTTTCTCTTGTGTTAGCGGTTTGATAGTCGGTAAGATTTTACAATTAATCCTATATCTCAAGATCCATTCCTATATTAAAACTGTATTTATACTGGGAACGGGTTATGCAGTTTATTTATTCTCCTATCTAATTAAGGATCTCAGCCATCAATACCTTCCTTTTGAAGTTTATCTTGAACCACTTTTAATATGTATCATTGGTAGTTTTATCGTTACCAACTATACGAATCACCGTCCTGAATTTCTTAAGATATTAAATAAGATAGGTCCCAGGGTTTACGCCGCCTTTTTCATCCTTACAGGAGCTTCTATGTCATTAGATATTTTAGTTGAGGTGTGGGCGATTGCGCTGGGTCTCTTTTTTGTTCGTATGGTGGGAATGGTGATAGGATCATTTACAGGTGGCATATTGGCCGGTGATCCGATGAAATACAACAAAATAGGATGGATGCCCTATGTGACACAAGCCGGTGTCAGTCTGGGTCTTGCTACCATTGTAGCTACGCGATTTCCGTATTGGGGTCCGCAGTTTGCAACGGTTATGATAGCAGTCATCGTACTAAACCAAATTGTGGGTCCTCCTTTGTTTAAATGGTCCATTCAGATAGTGGGTGAGGGAAGAACCAAAGCCAATACTCAGGCATTTGATGGTATTCGGGATGCCATAATCTTTGGTCTGGAAGATCAATCCATTGCGCTCGCCCGTCAGTTGTCAGATAATGGATGGGAGGTTAAGATTGCTACCAGGATGAAAAATTTTGAAGAATTAGGAGCTCCGCAGGATCTTGATATCAGATATTTTCCCAATTTCGATCTCAATGCTTTTGAGGAACTGGATGCGCGCCTTGCAGAAGCCATGGTTATGATGCTAACGGACGAGGACAATTATGAAATTTGTGAATTGGCTTATCAGAATTTAGGTACGAAAGACCTGGTCGTTCGACTCAACGATCGTAATAACTTTGATAAGTTTCATGAATTAAATGCAAAAATTGTTGATCCGTCAACAGCCATTGTGAGCTTGCTCGATCATTTTGTCAGGTCGCCACAGGCTACTTCTTTATTGCTCGGAATGGAAAAAGACCAGGATACCATAGATCTGGAGGTGCTCAGCAGGGATCTTCATGGGATCACCCTTCGGGAATTGAGATTGCCTTCCGATATCATTATACTTTCAGTGACAAGGGGTGGCCAAATGATCATTTCTCATGGTTTTACCAGATTGCGTTTGGGCGATGTAGTAACCATGGTAGGATCCTCCGAGAGCCTGAGAAATGTTTCTTTGAGATTTGAGGAACGTTTGGTTACTATTCAATAAATAGAATACGGCTATTTGTTTATCTTTGCGGCTATGGCAAAAAATGATAATGATAATTTACTCAAAAAGATCATAGCTCATGCCAAAGAGTATGGCTTTATCTTTCCTTCAAGTGAAATTTACGATGGGTTGAGCGCTACTTACGACTACGGGCAAAATGGCGTTGAGCTTAAAAATAATATCAAAAATTATTGGTGGAAATCAATGGTTCAAATGCATGAAAACATAGTGGGTATTGATGCCGCCATTTTCATGCACCCAACTACCTGGAAAGCATCCGGTCACGTTGATGCCTTCAATGATCCCCTTATTGATAATAGGGATTCCAAAAAAAGATATCGCGCGGATGTGCTGATTGAGGATCATATTGCCAAAATTGAAAATAAAATAAAGAAAGAGGTAGAAAAAGCTGCTAAACGCTTTGGTGATCAATTTGATAAAGAGCAGTTCCTTTCAACAAATCCTCGTGTGCTGCAAAATCAGGAGAAAATTGATCAAATCAATCAAAGATTAAAAACAGCTACAGAGCAAAACGATCTAGAAGGCATTAAAAAAATAATAGAAGATCTTGAAATTGCCGACCCGGTGTCCGGATCAAAGAACTGGACTGAAGTGAGGCAATTTAACCTGATGTTCTCAACCGAACTAGGCTCTTTGGCAGAAGATGCCAATAAGATCTATCTGAGACCTGAAACAGCACAGGGTATTTTTGTTAATTTCCTCAATGTTCAAAAAACAGGCAGGATGAAAATCCCATTTGGTATTGCGCAGATCGGAAAAGCCTTCAGAAACGAGATCATAGCACGGCAATTCATTTTCAGGATGCGGGAGTTCGAACAGATGGAAATGCAATTTTTTGTAAAACCCGGAGAGGAAATGAAATGGTATGAGTATTGGAAAGAAGCCAGAATGAAATGGCATAAAGCACTTGGAATGGAGGATGATCGGTACCGGTTCCATGACCATTTGAATTTAGCCCATTACGCGAATGCTGCCTGTGATATTGAATTTAATTTTCCAATGGGCTTCAAAGAATTGGAAGGAATACATTCCAGAACGGATTTTGATCTAAAGGCTCATGAAGAATATTCTGGTAAGAAGCTGCAATTTTTCGATCCACAGGAAAATAAAAGTTATGTCCCTTATGTAATAGAAACTTCCATAGGTTTGGATAGAATGTTTTTAGCACTTCTTTCAAGGGCTTATACCGAAGAGACACTTGAAGACGGCAGTGAAAGGGTTGTCCTTCGAATTCCTCCTATGTTGGCCCCAAATAAAGTAGCGATACTTCCATTGGTCAACAAAGATGGTCTGCCGGAAAAAGCAAGGGAAATATTGGATTGTCTGAAATACGATTTCAACTGCCAGCATGATACCAAAGATGCCATTGGAAGAAGATACAGACGACAGGATGCTATCGGAACTCCTATATGTGTCACAGTAGATCATCAAACTTTAGAAGATAATACTGTAACATTACGTTATAGAGATAGTATGAAACAGGACAGGGTATCGATTGAAACAGCACTGAAAGACAAAATAAACAAAGAGGTTTCTATCAAAGGTTTATTTGAAGGTATATAACAGAATTGTATTCTTATCACTCAATGATAGTCAGTTAGGCCCAATACCCAATTTGTGGATATTATCATTATCATAATACTAGTTTTTGTGATCCCTATCACAATATCATTGCTTCGCAATCCCAGGTTCTTTGTGCGTTCTGAGAAAAAATACAAAGTAATCCTGGAGGCCTATTTTTTATATTATCAAAAACTACCATCGAAAGAAAAAAAGCAATTTGAAAAACGTGTTAATCGTTTCATCAAGTTAAAGCAATTCATTCCAAGAAACATCGATTCCGTATCCGATGAGATGAAGACGCTAATTGCGGCTTCTGCAATACAGCTTACATTTGGCTTACCGGAAATTTATTTTACTCATTTTAACAAAATCATTATTTATCCCGACTCTTATTATTCCTCGATAAGTAGAATGAGACATAAAGGAGAAGTGAATTCCAGGTGGGGTATCATTGTCCTTTCCTGGAATAGTTTTTTGGAGGGTTATGCTCATTCTACAAGTGCAACAAACCTTGGATTGCATGAAATGGCACATGCACTGAACCTTGAAAACAGAATATTGAATGGAGAATATGGTTTTCTTGATATGGACCTGTTAAAGGCGTGGCGCGAAGAATCAAGAAAAATTATGTTTTCAATCAGATCCGGAGAAAACAAGTTCTTTCGAAAGTACGGAGGAGAAAATGAAGAAGAATTTTTTGCCGTGGCTGTTGAGTCATTCTTCGAAAGACCAAAAGAATTCAAGAGGGAACATCCTAAATTATATACTGCGCTTTCCAAACTTCTGAATCAGGACCCTGTAGAAATATTAACATATGAGCCTGATCTCAATTCTTAACTATAAAATTAAACACTTCAATAGCTCAATGCTTCAATATACATCTATATGAATTGGTTACAGTTAATGTCATATCAACGGTTCGGTAAAAAGGAACTGACCTCAAACAAAAACCTGATAAGAAGTGTTTTCGAACAAGATTTTGATCGTATTATTTTTTCGCATCCCTTTAGAAGATTACAGGATAAGACCCAGGTATTTCCATTACCGGAACATGACTTTGTCCATACACGCCTTACCCATAGCCTGGAAGTATCGAGTGTTGGAAGGACCCTGGGGAAAAAGGTTGGAGAGATCATAATAAAAAAATACCCGGAGCTTAGTGAACATCATTTCAGTCAATTCGATTTCGGAGCTATTGTTGCCGCAGCATCATTGGCACATGACCTGGGGAATCCTCCGTTTGGACATGCCGGTGAAGATGCGATCTCTGACTTTTTCAAGAGCAATCCTCGAGGGCTCTTTTTTAAGGATAAGGTAAATGACAAACAGTGGGCTGACTTTACCAACTTTGAAGGAAACGCCCAGGGCTTTCGTATCCTGAATTCCGGTAGAGCTTTGAAGCTGACCATGGCCTCATTGGCTGCTTTCACCAAATACCCCAGGGAGGCTCATTTCTCAGATATTGATCCTAATAGAAAAAGTCAAAAAAAGTACGGTTTCTTTCAAAGTGAAAAAGATGTTTTTATCAAACTGGCTGATGAGGTAGGACTCAAAAATTTGTCATTCAATAACGAAATGGCCTGGACAAGGCATCCACTGGCCTTTTTAGTAGAAGCCGCAGATGATATTTGCTACAGCATAATCGATCTCGAAGACGGTTGCAGATTAGGTTTGGTAAGCTATGAAGAAACCAAACAATTGCTGGCTTCAATTCTCGGCAAGATGTTTGATGAAGAAAAGTTAGAGAAGATTACGAGCACTGAAGAAAAGATCAGCTTGTTACGAGCCATGTCTATTAACATGCTGATCGATCAGTGCACGGAGGTATTTATTGAAAATGAGAGGGCCATTTTATCAGGTCAATTTGATGCTGCGTTGACGGATCTTATAGAAAGTAAAACCATCTTAAAAGATATTAGCAAACTTTCTATTGAGAAAATATACCGATCAAGAATCGTACTTGAAACCGAGACAGCAGGTTATGAGGTAATTGACGGATTGCTTGAATCATTTACTTCGGCCGTTTTTGCGTATACAATAGACAAGAATCGTTGCACCTCAAGAGAAAAAAGCTTGGTGAGATTATTACCTTCCGAAGTAAAACATCAATTGTCAATTGAAAAAGATCCTTACATGCTAATAATGAACGTAATAGATTTTGTATCAAGCATGACTGATACGCATGCCATTTCTCTCTATCGAAAAATAAAGGGTATTTCTTTACCTTCTGGCTTTTCAGTCAAATATTAATAATGCATCATACAGAATTTCAATTCATTGCTTATATTGAATTGTATTAACATAATCATTGAACATCTAACAATAAAGTACAGGAATCTTCTTAAAGAATCAAAAATAGTTACCTTTGTGGTCTTGTTTTGAAATGTGGACGAACGTAGCTCATAATATTATAAAATTCAGGTTGCACCTGATCATTCTTTTGGCGATTGTAACTGCCTTTATGGGCTATAAATCCCAGGAGATAGAATGGTCATATGACTTGGCCAAAACTGTTCCGGAACATGATCCGGAAATGATTTATTTTGAAGAGTTTAAGAAGGTTTTTGGTGAAGATGGAAATATCCTGGCTATCGGTTTAAAGGACAGCGCTATTTATACTCCCGAGAATTTTCAAAAATTCAAAACGCTAAGTCAGGAAATTGAAGATTTTGAAGGTATCAATGAGGTACTATCCCTTCCTTTATTACAAGCCCTCGTGCGAGATAAAGTTAACAGAAAATTTGAACTCACTCCTGCCATTGAGGAAATACCGGCTGACCAAGCCACGTTAGACAGTCTGCTTCAAAATATCAATAATCTAGAGTATTATAATGGACAGATCAGCAATGCCTCAAATGGTGCCACAGTAGTGCTGATAACCATAGAAAAGGAAGTGCTCAATTCTCCAAAAAGGCAGGATTTAGTTAATCGTATTGTTAAGGTGGGAGATAAATTCTCCAAAGATACAGGCATTGAATTACATTATGCAGGATTACCTTTTGTGAGATCGACCATCGCTGGCAAAGTTAAAAGAGAACTTAACTTCTTTTTAATGTTGTCAGTATTGGTTACCGGTTTCATCATGTTCCTTTTCTTCAGATCATGGGACGCTGTGGTATTCCCCATGTTGGTTATAGGCATTATTGTTATCTGGACCATTGGAACAATTGCGCTTTTTGGGTTCAAGATCACATTGCTGACCGGTCTAATTCCACCAATCATCGTGGTCATCGGTATTCCAAACAGTATTTACCTGCTGAATAAATATCATCAGGAATATAGTATACACGGTAATAAGATGAAGGCGCTGAGCCGGGTGGTGAGAAAGATCGGGATTGTTACCTTGATAACCAATTTCACAACTGCCATTGGGTTTGTGGTATTGGCCTCTGCAGACATTATTATACTAAAGGAATTCGGAATCGTAGCTGGTATCAACATCTTTGCTACTTTCTTTGTCAGCATCATTTTAATTCCCGGTGTATTTTCCTATTTACCACCACCGAGTAAAAGGCAACTTAAACACCTTGGCTTTCAACCACTGGACGCTACGCTCACCTTTTTGGACTTCATGGTCCACAGACATAAGAATGTTATTTTTATCACAACGGCCATATTGATCCTGGTTAGTTCCTATGGCATATATAAGCTGGATTCCGTGTCCTATATGGTAGATGATATCCCTGAGGAAAGTGTGATCAAAAAGGATCTGAGATTCTTTGAGGAAAATTTTAGCGGTATCATGCCTATGGAGATCGTTGTGGATACTGGTAAAAAGAAGGGGGTCATGCAGCTCAAGAACCTTAGAAAAGTTGCTGAACTGGAAGATTTTCTGGCTGACCAAAAATTCATCTCGAAGCCGGTTTCCATTGTGAGTTTTGTAAAAGCAGCTAAACAGGCATATTATAATAATAACCCCAAGTTTTACGGGCTCCCCAATAACCAGGAAAGAAGCTTTATTTTCTCATACCTGAGAGATCAATCAGATGATTCAGGACTTCTTAATTCCTTTGTTGATTCCACAGGGCAAAAAATGAGAGTGTCACTAAAAGTGGCAGATATTGGATCAAAAAAAATGGATTCTCTGATTGGCGAGGTAATCAATCCTAAGATCGATGAGATCTTTGCGGATTCCGGTATTACGGCAACGGTCACCGGAACAACACCTTTATTCATAAAAGGAAATAGATTCTTGATTGAAAATTTACGATTTAGTCTGCTGCTGGCTTTTTTAATCATTTCATTGATCATGGCAGTGCTGTTTAAAAATTTTCGGATGATCCTCATTTCCCTGGTGCCAAATATTGTTCCGTTACTCATTACCGCAGGGATCATGGGATTTTTTAATATTCCATTGAAGCCCAGTACAGCATTGATATTCAGCATTGCTTTTGGTATATCCGTTGACGATTCCATTCACTTTTTGGCAAAGTATCGACAGGAATTATTTTCTAATAATTTCTTTGTTCCAATTGCTATTAGCAAAAGCATCAGGGAAACAGGAGCCAGTATGATCTACACTTCTATTGTGTTGTTTGCCGGTTTTGTGATTTTTGCAGCATCAGATTTTGGTGGTACAGTGGCGTTGGGAGTATTGGCCTCCACTACATTACTTATTGCTATGATCACCAACCTTGGGTTGTTGCCTTCTCTACTTTTAACTTTTGATGACGGAAAACGTAAGAAAGATTCACATCCATTGATAGAACAATTGGAAGACTTTTATCAGGAAGATGAGGATGAAGAAATTGATCTGGATCTGATTAAAATGGAGTCTACAGAAAATGGTCAGGATCTCAGCCAAGTTATGAAGGAAAATAAGGAGAAGGAGATCTAATTGCATATCTTTTTGACCAAGGTTTTGTTCTGGACTATAACTTCTATACGCAAGCACATCCGAATCTAAACACTTAAATTATATAAGAGTTTGTAAATAATACATCAAACTCAATACCTTTGCAATTTCAAAATCTTGGCCTTATTACGGCTTATTAAAAAATTATAAATATTCAACACGTGAAATACAGGGAGTACAAAGACATCAATTATGCTACGGTAGCCGAAGAGGTATTATCTTTTTGGAAGGAAAATGGCATTTTCGAGAAGTCGATCGAAATAAGAAAAGGTAAGCCTACTTTCACTTTCTATGAAGGCCCGCCATCAGCCAATGGTACTCCAGGCATTCATCACGTTATGGCTCGGGCTATTAAAGATCTGTTTTGCAGATACAAAACTCTTAAGGGCTTCCAGGTAAAAAGAAAGGGAGGATGGGATACACACGGTTTACCGGTAGAACTGCAGGTTGAAAAGGAGCTTGGTATCACCAAAGAAGACATTGGCAAAAAGATAAGCGTAGAAGAATACAATAGAAAGTGCAAAGAGGCGGTCATGAAGTTCAAGGATGAGTGGGACGATATGACTGAAAAGATAGGCTATTGGGTTGACCTTGACGATCCATACATTACTTTCGATAAGAAATATATGGAGTCGATCTGGTACCTGCTGAAGAAATTCTATGACAATGATCTACTTTATAAAGGATATACCATACAACCTTATTCACCGGCTGCGGGAACAGGATTGAGTTCTCATGAACTGAATCAACCAGGTTGTTACAAAATGGTGAAGGACACCTCCATCACAGCTCAGTTTAAGATCAAGGGAAGCGACAATGATTATTTCCTGGCCTGGACAACAACACCCTGGACACTTCCGGCGAACAGCGCGCTGGCCATTGGAAAGAATATCGATTATGTAAAAGTCCGAACATTCAATCCATATACTTTTGAGCCGGTAAATGTGATCCTGGCGAAGGACAGGATATCGGCCTACTTTAGTTCAAAGGCTAAAGATCTCAAGGTGGAAGCTTACCAAGCTGGTGACAAGCTGATCCCTTATGAAGTAATCGAAACTTATAAAGGGAGTGATCTTGTAGGGATGGAATACGAGCAGCTTCTGCCGTATGTTCCTTTGCCACATCCTGCGTTCACAGTAGTTATCGGGGATTACGTGACAACGGAAGATGGTACGGGAATTGTCCACATATCCAAAACTTTCGGTGCTGATGATTACAGAACTTGTGTGCAAAATGGTATTCCCGGAATATTGGTAAAAGATGAGGAGGGTAAAGATGTTCCTATTGTTGACAAAAAAGGTCGCTTTGTTAAGGAGATCACCGATTTCGCAGGGATGTACGTGAAAAATTATGAGGGCAAAGATGAGTCCGATCCCGAGTATAAATCCACAGATGTACTAATTGCCATTAAGCTCAAGGAAGAAAACAAGGCATTCAAAGTGGAAAAATACGAACACTCCTACCCACATTGCTGGAGAACTGACAAACCTGTTCTATACTATCCGTTAGATTCATGGTTTATCAAAACCACTGCTTTCAAAGATCAGCTGGTTGACCTCAACAAAACCATCAATTGGAAACCGGAATCTACCGGTACGGGAAGATTTGGCAATTGGTTGGAAAATTTAGTGGATTGGAATTTAAGTCGTTCTCGATATTGGGGTACACCATTGCCTATATGGATCAGTAAAGACAAGAAGGAAGTAAAATGCATTGGATCTCTTGCTCAACTTAAAGAAGAGGTACAAAAATCTGTGGATGCTGGTTTCATGCAATCACAGATCGATGATGATTTCGATCTGCATAGGCCATATGTTGATGATATCGTTTTGGTCAGTGAAAGCGGACAGGAAATGTTCCGTGAACCGGACCTCATTGATGTTTGGTTTGATTCAGGAGCCATGCCTTATGCACAGTGGCACTACCCTTTTGAAAACGAAGATATTTTCAATGAGAATTATCCCGCTGATTTCATTGCAGAGGGAGTTGATCAAACAAGAGGTTGGTTCTTTACATTACATGCCATTGCAGGTATGTTGTTCAATAATGTAGCCTTTAAAAATGTTATTGCCAATGGTTTGGTGCTGGACAAGCATGGTAATAAAATGTCTAAGAGGTTGGGCAATGCCATCAATCCTTTTGAAACGATCCAAAAATTCGGGCCTGATGCTACCAGGTGGTATATGGTTTCCAATGCCAATCCCTGGGATAATCTGAAATTTAATATTGATGGCGTAGCGGAGGCACAAAGAAGGTTCTTCGGAACACTCCAGAACACTTATTCTTTCTTTGTACTCTACGCCAATCTGGACAGTTTTGATTTTTCCGGTGGCGAAATCCCAATGGTGGAAAGACCCGAAAGTGATCGTTGGATTATCTCCAGGCTAAACAGCCTGATTGACCGTGTGGATGCAGCCTATAATGACTATGAACCTACCAAAGCGGCCAGGGCAATACAAGATTTTGCAATTGATGATCTGAGCAATTGGTACGTCAGGTTGAATAGAAAGCGTTTCTGGGTTGGAGATTATGATCAGGATAAAAAGGCGGCTTATCAGACACTATATACTTGCCTGGAAACAATCGCAAAACTTGCCAGCCCGGTAGCACCATTTTATATGGACCGTTTGTTCAAGGACCTGAATGATGTCAGTGGCAAAGAAAATGTTGAATCCGTCCATCTGAGTGAATTCCCGAAAAAACAGGAAGAACACATTGATCTGGAACTAGAAGAGAAAATGTCTTTAGCACAAAATATTTCTTCTCTTGTTCATTCCCTCAGGAAAAAACATATGATAAAAGTTCGGCAGCCACTTTCAAAGATATTGGTACCGGTATTGGATCATACTTTGAGAGAGCATATTCAAGAGGTTGAGAATTTGATCATGTCCGAAGTGAACATCAAACATATTGAGTATGTTGATGACACTTCAGGAATATTGGTTAAAAAGATCAAACCTAATTTCAGAAAATTAGGCCAGACTTACGGAAGCAAAGTAAAGCAGATCGCTGCCCATATCAACGCTTTTGGTCATGACGAGATTGCCGTATTGGAAAAAGGAAGTCAGCTGGAATTGCATGTTGATGATGAAACCGTATACCTGACCATCGATGATGTGGAGATTTCTTCCGAAGATATTCCAGGCTGGTCTGTCGCCAATGAAGGAAAATTGACGGTGGCGTTGGACATTAATATTACCGATGATCTTAGAAAGGAAGGTATTGCCAGAGATCTGGTAAACAGGGTTCAGAACCTTAGAAAAGACATGGGATTAGATGTGCAGGACAAAATTAAAATCAGTATAGGTAAGAATAATGAACTGATTAACGACGCACTCTTATCAAATAAAGAATATATTTGTCGGGAAACACAAGCTTTAAGTCTCCAAATTGCAGATAATTTAGAAGGAGCCAAAGAAATGGAAATGGACGATTTGAAGCTTCAGGTAAAGATTGACGTTTAATACAATCCAATGGTTGGCCGGAAGATCAAAGTGCTGAACCATTGAAAAGGAAATACAAACAGATGAAATATTATAAGTTCTACCTATTAAGCCTTGCCATAATTATCCTTGACCAAGCTATTAAGCTGCTGGTCTTTTACAATATGGAACTTGGTGAACACTTTTCAGTTTTTGGTGATTGGTTCAAGATTCACTATACGGTTAACCCGGGTATGGCATTTGGGCTACGGTTAGACTGGACTTATGGAAAATTACTTCTGACTATTTTCAGGCTTCTAGCAATGCTTGGTATTGGCTACTATTTATACTTACTGGCCAAAAGGGGCGTTCATCAAGGCCTTGTCTGGTGTGTTGCACTTATTCTTGGAGGAGCAGTAGGCAATGTAATCGATAGCACACTTTATGGAGTGCTGCTCGACAATGCTCCGGAAGGTGCTCCCTCTGCGTGGTTCCACGGACAAGTGATTGATATGTTTTATGTTGACATCTGGGAAGGTTACGTAGCGGATTGGGTGCCATTTTGGGGTGGGACGTACAAATCTTTATGGCCAATATTTAACACAGCCGATGCTTCAATCTTCGTTGGGGTTACGATCATACTGATTATGCAAAAAAGATTCTTTGCAGATAAGAAGACAGCTACTGAAGAGCTGTCGGAAGAGACTACAGCAGAAGCCGACAGTGCACTGGAAACAGAAACCAAGCCTGCGGAATAATATTTCAAAGAAAGTTTTAATTTAAGAGGGGGTTGAAACTTGACGTTCAAAGATCAGGCTTCAATATTGTAAGTTTTATCCCGGGGAATAAGGTTTTAATCAAGCAATTTCATTCACATAGACCAGCTCAAAGCTTCTTATTTTGCGGTTTTGATGATTTTTTGAGTACTGAGAAAGAATCTGATCAAAAAACCTGGCAACAATTTTTTCTTCAAGGGTGTACCTTTTATGCTGGACTGGAATAAAAACTTATAAATTGCTGATCTATCAAAAACTCATCACTTCAGGCATCGAAAATTCAAACCATAATAAATCTTGATATAATCCAAAAATCCATTTTAATATTGAATTCTCATCGATGTGCTGGTCAGAATTTATATTAAACCGGGAAAGAAGTTCAACATCACATTCCTGTAATTATAATCTGCTGAATTACAATCATTTAAATGATTCTGACACAGTTAGTACACAAAAAAGCACGGGATCAATATCAGTTAGGTTTCTTTAAGGCACCAAGATTCCCATCACTTAATTGTAATAAATAGTTGTCTGGCTTCGTTCATGATATACCAAAGTTACGCCTAGGGCTTATTGCCTGAAAATGAACATTTTCAATTCGCATGAAATTTTTGCTATGTAAGAATTTTCTGTGATTGACCGGGGTGAGTTATACGAGTTACATTAACTTTAATATTTCGAAACCAAAACAACCTAAATATCTAATTCTCTTATGGCTTCTTTAAATCCATTTGGCGGGGTTTTAGGAAGGGAAAACGCGGCACACCTTCTTAGAAGAACAACCTTTGGCCCCACAAAGCAGCAAATCAATCAATTTGCGAGCCTAACTGCTGACCAGGCACTAAGTCAATTGTTTCAGGCAGTTACCGACCCACAACCTCCAAGAGATGTGGCGACCGGCGCAGTCTGGGTGAATCCCAAACCTACTGATCTGAATAGTGAGGAAAATGATCTCATCAGATACTTTAGAGGCTGGTGGTTAGAACTCATGCGAAATGAAGGTCTCTCAATAAAGGAGAGAATGACCTATTTTATGCATACCCATTTTACCACAGCGATCTCTGTGGTTTCCAATAGTACCGCACTTTATTATCAAAATGCGCTGTTCAGAGCATATGCTACCGGAAACTTCAAGGAACTTTCGAGAAAAATATGTTTGGATAATGCCATGCTGATTTTTCTGGATGGTAGACAAAATGAAGACGGGCGACCGAATGAAAATTTCGCTCGAGAATTTCTGGAGCTTTATACCATTGGTAAAGGCCCGCAGATAGGGGATGGTGATTACACCAACTATACCGAACAGGATGTGCAAGAAGCTGCCAGAGTCTTGTCCGGTTATATTGATGATACCGAGTTCACCGAGATGGATACGGATACGAATTTAGCCAAAGGAATGCTTAGACTGGATGGTTCGGGTATTGCAACGAGGCATGATGCGGGAACAAAGACTTTCAGCAGTGCATTTGGAGGGGCAACCATCACACCGAATGAAATAGTTGATGACAGGGCCACCGAAGCAGCAGCACTCGATGAGCTGGATCAGTTGGTAGACATGATCTTTAACCAACAGGAAACAGCCAGACATATTTGTAGAAAGCTTTATCGTTTCTTTGTCTACTACGATATCACTGACGAAATTGAACAAGATATTATCGGTCCGCTTGCCGATACTTTCAGAAATCAGAATTACGAAATTCAACCAGTGCTGGAGCAGCTTTTCAGAAGCCAGCATTTTTACGATACTGATAATGCGACTGAAACAGATGATAACCTGGGAGCCATTATCAAGTCTCCTTTGGATTTAACCATAGGTGCACTAAGATTTTTTGAAGTTCAGGTTCCGGATTCCGCTTCTCAATTGGATACGGCTTATGACATGTCATACCCCGCTTTATTGTCAAGTATGGATGATCAGGGTATGATACTTTATGAGCCTCCGGAAGTGGCAGGTTATCCGGCTTATCACCAAAATCCGGAATTCAATCGAAATTGGATTTCCAATGTCGGGCTTGCCCGTCGATATCAATTTGCTAATGTCCTTTTGGAAAACTTTGATAACCAAGCCTTCCAGTTGGACGCCGTAAGCTATGTAGATGATCCACAACATATCAGTGACCCGGCCAATCCCACAACATTGGTGCAGGAGTTGATTGATGATATGTTCCCAGAAATTATTACCCAGGAACGTTTCGATTATTTTATGAATGATATCCTTTTGGACAATCTTTCCGCTGCTAACTGGGCCGGTGAATGGAATAACTATAAAAACACCGGAGATGATTCCAATGTGCGGGTTCAATTGGATAAACTGGTAATCGCGCTTATGCAGTCTCCTGAATACCAGTTGTATTAATCTATTCACTTAGCTTTTAATTAAAAATCGAAATCATGAAACGAAGAGGTTTTATTAAGAAACTATCAATAGCCGGTTCGGCACCTTTTTTATTAAATGGAATTCCTTTAAGTGTCCTGGGAAATAATGGCCATCTGCAAAGATTAGCAGCTACAGGCGCCGATAACGATAATGTTTTAGTATTGATACAATTGCATGGCGGAAACGATGGGTTGAATACCATTATTCCTATCGATCAATATGGCCAATACATAAACCTGAGACCAAACATCGCTATTTCCTCAACGGGTAATCGTAAATACATAGACCTGGACAATACACTTAGCGTGGAAGATCAGGTTGGTCTGCACCCTGATATGATCGGAGTGAAAGAGCTTTATGACCAGGGTAAGGCAGCGATAGTTCAGGGAGTCGCCTATGAAAATATCAACCAATCGCATTTCAGGAGCCGGGACATTTGGTGGATGGGTGGAGGTTTTGATGATGAGTTCAGTTCAGGTTGGGCCGGACGTTACCTTGACCATTGCTTTCCCGGATATCCGGATAATTATCCCAACACGGAAATGCCTGACCCTCTGGGACTGGAAATAGGCAATAATGTATCCCTACTGTATCATAGAGAAACGGGTATTCCTGCTGCTATCGGTACGAGGAGTCCGGAACAATTTTTTGATCTCATCAACAGTGTTGGAGGTTTGCCACCGGAATCGGTAGCCAATACACATTACGGTGAAGAACTCCAGTGGATCATGGACATTGAAGAAAAATCGAATCAATATGCCGATCGCCTTAAAGAGGTCTTTGATAATGGAACCAATAGTCCGAATGTAACATATCCCGAAAAATATCCTTTTGATGCTGGCGATCGATTTGCAAGTAATGGGCTAGCGCAGCAGCTAAGACTAATTGCCAGGTTATTGAGCGGAGGATCAAAAACAAAAATATTCCTTGCCAGGATTGGTGGGTTTGATACGCATGCTAATCAGGTCGAGGACGATAACCCGTCCATGGGTGCTCACGCTGCATTGCTTTATCATTTGTCATCAGCTGTTAAAGCATTCCAGGATGACCTGCAAAACCTGGGATTAGAAGACAGGGTTATTACAGCTACCTTCTCAGAGTTTGGCAGACGCGCCGCTTCCAATGGTAGTTATGGTACAGATCATGGTACTTCAGCTCCTATGTTTGTGTTTGGTAAAAATGTGCATCCGGGAGTTTATGGAACGAATCCTGACCTAAGCAATCTACGTGGAGGAAACTTGACACATCAACATGATTACCGCCAGGTTTTCACTTCTATTTTGCAAGATTTTATGGGAGCTTCTGATCAGGCACTGGTAGATACCCGGTTTGATCAGTTTGTGAACACCAAGGTGGATTTATTTGGTACGCTGGTCACCGGAAATAAGGAGAATTTCATTCAAAACAGATTCCGATTAAACAGTGCTTTTCCTAATCCGGCAAAAAGTCATACAACATTATCTTATTATATAAATAATTCCGCCCACGTTTCACTCAAAATATTTGATACTGCCGGACGCCTTGTTACGGAGGTGGTGAATGAAAAACAAGCTGCCGGCGAGCATCAGGTAGTTGTAGACGTTAGCAGATTTAAACCCGGTGCCTATGTTTATAACATTGAAGCAGGGGTATTGAAGGCAACCAAAAAATTAATTGTTCAGAATTAAATAAATTCCAATTAAATGAACATGGCCTTTGATAATTATCAAAGGCCATTTTTTGAATCTGTATAATACAATTCTTTCCGATAATTGTGCCAAGGGTTAAAGTGCTCATTTCAATCATTTTAACCTAAAACTTACATAAAAAATCTATTGCTGTATATTACCATTTGTCCTCAATGATTATATAGGTAGATTCGAACTTATATTAGAGTTTAAATTTAGTTTGTCGTTCCTGACCGAATATGTTAAAAAGACTGTTCATCGCAGGTCTGTTTATATTTCTTTTGCTGGGTCAACTGATCGCTCAAAGTCCCAAAAAATTGATTAGAAAGGGTGATAAATTCTTTCAATTGGGTTTTTATGATCGGGCGGCAGAGTATTATATACAGGCAAATGACATGGTTGATGGAAATGCTTCACTCGATTACAGAATAGGCCTTGCTTATATGGAGGGAAGCTACAGACACAGGGCATTGGAACATCTTAAAAAAGTATACGACGAATTTCCTGATTTCACACCAGAACTAAATTACCTTATCGGACAGGCCTACCAATTCAATCACAATTTCGAAAAGGCACTGGAACATTATCACTTATTTCGCCCCAATGCTATTGATAAATTTACAGTGGATCAAAACATTAAACAATGCAATATTGGTATTGAGTATGTTAATAATCCTAAGGAGATTAAAATTACCAACCTGGGTCCGGTGATTAATTCTAAAAGCCATGACTATGCGCCGCTCATTACTGCGGATGAATCGATGATGATTTTTACTTCTCGCAGAGAGGGGTCAACCGGAGGGGAACTCTCCTATGATAATACCTACTATGAGGACATTTATTTTTCTTATAATGGTGGTGATTCCTGGAGCAGTCCTGCTAAAATTCCCGGAAGTATAAACACTGAATATCATGAATGTGCCATTGCATTTTCTCCGGACGGGAAAAAAATACTTATCTATTACTCTACAGGAGAGGGAGACATCTATGTATCCGATTTTGAGGGAACTCAATGGACGAAACCCAAACCGCTCAATGCCAATATCAACTCAAAATACAGGGAGCTGTCAGCATCAATTACGGCCGATGGGAAAAGGCTGTATTTTTCAAGTGACAGGCCCGGGGGTTTTGGTGGTCTGGATATTTATTACAGTGAATTACAGGATAACGGACAATGGGGCAGGGCTGTGAACTGCGGTCCTAAAATCAACACAAAAGAAAACGAGGACGCACCATTTATTCATCCCGATGGTAAAATGCTCTACTTCAGCTCCCAGGGCCATTTGGGTTTAGGTGGATTTGATATCTTTCGAAGTCCAAAAATCAAAGATAGTTGGGGAATACCAAGAAATCTTGGTTATCCAATCAATACAGCACAGGATGATCTGTATTTTGTAATTTCGTCAGATAATAAAAGAGGTTATTACGCCACGGCTCGAGATGACGGCTATGGAGGAAATGATATCTATAGTATCCTGATGGATCAAAGAGATTATGTAAAACCTGCAACGGCTTCAACAAACCAGGAAGTTCAACCCACTGTGGAGCCACAGATCAAAGCACTCATTGATGAAAGTGGTAGCACACCATTGATCATTTTTAAAGGGGCGGTGTTAGACGCTCAGACGGATGAGCCTATTCAGGCCAAATTAGTGCTCTCCGATAACTCAAGAAATATTGTTGCCATTGTAGACTATTCAAAGGCCAGCGATGGTGAATTTGAATTAAGATTCCCGGCTAACAAAAATTATGGACTTTCAGTTGAAAAGGATGGTTATCTTTTCCACTCAACAAACTTTAGGGCTCGGGACATTAAGCAGGATAAAGAAATAGATCGAGTCATAAGACTCAAAAAAGCAGAGATCGGTTCAAGAGTAATTTTGAAGAATATCTTCTTTGACAGTGGTAAAGATGAGATCAAACATGAATCGATTGCTGAGCTTGACAGGATATATGAATTACTAAGATCTTCCCCAAATCTGAAGGTACAGATTAACGGACATACCGATAATGTAGGGGAAGCCAATTATAATAAGACACTTTCCAAAAAAAGGGCAAAAGCTGTTGAGAGATACCTGATCAGTTATGGTGTCGATCCAAATAGACTTTCATCCAAGGGATTTGGTGAAGAGCGTCCTTTAGTTTCAAATGATGATGAGATAGGTGGAAGGGAGATTAACAGAAGAACGGAAATTGAAATTATAGGAAACTAAATTCCAGAATTAAAATTTGGATCAATGGCAAAAAAGATAATATACCTTATCGGTATAGGTGCTTTGTGTTATGGTTGCGCCATACAAAAAACTCAATATTCAAAAAGCGATTTCTTCAATCAAAATGTTGAAATACTTACCAACAATTATCAACTAGAGTATCCTCCAGGGCACCAATTATATAATAACAATTTGGTAGGCAATTCCAGTCATATTGACGATCGGGACAAGGTAAAGTATCTTAGACCAATATCGGCCGAAAGTTTCCAAAATAATGTTAATCAAACATTATGGAGACGATTTCGCCTGATAAAAAATGAAAATTTAAGCACAACAAATGCCAGTCGTATTCAAGAACAACACACTTATGACAATCGAACCAGTGTAAAACCAAATCCGTTTAACGGCTTTGCCGTTTTAGAATTCAGAAATGAAAAACAACAAAAACACATATTGATCATCTATGATCTGGCGGGACATGTATTAAAGCGATATGAAAACATAACGGCAAACAAGGTTCCTCTGGAAAGAAAAAATCTGGATTCAGGGATTTATTTCTATGAATTGAAAAATGAAAATTCAGTGGTAGCTAATGGAAAGATCATTGTCGATTGAAATTCATTCTGGGAATTTCTGTCATAACACCTTGAATTTTATTTTAGCTATCCAGTCTATCTAAATCGCCATTTAGTTCGAATTCCTAATTTCTTGAAAAGATTTCCAAGATTTGACGACTTATTCAGTTGGTGGTAGCTATGTTTTAATTAACATAGTCCAGCCACCATTCTTTTCTTGGATAATCTTCCTTACCTAAAATTATAGGTTCCCCGATTTTTGGTGTTGCCAGAGATACATTCAGTTCACTTGCCTTTTTAGCAACCCTTTCTATGGGATCGGTCCAATGGTGATGAGCCAATTTAAATGAACCCCAATGTATAGGAATGAGTAATTCACTCTTAACATCTTCCGCCGCCTGCGCTGTTTCTTCAGGGAACATATGGATGTATCTCCAATCTTCATTATACTGCCCACATTCCATTAAAGACAAATCGAACGGTCCATACTTTTCGCCGATCTCTTTAAAGTGTGGGCCGTAGCCACTATCACCACTAAAGAAAATCCTTTCCTTTTCACCTAAAATCACCCAAGAGCACCAAAGTGTGGATCCTCGATCAAATAGTCCCCGGCCGGAGAAGTGTACTGCGGGTGTGCAGACCAATTTGATATGATCAAAGTAGATGGTATCCCACCAGTCCAGTTCTTCTATTTTCTCACTTTCTACTTCCCAGGACACTAAATGACTACCTAATCCTAATGGCACATAAAATTTACCCACCTTATCTTTTATTTTTTTTACGGATTCATAATCCAGGTGATCATAATGATCATGAGAATATATGACCGCATCAATGAAGGGAAGCTTCTCAGTGAGTATAGGAAGCTCCGTCGTAAATCTTTTTGCAGCCGACAATGGCAACGGAGAAGCATAATCTCCTAACATGGGATCAATCAGTATATTTTTACCATCCAACTGAAGCAAAAAAGTGGAGTGTCCAAACCAGGTCAGTTTGGTGATTCCCGCATTGTGATTGATGATCTCCAAAGAATCGATCTTTTCAGGCACAATTAGTTTCGATGGTTTTCCTTTTGGGTTTGGTTGAAAAAATTTCTTTATCGTTCCCCAGGTGTCTTCCGAAGAAGATACGGGAGCGGACATATGAAATTTTCCATTCTTATATCGGCCTGTTTCCGAAAAACGCCTTTTTTGTTTATCCGTTGGAGAGTCTCCAAACTGAGGGCTAAGATTCAAGAACAGTGTTCCGACAAGGAGAATTACTACTATGAGACCTCCTATCGTTATTCCTATCATTTTAATTGTTTTCTTTATCAGGTTCATCATTTAAAGTGGGCTAAATCCTATCCTGCTAAGGGATTATGGTTGCTATATTTAAATTGAATTATTTATACTTGGGCATTGCCACGGTGTACAACATATTAAAAATGTGCCTTTTCTGAAACAGCCTGACAGTCAATCTTCCATAATCTGAGGAAGCGCCTGTCATTAAAATTGTCTTTTGCATTGTCTTTTTTTGAATGATCGATGACACAAATTTATCCATACGTTAATCAATAGAAGTTACACAAATCACAGATTCTTGTATTCTTTTTACTGATTTTGGGCTGTTTATCAATATAATATGATTTCTGGTCATTTAATTTCAATGGTGTTGTCTTCTTTCATATTTATATTCAATGATCATAATGATAAATCTCAGCTTGAAATATCTTCTTTTGATTATCCCAATCCTAGAAATTACAGTCAATAGATAAAATGCTGGAATAAAGTTAGATGTTTTTGTTTGTTGTATATGTGCTAAAGAAAGTATTCGTTTTATCGGAATTTTTATAAAAATCGACACGACAAACTATGTAAAATTGGTTTTTAAGCCCCTGGCTAACCATTTTATTGATATTGACGTTAAAAAATCATGTAGATAAGTTTGTGAATAATTGTTTGTAAATTGCTCATAAATCACATTTATTTGTAATAAGTCGACTTGGTTGATTCCGCTTGAGTCTATCGAGCCGCGAAAAGTCCTCAGTTATTGAACTGGGGTTTTTTTATCTTCTGACAATTCCAAAATCATCAGCTTTTGAAGCTTCTTTTAATAAAATTGGCTCAAACCTTGTAAACATTTTCTCAATTCCAAACTTTTTAAGGCTACCCTTAGGATATTCTTTTCTGTAAAGCAAATGAGCGATTACGTCTACTGTTTGTATAAAATAAGATTGATGAGAACTTCTCTGAAAAATATCTTCAATAATGTTATCGACTGGAGCATTATAATAGCCATCCGAATAATGTGAATTTACTGGATTATATACTCTCATTTTTCTTAATAACTGCATTATGATGTTGGCATCAGTATCATCAGCAACTATTATTCCTTTATCCTTAACATTCTTTTTTAAGTAAATATCATAACGTTGAATCAATCTTGCCCAAGCTGTAGTTTGCAATTTAGTAGCATCATTGAAATCTGAAGTTTTAAAGCATATATTAATAATTTTAACATTATTGAATATTATAGGTATTTGTCCACAATAATCTCTCAAAATATTTATTCTATCCGTTTTACGAATATCCCTATATTCGTCAATTGATTTGATTCTTATTAATTCTGAAGCGTGAATTTCAGTTCTTTGATTTAGACCATATTTTTCCTTGAGTGACTTTCTGAAGGTTTTTAATCTATTTAAATATTCTTTCCATTCATCTTCATGAATAATCAGGCTGGTTAAAATAAAGTGAGGAGAGCTATATTGATCTATTCCAGGATCCCCACTTTCATCTACGTACATTATGTGCATATAAAAATTTAGTTAAAAGCTGGTCGTCAGTCTCTGGTTGAAATTGATTCGTGCGAAAAATAGGTTTTTATTTTGACCTCCAAAATTCCATAATAGAGCAGACTCAATTATTCCACCTTTTAGCTCAAAATTCCTATTGAGCTTTCTGCTAAAACACTTCAATCAAAGTCTCATAAGTAGTAGCAAAAATACCGGGTACTACGTTCTCACTCGGTCCTGCAACATTAAGCACTATTGGGTTGATAATATCAAGCCAATCCTCAATTTTTCTTTTGCAATCAGAATCGAAAGGGTCACAAAGCAGTACCGGCTTGTTCATTTTTAGGCAACAGGTTTTTGTCCACACTGTCCCTTGATCTTCAATTTGCATATCCTTTGGTTCAAAGATCAAAGTTGCATCAGCATCTCTGACATTCCATTCCGTCCGTAAAGACCGAGGAATATCCGGAGCGGATTCACTTTTTTCTCTCGGTGTTTCTTTCAAGGGATACTGACTGGGAATCCACCCATCTTCAGAAGCTCTGCCTGGTGGACACCAGCCGCCCACCTCAATCTCTAATTTCAAAGCTGCCTGAAGCGCCGCCCGATCAACCCCTGTTTGTCCTCCTGATATTATTTTTTCCGGTTTTCCTTTCCAGTCCATCTTTTTGGAATTCCACTTCAAAGAATAGCCTCCGTTAAAGAATTACTTCGAGTTTTATTGAGCGTTAATCTTCCATTCTAATGTACTTTTCAACAATATGCCGTTTTATGTTGGCTTCTTTTACTTCTTCCAATCCATATTGAATAAGGGTATCTCCTTTGATTTCCACTGTAAATGGAAAATTGTGGCCCCTAATTGCCTCCACTGAGGTATACTCCAATGTTTCAATATATTTATTATCACCTTCCAACCGATAACGGCCTCCTCCTCCGTAAAAACCACTTATGTCTTGATAATCCTGGTTAAAAAATGCAAAATGACTTTCATTTATGATCTTGATAAAATCGGATTTGGTCAAGTCCTTGATTTGAATCGAATCATTTTCACGAATTTCACCATAAACCATTTTCCAGGTTCCCATCAATTGATTGGACACATCGGGACGTGATGTTTCAGATTTTTTTTCTTCCTCATTACAAGCGACAAATACTAATGCGAAGCATAACATGATTAATAGCCTTTTCATAAATTTGGAGTTAAAGTAAGTTCGTGTTGAAGCTACAAATTACAATGCTTGCCGGCAAAGCCAAAAAAAATTACGCTTTCCAAAATGGTTTTAATAGCCCGTGCAACGTCTCTTAAGCTCTTCAAATCGTATAGTCGCCAAGTCACTTGGTTCACCTTTTCTGCAAAATGCCATTTTCGCCAGTTGTCTGTTTGGGTTTTCAATAATTAGCTTTCCATTAACTAGCTTTTGCTCTAGTGCTGCCAGGGCTTCTTTAAATCTTTTGTCTTTTTTTGCCATGTTATAATAGGACAATGTATGACAATAATAAAAGAGGTTGTATCTCAGAAATGGAAATTCACTTTGCATGAACAAACTTCCAATCCCAAAATGACATGGCCCTAAGGGTCGCCTAATATCCCAATGATTCAGCAGGAATTCAACCGGCTTTTCAAGGCGAGGGTCCAGATTTAAATATTTTGTAAAGCGAAAAGCATCCAGCGCTTCTAATGTAGTACCGGGATTTGAGAGATCTGTATTAGAACTTTTGCCTAATTTCACTTTGTTACATCTCCAGCCTCCATCCAGGTGTTGGATATCAAATAAATATTCAAAGGTTTTTTGTAATCTCGAGTCCTCCTTGTATCCTAAGCAACATAATGCCCTCAAAGCTGCAATTGTATAACAAGGGAACATAGTACCTTGAGGAGCAATCTTAAACCTGCCATCCTCTCTCCAGGTTTTAAAAATTGTGTATGCTATTTCCTGAATTAGCTGCTCCTCTCTTGAAAATCCCAATTCCGAAAGCATGATGGCTACATCTCTGGTAGAGAATGGACTACCTTTACCAATCCTATTGTCCTTAGTGGTCCACAAACCCCCTCCAAGGTGGTTTTCTTTAGACATTATGTAATCTATGTCTTCTCTATATTTCTCCCTCACATTCATTATATGGATTACTTATTCAAGAAATAAATGTAACCTCCTTATTTCTCGAATTCAACCAATAATGTTAATTAAAGTGAAATAGCCGGTCATAAATTTTGAGGCTCTCCAATAAGTATTTAAAAAAAATAATTATGATTTCAATGGAGGGATTAATTACAAATCAAACAACAGAATATGTAATTCGTCATTCGAAATTTGTAATTCTCCTTAGAGATTCAAGCTGATTGAATAAGTGATAACGTAATTATTTGATATAACCCTTTCTTTTTAAAATCGTTTCCACAAACTTTCTTTCATTGTCCGTATTAAAAATTCTGAAGGGTAAATGGATCAACTGAGCTTTTGACACAATCAAAAGAATATAGTTTTTGCCAACTTTGGCCCTTTTAATATTATCCCATTTAATGGGCATTCCTTGTTTCGTATTGAGTTTTATCAGGACTTGCTGGCTATTGATTTCATAACTTAACTTTTCAAACAATACCTTGCTTTGCTCCATTTGTGTGACCCCCGTGAACTGAATCAACCAAAACAGCAGATAAAGAACCAGGGCAATAAGTGCACCTGTAATCCACCAGTGAGAAGGAATAATAAGGTAGCCACAGCCTATGGCAATGGCAATGAGAAATACCCACCATTGTTGCTTTAATACATTTGCCAAAGCCAATTTAATATAGGTTCCTGTTTCTAGTTTATATTTCCTTGTTCTAACGTTCATCTTTAATAATCTGTATTCGCTTTATGAAATCAACTGCAAAAATATAATTTTAAATCTGAAACTTAAGTGAAGGGAGCAATTAATAATGCGTGATGCATCATTAGCATTGGGAACCGGGATTTCCCATGGATTACTTCTTCTTTGCTTTGAGACTTATATCCATGCTTTTGATGGAATGCGTCAGAGCTCCAACGGAAATGAAGTCCACGCCTGTTTCGGCCACCTCTGTGATGGTTTCTTCTGTGATTCCACCGGAAGCCTCTGTTTCACATCGACCGTTGATCAATGCAACTGCTTCGCGCATGATTTCAACTGACATGTTATCAAGCATGATCCGATGGATATTATTATGCTGAAGAACCTGCTTTATTTCTTCCAGGTTTCTGGTTTCAACTTCCATTTTCAGATCAAGGCCCTTTTGATCCAGGTATTTTTGAGTAGAAGTGATCGCCTTGTCAATGCCACCGGCAAAATCAATATGATTGTCTTTTAACATGATCATGTCATATAAACCAAACCGATGATTTATTCCTCCTCCGATAGCCACTGCCCATTTTTCCATGAGCCGGAAATTTGGTGTGGTCTTTCGCGTATCCAAAAGCCGGGCCTTCGTATGTTTGATCAGGTTGGTTAAGTGCCTGGTATAGGTGGCGATACCACTCATTCGTTGCAAACAGTTGAGCGCCAGCCTTTCCGCACTTAGAATTGATATTGCTCTTCCGGAGACCATCAGACCTCGATCTCCAATAGATACTTGCTGGCCATCTTTAAGCAACAATTCAACTTTTAGTGTTGGATCAACGGCATGAAATATTCTCTTAGCCATTTCCAGGCCAGCCAAGATACCGTTTCCTTTTATAATTAATTCAGCTTCATTGACAGCGGTTTCAGGAATCGAGGAAAGTGAGGAATGATCTCCATCGCCAATATCTTCTGCTAGTGCAGCTTGTATGAATTGATCGATTTTGTCTTCTGTAAGATAGGTTAATTTCACGCAGCAAAAATATAAAAAGGCGATGAATTTCTTCACCGCCTCTTCGTTATTGTGTCTTACTAATCTATTCTTTATTCCTTTGTGAAATCCAGATTGTATATCAAATACTGACTGTTGAACTTCTTCGATCTTAACACCACTCTGAAAGTACCTGCTTTATGAGAGTATTTTCCAATGGCATACTTGAGACCGTCTTTAGAAGCTCCTTTGTGAATATACTGGAAATCCGAAGGAGGGTATTTCTTAAAGAAATCTTTCAGAACAAATTCTGCTTGTGTTTTGCTGTAACTTGATTGATCCCCATTAATAACAAGATCAATCCTGGAATTAAGGTGCTTCACAAGTTCTTTTGAACTACCAGTTTTAATGGCTGCCCTTACTTCGTTCAATACATCTCCCTGCTCCTTCGTATTCACATCATTTTGTGCGAAGCAAAGCAATGAGAACATAAAAGCTAATCCTACTAATTTAACCTTGATCATAACGAAAAATTAAGTTCCAGAAAGTATTTCGCGAAAATTATGCCAATAAATACTGCCTAATATCCTTACTTTGCAAAACTATCTGAAATAAGCAGATATTAACATTAATCGAATTAATATACTTACAAACGTAATTTTGATTTTGCATATTTTACCGACACATGGTTTAAATATAGAAATTATCGTTGAAACTATTGATTCAGATTCCAAAATATAACTTCAATTATATCAATATTATAAGCTATTTTTTTGAGCATGAATAAAAAGGTCCTCTTAATGATTCTCGATGGCTGGGGCATTACTAAAAACCCTGATGTTTCAGCAATTTATCAAGCAAAAACACCATTTATTGATTCATTATTTAATAAATACCCACATAGTAAACTGGAAGCATCAGGTTTGGCTGTCGGCTTGCCTGAAGGTCAAATGGGTAATTCAGAAGTGGGTCATATGAATATTGGAGCCGGAAGGGTGGTATATCAGGATCTTGTGAAGATCAATAAAGCCATAGAGGAGAAAACACTGGATGAAAATGAGACACTGCTAGAGGCAATTACCTACGCTAAAGCGCAAAAAAAACCGGTACATTTTATTGGGTTAGTTTCTGATGGTGGTGTACACTCACATATTGAGCACCTTAAGGGATTATGTACCATCGCTCACAATCACAATCTTCAGGATGTATTCGTACATGCTTTTACGGATGGTCGCGATACGGACCCAAAGGGAGGATTGGGCTATCTAAAAGACCTTGAAATACATATGCAAAGTACTACCGGGAAAATAGCTTCTATTACCGGACGATATTATGCCATGGACAGAGACAATCGATGGGAAAGGGTAAAATTAGCTTATGATGCCATGGTCAAGGGAGTTGGAGAAAGGACAACTGACATTTTTTCAGCAATTGAAGCCTCTTACACTGCCGATGTTACGGATGAGTTTATTAAACCAATTATACATGTTGCAAAAGATGATACCCCTATCGCAACAATAAAAGAAGGAGATGTAGTTATCTGCTTCAATTTTAGAACAGATCGTGGACGAGAGATCACACAAGCATTAACGCAAAGAGACTTTCCGGAACAAGAAATGGCAAGAATGGATCTTTATTATATCACGCTTACTAATTATGATGATACTTTTGAAAAAGTAAAAGTGATATTTGATAAGGATAATCTTGGGAATACTTTAGGAGAAGTATTAAGTCATACTGGAAAAAAGCAGATCCGTATTGCGGAAACGGAAAAATATCCACATGTGACATTCTTTTTCTCCGGAGGCCGTGAAGAACCATTTGAAGGAGAAGAAAGAATACTTTGTCCCTCACCAAAAGTGGCTACCTATGATCTAAAGCCAGAAATGAGTGCCGGTGATATCAAGGATAAAATCATTCCGGAACTCAAAAAGCAAGATGTTGATTTTGTTTGTCTAAATTTTGCCAATCCCGATATGGTAGGGCACACAGGTGTTTTTGAAGCCGCTGTCAAGGCATGCGAAACCGTAGACACATGTGCTTCAGAGGTTATAGAGGCAGCTTTGGAAAATGGCTATTCATCCATTGTCATAGCAGATCATGGCAATTCCGATATTATGATCAATGAAGACGGGACACCAAATACAGCCCATACGACTGCTTTGGTCCCATGTATTCTGGTTGAAAACAATGTTAATGGAGAAATTAAAGACGGAAAATTAGGAGATCTCGCTCCGACAATCTTGACCATGATGGGAATTGATATACCTTCCGATATGACCGGATCAATTTTAATCTAAGCTTTTAATGGCACGAAGAACCTTTTTTTTCTCGATGCTTTTAATGATGGTTTCCGGATGTTTAACTCAAACATCTGAAAACCAGCGTGATGTTGTTAAAAAATATTTTGATCTGGAAGGGCTCGTTGAAGATCAAATTTCAATACTCGATTCCTTGAATCCGGACATTGTTAAAAAGGCAGAGATTGACGATGCATCTGAGCAAAAAGAATTGGGTAATATTGATTGGGAAAAGGAATTGAAACTTTTCAGGAATGCTGATCTCAACAAGCCCAAATTACTAGACCTTTACGAGGTAAAAACATCAGATGTTGAGAATCAAAAGAAGTATACAGAATATAAAAATATCAGTGAGGATCCTGATGGTGTTGTTTCCTTGAAGATCTTTGGAAAAAGGAATACAGAGCTTCCATCAAGGATCGAGATTGATTTTATTGAAAAAAATACACTTTATTTTTCAAGAAGACATATGATTCTCTATTTGGAAGGCGATCAGGATGGGCAAGCCAGAATAACCAGGTATACTATCCAGGGAATTGAGAAAATCCTTTTGGGAGATTCGATTCGATTTGCACTGGATGCATCCATAGCGTATTGATATTTAAGCAAAATGTCCGGCCATGCAAACAGCCGGACATCAATTAGCCTATTGAATATTACCCAAAAAAGTTTTTAATATCTTATCTCGCTTTTTGTTATGCTTTTCCGATCATCACTAACAAGTTTCATGTCTGTTTTATTCAATCAAGAAAATTCATCTATTTCGCAAATCAATTGAACACATAGGGACAATGACAAAGTGAAAAGAGTTGTTTCTATTTGATACAGACCGATCCATTAAAAGAAATGGTTTGTAAAGATGACGTGACCATCCTTATTTGCGTTGCTAGCTATGTCTAAATAAGTTGAGTTGGCCTTCCTCACATGTAAAGTAATCGCTGTCTTAAAAGGACTAAATTTCTGTTCTCAATCAAAAGACAAGGTCTGGTAAGAGAATATGGTCAGTTGATAAAATATTTGAAGAGAATTATGCTTTGTTTGGTACGGATTTAAAACTGAACCTATATCAATAATGATAAAATGCTTTCGTAAATTGGTATGGATACGTAAACTGAACTTCATTGCATCGGTTTGTGAAGGCCATATTACTAAGGGAAAAATGCTTTGATAAGGTCTTCAATTAAAAATTTGGTATATCAAAGGTTTTTGATTCCATTTTAATATAGTTGTTCTTTCTGTTTAATTAAGTTAGCATCACTCCCATGCTTGCCATTAATAAAAAAGGCCTGCAACCATTTGCCTTAGTCATTGCAATACTGGTAACTTCAAGTTGCAATCAATCTATGGAAGTGGATGCTGGGAAAGTCTCTATACCTCAGAAAGTCGATTTTAATTTTCACATCAGACCAATATTATCGGATAAATGCTTCACATGCCATGGTCCTGATGCCAATAAAAGAAAGGCAGACCTCAGACTTGATACCAAAGAAGGAGCATTCGCAGCACTCAAGGATGATACAACACACTTCGCTATTGTAAGTGGAAAACCAAATGAATCGGAAGTGTATTTACGGATTAATTCCGGGGACACTTCCCAACTAATGCCTCCACCATCTTCCAATCTCAAACTAACGGATAATGAAATTAAACTAATCCGGAAATGGATCAAGCAAGGCGCGGAGTATAAACCACATTGGGCCTTTGTTCCACCTGAATCTTTGCCTCTTCCCAAAATAAAAGACAAAGAATGGCCAAAGAATGAGATTGATTATTTTATCCTGCATAAGTTGGAGGCTTTGGGGCTATCCTGTAATGAAAGAGCTGATAAAGAACGTTTGCTTAAAAGAGTATCTTTCGATTTAACAGGACTACCTCCGACAATCGCATTACAGGAAAAATTCCTGAAGGATGATTCTCCGGGCGCCTATGAAAAAGTTGTGGATGAGCTTTTGAAGAATAAGCATTATGGTGAGAAAATGGCTATTCATTGGTTGGATGTTGCACGCTATGCCGATTCGCATGGCTATCAGGATGATGGTTTAAGAACCATGTGGCCCTGGAGGGATTGGGTTATTCATGCTTTCAATGAGAATTACTCATATGACAAATTCCTGATATGGCAGTTAGCCGGCGACCTTGTCGCAAACAAAAATATGGAATCGGTTCTTGCCACCGGCTTTAATAGAAACCATAAAATCACCCAGGAAGGTGGCGTGATCGATGAAGAATATAGAATTGAATATGTGACGGATCGTACCAACACATTTGGTAAAGCTTTTCTTGGGCTTACTTTTGAATGTGCCAAATGCCATGACCATAAATATGACCCCATTTCACAAAAGGATTATTTCAGCACTTTTGCATTTTTCGATAAAGTGCCTGAAAAAGGACTTTTCGGTACGATTGACGCCTCGTTTGCTGATCCTCCTAACATAACAATCACCGATGAAGATATCAGAGAAGTTCTCACCTTTATAAATAAGAAAGATTCCGTTCCTGTTTCGGTCATGGTGATGAAGGATTCTGTCGGCATCAGAAATACACATCTTCTAAAACGTGGAAACTACGATGCTAAGGCCGAGATTGTTGATTTTGCTACCCCTCAGCAAATCCTTGAGTTCGACACTTCCAGGTTTGAACAAAACAGGCTGGGCCTTGCCAAGTGGCTTCTTGACAATAAAAATCCATTAACCACGAGAGTTTTTGTGAATCGTATATGGCAGGAAATATTTGGAAGAGGTATTGTGAGAACCTCAGGAGATTTTGGCATGCAGGGCGATTTACCTACACATCCCGAATTATTGGACTGGTTGGCAGTGGATTTCAGAGACAACGGTTGGGACATTAAGCGTTTGGTAAAGAAAATCGTTACTTCAGCTACTTACATGCAATCCTCGGTTGTGGTTAAAGAAAAACTTGAACGAGACCCGGAGAATATTTATTTATCAAGAATGGGACGCAGCCGATTAAGTGCTGAAACCGTACGGGACCATGTTCTGGCGAGCAGTGGTTTGCTTAATCCTGAAATAGGGGGACCAAGTGTAAAACCGTATCAACCGGATGGAATTTGGGCAGCATCAACTTCGGGAAGAGGATTGCTTCAGAAATATATTCAGGATCATGGTGGTGATCTCTACCGGAGGGGTATTTACACTTTTATAAAACGAACAGCCCCACCTCCTGTTATGTTAATGTTCGATGCCTCTCCTCGTGATCAATGTGAAGTGAGGAGGCTTACCACAAACACTCCACTGCAGGCCTTGGTCATGCTCAATGATCCTACTGTTTTAGAAGCATCAAGGATATTAGCGGAAAAATTAATAGAGGAGAACTCAGATACCCAGGAAAAACTGAAGAAAGCCTTCAGACTCATATTGTGCAGAGAGCCAAAGGAAAAAGAAACACAATTGTTGACTAGTTATTTCAATGAAGAAGTAAACAGGTTCAGCAATGAGAAGAATAAAGCTAAGTCGTTCGTAGACGTTGGTGAATTTCCTGCGAAGGAGATTAAAAACGAAATAGAATTCTCTGCATTGATGCAGGTGATCCATACGGTGTATAATATGGAAGAAACGATTACTAAAAGTTAGTTAACATCATGGAAAACCCATTCTTTGAAAATCGCCTGAATATAAACCGCAGACACTTTCTGGGTAAGTTGGGTTTTGGAATAGGAGGTGCCGCTCTCGGATCTTTACTCGTTCCGGATCTTTTCAAAAAAGGTTCCGGTGAAATCGACGAAATTCCATTAGGGCTAAAGCACTTTGCCTCTAAAGCAAAAAGGGTCATTTATTTGTTCCAGAACGGAGCTCCTTCACAATTGGAAAGTTTCGATTATAAACCAATGTTGAACAAAATGTTTGGTGAAGATCTTCCTGCTTCCATCAGAATGGGTCAACGCCTTACCGGGATGACTTCAAATCAAGAGAAATTTCCCTTGGTGGGTTCAAAATTTGCTTTTAATCAATACGGTCAATCCGGCACTTGGGTAAGTGAGCTTTTTCCAAACATCGCCAGGGTTGTGGATGATATATGTGTGGTAAAATCTGTTCATACCGAGGCTATTAATCATGATCCGGCTTTAACATTCCTGCAAACCGGGGCACAGCAAGGGAACAGACCAAGTATGGGTGCATGGCTTAGCTACGGGTTGGGAAGTGAAAACAAAAATCTACCTGCTTTTTGTGTATTGTTATCCAGAGGAAAGGGAAATGGCCAAGGTGTTTATTCCAAGCTTTGGACCAATGGCTTTTTGGAAAGCATTCATCAGGGAGTGCAGTTCAGTTCCGGCGAGGATCCAATTCTTTATCTCAACAATCCCGAAGGAACAGACATGAAGAGCAGAAAAAAAATGCTTGATCAATTGGCTGAATTAAATGAATTGGGGTATCAAGAATTCGGTGATCCTGAAATCCATGCAAAAATAAAGCAATATGAAATGGCCTATCGCATGCAAACAGCTGTTCCCGAAATAACCGATTTATCCAAGGAGCCTGACCACATTATCAAGTTATATGGTTCGGATTGCCTGGTACCAGGAACTTATGCTGCAAATTGCCTGCTTGCCAGAAAATTGTCAGAAGCAGGTGTGCGTTTTGTACAACTTTATCACCAGGGTTGGGATCAACATGGTAATCTGGTTGGAGAGATGCCATTGCAAGCGAAGGATGTGGATAGGGCCTCAGCTGCTTTAATCACTGATTTGAAACAAAGAGGTCTGCTGGATGAAACACTGGTTATTTGGGGTGGTGAATTTGGAAGAACCAACTATTGTCAAGGTGCTTTAACAGATAAAAATTACGGGAGGGATCATCATCCTCGTTGTTTCAGTATTTGGATGGCAGGAGGAGGTATAAAACCGGGAATTACTTATGGCGAAACAGATGAGTTCGGATATAATATCATAAAAGATCCAGTCCATGTCCATGATTTACATGCTACCATTTTACATTTAATGGGGCTTAATCATGAAAAGCTTACTTTCAAGCATTTAGGACGTCGTTTTCGCCTTACAGATGTTCATGGAAAAATAGTTGACGGAATCCTGGGTTAGCATGGAGAAGGTTGAAAAAGTAGTTTCCAATCTAGTTTTATTTCTACTAAGCCTGCTGACTTTGTTACTGCTTTTTGAGGATTATGTTCAGGTACCTGTCTGGCTACAACCTTTTGGTCGTATGCACCCGCTAATGCTCCACTTTCCCATTGTACTGGTTGTAGCGCTTGTATTATTACAACTATTCAAAAAACATCTGGACCCATCCTCTTTTGAAAAGATCAACAAGTTCTCACTTTATTTGGCAGCCATAACCACGAGCCTAACGACTCTCATGGGATTTTTACTTTCTCATGAGGAAAGTACGATTTCCGATTTAATGCAGCTTCATAAATGGTTTGGTGTACTTATAAATTATCTAATCTATTTTCTGATTCTCGTCTACAATAGAAGGGTATTCTACAAAATATTACTTTATACAGGTCTCATTGTTTTGATTTTCACGGGACATTTTGGGGCTGGACTTACGCATGGCACCGGTTTCCTTACGGAGCCCATTATGAAAAACAGAAAATCGGAAATTACAGAAGAAAGTGCGCTTTTTGAAGGTTTTGTTCAACCCATTTTGCTATCAAAGTGTGAAGGTTGCCATAATGAGCAAAAAAAGAAGGGTGGGCTGAATATGTCTTCCTGGCCGGAAATTCTAAAGGGTGGTGAAAATGGACCTATTTGGATAGCAGGAGACCCCGATAGCAGTGAAATGATCAGACGATCCCTGCTACCTATGGAGCATGATGACCATATGCCTCCGGAAGGCAAACCACAACTCACGGCAAGTGAATTACGACTTTTAAAGAATTGGATCCGGGCCGGTGCCGGTGAACATATGTCACTGGCTGATCTTTCACCCAATGATTCTCTATATCAACTGGTAACAGATCGATTGGCATCTTTACAAAAACAGGACGATTTGCCTAAGTATGATTTCAAACATGCAGATGAAGAACTTGTAGCTTCTTTAAATAATCCTTATAGAACTATAAAACAAGAAAGCCCAGGTTCACCCGCTTTGGATGTAAACATTTATGTGAGGCAGGCTTTTAAGCTTGAGTATTTGACCGAACTAAAAAAGATCCGTGAGCAAATTGTATTTCTGAACCTTGCCTACATGCCCATAATAGATGAAAACATCGAAGTTATTAGCAGTTTTCCTAATCTTCAAAAACTTAATCTGAACCATACTGATATAACAGGAAAAACTTTGAATCTTTTGAGTTCTTGCGAAAAGCTAAAATCACTGGCCATCTCTGGAACCGATGTGGACATAGAAATTCTGGAAGCACTGAAATCGTTTAGCGCCATTGAAGAAATCTTTGTCTGGAACACTGTTTTGACTTCCGATGAATTTGATCAAATGCGTGATGCCCTGCCAGGAGTGTCTATATATCAGGGTTATTCAGCAGACTCCGAAAGCCCTTTGCAACTCAGCCCGCCCGTTCTGAAGAATAAAAAACAAATGATTTCGAATGATGAGGATGTTGTACTTCAACACAATTTATCAAACGTAACCATTCGTTACACGCTGGACGGATCAGAACCGGATAGTGTCACTTCACAGATCTTTGAGAAACCTTTTCAATTGGAATCCTATGTAACTGTTAAAGCCAAATCATATAAAGAAAACTGGTTGGCCAGTGAAGTTGCGAGCTATGTGTTATTCACCAAAGGATTTCAACCCCTGAAGTCCCATTTAATAGAAACCCCCAATGAAAAATATAGAGGTAATGGTGCCGAATCCCTGATAGATAAAGAAAAGGGTGATATCAATAAATTCATTGAGAAGCATTGGTTAGGTTACAAGGATTCTCCTTTTTCTGCTTTGGTAGATTTTGGAGAGAACCCTCCCAATGTTGATGAAATTGTTTTGAGTTGCGGCAAAAGGATGAGCTCCTATATCATGTTACCAACACGCATTGAGGTATGGGGTGGAGAAAAGAAAGAAGAACTGAAGCTTTTAAAACAAATTGTCCCAAATCAGCCTACTACCTATGAACCCAATAGTGAGGAGGCGCTAAGCATATCGATCGCTCAATCTAATTTTCGTTATTATAAAATAGTGGCTCATCCCATGAAAAGATTGCCTGACTGGCACAGTGGAAAAGGGGACCTGGGCTGGGTTTTTGTTGATGAGTTATTTTTCTATTGATGGAGTCATAAGCTTTTCAACTATCAATAATGTTCCGAAACGTATCTAAGAATTGTTTCCATTTCAGGTTTGGTAATGGAGGAAGAGAATGGATAGTTGTTATGCATAAAACTAAATATCAATGTCTTTCCGCTATCTGTCAATAGATATCCACTTAAGCAATGATTATGTCGAAGTGTTCCGGTCTTGGCAAAAACATATGGTTTTCCAGCCAGATACCAATTTTCCAGTGTACCTTGATCACCTCCATGTGGCATGAGTTCAAAGAGTCTTGGTTGAGGCATTTCCTGATATATTTTTTCCAGTAAACCAGCAATGGTTCTTGGAGTAAACAAATTATATCTACTTAATCCGGAGCCATCAACCCATATGGGCTCATCAGGCAGATCAGCCAAATAATTTTCCTTTACAAACTTTATAATTCCCTTTAGGTCCATCGTATCCAGGGTCTGCTGAGAACACATCATTAGGATTTGCTCAGCGATAAAATTGTCACTCACATGCAGCATTTTCTTAAATAAACTGTCCATTGATCCTCCGTAGAGCGTATGACTCAAGGTATCAAACGGAAGAGATGCATAGGAAATATTTTTTTCAAGTGTATCTGCTAAAAAACTAGTGATGATCTCAGGCTGATATTTGAAGGGTATTTTCAGTTGTTTTTCGATAGAATCCTTAAGTACGAAATAGGTAAATTGATTTCCATCAACTTCCCTTTGGATCAGATTCCCATTTGTTGTATAAGAGGTAAAAACCTGAAGAGAATCTTCGAAATAATGCGGAAAAGTTTTGGGCAATTCCTTATTTCCCGATGCATCAAATCTCACAAGGTTACCAAAGATCGGCAATGTGGTTATCTCTGCAGAATAAGAATCATTATAGTCATCCCAAGCCCAACCAGGACCAAATTTGGTTCCTGCATAATTCTTATCGGAGTAGTATAATTTTTCCGATCTGTTTTTTAAAAAGGTAAGTGTTGGAGAAGTGAGTGTGTCGGGATGCAAAAGAGAAGGATCGCCCGTCCCCCAAAAAATCAATGAATCGTTTTTAACGATGTATTTCAAGGCTGGGACCGAGTCTCCAAGAATCTTCAAACCGGCATAAAAAGTAAAAAGTTTGGTATTACTGGCAGGGGTGAAATATCTATCTGCATTTTTCTGATATAGTACCTCTTTTGTTGATAGGTCATATAGATAAAATCCCAAAAAGTATTGATCGAATATCTCCGATGCTGCAATTTTCTTATGAATGTTTCTAGACAATTTCTTTGGTCCAATGGTCGCGCAGCTTTGTATAAAAAGCACAAGAACAAGACAGCTTCCCAGCAAGAAAAATAAATTTGATCTTTGCATCCTTAAAGGTTTCTATGTTCAGGAGAAACTCATCAGTCCCAGGCCCGGTTTTTCGTTTATTGACATCATGCCATCGTTCAACACAAAACCTCCCTGTACTACATCCTTTGCTAGATCCAGGCTTCCATCCAGATCTATGTACTTTGTGTTCTTCCTTGAAAAGGCCACATGCAAAGCTGCCGTAATACTGATGATACTTTCATCATTGCAACCCCACATAAGGTCTATATTAGCATGTTCCGCAATACTTGCAATTTTCTGAGCCTGATAAATGCCTCCACATTTCATCAGTTTTATATTGAAGATACCACATGCATTTAATAAAGCGAGCATGAAGGCATCCTTTGAATTTAATAAAGATTCATCAGCAGCAATCCTTTGTTTGAGAGGCACTGGTAGGCCAGACATGTCACTGATGGCTTGGGCAGGAAGAGGTTGCTCAATTAATTCAAGATCCAATTTTTCGGTTCGACGATGAAATAGCATGAGTTGTTGTATATCGTAACCCTGATTAGCATCAATTCTGATCAATACCTGATTGCCAAATCGTTCCCTTAGCTTGGTTAACACTTCCACATCTTCCTCAAAAGATTTTCCCAGCTTTACTTTTAGAATTCTAAAACGGCGATCAATATATTCTTTTGCCTCTTCGAGCGCTTCCTCGACTGTTTTTATACCAATGGTAATGGAGGTGGGTAAGGACTTTATTTTCTGTCCGAGATACTGAACAAGTGGTATATTAAGATGTTGTGAGAACAGATCATGAAGTGCAATGTCTAATGCTGCACTGGCTGCCGGAAAACCATTCATTTTCTCATTTATTTCAAAGCATAATTGATGAAGATCGCGGATATCCCGGCCAATCAACCACGAAATATTTTCACTTTCCAATGCTTCCATAGAATCCCGGATCGATTCTCCCACGACCTGTTCACTCGGATTGCCTGAGCCATAACCAATCAGTCCCTGATCCGTCTCAATTTGAACAATGCAATTTTCAACACTTGAGATGGTTTTAAATGCAATCGCGTAGGGCCTCGAAAGTTCCAGGTTCTCTTTGCTAACTTTTATATCTTTTATTTTCACCTTAGTTATGAATGATAATCTTTTATGTATTCTTCAATCTTTGGTACCATGCTTTCTACCCCGTCTTCCAAAGGCAAAACAACAGGTATATTCAGCTCCTTCTTATATTTTTCCTGATAAGCTCTCGCTTCTTCAGTGGAGCATCCATTTGTATTGAGGCTGATGGCCAGAACCTTTGCACCGTATGCTTCAATCATTTCAATATTTTTTTGAAGTGAAGGTATTTCTAATCGCTGCTTTTCCCAACCACAGTAGTATTTTCTTGCTGGTGCATGTTGCAATATCACTCCCTTAGCGTTACCAGAAATGATAAATTCCGAGCCACAAGGTCCGGTTGGATTTAGTAGGGCTGACTGACCTTCAATGAATAGCACTTCAGGTCCTAAGTCTCGATAACATTCCACAATGGCTTTTTCTATTTCACCTGAGATAAAATCGTTCAGGGTTGAATCAAAAATAAAACCATATGTTCCGCCCTGGAGCCATCCGGTCTGTCCGGTATAGATCATTTCCGCTTTGTATCCATGACCTCGCATGATATCCCTCATAAATCTGGCAGTAGTCCGTTTCCCCAAAGCACAATCTGTTCCTAAAATGGCAACTATCGGACTTTCAACCTGATAGATCTCACCGGTCCAGAAACTTAATTCCTTAGCAGGCCTGGGTTTGCGTATATCCAATAGATCAACACCATTTTCTTCAGCAAGCTTAACTATTTCGGGAGTATCGCTCAAATACTGATGAAGGCCATTGATAATAGACATACCTGCTTTAATGGCCGATTTGACATCTTCTTTGAGTTGAGGAGGAATTATACCACCCTGTGTTGCCACTCCAATGATGCAATATTGGGCCAATTGATTATTTCCATTTTGGAAATCCGCCACGGAGGCATAAACCGGAATGTCCCTTTTGTTGCCATCAGTAACAACACCTGCATCCTGACCTGCAAATTTTTGATCGATCACACCGACGATATTATATCTTTCCGTTCCTCTGATCAAGCCGTGTGCGGTTTTGGCATGATCGTCATCCAGCATACCACTGGCCAGAATAATTGCGTTTCCGTCCATCACTTCAATATTTTTTTCAAGATAAATCAAAAGACAAATATTCTATTTAAAAGGCCTTAAAAAATTTGGGTTTGAATGGCTAATAAATCTTAACACTGATTTAATCTTTGATCTCTATCTTTTTAACTGCCAATTACCTTATTTTGAATTTTGTAGTTTGGCCGATCAATGAATAATATAGACAAACTGCTATGTAACATCTTGATGGTCTTTTGTTCTTTATGTATTCAAAATAATCTTATATTCAACGCCTGTCATTTTACGAGGTGATCACGTAAAACGTGTGAGGGTGATTTGAACAAGTTGAAACTAATAATACTAAATTCCATTTTGGTTTTCAGTTTTCGAATTAAATTAAAAATGGCTCATAAATTAAAGACTATCATCACCAGCACAGTCATTCTGATTGCGTTCTTAACCAGTTTTACATCCTGTGGTGAAAATGAAAAAATTACAGACGACCCCGGAATTCCAGATTCACTCTTGCTACCGGAAAAAGACACACTGTTCCTAAAAGGTGTTCCAACTGGTTTGGTGGAAAATCCGGCATTACAGGAAGCTTCAGGCATTGCATTCAGCGGTATTAATGAAAACGCTATTTGGTCACACAATGATAGTGGTGATAAAGCCAGACTATTTTTGCTAGGTTTGAATGGAGAAGATTTGGGTGAATTTAACCTGGAGGGCGTTACCAATCGTGATTGGGAGGACATCGCAGCTGGACCCGGACCCGAAGATGGAATTGCTTATCTATATATCGCTGAAATGGGAGACAATAATGCCATATACAAGGACAAATTTATTTACCGGATCAAGGAGCCGGACATTTCCGATCTCAACACTTTACCATCTTCTGAAATAACGGGAATTGATAAGATCGAATTTTCTTATCCGGATGGGAACCGTGATGCGGAAACACTCATGATAGATCCTATCACCAAGGATCTTTACATTATCTCCAAAAGGGAAAGCGATGTGAACATTTATCTGTTGGCATATCCCTATTCTACAACAGAAGTAAATATATTGGAAAAAGTTGGAACACTACCCTTTACCAATGTGGTAGCAGGTGATATCTCTGTTAAAGGGGATGAGATTTTAGTGAAAACCTATAGTTCTGTCTATTGCTGGAGAAGGGTTGATGATAGCTCGATTGCGACTACCTTAAGTGAGCCGGGTATCAGATTGCCTTATTCCAGTGAGCCGCAGGGAGAAGCCATCGCATGGAAAAGTGATGGATCGGGGTATTACACATTGAGTGAAGAACCACGGGGAATTGAGGCTAGTTTGTTCTTTTATAAGAGAAAAGAATAGAAATTCAACAAGCCATTCTTTTCTCTTATATCTGATACCTAAGTTATATCACTGACACCTAATTTATCCAGCCATTCTTTTGGTGGGCCCTCCCAGATAGTTGGTTTATTACCTAAATACTGAATATCTTCAATACCCATTTGGCTAGTCCAAAAACCAGTGGCTACAAAATCTCTGAATCTATTGAAGAAGGCTACACCTTGACTCATTTCAGGTTTGGCCACTTCCGGATAGGCTATGTCCTCAACAATTTCGATTTGTTGTTCAGGAGTGCAGTTAATAAATTCTGCATCAAATCTATTCAGTGCCTGTAGGTCCAACCATTTTAATCCTCCCCTCATTGGAATCTGAAGCATGGGCTGATCAAGCATCATGAATTCGATGAACATAGGAACACCGGCATCTTCGGCATTTCCTGACCGGTCATCGGCAGGAATAACAATATTTCCAAGCACTCTTACAGTTTCCAATTCATGATCCGTAAAGAATTTTTCATTTAATAATTGCAGATCTTCTTCTGAGAGATTAGCAAAACCTTCTGCAGTTTCAGGGTGTTCATGACCATGTTCTTCTACTTCAGTTTGTTTTTCTTCAGGGTTACAGCTTAAAAACATTCCTGTAGACATTGAAGCCAATGTGATATACCTCAATGAATCTCTACGGCTGATTTTGTATTTTTTATTATCCATAATCTTTTTATTCATTTAGAGGTTTCCTTGTTTCATTTGATCAATAATGTATTCCGAGGTACGCATGGAGAGCGCTAGTATTGTCCAGGTCGGGTTTTTATCAGCCTGAGAAACAAATGGTCCTCCATCAGCAACAAACACATTTTTAACATCATGGGCCTGGCAATATTTGTTAAGAACAGAGGTTCTGGGATCATTACCCATTCGAGTAACGCCTAATTCATGAATAATCCTCCCAGGATTTAACAGACCATAACCTTGTTCTTTGGTTGGTTTTTCCCAGAGGGGAATTCCACCCATGGTATCCAATACTTCCTCAAAAGTATCGTGCATATGTTTGGCCTGTTTGTATTCGTAATCCGTCCAGGTGTAGTCAAATTTCAGAACCGGTATTCCATATTTATCCACTACCTCCTCATCGATAGTACAGCGATTATCTTTCATAGCAATGGCCTCTCCTCTACCTTCGAGTCCAACCATGGCACCATACATTCTTCGGTAGTCCTGTTTCAATTGCTGACCATATCCTCCTCCTCCATTTGGTCTGGCCATGCCATCAAGTTCACCAAGAATTTTATTATACTTATGGAAATTGCCCATAAAGCCATAACCTGGCATGGTTCTTCCTCCCCAAATTTCGACATGATATCCTCTTGGGAAATCCAGTTTCTTATCACCCAACCACCAGGGAATATATAAGTGCATGCCTCCCACACCATCTTCATTGTGCGGAATGCCGTCAATCAATTTAGGAATGATAGCTCCCATACCTGCACCCGTCGAATCCATCAGATAACGCCCCACTGCATCGCTGGAATTGGCAAGCCCATTTGGGTGCCGGGAGGATTTGGAATTCAACAATAGCCTGGCTGATTCACAGGCGCTGGCTGCCAGGATTACAATCTTAGCTTTTACATGGTATTCCAATCCATCAACTGCATTCACATAGGACACGCCTGTCGCTTTTCCTTCATTGTCTGTAGTTACCTCTCTGGCCATGGCAAAGGTTATTAAATCCAGTTTACCTGTTTTCTTTGCCGGAGGAATAAGGACTGAAGGAGATGAAAAATTTGAATGCGTGGAACAACCACGATTGCATTGTGAACAATAGTGGCAGGCTGCCCGACCGTTATGTGCTTTTGTCAATATGGAGAGTCTGGATGGAATGACTGGAATATCCAGCTCCTGACAAGCTTTCTTAACCATAAGTTCATAGCCCCGTGGTTTTGGAGGTGGCAGAAAAATTCCATCCGGCTCATTGTATATACCTTCCTTCGTTCCAAAAATCCCTACCAATTCATCTACACGGTCATAATAAGGCTTTATATCATCGTATGTAAGGGGCCAATCATCGCCCAATCCGTCGAGGCTTTTCCTTTTAAAATCCAGAGGGCCAAATCTTAGGGATATTCTCCCCCAGTGATTTGTTCTTCCACCCAACATCCTTGCCCTGAACCAATCGAATTTTGTCCCTTCTTTTAACGTATAGGGTTCTCCCTCAATTTCCCAGCCACCAAAACAAGCATCAAACTCTCCGAATGGCCTGTGTGTAGGTGCTCCCCGACGTGGAGATTGATAAGGCCACTTGAACATATCACCTTTACTGGAGTCAAAATCAGGCCCTGCTTCAAGCATGGCTACTTCTGCTCCTGCCTCGGTTAAAACCTTTGCCGCCATACCTCCCCCGGCACCGGATCCGACAATACAAACATCATAAACTTTAGGATTTTTCTTGATTTGGAGATTGTTCATAGTGAATTACTATAGGGTCAAGTTGAAATAATTACTAAAATGAGTGCACAGGCATCACGCATACAAAGACCAAATTGCTAATTGGTTCCCTTACTCAGCAGCTTCCCGTTTGTTATGGCTTGATTGATAAATTCTATTTCTGCTTTACCTCACCATTTGGAAAACGAGGTGCCACTCACATATAGATTAAAAATACATAATTACCCTAATTAAGAATAGGAATTATACCTATTTTATTAATGTCATGAAAGTATTAAATTTCCGATGATCTTAAGGATCACAACACCTGTTTAACCAACCCTAATTTTAATTCCATAAGCTTCGAATATTATCATCAAAACTTACATGATAAAACTGTTCTGCACTAAAAAATGTATTGTATCCATGAAACAGGTAATATTAAATCCTTTTTTTATTCTGATCATTATATCGATATTTTCAGCTTGCCGGGAAGAAGACAGTACGGAAATGCAGCATTTAGAAGTGGTCAGTGTTTTTCCTCCTGAAAGTGCCATGAATGTATCCCTTAATGTGCTGGTTTTGGTTACTTTCGATGATTCGATCAAAGCAGAAACAATCAATGCTGCCAGCTTTAAATTAATCAATGAGCAAAATGAAATCGTCCCGGCTCAAATATCATATGATCCAAATAACCGCACTGCCAAATTAGATCCATTGTTGTTATTGGAAGTCGCTTCCCAATATACCGTCTCCCTGGACAGCACTATTATGGATCATGATGACAGGCATCTTTCCAATACACAATGGCACTTTACAACAGCTGGTTCTAGCCTGGAAGTGCTCAATGTTTTTCCCGGTGAAAATGCTCCTGATGTCTCATTGGATGTTCATCCTTATGTCACATTTAACAATGCCGTCAATCCAGGTACATTGAATTCAAATAATGTAAAACTACTTAATGACCAGGATGAAGTCGTGGAGGCAATCGCTTCTTATGTCGAGGACAGCTTAACGCTGATCCTGGAACCTCTGGTTCCATTGAAACCAAATAGATCCTATACTGTTTCTTTGGACAGCACTATTCTGGATCTTTCCTTCGCACCCCTTAGAAACAAGCGTTGGTCTTTCACAACCATAAACTCAGATCCGGCAAGATATCAAGCAGCTTTCAATGCTAGCTGGAGTAGTTCCACACATCCGACAGAATTCCCATCCAATCCTCATTTTTCCGGGTTGATTGGAATGACCCACAATCATTCTATAAAACTATTTGAGTCTGGACAGCGAGCAAGTCTTGGTATAAAAAATATGGCTGAGTTAGGCTCCAAAGCTAACTTGACCACGGAAATACAGCAATTCATCGATGATGGGACTGCACAATTTATTATCAGCGGCGGTGGAATAAGTCCCTCTCCAGGCACTGTTCAGGTTGAGTTCGATATTGATATTGTACATCCTTTGGTTTCTATCACTTCTATGCTGGCACCGAGCCCCGATTGGTTTGTGGCTGTTTCGAATTTGGATTTATATGAAAACAACGAATGGGTTGATGAAATAACAATCCCGGTCAATATTTATGATGCAGGAACAGATAGTGGTACTACTTTTCAATCTCCCAACCAACCTACCGATCCGGTGGAGAACATTGTAATGATCACAACTACTCCCCTTGGTGAAAATGGATCGGTAAGTACGCTAGGTACCATAACTTTCAGCCGTATTGATTAATACTAAAATACAGTAAGGGATTTTAGAACTTTTCACCATACATAATGTGTTTATAGCATTGCATAAATATATTTATATCAGAAGATCAAATCCCATGGCAATAAAAACGGTAAGATCCTACGAGTACCAGGCTAAGCAAACTGAAGAGGACATCACTTTCAAAGTTACGTCCATCAGTTTGGATACCAGCTGTGTAGCCAATGAAAGTGAGTTAATTGACGTCTACAAAATTTTCTGGATAGAAAGAGGAAGCGGAAGATATTATGTGGATTTTCAACCCTATACCATTGACGGCGGTGGCATTTTTTTCTTATCTCCCGGTCAGGTATTCACGGTAGATGGGGAAAAGGTTGAGCATGGTTATCAAATAGCTTTTGATAAAGAGTTTTATTGTGTGGAAACGCAGGGAAAGGAAATAGCTTGTAATGGTATGCTGTTCAATAATATTCATCGATCCTCTTTAATTGTTCCGAATGACAAAGAACTGAAACAGTTTTCCTTTATTGTTGAAAACATGGTTGAGGAGCTTCAAAATCCCGGAAAAGCGCATCGTGAAATGCTGGAAACATATCTGCGTTGGTTCCTTATTCAAGCTATCAGAACTACTACTTATCAGCACATTGATTTGAGACAAGCCGGGGAGGAGGCCAATCGTTTAGCTTCGGATTTTATCGCGCTTGTTGAAAAGCATTATAAGCAAATTCATGGGGTAACAGATTATGCGGATCTACTAGGTATTTCCGCAAAATCATTGGCCAAAAGATTGCACCTTACCGGTTATAAAAAACCGACTGAAATCATCCGTGACAGACTTGTATTGCAGGCCAAAAGAAATCTTCGTTATACTAATTTGAGTGTAAAAGAAATCGCATTTGACATAGGCTTTGATGATCCGGCTTATTTCACTCGTTTTTTCAAAAAAGCCAACCAGGAATCGCCGATGGAATATCGATCGCATTATCAATAGAAAGTTTTTCCCGGATCTTTAATCCAAAGTCTCATCTGTCGGTGACACCAAAGTTTCAATAGACTTAAATCATTTCCTTTTTAGTGGCAAAATGTCCAAACAACAGGAACTTTTGTCTATTTATTGCTCCATTGATCACACCTACCTTTGAATTGTTGAAAGAATCAAAACACATATGGCTACAAAACAGGTTTTACTAACAACTTTATTGATCTCCATTTTCATTTTTAATGTCTATAACAACTCTGTGAATCGTGTGGGATTCATTGGTATTGATCGGGTCAAAAAAGTTGTGTACCAAGGTTGCAAAGCCTGTCCAATCAGTTTAAAGGAGCGATCTATTTAGACAAAGCAAGAAATTGAGCAAACGGCATCTACAATGGTAAATCGAAATAAATCAAAAATTTAAAATCATGGCAAAAGAGATAAGAGAAAACTTAGATGATCTTTTTGAGATACTTTCAAAAGGACAATTTTTAGAAGGTATGGAAAAATATCTTCACGATGATGTGGTACTAAGAGAGGGTAACGCTGAGCCTAAGGTCGGTAAGGCGCATTGCATGGCATTGGAGAAAGAGGTATTAGAAGGTGTTGGTGAATTTATCAGGTATGAAGTAAGTAGCAGTGCAGTGGCTAATGATACTTCTTTTTACGAAGCCATCATGGAGTACAAGGAAAAAAATGGAAATCACGTGAAAGTGGAACAAGCGGTTGTTTCACAATGGAAAGATGGCAAGATCATTCACGAAAGATTTTATCATAGTTGATTAACATTTATCCTAATTCCGGAAAGAGGTGTACGAAGTAAATTGATATACCTCTTTTGTTCTATACTCTTCATAATAATTATTTTTTCCCGGATAATTTATTTTTTACCAAATAATAAATTGCCAAAAGTGGCCAAAGTAAAGCGGCGAAAGCACCAAAGCCAATATTGCCATATCCGGTTAGCATCATGGCAAGCCTATCTCCGAATGGATTATCATTGATCAAATAGGTCCATGTTGAAGTAGGGCTTAATAGTCCTTCCTGTTGGAGATCAATCCCACGAGGAGTAATGTTTACTACCTTCATTTTCCCGATGACCTCCTTTTCAATTTTGGGAATTAATATTGAAAAAACCTGATCCAGTTTCTTTTGAAATTCAAACAAAGGATTCATTCCCCCCATTGCAAATAAGTGTATTCCTTGCCTGATATGTTCTACTTCTTCCAGATAGTCAGCCCAGTTCTTATCAAGGACGGCCAATGTTACCTGTTTCTCTACTTTTTTTACAAGCGATTTTCCATACTTATCAATAAGTTCCTGATAGTATTTTTCATCGTGGGAAACCAGCACACTTTTAAATGTGTCATCCAGAAGGGAATTTCTTTTCTGATCAATAATTTTCTTTTGCATTTCTATAAAAGAAGCATATTTCAGTAAGGTTCTTTTGATATCAAAATTTTTGCCCTCTACGATGCGCTGTGTTCTGTTTACTTCCCTGTTCACAATGGTGCTGCTTATGGTCGACACTTCATGTTTATTCCTAAAGGTGGCGGGAATGAGCTCATCGATCCCGTGTTTTTGTAACAGGTCGTCTTCAAGGCTTACAAAGAATTGGCTTTCACCAGGATCACCTTGCCTGCCAGAGCGACCTCTTAACTGATTGTCAATTCTACTGCTTTCAAAACGGTTAGTTCCAATTACATAAAGTCCTCCCAGGTTAATTATCCTTTGTCGGTCTTCTCCCTCTTCTCCACCAAGCTTAATATCAGTCCCTCTTCCGGCCATATTTGTAGAAATAGTTACTGTTCCTAATGTCCCGGCCTTTGCGATAATTTTAGCTTCCTCCTCATCGTTTTTGGCATTGAGTGTTTGGCACAATATTCCATTTTCCTTAAGCTTTTCGGACAATATCTCGGATTCTTCTACACTGGCCGTTCCCACGAGAATAGGCCTTCCTGTTTCATGAATGTTCTTTATTTTCTCAACAAGGGCCTTCAACTTGCTTTGTTTATTGTAAAAAACCAGGTCGGGATGGTCCAATCTTTTAATGGGTGCATTGGTCGGAATAACAGTAACCGATGTTCCATAGACCGTTGCAAACTCTTCCGCGGCAGGTTGTGCTGTTCCTGTCATCCCACAGATCTTAGGATAGGTATTGATAAAATGCTGAAGGGTGGTTTTTCCTAAAATCTTTCCTTCCGGTTCAATGAACAAATTCTCTTTTGCTTCGATAGCCGCCTGCAGACCGTGCGGCCATTTTCTATTATCAACAATACGACCTGTAAATTCATCGATTAGTTCGATTTTGCCATCTCTCACAATATAGTCAATATCTCTTTTCAGCAATCCATGTGCCTGCAATGACAGATTTACATGGGTGAGTAACACCTCATTTTTTTCAGCATAGAGATTCTGACAATTAAGCACTTTCTCAACTTTTTCTATGCCCTGTTCCGTTAAAAAAATATTCAAACCATATTCATCGGTTTGAAAATCCTTTTCGTATTGAAGCTCCTGAATAACCTTAGCTATTTGATACAAATCAATTGCATCATGTTTGGGAACTTCACCTGCAATAACCATTGGAATTCTGGACTCATCAATTAATATTGAATCTACTTCATCAATAATAGCAAATTGCGCTTTCCTCTGAATAATGTCCTCTTTATCTGTAACCAGAAAGGAGCGTAAGTAATCGAACCCACCTTCCTTGGCAGTCATATAGACAATATCTTTTTGGTAAATATCTTTTCGCTCATTCGAATCTGTTCCTTCCTGAATGTATCCAACCGATGTTCCCAAAAAATCGTAGATAGGTTTCATCCAGTTGGCATCCCTTTTTGCCAGATAATCATTGAAGGTATGGATGTGCACACCTTCACCTGAAATGGCGTGTAGATAGGTAGGCATCGTAGCGGCCAATGTTTTGCCTTCTCCTGTCTGCATCTCGGCAATATTTCCATGGAACATGGCGATGGCTGCCAGGATCTGAACATCAAATGGCCGCATTTTTAGTTTTCTCCAGGTGACCTCACTTACCAATGCGTAGGCTTTAACCAACAACTCCTTCAGACTAGCGCCATTTCGGGCTTTTTGAATTAGCTCAATGGATTGGTCCCTTAATTCTTTATCCGGTTGATTTTTAAATTGTTTTTCCTGCTGACGAATTTGATCCAGGGCAGGATGATACTCGGATAGATCTCTCTCCACATAATCAAATTTGAATCTTTTCTTAAGTTGCTTGAACATGGCTTGACCTTTAAATCCAAAAATTAAACATTTCTCACAAGCTTCGATCCAAGGTCAATAATTAGACATTGTGTCACGATATGATTGATCAATCCAGGCTCATAAATGACCATATGACATAAAACCTTAAAGGAAACTATTTATCTTTCCATTATGTAATTCATTCAGACAATCGAATGCAACTTCCGAAATTTTTCATATTATCCACATAAAAAATTATGAGAGCAGCCATTTATGAATCCTTCCAAGGTCCGATAACAATTCAACATGTTTCCGATCCTGTTCCATCTCCAAATGGTGTGGTATTGAAAGTAGGTGCCACCGGATTGTGTAGAAGTGATTGGCATGGATGGATGGGACATGATGAGGACATTGAGCTTCCTCATGTACCCGGACATGAGTTATCTGGTACGGTGGAAGAAGTTGGCAATCATGTTAAAAATTGGAAAACCGGTGATCGGGTAACTGTTCCCTTTGTAAGCGGCTGTGGGAATTGTCCGCAATGCAGTTCCGGGAATCACCAAATATGCGATCATCAGTTTCAACCCGGATTCACGCACTGGGGCTCCTTTGCCCAATATGTTGCCATTGATTACGCTGACATCAATTTGGTGCACTTGCCTGATTCCATGAATTTCGTAACGGCTGCAAGTTTGGGTTGTCGTTTTATAACTTCATTCAGAGGGATTGTCAGACAAGGAAAGGTGTCCGGCGGTCAGTGGGTAGCCATTCACGGATGTGGAGGTGTGGGTCTTTCAGCCATTATGATTGCCAATGCTTTAGGAGCTAATGTTATCGCCATTGATATTCGAGATGATAAAATCAAATTTGCCAAAAGCCTTGGTGCCACGGCTGGCATTAATGCCGGTAAAGTAAGTGATGTTGTAGAGGCTGTTAAGGATATTAGTGATGGTGGCGCTCATGTTTCAATGGATGCCCTTGGACACAAAACAACTTGTTTTAACTCTATCGCCAATCTTAGAAAGCAGGGAAAGCACATACAGGTCGGTTTAATGGCAGGTGAACATAACCTTCCACCTGTTCCGATGAGTGCTGTGATTGCTAATGAATTGGAGATCCTTGGAAGTCATGGTATGCAAGCCCACGAATATCCGGAATTGTTGGGAATGATACGAAACGGAAAGCTCCAACCGGAAAAACTCATTGACAAAGAGATAACATTGGAAGAGGCTGTGGTGGAACTTCCCAAGATGGATGAGTTTGATGGAACCGGGGTGAAGGTTATTTCAAATTTTTAGAAATTTTCAGTACTCTTTTTTTCTTACTTAATCCGGATTTCTACGCCTTCAAAAACATTTAATTTGACGATATTAATAATATCCTAAATTTTATCATATAAATAAAAGGCTTCGCAAAATTCAATATAAAGTTTGATCTGGTTTGAATCACTGCAAGCGCCTGGATTAATCTCATATAAATTCCCCAATAGTCAGCTGCATATGATGGAATAGTATCAACTGCTAGTATCTTATGAGCTGGATTTTAATCGGATTTGCCTACACAACACTTTGCATCAATTTGATCATCATTTTGAGAATTTGCTACTTCCTTGTTATGGAATATAAGCAACAATCATCCTCTCAAAAAAATAATCTGATCATTACGGTAAAGAATAAAAGGTAGAACCGGTCGGAAACTTCCAACCATGTTCTACCAGTATTCACCCATGAATTACAGTGCTGAAATACCTTGTGTATTGGTTGTTGGCAATTACCCGCTCTCCTCTTCGGTAAATGTAAAGTGAGTTAAGCACTATTACAAAAGCCCCAACTATACAGTCCAAACCATATCACGAACAGAAGTGTTGGCTATCTCTCCTCATTAAAAGATCCATGAATCTATGGGTATTCAAAAATGATGTAACGGCATTCACAGACAAAACAATTCGATTATTGTTGGTTTGGAGAATAAGAACAGATCATGGGCTCCAAATCACTTTAGTCAAACGCCCTGGGGATTTGAGCGGTTATCACGAAAAACTAAAGTTTTTATCACAGGAATATAATGGCTAGCATAAACATCAGTAAAAAAGGCATGGTAAGTCAAAAACGGCTGTTTTTGTACTTTAAAGGCATATTATTATTTCCCATGTTAATAAAATTCGACGAAACGTAAAACGCATATATGTCTTTGACTAGACATATTTAAAAAGGAATATGGCAATCCGATCTACATGAGATTAACAGTCTTTGTCCATTTAAAAGTCCGGAATAGGTTTTAAAATTCTTACTTAAGACTTTACATTGAATGCTCCAAGCCTTTGCATTTTGTTTACGCTGAATATGAGCTAGTTGAAGTCAAAAATTGATAATTTTTGACTGGCTGTTTTAACAAAATTTTAATATATTTAATACAAACTTCCTGAGGTCTATCTGAGAAGTTTTGAAAAGGAGGCTGAAACCGTGTTCATTACCTAACGTAATGAAGACCAACAGACCCCAAAGGCGAGTCAAGCTCGCCTTTTGGATGTTAATGTAACAAGTTCAAATACCATACCTTGTATTTCATCATATCGAAAAGTAAATCTTACAATTCGATGTTTGTGATTTTTTGATCTACTGCTTAAGCACAAAGCCAGCCAACCGCTTCTTCCTCGCTTTTAAACATTTTGTGTTGAATGTTAGCAGGCATCTCCGACATCTTTTTTCCAATTGATTCAACCGCGAACTTCGAGAAGGCATCTTCAGAAACTAATACAGCAATTTTTATACAGTTGTTTGGGCTGAATTCAACAACTCTTGGAAGAAAATTTTGTGATACAAATTTCTGATCATCCAATGATACTACCCCCATTCCACGTGTGTCAGCTAGGTGCCTGCCCGGTTGCTCCTTCTTGTATATCTCAAACACTTTGTCATGTGCCATACGAAATTGATCGGAGTCCCCTTTCTGTTTGATTCTCATGTAAGTATACTTTCCCTTCTCATCGAATCCTACAGTAGTATAATCACAACAGTGATGTTCCATATTCTATCATAGTTTAAGTTATTAATAATAAAAAGCGTTAACAAACTTATATGATGAGCGTTAAAAAAAATCTTAAAAAGACCATGTTCGATTTCCTATGTATTATCAAACTTAACTTTTGTTAAAGTTAAAGAGTCATATGCTGTTGGTTTCTGAAGAAATAGGGTATTTAACTGGTCAAATGTCTTTATCTTGTGATATACCCCTAGAGGTTGATCAAGCTGAAGTTCAATGTTTTGAACAAAGCTAAGTTTGTTCACATTTCTATCGTAAATAAGGTGATGCAACTAAACCCGATATTATGAATATCAACACCCGATTGCAATTGTCCTCCATGATGTTTTTACAATTTTTTATCTGGGGGGCATGGTTTGTTACGGCTTCTACCTACCTGAATAGCATCGGATTTAGTGGAATAGATATTGGCAAGGCATACAGTACCATGCCTTGGGGAGCCATTATCTCCCCTTTTTTTATTGGCATGATCGCTGATAAATATTTTTCCGCAGAGAAGGTCATGGGTGTAATGCATATTGCCGGTGGGTTTATCATGTACTATGCCTCCGGAATTACCGATCCCAATATTTTCTTCTGGACGGTTCTTTTATATGCAATTTGCTATATGCCCACTTTGGCATTGGTCAATTCCATCAGTTTTAACCAAATGACCGACACTGGGAAGGAGTTTCCAAGTATCCGGGTTTGGGGAACAATTGGTTGGATCGGAGCTGGTTTATTAATTGGTTTTTTAGATATTGAAAGTACCTCTATACCTATGAAAATAGCTGCAGGAGTTTCCATGGCTATGGGTCTATTTTCATTCACTCTTCCCAAAACACCACCTAAATCTTCAGATACTAAAGTATCCATAAGCAATATTTTGGGTTTGAAAGCATTAAGCTTGATGAGGGAAAAATCCTTTGCCATTTTTGTGATCAGCTCATTTTTGATCTCCATTCCGTTAACTTTCTATTACAATTTCACAAATCTGTTCTTGAATGAAAATGAAATTGAAAATGCGGCCGGTAAAATGACTATGGGACAGATGTCAGAGATCCTGTTCATGATATTGATGCCTTTTTTCTTCAAACGACTGGGTGTTAAGAAAATGTTATTGGTAGGTATGATGGCGTGGGTAGTAAGATATGTGTTATTTGCAACCGGAAATAATGAAGCGCTTGTTTTTATGTTTTATCTAGGCATCATACTTCATGGAATTTGTTATGATTTCTTTTTTGTGACTGGGCAAATATATGTAGACAAAAAAGCCTCCGGTGATATTCAGGCAAGCGCTCAAGGTTTCATTACTTTGGTAACCTATGGCGTTGGTATGTTACTTGGCTCCTGGGTCTCCGGATTTGTTGTGGAATTTTTTAGCATTGGATCTGATGAAACTGCTGTCCATGATTGGCCATCAATTTGGTATGTTCCAGCTGGCATGGCTCTCCTGATCACGCTGATATTTGCACTTCTCTTTAAGGACAACAAACAAGTAAGCTAGGAAGGCTATTAAAGAAATTTGTATACGAAAAAAGCCAAGAAAATATTCTCTCTTGGCTTTTCAACTTACATTCAATAAAACTAACGGTTTTGAAAAATCTTAATAAACATAAAGGTTGACATATTTCTTGCTCTATGTTTTGCCTGATTAGCCCGTTCTCCGGTGAACAGTTCATCAATGGTTTGAAACCAGATCTGCAACCATCTTCCAAAATGTTCCTGAGTAATACCATGATTAATATTCTCATCGACTTCCTGATGCTTCTTAAGTGGATTACCTTTGTACTTTCTTTGGAAGAACAAATTGGTTTCCCAGAAGTCCGTTAGTTTTTCCAGATGCTCGTCCCAATCATGGATAGCATTATTAAAGATAGGACCAATAAGTTCGTCCTGTCTTACTCTGGCATAAAATGAATGCACCAAAAGACCAACATCATTTCTATCTTCAATCTCTTTTGGTTTTGCATCCATGGTTTTCTTGTCAGTTGTCAACATTTTGAATATTTTTTGTAAAAATAAAGTAAGTAATTCATTGTAGTTTATGATCTGAATCATAAAAGCATGGAAGCCAGATGATAGCACAGGAAACAATTAAAGAATATGGCGCTGGAGAAATTTTACTCCAGAAAGATGAGATTCTATTTAGAGAGGGATCACACGCCCGGTTTTATTATCAGGTTAAGGATGGTGCGATAAAAATGTCAACCTATAATCACGAAGGCAAGGAGTTCATTCAGGGGATCTTTAAAAATGACCAAAGCTTTGGGGAACCTGCTCTGTTTGGTGATTTTCCCTACCCGGCAAGTGCCATCGCTCAGGAAAAAACGATCCTATATAAATTAAGCAAAGAGGGTTTGGTGGCTTTGCTAAGAAATCACTTTGATATTCAGATGAATTTCATTGGCATTCTGTCCCAAAGACTTCAGTACAAAGCCATGATCATGAAAGAAATATCTGGTTATAATCCTGAGCATAGGATCATCACCTTAATAGACCATTTGAAAAAAGAAGTTTCCAAAGACCTGGATTATGAGGTAACGCTTACGAGGCAACAAATTGCAGATCTCCTGGGGCTTCGGGTGGAAACAGTTATCCGGGCTGTCAAGCACCTGGAGAAAAGTGGCGAACTAAAAATCATCAAAAGAAAAATATTCAGATAGGCTCCGTTCGCCGGCAAGTTTTGCAAAATGAAAATTATAATAAATCTATTTTTATTTTACTCACCCCTTTCTGTCTTTTGCTTATTTACCATTTCTTCCACATCTTTCAAAAGCTGCCTGGCATCGTAAATGATGCCATCTTTAATGGTATATTTCACACCTCCAACTCTTTCGATCTTACCTGTTTCATCATTTAACCGGGGAATGCCTGTTCCGTAAAGTACCTTGAGATTTTCAACAGGGTTTTCATCAATGATAACCATGTCGGCCAATAATCCCGAATTCAATAGGTTTTCCTTTTGGTTCAAAAATGGCCTGAGCCGCATGAAGCGTCGCTCCTCGAATCACCTCAAGTGGATGGAAGCCAGCTTCCTGCAATAATTCCATCTCTTCAACATAACCAAATCCATATAAATTATAAATGAATGCGGCATCGTCACTTATGGTTACTCTTCCTCCGGCATTTTTATAATCATTTAAAAATGACATCCGGACTTTGTAGAAATTCTTCCAAGCCATTTCATCAAAGGAAGTCCAATCAAAAAAGTAGGATCCGTGATTTACCCTGCTGGGTTTATAAAAATCCCATAAAGTTGGTGGGAATAACCAATTTGAAAAGTGTTGCCTTGAAGTTAATGTGTATCTGAATGATACGCTTAAATAAATTACTTCCAGGACATTAAATAGGAATATCTTTCACAAGTTTTCTTAAAACTGGATCAACGGCTGTTTCATTTAAACCAACTTTCATCTCTTGATGATAAAGAAGTCGTATCAGATCTTTATCAATTTCTGCATATTCATTAGTTCGGGTCCAGGATTGTTGAAAAATGCTATCCGAAAATCGGTTAGAGTCTCTTGCCAGTCCCAGGGATTGTGTAAGCTCTTCCCTAAGCAAATGTTTTTGTTCTGTGAGATCAGCTCTGACAATATCAACATACATTCTTCCTCGATTTAACTGCTGATTGGAATTCCAGTAAACATTAAATAATCCCCAATTACTCTCGGCCAGGCTAGCTGACGAAGGGAATAATTTTCCATAGTCTGTCGAAGATCCAAAGAAGATATAATAATTGGAATTTAGAGAGTCTTGAGTAATACTCATTGTAAATCCATCTGATGCCAAATCATTAATTTCTGTAATGATAGCATTCAATTCATTCATCAGAGATTGATTTTTTTCACCTCCTACAAAAATCTGCATATTGGTCTTCCACTTCCGGGTAATTTTGGATGCATTACCAAATTCAAAGCCCAGGGCGATCTCCTTGAAATAGGAAATCACTGTTTCCTGATGTTCCGAAAATTCCAGCTCGACAGGCTCATCTTTTGAGCAGGACAGAAAAATAAATCCCAAGAAGAGAAAAACAGGTGAAAGGCGAATCTGTTTGAAGATTTTATTTTTGAACGATTGAGACATGCAACATTTCTGATAATTCCATCACCTCAAGTTAATGAAATTATCCGGAAAGTATTTAACACAGGCCCGACGTAAAGACTAAATTACTTTAGTGTCAGGATAGAGGAATAAAAGAGCTGCTTATAAAGAAGTTCTATTTTTTGGTAATACCATTTCAATTGACCAAATCGCCACGAAGTTTTCTAAATCTTTTTCTGGCTTCGGCAACAAACAAACTTCCGGGATATTTTGTAAGGAAGTCCTGGTAAATTTCCATTGCCCTGTTTTTATCATTTAGCTGATCTTCATATATAGTACCTGTCAGAAAATAAGCATCATCACTCAGAATATCATAAGAATATTCCCCAACAATTTTGTTGAGCAATTCCAGGGATTTTTCAAACTCTCCTAGCTCCATATAAATTTTTGCCTGGCTCCAATAGATTTCATCTGTTAAACTATGGCCGGGAAACTCCTTCAACATAATATTTAGTGAATCAAGGGCTTCCTTTTTTTTGTTTTGAAAAAGGAGTAGTTCGATACTCGCATATTGCTTCATAGCAAAATCGGTGGTATCTAATATTGTATTGTCCTTTATCAATAAACTCAATGAAATCGCATCATTTGAAATTTCCCTGGAGGTCGCCAATTTTAATATGTCAAGATGTGATTGCGCCAACGAAAATTCACCTTTGTAATAAGAAAGTTTAGCATTGCGTAATTTTGCTTCATATCCCAGGGGATGTTCTTTGTGTGTTTTTTCAACCTGCGAATAAAGTAGGGTAGATTCCCAAGGCTCACCGGTAAGTATGAAAATGTCGCCCAGATCCAACTTGCATTTTGCCCTCAAATTAGCACCGGTACGATTTGCGTTGATAATCCGCGAAAGGATCTCGATAGCATGATCCTTTTCATTTAAATAAAAGGCGTAAAGTAGAGCTTCACTTCTCAACGCTTCTAAAGTAATATGATTTAAACCTACTTCTGAAACAAGTTTTTCATAATCGTTAACCAGTTTACGGATTTCATCATTGTCTACCGGAAATGTATTTTTTACAATTTCTTCTCGAGACCAGATCAAATACCTCCTCGCCAGGATATAGTTGTCGCTATTTTGATACTCCTTGGTGATATATTCAAAAATCTTAATCGTTGTTTTGTAATCCTTATTTTCAAATGCGATGGCGCCAATGTCCATCGTTTTTTCACCGTCGGTTTTAAATCTTTTATCATAAGCTCTTGACTGGATAAAAGCTCCATAAAAATTTTTCAACTGCAGATTGACCCAGATTAATAACTCACTATAGATTTTTCTATCCGGTTTCTTTTGAACCTTGTCAAAAAGCATCGTTTCGAGGTTACGGAGATCCTCTTCTTCGGAAAGTAAGTTTTGCAGCACATTTTTTACATATTCAATATTGGCAGGTTGGCTCGTGACATAATTGAGGTATTCCTCAATCATCATCGACTTATTGTTGGTTATCCGATAAATGTTGGCCATATCAATCGAATAGGCATAAGGATCGTCACTTTTCTTTCTGGCTTCTTTGAAAGTTTTGAGTGCGTAGTTAGTTAACCTTTTATTTAAAAAATATTGAGCTGTGATCCTGGTCTTATAATCTTCCTTTTTACTTGACTCTATAACCCTGTTGAAAAGTTTGTCGGCATCATCAACTCTACCTTGAGCTTTGAACAAAACGCCTTTATCTATATTGTAATAGATGTTCTGAGGATAAACCTTGATGACACGGTTGATATATTTCTCAGCTTCAGGATAACTACTATTAGTCAACAACAGATCGAAGTAGTTTTTGTGGATAGCAGGAATATTTTTTGCCCGCCGGGCAAGTTCTATATAAAGATCGAGCGCTTTGGTATAATCACCATTGCTATAATATTCGTTGGCCAGGTTGATTTTATCGGTTTGTGCAAATGATATTTGAGTAAGTGTGGTGAATAGGAAAAAGACAATTATTTTATTCATTAAGTGCTTTATCAACATTTTCAGATCCCCTATTATTTATAATGAATTGAATTTAAATTTATATTGTAATTATCATTAGCATGTGGATATGTGGAAAAATAACGAATAAAGAATTTGTTTCTTTCAAATGTTTATGAATTGAGAACAAGTTTTTACTTATCCACAGAATATTAACATGTAAATATTTGATTAATAGTAATTTAACTATTCACTTTTGAGTTTACAGCAAAAAGTGGAAAACTTCTTTTTAATACGTTAAGGTGTATAAGATTGTTATTTTATGTTGAGTAAGTAATGTTATATACACTGATCGATGATAGAATTGAATACCAAATGCATAAAGGTAATTTATCAACGAATTATCCATTGCTTATACACATTGGATCCACATGTTTCAACAATCGGATTATATGGTAAGGTAATGAATTTGCCAACAATATTTTAGTACGATAAAATGCTTTTTCTTACCTGGGGATCTGACTATGGCATTTAGTAGTGAGGATTAGAGATGTTATGCCTCGTTTAAGAATTTTAAGGTTTTAGTTTTGAATTTTGAGCTGAGGAAAAAGGTGGCTTACTTTCTTGACCTTTTAATATATAAATTATTAATAATCAGGCAAATAAATACGTTCCTGCGCTATAAAATATCAACGGATATATTAGAAAGTAATGTTCTGATTATCTAATTCCCAATTGGACCGAATAACAAGATCACCTTCCAAAAAGATAACAGGTTCCGGAACTTCCAATTTATGGATATCACCTTTGTCCCATTTTCCATTTTGGTTTTTATCAACCAAGACACGAATGAGATATTTGGCCGGCTCGAGATCTTTAAATTCGTACTGTTTTTGATTGACTATTTCTTCCAATACTTTACGATCACTACCCAGGAGTTGAATAATAAAGCTTGGTTCCTCTGTGGTAATTGTGCCTTTGATACTACCAAGTTCAATTGCCTGCATGAACTGATAGTCCTTTGTAATGACCTGACTTGAATCATTTTCTATGCTTACAAAAGCTCCGGGACCTATATATAATTTAACTCCTGGTTTTTTTGTAGGAATAGCTCTTGGATCCCTGGTTTGTGTATCACGCGTCTGCAGTGTTGAATCTGAGGTTTTTAGTTCGGATGAATTAAGTTGTTTTTTGATTGTTAGCTCATCTTTCCAATTATTCCAACTTATATCTGTGGAATCGAATTGGAAAACAGGTATACTGTCTTGTTGGAAGAAAAGGCTGTCAAGTGTGATAGATGATACGGGTTTACTGAATTTCAATGTAGCCGTGAACATTTCATTTAAACTGATCTTTCCTTCTGTGAGGCTAGCCTTAAATGATTCGGCTTTTCTTTTTGATTCTTCAAACTTTAAGTATAAAGTGCTATCAATAACTTGTTGCACTGAATCGTATGCGGTAAGGGTAAGCTGAAGACTGTCGCCTTCGTTAAAGCTATTATAAAAACGAACAATTTTATGATCCTCAACCTGATTGGCGATAACAGTTTTATCTGTTTGTGGATAGGACAGATCAAGTTTGAATAGACTCTTATTGAATCTCACCTCAAAATACTTTCCTGTTGTTCTTGCACTAAGGAGTTTGAAACTACTGATATCACGTTTAACAAGATCGATATGAAGACTATCTTTTGATTCCGATAGGGTAATTGTATCACCGACGAATCCATAAGATTCTTTTTTTGTGTTGAGCTTTAAATTTTTGTCTTCATCCTGTACGGCAAAAATTGTATACCTACCATTTTTGATATTAGTAAAAAGATATTCTCCCTTTTCGTTGGTTTTAGTGAAATATTTGGGATTACCTTGAAATATATCCAGGGTATCGTTGATATCATATAATGTAACAAGTGTATTCTCCGCAGGTTTGTTGCTGAGTGCATATTTGATTCTGCCGTTAATATTAAGTGAATCAATGTAGTTGGTGGTACTTAAAATAATAACAAGATTTTCTGCTGGATTTCCCTCGGTGAGATCCTGAATAGACTCTCTAAAGTTAAAGGTATACGTTGTGCTGTCTTGAAGCTCCAGATTGGAAAGTTCTATGATCGCCTTATTTTCCTTGTATTCATAATCTTCATTGATCCTGGGTGTAATGATCAGTTGATCTTTTATCTTTTGAATTTTTACACGTTCATCAAATTCCAGTGTAATTTGATCACCTTTGAAATTGAGTGTACGATTTTCCGGAGTACTATTAACCAGTTTAGGAGGATCTTCATCTTTTGGACCACCAGTAATTGGCATCTTGCGCGCGCAGGAATGTAAAAGGAAAATGAGTAGAGAAATGATAACAATACCTGTTAAAGAATCAGATTTTCTTCCTAACCACATAAATTAAACTTGAATAATTGTTGTTGTTTTTTTTGGCCCATTGATTTGACTTAAAACCTTGAACAAGTGCGCTAAGGTAATTATTAGCACCATTTTTATATTTTTCACTAAGTAAACTAACATAATAGGAATCTAATTTCATTGGTATAATTTTTTGTAATATGAAATTATTTTCTTTAAATAGTTTATTTATGGTTTTTTGTTCGAAGTGAAATAAGTGTCTTGGTACATCATACGCTGCCCAATATTCCTGATAATGCTGTGCATCATATGAATTACTATTCGGTACAGCAATAAATACCGTGCCATCTTGAGTGAGTAGCTCATTTATTTTTTTGAGACTTTGCTGGAGATTCGGAAGATGCTCCAGTACATGCCATAATGTGATGGCGTGAAATGATTCATTGCGATCAATATCAAAAATGGAATGATAGAATTTCTCTTTATTTAGTTGCTCTGCTTTTGCCTTGGCTCCATTGTTTGGTTCCACACCACTGATCTGCCAACCATCGGTTTTGCATGTATTTAGAAATTCACCGGTACCACAACCAACATCAAGTAAGACTCCTTTTATAGAATGAGTATTAACAATCCTGAGCTTGCCTTTCAGGGTGAATGATCTTGCTAATTTATAGGCGGTGTTGATGAGGTTGGTACGCTTATTAGCGTGAGAAATGTATTCCTCCGACTCATAATAGGAAGCTAATCCGGCTGTCTCCGGCCTGGGATTCGTAAATTTGAATTCACAGGTTTTGCATGAAACAATGGAGAAATCCTGGTGTGAAACAGTAAAGTCCTTACAAGTTATAAAGTCCTTAAAGGATGTGCCATGACAAACGGGACAGGCTTTTAATTCTTCCAACATAAATTTACTTTCCCAGATATACCATAATTACTGAAATGTCAGCTGGAGAAACACCGCTGATTCGACTAGCCTGACCTATGGTAACAGGTCTGATCTTTTTTAGTTTTTCCTTAGCCTCTGATGAAAGAGCTGAAACCTGATCATAATCGAAATCTTCCTTGATCTTATAATTTTCCAAACCTTCTATTTTGTCAACAAGCTGTTTCTCCTTTTCAATGTAATTCTCATACTTGATTAATATCTCAGCTTGTTCAAGAACATCCTTTGAGTATTTGTCTAAATAGGTTTCAACTTCCTGATCAAATGATTTAATTTGATGCATGTGGATTTCCGGCCTTTTGAGTAATTGATGAATGGATACTTTTTCTTTGATTGTTGCAGTATTTAATGTGTGCAGTTGATCATTGACAAGTTCGGGTGTTACTTTTTTCTGTTTGATATCATTGAGTAACCTGGCTGTATCATTCTTTTTATCCAATACATTATTTAATCTCCCATCTGACGCGAGCCCTATGCTGTGTCCTAATTCTGTCAATCTTATATCTGCGTTGTCTTGCCTCAATAAAATTCTGAACTCTGCCCGTGAGGTAAACATTCGGTATGGTTCGTTGGTACCTTTGTTTATGAGATCATCTATAAGTACTCCTATGTAGGCTTGTGAACGCTTTAAGATAAAAGAATCTAAACCATGAACATTATGATGCGCATTGATGCCGGCTATAAGCCCCTGGCATGCGGCTTCTTCATATCCGGTCGTTCCGTTGATTTGCCCGGCAAAATATAGGTTTTTAACAAGCTTGGTTTCTAAAGTCAACCCTAACTGCGTTGGCGGAAAATAATCATATTCAATGGCATAACCTGGCCTGAACATTTTAGCATTTTCGAAGCCAGTAATTTGCCTCAATGCTTTATATTGAACATCCTCAGGGAGTGAGGTTGAGAAACCATTAACATATATTTCAATGGTATTCCAGCCTTCAGGTTCAACAAATATTTGATGTCTTTCCCTTTCTGAGAAGCGGTTGATCTTGTCCTCAATACTTGGACAGTAGCGTGGTCCAACACCTTGTATTCTACCATTGAACATTGGAGATCGATCAAAACCGGTTTGAAGTGTTTCATGCACTTCGTGGTTGGTATAGGTAATGAAACAGCTTCGTTGGCGCTCTAATGGTTTGGTATCGCTGAATGAAAATTTCGATGGATGTTCATCTCCCTTTTGTTCCTCCATTTTGGAATAATCGAGCGATCTACCATCAATCCTGGGTGGTGTGCCGGTTTTCATTCTACCGGCTTCAAAGCCTAATTCTATGAGTTGTTCGGTAATACCTGTTGCTGCCTTCTCCCCTGTCCTGCCTCCTCCAAACTGTTTTTCACCAATATGAATGAGCCCGTTAAGAAATGTTCCATTGGTGAGAATCACAGATTTTGCACGAATTTCAATGCCCATTGTTGTTTTTACACCAACTACCTTATCCTGTTCAACCAAGATCCCTACAACCATTTCTTGCCAAAAGTCCAGGTTTGGAATTTTTTCCAAGGCCAATCTCCACTCTTCCGCAAAGCGCATTCTGTCATTTTGCGTCCTGGGACTCCACATAGCAGGGCCCTTTGATTTATTCAACATCCTGAACTGGATCATTGATTTATCTGATATAATACCGGATAAACCTCCCAATGCATCTATTTCTCTTACAATTTGACCCTTGGCAACACCTCCCATTGCAGGATTACACGACATCTGTGCAATGGTATTCATGTTCATGGTAGCTAAAAGAACCTTTGAACCCATAGTTGCAGCTGCTGCCGCGGCCTCACAGCCGGCATGTCCTGCACCAACAACAATCACATCATATTCATGGAACATGGTATATAGTTTATAGGTGTTCCACGTGGAACACTTTTAGTCTTATGTTTTCTTTAATCTTTGATGTTCCACGTGGAACATCAACAAATTTGTGTTATTGAAATACTAAAAGAATAAAATCAGTACAAAGATAAACAAGCTTCCTCTTTTTTTCGCATCTGAAGTTTTAGTGCTTCATTCTTATCATCATAGCCAAGTAGATGAAGAATGCCATGGGCCATGACCCTTTTTAGTTCGTGATTAAAAGCTTTATCGAACGTCGATGCGTTCTCTTTGATGCGATCTATACTAATGAAAATATCACCTTCTATTTCCCGATCGGTCTCAGAATTATCGAAGGTTATAATATCAGTATAGGTATCGTGGTTTAGATAAGTGAGATTGATGTCGTGTAAATAGGTGTCAGAGCAAAAAATGAAATTAATATTTCCTGCGGTGCTATTTTCTATTTCAATTATTTTGAGGATCCAGTTCTGTAGTTTGGTAGGAAATTCAACTTCGAAGACAATATCTTCGGAGAAGAAATTGATATTGTTCATTTGTCAGTTGAAATAGAAAGATAGTTTTACCACTCTTCCATCGTTTTCAAATGCCACTTCATCGGAAAGGTGCTTCATTAAAAAAATACCTCGACCACTTGGTTTATCAATATTTTCCGGTGAGGTTGGGTCAGGAAGATTGTTATAGTCAAAACCCTCTCCTTCGTCTTCAATGGTAAAACAAATCACGTTATCCTCCAGTATCAAAGAAAGAGAGACATTCTTTTTCTTGTTATTTTGATTGCCATGTTTAATGGCATTATTCACAGATTCAGTGACGGCAATCATGATGTTGCCATAGATGTCATCATCGATATTGTATTTTTCCTTTGCATTATCTATGAAGCTCTCAATGATCCTGATATTCTCATTCAGAGATGGAATCTGTATTTTAATAGAATTCATTGTATCGATTTGTGCTTGTTTATTTTCCAATTCTTTGAAAATAATTGTTTACCTCTTTTTTATAATATGGATTCAATTTTAAGGGAACCGTTTTTAACAATTCGATTTCCTTCTCCTTCGCTTTTATATATTCTTCGAAAGCCTTTGGCAACCGTTTTTCATAATTTTTTGCTCTCTCAGCTTCCCTCTTTTCATCCAATTCTCTTTCTCTCAAAGCATCCTCAGCTTCCAGCAGCCGGGTTAAAATATCCTGCTGACGCTTGATGGTCTCTGTGGTAATTTGTTTGTTAACCAAATCAGTTTCGGTTTCTTCCATTTTTTTCAAAATATCCTTACTGCCATTACCACCACCTTTTTCTTCTTCTCCGTACTTTTCCTGCATCTCTTCCAAGGCCCTTCTAATCCTCTCCTGTTCTGCCGCAAGTTTAGCTAATTCTTCTGACAATTCCCTACCCGATTTACCACTTCGTCTTAATTCTTGTATTTGTTTGTTCAGTTGTTTTTGCAATTCACTCAGGCCGGGCATATTCTTCTGAGAATTTTTCTGACCTTGTTGAGGATTGCCCATGGCATCTGCCATTTGTTGTTGCATTTGCTGAAGCACATCATCCAATAAAAGTGCCAAATTATTAATGCTGGTCATTGTAAATTGTTGCTTACTAATCGCCAGGGATTGTTTCCTATCACGCAATGCTTCGATGGTCTCATCCATATTTTGAGTCATACCATCCAATTCACGTGTTACGAAGGAGGCTATCTGAAACACACGCTCTGCCAAAGACAAAAGGCTATCCTCAATGATTTTAGCATCATCTTTTAATTTCAGTTGTTTTTGTGAAAGCTGAATGAATCTGGGATCACTTTGTTTTATCTTTCTGAAGTTGTCCATGAGGTCCTCTTGTTCGAAAGATAACTTCACCAGGTTATCAACGATGTCGCGTAAATGATCCAGATTTTCCTGCATCATGCTCATCTGGGCACCACTCTGCATTTGTTGCAGTTTCTGAGAAAGCTGTTGCATTTGTTGCTGTGCCTTTTGCATTGACTGCTGCGCTTTTTTCCTCTTATTGTTTTCCAGTTGCTGCTGACTATTTTGCTGTTGCTGTTTGATTTCCTGCTGCTCCTGTGACACATCCTGAAGGGGATCAGGATTTTTTCTGTCCTGATTGATTTCGTTGAGCTCTTCAAGTTCTTTTTCAAACTCATTAAATTTTTCCTTCAAATCCTCTTGTTTCTCAGCAAGCTGTTCAGTGTCCTGTTTTTTATCAGAACTTTCTTCCTGCAGATTTTTCTGCTCTTCCGAAAGATCATTGATATCCTCTATGGTTTCTTCCAGTTTTACATCAAACTTAAGCTTCTTAAATAGTTCAAGTGTTCTTTCAAGTTCCTTTTCCAGGTTATCTTCTTTATTGCTGAGCTTATCCAACAAATTCTGGACCTTGTTCAGATCACTCTTTTCCTCCAGGAGCTTTTGTAATTCCTCATAGAGTTTTTTGGTTTCTTCGTCCAGCAATTCGTCCATCAACTCCTGAAGCTTTTCGGCCTTTTCCTTTATATCGCTATTGGTTTCACTAAATCTTTCTCGCTTAAGGTCATTGGCTCTGTTCTCTTCCTTAAGTTTTTCAATTGCCTCATTGAGTTCTTCTCTTTTCTTAAGAATATCTTCCAGCCTTTTTTGATCTTGCCACTTTAATTCCTTTTCCCCTCTTAGTTTATCTTTAGTCTCATTGATACGCTCTTCCAGATCCTTGGCTTTCTCAAGCGTTTTATCAATTTGTTTTTCAGCACTCTTTGAAGCTGCTTCTAACTCTTTCTTGATTTCCTCCTTGCTTGGAACCTTAAAAATGAAATTTCCCGTTTTTGAGGATTTCCTACCATTGACTCCATCATTATCCCAAACTTGTAGAAAATAATCCAACTCATCACCTTCTTGCAAATCCAATGAATCAAATTCAAACTGATAATAATAGCTTTGGCTTGATTGCTTTCTATTAATGGGGACATTAATAGTATTATAACCATCATCTGTTTTCCTGTCCCCTTCTTGCAGCACTTTGTATTTCAAAGACAGCTGTGTTAATCCATAATCGTCAGAAATATTTCCACCCAAAGCAAGGAAGCTATATAAGGTGGTGTCCTGATATTGATTGAGACTGATTTTTGGATACTGATCGGGGATCACTTCAATATGATAAGTTATATTATCCTTATTGCTACCGTATTGGTTTTTGAGGTTGATGGAGTAGTTATGGGATTTTATAATTCTTTTTTCAAAGCTAAACAATTGATTATCAGTTAATTCAATAGGTATAGTCTCATCGGATCCTTCAAATGTGATGTTCATTTCATCTACCTCAAGTGTATTAAATTGCCATTGGACCTTTGTACCCTCAGGAATTTCCAGGTTTCCTATATTACTCAACCTTTCATTGTCCCTTTCCAGGTATTTTGGATAAGAAAGGTTAACATTGAAATTTTTTAAGTTCGGTCGGTTTACAACCTTTAATTCATAGGTTGACGAGCTAAAGCCTGCTGCTTCAAAAAAGAACTTTGCACTTCTTTGCACTTTCTGGAAATCATATTCAAAATAATTGTCCTCATTAAGCTTCATTTTAATCCTACGTCCGCTGGCAATGATATATGTGTTTTGGGGTATGGCCTCTCCTTCAAAATTCAGTAGTATTTTGTAATCTTCATTTTTAAAGGCCCTGAGCTCCTCGTTCAGGAGTACAAATTGAAATGGGGCCTGGGGAACAAACTCTTTATTATACTGGATGAGTCTTGTTGTGCTTTCACTGAAAAACTGAGGGGACAATGCGAGTACGATCACTGCAATGCTTAGAGGTACCAGTAAATATTTTAGATATTTTTTATTGTATGAAAGATTGATGGCATCCGTAAATGGAAACAACGAGATCTTCTCGGTACGTTGTCTGATACTTGCGGCAATCAAACTATTGCTATCGGAAGATAATTTTTGCAACTGTAGCGTATTCAATAATTTGTCCGAAATATCAGGAAAATAGTTACCGATCTGACTTGCAGCTTCTTCATCAGACATCTGGTGTCCGATGGCAAAAAGCTTAATGGTCGGGTCCAAAACCCATTTATAGAAAATGATCAATGTGGCCAATAGAAACGAAAAAAAGAGAACAGCTCTTACAGGTGAGTTAAAACCAACCGCGAATTCAAGGGAATTGACAAAAAGATAGATTGTGATCAGTACAGCAAAAGAGAATATTAACCCTTTGATTAACAGGCTTTTATAATATTTTCTTTTATATGCATTTAAATTGGCGGCAAGGCTATTGTATTTAATATTTTGTTTCATAACAATGCAACGAGTACCCGTATTCAATATTACTATGCAAAGTTTTTTAATTTAGGAAATAAATATTTCAGCTCCTATAGATATTTTCCCCTAAACATTTCATGTACCACATTATTTATTAAAGACACCTTATAAAGAAACAATGCTATTACATGCACTTACTATGATTTCTATCAATCCTTTCAAAGTATATCAAATTGAAAAGAAATGTTCCGGAACCAGAAAACCTAATCAGATCTTTCTGTTGCACCATCACCCATTCATGTAGAAATCATACTACTCCTTAAAACATTATTATATTTAACTCAATATCTCGTTTTAAGTTTCTTTTTAAGAGGAGCAGTTAATAGATTTCATGTAATTTTCACAAGAAAGATTCCAAAATGGATGACCATTTTTTGCATGAAGTGTTGGTATGTTGATCAAGATGAGATTCACGTTCTGGATTACCGAATACTTACACTCTGATTTGCTTAATCTTCATCGCTCGACAGAGCAATATCTTGCACTACCGCGAAGGACGGCGTTTTAATCCAACTCTAATAATATAGGGCAGTGATCAGAATGTTTTGCCTGTGACAAAATAGTTGAGCGGCTAAGTCTATCCAACAATCCATTACTGGCCATATGATAATCAATTCGCCATCCTAAATTCTTTTCTCTGGCGTTTGCCCGATAACTCCACCAGGTATAATGATTTGGTTCCGGGTTAAAATGTCTGAATGTATCGATAAAACCACTTTTTAGAAATGTACTCAACCAGGCTCTTTCTTCGGGTAAAAATCCGGAACTATTTTTATTAGCGACCGGATTGTGTATATCAATGGCCTGGTGGCATATATTGTAGTCTCCACTGATAATCAGATTAGGATATTTCTTATTCAGTTCTTCTATGTATTCCTGAAAGTCATCAAGAAATGTCATTTTAAATGCCTGCCGCTCTTCACCACTTGAACCGGAGGGCATGTATACGCTCATCACGGAAAAGTTTTCATAGTGCGCTGTTAATATGCGGCCCTCTTCATCATATTTTGTAAGCCCACTTTCGTAATTTACTTTCAAGGGTTCGGTTTTGGATAAAATGGCTACCCCACTATATCCTTTTTTCAAAGCAGGCTTCCAATAGATCCTATAGCCCAAGGATTTGAATATATTCAGATCTAACTGCTCTTCATGTGCCTTGACCTCCTGCAAACAAACAATGTCAGCATTGGTTTTCTTCAACCAATCCCCAAAACCTTTTTTTAAAGCTGCCCTGATACCATTTATATTATAAGAGAGTATTCGTGTCATAAAAGTTTAAAAAGTATTGATTGAATCTTATTTAAAAAATTAACCCAGTTCCCTTTCGAAATATTCAATGATGTGTATTTTCAATAGTTTTTCCTGTTCCAATAGATCGAAGCCCGGTAGTTTTTTTACAAGTTTCCAATGTGGCCATCCATCCTCATCCAGCCCTTCCAATTCATAAAATCCTGCATAGCTCAATACCTTGCAAATGGCGATATGCATTAAATCTTGTTTTTCTTCCTTTGAAAAAACCCTTTTGCCTGAACCAAGTTCCTGAACACCAATTAAAAATAAGACACTGTTGAGATCTGCAGGTCTTTTACCAATTATCTTTTCAAGTTCCGACATTAAGCGAAACCACCGTTTTTCCAGATCTATATCTTTTTTATCCATCATGTATATAATGTCTGATAACTAAAGAAACTAATCTTTCTGAAGCGTTTCCCAGTATTCCACAGCACGCCTTAAATGAGGTATGACAATCGTACCACCAATCAGATTTGCTATAGAAAAGACCTCAAAGATTTGATCATCATTGACACCTTCCTCTTTGCATTTACCAAGATGATATTTTACGCAGTCATCACATCGCAGGACCATGGAACAAGCCAATCCAATCATCTCTTTCGTCTTAACGTCCACACTTCCTTCACTAAAGGCGTTCGTGTCCAGATTGAAAATTCTTTTAATTACCTTATTATCAGAAGCAAGAATCTTTTCATTCATTTTACTCCTATAATCATTAAATTCTTGTATCTTGTTCATGGATTTTTCTTGTTTGTGTATCCAGACGATGTGCCTTGATCAGCTTATTTCGTAGAAACTTGAGAGGCAAATATAGAGTCAATTTTTATAAAACCAGCTATCATTATTTTTCAAATGTTTCAGGATTTTATTAGTCTTTTCTTCCCGAATTGTTGTTTCACCTGTGAGGGTCCCCTTTTGAAAAGTGAGGAATATATTTGTACAAAATGTATTTATGATCTTCCGAAAACCAATGAACATATTGAACAGCCAGCTTTCCAAAATCATTTTGGTGTTCATGTTAATTTCAAATATGCGCTCTCCTATTTGAAGTTTATCAAAAAAGGTAAAGTGCAGAAATTGATGCATAAATTTAAGTATGATCACTTTCCCGAAATTGGAAATACTTTAGGTAAATGGTATGGAGCTGATCTTAAGGAGCATGGGTATCAGAATGAAATTGATTTGATCTTACCCATACCCCTGCATGAAAACAAATTGAAACAAAGGGGTTTTAACCAAAGTGATTTTTTTGCACTAGGCCTTTCGCAATCATTGGATGTACCTTTTTCAAATAAAATTATTGCCAGATCAACCAAAAGTGAAACCCAAACGAAAAAGGGTCGACTTGCCAGATGGAAAAATGTAAAAGAAATATTTTTGGTTCTGGACGAACTGAGCGTAATCGGTAAAAGGGTTTTATTGGTTGATGATGTGATTACCACCGGATCAACCCTGGAGTCCTGTGCGCTTACACTTCAAGAATCAGGTTGCGGAGAGCTTAGTTTTGCTACGTTAGCTGTAGCCAAATAAAAAAGCCCCTTGACGGGGCTCTTTAATATTATTATATAAGTTATGAAAATCTTAGTAATTCGATCCTGCGCTGATCATTGCACATCGGAAACCAATCGTTGCCGTTGAAGAATCTTCCTCAAGGAATCTTCTCGTACCAGGCGACATCCAGTAAGCAACATCTTTCCAGGAACCTCCTTTAAAAACCCTTACTTTATCATTGATCAAAGAGTTATAATTTTCGAAATCATAGTAATCCTCACCGTCAAGGTAGCCGTTACGTCTTATTGGATTAAGATCATCAACATCCTGGAAAGAAAGCGGTCTGTAAAGATCTTGTACCCACTCATTAACATTTCCAGCCATGTGGAACAAACCGAAATCGTTTGGAGGATACTCATATGCATAGGCCGTGATCATAGCACCATCATTTAACTTTCCTGCAATACCCGCATAATCACCTCGTCCTCTTTTGAAGTTAGCAAGAAAAGATCCCATTGTTTTTCCATAAGGATTTCTCAAAGCATGTCCATCCCATGGATAAATTCTTTGGTGTGTCTGATTTTCATCCAGCCATTGCGTACCAATCAAAGCTTGCGCTGCATATTCCCATTCGGCCTCCGTTGGTAGTCGGTAGTTTGGAATAACCACTCCTGATTCCAGTGCAATTCTTCCACCTGATTCGGCGGGAACTTCAACACCGGCATCTTCTGCCAATTTTAAGTTAACCATATTTGTTCTCCACTCACAGTAGTCATTTGCCTGTATCCAGCTAACGCCTACTACAGGATAAAATCTGAAACCAGGATATCGCAAATAATGCTCGCGATAAGGATCGTTAAAAGCAAGTTCGCTAGTCCAGACTGTAGTATCAGGAAGTGCCGATTGATAAAATTCTCTTGATGAATCAAGTTTTACATAGTATAAATATTCTGTCCAGTGGATATTGGATACTTCAGTTTCATCCATATAGAATGAAGCCACTGTTACAGTTCTTTCAATATTGTCTCTAGAATTTAAGATATCCTCCTCAAATGATCCGAGTATTGATCTACCACCTTCTATATACACTAGATTTGGTCCTGCTGGTTGTCCTTCGAAATCATTCACCTGAAAACCTCCGTCGCTATTATACTCCAATCCAGTGGCAGTACTTACTCCACCAGGATTTTCAGCGGTTGGTCTGCTTTTGCTGCAGGAAGTGAGGATTGCAATACCGCACACAACAAACGATACGCTTTGAAATAATCTCACGATTTTGTTCATAACCTGTTTAAATTTTCGTTTTGATAAAATAGGTATTTATACTAAAAACCTGAATTGCTAACAAAGTTTTGGTTTAATTTTTTAACCGAACTCAAATTTCACTTTTATAACGAAATTTTAATTGCGATTAATGTTGCAAAACCAAGCGATGTAATATTCATCACAAACTTGTCATTTTGCATAACACACACAATAAACACATTTTCATATGTATATAATTCAAAACTAATGAATTTATTGTGTAAACACCACAATTAATTATACACTGAATTTCCTGATCAAGCAAATTTTGATCTTGCTTAATCTCCACTCCCCGATTAAATCCACCGCTCGTTCAAATTCTTTCCTGATCGCCTACAAAAAAGGCTATTATCGTTTAAAAAAAGAAAAATATGAAAACGCTGGTTTTAAATTCAACAATACGGTTTACAGCCCTTTTAATACTAATTTGTTCTGTTGTTTTAACTTCAGGACATGCCCAACAATATGAAACTTTCAAAGTTGAGGTTAAGGGAAAAGGAATACCTATGATACTCATTCCCGGTTTAAATAGTAGTCCTGAAGTATGGAATGAAACGATTGAAAAATATCGAAGTAATTTTGAGTGCCATCTGGTTCATTTGGCTGGATTTGCAGGGTTGAAACCATTATCAAATACTGATGATTTCACAAAACGTGTTCGGGATGATTTGATAGCTTATATCAAAGAAGAACAACTTAAAAAGCCCGTGATCATGGGACATAGTTTGGGAGGTTTTTTGGCGCTTTGGATCGGTTCTAAGGAACCTGATCTTGTTGGTCCTTTGCTGATTATCGATGGGCTGCCTTTTCTTCCTGCTATACAAATGATAGGAGCAACACCGGAAACAACTGAACCAATGGCCAAAGGAATGATGACGCAAATGCAAAATCAGTCAGCCGAGCAACGCGCAATGTATGCAAGACAATTTTTAACAACTATGATTACGGATGAATCCGATTTAGAAAAAGCTGTCGAATGGGGAAAACACTCAGATCCGGCGACCTCCGCCCAAGCCATGTATGACTTATACGTAACGGATTTAAGAAATGAAATAGCCAAAATAAAATCACCAACGCTTGTTTTGGGAGCATGGATTGGTTTCAAGGATTATGGAGCAACAAGAGAAAACACAGAGCCTAAATATCAGAATCAATTTAAGAAAATACCTGATCACAAAATTAAATTTACAGACAAAGGGAAACACTTCATTATGTGGGACGACCCTGACTTCTTTTTTTATGAAACGAATCAGTTTTTGGATAAATATGTTGATCGGAATGAATAAATACACAATCGATTTATTCTGTAGGTTGAGAAATATCAATCACCTCATAAATATTGATGTTGTGGGATTGTTGATAAATTTCTTCCTACATCTCCTGGCAATTTTTATTATTCCGGCTAGTAACTTTTCCTCCTTTTTTATGATGTATGGAGTTTGGCTGGTATTTTTAATAATAGGATCGGTAAGAAGATTCAAACATGAACCCAACAACTAACCGGAAGCGACTCTACTGGAGCGCACAAATCATTGGCTGGTCACTCTATGCTATCTTTGGATTGGCCATCCACTCCTTATTTGATGGTTTTAATACCAACTCCCTTCTGATTCAAATACTTGGTGCGACTCTGATGATCATTTCAACCCATATGCTTAGAATGATCATCATTCGGTATAACTATTTAAATGATTCTATCAAAAGTATCGCCTTAAAGCTTTTGGCGCTGGGTCTGCTGATATCAATAGTTGTAAATATTCTGATATCACTATTCATGATCATTGTATTGAAAATGTTCACATTTGAGCAATTCAGTATGTCAATTTTGATGGTTTATACATTTCAATCTTTCACCATATTAATTTTATGGATAGCCCTGTATATGGGCATCCATTATTTTTGGAATTATAAAAAGGGTGAGATTGAAAAATGGAAGCTGGAGGCATCTTTGAAAAATGCGGAGCTGATTGCCTTAAAATCTCAGATAAACCCTCATTTTATATTTAACAGTCTGAATAATATCAGAGCATTGGTTTTAGAGGATGCTGAAAAAGCCAGGGATATGATCACCCATCTTTCCACATTGCTCAGGTATTCCATACAATTTAATAACAGAGAAAAAGTATCAATCGAAGATGAAATTCAGATTGTAACGGATTATTTGAAACTGGAATCAATTCAATTGGAGGACAGGCTCTATTACCAACTCGACATTGAAAAAGATACGCTGGAATTAAAGATCCCACCTATGACTATTCAATTGTTAGTAGAGAATGCCATTAAGCACGGCATTAACACTTTACCCAAAGGTGGACAAATCCGAATTCGATCTTTCCTCGATCGAAATAAGCTTTATGTTGAAGTGATCAACACAGGAAAAATAAAAGAAAAAGCGCTTGAGAAAGGGACCGGAATAGGGATCAAAAATGCTTCCGAAAGATTGAAGCTGCTGTTCGGTAAATTATCAGACTTGAACATTAGAAATATTGCTGACAATGAAGTTGCTGCCACCTTTTCAATACCCTTAGACAATTAAATACTATGAAGGCTATAATTATAGACGATTCTCGATTGGCAAGAAATGAGTTAAGGAGATTGCTCAAAGATTTTGATACGGTACATATTTTGGGTGAAGCTTCGAATGCCTCAGAGGCAAAAGAAAAGATAGAACAAAAAAAACCGGACTTTATTTTTTTAGATATCCAAATGCCGGGAAAAAATGGCTTTGAGCTCCTGGAAGACTTAGATTTTTTACCCGAGGTAATTTTCACAACGGCTTATGACGAATATGCATTAAAGGCTTTTGATGTTAATGCATTGGATTATTTGGTAAAGCCAATTGAGAAGGATCGGCTTGCGGCGGCAATGAGTAAAATTGAGCAAATTCTAAGACAAAAAAATGAGCAGCTGCAAAATAGAGATCTGTTAGGTGAAAATGATCAGGTCTTCGTAAAGGACGGAGACAAATGTTGGTTTGTAAAATTAGCTGATATAAAGCTTTTCGAAATTAATGGTAATTATACAAGAATATATTTTGATGACATAAAACCGATGATTCCAAGAACCTTAAATTATATGGAGTCACGGTTAGATGATAAAATATTTTTCCGGGCAAACCGCCAACAGCTCATCAATTTGAAATGGGTGGAAAGAATTGTTCCGTGGTTCAGTGGCAGTTTAAAAATTTATTTAAAAGGGGGTGATGAAGTTGAGGTTTCCAGAAGACAAACCCAAAGATTCAAGGAGTTGATGAGCTTCTGAAAGTCTATGTTTAGAATGACTTCATATTGATTCAAGTGTTTGCATAGCCTCATGGACTGTTAATATCTCATGCACAGTTAATATCAATCGTTTTTTATGTTCACGTAACTTGCACTTTTTGGGATGAGATTGCACGTAACTTAATATTTTTCCAAAGATATCTGATTTATAATAAGCCTCATTTTCGGATTCAACCAGATAACACTTCATATTCTCATTTTTAAGCATGAGCTTTTCAAATCCCAGTGATTCAGCTAACCAACGTAACTTAACTGTTTCAACAAGATCTTCAACAGGTTCAGGTAATGGACCAAACCTATCCTTCAGCATACCAATGAATTTCTCCAGTTCATCCTCATTATCGATATTATCCAGCTTAGAATACAGGTTCAACCTTTCAGAAATATTCTTTACGTATTCTTCAGGAATAAGAATTTCAAGATCCGTTTCAATGGAGCAGTCCTGTACAAGAACCTTGGTTTGTTCGGTTAATTCCTTGGCAAAAAGCTCCTTGAATTCGGTTTCTTTTAAATCTTGTATGGCCTCATCCAATATTTTGTGATAAGTATCAAACCCCAGATCGGTGATAAAGCCACTTTGCTCAGCACCCAGCAGATTTCCCGCTCCTCGAATATCCAAATCACGCATGGCTACCTTAAACCCATCACCTAATTCAGAAAATTCTTCCAAAGTAGTCAATCTTTTTCTGGCATCGGAAGTCAGTCCAATTGTTGGAGGGGAAAGTAAATAACAAAAGGCTTTGCGATTTGATCTACCAACACGTCCTCTCATTTGATGAAGATCCGACATCCCAAACATGTGTGCCTGATTGATAATGATCGTATTGGCATTGGGTATATCAAGACCTGATTCAATAATGTTCGTGGACACCAATACCTCATACTCCCCCTCAATAAATTTCAGCATGACTTTTTCCAGCTTCGAACCTTCCATTTGACCGTGGGCTACGCCGATCCTGGCATCGGGTACCAGCTTTAGAATGATATTAGCTACTTCCTCAATATCTTTAACTCGATTGTGCACAAAGAAAACCTGGCCACCTCTCCTTAATTCAAAGCTGATGGCATCTCTGATAATGACCTCATTAAAGGTATGGACCTCGGTGGTAACCGGTTGTCTGTTAGGTGGGGCCGTTGCGATAATACTTAGGTCCCGTGCTCCCATCAGAGAAAAGTGTAGTGTCCTTGGAATGGGAGTGGCTGTCAAAGTTAATACATCTACATTGACCCGCATCTCTTTAAGTTTCTCCTTTACTTTAACACCAAATTTTTGCTCCTCATCAATAACCATCAAACCCAAATCTTTGAACTTTACATCCTTATTTACGATTCGATGGGTTCCGATCAGGATATCCACTTTTCCCTCTTCTACTTCTTTCAGGATTTCTTTAATGGCTTTGGCGGATTTAAAACGATTGATGTATTCTATCTTTACCGGGAAATTGGCAAGCCTTTCCTGAAAAGTGTGGTAATGTTGCATGGCTAAAATGGTGGTCGGCACCAAAATTGCGACTTGTTTATTGTCACACACTGATTTGAAAGCCCCCCTTATCGCTACTTCGGTTTTACCAAAACCTACGTCTCCGCATACCAATCGATCCATGGGATGTGCCTGTTCCATATCGAATTTCACATCACTGGTAGCCTTAGCCTGATCGGGGGTATCTTCATATATAAAGGATGATTCAAGTTCCGCTTGTAGAAAACTATCATGGCTAAAAGAAAAACCCGGGCTGGCTTTTCTTTTCGCGTAGAGGTTAATGAGATCCTTGGCAATATCCTTGACCTTACGTTTTGCCTTTTTCTTTTTATTCTCCCATTCCTGGCTCCCCAATTTGCTGATAAGCGGAGGGGCGCCTTCCTTACCACTGTATTTGGAAATTTTATGTAAAGAGTGAATACTAACGTAAAGAAGGTCATCATCCCGATAGACCAGGCGGATGGCCTCTTGCTCGTTCCCTCCAACATCAACTTTTTCAAGTCCCGCAAATCTACCTATCCCGTAATCAATATGGACGACGAAATCGCCTGGTTGCAGAGAACGCAATTCACGAAGTGTTAACGCTTTTGATTTGGAATGCTGGCTCTTTGTTTTGTATCTGTGAAAGCGATCGAATAGCTGATGATCGGTATAGCATGCAATAGCCCTCGTTTGGTCAATAAAACCAGCTCGCAAACTGATCGGAAGGCTTTGAAACTCGAGTAATGGATCAAGTTCTTCAAAGATTAACCGAAGTCTTTCCAACTGTTTTGCCGAGTCCGCTGCAATAACATTGGTAATGGACTTAGACTGATTTTCATTTAGATTTTCAACAAGTAATTCAAAATTCTTGTTAAATGAAGGCTGAGCTTCTGTCTCAAAATTGAATACTTCTTCAGTTGCAAAAGAAAATCGATTACCAAATTCTATTTTCACATAGGGATCCAAGCCATTATTAAAGGATTCCTTGGTTTCGAAAAGTACTTCAGGATTGGAGATAACCTGTGTGTCGTCAGAGCTTTCCATGATCGATGCAAAGCTTTCCCTGGCCCGTTCAAAATATTTTTCAACCGTATCCAGACACTGCTCATAGTCCTTGATCCATATCTTAGTGTTTCTCGGAAGAAATTTCAGGAATGATTCCCTCTTTTCATATAACAGCTTGGTTTGGACATTCGGGATGATGTTAATTTCCTTTACTTCTCCTTCCGAGAGCTGACTTACCGGATCGAAAGTCCGAATACTTTCCACCTCATTACCAAATAGCTCCAGCCTGTAAGGCAGATCATGCGCATAGGAATAAATATCAATAATTCCCCCTCTCACAGCAAACTGTCCGGCTTCATAAACAAAGTCAGTTTTTTCAAAATCATATGTGCTGAGTAGCTCACTCAGAAATTCAATATCTATTTGTTCGCCTATCTTGGCAGAAAAAGTATTTTTAGTCAGTGCCTTTTTATCAATTACCGTTTCAGTCAACGCCTCCGGATAGGTAACGATCAGTTCGCCCGATGCCGCTTTATGAATGATACGGTTTAAGATTTCAGCCCGCATCAGGATATTTGCATTCTCCGTTTCATCAAAGAGATAAGGACGTTTGTAAGATGTTGGAAAAAGGAGCACTTCTTTGTCTCCTAACAAATTCTGAAGATCATTATGAAAATAGGCTGCTTCCTCCTTGTCATGGAGAATAAAGAGATGATTTTGATGGTTGATCCCAAATAGACTTGCTGCTACAACGGCATCCTGACTGCCCACAAGACCCTTGAGCTGAATTTGAATTCCCTCATTCACTTTGATCTTATCAGCAATTGTTTGGATGATGCTGTCTTCTTTATATAACCTAAGAAAATCTTTAACTTTCAAAATGATAAATTTACCAACTAGACCCTAATTTTTGAGATGGCCAACTGAAACAATAAAGTGTTGTTTTCGTGAAATTTAAAGCCCCAAAACTACTAATAATTTATTAGTATGATCACCAATGTAGAGAAGGAAATTTTCAATAAATCAGCATAAATGAAAAAATATTTATAAATTAAAAAGAACTAAGTAAAAGCGATTCTGTTTATATATTATCCGGTAATCCAAGATATGTTAGGCAAGAGAGAGGAAAATATTCAGAAACAAAAGGGATATCCATCCCTTGGGAAAATTGAGCGATTGCATCCGTACAAGATGTTGGCTTTTCTGGGTATGGTTATTAGTTTTCTTATACTGGCCTTCATGATCATCGCCTTCCTGATCAGCAAGCCTGAAATAGCAGATAATGAAAGTTTTTCTTTTCCCAAGCCGCTCATCATAGGAATGGTTCTGATTCTTCTTTCCACGCTTAGTATTTCCAGGCTTTTACCTTCTTTCGAAAGCGAGAATATCAGAAGGATGTTCAATTCCTTGGTTGCAACTTCAATATTGGCCCTTCTCTTTGTTGGTTGCCAGTTGTTAGGTTGGTTGCAGCTTGAGCAAAATGGACCTGATATTTTTCAAGATCCTTCTATTGCCTTTTTATACATAATTTTCGGATTACATGCAGCGCATTTGGTCACCGGTTTGTCATTTCTGACTTACTTTCTAATCTACACGTTTAATCTAAACAAGGATCCGGTTAGATCGCTCATTGCTGTTACCAATCCATATCAAAGAGTAAAAATCGAAATGTTCGTAGCATTCTGGTATTTCTTCAACTTCTTCTGGATGGTAATGTTTTTCTTCATGCTCTTTACGTTCTAAAGTAATTGCACAGAGAAAATCAGCAAAATAACTTACCACTCTTCCAGTAATTCCTCTATAGCTTCCATTTTTGATCCGGAGTATTTTCCTGATGTGGCATGAACAATATTGCCTTCTTTGTCCAGCACAAAGAAATAAGGAGTGTCTTTCCTTTCAAAATCTAATGCCTCCTTGTATTTTTTTAGTTCTCCCTTGTAAAACATGATATGTGGTATTAGTTTGGGGTCTGTTTTACTCCGCATCTTTTTCATGGCCACTTTATAAGCTGCTTTTTTGGCACCGGTGAACATAGGAATAAAGTACACATTGACATCATATCCTGTTGTAAAAAGTCCGGGTGTTGATGGCTTATGGATGAAAGTTTGGTAAACCGGGTTAAACCAGGATTTTAGTTCATCCTCTGACTTCTTGGAATAAGCCATACCGATCAGTGTGAACTTTCCTTTTGTATTATTTGGGATGTTGATTTGTTGGTTGGTAAGCGTTTCACCTTCTATGTATGGAAACGGTTTACCTTTTTGGGCTTTGGCTAAAAGGGACACAGCAACGATCATCGTTGCTGTGCCTAATATTTTAGTATATAAGTTCATTATCCATAGTTTTTTCCCTTAACGCTTTAACCCCTTCCGCTCGTATATAGACAATGAAAATTAAATTTACATCTTCCGTTAAGAGTTTTGCCTGATAATATTGTTTATCTCAACAATTGAAAAATTGACTAGTTAAGTTTTGAAAGACCCTCCTTATTGACTGCCAAGCTTTTCAAACTATTTGCCATCTTCAAGTTTTTACTCGACAATACAGAGTAGTTGATCTCGAATTTCAGTTTTTGGCTGCTATCAACCATAAAGCTGATACAAGCACCTTCCTCATAGAGCCCTTTCTTCTCAGTCACCACCATCACCGGTTTATTGCCCGTTTGTTCCAGTACCTTTGCAAGGCTTGAACTTTTTAATTGAGGAATAAACAGAATTTGGCTGCTATTCAAATCGTCCGTTATTTTTAATTGCTTAACAACGATACTCTTTCCGGCAATTTTTCTGTTTTGCGTAACGGCCTCAAGCGTATTGACAATTTTGGAACTTCCCAGTACACCAATCGTAAACTGATCGCTGTTCACAGGCCACTCTGAATATTTGGCAAAATTGTAAATAAACAAGGAATATGCCTTATAGACATCCGTTTGGGCCTGACACTCGTTCCGAAGGCCGCTAAGCGCCACCAGGCAGGCGCATAATGTTATTTTAAAAGTCATCTTCAAATTCATATTTAGGAGCTTTTAGTTATTCAAAACACTTTCTTAACATCCCTGAAATATTGGTTTTGTTATATGTTAATACTTCAATCATGGAATAGGTAAACCTTTTAAGCATTGGAACTATAAAAAAATCCTTAAACAATTGTTATAAAATATCAGGATTTTTAAAATCTGTAACTCAACTTGTTTCAAGTCTTTTTTAACATCAATTTCTAAAAAAACATGTTGCCAAAAAAAGGTGGCAACATGCTGTTACACCTGTTATTTTAATGATTCTTTATTGTGATCAGCAACGCATGCTAGATTACCCCGAACTACAAACGTAACTATATTGTCAGCGCTGACCGCGCGCTACTCTTAGTAAACATTACACACGCAAAGTGTTTTTTTATTTTACAATAATCTTGAGGTCGATGATATAGATTTCCGGTGTGACACAATCAAATCCTGGAATTGTACAATTTTGCAACATGATTCAGAAATTCTGACGGAATAATTTTTTCAATGATTATGGTGCCTTTCTCTTCCACCCCTCGTTTATTTGCTTTTTTGTATTTTCGTTACAGTCGTAGGACATAAAAATGTTGATCTTCTTGAACTTTTTAGAAAAGAAAGAAGCATTATACCAACATATTTGACATATTCTTAAAGTGCTCGAACAATATGAAAATTGATTTGACCAATAAAAAAGTACTGATTACGGGAGCTTCCAGAGGCATTGGTAAGGCAATAACCGAACAAATGGCAGAGGCCGGGGCCACAGTAGCCATTCACTATTTTAAAAATGACACGGTCGCCAATGATCTTGCCAAGAAACTCAGCAATGGTTGTCAACCGTTTGGTGCAGATTTGGCCAATCCATCTGAAGTAACAAAGCTTTTTGATAACGTTATCGAATCATTTGGTGACCTGGATATTTTGATAAACAATGCAGGTATTGCACTTCAATCACCTATTGGAACAAAAGATGATCAATGGTTAGATGACTGGCAAACTACATTACGTGTGAATCTGGATGCCTGTGCATTACTTTGCAAAAAAGCCTTGGAGTTATTTTCAATGAAGCAAAAAGGAAAAATTATTAACATAAGTTCCAGGGCTGCTTTTAGGGGGGATACGGCAGACTATATGGCTTATGCGGCTTCTAAGGGAGGTATGGTAGCGCTTACAAGGTCCATTGCAAGGGCCTACGGAAAATTTGGCATCACCGCTTTCAATATTGCACCAGGTTTTACAAGAACGGATATGGCTCAGAGCTTTATTGACCAATACGGAGAGGATTTTGCTCTTCGGGGAGTGGCGTTGGACAGATTAACGGAACCTAAAGATATTGCACCGATGGTTGTATTCCTTGCAAGCGGTTTGGCAGATCATGCCACGGGATGTACAATAGACATCAATGCAGCTAGCTATGTACATTAAAGATATTTTGAAGATGACGAATGATATTGATGAATTATGAAAAGATGCAAATGGGCTGAAGACCAATTTGAAGATTATATAAAATATCACGACGAAGAATGGGGTGTCCCTGTTCATGATGATCGGATTCATTTTGAGTTCCTGATTCTGGAGGGAGCTCAAGCGGGTTTGAGTTGGAGTACCATTTTGCAGAAACGCGAAGGATATAAAAGAGCTTTTGCCAACTTTGATTTCAACAAGGTAGCATCCTTTGACGAGAATCGAATTCAGGAATTGATCGGAGATCCGGGAATTATCAGAAACAAACTGAAGATAAGGTCAGCTGTCACCAATGCCGAGGCATTCATTAAAGTGTGTGAGGAGTTTGGAAGTTTTGATAAATACATCTGGTCATTTGTAGGAAACAAACCTATTGTTAATAAGTGGAAGTCACTTAAGGATGTCCCGGCCACTACGAAAGAATCTGATGCATTAAGCAAAGATTTGAAGAAACGGGGATTTAAATTTGTGGGAAGTACAATAATGTATGCCTATATGCAGGCAGTGGGGATGGTGAATGATCACACTACAGATTGTTTCAGATATCGGGAATGTACTTAGCTGTCTTTAATTATTCATTATTTATGTAAAATCCCTTGATAATTGATAGGTATTTTTCTTTAATCACTTTTCTTTTAAGTTTCATTGTAGGCGTTAGCTCTCCCGAAGTGATATCCCAGCTATCAGACAATAGTTGAAATTTTTTGATTTTTTCGTACTGGGCAAAAGACTGATTGTATTTGCTTATTTCTGTCTCAAATTTTTCCAAAATGAATTCCTCTTCCACAATCTGATCATCGGTAGTATAGGAAATTCCTTTATGCAGACACCACTCTTTTAACCTATCGAAATTTGGAACAATAAGTGCGGAAGGAAATTTCTCTCCTTCTCCTGTTACCATAATTTGCTCAATCAGATTTGATTCCTTAAAGACGTTTTCAATAACCTGGGGAGCGATGTACTTGCCCCCTGAGGTCTTGAAAATCTCCTTTTTCCGGTCAGTGATCTTCAAAAATTTACCCTCAATGAATTGCCCGATGTCACCTGTATGGAACCATCCTTCATCATCGATCGCCTGTTTGGTAAGTTCAGCTTTGTTGAAATAACCTTTCATGACATTGGGTCCTTTCACAAGAATTTCCCCATCATTGGCAATTTTGACCTGCACCTTGTCTAATAATACTCCCACACACCCAACGCGCATTTCTTCCAGTGTTGAAAAACTTATGCCCGGAGAAGTTTCAGTTAAGCCATATGCTTCCAGCACTTTGATTTCGGCAGCCCAAAAAACCTGGCAGAGTCGAGGTTGCAATGCAGCGGCCCCGCTCGTAATGAACTTAATGTTTCCACCCAGCGCTTCCCTCCATTTTTTAAAAATAATTTTATTGGCAAGGTTTAGTTGAAAACGATACCAGCCACCGAACTTTTTATTAGGATCATACTTCAACCCTAAATTCAACGCCCAGAAAAATAGATTCTTTTTGATCCCACTCAATTCATATCCCTTTGATATGATTTTCTCATAAACTTTTTCTAATAATCTTGGAACCGTTGTAAATGTATCCGGGGCTATTTCCTGAAGATTCTGTGCAATCGTATCAAGGCTCTCTGCATAGTATACCGAAATTCCATCCAGCAAATAATAGTAAATGGCTGTTCTTTCGAAGATATGACATAAAGGTAAAAAACTTAATGAACGGCAATTGGGGCCATCCAATGTTGAAATTTTCGAAACAGCCTTTGCATTGGAAATAATATTGTCGTGTGTTAGCATGACACCCTTTGGATCGCCAGTGGTTCCGGAGGTATAGATCAACGTGAGCAGATCGCTTGATCTCACTTGCTGCCTGAGGTCATTTAATTGCTGGATGTCTCCATTTAATCCAAGCTGTTTTACCTCCGACCAATGGGCAACACCTGGTATTTCATCAAAGGTGTATATTTTTTCAACTTCGGGAAGATTTCGACTGGCCTCTGAGGCTTTTTGTTCCAATTCTTCGCCTTCTACAAATATCAATCTAACACCTGCATCTCTAAAAATATATTCATAATCTTCAATGGTAATGGTCGGATATATAGGCACTGTGATGGCTCCAATTTGTTGAACACCAAGATCTATAAAGTTCCATTCGGGACGGTTTTGTGAAATGATCGCGATCTTATCATTATTCTTAATTCCCATTTTCAGTAATCCATGGCTGACCGAATCCACGATTTCAATAATGTCCTGTGTACTGTATTTGATCCAGGAACCATGCTGCTTGTAAGCCAACGCATCTGTTTGTGGGAACTGTTCGAGCTGATGCTGCAAAAGATCAAACACTCTTTTTATCTCCATAAGTTTTCTTTAATACACCATTACACAATTCCTTAATTTATAAAAAAGAATTGAGCTATTCGAATTGCCATGAAAAATTAAAGTACTAAGGACGGCTACTTTCAAAAAGGAAATTTGTGCTACGGGAATATTTTTCCCTTTATCAAAATAAAATGTTCAGAATAGGTAAAATTTCATATTGCATTGCCTCGGCACATGTTAACTTGAGCCCTTCAATACAATCTCCCTTGTCTTTCAAATAACATGATAGAATGATCCGATAAAATTTTCCTATTGAGTTAATTGCGATTTCCTTATTAGGCACTTAACAAAATCTTTTAAATATTTGTAGCGGAATTCTAATGGAGCATAAATCCCAAAAAAGTATGAATATAGAGCAGTTCAAAAAGGAAGCACATCAGATGGTTGATTGGATGGCCGAATACTTTGAAAGTGTTGAAAAGTATCCGGTGAAGGCAAAGGTTAAACCTGGCGATATAAAAGCCCAGCTTCCGAAAGAGGCTCCGGAAAAAGGGGAAAGTTTTGAAACGATCATGGAAGATTTTGAACGCATCATCATGCCTGGTATGACGCATTGGCACAGCCCTAATTTTTATGCCTATTTTCCTGGAAACAAAAGTAGGAGTTCCGTCATTGGTGAAATGCTCACTACGGCACTCGGAGCGCAATGTATGAGCTGGATCACTTCACCGTCAGCAGCGGAACTGGAAGAAACCGTGATGGAATGGTTAAGAGATATACTGGGTTTACCAAAGCATTTCACGGGTGTTATCCAGGATACAGCTTCCACAGCTACTTTGTGTGCCATACTTTCTGCACGAGAAAACCTGACTGATTTTTCGATTAATGAACATGGGTTTTCAACAGGAGATAAGTTTACAGTGTATAGTTCCGAACATGTCCATTCTTCCATAGACAAAGCTGTGAGAATTGCTGGCATTGGCAGCGCCAATCTCAGGAAAGTACCGGTTGATCAAGAATTTGCTATGATCCCGGATGAGCTGGAAAGAATGATCGAACAAGATATTAAAGATGGATTCAAACCGCTATGTGTTGTGTCAGCAGTGGGAACAACGAGTACGACGGCCATCGATCCTGTAAAAGCTATTTCACATATTGCTATCAAATACAAACTTTGGCATCATGTAGATGCAGCGTATGCCGGCACAGCACTCATGTTACCTGAGATGCGATGGATGGCCGAAGGGGTAGAAATGGCAGATTCGTTTGTAGTAAATCCTCATAAATGGATGTTTACCAATTTTGATTGTACTGCCTATTTTGTTAAGGATACCAAAGCGCTTATCAATACTTTTTCTATGACCCCGGAGTATCTAAAAACTGCCGAAGATCAAAAAGTGAATAATTACAGGGATTGGGGAATTCAATTAGGAAGGAGGTTCCGGGCACTGAAGTTATGGTTTGTTATCAGGGATTTCGGCATCAATGGGATGCAGGAAAAACTAAGGAACCATTTGGAATTAGCCAGTTGGTTTAAAGATCAACTAATGAAACGTCCCGATTTTGAAGTTTTAGCGCCGGTTCATTTGAATCTTATATGCTTTCGCTATGTACCTGATGGCGAAGATGATTTAAATTCCCTTAATCAAAAATTAATGGATAGCTTGAATGAGAGTGGCAAGATGTTTTTATCACATACAGTGCTCAATGATAAATATACTTTAAGGATCGTTTTTGGTAATACGGACGTTGAAAGGAGGCATGTTGAAAGCACTTGGGACTTTATACAAAAAACAGCTCAGCAATTAACAGAAGCTATAACCTAGTATTCTTTCTGCAACAAATTTGTAGTGTTTACTCAAACTCTTAAGTGTCGAGATGCCTGCATTGAGTCTACTCCAACCTGATTCAATATGGTTATTTTATTACACATCTTTTATTCTGCTTGAAATTTTAACGATGTAAGGGCTAGCTCACTCCTTTTCTAAAATCGGAAAGTCCGAAATCTTTGTTTTTTCACCGAAAATTTTAATAAACATCTTGTTGATTCTACCTGCGACTTATGAATGCGTTCATAGATGGTAGAAATTCACGGACAATGATTTATTTGAATTTCAACGATTTAATGGTTCAATGTTATCGGTCAAAAAGCATCTTACATCTTTTTTCCGATCACTAACCTTTCAAAACATCACCGGAACCTGCCCCTTTCAATTATTTCCTTAATTTTAATCTGGGTGAGCATAAGAAAAAAGCATTATGTCAAAGTTTAATTTCAAATCAATCAAGGGTAGGCTGATCATCAGCTTTTCAATCATTGCAGTGATCATGTTATTGCTGGTAGTTGTCACGATAAGGCAAATGTCAAACGGGCTGGGATATAGCCAGGACATCATTTCAGTGAACAAGCCAATTCAACAATATTGTATCCAGCTTCGTGATGAACTTCACAAATCCAACCTGGCCTTGAATTATTATATACAATCGGGTGATAAAACTTTTATTGCAAATAGGGAGAAAGTGTGGAGTGAGGGTATAAGAAGTACAGTCGACTCTCTTAGTACATATAAGGATTTTTGGAAAGACAAAAAGGAAGGATTGTTCTCCGGTATACTCGATAACCTTGAACATTTAAGGAGAATTCAAGGAGAAATAGAAGGTAAAGCAGGATATTCCAATAGTTCATCATTAGAAATTGATTTGAGTACCTATCCTCAAAATAATAATGATACCATCATTGCAGATTTGGCCTTTCAAGAATGGCTACAGGCACAGGCGGGTGGTAGTGAAAACTCAAACGGGCTTTGGGCAGACTTTAATAGTTATCTTCTTCCATTATCTGATCAAGTTGATCGAGACATTCTTGAGCTGTATGATTTAAGCCTGGTTGCAGAAGCAAGTACACATGAACAAGAGATCAACTTTTTATTCCGGTCCAAGCTGTTTGGAGCCATTGGTATTGCTTTGGGATTGGTTGCAGCAGGGCTATTATATTTCTATTTGACCAATAGAATCTCGAGCTCCATTAAATTGGTCCAGGAAAAAGTTGCTGTTTTAAGTAGCGGAAATCTACCTGACAATCAGGTAGAAACGGGAGATGAGCTCAATGTTATTTTGACAGAGCTCGGAAATCTTACCGAGAACCTTAGAAACGTTAAGGACTTCGCATTGGAAGTTGGTGAAGGTAAATTCGACAATGAAATAAGTGTGTTTAATGGAGAAGGAGAGATAGGTTCTTCCTTGGCAGGCATGAGAGAAAGCCTTAAGAATGTTGCAGAAGAAGATCGTGAAAGAAACTGGGAGAATAAGGGTTTCGCTCAATTTGCAGATATTCTTAGAAAACACTCAGATGATGTTAATCAATTATCTGAAACGCTTATCATTAGTCTGGTGAAATATATTGGCGCAAACCAGGGCGGTATTTTTATCTTGAATGATGATAACGAGGATCCCAGGTTAATGCTGGCGGCTTGCTATGCTTATGATAGAAAAAAATATGTTCAAAAAGAAGTTAAACCTGGAGAAGGTCTTATAGGACAGTGCTTCCTTGAAAGACATAGTATCTATTTGCGTGAGGTGCCGGATGATTATGTAAATATCAGATCAGGTTTGGGACATGCAAGCCCTCGTTGTATTTATATTGTTCCTCTTAAAGTAAACGAGGAGGTATTCGGTGTTATTGAACTAGCCTCTTTTAAGGAGTTAAAAGACATTGAGAAAGATTTTGTAGAAAAACTTGCCGAGAGTGTTGCCACAAGTGTTTCATCAGTAAAGACTAACTCAAATACAAAGCGTTTGTTAGCTGAATCCAGACAGATGACAGAGGAGATGCGCGCACAAGAAGAAGAAATGCGTCAGAATATGGAGGAACTGGAAGCCACACAGGAAGAAATGAGAAGAGCTCAGGGAGAAATTGGCAAAAAAGAAGCGAACTTAAATGCTCTGATCAATAGTGCGGATGATTCAATCATAGCTTTTGATATGGATTATAAAGCCACTGTTGTTAATGACACATACAAACAGCGTTTTGGTGGTACAGATCATGAAATTAACATTGGGGAAAATGTGCTTAAGAATCTGGGAGATGCAAAAGATCTCTGGAAAGAAAGATATGACCGGGCTTTGAAAGGAGAAAAATTTGAATTTGTGGACGAAGGCTCCCATGATGGCAATGCGGTTCATAGACAGTATTTTATGAATCCTGTTAAAGATAACAATGGTAATATTGTTGGAGCCTCCGCCACTTCAAGGGATGTTACTGGATCTAAAAAAACGCAGGAGGAACTTGAATACAAAAGTGCGCAATTTGAATCTTTCCTGAATCATTCCAAAGATTCGATCGCTATCTTAGATCCCAATTATGTTGTGCTTGTCATGAATGATACCATGAGGTCACGATATACGGGAACACAATATGAAGGCTATGATGTTGGCAAGAACTCCCTGGATTATTTAGGAAATGTAAAAGACGAATGGAGAGGATATTATGATCGGGCATTGAATGGTGAGAATTTGAATTTTACAACTAAAAGCTCGGTGAATAATGAAGATTCCTACAGAGAATATTTTATCTATGCGATCTATGACGATCATAAAAAAGTTATTGGAATCGCGTGTGTTTCCAGGGACGTGACTGAAAATAAATTGTTGCAATTGGCCCTTGAGACCAAGTCAGCTCAGTTTGATTCACTATTGAATAACAGCGCCGACACTTACTTTGCCATTGATCCGGAATATAAAGTCACCTTAATTAACGATGAGTTAAGAAAGAGATACAAAAGTTCCGGAGTAGATCTGGATGTCGGTGATAGTATCCTGGATAAGATTGCCAAGGATGAAGCCAAGATGTGGAAAGAGCGCTATGACCGGGCGCTTGCAGGAGAGAGTTTTGTTGTGACGCAAGAGCGAAAAGTGAAAGATGATACGCTCTATCTGGAAATCCATCATCATCCCATCACCGACCAGGAAGGTAATGTCATCGGAGCATCTGTAAGATCCAGAAATATAACAGAGTTGGAATTATTCCGCAAAGGCGCCAAAGTTGTTTCTGCCCCTGGTATTGACAAAGAGGCATTGAAATCATTTAAGAATGCTGATGCAGCTTTAGTGAATAAACTAAAGAATATCAAAAAGAACATGGAAGTGGCCATCAGCGGTTAAGGCAGTTTTATAAACGCCTTTGATTTCCAAAGGCTGTAACAACGATTTTTCTTGACCCTCCATGGTTACGGTGTTCACAAAGATAAATTCCTTGCCATATACCCAAGTTCATGGTGCCATTGGTGATGGGTATACTCAATGAGTTTCCCATCAACGCTGATTTGATATGGGCTGGCATGTCATCAGGCCCCTCCAATGTATGTTTAAAGTAAGGGGCATTTTCAGGAACCATTTGATTCATATGACTTTCGAAATCCAGTCTTACCGTTGGATCAGCATTTTCATTGATCGTAAGGCTTGCTGAGGTATGCTGAATAAAAACTTGTAATGTTCCAATCGAAATTTCCTGCAGTTCCACAAATTCTCTTTCAATGATATGTGTGATAAGATGGAAACCTCTGGAAAAAGCAGGTAGGCGAATTTCTTTTTGGTAGAACGTTGTCATCTAGATTCGGCTTTATTACTCGATCCTTTCATACGCCCCAATATCCGGAGTGTCATCGCGATCATTATTATCAAGATCTTTCAGAATATTTAGCAGTGGTATACCCTTGTCCTTTGCCGGAGAAAGTGTATCCAAATGGAAATCGGATGCCGCATCGATAAACTTTGGGTCGGCATTGAGTATATTTTCGTTAATATCAAGCTCCTGGATTTGTGTTCGCAATAGGTTATTGGCAAAGATCAACTCAAACTGAGCATTACCACTATTGTCAAAAGCCAATTCATTCTCCAAATCACCCCATCCAATGCAGTTAACCATTTCAAATCTTAAATTATCGGTGAGAACAGATTCGTCCCTGCGTTGAAATATATCGGTGACAACTATGGAGGGATCTTGTCTGAAAAATTTAAATCTAAAACTTGCAAATGTGCAGTTATGATAGGTGTAATTACCACCACCAAAATTTCCAATGGTAAATTCCGCACAATCATGAACCAATGTATTACGGGCAATCAAGTCAGCTCCAATAGTAAGAATACCGCTGGTCGACATATTTTTAATAATGGTATTTTCAATCACTAATTCCGGTATTGTATCACTGTCAAAAGTATCCAGGTTTAAGCCTACTTGTGCATTTTTAATTTCCGCAAAATTGATTTTGTTATTTTTACTTCCCGGAAGAAATATTATACCACCCCATTGACCTGGCGCTTCTTCAAAATCTTCATCGAGCCTACTGTTTCTGAAAAGCACCTGATCTTGGGCCTCCCCATTTACAACCAATGAGCCCTTGATAAAAATGAAAGAACCGTTTTCGGAAAATACTTTAGTGCCCTTTTCAATGGTTAAGGAACAAAGTGTATCAACCAGGATAGAATTACTAATAACATAAGGGCGCTCTGAGTCCCACACTGTGTTGCAGGCCAAAATGGAGTCATTCAAAAAATTGGCATTTTGTCCGTAAGCAATCAGCTTTACATCCTGGATATTTCCATTCGTGTTAAAGACAATGGAATCCTTAACAAAAAAAGGAAGATCATCTGAGTTCGGATCTATCAATACCTTAACCAATATTAAAAGACTGTCTCCTCCTAATAATTTTTCTTCCTTAAAATTTTCACCTTCAAAACCATTCACAATGATTGAATAAGGAGAATTGTTCCTGCCCGCAAGATTTATGTCAGAGATTCTTAACGCATTACGATTCGGATTTTTAACAATCAATCTTTTAGTGACACTGCCTATGGAAGTGAAGACAGTATCAAATAAAATGGTGTCTTTCGAAAACTCAAGTTTAAGATTGGTATCAAAGCTAAAGATCTCTTCCTCAGGTTTGCAGGAAAATGCCAAAATGATCAGACCAAGCAGAAATAATAGATGCTGTTTTTTCACAATTTTTCTAACGAAAGCCTAATGGCATTAATTATGAGGAAAAAGTATTTCTTAAAGAATAAAACCGGTTACTCCCCACCCTGTATTTTCTCGGCATTTTCCGCAATGCGCAATTGCTCGATAAAATCTCCTATTTCTCCATCCATCACAGTGGGCAGGTTATGAACGGAATAACCGATCCGGTGATCAGTTACCCTACCCTGCGGATAATTATATGTTCGTATCTTGTCCGATCGATCACCACTACCGACCATGGATTTTCTTTGTGCACCAATCTCTTCGTTGTGCTTCTGAAGTTCGATATTATAAATCCTTGAACGCAATTCTTTAAGAGCTTTGTCAAAATTTTTAATCTGGGATTTTTGATCCTGGCATTGGACTACAATTCCTGTGGGCTCGTGGGTCAGTCTGACGGCCGAATATGTGGTATTCACTGATTGTCCGCCAGGACCTGAGGAGCAATAGGTGTCCTTGCGAACATCATTCATGTCAATTTCCACCTCCACATCATCCATTTCCGGAAGAACGGCCACACTGGCCGCCGAGGTATGTACCCTACCCTGCGTTTCAGTTGCCGGTACCCTTTGCACTCTATGGACCCCTGATTCAAACTTCATCATGCCATACACATCTTCACCGGAGATAGTACAGACTATCTTATTATAACCACCGGCTGAACCCTCGGTCAGATCACTGATAGTCAAACTCCAACCTTGCTTTTCACAAAAACGCTGGTACATCCTGAACAGATCACCGGCAAAAATGGCTGCCTCATCCCCTCCTGTTCCGGCCCTTATTTCCAGAATGACGTCTTTACTATCATTTGGATCTTTTGGAATGAGCATTTTCTTGAGCTCCTCTTCTATAAGATCCTTCTGGTCACTCAACTCATCAAGCTCTGTTTTAGCCAATTCCCGAAATTCAGGATCTTTTTCAATAGCCAGGATATCTTTTGAGCTTTGAATATTGTCTACTATGTTTTTGTATGTTTTATATTTTTCAACAATTTTTTCCAAATCTTTATATTCCTTACTCAATTTGGAATAATTTTTCATATCAGCCATTGTATCCGGCTGTATTAACAGCTGTCCAACTTCTTCAAACCTCGCTCGAATCGATTCTAGTTTATCAATCATAATATTAAAATTACAACAACAAAATTAACAAATGGATCGATATATTGTACCATCTTTAAAAAATACGCAACAGGTAATTTTAGAAGTCCTCCTTTGAATTATCGCTTCATTCCGTAATTATTTGGTCAATCTTAATTATCTCTTTATAAAAGCATTAGTGTAGTATTTGAAGAAATATTGCACATTATAATAATAGGCTAAATAATAGATTTGTATAAAACGTAAAATCATTTCATGCTAGAAAGAAAAAAAAGATTTGAGACATACGCGGTGAGGAGAGTGTTGATTGTTGGCATTGTTTGTCTTTTAATTCAAAATATTGCCAAAGGCCAGGACAGGGATGTGCATCGATTTCAAAAGTTATTCATTTATAACTTTTCCAAGTTCATCAAGTGGCCTGAAAATTACAAGGAAGGAGATTTTGTGATTGGTGTTTTGGGAGATGCTCCTATCAAAAAACATCTGGATCAAATGGCTTCTGAAAAAAAGGCGGGAGCACAAAATTTTGTGATCAAAACATTTAAATCCGCCACTGAAATAACGAAATGTCATATACTATATATACCAAGTAGAAAAAGCGGTACTTTGCCAGACTGCATAGCGAAAGTTAAAAATACCGCCACTTTGATCATCACAGAGAAACCTGGAATGGGTAAAGTAGGCAGTAGTATAAACTTTTTAATTGTGGATGGAAAACCAAGATTTGAGCTTAACAGACAGGTTATAGATGATTCAAACCTCAGAGTATCAAGCGAGCTGACAAAGCTTGCCATTTTGATTTGACAATTGTGTTTGTTGATGCTTTTTGCTTAACAGGATATTTGAATAAAGTGAGATCTTTATAGATATAATAAATAGGACCTATGAATAAAATCAAGTTCAGCATTGGTAATAAAATATTAAGTGGTTTTCTATTACTGATCTTGATATTTACAATTAATGCTGCAATCAGTGTACTCACCATCAATAAGAATGATTCACTGATTGAAGACATGTCAGAAGTAATTACGCCTTCCGTAAATGCTTTACAGGAATTTAAATTCCTTGTTACAAGATCGAAAATGCTTGTAACAAACTGGGTTTATCTACAAAGCAATGAAGAAGATAAGGAAGCGCTAAAGGAGTTACATAATTTCGACTACCCGGAGTTAAAGGAGGAGCTAACCAAGCTTAAAATGAACTGGGGGAATGAAGAACTTCAGTCAAGAATGGATTCAGTTTTCATTGATTTTGAAGTACTGCTTCAGGTGGAACAAGAAAAGGTTATGAGTCAATTAGTAACTTTCGATCACTATGAAGACCCATTCATTAAACTTACTGCTGCCGAGGCTATTGAAAGTGAGGTACTACCCCAGTCTTCACAAATAATGGAATCTTTGGAAAAAATTAGTGTGGAAATCTACGAGCAGGACGTAGAATTGGAAGCCATTATTATAGATGCTTCTGATAGCCTTGCCCGAACTACAATGGCCTTGGCCATTGTCACGATTGTTCTGGGACTATTAGGGGCGATATGGATGGCAAGATCTATTACCAAACCCATCAATTTTATTAAAGAGATAGTCATTAAGCTGGGTAAAGGTGAGCTACCTGATGAAGATCAAAATCATCAATTCAATCGTGATGAAATTGGAGAAATGGCTACTGCTGTTGACAATTTGGTTTCCGGATTGCGTTCAACATCCTCATTTGCCGAAAGCATCGGTAAAGGAAATTATGATGCCGAATTTGAACCGTTAAGTGAGAATGATGTGCTCGGAAATGCCCTGATAGAAATGAAGAACAATTTGTATGAGGTTGCCGAAGAAGATAAAAAGCGAAATTGGTCTACTAGTGGTTTAGCCAAATTTGGAGATATTCTCCGAAGTAATAATGATAATATCGAAAGATTATCCGATGATATTATTGTTAACCTGGTGAAATACATGGATTGTAATCAAGGTGGGTTGTTTATTGTGAATGATAATGACAGTGAAGAACCGTACTTGCACCTGATTGCCTGCTATGCCTGGGATAGGAAAAAGTACGTAGACCAAAAGGTTTATCTGGGAGAAGGTTTGACTGGCCAGGCGTGGATGGAGAAAGATACAATTTACATCACAGAAGTTCCGGAAGATTATATTACAATAACTTCAGGTCTTGGAGCATCTAATCCAAAAAGTATTTTGATCACTCCGCTTAAAATCAATGATGAAGTATTCGGTGTGATAGAGTTAGCCTCCTTCCGGGAGTTTACATCTCATGAGGTTGAGTTTGTTGAAAAAATAGCTGAAAGTATTGCCTCTACCATATCATCTGTGAAAATCAATGAAAAGACACAGCGTTTGCTGGAAGAGTCAACTGAGATGACAGAACAAATGAGATCTCAGGAGGAAGAGATGAGACAGAATATGGAAGAGCTACAGGCGACTCAAGAGGAAATGCAAAGGAATCAGATTGAGACGCAGGGTATCATTGAAGCGGTAAATGTATCACTAGCCAAGGCGGAATATAAGCCAACGGGTGAAATGATAGACGCGAATGATAAATTCCTGACCATCTTTGGTTATGAGCTTGATGAAGTTCAAGGAAGACATCACGCAATGTTTGTTACGGAAGAAGAAAAAGATTCAGATGCCTATCGTTTATTCTGGGAAGACGTCAGGGGAGGTATTTCTAAAACAGGAGAATTTGAGCGAAAGAAAAGGGATGGATCTTCTATATGGATTAGAGCGAATTACTCACCCATTAAGAACTCAAATGGTGAATTGACAAAGGTGTTATGCTTAGCAGTTGATATCACTGAATATAAAGTTAAATTGGAAGAAATTGCTTCTCAAAGTTAAGAGAGGTAAATGATGATCTAAGTTGCCCAAAGCCTATTTGTATCATGCATTTAGGCTTTGTTATTTTAAATATTAAAGCCAGCCACAGGGAAAGAAGATATCTGCATTCGAACCCGCCAAAAAAATTAAGATTGTTGTCGATATTTAATTGATTTTGCCGTAAATAGAAGTGGTAAAAGATGATTAAATAAACAGATATGTTCAGAAATTTACGATTATTAATATTTGTGCTATTTGCGGCCTGTTCAATGGATAGCAAGAAAGTAGATCAAAAAAGCGTCGCTGAGGAAATGAAGAACAGGGAGATAAAAAAAGTATCTGATTCGGAAATTTTAAGTTCAGCGCATGAGAGAGGAGCGGAGATTGCGGCCATGGCCCAAGCTGCTTTGAGCAAAAAACTTTTTGAGGTTGTTTCCAATCAAGGGACAGGGAAGGCCATCGAGTATTGCAATATTGCTGCTTATCCGATATTGGATTCATTGTCCGAAACACATCATGCAGAGATCAGAAGGGTAAGCTTAAAACTTAGAAACCCTAAAGATGCTCCTGATGAATTGGAAAGACAATTGTTAGAGGCATATGAGTTCAACGTTGAAAAAGGTTTGGAATTGACTGAAAATATTCAAGAGATCGATGATCAATATATATTATTCACCAAGCCCATATCAATTGGAAGTCCCATGTGTCTCAAATGTCATGGTGAAGTGAGAAAAGACATTTCCGAAGAAGATCATAGTATCATTCGGTCCTTGTATCCATCAGATAGTGCTACTGGTTATAAATTAGGAGACTTAAGAGGCATTTGGAGTGTTAAACTATCTAAGAAGGAAATAGTGAAATCATTATAATTATTTCAAGAAGATTAACAACTTCTTTGCTAGGAAGATTTGGTTTTTCAATTAGAGAAAACCCTGTGAAAATGACGAATGAGGCTGTTCAATGATGTATCCAAACCTCTTAAATATCAGTCTTTTTGGTTTGAAAGAAATTGAGAAACGATTTTTCAGACAAATGTAAAAAAATAACCTGAATTTATTATGCATGCATAATATTTTTTCTTACATTTGGCTATCGTAAAATGAAGAGAGAAGAAACTGTAGATTATAATATTAAAGCTTTGTGGCATGCCATTGCCAGAATGTACAATCAGGTTGCAACAAAACATGATATTACTACTTCCATCGGTTTTGTTCTGTTGAACATTGATGCCGTGGAAGGTACTCCGGCAACAAAAATTGCACCTTTGATGGGATTGGAATCCAGGAGTCTTACAAGAATGCTGAAGACAATGGAGACCAGAAACCTGATTTTCAAAAAACCGGATCTACATGATAAGCGGTCCGTAAGGATTTTCCTAACGGAGGAGGGAAAGAAAAAAAGAGAAATTTCAGTAGCTACTGTTAAATCTTTCAATAATGATGTTCGAAAAGCGATTCCTATGAATAAGCTTAGAATATTTTTCGAAGTGATTGCCGATGTCAATCAGGTTATTGATGAGCGGAATAAAATTCAATCGGAAGCAAAGAAAAAATAGATTTTAAACAATTAACCAAAACATGCACATGAAATGCGCATAACTTTCAAATTATGCAAAAGCGCTTCAGATAAGATCTATGCAAATTCCATGTGACCTTTCAAAATAATAATATACATGAAACGAACCATTAACAAAGTTGCCGTATTAGGTTCAGGAATCATGGGTTCCAGAATCGCTGCTCATTTTGCTAATATTGGAACTGAAGTTTTGTTATTGGATATTGTTCCCAAAGAACTGACCGAACAAGAAAAGGCCAAGGGATTGACCATTGATCATCCATTGGTTAGAAACAGAATTGTCAATGACTCATTCAATGGTGCGGTGAAGTCAAAACCGGCCCCTTTCTACAATAAAGATCTATCACAACATGTCACCTTAGGCAATTTTGAGGACAACATGAAGGACATCGTAGATTGCGATTGGATCATAGAAGTGGTTGTAGAGAATCTGAAGATTAAAAAAATTGTTTTTGATCAGGTTGAGAAATTTAGAAAACCTGGTACACTCATTACTTCCAATACTTCAGGTATACCCATCCACCTGATGCTGGAAGGCAGAAGTGAGGATTTTCAAAAACATTTTTGTGGTACACATTTTTTTAACCCACCAAGATATTTAAGACTACTTGAAATAATCCCAACTCAAAAAACAGATCCGGAGATAATAGATTTCCTAATGCACTACGGCGATCTGTTTTTGGGTAAAACTACGGTACTTTGCAAGGATACACCAGCCTTCATAGCCAACAGAATTGGTATATATGCTATTATGTCCGGAATGCATACCATTGAAGATATGGAAATGACTGTTGGAGAGGTTGACAGACTTACTGGCCCTGTTCTTGGTAGACCTAAATCTGCCACGTTCAGAACCATGGATGTAGTGGGATTGGACACTACTGTGAAAGTTGCCAGCAATCTTTATGAAGGACTTCCTCAGGATGAATCGAGAGATGCGTTTAAGTTGCCCAAGATAGTATCAGAGCTCCATGATAGAAAATGGTGGGGTGATAAAACCAAGCAAGGTTATTTTAAAAAGACCAAGAATGAAAAGGGAGAGAGAGAAATTCTTGAACTTGATCTGAAGACTTATGAATACGGCCCAAGAACAAGGGCTAAATATCAGGCACTTGAGGCCGTTAAGGATGAGGAAGATCTTAAAACAAGAATAAAAACATTGGTCAATTTCAAAGATAAGGCAGGCGAATTCTATCGCAGAACTTTCTATGATATTTTTAAATATTGCTCATTTCGAATTCCTGAAATAGCAGATGATCTTTATAAAATTGATCAGGCGGTAAGTGCAGGTTTTGCCTGGGAGCTCGGACCCTTCGAAACATGGGATGTTCTTGGTGTAGAAGAAACCGTCAAGCATATGGAAGAGACAGGGAATAAGCCAAGTCAATGGGTTTATGACATGATTGAGGGTGGTATTACTTCTTTTTACTCCAATGAAAATGGTCAACGAAAATATTATGATATAACTTCCAAAACATATCAGACTATTCCGGGTACGGAAGGATTTGTCCTCCTTGATAATTTGCGTGAAAACAAGGTTGTCTGGAGTAATAAAGGGGCAACCATATTCGATATTGGCGATGGAATCCTGAACCTGGAATTTCATACTAAAATGAATTCAATGGGTCCGGAGGTTGTGCAAGGCATTCACACGGTTATTAATTTGGCTGAAGAGAATTACCGCGGAGTGGTCATTGGAAACGAAGGGCAGAACTTTTCTGCAGGAGCCAACCTTGCCATGCTTTTTATGTATGCATGTGAACAGGAGTTTGATGAGGTTAATCTCATGATCGCCCAATTTCAAAAGACAATGATGCGCGCCAGGTATTCTTCAGTTCCGGTCGTTATTGCACCATCAGGCATGGCACTTGGCGGAGGTTGTGAACTGTCCCTCCATAGTGATAAGATACAGGCCCATGCGGAAACATATATGGGTTTGGTTGAGGTAGGTGTCGGTTTAATACCCGCTGGAGGGGGTACGAAGGAAATGACCTTACGAGCTTCTGATGCTTACGTCACAGGTGATCCGGAACTAAATAAGCTGCAAGAGCATTTTATGAATATAGCTACTGCGAAAGTGGGAACCTCTGCGCACGAGGTGAGAGAGCTGGGATACATCAGACCAAGCGATCAGATTACCATCAACAGATCACGTCTTTTAGCAGATGCGAAAGCTTCTGCCATAGAACTGGCAGAAGCAGGATATACTAAACCTGTCGAAAGAAAAGACATTAAAGTTCAGGGTAAAACAGGACTGGCACTTTTCCAGGCGGGTATCATGGGCATGAAATATGGAAACTACATTTCAGATCATGATGTGAAAATCGCACAAAAATTGTCCTGGGTCATGAACGGCGGAGACCTGTCCTCCCCAACAATGGTCTCGGAACAATACTTGCTCGATCTGGAGAGAGAAGCTTTCCTAAGCCTGACAGGTGAAAAGAAAACACTCGAAAGAATACAAAGTATTTTATTTAAGGGTAAACCCCTTAGAAATTAGATTGTAGAAATAAGACTTAAGATAAAAGATTCAAAAGTGCATAATTTCAGGGAATTAAAGGTATGGCAAAATGCCAGAACGCTGGTTAAGCAGATTTATGATATATCCAGAAGTCTTCCTGAAAACGAAAAGTATGGACTTATACAGCAAATAAGGAGAAGTGCTGTGTCCATCCCTTCCAATATCGCTGAAGGAAGTGGTAAAATGGGAAATAAAGAGTTTACACATTTTCTTAGAATAAGTCTTGGCTCTGCCTATGAGCTGGAAACCCAATTAATTTTGGCTCATGATCTTGAGTTTATAACTGATAATGAACTAAACAATACAATGGATAATATTCAGGAGATACAAAGAATGATTGTTGGGTTAGAAAAATCATTAGCAAATTCTTAGATAGAAATCTAATGTCTATTATCTAAAATCTAAAAATCTTACAATATGGATGCATATATAGTAGCAGGATATAGAACCGCGGTGGGAAAGGCCAAGAGGGGTGGATTTAGATTCACAAGGCCAGACGATCTGGCTGCGGATGTCATTAAACATTTGGTAAATTCTATTGATGGATTAGATCCGAAACGAGTTGACGATCTGATCGTTGGTAATGCCGTTCCGGAAGCTGAACAAGGTATGCAAATGGGTAGGATCATATCCTTACTCTCTATGCCTATTGAAGTGCCGGGAATGATTATCAATAGGTATTGTGGCTCCGGACTTGAGGCTATAAATATTGCTTCGGCACGCATTCATGCAGGTATGGCCGATTGTATTATCGCCGGAGGTACCGAAAGCATGTCGCTTGTACCCGTGATGGGTTATAAAACAGCTTTGAACTGGAAGATTGCTGAAAATCACCCGGAATACTATTTGAGTATGGGGATCACAGCGGAACAGGTGGCATTGGATTACAACATAACAAGGGAAGACGCCGATGAGTTTTCATATAACTCTCATCAAAAAGCTGTAACGGCTATCAAGGAGGGTAAATTCAAAGACGAAATTGTACCGGTTACGATAAGTGAAACTTATGTAGATGATAGCGGTAAGAAGAAAACCCGGGAATATGTGGTGGACACTGATGAGGGCCCAAGAGCGGATACCAATTTGGAAGTGCTTTCGAAACTTCGACCAGCCTTTGCTGCCGGAGGTAAGGTAACAGCCGGTAATTCATCACAAACTTCCGATGGCGCTGCTTTTGTAATGGTCATGTCGGAGAAAATGGTGAAAGAGTTGAATCTCAAACCCATCGCACGCCTCATGTCCTACTGTGCAGCGGGTGTAAATCCCAGGATCATGGGGATAGGGCCTGTGGCAGCAGTACCGAAAGCACTGGATCGTGCAGGACTAAAATTAAATGATATTGAACAGATTGAATTAAATGAAGCCTTTGCTACACAATCGTTGGCGGTCATTCGGGAGCTCGGCCTTGACCTGGATAAGATTAATCCAAACGGAGGTGCGATTGCTTTGGGTCATCCTCTTGGTTGTTCCGGAGCGAAGCTATCCATTCAACTGTTTAACGAAATGAGAAGGAGAAAACAGAAATATGGCATGGTCACAGCTTGTGTAGGAGGAGGTCAGGGTGTGGCAGGAATATATGAATTTTTGAATTAAAGTTGACTAGCCCTTTTAGAATTGAATAATAAAAAGCTAATGCCATTAGCTATCAGGTTTCAGGTATCAGATAATCTTTGGCAGGCTAAAAACAGCGTAAAAGCTGAAACCTGAGACCTAATACCTGCAAGCTTTTATCATATTGCTTATTTTAATGGCATTAAATAAAAAGCATTGTAAACATGATAAGATTACGATTTAAAACTAATTAATATGGAAACGGCCGAAAAAAAAGATGCAATCAAAGGAGGAGAGTTTCTCATCCGGGAAACAGAGGCGGCAAATGTGTTCATTCCTGAGGAATTTTCAGAGGAACAAAAAATGATGGCCCAGGCCACTCAGGATTTTATTGATCATGAAATAAAACCAGTTGCTGAAAGACTGGAAAAAGGTGAATATGATTTAGGGGGGGACTTATTGAAAAAAGCCGGTGAACTTGGTCTGCTGGGCATTTCAATTCCCGAAGAATATGGTGGATTAGGTATGAACTTCAATACGTCGTTATTGATCGCGGATATTCTTGGTTCTGCAGGATCATTCTCTACTACCTATGGTGCACATACCGGAATAGGTACACTTCCTATTTTGTATTATGGAACTGAAGAGCAGAAACAAAAATACCTGCCGAAACTAGCTTCCGGCGAATGGATAGGTTGTTATTGTTTAACTGAACCGGACGCAGGTTCTGATGCCAATTCGGGAAAAACAAAAGCTGTTCTGACCGATGATGGAAAATATTATTCCATCACCGGACAAAAAATGTGGATATCCAATGCTGGCTATGCCGATCTTTTGATCGTTTTTGCAAAAATCGATGATGATGAAAAACTTTCAGCCTTTATTGTTGAACGCACAGCTGAAGGAATTACGATGAATGATGAAGAGCTGAAGCTAGGTATTAAAGGTTCTTCCACGCGACAGGTTTTTTTCAATGACTGCAAGATTCCCAAAGAAAATTTATTGTCAGAAAGAGAAAATGGGTTCAAGATCGCAGTAAATATTCTCAACATTGGGAGGATCAAGCTTGGTGCCGGGGGTATTGGTGGAATGAAAGAGGTAATTACTTTATCTACCAACTATGCCAATGAACGTAAACAATTCGGACAATCCATCTCCAATTTTGGTGCAATTAAGCAGAAGTTAGCCACCATGGCTACCAAAACATATGTTACTGAATCACTTAACTATAGAGCTGGTCAAAACATTGACGATAGAATTGATGCTTTGAAGGCCAAGGGTGTGGATGATAGTGAAGCTAAGTTAAGGGGTATTGCCCAATTTGCCATTGAATGTTCGATTAGCAAAGTACACGGTTCAGAGGTACTCTCCTACATAGTTGATGAGGCGGTGCAGATATATGGTGGTATGGGTTTTTCGGAAGATGCCCCAATGGCCAGAGCTTATAGAGATGCCCGGATCACACGTATTTATGAAGGCACCAATGAGATCAACCGGATGTTGATGATCGACATGATACTAAAAAGGGCGATGAAGGGTGAGCTTGACCTGATGAAGCCAGCAGAGGAAGTGGCAAATGAGTTAACCAGTATTCCCGATTTTAGTGTTCCGGACGACACCAAGCTCTTTGATGCCGAAAAAAGAGTGCTCAGAAATCTTAAGAAAGCAGGCTTGATGGTAGCCGGTGGCGCTGTAAGAAAATTGATGATGAAAATCAGTGATGAACAGGAGATCCTGATGAATATGGCTGATATGCTCACGGAAATATACGCAGCGGAATCCACTATACTAAGGACAGAGAAACTGGTTGGCCTGTGGGGGGAAGAAGCATGTCAGACTCAAATTGATATGTCCGTCATTAACCTTCACCATGCCGTAAATGTGATCAATAATGCTGGAAAAGAAGCTATATATGCATTTGCTGAGGGAGATGAGTTAAGAGTGATGTTGCTTGGCCTTAAGCGCTTCACTAAGATTGATCCTTTTAATCTAAAGGAGGCCAGAAGAAGGGTGGCTGACAAATTGATTGAAAACAACGGATACGCCTTCTAGGCTACATCTAATAAATACCATATAAAACCTTCTTTCTGCTAAAGAAGGTTTTTTTGTTACTTCTCTGCTAACAAATATTTTTGGTGATCCTCTTTGAAAGCCGTCCAATCTTCTCTGGAAACCTCACCTGCTCTTTGCATTTCCATAATATCATCAATAACTGACTTAGCGAATCCAAAACTTTCAGTTATATGCTCACAGACGGTCATTTCATTTTTGTTTACAACGCCATCGGCCAGTATCAGACTTACCAAATCAAACAGCTGATCCAAACGGTTTTGAACATCTGAGGGAATGTTCAGGGAAAGCTTCTCCGGATTATCGATGATCTTTTCGATTTGCCATTCCTTCAACCCATAGTTTTTACCAATTTTAAGTAGTAGTTCCTTTTCGCTTTCATGCAGATGGCCATCTGCATATGCCATCGCCACTAGGTTGCCCAGGTGTTGTTTCTTGTACTTTAAATATTGATGTTCAAAAAATCCTACCATTTCAATTAGTTTTAATTAATAAATATCGTCTTTTACTTGCTTGAACACAAAAAAATGTTGAATAAATCTTATTTTTTGATATCTCAGCGACATTTAATCACTCATTTTACCCAGCCTAATCCATTCATTGGAAAATGCTTTCAGTTATTTTAAAAAATAACTTACCTGAGTTACATTCTTTTTTTAAACATTCGGAACTTATTCACGTAGTTAATAGCTTTAGCAGATAATTAATAAAGCATATAACCCACAAGACGCACAACCTTTAAATTAATTAGTTACGAGCAGGTTTTATGAAAGGGTATCGAATATTTTTCAAACACTTCCTGGGAAACAGTCCGGCGTGGTACAAACAATTGATCATCTTATTTTTACTTTTAAACCCCTTGCTTTATTATATTGCCGGGCCTACAATCACGGGTTGGATGGTTTTATTCGAATTCATCCTAACCTTAGTGATGGCACTTAAATGCTACCCTCTTTTGCCCGGTGGACTAATCACAATAGAGATTGTTTTTATGGGTATGGTTGGTCCTGAGGAGGTATACCATGAGATCCAAAACAATTTGCAGGTGATAATGCTACTATTATTCATGGTGGCAGGCATTCATTTCATGAAAGATCTCCTTACCTATATTTTTACCAAGATCCTCGTAGGCATCAAATCCAAAATGCTGTTGTCTCTCACTTTTTGTTTTTTGGGAGCCATACTCTCCGCCTGGTTGGATGCACTTACTGTAACTGCTGTAATGATCACAGTGGTGACTACTTTTTATAGGATCTATAATGCCACCAGTATTGAGGAACGGGTTCCGGGAGACAAGTCCGATGGAGAAAAACATGCCATAGCCCGAGAAGACCTTCAAAATTTTGATGGTTTCCTTAGAAACCTGCTTATGCATGGACTTGTTGGTACAGCACTGGGAGGAGTTTCGACCATGGTGGGGGAGCCGCAAAACTTGTTGATAGCTTCAACAATGAATTGGACTTTCGGTGAATTTTACATCAACATGGCCCACATCACGATACCTGTGGTTTTCTTTGGTTTTTTCACCTGTATATATATCGAACTTCACAAAGTAGGTGACTACGGTTATAAGCTACCAAAACAGGTGCGGGTTATTTTAGAAAACAGCGCCAAAGAAACGGAGCAACACATGACCGGAACCAAAAAATGGTACCTCTTGTCTCAAGCGGCTTGTGCCGTATGGTTGATTGTAGCATTGGCCCTTCACCTGGCTGAAGTCGGATTAATAGGACTTTCCATTATCGTCCTATTAGCCACGGTGATGGGAAAAACCAATGAGCACACCATCGGAAATGCATTCCAGGAAGGAACACCCTTCGTCTCTTTGCTCATAACTTTTTTTGTGGTGGTTGCCATGATCGAACATAATCACTTATTCGAACCTGTTCTGGAACATGCGATGACCTTTGATGGAATAAGTCAAACCTATTTCTTTTTTATGGCTTCTGCCTTGTTATCGATTATAAGCGATAATGTGTTTGTCGCTACTATTTACATGAAACAGGCAGCTGAGTTGCTGGCCGGAGATCCTGAACAATTAAGAAATGTAGCTGTAGCCATTAATGTTGGTACCAATATCCCATCGATTGCTACACCTAATGGTCAGGCAGCTTTTCTATTTTTACTCACGAATAACATTGCAGGACGGATACAACTTTCCTACTTTAAAATGATCAAAATGGCTTTTCCTTATTTGGTTGTTTTACTGATGGTCACCTTAATATTTTTGGGTATCGATTGGTTTTAGTTCCATTGATCATTAACCTCTGAGCTTTTTCCGTGATCATATTCCCACGGATGCCTCCATTCGAATGTTGAGGCTTATGATTTCTTGCTCAAATGCGTTAAGTTGATGGTAAATCTTTTCCTTACTTTTTTCAGATTCTTCTAACAGCCCCGAAAATAGATCTTTATAATATTGAATTCCGTTCAATAGATTTTCCTTGAAACTATTTAAGTAATCCAGCCGCTTTCTGCTGATGTTTTCGAGCGTTTCGTTTAAATCGTTTTTCAAATGATGAACATACATGGAAAGTTCCTTGACAAACATATTTGGCCTGTGCTCTGAAGTAAGCGATGGCCCTTTTCCGTATATGTGATCAACCATTTCTTTAAGTGATACGACCTTTGAAAAATAGGCCATGTTTGGCCCCGGACAAACTGAGACCCCATTTCCCTCCTGCCTGGTATCGAGATCATTGACCAATAAGGCAGCTGTACCAAGACCCACACAAATACATGATTTTTCAATCACTTTATCAATGGCTTTTACCTCCTCGTCTATTGGCAGATCCTTACCTTTTATCTCTTTGATTTTTAAGTATTGGTATTCTCTCGAAGCAAGGCACATAGCTTTGTCAGAGAATTCCGTATTAATGGCAACGTATTTTTTTGGGCATGAACTACCCGGTCGATTTTTATTGATCAGATCCAGCTTTTCCTCGTCTTTGGTATTCCCTTTAACTGTATTGAAAGGAACACCCAATGGCGAAATATTGCTTAGATAAAGGTCTTTTTCTTTGGCTTTAGCCAAAAGTGATAACGTAGTATTATCAACATTAACAGCTTCCGGCACCAGCAGAAAGGGGGTTCCCCAGCCTGTTGAATCTATTTTATAATATTTCAGTAGAAAATCATGCTCCGAAGCTTCTCCGATTCCACCTTGAGCACTTATCGTTAGGGATGGAGCGAAAGAGGCTTCTATACCTTTTTCCAAAAGGCCTGCCTTGTATACTTCAAAAGTTGATTGAACCAATTCTTCTCTTTTGAGCTTGAATTCTTCCAATATCGGACCTAAAAGAAAGCCATTGGTAGCAAAAGCATGTCCGCCACAGTTCAGTCCCGACTCAATTCTATATTCTGAGACCCATAAACCTTTTTTTGCAAGGAACCTTGCCTGTATCATAGCCGATCGAAAATCACTTACTTTAAGCACAATCCTCTTTTTAAAGTTACCATTTTCATCCGGAAAGAAATCCTCAAACTGTTCGATGTATGTGTATAACCTGGGATTCATACCAGCGGAAAAAACAATAGAAGAATTTAACTTGCTGTTTGCATATCCTCTTAAAGCTGATTGAGCATCATTAAATTCCACTGGCAATTTTTCATTTTTATTCCTGTAATTAGCCTTGTCAAGCTTTGTCATAATGTTCACATCAATCGAACCACATGACAATTTCTTCATCAGTTTCTCTTGTTTTCCATATCTTTCCTCCTTTCGTGAGCTTTGTAATATATTCAAGTATTCCTTTTTCAACGGAGATGAGTCAGGAAGTAAATCAAAATATTTTTCGAGCTGACTTCCCCCGCCAGGTTCTGAATTTTTGAGTTTTTCAAAATTCTGATTGACCAGTTCATTAATTAGATTCAGATATGCCGTAATTCTTTTCGCTCTGAAATCTTCCTGTTTGTCATCTATCGGCTCAAAAACTCGGTTATATTTCCTGCAATAATGTCCTCTCATTTTTTCCATGAGTATATCGTCCACGAGCGAAATAACCGATGAGATTCCAAAATGAGCTACCTTAAGAGGAGTATCTATTGTAAATCCCGTTCCCATGACCGGAATATGGAAATTATGTACATTATTATTGACCATGATAAGCTGTTAAGGTGATTAATATATTGGAACGACAAAGGAAGAATTGAATGCATTGACAAACTATGATGCTGATCATGTATTAAAGATTGCTATCATAGTTGAAAACCTTGCGGGAAAATCAAAACCTCGGGAGAGAGGAATGTACCAGGAAAAGAGCCTTGAGGGAATACTTTAATCCAGATTCTTGTTATAATAGGCCCCTTTGTTCTCTGTTCTTGCTATGGATTGCTTAACAATGAGATAACCAATGGTGATGAGATTTCTTAATTCACACAATTGTGGAGAAACTTTTGTGGTGTCATAGAGCTCTTCAGTTTCCTTGTAGAGCAAGTGTAATCTCTTTAAAGCCCGGTTAAGTCTCTTGTCAGAACGTACAATACCAACATAGTCTCGCATGACGGCTTGCAACTCCATTCGGTTGTGAGTAATCAGTACCAATTCATCCGGTTCAGTAGTGCCTTCTTCATTCCATTCGGGAATTTCCCCCGGAGGAACAATGTCCACAATATCTTTGATCACTTTTTTGTAAGAACGTTCTGCATAGACAAGTGCTTCTAACAAAGAATTGGAAGCCAAACGATTGGCACCATGTAAACCCGTGTGAGAACATTCTCCACAAGCAAAAAGATTTTTGATAGAAGTTTGTCCGTGTTCATTAACACTAATGCCCCCACACAAATAATGAGAAGCAGGTACTACAGGAATAAGCTCTTTGCTTATGTCAATACCAATGCCTTGGCACTTTTTGTAAATATTAGGAAAGTGCTGTTTAAAAAGTTCAATATCCAAATGCGTGCAATCCAGGCATACATAATCATCCCCTGAATTTTTGAGTTCATTATCTATGGCCTTTGAAACGATGTCTCTTGAAGCCAATTCCTTTCGTTCATCATATTTGTGCATGAACGCTTTGCCTTTTCTTGTTTTTAGTTTTGCACCAAAACCTCGCACAGCCTCGGAAATCAGAAAAGAAGGGGAAACGCCACCAGGTTCATAAAGCGCAGTTGGATGGAATTGTATAAATTCCATGTCCTTAATTTTAGCCTTGGCACGATAGGCCATGGCAATGCCATCGCCGGTAGCTATCAAAGGATTGGTAGTATGGCCATAAACCTGTCCTGTACCTCCCGAAGCAAGCATCGTGATGTTGGCTGTGTACTTCTCAATTTTTCCGGTTTTTTGATTGAGTACATAGGCACCATAACACGTCAGGTCCGGATTGGGCTCCGTGACCTTTTTTTTGATCTGATGTTCTGTAATCAGGTCAATGGCGAAATGGTGGGAGTATATTTCTATGTTCGATGTGGTGTAAATTTTATGGAGTAGCGCCCTTTCTATTTCATATCCTGTTATATCCTTATGATGAACAATACGATTTTCAGAATGCCCTCCTTCTTTTCCAAGATCAAAACCCCCTGAATAATTTACATCGAACCTTGCACCGATTTCGATGATCTCTTTCAAACGTTCCGGCCCTTCTTTGATGACCATATTGACCACCTCCAGATCACAGAGACCGTCTCCAGCCCTTAATGTGTCCTCCACATGTTTATCAAATGAATCATTTTCATTTAATACTACCGCAATACCACCTTGTGCATATTTTGTGTTTGATTCACTTTCGTCAGCTTTGGTGATGATCGTGACTTTTTTGTCCGGACAGGCCTGGGCTACCTTTACGGCAAAAGTCAATCCTGCTATGCCGGAACCAATAATAAGGAAATCTGAATTTGGCATTTCAGATTACTTAGAAATTTCAAGCATTCGTTCGATAGGTAGAAGAGCTCTTTCACGTATAGTCCGGGGAACATCTATTTCAGGCCTTTCGTGTTTAATACATAAATAGAGTTTTCTTAAGGTATTTACTTTCATGTAACCACATTCACTGCAGGCACATGTATTATCTTCATGAGAAGGTGCTGGGATCAGTTTTACATCTGGTACATCCTTTTGCATCTGATGCAAGATACCCGCTTCAGTGGCAACGATAAACTCTTTTTCCGGATATTTCTTTACATAATTGATCATGCCCGAAGTAGAACCAATGTAATTAGCAGTTTGCAGAATGTGTTCTTCAGATTCGGGATGCGCAATGATTTCGGCCTCAGGATGGCTTTTATGTATTTCTATTAATTTATCAATGGAGAAGGCCTCATGAACCACACAAGCACCATCCCAAAGCAGCATTTCTCTGCCCGTTTGCTTCATCACATATTTGCCTAAATTCTTGTCCGGCGCAAAGATGATAGGTCTATCCTTTGGAATAGAATTAACTATCTTAAGTGCGTTGGAGGAGGTACAAACAATATCACTTAGCGCCTTTATTTCAGCTGAACAATTGATGTAAGTGACTACCACATGGTCCGGATGGGCCTTCACAAATTCTCCAAAGCTTTCAGGAGGACAAGAGGAAGCCAGAGAGCAACCAGCATCAAGATCAGGAAGGATGACTTTTTTATTTGGATTGAGGATCTTGGCAGTCTCAGCCATGAAGTGAACACCGGCGAAGACAATCATATCAGCTTCCGTTTTAGCGGCCTGTTGTGAGAGTCCAAGACTGTCGCCAACATAATCTGCTACATCCTGAATTTCAGGTTCCTGGTAATAATGGGCCAGGATCACCGCATTTTTCTCTTTTCTTAACTGATCGATTTCCTGCATTAAAGCTACTTTGCCAGCTTCATCCAATTTCACTTCTTCTTGAATAGATTCCAATTTATCCATGTTAGTTCATCTTAGCTAAGATACCACTTGATATTCTTATATCAACTAAATCAAAGATCAATAAAGTTCCGATTGTTCCCTTTGTGATTTATGTTATTCTCGTGGTGCCTGTTTTAGATCTTGTATCTACAAAATTAAATCAAAAATTAGATTTTCAGTTATTTCCATCAAACGAAAAGCTTTGACTCAATCATGTCTGCCACCTTTTAAGATTCTGAAAATATGCAACAATGATGGAAAAAGTGCGTCCATCGTTTCTTTAGCTCCCTTCGTTGATCCGGGAAGCGCCAATATAAGCGTCTCTCCTTTGACTCCAGAGACACTTCTTGAGAGCATGGAATAGGGTGTTCTATCCCGCCCATAGCTTCTGGCAGCTTCGGCGATACCAGGTATCTCTCTATCGAGTAAAGGAAGAATAGCTTCCGGTGTTACATCTCTGGGAGAAAGACCCGTACCACCGGTACAAATAATCATATCTGTTTTTTGATCACAGTAGTGTTCCACCTTTTCTTGTATGATTTGTTTTTCATCCGGTATTACTATATGATCAGCGATTTTCACGGAACAATCCGTTAATTTTTTCGAAATAGCGGAGCCCGCTTTGTCTTCCTTTTTACCCGCTGATATAGTATCTGAACAGACAATGACAGCCGCAGTCAAATCCTTTTTGTACTTATCTTTAAAGTCTGATTTTCCTCCTTTTTTGCTAATCAACCTGATATTACGAATCTCTACACCTTTATCGATCGGTTTTAGCATATCGTACATGGTAAGTGCGACAATGCTCGCTCCATGCATAGCCTCTACTTCGACACCGGTTTTATAAATCGTTTTTACTTCTATATTAATTTTAATTTCCAATCCATCCAACTCATAGTCGATACGGGTATATTCGATAGGTAAAGGATGGCAGTCAGGCAGTAGATCGGGTGTTTTTTTTACGCCCAGTAACCCGGCGGCCTTTGCCATTTCAAACACATTACCCTTAGGAACAGCGTCATGCTTTATCGCTTCAATGGTTTCCTGTTTACTTACTTTAACAGTAGCTTCTGCGATGGCCTGCCTGAGTGTATTGGATTTATGCGTTATATCTACCATGTTCTGTTCGTTAATAAAGCCTGGGCTTAAAAATAAATATCTCGAAGTAAAAGTAAAACTAAATGAACTTCGCAATATGATGCAGATCAATTAATGGCATGACACAAATCATCTTTTGTGATGATATATGTAAAAGGTTTTAGTCAGGATAATTTTCAACTTAGCTTGAAGATTCAAACAGGTTTAAAATGAACAAACATGTTTTAAATCAACCCTCCTGTGCTAATTGTGACAGAGAAAATGATTTGTTCTGTGCTCTCAACAAAAGTGAAAAAGAACATCTGTCCGATACCAAGCGAATGAATTTTTACAAAAAAGGGCAGGTGATTTTCTATGATAACCATTTCCCGTATTGTCTATACTGTATTCACGATGGTAAGGTAAAGGTGACGAAAATGGGTGACCAGGGAAAGGAACAAATAGTTCGTTTGGCAGGCCCCGGAGATTTGTTGGGATACAGGGCCGTTTTAAGCGGAGAAAAATATCGAGGCAGTGCCATTGCAATCGAAGATAGTTATATATGTGCTCTCTCAAAGGATAAGTTCTTTGAATTATTGGAGAACAATCCTAAGCTTTCCATAAATACTATTCAATTGCTTACCAAAGATTTAAGACAGTCGGAACAGAAGCTTGCAAGCGTTGTACAAAAAACCGTTAAGGAAAGGTTAGCCGAAACGTTGTTAATGCTGAAGGAACGTTTTGGTGTCAGTTCCGGTGGTACCATACTCGATGTGCATTTAACGAGAAGGGAAATTGGCGATATTGCAGGAATGACAACCGAAACAGTCATAAGAACGTTGTCGGATTTTAATAAGGAAAAGATAGTCAGACTGAACGGAAAGAAGATCGAATTGCTTGATATTCCAAGGCTGGCTTTAATGGCGAATTTGGAGGACTGAGTTTTCGAAAGATTTTTTAAACTACGATGTCCTGTAAGGACTAGAAAGATTCTCTCTACAGATTTTGTGCAGTAGGTACAGCATATCATCCCTATGGGACTGGCATGTTTTATCACGCTTTGCTATAAAGATTAAATGTCTCTGACATAATGAAAAGCCGAAACACTGCAATATAATTTTTGCATTAGCTCATCTTTTCATCAATTTAATATAATTCCAAGAATTTGTAGAATTAATCCAAAGAAAAACCAAACTGATAATGGCATCAACGCTGTACAATGCTGTTCAAGCTGGTTTAGAGATGTCTTGTTGAGTCAACTTTTATTGGAAAGGCATAGACAAATTAAGAATACATAATTTGCTTGTAACTTCTTTCAATTTTAAAACTCATTCTTTTTATTGAGATCCACACCATCGTAAAACCCCAGATCTTTATCTTTAAGTAGTTTGATCCAAAAAGCGATTTGCCCTGTGTGATAAGAATAATGTTCTACAACATGCAAGACAATGCCTATTCCCGAAAAGTTAAAACCCTGTACAGACCTGGTTTGTAACAAGTTCTTTTGACTGGCATTCTTAATAACCTCATTAGCCTTACTTACTGTTGAGACGAGTTTTTCCAACAAAACAGATTTGCTAAATCCTCCGGTTGCCTGAAATTCTTCATCTCGTTGCCGATTGTCCTCAGTTTCCCCCAATGATGCAATAATATACTGTGTGATATTCCCACAGAGGTGTAGCAACAGATTTCCAACACTGTTCGATGATTGATTTGGTCTTTGCCATATTTCTTCCTCATTCAATTCCTGAAGGCATTTTTCGATCTTGACCGTATTCTCATCCATTCTATAAACGGATTGAGAAAGAAATTCACCGATCCAGGTAGTTTGATTCATTTGTCAGCATTTTTTTATAAACAACACAATCTTTTAAGTGATCATATGCCAGCATACGGGAATGTTCGAAAGTGGCAACTTTACTCATCCCAATTTTCTTCATAACATTCTGTGATTTTTCATTGGAACAGGGAGTGAAGGCCAGAATTTCTTTAAGATCCAGCGCTTTAAATCCATATTCTAAACAAGCTTTGGCTCCCTCTGTGGCATAACCAAAATTCCATGCAGCTCTTTTAATTCTCCAGCCAATGTCCACACAAGGTGTAAAATCACTTTCGAAAGTTTGATACTTAAGTCCTATGAATCCAATGAACTCCTGATCATTCAACTTTTCTACCGCGTAATAAGTAAAGCCGTGATCCTCAAAATGATTCAGAAAGATGCTCACAAGGCTTTTTGATTCTTCATCGGTTAGTATTCGGGGGAAAAATTCCATCACCGCCTCATCCTTATTCATGTCGATGAATGGATCAATATCCGATTCCTTCCAATTTCTAAGTCCCAAACGGTCTGTAGAAATAATATATGCACTCATCAATCCTCGAGATTTACAATGTAGGATGTAATTTAGTGAAGATATGGAGTGATAAAAAACGGCAGCTACAAAAGTAGCCGCCTAAAGGATTCATAAGCTAACCATGCAACTGAATCCATCCTTTAAACTATAAGAATTTTTGACCTTCGGAGTTTTAGGAAATTTGTTAATACCGATGTAGCATGTAGGGCATATCTTCTATCCATATGAATACAGATGGTCTTGACTAAAAAGAATGACGAAAGCTTATTGATTTGAAATACCTTTTTTGATCAATCCATCCAAACCAAGCCATAATAAATAGGAGATAATAAAAATAATGGCGCCATAGATCGTGGTGATCATAGAAACTTTTAATCCGCCTGCAAGCATCTCCTGTGGAATGGAGCCACCAAGGTTTTCAATAGAATCAAAAGCCGAATACAATCCAATAAGCTGTCCCAAAATACCAACTACCAAAGCACACAAACCAAAAGATTTAATATAAGTGAGTTTGTGTCTTAATTGGTCAATGTCATTAATTTTATTTTTACCAATACTGAGGCCATGAAATACGGCAATGGCTAAAATGGTGATTAGGAACAAGGTTAAGATGCCCATAAACAATGGCCCACCCATGTAAAATAATTCTGTCATAATTTTATCAAATTTAGTATAACAATGTCAGAATCAAAGCTAGGACTGAGGCCGGGATGTGGCAAGGTAGAATCCATGGATAAACCTGTATTTCGTCGACATTTGTCTATTTATTGCGATGAATTAAACAAATTTGCAAGCAAAAGCCTATGAAGATTTTTTTGCATGTATTGTTTTGGCTACTGGCTGGTCTCGTTCTGACGATCATTTTTGGAAGGTCCTATCATAGTTATATCCATGCTTTCTATTTTGTATCATTTTTATTGCCTGTGGTGTTGGCAACATCCTATTTTTTTAACTATTATCTGGTTCCGCAATATCTTTTAAAAAGAAGGTATCCCAAATTCATCTTGTATTTCATTTACACGATCATTATCTCAATGTATCTGGAAATGGTGGTTATCACCATTGCTTTTATATTCCTTGCCAACTATGACATTGCCAACATGGGGCCTGTCGCATCGGATGTCTTTATCCTGGCCACAACGCTTTACCTTATCGTGTTCCTTAAAGCTTTTGTCTTGCTGGTACGTCAGTCATTTCATAAAGAGCGCACCATTGAGATGATGGCTGATGAAAAAAGTAAAATGCAAAAAGGTTATTTATCGGTAAAATCTGATCGCAAAACCAGCAAGATAGCTTTTGATGAGATCACCTTTATTGAAAGCCTGGGAGATTATGTCAAAATTAATCAGATATCGGGAGAGGTCATTATTACTAAAGAAAAGATAAGCAAACTGCAGGAGCGTTTGCCTGATCTTTTTCTTAGGATCCATCGTTCCTTTATTATCCATACCGGTAAAGTAGCTTCTTACTCAAAGGAAGCGGTTGTCATTGGCGAGCAAAATTTACCTATCAGCAGAACTTACAAGCAAAATGCTTTAACTATTCTGGGCAAGTAGAATTAGTAATGAATAATTAGCAATAGGTTTGATGTTCTTATTGTTCATTACTCATTATTAATTACTAATTCCTCTTAACATGACAAAGTGAAACTAATGGCTATTGGGTTTGAAAGAAGAACCTTTCTCCTACTTCATTGTAGAATTGTTCCAGGAAATGTTCCATAAAATCATGGCGTTTCCGGGCCATTTCTCTTCCCGTGTTGGTGTTCATTTTATCTTTAAGCAATAGCAGTTTTTCATAAAAATGATTGATGGTTGGCGCTGTACTTTTCTTATACTCTTCCTTGGTCATGTTGAGTTTTGGGGGTATTTCGGGATCATAGATAAGCCTGTTTTTAAAACCACCATAGTTGAACGCCCTGGCAATACCAATGGCACCCATGGCATCTAGCCGGTCGGCGTCTTGTACCACATCCAATTCTTTTGAAGAAAAAGTTCTTTCAAAATTTCCTCCCTTGAATGACACGTGTTCGATGATGTTTTTCACATGATCAATAATACTTTTATCCACATCAATAGTTTCTAAAAATGAAGTTGCTTTGGCCGGCCCAATGGTTTCATCTCCTCTATGGAACTTGGCATCGGCAATATCATGGAGCAAAGCACCTAATTCCACTACCAGCACATCAACATTTTCCTTTTGCGCCATTTGTTGACTGGTTTTCCAGACCCTTTTAATATGCCACCAATCATGTCCTCCCTCAGCTTCCGAAAGTTCTTCCCGTACAAAAGCAATGGTCTTTTGTATGATGTCTTCTTTATCCATTTTGTTTTCCCCTTTTGTCAATAAGGATGGTGTGTTTATAGGTTTTTAAAATGTTATTGTTCTTTTTATCTGTGTCGTATTGCTTATATAACCCGGTCCCGGAATAATAGATGCGGGCATTTTTTTCGAAATTTCCCCTGGAATGCCCATGGATCTTTCTATCAAAGTAAAATGATGATTAGCGTTACTTTCCATACGGATTTTCATCCTTAATCCGTCTTTTGGTGGCGCAGTAAACCTGACATAAGTCTGCTGGTTAGCGTTACCATTTGTTGCCGGGAACTTTCGGTCAATGATCTGATTGATGGCCGTGTTTTCCGGAAAATACATTTCAAAGCTTGCAGTATTTTGAGCTGGTACTATTTCCAATTCCATAACCCTTTGGTCATTTATTAATGTATCGGACAATACGTTCACATTTCCGACGGTTGTCTCTACCAGTGGAGCTTCCCCTTTCCAGTAACGTCTGTTACTATTGGGATAAAATTCAGGAAAGCTTTCCTTTTGGTCTGCCTGGATGAATTGAGCGTTCCATTCATCCAGGTTTTTGTTTCCGGATATCCAATATGCATTTTGATTATCAGCATCCACCGCATACATTAAATTGGTCTGTAATGGGTGTGATTCATTATAATCTGAGTACAAATGGGCCAGTACTAATCCGGCTATGGTAAACCCAGCTGCAACCCATAAAATTAATCTGTTGCCCAGACGCTGGATGGAACTAAGTGACGGGATCAACAGGGGCATTGAAAGAAGTATAATTCCTAAAGCAGCAAAAGGAAGTGTAATGGTGAAAATAATAAAAAGTGTATAAGCCAGGGGGATCCACAAACTTAATATTGGAGCAAACAAAACAATTTGTAATGACCCGCAGGTTACCGGGCTGTGTTCTTCTCTGAGATTTAATGATAAAGTAATAAGATAAACAATGAAAATGCAGATAAGCGGAAAGTATAAAATATAAGCACCTGTATTCAAGTAGACTTTGAAAACAACCATTAATATCAGATGGAAAAACAAAGCCCCAAAGAACAAAGATTCATGAGTATATCGCTTGCTTGCCCAGTGATAACACAATCCGAACGACAATAGGGCAGTTCCTAGAACCGATAATTGATAGAAATTGGCATTGTAAAAATTTGCTGCATAGAAATTGCTATAGTATGGGTATGCCAGAAGAATTCCCTTTTGTAACAACCAGGTGAGTCCAATACCCAATAGAAAGCAGATAAGAAATAATCCGAATCCGATAAATAAATGTCCTATTTTAATCCGACGTTTTCTATAGCCCATGATCAATATAACTAGGAACAGCAGTCCAGTAAGTACCATAAGGGGAACATCCCAGGAAATGGGATAGATGACCAGCCAGTTTGCGATCAGGTTAAAGAAAATGGCATCATCCTCTTTGGTATTGGTCAAATCAATATTTCCAAAATGTTGTAACAGGCCCAATAAATGTACACCATGATGCTGTATACTTCCCTGATTGATATTTTCCGGTGTATCCGTCATGCTATGATAATTGGAGAAACCTTCTACAAAGGCTGCGTTCAATCCGGAAATACCACTATTTCTGAACATACTAAAGTCCGTATCATTGGGCATCACTTTATATACTTCATAAGCAAATGAATTGGCTAATGGATATTTTGCAGCTTTCTTAAATTGCCTGATGATCCAACCATTGTCCTCCGACAACTCAAAAGTCAGGCTGACGCCACTATTCCCGCGGGCCTCAAAATTCAGGATCATACCGATATCCTTTAGATCTTCGTGATGCACAAAAGCCTCGGCTCCCAATAAGCCGACTTCTTCAAGATCTGTGATCAAAAACAGTACATCGTTTTTTAGAGGGCCGGTTTCCTTTAAAGCGCGGATCGATTCAAGAATCGCCACCACACCTGCTCCATCATCTGCCGCGCCTGGTGTGTTTGGTTGTGAATCGTAATGACTCATAACCAGAATAGTTTTATTCGAGGAGGTACCTTTTAATTTGGCCAAAATGTTGATGGCCTGGCCTCCGGAAATAAAGCGTCTACCAGCCCTTGCTCCTACCTGGGTTGTTGTAGAAGTTTCTAATCCAAGCTTTTGAAACTCATCAATAATATAATTTCTTACTGCCTCATGCTCTGCACTTCCGGCACTATGAGGCTCCCTGGCGATTACCTGGAGATGGGTCATAGCTCTTTCAGCAGAGAAGGTTTTGGGATCACTGGTTGCGGGTGTTGCTTTGGGTGGATTGTAGAGCTTCAATGTTAAAATTGTATATCCCACTAAAAAAATGATGATAAGCAGGGCCATTACTTTTCTGGTACCGGGCATAGTGTTTATTTTGGTTAAAGATTAAGCACAAGGTGCGCAATTAAATTAGCATAATTAAAGTATCGAAAATTATGCATTAAAAAAATTTTTAGATGTGGTCAGGTAAAACATATGACCATTTGGTTGTTTTAGATCCTTATACTTAGAACAATTGATTCAGATGCAAAGGGTTCTTGTATGCTCAAAATAAATGATGTATTTTGGATTTATTTTTTACTGGAAGGAAATATATAACCAGCTTTGAAAATTCCGGTTCTATTAAAGAGGGTGTAGTCAAAAAGCAGTGAACGTTTTCTTTGACCCATACCAGAATGTCTCAGAACACTTCCAGTTTCTTATCACTAATGTAACTTTTAAGTTACCTTCTGCGTTATGGAAAAAATACGTCAGATAATTACATATAAGCATCACTTTGAAGAATTTTTAAGAAAGCAGGACAGGAAAGTACAAGATAAAATCTATAAGATTTTGGAAGCCATCGAAATGCTAGAATATGTCCCTGGGAATTACTTAAAGCTCTTAAAGGGAACAGATGGTTTGTATGAAGCCAGAATTCAATTGGGTAGTAATATCTGGCGAGTTTTCTGTTTTTTCGATAGTGGAAAACTTGTTGTCCTACTAAATGGATTTCAGAAAAAAACGCAGAAAACTCCTAAGAGTGAAATCAAAAAGGCATTGAAATTGATGAAAGAATATTACAATGAAAAATCCTAATACAAAATCCTGGAAACAGATAAAGGATACCGTTTATGGTAAGAAGGGGACTAATCGTAGAGACTCCTTGGATCGAGAAGTTGAAAGCTTTAAGATAGGTCTTTTGTTACGTAAGGCTAGGGAAGAAAGAAAACTTACTCAAGAGCAACTGGCTGGGCTGGTTGATAAAAAGAGGACTTACATATCCAGAATTGAAAATGATGGAAGTAACCTTACTTTAAAGACACTTTTTGAAATTGTTGAAAAGGGTCTCGGTGGAAAGGTAAACATCTCCATTGAAATATAATTCGACTTCACAGGGATAGATGTTAAGTTAAGAGATCTGAGGGAATTACTTTTCAACTACCTTTCGCAAAGGTAAAACATTCACTACCTTTGCAGCTCATGCATAAAACATCATTATATATCACTTCGGTAGAGCACTTGTTGTCGGTATAACTGGCAGGTGCTTTACATTTACCTTTCTTTGATAGCATCAATAATCATTTCTTGTTGAGTGCTCAGTAGCACCTGTCAAATTCATCAATACATTTTAGCATTATTATGTGCATTGGCCATTTTGGCAAATGATGCACTTGTATTATTTAAGAAAATTGACATGAATAACGATTCAACAAATAATGATTTAAATCAAAACAACAAGATGACTCTTGACGATTTGGGTTATAATCAGACCATAGATAATTATAGAAAACAAGAAAATCTCAGCGCATTTGGCATTGGAAGAGTGATTTTAGAGCATAAAGAAAGTTATGTGATAAAAACTGAAAGCGGAGAGTTCAATGGGGAAATCATTGGCAACTTAAGATATACTGCAAAGTCCAGGTTGGATTTTCCAGCCGTTGGAGATTGGGTAGCTGTTTCCGAATATGATGTCGACAAAGTTTTAATTCATAAGGTGCTCAAAAGAAGCTCCATCATTAAACGAAAAGCCATTGGCAAATATGGGGATCAACAAATCATTGCAACCAATGTGGATTATGCCTTTATCATTCAGGCTGTCAACAGGGATTTTAACCTAAACAGAATTGAGAGATATCTCACCATATGCAATGATTCCAGTGTAAAACCAATCATCGTTATCAGCAAAATCGACCTGATCAGTGAAATACAAACCAAAAATATTTTGGATGCCATTGAAAATCGGATAAAAAACGTTCCGGTGATTGCTATTAGCAATGAATCGAACCTCGGGATTGACCTTCTGAAACAACAGATTTCAAAAGGCAAAACTTACTGTGTGCTGGGTTCCTCAGGTGTGGGGAAATCAACTTTGATTAATACATTAATCGGTAAAGTCTATTTAAAAACCGGAGCCATTGGTAAGAGCACCGACAGAGGTAAACATATTACCAGTCAGAGAGAGCTTATTGTATTGGAAGATGGAGGTATCGTAATCGATACCCCTGGAATGCGGGAGTTGGGAATGTCGGAAATGTCTGAAGGTTTGGAACACACTTTTGATGACATAACCAGATTGGCCACAGCCTGCAAATACAAAAATTGTAGCCATAAGCATGAAAAGGACTGTGCTGTTTTAAAGGCTGTTGAGGTAGGTGAAATTCATAAGGCTGCCTATGAAAACTACTTAAAACTGGTTAGAGAAAAAGAACATTTCGAATCCACAATGTTGGAGAAACGAAGAAAAAGTAAACAGCTGACCAAAATGATCAGAGCCAATAAAAAGAACAAGAAATGATTAGAAAATATAAAGAAACAGATATTGAAGCGTTGCTGGACGTATGGTACAAAGCAACTGTAGTAGCTCATCCTTTTTTGGGGAATGCATTTTTGCAAAAAGAAAAAAAGAAGATACGTGAAGTGTATATTCCAATTACTGAAACATGGGTATTCCAAAATGAAGATGGGCTTGATGGTTTTATCAGTATGATGGGAAATGAAGTAGGGGCAATTTTTGTAAGACCGGAAAAACACGGACAAGGCATTGGTAGAAAACTGATGGATTTTGTTCACCAATTTCATAAAACATTGGAAGTGGAGGTTTTTAAGGATAATAAAATTGGCAGAACATTCTATGACAAATATGGATTCAAGATCATTAAAGAATCCATACATGAAGAGACTCAGCAAGACCTACTGAGAATGAGATTAGATAGTTAACTAGCTTGTTAAATGCTTGATTTGGTTGTACCAGGTCCAAGGATCTGGTACAACCTGGATAAATTTTGTTTATTCTAAATGTGCCATGTCTCAATTGAGAGGTTTCACTTGTCGTCTAAGAAACGATTATTGAAACATAAAAATTAGTACTATGGACATTGCACACAATTTCAAAATCAAAACGAGCACAGACAAAGTTTATGAAGCACTCACCACCCAAAAAGGAATTATGGGATGGTGGTCTAAAGATTGTGATATTACGCAGAAAGTAGGGGAGGAATCTCATATGCGATTTAATAAGGACGGTAAGATCGTGGAAATGCAATTTCGGGTGGACACACTTCAACCTGGAGAAAAAGTTTCATGGTCGTGTGTTGGCAACCCTAATCCTACCTGGATTGGTACCGAACTGCGATTCGATATGGAGCAGCAGGGTGATGAAGTTAATTTTAGCTTTACACATGGAAATTTTGATGACAAATGGGCAGGGCAACCACCTTTTGAAATGACCAAGGAGGGCTGGGACCATTTTATGAATAGTTTGAAAAATTATTGCGAAAAAGGCGAAGGACAACCTTGGTAGAAACATTAAACAAAAAGTTGTGCCGCTCATTAAAAGCGGCACAACTTTCATTTCTAATCTAATATTTTAGAAAGTGAACATCAAAACTTCCAAACGATTAACTTTTAACCATTTACAATTTGAATAGTTCACTGGCATTCCTTTAGTTTCTTTTCAAGAAAATCGATCTCTTGCCTGGAGGAGGTCATTTTTTTGGCAGAATTTAAATAATGGATCGCTTTTTCAAAATGCTTAATTTTCAGATAAAAGGTCCCTAGCGTAGCAGGTAGCAGATAATATTGGTCAAGTGTTTTACTTTTTACAATTTCTTCCAACCTTTCGATGGCCTTTTCAAAACCTGATACTTGACTGATGATAATCGCCATATTCAGTTCGATGATTGGATTACATTTGATTTGGTATAATAACTCATATTGGCGATAGATACTTATCCAATCTGTTTCCCTATAATTTTTTGCCAAACAATGCTCAGCTGCTATGCCCGCTTCTAAATGATATTCTGTGAGCTGATCTCCTATAGAAGCTTTTTTGAGAAACTTCATTCCGGCAACAATCAATCGCCGATCCCACAATGCTCTATCCTGGTCCTCGAAAATAATAATCGTACCATGATCATCCAGCCTTGCTTCAAACCTTGCTGCATGTAAATACATCAGAGAAAGCAGGGCATAAATTTTCGAGATTTCAGGAAATCCCTCGATCAGGATATGGGTCAAACGGATGGCTTCCATACAGAGATCCTTGCGGATCAAACTATTTTCATGGGAGGAATTGTAACCTTCATTGAATAGTAAATAAAGTGCCAATATCACTGCATCCAACCGCTTGTTCAATCTGGCTCCTGAGGGAACGTCGAAGGCAATTTTATGTGCTCTGATATTTTGTCGGGCTCTATAAAGGCGTTTGTTGATGGTGGTTTCGGTTGATAATAGTGCCGAAGCAATTTCTCTAACACTTAAGCCACACAATGTTTTTAATGTTAGGGCGATTTGTGATTCAATCGATAGTGAAGGATGACAACAAGTAAATATCATCCTGAGCTGGCTGTCTTTGATTTCCTTTTCCAGGGCTATATCATCAATTGCTCCTGTGTTGCTACCTAAAAGATCAACAAGTTTGGTTTCATGTCTTCTGATTGTTTCATTGCGTTTCAACTCATTAATCGCTTTTCTCTTAGCAACCTGTGTCAACCAGGCAGCCGGGTTATCAGGCAGATCATTTGTGCTCCAATGATGCATGGCCGATAGCAATGTGTCCTGAACAATATCTTCCGCCAATTGAATATGATCCGCTCCAAAGATCCTTGTCAGCAAAGCCACCAGCTTTCCTGCTTCCCGTCTAAAGAGATTATCAACGAGTCTATTAACATGTAGATTGTCGTTCTTCAATTGTTTATTAGTGCATCAACGGTTGTACCAGAGGCCTTACTTCAATTTCATAAAGCCCAACGTGCGGGGAGCTTTGGGCTATGGCCGTGGCATGTTGCTGATCTTTGGCTTTGATCAGGAAAAAACCGGCTATGATCTCCTTTGATTCCAGAAAGGGGCCATCAGTGATAACAGTGTTTTTATTGGGAACTAATGTGCCGGTACTTTGTAGACGTTGACCTGTAACATATTGATCTCCCAGTTTGCTCACCCATGCTTTGTAATCCCCTAACAATTGCTGTAGCTCATCTGGTGACAGATCATCCATGCCATCACCTTTTAATATCAATAAATATTCTTGCATGTTTTGACTATTTCTTTTTATGATAACGACAAGAAAGAATGCCGGATTAGGACATCAAATTACTATTGTTTTTTAAATAGTTCATTTTTTTCTGATTGGATTTGCTAAGCATATAACAGAATATGGACTTTTGATTTGAGCGCTAGATGAAAAGTTGAGAAGAGGTTGAAGAAATTGTTTCTTTTTTGAGATGTGTAACAATTGAATTGGACTCGAGTATCAAAATGTCCTTTAGAGAATTCTAAAATGCCGTAGGTATTTAATCTTTTAGAGTTATTACTTTACGTATAACTGATATTTTGCTGAAATATCAATGAATGATTCATCAATCTTTCAATAGTTTTATGAAAGATTGTTTTTTTGAAAATACTTCGATTGATTCTGTATGAAAATTC
>JAUJEA010000030.1 GCA_030442035.1 Splendidivirga corallicola
GCCACCAGCAAATGAGATTGCCCGTTGATGTGGATCAATGAGGTTCGCTTTACATCTCCGTCGGCATATAACCCACTTTCATAAGGATAATGCCCTGCGAAGTTGCCTGAACCATCTCCTCGCAGGTAAACCCCATAACCGGCATCATTGCGAGGTGTCTCCACTTCTGATGTATACAGGTTACCTGTCAACAACAGGTCCAGGTTACCATCTCCATCAAAATCCCCCGTCTCGATAGCATTCACACTCGATAGCTGAGCCAACGCAGGGAGTGCTCTCGCTTCGAAACGACCATTACCGGTATTCTCATAATAAGTACTCGCAAACGTGACAGCTTTACGGTTCAGGGCTGTTTCCATATGATGACCCCCTATCACTTCTTCAACACTCGCCTTCGCAAAGGCATCATAGGTCGGGAATTTCTCCTTTATATAAGGCATTTGTTCTGAGGAACACTGCCTGCCGCGTAATGGATAAAGCTCTTCTCCTTCATGAAAGCTTAAAATGATGTCCAGCTTATCGTTGTTATCAAAGTCTGATGCATACACTTCAAAGGGAGATTCTCTGCTGGCCTTGTATTTGTAATTCAGTCCCAGGTTACCTCCCACCAAATCCTGATCGCCATCACCGTCAAAATCTGCAGCAGCTAACGAATACCACCATCCCTCGCTATCCGAAATAGTTTCAGGAGCTTGTAATTGTCCCTTCTCATTGGTGTAGATAACCACTCCCATCCACTCGCCGACTACAACCAGGTCTTGATCACCATCGCCATCTATATCCGTCCAGGTTGCATCGGTCACCAAACCTATCTCAGTAAGGCCGGTAGCTTTAACCGCTGTGACATCTTTAAATATGCCTCCTGTATTCTCGTACACGTAGCCGGAACCAAGCATAGGATAGTGGTGCGGAATGTGGCGTTCACCAATAAACAGATCCTCATCACCATCCTGATCAAAGTCACAGGCACGGGCAATTGAACCACTAAAGGCATGGTCAGGAAGGTGATCACTCGCATCCGTAAACCTGCCTTCTCCATCGTTCAGGTAAAGCCGGTCTCGCAGAAGAGGATCATCTTTTACAAATTCATTGCCCCCACTCACAACCAGTAAATCTTTGTAACCATCTCCATTGGCATCAAAGAACAGGCTGGAAATATCTTCGTGCTCTTTGTGTGTTTCCCATGGCCCACGGATAGGTTCAAATTGTCCGTCAGCTTGTTGTTGGTATAGTATTCCCGATTGATTTACTGCTCCTCCAACATAGAAATCCTCCAATCCATCTTTGTTCACATCTGCTACACAAAGGGAAGGACCGAATTGGGAATATTTATGTGGAAGCAGAATCTGAACAGTATAGTCGTCAAAATCGTTTTCCTGATGGGTATAATCCAGTTGGTAGCTATCCGATACATCAGCAAATAGTGGCGTAGCTTTAGCATTGGGTTGTTGGGCATCCACCGCCTCTTTGTAGTCCAATATAATAGTCCTATTGGACTGCAGTGATCTTAGTTTTTGTGATTTACCCCCTGGCCATTCTACTTGCATACTGTCTATGAAATTGGATTTGCCCAAACCAAAATGTAATCCACGGGCTACTGAAGACATATAGCCCCTGGTCAGGTAGTGTTCTGCAAATTGCTGTTGTCCTTCTTGCCAAACTGTAACTTTCGCCCCAATACCATCGGGGTTCTTATCTGATCCTTTAAAAGTGATTTTTAAATAATGGTGATCCAGATGTTCTACACTATTGTTGCGGTATACAAATGCCGGCTGGTCTATGTTGTTCACAACCAAATCCAGATCCCCATCATTGTCCAGGTCTGCATAAGCTGCCCCGTTGGAAAAAGAAGGATCGTCTAATCCCCATTCCCGGGCCTTATTCACAAAGGTCAAATCTCCTTCATTACGATACATGTAGTTTGGTATCTGTTTAACCGGCATGTT
>JAUJEA010000031.1 GCA_030442035.1 Splendidivirga corallicola
ACCTGCGAGGAGATGGTTCAGGCAACTTCGCAGGGCATTATCCTTATGAAAGTGGGTTATATGCCGACGGAGATGTAAAGCGAACCTCATTGATCCACATCAACGGGCAATCTCATTTGCTGGTGGCTATCAATAATGAACCATTGAAGATTATTCAATTGGGTAAAATGAATTTAGTAAACGGCGAAATAGCCGGATTTGTTGAAAAATGATTTAAATGCGTAATTACTTCTATCATAGTATCCAGTTAGTATGGATTATAGTAATCTCCGCTTGCAATAATGCATTGAATGAGGAGGATCGATTATTTACACAGGTGACTCCTGAAGAATCCGGCATAGATTTCAAAAATAGCCTCAGGGAAACGGTAAGGGATAATGTACTCATTAGCGAATACTTTTTCAATGGTTCGGGGGTGTCGGCAGGGGATATCAATAATGATGGTTTGGTGGATTTGTATTTTGTTTCTAATCAAAATAAAAACAAACTCTATTTGAACAAGGGCAATTTTAAGTTTGAAGATATAACAGAAAGTGCTCATATAGGAGGGCGAGAATATGCATGGTCGACGGGTAGTGCTATGATCGATATCAATGCAGATGGTTTACTGGATATTGTACTGGCACAAAGTGCTACCATGAGATCTCATAATACTGAGAATTTAGTTTTTGTGAATAATGGTAACCTCACCTTTACTGAATGGTCTGGGCCGCTGGGACTAGCTGTGAGTGCACAATCTACACAAACTACTTTTCTGGACTATGATTTGGACGGAGATCTGGATGTATTCATGCTCAATCATCAGGTGAGAGAACCAAAATATGAATCCTTTGGAAAGGTACTGAAATCAATCAGTAAGTTGGCAGGTGATAAGTTATTCAGAAATGACGATGGTCGATTTACGGATGTATCTCGTGAGGCAGGAATTATTTCCAATCCGTTGGGCTATGGTCTTGGGGCAACAGCAAGTGATATTAACCAGGACGGCTATCCTGATATTTACGTCAGCAATGATTTTATTGAGCACGACTACCTCTATATCAATAATGGAGATGGTACCTTCACTGAATCCGGCAAAACAGCTCTCAAACACATGTCCAATTTTTCTATGGGAAATGATGTGGCTGATATCAATAATGATGGTTTGCCGGACATCATCAGCTTGGACATGGTGGCAGAAGATAACTATGGCATCAAAGCCAATATGAGCGGTATGGACATTGAAAAATTTCGGACTGCTGTAAAGAATGGTTTTCACCACCAATACATGTACAACACCCTTCAGCTAAATATGGGGAAGAACCAATTCAGTGAGCTGGGTAAACTTGCCGGTGTTTCCAGCACCGACTGGAGTTGGGCACCACTTTTGGCTGATTTTGACAATGACGGGTATAAAGACCTGTTTATCACCAATGGATTTCGCCGTAACTTTCGAAACAACGATTTTGTAAATTTTAAAAAAACAAGGTATGAATCTAAAAAGTGGACGAAAGAAGAACTGCCAAAATTAATGCTGGAGTATTTAGAAAACATGCCGGTTAAACAGATACCAAACTACATGTATCGTAATGAAGGAGATTTGACCTTTGTGAATAAGGCCCGGGAATGGGGATTAGACGATCCTTCTTTTTCCAACGGGGCAGCTTATGCAGACC
>JAUJEA010000032.1 GCA_030442035.1 Splendidivirga corallicola
ATGGTTTTATGCGGCCTTTTTGTTCAGGTTGTGTGCAATTGCCAGTAGTCCGGCTTCTATTTCTACCTTTTTGATTCCTTTTAGCATAAATCGTCTGAACCCTTTGTTTTGTTTGATATTGCCGAAGACCGCTTCCACATCAGCCGGGCGCTGTTTTCGATAAGCCACTCCTTTATCTGAGAGCAGGTTTTGCTTCACCGTTTGTTTGTGCGCACCTAGGTTGTGATTGATTTCAATGATGCGGTTGCCTTTTGCTTTGTGGCACTGTCCTCTCAAAGGACAACTGCTACAGTTTCTAGCTTGGTATCGGGTGTAAGTTTGTTCAAATCCGTTGGTTGTCAATCGACGGTGGGGGCCGATATTGTCCATAGGCTGTCCCATTGGGCAATAGACTTTGTCCTGATCCGGATTATAGTATAGGTTGTCAACTCTGAATGGATCTTCTTTATACTTTTTGGTTTGTTCTTTATGGAAGTAGTTATACTTCACATAATTGCCGATTTGCTTTTCGCATATGTACTCATAGTTTTCTTCTGAGCCATAGCCGGCATCTGCGCAGAGGTTTTCAGCCTGTTTTCCATATAGTTTTTCAAATTGGTCAAGGTGTGGCTTTAGGGTCAGGGTGTCGGTTGGGTTTTGATGAATGGTGTAGTTAACAATGAATTGATCCGAAGAGCTGATTTGCCAATTGTAGGCTGCTTTGAGTTGAGCGTTACCCAGGTGATCGTCTTTCATACGCATGAAAGTAGCGTCCTTATCGGTTTTCGAATAACTATTCCTGTTTCCCAAAACAGCTTCTTTCTGTTCATACGCTGCCATCTTATCAGGCCAGTTCTTTTTGGCGTATGCCAGTTTTTGCCTGACCTTTTTATCCACTTTCTTCCCATCAAGCGCTTGGTCGATCTTTTGGATGGTCTTAGTAACTTTTTCAGCGTCAACTTGTTCAAAGTCTGGTGTCGGTTCATCCTTTAACTCCTGTTCAGCCACTTTTTGAGTGTAGGTCCATAATTCATCGAGCTGTTTTGCAATACGATCCTTGCTGTTTTTGATAGATTTACCCCAAACAAAAGTGTATTTGTTGGCATTGGCTTCTATCTTGGTACCATCGGTGTAAATAGTTTTGATACTGACTAGACCTTCATCGACTAACAACGCTACGATTTGACCAAAGATGGCCTTCAAATGATCTTTGAGTCGCTCGCTTCTAAACCTTGCGATGGTGTTGTGATCCGGACGGCTCATGGCTGACAACCACATGAAGTGGATGTTTTCTTGAAGAGCTGCCTCCATCTTCCTACTCGAATAAATATTACTCAAATAACCATAGACCAGCACTTTCAATAACATCTTAGGGTGATAGACCGAGGTGCCGCCTGGTTTGTAGCAGGATAGTAATGGATCAATATTGATGCGATCAATGACATCATTGACCACACGTACCGGATGATTTTCTGCAATTAATTCCTCCAAACAAGGAGGTAATAGCATTACTTGATTGGGAGTGTAATCTTTAAAGACTATATTTGAACTACAAGACATACTCCAAGATAACAATCTTGGAGGGCGGAGGTAGCAATACCTCCGTTTTTTTTTCAAAACCACAAAAAAAGACTGCCCTTTTGAGACAGCCTCT
>JAUJEA010000033.1 GCA_030442035.1 Splendidivirga corallicola
TGAGGATTAATCATCAGGCTGCTTGTGGGAGTTTTGGTGGACTATTTTGTGTAGCTCTACGACTCATGGCCATCGCATTAGCAGTCATCACAGCAAAGAATACCCATAGTTTTTCGTTTTTATCATTCTTGGCTTTGACTTTATTAAGCCCATAATGGTTTTTGTGATTGCCAAAGCTACCTTCGATAACCGTTGCTCTTTGAGTAGCAAGCATGCTTCTCAATCTGTTATCCTGCAAACGATAGGTTTTAGGGCCTTTTTTGGGGAAACAGGTAAATATCTGTTTTTCTGTTAAGTATCTTCGGTTAGCATTGGAGGCATAGATCCTGTCTGCAGCCAGTTGATGACATTTTCCAAAAATGGACTTATGTTTTAAGACACTAAGTTTTAATCTTGTGCTTTCATTGAAAGGATTGAAGTCCATTTTATCTATCAGGCAGATACCATCTACTTGCAACATGTGGACTTTCATACCAAACTCTACTCTTTTATTTTCTTTACCTCTGATGATAGGTCTTACATAGGGTTTAGGTAATGATACGATGCGGTCTTTGAGTGCTTTGCCAGGATGGCCTTGAAGAAAAGTTTGTTGTTCAACAACCTTTTTAATAGTTTTTAGATACTGACCCTGCTGGATGGTGAGTTGGGCTTGTGGGTGTAGATCAAGGACTTGTTGTAATTGGTCAACTCCTTTGGTCAGTAGATAAAGTAATGACTTTTTCCTTCGTTGACCTTCCTTATAAGTCTTTCTTCTTTTTCGATCGTAATAACGCTGCTTTTGCTTTTGTTCCATGTATTTGGAACGAGGACGTTTTATTGACAACAACCGGCACCATTGAAACAATTGCTTTTCGAATACCCACTGACAGCACTCCCACAACAACTTTACATCGGTAGGAAAACGAATGTAGCTTTCATAACAGGTGGCGTCCATTAACAACACATGGGTATTGTCCATGTCCGTTTTCCAATGATCGATAAGCACACTTTGGAGCTGTTGCCAGTCAGTATGTTCTGCTACATAACTACGTAGCCTGGAGATAATAGACTTGTCTTTAATTTTCTGATTTTCCTTGAGCAGTTTGCCACAGAATAGTTGTAAACTCCAGTCCGTATTGAACCTTTCAATAAGTTTGCGGTCACTGATGTTTAAATAGGACTTTAAAAACATCAAGGCCAACATGCCTTCAGATGAAAACCACCTGGGTGCGCCAGGCCCCTGATCGATCTTGGGCAAACATTCCGCTAGTTGCTGCCATGGAAGGGTAGCGTGCAACTTGCCTAAATCAGTTTCCTTAAATAAATACCATTTTGGATTTAAATACAGATTGGGTTGAAAAAGCTCTTGTTGCATCGTAAATTGTAGGGTTAGTTGTAATTCGACACTACAATTTAACAAATCAAAAACCCCGAAAAAAGCTATTATCAGCCTATTTCGGGGTTCTTAGTTTAAAAAAA
>JAUJEA010000034.1 GCA_030442035.1 Splendidivirga corallicola
TTCAGGATATCGTATTAGGCTATTACAATGAAGGATCATTATACCCGTTACGAGGCAGGGAATGCAGTTCAACGCAAATGCCGTTTATAAAAAAGAAATTCCCCACCTACAATGCTTTTGGTAAGGCTACATTAGAGGAAGTGTATGGAGCAGACAAGATGGAAGATGCACTACACTACCAGGCACACACCTTTGCCACAACGTATTACGAGAATAAAGCAGGGAAATTTGAACCTAAGGTACTGGACAATCTGGTGCAGCTATCTTCGGTGAATGTGATCCTTACTGATGATTACAATGGAGACGGGCACCTCGACCTGTTGATGGCAGGCAATATGTACGGTTCCGAAGTGGAGACACCCCGTAATGATGCCAGTTATGGAATGATCATGACCGGTGATGGTAACGGGGACTTTCAGTCACTGATGCCTTTTGAAAGTGGTTTGCACATCACCGGTGAAGTAAGAGAGGCAGGAAAGATCGTGTTGGCAGGACAACAGCAACA
>JAUJEA010000004.1 GCA_030442035.1 Splendidivirga corallicola
GAATTTTCATACAGAATCAATCGAAGTATTTTCAAAAAAACAATCTTTCATAAAACTATTGAAAGATTGATGAATCATTCATTGATATTTCAGCAAAATATCAGTTATACGTAAAGTAATAACTCTAAAAACTTTAACACTTTAACACTTTAACACTTTATTACTTTTAATATGAACGTAATTATCATAGAGGACGAGCCGGGCGCTGCGAAAAACTTAGAGATCCTTCTTGAGGAAAGTGGAAGGGATATTTCTATACTCACCGTTCTGGAAAGCGTGGTGGAGTCGATAGAATGGCTCAGCGAAAACCCCGCCCCTGATCTGGGCTTTTTTGATATTCAACTGGCGGATGGTGTGTCATTTGAAATTTTTGATCTTCAACAGATCAATTTTCCGGTAATTTTTACAACGGCTTTTGACGAATATGCCATTCAGGCGTTCAAGGTGAATAGTATTGATTATTTATTGAAGCCTGTAAAGCTTGATGATCTTACATTCGCACTGGACAAATTCGAAAAATTAAAAGAGCCAAAAGGAAATGTTGATGGTAACTTGCTCAGCGAAATTTTAACCTCTATTCAGCAAAAACAAACCACCGGTTCCTTTCTAATACATTATAAGGATAAACTTATTCCCCTATCGGTTGATGAATTCGCCTATTTCTATATTAAAGAGGAACTGGTGCATGGTGTAACTTATGACGACAAAACCTACCCATTGGAGCAAAGTCTTGAAGAATTGGAGCTAAGATTGAATCATTCGGATTTTTTCAGAGCAAACCGTCAATACATCGTAGCAAAGAAAGCGATCAAAGAGATAGATTTTTTCTTCAATGGAAGACTCTTACTCAACCTTATACCCAAGAGTAAAGAACAGGTGCTGATCAGCAAAGCAAAAGCACCAACTTTTAAACAATGGATGAAAGGAAGTTAAATAATCATCCCGCAGGAGTAACAAAGCTTTAGTTGTTAATTGTAATTATTAAAAACCTGAAGCTGCATCATCTCTTCTTGGATCAGCCCCACCTTCGAGCTTACCATCAGGAAGTACCAATATAGCGTCTACTTTTCCAATGCCGTTCCGGGATGTAAAATGGTGTCCCATTTCGCTCAGCGCATTGATAACGGTGCTGTCCAATGCATTTTTTTCCATGATGATAGAATCAGGTCTCCACTGGTGATGAAATCGTTTTGCACTTACCGCATCCTGCATACCCATTTTGTGATCAAGAACATTCACAATAGTTTGGAAAACAGATGTGATAATGGTCGAACCTCCTGGAGTGCCGACTACCATTAACAAATTGCCATCTCTTTCGACAATAGTAGGGGTCATAGAGCTCAACATCCGCTTACCGGGTGCAATGGCATTGGCTTCACCACCTACTAAGCCGTACATATTTGGAGAGCCAGGTTTGCTACTGAAATCATCCATCTCGTTGTTAAGTAAAAAGCCAGCGCCTCCCACGAAAACTTTGGAACCATAACCTCCGTTCAGCGTTGTGGTGATGGCAACCGCGTTGCCATATTTGTCAACAATGGAGAAATGAGTAGTTTGCTCACTTTCAACCATAGCGAATATTCCAGCTGCGATGTCATCGCTGTTCGTAGCACTGTCCTGATTGAAATTTTCCATTCTTGAAAGATTGTAATTGATGTCTTTCAAATCTTCCAGGGGAACTGTCCAATAATCAGGGTCGCCCAGATGTGCCGCCCTATCGGCGTACACTCTTCTTTCGGCTTCCGCCATTAAATGCACTGTTTTGGTCGTGTGAGGCCCCCATTGATCAACTGGAAAGGGTTCAATGTTCTGTAGCAATTGCAAGAGCGCTATGCCTCCGCTTGATGGTGGAGGCATTGAAATGATTTTATGGTCACGGTAATAACCTACGATAGGTTCTCGCCATTTGGCCTGGTAATTTTGGAGATCTTCCAGCGATATTAAACCATTCCCTCTTTCCATTTCCTTAACAATATTCTCTGCAGTGAGTCCACTATAAAAACCGTCCCTTCCATTATCCCTGATCAGTTTCAAAGTTTTTGCCAGGTCCTTATATTTAATGATATCACCTTCTTTCCATTGATCTTTTATGACATAAGAAGGTGCTACCGTATTATATTCCTTGAATACCTCCTGATTGGCATTTAAACCATCTGCTTCATGTTTGGTTAGCTTAAATCCGTTTTTTGCCAAATTTATGGCTGGTTGAACCAGGTCTTTCCAGGGTAGTGTTCCATACATTTCATGTGCCTTGACCATTCCATCCACTGAACCAGGCACTCCGGCAGCCAGATGGCCTCGTGTGCTGAGGTTTTCAATAACATTGCCTTCATCATCCAGGTACATATCCCTGCTTGCCCTCCCGGGTGCTTGTTCTCTGAAATCAAGTGTGGCAACCTCACCATTATGTTTACGGTACACCATAAATCCACCGCCACCAATATTGCCAGCTACGGGATATACCACGGCCAAAGCAAATTGAACAGCTACTGCAGCATCCACGGCATTTCCACCATCTTTTAACACTTTTGCACCTACCTCAGATGCCAATGGATGTGCTGAAACCACCATGGCACTATCCGTGATAAGACCGGACTTTCTGGTTACAATATCATCGTATTTTGAATTTCTTTTACAGCCAAAGCTGATTATGATAAGGGCAATGAAAATGGTAGTGTATTTCTTCATCATATTTTGAGTGATTGTTACAAGTCGTTAATAAGTGAATCGGGTCGAAGATGAAAGATAATATATGTGGTACATTATTTGAAATTTTCCAATTAAATAAATTTTTGGGAAGCCTGAACGCTATTTATGTGAATTAACCGAAATTATGCTTACTTTTTTAACCAAATAATCTATCCATATGAAAGAAAGTTCCACAAAGCTCCTGAACAAAAGATTTCTTATAAAACTAGTAGCCGAAGTCGCTACTGTGGTATTTGCCGTTTTATTAGCGCTTGGATTGAACTCCTGGAAAGAAAATAAAGCCAACAGGGATGAGGCAGCCAAAGCATTAGATAATATTGTCAGAGAAGTTGAAGCTAATTTAAAGTCTTTAAAGAGCAATATAGCTGTAAATGATGAGAAGCTACCTGAATTAAAAATTATGGAGGACTCCTTAGAAAATCATGATAAGGTTGATTCTTATGGAGTGGGCTATGATCAAACATTTCTCAATGAAGCAGCCTGGAATGCCGCGAATGCCACAGGTTCCATAAAACATTTCGATTATGAGACAATACATGAACTTTCGGAGATTTACCAACTTCAGACCTTCTACTCAAGGTATGGAGACAATTTTTTTGAATTGGCCGTTTCCCCGGATTTCTACAATGCCGATCGAGCGCTTGAGTTGGTTAAAAGCAATATCACATTGATCAGAATATCCAATTCCGCTGGTAATTCGTTGGTTAGATTATATCAGGATTTTTTGGCAGCCCATGGAAAAATGGAAAAAGCACAGAAAGAAACAGAATCAAATTGAATGATATAAAAAGGAATGAAAAGCGGAATGTATTCAGATAACATTCCGCTTTTATATTTTCTATTTGAGATTCTCTTCGAAAAGTTCGAAGATCCTGCGATACTCATCAGTCCAGCTACTTGGTTCAACGAATCCATGGCTCTCCAAAGGGTACACAGCGAACTCCCAATTCTCCTTCCCGAGTTCTATTAATCGTTGCGCTAATCTAACAACATCCTGGAAATGAACATTTGTATCAATCATACCATGGCAAATAAGCAATGAACCTTGATCAAAACCCTCCGCATGATAGATTGGTGAACTCTTAGCATAAGCAATACTATCCAGCACCGGCGTATTTAAAATATTGGAGGTATAACCATGATTATAATGAGCCCAATCGGTAACTGACCTGAGTGCAGCTCCTGCTTTGAAAACACCTGGTTTGGTGAACATAGCCATCAGTGTAATGAATCCACCATAAGAACCCCCATAGATCCCAATTCTATCAGGATCAATGTCATATTTATCTACTAAAAATTTTGCTCCATCTACCTGATCGCTAAGATCCTTTCCGCCCATAAATCTATAAATTCCTGTTCTCCAGTCTCTTCCATAACCTGCACTACCCCTGTAATCTATATCCAATACCGTGTAACCATGATCTACAAGAAGGTTATGGAACATATATTCACGATAATAAGAACTCCACCATTGATGTGCATTTTGAAGATAACCGGCACCATGAACAAAGATCACCGCAGGTCCTTTTTTCTCAGGGTTTTGAGGTCTGTAAAGGCGTGCATGAACTTTAGCACCATCATCTGCCTTAAAAGTAATAATTTCAGGAGTTCTCCAGGAATATGTTTTAAATGCCTCCGTTTGGGAATCGGTAATCTTTTGTACTATAGACCCTTCTTTATTTTCTTCCAAATAAAGTTCCCATGGCTGGTTTGAAAAGGAGTGCAATATCGCTATACTACTTTCATCCGGAGAAAGGACTACATCATTACGCCCTTTCATAGAAGTAAGTTTGACGGCTTTTCCACCGGATACAGGCATTCTGTAAAAATGCCTTTCACCGGGATGTTCCCGATTGGATGTGAAATACCAATATTGCTTGTCTTTGGAAATAAAAGGATCATAGATTTCATAATCTCCTTTCGTAAGGGCTTTCTCCTTTCCTGTTTTGACATCGATTGTATACAAATGTGAATAGCCGGTTTTTTCGGACTGGAACCAAAGTGTTTTGTTATCCGGTAGCCATCCTATTTCTCCCGTACCAAAGTTCCAACTGGAGATCCCGGGACCGCCTACCCAGGCTTCATCCCTTTGTCTTTCTAACAACTTTGGAATACCAGTGGAGAGATCCAATAACATAATCCAACGATCCTTATTATCATACGATCTTACAACAATGGCTGCATGTTCACCATTATCTGACCATATGGGACCATGAATTACGACCTTTCTGTCTTTACTGTGGGTTTTTTCCCGGCCTTTGTAATCACTATAATAGGATGGGACATCTCTTATCCCAGGTATATCGGACGTTTTAATGCTATAGGAGGTGTCATTGGCAACATCATATATCCAACTTTCAAAAGTGGTTTGCGGACTTCCAACCTTAGGCCGGGCATTTAAATTTCTAGTATACCCCGTTTCAGTAATATAGGTAGGCACATCAGTTCCCTTACTCCCCGGTACATTTTTCCTAAGTTGATAAACGAGATAATTTTCATCCGGGCTAAGACTAATGGATGAAATACTTTTTTTTCCGGTATAAATTGTTCCCGGTCGCTTGGGTCTATTACTATCGTAATATGCCTTTTGACTTTCTCTTTTGTTTTTTCTTTCTTCCAATATTTGGAAATAGGCTAATTGGTCTTCATATAGCCATTTTTCATTCTTAGCCGAGGGCGCTGGACGGTCATCTCTTTTACTTCCTGATTGGAAATTGGTCAGTTGCCTATATTGGCCTGTCTCAATATTCCATGAAAACAAATTGTTACCTTTTCTGAAAATTATTCTGTCTTCAGCTGAAGAGAAACGGGCATTGTATTCCCGATCAAGGGAATTCGTGATTTGTAGTTTTTTTCCTGTGCTTAGATCCAGTAAAAAAAGATCTCCATCCTTTTGATATACTTTTTTGTTGCGGGCTTTGTTATAGCTGCCATATCTTGACGGCATGTTCCTTCTTTCTTCCGGGGTGACTTTCTTTGGATCATGATCGGTAATGGTAATGGCATACAGTGAATCTCCCTGATGGTTGTCGGGATTCCAATTAAAATAAATTTTTTGACCGTCTTCTGACCAAAAAATACTTCCGGGAGAGTTACCAATAAAGTCATTACCCTGCATGATTTTCTTGATAGTCAGATCAGATTTATGTTGACCTTGAGAAACCGCGTGCAGGAATGAAAGAATTGCTATACAAAAAATTGAAATCTTGGTTTTCATAATGAGGCAATTGAAATTTGAGCGTTGAATATATTAAAAATTGGACTATCACTCGTCTATTTGATCTGAAATTTTAAATTGAAGCGACATCATTTGAAAGAACGAAGCTCCTTTTATGCCATCATATAGAAATCAATACCGGGCCTGTAACCTTTATTTATTAGATAGGCGAGGATCTTTTTCTTTCCAACTCTATCGGAAACATAGCTAAGAATAAATATCTCTCCGGGGTCAGGGATCGCTTCAAAATAGAAGATTGGCCTCGTCTTAAAATGAGGCTTACGTTCATTTTTGACTACATCGATATAGGCGGCTACATCCAATTCATAATCGGCCAGGAATTGTGATTTTTGGAAAACAGATTTGCCTGTCCCCCAAATCCACAGGGTGGGTAACTTTTGAAAGTACTTTTTTAAATGGAGAGAAATGAATTTGGCTTTTAACTTGAAAAAAGCGTCCTGGTGATAATTCTGGTGCGTTCTGGAAAGCCGTTGAGGTGAATCATACCAATGAAACAACGTCAAAGGCACTTTGCCAAATCGTATACCTTGATGCAGCAACCTAAGCCATAATTCATAATCCTCCGGTCCGGGCGTGTTGGAATAACCACCGAATTTTGTCAGCATTGATTTACGCATCATGACCGATGGATGGGCCAATGGAGCATCGATAAATCTCGCATGAAAAATTGCTTCGCTTGTTACACAATCATTAAGCCACCTCACATGTTCAAGATATCCTTTTTGATTTTGATCATCCCCAACATGTTTTATCAAACAAGAGACAATATCAATATCATCATGAGTCCGTAAAAAATCGTATTGCTTTAGTAATCGATCAGGATGTGAAAAATCATCAGCATCCATTCTGGCAATTAAATCGCACTTACTTTCGGAGATGCCCAAATTTAATGCCGGCGCGATACCTTGAGGAGCTGTTTGGATAATCCTCATTCGATCATCATGGAAGGTCTTTAAAATATCACCAGTATGATCGGTGGAACCATCGTTGATAATAACTAGTTCAAAGTCCTTAAAAGATTGATTCAATATGCTATCGATAGCTCTGGTTATTGTTCCCTGAGCATTTCTAACAGGAAGCAATACAGAAATCAACGGGGCGGTCACAATTGAATTTAGTTTTTCAGTTTTATAACCTTAGTCCTTTTTTTTCTTTTATGCTTTTTGGGCTTATAAGGTCTTTTATGTGATTTAGGCTTTACAACTTTTACAGTTGAGCCCTGACTGGCGCAAGAAGAAAAACATAGGGAGCAGAATAAAAATACCACCAAAAAGCTATAACGCTTTAATAGAATGCCGATATATTGATAGATAAGAAAGAATTTCCTGAGGATCAAGAAGCGTGTTTTAATTTGATTTTCTAACAAGACCTGGGGCATAGTTTAATTTAGCGATACAATGGACTGCTTGGTTCAATAATATAAAATTCAACGGTGGTGGCAAAATTAATATTTCAAAACCCCTATGATTTTAATGATGATTGACGGTCATAAGAAACCGGAAAAGGTTGTGCTGCCTGATTCCAATCTGTGATTAGGTTTCGGAAAGTATTCCATAGATTTTTTTAAAAACGCCAAAATTTTCAACATTTTTATGGGTTACTTTTTTGTGTTTGAATCATTCAGCATTATTATGAATGTGATAATTCCAATATTAAATATAGTGACAGGAATAAAGATCGGATTAATTTATTTAATTGTTTTTCTTTCAATTTGTTAACTATTAAATTTTAATTGTAATTTGTTTATAATTTTACCAGACGGTCATTTCTCTTTTCGGTTGATTTTTATGCGTGTTATAATTAGCATTTTTTTAATATTGCTGTGTTTAAACTCAGCACAGGCTTTTAATGACAATGATTACGCCAACACTTCTGCCGACAATGAAGAGGACAGCCTGAAAATGAATATGCTTCTCAAGCTTTCCCGGGAACAAAGAACCAGAGATCCGGAGCGGGCACTTGAACTTGGCGAAGAACTATTGGACCTTGCCAGGGAGAATCAAGACAAAGCCAATGAGATAAAGGCATTGGAAAATCTGGGTCGAATCTTTTACAATATTGGTAATTATGACAGGACCCTTGAGTATTTCTTTCAGGGTCTTAGAATAGTGGAGAAAACAGGGGACAAATCAAAACTGGCAGGTACTTTGAATAATATTGGTGTTGTCTATGCGGAAAACAAACAATTGGAAAAAGCCCTTGAGTATTACCAGAAATCCCTGGAACTCAAGGAAGAAATTGGGAAAAAAGGAACCGTGGCTATTTCATTAAGCAATATAGGATTGCTTTATGATGAAATGGGGAAACACAACGAGGCTTACTCCAGACATAAAAAGGCTTTGGAAATAGACACTGAATTACAGAATGTAGGAGGATTGTTTGCCTCACTAAATAACCTTGGTGAGAATTTCCTGCACCGAATGGATTATGATTCTGCACTTCACTATTTTAATAGATCCCTGGAAATAGGTAAGGAAATTGATGATAGTTATAACAAAGCTCATTTGCTCAATAACCTCGCTAAAATTCACTTGATCAGAGACAACCTGGAGTATTCTTTGCAATTCTATGAGCAGGCAGTCAACGTAGCGAGAGAGATCGGTGCCAGAGCTAAGGTGAAAGAAAGTTATTTGGGGTTATCGGATGTATATGAGAAGAAAGGGGATGTAACCAAAGCTCTCTTTTACTTCAGGGCTTATGAAGCATTGAAAGACTCGCTTTTTAATGAGGAGAACACCAGAAAGATCACAGAGATCGAAGCCAATTACAAATTACAGGAAAGAGAGGAGGAGTTGAACTCAGTTAGAAGCCGACAACAGATCTCGGAACTCAAATTGGCCAGAAACAGATTAGTTGGTTATCTCTTGATTTCTTGTTTGATGATGTTTTCCATCCTCATTTTTGTTCTCTATAAAAGAAATCAATTCAAGATCAAATCGAACTTGAAGCTTGAAAGGCAAAATAAAGAGATCAGTAACAAGAATATGGACATCATGGATAGCATAGCTTATGCCAAGTCCATTCAAGAGGCCTTCTTGCCTGACCGGGCAACATTGGGAAAGTTTTTTGACGAATCCTTTATTTATTATAAGGCGAGGGATGTAATCAATGGAGATTTTTATTGGTTTGATGATGAAGAGGATTATTTAATATTTGCTGTTGTTGATTGTACCGGCCATGGCGTACCCGGGGCCCTGATAACGGTAATGGGAAATTCCATTATGAATCAGGTAATCAGCGAGCAGAGAATATTATACCCCGCAGATATCCTATCTGAATTGAACGATAGAGTGCTTAATACCCTTAATCAAGGTGACTATAACATGAATAATAGTGATGGAATGGATATGGCTGTTTGTCGTTTTGATAAGGGGAGTATGAAGCTCACTTTTGCAGGAGCCAAAAGACCCATCTATTATTTCAGTGAAGGCAAATTGCAGATGATTAAAGGTGATAGTCATTCGGTAGGAGGCACCTTTTATCCTAAAAACAGACTGTATCAGGAGCATGAAATATACCTGAATAAGGGCGATACAGTTTATGTACTTACTGATGGGTATACGGATCAGTTTGGTGGTGAGCATAATAAAAAATTCCTAAGTAAAAGATTCAAAGACCTTCTACACGAAATGCAAGGGAAAAGCATGACAGAACAGGAAGAAGTCATTAACAGGAAAATGCGTTATTGGAAGGGCGAAGTTGACCAAACCGATGATATTCTTGTCATGGGACTTAAAGTCTAAGTGAATTTTAAGTTTTGAGTTTTGAGTTAAAAATTTAAAGCTCATCATTCAAGATTACTCATAGTGTCTTTTTCAACCAGTTTATAATGTCATCCTCCAGCTTGGGATCATCTTTAAAAATACCCACCCCATGTGCTCTTGAACCCTCGACTATGGTTATCTTTTTTGGCTCGGATGTTTGGTCATAAAGTTCCCTGGACCATTTGGCTCTTGTACCCTTTTGTTCTTTTTCACTACTGATATAAAATACTGACTTTATGGAGAGTTGCTTGCCTTCACCGGCCAAGTTTTTTACTGCAGAAGTCTTAGCTGACATCGATACGGCAGTTTTAATACCATAGGCCAGGTCCCCACTGCCCACACAAGCTAGGTTTCCACCAATTGAGGCTCCTACAATGGCTATTCTAAAGGGATCTACTTTTTCGTGATTTCTCAGAAATGTAATGGCAGCTTTCATATCCAGGGGAGCCTGATTAGGATCATTGAACAAGCTTGATATACTCTCTACCTTATCCGAGGAGCCATGTCCACGAACATCATAGGCCAGTGTAATGAATTGCTGCTCTCCTAATTTTTTCACCAAACTTTTCCATTCTGATCTATCAGAGCCTCCCTGATGAATCAGAATTACAGCTGGTAAATTACTGCCGGTTTCCGGGGTTTGCAAAGTAGCTTTGATTGTAAAACCATCCTCTGTCTTAAAGCTAACCTCCTTTTTGTCAATACAAAAAGTGCTATTGACAAAGGCTAATACTAAAACGTGGATTAGAAGGAACAGTCTAAATTTCATACGAGTATTACTTTTATTGGTCATTTTGAATCGGATAAACGCTTCATCCAAAAATAAAATATTTTGTCAAAGCAAATGCATTTAAAAGATATTAAAAACTAACCTGATCTTATGAAGGATTGATCCATCCATATTGCTTAAAAACCTTGAATGGGTATGATCAGAATAAACTGTTTGGATTAACAATGTTCACAGTGTGAATTTCCTTTTCATATTTTCAAATAATGGTAGGTAACAATTAAGAAAATTTAGATTTCCTCAAAAAAGAACATGTATTTTAATTAAAAAATAATTGCTTGATTATTAAAAATATAATTTTCTACTTTTGAGCGATTTAGAAGAAATATGAAAACTGTTGATCATGCAAAAACATACGTATGAATTAGGGATCATCGGCAATTGTGCCTACATAGGACTTATTGATAAAACTGCTAATATACGCTGGCTTTGTTGGCCAAGGTTTGATAGTAGTTTCATTTTTGGTGATTTATTGGACCAGGAGAAAGGTGGACATTTCTCTGTTTCCGGGATAAATGGGAATGTTGAAACCAATCAATATTATATTAAGAATACAAATGTTTTATGCACTGAGTTTAAAACAGAGGAAGGGGCTTTCAGGGTTACTGATTTTGCACCAAGGTTTGAGCAATATGAGCGATACTATAAACCACTTATGTTGGTTAGAAAAATTGAACCTCTGCAAGGAACTCCTAAAGTGAAAGTAAGCTGCTGTCCGGTAGGTGATTATGGAGCCAGGAAGCCGGATATTCATTTTGGGAGTAATCATTTGCGTTATCTCGGACTGGATGAGACCGTGAGGTTGGCAACAAATATTTCGTTGAACTATGTCAAGGAAGAGACGGCATTCGCACTTACGGAACCAAAGTACCTGATACTTACCTGGGGAGTACCATTGGAAGGACCTATTGAAACAACTGCGGAAGACTTCCTTAGAAAAACCATTCATTACTGGCAGCATTGGGTCCAGCATTGTACGATTGAAAACTATCATCAGGATCACATCATCAGGTCCGCATTAACACTGAAGGTTCATCAATATGAAGATACCGGTGCCATCATAGCATCCGCAACTACCAGCTTGCCCGAGCATGACCAATCGGGAAGGAATTGGGATTACCGCTATTGCTGGATGCGTGATTCCTTCTATACGCTCATGGCACTTAATCACATCGGACATTTTGAAGAACTCTATCAATACTCCTCCTATGTTGAGAACCTAACCATGTCTGCTATGAGGCGATATAACCCGGTTTACACAATTTTGGGCAATGAAGATTTTGAAGAGCGAATATTGGATTTGAGTGGATATATGGAGAACAAGCCGGTGAGAGTTGGGAATCAAGCCAAAGAGCATATTCAAAACGATGTATATGGACAGATATTGGTTTCATTACTTCCGGCCTATGTTGATGAAAGATATGTAAGTCAGGGTAGGGTAAAAGGGACCAAGCTGATATATGACTTGTTGGATGCCATTGAAAAAACCATGGACGAGCCGGATGCGGGACTGTGGGAATTTAGGAACAAGAGTCAAAAGCACTGTTATACATATTTGTTTCATTGGGCCGGAGCATGTTCCGCACAAAAGATTGCCCAAAAAATACAAGATAATAAGATGCTTGAAATTGCCTTAAAATTGAAGGAAGAGGCTTCCCAACACATCGAAAAATGCTATAATCCGGAATTAGGTGCATATACGCAAGCTATCGGAACAACCAATATGGATGCCAGTCTTTTACAATTAATTACCATGAATTACCTGGACCCTACTTCGGAGAAGGCTGCTAAACACCTGAACAGATTAGAAGAGGAGCTCAAAACACCGGAAGGTTTATTTTTCCGCTACAAACATGCTGATGACTTCGGAGCACCTGAAAATACCTTTTTGATATGTACCTTTTGGTATATTGAAGCCCTGGCTTGTGTTGGAAGAATACAAGAGGCAAAAGCACTTTTGGACAACATTCTGCAATACACCAACCATTTAGGCTTGCTAAGTGAAGACGTTCATGCTAAGACCGGTAGTCAATGGGGTAACTTCCCTCAAACGTATAGTCATGTTGGACTTATGACGGCTGCTTCAAGAATTGCCCGAAAGATGGATCTGCCGGATTTTTACACTTTTAGTTAACAACTAACTTATCCAATAAAGCGCGGACATCTTCAACAGAATCAATATTGAACCTTGCTGCTGTAGAGGTGAGGCCAACCTTTAACGTATAGGCTTCTTTTGGAAGGGCTCTGAAAGTATCTTCATCGGTGTAGTCGTCACCTATTGCTAAAATGAATGGCCAATCTCCATCCTTTAACCAGTGCGTGGCAGCTTTTCCTTTGTTCATAAAGCTGCTTTTGACCTCAATCACTTTATTACCATCCTGCATTTGTAAATTTGATCCGGAGATTAAGATACCCAATTTATCCGTAAGCTCATTTTTGCGAATTTCAGCTAATCCCGGATCCGTTTTACGATAGTGCCATGCTATTGAGTAACTTTTTTCCTCAATAAAAGATCCGGGGGTTCTGTCAACGAATTGCTGTAGAAAATCCTTTATTTCAGGCTTCCAGCCATCATTAAAGTTGGCCATCATCGCCCAGTCCTCTTTACATGGCTTATGCCAAACACCGTGTTCAGCAATCATGTCAATATTTAAATCCTTAAACCACTCTCCTAAAGTATCCTTATCCCTTCCACTGATGATCACCAGCTTATTTTTATCATCCTTAGCCAGTACATTGAGCATATTAATGAGCTCATCGGTAGGTTTCGCGTCTTCCGGATTTGGAACAAAATTGACTAAAGTGCCATCGTAATCCAGGAAAATTAATCGCCTTTGCGAATCAACAAAATCCTTTAACAATTGTGATTCAATCTTGCTATTAAAATGCTTGTTGTATAATAATTCTGATTCTTTTTGCACTACCTCCATTCGTTCCAGAAAATTTTTAGCCCAGTTATCAATGTTGTTTCGTTTTATGATGGATTGCATAAACCGGTTTCTTCTTACCTGCTCTTCTTCCGGCATGTTGAGTGCCTCATGCATGGCACGAACAATATCTGCCGTGCTGTTAGGATTGACTTGCAGGGCAGTTGTTAATTCCTTGGCGGAACCGGCCATTTCACTCAGGATCAATACACCCTTGCCATCTTTTTTAGTAGCAATGTATTCCTTGGAGACCAGGTTCATACCATCTCTAAAAGGTGTGACCAACGCAATTGGTGCAATGTGATACCATGCAATGAGTCTTGAAAAACGAAAGGCACGATAATAATAATGTATAGGAGTCCATGTGGAAGTTCCATATTTTCCATTGATCTTTCCAACAGAAAGATCAATTTCATCCTTCAAATCCTGATACTGTTTTACCGAGGCTCTTGAGGGTACTAAAATCACTACCATAGAGATCTTGCCTTTATAGTCGGGATTCAGTTCAAGAAAACGGTCAAAGGCCTTCAATCTTTTTGGTAGTGCTTTGCTATAATCTAACCGGTCAATAGCCAAGATGATCTTTTCATTGCCAACGGTTCGTTTGTATCGTTCTATTTCGATCTTGGTTTCTTCCTCTTCAACAGCATTCGCATATTTGTTGTAATCAATGCCCATAGGAAAGCTGTCAACTTCCACGATTCGGTCGTTAAGAGAAATCCGCCCGAGGAAATGATGATCCAAATGCAGTATTCTACTTACAGCACTCATAAAGTGCCTCACATAATCATAGGTATGAAAACCAATCAGATTAGCCCCGATGATGCCTTGTAGCAGTTCATCCCGCCAGGGTAGTGTACGGAACAACTCATAGGAAGGAAAGGGAATGTGAAGGAAAAAGCCAATGGAAGCTTTACGGAATTTTTTCCTTATGAGATTGGGTACCAGCATGAGGTGGTAATCGTGGACCCAGAAGATATCATGTTTATCAGCTATATTAACCAAAGCCTCCATGAAAATGTGATTCACCTCCTTGTATGCCATCCAATAGGTTGTTTGATAGATGGTATATTGCTGGAAGTAATGGAATAGTGGCCATAATGTTTCATTGCTGAACCCATCATAATATTTTTCAAACTGCTCTGCTGGAATGAACACCGGATGCATTTTCATTTCCCCGAGCTTTTTGGTTATCTCATTTTGCAATTCCGGATCTTCAGTGCTTATTCCCGGCCATCCCAACCATACAATTTCCTTATCGGTATGTAGAGATTTTAGCCCTGTTGCTAATCCTCCTGCACTTGGTTTGAGTTCAACTTCCCCCTTATTAATGGTGATCGAAACAGGTAATCTGTTGGCAATAATGATAATTTTGGACATATATCTTTGTAAAGTTTGGAAATTGATGGGCCTATGTCGTTATTACAAAATAAGGATAATTTGGTGGATCATCATTGCCAAATGAATAAAAATATTAAATTGCGTCCGCGAATTGAATAAACATTTTTTATACCGACGTTAAAATGATCGAGGGCGATCATCAGATTTTTGAAAGGGATAAGTGGTACGTAATTGTCAATCCTGAAGCTGCCGGTGGAAAGGCTGGAAAACAATGGGAAACCATCTCAGGTAAATTATCAACTTATGGAATTGATTTCTTTTTTCGATTTACCACCCATAGAGGACATGCCATTCAGTTAGCAGTTGATGGGTTGAAGAAAGGTTGTTCCAAATTCATTGCTGTCGGAGGTGATGGAACCTTGAACGAAGTAATTAATGGTCTGCTACGAAATGAGGATGAAATAGCGAATGATACCACCGTTGGTATTATTCCCTTGGGTACGGGAAATGACTGGATAAAAACTCATGGAATTAAGGATATTGATCATGCTATTGAAATGATCGCACACGGCAAAACTGTCAAACATGATATTGGCTATGTGGAGTACAATGAGTCGTCTGGTATTGAAAAAAGGTATTTTATTAACGTAGCAGGATTCTGCTTTGATGCAGCCGTTGTGAAACAGGTAGAATATGCCAGGGATAAAGGTAATAAGGGAAAGTTTGCATATATACAGGCCCTCATTCAAACTTTGTTTAAATACGCTTCCGATGAATTGAAAGTGATTTTCAATGGAAAAGAGATATCCGGTCGTATTTTCAACATAAGTGTAGGGATTTGTAATTTTAATGGTGGAGGCATGAAAATTGCTCCATTAGCTAAATTTAATGATGGTTTACTGGATATAACATTGGTTAAAAAAATAGCGAAAATCAAAATTATTTTTAACTTCATGCGCTTGTTTGACGGGAGCTTTATCAAACTCAGGGAAGTCATGGCGGAAAGAACTCAAGAGATTCTTATTGAATCAAAAAAAAGCATTTATTTTGAAGTTGATGGAGAATTTATTGCCAAAACAAACTTTGCAAAAATGAACCTTGTTAAAGGAGTTATTAATACCATTACTGGTTTGGACCAATCAAGTTAGGCGTTAAGTATAAGCATAGATTTTTATTCATTTATATAGACTTTGAAAATTTGACTTTTAAAGAATTTGATTTAGACAGATCCCTGCAAGATGGCCTGGAAGCCATGGGTTTTGATAAACCAACTCCCATCCAGGAACAGGCTATCCCCATTATTTTAAAAGGTAAGGATCTCATTGCCTGTGCTCAAACCGGTACAGGAAAAACTGCGGCTTATTTGCTACCGGTAATTAACCATATTCTTCATAGAGAAGGTGATAGCATTGATGCCATTATTGTAGTGCCTACCCGTGAGTTGGCTGTACAGATCGATCAACAATTGGAAGGCTTTTCCTATTTTACCCCAATTAGCTCTATTGCTATTTACGGTGGGGGAGACGGGTCTAGTTTCGATCGGGAGAAGGCCGCTTTAAAACAAGGAGCCGACATCATTATTGCTACACCCGGTCGGTTAATATCGCACTTGAATTTGGGCTATGTTGCGGTGGAAGCACTACAGCATTTGATTTTGGATGAGGCAGACAGAATGCTTGATATGGGCTTTCAAGATGATATTTTGAAGATAATATCACACCTGCCACAGGATAGACAGACATTGCTCTTTTCGGCAACCATGCCTCCGAAGATCAGGCAATTAGCAAATAAGATATTAAAGGATTCGGAAGAGATCACGATAGCGGTTTCCAAACCGGCGGAAGGTGTATTTCACGCAGCCTTTTCAGTTTATGAAGAACAAAAACTTGAGCTGATCCGTCATCTGGTCGGGGCCAAAGAACTGCCCAGCATTATCATTTTTAGCTCTACCAAAATGAATGTCAAGGCGATCCAAAAAGAATTGCAGAAAATGAACCTTTCTGCCGATGCCATTCATAGTGATCTGGAGCAGCATGAAAGAGAAGAAGTACTACGTGATTTCAGGAATAGAGAACTCCAGATTCTTGTAGCTACCGATATCCTTTCCAGGGGAATTGATATAGAAGGGATCAGCCTTGTGATCAATTATGATGTGCCAAATGACGCAGAGGACTATATTCATCGCATCGGAAGAACGGCCAGGGCCGCTACTAAAGGAGTAGCTTTTACTTTTATTAATAAAGCGGATCAACAGAAATTTAAAAGAATAGAAGATCTTATTGGAACTGAAATTAGAAAGGTCAAACTGCCACCGCATATTGGAGAGGGACCAATTTATAGTCCTATGAAAAAGAACAGAGGAAAGAGAAAATTCAATAAAAAGAATTTTAAGAAAAAGAAAAGAAGTTGAACAATCCGGGTGATTTATAGCCTGAACACTTCGATTGTTTTGAAAATTGGATTTAAATTGGTTAGATTGCCGAATTAAATTAATCGTTGTCCTAAATAACTCCTTTGCTTCGCAATGATTAAAGCGAGATTCTCAGATCAGGATGATTTAACAATTTGGAAATCATTTAAGGGTGGTAATAGAGAAGCTTTTGCTTATATGTACGATAAGCATGTCAAGCTGTTGTTCCTTTATGGGAAGAAAATATCGGACGACATTGATCTTATTGAGGATTGCATTCACGATACATTTGTAGAGATCTGGACCAGCAGAAGTCAGCTCAGTGAAACTGATTCAATTAAAAGATATTTGTTTAAGATTCTACGAAGAAAGATTACTAAAGCCGTTCAAAGTAAGTACAAAACTCAAAATGTAGGCAACCAGCATGATCTAAAGAGAATTGTTGATGAATTGACAAAGGAAGAAAGCATGATCCGACAGGATGTCAATGCAGAAAGATATGTCATTGTCAGGGAGTCTTTAAGGTTACTAACAAATCGCCAAAGGGAGATTTTATACCTCCGTTATTTCGAAGGTCTGGATTATGAGGAAATTGCAGATATCATCGACATTAATCTTCAGTCGGCTAAAAACATTGTCCATCGGGCTCTTGTCAAAATCAGAGAGCAACTAAGCAAAGAAAAAATTTCCAAATTACTCATTTTCCTTTTGTTTGTTTTGTCAAGCTTCTAGTATTAAGTAAAAAAGCATGCGGGAGGTTAACTTTTTTGAAGGATACTGAATGGTATCACTACGGCTCTGAATTTATTGATATGGAAATTTTTTGCCTTCACATTTTGGTGTCCTGAACGAGATGAGGACTAAAAAGCCGGTTGAAATCCAATTACAAAATACAGATTGAAAATAAATATTGAAAAAAGTGAGTACGCTTACTGAAGCGTTGCCATATACTATTAACTATACACGAATTACGACATATATTTATGCCTGATTATTCAGATTATAATATTGAAGATTTTGCTTCTGACGCTGATTTTGTAAGATTTGTTACAGAGCCGACGAAGGAAGACATCAGCTATTGGGAAAGTTTTGTAAAAAAGCACCCCCATAAAAAAAGCGAAACAGAGGTGGCTCGCGATATCATTCTGTCGTTGAGTGATCCATTCAAAGAAAATATTTCAGATCAAAGAGTAAACACGCTGTGGAACAGAATACAGAATACTACTCATGGGGAGCACCCGGAACAACCGGGTGCTCCCATGATAGGCTATAGATCAAATAGTGGAAACAGAGGATTACGAATAGCAGCCGGTCTTTTTATTTTTGTTTTGGCCGGTCTTTTAGCATATTTCCTTTATTTCAGAGGCCCGGAACCACAACCGGAAATACAGTGGGTGGTCAAATCAAACCCAAAGGGGCAAAAGTCTACGGTGTTCTTGCCAGATGGTTCCAAGGTCATTTTAAATGCACAGAGTAGCCTTACCTATACCAAAGGGTTTCTTCAGGACAAGCGGGAAATAGAATTAGAGGGTGAAGCTTTTTTCGAAGTGAAGAGAGATTCCATTCGTCCATTCATTGTCAAAACCAGGAATACGGTATCTACGGTCTTAGGTACCTCTTTTAATGTCCGTTCATTTTCATCAGAGGATATTGATCAGGTTTCTTTAGTAACAGGTAAGCTTGTGGTTAGTAGTATGGGAGTCCCCGAAGAGGATCCATCAAAATCACAGGTCCTTGTCCCTGGCGAATATATTACCTATTCTCCGGAAACAATGAACCTGGTAAAGTCCAGAGGGGACATTTCCGATTATTTACTTTGGAAAGATGGCGTGATCCTGTTCAAGGAGGCAAACTTTGAAGAGATCGTTACAAAGCTGGAACGATGGTTTGGGGTGGAGTTTGAGACTGTTAATCAGATTCGCGGACCTGTAAGCTTCAGTACTAAATTTGAAAATGAAAATCTTGAAAATATCTTAAATACGATTTCGCATACACTTGATTTCGATTATGAGATCAACGAAAACAAGGTTTCAATTAAGTTTAATTAAATCATATGCCTATGACCTATGTTAACTCTAGCTAAGAAAAAAAGCCAGTGAAAGATCACCGGCTTTCCCGGTTTCATATTATCGTCTGGTTTGGCGACCTGTAGAAACAGATAATATGAAAACCGTTTGTTTAATCATTTTTCAAATCATAAACATGACAAAGTTATGAAATTTAAACTTTTACGAATACTATTTATGCTTTCCAAGTACACATTTATAGGGTTGCTTCTTCAGTGCGTAGCACTGAATTTCCTGTTTGCAACAAGTGGAAATGCTCAGAAAGTAAGAAGCGTGAAGGAGGTTTTTATTACTGAGGAGTTCAAAAACACAACCTTGGAAGAGGCTTTTAGAAGAATAGAGGCTAAAACAAATTTTGTATTTGCCGTTGATGAAAGTATTTTAAAAGATAAAGTAAAACTGAACGGATCATTTGAAACTACTTCCATTGCAGATTTATTACTTGAAATTTCGAAAGAAGCAAAAGTCAAATTCAAACAGGTAAATAACAACATCAGTGTTACCAAAATAAAAGGGGCGATTCAAAAACAGGTAAAAAAAGAATTGATTGAAGTGCTTATTACCGTTAAGGGTAGAGTAATCGATGAAGATGGCGCGGGTATTCCCGGAGTAAATGTTTTGGTTAAAGGAACATCGAATGGAACAATAACTGATGTTGAAGGAATGTACAGCATTGAAGTTCCCGAAGATGCGACACTTGTTTTCAGCTCCATTGGTTATGTGAGCGAGGAGATTGCGGTCGATAACCGGACAACCATTAACGTTTCCCTTTTCTCAAGCATAGAAAAACTATCAGAAGTAGTGGTAGTTGGCTATGGAACACAAAAGAAAGCCAATGTAACAGGAGCTATTGTTGACATAGATGATAAGGAATTGAACCAAAGCCCGGTGGCCAATCTGAGTAATGCCTTAGTAGGTAGGTTGCCGGGATTGGTAGCGACGCAACGGGGTGGTATACCCGGAGGAGACGGTTCTAACTTATTGGTGAGAGGTATTAGCACTACGGGTAATAGTAGCCCTTTGGTGATTGTCGATGGTGTTCAGCGTGGATTTACAAATTTGGATCCCAATGAAATCGAAAGCATCACTATTCTCAAGGATGCTTCTGCTGCAGCTGTTTACGGAGTTCGTGGCGCCAATGGCGTAATATTAATTACCACTAAACGAGGAGAGAAAGGAAAACCAACCATTTCTTACTCTGCCGAATTTAGTAGCCAACAACCTACAAGGCTTCCTGAATTTTTGGATAGTTATAACTATGCATTATTGCTAAATGAGGCGAAAAGAAATGAAGGGAGACCAGAGCAATTTACTGATGATGATTTGGCTAAATTCCGGGATGGTAGCAGCCCAAATACGCACCCCAATACCGATTGGTTTGAAGAGGCACTTAAATCTTCCGCACCACAACATCAGCATAACCTCTCCATTAGCGGAGGTGGTGACAAAGTAAGTTATTTCGCTTCCATTGGATATCTGAATCAGGATGGTCTTTATGAAAATGTAGGTTTTGAACGATATAATTTCAGATCAAATATTGATTTTGATGTTACCGACAATTTAAAGGTTTCTTTGGATCTGGCAGGTAGATTGGAACAACGGGACAGACCTGGTATCGGAACCGGAACTATTTTTTCTGGTTTGGTAAGAACACCCCCTGTAGCCGTAGCCTTTTATGACAACGGATTGCCTGGCAACTATCGTGGAGGCAATCAAATCCAGGCACTTAGAGAATCAGGATATTCTGAAAGTACAAGAAATATATTTTTAGGTACTATAAAGGGAGAATATAAGCTTCCATTCATTAAGGGATTGACTGTCAGAGGTTATGTTTCAATTGATCGTATGCAGGAGTTTTCTAAGACCTGGACCACTCCATATTCATATTATGATTTACAGAATGGCGAATTCATAGAAAGAACCGTTGGTGGAGATCCGACACTTTCTCAGTCCTTTTTCCAGGGACCTCCGCCAAGCGGATCCGGGGTACCTGATCCTACCCTCACCATGAATGCTACTTTCAATTATGAAAATTCTTTTGATAAACATGAAATTGGCGCTTTGATAGGTGTAGAAAGAGCACAACATAAATCAAATTCTTTTGATGCTTTCCGGCGAGGATTTATTTCCGGAGAGATTGATCAACTTTTTGCTGGAGATTCCGAAACAAGTACTAACAATGGTAGTGCTTTCGAGGCCGCAAGATTAGGATACTTAGGCAGGCTGAATTATGCTTTTGATGGCCGCTATTTGTTTGAGGCAAGTTTCAGGTATGACGCTTCGGAGAATTTTCCGGATGACAAGAGATGGGGATTTTTTCCATCATTCTCTGTAGGTTGGAGAATCTCAGAAGAAGCATTTATGCCGGAAATTGAAGCATTGGATGAATTAAAGTTAAGAGCATCCTGGGGACAGTTGGGTAACGATAGAATTTCCCAATTCCAATTCCTGTCTAATTATGCTTTCTCAGATGCCTATTTATTTGGGGGAACCAACCCTGCAACGGTTCAAACATTAAGACAAGGCGTCTTGGCCAATCCTAATGTAACATGGGAAACAGCTACTATCACCAACATTGGTTTGAACTTAGGTTTATGGGGTAGTAAATTGACCCTTGAGGCTGACTATTTTACTAAGACAACAGAAGATATTTTAGCGTTTAGGAATTTGTCCGTGCCGGGAACCTTTGGCGCTAGCTTACCACGAGAAAATATAGGAGAGGTTAAAAACAGTGGCTTTGAGCTATCAGCCCAATACAGGAGCAAGTTTGGTGAAATTGATTATTGGGTAAAAGGAAACTACACATTTGCTCAAAATGAAGTTGTTTTCATCGATGAACCTCAAGATGTTATAGAAAACCTACGAAGAACCGGAAGACCCATTGGAGCTCAATTTGGTTACCGTGCTCTTGGTTTATTCCAATCCCAGGAAGAGATAGATGCCCATGCTGACCAGGGGGCTGTGGCACCAGGAGATATTAAATACGAGGATATCAATGGTGATGATGTGATCAATGGTGATGATCGTGTTTTCCTTGGTACAACAAACATTCCTGAATCTGTTTATGGATTATCCTTTGGATTGAATTATAAAGGATTTGATCTAAGTGTCCAATTACAGGGTGCCGGTAATTTTAACGTGTATTTAAGTGAGGAAGCTGCCTGGGCATTTTTCAATGATGGAAAAGCATTGGAGCTGCATCTGGACAGATGGACTCCTGATAATCCTGGTGCTACTTATCCCAGAGTACTTACGGAAGATAGCAACAACAGAAGAGTATCCTCTTATTGGATGAGAGATGCTAAGTACCTGAGAGTGAAGAATGTGGAGCTAGGTTACACTTTGCCCAATGAATTGATTTCCAAGATTGGATTGCAGAGTGTGAGAACTTATGTATCAGGACTCAACTTGATCACTTTTAGTGACCTTGATACGTTTGATCCTGAGGCACCTTCCGGAAGAGGATGGCATTACCCTCAGCAGCGAGTATTTACGCTTGGAGTTAGAGTTCAATTGTAATTCCTAAAAAATGAAAATGATGAAAAAGATAATAAATATATTGCCGATACTGACGCTAAGTCTTTTTATATCGTGTGATGACAGTATTTTGGATAAAAAGCCTCTGGGGCAAATATCCGATGCCAGCGTTTGGCAGGACCTGGCCCTTGTGGAACTACAGGTAAATGATATTTATGATGATCTCCCTGATGGCTTTAACAGGGGATGGTATATGTTGGCAGCTGCCACTGATGATGGTGAGAACAGCTATGTCTGGCCAAGCGGACAGGCATTTAACCGTGGTGATTATGATGCCAGTAATTACCCAATGGGAGGAACCTGGAACGGACATTATTCCGCTATTCGGAAAGCCAATGAATTTTTCTCCAGGATAGATCAAGTACCTGATAGCGATGGTGATTTAGGTAATAGATTAAAGGGAGAAGTTGGTTTCTTAAGAGCATATTTCTATTTTGATCTGTCCAGACACTATGGCGGAGTTCCTCTTATTACTACTCCTCAAGGCCTGGATGAGGACCTCCTGGTTTCAAGAAATAACTATGAGGAGTGTGTTGATTTTGTGGTAGCGGAGCTTGACAAAGCAGCAGCACTATTGCCAGATAGCCATAGCGGCAGCAATGTTGGACGCGCAACAAAAGGTGCTGCATTGGCACTTAAAGGAAGAGTTTTATTGTATGCTGAACGTTGGGCACAATCTGCGCAGGCGTCCAAAGATGTGATGGATATGAATTATGCATTGTTTGGCGATTATGAGGGTATATTCCATTCGAGCAATGAAAACAACGACGAAGTAGTATTCGATATTCAATTTAATGAACCTGACAGAAGTCACTGGGCACAATTGTTTAATGGTGTTAATGGTCACGTTCCCGGTGGATGGGGAGGAACCAGTCCTACCCAGGAGCTAGTTGACTCCTACGAATTGACAGATGGTGAGCTTTATAGTGATTCTCCTCTATATGATGCGAACAGCCCATATGACAACAGAGACCCGAGGTTCTACGCAAGCATCATTTATGACGGTGCTGTTTGGACGGGAAGCGAAGTACAAACGAGACTCGGAGGCGTTGGCGGAATCGGTTTTTCAGGAGATGCCACTAAAACCGGTTATTATATGCGTAAATTTATGGAGGAGGATTTCCAACCGTCTATTGGTAGCTTAGGAGCAAGTAATAATTGGATCTTAATCCGTTATGCGGAAGTATTGCTTAACTATGCAGAGGCCCAGAATGAAGAGGCGGGCCCGGATGCAACTGTTTATGATGCTGTTAATCAGGTCAGAGCCAGGGTTAGCATGCCTCCACTTCCTGCCGGATTGAGTCAGTCGGAAATGAGAGATCGGATCAGAAGAGAACGCCGGGTCGAGCTGGCCTTTGAGGAACATCGTTTCTGGGATGTACGAAGATGGAGAATTGCGGATGATGTTTTAAACAAACCAATTCATGGTATGAGAATTGGACCCAATGGAGAATTTTCAGGAACTGGCCCCAATGGTGAAACTCTAGGAAGATTTGAAGTGGAGAACAGGGTGTTTGAATCCAGGCATTATCTGGCACCCATTCCTCAAGGTGAGATTGATAAAAATTCAAACCTTACTCAAAATCCGAATTGGTAACTTTATTCGATTGAATAAACATTTGACCGATCTGATAAAGATCGGTCATTTTAAGATTAATGTTATACTCTATAAAGAACCTCAGTTGTGGCCGGACAGGCCCAATTTGAGGTTCTATTTTAAATACTAATAAGCTCTATTCTTGATATCATGGGATTTTCACTGTTGTCTACTCGTTGGGTGTTTTTATTGCAAATAATATTTTTCGTAATATTTATTTCTTGTGAGGAGAAGATGCTGTCTGAATCAGAGCCTGAAAAATCAATTGAAACACCACTGTTTAACATCCTTCCCCCAGAAAGAACAGGGATTCAATTTGTGAATTACCTAAAGGAAAGTTTATTGATGAATGGGCTGTTTTACGAGTATTTCTACAATGGAGGTGGTGTGGCCGTAGGAGACCTGAACAATGATGACCTTCCCGATATTTATTTTATTTCTAACCTTAAATCCAATAAGCTATATATCAACCAGGGAAATCTGAAGTTTAAAGATGTTACTTCCCAGGCTGGCGTGAAGGGTAAATATGGATTTCCTACTGGTGTGACTATGGTCGATCTCAATGCTGATGGCCTTCTTGACATCTACATTTGCAAATCCGGAAAGTTTGAGGATCCAAATAAAAGAAGAAACGAACTCTATATAAACCAAGGACCAGACACCAATGGAATACCCATTTTTCAGGAAATGGCAAAAGATTATGGACTGGACTTACCACACTTTTCAACACAAGCCTCTTTTTTCGATTATGATAGGGATGGGGATTTAGACATGTTTCTCATTAATCATGGTACTGAGGTCTATGCCGATGCTTTGGTGGATGAACTCATCCATGCAAAATCAAAATTCAGGGGTGAGAAACTTTTCCGAAATGACAACGGACAATTCAAAGATGTTACCGAGCAAAGTGGCATCGTTAGTAGTATGATCGGATATGGGCTTGGACTTTCCACTGGTGATCTGAACAATGATGGCTGGATTGATATCCTGGTGGGTAATGATTTCTCAGAGAAAGATCATTTGTATCTCAATCAGCAGGACGGGACATTCAAGGAAGTGATGAGAGAATCCGCGAGACACATATCCAATTTTTCGATGGGCAACGATATCGCTGATTTTAACAATGATGGCTGGCTCGATTTTATAACAGTGGACATGATGTCGGAGAACAATTATGATATCAAAACCAGCATGAGTGGCATGAACCCTGAAAGATTTTATAAGCATGTTGATTTAGGCCTGCACCATCAATATATGTTTAATGCGCTTCAGGTAAATAATGGCTCTCCTTCAGGCAATGAGATTCCGAAATTTTCAGATGTCGCACAAATGGCCGGTGTCTCCAATACTGATTGGAGTTGGGCTCCATTGTTTTTGGATATGGATAATGACGGATTGAAAGATCTATTCATTTCAAATGGAATCAAGCGGGATTTTAGGAATAATGATTTTGTCAACTATAGAAAGAAAAGGCAGGCCGAAGTTCAAAAGATCCTTGACAAAGGAGAAAAGTTTGACAACCAGGCTTATATCAGGGACATAATGGCTCATATGCCAATGAGAAAGAAAGCAAATTTCTTTTTTAGGAATACGGGAGGCCTTGTTTTTGAAGATCACAGTGATTCATGGGCTACAGAAATTCTTACTAATTCGAACGGTGCAGCCTATGCAGATTTTGATAATGATGGTGATCTTGATATTGTCGTGAATAACTCCGATGATATCTCTTTTATTTATGAAAATAACAGTGCTCAATTAGAACTTGGCAACTTTTTGAAAATACGTTTGTATGGTAAGGATGGGAATAAAGATGGAATTGGAACGAGGGTCATTGTAGAACATGACGGCAATGAACAGGTTCAGGAGCAATTTCCAACCAGAGGTTTTCAATCATCAGTAGATCGTATATTACATTTTGGTTTGGGTAAAGCTCAAAAGGTAGATAAACTTACAATAATATGGCCCACCGGTGAATCGCAGATTTTAGAACAGGTGGATGTCAATCAACTCCTGGTATTACAATTTGATGGAAGAGGGCGGAAGAATATAGAAGAACAAACAGAAAAGGCTTTTTTCGAGGATATTACCGCATCCTATAAATTGGAACATAGGCACCGGGAAAATGATTATGATGATTTTGCCAATGAGAGTTTGTTGCCACATAAAATGTCAAATTTTGGACCTGCACTGGCCGTGGGTGACATGAATGGTGATGGTTTAGAGGATTTCTTTGTAGGGGGGGCAAAAGGATTTGAAGGGAAAATATTTTTTCAACAACAGGATAATTCATTTAAAAACAGTACTCCGGTGGCTATTGAACGAGACAGAGATTCGGAAGATCTTGCCGCCACTTTATTTGATGCTGATCTTGATGGGGACTTGGATCTTTATGTTGTCAGTGGTGGATCTGAATTTTCCACAGATGACCGGAATTTACAGGATCGATTATATATCAATGATGGGGTGGGAAACTTTGCAAAAATGAATGAGACTCTCCCTTCTATGCGAACAAGCGGTGGTTGTGTGGTTTCAGCAGATTATGACCTTGATGGAGATCTTGATCTTTTTGTGGGAGGGAGATTACTACCAGGCAGTTATCCTCATCCCGGCCAAAGCTATATTTTGAGAAATGAAACTGAAAATGGCCGGATAAAATTTACTGATGTCACAAGTGAATTGATACCCGAGCTGAAAGAAATTGGGATGGTGACAGATGCAAAGTGGGTCGATCTGGTTGGAGATGAAAGGCCTGATTTGGTAATTGCCGGAGAATGGATGCCCCTTGTAGTTTTGGAAAACCAAGGCTCAAGGTTTGATAATGTTACGGAGGCAATCGGATTTGCAGGGCACAAAGGTTGGTGGTTCAGCGTAGCTGCCGACGATATGGATGGAGATGGGGATGTTGACCTTATAGCCGGTAATTTAGGCCTTAACTACAAATACAAAGCTACATCTGATGAACCCTTTGAGATATATGCCAGAGATTTTGATGAGAATGGTTCCTTGGACATTGTGTTAGGTTATTATGATGGGGGAGAGTTGTTTCCATTGAGAGGAAGAGAATGTTCTTCAAATCAGATGCCCTTCATAAAAGAAAAATTTCCAACCTATAATGATTTTGGTTCCGCTTCCCTGAAGCAGGTATATGGAGAAGAAAAACTTGAATCTTCACTGCATTATAAGGCCACGACCTTTGCTCATGTTTATATAGAAAACCTGGGAGGTGGAGAATTCAGTTTTTCCAGCTTGCCGATGCCTACACAAATCTCATCGGTAAACAGTATTCTAACTTATAATTTTAATAAGGACAATTTCAAAGATATTCTGTTAGGTGGTAACCTGTATAGCTCAGAAGTTGAAACACCAAGAAATGATGCCAGCTATGGCGCAGTACTCATAGGCAATGATTCAGCTCCTGAAAAATTCAAAATGATCTCATCCCAGGCCAGCGGATTATATCTTGAGGGTGACACAAAAAAGATGGAATTCATAAGGTTGGTGGATGGATTGGGAATAATTGTGGCAAAGAATAATGATTATTTGCAGTTGTTGAAACTTTGGCAATAATAGATTTTAAAAGTTCATTAATTTCCAAATTAATATAGATGACCCTCCTAACAGTTTAATAGATATAAACAAACTCCAAAAAAAGTTGGAAAGTAATATGGTGACAATTTAGCTATCTCTTTTATGGATTGTCCCAAATAGTGATATGCTCAGCTACCTGGTTGCCTGCACGATCAAATTCGCCGCCTACATATAATCGATCCTGGAAGGGCTGAATGCTCAGTACAGTACCATCGATTCCTTCCGTCATAATACCCCACAATTGGCCATCCCATCTGAGTATACTACTGGCCTGTGTGCCCACTACCTGGTTAAAAGAGCCTCCGATATAGAGTGCATCTTTAAATGTAGCCAATGCATTAATTTCATTTCCGGAGAAAAGAGAAAAGGCTCTACCGAAATCACTTAGCTTACTACCATCCCAGGTAACCAGTTCAGAGAATTCGTTATTGTCGACTTCAAAATCACCACTTAGGAATAATTGGTTTTGAAAGACTGCCATATGCCTTACCACTCCAGTGGATCCAAGTTCTAAGTTTTCAGTTGATCCAAGGCCACTCCATTGAGAACCATCAAAACAGGCTATAAACTGCGCATTTGTACCAGGTACTTCTGTAAAGAAGCCACCGGCATATAAGCGATCCTGATAAACCTTTAAAACTCTTACAGAACCATCTTCCAGTGAACCGATATTGGACCATTGCGTACCATTCCACTTAGCAATATTATTTACTGTCAAACTACCGGCTCTGGTGAATCTGCCACCAACATATAACTCGTCCTGATAAACCTCCAAGGCATAGCCTGCTTCATCATCACCACTTCCAATACCGCTGTCTACCGCCTTCCAGTTGAAACCATCCCAACGTGCGATATTTTTGGCATCGATACATCCGATTTGATCAAATTGCCCTGTTACGTAAAGTTCATTTTGATACGCTACCATATCGAAAATGCTTCCATCTTCCAATCCACAACCCAGAGCCGACCAACTAGCTCCATTAAAACAAGCAATCTTCTTGTAAACAATGCCGCCTATTTCATTGAACTCGCAAGTGACATAAATTTGGCCGTTAAGAACTTCGAATTCTCTGACTCCCACATCTGGTCCGGGGAGTAGATTGTTATAGGTGCCAGGTATTGTCGCAACCGAAAAAGCAGCTACTGTTACTGTGTCCATGCTATTATTTTGACTGTTTGAAATAGTCAACTCCACCTTGTATTTTCCAGCCAGATCAGTCGTAAAGGATGGAATAGCCTGGTCTTGATCTGATAGAGTGGCTGTACTGCCGGAAGGTTTGCTGATGAACTTCCAACTGAAGTTAAAAGCGCCCCCTTGTTGATCAAAGGATCCATTTCCGTTTAATGTGACTTTTTCCCCGGTAATAACATTGGTATCATTACCAGCATTGGCAGTGAGTGTGCCGCTTGGATCAGGTGTGTCCTCATTTCCGCATCCGGAAACATTGATGAGAATCAGTGAAAGGATGATGATTGATAAACCACCATTCAGGAATAATATTTTCTTCATGGTTTTACAGTTTGGTGGTAGGGATTTGAAGAGGCATCAGGAATTTAGTATGATGCTTTAATGCCCTAATTTACAAGGGATTGAACATAAGGTCAATTTAAAACAGTAATAAAAAAACGCTTGCTACCTATGTATTAAAGTTTGACAGTTTTGTAACCCTTGAATAAGAATCCGGAAGCGCTTTCCTTTCTCTGTAGAACTGAAAATGTCCATTAATTGAATGAACGTTGATAGGTATTTAAGATTTGATTCGGCAGTTTTTGGTTTTAGGATTGATACGAGCTTAAAATTCTACAACCGCCTTGATTACACCGGATTCAGGTTGCGTCCATGTTTCAAATTGCTCAATCATTTTTGTAAAATGAGAAGAATGCGTAATATAGGAATCTACCGGAAACAGACCTTTACTCAGTACGTCCATTACATATTCAAAATCTTCCAATGTAGCATTCCGGCTACACATAATAGTACTTTCTTTGGCATGTATCGCCGGGTGGTTAAAACTCAGGTTCCCCTTGGATAGCCCTACTAATACGTACCTTCCTCCATGTGCCATAAACTCAATACCCGTTTCAAGGGCTTTTTTATTGCCGGATGCATCGAAAACAGCGGTGGCCATCTGTTGGTTGGTCATCGCTTTGATGGCTCTATGCGCTTCATTTTGTGCATTGACGGTATAATCTACACCAATTTTATTTCGTACATAGGCCAGCCGTTGTTCATTGATATCCATAGCAATTACCTGAGCTCCTGCTATCTTGGCAAATTTCATGATGGCAATTCCGATAGGACCACAGCCAATCACCAGAATTGTCTCTCCTTCCAAGGATCCAGCCCGCCTGATGGCATGAGCCCCAATGGCAAGAGGTTCCACAATGGCGATTTCATTGAATGATAAATGGTTAGCCGGTAGCAAAAGATTTTCCGGCACTGAAAAAATTTCCTGCATACCACCATCTGTATGTATACCCAATACCCTCATGCTGGTGCAACAGTTGCTTTTACCATTGATGCAGGCAACACAAGTACCACAACTGACATATGGCATAACTACCACTTTATCTCCCTCTGAAAACTTTGAGGAAGTGTCACTTGGCTTGATTACTTCTGCCGCCAACTCGTGGCCAAGTATTCTTGGATAAGTGAAAAATGCCTGAACACCACCATAGGCATGGATATCTGTACCGCAGATACCAACTTTTTTTATCTTTAAAAGTACTTCGTTAGTCCCTTTCTCAGGAAGGTTTCTTTCTTTCATTAAAAATTTTCCTGGCTCCTCACAAACTATATACTTCATAATGCAATATAAGAAAGATGTTTTTGGAATTCTATGCAGAATTATTAAGTTTGTTCAATCGTTTGAACAATTTGAGATCAAACAAATGTAATACGTTTTGGCAAATAAAAAAACAACCATCACCGAAATAGCCAGAGCCCTGGCCATTACTCCATCTGCAGTATCAAAGGCGTTGAACAATCACCCGAGAATTAGTGATACCACCAAAGAGGCGGTGGCTGCTATGGCCAAAAAAATGAACTATCAGCCAAATCATCTGGCCAGTGCTTTGAGAAAGGGAAAAAGTAATTTACTAGGTGTTGTTATCCCCATGGCGAATATTAGTTTTTTTTCTTCTGTAGTGAAAGGAGTTGAGGACGTGGTGAATGCCGAGGGTTATAATGTGATTATATCACAGTCGCACGATTCTTTTGAAAAAGAATGTACGAATATTGAAGCCTTGTTGAAAACGCAGGTGGATGGAATTATTGCTTCCATTGGGAATGAAACGACTGATCTCCAACACTATGAAAATGTGAAGGAAAAAGGGGTTCCTCTGATTTTCTTCGATAGGGTGGATGAGAGTCTTGGGGTAGACACGATCATCATTGATGATTACCTGGGTGCCTTTAGAGCTGCTGAACATCTAATAGATCAGGGATGTAAGCGGATTGCGCACATAGGAGGACATAAACATGTTCCTTTGTACCACAATCGTATAAAAGGTTACCTGGAGGCTTTAAGAACACATCACCTGCCAATAGAAGAAGAACTAATCTGGGAGTCCGGACTTGAAATAAAGGACGGCCGTGAGATTACGGAGAAACTGCTTGCCCTGTCCAATCCTCCCGATGCTATTTTTGCGTCCAGCGATTATTCGGCGCTTGGAGCTCAGCAGCTATTGTTGGAACAAGGAATTAACATTCCGGATGAAATAGCTATTATTGGGTTTAGTAATGAGCCATTTACCTCTTATGTTACTCCTTCGCTATCAACCGTCAATCAGCATAGTGAGCAAATGGGGCAACGCGCTGCGAAGATTTTTCTTGAACGCATGGCATCAAAAAATAAAACTGATTTCATGCAAAATCAAACTGTGCTAACGCCGGAATTGATTATCAGAGATTCCTCAAGAAGAGGAACATAAAATTTTTTGTTTTTTAGTTCAAACGTTTGAACACGCTGAATTAGATAGAATCGATGAAATATGATCAAATGTTTCGGCATTTAAAATCAATAGTTAATGGATCTTGATCTGGAAAATAAGATAGTAATCATTTCTGGAGCTGCTGGAAAAAAGGGAAGCATTGGGGAAACCATTGTGCAGTACGTTGCGAACGAACGGGCTATTCCGGTATTGGTCGATAGAAATGACAGGGGATATGATTATGCCCAAAAACTTCGAAGTCAAGACATTGATTCACTTTTTGTAAAAGCAGACCTGACAAGTCCGGATGATATCGAGCATGCCATTGACAGGGTTATTGAAAAATACGGTAGAATTGATGTGCTTATCAACAATGTTGGCGTAAACGACAGTCTCGATCTGGAAAGTTCCTATGAAGAATTTATGGATTCTTTAAAATTGAATCTGGTGAGTTATTTTCTAATGACAAAATTCACGCTACCATGGCTAAAAATATCCAAAGGAAATATATTGAATATTGGTTCGAAAGTTGCCATTACAGGGCAAGGTGGCACTTCGGGGTATGCCGCAGCGAAAGGCGGTGTACTGGCCCTGACCAGGGAATGGGCGGTCGATCTGCTCAAATATAACATCAGGGTGAACTGTCTCATTGTTGCGGAAAGCTGGACCCCAGCCTATGAAAGTTGGATAAAAGCACAATCCGATTATCAGCTTAGACTGCAGGCCATCAAACAAAAAATTCCCCTTGAAAACAGGATGACAACCCCTGAGGAAATAGCCAATATGGCTTTGGTCCTTATTTCCGGTAAATCGTCTCATACTACCGGTCAACATATCTTTATTGACGGTGGGTATGTGCATTTGGATCGCGTACTGGTAGGGAGCGCTATCAAAGAAAACAATGTGAAAAACTAATAGATCTAAACCTCTATAATTTATGAAAGTTACCATCTTATCGATAAAAAGGATCATGCGATTTTCAGAAAAAATAGTTCTTATGCTTTTGTTATTTGGCTGTAGTAATCATGATCAGACTGGGCAAAATAATATGGAGATCCAGGAGCCGGATCCGTATACGGAAGATTGGAAATCACTCGGCAAACATAATGAATCACCGGATTGGTTTAAAAATGCTAAGCTGGGAATTTATTTTCATTGGGGAGTCTATTCCGTACCGGCCTACGCCAACGAATGGTATCCTAGAAATATGCACTTTAAGGAACATGATGTTTACAAACATCATGTTGAAAAATACGGTCATCCATCTGAGTTTGGTTATCATGATTTTGTACCACTTTTCAGAGCGGAAAACTTCAATGCAGAGGAGTGGGCCGAGCTATTCAAAAAGGCCGGAGCACAATTTGCCGGTCCGGTGGCCGAACATCACGACGGTTTTTCTATGTGGGACAGTGACATTACACCTTGGAATGTCATGGATAAGGGGCCAAAAAGAGATATTACCGGCGAACTTAAGAATGCCATTACTGCCAATGGAATGAAGTTCATTACAACTTTTCATCATGCGAAACACCTGCAGCGAAGCGATAGCCTGAACAAGGAAGATGGATTGAGTCACTATCCTTATTTTGAGGGAATGCCTCCAAGTTCGAACGATCCGGAACTGGCTCTCTTGTATGGAAACGTGCCAGCCGAAAAATGGCATAAGGAAATTTGGTTGGGAAAGCTTAAAGAAGTGATTGACAAATACCAGCCTGATATCATATGGTTTGATTATGTGCTGGATGCCATTCCGGAGCGGTACAGGAAAGAATTCAGCGCCTATTATTTAAACGAAGCTGCAAAATGGGAAAAAGAAGTTGTATTGGTGAGAAAGCAACATGATCTCCCTTTATCAATGAGTGTGGATGACCTGGAGCAATCAAGAAAAAATGTGATAGGCACTAAGACCTGGATGACAGATGCTACGGTAAGTATGAGTAGCTGGTGTTATACAGAAAATCTACAGGTAAAGCCCGCTGAAGATGTACTTCACATGTTAATTGATATTACCAGTAAGAATGGCGTTTTATTACTCAATATTTCTCCAAAGGCGGATGGAACTATTCCTGAGGATCAAAAAGAAGTATTACTGAAAATAGGAGACTGGTTAGAGAAATATGGTGAGGCTATCTATGGAACGGAGGCTTGGTATACCTTTGGTGAGGGCCCTACAAAAGAGCCAACAGGACATTTTAACAATAACCAAGCTTTCCATAAACTCAAATATTCTGAAAGGGATATCAGGTATACTACAAAAGATTATACCATTTATGCCATTGTAATGGGCACGCCTGAAACAGGAGAGGAACTAATTCTTGAATCATTTGCAAAAGATAGACTATTGGACCCGGTGCGAATAGAAGAAATTTCGATTTTGGGTATTGACACCAAGATCAATTGGGAAATGCATGAGAAGGGGCTTAAACTAACCATTCCAACCTTAACAGAAGAAAGAATGGCCACTGTCATTAAAATTATTACCTCCGCCTGATGAAAGAACACGGAAGTTTGTCGAAGAGATCTTTTAGTTTGATTTCTTCGACTTTCCCAAATTAGAAAATCACATTGGCTAAATTGTTATTGAGCCATTACCAATAAATGCCATAATGACCTTGAATTCCAACCATTCTAAATAAAAATACAGACAAGAAATACACTTAATACTACTCTATTTTGCCATCTGTGATGCTAACCATATCAAATATACGATAACATAGCAACTCCTTTTGTTGTCTATCTTAAACCAATTGGATCTGCATAAGAACCAGGGCCATGAAGACACAGCAATGGTTTCGGTAACTTGACAAAGTACGATTATTCACTTAGCTTTAAGTTCATGAACGTCGTTGAAGATTGCACTACTCTTTCTTGAAGAATAGAATTTTCAATATAGCTTAAGAAGAATTTTTGAGACCTAACCGAAATCAGACCACCTTAAATTCTGGTAGCCAAAAAGAATTTGGCAGCCCGGTAATCTCACTTGATGTTTGGGAGGACAAACCGGATGTTGAGGTATGGAAGTCTTTTAAGGGAGGAGATGAACAAGCTTTTAATTTTTTATATAGAAAATATGTCCAGCAACTCTTTAATTATGGTTGCCAATTTAGTCGTGACAAAGAATTTGTAAAGGATTGTATTCAGGATCTTTTCATTTATCTAAGAAGACAACGAAGTAAATTGGGTGATACTTCCTCTATCAAGGCTTACCTGTTTAAAAGTTTGAGAAGAGACGTTTTACGCAAAATAAAAAAAGAAAAAAAACGTCAGATAGAGCCTTTAGGCAATTACCAGGATTTTGAAATCAGCCTTTCTCCGGAAACCAAACTGATCCACGGACAATTAATAGAAGAAAAGAGAAACCATCTCGAAAAAGCGCTCGCAAAACTATCTGTTAAACAAAGAGAGGCCATTATCCTATATTATTACGAGAACCTTGGTTATAAGGAGATTGCAGAGATACTTGAAATGAAAATGGTCAAGTCTGCACGAAAGTTGGTATACCGGGCGATGGATACACTAAGGGATGAAATATTGCCTTACAGGACTTCCTTGATCAATTCTATCATATTGCTGATTTTCCTGCAATATTTCTTTTCATAAAATAATAATCAAAAAAGTTAAATTTTTTTGGGGTCACTTTTAGAAGGCTTTCCTTCATCATAATAGAATTGGACCCCAAGTCATAATCGTTTTTTAATATGAAGTATCAAGACTATTCAGTAGAAGATTTTGTGAAGGATGAGTTTTTTGTGAATTGGGTGAAAGACAAGCAAACTGAGGCTGACCACTATTGGAAGATATGGATTCGGAACAATCCCGAGAAATTGGAAACGGTGAACGCAGCCATCGATATCATAAATTCAATTAATTATAAAAACCAATACGAACTTTCGGAGAAAGAATATATTGAGGTATTTGAAGAAATTGTAAAGGGACGTACTCAGGATTATCAAAACGATCAACCGGGAAAGATATTCATGTTGAATAAGTTAGTTGCCGCGGTTCTTGTGCCAATATTGATCGCGGCGCTAGCTTTTTTCTATTACCAATCATCTGAGACAAAAGTATCTGCGAAGGAAACAACCTATCTCGCCAAAGAGAGCCCAATTGGTATAAAAACGACTTTTAAATTAGAAGATGGAACCAGGGTAAAATTAAACGCGGGAAGTTCGCTTAGATTTCCTGATAAATTTTCTGAGGATCAAAGGATAGTTTATTTAGAAGGTGAGGCCTTTTTTGATGTAGTAAAGGAAACGAGTCGTCCATTTTTAGTTGTTACAAATGATGTAGTCACCAAAGTGCTAGGTACCTCGTTCAACGTAAAAGGCAATTCAGTAAATCAAAGTGTTGAAGTTGCTTTGGTAACAGGTAAAGTTTCTGTGTCTGACAACGAAGGCAACTCCATTATTTTGCAGCCAACGGAAATGGTCACCTTTGCAAATAGCAATATAGAAAAGAAGCGTTTTAACCATGATCTTATCACCGGTTGGACCTTAAATAGATTGGTTTTTGACAAGGCTGACTCAAAGGAGGTAATTAATAAACTGGAGAAATGGTATGGAGTTAAATTCATACTTCAGGATGGATACATGTTTAAAGGAGATTATACCGGCGTCTTTGAAAAGGAATCACTTGAAAATGTATTGAAAGGTATTGGCTATGCATCGGCGTTTGCCTATGAAATAAATGATAAAACGGTTTTCATTAGTCACCATTAACTCTCAATCTATGAAAATTAATACAAGCTGACCAAAAAAACCGGATCCTCAAGAATCCGGTTCAACGCTTTAATTATTCTAAATGTCCAGTCCAGAATCATTAAAGCTACATTTAGTAAAATACTATTCACTAAACATTCTAAATTATGAATTTAAAATTACTACGACAAATTCTAATGATGTCAAAATACCTGCTTTATGGCGTATTTCTTCAGGTTTTTCTCTTTACTATGCTTATGGCAGAGGAGGGAAAAGCACAAAGAGAGAGTGTGTATGATGTGAAATTATCTGTGGAATGGAACAACATTTCTTTATCTAATGCTTTAAAAGAGCTCGAACAGAAAACTCATTTCAAGTTCACATATAATAATAACATGGTAAGTGAAGCTGAAAAGTTCACGATCAATACTCGGGGTTCCTTGGGACAAATTCTTAAATCAATGTCTAAAAGCGCTAATTTGAAATTCAGAAGGATTAATCGGAATATTCATGTTGGCGTAAAAGAGAGATTTGAAAAAGCTGTTCAGGAAAGAATAGAATATCCCTTATATGAGAAAACAATTTCCGGTAAGGTTACTTCGGCCGAAGATGGGGCAGGATTGCCCGGAGTAAATATAACAATACAAGGAACAACTCAGGGAGTTGTTACTGATGCCGATGGAAATTACAAAATGGCTGTTCCGGATGAAGGTGCCAAACTTGTTTTTTCCTATGTTGGTTATATCAACCAGGTGGTTGATGTTGGGAACCAATCAATAATTAATGTTGAGCTTGTGCCGGATATATCGCAGCTTGAGGAGATTGTGGTAACTGCATTTGGATTGGAAAAAGAGAAGAAAGCACTTGGATATTCTGTAACAGAAGTAGCGGGAAAAGAATTTACTGAATCAAGATCTGTCAATATTGGTACTGCACTGTCCGGAAAGGTAGCCGGTGTCAATGTATCCACTCCTGCTTCAGGTGCTGCCGGATCCAGTCGCGTTATTATCAGAGGAGGATCCTCACTAACCGGATCCGATCAACCTTTATATGTTGTAAACGGTGTGCCTATTGACAACACCACTGCAGGAAGTGCTGGTCTGTGGGGTGGTAATGATGGTGGAGATGGATTATCTTCGATCAACCCCGACGATATAGAAAGTATTTCTGTACTGAAGGGAAATGCTGCCTCGGCACTTTATGGTTTCCGGGGTGCTAATGGAGTAATCATCATCACGACAAAGTCTGGCAAAGCCCGTAAGGGAATAGGCGTTGATTTCAATTCGAATTTTACATTTGACAGAGTCAACGATCTGACTGATTTCCAGAGAGAATACGGACATGGTAGTAATGGTCAAAAGCCAAGTAATCAGGCAAGCGCATTGCAAAATGGACAAAGCTCCTGGGGAGAGAGGCTTGATGGTTCAAGCGTAGTACAATTTGATGGTGTTTCCAGACCTTATTCGGATCAGGGACAAACATTAAATGATTTCTACAGAACAGGTTATACCTGGACTAATACTATTGGTCTATCCGGTGGCAATGAAAATCATACTTATAGATTTTCAGCATCTAACTTGACTAATGATGACATTGTTCCTAATTCGGGTTTTAACAAAGATGCGTTTTCTGCTAACATATCCGGAAAATACGGTAAGCTAAGCTCTCAGATTACAGGTCAGTACACCAAGGAAACTGCGACAAACAGGCCAAGGTTATCTGATTCTCCCGGGAATGCTAATTATACCACACTGATGATATCTCCGGCTATTACTTTCGAGAGCCTGAAAGGAACCACCGGTAAATTAGGTGCTCAGGCAGATGGTACTGAACTTCAGCATCAAGGAAATGTGTTCGCACAAAATCCATATTGGGCAGCTTATCAATTTAGCAGAGAAGATGTGAAAGACAGATTCTTAGGATCTGCATCCTTGAAATACGATATAACCGATTGGCTATATGTACAAGGTAGAATAGGTACGGATCAGTTTACCAGAACGGCAGAAGGTGTGGAAGCTTATGGTACAGCCTATAAAGGTTTGGGAAGCGTTAACATTACAACCCTGAAAGTCAGAGAAGATAATCTTGATTTGTTCATTGGTCTGAACAAAGACTTTCAAAACTTCAACGTAGATGTTTTATTGGGTGGTAACAGAATGAGAAGAAAGTCTGAAAGTGTAAGGATCGGTGGAAACGACCTTAATATTCCATTCTTCCATTCAGTTACTAATGTAGCTAACCAAACATATAGCTATGGTTTCTCTGAGTGGGGGACTAACGCAATCTTTGGCTCTGCCACCATTTCATATCAGAATATTATATTCTTGACAGCAACGGCCAGAGAAGATGCGTTCAGTACGCTTTCAAGAGATGACAACAAAGTCTTTTACCCCTCCGTAAGTACGAGTTTTATGCTTTCCGACGCTTTGCCATTACCGGAATTCTTCACCATGGCCAAACTAAGAGTTGGTTGGGCTCAGACCGGAGGTGGATCAACAGCACCTTATGGGTTGAGTCAAACATATAGCCTTAATTCAAATTCACATGCCAATGGTGCAGTTTTGGGAAATATTACCAATAGAGGAACAGTACCAAATGCTGCCTTGAAGCCCCTTGTGTCATCTGAGATCGAGTTTGGATTTGATGTGAGATTACTGGACAATAGAATTGGAATTGATTTCACCTATTACGACAGGACTACCACAGACGATATTTTGAATACCACTATTTCTCAAACATCTGGTTTTGGAAGTACAACGATCAATGTGGGAGAAGTAACTAATAAAGGTATTGAATTGTTAATAAATGCAACTCCTGTTGAAACGTCAAACTTTAGATGGGATCTGTCATTTAACATGGCCAATAATAAGAGTAATGTTGTGAACCTTGGATCTGATGCTGAAGGTAATCCTATAGAGTTCTTGAATTTGCAGGAAGCCAGAACACGTCAGGAGAGAATAAGAAACTATTTAGGCCAACCTGCTGGTGTTATAGCTGGTTACAGGCACAAAACGATCAATGGTCAAAAAGTTTATACGGACCAGGGTTTTCCTGTTAGAAGCGATGATTTTGAGATATTAGGAGAAGGAAGACATCCATTCAGTGCAGGTTTAAACAACAGTTTCAGGTATAAAAACTTCAACATGAGCTTCTTAATTGACGTGAGAAGTGGCGGCTCGGTGATGTCCGGCACAAACGTTTTGGCTTATGGGTTTGGAGTTCATAAAGAAACGCTACCCGGACGTGAGACAGGTTTGACCGTTACTGGTGTTAACAACGAAGGTGCTCCTTTGACTGTGAACATTGCACCAACCGAGGTCGATGACTATTATGGTCAATACAATAATATTACTGAGTATTTTGTCTACGATGCTTCTTTTGGAAAGTTAAGACAATTTAGTTTGGGTTATACTTTCCCTCAATCGTTCTTGGACAAAACACCATTTAATACGTTGAATTTGTCTTTTGTTGGAAGAAATCTATTGTTGTTATGGTCTGATGTACCCAATATCGATCCTGAATCAGCTTATTCAAATAGTACTGGTGCCCAGGGTTTGGAATTCTTTGCACTACCCGCAACAAGGAATTTTGGATTTAATCTTTCAGTAACGTTTTAATTGGTGCTCACTTAAAAAATTAACAAAATGAAAAATAGATTTTTCTCAGCAGCGCTAATAGTTTTACTGCTAATTGGGCCTGCGTGTAGTAATGAAGATCTTTTGGATTTAAATGTCAATCCAAATGCATCAAATGAAATTGACTTAAGATTCCTTCTGGCCTCCGGAATGATGGAAATGGCCGGAACTAGATATGAAAGCTGGAGAGCGAACCTGATCTATAGTTCTACCATGATTCAGCACAACGCCTCTCTGGCAGGGTATTGGGTAGGAGATAAGTATCTCTATAATGCCGGATACAGTGCTTCTCAGTGGGAAAGATATTACCCCAATGTACTGGAGTCTATAACGCATGTTATGGATAAAACGGCGGATGTACCTGAAAGCGCTAATCTAAATGCTATGGCTACTATAGCCAGATGCTTTGCATTGCATAGATTAACAGACCTATATGGAGCAATCCCTTACGGTGAGGCTGGTAGAGGTTTGGAAGGCCAGGAATTTTGGTTTCCAGCCTATGAAACACAGGAGCAAGTTTACACTTCATTGATCGCTGATCTTAAAGCGGCCAGGGGTGCACTTTCCGCCGGTGGGGATGATGTTGGTATTCAAGACGTATTGTTTGAAGGTGATGTAGTTAAATGGCAGAGGTTTGCCAATTCATTGTTGGTAAGAATTGGTATGAGAATGTCCGGTGTTGACAATGCCACCGCCAGAAGTACGGTTGAAGAAGCTGTGGCCCATAGTGCCGGAGTTTTTACCTCAAATGCTGATAATGCCATGATCGTTCATTCCGATGCCGGTGGAATTAACAGGAACGGAAATTCAGAAGTGTTCCGCGCAGGTAATGGGGGTGAAAATAACAATGCACGTCCGTCGGAAACCTTTATCGATTGGATGCAAAATGGAAACGATCCAAGGTTGATGATCATCAGCGGAGGAACTGGTGACTCACAAGACCCAACAACATGGGATACCGATCCGGCCAATCAAATAGGACTGCCAAATGGTTATGATAACAATACCATTCTTCCAAAGGCTGTAGCTGATGGCGTCGTTGCCAATGAAGCGGATTTCAATGTGAATCTCTATTCATTCCTAAACCCTTTATTGTATGACTATGATGATCCTACGTTTTTTATCACGCATGCTGAAGTATCATTGGCTTTAGCTGAAGCTACTTTGAACGGATGGAACGTTGGTGGTTCAAGCGCTGAAGAACTGTTTGAAGCTGGCGTAAGATCCGCCATTTCCAATTGGGAGAGTTATGATGCATCGCTGGCAGTATCCAGCACAGATGTGGATACATATATTGCCGGCCTTGGTTTTGGAGGCGCTTCCGCAGCAGATCAGGAAAGAATGATTGGAGAACAATATTGGGCAGCTACTTATTTCAATCATTATGAGTCCTATGCTAACTGGAGAAGAACAGGTTTTCCTGCATTGGTGCCTACCAACTATTCAGGAAACTTAACCAGTGGGCAAATCCCACGAAGATTGAGATATCCCGAAGGAGAGATTAGCGGTAACCCTGAAAGCTATGCCGCGGCTATAGCAGCCCAGGGTCCCGATGAATACATGACCAAGTTATGGTGGGATGTAAACTAGAATTTTTGCCACAAAAGAATCAGGAAACGAATTACTCGTTTCCTGATTTTCTTTCATTATACATGGTTCTTATTAATTGATAAATGATGAATAGAATTCTTCCCTGAAATGAATTGAGTGAAGCTGCTTTTGAGTAATACGGGTGCAAATATTGAATGCAATGATGATGAGAACTAAATTTCTATTGGCTGTATTCTACATAATTTTTACAACAGGTAGTTTCTCCGTTGCTCAAAAAAAATTATTTGAACTAATCCCCTCCTCGAAAACCAATGTAACATTCAATAACCAGCTGGTGGATACCAAAGAGCATAACATTCTAATCTATTCCAATTATTACGGTGGTGCTGGGGTCGGTGTAGGAGATTTTAATAATGACGGACTTCAGGATTTATTTTTTGCAGGAAATCTGGTGGCAGATGAACTGTACCTGAACAAAGGTAATTTTCAATTTGAAAATATTACTGAAAGCGCCGGGATCAAGGATAATGGTGGCTGGTCTTCAGGTGTGGTAGTAGGAGATGTTAACAATGATGGATGGCTGGATATTTATGTGACCAGAGAACTATATGATGATGATCCGGAATTAAGAAGAAATAAACTATACATCAATAACGGAGATCTTACTTTTTCCGAGCTCAGTGCCCCCTATAAAGTCGATCATGATGGTAGAACCAGGCATGCTGTTTTCTTTGATTATAACCAAGATGGATGGCTTGATTTATTCTTGCTTACCCAACCTCCAAATCCGGGTAACTATTCTCCCATGTATGGAACAAATCTGGGACTTTATAAATATGCTCCCCAATTATTAAGAAATACAGGTAAAGGTTATTTTGAAAACGTATCCAAGGGTTCAGGATTGGACGTACCGGGATTTCCAAATAGTGTATCGGCAAATGATTTTAATAATGATGGTTGGGTAGATCTATACCTGGCCAATGATTTTAAAGCTCCTGATAAGCTTTATTTAAACAAAGGCAATGGTACTTTCGAAAATGTGCTCAATGAAAGCAGCGGCCATATTACCTATTTCAGTATGGGAGTTGATGCAGCAGACATCAATAACGACGGTTTTATTGATGTAAATGTATTGGATATGTCTGCAGAAAAGAATGATAGGATAAAGGCCAATATGAGTGGTATGAATCCAAAAGCATTCTGGAATATTGTCAGACAGGGAGGACACTATCAATATATGTATAATACACTGCAGCTTAACAATGGAATCATTGGTTCAGAAGAATTATCATTCAGTGATATTGCACAGATTTCCGGAGTGGCAAGTACCGATTGGAGTTGGTCAAATCTGATCGCTGATTTTGATAATGATGGTAAAAAAGATATTTATATCACCAATGGTTTATTAAGAGATATAAGAAATACAGACTCGGATAAGGACTTTGCAAAGTATGTAACCCGAATTGCCGATGAGTTTGTTCGTAACAATCCGAATGCAGGGGATGTCAGCATTTGGGATATCCTTGATTTGGAAGAGGCTTTGGAGATCATTCCTACTAACCCGTTGTCAAACTATGCTTACAGGAACAATACAGGGTTGAGTTTCTCTAATGCAACGGCTGATTGGGGATTGGAATATAAATCATTCTCCAATGGATCAGCATTTGTTGATTTAAATAATGACGGGACATTAGATTTGGTTGTAAACAATGTGAATGAGGAAGCATTTATATTCAGGAATAACGCTCGTGAAATCAATAAAAATAACTATATCAGAATTTCCTTGAACAGTGATTCCCCGATACTGGGATGCAAAATCAGCGTCTCGACTAATGGAGAGAAACAATGGTATGAATTTTCCAGCGTGAGAGGTATGTACTCCTGCTCGGAGCAGATAGCGCATTTTGGACTGGGTGGATCGTCAGAAGTAGAAGAATTGACAGTATATTGGAATGATGGAAATGTTACCAAACTCCAAAACCTGGACGTAAATCAGCACCTCATAGTAAGTAAGCAAAATAGTAAACCTCAGCAATTAAAATCACTTGTACATCAAAAGAATTTCAAAAAGATAGATACCCGGGATTTAGGCTTGGTGTTTCATCATGAGGAGAACGATTTTGATGATTATACCAAACAGGTTCTTCTACCACATAAGATGTCTCAATTCGGACCGGCCCTGGCCGTTGATGATGTCAATGGCGATGATAGAGATGATATTTATATTGGTGGAGCTACAGATCAGAAACCCGGACTATTTTTTCAAAACGAGGACGGAACATTTACTGCAGACCAGTCTGACCTTTGGAGGAAAGAGGCCATGTATGAGGATATTGATGCTGTATTTTTTGATTTTGATTTGGATGGCGATAAAGATCTGTATGTTGTGAGCGGCGGTAACAAATATCCAAGTGGATCTGAGGCTTATCAAGACAGGCTATATAAGAATAATGGGCAAGGAGGATTTGAGAGGCTAAAGGAGGCGCTACCAAAGTTTAATGAAAGCGGTGCATGTGTTCGCTCTTATGATTTTGACGGTGATGGCGATCTGGATTTATTCGTAGGAGGCAGGCATGTGCCCTGGAGTTATCCGGAACCAACTACCAGCAGACTTTTGCTCAATGAAAAAGGTAATTTCAAAGATATAACCAAAAAAGTAGCCAGGAACCTGATTGATATCGGTATGGTAACGGATGCCATTTGGACTGATTTTGATCAGGATGGGCTCACGGATATACTGTTGGTGGGTGAGTGGATGCCTGTTACCTTTATGAGATTTACAGGAGAGTCCTTTTATAATGCCACCAATGAATTTGGATTGGATCAAACCTCCGGATGGTGGAGCAGCATTGAAGAGGGCGATACGGACCAGGATGGAGATATTGACTATGTCATAGGAAATCTGGGTTTGAATTATAAATATAAGGCCACCAGGGATGAACCATTTGAAGTTTATTACAAGGATTTTGATAACAGTGGGCAAAAAGATATTGTGCTGAGTTATTACAATTTTGGAGAGAAATATCCACTTAGGGGGAGAAGTTGTTCTGCCCAGCAGGTTCCAATGATTGGTGAGAGATTTGAAACTTACAATTCTTTTGCATCTGCAAATTTATACGACGTTTATGGTCTCAGTGAATTGAATAAAGCCCTTAATTATAAGGCGAATATTTTCGCACATGTACACCTTGAAAATTTGGGCAAAGGAAAATTTGAGATTGAACAATTACCGGAATATGCTCAAATATCATCTATTAACGATCTGATAATTCATGATTTCAGTGGAAATGGCAAAGAGGATATATTGGCAGTTGGCAATAATTTTCCTGTTGAGATCGAAACCCCTCGAAATGATGCGGGAAAGGGTGTTTTTCTTATCAACAATGGAAATGATTATGATACACCACTCCCTTCAGAATCGGGTTTTTTTGCTCCGAAAAATGCCAAGAAGCTTTCCTTCATTGTAGTCAAAAATTCCTTGATGGTTATAATTGCCAATAATAATGATCATTTGGAATTGTTCGAAATTGTGGATTTGGATCACAATGTTAATTGAGCAAAACAAAAGTACAAATGCACTTCATTAGGCCCGAGTGTAATTAATCAATTCAGCACATTGGAACAGTTTTTACAACATTATGATAAATGTTGATGAGCTGACTATATTCGATTTTATGAAAATCGCCATATTTATTTTAACTTTAAAATTGATTGCGTTTGTTCATCTATGCAAAGTAGGGATCTTCAACATATTGATGACCATGAATTATTGAACCTCCTGAGTCAAAATAACGACTTTGCATTTGAAGAAATCTACAACCGCTATTGGGAAAAGCTCATCCGAAATGCTTTGAACATCATCGAAGATAAAGATACTTGTAAAGATATCTTGCAGGAGGTGTTTGTGAATCTTTGGCAAAGAAGAAGTCTTGTCAGGATTAACAATTTGTCTGCTTATCTTTTTCGTGCCGTGAAGCTGAAGGTATTGGAACATTTGCGTAACGGTAACATTACCCAAAAGCACCTTAATAAAATCAATACTATTTCTTTCGCAAACAATACCGAAGATCAGATTAGGTTAAAGGATGTTGAGGTGGCCTTCGATAAAAGCGTGTCAAGGCTGCCTGATCGCTGCAAAGAAGTTTTTCAGCTGAGTCGCTTTGAACATTTGTCGAATAAAGAAATTGCCGGTAGACTTAATATCTCCATCAAGACAGTGGAAGGACATATCACTGTCGCATTAAAACATCTTCATAAGGATCTCGGTGAGTTTGTGTCCATTGGTGTCCTTTATTTTTTCTTATAAAAAAATCTCCTTGTACCAAGGGTAGCAGCTTACTTATGCAACATATAAGTAAACTGACCCCATGAATGAGCAAGAACTCAGATCATTAATCGATAAATATTTAAAGGAAGAATGTTCCGAGCAAGAATCTCAACTGCTTGAATCATTCATTAATTCTTATCAATCTGATTTTATTGAGCATTGGAACGAAGAGACACTGGGAAAGAAAAAAGAATTTAAAGATCAGCTATTCCAGGATATCAGAAATAAAATAAACGAAGATAACTCAGCTTCCATACCAAAAAGAGCATCTTTGCTCAATCGATCTGTCCGGATTGCGGCATCCATCATCATTATTCTAGGCGCTGCATTCTTCGCCTATTTCCTTCCGCAACTCTCAAATGAGCCTGAGGAAATTGCCTGGGAGCTTACCAAAACCGAATTGGGACAGAAAAGATTTGTCACACTTAAAGATGGTACCATAGTCCATCTCAACGCGGGTTCAAGTATTGAGTACCCGTCAGAATTTTCTCCTGATAAAAGGTCGATCATTTTAAATGGAGAGGCCTACTTCGATGTGGCTAAGGACCCCGCTAGGCCATTTCAAATAAAAACCAATGATCTGCTCACAACGGTTTTAGGTACAAAATTTAATATCCGTGCTTATGAAGATGAGAAAACTACAGAAGTAGCGGTTGTGAGTGGAAAAGTGTCTGTACAAAAAATTGGATCAAGCCAGGGTGGCTTTACGGCCGATTCTGAAATCTTGCTTCCAACAGAAATGGTAATTTACTCTAAAAGTTCTCAAGACACTGAGAAAAGAAATTTTGAGTATATGGAAATCTTTGCCTGGAAAGACAAGATCATATATTTCAAAAATGCCGATATCCACGAAATACTTCAAAAGCTTGAGCGGTGGTACGGTATTACATTTCTTGTCAATAGTGAGTTAGATGAGGATAAGGATTTTTCAGGAAGGTTTCAGAACAAATCACTGGAGTCTGTATTGGAAGGATTAAGTTTCGTTTTCAATTTCCAATTTGAAATTAATGATAAAATTGTCACACTAAAATAAATAAAACCCTATGAAAAATATTGATTCAAGCTAGTTATTGGAAGATGCAATGTCAAATGAAAACCTCATGATGCCGAGCAATTCATTGGGGAATGCCTTGTTAGCATTCATGAGGTTCCATGTTCTTGATAATTTCTCACCAAAAACATATTTATTATGAAAGTAAAGTTACTAATAAAAATTCTTATTATGTCCAAATACGCAATTTTTGGCATATTTCTGCAATGTATCTTTTACTCTTTGATACTCGCCGGGGCAGGCAAGGCCCAAAAGGTAAGTGTTGAGGACATTAGAGTTTCGATCGAATTTAATCAGCTGAGTATTGAGAAGGCTTTTGAAAAAATTGAGGAGCTCACGAATTTTGAATTTGCCTATAAACGAAAAGTGATTGATCCCGGTAAAAGGTTAACACTTAGGCAAAGTAATATTTCACTTGGAGAATTGTTACGAAATATCTCCAGGCAGGCAAGCCTACGTTTTAAACGTGTTGATGAGACCATCTATGTTGGAAGAAAAGAATGGTCAGAAAAAGCATTGACGGAGGAGCTATCTGAGAACCTGGTCTGGGATAAGGAAATTTCCGGTAAAGTAACGGATGAGCAAGGTGTCGGACTTCCCGGAGTTAATGTTTTAGCTAAGGGAACAACAATTGGTACTGTTACAGATGTTAACGGGAACTATAGATTCAATGTATCTGACGAAACAACGGTCCTGGTGTTTTCTTATGTGGGATACCTGGCTGAGGAAGTAGAAATATCAGGAAGGAGTGTCGTTAATATAAGCCTTAGCCCCGATATCGAAACGCTTTCCGAGATTATTGTAATTGGTTATGGTTCCCAAAAAAAGGCTGATTTAACAGGCTCTGTGAGTAATATATCGACAGCCGACCTGGAATCACGACCAGTAACGAATTTGAGTGCAGCACTATCAGGATTAGCCCCGGGAGTTCAGGTTACTCAAGGAAGTGGTGGTCGAATAGGAGAGGATCAGGCAACTATTAGAATTAGGGGTATTGGTACATTGAATAATTCTAACCCACTTGTTCTGGTTGATGGAGTGTCATCTTCGATGAATGATATTGATCCAAATGATATAGCAAATATAACAGTATTGAAAGATGCAGCATCCGCAGCAATTTATGGATCACGAGCGGCCAATGGTGTAATACTTATTACTACTAAAAGAGGAGAAGAAGGGAAACTGACCGTTAACTACAATGGATATGTTGGTTGGCAAAAAGCTACTAAAAAGCAGGAATTTGTAAGCGATTTTGCTACCTGGATGGAGCTTGCCAATGAAAATAGAACCAATGGTGGTGGAGCTCCTCTTTTCACGCAAGCTGAGATAGATGAATGGAGAAATTCAAACGATCCTTTGACGCATCCCAATGTGGATTGGTATGATTTACAGATAGGTGGTAATGCCTTTGTACAATCGCATTCGCTTTCAGCATCAGGAGGAAGTGAAAAAACAACATACCGTTTTTCACTGGGTTATTTAAATCAGGATGGTTTGCAAAAGCCAAATGGTCAGAAGAGATACAGTGTAAGAGCTAATTTAGAATCCGAAATAGCAAAGGGGTTTAAGTTGGGGACAAATTTATTTTATCGCTGGACGGACCTGAACCCTTCGGTTAATTTGAGCAATGGTGATGGTGTTGACTTTAACATTGTACCGGCAATACCCGATATCAAAAGCCCTGACGGGCGTTGGGGAGGCTCTCAGCATAGCGCCCTAGGGATTGTTTTTAACCCCTATTTTAATTTGGAATTGTTGGATCAAAATAACCGCCAACAGCGCTTTCTGGGAAGTATCTTTGCTGATTGGGAAATTATAGAGGGATTAAAGTTTAAGACAAACCTGTCATTAAACAGCAATACAGCATTAAACAGAAGATTTCAGAAGACGGGTGCAGCCTGGAATTTCAGGGAAGGAGATATTGATAGAGAGAAGGTACTGAATAGTGCAAGTAACGAGCACAGGCAAACCTACCTGATTACCAACTTTTACACCCTGGAGTATGAAAGGAATTTTGGTAATCACAATTTGAAAGCGCTTGGTGGTTATCAATATGAAATATATCGAGAGGATAAATTTAGGGCCTCAGTTTCGGAATTTCCTGGCAATTCCCTGCAGGTGCTGGACGCCGGGCTGTCTAACCCTGGCGTTAGCGGAAGCGCCTCGGAATGGGCAATCATGTCATTCTTTGGTAGATTGAATTACGCCTTCAAAGACAGGTACCTGTTGGAAGCCAACGTTCGTACAGATGGGTCTTCAAGGTTTAGAGAGGGAAAAAAATGGGGAGTATTCCCTTCTGTTTCAGTAGGCTGGAGAATATCCGAGGAAGATTTCTTAAAAGACGTGTCTTTCCTGAGTGACTTGAAGATAAGAGGATCCTGGGGAGAGTTGGGCAACCAGTTAATTGGTAATTACCCATACCAGACTACTTATAGCCTGAACCAAAATTATAGTTTTGGAGGTACTGTGGTTTCCGGAATAGCACAGAACAGCCTGGCCAATCAGGACATTACCTGGGAGACCACCACTACCACCAATATAGGTCTTGATGCAGGATTTTTTGACAATCGCCTGGAATTCACATTTGAATACTTCAACAGGAAAACAGACGGTATCTTGTATGAGCTTCCGATTCCTAAGTTTTTAGGCGATAAAGATGAACCTACGGTAAACCTTGCAGAAGTTGTCAATAAGGGATGGGAAACTTCGGTGAACTATCGAAGTGAAATTAGTAATGATTTTAGGTTAAACACCGGGGTTCATATCACAAAAGTTGATAATGAAGTCACTAAGTTTTTTGGAGATACCCATGCAGGAGGTACATTTATCATACAGGAAGGTCAGCCATTTAGAGCCATTCGGGGATATGAGGCCATAGGGATTTTTCAAAGCCAGGATGAAATTGATGATCCCAACACTCCAACACATCCGGGTGCTGTTGGCCCGGGCGATATCCGGTATAAAGACCAGTTGACAGAAGATACGAATGGTGACGGAATACCTGATGCAGGTGACGGCGAGATAAACAGTAATGACAGGGTAGTCATTGGAAATACCATACCAAAGTATTTGGTAGGAGCGAATTTGAATGTTAAGTACAAAAATTTCGATCTGGGTATCATTCTGCAGGGAGTATTGGATGTCGATACCTACGCCGGGGGAAATTTTGCCTTCCAGGCATTTAACCAAAATGACAGAGGTCTGCTTTCCAAACAATGGCTGAACCGTTGGACACCTGAAAACCCCACCAACTGGCCCAGGCTGGTTGAATCCTCGGCCTATGACGGAAATAGAGATGTATCAAGTTTTTGGGTGAATGATATATCCTATGTAAGACTAAAGAATGTCCAGTTAGGCTATACGGTTCCTCATAGCATATTGAGCAAGTATGGAATAGAAAAAATGAGAGTATATGCTAGTTCTGATAATTTGTTAACCTTCACAAATTGGATTTGGGACTATGATCCGGAGCGAACACAAGAAGCGAGACTTCCCGGCTTGCCGAACCTCACTACATTCATTTTTGGATTGAATGTACAGTTTTAATTCTAATTGGTTAATCTAAATTTAAATAAAATGAAAAATTTCAGATATATATGGAGTATACCAGTGTTAATGGCTCTTTTGTTTTTTGGTTGTGAAGACATCCTGGATAAGCAACCACCTGGAAAGCTTTCCGAATCATCATTCTGGCAAACGGAGAATGATGCCTTGGCCGGTATTGCGGCTGTTTATGATGCATTAGAAACGCCCCGAGCACAGATGGGCTGGGGACATATGGGCTTCTTTGACTCGTTTACACCCATAGCTAATTGTCGTGGTGGTTCATTAAAAGCATTTTCCGCAGGTACCTATGATGCTAGTACTAGTGTTGCGAGACACCTTTGGGAGAATAGTTATAAAGGAGTTGTTCGTGCCAACGATTTTTTGGCGAATGTCGATCGTATCGATATGGATGCTGATTTGAAAACGAGATTAACAGGTGAAGCTCGTTTTTTAAGAGCCATGTATTATTACCTGCTTGTGGAGCATTTCGGAGATGTGCCTCTTTTTGAAACCGTGCCAACGGTGGATGATGCACTGGCGGAAAGAGCCCCGAGGGCCAAGGTGATCGAACTGATGAAACAGGATATTCAATTTGCAATCGATAACCTGGAAAGTAGTTATTCAGGCGATGATCTGGGAAGGGCAACTATTGGTTCTGCCACTGCTTTAAGGGTGAAATTAGCTTTGTTGGAAAAAGACTGGGGTACGGCGGCAGATGCTGCAGAACAAATAATGGGCATGGGATATGATTTGTTGCCTAATTATCAGGATGTATTTTCAGTGGATCAAGAAAACAGTGTTGAGGTGATTTTCGATATCCAGCACATTTTTATGAGTGATGCCGAACCAGGGGGAAGGGTTGAGAAATTATACGCTCCAAGGGGGGCTACAGCCAGCGGATGGTCTACCATACAGCCTAACCTGTACCTGGTTGAAAAGTTTGAGGTAATTGATCCTAATCCTACCTATGTTCAGGAAGATGCAAGGATTCCTACGGAAATCTACGATTATTTTGAAGGAAGAGACCCTCGAATGGATTATACCATTATTCGCCCCGGCGCACATTTCATAGAACAATCAGGCGATAAATTACATCCTTATGAAATGACAAATCGCAACAATACCCAAACAGGCTTTTGGGCAAGAAAATATGTAATCGAGGGCCCTATAGGAGTAACATTACCCAATAATTCTCCACTGAACTGGATTATTTTCCGTTATTCTGACATACTACTTAATTATTTGGAGGCGGTTGCTGAACGAGACGGAATAGGTGCTGTGACTCAAACGGTATTAGATCAGACTATTAATAAGGTAAGGGCAAGGGCTTCAGACCAGCTACCTCTTTATACCGCTGGGGCTATCACGATGGAAGATATCCGTGACGAGCGGATTCGTGAATTGGCTTTAGAAGGTTGGCTCTATTCCGATATGAAACGCTGGCAAACACTTGAGACGGAAATATATCATCCAAAGACGGGCGTAGGACTAAAAATAACCAACGAAACGATAGAGTTGGGCACCTCCCCAGTATATCCGAGGGTATTTGAATCGCCTAAAAACTATCTTATGCCTATTCCACAGGATGAGCGGGATGTAAACCCTAATCTGACCCAAAATACGGGATATCCGGAGTAGAAGTTTGATAATCAAAGATCACACAAAAAGGCTGTTTTGATCAGCCTTTTTGTATTACCTAATAATACTCTTTCATAAACGACTTTTTAAGTACCATCTTATAATATGGTTTTTCAGGGTGCTGCAATACGCGTTTGTTGTTTAGGAAAAGGGATTGAACTCAGGTTTGTATCAGCACTTTTATGATTTGAATATGAATAAAAAAATAATACCAAGAAGGACCTTCATTAAAAGCTCTGCCTTGTTGGGAGCTGTGTCTGTTTTTGGAACCGGCTGTATGAATGTATCAAATTCCAAAGCAGAAAAAACAGGGGAAGGAAACCGGAAAGGACCCAATATGGTTTTTGTGTTCCCGGATCAGATGCGCAGACACGCGATGGGATTTATGAAACAGGACCCTGTCATCACTCCGGTACTGGATGACTTTTCAAAGGAGAGCATTGTTTTTACCCATGCCACCAGTACCCATCCTTTATGTAGCCCATACAGGGGTTCCTTGTTCACCGGACTTTATCCGCATCAATCAGGGCTAACCACTAATTGTCATTCAACGCGTAAAGATGTTTACTTGAGGAGAGAAGCCATAACCTTAACTGATATCCTGGCTAAAAATGGATATGATGTTGGCTATATTGGTAAATGGCATCTGAAAACACCTGATGAGGGGAAGGGATATAAAGGACCCTGGATTCCGAGAGAGGATCGGCATGGGATTAATTTTTGGTACAGCTGGTCGGATAAACATCAAAACAACTTTAATCCTAGCTATTGGAAAAATGATGCACAGCAACATGAACTAATAGTGCCTGGTAGAATCTGGTCTGCTATACATGAAACCGATGTGGCTGTTGATTACATTCATAACCGGAACCATGAATACAGGGATGACAACAATCCCTTTGTATTATTTGTATCCTGGAACCCACCACATGATCCTTACACCAAGGATGATGTTCCGGAAAAATATTACGATCAATATGGAGATGCAACCAGTAGAGAATTGTTGAACCGGGACAATGTGATCTATTCCAAGAAAACGGAAAGGGCCGCTAAACATGCCCGGGGATATTTCGCTTCGGTGACCGGGATCGATGATCAGTTTGGACGTATTTTACAGGCGTTGAGAGCTGCAAATCTCGAAGAAAATACACTGGTTGTTTTTACCTCGGATCATGGAGAGATGCTTGGAAGCCATGAATTAATGACTAAAAATCAGTTCTACGAGGAATCTTTTGGCATACCTATGCTGATGCGGTGGAAAGGAAACCTCATACCTCGGATGGATGACTTATTGATCGGGACACCTGATCTGATGCCTACATTGCTTAGTTTGTTGGGGCTCGAAAATGGAATTCCTGATAACATTCCAGGTAAAGATCTGAGTAAAGCTGTATTAAACAAAAAGGACGCCCATCGTCCGGAAATTGCCCGTTACTACAATGCTTCCAATAATGCCAGAGGATTAAGGACTCACGACATGACTTGCTTTTTTGAGCGAAATAACAACAAGTCAAATGATTTTTTATTTAACCTGAAAGAGGATCCTTATCAAATGAATAACCTTGCTGAGGAAATGCCCCATGTTTTGAAAGAATTTGGTATTGAGACACGTGATTGGCTGAATTCTGTTAAAGACGATTTCTCTAATTATAAAAAGGAAAGGTCTTATTTAAATACGATCCCTACTTAGTGTATGCTGAATGAAAAAGTGATAATGTATTCTACAGCACAATATAACGCTGCAACATACCTCATAGGGATTTTTTCAAACAAACGATCTATTGTTAAACAATCCAAGAAAGAATTGCAGGAGATTAGCATTAGTGATTGAATCAATGCATAACATATTGGTAATCTATTTTAAAAACACAAAGATCATTTTATATGGATTTGTGGTGATAAGCATTTTAGCAGGTTGTAATAATGGTACAAATGATGATACCCAAATTGAGTCGTTGTTCCAACTTTTATCTGCTAATCAAACTTCTGTTGATTTTCGAAACGAATTGCCCGAATCTGCTTACATGAACCGTTTCGTTTATGAGTATTTTTATAATGGAGGTGGAGTGGCTATTGGTGATGTGAATAATGACGGACTGGATGATATCTATTTTACCGCTAACCTGAAAGATAATAAACTGTATTTAAATAAAGGAGGACTTAAGTTTGAAGATATTACAGATAAGGCAAATGTAGCAGGTAAAAAAGGATGGGCAACAGGAGTGACCATGATCGATATTAATGCGGATGGGCAATTGGACATTTATGTGGGAAGAGCAGGTCGATTCACCGATGAAGACAAACGTAGGAATGAGCTTTTCATAAATCAGGGAACTGATGAAAAGGGAAATCCTGTATTCATAGAATCTGCTGCCGATTATGGGCTGGACGATCCGGCATTTACCACACAGGCTTCTTTTTTTGACTATGATCGGGATGGTGATCTGGACATGTTCTTAGCTAACCACAACATTGAAGCACCTCCTGTAGAAATTAAGCTGGTGAATACTTTGCGGGAGACAAATAGCCCGTTGGGAGGGAACAAATTGTTTAGGAATGATCAAGGCATGTTTGAAGAGGTAACATCGGAATCCGGTATTGAGTCACATGGAATGAATTATACTTTGGGGATTTCTATTGGAGATGTAAATGACGATGGCTGGCCTGACATCTATATAGCAAATGATTATTCTGAACCCGACCGCCTCTATATAAACAACCAAGATGGAACCTTCAAGGATATCGCGGGACAATCATTTGGTCAGATGCCGAACTTCTCCATGGGATCCGACATGGCAGATATTAACAATGATGGTTTCAAAGATATTATTGCCCTGGATATGATGGCCGAAGATAATTATGGTATTAAGACCAGTATGAGTGGTATGAATCCGGAATTATTTTGGGAACATGTTGAATCGGGATTGCATCATCAATACATGTATAATGCACTTCAATTAAATGGTGGTAATGATGAGGAACAACTTCCCATTTTCTCTGAAATAGGCCAGTTGGCAGGCATCTCAAATACGGACTGGAGCTGGGCACCGCTCCTGGCTGATTTCAATAATGATGGTTTGAAAGATATTTTCGTTACAAACGGAATAAAAAGAGATTTTAGAAATAATGATTTCAATATATTCCTCAGAAAGGCAACTGAAGATGTTATAGAAAAAAAAGAAAATCCTTTAAAATATTATGCCTACTGGACCAGACTTTCACCAACCCGAGAGAAAATGAATTATCTTTTTAGAAATTCAGGGGAAATGCGGTTTACTAACATGGCTGAAGTGTGGGGGCTTGAACAAAGCTCTTTCTCTAACGGAGCAGCATATGGTGACCTGGACAATGATGGTGATCTCGATCTGGTAGTAAATAACATTGACTCATTAGCTTTTGTTTATGAAAACTTAAGTAACAGATCAAAGGATCATCATTTTCTGACAGTTAAATTATCAGGTCCCGAGGAAAACAAATTTGGAATTGGAACTCAGATTACCCTGATCAATGATGGTATTTCCAGGACAGTTGATCAATATCCAAGCAGAGGTTTTCAGTCTTCCGTATCTCCCATACTGCATTTCGGCCTGGGAGATATTACAACGGTTGAAAAGCTGATCATTACATGGCCTGATGGTAAAAAACAGGAATTGGAAAATATTAAAAGCGACCAACAACTATTCCTTACCTATAAGAATGCACAGAGTTCCTTCCGGCAAGAAGAAAAATCTTTTTTTGCTCTGTTTAAAGACGTTACCAGGGAAATACAGTTGGAGTGTCTTCATAATGAGAACTTGTTTGATGATTTTGAAAGGGAGAGTTTATTGCCCCATAAAATGTCACAAATGGGTCCTGCTTTGTCCGTTGGAGATGTAAACAATGATGATCTGGAAGATTTTTATATGGGAGGGGCTAGGGGTTATCCCGGTCAGCTGTTCATTCAAAGAGAGAATGGGACGTTTGAAAGAATTCAAAAGCAGATTTTTCAAAAAGACAAAGCACATGAGGACGTAGCAAGTGTTTTATTCGATGCTGATGGGGACGGAGATAAGGACCTTTACGTTGTTAGCGGAGGTAATGAACTGGAACCGGAAAATTCATACTATGTGGATCGCTTTTATGAGAATAGATCCGGGCAATTCATCAGGATCGCAGGAGCAATACCGGCCATACCGTTCAGTGGTGGATGCGTCATTGCTTCTGATTTTGACAACGATGGGGATCAGGATCTGTTTGTTGGAGGCCGGCAAATACCCGGGAAATATCCTTACCCTGAAAGCAGTTACATCTTTAGAAACGATAGCCAAAAGGGCGAAATCAGATTTACTGATGTTTCGTCAGAGATAGCCCCAATGCTGGAAAATATAGGAATGGTCAGTGATGCGCTTTGGGTAGATATTGATCATGATGATCTAAAAGACTTAATGATCGTGGGTGAATGGATGACATTGAAGGTGTTAAAAAATACGAATGGTATATACAAAGATATTACGGAAACATCTGGTCTCTCAGATGAAACAGGCTGGTGGAACTGTATCGTCATGGCTGATTTTGATCAAGACGGCGATCAGGATTTTGTTGCAGGAAACCTTGGATTGAATTACAAATATAAAGCCAGTAAACAAGCTCCATTTGAGATATATACCACGGATTTTGATAATAGCGGTACACAGGATATTGTATTGGGATATCATGATGATGGTGCAATCTATCCAGTCAGAGGACGTGAATGTTCTTCTCAGCAAATGCCATTCATAAAAGAAAAATTTCCAAATTACAATACATTTGGTAGTGCAACAATTTCGGAAGTATACGGAAGGGAAAACCTTGACAGATCATTACGCCACAAAGCCACCAATTTTGCTACAAGCTATATAGAAAATCTCGGGAACGGTACTTTTGACATCAGGCCACTTGAAAATCTTGCGCAGTTTACTTCCATCAATAGTATTGAAGTCGCTGATTTTAATGGTGACGGGCATATGGATATTCTTTTAGCAGGTAATATGCATGGAGCAGAAGTGGAAACCCCCAGAAACGATGCGGGATATGGTGTATGTCTATTAGGTAACGGGAAAGGTCATTTTAAAGGGGTAATGCCTTATGAAAGCGGTCTGTTAATAAAAGGGGAAACAAGAAATTCCGGCATTATAAAATTGAATCATTTTGGTAGTGCCATTCTTTTTGCTAAAAATGATGACTATGTTCAAATAGTAGATTTCAATATTCAACATGAGCCAACAAACTATTAAATTGAAAAACATCGTAGGGACAGAGCAAAGAATGAAACAAGGTATTTATATTATCATTGTTTTTTTTCTAATGGCTGTTGACCAAAGCCAGGCAGGAGAAAAAAGGGATCTTTTACAAGAAAGATCAAATAACTCATCATTTTCAACATGGATCCTCCCAAATAAATCCTGGATTACTTTCCCTGCTTATTCGGATCGTGAAGCATGGAATAAAATACCTTCCAATGTCAGAATGTCCTTTATTGATGAAGGAGAAAAATACCTTGATTTTTCCTGGCCCTCAATACCTGCCAGCACTTATCTGGATTTTGTGAGAACAGGTAGCAGGGAAGTGATGCAACAGCCTTATCGAAAAAGAAAAAAAGCAATGGAAGCTTTGGTAATGGCAGAGTTAATGGAGGGGAAAGGGCGGTTTCTGGACCAGGTTGTTAATGGTGTCTGGGCCTATTGTGAACAAACCTACTGGGGGCTGTCCGCTCACCTGACCATGCAGCGGAATGGAGCCGGGCTCCCCGATGCAAATGATCCCACCATAGATCTGGGGGTTGGAATGATTAGTGCGGATCTGGCTTGGATACACCACTTTTTTAGGAAAGAATTCGATGATATAAATCCATTGATAAGTCAAAGGATTAAAAAAGAAATAACCGATAAGGTATTGACTCCATTTTATACCCGCAATGACTTCTGGTGGATGGGTTTCAACTCGGATTTTGTCAATAATTGGAACCCCTGGTGTAACTACAATGTGTTGACTTGTATCATGCTGATAGAGGACGATAGAGACAAACAATTGGCCGGAATCAGAAAGGTGATGAAATCCGTGGATCAGTTCATAAATTATTATCCCGATGATGGTGGATGCGAAGAAGGACCTGGCTATTGGGGGCATGCCGGTGGAAAATTATTTGATGTTTTGGAACTGCTCTATAAAATTTCCGGAGGCAATATCACGCTGTATGATCACGAGTTGATCCGGAATATAGGAACCTATATTTATAAAGCTTATATAGCGCATCCTTACTTTATCAATTTTGCAGATGCAGGAGCCAGAATTCACACAAGACCCGGCATGATCTATAGATATGGCAAAAGGATCAAGGATGTTAACATGATGGGTTTTGGCGCTTTCCTGGCTGGAAAATATGGATGGAAGGAAGGTGAAATATCAGAAGGGAAAATAGAAATTACGTTACACAATATTTTTATTCTTGATGATATTCTTAAACACGAGCCAATCGAACCTTTGTCAAATCATTTTTGGTTGCCTGATACGCAGATTATGGGTGCCAGAGATAATGCTGGTACGACAGATGGGTTTTATTTTGCAGCAAAAGGTGGCTACAATGCTGAAAGTCACAACCATAATGATGCCGGTACATTTGTGTTATATTATGATGGAAAACCATGCATTGTGGATGCTGGTGTTGGGACTTATACAAAAAAGACATTCAGCAATGAACGTTACGATATCTGGACCATGCAGTCCCAGTATCATAATCTACCCAAGATAAACGGAGAAGATCAGCGGTTTGGCAAGCAATACAAGGCTACAAATTGTAAATTTTCTGCTAGTCCAAGTAACATCCGTTTTAGTACGGAATTAGCTACAGCTTATCCTGAGGAAGCCAAGGTAAAATCCTGGATACGCTCTTACCAACTCAAAAGAGGAAAATACTTTAAAATATCAGACAAATATCAATTACTTGCAAAGAGCGGAGAGACTACCTTTAATTTTCTTACCTCCTGCAAAGCGGATATTTCGATTCCGGGCAAGGTAGGATTGAAAGGAGAAGGATTTTCATTATGGTTACACTATGAATCTTCGAAAATAGAGGTTTCTGAAGAAGTAATTGAAATCAGTGACAGCAAGTTGAAAAAATCATGGCCTCAAGGATTAACACGATTGGTTTTTTCCCTTAAAAATGATCGCCTTTCAGGAGAAAATACCTTCATCATAACAAAATAAAAATATACGGATCAGACGGAAAACCTGGGGTATGGAGTTTAACACATAACCTGGAATAATCTTCAATAAAAGTTAAAAAGTTTTTAAACTGTCAGACTGGCTTAAACTGGCGCGAATGTTCTCATTCGTGTCCATCTAGGCTCGTAGTGATACAATAGGGTCTGTGACCCTTTTTTTGCTGAAAATGGAATGGATCTGAAACGGTTATCAGGATTGAAAAAGCAGACCAAAATGTTTCAATCAATAAAAAGGAACCAATCCTAACGTATCGGGAGTCGATCCAAAATTCCCTCTTAATCGATTTGGCAATTTACCAAGTGGAGTTGCACTGACTTCTTCCTAAATGCAAATTCTGTACTGGGTTCTGTGCATTTTAAATAGGAATTACCAATATTATTCAATTAGCTTTAGAAGTTATATTGGATAACTCAGGACTGTGATTATGAAGAAGAATAATGTCAAAAAATCGAGAAGAAAGTTCATCAAACAAACTACCCTGTCATCAGCAGCCTTAGCCGTGATGCCTCTGAATATCTCAGCCAATGAAAATGCTGAACTGTCTCAACTAACAGTGTTAGATGATTTCAAACGTCCTGATTCACTCTATCATGGCCATGATTGGGAAACACTGAATCCGGGATACTGGCAGGTTCAAAGTAATGCACTGAGAAGAAGGTTAAAGAATGTAGGGGACCGGGCAAGAAGAACAGGCTTCCCATACCATTACGAGACACATCGGATCAAAGGAAAAAGTGAAGGGGTGATGGATGTTGAGTACGATCCGTCCCTACCACTTGGCATTATTTGGAATAGGAACAGGAAGATGAGAGGGGACTACACATTGTCAATCGAAGGAAAGATTCATGCATTGTCGCCTTCAAAAGCCAAGGAAGATGATAAACCCGCTCAGCGTCAATGATACTTTTCGGATATCTGTCCAAATAAAAAAGAAGAGAAAAAAAGTAGAAATTGAAAGCAGCCTGTCTGTAAATAATAAGGATCAGTATACGGTGAAGGCCATCATCGATGATAGCACTAAAACCAATGGCTATCCCGGAATTGTTGGGCGAGGCCTGCTGGATTTTTCTGTGAATGGAATTTATGCAAGTGGAAAGCAAACAGAAGTGTTGAATGCCGGAATAAATGAGTGTCACACATGTTACGCTTTAGGAGATACATTGAAAAAAGAAAACGGGCATTGGCAGGTGCGTTTCATATCAATTTTCAGAAGTGACGGAAAAAAAGCTGAAATAAGGATTAGTGATCAAGCAAATCCAAAAAATGGATGGAAATCAGTTGCCGTTGCAGGGACAGGTGAGATCATCAACAATGACTTTCGTAGGAATACGGCCATAATTGATGTGATACTTCCCTATGACCCATCGGAGACCACGATGTATTATACTATTTGGAAAGATGGGATAGATGTTACTTCCGATCTGCGTATAGAAACAGATGGAGTAGGTTTAGGTACGGGGATCGTTGGTGATGTACCCGTGAAAGGAGATTATGTTGGTCGTTTACCACAGCTCAAAGCTCCTTATAAATTATGCGGGTTGAGTTGTCACGCTATCCATGGTGGTGGTCCCAAGCTACCTGAGGGCGGTAGATGGGGAGGTTTCTTTGTGCATGATCAACCTACTTATGGAGCTTATAAGCATCTGGAGGACTATGATTTTCAGATCATGTTATGGGAGGACGATATATGGTATATGGAATTACTCCTATACCCACCAAGTACGGATGATGCCTATAAGATTGTCACTACTTCAATATGTGGGCCAACCAGCAGATGGCAAATGATGCGCCATTGGAATGTCCTAAATCCTGGAGACCATGATCATGGCATGGACGATGTGAAGGGACCCGAGCAAATAGCCATACGAAACAATAAGGACCTTGGACAGGATCCTGATTACATGATCCGTAATTTCCAGATAGTAAGTCACCTGATGATAGGAAAGGAAAATCCGAGTGGGACAGATAACCCGAAGCGATGGCGTAAATGGAAGATGCCCAATAAAGATTTCACACTCATGATCATGGATTCTCGTTTGTGGAGGAGTTCGCAGGATACCAATATCTGGGATGACGAAGGATGGGGCCATAAGGATAGTCTGTATAATAGAACTGATCCCACCAGAAGTTTGCTCGGAGAAGAACAATTTGCCTGGCTCCAGGAAAATATCAGGACGGAAACTTCACCGATTATCTGTTTAACAGGGATCAATGCACTACATACGATTTGGAAAGGCACGTATTGGGGCAAGCAGGCTCAGAAGCTTGGCGCCTTTCATTCAAGAGATCGGGTAGCAGCAGATTATGCAGGTTGGGTAGGCGCAGGTGCAAATCGGATTCTGGAACTTCTTGGGAGCAGAAGCGGGATTGTCTCCGTATATGGTGATGTTCACAATGGTAGTATCATTAGGAATAAAGAACATAACCTATATGAGTGCTCATTTGGGCCGATAGGTAGAAGTGGAGGAAGAGAGGTAATTGACGGTTTTGGTCCGCATATGAAAGATTTTGATGGAAGAGAGCTCGAGGCCATTGCCTTGTATCACAAGAAATACGACAATGTGTTGCTTGAAAAAAAAGAGGGCCCCTTTTATTGGAACTTTTTGGAGATGAAATTTGATCCTTCAGACACAGATCCCAAAATAAACTTCAAAATAAGAAATCTGATAGATAGTCCCGATGAGACACCAAGGGGTGGTGGTGAGGTTGAGGTGCACGCATCGCAAACCGGAAGAACAGTCTCCTCTGTATTGCCCGATATAAAGACATTACCCAAGGCGGATGTTTTGTTGATGTATGGCGATCTGAAACCAATATGTGGAACCCGCTCAAATGCTGATGGGGCCTTACAAATCCATGGGCTCAGTGATGTGCCTCAAGGTGCGGATGTATTGATAATGGCAAATGATGGAAAAGATCTGAAAACTCATCATGTAAAAACAAAGTGATGCTATACTGATTTTTTTGGGCCTTTTAACTGACTTACTTCTTTTTATAGTGTCAAAAGAATCCCACAACAATTTGATTAATGTTCAAAATTTTGGTAATTATGATATTTCATTCAATAGTGATGAACAATGTTTCATTGAATTGGGGGCACTTTGGGATATTTTAATAAAAAGTATACACTAGAGACTTTTTCACCTTCCGAAATTTGGGACAAAATTCGAGAAGGCGATCATTTGGCCTTTACACATATCTACAATCTTTATTTTTACGACCTGTGTCGATATGGTAGCCGGATTTGTGGTGACCGTGAGCTAATTGAAGATAGCATCCAGGATTTGTTTGTAGAGATCTGGAGATCCAGAAAGCAACACCCTCAGGTTCATTCCTTAAAATATTATTTATTCAAGCGCCTTAAGAGAAAGATTATTAAAAAACTGATCGATGATAGAAAGGCTCCCATCGATCGGAACATTCTGGAGGATTACGATTTCAAGATCGTATTTTCACATGAAGCCGAGCTAATTTCCCAACAGATTACAAAAGAACAGCAAACCAAGTTGCTGAAAGCTTTGAATCAATTAACCAGAAGACAAAAAGAAGCCATTACCCTGAGATTTTTTGATGGATTTAGTAATGAAGAGGTGGCCAGTTTGTTGGCGATGAATACTAAGTCTGTCCGCAACCTTATTTACAGGGCCATGGTTGTGTTGAAGAAACATGTTCCCAAGTCGCTTGTACTTCTTTTAGTTGCGCTACTCACAAAATAACTCTTACTATCTTTTATTTGGCTCAATTGCATGCTGGATTCCAACTAATTGGTTCTAAAAAAGTATCATTTGATATTTTTAGAAAGGCTCATTGCCTTGTTTAGTCAATATTTTAGATAAAAGACTCAAGATTAAATCTATATGTTATTAGTCTTTATACTAAATTCTTTCTACTTATTACCGTAGCGAGAGCTTTTTAGGGGGGCTAACTACGGCAGTCAAGTGCAAGGACTGTTTAAATATTTTATCTGAAAACTATAATATCTTCAGTTACTTATAGGTATTGGTGGAAATATGATAAGTATTGCTTGGGAATATTGCCGATTTTGTAAAAAGAAAAAAATAATTGAATTTTTTTGAGGACGTTCATTGAATTACGAACCCTTGTATACAAATAACAAGGATTAATGAATTATCATAATTTCGATCTCATTGATTTTGTATTAGATGAATTTTTTCAGGAGTGGGTAATAAATCCAACCGAGGAATCCACCATTTTTTGGAATGATTGGATCGGGAAAAACCAGCAAAAGAAGCAAATCATTGAACAGGCCAAAGCTATTATCCAAAATGTCAATTTCGAATCGATTAATGTAACTGAATTCGATAAAGGAGGAGTCTTGGATAATATCAATGCCATGATCAGGACGGATGAATTAACCAATGAATTAAAAGTTTCGCGAGAGACAATTGGATTTGATGATGATGAAGTGAACGAAACAGTGATATATTCATTGGAAACAAAAAGGGAAAAAATCAAAATCTGGTACAGAGCTGCAGCGGTTATTTTCATAGTAGCTGCCATTGGCATCTCAGCTTTTCTATTGGATCGTTTTAACCAAGCAACTACTCAGATAGTTTATACTGATGAATTCGTAGAAAAATCTTGTGGCCCTGGAGAAAAATTGAATGTTAAACTTGCGGATGGAACAAGAGTCAAGTTGAACAGCAATAGTAAATTAATCATTCCCAGAATGTTTTCTGAGAATGAACGAAAAGTGATCTTGGTAGGAGAAGCTTTTTTTGATGTCACCAAAGATGTATCAAGACCGTTCATTATTTCCTCCGATCAAATAACAACAGTGGTTCATGGCACCTCTTTTAATGTCAGAGCTTTTTCACATGAACCCGATATTAAAGTAGCTGTAGCTGAAGGAAGGGTTTCTGTAGAAACACTGAAGACATCTAACAAAGACCAGGTTAAAGAGACTTTATTATTGAATCCAAGCGAAATGGCTGTTTTTGAGAAAGCTACTCATGAAACGGAGAAAGTCAAATTTGATTTTGTTCGAGAAATAGGATGGAAAGATGGTATTATATACTTTGAAAATGCTGATATCCATGAGGTGTTGCAAACATTGGAGAATTGGTATGGTGTAACCTTTATTAAAAATGGTCAGATAAACGAGGATAAAGATTATACGGGAAGTTTTGATAAAAAATCATTGGAGGTGGTATTGGAAGGGCTTGGATATGTATTCGACTTTAGATATGAGATAAAAGGAAAAATAATCCTGCTTAACTAACGCCTAAAATTATGACAAAAATTGATACAAGTTGAAAGCAAATCACATGTTGAGTAATTATCAAATCTCACGACGCTGATCAGGACATTGGGGAATGGCTTTTCCAGCAGTCGTGAGATTGATCATGTTCTTGATAAATCATTTACCAAAAACAAAATAATTATGACTGTAAAACTACTAAAAAAAATTTTAATCATGTCGAAATACGCGATTTTTGGCATATTTCTACAGTGCCTGCTGTATTCTTTGTTATTTGCCGGTTCCGGTAAAGCGCAACGGATGAGCCTTGAAAATATTCAAATTTCAGTTGAGTTGAATGATGCTTCGGTAGAAGAGGCATTTGAAATAATTGAGGGATTGACTGATTTCAGATTTTCATACAAAAAAAGATTAATCCATCAGGCAAAAAAACTTAACCTTAATAAGACAGAATTATCATTGGCAGATCTGTTAAGGAGCATTGCTAAAACTACGCATTTGCGCTTTAAAAGGATTGATGAAACCATTCATGTAACAAGAAAGGAAAAGGGCGGTGACGGTTTTCTCGATAAGTTCATCACAGAGGAAATTGTAATAGATCGGACTATTACAGGAAAAGTAACTGACGAGAATGGAGATGGTTTACCTGGCGTTAATGTTTTGGTAAAGGCTACTGACATCGGTACCATTACTGATACAAATGGAAACTATACATTAAACATACCCGATGATGCCGTTACAATGATTTTTTCCTATGTCGGCTACCTTTCTGAAGAGGTTGAAATAGGCAGTCAATCTAAGATTGATATTACGCTGACTCCGGATGTAACTACCCTTTCGGAAATTGTGGTCGTTGGATATGGCTCTGAGCAAAAAGCGAACCTGACAGGTTCTGTTGGGACCCTCAAAAGCTCTGAATTGACACAAGTACCCACTGCTAGTAGCACTGGACTTCTTGCTGGTAGAATTCCCGGTGTAATCACAAAACAGACCTCAGGTTTGCCCGGGGGAGATGATACCACTATCAGGATTCGTGGCTTTCAGGGAAATCCTTTGATATTGGTCGATGGAGTACAAATGACAGGTGGTTTTACACGTATTGATCCAAATGACATTGAGAGTATCACTGTGTTGAAGGATGCATCAGCAGCCGTTTACGGATCGAGGGCAGGAAATGGGGTCATTTTGGTGACCACTAAAAGAGGAACAGCAGGAGCTCCCAAAATCTCCTATGACGGTAGCTATACAATACAAGAAGCTACTGCATTTCATGAACACGTCGATGCGGGAAAGTTTATCGAGTTATGGCGGGAATCCGATCTCAACGATATAGGGGATATTGATGCGACTTATACGGAAGAGGATCTGAACAATTTTAGGAATGCAGCTCCCGGGTTTGAAGGTGGGGACTGGGTGGATGCCTTGATTGATAATTTGGCACCAATGCATCAACATAGTTTTAAAGTATCCGGTGGGTCAGATGATGTGCGCTATTTTACATCTCTTGGCCTAACAGATCAGGAGAGCTATTTTAGAAGCCGTGATTTTGATTATGATCGTTACAATGCCCGGATTAACCTGGATGTTGATGTGAACGAAAATATTGGTTTTAATATTGATCTTTCTTATCGTCACGATCAAAGAGTGAGGCCTCAGTCTGGTTTGGGCACTATATGGAATGAACTCCAAACAGCACACCCCATTTATCTGACAACTTTACCTGATCCCACAATTGGGGTTCCTTATACCGGATTTTCTCAACGAAATCCTGTAGCGAGATCTTCCCAAAGTACGCAAGGTAAATATGAAAGAAAAGATGATACTTTTAGAGGCAAGATTGGGTTGTATTATAATGTGCCATTTATTCAAGGGTTACAAGCCCGGGTAGAATTAAATACTGTGCTGGTCAGGAGATCCACTAAAACCTTATTCACGCCCTTCCAGGTCTTTCAATATGATCACCAAAACGATGCCTATATAGACCATGGTGCCAATGCACCTCGCAGTAGCATTTCCGACGAGCAGTTTAGAAGCAATCAAATTTATCCATTGCTGGCATTAGAGTACGAAAAGAATTTCGGTAACCACAACATTAAGTTTCTGGCTCTTGGGGAGCAATTGACAAGGAAATTTAGTTCATTCTTTGCAAGAAGAGAGGATCTTCTTTCTACTTCCATTCCGGAGCTATTTTCAGGGTCCGAAGATTTGCAAACAAACTTTGGTTCTTCGGGAGCCAATATTGGTAGAAAGAGCTTTGTAGGGAGGCTTAATTATCGCTTTAAAGACAGATATCTCTTTGAGGCCACTTTTCGGGCGGATGGCAATGTACTCTTTGCACCTGAAACAAGATGGGGTTATTTCCCAAGTATTTCCGCCGGCTGGATATTGTCCGAAGAATCTTTTATGAAGGGGATCAGAGGTATCGTGGATAATTTAAAAATACGACTTTCTTATTCCCAACTTGGGGATGATACGGCTGATGGTTTGAGTGGCTTTGATTACTTAACTGGTTACACCCAGGTTCGGGAAGGAGATCCTTACCTTCTTGGTAATAACGAAGTTCAGCCACGAATCGGAACACTGGGGCTGGTAAATCCGGCATTGACCTGGGAGGAGATCACTTTATACAATTTTGGCCTGGAAGCTTCTTTTCTTGAAGGAAAATTGCAACTGGAAGCCGATCTCTTTTATAGAAAAAGAGATGGTTTGCTGGGACAAAACTTGCAAGCTGTGCCCAGTACTTTTGGAGGTTCTCTGCCACTCGTCAATTTAAACAGCAGAACTAACAGAGGTGTTGAGTTAAGAGTATCCTATCGACAGGATGTGGGAAAGGTAAAACTAGACATTTCTCCTAACATGACACTAGCCAGAGCAAAATGGGGAGATGTTCTGGATCAGGAGGAATTTGATGATCCCGATCAATTACGCATTTTCGGAAGAGATGGGGAATGGGTGAACAGAAATTTTGGTTACAGGTCAAATGGTATATTTATGAGCCAGGAAGAAATTGACAACCATTCAATAATTCAGGATGGCAATGACAACTCGACACTTCGTCCGGGCGACATAAAATACCTTGATCTTGATGGCAATGACACGATCAACTTTAGAGATCAGGAGGTGATAGCCTTCGCTTCCGGACTTCCGGAATTGGTGTACGGTATGCGCATTGGAGTTCAGTACAAAAACTTTAGCTTGAACATGTTAATGCAAGGTGCCTCTCGCTTTAGCGTGAATATCAATGGTTCTGCGAGAACTATGTTTAGTAATTTTTCAACACCATTGACCTATCATTATGATCTACGTTGGCAACCGGACCCTGATAACCCCGACGTGAATATCAATCCTGATGCAGAATTACCCGCAGCTACCCGCTCTCCTAATTCGAACAACGCACTTAACTCCGATTTTTACAGAAAGGATGTGACATTTATCAGAATGAAAAATATCAATCTGTCTTATTCGGTTCCGGAACATCTCATATCACGCACCGGTCTGAGTAACGCTCAAATCTATGTCGCAGCGGAAAATCTCTTTACACTTTCCAACCTGGGTATTTACAAAAATTCCTTTGATCCGGAATCTACTCAATCAAGTGCTGCAAGGAACTATCCTATTAACAGGAATTTTACGGTGGGTTTGAGGATGTCTTTCTAAAACTTAAAATGTAAGAACCATGAAAAAAATATATATACTCGTCGTATTGCTTTTAGCATCAATAGCTTGTGAGGATCCTTTCGATCTTACAAGAAAGGATATCATTTCAGAAGATATCGTTTTTGAAGATGAAGGATTAGCCAATGCTTTTTTAGCCGATTTATATAGTAATGCACAGTTTCAGATCATCACAGGCCAGAGCAATTTTAACATGAATCTGATAAATTCATTTGGAGGTGAAGCCAGAAATTTCGCACCATGGCAGGCCCCCTTTGGACAGGTCATTGGTCCGGTTTTCAATGAGCAGGGAGCCGGAGCACTTAATTACTGGCCTTATGCTCACATTCGGGAAACTAATGAATTCATAACGAGGCTTCCAGGGTCCTCAAGTTTGGGAGAAGATTTTATTGCTGTTCGTGTGGCGGAAGCCAGATTTATCAGAGCCCATGCTTATTTCGAGATGGTAAAACGTTATGGTGGTATTCCTTTGGTAACAGAGGCTCTTCCGATAGATGCCTCTGAAGAAGAATTGTTTGTGTCCAGAAATTCGGAAAAAGAGATTTACGATTTTATAGGTTCTGAAATGGATGAAATTGTAGATATTTTACCTTCTGTTGCCGACCAGGATGGTAGAGCTACCAGATGGGCTGCCCTGGCTCTTAAAAGCAGGGCAATGCTCTATGCAGCTAGCATTGCTCAATTTGGCTCAGTTCAATTGGATGGACTCCTGGGAATCCCTTCGGGTGAGGCTAATACATATTATCAGCGTTCTTTAGATGCTTCAAGAGAGATCATTACCAATGGGCCATTCTCACTATACAGAAAACAATCGGATCCGGTTCAAAATTTTACGGATCTTTTTACAGATGAAAATGGAAACCCTGAGGTGATCTTTGCTGAAAAATGGGATGCTTTAGCAGGAAAGGGGCATGACTGGGATTTAACCGCTCATCCGGATGGATTTGGCTTTTCATGGAATTCCAATTATCCAGTCTATCTGGAAACACTGGAGCTCTTTGATTTTATGGATGGTACTTCCGGAAAAGTAGACAGATCCATGTATGATGATACCACTCCAATTGACCCAAATTGGTTCTTTGGGCAAAGGGACCCTCGTATGAGGGCGTCAATATCCCACCCTGGAATGAGCTGGAGAGGCAAAACTGTGCATTATCACAGAAGCACCGATTATACTGATCCTGCGGATGGGCTTAGGAAAAGATCTGCAAGTGCCACATTTATTATTCCTGGTTCCGACGATTGGCCTGGAGCCGGTCCCCGAAGAAACATAAATGCTGCCACCACCAGTCTGCAAATAAGAAAAAGATTGGACGAGAACCTGCCTGCCACAGGAGTAAACTTATCCAGCACGGATTTTTATGTGTTTCGACTGGGTGAAATCATGTTGAACTATGTAGAGGCTGCATTTTATCTGGGAGATCCAAATGGAGATATGGCTAACATATTGAACAATGAGATCCGTGATAGAGCTGGTATGCCTGCTTTAAGTGGTGCAGAAATTACAGAGGACAAAATAAGACAGGAGCGAAGAGTTGAATTGGCATTTGAGGCGCATTCCTTTTGGGATCTTAGAAGATGGAGAATAGCAGTTCAGGAACTGGATGGTGTTGTGCGACATCGGATGCACTTTAGATATGATTATGACGATGGTACCTATACAATCGCAATAGCAGATGGGGATCGAGGTCGAGTGAGAAGCCACCAGGAGCGTAATTACTACTATGCCCTTGGATTAGCTCGCCTGGCCGATAATCCTAAACTAATTGAGAACCCGGGATATTAATCTCAATGAATGAAATGGGCATGAGAGTCTGTTATTATAGCTCGCATGCCCATCCCTTTTAAACTAAGTTGTGCTTATTAAAAGCAAGACAATCACCATAATTTTTTGGATAAAAGATTCATGAAAGCCATTAATCGAAAGAAAACAGCTAACACACTAATTTTGAAATTGAATATTGAATCCCTTAAAGTTGTACTACTGGTAATAGTTAATGTCATTGCAGCATTTCCATCAATTGTATGGGCACATAACGCAAATGAGTTCATAGATTCAGTCTCTGTTTCAGATAAACCTAACATTATCATTATTCTTACCGATGATGCTGGATATTCGGATTTTGGATTTCAAGGAAATAAGGATTTTGACACACCAAATATCGATGCCCTGGCAAAGTCCGGGGTCATTTGTACACAAGGATATGTTTCGGAATCCGTATGCAGTCCATCTCGAGCAGGATTATTAACGGGTCGCTACCAACAACGTTTTGGACATGAATATAACCTGCCGGGAAAGCCGGAGAAAGGAGATATGGCCGAATACATGGGTTTGCCTATTGAGGAAAGAACATTGGCAGCCCAATTGAAATCACTTGGATATCAAACCGGGGCAATTGGTAAATGGCATTTGGGGCATGCAGATCATTTTCATCCGAATAAGAGAGGATTCGATGAATTCTTCGGTATGCTCGGAGGATCCAACGCTTATTTTGACAGCCTTAGAAGTGATAGAAAGGGAACCAGAATCTTAAGAAATTCAGAGCCTGTTCAAAATCCGCTTCCTTATCTCACCGAAGCGTTTGGGAAAGAGGCTTGTGATTTTATAAAGAGGCATAAGGACAATCCCTTTTTTTTGTATTTGGCTTTTAATGCAGTACACACCCCCATGCATGCGAAATCAGACGACTTAAGGTTATATGATGATATAAATGGAAAGGCAAGAAGAACATTGGCTGCCATGACAAAATCCCTTGATGATCAAATTGGGGCAATTATGGCCCAGCTTAAAACATTGAAACTGGATAAAAAGACCATTGTCTTCTTTTTGAACGATAACGGTGGTGCCCATAACAATGGTTCAAGAAATGTGGACCTGAAAGGAGGAAAGGGAACACTCATGGAGGGAGGCATCAGAGTTCCTTTTCTGATAAGCTGGAAAGGAAAACTTGCTTCCAACAAATATTATCATTTTCCGGTAAGTGCGTTGGATATTTACGCCACAACGGTTGGTATTGCAGGTGGGGCGCTTTCTAAGGACAGGAAATACGATGGTGTGAACCTGATCCCCTTTTTAACGGGAATTGAAAAACAAAGACCACACGAAATACTCTATTGGCGCAGATCAAAAGGAGCAGCTATCCGAAAGGGTGATTGGAAACTTATCAGGCTGCCCGACAGACCGCCTATGCTTTTTGACCTTTCTAAAGATGCTAATGAAAGTTTCGATTTGAATCAAAATAATCCTGAAAAAGTCAAGGAATTGATGATGGATCTTTTTGCCTGGGAGACAGAATTAGCACACCCTCTATGGGTTACTTCACCCATTTGGATCAAAAGAAATATTGAGCATTACAATAAGTAGGAATCATTGCATATCAGTCTTTAATATTGGGATCTGATCAAAACATGCCTGGTAGATGATAGAAATGAATGACCACATGGTATTCCTAAAGAGAAAGTATACACGATACTTTCCCAAATTTATTTATCCAATGAAAAAGAAATTTATTAGCCTGGGAATGCAGGGAAATCATCGCAAGATCAAGGGTTTGATTGTGTATTAGATAAGATTGATATGAATTCTGATAATTGAGGGTTACTTTGTGCAAAGTAGTTTTCTATATAGGAAAATGTTTAGTTTGCCTTCCTTAATATGAAAGTTCAATAGACTAAATTTTATAAGAAATGTTCAAGCTTATTTCCCCAATAGCATTTTTAACCATTGCAATATTAACCGTGGCCTGCCAGATAAATGATCCGGAAAATGGTACCACCATCAATTGGGAAAACCATCCGGACCGACCATGGACAGGTCGCAAAATATGGGCCGTGCCGCTGGATGACTGGTCAGTTACTGATGGAGCCGCAACGGCAGGGCTCACAACAGGCAATTGGTATGCAACAAATGAGTTTAAAGCCGGAGAACAGATCAAAACCCTTTTTTTACTGGATGGAAAATTGATTGGTGGTAACTTTTCAACGGCTGTGAAATTTGCATTCGACACCCAACAGGAAGATGCTTTCTTTGCAGTAGAGTTTGGCCATAAATGGGAAAAAGCAGATGACCGATCTGTGATCAACAGGCACAAAAGACCTTTGGGGCCTTTGATAAAAGTAACTGCCAACGGAATACTGGAAGTAGGAGATACAAAAGAGAACATTGAGATTGATAGAGGGAGATTTTATAAGTTGAGTATATCAGCCAATGAAACAGAACAGGGAGAAGTCGAATTAAATGTGAAATTTTTTGACGAGCAAAATCAACAACTTGCTGAAGTTTCAGCCCTTTTTCCTGTAGAACAAATCAAAGGAATTGCCTCTCTCGATTGTTGGGCCGGAAATGCTGAACCCGGTGGTAGTTTTAAAATTAAAAGCTGGAACATTTCCGGAAGCTCATATCAGAAAACGACCGACCTTACCATAGGGCCGGTGTTTTGGAGTATGTACAGCCTCAATAACGATATTCTGAAAATGAATGCTCAGATGTTTCCGATCGGGAAACAAGATAATAAAGAAGTACATCTCGAAATAAAAAGAACTGAAGATGAGTGGGAGCGCATTAGTACAACTACTATAGATACCATTTCCTACACTGCCCTTTTTAGATTGACCGGTTGGGATGCCGCCAAAGATTATGATTACCGTATTAGTTATTCACTAAGGAATAAAGACAACAAGGAACATGAATTTTACTATCCCGGAACGATAAGAAAAGATCCGGTAGACAAAGAGATCATCACGCTTGCCAATGCTAATTGCACCAAGGGGCAGCTTTTCCCATATACTAAAACTGTTCAAAACTTGATTCACCAGGATCCGGATATTGTACTTTTTTCCGGAGACCAGTTATATGAAGATACCGGAGAGTATCGACTGGTGAGAGCATTGGGTGGTGCTGATCACGAAACAATCAAAAAGTCTTACCACAATTACCTTGGACGTTTGGCTTATTGGGGTTGGGCCTTTCGTGATCTTATGCGGAACAGACCCACGATTGTATTGACCGACGATCATGATGTTTACCAGGGCAATATATGGGGAGAAGGTGGAGTCACCATTTATGACAACGTTCCGGATCACAATAAAGGCGGGTATTCTCACCACCCGATATGGATCAATGCGGTGCAAAGGGCACAAATGGCGCAGAATCCGGATCCGTTTGATCCAACACCCATCGGCAATGATATTACGGTGCACTATGGGGGATTTACCTACGGCCGTGTAAGTTTTGCAATGCTGGAGGACAGGAAATTTAAGAGTGGTCCCAATGGGAAAGTAAACACATGGCCCGGACGTCCCGATCATGTTCCTGCTGATTTAAAAGATTTCAACCCCTCCAGTCTCGACTTGCCCGACCTGAAATTGCTCGGTGACCGGCAACTAAAATTTTTAGATCAATGGGTGCAGGATTGGAAAGGGGCTGACATGAAATGTATATTATCACAAACAATATTCTGCAATGTGGCCACCCATCATGGAGGCGGCCAACGCCTGCTGGCGGATCTGGATTCCAATGGTTGGCCCCAAACTGGAAGAAACAATGCCCTCAAAACAATACGGAAGGCTTTTGCTCCACACCTGGCCGGAGATCAGCACTTGCCAAGTTTAGTACAATATGGGATTGATGACTGGAACGAAGCTTCTTTTGCTTTCACCGCACCAGCTGTAGCCACAGGCTATCCTAGAAGGTGGTTTGTGGATGACCAAATATCCGTTAACAAGCGCTACGAGCTGGAGAACACCGGAGAATTTAAAGATGGCTTGGGCAATAAAATCACAGTCCATGGAGTAGGAAATCCTGATAAGGAAAGAGGCACACCCGGTTTGTGGGATAAGAACAGTTATGAAGAAGTAGAGGGAGCGGAAGCAGCTTTCTCCTCAGGCTATGGTCTAATCGCTTTTAACAAAAAAGATCTGACCTATACTTTTAATGCCTACCGGTTAAAGTCGGATGCACGAAATCCCTCGGGAGAGGATCAGTTTCCAGGCTTTCCAAAAACCATTTCAATGGAAGATAATTATGCGAAAAAGACGGACTTTCATTTACCTGAGATTGACTTAGAAGGGATTACCGGTAACGTCTTGATAAAAGTTTGGGACGAGAATGAATCGCTTATCTACGCCCGCAGAATAAACAAGCAATCATTTGAACTACCTGTATTCATTCCAGGTAGGTACAAAGTATATGTAGGCGACCCGGATGAAGCAAAGGAAAAATATGTAGAGTTGAATACAGGACAGGTAAAAGAATCGATAAAGATTAGTTTTTAATTGGCATTGCAAGACACACTTTCATTGTTCCAGCGGGTCAGGATAATTACAGTGCGTCTCCCTATTGTCTTGAAATCTTGATTAGTTCATCCTCTATAGGTCCATCCTTTTGAGCCAAATGAAATGTTGCGATAATAAGTAGGACGCATCACCCAATCGTCTTTAATATTTGCTTATAATCAAAACAAGCCTGAAAGATGGTAGGATGAATGAAAAATTATTTACTGATGAAAAAGAAATTTAGTAGCCATGCAGTACAAAAGAGAATATAATGTATTTACCCTATGAGGAAATGAGAATATGTAGTTGTCTTAATGATGGTAAGCATGGTGCAGTAGGATTTGTGAAATGAATTTATTTCCCGGATAGGTGCAAACAAGATAAAAACAATATATAGAGTATCAATTCCTTAAATATAATTAACATCAAAACGAACAAAAGGCTGATGGATCAGTCGCTCTAAATTATTTACCATGAACAAAACCTATTTTATACTAGTGCTTTTTACCATCGTGGCTTGTGGCCAAAAAGAAGGTAACAATAACTTATTAAATCCACCGCAGGAAGTAAGCAGAACCTGGGTTGGCCCGGAATTCTGGACTAATCCCTTGCAGGATTGGGAACTGAAGGATGGTTGGCTTTTGTGTAACACCAGTGCTCCCAACAGAAACATCCAGATATTGACGAAACAATTGGATAATGGTAGCGGGGATTTTGCTATGCGTGTTGACCTCCGTAATTTGCAGGAAGGTAAAGAAGATTTTAAAAATGGTTGGATAGGATTTAGGGCAGGGATCAAAGGTGAATTTGATGATTATCGTGATAACGCCATCTATGGCAAGGGAATTGATTTTGGTATAACCAATAATGGTAATTTATTTATAGGAGATCCTTCACAGGCTTCCACTCCTTTGACCAGTTACCATAATGAGGAAATCAGATTGGAACTCTCAGGAGTAAGCAGCCAGGGAAAATATGAGGTATTACTAAAAGCCTTTACCAAATCAAATGAGTTGTTGGCAGAGGTAAAAACGGATACCATAGCAGGTGAAAAGCTGGCGGGTAACATGGCTTTAGTAAGTCATTATGAAGCAAAAGCCGGTAAAAAACCAAACCAAACTTCAAGTGCCCAGTTCAGGAATTGGGAAATAAGTGGCGCCAAGGTGGTCGATCTGCCGGAGCAAACATTTGGCCCAATCCTATTTTGTCAATATACATTAAGTAAAAAGATTCTGAAGCTCACAGCACAAATGCCTCCTGTTGGTGATCAGGATGGACAGGAAGTGGCATTTCAGATAAAAAAAGGGAAAGATTGGGAAACAATAGCTACAGCTGCTATACATCATCTGGCCAGAACAGCTCCTTTCAAGATAACGGATTGGGATGATACAAAGGATACACCATATCGTTTAAAGTATGAATTGTATGAACAAGGAGGACTGAAGCCCTATTATTTTGAAGGAACGGTCCGAAGAGATCCTATCAACAAAGAAAATATCAAAATTGCAGCATTTACAGGAAACAATGATCTTGGATTCCCCAACAATGATCTATATGGTAATGTAAAAAAACACGATCCTGATATGATGTTTTTCTCAGGTGATCAGATTTATGAAGGCGTTGCCGGGTACGGCGTTCAACGAGCGCCTCTGGAAAAGGCTTCCCTGGATTACTTGAGAAAGTGGTATCTCTATGGCTGGGTATTTGGGGATTTGATGAAAGATCGGCCTACCATTGCCATTCCGGATGATCATGATGTTTATCATGGCAATATCTGGGGAGAAGCGGGAAAAGCAACAATAAGAGAAGGAAGTGGTTTTGAGCAACAGGATGACGGTGGTTACAAAATGCCGGCTGAATGGGTGAACATGGTGCAGATGACCCAAACCAGTCATTTACCTGATCCGTTTGACCCAACTCCGGTGAAACAGAATATTGGCGTTTATTACTGTGATATGAATTATGGAGGGATCAGCTTTGCAGTGATTGAAGACAGAAAATTCAAATCAGCACCAAAAGCGATACTTCCCAAAGGCCAGATTCACAATGGCTGGCCACAGAATAGGGATTTTGACGCAAAGACTGAAGCTGATGTGCCCGGAGCAAAGCTTTTGGGCGAAAGGCAATTGAATTTTTTAAATCAATGGTCAGCTGATTGGAGTAATAGGACTTTTATGAAAGTATTGCTTTCTCAGACCATTTTTGCCAATGTGGCAACATTACCTTCCGGTGAGATCCATGATAAAATTGTTCCAAGACTAAGAATTTTAGAACCGGGAGAGTATGCCGAAGACGACTATCCGGTTTCAGACATGGATTCCAACGGTTGGCCACAGACTGGAAGAGATAATGCACTAAGGGCCATTAGAAAGGGATTTACTTTCCATATAGCCGGTGATCAACATCTTGGAAGTACCATTCAATATGGGATTGATAAATATGGTGATGCAGGTTTTGCCATATGCGTGCCTTCCGTATCAAACGTCTGGCCAAGGCGTTGGTATCCATCTAGTAAGGCTGAAAATTGGAAAGAAGGAATGCCAAGATATGCCGGAAACTTTGAAGATGGTTTTGGAAACAAAATGACTGTACATGCTGTATCTAATCCATACTTCACCGGCCGTAAACCATCCAGGCTTTATGACAGAGCTACAGGCTATGGTATTGTGGAGATCAATAGAACGACCAGGGATATTTCTATGGCAAATTGGCCAAGAGATATAGATCCAACCGTAGAAGGAGCCAAACCCTATGAAGGATGGCCGATTGTCGTAAATCAGATGGATAACTACAGTAGAAAAGCCCAGGCTTATTTACCTAAAATAGAAGTGAGTGGCTTAACTCAGCCTCCGGTAGTTCAAATCACCGATAATGCTACAGGTGATATTGTTTACACAGTCAGAGCAATTGATCATACTTTTTCACCGGTAGTTTTTAAGGAAGGGACCTATACCATAGAAGTAGGAGATCCTGATCAGGAGATGAGAAGTTTTGAAGGTATAGCCTCAAGCAGCAATGTTACTGATGAAGTGATAAAAGTTGAATTCTGATTTTTTTGCGTAGAATAGCGTTGCCATAATCTAAGAATCTATCAAAAGCTATGACAAGAATAAGCATAGAAAAGGTAAATAACGATATTAAAACAGACTTAATGCACTGGGTTAAATGGCTTTTAAGGATCGGTCTGTCGGCTACCTTTCTGGGGCATGGGATAATTGCCTTTAAAGGAAATGAGCATTGGCTTTCCTATCTTGATACAGTTGGTCTGGAGGGAGCATTGGCTTTGAAAGCTATGTTGGTGATTGGTGTATTGGATATTGTTATTGCCGTTTCCGTGCTTATCAAACCGGTAAAATATGTACTGTACTGGTGTGTTTTCTGGACTTTGGCAACGGCACTCATCCGGCCACTGTCGGGAGAGTCAATTTTACAGTTTGTAGAGCGTGGCTCAAACTGGACAGTGCCCTTGGTATTGTTACTGTTGATGCATATTTCGAAACAAAAATAATATCATCATCAATGAAGTTATTGAAGTTAACAATGTATCTGATCATCGCTGGAACAGTAAATCTTCAGTGTACAAGTGAACAAAAGACCGGCAACCGTGAAGATACCAATGATCGGGAGCCTTCTGATGCTAAGGAAAAATTGTTAACAACAAATGATATCCGGATCAGAGATCCTTTCGTGCTTGCTGATAGTGTCACTGGAAAGTACTACATGTATGCCCAAATGGATAATCGCCTGGGGGGAAGGGGCAACCCAAATAAACCCAAGGGTGTGGAAGTATATGTTAGTAGTGATCTTGAGCATTGGGAGTATCCTGAAACCGTTCTTTTATTGCCGGAAGATTTTTGGGGAAGAAACATGGTTTGGGCGCCTGAGGTCCATGCTCACAATGGCCAATACTACTTATTTGCTACCATTACATCATACGATACCTTATCCCATTTGAAAAGGCCGGAAGGAGTGACGGAATGGCCGTCCTTCTTCAAACGCGGTACACAAATTTTTGTAGCTGACAGCCCCATGGGACCATTTAAATGGTTCTCCAATGAATCGCATACCCCAACTGATTGGATGGCATTAGATGGCACACTGTGGGAAGAGGACGGCAAACCCTATATGATATTTTGTCATGAATGGGTGGAAATAATAGATGGCACAATGGACTATGTTGAACTCAAGAAGGATTTATCAGGTACCATTGGCGCACCAGAGCTTATGTTCAAAGCTTCAGATGCCCCATGGGTTGGAGAAAGAAGTAGTTATGTTACCGACGGGTGTTATCTCTATCGAACAAAAGACGGAGTACTGCTCATGATTTGGTCAAGTTTTGGAGCGGAGGGTTATGCAATAGGTATTGTGGAATCGGAATCGGGAAAATTAAGAGGTCCATGGAAACACCAGGACAAACTATTATTCCATAAAAATGGTGGTCACGGTATGATTTTCAGGAATTTTAACAATCAGCTCATTATGACATTACACCAACCCAATAGCCCAAGAGGTGAAGAGCGAGCCAAATTTTTCAAACTTGAAGACAGCGGCAATACTTTGAACTTGTTGGAAATTAACTGATTTGAAAGCTATAAGATTATGAACCTAAATAAGATACCTAAATTCTTCAATTTATTGGTGATAACCCTGATGGTTATTCCTTTCTTTGGCAATATTCCAAAGAAAAAAAGCCCGAACATCATCTGGATCCTTGCCGAAGACATAGCACCGGATCTGTCATGTTATGGAGCCAAGGGGGTTGAAACACCAACCCTGGATCAATTAGCAGCAGAAGGTATTTTGTACAAAAATGCTTTTTGTACGGCGCCTGTGTGCAGCCCATCCAGATCTGCAATTATGACGGGCATGCACCAAAATGCCATCGGCGCCAATCAACATAGAACGGCTAACAAAAAAGCACTCCCGGTAAGCGTAAAACCTATCACAGCTTATCTAAGGGAACAGGGATACTACACAGCCTTGGGTTGTGGTTACTCCGGGAAAACGGACCTGAACTTTCTTCATCAGGGATTGTTTGACGGAAAAGATTGGAAAGACAGGAAAAAGGGTCAGCCTTTTTTCGCCCAAATTACACTACCCAATACACATAGATCCTGGGGAAGAGATTCTCTAAATCCCATTGACATTCATGAAGTGGAATTACCTCCTTACTATCCGGATATACCAACTACCAGAAGAGACTGGGCCAATGGGTTGGAAGAAATTCAGATCATGGACCGCTTGGTCGCAAAGATTCTTGAAAGACTAAAAAAAGAAGGTATTGAAGATGAAACGGTCATTATTTTTTCCGGAGACAATGGGAGATGCCATATCAGAGGAAAACAATTTTTGTATGACCCAGGATTACACGTGCCTTTGATCATTAAATGGCCGGGTAAGGTAAAAGGTGGAGCGGTTGATGCAGGACTCTATTCATTGATTGATGTGTCTGCCACCATTTTAGGTATTGCATCTGCTGATATTCCGGATCATATGCATGGCAGTAATATTTTCGATGATGATTTCAATGGAAGGGAGTATGTTTTTGCAGCCAGGGATAAAATGGATGATACACACGATGCCATGAGGGCAGTTCGTTCAAAAAAGTTTAAATACATCCTTAACCTAATGCCCGAACGACCCTATCTACAATACAATCGATATAAAGAGTCACAATATCCTATGATGGCCATCATGAATGTGATGCATCTGAAAGGTGAATTGAACGAAGTTCAAAGGACTTTCATGGCAAACACCAAACCGGTTGAAGAGCTTTACGATCTGGAAAAGGATCCTCACGAGATCAATAACATAGCGAAAGATCCTCAATATTATGATGCATTAAAAAATATGCGTCAGGAATTAGCCAATTGGAGAAACAGCATTAATGACAAACCTGTTTCACAAACCTTTAAAACCGGAGGATGGCCGGAAGTGTATCCAACAAGAAATTTGGCGGAGTGGCAAACCTATATGGAGAAATGGGAAAGGCATTTGATGGAAGGAGGAGTGTCGCCAAGAAGCGAACTTAACAAAATGAAGTATGAGGTAAGAAAGCCTGAAGAATAATAGAATTAATCTAACAATTAGTAATTAATAATGAGTAATGAATAATAGGTTACAAGACAATTCTTAGTCTTGAAACAAACACCATTGTACTTATAAGAAATTGAGTAAAGGGCCCTAAATTCCCATTAAAAATGAACAAGCTAACATCAGCTATACGCTAGAATCATTACTTTTTACTATTATTCATTACTCATTACTAATTATTCATTCTACTTTGTTAAGGAAATGTTTTCTATGTTTTCAAGATTTTTTTATCAACATTAATTGAAATACAATAAAAGTTAACAAGGTAGAACGAATAACTAAATTAAATGAAGGGGGTATTTGGAGTACTGCTAAGTATCATATTGTTTTCCTGTCAGGATAAGCAGAAAACCTTTTTAATACAATCACCGGACGGTCAGGTACGAGTCACAATTACCTCAACAGGAGACAGCTTGACCTACAATTTAAATTGGAATGGGAAGGAAGTATTAGGCATTTCAAAACTGGACATTTTACCTGATAGCGTTGGCAAAGTGATAAAAGCCTCCAGAAAACAAATGATCATATATGGAAACCGGTCTGGGGGCAATTTATGAAGATACCGATGAAACACACTGCAGAACAAATCCGGAGTCCTATCGGGTACGTCAGGGAGAGGTAAAAAAAGGTGATGTCGTACAGGCCAAAATGGCTCCCGGTGGCGGACACTGCATGTGGATAAGACCCCTGTAAGAGATGATGGATTTCGGGCCAACCTTACTTTATGAAATTAAATTAATTTCGAATTTCTATAAATACTGGCATAAACAATGTCCCCCTCTGGAGGGGGTAGGGGGAGGTTTATACATATTTGACTAAAATCAATTCATCAACTGACAAGGAGCAAAAATAGTATTGACTTCTGTGCAACTGTTGGAGGCTGAGAAACAATTTAAACGGTAATATTGAGATGCTCTTAGCGATAAATCAACTGTTAAAAATTAATCGGATTAAATGAACTTCCTATTCAAAACCTTTGCCATTGTACTACTCCTTCAATCTGCGTTATTTTCTCACAATTTAACAGCACAAAATACTGCAGACCCCGAGTCTCAAACACTTTGGTTCAAACAGCCAGCTGCCAATTGGAATGAAGCATTGCCGGTTGGTAATGGCCGTCTTGGAGCAATGGTTTTCGGAGGAATCGAGCATGAACGACTCCAGCTTAACGAGGAAAGTGTATGGAGCAAAGGAAGTACATTGGAGGACAAGAAAGGTGGATACAAATACATCAACAAGATCCGACAATTGCTGTTCGATGGAAAATACAAAGAAGCCCAGGACCTTGCCAAAGAGAAATTGATGAGCGAGCGCCTACCCAGCGGAACCAATACTTATCAAACGCTAGGTGATATCAATATCAAGTTTCAACTGGCCAACAATGCATGGAACTACAGAAGGGAACTTGACCTCAATAATGCCACAGTAAAAACAACATTCAGAAGTGGCAAAGCTAACCATACCCGTACGGTATTTTCATCAACCGTTGATCAGGTTTTGGTCATGAAAGCTGAGGCTGACCAACCGGGACAGGTATCGGCCAGTATTGAACTGTCAAGGCCGGAAGCACCGGAGGCTGTTCGGTTAGATGACAGGACAATCGTTTTAAGGCATCATTTGAACGATGGAGCAGGGGTAAAGTTTGAGACGCGACTACAGGTATTGCACGACGGTGGAACATTAAAACTGGAAAATAATATCTTGGTTGTTGAACAAGCAAATAATCTGGAATTGAGACTCGTAGCGGGCACAAATTATTTTGGAGGCGATCCTTCCGAATTGTGCACAAACTATCTGAAATTGTCGGATAATAAGAAATATGAAAAAATATTGACCGACCACATGGCTGATTATCAACAATATTTCAACCGTGTTTCTTTTACACTTCCTTCATCGGAAGCTGCCAAATTTGCTACCGATGAGCGCATTGATGCACAAAAAAGAAATGCTTATGATCCTTCGTTAGTATCACTTTATTTTCAGTTTGGTCGTTACTTGCTGATCAGTTGCTCGCGACCAGATAATATGCCTTCCAATCTTCAGGGAATCTGGGCCGATGGCGTAAAGCCACCATGGAATTCCGATTATCATATCAACATTAACATTCAAATGAACTACTGGCCATCGGAGATTACTAACCTCTCCGAAATGCACTTGCCTTTTCTGAACTTCATCGGGAAACTAAGAGAAAACGGACGAAAAACAGCCAAAGAGATTTATGGAGCCAGAGGATTTACAGCCCATCATACAACAGATGCCTGGCATCCCACTGCTACTTTCGGGCAGCCGCAATATGGTTTATGGCCCATGGGAGCCGCGTGGGCTTCTACGCATATATGGGAACATTATCTCTTTACAGAGGATAAAAAATTCCTGAAAGACTATGGTTATCCTGTGATGCGGGAAGCAGCTTTATTTTTGTCCGATTTTCTCGTTAAAAACCCTAAAACCGGAAAACTGGTGACAGGCCCTTCTATGTCTCCGGAAAATGTATTTATAGCACCAAGTGGGGACAGGGTTTCAGTAGCCATGGGACCAGCCATGGACCTGCAGATTGTCAGGCACCTTTTTAATAGCTGTATTGAAGCGTCTGAAATATTGGAGACAGATGCGGCATTCAGGAAGAAACTTCAAACCCAGTTGGCTAACCTGATGCCTGCTATGATAGGAAAGGATGGAAGGATCCTTGAATGGTCTGATGAAAGCCTTAAGGAAGCGTTACCAGGGCACCGCCATATATCTCATTTATACGGACTTTACCCATCCAACGAATATAATTGGAATGACAGCCCGGAATATATGAAAGCATCAGAGAAAGTGCTTGAAGCCAGACTGGCCAAAGGAGGTGGACATACCGGATGGAGCAGGGCCTGGATGCTGAATTTCTATGCTCGCCTGATGGACGGGGATAAAGTTTGGGAGAACCTGAATGCATTGTGGGCAAAATCAACACTTCCCAATATGTTCGATAACCATCCGCCATTTCAAATTGATGGAAACTATGGTGCCACTGCCGCCATTGCCGAAATGTTGCTCCAATCACATGCGGGTGAAGTACATCTTTTGCCAGCATTGCCGGATGCATTACCTGAAGGGGAAATCAAAGGATTGATGGCCAGGGGTGGTTTTGAGGTAGATATACAATGGGAAGGGGGTAAGTTGAAAATGACTAAGATAACCTCAAAGCTTGGCAATGCTGTAAAAGTGCGTTACGGTGCCAAAGTGGTAACCTATCAACTTACAAAAGGCGAAAGCATCATCTTGAATGGTGCTTTGAGAATTATGAAATAGGAGATACGAGTTTTGAATTATAAATTGAATTAGAAATGCTCTATTCAACATGAATCACTCCAACACCCCAACACGTCAATACCTCAATACTTTTCTGCTGCTAATATTATGCATGATGTCATGTGAAAATAAGCAGGAGGAACATAAGGAGGACAGCGGACCCAATATTATTATCATCATGGCTGATGACCTGGGTTATGGGGATTTGAGCTGTTATGGCAGTAAGCTGATCAATACACCAAACCTTGATAGAATGTCGGAAGAAGGGATGAAATTCACGGATTTTCATTCCAACGGAGTTGTTTGCAGTCCGACGCGCGCTGCCTTACTGACTGGCAGATATCAGCAAAGATCAGGTATTGAAGGAGTTGTTACCGCAGCTAATCACAGATCTGTTGGCCTGGCTATTGAAGAAACGACTTTCGCAGATGCTTTGAAGGCAAAAGATTATGTCACGGGCATCTTTGGAAAATGGCACTTAGGATATCCCGAAAAATACAATCCAATCTACCAGGGATTTGATGAATTTATAGGTTTTGTCAGTGGTAATGTTGACTATCACTCACACATCGATCAGGAGGCCTATGAAGATTGGTGGAAACAGAATAAACTAACAAAAGAGGAGGGATATACCACCGATCTCATTACTGAGCATGCTTTGGATTTCATCAAAAGACATCAACAAGAGAAGTTCATATTATACATTTCTCATGAAGCCCCTCATTACCCTTTACAGGGAAGACAATCAAAAGCTTTTCGTGTGGTAGGAGAGCCTAGAGCTCGGGGTCCGGAAACAGAGACTACGGTTATCTACAAGGAAATGATTGAAGTGATGGATGAAGGAATTGGTAAAATAATGGACCTGCTTGAAACATTGGATCTAGACGAAAATACGTTAGTATTCTTTTGCTCGGACAATGGAGGTACCGGATATGCCGATAATGGTAAACTTCGTGGTACCAAAGGTTCTGTTTGGGAAGGAGGGCATAGAGTGCCGGCCATCGCATGGTGGCCAGGAAAGATTAAAGCCGGACAAATAAACAATGATATTCTGATGACTATGGATATTTTTCCAACCATGGTAAATCTCACCAATGGAAATAATAATACTGAATTTGATGGGATTGATTTTACACAAACACTTTTTAAGAATGAAACCATAGAGGACCGGTATTTATTTTGGAGGCATAAGCATAGTAAAGATCAAAAAAAGGTTGCGGTTCGAAATGGAACATGGAAACTTGTCATACAAGACGCAGATGTTTCTCCGGAGCTTTATGATTTGAACAATGACTTGAGTGAAAAAAATAATGTTGCCTCAGAATTTCCTGGTATCGCCAAAAGGTTGTTGACCCAACTTAGGAAATGGGAAAAAGAAGTTTCTGAAAATGTGAAAAGTGTAGCACCGTAACCTGACTAAGCATTCATATTATTAATATTGAATATGACAATGGAAATTACCCAGTGATATGAAATACATCAACACACCAATACCCCAACACCTCAACACTTTTTTACTTTTGATATTCTTTCTGACATCATGTCAACACCAACAAAAAACTCAAGGGGTTACACAGGAAGACCAACACCCAAACATCATTCTTATCATGGCCGATGATCAGGGATGGGGAGATACAGGATACAATGGGCATCCTTACCTGAAGACACCGAATCTTGATGCTATGGTAGCAGAGGGTGTACAATTCAATCGTTTTTATGCTGCTGCTCCCGTTTGCTCGCCTACCAGGGGTAGCGTTATGACTGGCCGCCATCCCTCAAGATATGGAATTTGTTCTGCTAATTGCGGACATATTAAGAAGGAAGAAATTACCATGGCCGAATGGCTGAAGGAGAGAGGATATGCTACCGGTCACTTCGGTAAATGGCATTTGGGTACTTTAACAAAAAAAGTATTGGATGGCAACAGAGGAGGAAAACCAGAACAAGAAGCGCATTATGCACCACCATGGGAACATGGCTTTGATGTGTGCTTTTCCACTGAGTCAAAAGTGCCCACCTGGGATCCGATGGTTACGCCCAATGTTGAGGCGGGTGGCGTGAAAAAGACATTGGTGGAGGGAGGTCCATACGGTACTTATTATTGGACCGGGCCTGAGCGGATGGAAACCAATAACCTGGAGGGAGATGATTCACGTGTGATTATGGACAGAGCCGTCCCATTTATTGAGGACGCCGTAAGCAGCAATAAATCTTTCTTCACCATTATCTGGTTTCATACACCCCATTTGCCGGTTCTGACATCGCAAAAATACCGGGAGCCGTATCTAGATCTTTCAGAGGATGAGCAACACTACTATGGCTGTATCACGGCTATGGATGAACAAGTAGGCCGATTAAGATCAAAGTTAGAAGCGTTGGGTGTTGCTGAAAATACCATGATCTGGTACACAAGCGATAATGGACCCGAAGGAGGAACAAGGACAGGTAGAAATCAAGGAACAACGAAAGGCTTAAAAGGTAGAAAAAGAAGCCTTTATGATGGCGGAACAAGAGTTCCCGGAATCCTGGTCTGGCCAGCCAAAATCAAGAAGGCCAGTATAGTGGATGTCCCATGCTTTACTTCCGATTATTTTCCTACAATCATGGCTAGCTTAAATGAATCTCCTACAGATCTCAACCGTCCTTTTGATGGTCAGGATATCACTGGTATTTACCAGGGCAGGCAACAAGAACGGTCCAATTACATTGCACATAGTTATAGCAAGCAATTGTCATTGATGGATAATCGATATAAACTGTATCGTAAAAATGAAGACCAGGAATATGAGCTTTATGATTTGATCAATGATCCGGGAGAACAACAAGATCTAGCAAAACAAAAACCGGATCAATTACAAGAAATGGTAAATTATTTGAATGACTGGAAGTCCTCCGTCGAAAAAAGTGCAGAAGGAAAAGACTATGGATTATAATACAAAGTAAAAATGATGAAGATAAAACCGGACTTTTCTTTAATTACACTGATCTTTTTTCTGTTTTCCTGTGGGGTGAGAGAGACAAGTGAGCAAATCAATACAAAACCTTCACCACCCAACATCATTCACATTGTGCTGGACGAACTTGGTTATTTTGAAACATCCTATATGAATAACCAATACCTGGAAACACCGAATATTGACAAATTGGCTGCTGGGGGATTACGTTTTAACCAATTATTAGCAGGGGCATCGGTTTGCGCACCGACTCGCAGTGTATTGATGACAGGGAAGCACCTGGGACATACGACAGTCAGAGGCAATGCCGGAAATCAATCTCTTTTGCCAAATGATACCACGATTGCTATGGTTTTGAAAAAAGCCGGATATGCCACAGGAGGATTTGGAAAATGGGGACTTGGCGACGCAAATACCGAAGGGGTTCCTGAAAAGCATGGTTTTGATATTTTTTATGGTTACTATGATCAGAGACATGCACATACTTATTTCCCTGAATATTTGGTTAGAAATAGCCAGAAGGAGTATTTAGAAGGAAACACTAATGATTATTACAAGGGGAGGCATTTTGCCCATGACCTTATTTTTGAAGAATCATTAAAATTTATAAAAGAAAACCAGGACAAATCTTTTTACTGCTATTTACCATTCACAGTGCCACATGGATTATGGGGTATTCCTGCCAACAATCCTGAATGGAATGAATACAAAAACCAGGATTGGGGTGGTGGTATGCAACGGCGGAAAGAAGATCCACTTATCTATGCAGCAATGGTTAAAATGGTTGATAGACAGATTGGTGAGCTCATAGAATTGTTAGAAAAGTTGAAACTGGATGAAAACACATTGGTGTTGATTACCGGGGACAATGGTGGAGAATACTACTTTGCAAATGAAAAGTATCCTAGAGGTCAATTCGATCCCAATGGAGGAGTCTTTCGTGGCGAGAAGAGAGATTTTTACGAAGGAGGTTTACGGATCCCAGCTGTTGTCTGGTGGCCCGGGAAAATTAAACCTGGAAGTGTAAGTGAGCATCTATGTTATTTCCCTGATATTATGCCAACATTCGCAGAATTGGTGGGAGTTCATGCACCGGATGATATTGATGGTTTATCACTGGTACCGACTTTACTGGGTGAAGAACAAGCAGGCAGGACTCAGGAAAAACATGAATATCTCTATTGGGAATCTCCCAATGGTTGGGTTGCCGTCAGGTCAGGTAACTGGAAGATCGTTAAAAGAGGAAAGATCATGAGTCCTTCAACCAGGAGAACAATGGGTAAGCCTTCCGGTGAGTTTGAACTTTACAATCTTGCTGAAGACCTGGGAGAAAAAACAGATTTGGCTGCTGAATATCCTGAGATTGTAGAGAGGCTAAGCAAGTACGCAGAAATGGCACACGAAGAAAATATCATTGGACAGGTAATACCGGAATTGGAACACTTAGCTTTTGATCGTCAAACCATGCCAAAATAATGTGATCAGATTGGATTCACATTGATCGATCTGAATTAAGGGCTGACATCAAATAAGATGTTTTATGATATCAGAGGCAATAATTCAGATTTTTACCCGAACACATTTACTTGTTATAATTCTTCAATGCCTAAAACAATAGTCATGCTTAAAAAAAGACCATTTTACCTGTTAGCCATTTGTTTATTCGTTGCAAAAGGTTGTGGTGTGAAAAATGAAACTAAGGAGGAAGGACCGGCAACTCGCCCTAATATTGTTTTCATCATGACAGATGACCATGCTATCCAGGCGCTGAGTTGTTATGATGGACGTTTCAACAGTACACCAAACATTGACAGGATTGCTAAAGAAGGTATGTTGTTTACCAACAGCTTTGTTACCAATTCCATATGTGCACCAAGCCGTGCAACCATGCTAACCGGAAAGTTTACCCATATCAATGGGCAGATCGATAACAGAATAAAATTCGATAGCACGCAATGGACTTTTCCAATGGCGCTACAACAGGCTGGTTATCAAACTGCCTTAATTGGTAAGTGGCACCTGAGAAGTCAGCCTATGGGATTTGATCATTGGAATATTTTGCCAGGTCAGGGAGATTATTACAATCCTAATTTTATTGATAAAAATGGCGTAAAAAGAGAGGAAGGATATGCTACAAACATTATCACAGACAAAGCAATTAATTGGCTCGAAAACAGGAATGGTCAGGAACCTTTTTGCTTGTTAGTCCATCACAAAGCCCCGCATCGTACATGGATGCCCGATACTACTGATTTGTATTTGTATGATGATGTGAAGTTTCAGGTACCGGAGACCTACTTTGATAATTACGAAAACCGCCGTGCGGCAGCTGAGCAGAAAATGAGTATCATAGAAGATATGGATGTCGTCTATGATCTGAAGATGCTGGATGCCGAAGAAGAGATCCAAACCAAATACCGAAAAGCATTTGAAGGACAATACAATAGAATGAATGAAGCACAGAAAGCTGTATGGGACAAAAAGTACAATGACCTCATAGCTGATTTTAAAGAAAAGGGATATACCGGCAAAGAGCTGGCATTATGGAAATATCAACGCTATATGGAAGATTACCTGGCCTGTATCAATTCTGTTGATCGCAATGTTGGGAGGATCCTGGATTATTTGGATGAAAATAACTTGACTGAAAATACGATCATAGTTTATACGTCGGATCAGGGATTTTATTTGGGTGAACATGGTTGGTTTGATAAACGATTTATGTATGAAGAATCTTTCAAAACACCTTTGTTAATGAGACTCCCCAAACATTTACAAAGCACCCAAGGCAATAACAAGGAACACCTTGTCCAGAATATTGATTATGCTCCAACCTTTTTGGACTATGCCGGAGTTGATATACCCAATGAAGTACAGGGAAGCTCATTACGTACTTTGATTGAAAATGAAAAACCCGAATGGAGGGATGCCTTATATTACCACTATTATGAGTTTCCCAATGAACATATGGTAAAAAGGCACTATGGAGTTCGTACGGATAGATATAAACTGATCCACTTTTACAATGACATTGATGAATGGGAGTTATATGATCTTGCCCAAGATCCTTCTGAAATGAACAATCTTTATGGGAAAGAGGAATACAATACAATAACGGAAGATTTAAAACAGAAATTAGTAGCGCTGCAGGAGGAATACCAAGACACTGATCGATCTACATACTGATATCAATATTGAGTATCGATTCACTTAACAGGCGTCCTTTATTGTTTTTAGATATTTTAATGTTTGGTTTTAAGAAATTGGTGAATGCGTAGTTGCGTAGGAAAGTAAAACATATTGGCATTCGCAAAAACATCTCTAATGAAGAAAGTAGTGGTAAGAATTTTAGGATTAATTAGTTTTTTATTTTTCTGTGTTGTTTCGTTAGGACAAACTGTTGAGTTAGACAAGGACCAATGGCAAACCGTGGGTAGAGGTCAGGTACATTGGAATAATGGATTTGTGAAGATCAAAGATTGTTTTATTGCATTAAAGGATCAAAAACAGAAAGCATACGAATTTTCTTTTGAGGCTAAAACACCGGAAAATGAAGAACAGGTGCAGATATGGTCGGGGTTCGGTTTTAACGACCGGGACAATCGATATGCTTTAGGCCTCCGGGGCGGTAATAACAATGACCTGTACCTATGTCGATACGAATCCAAAGCCCGCAACAAAATGCTGGCCCTGGAATCCCTCGATTTTAAGCCTGAACCCGGCAAGTGGTATCAGTTCAAAGTAGTTTTCCGGGAGGGAAATATTCGAGTATATCTTAATCATGAAAATACACCAAGGATTGTGGTTGAGGACTCGGCTCCTTTGAAAGAAGGTAGCATTGTTTTAGGAGGAGGATGGATATCTACGGAATACAAAAATGTTAAGCTTGTCTCACTTAATGATCATCAAAAAGAATCCTATCATGAGGACAGTGAGAAGTATGAAATAAAACTCACAGCTAAAGAGAAAGAAACCAAACGCAGACAACAACGGAAGGCATATCGTTCACTGAAGATTGGGAAATTGAAACCAGGCAGGACCGAAATATCCTTGGATGGCAACTGGCTTTTCATTCCGGAATATGAGTTGGATGGTGAATCACCATACAAAGATGATGCTGATGATAAAGGTTGGCATGTTATGCCTGTACCAGAGTTCTGGAATACAGCACGTAATTGGTTGCACCTGCAGGATTCAGGACTTCCACATCGGGGTAGTGGTATTTCAGATAATTACCGGGAAAAGGAATATGCACGATGTGAAAACTATACTTTCGATTTTGAAAAAACGACCGCCGCATGGTATCGTCATCATTTTGACCTGCCGGATCAATTGGATAGCAGAAAAATCAGTTTACACTTTGATGCGGTTTCTAAAATAGCGGATGTTTATATAAATGGAAATTATGTAGGAGGCCATGTAGGGATGTTCGGTGAATTTGACCTGGATATTACTGATTATGTGAGGCCAGGTAAAAACGTAGTCGCTGTCAATGTGAAAGTAAGAAAATATGAAAGAGCTGCCGATGCAGATCAACACGTGACCAGGGCCGTTTCAGTAGATATCAACAATGATATGCTCACCTCTTTGCCTCATGGTATGTTCAAAAACACAGAAGGAGGTATTTGGCAGCCTGTGAAGCTTGTGATCACCGACCAGGTGCATATAGAAGATGTATATGCTGGTGTACGTACAGATGGTGGTGATTTCGAAATTACCTTAAAAAATACCGGGAGTTCGGATGAAACAGTAGACGTGAACATTGAAATCGTTGATAAAAAAAGCAGACGAACATTATTTAAGGCTGGCTCCGGAGAGAAGACAGAAATCGCTTCAGGAAAGGGTGTCACCATTACCCGTAAAACAGGTAACATCAACCCGAAGCCCTGGAGTCCGCATGATCCTCATTTGTATACATTGATCACATCGGTATATAAGCAAGGAAAACTTATTGATCAAAGAGCAATCGATATAGGTTTCAGAACATTTCAGGTGAAGGACGGGCATTTCTATCTCAATGGTCAACCCTATTGGCTAGGTGGGGCCAATCATCCTCCGGCTGGTATTGCACCCAATGACTATGCGTTAGCCACCAAGTTTTACGGTTATATGCATGAAAACAACCAATTGGTAACACGATCACACGGATGCCCTTTTACGACAGCCTGGATGAGGGCCTCTGATGAACAGGGAGTAGGGGTGAGTTATGAGGGACCATTCCCCTGGTTTATGATTGGTGAAATGCCTTCGGACGAACTGATTCAAATATGGAGGGAGGAAACACTGGCCCTGGTGAAAAAATACAGAAACCATCCCTCCATGCTGATCTGGACAATCAACAATGAAATGTACTTCACCATGTTTTACCATAACGATCCACCGGAAGTGCGTTTGAAGAAATGGGAAATTTTATCTGATGTGATCAAAGAAATAAGGAAACTTTCACCTAATACAGCCATTTCTGCTGATTCAGGTTATGGGCGAGTGAAGGGTGACTATGACAAAAATCTGAAACCTCATGATATTGATGATGGTGATATAGATGATCGTCATATCTACACCAACTGGTACAACCGCGATTTTTTTCAGATGTATGACGGTGAATGGGCTAAGCGAATTTACTGGTCACCAGGCGCTAATCCTGGCAGGGCATTTTTCAGCCAAGAGACGTCCACCGGTTATACAAACAACGATGATGGACATTTCAATCGTAAATACATGTTCAATAACTATGTGCCACAGGCCTGGATTGGAGATTGGGCCTACGAAGACCGGGATCCCGTTTTCACCTCCAACAGGCATGCTTTTATGACCAAAGAATTGATAGAAGTGATCAGGAGAACAAGCCCTGAAACAGCCGGCTTGCAGTTATTCGCCAATGTTACCTGGTTCCGGAATGTTTATGATGCCAATCTTATCGAGCCATATCCGATTAATTTTAGTGTCAGGAAAGGTTATGAACCGGTTTTGGTAAGCGCAGAACTGTTTGGCAGAAGTTTCTATACCGGGACTACTTTCACTCCTCGTGTTTGTATCGTCAATAACCATAGAGCATCGGAAGATGTTCCAAAAGCACAACTGGAATGGAAGATCGTGCATGATGGAAGAACCATTGGATCCGGAAAAAAACCTACGGAAAAAGTACCTTTTTATGACAGGAAGTGGATGGATGTGCCAATTACATTGCCCGAGGTCCTTCCCATTGAAAAAGCGCATTGCCAACTGGTGTTAACATTAAGATCGGGGACAAAAGTCATTTCGGAAAATCAATACGACATCCTGGTTACTGGAAAAAAATGGTTAAGCGCCGAACGCATTTCACAAGATAAAAAAATAGCTGTATTTGATTTATCCGGTGAAACTTTCAAGACACTGGATTTTATAGGTGTTCAATATCAAAAACTGACTGATCTAACGGAAATAAGAACCACCGAAATGGATCTCCTGATTGTGGCTAACCTGGATGTAGAGGAAGAAGTGCCTTACAATTGGGAGGACGTCAGGAAAATAATGGGCAATGGTACTAATGTTTTGCTCATTCATCCAGGCAAACACATGCAGTGGTTAATGTATGATAAAATTCAGTCCATTTATGAACGAAAAGGTAGAATAGTGAATATGCATGTGCCGGAACATCATGCATTCGAGGCCATTGATCCAATGGAACTGTCCTGGTGGCAGCAGAATGGAAGAGAAAAACCAAGGGCTTGCAAACGTTCGTACCGCCTCAAAGACAAAGATGGTATGACCAGCCTGTGTACTTATTTAAGACCTCACACAGGCCTTGGCGGAGACCGAGAGGAGACCTACTATGAAATGAGCGGAACACCACTACTGGAAGTCAAAGAAAAGAAAGGAACACTCATCGCGTCTGAAATGGAAGTGAATATGGGAATAAAAGACCCAGTGGCCGCAAGGTTACTGACAAATATGATCAACACCTTGTTGAATAAAAAATAATCCTGCTTTATCATGTTAGAAACAAGCTCCGGTGGTAAGATTTTGTTGATTGATCTTGTACATCAAACATCTCTCTACGGAGGGGGCAGGGGAGGTCTAAAACATCAACACAACAATACAGCAACACCTCAACTTATTTAAAAATGAAAACACTGTTCAAAGCTTTTACCTTAGTCATTGTGATGATGGCACTCAATTCATGCAATGTGCCATCTCAAAAGGTATTTACTGAAAATGATATTCAGATTATCCCAAAACCTGTCAGCACTGTCTTAGGTGAAGGAAGTTTTACTTTCAATAAAAACACAAAATTTCAAGTTACTTCTGAAGATCAAAGATCCGCAGCAGCAGCGTTGACTGATAGATTTAGCATAGTGGCTGGCTTTTCACCGGAAATCATAACAGAAGGTCAGTCTGCAAACAATGCAGTAATTTTTGTTGTGGATGAAAAGCTGAAAGAAGATGCGTATGAACTTTCAATAAAAAAAGATCAAATCAATATCAAGGCCGGCCAACCTGGGGGATTCCTTTATGGCGTTCAAACACTAAGACAATTGCTTCCGACAGCGATTGAAAGTCAAAACATAGAACCGGATATTGATTGGAGTGTTCCCGTTATTAAGGTTAAAGACCATCCAAGATTTAAATGGCGGGGCCTAATGCTTGATGTCTCACGTCATTTCTTTAAAAAGGACTATATCAAGGAAGTCATAGATGGTTTGGCCCGGCACAAAATGAATGTATTGCATTTTCACCTGGTAGATGACCAGGGTTGGCGTATTGAGATTAAAAAGTATCCCAAGCTCACCGAGATAGGGGCCTGGCGGGTAGATCATGAAGATAAGCACTGGAATGCACGTCCAAAAGCCAGCAGGGATGAAAAAGGTACTTATGGTGGTTTCTATACGCAGGATGATATTCGGGAAATAATCGCCTATGCTCAATCCAAAAACATTGAAGTGGTACCGGAAATAGAAATGCCGGCCCACGTTTCCAGCGCTATTGCTTCTTATCCTGAATTAGCTTGTTTTGATAATCCGGTACCTATAAGTGTTCCTTCGGGTGGCGTTTGGCCCATTACTGATATCTATTGTGCGGGCAAAGAACATACATTCGAGTTTCTGGAAAATGTACTGCTTGAGGTGATGGAATTGTTTCCTTCCAAATATATCCATATCGGTGGAGATGAAGCAACCAAAACCAATTGGAAGAAATGTCCTCACTGTCAGCGCAGGATGAAAACTGAAAATCTGAAGTCCGAAGAGGAACTTCAAAGCTATTTTATCAGACGTATGGAACGTTTTCTGAGCATTCATGATCGTGTTTTGATAGGTTGGGACGAAATATTGGAAGGTGGTCTTGCCCCGGGAGCAACAGTCATGAGCTGGCGCGGTGTAAAAGGAGGATTGGAAGCTGCGAACGACGGACATGAAGTTGTCATGACTCCCAACTCCCATTGTTACTTTGATCATTACCAGGGGCCACAAGGTGATGAACCGTTAGCGATCGGAGGATATCTACCACTCAACAAAGTGTATCAATTTGATCCTGTGGTTGAATCCATGACTGAAGAACAGGCAAGTTATGTACTGGGAGGTCAGGCCAACCTTTGGGCAGAGTATATACCTACTACCTCTCATTCCGAATATATGATATATCCACGACTGGCGGCACTGTCGGAAGCGGTATGGAGCCCTAAAGAATCACGCGATTGGCAGGATTTTTCAACCAGGGTGCAGACCATGTTTGAACGCTATGATTACCAGCGCATCAATTATGCTAAAAGTGCCTATCTTATCACGGCTAAGTCAGATATTGATATCTCTACACAAACCGTTGGTATTACACTGGAAAATGAATTACTGAACCCCGATATACGATACGAAACGAATGGTTCAGCGCCTAAACATTATACGGAACCGATAAAACTTTCGGAAACTACAACCATTAAAGCGTCGCTTTATAAAAATGATCAGCCTGTAGGAAAGGCATTCACTAAAACCTTTGACTTTCATAAGGGAACTGCGAAAAAAGTCACTTACACAGATCCACCACATGAAAAATATCAGGGAGCAGGCGATTATACTTTGGTGAATGTCCTCAGGGGAACAACAAATTTTCATGATGGTCAATGGCAGGGTTGGTTGGATCAAGACATGGAGGTGGTTATTGAGCTTGGTGCTTTAACAAATCTAAGCAAGGTTACCATGGGTGTCCTGGAAAGTCAGGGACCCGCCATCTACAGTCCTACTAGTATGGAAGTGTACCTTTCTGAAGATGGAAAAACCTTTACCAAGGCCGGAACCTATGATAGACCATTTGCTCAAAACGGAACACCTGAATTGCAGGATTTTGTTGTAAGTTTTGAGGAACAGCAAGCCACGCATGTAAAAGTGAAAGCAACCTGTTTGAAAGAGCATCCTTTCAAGGAGGGAAGCTTCTGGTTGTTTGTGGATGAAATTGTATTAGAATAGTTGTGACCAACCAATAATGAGTAATCAGTAGGGAGAGTAAGTATCTTTGGGATGTGTGGAGTCTTTTATAATAATTTGTACTCTTTGTACTCGCGCCCATTTATAATGGGTGTGCATCTATTCCTGTATTTTAAAATGCAAGAATAGATAGACACACTTTGCAAAAGCGGGCCAATTGGGTGATTTTTAAATGATGTGTAGCGGACTTTGCTAATTAGTCGGTCCTAAAAAAGTATCATTTGATATTGTTAGAAAGGCTCATTGCCTTGTTTAGTAAGGATTTCAGATAAAAGACTCAAGATTAAAGATAAATTGCTGTGGCTTTTTTCTTTTTTTCAGAGAAATAATAATTATCAGGCACGGCCTAAAACGACCAAATTTGCAAGCTTTTAATTGAATGGATCAAGAAGCTTACAAAGTTTGCGTGATAGGATAAAGTAAAAAATATAATGATATTAATTTTACGAAAGCAAGGTTTAATTGCTGGGCTTAAACCTATATGTTATTAGTCTTTATACTAAATTCTTGCTACTTATTACTGTAGCGAGAGCTTTTTTAGGGGGCTAATTAGATGCTCTAAACATTTTACTATGGACATAATAAAAAGACAAAGCAGGAATAATCTTAACAATTTCCATAAACTCGGACAATTGTTGCTTTTACTCATCACAATAGTCTTTTTTTCGTGTAAAAAGGAGTCCAATTCAAAACCCAACATAATCCTCATCATGGCGGATGATTTAGGTGTTGAAACTTTAGGATGTTATGGTAGCGATGATTACAAAACTCCTAACCTTGACCAACTGGCGAACGAGGGTATGAAGTTTGAAAATTGCTATTCGACACCTCTATGTACACCATCCAGGGTTCAATTGATGACCGGCAAATACAACTTTCGAAATTATATTGGTTTTGGATTGTTGGATCCTAAAGAGAGAACATTCGGGCATATGCTACAGGAAGCAGGATATGAAACCTGCGTTGTTGGTAAGTGGCAGCTCTTGGGGAACGAACATCAAAGGAAGCTGGCAGGAGGAAAGATCGGAATGCTTCCGGGAGGTGCCGGTTTTGATGACTACCTGCTTTGGCAGGTGGATGATCGCGGATCGAGATATAAGGATCCACTGCTTCATAAAAAGGATGCTGGAAATGAGTTGTATCCCGGTGAGTTCGGTCCTGATAAATTTGTGGAGCATATTGAAAGCTTTATGGCGTCCAACACTAACAATCCCTTTTTTGTTTACTACCCAATGGTGATTACGCATGACCCCTTTGTACCGACACCTGATAACGCTGAATTTGCAAATTTTGATCCAAAAGGAGGTACGAACGATCCCAAGTATTTCGGAGAAATGGTTGGTTATATGGATCAGCTTATTGGTAGAATCATAAAAAAGACAGATGAGCTAGGTATTAGAGAGAACACTTTGATCTTATTCATAGGGGATAATGGGACGGATCGGGACGTTATGTCCTCCAGGAAAGGCAATGCTGTTAAGGGTATGAAAGGACATACGCTGGAGGCTGGAACACATGTTCCTTTCATAGCTAACTGGAAGGGAACAATCATGCCAAACCAATCCAATCCTAACTTGATCGATTTTACCGACTTCGTTCCTTCATTGTTGGAGATGGTTGGCCAGAAGAAATTGAATGGAGATGGTGTCAGCTTCTATCCGCAACTCATTGGAGATTCTTCAGCAGAAACCAGAGATTGGGTATTTTGTCATTACGATCCGCGTTGGGGTAAATTCAAATCAAAGAGATATGTACAGAATACCCGTTGGAAACTTTATGAAAGCGGGGAATTCTATGATGTCATTGCCGATCCAATGGAGGAAAAATCTCTTTCCGTTGACGAATTGCCGGAAGAGGTTCAGCTTATCGCGTCTAAATTTAGAAAAGTACTAGATGACATGCGATAGGATGATAGGAATGGGATACAATTTTAGATCAATCCGCAACATGAACGACTTTAATCTTAGCAGTGTGTGAAATGATTATTAAAAATTTGAGGTGTTGGAGAAAACAGGTTGTCTTTCAATAAAAAAAGACAATTAACTAATATCCTGATTATGTCAAAAATTACTAATTCCCTGGGCCTGATAATTGTAACGGTTATATTTTTTACCGGATGCAGAACAGTGAAAATAAAGAAATCCGAGGAAGTGGCATCTCCGAATTTTCTTTTTATCCTGGTGGATGATCTGGGCTATGCAGACTTAAGTTGTATGGGAAGCGCTTATTACGAAACTCCCAACATTGACAAAATAGCCAACAGTGGCGTTAAATTTACCAATGGCTATGCTGCTTGTCAGGTTTGTAGCCCTTCCCGGGCGAGTTTGTTGTCAGGAAAGCTTCCGGCTCGTCATGGCATCACGGATTATATTGGTGCACCTACCGGAGAAAATTGGAGAAAAACAGACAGGAGGACAAAACTGCTGCCACCAGCCTATCAACCCCATTTGCCCCATGAATATATTATCCTTCCGGAAGCATTAAAAGAGCAAGGCTATAATACCTTCTTTGCTGGAAAATGGCATTTGGGTAGTGAAGGCTCCTATCCGGAAGATCATGGTTTCGATGAAAACCAGGGTGGGTTCGAACAAGGTGGACCGTACACAGGAGGTTATTTTTCACCTTTCAATAATCCCAAAATGACCGATTACCCTGAAGAAAAAGGAATGAGCCTTTCAATGAAATTAGCAAAGGAAACTGTGCAATTTATTGAGAGAAAGAAGGACGAAAAATTCTTTGCTTACCTTTCATTTTATGCCGTTCATGGACCAATTCAAACCACTGAAGAAAAGTGGAATAAATATCGCAATAAAGCGGAATCTCAAGGAATTGCCCAACAAGGATTTGAAATGGAACGCAGACTTCCTATTCGCAAACAGCAGGACAACCCTGTTTATGCCGGACTTATAGAGCAAATGGATGAAGCTGTTGGGTATGTGCTGGACAATCTTAAATCTCTGGGACTGGATGAGAAAACAGTCATCATTTTCACCTCGGACAATGGGGGTGTGGCCTCAGGAGATAATTACTCTTCCAATATGCTCGATCTGAGGGGTGGTAAGGGATACCAGTGGGAAGGAGGGGTACGCATTCCCTATTTTATCCATGTTCCTTGGATACATAAGAAGGGCATTATTAATGATACGCCTGTCATTGGTACGGATTTTTATCCCACTATTCTGGAACTAGCCAATGCCGAACTGAAACCGGAAGAACATGAGGATGGTGTAAGCCTTACGGCTGCCCTTAGGGGAGAGTCCCTTTCCGAAAGACCACTCTATTGGCATTACCCTCATTACGGCAATCAGGGAGGTGATCCTTCTTCTATCATCCGCCTGGGTAATTGGAAACTCATTCACTATTGGGAAGATGATTCCGATGAGTTATATGACTTATCAAAAGACCTTGAAGAGCAAAGCAATATAGCTGGTAATCATCCGGAAAAGACAAAAGCACTTAGGGAACAATTGCTGACATGGCTCAAAGAGACGGATACACACTACGCAGCGTTCGATCCCGAATATAACGAAGACCGCTTTAAAGAAAAGGAGAGATGGTACAGAGACACACTCATGCCACGCCTTGAGCAACGACGCAAAGCCATGTTACAGAAAGACTGGCAGCCTAATGAGCATTGGTGGGGAAGCAAGATCAAAGTAGAAGAGCCGGAATAAATTTAAAAGCCCAAATTCGAAATTAGCGCGAACTTCAGCAATTGAAAAAATCAAACTGATCAATTAATGACAAAAAAGTAGGAGTGAAGAGAATATAATTCTATATTTGTAGGGCATCTGCCCTAATATTAAATAATTCACTGATATTCTGTGATTTTAATGTTGATAACCATAGTGAGATTGTCATGACAACAAAAGAGAAAATTGTTGAAACTGCTATTGAATTATATAATCAAAAAGGTGTCAATAATGTCACAAGTCGTCATATTGCCCAGCAAATTGGCATCAGTCACGGTAATTTGGAATATCATTTCAAGAATAAGGAAGAGTTGATCAGAGCTATATATGAGCAAATGAGAAATGAAATGTCTGTGGCTTATACACTGGACGATGTTCAAAATGTATCACTCATTCATTTTCACCAATTGTTGCTTCGCCTGGAGAGCTTCCAGCATAGATACAAATTTTTTAACTTGGATGTACTTGAGATATCGAGGAAATTTCCAAAGGTGAATAAATTGATTTCGAAGACGTTACGCTTCAGAAAGGACCAGATACAAACAATATTTAATCAGTTTGTGGAACAGGGCTTATTGAAATCTGAGGAGAATAAAGGTGATTATTTAAGACTACAGCACAATATAAGAATTATCATCACCTTCTGGCTGGCACAAAAGGAGGTGGTAACGAGTTTTTCTTTCGGAAAAGAAGGGGAAATGAGCCGCCACATCTGGGGGTTATTGGTTCCATTCATGACATCAAAAGGTAAGGAAATTTTTCACGACCTTATGAAACAGATCAATAATAGTGAATTAAAGCAAAGTTCTTCCAATGAGATACAAGATGCCATTTGAATTTTTTTTGATCCTGAGTAGGGCGAATGCCCTAATACTTGAAATAAAAGATATTTCGAGATGAATAACTTTTCAAACATTGATATATCGGTCACTGTGTTATACTTGGTGGGAATTGTCGTATTGGGAATTGCTACCATAAAAAAAGGACGTACTGATGCAGATCAATATTTTCTGGCTAATTATTCCCTAAAATGGCCGGTGATAGGTGCTGCCTTGTTCGCTTCAAATATTTCAACGGTTCATCTGGTTGGTCTTGCAGCTTCCGGATTTAACGATGGATTAGTATGGGGTAATTTCGAATGGCTTGCAGCATTCATGCTGATCATTTTAGCATTGGTATTTGCGCCGTTTTATTATAGGAACAAGATTTCCACATTACCTGAGTTTCTGGAAAAAAGATATAGTCCAATCGTCCGAACTTTAATGGCTTTTTTGGCATTGTTGGGCGCTTTATTCATGCATATAGGTGTAAGCCTTTATGCCGGAGCAGTGGTTTTTGAGCAATTTTTCGGTATCGATGTTTACCTGTCCATTTTATTGATTTCAGGACTGACCGCGCTCTACACTGTAATTGGAGGTCTAAGGTCAGTGGTGATCACTGAAACAGTCCAGACACTTGTGTTAATTACAGGTTGTATTGCATTGACGGTGTTTGGATTAATGAAATTACCTGAAATAGGGATTGAGGATCTGGCCGGACTAAAACGTGCTGTTAAACCGGAGCAATTGGATTTAATACCTTCGGCCAATAATACTTCCGGTTTATCCTGGTCGGCAATTTTGTTAGGTTATCCTGTCATCGGGATTTGGTATTGGTGTGCTGATCAAACAATCGTACAAAGAGTACTTGGAGCAAAGACTTTAACCGATGCACAAATAGGGCCTATTTTCGCTGGGTTTATTAAAATTTTGCCTGTTTTTGTCATGGTACTGCCTGGAGTTTTGGGTTATGTGTTATTCCAGGACAAAATCACCAATGCCAACAACGCCTTCCCCATCTTGGTAACTGAACTTCTTCCGACCGGATTGAAAGGTCTCATGGCTGCAGCCCTTTTGGCAGCGTTGATGAGCACTGTCGCAGCAGCATTGAATAGCGCGGGAACTTTGGTTTCATTGGATATGGTCAAGAGATTCAGACCGGATATTTCCGATCGGCGTTTGGTGTTTATTGGTAGAATAACAGCTGTTGTGGTAATGATCATTGCTATTTTATGGTCACCATTGATCGCAAGGTTTAACAGCATTTTTGAAGCGATCAATAACCTCTTAATTGTGATCTCCCCCCCAATCGTTACAGTGTTTGTCTGGGGTGTGTTTTGGAAAAGAGGCAATACACAGGGAGCTATCGCTACTTTTATCGGAGGCTTTTTACTGGCCCTTGTAGTTTTCCTCATTGATTTTCCAATCATTGGAGAAACGAAGATTATCACGGAGCTATGGGGTATATCCTTTATGATGCAGGCCTGGTGGCTCTTTGTGTGCTGTTCTATCATTTACATAGTTGTGAGTCTGATAACTTCTGCTCCCAGTAGTGAAAGCATCCATGATGTAACCTACCAATCTTCACATGAATTTTGGAAAATGTATAAGAGCAAAAAAGGAAGAAGAACTTTGATTTTAGCTGGTTGCCTGGTAGTCGTTATAATCATATTATATGCAATTTTTCACTAACACTATTATGAAAAAAGTAAATAGCATATTGTCAGTATTCCTGGTACTATTTAGCTTGTTCCTGATGGCCTGTGGAGATGAAAAAAATCCTTCAGGAGAAATAGAAAAAAAATCCGATGAACAAATTACAAACTCGCCAAAAAGATACGGTTGGGTGATTCAATTGAAAAAGGAGAAGTATGAACAATATAAAGCACTTCATGCTAATCCCTGGCCGGAAGTTTTGCAAATGATCAAGGCATGCAATATTCAAAACTACTCAATCTTTTACAGGGATGGTTATTTGTTTAGCTATTTGGAGTATACCGGAAATGACTTTGAAGCTGATATGGCCAAGATGGCGGCAGATTCAGTAACACAGGCTTGGTGGAAATTGACGGATCCATGTCAGGAACCTGTGGAGACAGCGGCAGAAGGAGAGTGGTGGGCAGACATGGAAGAACTATTTCATGTTGACTAATGATCTGGTGTGATCAAATTGCCTCGATTGAACTAAAAATTTTCTATAGATGAGAAACATTATTTGGTTATTTTGTTTTGGGATCTTGTTGCTCTATGCCTGTCAGGAAAAAGTAAAAGAGCCCAATATTGTTATTATTCTCGCTGATGACTTAGGCTATGGTGATCCGGAGGTTTATAACGCCGAGTCCAAAATACCCACACCTAATATCAACAAATTAGCAGCGTCAGGAATGCGTTTCACCGATGCCCATACACCCAGTAGCGTATGTTCTCCTACAAGATATGGCCTTCTCACGGGTAGATATGCCTGGCGTACCGAGTTGAAGAAGAGTGTATTATGGGCATGGGATAAACCACTGATAGCTCAAGAAAGACTCACACTTCCTAAGATGTTGAAATCGAAGAACTATCATAGTGCCTGCATTGGTAAATGGCATTTAGGCTGGAGATGGCCTTCAAATGAAAATGAACAATATGCAAATGATACGGTGACCATTGGTGATTACAACTATCCGGGTAGAAGGGCTCTATGGAAAAAAATAGATTTTGAAAACTCATTGGGTGGAGGTCCTTTGGAAGCTGGTTTTGATTACTACTTTGGGGATGACGTACCTAATTTTCCTCCTTATGTCTTTTTTGAAAATGATCAATTGGTAAGTGTACCACTGTCACTCAAACCTGATAGTTTATTTGGGATTCCCGGCCCAATGATTGATGGATGGAAATTGGAAGAAGTGATGCCTTCCATCACACAGAAGGCAGTCGACTATATACAGCAACGAGCGAAGAAAGATAAACCTTTTTTCTTATATTTTGCTTTGACGGCTCCTCATACTCCAATAGCTCCTGCCGGTAAATTCAAGGATAAATCTAAAGCAGGGTTATATGGTGATTTTGTTCATGAAGTAGATTGGTCAGTTGGTGAAATTATGACAGCCCTTAAACAAACAGGAGTGCTCAACAATACCATCGTATTTTTCACCTCTGACAATGGATCGCCTCAACGGGATGGAACCAATATGAGTGGTCCTATTGGATCTGTTAAGAAATATGGACATGATCCAAGCAAACCTTGGCGAGGAATGAAGGCAGATATTTGGGAAGGCGGGCATCGCGTGCCTTTTATTGTGTCCTGGCCAGCAAAGATTGACCCCAATACAAAGAGTGATCAACTCATTTGTCTGACAGATATTATTTCATCAATTGCAAGTATTTTGGATATTCCAAACCAACCAAATGCCATGGAAGATAGCTTTGATGTTTCACCTGGCTTCCTTCAGAAAGAATATGAATATCCCATCAGAGAAACAATTGTACATCACTCGGGTAATGGAATTTTTGCCGTTCGGAAGAAAAATTGGAAACTGATCCTTGGGAATAACTCCGGTGGATTCAGTAACGGACTCAAAATAGAAGGTATTCCTGTAGCCACAGAGGGACAATTATATGACCTGTCCAAGGATCCTGAGGAGCAAAATAATCTATATGCTTTATATCCTGATAAAGTGAAAGAGTTGACGACATTACTAAATGAATATAAAACAAGGGGAACGAGTAAATTATGAAACTTTCAATTTATCCAGTATTAGTTGTATTGATAATATTTTCTTCCGCTTCAATAGCTTCAGCCCAGATGTATGGTGGAGGAGAAGCCAACCCTGATTTACATACTAATCAGGAAGCCTTAAAAGCATTTCAGGATAAACGTTTTGGTATGTTCATCCATTGGGGACCTGTCACACTCCGAGGAGAAGAAATATCCTGGTCAAGAGGAGTTCAGATACCAAAGGAAGACTATGATAATTTATATAAGGAATTTAACCCCGTCCTATTCAACGCTCAAGATTGGGTAAAAGCCGCCAAAGATGCCGGTATGAAATATATAGTGTTGACTGCCAGGCATCATGATGGATTCTGCCTTTGGGACAGTGAATACACAGATTATGACATGGCCAGTACTCCCTATGGGAAAGGGGTGGTAAAAGAGCTTGCTGAAGCTTGTAAAAAACAAGGAATTGAATTTGGAGTGTATTATACTATTTGTGATTGGTGGCATGAAGACTATCCGGTAGTGTATCCCGATCCTAACTATAAGTTTCATTTGGAAAGAGATATAACAGATCCGGTAGTTAAGGCTAAAATGGACCTGTACATCCAATATATGAAAAACCAATTAAAGGAACTCATCGATAACTATGATCCTACGCTGATATGGTTTGATGGAGAATGGGAGTGGGCCTGGACTCATGAAATGGGAATGGATATGTACGCCTATCTCAGAGGTTTAAAAGATGATCTATTGATCAATAATAGAGTGGATAAAGGACGTGAAGGAATGGCTGGCACTACCAAGAGCCATATTTTCGCTGGTGATTATGCCACGCCTGAACAGCAGGTCGGAGATTTTGACAACAAAAATGCCTGGGAAACTTGTATGACCATTGGGAAACAATGGGCATGGAAACCAAATGATAAGCTGAAGTCCAAAAGAGCGTGTATTCAGGCACTGATCAATACGGTTGGTGGAGATGGCAACCTATTATTCAATGTTGGACCCATGCCGGATGGACGTATTGAACAACGCCAGATTGATCGACTTAAGGAAATGGGAGATTGGTTGAAAATAAATGGTGAATCAATCTATGGAACCCGGGGCGGACCTTTTAAACCTTCAAAACATGTGGTCAGTACCAGGAAAGAAAATAAGATCTACTTGCATTTGCTTGATTACTCGAAAACAAATTTGAAATTATTGTTTCCTTCAAAAGTAAAAATTAGGAGAGCTTATTTTCTCAACGGTAATACCTCACTTGCCGTGGTCCGGGATAAGGATAATATTGATATTAATCTACCACAAAAACTACCTGATGATATTGCCACTGTCATTGTTTTGGAGCTGAATAAGTCGGCATTTGCTGTGGATATAATTGAATGATCTTAGTGTTGATAAACACCGGATGGAAAAGACATTAAAAAACTGAATGGAGAAAACTGTAGTCATTAAAAAAGGAGTGTCATCAGACATCCAATTCAGGTTAAAAGATGGGGCAGGTTCTGATGCCGTTCACACCACACCCATTTATGCTTATGCGGTATGTAAATTACAAACAGACCGAGCCATTGAGGGAATAGGACTCGCTTTTACGCTGGGTGGAGGCAACAACCTGGTATGCCAGGCAATTGACTACCTGGTAAAATACATTGAAGGCAAAGAAATCAATGAGCTTATGGCTTGTTTTGGACAAGTATCAAAAGCCATGGCTGACGATCCAAACCTCCGGTGGCTGGGTCCTCATAAAGGGGTAGTTCATCTGGCTTTGGCTAGTATTACAAATGCTTGCTTTGATCTATGGGCCAAAGCCAAAGGAGTACCACTTTGGAAGCTGCTAATCGATTTACCTGACCGTTCCATAGCCAACACTTTGGACCTTTCTTATCTGGAAGATGTTATGACATTTGATGAAGCTGTCTCTATGCTGGAGCAGGCTGCAGCTTCAAAAGATAAAAGAAAGTCAATTCTGACTACAGGATACCAGGGTTACGATACCTCTGTGGGGTGGTTTAACTATAGTGATGAGAAGGTAGGGGAGAACGCACGGAAGGCCATGGCGGAAGGTTTTATGGCGATGAAACTCAAAGTAGGTTCCAAAGACCCTCATCGGGATGTTCGAAGAGCCCGATTGGTGAGAGAAACAGCCGGAGATGAGGCCATCATCATGGTGGATGCCAATCAACAGTGGAATCTTCCGAAGGCCATTGAGGTATGTCAGGCACTTAAGCATATCAACCCTTTCTGGATAGAAGAACCAACGCATCCCGATGATATTGCCGCCCATGTGGCCCTGGCCAAAGAAATTGCGCCGGTCAGACTCGCTATGGGAGAACATCTACCTAACAGAGTGATATTTAAAAACTATTTACAGTCAGGTGCCATGCACTTCAATCAGGTAGATGCCTTAAGGGTAGCAGGAATTTCAGAATTCATAACAATCAGCCTGTTATCCAAAAAGTTTAGTGTGCCTGTAGTTCCCCATGTGGGTGATATGGGACAAATTCATCAACATTTGGTGTTATTTAATCATATAAGCATTGGTCACAAAGCACTTTTTTTGGAGCATATTCCCCATTTAAAAGAGCATTTTGTTTTTCCTGTGAAAATTAAAGATGGTTATTACCAGGTGCCTCAGGAGCCCGGAGCCAGCAGTGATCTGAAGCAATAACCAAATTGAAGATTTATTAAAAACCATGGAATTCGACAAATGAAACATAAGGTTGCCTTAATTAAAAGTTTGATCCTTTTTTCTTTATGTGTGTTATGCTCTTGTAGCAAAACAGGTCAGATAACCACCAAGATACGTCCTGAAGCTTCAGCGTATGATTTGGTTTTTGAGAGATTATCTGACAGATGGGATGAAGCTATTCCTCTGGGTAATGGCATGGTTGGTGCCTTGGTCTGGAAAAAAGATGGGAAACTACGTTTTTCCCTTGACCGTGCCGATCTCTGGGATCTTCGACCTATGGAAAATCTCAATACACCGGAATGGAAATACAGTTGGGTATATGATCAATGGAAGAAGAATGACTATGAACCCGTGCAGGAGAAATTTGATGTCCCATACGACAGGAGTCCGGCTCCCTCCAAAATACCAGGAGCAGCATTGGAATTTGATATTTCCACTTTAGGGGAGGTTGAGTCCGTTCACCTATACCTGAAGCAGGCAATTTGTGAAGTAAAATGGAAAAATGGCGTAAAGCTTTTAACATTTGTTCATGCTACACAGCCGGTTGGATGGTATCAATTTGAGGGGCTTGAAGAAACATTGGAGTACGATCTTATTCCACCGGCCTATAATCTTGGGAATGAAAGTGGTGCAGAGAATCCCGTAACAGGGCAGGATCTAAGAAGACTTGATTACCCTGAAGGTAAAGTATCCAGGGATAAGGATGCAATTACCTATGAACAAGAGGGATGGGGAGGGTTCAAATACCAGGTAAATGTTGGTAGTAAGATCGAAAAAGGTGTTTTGAAAGGATGTTGGAGTATCAGTTCGACATTTCCCAAATGGGAGGAAAAAGCCTCTGCCTATGAAGTAACAACTGAGAATTTGAATAAGGGAATGGTGTATGCCTATGATTCACATCTGACCTGGTGGAAGAAATTCTGGAGTAAATCTGCCATTCAGGTGCCTGACCCTGTTTTACAAAAACAATGGTACCTGGAGCAATACAAGTTCGGCTCGGCGGCGCGTGTAGGAGCACCACCTATTTCTTTGCAGGCTGTTTGGACTGCAGACAATGGGAAACTTCCTCCATGGAAAGGAGATTTCCATCACGACTTAAATACTCAGCTCAGTTACTGGCCTGCATATAGTGGAAACCATCTCGAAGAGGAAATTGGCTTTGTCAATTGGTTATGGAAATATCGGAATACTTTTAAAAGGTATACCAGTGAATATTACGATTCCAAAGGTCTCAATGTGCCTGGTGTAACCACATTAACCGGTGAACCCATGGGTGGCTGGATCCAATATTCTTTTGGCCCTACCGTTTCGGCCTGGTTGGCACAGCATTTTTATTTGCATTGGCGCTATTCTATGGACCGGGAGTTCCTCAGGCAAAGGGCTTATCCCTGGATCAAAGATGTGGCCATTTATCTGGAGAATATATCCGTATTGAATGCGGAAGGCATGAGACAACTTCCAATAAGTTCCAGCCCCGAAATCCATGACAATAGTATAAATGCCTGGTTTGGAGAAACCACTAACTTTGATTTGGCACTCATCCGCTGGACTTATGAAAAAGCCGCTGAACTGGCAACTGAAATAGGTAAGAAGGAAGAAGCTGAGAAGTGGAAAAATTTGTTGTCTCAATGGCCTGATCTGGTTTCAGAAACACAGCGTGGTTTAATGTTTGCACCCAATGTGCCTTATGACCAATCTCATCGGCATTTTTCCCATCTGGTTGGATATCATCCCCTTGGAATTATTGACTTTTCCAAGGGAGAACTTCATAAGAGCTTAATACAAAACACCATTTCGACTTTGGACAAAATAGGATCTGATTATTGGGTTGGCTATTCTTTTAGTTGGTTAGGGAACCTTAAAGCACGTGCCCTGGATGGAAATGGTGCCGCCGAGGCGCTCAAAATTTTTGCCGAGAATTTTTGTCTTCCCAATAGTTTTCATGTCAATGGTGACCAATCGGGGAAAGGATACTCCAAATTTACCTATCGCCCTTTCACCCTGGAAGGAAACTTTGCTTTTGCTGCAGGTTTACAAGAAATGCTTTTGCAAAGTCATACTGGTGTGGTTCGGATATTCCCGGCAATTCCGGAACAATGGGAGGATGTTTCGTTTGATCAGCTAAGGACTGAGGGGGCTTTCCTGATCTCGGCCGGGCGAACAAGCGGACAGGTAACGAATGTTCAGATATGTTCGGAAAAGGGAGGCACTATACAGTTTATCAACCCATTTGATGGTGACAAATTTACAAGCGATGTTGCATTTGATATAAAGGGAGATCTGTTAATTGTTAAAACGGTACCGGGGCAGAGGATCTCTTTCAAGAAAAAGGAAGAACTTTAACATGTTGATATGAATTTTACATTGCCAAAAGAATTAAAGCCCGTTGTCATAATAGGTGCCGGAGGCATTGTCAAAGATGCTCATCTACCGGCATACAAAAAAGCGGGCATCAAGGTAATTGGTATTTATGACCTTCAATATGATCGTTCAATAGCAGTTGCCAAAGAATTTGATATCACAAAATCTTGCGAGACCCTTGAAGAACTAATTCAAATAGCCATAGAAAATAAAGCGGTGTTTGATTTGGCAGTTCCGGCTTCAGCAATTGTTTCTGTTCTTCAAAGATTGCCAGATGGCGCAGGAGTGCTTGTTCAAAAACCTATGGGTGAAGACTTGATACAGGCAAATCAAATTTTGGAATTATGTAAGCAGAAGCACTTGATAGCAGGTGTCAATTTCCAGCTTAGGCATGCGCCTTATATTTCACTTGCCAAGCAACTTATTGATAACGGGGTCATTGGTAAACTTCATGAAATAAATGTGAGAATATGCGTCAGTACACCCTGGCACCTTTGGGATTTTTTGTACGGGATAGAAAGGATGGAAATACTTTATCACAGCATACATTATATCGATATGGTAAGGTATTTTTTAGGTAATCCTCAAAAAGTCTATGCAAGGACCATCAGGCATCCCAACATGAGAGAATTAGCAAACACGCGATCTGCAATCATCATGGATTATGGAGAGGAAAGGTGGGCAAATATCAATACCAATCATGGCCACGATTTTGGAACCGAACATCAGGAATCTTTTTTTAAGTTTGAAGGAACTGAAGGCGCCATTAAAATCAGAGTAGGGGTGTATCTGGACTATCCAAAAGGATTGCCGGACAAGTTTGAGTATGTCTCCAATGTAGAAGAAGGTCAATGGAAGGAAGTTGCGGTAGAAGGTTCCTGGTTTCCCGATGCTTTCGCCGGACCAATGCTCGGCCTGATGTGTAAGATGGAAGATGAACAATTTGATTATATCAATTCAGTAACAGACGCCATGGATACCATGGCCGTTGTGGAGGCAGCTTACAAATCCAGTATGAACGGTGGCGTAAAGTTTTCAGATTTTTCTTAAGAATAATAGCGACTATTCCTTTTGGATTGATCCGGATCTTTTTCTTTAAGATCAAACCTTTTCCAGGTAATCAGCCAGAATGATATGATCCAGATCAAGCAGGTAATGGCCCGACTTTTTGGTTTTAATGGATTCGTAGATCTCTTTGACCCTGTTCCTGAAACTCCAGCAGGTTGCCTTTCTTAAATTCAACATAATTGACAGATCATCCAGCGTGTGGTTATCCTTTTCGGAAACCACCAGATAAGCAATGTAAAAGGCCTTATTAATGGGGAATTTGATACCCTGGAAAATGGTAAAAGCCGTTACCGATTCATTGTAGCCACATTTTGTACAGCGGCGTGAAAACTTCTTGGCCCCTTTAAAGTATTTATCATTGTTACATTTTTTACAGGCATATCCGTTACTCCATTTCAAATTATCGATATATCTGAAACAATCTAATTCACCCGGGAATATATTTTTATATTCTTCGTAATCGATATTTTTGACCACAACCCTGTCTATCAATACTTCCTTAATATTCTTCTTCAACTTCCAATTATCCATGTCCAGGAGGGCATTCATTCGATTTATTTTTTCCCTTTTTTGAATAAGTCTTTCGTTGACTTCACGCAACTGCTCGTTTTTTAACTCTATGGTATGCTTTTGTTCATTAATTTCCCTGGTCCTTTTTTCTACAAGACCTTCCAGTTCCTGATTTACTTTATCTTTTAGTTTTTCATTCTCCTGTAGTTGCTCTACCAACTTTTGTTGCATTTGCTCCTTCTCTTTGAGTTGGTTGATGGCCTTTCTGGTGGATTTATCTTTTTCTGCTTTTAAGATGCTTACTTTGTCACCCAACGCAAAAGATAGAAATAGCATTTCAACTACAAAACTTATATTCACACTGTAATAAAAGAAAATCGCACTTTCTGTCATGATAAAACTTCCCATGGCAGTGAGAATAAAGCCAGCAAATAAAATGGTGTAAGCTAATACGAAAAAACGGGCAGGTCTGAATCCTTTGGCCCATACATAAATGGAAATGAAATAGATGAGCATCAGTGGCACTACTTCAACCATTCTGTATACAAACCAATCATGGTTAATAAATAATGCAGCCAGGAAGAAAATGGTACGGATAATGAGAAGATAGGTGATGAGTCTGTTAAGTGTCAGTGAATAGTTTTTTACATGAAGAAATTGACGAGCAAAAAGCAAGGCAAAAACCGATGTGGAATACAAAGCAAATCCGTAGGCGATTTGTTCCCATTCAGGTTGATTTGGCCATATATACTGTAGCGCTATATGATTATAACTTGCTGTGTACATACCCATACTCAATACATAAAAGATATAGGTTATGTATTGCCATTCCCGTATGGCCAGGTACATCAGGAAATTATATAAACTCAGAATAATGATCATGCCGAAAAATACACCGAACAACAAGTATTCAGTCAGGGCATAACCAACAAAAAATTCCAAAGATCGAAGTACGATGATCACATTAACTTCATCGTGGGATTTGATCTTAAAATAATATGTGTAAACCCCATCCAATTCATTGGAGAGCATTATTTCAAAATTAATATGTTGAAATTTCCGTTCTTTAAATGGTCGCATGTCTCCCATACTTTCCACCCGGAACCCACCTTTCCCATCCGGAATATAGGCTGACATTTCATCAAAATGAGAATCGAAAAACTCAATCAAAAAATTCTTTTTGGTGTTAGGTAAATGACGAATTTTTATTCGATACCAATACGTAGACTCCACGTTTACATTCTGAGGTGCGTAGTATCTGCTTGGAATGAATAGGTCTCTATATTCCTTCGAAATAATCTGATCGATGGTCAGGCTATTGGATTTGTCTTCAAAATATTGGATTTCCTCATAATTAAAGATGTGCTGTCTAAGGGAATCGTGTATGGTCACCTCGTTAACTGCAAAAGCGCTCCCTAATCCGGCAAATAAAATGCAGCATAAAATGAATATACTTTTATGATGTATCCCAAGTTCGAAACGGGTTAATGTTGTCTTTAATTTCATGACAGTTTTAAAAAATGCCAGATCAAAACTTGCGGTGCGGTTAAATAATTTAGCAAATCTTCCGGAAAGAAAAAAGTGAAAAAGCCCTGATATACCTGATTTTTGAATTTTTCACGCACCACATCAGGTTAATATCTTGCAATTCTCTGATAATTATGAACTTTCTGAAAGTTCGAAAGTTGCTTTTTTCACCTCTTTACTGCTTGTTCCTATGAAAACATGAAATGTACCGGGTTCCGGACCAAAAGTCATATCTTTTCGATAGAAAGAAAGATCTTCAACACTGAGTTCAAAAACCACTTCTTTCGTTTCCCCAGCTGCCAGGTGTATCTTCTCAAATCCTTTCAATTCTTTTACAGGCCTCGTAACACTGCCTACCAGATCTCTAACATAAAGCTGAACAACCTCCTCCCCATCATACAGCCCAACGTTCTTCACCTGAACTTTTATTTGCAATTTTTCATCCATATTGATTATTTCCTTGCTCAGATCAATTTCTGAGTATTCAAACTCCGTATAACTCAGTCCATGTCCGAATGGATACAGTGGACTATTGGGAACATCACGATATTTCGAAAGATATATACGTTGACTGGCTGGTTCATCATAATCTCCATCATACAATCTACCAGTCTGTTTATAATTATAATAGATCGGGACCTGTCCGACGTTTCTGGGGAATGAAACCGGAAGTTTTCCGGAAGGATTATAATCACCAAAAAGTACTTCACTAATAGCGTTACCGGTCTGAGTGCCTAAAAACCAGGTCTCTAAAATAGCCGGAATATTTTCGTCCATCCAACTGATTGCCAATGGTCTTCCGCTAAAGACCAGCGCAACAATCGGTTTTCCTGTTTTGTGTATTTCCCGGACCAGGTCTTTCTGAATACCAGGTAGGTCAATGGATGACCTTGAAGCTGCTTCTCCATTCATGACTGCACTTTCACCTATGGCCATAATGACCACATCCGCTTTTTTAGCCGTTGCTATTGCTTCCTGAAAATGTTCTTTGCTATCACTATAAAATTCACATCCTTTTGCATACAATAATTCCGTCGATGGTCCTATTTTATTTCTTAGTCCCTCTAACACCGTAACAGGATCATCCAGATCTCCAAAAAATGACCAGGTTCCATTGAGTTCGGTTTTATTGTCAGCAAGAGGCCCAATTACAGCAATAGATTTAATGTCGCTTTTTAATGGTAGCAACTGATTTTCATTTTTTAGTAGAACAATGGATTTCTTGGCCATTTCCAGCGCTGTTTCCAAATGCTCGGAACACATGAGTAATTCTTTTTCTCTTTTTTGATCACTATACAAATATGGGTTATTAAACAAGCCCAGGTTATACTTCAGTCTTAGCACCCGCTTCACAGCTTCATCAATTTTAGCTTCGCTTATTTTTCCTTCTTTTACTAACCTGGGCAGCTCTTTTAGGTATACATAACCTTCCATATCCATATCTGTTCCGGCTTCCAATGCAATGACCCCAGCTTCTGCCTTATCAATAGCAACGCCATGGTTGATCATCTCAGCAATCGAATTGTAATCGGAAACGACCATACCATCAAATCCCCATTCGGTGCGCAGAAGATCTTTCAGCAAGTAAGTATTGCCTGTAGCCGGAACACCATTCAGCTCATTAAAAGAGGTCATAAAAGTGGCTGATCCGGCTTTCACCGCCGCTTCATATGGCGGCAGATAAATTTCTCGTAATAACCTGTCCGACATATCCACTGTGTTATAATCCCGGCCTCCATCGGGTGCTCCGTAAGCAGCCAAATGTTTGGTACAAGCAGCAAGCGTATGAGGGCTGGATAGGTCTTTACCCTGGAAACCTTTCACTCTGGCCATGGTGACTTTTGAACCAAGTAGCGCATCTTCACCGGCACCTTCGGCTATTCTGCCCCATCGGGCATCACGGGTGATGTCAACCATAGGTGCAAAGTTCCAATTAAGTCCCGCCGCAGTGGCTTCGGTAGCAGCCACTCTGGACGATCTTTCAATAATATCCATATCCCAGCTGGCAGCTTCAGCAAGAGGAATGGGAAATATTGTTTTAAATCCATGAATGACATCCCCTCCGAAAAGTAAGGGGATCCCTAACCTCGATTCTTCCAAGGAGATTTTTTGCAACTCATAAGTGAACTCGGCTCCAAAACCATTGAAATAGCCGCCTACCAGCCCTTTCCTAATATCGTCCTTCAGTTCTTCCGATGACTTCGCACTAGCAGTTGGGCCTGTTATTACTCCTGAAACTGATAAGGTAAGCTGCCCCACTTTTTCTTCAATGGTCATGCGGGAAATCAGATCTACAATCTCTTTTTCAAAAGGCAGTTCGACTATGTGTTGTCTATTAAAATCACAGGAATTGCAAACCATAATGGCTATAAGCATTATCACCAAAAGTTTTTTTGTTCTTATGGCCGACGTCCGGTATATTGTAAATTTCATTTATCTTCAGTTTATGTTACACTAAATTTTCACAAACTCAACCTGTTAATTCAACCAGTAATATGATGAATGCATTGTCAGGAAAACTGAGATTGCTTATGTGATTATTTATTTTAGATCATAAAGTCGGAAGTTCAATTATTGATTGCAATCAATATAAATCCCAAATCAAGGTTTCAACTAATGCTGGAAGCAGACGTTAAGTTTTTCAGACTTTTCCAAACATCAATAAAAGAATTACCGATAGTTAATTTTAATTGCTTTCATAAAATCATGATTATTAGCAGCAAGGATTACCATTCCTTGTACCGTCCTGATTTTGGCCAGATCCTTTGTGTCATGCCTCAGGTAAAATCCACTTTCAGAAAATGGAACGGCTTTGAAATTACCCTGACCATCCCCCGCCAGGAATTGACCGTAACTTGCGTCATTGCGTGTAGTTTCGATCTCAGCCCCATATAAATTCCCTGCAACGACCAGATCGAGGTGACCATCCCTGTTTATATCTTCCGCCACCATAGCATTGATACTGGACAATTGAGCAGGTACCGGTAGTTTTCTTATTTCAAACTTTTCATTCCCAAGGTTTTCAACAAAACCGCTGGCGAATGTCCATGCTTGTTGGTGCAAAGAAGCCTCCAGGTCCTTTGTTGAATAGATGTCTGCCAGTGTGGCGCTGGCAAAGGAGTTATAATCCTCGTATTTGATCTTGATATTGGGAATTTGTTCCGATGAACATTGCCTGCCACGAACCGGATACTGAACACCATCATTGTAATACCCTAGAACAATATCCAGATGCCCGTTTTTATCATAGTCATAGGCGTAAACATCGAATGATTCCTCAACCGTTGCCCTGTATTTATAATTTAGGCCAAGATTTCCTGCAACCAGATCAGGATCTCCATCCTGATCAAAATCCTCCGCCAAAATACTATACCACCAACCAGATGACTTTTCCAAATCATACTCTTTGGTCATATTAAGGAACCTTTTTCCATCATTCTTTAGAAAAGTAATAGGCATCCATTCACCAACCACCACTAAATCCAGTTTTGTATCCTGATCATAATCTACCCAAACAGCATCGGTAACTAAACCCGCCTCCAGCAAATCCGGTGCAATATCCCGGGTAACGTCGGTGAATTTAACTTCTCCATCAATGAGGCCATCATTCCTCAATATATAGCTCTTTGCAGGCAAAGGATAAGATTTGGGTACAATCCGCCCTCCAATGAATAGATCTAAATCTCCGTCATTGTCATAATCTGCTGATTTTACCCTTGAGCCACTTGTAGGCATTTCCGGTAAGGCATGCTCCATTTTTAAGAAATTCCCCTGACCATCATTGATATATAACCTGTCCTGTAATGCTTTTGATTTTTTTTCAAATTCATTTCCACCACTTACCACATATAAATCCAGGTCCTCATCGGCATCGGCATCAAACAGCAATGCCCCCATATCTTCCTGATCAGCATCCTCTTTCCAGGGAGAGGAAATTGACATATTAAATGTGCCATCTTCGTTTTGCAGATAGAGCGCTCCGGAGCTGCCTGCAGCACCCCCAATGTAGAAGTCATCAAGACCATCTCCATTGGTGTCACCAACCGCTAATCCCGGTCCGTTACGGGAATAAACATGTGGAAGCAATACCTCATACTGGAAATCGTCATAGGGATTTTCAGTATGTTTGAAATGAATACCGGATTCATTCGTAACATCAACAAAAAGTTTTTGATCCACTTTTTCTGCAACCTTTTCTTCAGTTTCATCAGCTTCCCCATAACTAATTTCAAGCACTTGATTTGCCTGAACATTGTAAAGGTCCTGAGATTTTCCATCAGGCCAGGTGACAGACATTTTTTCAATAGAATTTCTATTTCCTAATCCAAAATGAATAACAGGTTCAACTGAAGACTGAAAGCCCCGGCTTAGAGTATGCTGTTGAAACTGAATGTCGTTTCCATTTTCCACAAGAACTTTGGTGCCCAATCCCAGTGGATTTTTATCATTACCTTTTAATTTTATCCTTAAGAAATTTGCAAGCTTCAGGTCACTTGTCTTATTCCTGTAAACAACTGACGGTTCGTCTATATTATTGATCACCATATCCAGGTCACCATCATTGTCAAGATCAGCATAAGCTGCACCATTGGAGAAACCTTCATAACTTAGTCCCCAATTCTTGGAAACATTACTGAAGGTCAAATCGCCATTGTTCCTGAAAGTGTAGTTATCAATTTTTTCAAATGGAATACTTTGACTCAAATCAAGGTAATTGAAAGTTTTCCGGGTTTGCTTGTCAGCACGGTCAATCCGGTTAAAATAATCTTTGTTATTAATATCCCTTCTTGTTCCGTTAGTGATAAAGATGTCCTTCCATCCATTGTTGTCAAGATCAACAAATAATCCTGCCCAACTCCAGTCGGTAGATGAGATGCCAGCCAATCTGGATATATCACTAAAATGAGGAAGACCATCCGTATAGATGCCATTATTCAGTTGTAGTGTATTCTGCATATATTGATAGTGCATGCCTAAACCTACAATTTCCCAAAAGCCAGCAGGATTCATGCTGGCCATATTTGCTTTATTTCTCCGGTTGTCTTCCGGTGTCATATCCATTTGGATGATGTCCAAAAGCCCGTCATTATTAAAATCTCCTGCGTCCGTTCCCATGCCAAAAAAAGCTGTGTGTTGCGTCGTTTCTTTTATCTTTTCACTAAAAGTGCCATCACCATTGTTGAAATAGAAATAGTCTGGTGTGGCAAAGTCATTGGAAACATAAATATCTTCCCAACCATCATTGTTAAAATCGCCAACCATTGCACTCAAAGAGAGCCCGAAATTCAGAAGTCCGGCTTCTTCAGTTGCATCGATAAATGTCCCGTCGCCATTATTCTTATAAAGCTTATCAGATTTATCAGGATCCTTTTTGTCCATTTTAAATTTGTAGGCAACATTTCCTGTCTTAAAGCTTGTCAATGGATAATTGGCGACATAAAGATCCGGATCACCATCAAGGTCATAATCGAAAAAGGTGCCTTGTGTGGAATTTCCCTCATCTGCAATGCCCATCTTCTCCGCACTTTCTGTAAAGGTTGGAATTCCATTTTGGTCGGTACCGTTATTCATATAAAGCAGATTTTTGGTCGTGGTAAATTTCCCTGATACACTCACATAAATGTCCAACCAGCCATCTGCGTTTATATCAACCATGGTAACGCCAGTCATCCATCGATTATCACCACCTACTTTTGCTACTGCTGTGATATCCTCGAATTGAAGATTGCCTTTGTTAAGGTAAAGTTTGTTCTCAACCATATTGCCTGTGAAATACAGATCTTGCAAACCATCATTATTGAGATCACCAACAGCTACACCGCCACCCATATATATGTAGGGATACGTGAAATAGTTAATGATAGTATCTTCTTTCAGATTGTTTGAGAAAGTGATGCCGCTTTGGTCAGCAGAAAGCTGATCAAAGATCATAGTTACCTCATTTTTGTTAGATTTTTCTTGATTAACACATGAGGTGGTAGAAATTAAAAACCCGCTTACAAATAATATGTTTAGCAGCAGTCTCATCGTCATAACTTCTAATTTAATGTTGAGAAAAAGCCTGATAGAAATAACAAAATAACTAGAATTAACACTTTCCGCAATCAACATTTATTAATAGTAATGGTTCTCAGGAAGAAAAAAGGTAAGAGGACTTTCCCTCTTACCTAAGGAACATTAAAAATCAAAATACCGCTTAATAATTTGGGTTTTGAGTGATTACATCAGCCCCCTGAAGATCAATTTCATCCTGAGGAATAGGTAAATATTCATTTTTACCTGCAGTGAACTGGGCACCGGCAAATGGTGATTTTAGAAATCCATTTTCATGTGCCAGGTAAGCATTTAATACAGGTTCTGCAACTCCCCATCTTACAAGATCATAAAAACGATGCCCTTCACCGGACAACTCCAGCTTCCTTTCAAAACGTACCGCGTCCCTGGCCTCAGACTGGCTGGCGAAAGAAGTGTAGAGTCCCATAACATAGTTAGCTGCATCGGTATCATCCGGATTTTTCACAGGAGAATTCATAGCACGTGTGCGTACTCTGTTGATGTAGTCAAGGGCTGTTCCCAGGTTATTTAATTCAACCTCTGCTTCAGCGGCCATGAGAAGTACATCAGCGAAACGAATTATATTATAGTTTACTGCTGTGTAGCCAGGTGTCCAGGAGCTCACATCGTTTTCAGTACCATCACCAGCCTGATAGTAAATGAACTTTTTGGGAGAGTAGGGTCCACCATAAGGTTGATCCCGTATCCAGTCAAAGCCCGGATGAGGTCCCCAGTCAAGATAAGGAATTCCTCTGCGTCCGATAGAATGATCCAGTCTTGGATCCAGATTACCGGCATCCGGAGTAAAGGCATCACCGCTTGTCAAACCTAAGTCTGTTACCAGCGCATTTGCAGCATCATTATAAGAATTATCAAGTAGTGGGAGGCCATTGGCATCTGTTCGGAAAGAATTCGCCAGCTCTAAACTTGGCTGGAAAAAGCCACAACATCCACCTGGTCGTGCAGGGCCTGTGGAGCCGTGAGGGAAATTCAATACCATGGCAGGATTTGCATTGTTAATGCTTCCGGTTCCGGCTGCAGCCTGTACGGCAAAAACGGATTCTTCATTGTTATCGTTCGTTGAACGGAAAACATTAGCATAGTTCGGAACTAAATCGTAAGCCTGACCATTGGCTGTCTGACCACTGGCAATAACCTGGTCGAAAATAGCTTTGGCCCCGGCAAAATCACCCTGGAATAGCAGCGTCTTTCCAAGATAGGCACCTGCAGCCCATTTATTAGCTCTTCCTGCATCACTTTGCGTTTCAGGCAAGTTATCAAAGGCAAATTGGAAATCGGCCTCGATCATCGGCCAGAGATCCGAATTATTGCTCACAGCCTCAAGACCGTCCCAATTCTCATCCACATAGGGTGTATCATTGAAGTTTTTTTTCAGACCAAAATAATAATGACCTCGTAAGAACCGCGCTTCAGCGGCGATCCTTGTTTTATCAGCTTCTGACACATCTTCTCCTGCAACGGCTACTAATGCCAATGTTCCATTGGCTCTCGCAACACCTTCATATAAGGCATCATATTTTTGTTTTACGGAGGCATTGTTCGTTTGTGTGCTGTAGGTCTGTATCTCATTTACTTGTGACTGGTCACCAGCGTTCGTTCCTTTATTGGCGTCACCACCCAGCACACTGCCCCAGAACCAGTTTGAGGCATCGGAATAAAATCCGGATCTGCCTAAAAGCATACTATAAGTAGCTATCAATGAACCTTCCAGGCCTGCTTTGGATGATAATTCGGTTTCACCGAGTGATCCGGTAGGAGCAACATCCAAAAAAGAATCTTTGCAGGCCACAGTTGATAAAAACATTATCAAAAGGGTCAAAGAGATTATTTTTGTTGTTTTCATATTTTTAAATTTTTTATACAAATTGACTTGTTTCATTTTTTTATGAATTCACCACTCAACCAAATCAGAAGGATGCATTGACACCCAATGTCCAGCTACGTGTGATAGGGAAGTTCCCCAGATCGATACCAAAATTGGTATCGGCAGCACCTCCAACACTTGGATCCAGTCCATCATAACCCGTAATGGTAAATACATTATTTACACTGCCGAATATTCTAAGTTCCTGCATGCCCAGGTTGCTGAGTATTGATTGAGGCAGCTTATAGGCTAGTGTAATGTTTTGCATTCTGAAGTAGGAACCATCTTCAACATAAAAGGAATTGGATTGTGTATTTGTACTGAAATTTGAGGTGTTCTCAAATATCGGGATCTCTGCCGATGGGTTTTCGAATGTCCAGGAATCCTTCACACGAGCACTGATTGCAGCACCAGGGAAAAGAGGATAAAAATCGGTAAATAATTTGCCGATATTATATATTTCATTTCCTATGGATGCGAAAGAATACATCTCCAGTTCGAAATTTTTATAGTTAAGCTTGATGGTCAATCCACCTGTAAAATCAGGTATGGGATTACCAAGCTGCGTACGGTCATCCAAGTTAATCACACCATTACCATCGATATCAGCAAAACGGAAACGGCCAGGTGCTGCACCATCCTGCGTGGCGGCGTCATCAACTTCTGCCTGATCTCTGAACAATCCAACGACTTCAAATCCGTAAAAAGCAGACAAAGGTTGTCCTACCTGATTCAAAACCGGTGTGATACCTCGGTAAGTTGAACTTCGGTTCGGAAGATCTTCCAGCCCCGGAGCCAATTCCACAATCTCGTTCTTAAGGAAACTACCATTTAATGTAATTTCATACCCCACAGATTGTACATCCCCTTTGGTAACTAATTTGAGATCCACACCTTTATTGGTCATTTTACCAACATTAACAGAAGGTGCATCTGCAAATGAACCGGACTGGGTTGTTACAGGCAATTGAAATAGGAGATCTTCCGTATCCTTTTTCCAGATGTCCAGAATAACGTCCAGTTTACCTTCAAATAAAAGGGCATCTATACCAATATTGGTGGTTATCGCTTTCTCCCACTGTGCCCTTGGGTTTCCGATTCTCGTTCTGTAAAATCCCTGAGAGGCACCCGTGTTACTACCGCCAATATCATAACTGGAAGCTCCGATACTTGTTCCAAAAAGACTGAATTGATTGGTTGGAGCTACATTATTGGAATTACCCATAATTCCGTATCCTGCTCTTATTTTCATATCATCAATAAATGACACACCGCTCATGAAATCTTCAGAAGATATACGCCATGCGGCAGAAAAAGCCGGAAAAGTTCCAAATCGGTTTTCAGCACCAAAGCGTGAGGAACCGTCCCTTCGCAGTACGACAGTAGCAAGGTATTTGTCCTGGAAGTCATAAGTAAGCCTACCAAAATAGGACGAGAAATTGATGCCATTGCTATGGCCGCCATTGACTACTTGTGAGCCCACAGTGTTCAGGGTAACAAAGTCAACAGTTTGAGAGAAAGGATTAATACCTGAACCACTCTGACCACGACCTGTTCCAAAATTAAGTGCTTCCTGCCCTAACAAGAGATTGAAAGTACTTTCACCAAATGATTTTTTATAACTAAGGGTGTTGGTAAAAACCCAGGAGGTGGAGTAACTTGAAGATTGACTAAATCCGAAAGAGGAGTTATTTTCAGAGTTTTCATAGGTTCTTCTGGTAAATCCATGGGCGTTGAAGTTCTGGAACCTGCCTCCGAAGCTACTTCTGATAACAAGATCTTTAATAGGTTCCACTTCGATGTAGATATTTCCAAATGCTTCTGCGGCAAAAGCACGGTTGTTTTTCAGACCGTCGAGCTCTGCCACCGGGTTTTCTGCATTGTTAAATCCAGGAGCAGTGGTTCCCGCATATCCGCCAAATTCATCAAAAATGGGAATAATGGGAGACATCCTGGAAGCAGAGAGCACCACATTTTCGTCATCAGATGAGCCACTTCCGCCATCCGAACCAAACAATATTCTGGCCGAGCGATAAGTTCCCTGAATATTCTCACCTATTCGCAGGTTTGGCAATAGATCGAACTCAGAATTTACCCTAAACGTATATCTGGAAAATTTCTGATGTAGTACAATACCCTCTTGTTCCTGTAACCCAAGACCGACATAATATCGACTGCCTTCTCCTCCACCGGTAAAACCAAAGTTATGTCGGTGAAGAGAGGCGTTTCGGGTAATCGCGTCATACCAATCGGTTCCTTCTTTGTTAGCCCTGATTACCTGATAAATGGAGCCAGCTTCAGGATCAATATTGTAAAGTTGTGCTTCAGCGTTTAAATCGACCGTGCCAACCACACCAGCATTACCACCAACCAAAAGATAATCAGGTATGATAGGAGTAGAACCTGTTCCGTATTGAGGGTGACTGAATACAGGTGTTTGCCCATTCAATGTGGCAGCATTCCTGATAGCATTCCAGGTCCATTCAGCTTGTTCCGTTGGATTCAGTTTGGGATCTCCTTTCCCAGGTGTGGTCACACCGATCATACCGTCATAGCTAACCTGCATTTTACGTTTTCCCTTCTCTCCCTGACGGGTGGTATATACAATGACACCTCCTGCGGCTCTGGCTCCATAGATAGAAGCGGCGGTAGCATCCTTTAGCACCGTGGTAGTCTCGATGTCATCCGGAGAGAGGAAGTCAGTGCTTTCTACAGGAACTCCATCTACGATATACAATGGGGCATTGCCACCCAGGGCGCCATAACCCCTAACACGGACCTGGCTGGTCGTACCAGGTTGACCATTGGTAATGACCGTAACCCCGGATACACGGCCTTGTAGTTGTTGCTCCACGTTACCAGATGGGGTCACTTTCAGGTCTTTGGCCTCGATAGTGGCCACAGAACCTGTTGTTTCCCTTCGTGAGTCAACAGAGTAACCAGTGATGACGACTTCTGATAAAGATTGAAAATCAAATGACAGATTTACATCAACCACTGACTGAGATCCGACATTAATCTCTTGTGTTGCATATCCTACATAGGTGAAAATAAGAATATCCGAGGAGATACTAATGGAATATTTACCTTCTATATCAGTAATTACTCCATTGTTTGTTCCCTTTTCAAGGACATTAACTCCAGGTAAGGGCTGATTGCTTTCCGCATCTACAACTTTTCCCTGGACCATTTTGGTTTGGGAATAAGCTGTGGAGCTTAGGGAGAGAAAAAGTGTAAGAATCAACACTTTTTCCAAAGAATGGTAAAGCTTATTTTTCATAATAAACATTTAGGTTAGTAATTGATTGAATAATATTTGAGAATAAATGTTATTTCCATTAAAGTGTATGCATACCGATCCTGCTTGAAGTGGACATACCTATCCCTTCATTATTCAGGAGCGGACCTGATCATTTAAATAGTACCGGATTTTCAGGTTAAGCCAAATGGACTATTATAATATATTAAGTCATTTCTACCTTGATTTGTTTGCAAGCTGTATTTTATAACCGTAATTAAAAATTATCAAATCATGTATTTATAGTCAAAGATTTTAAGTGAATAGTGAATAAAATACACCATTCCAACCTCAATATTTTTTATACTTTAATACGCTTTAAAAACAATATCAAATAGCTGATAATCAAGTTATTAAAAAATAAAAATTAATAAATCGATTTCGGATCAATCACGTAAGATATTTTTATTGTGTTTTTTGCTCAAAAGAGCGTTACTCCATGGTTGAAAGACAAGGATCTCAAGTTAATATTTTTCAATGAATCAATCACCATTTCGTCCTTTTTCTTTTGTATAAATTAGCTTTCACCAAGCGTTGATGTATTGGGAAAATAATTATTGCTGAATTGATGGCATTACGCTGAATAATGATAATTGGAAGATCATCAGAATAAAAATCAAGTATTCGGACTAAGAAAATAGGTGAAGCCTGCACCAGGGAAGTCTATAGATATGGATAACAATTATTCAGATAAACTTTGGTAAATTATATTCCATAAGATTAATAACCATGAGAATTTTCACAATCATTATTGCTTTACTGTTTGTCACCTTAGCTAGTTGTGATAATAAACAGAGAAACACCGAATTAAATCAAGAGACTGAGAACAATTTTCAATACATCCGTTATGAAGAACCTGCGGACCCATCGGAAGTTAAGGAAACAGCCTGGAACGATATATCAGAAGGACTGACAGGATCTTTTGCGAGTATCGACAAGAGATATGATAGAAGCGTTCCTCCCAAGGTTCAAATGGCAAATCAATGGAAGGCTTATGCCTGGAAAGGGGAGCGAATACACAAACAATTGCTATTATGGTCAGCTTCTGATTTAGGGGATATAAGCTTTGAATGGGGAAAGTTTAGTGATAAAGATGGAAATGATCTTCCCGTGGAAAACCTGAAGGCAAGATTCGTGAGATACTTGTTGACAGATGAATTTGCTGAAGGCTGTGGTCACAGAAAACCACAGGATTTTGCTGTGAGTCTGGTTGCTGACGCTATTGATGAAGTGTCCGAATTTTCCTATGAACCCAAAACCACAAGGCCTGTATGGATTACAATTGACATTCCCGACAACATTCCTGGTGGTAAATACGAAGGCAAACTTGTTGTTAAAACCACCGGTGGGGATCAATTAGATTTTTTAATTGAATTAACCGTTGGCAATCTTGTGCTGCCAGGTGCTTCCGAATGGTCCTATCATTTAGATCTTTGGCAAAATCCATATGCTGTGGCAAGATTCCATAACGTTGAACCATGGAGCCAGGAACATTTTGATTATTTAAGACCCTTGGTTGAAATGCTTGCCAATGCAGGACAAAAAGTCATTACAACAAGTATCACCGAGAGACCCTGGAATGGGCAGACAGAAGATCCATTTGGATCCATGATCAAATGGACAAAAAAGAAAGAAGGAGACTGGGAATTTGATTATGCTATTTTTGACAAATGGGTTGCATTTGCTCAAAGTTGTGGCATTAAGAAACTCATTAATTGCTACTCCATGATCCCTTGGGGAAACAAATTTATTTATTTCAATGAGCAGAAGGGAACTTATGATTCTCTGGTAGCTGAACCAGGCACCCAGGCCTATAAGGAACACTGGACTCCATTTCTAAAAGATTTTGCTGAACATTTGAAAACCAAACAATGGTTTAGTATGACCTCCATTGCTATGGACGAAAGACCGGTAGAAATGATGGAAGCGGCTATCAAATTGGTTAGAGACGTGGTTCCCGATATGAAAGTTAGCCTGGCCGGAAATTATCATACGGAAATTGAAGCAGATCTTTTTGATATGTGTGTGGCTTCCGGTCAAAGTGTTCCTGCTGAGGTATTGACAAAAAGGGCAGCTGAAGGTAAGAATACAACATATTATACCTGCTGTGTAGAAGCATATCCTAATAATTTTACTTTTTCCCCTCCAGCCGAATCCACATGGCAGGGATGGTATGCAGCTGCGAATGGTTATGATGGCTATTTAAGATGGGCTTATAATAGTTGGGTGAAGAACCCATTGACAGATTCCAGGTTCAGATCCTGGCCGGCAGGAGACACTTATTTAGTCTATCCGGAGGCAAGAACCTCCATCAGGTTTGAAAGAATGAGAGAAGGGATTCAGGATTTCGAAAAGATAAAAGTACTTAAAAAACGATTGGAACAATTGGATACGGAGGAAGCAAAGAAAGCCTTGAGTGATCTTGAAACACTTTTGAATAAATTTCAAATAAGTGCGTTAGCAGACGTTTCTGCGGAAGGGATGGTTACAGAGGGGCAGGATATGGTTAACGGGATTAGCAAGGAGCTTTTTTAAGGACTACGGGTCCATTGATCAATGGTTTTATGGAAGTTGAAAATCTGCGGAATCCCAAATTCAGGATAGTGTCAAACAAATCCATTAATCCGCTCTTTCCTAAAGAAGGGATCTGGCGTAGATAAAAAGGTAAACGATTCATAAAATGTATGGTATATTGAAGGTAAATAAAATGCAGATTATACTACTTTTTGCTGTAGCAATGATCGCTTTTTTCTCTACCTCATGCCAACAAAAGGAAGCGCAAATAGCAGGAACCGATATTGATCTTAAAGCTGTAAAACCAGTTGATAAAAGGGGAATTGTAGTTTACCCAAGCGATTTAATCTCCCTTGGTGCTGAACAATGGGTAAAGATGTTGGTTGAATCGGGAGTGAATTTATTAGGTATTCATACTGATACCAAATTGGAGACATTGCCCGGGCTAAAAGAATATTTGGAGAGTAATCAAGGCAGGTTATTACTTCAAAAATGTGTAGAGCAGGGAATAGCTGTTGAATATGAACTACATGTGCTGCAGGATATATTACCAAGAGAACTGTATCATGAACACCCGGAATATTTCCGCATGGATAAGAACGGTAAGCGACAGCAAAAATATAATATGTGTTTTACCGAAGAAGGCGCTTATAAAGAAATAGAGAAGAATATTCTTGAAATAACGAAATGGCTAAAACCCACTACACATCGCTATTTTTTCTGGACAGATGATGTTCAGGACGCATTTTGTCATTCTGAACGTTGCAAGCCATATTCTCCGAGTGAACAGGCGCTTATCTATGAAAACAAGCTATTGGAAATTTTACGAAAAGTAGATCCTGAAGCTCAGGTAGCTCACCTGGCTTATTTGAATACTCTTGAGGCGCCCAAAAAAACAAGGCCTTTGGAAGGTGTGTTTCTTGAATACGCACCAATAAACAGAAATTATAGTCAAGCATTGTCTGATACCCATCTCAAAAGTTTAAAACAAAACCTGGAAGTATTTCCAAGTAATACCGCCCATGTATTGGAATACTGGCTTGATGTTTCCATGTTTTCCGGTTGGGACAAAACCAATTTGGTACAGATCCCCTGGAATAAAAGATACTGTAAGCGGGATGTGGAAATGTACAATAAACTGGGAATCAATTCAATCACCACATTTGGTGCGTGGATCAATCAGGACTACCTGGAGGCCTATGGTTCTGAGGCGACTATCGACATAGTAAAAGAATACGGTGACGTGTTGAACAATCCCGAATTCAGAATTTCCCTGGACGCTGATTTATCCGACTGGCCGCCACATCCTTTCATCGAAGAATTAACAGCAGTATGGCGTGATAGCATATCAGATAGTACCGTTTTCGATAGCAAATTGACTGAGGAAGATTTTCTTTTCTATTTCAGTACCATGGATTCTACCCTAACAACTGTGCCATTCGATAAAGAGCTATCTGTAGCAGAGGGAGATAGAGTGGAGCTTTTTTTTTCTGCAAACAAAGATATGTCCAATTACTACTGCCTGGAGATTAGTCCAACAGGAGATATTCTCGATTATCAGGCGAAGCATTATAGGCAATTCGATGAAAAATGGAACTTTGAGACGATAGAAGTAGCTACCTCTTTCCTGGAAAACAGATATATTGTTGAAGGCAGAATAGCTTTAAATGAACTGAACAAACTTGGGTTGGGAAATGAGTTTAACCTGGGAATTTTCAGAGCAGACTTTAAAAATGAGGAAGAGGTAGTTTGGTATTCCTGGGCCATACCAGATTCAAAAGAACCTGATTTTCACATTCCATCGGCTTTGAAGAGATATCATTTAAATGATTAGGTTTCAGTCCCGCTACGGTTTTGGAACCCTATTACAAATTGAGATAAGGGATGTTAATTTTGAGTGATGAATTAATGCCATTAAGATAAGCCTTCAGGTATCAGATCTTAGGCGTCAGCTAATTTTGGCATATTAAAAAACATTATTTAGGCTGAAATCTGATACCTGAGACCTGAAAGCTTTTAAAATGTTTCCTTAACTAAATGACATTGAATTATGAATAAATTACGAATTTCAAATGATGAATTACGATTGGTAACAGAACTTCAACACTTAAATACATCAACACCTCAACATCTCAACACAATTTCAGATCTTTATATGATAGTACTGATGTCAGACACCTTTATGGTGTCAGAACATCTTGTTTGATCGAAGTGACTGTTGAATTCCAAATGACAAATTACCATTGCAACGAAACTTTAATACTTCAACACCTCAGATCTTTATATGATAGACAAAAAATACAACTTGGGTCTACGTTTCGGAATGGAAAAAACAAAAATAATTTGTACTTTGCTTTACTTTAGGTATTAAAATGGGAGAAGAGCGTAAAAATACGGAAAAGAATATTTTAGTCTCTATCAGCAAAGGTTCTCATAAATCCTTTGAACTCTTATATAAAAAGCATAGTCAAATGGTATTTCGTTATGCTTTTAAATCCTTAAAGTGTAAATCGGAGGCCGACGATATTGTTCAACAAACCTTTGTTCAAGTATGGCAGAACAAAGAAAAACTTAAAGACATCCATTCCCCCAAGGACTATATTTTCATCATATCCAAGAATTTAATTTTTGCCAGATTAAGGGTTGTTCTAAAAAACGAATTGTTAAGTGAAGAGCTCAAGCTTCATATGCAGTTACGCCATAATAAGAGTGAAGAAGATTTAATTTATTCAGAAATAAAAAAAATAGCTAAGGAGGCCATTGAATCTCTACCGAAACAAAGAAAACTAATCTTCAAGCTGAGCAAAGAAATGGATTATTCGCAAGATGAAATTGCCGAAAAGCTATGCATTTCAAAGAATACTGTTAAAGAAAGCCTGCGTAAAGCCTATGGTCAAATCAGAACCAAACTCTCAGTTGAGGCAGATATTGTTTTCAGCATTTTAATCCTGCTATTCTACTTTTTGTATCCCTAAGGGTAACTTTTTTATTTTAAGAATAGTAGTCCCGCCTTTTTTCATACTCTTTAAGTTATAAAGCAATTAAAGTTTTAAATGGATCTATTGGTTTCAAATCAGGATCTATCGAAATGTATTTACCTTTTACTTGAGAGAAATGAATATTAATAAAGAGCAATTAATTCTTAAATACCTGAATAACCAATGTTCGGAAACTGAATTGGAAATCATATCTGAATTATTCAAAGACGTTGCTAACGAAAAGGAGTTGTCGGAAATCTTCGGAAGGGCTCTAAAAAAAACTGAATCTCATTTGGAAATGACTCAGGAACATAACATGGAGATTTGGAATAGAATCAAATCCGAAACCAAACCGGATTTTAAGCATAAGCCGTCGGGTTCCAGAAAATTCCATACATATTCGTGGTTCCGGATAGCAGCTTCATTATTGCTACTAAGCGGCATCACCTATCTGTTTGTCAACAACTTTGTAGGATCAGAATATGAAAAAGTGACCAGCACCGACATAACAGTCCAAAGCTTTTTAGGGAATAAAAAATTACTGACGCTTCCTGATGGCTCATTGGCTTATATGAACTCAGGTACAAAGATCACTTATCCCACTGCCTTCAATGAAAATATGAGAAAAATTGAATTAGTAGGAGAGGCTTTTTTCGAAATTGTGGAGGATGAAAACAGACCCTTTATCATTGAAACCAGTAGTGTTTCAACCAAGGTTCTGGGGACATCATTTAATCTGAGCTCGTATGAAAATGAGCCTTTCGAACTAACATTGGTGACGGGTAAGGTGGAAGTTTCCTCAAATCAAGAAAAAGATATCATGACACTTTTTCCTAATGAGCAGGTATTGTATAACACAGACATGGGTCTGTTTAATAAACAAAAAGTGGATACCAAACCATTTACCGCATGGAAAGAAGGAAATCTTGTGCTAAAAGGAAGCCTCTCAGATGTGACAAAAAAGATAGAAAGATGGTACAATAAAAAAATAGTCATAAAAAATAAGGCATTGGAAAAATGCATAATAGATGCCAGCTATAAAAACCAGTATCTGGATAATGTTTTGCAAGGATTGGCCTTTTTGCTGGACCTTGAATATACCATTGAGGGTGATACTATTATTTTAGATGGTAATGGTTGCTAAGTTAATCTAAGAAATGAACAGACTAACCGTAATAGATGAAAGGCCTATGAAAAGCTAGATAATCTCAAAAAAGGGCCACAATACAAGGTACTGTAGCCCTAAATGATGGTTCCAATAAGCATTTGGTCGTGATATTGGAACCAAATTGAATTAATCGATAATCCAAACTTAAAATTATGAAAAAAAAATGTACAAAATTAGTTTATAACATATTTCTATTAACAGTGAAAGGGTTTATAATACAATGTTTGTTTTTGACAATAGTAGTAGCGGGGAGCATGGGGGGATCGAATGCCCAAAGCTTGTATGAGGTCAATATCGATCTTAAGCTGAAAAATACCACTCTGAAAGAAGCCATTGCCGAAATATCCGATAAAACAAATTACATTTTTGCTTTTAACATTGTTGAAATGAGGAAAAAACAAAACCGCGTGACAAGAAATTTCAGCGATAAAAGTGTGGGATATATATTGGAATTTTTGGCGCGGTCATACAATTTGAACTTTAAGCGTATCAACGAAACCATTCATATCAGGGAATCCCCCTCAAGGAAGGAGCGGCAGGAGTCCGGAAATGAAATTTCCATTGTGGTAAAGGAGATTTCAGGCAAAGTAACTGATGAAGAAGGAAACGGTTTGCCAGGTGTTAATGTATTGGTAAAAGGAACAGATGTTGGCGTTATTACTGATGTAGAGGGAAATTATAAATTAAATGCTCCTGAGGATGCTACTATACTTATTTTTTCCTACGTTGGTTATGTTACAGAGGAAGTGGAAATAGGATCAAGGGCTGTTATTAATTTCAGACTGACCCCGGACATCGAAACCCTTTCAGAAGTAGTTGTGGTAGGATACGGCACTCAAAAGAAGGCAAACCTCACAGGAGCAGTGGCTACCGTAACGGCCAAGGACATAGATTCACGGCCTATCACCAGTTTGGCCACAGCACTTCAGGGAATGACTTCAGGAGTTTTCGTCAACCAGAATTCAGGGCAGCCAGGACGGGACAATGTATTAATCAGAATCAGGGGTGTAGGTACGCTAAACAATGCCAATCCTTTAATATTGGTGGATGGAATTGAAGCACCATTTAATAACATCAATCCTTCAGACATTGAATCCATTACCGTTTTAAAAGATGCAGCTTCTTCGGCAATATATGGTTCCAGGGCTGCTAATGGAGTAGTTTTGGTAACAACGAAAAGAGGAGATACCAATTCGAAGCCTTCCTTTACGTATGATGGATATGTTGGTACGAGTGAAGCGGTCAGGCTTCCGGAAATGGTAAATGATGCGGTTCTCTTTGCACAGCTAAGGAATGAGGCTTCGACCAATTTTGGCAACTCGCCTATTTACAGTGATGCACAAATAGCAGCATTCAGGGATAGAGCTTCGGAGATCAATACCAATTGGATCGATGAGCTTTTCAATGCAGCTCCTATTCAGCAGCACAATTTCGGCATAGCAGGGGGATCAGGCAAAACAAACTTCAGGATTTCTCTGGGCTATCTTGACCAGGAAGGCACCGTGCCCAATAGTGAATTTAAAAGATATAATGCCAGGTTAAATCTTGATACAAAGATCAATGATCAGGTAAAGATCGGTACGAGTATTTCACTTGTGCGAGGGGACAGAAATTCACAATTAGATGACTTGGGAAATTTAGGTTCTGGCATAACCAGGGCCCTCCAGGCCCATCCAACGTATCCTGTCCTGGATGCTCAAGGCAGATGGGCAGTGGCAGATCCTGCCTTTTCCGGAGTGGCACGGGGTAATCCTCTGGCGTTATCGGAAGCCGCAACATTCAGAGGCTTGTCCAATGACTTTCTGGGAAATGCCTACATAGAATATATGCCTGTAAGCGGATTAACCATCAAAGGAACGGTAGCAGCAAACTATCGGATCACTAACAATAGTACTTTCAACAAAAGTGTAAGCGTTTATAACTGGAATACAGGTGAGGAAATGGTCTTGAATGCCGTTAGAAGTGCTTCGGAATCCAATAACCAATCATTGAACATTACCACATGGCTTACTGCAACATATGATAAAAGTTTTGGGGGACACAACTTCCAGGCTTTGGTCGGCTACAACCAGGAGGAAAGTAACTCCAGTAACTTCAGGGCTTTCAGAAACGGACACCTGTCCAATGCGGTCACCTCCCTGGATGTAGGTGTGGCATCCAGTTCGACAAACGGTGGAAATAAGACCACATGGGGATTGAGATCTTATTTTGCAAGGATTAGCTATAATTTTGAAAACCGTTACTTGTTCGAAGCCAATGTCCGGATTGATGGGAGTTCGAGGTTCTTAAATGATAAGTGGGGAACTTTTCCATCCTTTTCCGCAGGTTGGGTAGTTTCTCAAGAGGATTTCATGCAGAACATATCAGCCATTGATTTTCTTAAAATTCGAGCTTCCTGGGGACAGTTGGGGAATCAGAATATAGGAAATTTTGCTTTTGCCAAACAACTCAGCCTGTCTCAAGCCTACAATTTTGGAGGGAGTGTAGTGCCTGGCGTAGCCCAGACTACATTGGGTAATGCAGATCTTTCATGGGAAACGAGTACTATGACAAATGTAGGTATTGACCTGGGATTGTTTAATAACCTGACACTGGAGGCTGATTACTTTATTAAAACTACCAGTGATATTTTATTGAATGTTCCCATTTCTGTTTTAAGTGGGTTTAATACACAAATAGCCAACGCTTCTGAAGTAGAAAATAAAGGCTGGGAATTAGGCTTAAACTTCGATAGACAATTTGGTGATTTATCTTTAAGTGTAGGAGGTAATGTCACTCATGTGACCACCGAAGTAACAGAATTAAACCCTAACATTGATGTCGGTGAAATAGATCGCTTTATTAGTGGGCGAAGAATTACGGAGCAGGGTTCCCCAATCAACGCATTTTATGGTTTAAAAGCTATTGGCATCTTTCAGTCGCAATCAGAGTTGGATAATGCCCCTGATCATTCACAGCTCCATGGGCAATTTGGTCCTGGAGATTTAAGGTTTGAAGATGTCAATAATGATGGTGTAATAAATGCTGATGACAGGGTTATAATAGGTAAAGAGGATCCAACCTGGACATATGGTTTCAATATCAGATTAGGCTATAAAGGGTTCGATTTATCTGCCATTTTCCAGGGAGCTGCCGATTTCAATTCCTATGCCGGAGAAGAGCTGGCTGATCCCTTCTTTAATATAGCAGGACTTCATAGCAGATGGACGGATAGATGGACACCTGAAAATACTGGTGCTTCCATGCCTAGATTGTATTTTTCAACCGGACCAAGCAATTCAATGGCAAACTCATTTTTTGTGTTTGACAGAAGCTATCTCAGGTTTAAGAACCTGCAAATAGGTTATAGTCTCCCTCAAGAGATTTTAGACAATATCTTTTTAGAAAAAGTGAGGGTGTACGTGAATGGAAGTAATCTTTTTACAATCACCGACTTCCCTTATTTCGATCCTGAAAGACCTTCCGGAGCGGATAGAGGAGGGCAAGGTTTTCCAAATCTGAGAGTTTTCTCAGGAGGCGTGTCGCTTACTTTTTAATGATATTTTGGCTATTAAAAGAATGAAATCATGAAAGATCTAAAGAATATTTTAAAAGTTTTTTTTATTTCATTCCTCATTTTGGGATGCAATGATGAACTGTTGGAAAAAACTGATCCGGGATCAGGTAGTGTGGAAGCATTCTTCAATAATGAAGATGAGTTGGTACTTGGTATAAATGGTATTTACAATGCTTTTCAAGGCAGTTGGTGGGGTGGCTCGCTGATACACATTCAACCACACTTGGATGGAGCTACAGACAATGCTGCTATATGTTGTGCATGGGAGTATGGCTTTCCAGCTGTAGCAACAGGTAACATGAGCCCAACATCGGGTGGTATTGTAGCCTGGAAGTGGACATTCGGGTTTCAGGCTGTAACCCGGGTAAATCAGATGTTGGGATTAATAGATGATGGAATACCGGGCCTTGAGGAAGCTAATGCGAATAAATGGCGTGGAGAATTGCGCTTTTTGAGGGGCTTTATTTACAATGAAATGGCCACAGTTTATGGAGATGTTCCCTTAATAACCAAGGTGCTCACACCAGAAGAAGCATCCAATGTTGGAAGAGCACCTAAGAATGAAGTTATAAATGCCATTTTAGCTGATTTAACCTTTGCTGCAGATAATCTTGAAACTACCCCAAATCGTGGAGATATTGGCCGTCCCACAAAACAGGCCGCTATGGCGTTAAAGGGCAAAGTGCAATTGTACAATGACATGTTCGCCGATGCAGCAACAACCCTGGGACAAGTTATAGCAATGGAAGGAGGGGCTGTAAATTTGGATTCGGACTATGAAAGCCTTTTCAATGGGTCAAATGAGGGAAGTCCGGAGATTTTATTTAGTATTCAGGCCTTGGGTGATGGTAACGGTGAGGGTAGCTTTTTTCAAGTACATTATGCCCCACCAAATCTTCCTTCAGGTAATACAGCAGGTGGTTGGAACTCGATGCACTACACAAGAAATCTGCTTGATGATTACTACATGTCCGATGGCATGTCCATTAGTGAATCACCTTTATATGATCCTGATAACGCATATGCTAATCGCGATCCAAGGCTTACCATGTCATTTTTGACACCACTTCCAGGTACTACTTGGAATGGTACAGTGTTGGAAGATGATAATTTTTTCTTCAATGGAGCCGCCCCCGATCCGGTATATGCAGCACAAATGATATTGAAAAAGTGGTCATCGGAAGGTACTCAGAATAATGGAGACACTAATGTTGATTTTGTTTTGCTCCGTTATGCAGATGTTTTGTTGATGTATGCTGAAGCACAGAATGAGGCTGTTGGTCCGGATGCCACGGTATATAGTGCTGTGAATAAAGTGCGAGCAAGAGTAGGCATGCCGGATTTTCCGGTGGGATTAAGTCAAGCTGAAATGCGGGAAGAAATTCGTCATGAAAGGAGGATAGAATTTGTGATGGAAGGTACCAGATATTATGACTTGATAAGATGGAGGACAGCTGAAACTGTAATACCTAGTATTCCAAACATTGAAAACAGGAATTTTGATCCCTCTAAAAACTATTTATGGCCTGTTCCTCAAAGTGCTGTTGATTCTAATCCCGAATTGATCAAGCAGAACCCAAACTATTAAGGGCAAAGCTGAATTAGTATTTGAGAAAAGCCTCTGAAAAATTGGGGCTTTTCCTCTATTTAATTATTTAAATAAACCATTGTGTTGTATGATTAAAACTTTACTATCCGGTCTGTTTCTTTGTCTTTTTGCTACCATTACTTTCAGCCAACCTCGTTTCACAGATGTTACTGAGGAGGCTGGTATTAACCATGCATTTCGTGTTTTTCAGGGCACCTTTGGTGGGGGTGTTGCCGTGTTGGACTATGACAATGACGGACTTGAAGATCTGTTTATTGCCGGTGGATTAGGCAGGGATTATCTGTATAAAAATAATGGTGACGGCACTTTCTCAGATCTGACTGAAGAGGCGCGTTTATCATTGAAGGATACCTTAATTACACAAGGAGCTGTGTGTGCTGACGTCAATAAAGATGGTTATACTGATATATTTGTTACTACAATCGCTTCTTTATCCGGCGATCGAGAGGTTCCAAGGGCTTCTGATATTCTGTATTTAAATAATGGGGATGGAACCTTCCTTGATGCATCTCAGGCATACGGATTGGAAGAGATACAGACATTTTCTACAGGAGCTGTATTTGGAGATATCAATGCTGATGGTTATCCGGACCTTTTTGTGGGTAATTATTTTGATCGATTTGATGGAAACCTTGGAAAAATAAATGGCGGAACAATTACAGGAGAGCAAAGGCCCTCGGTAGATCAGTTTTACATTAACGTCGGTGGAAAGTATTTCAGGAACATGGCTGAAGTTTTTGGGATCCAGAATGAAGGTTTCGGATTCGGAGCTGTATTGACGGATTTTGATAATGATAGAGACCTTGACCTTTACATAATCAATGATTTTGGGAACAGAGCAACATCTAACGAGCTCTATAGAAATGAATTTCCAAAAAATGCGTTTACAGACGTAAGCAAGGAACTAGCGGCAAATTTTGGGATCAATGCCATGGGAACTGCCATTGGTGATTATAATAATGATGGGTGGTTCGATTATTTTATTTCAAACTTTAGGATCAGCCCATTTATGGTAGGTAGTGGTGTTGATAGACCTTTTTTGCAACAGACTGTGGAATTGGGAATATCCTTTGGGACAGTGGAAACGGAGTCCGGGGATATAGTAGTACCAATTAGCTGGGGGGCTAATTTCTTTGATTATGACAATGATCTGGATGTTGACCTCTTCATATGCAATGGGGCGTTGAATCCTTCAGTAATTCCTAATCCCAATATTTTTCTTGAAAACAAGGGGGAATATTTTGAAGATATCGGCCGGATCGCAGGATTGGCCGACCCGGGTATTGGACGAGGTTCTGTCACATTTGACTATGATAATGACGGGGACCTGGATCTTTTTGTAGTCAATCAAAAACCTGAGGAGAATGCGGCTCAAGTAGGAACAACCAAGTCTGTATTGTACAGAAATGACTCTCCCTCCGGGAATTGGCTAAAAGTAAAGCTGAGCGGTGTAAATGCTGACAGCCATGGCGTGGGATCCAGGATAGAAGTTGTGGTGGGTGATTTAAAGATGATCCGAGAAATTGATGGCGGCTCAAGCCATGAATCACAGAACAGTACAGTAGCACATTTTGGATTGGCAGACTTTACAACGGTTGATTCTGTTATTGTTAAGTGGATCGGTGGAAATACTCAGGTATTGACAGATATACCTGTAAACCAAACTTTAAACATACGGGAGGAAATAGCGGATATCCAAAGCCCCTTCTCAAAGGGAAATGTCAGCGTTTTTCCAAGCTATTTCCGGGACGAACTTATGATTCAGTACGAGTTAGCTGAATTTTCTTCTTACAGTTTGGAAGTATTCGATCAGTCAGGAAAAAGGGTCGCTTCACTGATTGATAAAAAGGATGGGTATACCGGTGTTTACAGGTGGTCCGCTCCTCCGGACTTAAATGCAGGGGTTTACTACTTCGTGATTGAATCTGATCTTGGGAAACTTATGACCAGAGGAGTTAAACTTAAATAAATAAGGTTGTGAAAAGAGTTTTGACTATATTTTTTATAACTATACTACTGCATAATGGACATGTAGAAGCGCAAAATGATACCGGTATGTCTGGCCAGGCAATTGGTAGTGGTGTGTTAAATCCTGGTGTGCCTTTTTTGAGTTTAACACCAGATGCACGTGGTTCCTCTCTCGGTGAAAGTGGTGCTGCCACGGATCCGGATGTTTATTCATTGTATTGGAACAACGCCAAGCTGGTGTTTATTGAGCATAAAATGGGAGGCACTTTGTCCTATACCCCATGGTTGAACAAAATAGCAAATGACATGTTCATTTCTTATGTGGCCGGGTATTTAAAAATAGATGATAAGCAGGCTATTGGCTTATCTTTGAGATATTTTAATCTTGGTGAATTTCAAATAAATGATGGACTTGGAACCTTTATTGCCGAGTTGAATCCTTATGAAGTTGCCGTTGACGCCACTTATTCCAGAAAGCTGACAGATCACCTCAGTTTAGGTATCTCGGGTAGGTTTATAAATTCAAATATTTCCAGACAATTTGCATTGTTGGAAGATATTGGTGCGGGATACAGCGTGGCGATAGATTTGGGTGTATATTATAAAAAAAGCATAACATTGGCTGGCAATAATGCGGATCTATCACTAGGAGCACATTTGTCGAATTTTGGTACCAAAATTAATTATGGGAACAATGGGAACGGAGATTTTATTCCGACCAATCTTAGGATGGGTACTGCTCTTAGAAATTATCTGGATGAGAACAATTCACTGACATTTGTTTTTGACATCAATAAACTTATGATACCTACTCCTCCTGTTTATGGAAGAGATGAAAGTGGAAACAGGGAGATTATTGATGGAAAAGACCCGAACAGAAGTTTATTCAGCGGGACCTTTGGTTCATTCGGTGATGCTCCTGGTGGTCTTAGTGAGGAACTAAAGGAGCTGACCTTTTCAACGGGTTTGGAATATTGGTATAAAAGTGCCTTTGCCGTGCGGGCAGGATATTTCCATGAAAACAGGTACAAAGGTGATAGGCAGTACCTGACATTCGGTTTAGGGTTCAGATACCAGGTATTTGGTTTTGATACTTCTTATCTGGCACCATTGAGTAAAAATCATCCATTAGCCGAAACCTTGAGGTTCTCAGTACTATTCAATTTCAACTGATTATATTATTTTAGTGAAACGATTTTTTGTCATGAAATCAACTTCAGATATACCGATACCATGAGCTGTGCTATGGATTCCAAGGAAATATTTTGAAAGCATTCAGGTGTCAGGTTTCAGTCCCTTGATGGTTTTGGAACCCTATTACAAATTGAGATAAGGGATGTTAATTTTGAGTTATGAATTATGAATAAATTACGAATTTCAAATGATGAATTACGATTGGTGACAGAACTTCAACACTTAAATACATTAACACCTCAGCACCTCAACACAATTTCAGGTGTACCGATGTCAGACACCTTGATGGTGTCAGTACATCTTATTTGATCGAAGTGACTGTTGAACTCTAAATGTATTACGAATGACAAATTACGATTGCAACGAAACTTTAACACCTCAGACAGTTATAGGATGGATTTCAGCCTGGATGATGTTTCTTAGTCTGCTGGAATGAACTAATACCTGACTTATCTAAATGCCACTGAAAAGTAATTGAGAAATAATAAATTTTTGTTTATGACCAATATTTTAACCCGAAGTTTGATTGTTCCCTTTGTGTTCATGATATCCGGATGTTCCACCAGCATTGAAAAGAAAGTAAAGGACAGTACTTATGATCTGGTTTGGTCGGATGAATTTGAAGTTGATGGTAAACCAGATCCAACCAAATGGACCTATGAAAAAGGATTTGTGCGCAACAAAGAACTCCAATGGTATCAACCAGATAATGCTTTCTGCGAAAATGGCCTTCTCATTATAGAGGCACGAAGAGAAACCTTTCCGAATCCGAACTATAATGTTGATAGTGATGATTGGAGGAAGAGCCGAAAAGAGGCCGCCTATACTTCGGCCAGTGTTACAACAAAAGGGTTACATTCCTGGAAATACGGTAGATTTGAAATCAAAGCTAAGATCAAAACGCAACCCGGCCTTTGGCCGGCAATTTGGACCCTGGGAGCAAATCAACCATGGCCTGAAGGTGGTGAAATAGATATTATGGAATATTATGACCATAGTATTCTTGCCAATGCAGCCTGGGCAGATTCACAACAATGGAAGGCTCTATGGGATGACAGTAAATGGCCAATGGAACACTTTAATGATGCTGACTGGTCAGAAAAGTTTCATGTTTGGCGAATGGATTGGGATCAAAAGAGTATTAGATTATTTCTTGATGATGAGTTGTTGAATACTATTGAATTGTCCAAAACCATTAATAAAAGAGGAGCGGTTACCAATCCCTTTAAAATTCCGCATTTTCTTATCCTTAACCTGGCCATTGGAGGGCATGCCGGAGGAGACCCATCCAGCACACCTTTTCCGTCCAGATATGAAATTGATTATGTAAGAGTGTATCAGGCTGGTAATTAATCTATTCATAAGTATTATACTTTCATGAACAGTCATAGCGCAAAGTTATGTTCCTCATTGATTTGGTCTTTCTGTGCTTAAATAAACCTTCATATTCAGGTTTTTTTATTTTGAGATACTCTTTAACAATGAAATAGATTTGGTAGTTATAATGAACTTTCTTTGGCACAAGACCATACGTAGTTTGTAGGACAACTGAAACAGGCATTTCCGAAGAGATTGCTTATTTTTTATTTTTTGCATAAAATTGTTAATTGCTCATGCGCAAACCTGAAACACCGCTTGATGAATGATGCTATTGACAAGGGACTGATTATTAAACTAAGAAAAGGCAAAATACAGGCTTTTGATAGCCTTTTTCGAAAATATAGTGGGAAGCTATATTCCTTTATTTTTAGTTACACAGGATCACATGAGGATACTGAGGATATCACGCAGGAGGTTTTCTTTAAAGTTTGGCAAAACCGTGAAAACCTTAATCCTGACCTTTCTTTCAATGCATACATCATTGTAATAGCCAGAAACCTGGTACTCAATTTATTTAAGAAACGAGCTCGTGGTAATAAATACATTTATCTGACCAGTAGAGCATCACGTGTTTACAACCAGACAGAAGACTACATTATTTTTTCGGAACTTCGATATCATTCCAATGTCAGTGTGGAAAAGCTGCCCACCAGGTGCAAGCAGATTTTCATGTTAAGCAGACAAAATGGATTATCCGTAAAAGAAATTGCAGAGAAACTTAGTATTTCTCCAAGTACGGTAGAAAACCAAATCAACAAAGCATTGAAATTGATCAGGAAAGATTTGGGTTCCAAAGAAATGCTGGCTATTCTGATGATTATTGGTTCTTTATGAAACTACTTCCCCTCCGGGTAGACATGTTTAAGCAAAAAGTTAACAAGGTGTCAGACATTTCTTAAATGTCAGACACCTGATCAATGAGAAGCCATGTATTCTCAAAGCAATCAGCTTGTGTATCAATGAAGTAGGAGTTAAACGTGTTCACAGTCCTTTTTAAAACTATCTCTGATAACGTAGGTGCTTTGGCCACATTGATTGTATTTATTCCGATAATATTGAATTATTGTGGTGAATTGAGGATATGAATTTTCATGCCTTCAAATGGTTGCTTTGATAATTAAGAAAAAAATGAAGATCGGCATAGGTGCTAGTCATGAGTTTGTTGTATTTGTATAGAATATTTAGATAATACTGTGGATAAGGAACTTTTAAAGAAATTCATACAGGGCAAATGTACCCGGGAAGAATCCCAAAATGTGATGTCATGGTTTGATACACAGGGAGAAGAGAAGTTTTTAGAATTGGTGGAAAACGACTGGCATAGTTGGGAGGAAGAAACTTCTGAAGAAGGAAATCAACTAAAGCATATTTTAGGAAAAATACACACCAGAATATCGGAAAAGGAATTGAACCTGGTTCATAAGGAAAAGCAAATTCCAAATACTCGGACAACCTACAAACCTTACAGTTATCGCAAATATTCCCTGGCTGCTGTCATCAGCCTCCTACTGATTGCAGGTGTCGCATTTGTGATTCAATTTTCCAACACCCCGAAGGTAGAGAAAAAAGTGGAATTGAAGAGAAAGAAGATTCCGCTTGGTCAAAAAGCTACCATTTATTTGAGTGATGGCACAAAAGTGATGTTAAATGCAGGAAGTAGCATCTCTTATCCTGAGAAATTTTCTAAAACCTCCAGGGAAGTTTCGCTGGAAGGTGAGGCTTTTTTTGAAGTTGTCGAGGATAAGATAAGACCCTTTTCAGTGATCTCTGGTGATATAACTACAACTGCGCTGGGCACTTCATTTAATGTCAATGCCTACCAGGAGAATGATCATATCGAAGTAGCGCTGGCTTCCGGTAAAGTCCTGATCAAGGATAATAACAAGGAGGTAAAGCGAACTGTACTTGCGCCCGGGGAATTATTGAACCTGGATTTAAATACAGGAAATTCCAATAAGGAAAACTTCAATGTAAAAGAGAAGCTGGGCTGGACGGAGAGCTTGCTGTATTTTAATGATGCGGGGGCTAAGGAGGTTTTCTCAACATTAAAACGCTGGTATGGTGTGGAATTTACTTTTAACAGAGAAATGACAGAAAAATGGAAGTATAGTGGGGAGTTCAAAAATAAAAGTTTGGAAACGGTTTTAAAGGGTATTTCCTATGTAAAAGACTTTGACTTTGTTTTCCGGGATGGAAAACACATAGATGTTTATTTTAAATAACCAACAATACAAAATTATGAAAATTGACAGCTCATAAAACCAAACCCGATGAATAAAGTATTCACCGGGTTCGAAAACCAAAACGCTTTTGAGAAAATATCATTGGCGTGACACATTTACTCAAGGGTTTTGGTTTGGCAGATCATTAGTAAAAGATTACTAACTACCTAAATACAAAGATATGAAAATAAAATTGATACGATTAATTATGATACTTTCCAAATACACCATTTATAGTATCATCATTCAATGTATTTGCTATAATGTCTTGTTGGCAAACGAAACATTTGGGCAGAAACAACAACGTCTGAGAGAGGTGTATGTCACCATAGATGCCTTTGAAAATGTGCCTTTGGAAGAAGTATTCAGAAAGCTTGAAGCAAAAACTAATTTCACCTTTAGTTATGATAAAAGGGACCTAAAAGGAGGGATCCTAACGATTGATGAAAAACCGTTGAAGATGAATCTCTATGATTACCTTATGGAAATTTCGGAGCGCGCAAATCTGAAGTTCAAGAGGATCAACGATAATATTCATGTGAGCATTCGAAACAAACGGGAAAGGCGATTAACAGAAAAAATAGAAACCGAATTAGTCCTGGATAAAGAGATTTCGGGTAAAGTAACAGATGAAAATGGCGTAGGGCTTCCAGGAGTAAATATATTAGTAAAAGGTACAGATATTGGTGCGATTACTGATGTTAATGGCGATTATAAACTGAATGCACCGGATAACGCTTCCGTACTGGTATTTTCCTATGTAGGGTACATTAGGGAAGAAGTGGCTATAGAAAATAGATCTGTAGTCAATTTGTCCCTCACACCTGATCTTTCGACACTTTCAGAAGTGGTAATAGTTGGATATGGTACCCAGAGAAAACAGGAGTTGACAGGTTCGGTGAGCTCAATAAAGGGAGAAGAAGTAAGCAACGTTGTGACTGGAAACCCCACTCAGGCCTTGATTGGTAGGGCTACTGGGGTAAGGGTCGAAGTTAATGGAGGGGCTCCGGGAGCTGGAGCAAATGTTATTATACGGGGTACTGGTTCTTTAAGTAATCAGGATCCGCTATATGTAATTGATGGAGTTTTTTCCGACAATATGAATTTCATCAATCCGTCAGATATAGAGTCTATAGAAATATTGAAAGATGCTTCTACCGCGTCAATTTATGGAGCCAGGTCTGGACAAGGGGTAATCATTATCACTACTAAAAAAGGAAGTCAGGGACAGTCCATGCAAGTAGATTTTGACGCAAGCTGGGGTTTGGCCAGGACAGTAAGACAGCTCGACTTCTTAAATGCCAGTGATTATATTGCCAACAGGAGGCAGGCCTTTATTAATGATGGCACGCCTTTACCAGGTAACTTCAATAATTTTGATCCCTCTGTTGATTCTGATATACAAGATGCTTCATTGCGCACTGCGCTGACTCAAAATTATGGCGTAAGAATTTCAGGTGGAGGTGCTGAAAGTACTTATAGTATTTCAGCTAACAGATTGGATCAGGAAGGTATCGTGAGGGCCTCTGAGTTTGAAAGAACATCTTTCAGACTTAATTCATCTACTAAAAAGGGAAGGTTTAGCCTAAATCAATCTTTGTTTGTAGCAAGATCCATCAACCGTCCAAATTTGAATTTTGGAAGTGAATTTGGACATATCCCTGTAGTACCGATACGAGATGAAACGCTTGATGGCGGTTTTGCAGCCGCCAACACAGGTGTTGCCGGTATCTCAAGATCTTCCAATTGGCTAGGTGTGGCATTGCTTACCGAGCGAAGAAATACCAATGATAATATTTTAGGAAATCTTGGTGGAGAGCTTGAAATAATTGATGGATTAAAGTATAAATTGAATCTTTCCATTAATTATAATAATAACCGGAACTTTACTTTTGTTCCAACATACTTCACAAGTAATTCAGATGTAGGTTCTAATCCTGTGGCGGATTTAGATGATCGTCGTAGCACTTTTATATCCACTATTGTAGAAAATTTACTTACCTATACAAAGAGTTTTAATGATCACAATATTGATGTATTGGCCGGCTACTCAGAGCAAAAAGACAATACGGAGACTATTGTTGTGGAAGTAGAAAATTTTCTAAGTAATGATACAAGAACGATTAACGCCGGAAGTGATTTCGTGAGTAGGGCAGGTGCCACCTTGCCCAGAAAAATTAGAAGTATTTTTGGTAGAGTGAATTACAATTATTCGCAGAAGTACTTGTTTTCAGCATCCATCAGAAGAGATGGCTCATCAAATTTTGGAGAGAAAAATAGATTCGGGGTATTCCCTTCAGTAGCGGCAGGATGGAATATTTCGGAAGAGGCATTTTTTAAATCACAATTTATTGATGATTTAAAATTAAGGGCAAGCTGGGGTAAATTGGGATCAGATAACCTTGCCCCTTTTCAATATGTTACAGCCCTGAATATCACAAGCCAATACACATTGGGCACATCGCAGGGTCGTGAGAATGGTGTTGCACAGATCCAGTTTTCCAATCCGGATTTAAAATGGGAAGAAACAACTACCACCAACATTGGCCTCGAAGGTAGTTTACTTGATGGGAAAATTGACTTTACCATTGATTATTTCAAGAAAACCTCTGAAGACATTCTGGTATCCTTGCCGGTAAACCCCACCTCTGGAACCAATGTTTCAATACCATTTAATGCGGCCACAGTTGAAAACAAAGGTTTAGAACTTTCTCTTACTTATAAAAAAGCTTCAGGCGATTTTCAATATTCCATAACAGGTAACTTCAGTACTTTAGACAATGAGGTTGTGGACCTTGGAGAGGGAGTAAACCCGATAAGAAGTGGTACCTATACCGATGAAACTTTTGCAGCTTCAAGAACGGAAGCTGGTTTTCCGGTGGCTTATTTTTACGGGTACAAGACAAATGGGGTTTATCAAAACCAGGCTGAGATTGATGCAGACGGACTTTCGGGAAGGAGTGCAGTGCCCGGAGACCTGCGTTTTGTAGACCTTAATGGCGACAATATTTTGGACGCAAATGATCAAACATTGTTGGGAAGCCCGATTCCGGATTTTGAGTATAGCTTCAATTTCAATGCCAATTACAAAGGATTTGATATAGATATATTTCTACAGGGAGTCGAAGGAAACGAAATATGGAATGGTAGGCTTTTTGAAGGTGTGTTCGTACCTAATGGCAATAAAAGAGGCATTGTAAGAGATGCCTGGTTACCCGACAACCCTTCTAACATACCCCGTGCAACTATTGGGGATTCCGGGGTAAATAGAAGAGAATCTGATTTTTACGTAGAAGATGGCTCTTACTTGCGACTTAAAAATATTACACTGGGTTATACATTCCCAACATCCCTTACTAAGAAAGTGGCCATATCAAAGTTAAGGACCTATGTGAATGTTGAAAACGCATTTATCATTGACGGTTATTCAGGTTACTACCCGGAAATTGGTAGAAATGTGAGCAGAGGTGACAATCTCTTTAACAGAGGTGTGGATGAAAACGTCTATCCCGTGCCAAGAACAATTACGTTTGGAATTCAGGTTTCACTTTAGTAAAACTTAAAAATTGAAGAAATGAAAGTTTTTAAAATAATATTTTTGACTTTTACCGTAATGTTGTTTGCGGTAACAGCATGTGATAAAGATTTTTTGGAGGTTACCGATGAAAACAGATTGAATCCTGATGTGTTTTGGCAAACCGGTGATCACGCCAGGCGTGCTATAATAGGTGCCTACAGTCCTTTGGCCAATCAATTCGCTTGGGGAAGGATGATGGTTGTGCATACCATGTACAGGTCTGATGCAACAAACCCTATACCTGCTCAGGGCATTGTGACGGATGCTGCTAATTTTTCCATTGAACCAACCTTTGGAAGACTTAGGGAAATATGGGGGGAATTCTGGAAGACTATACTCAGGGCTAATACCATTCTAATAGAGGTACCCAAGATTGAAGACCCTTCATTCACTGATCAGGAAAGAGATAATATTTTAGGGGAAGCCTACTTCCTTAGAGCATTTCAGTATTTTTATTTGGTAACCATGTTTAGGAATGTGCCATTGATTACCGAACCGGCACTTTCGCTTGATGAGGTGAAAAATGCACCGGCGGAACCCGAACAAGTTTGGCAGCAGGTTATCAGTGATTTAAAAATGGCCCAATCATTACTTCCGGAGAACTGGGACAATGCAAATACGGGTAGAGCAACCTGGGGGGCTGCTACCGGATTATTAGGCAAAACATATTTGTATCGCTCAGGCATTGATAACACCAATGAGTACAGTCAGGCTGCGGCAGAGTTTAAGAAGATTATTGATAAAGAGGGTAATTTGTATGATTTGATGCCCAATCATGCCGATAATTTTGGGAATGACAAAGAAAACAACATAGAGTCGCTTTTTGAAATTCAACATGATGATAATACCATTGGCTGGGGTGCCGACTCTGATAGCGACTTGCGCACGGCGGCCTGGGAGCCGGATTTGGCTCCCCCCGGTTTTACCAGCCAGTCGGGAATGCTGATCAACACCTGGGTAAGGGATGCTTTCCTGGCGGAACAAACGACGGGAGGAGATATTGATCCCAGAGCATTCAATACTATTCTATGGAATGAGCCTGGTATAATGGTTTATGAGGTTACTTTTCAGGAGGCTTTCAGTGACTTGAATACGGTGGGTGTCCGTAAATACCTTGATTTCAGAGCAGGTAAGACACAGTCCGACTTTGGTTTTGCCGGTTTCCCTTCCGTAATTAATTGGCGGATCATGCGTTATGCTGATATTCTGTTGATGTATGCCGAAGCTGAAAACGAGGCCAACCCTGGCAGCTCATTGGCTTTGGAAGCACTGAATAAGGTAAGAAGAAGATCTGATATGCCAGAAAGAGTAGCATTAGATCAAACAACTTTGCGCCAACAGATAAGGGATGAACGCGTATTAGAATTGATATTTGAAGGTGATCGTTTTCATGATTTGCTAAGATGGGGCATGATACCCGATGCTATAACTGATGATTTGAAGTCCAATATGGGGGGCTCTCAATATAAACCGGGCAGAGAATATTTGCCCATACCACAGATAGAAATAGATACCAATCCACTGTACAACCAAAACCCGGGTTACAATTAATTCACATATTTTTCCATATAAAACACAATCTGGCACAAATGCCGGATTGTGTTTTACATACTTAAGTTTTATGAAACCTATATACAATTTATTAATTGCTGTTTTGGTTTTTGCATGCCAGCAGAAACAACCGCCATCAGAAAGTACCGCAGAGCAAATCAATTATCTCGAGGAGTCCGAAGAGGCCTTTGACCAACGGATGGCCTGGTGGCGGGATGCCAAATTTGGGATGTTTATACATTGGGGGGTTTATGCAGTACCAGCCGGTATACATGATGGCAAGGAAACGGATTTTATAGCGGAGTGGATTATGAATTCCGAGCGGATTCCTATTGCACGCTATGAAGAATATGCCCGCCAGTTTGACCCTCAAGAATTTGATGCCGACTCCTGGATGAAGTTGGCCAGCGAAGCGGGGGTAAAATACATCGTGATCACTTCCAAGCACCATGACGGTTTTGCTCTTTGGGATTCGAAGGTATCGGATTATGATATCATGGATTTTGCTCCATACAAAAAGGACATTTTGAAATCATTATCGGAAGCTTGTAAAAAGTACAATATAAAGTTCGGGCTGTATCATTCCATTATGGATTGGCATCATCCACAAGCCCAATCTATTAATGAACCGCATTACTGGGCTTTTGGGGGTGAAAACAAATCGAATCCTGAATTTCCAAATTACCTGGAAGGTTATATGAAGCCACAGTTAAAAGAACTGATAGAGAATTATGATCCAGCTATATTATGGTTTGATGGCGAATGGGTGGATGACTTTACGCATGAGCAGGGGCAGGCCTTATATCAATATATTCGGGAACTGAAGCCTGACATTCTCATCAATAACCGGGTAGATAAAGGCAGACAGGGCATGCAGGGTATGAATGCGGAAGGCGATTTTGCAGGAGACTTTGGTACCCCGGAACAGGAAATCTTGGCAACTTCGTCCGATCTGGACTGGGAATCCTGCATGACAATGAATGATACCTGGGGTTATGACCAAACAGATGAAAACTGGAAATCCACTGCCCAGTTAGTACATAATCTGGTCGATGTGGCAGCCAAAGGAGGAAACTATCTTTTAAATATAGGCCCAACCGGTGAAGGACTGATCCCTGATGCTAGTGTGGAACGCCTACAACAAATAGGAAAATGGCTAAAAATCAACGGCGAAGCCATTTACAATACACAGAAACTAGAAAAAAATTATCTTCAAGCTGATTCGGTGCGGTATATTCGTAAAAAGGGTACGGATACTTTTTATGTTGTAAAAATGGGAAATCTGCCTGGCTCCGTTACTTTTAGCCACGTAAAACCGGCTGAAACGGCAGATATCAAGCTGTTAGGATATGACAAGCCGCTGCAATGGAAGTTCGACAAAGACAGGGGAGTAACCATAGATATTCCAAAAAATATTGATCTATCCTATTGGGAAAACACTCGTGCCTGGACCTTTAAAATCGAACATGCAGAAGAAGTAAAATAAAGTTTTTGCAGGATGCAAAACGTGAATGTAAAAAATTGCTTGCTTGCCTTACTATGTGCCCTGGTATTTTTAGGTTGTGAACAGGTAGAAGATACATTTCAGGCAGGAAAACCCCTTTTTAGTGTGGTTGATACCTCGCATAGTACTATCACTTTTTCTAATACAATTCAGGAAAGCGATACCCTGAATTATTACAACTTCCCTTATATATACATGGGCGGCGGAGTGGCCATCGGTGACTTTAATAATGATAACCTTTCTGATGTATACCTGACAGGTAACATGGTGGAAAACAAGCTATATCTTAATAAAGGAGAATTGATTTTTGAGGACGTAACTGAATTTGCTGGTGTACAGGGCGACAAAAGATGGTATACCGGTGTCACCCTGGTGGATATTAATAGTGATGGCTGGTTGGATATTTACCTTTCTGTATCAGGCAAAAACACTGATTCAAAAAATCAGCTTTTTGTCAATGACAAGGATGGAACATTTACCGAAAGAGCTGCCGAATATGGGATAGATGATGCTTCTGCCTCAATTCAATCTACATTTTTCGATTATGATAAGGATGGTGACCTAGACTTGTTTGTAGCCAATTATCCATTAGTACCACTTACACAGGGTAATCGGTTTTATGCCACAATGATAAAGCAAAACAAGCCTGAGTTTTCCGGTCACATGTATCGAAATGAAGGTAACGGTTCTTTTAAGGATGTAACATCCGATTCAGGATTGCAAAACTTTGGACTCACACTTGGGCTTGTGTCCATGGATTTTAATGACGACGGCTGGCAAGACCTGTATCTGTCCAACGATTTTAATGTTCCCGATTACTTTTATCTGAATAATGGTGACGGTACTTTCACAGAAATACTAAAACGGGCAACCAGCCATACATCTATGTTTGGAATGGGTATTGATGCGGCTGATTTTAACAATGATGGCTTGATCGATTTGGTGCAAGCGGATATGACTCCTGAAGATTATAAAAGGTCCAAAGTTAATATGGCTAGTATGAGTCCAAAATCGTTTTGGCAGGCCATAGATTTTGGCTTTCACTACCAATACATGCAAAATAGTTTGCAGGTCAACAATGGTATGGAAAATGGTGGGATACCGTTCATGAGTGAAATTTCCAGAATGGCAGGGATCGCAACTACCGACTGGAGTTGGTCGGTGCTTTTTGCCGATCTTGATAATGATGGATGGAAGGACCTATATATAACCAATGGAATGAAAAGGGATGTAAATGACAATGATCTGAACCAAAAAACAGGTGCGACTACATTTCAGGCTGCCTTTAAACGTATTGACATTGACAAATACCCGAGTGAACCGTTGGAGAATTATGTATTTCAAAATAAAAGAGACTTTACTTTCAAAAAAGTCACCACTGACTGGGGCTTGGACTATAAGGGCTTTTCGAATGGAATGGCTTATGGGGATTTGGATAATGATGGTGACCTGGATTTGATTATTAACAACATAGATAAGGAAATATCCCTATATGAAAATCTATTAGATCAACGCGAATCTCATTTTCTAAGAATAAAGTTATCAGGGTCGGTACATAATCCGATGGGCATCGGTGCTAAGGTATGGTTAGGAAGTGAAGAAGGAAAATATATGCAGGTGCAGGAACTCGCAGTGACAAGGGGTTTTCAATCTGGAATGGAGCCCATATTGCATTTTGGCTTGGGAAACAACACGTCACCAAAAAAGTTAAAAATAATTTGGCCGGATCTTAAACAACAGGAAATGCCGGTTACGCACTTCAACCGTGTTATCGAATTAAACTATGCAAACGCGAAACACCCAGACAATACGGATGCTGCAACAGGTTGGCAAAGGGAAGCGCCTGCATTTTTTTTTAATATTACAGATGAGGTAGCGTTGCCGTTTGAACATATTGAGGATTTCTATGATGACTATATAAAGGAGCCACTTCTGCCGCATAAATATTCTACATTAGGTCCCGGTTTGGCAACAGGCGATGCCAACAATGATGGTTTACAAGATGTATTTATTGGAAATGCCGCAAATGCCAAGGGTGCATTATTAGTACAGGATGACAAAGGGCTGTTTACCAGATTACCAGGGCCATGGGAAAGTGACTCAGATCAGGAAGATACCGGGGCTTTGTTTTTGGATATTGATAATGACGGAGATCTGGATTTATATGTGGTGAGTGGTGGACATGATCCAATGGAGCCTGGGACATATTACCAGGATAGATTATATGTCAAAACAACTACAGGTTATGAAAAGACATTAAAGGCATTGCCGAAAATGCCAGTGGCGGGACAGGCAGTAGCAGCAACAGACTTTGATCATGATGGTGATATGGATTTGTTCATTGGAGGAAGGAACGTGCCGGGTGAATACCCACAGGCGCCTATGAGCTATTTATTAGAGAATAAGGGAGGGAAAGATCATGCATTGGTATTTCAGGATGTTAGCGATGCTATTGCTACCGGGCTTGGTAATATCGGAATGGTGACCGGTGCACTTTGGACAGATTTGAATTCAGATGGTTGGGAAGATCTGGTCGTAGCCGGCGAATGGATGCCGATCGTAATTTTCAAGAATAACAAAGGTGTGTTTGAAGATGTAACCGAGGCGTGGGGCTTTAGAGAAAAAACAGGCTGGTGGTACAGTATCAGTACTTTGGATGTGGATAATGATGGGGACAATGATCTCGTTGCAGGCAATTTGGGACACAATTATAAGTACAAAGCATCTGATGAAAAACCTTTCGAAGTATTTGCAAATGATTTTGATGAGAACGGCCGGACAGATATTGTCCTTAGTGTTCATAAAGACGGAAAACTCCTCCCATTAAGAGGTCGGGAATGTTCTTCACAACAAATTCCTGCAATAGCAAATAAATTTAAAACCTTTCGTGATTTTGCTGCCGCTGACCTGGCAGATATTTATGGAGAAAGCATGCTGGGAAAGTCATTGCATTATAAAGCAACTACCTTTACACATTATTGGATAGAAAACAAAGGGAATGACAAGTTCGAGTGGCATTCCCTACCACAGAGGAGTCAGATTTCGCCTATCAACAGCATTGTGCCTATTGATTATAACCTCGACGGATACCTAGACCTTGTAGTGATGGGGGGAATATATGACGCTGAGGTCGAAACCCCAAGAGCAGACGCCAGTGTAGGGCTTTTACTCAAAAATAATATGGGAAAAGGATTTGAGGAGGTAAATCCAATGGAAAGCGGTATTTTGATAAGAGGTAACATAAAAAATGCCTCCAAATTTAAAGGGAATGATGGGGAAATGTACATCCTTTTTGTGCGGAACAATGGTAAACCCCAACTAATACAATTATTAAACATCAAAACTGCTATTGATTGATTTGCTAAAACTAAAAATCAATTTTATATAAAAAATACCTAAAAAGGAGACCAACTGATGGTAGAAATTAAATGTTGAAAATCAATTATGGACTTATGGAAATAGGAAAATAATTGGATGGAGATCATTTCGACGAATCTAACATTTTTAAAACCTGAAAACCTACTTGGGTCTAAGGCAATTGTTTTAAAAAATAATGGCAGGATATTTACCCGAAATAGCAACTTACCCTGTCAATAATATATTCACGCTTCTGGTCAGCAAAGGAAAGGGGACCGTCCTCAGAGTTTTAATTTTACGTTTTAATTCCTAACTTGAACTTTTATAAATAGAAGGATTGGGCCATTTAGGGGGATTTCAAATACTATAGGCACGCCATTGAGATTAAAGGACGCTACCTACAGGTGAAGGAAAAAGATTTAATCAAACGAATAAGAAAAGGGAATGAAAAGGCATTTCGTAGCCTGTATGAGCTTTATTTCAATAAAGTTGCAAACTATGCTTTTAAACTGCTTCGTTCGGAAGAGGATGCCCGGGAGGTAGCACAAGATGTGTTTATCAAGCTTTGGAACATGAAAGAGGAACTTGAAGCTGAAAAGCCGATATCAGGATTGATATTCAAAATAACAAAATTTACTTCTATCGATTTGATACGGAAGCAGCAGGCCAACATTAGAACCATTCACCTTTGGGAAACACCTCTATTGGGAGACTGCATGCCTGACAGCGATTTGAATGGCCGGGAATTGTATGCTGAATACCTCAAGATTCTTAGCAGATTACCGGAAAAGAGAAAACGGATTTTTCAGATGAGCAGGGATGAAAATCTTTCTCATAAAGAAATCGCTGCCAAGCTAAATATTTCCGTTAAGACAGTAGAAGCCCAGATAAGGCTTGCTCTTCAGCAAATCCGCAAATATCTCAAGGATTATTCAAATACAATGATGCTGGCGTTAACCACCATTTTTTTTAGCTAGGTTACTGACTGCCTTACCGAATACCGCTGTTGGTATGAATTTAGGTATCATACATCTCACCAGGACTTCTGGTTTAATTTTTTTTTAAATCCCAGTAAGGGTTGACAAGTTTTTCTACGAATTAATCAGTAAACGCAGTAACTATTTCCCAGAAATCTATGAAGCAGGAAGATCTTAGATTGTTTAAAAAGTATTTGGAGGGAAGCACCTCTCAGGAGGAAAATTTGATTATACGCAACATGATGTTTCAGTTTGAAGAGGATGAAGGGTTGAAACAATTGTTATTGGAGGAATGGCGGCAGACATCTTCAAAAAACGAATTGTCATTGGATATGGATGAAGCCTGGCAAGAGATCAAAAAAGTCATGTTAAACAACAACGACTTCAGGCTACCTACCAGACCAACTAAAACAATTCGGTGGCCGGGAATGGCTGTTGCTGCTTCGGTGGTTTTAGCCGTGGCTATAGGGACCTTGTTTTTTCCGCAATGGTTTGATAACGATACAAAGGAGCGTATACCAGTCGAGGCAGTTTATATACAAAAGCAAACAGGGAAGGGTGAAAAACTAAATATTTCATTGCCGGATGGAAGTTTTATCAAACTGAATTCTTCCACTCGCCTCAGCATCCCGTCAAATTATCATTCAAATGATGAAAGGGAGGTTTATTTAGAGGGGGAGGCATTTTTTGAAATTGCTAAATTTGAAAAGAAACCGTTCAAGGTGATCACTGGAGAAGTTACCACAACAGTGCTTGGTACTTCTTTTAATGTAAAAGCGCCTTCCAATGATAAAAAGGTAAGTGTGGCCCTTGTGGAGGGGAAGGTAAAAGTGGCTAATGCAAACGGTGAGATAATTCTCGATACCAACGAAATGACCACAGTTCAATCTTCAACAGATAATCTTTCAAAAAGCTCATTTGACGTAGAGGAGGTTACCGGATGGAGGAATAACTTGTTGATTTTTAATGAAGTCCCTTTTTATGAAATCATTGAAAAACTCGAACAATGGTATGGGGTGGAGATTGAGATCAAGGGTGATCCTGTTGCTGACAAGAAGTATAGCGGAAGGTTTGAGAATAAATCACTTGCTTTAGTCCTTGAAGGCCTCGGGTTCTCCTCAGCATTTGATTATGAAATTAAAGACAAATCCGTATTTCTAAACTTTAAAAAATGAAACCTATGAAACATTTCGACTCGAGTTAAACCGCTTGATTTGACATTTGCGGAATATGTTCCGTGCTTAAAATAAAGAAGTACCCTTATCAAAGTCTTGGCAAAGTGGCAATGACAAGGGTACCACATGTTAAATTTAACTTATGTAAAGATATGAATTCAAATTTTACAAGACAATTAATTGTGATGTCGAGGACGGTTTTTAATGTTATCCTAGTCAATTGCTGTCTGGCTGGTACATTGGTGGCCAGTGACTCGAATGGCCAGACGAAAAGCATTGAGGAGATCTTCATTTCTTTGAAAGCAAAAGAAAGAGCACTGGAGGAAGTGCTTGGCCGTATCGAAGCAAAGACCACCTTTCATTTTTCTTATTATATCGATGATTTGAAAGGAAAAAAGATCACGGTAAACGCCCAAAACCAATCATTAGCCAATGTACTGAGGACCATTGCCAGACAGACTAAACTTGGTTTTAAAAGAATTGATCAAAATATCCATGTAATCCTTAAAGGAGAAAATACCAAGCTTGTTGAGGAATTTAAGACACAACAATTGGATAAGCTCATCACCGGAAAAGTGACTTCGGAAAATGGAGATGGATTACCGGGAGTGAACATTTTTGTAAAAGGAACAACTTTTGGAGTAATAACTGACGTGGAAGGTAAGTATAAAATTAATGTTCCTGATGATGCCGAAATATTGGTATTTTCCTACGTAGGATATTTAGCTGAGGAGGTGGAAATTAATGACCAGTCAATCATTAATGTTACACTCGCACCTAATCTCACTACACTGTCAGAAGTTGTGGTGGTTGGTTTTCAAACACTAAAAAAGGAAAACGTAGCTGGATCTGTCTCACAGGTCAAATCAAAAGATATAAATATTGCTACAGTGCCTACAGTTTCAAGCGCCTTGGTTGGGAAAATAGCCGGAGTAACACAAAGGCAGTCAGATGGCCGGCCTGGTGCAAGTGCCAGTTTAAGAATTAGAAATTTTACAGGAGATCCTCTCTTTATTATTGATGGTGTGCAAAAGGATCAGGGACAATTCAATAACCTGGATGTGAATGATATTGAAAGTATTTCAGTCCTAAAAGATGCGGAAGCAGCTGTTTATGGGATACGGGGTGCTAATGGAGTTGTTATTGTAACCACAAAATCAGGTAAAGATGTTGATGGTGTACAATTCAACGCACGCTACTACACTGGTAAACAAGAATGGACAAAATTTCCCCAATTTGCCGATGCTCCTAATTATGTACAGGCATTGGTAGAGGATGAAATGAATAGGACCGGGACTACCACCTGGGATAAGGAAGAATTTGATAAATGGCAAGCAGGAACAGAAAAGGGATATCAAAGCTTTGATTGGAGTACTTTTATTGATCCCGCGCCTATCAATTATTATCATATTGACGCCCAGGGAGGATCTGATAAAATTAACTTTTACACTGGCTTAAGTTTTATTGACCAGGAAGGTACACTCGCCGATTTTGAATTTGAAAGGGTCAATCTTCAGTTTAATACGGATGCGAAATTAACTGAAAATTTGACCATCTCAACCAGAGTTAATGCCAGACAGGAAAGTCGTTTAAATCCCGGATTACCATGGGGCGACGATTTGATATATCCTTTATGGGCATTGTCCAGAAATGTTCCTACACAAAGGCCATATGCCAATGATAATCCTAATTTCTTAGCAGATAACGGAAGCAGGACCTTTCTGAATTTTGCTTACTTAACCTATGACAAATCAGGTATTCATACTAACATCTGGAAGGTGTTCCAGGGAAATTCCAGCCTGGAATACAAATTTCCTGAAACTTCAGCCCTGAGAGGATTAAAAGCAAAAGTTACCGGTGGTTATTACAATGCTTCAAATGCTCAAAATTCACATGAATATACGTTTGATACATTTACTTACAGAGAGTCTACGGATACTTATGAGAGAACCGGGGGAAATGATAATGACTGGAGAGATGAAAGAACCAATTTCATCAATGAAACCACCTTACAAACGCAATTATCTTATGATAATATTTTTGGGGATCATGAAGTAGCTGCCGTTCTGGCTGCAGAATCTTATGAAAGAACCCATGAAACAAGATGGTTGGTCATCGACCCGCCCAGTAACTTTTTGTTTCTCTATCCTCAAAATACAGAATTTAGATTATCTGACCATAATATAACTGAAACAGCTACGCTGGGGTATTCAGGTAGATTAAATTATAGTTATAAAGGCAAGTATATTGCGCAGTTTGTTGGAAGAAGGGACGGAAGTTTTCGGTTCCCCAAGAAAGATAGATGGGGTTTCTTCCCCAGCTATTCTTTAGCGTATCGAATCTCTGAAGAGGATTTCTTTAAAAATTCGCCGGTTAAGAATATTGTGTCGGATTTGAAAATAAGGATTTCTTCCGGGAAATTGGGTAGTGACGCACTGGGTGGCTATGCTAACTTTGCATATCTTCCTGGCTATACATTTGGACAAAATGGTTCATTTATTGGAACCTTTAGGCAAAGGGAACTCCCCTTTACCGTAATAAGGGATAGAGGTATACCGGTAACTACGATCTCATGGATTGTGGCAACTACTCAAAACGTTGGTATTGATTTTGGTCTCTTTGATAACCAGCTAACAGGTACATTTGATGTTTTCAGAAGGAAGCAAGAAGGGCTTACAGCAAGAAGAAACGATGTTGTAATACCTAATGAGGTGGGAATTAATGTTCCCCTTGAAAACCTGGAATCCGATCAGACTTCCGGTTTTGACATGAGCCTGAATTACACTACTTCCATAAATGATTTGCAGCTTAGTCTTGGTGGTGTTTTGACTTACGGGCGTACTAAAGTTACCGATAGATACAATCCTAGATTTGGTAATTCCTGGGAGCAATATAGAAACGGTGATGAGGGAAGATGGAGAGATCGCTTTTGGGTCTATGAAGCCATAGGACAATTCCAGACTCAGGAGGAAATTGATAACCATCCAATCGAACTTGATGGTAATGGAAACCAAAGTATTTTACCGGGCGATATTATTTTCAAGGACCTCAATGGAGATAATAGAATCGATGAATTTGATCGCAGACCTTTAGGATATGGTGGAGGTAATCCCAATTTTTCTTATGGTTTAACCACACAGGCACTGTGGAAGGGATTTGATTTGGTAATGGTATTTCAAGGAGCCGGCCAATATTCAACTTATTTAAACCGTGATCATGGTGTTCCCCTGGTTTCTAGTTTTGGGTTCGGAAATGGAAATATTGCCGAACACCTGTTGGATAGATGGCACAGAGAAGATCCATTTAACCCTGATAGTGATTGGATACCTGGTAAATATCCCGCAACAAGAGTAAATGGACATGGATCAAACAACCGACGTTCCACATTCTGGATGACAAAAGCCAGGTATTTGAGATTAAGAAATATTGAGATAGGTTATTCACTGCCTCAGTCTGTGATTGAAAGAGTAGGGATAAGAAGGGCAAGAATATTTGCCAATGGCACTAACATTTTTACAATTACTAATGTGGAAGTTCGTGATCCGGAAGTAACCGAAGGTGGTGTTTCGGGTGCTGGTCAAACTTATCCTCAAACGAAAAGTGTGAATATTGGGATTGATTTGTCATTCTAAACTAGCAATTGAATTATGAAAAAATTAATAATCATATTAATAACAATCATTTCGGGGCATGTTTTTATTGGATGTTCTGATGATTTTTTGGATAAGCAACCTCAAAATATCTTAAGCCTGGAAACTGTTTGGGCCAATGAGGACCTTGTAATCTCTTTGTTAGGTGATTTATACAATAGAGTGCCGAAAGGTGCATTTAGTCAAAATGACATGCAATTGACCAATGAAGCCATATGGAGTGGTGGAGGAAATGGATTAAATGGTGGAGGTGATTTTGGTACAGGTTTATATCAATATTGGGATTATAGTTTAATCCGTGAAATAAATCTATTCATAGAAAATGCAGCAAATTCAACGTTAGACGAAAGTGTTTTAACCGGGTTAGTTGCTGAGGCCAGATTTATCAGGGCTTCAGTTTACTTTGAAATGGTGAAGCGTATGGGAGGTGTTCCCATCATAACGCAAACATTTTCATACGAAGGAAGCTCAGAAGAAGATTTACAATTTCCAAGAAATACCGAAGCAGAAGTTTATGATTTCATTGCCTCCGAAATAGATGCTATCAAAGATGATTTAGCAGACTCCGGGGCGGAAATAAGAAGAGCAAGCAGATGGGCTGCTCTCGCTTTGAAATCAAGAGCCATGTTATTTGCCGGTTCTATTGCTAAATATAACAATACGCTACCTTCCCCTATCAATTTGCCTGGTGAAGAAGTCGGCATATCTGCTGGTCGAGCCGATGGCTATTTTCAAGCTTCTTTAGAGGCATCTAATGAGATCATCAATTCAGGTAATTTCTCTTTACACAATGATTACTATGACTTATTTTCAACATCCAATAAGGGCCTGGTATCGGAGACTATCTTTGTGGATGATTTTAGAAATCCTGTAAAAAGAAGTTGGTTTACTTATTGGAATACAGCACCTACAAATAGAGAAGATGACAATGGAGGTAATTTATCACCCGTATTGGAAGTAGTTGAGGCTTACGATTATCTTGACGGAACCTCAGGGGAATTAAAAATGGAAGATGGATTGGGTAATCCTATCTACTATGACAACCCGGAAGATATATTTGCTAATAAAGATTTAAGGCTGAATTCAACCATTGTATTACCTAATACTCAATTCAGAGGTGCTAAAGTGGAAATTCAAGCCGGCATTATCCAATGGAATGGAGCTTCCTATGATACCCTGATCACAGCAAATTTAGGTGACAGAGATGCAGATAACAATATTATTACAGGGCAAGATGGTCCTTCAGATGAGGCTGGTGTAACTAATTCAGGTTTTTATATTAAAAAGTTTGTGACCGAAGCACCGGGGGCGGGATCACGTACCGTATTGGCAGACAATTGGTGGATCGTTTACCGTTATGGCGAAATCTTATTGAACGCTGCTGAAGCATCCTTTGAACTGGGTCAAAGCGGTCCTGCTTTAACCCATGTCAATGCTGTAAGAGAAAGAGCAGGCTTTGGGGCAAATAGCCTCGGTTCGATAAACATTGATGCAATCAGAAAAGAAAGAAGAGTCGAACTTGCCTATGAGGGACATCTTTATTGGGACCTTAAAAGATGGAGAACTGCGCACTTAGAGTTTAATGGGGTTAAAAGACCGACCGGCGCATATCCTTATTTGGTATTGCATGAAGGTGAGACTTTTCACAAGAAGTATGTTTACGTGAAAAAGCCATTATCGAGGTTAGGAACAAACCCTGCCAGAAACTTCAGGGCGGATGTAAACTATTACTCAGAGATCCCGGGAAGTGCTCTTGCCAATAATCCTAAATTGGTTAAGAATCCAAATCATTAATTAACGACTTTAAAATTATAATCATGAGAAAGATTGTATTGATAATATTCTCCTTTGCACTTACTTGTTTCTTAGGAATGAGCTGTAGTGAAATTGACAATGCTGATCCTCCATCTTCATTAGTTGAAGGCACTATAAGATATAACAATGAACCTGTTGCCGTTGAACAATCTCAAATATGGTTTAACTTGATTCAGGCCGGGTTTGATTTCGAGAGTGATTTGCCAATGGCTGTTGATCAGGATGGAAATTTCAGTGCTTTGCTTTTCAATGGTGACTATCGGGTGGAAATATCGGGATCAGCTCCCTACACATTTCAAGGAGGTGCCGAAAGTGTGGATTTGAAGGTGGCTGGCAGCCAAACATTTGATATTGCTGTAGTACCATTCTTTTTTATTCCTGAAAACTCTGTTCAATATAGTATTTCCGGTAATAATCTTACCGCCACCTTTACAGTGGAGCAGCCAGATGCTACTAAGACTTTGGATCAAGTTGCTGTTTTTGTTGGAGATACAAGAATTGTGGACGGATCAATCAACACAGATGTAGTGGTTGAATCTGTTCCGGCCGGAGATCTTACAGGACTAACCAATATCGAAGTGACAGTAGACATTTCGAGCTTTGATAAAAACTATGTATTCGTCAGGGCTGGCGCTCAGGCAGCGGGAGCTCCTTGGAATTATAGTTTAACGAAGAAGATGGATAAGTAAAATAGATTTGTTGTAGTTACAGGGAAGGGTAATTTACCATTGCTCTTCCCCTTTTATTTAAAAGCATTTCCCGATGATGAGATATTCCCTTGCAATTATATTAATGCTTTTAAGCATGGATAATTTTGGTCAAGAGAAAAAATTCCAACTATTGCCATCATCCAAGACCAATATCCAATTTACAAATTGGGTGAAGCCTACGGGAGAAATGAATGTCTTTATATCACCCTACTTTTACAATGGTGCAGGTGTAGCTATTGGTGATATCAACAATGACGGACTTCCGGATATTTTCTTTGTGGCCAATTTTGGACCGGACAAGCTATATCTGAATAAAGGGAATATGGTTTTTGAAAATATAAGCCTTTCCGCAGGAGTAATAGGTACAAAAAGTTGGGAAACGGGTGTAACTATGGTGGATATCAATAATGATGGCTGGCTGGATATTTACGTATGCAGATCCACATTGATGCCCAATACCTTAAGCCATAATCTCCTTTACATCAACAATAAAGACAATACATTTTCGGAAAGAGCTAAGGAACATGGATTGGCAGATGTCGCTAATTCCACTCAAGCCTCATTTTTTGATTATGACAAGGATGGAGATTTAGATATGTTCCTGTTAAACCACAATGTCAATAGAATAACTGCTGAAAGTATGACTTTCGATCATCGGGATATTTTTACCGGAGATAAGCTATACCGTAACGATGGAGGCAAGTTTATTGACATTTCAGAAAATGCAGGAATAATTGGTAAAACAATTGGTTATGGTTTAGGAGTAATGATAGGGGATGTTAACCAGGATTCCTGGCCAGATATTTATATCAGCAACGATTACATAGAAAACGATTATTTATATATCAACAACGGAGATGGAACTTTTGCCGAAAGAATAAAAGAGCAAATGCCTCATATTCCCTTGTACTCAATGGGGGGAGATATTGCTGATTACAACAATGATGGTTTGCTTGATATCATGACTTTAGATATGACAGCTGAGGATAATTTCAGGCAAAAAGCAAACATGGCCGGAATGGACCCTGAGAAATTCTGGAATACCGTTAATGCAGGAAAACATTATCAATATATGGTGAATTGCCTTCAGCTAAATAATGGAAAGGGATCATTCAGTGATGTGGCAATGATGGCTGGAGTAAGTTATAGTGATTGGAGTTGGGGGGCTTTATTTGCCGATTTTGACAATGACGGTTGGAAAGATCAATATATAACCAACGGTTACCGGGTCACTTTATCAAAAGACTTTATTAACTGGTATAAGGAAAGAGAAAAGTTTTTAAACCAAAAGCCAGCTTCGGAAAGAAATTATATACAAGAGACTACAGAAGCAATGAATAATGTGCCTTCTGAACCTGTTGAGAATTATATGTTTAGAAATACCGGTACTTTAACATTTGAAAATGTAACCGGATCCTGGGGCCTGGACAGCCCCTCTTTTTCAAACGGATTTGCTTATGGGGATCTTGACAACGATGGTGATTTGGATCTGGTAGTAAATAATCTGGATCACCAAGCCTTCATTTATGAAAATACAGGTAACAAAAATGCCTATTTGAAATTAGTATTTGATGGCCCTGAACAAAATAAATTGGGTTTAGGGACAAAGGTTGAAATTTGGCATGGAGATAAATATCAATTCCAGGAGCACTATATCGCCAGAGGGTTTCAATCCTCAGTTGAACCAATAATGCATTTTGGATTAGGGAAAGCCATGTTGATTGATAAAATAAAAGTTACCTGGTTTGATGGGCAACTTCAAATTTTAAAAAATGTTGAGGTCAACAAAAAGTTAACTTTGTCTTATGTCGATGCCATCGGACCGTTGCAAAGCAAAAATAAAACTAATCAACATCTTTTTGACGATGTCACAAATGAGTTCGGTATTGACTTTGTACATAAAGAAAATGAGTTTGATGATTTTGAGAAACAAGTGCTCTTACCGCACAAAATGTCTCAATTTGGTCCCGCCCTCGCCGTAGCTGATGTTAATAATGATGGACTGGAGGATTTTTATGTCGGGGGAGCAAAAGGATATGGGGGTGTATTATACTTCCAGGGACAAAATGGAAAATTCTCTGCGTCCCTTAAAGATCCCTGGGAAATACATAAACAATCGGAAGATTTAGATGCACTGTTCTTTGATGCCGATGGTGACGGCGATCAGGATCTGTATGTTGTGAGTGGTGGGAATGAATATACACCTGAGAGTGTGTTACTTCAGGATCGATTGTATCTAAACGATGGAAAGGGAAAATTTACTTATGCCCGTGATGCATTACCAACAATGTTGACCAGTGGTGGAGTAGTGAAAGCCGGAGATTTTGACAATGACAACGATTTGGATTTGTTCGTTGGCGGTAGATTGGTTCCAGGGCAATATCCAAAACCAGCTCGTAGCTACATACTGGAAAATGAAAAAGGAAGATTTACAGATATCACTTCCAGTACTTCTCCATCATTGCTGGAACCAGGAATGGTGACGGATGCCATTTGGACTGATCTAGACAATGATGAAGCGCTTGATTTAGTGGTTGTAGGAGAATGGATGCCAATATTGATGCTAAAGAACACGGCTGGCAAATTAAAACCAATGAACCAGTTGGACATAGGCTGGTGGTTTTCAGTAAATGCTGCTGATATAGATCAAGATGGTGATATTGATTTGATCGCGGGAAATTTGGGAAACAATTATAAATATAGAGCGAGCAAAGAAGAACCATTTAAGATATATGCTAAAGACTTTGATTCAAATGGCAACTATGATATTGTGTTGGGTTATTATAACGATCAGGAATTATATCCTGTAAGGGGCTTACAATGCTCAAGTGAACAGATTCCAGGGATCAAAAAGAAATATAGTACTTACAATGCCTTTGCTTCAGCTTCTTTGATGGATATTTATAAAGATATGGGGATAACTCAGGCCCTTAAGTATGAGGCAACCAACTTTTCCAGTTCCTATATTGAAAATTTGGGAAAAGGTAAGTTTCGTATCAAAACGTTACCTGCAAGAGCACAAATAGCACCTGGAAATAATATCATTATCCAAGACTTTGATGGTGATCAAAAGCAGGACATTTTGATAGCTGGTAATCTCCATACCAGTGAAGTTGAAACACCAAGAGCCGATGGTGGGGTAGGTTTATTGTTGAAAGGTGACGGAACCGGAAACTTCGATGAAATTTCCCCTCACATTTCAGGATTGCTGATCAGTGGAGATGTGAAATCCATCAAGGCCATAAAACTGAATAACAAAAGAAAAGGGCTATTAGTAGCAAGGAATAATGATCGGTTGAGCTTAATTGAAATAAAATGACCGGAAGATTATTAATTGTGCTTTTAATTTTTCCTTCCTGCCTTTTAGCATACCAGGAAAAACCTGTCAAACAGTTATTTAAAAAAGTTGATGCTGTGCAATCAGGTATAACTTTTCGAAACAACATAACAGAAAGCGAGCATTTCAACTATTACATGTTCATGCACATTTACATGGGAGCTGGTGTGGCAGTGGGAGATTTTAATAATGATAATTTGCCGGATATCTATTTTGTTTCCAACAGGGAATCCAATAAGCTTTATTTGAATAAAGGGGGACTGGAATTTGAAGATATTACTGAAAGTGCAGGTGTTGGAGGTGGGAAGGGATTTTATACCGGGGTCACTACGGTGGATATTAATCAAGATGGCTATTTGGATATATACATTTGTCGGTCCGGACCAGAAACAGAAACGTTTCAATCCAATCTGCTTTATATAAACAATGGAGATTTAACCTTTTCGGATAGAACCTCTTCATACGGCTTATCAGAATTAGTAAGCCATTCGATCCAGTCTACCTTCTTCGACTACGATAAAGATGGAGATCTCGATGTGTACATCGTAAATACACCGGTCAATTTTAAATTAACCAACCAGATCATCCATGTAGACAGCATGTATAACACCCCGGCATATAAGAATTATGGGGGAAATGATAAACTGTACAGGAATAATGGTAATAATACTTTTACGGATGTCTCTGAAGAGGCGGGTATAAAGCAGGATGCTTTCTTTGGTTTAAACGTGCTTACATCCGATTTGAATGGAGACGGTTGGGAAGATATATTCGTTTCAAATGACTTTAGCGGCCCTGATTTTTGCTATATCAATAATCAGGATGGGACTTTTAGTGAAAGTAATCGAAAAGTATTTGCGCATACGGCTACCTTCAGCATGGGTGGAGATATTGGAGATATCAACAATGATGGACACCAGGATCTGATTGTGCTGGATATGCTTCCGGCCGATTATAAGAGATCCAAAACTTCAATGACCATGGTTCCCAGAGAGCTTATGACAGAGATGATTGAATCCGGATATCATAAGCAATATATGCATAATATGGTTCAATTGAATACTGGTAAAAGGGGTGAGGAGACAGATCATTTATTCAGAGAAATAGGCTATTATTCCGGATTAGCTAAAACAGATTGGAGCTGGTCATGCCTTATTGCAGATTTTGATTTGGACGGGTTCAACGACGTGCATATAACCAACGGAATTCTTCGCGATGTAACCAACTCTGATGCCAGATTATCACAGATAAATTACTTCAATGAATTGAAATCAAAGAAAGATGTTACAGCAAAGGAAATTATGAAAGCAAGGGAACTGTTTCCCTCAGTGAAACTAAACAACTTTTTATTTAAGAATAATGGGGATCTGACTTTCGGTGATATAAGTGAAGGGAATGTAGGCCCTCCATCATTTTCCAATGGATCAGCAATGGCAGATTTTGACAACGATGGAGATCTGGATTATGTCTGCAATAATGTCAATGAGCAAGCTTTTCTATTTGAAAATTTGGCTTCGGAGACGAATAACTATTTAAAGGTGGAACTGATTGGATCTGAGAACAACAAACGTGGCATAGGGTCGAAAATAAGTCTTTCCGTAAATGATCAAACCCAGATAAAATATCAATATGTCACCAAAGGTTACTTTTCTGCCTCAGATGATAAAATAATATTTGGATTGGGAAGGGAAAAGAAAATTGATAAAGTTGAAATACAATGGCCCGATGGAAAGACACAATCATTAAAAAATGTAAAAGCCAATAGTAAGATAAAGTTAAATTATAAAGACGCTTCATTTCCGCACGGACAATTAAAACATGAACCAAGAGCATTACTCGAAAAAACTAACCTTTTGGGAAATTATAGACATAAAGAAATTCCCTATGATGATTTTAAACACCAATTACTTTTACCTCATAAGTTATCAGCTTTGGGACCTGGTTTGGCAAAAGGCGATGTTAACGGAGATGGATTGGAAGATGTATTCATAGCAGGAGCTGCTGGCTTTGAATCTAGGATATTTATTCAGAAATCAAATGGAGAGTTTGAAGTGTCCAATCAGCAAGGATTAAAGAGTTCAGTAAATAATGAAGATATAGCAGCTTGTTTTTTCGATGCAGACAACGATGGCGATTTAGATCTTTATGTAGCAAGTGGAAGCTATGAGTTTGCAGATGGTAGCGATGAGCTGAAAGATCGATTGTATTTCAATGATGGAACCGGAGAATTTATTGAGAAAGAGGCAGTCTTACCGGAAATTAAAACCAGTACGGCCACTGTCATATCATTTGATCTTGAAGGTGATGGAGACCTGGATTTATTTGTAGGAGGAAGAACCATTCAGGGTGAATATCCATACGCTCCAAAGTCTTATTTACTAAGGAATGATAATGGTAAATTCGAAGATGTCACACAAAAAATAGCTCCTGACCTCCGGAGACCAGGGATGATTACAGATGGCCTTCACATTGATTATGATGGTGACAGCGATCAGGACCTCATACTTGTAGGGGAATGGATGCCAGTAATATTAGTTGAAAATTCAGGTGGAGCTCAATTGAATATTATAAGTTTACCTGAAACCGATGGTTGGTGGAATTGTATTGAGCCTATGGATTATGATAACGATGGGGATATCGATTACTTGATTGGGAATCTGGGATTGAATTATAAATACAGTGCTAAGACTGACAAACCATTTCATGTGTATGCCGATGATTTGGATGGTCAGGGAGTGATAGATATTGTATTAGCAAAGGAAATTCAGGAAGAACTTTTTCCAGTGAGAGGTAAAATGTGTTCAAGTGAACAAATGCCTTTCATTGAGACAAAGTATGCCACATTTACAGAATTTGCAGAAGCCAATATTGAAGATATTTATGGAATTGTGCTAAAAGAAGCAATTCATTTGAAAGCACATAGGTTCGAGACATCAGTTCTATTGAACCATGGAGAAGGTAGTTTCACAATAGAGCCACTTGACAAGTTAGCCCAGTTATCTCCTGTTAATGATTTTATTATAGAGGACTTTGATCACGATGGCAACCAGGATATTCTTTTAGCTGGTAACCTGATAGATTCTGAAGTTGAAACAACACCCGGAGATTCTGGAATAGGGCTCATGATGTTGGGAACTGGAGATGGTACATTTACTCCCCAAAATCATATTACCAGTGGTTTTTTCGAAGCTGGAAATGTAAAAAGAATGATCAAAATAAAAATAGGAAAAAAAAACGCCGTAATAGTAGCTAATAACAATTCAATAATAAGTACATATTTAATAAATTAACATGATGAGATTGAATGTAATTTTACTGATTCTGACCATTGGTATTTCAACACCCGGATATACCCAGGAATGGAAAGCTAAAGAGGGGCACATTATGAGTAAATGGGCAAAGGAAGTAAACCCCGAAACTGTCTTACCCGAATATCCTCGACCTCAAATGAAACGGGAACAATGGGTAAACCTCAATGGATTGTGGGATTATGCTATAGTGAAAAATGACTTAGAAAGACCTGAAAACTATGATGGAAAAATATTGGTTCCTTTCGCCATAGAATCTGCTCTGTCTGGTGTAAAAGAAAGAGTATCGGATAAGGATTTGGTATGGTATCGCAGATCATTTAATATACCTGCCGGTTGGAAAGGAAAAGATGTCCTGTTACATTTTGGCGCTGTTGATTGGGAGACTACAGTTTATATAAATGGCATCCAGGTTGGAAGTCATCAGGGCGGATATGATCCTTTCAGTTTCGATATTTCAGGAGCTTTAAAGAAATCAGGACCTCAGGAAATCACAATTTCAGTCTGGGATCCAACCAGCAATGGCACGCAACCAAGAGGTAAGCAGGTGACTAAGCCAAATGGAATTTGGTATACTCCTGTAACCGGCATTTGGCAAACCGTTTGGTTAGAGCCTGTATCTTCTCAAGCTATAGCTTCTCTGAAAATCACCCCGGATATCGATAGGGAAACACTGACGGTTTTTACTAAAGGAAAACGAATGGAAACAACCGGGTATCTTGTAAAACTTGTAGCACTCGATGGAAAAAAGAAAGTAGCTACCGCTGAAGGTAATCTTAATGGTCCATTAACATTGAAAGTTGAAAACCCAAAGCTATGGTCGCCTGATATGCCTTTTTTGTATGATTTGGAGGTATCGCTAACAAAAAATGGAAAGGCCATTGATAAAGTATCCAGCTATTTTGCAATGCGAAAAATTAGCCTGGACAAGACGCAGGACGGACATGAGCGATTATTCCTTAATAACAAACCTCTTTTTCAATATGGTACCCTGGATCAGGGATGGTGGCCGGGAGGTTTATATACTGCTCCATCAGATGAAGCTTTGAAGTATGATATTGAAATAACCAAGCGAAGTGGTTTCAATATGATCAGAAAACATGTAAAAGTGGAGTCGGCTCGTTGGTACTACCACTGTGATCAATTGGGTATGCTGGTATGGCAGGACATGCCAAATGGAGATAAGAGCGCTGACTGGCGTGGGCCGTCGGGTTATGATGGAAGAGAAATGAACAGAAGCGCGCAATCAGCACATCAGTTTCGTAAAGAGTGGAAAGCGATTATAGATGCCAATTACCATTTTCCTTCCATTGTGATGTGGGTACCCTTCAATGAGGCATGGGGACAATTTAACACAGTAGAAATTATCAATTGGACGATGGACTATGATCCTTCCCGATTGGTAAATGGTCCCAGTGGAGGAAATTTCTTCCCGGCAGGTCATACAGTAGATCAGCATCAGTATCCCGGACCGGCAATGCCTGATGTAAATATACATGCACCGAACATTATTGAGGGAAGGGCCTTGATTCTTGGAGAATTTGGAGGCTTAGGTCTACCAATTAAAGATCATTTATGGCAAAAAGACAGGAATTGGGGATATCGTAATTATGGTGACAAGGATGAATTGATCGGCAACTATAAAAAACTGGTCGACAGGATTCCTGATCTGATCAGGAAAGGGCTGGCCGCTGCGATCTATACTCAAACGACTGATGTGGAAGGAGAGGTAAATGGCTTGATGACTTATGACAGAGCTGTCATTAAAATGGATGTGGGTAAAACCAAAGAAATAAGTGCTCAATTATTTAATCAATAGAGTAGATCAAATTAAATATTTATTAAAAAAGCCTATCCATTCGATAGGCTTTATACTTATAACCAATTAACTAAAATACTTCCCAGCCAACACGATTTATAAGCTCCTTATTTAACTGTTTCATCTCTTTTAGCAAAAATAGTACTAACTGAGGCAATGATATGGGTGGACTCAAGTGCAAGGAGATCATAAGTTGCAAAGGCATAATATACCATATGCATTTGCTAGCTTGAAAAGCTAATCTGGTTTGTCCTGTTTCAGTGTAAGAATTTCAGACTGAGTAAATTGAAAGGTTTTGGCATCTTTAAATTATAGTGAGCGCGAAAATTTTCAACAATTAAAACCCGAAGAGATTTGGAACCATCTCAGAGACGACAATGATTTGGCCTTAGTCATCCTTTACAACAGGTTTATTGATGATATCTATCACTATGGGGAAAGAATTACGAATGATAAGGAGTTGATAAAGGACTGCATTCAGGACATTTTCGTTGACCTTTGGTGTAACAGAAAGAAACTCCCGGAAGTGACCTCATTGAAGCACTATCTATTCAAGGTGCTTAAGCGAGCCATCATAAAAAAATTGGAAAGAAACAGAAGGCTATTTGGAGAAAAGAATATTTCAGAGGATCACGATATTCAGATTGTTCTTTCCTATGAATCGCGGTTAATCAGTTCCCAAATTTCCGAACAACAACAAAAAAGATTATTAAAATCACTGAATTCACTCCCTATAAGGCAAAAAGAAGCTATTACTTTGAAATTCTTAGATGGCTTTAGTTACCAGGAAGTCGCCGATATCTTATCGATAAGCATTAAATCAACCTACAATCTAATCTACAGGGCTTTAGACCTACTCAAAGATAACCTGCTTAAGTTTATTTCATTTCTTTTGATTCACATTCATTTCTAGATCTGTTACTCTCATTGCATTGAACGATTTCGTGTGATTTTTTCATTAAAGTGACTGTTTCTTTGAAAATATCGCCATGAATAACTGATAAAGTTGAATGAAATAAAAAGAATGAAAAAAAGTTTCTCCCAGCCTATGTAAAATGGAAAATTGAAGGCCCTTAGTATAAAAGGATTGGAGTAAATGGATTACAGAGGTTATAAGCTTTTGGATTTTTTGATGGACGAGGATTTTCAGCAATGGGTTTTGTTTCCAACCCAAACGTCCGATGTTTTTTGGGATAAGGTGATCCGAAAAGATCCTGATAAGAAAGTCATTATCGATCAGGCCAAAGCAATCTTAGGCAGCATTGATTACAAAAAAACAGGAATAAGTGAATTGGATAAGAAAAGCATCCTGACTGATGTTCAGGCTAGAATCAATGCTGAAAGATTAAAGGAAAAACCTGTTGCTTCTAACAAGTATGTTGCTTCGGAGGTAAATGAAGACAATAATCTCTCTGCGGTTCAGAGATTAGCACGAAAAAAAGAAAGAGCCAGATTCCTTCGTGGAATTGCAGCTACCCTAATTGGTATGGTGATCGTAGCAAGCGCTCTTTATTTCTCAGGCTCTCAGTCACAGGAAACAGAGACAATAGCTGTTGAATATTTGGAGAAATCCAGCTTGAAAGGCGAAAAATCCAATATTAAGCTATCTGACGGGACTAAGATCAAATTAAATTCTAACAGTAAGCTGATAATTCCTAAACAATTTTCGGATCATGAAAGAAAGATCGAGTTAATTGGGGAAGCCTATTTTGAAGTCAGTAAAGATGCTTCAAGACCTTTCATCATCACATCCAATGATATTAAAACAGTCGTGTTAGGCACAAGCTTTAATGTCAGGGCTTATCCTTCGGAAAATACGATACAGGTTGCTGTCGCAGAAGGCAAAGTGTCAGTTGAAAAAATAACCGAGGAGCTCACTGTTGATCAGGACCCTATTCTTTTATCACCGAATGAAATGGCGGTTTATTCCAAAGAAACTCATATTGCCAATAAGGAGCTTTTTGAACCTATAGAGGTATTTGCCTGGAAAGACGGTATTCTTTATTTCAAAGATGCTGATATATATGAAGCCATTGAAAAGCTTGAACAATGGTATGGAGTCACTTTTATCATCAAAACCCAACTGAATGAAGACAAGGACTTAAGCGGATCTTTCAAGAATAGATCATTGGAAGCCGTTCTTGATGGATTGAGTTATGTATTTGGCTTCGATTTCAAAATAGACGGTAAAGTTGTTACACTTAAATAATATAAATATGAAGTATATAAATACAAGCTAAAAAATTCATGTTGAAAAAAACCTCGTGCCGCCGGACATACATTTGGCAATGGTTTACCGGCAGACATGAGGCTCACGTTCTTGATAAATTTTTCACCAAAAACGATTAAAGTTATGACATTAAAATTACTTAAAAAAGTTTTAATTATGTCCAAATACGCGATTTTTGGCATATTCTTACAATGCATCTTTTATTCTTTTGTACTGGCAGGAAACAGCACTGCACAAAAAATTAGTGTCCATGATATTCATATAATCATCGAACTAAATAATGTCAGTATAGAAAGTGCATTGAAAAAGATTGAGATGCTCACGGATTTTGAATTCGTTTACAAGAAGAACTCAATCGATCCGGAAAAGAGACTCAATGTGGAAAAGACAAAAATATCCATAGGGGATATGTTGCGTGATATTTCCAGGGAATCAGGTTTGCAGTTTAAACGTGTTAATGAAACCATTTTTGTTCGTGCAAGGGAGATAAATGAAGAAGCATTGATAGAACAGGATATTCATAATCTCAGTGAAGATGATAAAGATATATCAGGTAAAGTAACTGATGACAACGGAGAAGAACTTCCTGGAGTAAATGTTCTGGTAAAGGGTACAAACGTAGGAACCATAACAGATTCTAATGGTAATTACAAATTAATTGTACCTGATGGTGCCACGACGCTTGTGTTTTCCTATGTTGGATATATTTCTGAGGAAATAGAAATAGGCGACAGATCCACAATTGACATAAACTTAACCCCGGATATTTCTACCCTTTCGGAAGTAGTGGTGATTGGTTATGGTACCCAGAAAAAAGTAAATCTTACAGGAGCTGTTGGAACCGTTAGTTCTGAAGAGATTCAAGCCAGGCCGGTTACTAATGTTCAGGAATTACTTCAAGGGAAAACTCCGGGACTTAATATTACCAATGGCTCCGGTGCTCCGGGAAGTGGAGCGAACATAAACATAAGAGGTACTTCAACAATTGGCGGTAGTTCAGGCGTACTAGTAATCATTGATGGTGTACCCGGGAATATATATACACTTAATCCTAATGATATAGAATCTGTTTCAGTATTAAAAGATGCTGCTTCCTCAGCAATTTATGGTTCACGTGCAGCAAATGGAGTATTACTTATAACCACAAAGGAAGGAAATAAAGATAAAGGATTGCAAGTATCCTGGACAGCTAATATTGGTATACAGAATCCTTTACATTTTATTGACTATGTCGGGGCTGAGGACTTTATGACCCTTTTTAATCAGGCGAGGGTTAATGAAGGAGCCAGCCCCGAATATACCGATCAGGACTTTGCCAATGTTAGAAATGGTACGATCCCTGATCATATTTGGTATGAGGAAATATTTGAGAAAAATCAGGTGATCAGCACCAATCATTTATCACTTTCCGGCAACACTGATAAGTTCAGGTACAATTTCTCGACTTCCTATGATACCCAATCAGGTACTTTGCAAAAGAATGATTACAAAAGGTTTGTTATAAGACCTGATTTAACTTTTAATGTGACTGATTGGTTATCATTTCGTGCCAATGTACAATATACCCAGACGAAGATCAATGAGCCTCAAAGCGGTTTTGGCGGTCTGGATGCAGCCCGAAGAATAGCACCTATTATTCCAATTTATAATGAAGATGGGACACATTTTGGCCCTGGTGGTGTTCCTGGCGGGAATCCTATAGCAGTTATAGAACAGGGAGGTTTGAATACTGATTTATTCAAGGAAGCATTGGCAATTTTTACTGCGAATATTACACCTCTGGAAAATTGGAATATCCGGCCAATGTATTCTGTAAGAACTTCCGAATTGTATGAAGATAATTTTCAGAAACCAATAAGACTTAACAATACGGATGGTACGCTATACAGCCAAGATCCTCTTTCTAACCTAACCTTGTATAATGGCTTCCGCAATTTTCAATCAACCATCTTGCAGCTTACGACTGACTATTCCATCACATTGCATGAAGCACACAATTTCAACTTCCTTGCTGGGTATTCTCAGGAGAAAAATGAAGATCGTAGTTTCTGGGCCTCAAGAAAGGAGCCAGGATTCGAGAATATTTACGTCCTGGATATCGGAGCAGGTATCAAGGATAATGGTGGAACAGCTGGTCATGATGCCATTCGGTCTTTATTCGGTAGAGTTGCCTATAATTACGATGGTAAGTACTTGTTCGAAGCCAATGTAAGATCTGATGGTTCATCCAGGTTCAGTGAAGGGTTCAGAACCGGAGTATTCCCATCATTTTCAGCTGGATGGAATATATACAAGGAAAGCTTCTTTGCGAATAGCATTCCTTTCATATCAAACTTGAAATTACGTGCTTCATGGGGGATTTTGGGTGATGCTGCAAAAGTGGGAAGATATGAAACAAGAAATATTTTGAGTTATTCTCCTAAAGCCTATGCGTTTAACGGTGTCATAGTGCCGGGAGCATTTAGTAATTCTTCTTTTGATCCGGAAATAACCTGGGAAAAAGCTATTATGACTAACATCGGTCTTGATCTTGGATTGTTTGAAGATAAGCTGAATTTCACGTTTGAATATTTTACAAACAAAAGGCAGGATATATTATTTAACGACCCTAATGTTCCTTTTGAATATGGACTGGGAGCTCCAATCATCAATGGTTTGGAATTGGTTAACAGGGGAGTTGAAGGATTGGTTTCATTCAGACATAAGTTTGCAAATGACCTGGAATTTGGAGCTGACTTCAATGCGGCTTATTCAGCCAATGAAGTTACAGATCTGAAGGATGGTCCTGACTTTTTCCTGGAAGGTAATGGAGGACGCCTTTATACGGAATTAGGAAGCCGATATCGAGCCTTCTATGGATTGGAAGCACTTGGTTTGTTCCAAAGTACTGAGGATGTGGATGGCCATGCATTCCAGGCAAATGTACAACCCGGAAATATCAAATACAGAGATCAAAACGATGATGGTGTCATTGACGGTGATGACCGCGTGGTATTGAACGATAAATTCCCCGTACGTTACGGGTTTAATTTGAACCTGGGTTACAAGGGTTTTGATTTGACAGCCAATTTTTATGGGGTCACCAATAATGTGAGGTACATTCAAAGTTATGAAGGATGGGCATTTTTCCTGGCTAATAATGCACGACCAATGCATTTGGATAGTTGGACCGAAGATAATCCTGGTGCGTCATTTCCCCGAATTACAACCAGCACCATTGCAAACGATACGGAGGTATCAAGTTTCTGGCTAAGAAAAGCGAATTACTTTAAAATTCAGGGAATTCAATTGGGATATAACCTCCCGCTCGATCTGATTCAAAGGATTAAGATTGATTATGCAAGAGTGTATCTAAGTGGACAGAACCTGGCACTTTGGACTAATTATGATGGATTTGACCCTGAGGGTGGTCATTATCCCTTACCTAGAACATTCACTTTAGGTTTACAACTTAAATTTTAGCTAAGATGAAAAATAAATATATACTAGTATTAGGTTTGATAACCTTATTGAGTTGCTCGGAAGATTTTCTTGATCGTGTACCATTACATGCACCTTCGGAAACTACTTTCTGGCAATCAGAGCTTGATGCAGAGATAGCGGTGAACCAACTTTATGACTATTTACCAAATGCAAGGAGATGGTGGACAGAATGTTACAGCGATAATGCGATCATGACCAATGCCTGGGGCGAAAGAGGTTTGGGGCAGATCAAGCAAGGGTCTTTATCCCCGACCACAGGGCATATCCAGCCGGATTATTTTTGGTCTGAATGGAAGTATCAGGATATACGAAGGATTTTGAACTATCTGGCAAATCTTGAGACAATTGAATTCGAGAATGAGGACAATGCCAGGAATTTCGAAGGACAAGCAAGATTTATTCTGGCAATGAAATACTTTCGAATGTCGCGTTACTGGGGCGATTTACCCTTGGTAACAGAGCCTATTACGCTTGAGGCTTCAAGGGAGTTGACCAGGAGTTCACAAAAGGAGGTATTTGAGTTTATCCTTGAAAACGTGAATACGGCAGTCGCCTTTTTACCGGATACAGATGATAAAACGGGGCGTATAACTCAGGATGCCGCATTGATGCTTAAAGCTGAAGTTCTGATGTGGATGGCTTCCATGGATCAATATCATAGCCGAAGCATTAGCGATATTTCAGCGGATCAGTTATGGAGGCAGGCAGCCAATGCACTTGGGACCCTGATACAAAAAAACCGATATGAACTTAGCCCTGATCTCACAGATGTCTTTCTATCTAAAACTAATAATGCACGAAGTGAGGCAATTTTAGCACGTCAGTATGTAGAGGAAGAGATTACAAACTTTATCGATATTTTGGGCTTGCCAGGTGGTGTTGGTCTTAGAGGTGGTGGATGGGCCAGCTTTAGTGCTCCACGTAATTTGGTAGATACCTATGAATGTATTGATGGTTTATCAATTCAGGAATCCCCATTGTATGATATAACAGATCCCTGGGCAAATAGAGATAAAAGGTTGCTCGAATGGTTTTTACTTCCGGGAAAAGATGTTTTAAGAGTTACCCCGGCAGGACAAGAATTTATATTCTCACCGTTTGAATCTCATCCTGAGATCGGTAATCCTGAAGCCATTGGAGGTGAAGGTGGCGGAGGCCGAAGTGGCTACTGGTGTATTAAACATGTGGATTTGGAAGCCACCCATGTATGGGGCTGGACCAACTGGATTATTTACCGATATGCAGATGCACTTTTACTTTATGCAGAAGCATTGAATGAAACTGCGCCAGGCAATGATTCCATTTCCTGGGCTATGGATCAGGTTCGTGCAAGAGCTGGCTTACCGAGTGTAAATCCATTGCAGGGTAATCAGGTTGACATGAGAGCCAAAATTTGGCATGAAAGGAGAGTAGAGATGGTTAGCGAAGAAAAGCGGTATTTTGATCTTCTTCGATGGAAAGAAGCTGAAAACGCAATGAACCCCTCAGCCGGAGTATTGTTTGGAATCAATGAGTCTTTTGACGACTATTTGAACAGGCCGGGAGACTGGACAGCTACCAAGGTAGTTGCAGAGCCAATTATGTTTGATGCCTCAAGAGGTTATCTATGGCCGGTTCCACAAGGAGTGATAGATAAGAATCCGAAAATATCTCAAAACCCTGGCTGGTAAGCCTTGATCGAATCAAAAACTCACCAGGTGAAACTACTCACCTGGTGATGTTTATGAAGTGTTTACAATGAGGTTTGATTTTGAATGTATCTTGGAATGAAATATACCCAGGCTTTTCTATTTAGTATTTTTCAGATCTGTATTTATGTCCTTTTCATTAACAAGGGATATAGTCAACAATTTGAGCTAGTAGGTACATTCCCGGAACAAAGTCAACTAATAAAATCGAATGGAGTGGCGGTGGCTGATTATGATAAGGACGGAGATCTTGATCTTTTTATAGTTGCCTTCGATTCTTTCGATAAAGATGATAAAAGTACGTGGAATAGGTTGCTGAAAAATGAAAGAGGCACATTCCTGGATTTTACAGTTTCTGCAGGCTTTACACAACAATTCCGAAAATCCGGTGGAGGTATTAATGGTATCAAGCTAGGAGCGAGTTGGGGCGATTATGATAATGATGGATATCCGGATCTTTTTCTTTCAAATTTTGGGAGAGACGAGTTATGGCATAACAATGGAGATGGAACTTTCTCCAATGTAACCTTCGAAACAGGTGTCAGAGGTTGTATTGATTGCTATAGTGTAAATGGTCTTTGGCTGGATTACGATAAGGATGGGGATTTGGATTTATATGTTAGCGATTGGTTAAAAGCAAATCGAATGTATGAAAATGACGGGGAAGGGGCCTTCAAAGATGTAACCGAAAAAAGTGGTTTGGGCGATACAGGAAATACCTGGACAAGTCTGGCGATCGATGTAAACAATGATAACTATCAGGACATTTACGTAATCAACGATTTTGGCCATAATTTTTTCTACTTGAATCAGGGAGACGGAACATTTGTGGAAATGACCAAAGAATTTGGATTGGAAGATCATGGAGAAGGGATGGGCGGAGCGATTTGTGATTACAACAATGACGGGTTGTTCGATATATACCTGACTAACATCTTTGCCCTACAACCGAATCCATTCTTTGTAAGAAACGACAATGGAACCTTTGATGACAAAGCCAAAGAACTCGGAATTGATAGTGCTGGTTGGGCATGGGGAACAAGGTTTTTTGATGCGGACCATGATATGGATGAAGATATGTATGTAGTTACCGGCAACGAACTAAGCGGAACAGAAGACCTCAATATGTTTTTTGAATTTGAAAATGAAAGATTCAATGATATGTCCTCAGTTTTGGGAGTAGATAATAATCTGGATGCAAGAGGGCTGGAAGTATTTGACTATGATAACGACGGCGATTTAGATATGCTGGTGTCAAATTGGAATGGCCATTTATTGTTATACAAGAATCAATCAACAGTGGTTAATCGAGACAAAAAGCATTGGATAAAGATAGAACTGGAAGGCACTTCCAGTAATCGTGATGCGCTGGGTGCGATTGTAAAAGTGAGATCCGGAGGACGGTACCAATACAGATTAAATGATGGGGCTAATTTCTTAGGACATAGTATTAAGCCTTTACATTTCGGACTGGGTTCTAATAATATGGTTGATGAGATAATGATAACATGGCCAAATGGTATTTTAGAAACAATCAATAATGTCCCCGCAAATCAGACTATTAAAATAACAGAAGAAGAGGGAATCATAACAGCATTATCTGAAAACGAATTAATTACTAATAATTCATTTCGACTAATAAATAAGTATCCCAATCCATTTGATACCAAAACCAGCTTTGAATTATATATACCGGAGCAGGGAACACTGGATTGGTATATTTATAAAGTATCCGGAGAATTACTGATTCACGAAGAAATTCCCATGGAAAGATCCGGCATTCTCAAGCTCACCGGTCCGGATAAGTTGAATAATTCAAAGCCAGGACTTTACCTGTTCAGAATGGAATTGGGGGATGAAGCTATTCGAGGCACAATAGTTAAAGAATGACTTTTAAATTGTTCATTAACAGTAAAAGTATACCTCAATCAAATACTTCTGGTCCATGTTAAAAATATGAGTTAAAAAATATGACAAAAGCTTTATCTATATGTAAGATCAGTATAGCATTTTTTTTATGTCTATCACCACTAACTGATCTTAAAAGTCAATCAATTGCTCGGGAATGGAATGAAGCCTTACTGGAAGGTATAAGGAATGATTATGCCAGGCCTACCATTCATGCACGCAATCTTTTTCACATTTCAGCTGCTATGTATGATGCTTGGGCTGCATATAATACTGAGGTATCCACTTATTTCCTTGGCCAGGAACACAATGGCCAATTGATCCCCTTCGAAGGAGTATCAACCCCTGCTAATATTGAATCTTCTAAAATGGAGGCTTTGTCTTTTGCTTGTTACAGATTAATAAAAAGCAGATACCAATATTCTCCGGGGGTTGACCAAACTTTTGAAATTATAGACGACATCATGATTAAATATGGTTATGATATACATTATGAAGGAACAGATTATGTAAATGGTACACCTGCTGATTTGGGAAATTATATAGCGGCGCAAATCATTGAATTTGGATTTGGAGACGGATCAAATGAAAAGAATGATTATGCGAATCTCTTTTATTCGCCAGTTAATAATGCCTTAGCTCTGAACAATCCTCTTGAATTGAATGAAAATGGTGATCCGGGCATAATGGATCCGAACAGATGGCAGCCATTAGCCTTTGATACATTCATAGACCAGGCAGGAAATGAGATACCTGGAAATACCCCTGAGTTTTTAAGCCCTGAGTGGGGAAATGTTATTCCCTTCTCTTTGGAAGAAAAAGATAAAGTTACCTACAATAGAAACAATTCTGATTACTATGTATATCATGATCCTGATAAACCGGCTTATATTCAAGGAGATGGTAAAGGCGATTCAGATGAGTATAAGTGGAACTTTTCCTTAGTTTCTATTTGGGGTGCTCATTTGGATTCAAATGAAAGTACTTTGTGGGACATTTCACCTGCTTCCATAGGAAATTTAGATATTGAAGAATTTCCTCAAAGTATTGTCGGATTAAGAGAATTTTATGATTACCTGAAAGGCGGTGATCATAGTACCGGATATGACATCAATCCGAAAACTGGGCAGCCTTATGCTCCTCAAATGGTAAAAAGGGGCGATTATGCCAGAGTATTGGCCGAGTTCTGGGCAGATGGACCTGATTCTGAAACACCTCCGGGACATTGGTTCACTATTCTTAATTATGTCAATGATCATCCCCAATTTGAAAAAAGATTTAAAGGAGAAGGGAAAGTACTGGGTGATTTGGAATGGGATGTAAAATCATATTTTGCGCTTGCCGGTGCTATGCATGATGCCGCTATTTCAGCCTGGGGCATAAAAGGATATTATGACTATATAAGGCCGATTTCCGCTATTCGATATATGGCTTTCAAAGGCCAATCAACGGATGTCTCATTGCCCAGTTATCATGTCGAAGGGATTCCTTTGGTGGATGGATATATTGAGTTGGTCAATGAAGCTGATGAGCTTGCCGGAGAGAATAATGAGCATGTTGGAAAGATTAAATTATATACATGGCGCGGACATAATTTCATCGCTGATCCGGAAACCGATATGGCTGGTGTTGGCTGGATACTTGCTCAAAACTGGATGCCCTATCAGAGGCCTACATTCGTTACCCCACCATTCGCCGGTTATGTGTCGGGGCACTCCACTTATTCCAGAGCCGCAGCCAAAGTGCTTACACTCCTAACAGGCGATGAATATTTCCCGGGTGGAGTAGGCGAATTTGTTGCTAAAAAAAATGAATTCCTGGTTTTTGAAGAGGGGCCTAGTGAAGATATAATATTACAATGGGCAAAATATTACGATGCTTCGGATCAATGCAGTCTTTCAAGAATATGGGGAGGTATCCATCCTCCGGTAGATGATGTTCCGGGAAGGTTAATTGGTGATAAAATAGGAGCAACTGCTTTTGCCTTGGCCGAAAAGTATTTTAATGGAGAAATAATTACCACCATAGGATCCCATCATCTCAATGATGACTACAAAATTTTTCCTAATCCTAATGCCAATGGGCGTTTGTTCGTCCAAATAAAAAGAGAACAAAGACCAAAACTTGTAAAAATAACCATCAAAAATTTGGCAAATCAAATAGTTGAGTCAATAACAAATGCTCAAAGCGCTTCCGGGCAAATAGAAATCGATGTATCAGGGCTAAGCACCGGATGTTATATTCTAAACATAAGATTCGATGATAATATAGAGAATAGAAAAATCATGATAGAATAAGGTAAACACCAAATGATTGTTTACACTAGAACAAAGTTATCAGGTCAATATCTATGTGCAAATGGTAAATGTAATCGATCTACACATTCTTTTGAGCTATTGCCATACCCTTTGTTTTTCTTAGATTCGGATGGAAATAGAACCATTTGTTATTAAAATTTTTAAATAGAATTATGATTATCAAAAAAAACAGCACTATAGCGCTACTTATAATTTCAAAGCTTTTCCTCTGTATTTACCATGAGACTATGGGCCAGAACACTTTTAACCAAACAGAAAGAGGAACTCTGGAGATTTATACAGGAGAACAGCTAAAATACATTGGAATGCCAATCGGTGGTATCACCTCAGGGCAGGTGTACCTGGGCGGTGATGGCCAACTTTGGTATTGGGATATTTTCAATATCCAAAGAATTCAGCCCGGAGGTCCTGGTGATAAATTCTACCTTAATCCAATGGTTCAGGATCATCGTTTTGAGCAAGGCTTTGCTGTTAGGGTAAAAAAATTGCTTCCTAATACTATTACATCCAGTGTAAAACCTCTTCGCACCGGTGGTTACTCAAACATCAATTTTCGAGGTGAATATCCAATAGGTAAAGTTTCTTATGAGGAACCAGGTTTCCCAATATCAGTAAAATTAAATGCCTATACACCATTTGTACCTACCGATCATGGATCTTCTGATTTCCCTGCTATTGTAATGGAGTATACATTGACCAATGATTCGGATAAGGAAGTTTCTGCTGAACTTTTGGGTTGGCTACAGAATATGGCAAATTATCAGACTGCCCAAAAAGCAAAGGGAAAGCATAAAAATACCATTGTGAAATCTGAGGGAGCACTGCAATTGGTATTGTCCTCAGAGGTTAATGATGAGAGCCAGGACTTGCCCGACTACGGTAATATGACCCTAACCCTTGTGGAAGGTGAGAATGGCTGGTCAACACCTAAAACACAAAATGATATAGATTATAATATCCCTGAGATAAACTATTCGGAACACCATGAAGCAACAGCCAACTTAGGAAGTAGATTGACTGGCACTATTGGGAAAGAGATCTTACTCCAAGCGGGAGAAAGCAAAACACTTACTTTTATCATTTCCTGGTATTTCCCAAATGTGCACAGGGCGGAAAGTGGGTTTCATCATCTGAAAAACAGGGAAAATCTCAGACACTATTACAGCAAGAAATTTAGCTCATCCGCAGATGTCACCAATGAAATTATTGCAAATCGGGATAAATACCTTGCTATTACAAAATTATGGAACAAGACCTGGTATGACTCTTCGCTGCCTTACTGGTTTTTGGATAGGGCCTTTGTTAATACGAGTACCCTTGCCACTACTTCCTGTTACCGTTTAAATGACCTGACTGATGATCCTGATAATGAAGGCCGGTTTTATGCCATGGAGGGTGTATACCTGGGGCACGGTACCTGCACGCATGTTTTCCACTATGAACAGGCTTTGGGTAGAGTTTTTCCCGGACTCGCCCGTCAATTGAGAACCCAAATTGATTATGGTCTTTCCTTTAAGGAAACAGGTATCATTAGCTATAGAGGGGAGCTGAGTAGCCTTGGACAACATGATGGAAGAGGATATGCTGTCGATGGTCATGCAGGCACAATTCTTCGGGCATATCGTGAGCATACAACCGCTCCGGATTACGATTATCTTAAAGCCCATTGGCCTAAAATCAAGAAGAGTATCGCATATATGATCGCCCATGATTCTGAGAAAACCGGTCAGCCTGATGGCGTTTTGGAAGGAGCCCAATATAATACACTGGACAGGATGTGGTATGGCAAGATTGCCTGGACCAGTAGCATGTACAACGCTGCTCTTCGAGCCGGAGTAGCAATGGCCAATGAAATGGGCGACAGAGCATTTGCCAAAAAATGTAGCAAGATTGCTGCCTTAGGAAAATCAAATATCACCAAAGAACTCTTTAATGGGGAATACTTCTTTAATACCCTTGATCCTGAAAATCCTGTCCCACCTAATTCTTATCTTGGTTGTCACATCGATCAGGTCTTGGGGCAATCCTGGGCGATTCAGGCAGGTTTACCCAGGGTATTACCTAAGGATGAAACAAAGAAAGCGTTGGGGTCTATTTTTAGATACAACTTCCATAAAGACCTGGGGCCCTATTTGGATACGGCTACTATCAAAAATGTTCGTTTTTATGCGCTTCCTGGAGAAGGAGGAACAGTGATGTGTTCCTTTCCCAAAGGTGGCGCTGAGAAAGCACCGGGGAAGATTAGGAATGATTGGGAAAAACTTGCTGTCGGTTATTTCAGTGAAAGCATGACTGGCTTTACCTACCAGGCTGCAGCCCACATGATTGCCGAAGGTCTTGTCGACGAAGGTATGACGATGATCAAAGCAATTCACGACCGATATGCACCGGAGAAAAGAAATCCCTACAATGAAGTAGAATATGGCAACCACTACACACGTGCCATGTCAAGTTTCGGAGCATTTGTGGCAGCCTCCGGATTCACTTTAAATGAGCCAAAAGGAGAGATTGGCTTTGACCCTAAAATAAATCCTGACGATTTCAAATCTGCCTTCATTTCTGGTCGAAGTTGGGGAGCATTTTCTCAAAAGAGAGCTGATAAAATGCAAACAAATGGCCTTTCCATTAATTACGGATCACTCAAATTATCTAAAATCACTTTGCGCTGTGATGGAGAACAAAAATACTCAGTCACACTACAGGTTAATGGAAAGGAGATTGATTCTCGTGTACGGATCACTGATAATCAATATGAGATCACATGGAAAGGTACTGACTTGAAAGCCGGTGATGAATTGAAAATAATGTTCAAAATATAAAGACATAAATGCAAAATATTTGATTATGATCATTGGGTTTTCAAAGGATAACAAGTAGGAGAACGCAATCTCCTCATTTCTATGAGACTCTCTTAATCAAATAATCGCGCAGTCAGGGCTAAAAAAATCTGAGATGAGTAGCATCATATTAATTGTACAAGATTTATGAAGAAACAGAAAATATCCTTAAGAGATTTGCAAAAACAACCAACTGAACAATGTGATCCCGGCACCGGATGTTGTTTACCCGAAAACAATACATTTACAAAGGAGCCTCAACCGGTGCCCTTTATGCGACGTGATTTTATGAAAGCCATGGGAGTGATGATGGGAGGTGCAGCTGTTGGATTTCCTGCTATTGGAAAGGATAAGGAAAAACAATTGGTTCCATATACTGTTCCCGAGAACAAAAATTTAGACCCAAAATGGATTGAATCACTATACGAAAGAGGGGAACCGGAAATATATAAAGGAAAGGAGCTAGTCTATGTTGGTATGCCTATTGGAGGTATTACAGCAGGGCAGGTATATCTGGGAGGAGATGGTAAACTATGGCTATGGCGTATTTTTAATAAGCAGCACAATGGTGTAATTGAAAAGATTACCCGCTACAATGGAAGGAGAATTCGTTCGAGAGACGGAAGCAATTATGTGGTGCCCATCGAGCCGGATTCCCCATTGGAACAGGGGTTCAAAATAGCGGTTAAGCAAGGGAACAAGGTGCTTGAAAGGCGATTGGATTATCGAGGCTTCAAAGACATTACTTTCAAAGGACAATACCCAATAGGGAAGGTAGGCTATCGAGATGATACTTTACCTGTTGATGTTGACCTCTTAGCCTATTCACCATTTGTTCCTTTGGATTGGGAATCATCCAGTTATCCTGCTACAGTCATGCGTTTTACCGTGCGCAACACTGGTAGCGAGGTAGTCTCCTGTGCCTTAAAAGGATGGCTGGAAAATGCCACACATATCAGTACAGGAGATGCTGTTAAAACAAAGATCAGGAACAGATTAATACAAAAAGATGGTAATGCAATCCTGGCATTGGACGCCCCGGCTTCTTTGGCTTCAAACAAAAATGCTGCCCATGACCCTGAGCAACAGCGTGATCATGGAAGTATGTCATTGATGTTACGCAACACCGACGATAATAGCCGGTTTAGTTTAGGAAAAAAAGAAATGTCAGAACTCGGTTCCGGGGAACCGAAAGAACTAACAACACAACTTAAGGACCGAAGTATTGGGAAACTGGAAAAAACGATCGAATTGTCACCAGGAGAGGAAAAGACTGTTGAATTTGTAATAAGCTGGTATTTTCCTAACCTGTATCCATCCGAATGGAGCGATTTGAGCAATCGGTTTAAAGGTCGGTTTTATAAAAATAAATACAATGATGCGGCCGAGGCAGCCATAGACCTGGCGTCCAGACTGGATTCATTGTATGAAAGCACTTTGTCCTGGGTAAAAACCTTTTATGAAGATGCGACACTCCCCCATTGGTTTCTGAACCGTACTTTTGTAAATATTTCAACTTTGGCCACCGAGACTTGCTATCGTCTCGAGGACGGACGTTTTTGGGCATGGGAAGGAGTAGGTTGTTGTCCTGGTACTTGTACCCATGTATGGCACTATGCCCAGGCCATGGGACGCATTTTCCCTGAAATCGAACGTAATCTGCGTGAAAAGACTGATTTTGAAGTGATGGATAAAAAATCAGGGAAAATAGATTTCAGAGCAGGAATTGCTAATAGAGATGCAGCAGATGGCCAGGCTGGAATTATCATGAGAGCTTACCGCGATCACCAGATGAGTGGCGATAATACTTATTTGGAAAGAAACTGGAACAATATCAAGTTAGCACTGAATTATCTTATAGATATGGACAAAGAGGATGGAGAAGCTAACGGGATGATTTTTGGAGAGCAACATAATACACTGGATGCAGAATGGTACGGTAATATCCCGGTAATCACCTCACTTTACCTTTGTGCATTGGCCAGCGGTCATGAGATGGCCAAAGATATGAAGGATGAAGCTTTTGCCGAAACATGTAAAAGCATTCTGGAAAAAGGCCGAAAGAATATAGAAACACTCTTCAATGATGATTACGGTTATTTCGTGCAAAGGGAAGATCCAAATCATGGTAATGCTATAGGGATAGGGACCGGTTGCTACATCGATCAAGTGTTTGGCCAGGGATGGGCTTTTCAGATAGGGTTGGGTAGATTGTTTAACACAGACATGAATAAAAAATCTTTGGAAGCACTATGGAAGCACAACTATGTTCCTGATATGGGGCCATATCGCGCAGCTTTGCCGGTGAACCTGGCAGGTCGCCCATATGCCTTGGATGGCGAGGCGGGATTGGTCATGTGTACCTGGCCCAATGGAGGACGAAAGAAAGATTGGGAAAAACATTGGCAATATGGGTATTTTAATGAATGCATGTCCGGGTTTGAATACCAGGCAGCCAGCCATATGATGTGGGAAGGAGAGGACCTCGTAGAAAAGAGCCTAATACTGACCCGGTCAATCCATGACAGATACCATCCTTCAAGGCGAAATCCGTACAACGAAATAGAGTGCAGTGACCACTACTCGAGAGCCATGGCCAGCTATGGTGTTTATTTGGCGGCATGTGGATTTGAGTATCATGGTCCAAAAGGCCATTTGGCTTTTGCTCCCAAATGGCAACAAGAGAATTTCAAAGCAGCCTTCACGGCAGCAAAAGGATGGGGGAGCCTGGTCCAGCAGAGGGAGGGCAAAAGTCAGACGAATGAAGTAGTAGTAAACTATGGTCAACTTTCTTTACAACAATTGACCCTCGAAATACCTAAGGGAAAAAGATATAAGTCCATCAATTTAAAATTAAATGGTAAACGAGTTCCCGGTTTAAAGGTAAACCAATCCGGAGAACGATTAATCATTGGTTTTGACCCGGTTAAAATGAACGTAAAAGATAAACTGATATCTTCTGTTAAATACTAAGAATTAAATGTACAAAGGGCATATGCAATGATATCATTTATAGAATGGCCTCAGATAAGCATTGATTGAATAGACTTACAGGTACGATTGATCAATAGTCTTACTTTTGACAAGAGGACAGGTTTAACAAACCTGTCCTCTTGTCATGTTAATACATACCAAATTGATTTTTATCCAACCTAAATCTTGAGGTAAATGATCTCATAGAAGTCATCAAACAAGACGATATAAGTATCAGTAAAAGCAAGAATACCTGAGCGTTACAATACCGTGTGCAATGCCCACTTAAGTGTCCGGTAGTGTTTAAAATCGAAGGTGTGATTTAGATTGGATTTTATTAATACCAAATAGTGTGTCATTAACAAGACCAAATCAAAAAACGTAATATTTACGTTTTTTGATTTGGAACAAGGAATTTTTTGTCTAAATTGCTTTCTACATGTGTGAATATTGCATTTGATATGTTCTCACCGCTTAAAAAAAATGTTAGTACCGGAACCAAAGTTGATCCGAAACAACCCAAGTTGAATCGATCACCAGAAGCCGATAAATCACTTTGGAAGGCTTTTACGAAGGGAAGTGAAGCTGCATTTGTCGACATTTACAACCAGCATTTTCAAATATTATATGATTACGGTAGACAATTTTCAGGAGATTTTGAATTTGTAAAAGACTGCATTCAAGAGGTATTCATATCGATCAGAACGAAAAGATCCAAACTGCCTTTAGTATCTTCTATCAAAGCGTATTTATTAAAGGCCGTTAGAAATAAAATTTTAACGGAAATAAGGGATACCAGGAAAAATCAATTTACCGATATTAATACATTACCTCTCAATTTTCACGTTGTTCCCTCATATGAAAATGTTTTGATCAATCGTCAATTCAATGACGATCAAATTTCACAGATCCAAAAATCATTATCCCTTTTGTCGGAGAGACAGCGTGAAGCGATATATCATTTTTACTATGCAAACCTGGGATATCATGAAATAAGAGATATTATGGGCTTTGGCAGTACCAGGGCCGCCAGAAATCTGGTATATCGTGCAATCTCGGAAATAAGAAGAGCTTTGAATAAGCCTGATAGGTGGTAGACCAAGCAGATTAGTACCGATCACCAATTGCATTTCAATCCTGGACCTGTCAATAGATAATCAGTTTTAAAAAAGTATCATTTGATATTGTTAGAAAGGCTCATTGCCTTGTTTAGGCAAGATTTTAGATAAAAGACTCAGGATTAAAGACAAAATTGCTTTGTCTTTTTTTAAGAGAAATAAAACGACCAGCTCTGCAAGCTTTTAATTGAATGGATCAAGAAACTTTCAAAGTTTGTGTGATAGGCTAAAGTAAAAAAGATAATGATATTAAATTTTACGAAAGCAAGGTTTGATTGCCGGTCTTAAACATATAGGTTATTAGTCCTTATACTAAATTCCTGCTACTTACATTTGATGCTCACGGCATCTTTTGAAATAACAGCTTTTGACTGAAGCAGGTTGATAAATGAAATTTAAGACAGAACAAAACCATTATCGACAATTTTGAACCTCGCTGGATAATAGATCTTTTGTGATTAATCTGATTTGCGTGATGTCGTTTTTCCCTTTTTAGTGTCTTAGTGTAAACAAAGGAAATGGTTGCGATCACCAGGTAATTGGGGTGCTTATTCGATGAGGTTAGAGCCAAGGATAGCATTCGGAAGGTTATGCTGAAAAAAGAATATTTTTTTAGGTTATGGTGATGAACTTTCTAAGCAAACATTGCTGTTGTTCTATAAGCAACACCGAACCGGTGTAACCAGCCTATTTAAAATAAGCATAAAAAAATCATACCACCCCAGGGTGGTATGCATGTTGAATAAGTTTAAATGATTGAGGATGCATGCCACATCCTCAATTTTCCTTTGAGGAATAGATATCAATATACATATTTTTTTCAACAAATACCCCATTTTCCATCATGCCCAATCAATTGATCAAAGCAGATATAAAAAGTTTTCCTTAAAAAAATTCTTTTTCGTGATGTCATTTTTCGGTTTTTGGAGTCTTAGGTCAGAAGATCAAGAACAATGAATTACGAAAAATACAAGTTGGCGGATTTTCTTGCCGACCCGGAGTTTAAGAATTGGGTGCTTTATCCTAAACAAAACACGCAACTATTCTGGGAAAAATGGATTGAAGGCCATCCTGAACAAAAAGATACGATACTCTCTGCCAGAGAACTAATACTTACTTTTCAATTTCAGAAAGCCGAAACGGTTCCAACACATGAAAAAGATGACCTGCTTAAAGGTATACTAAATCAAAAAAAGACAACCAACAATAAGCAAAAGGGGCGCTTTAGATCCTATTATGGGATAGCAGCATCGGTTTTAATGCTCCTCGCCGCTTCATTCTATTATTTCCACTTTATTGACCCGGATACAGCCAATACACCCGTATTAATTTCTCAAATAGTCAAAGAAAATCCACGTGGACAAAAAACCAGGATCACGCTTCCCGATGGTTCCAAGGTATGGTTAAATAGTGAAAGTCGCTTGGAATATCCCAGTGAATTCGGAGAGAAGCGAACAATTTCGCTAAAAGGAGAAGCCTTTTTTGAAGTGGTCAAAGACATCGAAAAACCTTTTCAGGTTTTGTCCCAGGGTATTATTACAACAGCTCTGGGGACATCATTTAATATTAGCGCATTTGAAGGCCATAATATAGAAGTGGGTCTGGTAACAGGCAAAATATTAGTAGAAACCGAAGAGGAAAGTACGGATTCCAGAGTATTTGTTAGTCCGGGTGAAAAGGTAATATATGATATCTCCCGTCATGGATTGGAAGTTTCAACCTATGACAATTTGGATTTCATAAAATGGACTAATCGGATCATAGTATTCAAAAAAGCCACCTTTCCGGAGATTAAAGAGAAACTTGAAAGATGGTATGATGTAGATATTAAAGCCCACAATTTAAATAGAGCAATGACCTATACAGGCGAATTTAAGAACGAAAGCCTTGAAAGGATCCTGGAAAGAATGGCCTTTGTGGAGAAATTTTCATTTGAGATCAATTCAAAAGAGATCAATATATTTTTCGAATAAAACCCTAAATATGATGAAAACAGATACCTCCTAAAAAATAAGCCAGGTGATCGAAAATGGCACTTCCAACACCTGGACTTATATCAATGTTTAATGAATTTTCACCCACTAAACACATACAAAAGTATGAAAACAAAACTACTTAAAGCAATTATTATGCTTACAAAAAGATTCTTGCAGATAGTTGTCGCACAGATTCTTTTCTATACTTTGGTAATTGCTAATGATGGCAATTCCCAACGATTGAGTATCGATGATATATATGTTAGATTGGATAAGCGACAAATGGAGGTGATTGAAATCTTCCGGGAAATTGAAGCGCAATCTCAGTTCAAGTTTTCCTATGAAGAGAGGGATGTGGAAGATAAAGTCTATTTTGTTTTTAATGGCTCGACACAATCGATTTATAAGATTTTGAGTAGAGTCAGCAAGAAAGCTTCTCTGAAGTTTCGCAGACTTAATAATGTCATTGATGTATCACGAATTGGAGAAGAATTACCCAAAAACTCTATCGAGGAAGTATTTCTTGAAAAAACTATTACGGGAAAAGTGACTGACGAAAATGGACAGGGGCTTCCAGGAGCATCTATAATAGTAAAAGGAACAGCAACCGGAACAACAACTGATTTAAATGGTAATTATAAACTGGACGTTCCTGATGATGCTATATTGATTATTTCTTATGTTGGATATTCAAATCAAGAAATAGCAGTTGCAGGCAGAAGTACAGTTGATGTGCAATTGGTACCGGATTTGGCCCAGTTGAAAGAAATTGTTGTGGTAGGTTATGGTGAACAAGAGAAAGTAACTGTAACGGGTGCTGTTACGGCAATAGAGGGAAAGGAATTAGTGAAGTCACCGGCTGTGGAGATTTCAAATTCACTGGCAGGTCGTTTGCCTGGTGTTGTTGTTATCCAAACAAGTGGTGAACCAGGATTGGACGGAGCACGCATCAACATCAGAGGTACAAACACTTTAGGAAACAGTAGCCCATTGATTGTCATTGACGGAATTCCTGATCGTGACGGTGGACTTGGACGCTTGAGTCCTCAGGACATAGAGTCCATTTCTGTTTTGAAGGATGCTTCGGCTGCTATTTATGGTGCCAGAGCTGCTAATGGGGCAATTTTGATCAATACTAAGCGGGGTAAAACAGGTAAACCGACAATAACTTTTGATTTCAACCAGGGCTGGTCACAGCCAACCAGGATTCCGGAAATGTCAAATGCCGGTGAATATGCAAATATTATGAATGAGCTTCCAATTTATCAAACGATACCGGTCAATGAATGGTCGGCCGCATGGAATAGCATTCAATCGACCGGTATATATACCTCTCCCACACCGGGCGTATCATCTTTAAGTGCTAATTTCAGTCCGGAGGCTGTCCAGAAACACATTGATGGTTCCGATCCTTGGGGCTTCCCGGACACTGATTGGTTTGGAGATGCCTTTAAAACCTGGTCACCCCAAAAGAGATACAATTTACAAATAACAGGAGGAACAGAGAATTTGAAATATCTCGGGTCTTTGGGATTTGTAAATCAGGATGCCTATTACCACAATTCTGCAACCTTTTATAAACAATATAATCTTCGACTAAATCTTGATGCCAAGGTGAATGATTATATTAATACAAGGTTAGGGGTAATGGCTCGACGTGAGGATAGGAACTTTCCAACACAATCTGCAGGCTCAATTTTCAGAATGTTGATGCGGGGAAGGCCAACAGAACCTGAGGTCTGGCCTAATGGAAAACCTGGCCCCGACATTGAAAACGGACAAAATCCCTATGTGATTACCACAAATGCCACAGGTTACGAGAAAAGTCCAACAGATTATATCCAGGCAAATGGTTCGGTTGAGATCACCCAGCCATGGATAGAAGGACTCAAACTGACCTTTAGCGGAGCTATTGACAAAAGTAATGAGACCAGTAAAAAATGGGAAACTCCCTGGATGCTATATTTCTGGGATAGGATATCTTATGAACCTGATGGTGTTACCCCACTTTTGGAAGGCTCTATTCGGTCAAATTTTACAGATCCTCGCCTGACACAAACCAGCAGGTCAACGTTAAATACCAATCTCACTACCATGCTCTCTTATGACCGTGCCTTTGGAAATGATCATACCATTAATATTCTTGCCGGGGTTACAAGAGAGACATTCGAAGGAGAGAACTTCAATGCGTTCAGAAGAAATTATATTTCATCAGCGGTTGATCAGCTTTTTGCCGGAGGATCACTTCAGCAAAACACAGGTGGAAGCGCCTTTGAAAGAGCACGATTGGGGTATTACGGACGATTTCAATACAATTTCAAGCAGAAATATTTGGCCGAGTTTATTTGGCGATATGACGGATCATATATTTTCCCGGAATCAGACAGATTTGGTTTTTTCCCAGGTGTATTGGTAGGTTGGAATATTTCCAATGAAGATTTTTTCAATCTTTCTTTTATAGATTACCTGAAGATCCGGGCTTCCTATGGACAAATGGGGAACGATCAGGTATTTTTTAGAAACAGGTTGCAGGAATATGCTTATTTGTCTACCTATGGTTTTGGAGAATATCCCATTAATAGCGTAGTAGAAACAACACTTGAAGAAACGATCCTTGCAAACCCGAGCTTCACTTGGGAGAGAGCCAATAATTTTAACGTTGGTCTGGATGGAACCATATTGAATGGGAAACTGGATTTTACGCTGGAGTACTTCTATAATAAAAGAGATCAGATACTCATACAGAAGACTGGATCAACACCTGCTTCATCCGGGATCAGTGAGCTTTTACCACCTGTAAATGCTGGTAAGGTCGACAATCGAGGGTTCGAATTTAGCTTCTTATACAATAATCAAAGTTCGGATTTGAGATATAGCATTGGAGTTAATGGTGGTTTCGCGAAGAACAAAGTTGTATTCATGGACGAAATTCCAGGAGCTCCTGACTATCAGCGACAAGAAGGCAAACCAATTGGAGGATATCTGGTCTATAAATCGGCAGGTGTTTTTAGGGACGCGGAAGAGATAGCTTCAAATACTATTGACTACAGTGGTGTTACTTCCCAACTTCTTCCCGGTGATATGAAATTCGAGGACATCAATAATGATGGCGTGATAGATGCGGATGACCAGATAAGATTGGATGAGAATAATACACCGACCTTTAATTTCGGTGCAACTTTCGATCTTCAATGGAAAAATTTTGATTTTTCATTATTGTTTCAAGGAGCCACTGGCGCTTCTATCCGGATTCAGACAGAATCGGGTGATATAGGCAATTATTTGAAATATAGTCATGATAATCGGTGGAGAATTGATAATCCAAGCAGTGAACATCCACGCCTGGCGAGCAGAGGTGATACCTACTATACCGGGGGGAACTTTGGTAACAATACCTATTTCCTTTTTAGCAAAAATTATATTCGCCTGAAAAATATTGAGCTAGGCTACAGACTTCCCAAGACTATTATCGGCGAGGGTAAAGTGATCAGTGGTTTAAGAGTTTATGTCAATGCACTGAACCTGGTTACTTTCGATAAATATAAAATATTTGATCCGGAAGCTATACAAGGAAATGGTGTGTATTATCCACAGGCAAGAGTGATCAATACAGGCTTCAGTTTAACCTTTTAATGCAGATCGTAATGAAAAGAACTATATTTATAATAGGAATTTTGTTGGTTGCATCGACTTTATGGATATCATGTGACAAGGATTTTTTAAATACCAAGCCGCTTGATAAAATCTCAAGTGAGGCAACCTGGGCAGATGGCCCCCTTTCGGAAGCATTTATTTTCAATGTATATTCCTTCCTGGGTTATGGGGGGTTCGAGGAACAGGCTCTTGCATCATATACGGATGAGGCCATGTTCACACATGCCGGTAGAAATATCAATACATTTACTGAAGGCTCGGAGACTCCCTCGAATTTGGCCTGGGTGAGTAATACTTACGAGTGGGGCAGAATGTATTTGGCCATTAGGCAAGCGAACGTAGCTTTGGAGAGACTTCCTACTTCTACTTTTCAGGATGATATTTTAAGGGAACGTCTGACCGGAGAGGCCCACTTTTTAAGGGCTTATTACTACCATCAATTAACAAGGTACTATGGTGGTGTTCCACTGATTGACAAGCCATTCGGACTGGATGATGATTTTAGCGCAGCGAGAAATACATATGAAGAATGTGTGAATTTTATCATTGCAGATCTTGACAAGGCCATTCAATTGCTCGATGGAAAAGAAGAAACGCCCGGAAGGGCTTCAAAGTTTAGTGCCATGGCACTTAAGTCAAGGATGCTTATGTATGCAGCCAGCGACCTTCACCATGGACCGACAGCAACGAGTGGATCAAGTGTACTTTCTTCCTTTTCAAACTTGGAACTTGTCGCCTACACTTCCGGTGATCAAACCGCACGTTGGCAGTCAGCAAAAACAGCGGCTAAGGCTGTATTGGACGCTATTTCAGGATATAAATTAAATTTGGGTGGGCCTGTTTCACCGGAGGAAGGTAAGGATAACTATATTTCTTTATCAATGGGTGGAGGAAGTAGCGTTGGTGATCCCAATGCTGCCGTGGAATTACTTTTTCAACGAACTAGTTCACCACTCTACACAGTGGAGAGTAATTGGCCTTTAGGAGGACTACATTATGGTATTAATAATGGTCCAAACGGATACCACAATTGGGCCGGTAATACACCTATTCAGCAATTAGTGGATGATTATGAGATGATGGATGGAACAAAGTTCGATTGGAATGATCCTGCTCATAGTAGTGCACCATATGAAAATAGGGATCCCAGATTTTATGCGACTATACTATTTGATGGAGCTGATTGGAAACCTCGCCCTTCTGATGTAGCTGCTGTAGATCCGGCCAATCAGGTGCAAACAGGTTATTATGAGGATGGTGCTGGTGGTGTGATCAATGGTATAGATACACGTGAATCCCCCATTGAAAACTGGAATGGAAGTAGAACACATTATTATACCAGAAAATTCATTGATCCTAACCCGGCATTACCAGATAACCAATCTAATGCTCAAGTCGTACCTTGGCCATTTTTAAGATATACGGAAGTAGTTTTAAACTATGTAGAGGCATGCATTGAAACAGGTGACGAAACCGAAGCAAGAACCTGGTTGAACAGAATTAGATTTAGAGCTGGAATGCCTGAAACGGTTGCTTCCGGAGATGAGCTTAGAGATCTGTATAGAAATGAGAGAAGGATAGAACTCGTATATGAAGAGCATCGATATCATGATGCACGTAGATGGATGATAGCAGCCTCAACCGTGGGAAGAGGTATTAAAGCCATGGATGTCCAGGCTACATTAAAACCAGGAGCTACTCCTCATGTTCCATACCGGTTTGATAAGGCTGTGTATGACTACACCTATACCGTAGTTGACAATACAGAAAATGAAACTCGAGCATGGAACGATAAGATGTATTTTAGACCAATTAGCAGAGATGAAGTTCAGAGAAACGATAAATTGATCCAGAATCCGGGATATGATTAAGTATTCCATGGCATGTCCTGATATTAAAAGTCTATCCCTGTTGCAGGGATGGATTTTTATTTTTTTGATAAAAATATGATGAGTTTTCCCAAGATGAAATTTGCAATTTGGCAATACCTCTTTGTCCTCATTGTTGTTTTTGGTTGTTCGAATGATAGACCGGATTCGGATGTGGTTGATGAAGAAAATGTCCCGTCTCGGTTTGTGTTATTGCCACCGGAACAAACAAACGTTGATTTTCAAAATATTCTTACAGAAGGTTTGAATACCAATGTTTTAATGTATGAATACTTTTACAATGGGGGTGGTGTAGCAACAGGAGATTTAAATGGTGATGGGTTAATTGATATCTATTTTACCTCAAACATGGGCGACAATAAATTGTATATCAATGATGGAAATATGCAATTTCGGGATGTAACCGCCATTTCAGGTACTTCAGGGAGACCAGGGCCATGGAAAACCGGAGTCACCGTCGTAGACATCAATGGTGATAAACAACTTGATCTGTATGTCTGCTATTCCGGAGCACTACCGGATGCTAAAAGAACTAATCAACTATTTATAAATCAGGGAACCAATTCGATTGGTATTCCCATATTCAGCGAACAGGCAGAAAAATACGGTTTGGCCAGTCAGGCATATAGCAATCAGATTTACTTTTTTGATTATGATCGTGATGGCGATTTGGATGCCCTCTTACTGAACCATAATCCTAAATCCCTGCCATTGCTCAATGAAGCAAGTACCAGGAAATTTCTGGACATAGATGATCCTTTGAAAGGAGTGCGCTTGTATAGACAGGATAACGGTTATTTTAAAGATCTTACTAAAGAGTCCGGTATAAGCGGATCACAATTGTCCTATGGATTAGGAATAGGAATAACCGATTTTGACAACGACGGCTGGTCCGATTTTTATATTTCCAATGACTATGCTATACCGGATTATCTCTATATGAATAATCATGATGGAACTTTTACAAACACACTTCATGAAAGCCTGGGCCATAACAGTCAATTCTCCATGGGTAATGATATCGCTGATGTCAATAATGACGGCCTGCAGGATATCGTAACGCTGGATATGCTCCCTGAAGATAACCGGAGACAAAAACTGTTGTTGTCTCCTAACAATTATTCAAAGTTTGACTTGAACGTGCGCAGCGGATTTCATTACCAGTTTATGCGCAATATGCTACAGCTTAATAACGGCAATGGAACTTTTAGTGAAATTGGGCAGTTGGCAGGAATCTCCAATACAGATTGGAGTTGGGCTGCTTTAATAGCGGATTATGATAACGATGGATGGAAGGATCTTTTTGTTACCAATGGTTATCATCGCGATTACACCAATTTGGATTTCATAAACTACATGGACAATTATGTCGCTACAAAAGGGAGATTGGTCCGTGAGGAGGTCTTGGATATACTCGCACAGATGCCCTCATCGCATATTGTCAATTATATATTTTCAAATGAAGAGGGATATACATTTTCAAATCGAACCAAATCGTGGGGAATGGACCATCCTTCAAATAGTAATGGAGCGTCATACGCAGACCTCGATAATGATGGAGACCTTGACCTGGTTGTAAATAATATCAACAAACCAGCTTTTATTTATGAGAATGAATCGAATAAGTATGGTGAAAACAATTTTTTACAAGTAGTTCTCAACGGTGTTGGTTTAAATACGCAAGGCCTTGGTACCCGCGTTACAGTTTGGTACAAGGGGTTGACACAAAGTGTAGAACAATACCACGCGAGAGGATATTTATCGGCTGTTTCACCAACGCTTCATTTTGGTTTGGGAGATATACCTGAGATAGATTCATTGCTGGTTGTATGGACATCCGGTAAGAAACAGTTGCTGAAGAATATTAAGGTAAATCAAAAACTTACCCTGCATGAACAAAATGCCCAAGCTGATAACAATCCTAAAAGAGAAGCAAAAACCTTATTTGATGAAATTCCATCACCGATTAAATTTCAAAATCCAAAAATTGACATCAATGATTTTAAAAGACAACCACTTCTGATTAGTGGAATGTCCTTTTCTGGCCCTTGCATGGCTAAGGGAGATGTTAATGGTGATGGTTTGGAAGATGTTTTTGTTGGAGGTGCTAAAGACCAAAGTGCAGCGATATTTATTCAACAAAAAGATGGGCAGTTTATTGATCGACCTATAGCTGCTTTTCAAGCCGATAGACATAGTGAAGATGCTGATGCTGTGTTTTTTGATGCAAATAATGATGGTAATCTTGATATCTATGTTGCCAGTGGTGGTTACCATACACTTCTTCCAAATGACACTTTGTTACAAGACAGATTATACATCAATGATGGTGAGGGTAACTTTCTACGTGATTATAAAGCATTGCCTGAAATGCTGATGAGTAAGAGTTGCATTACTGTTAATGATGTGAATAAAGATGGATATGCTGACCTGTTTATTGGCGGCCATGTAATTCCTGGTCGATATCCCGAAATACCCGACAGTTATCTTTTGATTAATGATGGAAATGGACGGTTTAGAGATCTGATTAGTTCAATGGCTCCGGAACTTCAAAACTTTGGAATGATCAATGATGCAGTTTGGATGGATATAAACCAGGATGAAGAAAAGGAGCTGATCATTGTTGGTGAATGGACTCCTGTTTCAGTTTTTGCAATAGAAAACGGCAAACTGATAAATAGGACCTTGACTTATTTTGACAAGCTATACAGCGGGTGGTGGAATAAGATAGAAGTAGCTGATTTCAACAATGATCAAAAACCCGATTTAATAGTTGGTAATGTGGGAACCAATACACAGTTCAAGGTTTCAGATGAAGAACCAGCTGAAATGTATTTTAAGGATTTTGATAATAATGGGGCTGTTGATCCTTTGTTTTGTTATTATATTCAGGGAAGCAGCTATCCCTATCTAACCCGGGATGAATTACTTGGCCAGTTAGTTGGCTTGCGCTCACGCTTTACTTCTTATAAAAGCTATGCCGATGCCACGATTACAGATATTTTCAACGAAGAAGAACTAAGCAATGCGGGCTATTTACAAGCCAATCACATGGAGACTTCGCTTTTTATTTGTGGAGAAAACGGACGGTTTGAATTAAAGGCCTTGCCATTGGAGGCTCAGTATGCACCTGTGAATGCGATCACTGTTTTAGATTATAACAATGATGGGAATAAGGATATGTTGCTCTGTGGAAATAATAGTCATACCAAATTACGATTGGGAAGATTTGATGCGAATTATGGAATGCTTTTAAAGGGTAATGGAAATGGGGGCTTCAACTATATTAATCAATCCATATCAGGACTTAAGCTTCAAGGTGATGTGAGAAGTATTATTCAGCTTAACGATATCTTTTTATTTGGATTGAATCAACACCCGATTGTTTCCTATCAGTTGAAAGAATAATAATTGTAACAGACATGAGAAGACATTCACCATTTATTTATACACTTATTTTGCTGATGATTGCCGGGTGTTCCGGAAAAGAAACCATATCAATTCCTGATCAAGATGTAACAACAGCTTGGGCTGAAATGACCATGTTTATAAGCCAATATACACCAGCCAATTCCCCGACATATGCATCGAGGGGAATTGGCTATATTGGTTTAACCATGTATGAATCCATAGTGCATGGGTATCCCGGTTATCAGTCTATGGTAGGTCAGCTAAACGGTTTATCAAATCTGCCTCAACCGGAACCAGGTGTTACATATGACTGGATAGTTTCTTTAAATGCCGGACAAGCGTATATTTTAAAGAATATTTACCATCAAACATCTGATGCCAATAAACTTCGCATCGATTCGCTTGAACGTGCATTTAGCGACTATTTCAAGGAGAAAGTTAATGATAAACAAATCATAGAAAGATCGATAACCTATGGCAGATCGGTTGCAGAAGCCATCTTCAATTGGTCCAAGACTGATGGAGGGCATCGTGGCTATTTGAATAATTTTGATAAAGAATTTGTTCATCCCAACAGACCAGGATCCTGGAAACCTCCTTTATATGCTCAATCTTTTAGTCATCACCCATTACACCCGCATTGGGGAAAAAACAGAACATTTCTGAAACAGAATGCCAATCTCCCTATACCGGAAATGATTCCTTATGATACATCAAAGACATCAGCATATTACCAGGAGTTTCTGCGTGTTTACGAAAAGGACAAAGTGCTTACCCAGGAGGAAAAAGAAATAGCCATATGGTGGGGTGATGATCCTGATGAAACATTTACACCTCCCGGTCATTCTTATTACCTGGCTACTACGGTGATCAAAAACACAAATCCCGAACTAATTGTATGTGCTGAAACATACGCCAGAATGGGTATGGCTGTAGCAGACGCATTTATTAATTGCTGGAAATGGAAATATCACTTCTTTTCCGAAAGACCTAATACCTTTATTCCTCAATTCATTGATCAGGAATGGGAATCTTTCTGGCCTGATCCACCGTTTCCGGCTTTTCCATCCGGTCATGCGATACAGGCCGCAGCAGCGGCCACAGTGCTGGAGAATATTTTCAATGAACCACTGACTCTTATAGACAGTGCTCATGTGGGTCGGGAGCGTGATGAGATAAGAGACGTGGATTTTAAGGCTCGATCATTTACACGTTTTTGGGATTTTGCACAAGAAACCGCAGATTCAAGGTTCTATGGTGGTATACATACGCCTCAGGATAATAGAGTAGGCCTTGAAGAAGGCAGCAGAATTGCTAGCCATGTAAACGGATTGAATTGGCGTAGGGAAAACTGAGATACTATGAACACCAGGTTTGTTAATCTGTCTCTTTGTTGGCTTACTTTCGCAGTTTTGATGAATTGGCCCTGTAATTTGCTTTGGGCACAATCTGCTTTTTCAGATATAACAGAAGAGGCGGGGATCGATCATCAATTTGTGGTTTATGAAGGCATGTTTGGAGGAGGTGCCTGTGTTTTTGATTTCAATAAAGATGGATTTGAAGACCTGTTCCTTACAAGCGGTATGAATGAAGACATCTTGTACCAGAATAATGGTGACGGTACATTCAAAAATGTATATAACGGCTCAGGTCTGGAGTTTACCAGACACTATGTAACTCAGGGAGTAGTTGCAGCGGATGTTAACAAAGATGGTTGGACAGATCTTTTTATTACTACCATAACTTCAAAAGATAGTATTAAGATAATTCCAAGAGAAAAGAATCTGCTATTTCTCAATAATGGGAATTCAACATTCAAAGATGCAACTCAGGAATATGGAATTGACCAGTTATATTCTTTTAGTACGGGCGCCAACTTCGGTGATTTCAATGCAGATGGCTATCCTGATTTGTATGTTGGTAATTATTTCCTTGAATATGAGGGTGAATTAAGTACCATAAGTGATGCAACTATTGTCGGGGCAAATCAGACATCGAAAGGTTATTTACTACTCAATAGAAAAGGTAAACGTTTTGACAATGTTTACGAGGATTACGGGCTTGACCACAGAGGGTTCGGATTCGGTGGGATATTTACAGATTTTGATAATGACGGTGACCAGGATCTTTTTGTAAATCACGATTTTGGTTATAAAGCCACTCCTGATTTTCTTTTGAAGAATCAATACCCCAAATCACTATTCAAAGATGTAAGCGAAGAGCTGGACATGGATCTAAAAATTAACTCCATGGGAACCGCGATCGGAGACTATAATGGTGATGGCTATCTGGATTACTATGTAACCAATATTCGTTTTAATTACTTTATGGTGAGCCAGGGCCCTGATAAACCATTTGTTAATAAAACCAAAGAGCTGGGCATGAACTATGTCTCCATCAGTTGGGGTGCTAATTTTGCGGATTTTGATCATGATGGGGATGTGGATTTATTTGTGGCAAACGGTGATCTTAATCCCAACTGTGTGCCCATGGCCGATTTCTATTTTGAAAATGATGGGAATCGGTTCACTGAAAAAGCACGGGCCATAGGGTTGAATGACTATGGAATAGGTAGAGGGTCAGTGGTATTTGATATAGAAAATGACGGTGATTTAGATATTTTAGTTATTAATCAAAAGCCGGTTCTGGACTATCCCGTTTCATCTGTGACCAGGCTTTATCGTAATGATTTTGCTACAGGAAATTGGATAAAGATTGCATTGGAGGGTATTCAGGCAGAAGCAAATGGATTAGGATCACGAATAGAAGTAGTCATAGGAAAAAACAAAATGATCCGTGAAATAGATGGGGGCGGGTCCAGTCACTTATCCCAGAATTCGACGATTGCTCACTTTGGTTTAGGTACAACGGCTTTAGTGGATTCCATCATCGTGACCTGGACCGGTGGGAAAAAGCAAATTTTAACAAATCAAGAAGTCAATAAGCTTCTCACAATAGTAGAGATTGAAGATAGTGTCAATAACATTAAGTTCAAGATAGGCCTGGTATTGGCCGCTGCAATAGCAGTCACATTTATGTTTTATAGATCCTTAAAGAGAAAACGTGCCGATAAACGTTTCGGAGATCATAAACTGAGCGAATAGATGAATGTTATTCATGATTCAGTATGTTGTTTTTTCAGCATCTGAGTAGGTATGAAATTTAAAGTTGGATTGGTAAGCCTATATTTAATCAATCAGAATCCTTTCAAATCCATTTTTACATTCGAGTCATCATCACATACGGATGGAATAACAATATAATGCCATTAAGATAAGCCTTCAGGCATCAGGTCTTAGGTGTCAGATAATTTTTTGGCACAAAAAACATTGTTTGGGCTGAAATCTGATACCTGACACCTAAAAGCTTTCAAAATATTTCCTTAAAAAATGGCATTGATTTAAACACGCTAAATATATAGTCATTATTATTGTACATATAATAACTGATCATGCAATACAAGAATTTTGAAATTACGAAGATTATCCTGGCACTAGTCCTGATTTTAGTATCCTCCTGTCAAACGTCTCAGGAAAAATCGAAGCAGGAAACCGCTAAGCTTCCAAACATCATTTATATTTTGGCTGATGACCTTGGTTACGGGGATTTAAGCTGTTACGGGCAGCAAAAATTTCAAACACCCAATATCGATGCTTTGGCGGCTAACGGGATCAAATTCACACAACATTACTCCGGATCAACAGTTTGTGCACCGTCAAGAAGTGCTTTAATGACTGGCCAACATACTGGTCGTACACCCATCAGGGGCAATAAGGAAGTAAGGCCTGAGGGGCAGCACCCCATTGATGATGGTGTCATCACCCTGGCTGAAGTGTTGAAACAAAAAGGATATGCCACCGGAGCTTTTGGTAAATGGGGGTTAGGATTTCCCGGCTCGGAAGGTGACCCGGTAAAACAAGGGTTTGATACTTTTTATGGTTACAATTGTCAACGCATAGGACACAACTATTATCCCTATCATTTATGGCACAATGATCAAAAGGTAATGTTGGAAGAGAATGAGGATGACAAAGAAGGTGCCTATGCACCACAGCTAATCCATGAACAAACACTCACTTTTATAGAGGCTCACAAGGACCGTCCTTTCTTTGCCTATGTGCCCAGCATTATCCCCCATGCCGAGCTTAAAGTACCTGAAAAATACATGGCTAAATACCGCGGAAAACTTGAACCTGAAAAATCATTTAAAGGCTGTGATGCAGACTGCGACCATTACAAAATCGGTGGCTATGGATCGCAACCTGAGGCACACGCAACTTTCGCTGCCATGATTGACCTGCTGGATCAGCAGGTAGGTGAAATTGTGGCCAAGGTAAAAGCGTTAGGCATTGAGGACAATACGCTCATCATCTTTACCTCAGACAATGGTCCACATATGGAAGGAGGGGCTGATCCCGATTATTTCGATAGTAACGGAGTTCTTAGAGGATACAAAAGGGATTTGTACGAAGGTGGTATTAGAGTACCTATGATTGCAAGTTGGCCCGGAAAAATCAAAGAAGGAGCTACCACCAATCACATTTCTGCATTCTGGGATGTGTTACCCACTTTGGCTGAGATGGCTGAAATACAAACACCTCAGGATGTTGATGGCATTTCATTTCTGCCTACTTTGTTGGGAAAGGAACAGCCTAAACATGATTATTTATATTGGGAGTTCCATGAAAGAGGTGGTAGAAGGGCCATCAGAAAAGATAATTGGAAATTAGTTTTGTATGATCTTAAAAAGGATAATCCAAAGCAACCTGAGCTTTATGACCTCGATGCTGATCCTTCGGAGCAAAACAATATAGCTGATCAACATCCTGAAATTTTGGAGCAACTGCAGGAGATGATGAAAAATCGAACCACCTCACCGGTTGATTCCTGGAATTTTAAAGCAGCATTATAAGCAGGAGTCCGTTGTCCTATGAATTAATCTGCCATACAGCTATTATACGTGCTGGTATTTTTTTGTCATGGTGATGCCCTGCATTGGCTGTCAGCAGGAGGAATTTCCGATAAAAATTAAAGAATCATTTGGGGAAGCAAAAGTTCAAACAAAAGGAAATAAACTGTATGTAACCACAGGGAAGATGTCAAGGGTTTGGGAACTTACAAACCAAGGATTGCTGACCAGGGAATTTTCCATGAATGAAAAGTATGGCTTCAATTAACCAATCTTATGACCATTGAACAATGGGAAGCTAAGCTTAATGGGAAAAAAGCGGATCAAGCGGAAAACCTGGGGAGTAACCCTCCATAGTCCAACTTCAATGAATCGGAGCTGTCAATAACTGAATCAAACATTTAATCTGAATTTGATCATAAGCAGGTGGTTAACTTTTGGAAAGTTTCAAACTTTCCAAAAGTTGTACGTTAGAATTACCTGATTAGTGAAATCACTCCCTGGAAATATTGCTTGATCCAAAAAAGCTTTGGTTTTAACTATTGAACATCCGGCTGATTTCAGATTTTTCAAGTATGAGTTGATCAATGAATAGTTGGTTTTCGGGGATTTGATTGTGAAATCGATCTCTATATAAGGTGTCATGCTTAAGCTCTTTTGTGTAGGCATGTTCCTTGATTTATTAATAAAAATAAAACCACATACTATGCTCAGAATTAAGATGAAACAGCTTTTCTCAATCATGTCTTTTTTTGTGTTTGTTGTATTGTTTTCAACCTGCAGTGCTCCGAAACATGAAGTAAAGGAGTATAACAAAGGCCTTCATATTGTGCCGCTTCCTTTGCAATTAACTGAAAAAGAAGGAGTGTTCGGTTTGAATGCCAATACTAAAATAATAATACAGGAGAATGACGAAATCAAACCTGTTGTTACACAATTCAACCAAAGAATGACATCTGCATTAGGCCAGGCCCTGGCTATTACTTCAGACACACCCTCGAAAAACTATATACAATTTTCATTAGACGACACTTGTGACCAGGGAGGTGAAGGTTATTGCCTTTCGGTGACGCCTGATGGCGTGACCATAAAATCGAAATCACCTCGTGGCCTATTCTATGGTATGCAAACACTTTTACAACTATTGCCTGCCGAAGTGGAGAGTAAATCTAAAATCACCTCTGTTGATTGGGATATACCTTGTGTGGAGATCAGCGATGAGCCAAGATTTAAATGGAGAGGCATGCACCTGGATGTTTGCCGTCACTTTCTTCCTGTTGATTTTATCAAAAAGCAATTGGATGTCATGGCCATGTATAAGCTCAATACTTTTCACTGGCATTTAACGGAAGACCAGGGGTGGAGGATAGAAATTAAAAAATATCCCAAACTAACGGAAATTGGATCCATTCGGATCGATGAGGGAAAGGAATATGGCGGTTATTATACGCAAGAGGAAATAAAAGAAGTGGTGGCCTACGCAGCTGAAAGGTTTATAGATGTCGTTCCCGAAATAGAATTACCAGGCCATTCCCTGGCAGCGTTAACCGGATATCCGCATTTATCCTGTGAAGGAGGGCCCTTTAAAGTAAGAAATGTTTGGGGTGTGGAACCCGATATCTATTGTGCCGGCAATGAAGAGACCTTTGAATTTTTAGAAGACGTAATAGATGAAGTAACACAGCTTTTCCCTTACGAATATTTTCATATTGGCGGTGATGAAGCACCGAAAAAGCGATGGGAAACATGTAAGAGATGTCAGGGTCGAATTAAGAGTGAAGGATTAGCCGATGAGCATGAATTGCAAAGCTATTTCATCAAAAGAGCTGAAGCGATGTTGCTGAAAAGAAACAAGAAATTGATTGGTTGGGATGAAATTTTGGAAGGAGGGTTAGCACCTTCCGCGGCGGTGATGTCCTGGAGAGGTGAAAAAGGAGGAATAGAAGCGGCCGAGCAAGGTCACGATGTTGTGATGACACCAGGTAATTGGGTTTATCTTGATCATTATCAGGGCAGCAGCAAAGTAGAACCTGTCGCCATCGGGGGATATACCACCCTTGAAGAATCTTATGGCTATGAGCCGGTACCTAAAGAGTTGGAAGCTGAAAAGGCAAAACACATTCTCGGTACACAGGGCAACGTGTGGACAGAATATATGTACACACCTGAAATTGCTGAATATCGTATTTATCCAAGAATTATAGCGTTGGCTGAAGTGGGCTGGACTGCGAAAGATAAAAAGAACTTTGATGGTTTTTTAACCAGAATGGATAATCAGTTTGTAAGGCTGGATCATCATGGCGTCAATTACCATATTCCATTACCCGAAGGACCTTCGAACAATGTTGCCTTCCTGGACAGCATTAGTCTTACGTTTACAACAACCAGGCCTATTGATATGGTGTACACCATAGATGGTTCTGAACCGGATGAAAGTTCTGCAGCCTACATAGGACCTTTGAGTTTTTCGGATAATACAACCTTGAAAATAAGATCCGTGCTGTCCTCAGGTAAGATGAGTAAGGTACGGACAATCAATGTAAAGAAAGAAACACTGCTTGCGGCACAGGCAGTTGAAAACGTTGCTTCCGGAATAAATCTTAAACTAAAAGAAGGGGAATACTATAGTGTGGCAAGCCTTGGATCAACAGATGATTGGGAATCGAGAACATTAACAGACCCTAAAGAGGGAGCTAAATTATTTGATTATAAAGAGCCAAGCGCAGCTGTATTATCAGGCTATGTGGAAATTCCGGATGATGGTGTATATGAGTTTTCCACTGACCTTGACCAATTCTTTATTGGTGATAGGAAACTAATTGACAATGATGGTGAAGTAAAGCGATTTTCCAGAAATGATGCCTCGATTGCATTGCAGAAAGGATTGCATCCTATAAAGGCTGTTTTTCTGAACAATGTCTACGGAGGTTGGCCTCATATCTGGAGCGGATTGAGGATCAGTTATCGAAAACAAGGTGCGGAGAAATTTGAGTCAATTCCTTTGGAAAACTTCAAACATTAAATCAAATTAGCAATACAATAGGCCGGAGGTATTTTTAATGCTTCCGGCTTCTTTGTCCCTACAGGCAGGGATATAGTTAGATATTGAATTTTCAGAGTTTAATTAATCAATACCGTTTAAGCTCAGAAAAAATCGTAGGGCCTTCAGATGTCAGGTCTCAGATTTCAGCCTGGATGATATTTCATAGTCCGCTAGATTGAACTAATGCCTGACACCTAATACCTGAAGGCTTACCTTAAGGACATTAAATCTTATCAATCAACTCCTTAAACTACCAATACAAATTAACCAGCCCTTCTCGAAAGTTTTATAGATAATCCAAAAATTTGCCTGTTTCAACCATGCCATATCTCAATTGCAAATTTAGTACCAGTTCGGGCACATTATTCGGAAGTAACGCCCTATATATTTATTTACTTTTAACGGCTAAGAAGCACTTTATAATTTTGAAAGAAGATCTTAATTTGAATAGTAGTATACGAACTTGATAAAATTTTTTTAACTTATATGTTGTAAAGGGTGACTGTAAAAACAAAACGTATTGAAGGCTGAAATTCTAAATATTGAGGACCTTTTAAATAAAATCCGTCTTTGCGACGATCAGAAATCTTTTGAGATCTTATTTAACCACTATTTTGATAAACTTTATCGTGTCGCTTTTTCAATTATCAAAAAACATGAAATAGCGGAAGAAGTAGTGGAAGATGTTTTTTTTAAGTTCTGGCAGATGAAAGACCGTTATCCCTTCATCAAAAGCCTGGATTCCTATCTGTTTGTGGCCACCAAGAATGGGGCTTATGATTACCTAAAAAAGAATAATAAATATACACTGGATCTGCACGAACAACATGCTGACGTATTGTGTCATTTTATTTCACCGGAGCGATCTTACCTCGTCGAAGAACTGAAGGAACAAATTGAACAGGCAGTAAATAATTTACCACCAAAATGTCGTAAAGTCTTTGAGCTTATCCGACAGGACGGACTAACGCACAAATTAGCAGCTGAGACGCTTGGAGTTAGTGTCAAAACAATTGAAAACCAAATGACAATTGCTATTAAAAAAATAGCAAAAGAACTTGAATCCTATCTTTATCAAACGGAAGAAGTACCTTATACTAAATTGGCAACGGTGCTTTTGTTCTGTTTTCTGGGTATCATTTAAAATTTTTTTCTTTGACTTTTGGGGGTGGGCTAATTTTTTTTCGTCCTACAACAAAACCATTACCCAACCCTAAATGAAAGAAGATAGAATCTACGAAATCATTGGTAGACAATTATCCGGAAAAACCAGCCCGTTGGAAACCCAGGAACTCAACACCTGGCTAGAAGAGAATGAAAATAATCAAATAATCTTCCAATCACTTCAGGAATACTGGCATGCTGAAAATACCCAAAGCCGAAATAAAGAGGTTGTGCTTCAACGTCTCTATAAAAGAATGGAGAAATCCCAGGAAGGGATAATTAAGATGCACAAAAAGCCAGTCACAAATAAAAGATTGATCCCTAAATATCTTTATCGGGTAGCTGCAATTTTATTAGTAGGTACATGCTTATCATGGTTGGCCTATACCAATCTCACCAATCAACATGATGAATCCACTGTCACTGAAATGGTAGAAAAGATGGTGCCATTTGGTCAAAAATCAACTATAAGACTTAGTGATGGAAGTACTGTAAAACTGAATGCCGGGAGTAAGCTTATATACCCGCGTCAGTTCGGTGAATCGTCCAGGGAGGTGCAACTGGAAGGGGAAGCGTTTTTCAATGTTGAAAAGGATGCTTCACGACCTTTTTTGGTGAAAAGTGGTGAGATCATCACCTCAGTATTGGGAACCTCTTTCAATATTAAGGCCCATGCTGAGGAGAACTTAATTGAGGTGGCATTGGTGACAGGAAAGGTAAAAGTAAGTGACAATGCCTCCAGTGATGATCAATTTGACTATACCTTGACTCCCAATGAAATGTTCACCTATGACAAAGAACGGCACAGCATCGAAAAAAGTGATTTCAATGCTGACGAGGTTTTGGGCTGGAAAAATCAAACTTTATTCTTTGAGAATGCCGGATTAAAGGAAATGGCGACTGTGTTGCAGCGATGGTATGGAATACAATTTATCATCAATAACGGGGACATCATTACAAGGAAATTCTCAGGAAAGTTCGAAAACAACAGAAGCCTGGAATATGTTCTGAACGTGTTGAGTCTGAATGCAAACTTTACCTATAAAATCGTCGATGATGCTGTAATCATTGAAGGAAAACCTTAAAAGAAGAACTTATGTCTAAATTCAATTCAAGCTAATGAGTAAATAAGCCGGTAATAAGGATATTACCGGCTTAGCATTCGATTCATCAGAATATTGCCGTAGTCTCGATGGATCGAATGGTTAAAGATTAAAAGATTTTAAACTAAAACATTTAAAAGTATGAAATTATCATTACCAAGACAAGTCTGGTTTATGACGAAAATTACATTATACGGCATTTTCCTGCAGGTTTTATTATGTAGCGTATTGTTCGCTGCAACGGGAAATGCCCAAAAAGTAAAGCTGAAAGATGTATATCTTTCGATTAATCTGGAAAATGTCAGAATGCAGGAGGCTTTGGTGGAGATTGGAAAAAAGACGGATTTCAATTTCTTGTATGACGAAAACCTCATCTTGGATAAAGGGAGTATTTCCGTTGCTGCAAGCAATGAGTCTCTATTCGAATTATTGAGAACTATTTCAAAAAACAAGGACCTTAAGTTCAAAAGAATTAATGAAAACATTTATGTCAGTGAAAGAGGTATTTTTCAGCCTGATGTGAAAGAAGTAGTGGAAGAACCATGGGTGTTTGACAGGGATATTTCGGGTAGAGTAACTGATGAGGAAGGAAATGGATTGCCTGGTGCTAATGTACTAGTTAAGGATACTAATATTGGAACGATAACTGATACAGATGGTAACTATAAACTGAGTATCCCGGACGATGCAACCACCTTGGTATTTTCTTATGTCGGTTACCTCAATGAAGAGGTGGAGATAGCCGGTAGATCTGTAATAGATTTACAGCTTACACCAGATTTAACAACGCTTTCTGAAGTAATCGTTGTAGGCTATGGAGAGCAAAAGAAAGTGAGTCTGACTGGTTCTGCCATATCTGTTGATGCAGAAGAAATTCGTTCTATTCCTACATCAGCATTATCCAATACATTGGCTGGTAGAGCACCCGGTGTACAAATTGTCAATAACTCCGGGTTTGTAGGCGCTAACTCCAATATCAATATCAGAGGTGCTGCATCCCCAAATGGTACAACACCTCTTTATGTGATTGACAATATTGTCCAGTCAAAAGCTGATTTTGACCTGTTGGATCCAAATGAAGTAGAAAGCATCACTTTCTTGAAAGATGCAGCTACTGCCTCCATTTATGGAGCCAGAGCTTCCAATGGTGTGGTTCTGGTGAAAACCAGATCAGGTGAAGAGGGTAAGGCTAAATTCACTTACAAGAATTTTTTCAGTACACAGCGGACAACCAAACCGCTTCCAAATTATACGGCGCAACAGGAAATTATACACTTAAATAATGTGGCCATTGCGCGTGGTCAACCGGTTCCATATGGTCAGGATGTATTGGATTATTTTGCAAATAATTCTTATAGCATTAATGACGAATTATGGCGAAATCCTAATTCGCAGCAGCATAACCTGACGGTTTCGGGTGGAAGTGATAAGCTCAATTATTTCATGTTGGCTGGTTTCAATAGAGCTAAAGGCCCCTATGATAATACCAATTTCGATCGCTACAATTTTAGATCAAAGGTGGAAGCTAAGGTCAATGATAATCTGAAAATAGGACTGAATATCAATGGAAACAGAAGGGTAACGGATAGATTTTATTGGCCTTTTGATTGGGACAATGGAGAAGGATTTACATTGGCTGACTTCTACAGAACCACATTCAACTGGTCCAGATTAAGACCATTCTATACACGAGCAGATGGTACACCCACCAATGGGAGCGACCCTGATGGTTTCCCGATTACCTTCTCCGGTTGGAATCCGGTCGAAATGGTGACTAATGGAAATTATCGCAGAATTGTGCTCAACACCTGGAATGGTATCATCAACTTCGATTTGGACATACCTGGTATTGAAGGACTGAGTACACAATTAATAGGAAACTATAAAGTCAATATCAGAGATCAGAAAAATTTCGTAATCCACAACCGAGGTTTTAGATTTCAACCAAGAGATGCAAGTGATCCTACAAGTGTCAACTTTTTTATCCCGGGACCAATCAATTTTTCTCAGGTGAATGTACACAATGTTGGAAGCTCATTTGAAAGAATTGACCTAAACGCCAATTTCGGTGATTCATATCAAATCAACTGGTTAATGAACTATGACAGAACTTTTGGTGCTCATACCATTGCTGCAACGGCAGGTTTTGAGCAGGCAGAAAGTAATGGAAGATCACTAAGCGGAAGCAGGGAAGATCTGCTCACTAATGCAGTAGATCAAATATTGGTTACCTCTGCAGATAGAGAAAGAAGCACATTTGGAGGCGGTGAAGGAGCTACGGCCAGACAGAGTTGGCTTGGTAGATTACATTATGAATTTGATTCCAAATATATTGCCGAATTCTCATTTAGATATGATGGTTCCTACAAATTTCCAAGCAATTCTCGATGGGGATTTTTCCCAACAGGTTCATTTGCCTGGAGAATTTCGGAAGAGAATTTCTTTAATGTGCCGCTTATCAGCAACCTGAAACTAAGGGGATCTGTGGGTACCACTGGTAATGATGGAACCAACGATAACAGAATTCCACCCTTTCAATTCCAAAACAACTATAATGTAAGTGGCAGCTATTTATTTGGCGATGGTTTATTTACTGGGGTTCGACCTTCCAATCCGCCTAATCCATTTATTACCTGGGAAAAATCAACTACCTATGATCTGGGTCTTGAATTCGATTTATTAGATGGAAAGCTATACGGAGAATTTGATTATTTCTATAGAAAAAATACTGACCTTCTAGGTAGAAGAAATAGAACAATCCCTGATACATATGGTGCCGGATTGACCGATGAAAACTTTGCTCAAGTAGATGTTCAGGGCTTTGAGATTATTTTGAATTACAAAAACCAAATTGGTGATATCAAATATGAAATTGGTGCCAATATGGGATACGCTAAGAATGAAATTAAGATCACAGATGAGCCGGATGGTTTGGCACCCTGGAGAAGCATTGTTGGAAGATCACTGAATCGATACGCGGGGTACATATCCAAGGGAATTATCAGAGATCAGGCCACACTGGATGGATTGCCGGATGGTTTTACACAATTTGGTAGAACTCCCCAATTAGGAGACTTACTTTTTGAAGACATCAGAGGGCAGAACCTGGAAGGCGGTCCTGATGGAATCATTGATGCAAATGACTGGACATGGCTATCGGATAATGCTGCACCGAGGATTAATTATGGAATTTCTTTAAGAGCACAATGGAAGGGCTTATCAATTGATGCTTTGTTCCAGGGAGTAGGTGCCTTTGATAAAATCGTGCGTACACTGAATACTGGAGGTGGTACCGGAGCAGGAAATGGCAGTAGTGCTACATTCGGAAATGGTAACTCCGGTGGAGGCGTCTTCCAGATCACCGACAGACCGTACTTTGCACTTTGGACCGATGCCTGGTCACCTGACAATCAGGACGGTGCCTATCCAAGACTTGGGGGTGGTTGGGCCTGGCCTGAGAGTGGCCATGCTACTTCCTCTTTCTGGATCCGTAATGGATCTTACCTGAGATTGAAAAATCTGAATGTTGCATATGCATTACCTAAGAATTTGATTTCACCTTTAGGCATAGAAGGATTATCAGTATTTTTCACTGGAACCAATCTGTTCGTGATCTCTGAATTCAAAGAACACGATCCCGAACAAGCCACACTGGATTCATTCCCACTCATGAAAACCTTTACCGGTGGTCTAAGTATCAATTTCTAAAATTAGTTCGACATGAAAAAGATTATAAAAATATCAATTATATCACTGGCACTTCTGGCCGGGCACGGATGTGACGATGTACTGGATGTAGAGAATGTATCAGCACTTGACCCGGTTGCTGTCTGGAGTGATGAAACGCTGACCAACGCCTTTTTGGCGAGATTGTATCAAATTACCATGCCCGGTGCCTGGCCATTGGATGCAGGTAATTCGGATGAAGGATATGGTTTGTTGGCAGCAAACGCAATCACCGCTAATGGGCACCCTTTTGCCACTTTTGGCGGGTATTACTCCGATATCAGACAATTAAATACGCTCTTTACGGAAATTGATGGAGGAACGCTTGAAGAGGATTTTAAAAATGAGATCAAAGGGCAAGCACATTTCCTAAGGGCCTGGACTTATTTCAATCTGGTAGTAAGATATGGTGGTGTTCCTATTATCAAGAATGTGCAAAATCTGGAAGATGATCTACAGGTATCCAGAAACAGTACCGGCGAAACCTTTGATTTTATTATAGAAGACCTGGACAATGCTATTAGCCTGTTGGATGGTTTCCAGGGCTCCAAAGGTAGAATCAATGAAGCCATTGCACTCGCATTTAAAGGTCGGGTTTTACTGTATAAGGCAAGTCCTCAATTCAATCCTTCCAATCCCTTTGATAATCAATATTGGTCACAAGCATTGACAGCCACCGAAACAGCAATGAATGAATTGGCACAAATGGGATACGCACTCGAATCAAATTATGCCAATATCTGGAGCAATGAGAATACCAGTGAAGCTGTGATGCCTGTTATTTTCTCTGATCCTGATCGATTGAACGGAAGGAGAGAGAATTGCGTGCGTCCATTGTCTATATCAAAAAACTGTACCGGCGGTGATGTGCCCGTATGGAATTTTGTAGAGTCTTATCCAATGGCTGATGGTTATCAGCCAGGAGATGTCAATTCAGCTTATACCTATGATATGGCTACTTATTGGGAAAACAGGGATCCAAGATTTTATGCTACAGTGCTTTATAATGCTTCCATTGCTGAATTTGAAGGAGTAGCAGGAAGAAGAATATATCTTGAAGAATCTGTTGGTGATCCTGTAGATGTATTTGCACCGGGTGTTCAAATCGGAGATGCTAAAACAGGTTTTTATTGCCTTAAAGGACTTGAAATAGATCTTTCCCAGGCAGAAGTAGAAACCAATGATGTGGATTGGATCGAGATCCGGTATGCTGAAGTATTATTGAATTTTGCTGAAGCGGCTAATGAAAATGGCAGAGGAGCCGAAGCTATTCAAGTCCTAAGGGATATCAGGCAAAGAGCTGGTATTGAGCCGGGTGCCGGAAATACCTATGGAATCGCCTCCGGTATGTCAAGAGATGCGATCAGAGATGCCATTTATCATGAAAGATATATCGAATTGGCATTTGAGGGTAAACGATTTTGGGATCTCAGAAGAGCCAGGAGACTGCATACACAACTTGATGGTTTAAGGAAAACCGGATTACTGCCGGATCTCAAAGCAGGTGCTAATCCGGCGGATGCAGCTACGTTTTCATTGATTCCGACAGATTTTGATTATTCTATTGAGGATATTGTGACTGGTGTAGAGCCTGTTATGGTGACACCTGAGTCATATTATTTCTTTCCAATCACACAAAATCATTTGGATGAAAATCCAAACCTGGAACAAAATGCTGATTGGGGAGGTACGTTCGATCCCACACTTTAAAAAAGTTTAGTTAATAAGTAAGTGTAACCGCATCAATCTTGATGCGGTTACATTTTTCCAATAATAGACGAATACATATGATCGATTCCTACAAAACTTATTTAAAATGAAGTCCATACTAACTATAATGCTGTTTTCATTTATTGTGACAGTCAGCTATGGACAAGGTTTTCAACAGATTAAAATATTACAAGATCCCAATGCCATCAAACAGGCAAATGGTGTAGCCGTTGCAGATTATAATCAGGATGGGAATCTGGATATTTTCATCGTGGCTGCCCAGGCTTATGATCCAGATGATCCCGGAACATGGAACAGACTATTGCAAGGATCTGCAGAGGGCTTCCGGGATGTTACGATTGAAGCAGGGCTTAATCAGCAATATGATAAACAGATGGAAGTTGAAATGGGAATAAAGATGGGAGTCAGTTGGGGAGATTATGATAATGATGGTTTTCCGGATCTTTTTCTTACGAATCATGAGGACGATCAGCTTTGGCATAACAAGGGAGATGGTACCTTTGAAAATGTTACAACGGAAGCCGGTATAGTCAACTGTGGAGGATGCTATAGCTCCAGCGCACTTTGGTGGGATTTTAATAATGATGGTTTTTTGGACATTTATGTTTCCAGTTGGATTAAAGCCAATCGCTTATATGAAAACAATGGAGACGGCACCTTCACAGAAAAAGGAGAAAAGTCCGGACTCGCCACACCGGCTTCTACCTGGACGAGTGTTCCATTGGATATCAATAAGGATGGTTTCCAAGATATTTATGTTGTCAACGATTTTGGTCCGAATCAATTTTTCCTGAATGAAAGAAATGGCAAATTTTCGGAACATACACTGGCGTATGGTCTGTTTGATTCCGGTGACGGCATGGGAGTGGATATATGCGATTATGAAAGTGATGGAAATTTCGATATTTATCTGACCAATATCTGGCAGGAGGATCCTAATCCTTTTTTTGTCAATAATGGGCAAGGCGTTTATTCAAACAAAGCATTTGAAGCCAATCTGGGTAATGTAGGATGGGGCTGGGGAGCAAGATTTTTCGATATGGACCATGATATGGATGAAGATCTGTATGTGGTTAATCAGGAGTATTTTGCTGAGCAGAGACCGGAAGCCAATAGACTGTTTGTTTCGGATAACAATGTATTTACAGAATCCGGGAAAAGCTATGGTGTTGATCATTATGCCAATGCACGAGGGCTGGAGACATTTGATTATAATAAAGATGGTGATTTAGATCTGATCGTAACCAATTGGGACGATGAAGTACTACTGTACAATAATGTTATAGAAGAAAAAGGCAATTGGTTGCAAATAGCATTACAGGGAAGTACGAGCAACCGGGATGCTTTTGGTACAGTGCTTAGAATAAAAACCGGAGAAAATCAGTATCAGCACAGATTGAATCATGGTGCTAATTTTCTGGGGCAAAGTATTAAACCCATTCATTTTGGGCTGGGAAACCATAAAACCATCAGCGAATTAACTATTTTTTGGCCAAGTGGAAGAGTAGAGAAAATATACAATATTACAACCAATCAATTTTTGAAGTTTACCGAAGGTGAACAAGAAGAAGTACTCGGAGAAACATATGGAACCAAAGGTAAAGATTTAATAACCAGTCTTGGAGAGGATTTGGATGTTCCGACGAACAAAGCGATGCTACAAATTTTTCCACATCCAATTACAAGCAGTTCCGTTTTCAGGCTTGACCTCCCCAAGCCTGGAAACGTGGAACTGAGGATTTATGATCTTCTTGGTCGAGAGGTCCACCAGGAATCCTTTTTAAGGGAAGCCAGTACTATGGACCTTAGTTGGCCGGAGCATTTGTCTTCGGGCTCAGGATCGTTTTATTACCAAATAATTACGGAGAATAGCAGGATTATAAAAAAAGTGCTGAAAAAATAATTAATAAGATGCGAAGTGTTGGACTGATTGCTTTGTTTTTTGTCTCTATTGACTTGTTCGCTCAGGATCAAGAAGCGCTCTTTACCTTGCTGGACCCGGGCTACACCCAGGTAACTTTTGCCAATCACATTAAAGACCAGGGAGAGTCGGATATTTTTCATGAACAAAATTATTACAATGGTGGAGGTGTAGCCATTGGGGATATCAACAACGACGGACTATTGGATATTTTCTTTACGGGAAATCAGGTTCCGGATAAATTATATCTCAACTTAGGCGATTTGAAGTTCAAAGATATAACCGAAGCTTCAGGTATAGCAGATGATGGCAACTGGTCTACAGGAGTGACCATGGCGGATGTTAACAACGATGGACTGCTGGACATATATGTAAGCCGGGACATTTTAGGCGAATTTGACAGAAATCATAATAAACTCTGGCTTAACAAGGGAGGGAACAAATTTGAAGAAGTAGCCGGAAAGATTGGCTTAGATAACGGTTCGGGTACAGTACAGGCGACTTTTTTTGATTATGACAAGGACAACGACCTGGATGTTTTTATGATCAATCATCCTCCAAACCCGGGGTATTTCGGAGATCGGTCCATCAGACATGACCTGGATTCGATCTACTGTAGCAGGTTGTACAGAAATGATAACGGGCAATTCACGGATGTTTCGGAAAGTGCTCAGGTTTTAACTTTTGGATATCTTTTGAACGCCGTGGCTACAGATCTGAACGATGATGGCTGGACAGACCTGTATGCTTCAAGTGATTTCATTACTCCAGACTTTTTGTATTTGAACCAAAAGGATGGAACCTTTAGGAATGTTGCTTTAGAGTCCTTTAAACATACCTCGTATTCGGCAATGGGATCAGACGTTGCCGATATGGACAATGATGGTTTACTTGATATCGTCACTGTTGACATGGCTGCTGAAGACAACAGAAGGCTTAAAGCCAACATGAGTGGGATGGATCCTGAGAAATTTTGGAAAACAGTCAATGCCGGCTACCATTATCAGTACATGTTCAACACTTTACAATGGAATAGAGGAAAGGATGCTACGGGGAGATTATGCTTTAGTGAAATAGGACACCTGGCCGGTATCGCAACTACGGATTGGAGTTGGGGACCTTTATTTGCTGATTTTGATAACGATGGTTTCAAGGACCTTTTTATTACGAATGGTTACAGAATGGACTATCGTAATACGGATGCCGTGAAAAAACTCACGGAATATAGTGTGCCACGATTTAAAGCTTTCATGGAGAATACTCCTCAAGGTCAGGGGAGTTTTGATGTTTGGTCTGTCTTAGATTTTGAAGAGGTATTATCCCTGTATCCATCGGAAAAACTGGCTAATTATATGTACAGAAATACCAATGGCCTGCAGTTCGAAAAAGTGAATAGGCCCTGGGGTGTTGATCAAAAGACCTTCTCAAACGGAGCTGCTTATGGTGATTTGGACAATGACGGAGATCTTGATTTAGTAGTTAATAATATTAATGATCCAGCATTCATTTACAGGAACAATACAGAAAGATACGATCAAAATTATTTGAAAATAGTGCTTACTAAGAATGCAAAAAGACTTTCGTTTTTCGGGGCAAAAATTCGAATTGATTATCAAGGTGAAAAGGGGCCTGAAAGTCAAACATATGAATTAACCAATGCACGTGGTTTCCAATCTTCCAGCATACAGGATGCCCACTTCGGATTAGGTACAACAGATAAAGTAAATAAGTTGACCGTTTACTGGCCGGATGGTAGCATTACTGAAAAAAGAAATGTTAAGGCAAACCAGTTGTTAATCATTGACCAAAAAAAGGTAAGAAAACCAGCATCACCTGGTGATCTTGATCCATTATTTGAAGAAATAACAAGTCATTTGGGAATTGACTATGTCCATGTTGAAAATGATTTCGATGATTACAAGAAAGAAGTATTGTTACCACATAAAATGTCAACACTTGGCCCTGCTCTGGAGGTGGGTGATATCAATGGAGATGCACTTGAAGATATATTTATAGGAGGTACAGCGGGACAGCCCGGGACTTTTTTTATACAGGAACCTAATGGTGGTTTTACGAAGGTTTTGTTTGATTCGGATAGAAATTTGGAAGATACGGGATGTGCACTATTTGATGCTGATGGGGATAGGGATCTTGATCTTTATGTGGCAAGTGGAAGCAATGAATTTAGTACGGACTACGCTTATCAGGACAGATTATATCTTAATGATGGCCTGGGAAATTTCACGAGAAGCTTTACCAGCCTGCCATGGTTCTCAGAAAGTACTGCTACCATAAAACCTTTCGATTATGATCGGGATGGAGACCTGGACCTTTTTATTGGTGGCAGACAAGTGCCGGGCAAGTATCCATCACCTGCCAATAGCTATATACTTCGGAATGAAGGTTTGGATGGAGGAGACCTTCCGGTTTTTAAGGACATCACCGCTGAAATTGCCCCGGCCCTTAAAGCGATCGGTATGGTGACAGATGCACTTTGGACGGATTATGATCGTGATGGAGACATTGACCTGATATTGGTAGGAGAGTGGATGCCTTTGACAATTTTGGAAAATGAACAGGGGAGTTTCAGAAATGTAACATCCAAAAAAGAGCTCGATGAAACAGTTGGCTGGTGGTTTTCTATTGAAGCTGCAGATTTTGATGGAGATGGTGATGAAGATATGGTCCTTGGTAATCTGGGACTCAACTATAAGTACAAGGCATCCTTTGAGGAACCTTTCGAAGTTTATTATGATGATTTTGATCATAATGGTAGTCGGGACATTGTCTTAAGCTATTATAATTTTGGCGAAAAATATCCTGTAAGAGGCAGATCTTGCAGCGCACAACAGGTTCCTTCGCTCAAGCAGAAATTTCCCAATTACAATGAATTTGCCATAGCCAGCCTTTCTGATGTTTATGGTGTTGCCAACTTAGAACAGGCACTGCATTACCAAGCCAAAATATTTTCCTCTATGTATGGGGAGAATCTTGGGGATGGAAAGTTTTCTTTCAAACCATTGCCTGTAGAAGCTCAGATTTCATCGATTAATGATATCATCGTTCATGATTTTGATCATGATGGCTCTTTGGATATGACCATCGCAGGTGGATTATACGATGCTGAAGTAGAAACTTCCAGAAATGATGCCAGTGTAGGACTCTTTTTGAAGGGCGATGGAAAAGGAAATTTTTCTGTCGTTAAGCCTCGGGATTCAGGACTCTATTTATTCTCCAACATTAGGGACATGGCTTTACTGAACACAGGGAATACCCGGGCAATGGTGTCTTTGGCCAATAATGATCGATTAATAGTCTACCGCTTTAAACAGATCCAGCATCATGTAAGGGGCAATTGATGAATCGCCAGTGCCAAAATTTTCACCTGAAGTTTTATCATATGGTTTTGTTCTTCTTGGAGGAATATGCTGCGCTATGTTTTACAATTATTCTTTTAAAACGAATAAAAAACATGTATTTGAACATATGAGTGCACATAAAAAACATCAGAGTACGGCCCGATATCGATGATTTAAGATCTTGCATTCCTGAAAATATAATTGATGAAGACCCGATTGAAATATTTGACAGATGATCATCATTTTTTAATGTGACAAAAAGAAACTCGAATTGGATGTTTAACAGATTACTATTACTCCTGGGCCTGGTTGGAACATTGGTTAGCTGCGAGATAAAAAAAACTGAGGCAGACGAAAAAGTACAACCCGTTTATGAGCTCATCGAACGGATGCCCCCAGGATATGCCGACCACTTTTCCACGAGTATTATCAATAATCAAATGATGGATAAATGAATTGACCCATGATGACCAAACTTATAAAAACGATGAATATATTTTTTAGTGTGAATATAAAGTTACAATTCTTGATTTTAGTAACCGCTACTTTGGTGATGGCTTGTAGCAGCAGTCCCAATGAATTCACAATTGAAAACGAGTACCTGGGGCGAAAAATGCGCATTGCGGATGGTAAACTTAGCACTGTTGAAATAAACAATAAAATATCAGGTAATAAGATAGCCATCCATTCTGATAAAGAATTTAAACTTCGTATTTCCGATGGAACCCATACGGAGGGCACCGATGTAGAACTTACTTCCGACAATTTTTCTTTTGTTGCGGTATTGAAAGAGAAAGATAACTCCCTTGCTTTTTCATTGGAAAATAAAGAACATGGTTTGACCGTGGAAGTCCATTATGAACTGGACCCTGAAGATTTTTATACCAGGAAATACCTGAAAATTAAAACGGATAAGGATGTAACCATAGAGCGCGTGGATGTGGAGATAGTGGCGTTAAATGACATTTCACAACCTTATCAAATCAAACAGATCGCAGCGCAAGGGCCTGCACAATGGCGTCCCGGACTGGGTCAACCACTGTATACCACCAAGTCAGCCACATTCTGGGGAATTGAGTTTCCCGCTGCCTACAACTATGTCGAGGGCAAACAGGGATTCTGTGGTTATCAATGGGGCAGGGAAGTGAAAGCTGGTGAAACTTATACCACTTACAAATCGGTGATGGGTGTAGCTGATGAAGCGACATTTATCCAAGATGCCTTTTTCGATTACATTGATAGAATCCGGATAAGACCCCTAAGACTCCAGGTACAATACAACAGCTGGTTTGACTTTTGGAGTGGTGTAGATAAGGAAAAATTTGGTGCCAGTGTGGCAAAAGTCAATCAGAAACTGGTAAAAGAAAGAGGCGTACCTCCATTGAGCGCCTATGTCATCGATGATGGTTGGCAGGATGTGGAGGCTGATTGGTCGGATAAAGCCTGGAAGGTCAATCAGAAATTTGAATCCGATTTTGCCGCCAGCACATCCCATGTACAGGCAGCAAATTCAAACCTGGGATTATGGATGAGTCCCGGATGCCTTTTCGGTGCTCAACCTGCAGCGAAGCGATATAAGGAACAAGGCTTTGAAACCATCGGAAACTGGATGTCCATGGCCGGCCCTAAATACATGCAATTATTGGAAGACAGAATTCTTGAGCTAACCAGGAATGGTGTGACTTATTTCAAACTGGACGGACTCTTTGGTCATTTGAATATCAGAGAATTTGAATTGAACGGTCAAAACTATGGCATTCCGTATATGCCTCAGTTAGTCACCGAGGGACTTTCTCCTTCCGATTCACTTTTGAATGATCCTAAATTTGATGAGCTCAAAACCTATTACCTGGTTGCAGGAACTGAGCGTTTAATGCAACTTTTTGAAAAGCAGCACAAGGTCAATCCAGATGTTTATGTAGTGATCTCCAATGGTGCTTACTTAAGCCCCTGGTGGTTGATGTATATTGATGCCGTGTGGATGATCAATGCGGGAGATGCGGCAGGTGGCAGCAATAGAACACAGGAGTTGGTTTACAGAGACGGTGTTTATTATGATACCTGGCAAAAAGAAAAGACGCAATACCCAATACACTCCGTTTTCAATCATGAACCAAAAAAAGTAAAAACCGGAGAAAGCCCTGAAAAATTTGCAGAATACCTATGGATGAATTTGTCTCGAGGTACTGGTTTCATTGAACTGTATATCAAAACACAACAGCTTTCAGAGAGCGATTGGGATGTTTTGGCCGAGGGATTAAAATGGGCGCATAAAGCTTTCCCTTATTTCAAAAGAGCAAAAATGCATGGGGGTAATCCAAAAAAGGAAGAAGTATACGGTTATACAGCCTGGAATGAAACAGGAGGATATATCTCATTGCACAACCCTTCCGGTGAGATGAAAACCTATACTATTGAATTAAATAAAAGCTTTGGACTGAGTTCAAAAGAACTTAGTTATATCGTTTCGTCACCATTAAAAAATGCCGATGAGCTGACAGGTAAAACCTATGGCTACGGTGATGCATTGGAAATATCACTTGAACCTGGTGAAGTAAAAATACTCGACATGAAACCTATTAATTCAAACTGAGCGCATACCTCTCTTTTTCACTCTAACACTTAAACACTTTATCACTTATCAGACCCCTTAAAATGAAACGACTTCAATTCTTAACATTTCTCATCTTAATAGCAGGCTTTTCCTATGCTCAGGAAAAAGAAATAACGATGGCATCATTGCTGGAAGAGATGACTGACAGAGCCAGTCTCTCCAAATGGCCTGCCATGACCTACACCTGTAAGCAGGCATCAAGTTATTCAAGAGAGTCCAAAACACGGAATACAAGTGAAGCAGATGGCAGATTTCAACCGGCATCCGGTCGTGATTGGGGTAAAGGCTGGTTTGAAAATCATGATTTCAGTCAATACATCCGTACAGAGGAGAACCAGGGACGTAAAGAGGATGTCATGTTTGAAGCAGAAGGACCTGGTGCCATTGTGCGTTTCTGGGCAACCTTCGGAGGTGTGCCTTCAGAGTATGGTGGCATTTATCGTGTTTACATAGATGATGATCCTAATCCGGTTATTGAGATGCATAACCAAAATTTTGCAGGTAAAGCAGGGCTGGTGGGCAAACCCTTTTCTTTTTATGCTCCTGAAAAAGCAGAGAATGATGTTTGGCGTGGCCGGAACCTATTTCTACCCATTCCTTACGGAAAGTATTGTAAAATAACTTATGATGGAGAACATGTATACAGTCATATAGGTGGTTGGAGAGGGCATTATTATCAAATCAATTACCGCACCTACGAGGCAGGGACCAGGATAGAGAGCTTTTCCGGAAACACCATGGAAAAGTATAAAAAAGACATTGAGTTTTATGGTAAGAAACTCATGGATGATCCTGAGCCAAAAGGGGACCAATTGACCAGGGAAAATGTGGTAATTCAACCAGGAGATGAATTGACTTTGAAATTAAAAGGAGAAAAAGCAATTACTTACCTGCAGACCCAGTTGAAAGCTGAAAACCAGCAGCAGGCATTGCGTTCCACTGTGCTGAAAATTGAATTTGATGGTCAAACAACAGTATGGTGCCCGGTGGGACAGTTTTTTGGATTAGGTTATAAACCCAATCCACACCGATCCTATTACATCGCTACAACTAAAGAAGGTAACCTGGCTTCCAGATGGGTGATGCCTTTCGCAAAAAAAGCGACGATCTCACTCATAAACCATGGCGAGCAGCAGGTGACAGTTCAATCTCTTGTTGTTGGACATGAAGCCTACACATGGGATGAACAATCTATGTATTTCCATGCTGCCTGGAAAGAAACACGTGGTATGGAAACGGAATTAAGAAAAGATGAAAATTATATTATTGTAAAAGGTAAAGGTGTCTTTGTCGCTGACAATCTCACTTTGTTCAATAGCTTTCCTGACACAACCGGCATTAACTGGTGGGGAGAAGGAGATGAAAAGATCTATGTGGATAATGAAGAATTCCCTTCTCATTTCGGGACCGGTACGGAAGATTATTATTGTTATGCATGGTGCAGACCACAATGGTTTACTTCCCCTTTTGCTTCTCAGCCTATCGGAGAGGGAAATAAAACACCTGGTAATACGAGCAACAATCGTTACCGGCTATTGGATGCCATTCCGTTTACATCAAATTTTAAATTCGATATGGAAATATGGCATCCCTACCGGGCAAAACTAAACTACAGTCCGGCCACTTTCTGGTATGCTTTTCCTGATGCTGAATGGAATATTGCTCCGGACCCCCAGGGCGTAAAGAAGAAAGTTGCTCTTAAAATTAAGGACGTAACAGGTTTGTAGAGTAGCTGTAAGTAAATTGATTATAAAATAACGAATACAACAAATAGACAAATGGAAATAAAAAAGGGGCATAAGCACCTTACTTTGGCGGTATTTTTTCATCTAATGATATCCATATTTTTTAGTGGTCAATTGGCGTATGGGCAGCATTACAAAAATAAACTCCAGGATTTACCAATAGCCAATGGAGCCTATTTAGAGGGAATACAACAGGATTGGTTAGTGAACGAGCCGGGGGAAAGGGCTAGGATCTTTAGAAATAGCAATAATAATGAACTGATCATTTCCAATGGTATCATCTCAAGGACTTTCAGACTCGCTCCTAATGCCGCTACGATCAGTTTCAAAAAGCTGACCAACCAGGAAGAATTGATACGTGCAGTCAAGCCCGAAGCCATTTTGAATATCAACAACATGGCCGTGGAAGTAGGTGGTCTCAAGGGACAACCTAACCTGGCATTTTTATACCCTGACTGGGTTGATAACCTGACCGCGAATCCTCTGGCATTTACATTTAAAGATTTCAGCATTGGAGAACCTGAAAAAAGATTTGAATGGAAAAGAGTAAGACACCATGCTCCCGATGCTGAATGGCCTCCGAAAGGTGTTCATTTACAAATGGATTATCAGCTAAATGATATTTCCTCAGAGGATTTGCTATCGCTTTCACAGGAAAGTAGGGCAGGCCGCGAAGTATTATTTGCAGATGACTTTACTAGTCTTTCCCCAAAATGGAAAATTAGAACAAGCGATAGTCATCCGAGGAGCTCTTTCATGAATGAGGGTAAACCGGGAGAGATATATACCCCTAACAATACAGCGGTTTATGCTGAATATGCACTACCAAAAGGTGTTGCGCTTGTAGAGACCTCCATTGATATAGGCACAGATGTAAGTGGTTTCTGGGGACCTGGAATTGCCTTGTTATGGGAAAACAAAACTATTAAGTTCAATATGCGACCAGGCAATGAATCAGGTTCAAAGAATAAAGGGCCATGGAGATTTACAGTTTTTGATGGAAACAAAGAAAACACCAGGGCAGGTGGTAAAGACAATGTGAATTTCGACCAGACCTGGTTGCTTAGATTGAGGATCGAGGGATCATTGGTGCATTGTGAAGCAAAGCCTAAAAAAGGAAGCTGGAAAGTTTATCAAACGGTGGAATTGGAAGCAGATACAGGAGACCCCATTGCCGTACGAATCGGAAAACTTGGAAGAAATGCTTCAGGTGAAGATCATCAATACCCGGGTGAGTTAGTAAGGTTAAAAGTAAACCACTTTGGTGCCTATAGTGATGTAGATAAAGCAGCCCTCACAAAGATCACTCAAAAATTGGAAGCGCTCAAACAAGTGACGATTTCTGTTCATTACGAATTGTATGATGGTATACCTGTTTTATCCAAATGGGTAGATGTTAAAAATAATTCCAATGAAATCATAAAGGTTGACAACATCATTTCGGAATATCTCGGAATAGCTGACCATGATCCTTATGGTGGATACAGGGGAAGGGAGGACCTCAAGATCAAACCTAATGTTCACCTGGAAACAGAATACGCCTTTTCTGCCATGAAGGCCACAGTGGCAAATAGTAGCACGGTCCATTGGGAATCAGACCAGGATTATGTTACACAGATCTCCTGGAATCAGGAGATACCCAATATGGTCAAAGTATTTCCAAAATTTGGTTACCATCAGGAGGTTGAGCCTGGCGAAGTGTTTGGATCGATCAGAATGTTCACCTTACCCTATGATTCCTACGACAAAGAACGGAATGGATTATCCTTGCGGAAGATGTACCGTACTGTGGCTCCCTGGATTACTGAGAATCCAATGATGTTCCATATTACCCGATCAGGATGGGAAGCATTTACGACAGGAGTAGATCAATGTGCGGAAGTAGGTTATGAAATGTTGAATTTTTCATTTGGCAGTGGATTCAATCCGGAGGACGAAAGTGAGAGGAACTACGAGCAAATGAAAAAATATGCAGCTTATGCAGACAGCAAAGGAATAAAAATAGGTACATATTCATTGCTTGCTTCAAGGAGTGTAAGTGAAAAGGACGATGTAATTAATCCGAAAACAGGTAAAAGAGGTGGATTTGCAACATTCGGCAACTCACCCTGCCTGGCCAGTGAATGGGGGCTTGATTACTTCAGGAAAATGTATCGTATGTTCAGTGAAACAGGCTTCATGACCTTTACGCATGATGGAAACTACCCTGGCGATTATTGCGCTTCCGAATCACATCCGGGACATAAAAACCTGGATGATTCTCAATATAAACAATGGAGGATTATCTCTGATTTTTATAAGTGGTGTAAAGGGCGAGGAGTTCACTTAAGAGTACCCGATTACTATTACCTCGCAGGTTCTAACCAGAATGGGGTAGGATATAGGGAAAATAACTGGTCGCTCCCCAGAAGACATCAATTAATCCACACAAGACAAAACATCTTTGATGGTACCTGGGAAAGTGCGCCGTCAATGAGATGGAGTTTTATTCCGTTGGCGCAGTACCATGGAGGCGGAGCGGCAGCCACGATCGAACCGTTAAATGAGCACCTCGATCATTATGAAATGATGCTCGTGAGTAATATTGGTATGGGTATCCAGTCTGCATTGAGGGGACCGAGGCTATATGATACGGACGAGACTAAAAATATGGTGAAAAGAGTGGTTGGTTGGTATAAACAATACCGGGACATCCTTGAAAGTGATATTATCCACATCAGGAGAGCTGATGGAAGGGATATAGACTATATGATGCACGTTAACCCAAAATTGAAGGAAAAAGGAATGCTACTCGTGTTCAATCCAACAGATAATCTCATTACAAAGAAAATCAAAGTTCCATTATACTACTCCGGTCTGACAAAAGAGGCAAAAATCAGAGAACAGGAGGGTAAATTATTAACATACCAATTAAACCGCGAATACGAGGTAGAGATTGAAGTGACTGTGCGCCCTAATTGGTATAATTGGTATGTAATAGAATAAGGGTGACTTGGGACGGTCAAGGTCATTGGAGTATGAACTTCGTCGAATATATCAACGCCATATCCTATAAACGATATAGAGTACAAGATATAAAAGTATAACAGTCACTTAGTAAACTTGATAATTATTAATATAAACATGAATTTGCAAAAACTGAATTTCTTCATCCTGCTTTGCTTTTTTTCCACAGGTGTTTTGGCTCAGCAAAACGATTTGGATCTGTTAAGACTCTCAGAACTGGACTTAAAGAAGCTGGAACAACCCTGGTGGTCAGCACAAAAAAACAGCGCTATCAATGGCAGGAAAATCAGCATTGGAGGTGAAAGCCATAGTAACGGCATAGGCACTATTTCCAGGAGTAAGCTATACATATTTCTGGATGGAAAGTCGGTAAAATTTTCTGCGCTGGTAGGTATTCAGGATAAGGAAGAGGTTACAGGAGAACTCAAATTCAACGCGCTGGGTGATGGTACGAAGTTATACTATGAACCCAATGACAAGGCTAATCGCTTTGTTGGTATTGCCAACACCGAGACATCCATCGGAAAAGGAACTGTACGCTTCGTGATCAATGGAGACGGTAAGCTATTGTGGAAGAGTAAAAAGATAAAGGGAGGTGCAAAAGCCTTGCCGGTGGAACTTTCGGTGAAGGGAGTTAAAGTATTGGAGCTAATTGTGGAAGATGCGGGTGATGGTGTGTCTGGCGACCATGCCGTATGGGCGGAAGCCATGCTTCATTACCAAGGTTATCGACCACAATCAGTGGATGGTAACTATATGAGTAGAATGCAAAAAGCTGATGTGAATTTTGAAAGTAAAATAGTCCCTTTGATCAATGAATTGCCATCAGCAACTCCTGAATATATCGATGGTGTAAAGGTGGATTGGCTGGTGGAAAATATTACACTTCCTTCCCAGGTTCTGAAAGGCAGTAACAGCAAAGAAATAATGATTTCCAATGGTTTGATCAGCCGAACATTCAGGTTAAGTCCGAACTGTGCTACCGTAGATTTTAAGAACCTGATAACAGGCGAAACCATGCTCAGAGGTGTAAGCCCGGAAGCCTTACTGACATTCGATGGAAAAGAATATATCGTTGGAGGACTGGACGGGCAAATAGAATACGGCTATCTGAAGAAAGCATGGTTGGATCAAATGTGGAGCCCCGCAGGTTCTTTCCAGGTAGAGACCTTCAGGATAGAGGATATCAAACCACGCATCAATTGGAAGAACAAAAGATGGGCATTGGCAAAAAAGCAACCACTTAAAGGTAAAGAGCTGATTTTTGTGTATGCTCATGAGGAACTGCAAGGTGTAAAGGTAGAGGTGCATTACGAAATCTATGACGGCATACCATTAGTGAGTAAGTGGTTTACAGTGCACAACAAGAGCCAAAAGGATATAAAGCTGAATAGTTTTGTAAGTGAGCAGTTGGCTATGGTAGAACCCGAAAGCTCCGTGGAGAGAGGGGAAACGAACTGGCTTACACCAAACATCCATATAGAAAGTGATTTTGAGTTCCATTCCATGTCGATGAAAGGAGCTAATCAAGTGGTCAACTGGGAAAAAGATCCACGCTATACTTCCCAGGTAAATTATGCGAGAAGAACTCCTTGTTTATTAGAATGCAAATTGCCCATTGGCCCCAATGAAAACATCGAAAAAGGAGGGACATTTGAATCATTCCGTATATGGGAATTACCTTATGATAGTTACGATCGACAAAGAAAGGGACTGGCAACTAACCGTATGTACAAACTATTAGCTCCATGGAGTACTGAAAATCCCTTATTTCTTCATTTGACCACTACCGATGAAGAGAAGGTGAAAGCTGCCATTGATCAATGTGTGGAAGTCGGCTATGAAATGGTTATCCTAAGCTTTGGCAGCGGGTTGAATATGGAAGATGTGTCTGAAAAAAATATAGCCAAATTCAAAGGACTGGTAGATTATGCACATAACAAGGGAATTGAGTTAGGCGGTTATTCCTTATTATCAAGTCGGTGGATTAGCGAGGAGGTCGATGTGATCAATCCGGAAACAGGCAAAAGAGGTGGTGTGATCCATGGAAGTTCACCATGTCTCAATAGCCAGTGGGGCATCGATTACTTCGAGAAGTTGTACACCTTTTTCAGGAAAACAGGTATGGATCTGTTGGAACACGATGGCTCCTATCCAGGACAGATCTGTGCTTCGACTAGTCATGTAGCCCATGAAGGTACTGAAGACTCACAGTGGAAAGCATGGAAGAGGATCACTGATTTTTATAAATGGAGTAATGAGAACGGGATCTCCCTGAATATCCCTGATTGGTATTATCTGAATGGCAGCACAAAGAATGGCATTGGATACAGGGAGGTTAACTGGTCATTGCCAAGGGAACGCCAATTGGTACTGGGGCGTCAGAATATATATGATGGCACCTGGGAGCGTATGCCGGGCATGAGTTGGACTTTTGTGCCTTTAGTGCAATACCATGGGGGTGGAGCAGCCGCTACTATTGAACCACTTAATGATCACCTGGATGCCTATGAGGCCCATATGATGCAAAATTATGGCACGGGAGTGCAGGCATGTTACCGTGGACCAAGACTTTATGACACGGAAAAAACCAAGCAAACAGTGATTAAAGTAGTGAAATGGTACAAGCAGTATAGAGACATCCTCAATTCACCTATCATTCATTTGAAAAGAGCAGATGGCAGAGATATAGATGGTATGATGCACGTAAATCCGGAACTTAAGGAAAAGGGCTTCGCCATGTTCTTTAATCCAACAGATCATAACATTAAAAAAACTATGCAGCTGCCATTGTATTACACCGGATTAAAGGACGGAGCGACTATCCGCGAGCAGGAAGGTGCTTCTCAGGTTTTTACTTTGGAAAGAGATTATTCGGTGAAAATAGAAATAGAGGTTCCTGCGAATGGTTACACTTGGTTTGTTATTGAATAATTCCATACATAAGATTTGATCTGGGACGCTCCCTATCTACCTACCAATTATTCCTTCTCCCTATGGGAGAAGGTTAGGTTCAGGGAATAAATAGGGAGGTCCTAAAATCAATAAATACTCATATCAAAACCTTAATAACCGAGATAATAATGAAGCAAAGAAATATTAGTGCCCTGCTCCTGGGATTGGCAATGTTGTGTTCTTGCGCCACTGATTCCAAAGAGAAAGAAATCAATCTGACAAGCTTACTTAACGAAATGATTGATCGCGATAAAATTGCAGAATTTCCAGCCAGTAATTATCAATCCTTACAGGCAAGCAGCTACAACAGAGAATCCGTTTCACCGGACAAACCCGGATGGTTTGCAGATAGTGATGGGATAAGCTTTATCCGAGTTGAAGAAAACAATGGCCAAAAGGAATGGGTATTGATGGAGGATGAAGGTCCGGGAGTAATTACCAAGATATGGGCAGTATGTTTTTACTATGGACTTAACAATACGACCGGTGCTAATATCAATATATACCTGGACGGAGAAACCACTCCCACAATATCCACCAACTTTTTTAAACTGGTTAAAGGACAAGATTTTGTAAAAGCTCCTTTTGCAGATGAATCAACCAGGGCTGGAAATCTTTATTTTCCAATCCCTTATGCTAAAAGTTGTAAGATCACCATGGATAACAAGGCATTTTACAATATCATCAACTATAGAAAATACCCGGCAGGAACTGAAGTGAGGACTTTTACAATGCAGGAGTTTGAACAAACAGCTCAATTGCAGAAAAGGGTAGCCGGGATTCTAAATACAAAACCTGATATTGAAGGAAAGTCAATATCCATGGAAAAGGTTTTGAAAAAAGGGGATAAAATGCCTGTAGTCTTTCGGAAAGGAAATGCCGCCGTAAAACAGATTGAAATCAAATTAAGTGACACGGAGGATATGGCCCAGGCTTTACGATCTGTGGTTTTGGTTGCTAAGTTTGACGGCGAGCAGACCATTTGGGTGCCTGTCGGTGATTTTTTTAATAATGTAAGTAAAATTCAACCCTATGAAATGTGGGAACGTTCCGTCAGATCCGATGGTACGATGATTTGTCGTTGGGTCATGCCCTTTGAGGACAACACTGAGATTTATCTGGAAAATTTAGGTAATACTAACATTAAAGCCAACCTTTCGGTAGTCACGGATCATTGGGACTGGACTCCAAACTCCATGCACTTTCATGCCACCTGGAGAATGGATGAACCTACACCAACTTTTCCATTGTATGATTGGAACTTTCTGGAAGCAGAAGGTAAGGGCGTGATCGTAGGTGATGAATGGGCAGTACTCAACCCAAGACAGGGCTGGTGGGGAGAAGGAGATGAGAAGATCTATATTGATGATGATATTGAAAAGAAATTCCCATCTCATTTTGGAACAGGAACGGAAGATTACTATGGTTGGGCTGGTGGAAAAGTACCTACGCCGGAGGATGAATTTTATAAACCATTCCTTGGCAATATAATCGTGGCAGATCCACGTTCAATGGGCTATAATGTTTGTACGCGCACAAGAGTACTGGATGCTATTCCATTTCAGAAGAAGATCAAATTCGATTTTGAATCTTCCTGTGGTACACGTCAGAGGTGGCACTATCTGCAGTATGCCCAAACAACATTTTGGTATGCTTTGCCAGGTGTAAAACATAACCGTGAACCCCTACCACAAATGGCATCAGCCAGGCTCACTTCTCTTGAAGAATTACAGGCTGTTGTGGAACAAGCCAAAGAAGAGCAATATATCGTGGATAATGCACTGGAAGCGGAAATACTTAGTGTAACAAAGAAAAATGAAGGAACCGTTGAGGATTTTGCTGATATACCACAATGGGGAGAATTGAGTAGTGGAGCTATGAAGAACTTATGGTTTGAGAACAAAGGTGACTTTGCGGAATTTAAGATTACTGAGCAGTTTGAAAAATCCATGATTGAGTTAAGCGCAACTGTAGGAAAAGTTTGTGGTAACTTTAATATTTATGTAAATGGAGTATTGAAAACCTCGCAGGACTTTTATTCCGAACATCACGGTATGACAAATCCCTATGTTAATCTTGGTGAATGCGAACCTGTAGATAATGCTTTTGTTGTGAAATTCGAATATCTTGGTGCAGGGGATAGAGGACATGATGTAAAAGGAAAACGTGCTTTGGGCCTGGACTTTTTCTTGATCAGCAATGATTTCCTTAATAGGTAAATCAATGTGAGCCAAATCTGTTTTGTAATAAAGAATAATTTAGATTAGTTTGACGACGACAAGCTTTTAGGTATTGGCTCTCATGCTTCAGTTTTCTGGCCTTTAAGATTTCGGAAGTTTAGCTAATGCCTGAGACCTATCATATGACTAATCAGAAATTATGTTGAAGTGTTGTCAATCGTAATTCGTCATTTGAAATTCGTAATTCATTCAAAATTCAAAATGCTCCTCAGATTGTCTCTTTTGTGATAGGGTTAAAGTCAGAGGGACCGAAACCAATTAACCCCAATTTTACATTCTTCATTTTTAGTTAAAATAAAAGGATTAATTTGCACAGCTTTTGTTCTTGGATACATCCGGTTGATAAGCGATTCGTTATGTTCCAACAATATTTCTATATAAAAGCTTTAGTCGCATTGATCGTCATGACCGGTTGGTCAGCTGAATATGTTGTATCACAAATTCCTCAGCCAGTATTTAAATTAGATGATGCGGACAATATTCCTGCCCAACCACTCAAGGAAAGTACATTCCAGGCTGAGATCATTACCGATCCATCTGTTGGTAAGTGTTTCTATTTCAATGGCAGCGATCAGTATCTAAACCTGGGCAGTCATAACATCGGTTCCGGTTTCACCATCTCACTCTGGTTCCGGTCGGATGACCTATTGTCGCATAATGCAACCCTGATAGATATTGGTGGGGTGTACTGGATAAGAACTACTACCCAGCGCGAAATCCAATTTACAAGGCCCTTGAGAGGGGATCACAATTCAGAAGGACAAATATTAACAGAAGACATTTGGTATCAATTTACTTTGGTGGTAGATGGCTCAAGAGCACTTAACTATCTGAATGGACAGTTAATTGCCTCTTACCAAATCCCAGGTAAACTTCGAAATGAACTGGTACCAATTGTTTTGGGTAAGAATTCATGGAGAGAATATTATTCCGGTAAAATGAGCAATATTTTTTTTTGGGACATTGCTTTAAAAAAAAACCAGGTACAGGGACATTATCGTCGAACCAGAAAACAGACACCGTTACATGACAATCTTATAACCTACTTGCCTTTGGATAATGCCGATCACTTTGGAGGTTATGATGGAACACCGGAGTTTTCCGCTGTTAGTTTTTTGGAAGACAAACACCGTGGTGTGGTAGCCAATTTTGATAGCACTGGCAGTTACATTGATTTTGGAGAGATTGAAATTGATAATGCCATTACAATTTCGGCCTGGATCAAACCTGAACGGAGTGGGAGACATGCGCTTATTGGTTCTGGCCATGTCTTTGCTTTTCGGACCAACTATGATAACCGGCTTTTGTTTACTATACCTCAGGTGATGGATATCAATAGTCAAGAACGTGTGATTGAACCAGGTAAGTGGCAGCACGTAGCGGTGACCTATCATGAGGGCAAGGCCGTATTTTTTTATCACAATGGACAGCTGGTCAGCATGGCTGAGGTGGAAGAATATCAGCAAGGAGCCAAAAAGATGAGAATAGCCAATAATTTATGGAATGATACCTATAGCGGAGAAATGGATGACATCTTGATATGGAACCGTATCCTTACTCCTGCAGAGATCCGGGACGTAAGCAGGATGTCTTCAGCATCTTTGCAATCAATTTTGATTGAAACCGATCATCAGATCTTTGAATATGCTATGACTTTTGCGGTATTCGGTTTGTTAGGGGGCTGGTTGGTTTATACATATAAAAGAAAATGGTCAACATCAGGTGAAAAAATACCTGGCCATAAGATCAATGATGAATTTTTGCAAAAGGCCAAAGAAACTACCATTCGGAATATGTCTCAATCTACATTTGGCGTGGAAGGATTTGCTGAGGCCATGGGTATGAGCAAAACCAGCTTGTATAGCTATTTGAAATCAGCATGTGGCAAATCACCAAAAGAGTTCATTCGCGAAGAGCGTTTAAATAAAGCGGCTGATCTTATACTCACCACTACTCGGAACATATCAGAAATTACTTTTTCCACCGGTTTTGAAAGCAGGGCTTATTTTAACAAATGTTTTCGTGAAAAGTATGGTATGACCCCTACAGAATTCCGGCAAAAAAATCAGTGATTATTCACATGACCACTTACTTTGGATCAATCGGAACTTCTGAGTCAATTATGATTACCTTTCTCACTTTCCTTTTATAAATGCTGATTCAACCTAGCTGGAAACAATGTTATCTGTAATCCAATGCGGCTAATTGCAAAATAAGCATTGGTACTGGTTAAATATTAGGTGGAATTAACCTTTTACTCATAATAGTTTTGGACAGATGGAATAACAATCAGTCAGTCTTCAAATTGAACTGGAAGTGTCCTGAACCTGATACATCAATAAAAACTAATAAACGATGAAAATGCTATTAAACAACAATTCGAAAATATTTCTCCTTATGATCACCAGTATTTTGATGGCGTGTTCTGGTCATGATAAGGAATCAAATAGAACATTTTCAGCTGACGATATAAATATTCTGTACAAGGCTGCTCCTGAAGGTGTGGAAACCCGTTGGATAAGTTCGGAGAATAAAAAAGGAGAAAAAGGAAAAGCCGGCATGACCAATAAAGGAGCTAAGGGGGATGCTTTTAGTATGATAGGACCAGGGGATACCTTGGTTATTTTTAATCAAAATGGTCCGGGTATTATTACCAAGATCTGGGTAGCCAATTCCTTCGGCTGGTCGCAGGAAAACCGTAGAAAGGTGAGCATCAATATGTACTGGGACAATGAAAACAAGCCTGCAGTATCAGCACCTTTTACTGATTTCTTTGGTATTGGATTAGGCCTTATGCGTCCCTTTGAAAACGTTTTCTTTTCTATGCCCGAAGGCCGTTCTTTTAACTGTTCAGTGCCCATGCCCTTTCGGAAATCAGGCAGGATTGAGATCGTGAATGAATCTGATAAATTCATCATGTTTTACTATAAGATAAACATGGTAAAACTACCAAAACTTGATGATGACATCATGTATTTCCATGCCCATTGGAATAGGGACACCGCAACTGTAAAAGGAGTAGATTATACCATTTTGCCAAAAGTAGAAGGACGAGGAAGATATATAGGTACTAACATTGGGGTTATTGGCAATGAGAAATACAGGGGTACCTGGTTTGGTGAGGGTGAAGTAAAGATATACCTGGATGGAGACAACCGTTTTCCAACCCTTTCCGGTACAGGTACCGAAGATTATATTGGTACCGGCTGGGGACAGGGAGAATATGTTAATAAGATACAGGGAAGCACCGTTTCCAACAAAGCACATGATATCTATACCTTTTACCGCTTTCATACCTACGATCCTGTGTATTTCCATGAAGATTGTAAGGTTACTATTCAACAAATAGGTAACTCTACCAAAGAAAACATCATAAGACTAAATGAAGAAGGAGCAGACATCACTCCGGTTTGGTCTTATGTTGAAGCTGATGGATATGACGCTGCGAAACGTTACCTGGATATGGAGAATCCACCTAAGGTGACCGATGAGAAATTTCCCGGAGGTGTGTCAACTAATTTTTATCGCAGCGATGATGTTTCTGCTACGGCTTATTTCTATTTGGATAAACCCTCTTCTAACTTGCCACCATTACCACCTCTTGAACTTAGGCTAAAGAATATTAAAGAAAAAGTTTATAAGAAGTTGGGGGAGATGTAGCATTTTTTGTAAGTAATGCTACATCTATACCGTTCTTAGTGTTTGACTATATCCGTCAAGTTTAAGGGATTTTATTATAGGAGATATTATAGGGAAAGTTCGGCCCTTTGACTGGCCCAAATTCCGAATGCAAAAAAATATGAGGCTTCCTCCCCTTAGGAGGGTTGGGTTTTCTTAAACAGAAGGATACGGTTATTTTACCAGGATCAGCAGCATATTATGAATATGTAGAAAATATTACATCTCGTTGAGAGCAGCAAGACATTTTGAAGATAGCCAAACATTACATCCCATTTTTTTCATAATTTTTTTTTTCTATTCTTGTATACAATTACACAGATAAAGGAAACTGCGTAGGTTCAAGCGAACAGATTTCAGATTCAGAGTCAATTTAATTTAAACTATTATGTCTATCGCCAGTAAATTAAGATTGCCTTATATTTTTATAAAATCACGGGATATTACTTACTTAAAAACATGTCGGATTGAGAAAGAACAATTGCACGAAGAAATCACTCAAGCTACTGAATTTGTTGAGGGCATTCGACAGGGTAATCTCGATGTTGAATACGTAGGCTTAAATGATGATAAAAGTAAGTTAGCTGAGTCTTTACTTGATATGAGAGATCATATGAAAAGGACAGCAGAGCAAGAAAAACAACGCAATTGGATCACAGAAGGTTTAGCTCAATTCGCAGATATTTTACGGGCGGATTACGAGTCCTTGAAGGACTTCTCCAATTTAGTTATCTCTTCTCTTGTTGAATATATGGGGGTCAATCAAGGTGGTATTTTTATATTGGATAAAGATGATGATAACAATGATTACCTGGAACTACAGGGTTGCTATGCATATGGTCGCAAAAAGTTTCATCAAAAACGATTTTCTCCGGGAGAAGGCTTGGTAGGTCAGGCATTTCTGGAGAGAGAGAGTATTTATCTTAAAGAAATTCCCAAAGATTATTTGACGATTACCTCGGGTTTAGGAGAAGCTACTCCAAGAACTGTTTTGATCGTTCCATTGATGCTTAATGATGAAGTGTACGGTATTATAGAGTTAGCTTCTTTTCATGAAATTCCTCAATATCAAATAGACTTCATGTTAAAAGTAGGAGAAAACATTGCTTCGACCGTTGCTGCCGTCAAAACAGCTGAACATACTCAGGGATTACTGGAAGAAACACAGCAAACAACGGAAGAATTACGGGCTCAAGAAGAAGAAATGCGACAAAGTGTAGAAGAACTACAAGTTATTCAAGAGGGGATGGAAAGAAAACAGAACGAGATTATCGAAAGTGAAAGCAAGTCTCGAGCTATCTTTCAGGGATCTATGGATAGTATTTTCACATTCGATGAAAAGGGAATTATTGAAGACATAAATAAAACTGCTGCTAACACATTCTTATTTGATCATGATGAACTTATTGGCAGAGATATTACAACCGTCATTAAGGGACTTAACCTTTCCAATTATGCTAAATTATTGACAACTACCAGACGAATGAGAGGTATTAGAAAAGATGGTTCTCTATTTACTATGGAAGTTTCAATGAGTGAGGCTAGTCTTGTTAAAGGGAAACAACTTGTCCTTTATGCAAGAGACATTTCCAAAATGTTGGAGCGCGAGACTCAAATTGCGGAATCACTTATGGAATTGGATAAAATGAGAGCGGAATTACAAGCACTAAAAAAAGTTGAGAGCAAGAACTTAGACAGTTCCAATTAGTTCTCAAATAACCCAAATAATAAACTATTTAAAATTAGAAAATTATGGAAACAGCATCGCAATCTCACGAAATGAAAATAGTAAACGGGGATATCTTATATTTCCGTTTTATTAAAGGAAATAAAGTAGAGGCATATTCGGTAGGATTACAGCAATGTAAAGACAATATGGTCAAACCAGAGGTTACAAAAATTGTCGTGGTTGTTGAAGACGAAGACACCATGTTTAGTTCTGACATGCAGGATATTTGGTTGATGACAGGAGAATTAGCAGATGCCAATGGTCTGGATAAGTGGGGGGTAGTAGTCCCAAGCTTAGAAAAAGAAATTACAATTCGCTATTTAGTGAATGGTGGTAAAGATGGAGTTAGGAATTACGATTCATTCATATCTGATGATGAAACTGAGGTCATGGAATGGGCCGCTAGTTAATTCTTATTTATATTGTAATACATATCAACAATAAAGAGGTTGTCTCAAAAACCTATCTGAGAAAATTCGTGAATACGGGTATCTTAGAGTGTTAAAATGACTTTTGAGACAACCTCTTCGTGTTTGTAACATTTGATTACCTCTCACAAGCGGTTTCAAAAATGGCTACAGAATTTTTTATCAGACCGTTAAATAAAAATCTCATCCGAATTAAAGCGCAATAAATGGTATTTGGTCTGACAGTGATGAATTTCTGACACTTTGTAATTGTCAGATTAAAAACCCACATCCTATCATTGCAACAGTATGTTTCAAATAGAACCTTTCAAAAGTAGAATCGACAGTGCCGGTGCATTCAAAGCACTGCTGCACTTGGCTGAACCTCTTTGAAACCAAGGTTAAGCAATTAATTAGGTGTAAGTTATACCTGGTTTTAAGATCCGTTAGGTCAAGTCTTAATTTTACATATAAGTAACACTTCACCTACACAGGTCTTAACATCTCGTTAAGACCTGAAGCAAACCCGATCAACTTTTATAATTCTATCACTAATTTTCACTAAATTAATGGTTGCATCGTCTTTCCTGCAAAAATAGTATTGGTCAGAGTATATTATTTGAAAGACAACCGTTTGGTATTTGATTACATTTAGAGATAGATTGGGGTAAATGATATTATATTGCTATCTCCACAAAGAACACCTCCTGAATAAAAGTGGGTAGGGAATGTATAAAACAGGGTTCATTAAATAATTATAAAATTTTATGAAAGTAGCTCGGATTAAGGTGATTTGTCTTTCCTTACTCCTGTTTATGGGGGCATTAATGCTGAATCAATGTACAGAGAGTGGACAGCCCTCCATGCCTGAAACAGTCGATTTTAATTTTCACATTCGGCCTATCTTAGTAAAAAATTGCTATTTGTGCCATGGCCCCGACCCTAGTAGCCGTCAAGGAAACTTAAGACTTGATACTTTCGAAGGAGCGACAAGTGCGGGTGAGAGTGGATTAACTGCTATTGTACCGGGCCGTCCGAAAAAAAGTGAGGTTATTCGCCGCATCATGAATCACAATCCTGATGATGTCATGCCTCCTCCTGAATCCAAACTTACCTTAACCGAAAGAGAGAAAAAACTACTTGAAAAGTGGATAGAAGACGGTGCTGAATGGAAGCCCCATTGGGCATTTATCCCACCAAAGGAGCCCGATGTTCCTGAAGTATCAAACGTAGAGGAGATAAATAATGAAGTAGATGCATTCGTCCTAAAGAAATTAGAAGAGAACGGATTGGAGCCGCTTGATAAGGCAGGAAAGAATACACTTATCAGAAGGCTTTCCTATATACTTACAGGCTTACCTCCAAGCGTGGAGGATGTGGAAAAATTTATTACCGACAGCAGCCCTGATGCTTATGAAAAGCTGGTGGATCATTATTTGTCTTCTCCACAATTTGGTGAGCATTGGGCCAGACATTGGATGGACGTCGCAAGGTATGCAGAGACGAAAGGACATGAGTTTGATTATCAGATTACAGGGGCGTGGAGGTACCGTGATTATCTGATCAGAGCTTTGAACGATGATGTTCCTTACGACCAACTGGTTAGAGAACAGCTGGCAGGTGATCTTTTAGCCAAACCCAGGTGGAACAAAGAGACCGGAATCAATGAATCAATTTTAGGCACGGCTTTTTTCACACTGAGTGAAGGTACTCATAGTCCTGTTGATATCCGTAAGGATGAAGCAGATCGGATTGATAATATGATCGACGTGACCACGAAAACTTTTCAGGCGCTTACCGTATCTTGTTCGCGTTGTCACGATCACAAATTTGATCCTATTCCCACTGCTGACTATTACTCTATGTATGGAGTAATGGAAAGTAGTCGTTTCGCACCGCGATTGGCGAACCTTACCTTCCAGCAAGTGGAAGACATCCAGTCACTTCAAAAAACGCAAGAGCATATCAGGAAAAAACTGGCTAAACGATGGATAGGTAAAGAAGTAGACAATGAAAACGATACTTCCTCACCTGAACAGCCTACTCATGGCCAATCTTCCGAAGATTATAAAATACTGGGCGATTTTAGAGGAAGCAGTTTAGACGACTGGAAGAGTGATGGCTTTGCTTTCGGGAATAACTCTACATTGGGAGAACCTGTGTTGAGCCGTGATGGAAATAAGGTCATGCGACTGGCCGAAGGGAAAGCCTCTAGCCTGAGGTTTGGTGAAGGAGTCCCGGGAGCTTTGAGATCTTCTAATTTTATAATTGATCATGACTTTATAGGGATTAGGGCCCGTGGCAAAAAAAGTACGATACGTGTGATCATTGATAATTTTCAACTGATCCAACATCCTATCTATGGTGACCTGATGCAGGAGGTGAAAAAGGAAACCTGGCACCATTATAAGATCGATGTATCAAAATGGAAAGGGCATAAGGCTTATGTTGAAATCCTGCCTGGAACTTATAAGAAACATGAGTATAGCTTGCCTGAAGGAGCCTATATTGAAGCGGAATATGCACTGGTATTTAACGGAGGTTGGAAATCAATCCCGGAGCCAAAAGGTTCATCAGAGCTTAACTTGAATAATGCCGTTCGGGATTGGGTAGCAAATAAAGGATCTGCAGATCAGATACGATTAATTAATCAAAAACTAAAGCAAGGTGCACTCAGCATAGGGATACCGGAGATAAGAGAACTATATAAACAACGTGATGTTGTTAAAAAGAACTTCGATGGTGCGGCTTATTTTATGGGTGTTGCTGATGGCTTTGGTATCAATAGCCCCATTTTTGTAAGAGGCAGTCATCAAAACATTTCAGAGAATTTGATGCCCAGAGCTTTTCTTTCTGCATTGCCGGCAGAGGATACCATTTTTCAATCATCGGGAAGTGGGAGAGAGGAATTGGCTGAAGCCATTGTAAGTGAGAAAAACCCTTTAACTTCCCGTGTTATAGTTAACAGGATATGGCACCACTTGTTTGGAAGAGGCATTGTGGAAACAGTCGACAACTTTGGACTGCAAGGAAAGATCCCTACGCACCCTGAGCTATTGGATTATCTGGCTATAAAATTCAGAAAAGATGGATGGTCAGTAAAAAACATGATCAAATATATTGTCATGTCTCAAAGCTTCCAACGGGTTGTCGAAGGTAATGAGGAATTGCAGAAAAACGATCCACAGAACCTCTGGTTAGCTCATTTCCCAGTAAGGAGAATACAGGCTGAAAGCATCAGAGATGCCATTCTTGCGGTTTCAGGCAATCTTGATTCTACCATGTACGGTGAATCCGTGCCGATTCATCTTACCGATTTCATGACAGGCCGTGGAAGACCTGCCCAGTCTGGTCCCTTGGATGGCAATGGGCGAAGGAGTATTTACGTAGAGGTGCGAAGAAACTTCTTATCCCCTATGATGCTTGCCTTTGACAGGCCAATTCCATTTTCGACATTCGGAAAAAGAAATGTAACCAATGTGCCTGCACAATCTCTATTCCTGATGAACGATCCCTTTATCATACATCAGGCAGAATTAATGGGACAGGAAGTGATCAAGCAAGATTTGAGTATGGAAGACCGGGTACAATGGATCTACATGAAGACATTGTCCAGAGCTGCAACCGAAGAAGAAATTGCCGGTGCAAAGGATTTCTTAATTCAACAGGCAGGTACTTACCAAATCAGTGAAGAGGAAATGTTGCATGATCCGAAAGTATGGAAAGATTACTGCCATGCTGTGTTTAATTTAAAAGAATTTATTTACCTGATTTAAAAATGGGAAAATCGAAACATCATATTCACCGTCCACTCAGTCGAAGAGAGATGCTTGGCATTTGTAAGACTGGGTTTGGCTCTTTGGCTTTTCTAAGTTTGTTTGGCAGCATGCCCAAATCAAAAACAGAAGAGTTTAAAAGATTGATGCAGCACGTACCACATCACATGCCAAAAGTAAAAAGTGTCGTTTTCCTTTATATGGACGGTGGTGTTTCCCAGGTAGATTCTTTTGATCCAAAACCGCGCCTCGACAAGGAAAATGGTGAAGATCCGAATAAAAAATTCAAGGTAGACGATACGCAGTTTGGTAATGTCGGAAAAATATTGAAAAGCCCCTGGAAATTTAAACAGTACGGAGAATGTGGTATGCCCGTAAGTGAATTGTTCCCTCATATTGGCAGCTGTGTAGACGATATTGCCCTGGTCAGATCAATGGTTTCGGATTTTCCGGAACATACCAATGCAAACTATTTTTTACATACGGGAAGTGGTATTCAGGGACGACCCAGTATGGGTGCATGGGTCACCTATGGGCTGGGTAGCGAAAATCAGAACCTCCCTGGTTATGTTGTACTCAATGGGGGACTGGTACCTCCGGGAGGACTTGATAACTTCAACAGTGGATTTTTACCGGCCTCTTTCCAGGCATCTGTGCTGAAAGCTGGTAAGGTACCCCTGCCAAACATCAAACCATTTGAGGAGACCCAGGAGCTTCAGGATCAGAAACTGGCTTTTATCAATCAAATGGATAACAGCCTGTTGGGCAGTTTAGGACATGCCGATGCCATAGAATCAGCTATCTCAAACTATGAACTGGCTTATAGAATGCAATCATCCATACCGGAGCTTACCGAATTCTCCAGCGAAACCAAAGAAACACAGAAATTGTATGGGATGATGTCAGATGATCCATATACCCGCAGTTATGGGGCACAATGTTTATTGGCTCGAAGGCTCGTGGAAAGGGGCGTAAGGTTTATTGAGTTAACATGCCCAAGTGTCAAAGGAGATCGCTGGGATCAGCATAGCGAACTGAAAGATGGACATGAACGAAACGCACATGCTGTAGATCAACCCATTGCCGGTTTGATCAAAGATTTGAAAAGACGAGGCTTATTGAATGAAACATTGATAGTTTGGATGGGAGAATTTGGCCGTACTCCTTTTGCTCAGGGTACGGATGGACGGGATCATAACCCATCAGCCTTTAGTATGTGGATGGCCGGTGGTGGTATCAAAGGTGGAACTATCTATGGTAAAACTGATGATTATGGTTACAGAGTAATTGAAAATAAGACAACCATCCATGATATCCATGCGACAATGTTACACCTTCTCGGAATCGATCATGAGCGATTGACTTTTCATTTCGGAGGAAGAGATGTTAGACTAACAGATGTACATGGGCACCTCATCAAAGATATTTTAACCTAAACCGGATCAGCACATTGAGTAATTACAAATCCGAATTAGTGGGGGTTCTTGGTTTTCCTGTGGCTGAAAACCCTACCATTGTCATGCAAGAAGCGGCATTCAAAGACCTTGGTCTTAATTGGCGTTACTTAACCGTTGAAGTAAGACCTGAGCAGCTTGCTCAAGCCATTCGAGGTGTCAGAGCCTTCAATATGCAGGGAATTAACCTAACAATTCCACATAAGATAGCCGTTATGGAACATCTGGATGATATAGCCCCGGATGCAGCTTTAATCGGTGCGGTTAATACAGTCAGACGGGAAGGTGATAAACTTATTGGAGAAAACACTGACGGTAAAGGTTTTATCGAATCATTAAAAGAAGCATCGGTAGATCCCGTAGGGAAAACCGCTGTGATACTGGGAGCAGGTGGGGCAGCTAGGGCCATAGCCGTGGAAATGGCATTAGCTGGTGCTAAAAACCTGATTGTTGTAAATCGCTCGCAAGAAAGGGGTATGGAGCTGGTGGATCTAATGAATAGTAAAACAAATGCTAAGGCTGAATTCATTAGTTGGAATGGAGCTTATCGAATTCCCGGAGAGACTGATATCCTGGTCAATGCTACTTCCATTGGACTTTATCCTGACACGACCTCTCTTCCGGATATTGATTATGAAGGGCTTTCTGCCAGCACATTGGTATGTGATGTAATTCCCAACCCACCTGAAACTATTTTTCTAAAAGAGGCCCGGAAAAGAGGATGCAAAACACTTAATGGATTAGGTATGCTCGTTTATCAGGGAACAATTGGTTTTAAAATGTGGACCGGAACCGAGGCCTCTCCCGATGTGATGAAGGAAGCCCTTGCCAGGGCTTTTAATGTTTGATTGTAGTTTTCTATTATGAAGAGCTCTTGAAAATATTTATATAACAACCTTAAATACGACACAAACTTGTGTAAATACTAACCATCTACAAACCTAGACCTATGAAATATTTCTTTTACTGCTCCGCACTGATCGTTGCTTTGTTAGCTGCTTGCCAGCGCTCTAATGAAAATAAACAAGAAGCTGCACAAGCTGAAGCTGCACCTGAAACTATCACACATTCCTTTTTTGTTGCCGGTCCTCAATTCACGGGTATTATCGGTGAGCAAAATGAGGTCATCTGGGATGCTGGGAGGAAAGGCGCCCGTGATGGATTCGTCCTTCCCAATGGTCATATACTCATCTGTTGGTCAGACACGGTTAAAGAGTATAACCAAAACAGGGACGTCATTTTTACCTATGCTATTGATAAATCAAACAAGGAGCTTGGAACAGTGGTTAGATTGGAAAACGGATTGACCATGATTGCAGAGCTTGGTAATAATCCCAGAATTATAGAAGTAGATCAAAACGGAACAATACAACATGAAGTGCCATTGCAGCCTGAGACAGACAACATACATATGCAGACGCGAATGGCCAGAAAACTTGAAAATGGGAATTACCTCGTTCCACATTTATTGGCATTTGCTGTGAAGGAATATACGCCGGAGGGCGAAGTGGTGAACACAATCCCTACGGACCGCCCCGAATTGGGTGGTAGGGAAGGAAAAAACTGGCCGTTTACTGCCATTAGACTTTCCAATGGCAATACCCTGATCAATCTGACACATGGAAATAAAACAATTGAAGTAGATACAAATGGTGACATTGTTTGGAAAATGTCTAATGAGGATGTTGAAGGAAATCCTTTTGCCGATCCGTGTGGTGCCCAGCGCTTGCGTAATGGAAATACCGTGATTGCCAGCTATGGCACTAAAGAGAGCATTAAACTTTTTGAAGTTACCCCTGAGAAGGAAATTGTTTGGACCTATGAAGGGCCATACAGAGTGCATCATTTTCAGGTACTGACTACCAACGGTAGTGCATTGCAAGGTTTGCCATTGAAATAATGTGGTTAGAACTCACCTCAAAAACATGTTTAATTATGGTTTCAGGGAGATAGGTTGTCTCTCGATAATCAAACTAACAAAGAACTAATTATGGAGATTCTTAAAAAATCATTGGTCATTATGCTCATGAGCGCCTTGGCAGTTGCATGTTCATCCAAGAAAGAAACACAAGGCCAAAAGGAGGAAAAAGCATCCTTTCGAACAGTAGGCACGATTGAGCGATTAGACCCTATTTTGGATGAAATCATTTCCCCAACAGCAAAAATAGAGGTATTGGCTGAAGGATTAGGCTGGTCGGAAGGACCTGTATGGTTGAAAGAACAGAAGAAGCTGCTTTTTACGGATGTTGGACATAAGAAAATATATAGCTGGACGGAAGAAGATAGCATACAAGTATACATGGATATGGTTGACCCAAAGGATTCAACCGATAGATTAGGCCCCAGTGCTTTGCTTATTGACAAGAACCAAAATCTGATCATTTTGCGTTATGGGCATGGAGAAGCAGTGAAAATGAACGCGTCAATCACCGCACCTGCTTTTGACTTCCATACAATTGCGAGAAGTTTCGATGGAAAACCTTTTAATCATACCAATGATGCTACCTTTCATTCCAATGGTGATATGTATATGTCTGATCCTCCTCCCCCTGAAATGAGTGATGAAAGGTTGGGGCCCGGTTTCTACCGGATTAACCCTGAGGGTGAAGTAAACCTTATAACTGACACCATTCCGAGTCCTAACGGTATTGCCTTCTCTCCTGATGAACGAACAGTATATATTGCCAATGCTGATTATCAGCATGCCTTTTGGGTAATTGCAGATGTGGACGAGGAAGGAAATATTTCCAATGGCCGGAAATTTTTTGATGCCACTGGGAGAGCGCCTAAGGAAAAAGGACATCCCGATGGACTAAAAGTAAATAGAAATGGGATCATTTTCGCTACAGGTCCTGGTGGCGTATATATTTTAACACCTGAAGGGAAACATTTGGGTACAATTCTTAATGATGAATTTAACACCAATTGTGTTTTGGATGATAAAGAAGAAGTGCTTTACATTACTTCCGGGCCATATTTGATGCGTGTGATTTTGTAACAGCCATATCCAAATAAGAGTGCAACCACCATGATCGGCTGGCCTCTCTCCGGTGACATGATACCGGGACGACTATTTTATATTCATAAAAGGTACTTGTAGACGCAGTTTAACCCAAATGATAATAAACCAATATCAATTGCAAATATAGTATCAATATGAGTGTATTTTTTGTCAGACAGCCAATCATTATTTTAATACATTTAACACCAGGATTAAAGTGATTGCCATAATTTCTGAGGGGAGGTATTTGTTTTCTTTACTGTTGTTTCAGCATAAACCTTGATGTGAAAAACCGGTTTATGATTTTGTAAGTCATTGCTTAAGTAATACAATGATGCATAGTTGACAGGGATTTTTTTGGATTTAAGGTGGAGAAAGAACAAAGCGCTAACAGCATGTTATGAACGATCCAATCAAACGAAAAAATGAAAAGGAACTTTGGATCTCTTTTAAAAAAGGGGATAAGGAAGCCATTACAACCATCTATGAAAACTATTACCCAAGGCTTTATAAATATGGTATAAAACTTTCATTAGATCCTGAACTTACCAAGGATTGCATACACGAAATGTTTTGTTCACTTTGGGAAAAAAGAGCGGATCTTTGTGATGTGGCATATGTGAACTCTTATTTGCACGAATACCTTCGCAGATCGTTATACACCCAGCTAAAAAGGAAAAATACAAAGGAATATTCTCCAGCGCAAAGTGATTTTCAAACCGATTTGATTTTTTCATTTGAAGAAGAACTTATTCAAAATGAATCCTTGAGGGAGGATCAGAAAAAGCTTCGGGTGGCCATGTTAAAACTTACCAATAGGCAAAGACAGATACTGGAGCTCAAATATTATGACGGATTGGATTATGAAGAAATTGTAAAATTAACTTCACTCAAATACAAATCCATTAGAAATATCATGCATGAAGCCATGAAAGCATTGAAGCAGTCAATGGCTGTGATCATTTTTTTTCTTTTCAACTAGAAGCAAATCAATTTATAAATATCACCACCCGCGATGGGTAAAGCTCATATTGCGAGAAGGAATAACTGACGGTAGTTTTGAATTAAAGGCCGTCATATCATATGACCAGTTTTTTGCACTACCTGGTAAAAAAATAAATTTCTCCGATTTTTTTTAAAAAAATCAGGGACAAATGTCAATCTAGTTATACATACTAATAAACAGTTCTTTCGTGAAAGAAGATTATTCAAAAATATCAGATCTGATTAGCAATGAATCGTTCCGGGAATTTGTTTTAAGTTCTTATGCCGAGAACCGAGCATATTGGGAGCGATGGATCAAAGATCATCCGGAAAAATTAAAGGACGTTCAGCTTGCTATGGATTTTTTAAGATCTGAGTACGCGGAGCAAATTGAATTAGAGCCTGATGAAATGAATGAGGAGTTGGAGCGATTCGTTGCTTTTACTAGAAGGGATGCAAACGACAAAAGCCCCATAGAAACGATCATCTCAAAAGGCTCCAAAAAACCGGGATATCTAAGAAGAGCAATGGTTGCAGCCATGATTCTCCTGATCCCTTCATTACTCGCTTATTTGTATATCTATTATAAACCTTTTGACCGGGCTGCTCCCGATGCGCAGGTGTCCTCGCTTAAGATAAGGGAAAACCCCAGGGGATTAAAGACAACATTTAAATTGCCTGACGGATCTATTGTCAAGCTAAATGCCGATAGCAAGCTTACTTTTCCAGAAGTGTTTTCAGCAACCAGTCGAGAGGTAAGTTTAATAGGAGAAGCTTTTTTTGAGATAAAAAAAGATTCATTAAGACCATTCACTGTAAGAACCAATGAATTAAGTACAACAGTTCTGGGTACTTCCTTTAATGTTAGGGCTTATGAAGATGAAGATGTGGAAGTAGCATTACTTACCGGAAAGGTTAAAGTTTCCGAAAACTCTTCATCGATGATCGATATTGTGCTTTTACCCAGAGAAATGGCCATATATCGCAGAAATGATGAAAGTATTGAAATGACCCGGTTTGATCCGGCGGAGAAACTAGCCTGGAAAGATCATACCCTATACTTTAACAATAGTGATTTCAATGATATCATAAAAACCTTAGAGAGATGGTATGGGGTAAGTTTTGACGTGAAGTATCCTGATAAGGTTTGGGATCGTTTCACAGGGGTCTATAAAAATGAGTCGCTCGAAACGGTTTTGGAAGGAATGAGTTTTTCATTGGACTTCGAGTTCGAGATACATGATAAAAAAGTAATTATTAATTAGATGGAAAATGATGGACAATACAAGCTAAAAAATAAAGCCAGTTGACCAGGTCAACTAGCTTTAAATCCACTTTAGAAAATCGTATTTCACTGTTTGGCCACAGAAAAAAGCTTTCTAAAGTGTTGACGAATTGATGAAAATAATTATCACCAAACTTAACAAATATATGAAGTTAAGACTTTTACAACAAACCTATACCGTGACGAAATACACATTTTACGGTATCATTTTACAATGTTTATTTGGCACCATGCTTGTCGCAAGCGGTGGTTACAGTCAAAAAGTGAGTTGGGAAAATATCCATGTTTCACTTGAGTTGAAGAATGCTACCTTCGAGGAGACCTTGCAAAAAATTGAAGGCATAACGGATTTCAGTTTTGCCTACCCTCAGAAACTCGCGAGGAACCCAGGACTTATTTCTCTTGATTTCGATAATGAGCCATTGGCTAATTTATTGAGATTTGTGGCGAAAAAAACTGAATACAGCTTTAAGAGAGTCAACAGTGTGATTCACGTTGGAAAAAAGAAGAAACGTAATCCACAAATAGAAGAGATCATTATTGAGGAGAGACTTATTTCAGGTAAAGTTACCGATGAAGAAGGAATTGGATTACCGGGAGTTAATATATTAGTAAAGGGAACAGATATTGGAACCATTACTGATACAGAAGGTAATTATAAATTAAATGTTCCGGACGATGCCCAAATTTTAGTATTTTCCTATGTCGGTTATTTAACAGAAGAAATTGAAATTGCCGGAAGATCGGTTGTTGATCTGGCACTCTCACCGGATATATCAACACTCTCTGAAATTGTAGTCGTTGGTTTCGGTACACAAAAAAAGGAGAGCGTGGTCGGTTCTATGTCGACAATAAAACCGAGCGAGTTAAAGATCCCGTCCAGTAATTTAACCACCGCCCTGGCAGGAAGAATATCAGGAGTTGTATCTTATCAAACAAGTGGAGAACCCGGCGCAGACAACGCCCAGTTTTTTGTTAGAGGTGTCGCTTCTTTCAATGCACAAAACGGTCCGCTCATCCTGATAGATGGAGTGGAACTAACAGTTGACGATCTGGCAAGACTTCAGCCGGATGATATCGAAAGCTTTTCGGTATTGAAAGATCCAACCACTACAGCTATCTATGGAGCAAGAGGTGCTAATGGTATCATATTGGTGACCACTAAAACCGGTGAAGACGGACCTGCCGTTGTTAACTTAAGGATAGAAAACTCATTTAGTGAACCTGTATCTCTGGTTGATTTGGCTGATCCTGTTACCCACATGCGGTTGCAAAACGAAGCGCTTAGAACAAGAGGCGGTTTTTCGGCTTTTACAGAAGAGCAAATTGCAGGAACAGCAAGAGGTGGGAACCCTAACATTTATCCTGCTACAGACTGGTATGAAGAGTTATTCAAGGATTTCGCAAGTACTACCAGAGTCAATTTGAATGTAAGAGGTGGTGGGAAAAAAGTGAGGTACTATGTAGCAGGATCTTTCAATAAGGACAATGGACTGTTAAAAGTAGATAAAACAAACAACTTTACCAATGGGATCAATTTGAGGCGATATTTACTGCGTTCCAACGTAAATATCGATCTGCACGACAATACTGAGATGATCGTCCGGTTGCATTCAACCATTGATGACTACCGTGGACCGTTGCAGGGAGGTAATGCTATTTACAATGCAGCAGTTAGAACAAGCCCTGTGCGGTTTCCTGCGGTCTATGATCCTGATCCTACTCTGATCGGAGTGCCACATATCCCATTCGGTAATGGTCTTCCACCAAGAGGTGGAGGTGTTTTTTCGGGGGGTGATGATAGTTCTATACCCGTATGGTTTAATCCCTATGCCGAGCTTCAAAGAGGATACCGGGATACAAGAAGACAACTTTCATTGGTCCAATTGGAATTTAAGCAGGATTTGAGCTCAATTTTACCTGGCTTAAGTGCAAGATTTTTAGGTAATGCCAACACTACTTCATTCTTTGAAAATCGCAGGGGATATGAGCCATTCTTTTATCGTGTTTCTACTTTCGATCCTTTTACGGAGGATTATCGTCTTGTAAGAACAGCGCAGCTTTCAGGAGATGAATCGCTCGATTTACTGGGTGGTCAACGGACCAACAACTCAGTGTTATATATGGAAGCTGCTGTGAATTACAACCAAACCTTCGCAGAGAAACATAATGTCTCTGGCCTATTGGTCATGATAGCGCGTGAGTTTTTGGATGGTAATGCAAGCACTGTGCAATTATCATTGCCGAGCCGTAATCTGGGCATTTCCGGCCGTTACAATTATGACTATGACAATAAGTACTTTGCGGAATTTAATTTTGGTTATAATGGCTCGGAAAGATTTGCCCAAAACAATCGTTTTGGTTTTTTCCCTTCCTTTGGATTGGGCTGGTTAGTATCTAATGAGCCATTCTTCGAAGGACTTGGCAGAAAAATAAGTAGGTTAAAATTACGTGCCTCATTTGGATGGGTTGGTAATGACAGGATCGGTAATACAAGAAATGATCGTTTCTTCTATTTATCCGAGGTTGATCTATCCAGTGGAATAAATGGTTCAACGTTTGGTAGGGAATTAAACGAGTTTGTTCCCGGTGTACGGATTACAAGATACGCCAATCCGGAAGTGACCTGGGAGCGCGCACAAAAGGCGAATATTGGATTGGAAATAAATTTATTTGATGATGCGGTACAGTTTAGAATGGATGCATTCCATGAAAAAAGAACAAGTATCTTACAGAACAGAGCCGACATACCCTCAACGCTCGGTCTTCAGGCTGCAGTACAGACCAACGTAGGAGAGGTTATTTCAAAAGGGATTGACGCCTCTTTAGATATTAATCATTATTTCAACAATGATTTCTGGATCACAGGTCGAGGTACATTTGTCTTTGCAGACAATGAATATTCAGTGTTTGAAGAACCGAATTTTGCTGCTATCGGTGCTCCCTGGAGATCCAATATAGGAAACAATGTAAATGTTTCCCAAGGTTTTATTGCAGAACGCCTGTTTGTCGATGATGAGGAAGCCTTAAACTCTCCGGTTCAGTTTGGAACACCCGGTGTGGACTATGGCGGAGGAGATATTAAATACAAAGATTTAAATGGAGATGGGGTCATCACTACATTGGATCTGGCTCCCATTGGGAAACCACAAATTCCTAAGATCACCTATGGCGTAGGGCTATCTGCAGGTTACAAACGTTTTGATATCAATGTTTTCTTCCAGGGATTGGCTGAGACTTCGTTCTTTATCAATCCAATAACTACCGGACCATTTATTAATACGGTGCAGGAAGCTGGTATCAATGCGGTTGGAAGTGGTAATGGAATATTAAGTGAAAATGGTCTGTTGCAAGCCTATGCGGACAGCTATTGGTCGGAAGAGAATAGAGATATCTATGCTGCATGGCCAAGACTTTCCACCGAAGTGGTAACAAACAATGTAGTGCGGAGTACCTGGTGGTTAAGAGATGGCTCTTTTTTACGATTGAAGCAAGTTGAAGTCGGTTACGATCTTTTAAAGAACCTGGACAACAGACTAGGCCTCGCCAAACTAAGAGTATATGCTTCAGGGACAAACCTTGCCGTATGGAGCAAATTTAAGCTGTGGGATCCTGAGCTTCAGGGCAACGGTTTAAATTATCCTTTACAGAGAGTAGTTAACCTGGGTTTACAAGTAGGATTTAAATAACAAAAGATTATGAAATTAAGACATATAAAATATATAGGTGCATTATGTCTCATGTTGTTAGGGGCATCCTGTGATAAATATATTGATGTGGTGCCGGATAACATCGCCGTGATAGAGGATGCCTTTGAAACAAGACAGAGTGCAGAAAGATTCTTATCCACACTTTATAGTTATTTGCCGCAATTCGCAACAATAAATAATCCTGCGCTGGCTGCCGGTGATGAAATAGCTGTCAATCCAAATGTATCCAGGAACTGGGCTGCTACTGTCATTGCAAGAGGAGGACAAAGTGTTGTGGGTCCCCGTCTTGGATATTGGGGGAACGATGGCTCGGTGAGGAACCTATTTATCGCTTTGCGTGATTGCAACATTTTTTTAGATAATATAGATAAACCGTTCGATCTGGAGGAATTCGAGAAAAACAGATGGATCGCAGAGGCCAAGTTTCTGAAAGCCTACTACCATTTTTATTTGATGCGCATGTACGGGCCTATTCCTATTGTTAGAGAAAACATTGAAGTAAGCAGTGGGGTTGATGCCGTAAGAGTACACAGAGATCCTGTTGATGATGTAGTGAATTACATTGTTGAACTGCTGGATGAAGCCATTCCTCAACTACCCACTGTGATTGAAAACAGAGGTTTGGAACTGGGCAGGGTTACAGCACCCATTGCTGCAGCTATCAAAGCCAGAGCATTGGTAACCGCTGCCAGCCCTCTATTTAATGGCAACAGTGATTATTCTAATTTTACAGGCCCGGACGGAGAACAATTAATTAACTCAACCCCGGATGATGCTAAGTGGGCCAGAGCAGCTGAAGCGTGTAAAGAAGCGATTGATTTAGCACATGCTGCCGGGCATACGTTATACGAATTTACAGGTGCTCCGGCCGATTGGTCTGATACCACAGTCACTAAATTGAGTATTCGAGGTAGTGTAACTGACCGGTGGAATGACGAGGTCATTTGGGGAAGTTCGAATAGTGTGATCGGTGGAGGCCTTCAAAGTTGGGCCCAGGCCAAGATAGCTCCGGGACTCACTGCTGAGAATAGAGAAAGTACCCAATCCTGGTGGTCCCCTCCATTGAGAATAGCTGAAATGTTTTATACAGAAAACGGGGTTCCCCTTGACGAAGATACAAACTATGACTTCGCCGGTCGTTTCGACGTAACTACGGCTGATGATGCTCACCAGCATTATGTAAGACCTGGATTTGAAACCGCCAGGCTGAACCTTAACCGAGAACCCAGATTCTATGCTTCTCTCGGTTTTGATGGAGGAATTTGGTTTGGGCATGGACAAAACAGCGATGATAATGCCTTTATTGTAGAGGGAAAAAAAGGTGAAAGAGCTGGACGTCAGGATGCAAACAGATGGTCTCTTAGCGGCTATTGGGCAAAGAAATTGGTATACTATGAAAACATCCAGGTTACTTCCGGTTTTGGTTACACCTCCAGAGCTTATCCTTTTCCAGTTGTACGGTTATCCGATTTATATCTTCTCTATGCGGAAGCACTTAATGAGTCTAACGGACCAGCTTCAGCCTATGAATGGATAGATCTTATCCGCTCCAGGGCAGGCTTGGACGGCGTGGTTCAATCTTGGGCAAATGCTTCCAACAATCCATCCAAGCCTTCAACCAAGGAGGGTCTAAGAGAGATTATTCAGGGTGAAAGAATGATCGAATTGGTTTTTGAAGGCCAGAGATTCTGGGATTTAAGAAGATGGAAAAGGGCTCATGAATTTTTGAATAGTGATATCCGAGCCTGGAATATTGAAGGGGAGACAACAAGTGACTATTACAATGTTATTTCTGTCGGCTCCTATAAGTTCCTTAACAGAGATTACCTGTGGCCCTTGGCCGAAACCGATATCATTGCTAATTCAAACCTGGTCCAAAATCCGGGATGGTAATTATTAAACATTAAATGAGCCATCTCATGGAATTCCATGTGGCCTTTTAAAATAAATTCTGTACACATGAAAAATAAAATTTTATTCCTTCTTATACTGACTATAGGTTTTGGATTAACAATTTTCTCTTGCGAAGAGGAAGAAAGAGGACCTTTGGTTAGTGATACGACCGCGCCTGGTACTGTTTCCGAAGTATCGGTTACAAACTTACCAGGTGGCGCTAAAATTGAATATAAAGTACCCACCGATGAGGATGCATTGCTTGTTGAAGCCAGTTATGAGTTAGCTAGCGGAAGAGTGGTTACCACGAAATCTTCTATATTCAAAAACTTTGTTATTGTGGAAGGTTTGAGGGAAGTGGCATCACAGGACGTCGAGTTGGTGGTCGTTGATAGAAGCAACAACAGATCTCAACCAGTCATTGTTTCCATAAGCCCTGAAACGGCACCTATTGATAAGTTTTTTACAAGCCTGGATCTTGTGGAAGATTTTGGTGGTGTTAGGGTTGTATACAACAATGAAGATAACATAAAGATCGAACTGCTACTATATGCTCAGGACGATAAAGGAAACTTGATCTACAGTCAATCGGCATTTATTGAAGATGACCAAAGACAGCATCATACCTTCAGAGGCTTTCCTCCTGAGGTGGCAAATTTCGGTGTTTCCGCCATTGACCGTTGGGACAACACTACTGATATCCTTCAGCAAGAGCTGACTCCTCTTGAAGAAGTTTTACTTAATATAGAGGATTTCAATGATATATTTCTTACCGGCGATGAAGGAGATGCCTTTGGTTGGGTGAAAACCAATATGTGGAATGGTACCATCAATGGTGCCGGATTTCACACTGCCCAGGGACAGCCCGGAACAGTGGTATCACCCTATACCGAAGGCTTTCATATGTTTACCATGGACCTCGGTGTAACGGCTAAATTGAGCCGGTTTAAATTCTGGCAGAGGCAAGGTGGCTGGATTTTTACTCATGGAAATCCGAGACACTTCGAGGTGTGGGGTATTGATGAGATCCCTGCTGACAATGGCGCTTCATTGGAAGGATGGACAAGATTAGTTGAGAATGGCGAAGTGCTTAAACCTTCCGGAGGCCCTCTTGGGAGTAATAGTGCAGAGGATGTAGCTCAGGCTGCCGAAGGGGAGGAGTTCGAATTTCCTATTGATGCACCACCGGTCAGATATATCCGCTTTGTGAATTTGGAAAGCTGGTCTACCGGTAAATTTATGCATATCATGGAGTTGAACTTTTGGGGGCAGTTGGAGGAATAATTCTATAATCAATCCGGGGTAGTAGAAATGATCACTATCAAATTTTATCTGGCATTGTGCATGACTGCTACCGGGATTTAAATATTGTAACTATGGCAAATTTGAAAAGAATAGTTAATAATAAATGGATACATTTAATGATGTTCTCCATGATCATTGTGTTCTCATGTGAAACTACAGAGGAGACATATGAGGAGTTTACAAGAAATGGAGAAACTGTGTATATCGGGAAGGCTGATACGGTAATTGTTGGCCCTGGTTTTGAAAAGCTCCGTTTTTGGGTGGTGATCAATGCTGATCCAAAAATCAATAAAGGCTTGTTAGAAACCTCAGATGGTGCTTTCATGCATGAATTTGATGTTGTCAGAACCAGGAATGGCCAGGATACCATTACATTTGACCTTGATCTTGACGAAGGTGAATATACTTTCGACCTTTACCTTCTGGATGATGGAGGAAACAGGTCCATTGGTCGCGAAATTCAAACGACTGTTTTCGGGGAGAAATACCAGGCCTCACTTCTGAACAGAGGTATTGCTGGCATTGATGCCTTTTCAGCGAATGCTGTGATCAATTGGTCAGATCCCAATCCCGGAACAATTGAAACGATACTTACTTACGAAGATGCTGATGGTGTCATGCAAACCGTCCTCGTATCGAATGAGGATAACCAGACAACGTTATCTAGCTATAAAACAGGAGGATCTATTGTCGTTTCAAGTACTTATAAACCCACGGAAACAGCTATAGAAGTATTCGAAGCAATTCCTGCTGAAACAACGTTCCCTTCACAGTTTCTATTGGATAAAACACTGATTAGTGCATTGGGGCTAACAGGAGATGCTACGGCAGGTTGTTGGGGTTCAACTTATGAAAGACTTACCGATGGTTCAACTGACGCTTTCTGGCATGGTTGTGATATCCCAGAAGATCAATACCCTTGGGTGCTAAGCTTTGATTTGGGAGTAGCTGCAAATTTGAGTGGTTTTCGTTTGGATGAACGTGCTGATTGTTGTGGTGGCAGGAGCCCTGCTAATTATCAGATCTGGGGGACCAATGACATAAGTGGTCCGGCAACTGTTGATATAGACGCTGGCACCATCGCAGATTGGGAAGCAGATGCTGAAGCTAAGGGTTGGGTTAAATTGTTGGATGTTAGCGGTAACAATTCGGCCTCGTTTGAAGTGGAGGTTCCGGAAAATGCTACCAAGTTCAGGTACCTGAGGTTAGTAGGTATAAGCGCCATTGATGGTGGATTAACAGCTAATTTTAATGAGCTTACTTTCTGGGCCACCGCGGTAGAGTAGTATAAATTAAATATTTGATTGAAGCAAGAAGTATAAAAGGCGAAGTGCTGAATTTCGTCTTTTATATTTTGGCCAATTATGGCTATGCCCTTTGGGTTCTTACCTGATGTTGAATACCTCTAAGATTTCATAGGAAATATGAATAAGATTATCAGAAAGTATTTAAAGAATTACATTTTGATAGTTACTCTTACATTGAATTGTTTTAATGTCACAGGACAGGGATTCAAGGAAGTGGCATCGGAAATTGGTATCGATCATTTTTGTTATGATGCTTTGGTTATGGGAGGAGGTATTGCTTCACTTGATTATGATAATGATGGGGATGAGGACCTGTATTTGGTTGGAGGCCTTTCTTCAGATAAGTTGTATAGAAACAATGGAAATGGCTTTTACGAAGACGTTTCGGACATTGCAGGGCTTAATTTTACCAATAATTTTTACACGGTGGGTGTTGTAGCCGGAGATTTTGATAATGATGGCTTTAGAGATCTATTTGTGACCACCGGGCGCGATACCAGAAATATTCTACTTTCGAATAATAGTGATGGTACTTTCTCCGATATTTCCGAACAGGCAGGAATATTGGAGATTTCATGGAGTACCTCAGCTACCATTGGGGATTATAACCTTGATGGATTACCAGATATCTATGTGGGTAATTATGTTGAATACGATGGACTCCCGTTTGATGCACATCTTGTAGCCGGATTACCAAATTTCTTGTATGAAAACCTGGGAAATAATCAGTTTGAGGAAGTGGCTGTATCCATGCAAGTGGAAGATAACGGAGCTGCCCTTGCAGTGGCATTTTCCGATGTTGATGATGATGGAGATGTGGATATTGTTATTGCCAATGATTTCGGTCATATCTATGAACCCAACGCCTTGTATATAAATGAAGATGGTGATTTTTTTAGTTCTGTAGCAGATCAGGCAGGTGTTAACTATGAAATCCATGGTATGGGCATTGCCATTGGAGATTATGACAAAGATGGTGATCGTGATTACTATATTACTGATTTAGGACCGAATCTGCTTCATAATAAACAAAACAATGGAATGCTATATTCCGAAATGTCAGAAGTTTCCAATGTAGAGGTAAGTGATATGACTAGCTGGGGTGCTGCGTTTTTTGATTATGATAATGACAGCAACCTGGATTTAGCCGTGGCTAATGGGAATGTGCTTGGAAGTCGCAAAGAAGTAACATCTCTTTTCAAAGGTGATGGACTGGGCAACTTTAGCGATGTCGCAACCTCACAAAATATAGTAGAGGATAGTAAAACAAAAGGCCTCGCAGTATTAGACTATGACAATGATGGAGATCTCGATTTAATCGTGACTGCTGTTTCTGATGACGAAGCATCCATGGATAAAACATTGTTTTACAAGAACAACAATGAGAACACTAATAATTGGCTCAAAGTAAAACTTCAAGGAACCTATAGTAATAGAGATGGAATAGGTAGTAGTGTTAAGGTATTTGTCGATAACGAGGTGTTGATCAGAGAAATAGATGGGGGGTCCAGTTATCTATCCCACAATTTGCTTGTGGCACATTTCGGTCTTGGCAGTGTGGAACATGTGGATAGTATTGTCATTAACTGGATGGGCGGTAATGAACAAATTTTAAAAAATGTCAAGGTCAATCAGACTTTATTAATACAGGAAGATCAGGTTAGGCATAGCTTCATAGATAGCACAATCTGCAAGGGAGATAGCCTGTTTCTTGAAAATAAATATCAAAAAGTTGGTGGTACCTATTATGATTCTTTAAAGAATGGCCAAGATGGGCTTTACGAAGTAATTTGTACCAAATTAAAAGTTATGGATGTTAAAAGAGATACAGTCAATGTGACCTTGGAGAAGGGACAGTTTTTCAAGGATTACAAGATACAGAGCGATACGATATTTGTAGAGGAAAAACCTTCTGAAAATCCATGTATTGACCTTGTTATTTATAAAATTAAAATTATAGATGTTATTACCGGGATTCAGCATGGTAAGATTGGTGATGAGCTAAATATTAGAGTATCACCCAATCCGAGTATTCGGAATTATGTTGAAGTGAATTACCATTTGACCCAGTTTTCTGATGTGAAGATTTCAATACACAATGTGCACGGGGAACTCATTGATTCTATAGACAATATGAAGCAACAAATTGGCGAACAACAAGTTCAACTTAATGTTGGAAATTTCAGGCCCGGTGTATACTATGGAAAAATTGAAACGAATAGAAAGTACCATACATTTAAAATTTTGATCGAATGACAGAATCCAAATTATTGAATAAATCTTACTGTTTGTTTTAAATAAGAATAGAAGGGAATGAACAATGTATGAACAGGATATTTACTTTATTAAAAAGATTCAATATGGGTGTTAGATTGAACAAGGAAATTTTAGCAACTGTTTTTGTTCTGGTTACCTTGATATTATTGGTATCCTGCGCTCAAGATGAAGGTTTTGGGGGGAATAGCCATATAAAGGGAAAACTGGTTCAACAGACGTACAATGATGACTTTAGTCTCTTACTGGCTGAAGGGCCTGCGAAGGACGAAAATGTATTCCTGCAATTTGGTAAGAAAACCGTAATTGGTGAGAAAACGGAAAGTAGCTATTCCGGAGATTTCGAATTTAACAACTTATGGCCTGGAGAGTATAAAATCTATTATTACTCTGATGATCCGGATATGATCGAACTTGAGAAAAAGGAGATGATTGAGGAAATAACTTTGGGCAAAGGCGAAACGCTGGATCTGGGCGAACTCATTGTATATAAAGCTTTAGACTTTGATGAGGGTTCTTCTGCTATTACAGGACGGGTTTTTTTAATTAATTATAGGAATTTTTCAGAATGGCCTAATTTGGTAGTTAAAGATACGACACTGGCACAAGAACATGAAGTATATCTGACTTATGGAAATCATAAGCAGTATGACGAGCGTATTCGGACCAATCATGACGGAACATTTACTTTTTTGGATTTAATAAAGGGGAATTACCTCGTTTATTTATTTTCAGAGGACGTGCGAGGGGGAACAGAAGATATTGTAATCCGAAGTGAAGTTACGATATCAATGGAAAATAGCGTGATCAATCTTGGAGACATATACATCGAGCAACTATAGCCATAAAGTTCGGATCATTTAAACTCAAAATATGCTACGGTTTCTTCCTTATTAGCCTAGGATAATAGGTTGGAATCGATTGAAAAACGCATGAGAATCGGCCTTGTCGCATAAAAATGACCTTTGGAACCGATCAAATTTAGAAATCATTAAAATAACCTCACATTTTCTGAAAAGCACTAATTTTTAGATGTATGAAACAACTTATAACAGTATTATTTATCTCGTTGTCCTTGCAGTTAGTAGCCCAAAGCAAGAAACAAATTAAAAAAAATGGAATAACAGCTGTAAAGACATTAGAGCAAGATATTTCCTTGGGAGAAAAGGAACTATGGATTGAGAAAGAGGAGCACTTTGATCAAAAAGGGGAATTGGTTGAGATTAAGAAATTCTACAAAAAAGGCAAGATTAAGAGCTGGGAGAGATTTACATATAATGAAGCGGGTCTACTTGCTTCAGAAGAAGAACTCAATGCCAAGGGTGAGACAATAAAATTAATTGAATATAAATATGAAAATGGCCTGAGGACTCAAAAATTGTATTACGACGCCAAGAAGAGATTGTATAAGAAAAAGAAATATGAATATCAGTATGAATAGGCTAGCGTGTGAGAGGTTGTGGTGAGATTTTAACTTTTGATGGTGATTCAGCTAATGTACTTAATAATTGAACTTCATAATAAAAAAAGATGCTGATCTTGATCTTGACCTACAACCCTTTCTTGAAAGAATCTACGAATTAGGGCTTTGATTGAAGCTAGCTCAGAGAATTAAACGATTGGGGTCAATCAATTTGATTTTCATTATCTGAGGTTAAACATTATATCAAAATAAGATATTGCATTTAGTGATGAACCAAGCCTTATAGATTAAAGAATATTTAGCAAGGAAATGTGTGTGACAATAGAATTTTACTCAGAATATTTCTGAACAAAAGTGATTCGTGAATAACCATACATAAGTTTTAAATAATATTATGGCTTTCTTTGAAATCGAGATATTAAACCTGAAAGACTTTTTAGAACTGATTTTTCGCTTTGGTTTTAACTTCATCACCGTAACGGTAATTGTGAAGTTTCTTTATTACCGGGCTTCTCATAGAAAGGATTATTTCTTTACATATATACTGATCTCAACGGTAATATTTTTAATGTGCTTCCTTCTGGAAAATGTCAAGCTTGAACTTGGATTTGCATTGGGCCTTTTTGCCATTTTTGGAATTATAAGATACCGAACCAGGCAAATACCGATTAAGGAAATGACATATCTTTTCGTGGTTATTGGTATTTCAGTAATCAATGCTTTGTCAAATAGCAATGTGAGTTATGCCGAACTCGTATTTACCAACTTAGCAATTGTTTTTGTAACCTATATCCTGGAAAGACTGTTGGGCCTGAAACATGAAGCAAAAAAGACCATAAACTATGAGAAAATAGAACTTATCAAGCCCAATAAAAGAGATGAATTATTAAGGGATCTGGAAGAGAGAACCGGTATCAAAATAAACCGTGTTGAAATTGGAGAAATTAATTTTTTAAAAGATTCAGCAAAGGTTAGTATTTACTACTTCCAAAATAATTTTGAAGTAAATCAGGCTGATGTATGACTAATTGTGAGAAAAACGCACTTGTAATTGGAATTGACATAATCCTGGTTTTGTCTCTGCTTTCTTGCTCAAACGTGTCATATGGACAGAACCTAGACACACGATTATGGACGGGAATAGAATTGGAATGGGACATTTCAGAAAAAATTGATATTGGAGTTGATGTGCAAAATAGGCTGGAAAATAATTTGAACGCTTTTGATAAGATGTTTATCGAACCCTCACTTAATTATAGCCTGCACCGAAACTGGCGCATCGGTTTCAGCTATCGCTTTATTTATGCGCAAGATAAAAACTATCGTAAGAAATTTGAGCAACGGATCAGTGTTTTGTTAGGTTATAAAAAAGAGGTCTTCGAAGATCTTATGATTAGGACCCGAACGGCTGTTCAATATGATTCAGACAGCTTTTTACAAGAATGGCGCGAACGTAATGATGAGATAATAATCAGGAATCGACTTAAAATAGAATATGATTTATTTGGTGTCCCCATTACTCCATTTATATCTTATGAATTTTTCCTTTTTGTAAGAGATGGGACAGGAGTTTTTACGGATCAATGGAGGGTAACTGCCGGACTGATCTATAGGTATTCAAAGAAGTCCGGAATTAAATTATCATACGCTTTTAATAATGAGATCTTCGATAATAGAAGAAGGGATGCTAACATTTTTTCGATTCAATATAACTTAAAGTTATGATTTAGAAATAGTTAAAGTGAGTTATGAAGGGCAGTGTATTATCCTTAATGAAAAGTCTGTTTTTTATTTTTCTGATGATAACTATGGTTGGGGATCTTTTCGCTCAATCCCTTGGATCTTCCCTTATGATCAATGAGGTGTCTGTATCCAACAATTCCGTCATTAAGGATGATCATGGTGAGTTCAGTGACTGGATTGAAATATATAATCCCACCCCCAATGCCATCTCCCTGGACGGATGGTATTTGACGGATGATGCAACCGTATTAAACAAATGGCAATTTCCCTCCCGAATACTTCATGGTGGACAGTTTCTCGTTGTTTTTGCTACCGGTAAAAATCAAATAGATTCTGTTGGAACATTGCATACCAATTTTAAGCTCAAAAAAGAAGGGGAATATTTGGCTCTTGTAAAAAACGATGGGTTTACTATTGTTCATCAATTTGAACCAGGTTATGGCGTTCAGCGTGATGATGTGAGCTTTGGAATTGTGCAAAAAGCAACTCCTACAACACTTGTGGATTCGAATGTGTCAGGTAAGTTATTGGTTCCGGATGTATTAGATGACAATGAAATTAAGGTTACCTGGACGGGTGTCCCGGCAAATGAGCCGTTCAATGACAGCAACTGGCTCGATGTTATGGCAGATGTAGGCTATGATACAAGAAACAGCTCATCTCAAAATCAGAATATTGCTTTGAGAAAGCCAACAATCCAGTCGTCCAATTTTGGAGGCTTTCCCTCACAGCTTGGAACAGATGCTCTGCTGAATAACTTTACTCATACGGCCACCGGTGATTTGTCTCCATGGTGGGAAGTAGATCTGAGGAAAACATTTATCATAGATAGCGTTGTTATCCACAATCGGATTGATTGTTGCCAGGAACGTTTGAACAACCTGGTGGTGAAAATATTTGATGCAGTGGGAAATACCGTATATGAATCTGACACACTAAATCCTATCGAAGATGGCGGTCCTGCCGTTAATCCCGGTCCTTTCTTAACACTGGATTTAAGTAGTGAACCATTGGGAGGTATATCCGGCCATAAAATACAGATTAGCAAACAACCGGCTTCGGGAACCGCTGAATATCTTACCCTGGCCGAGGTGGAGGTCTTTGGTTTTGAAAATTACGCTGAAATCTTCTCAAGCGATGTGCAAGCTCAGATGAAAGGAGTTAACGCATCATCATATCTCCGCTTACCATTTATGGTTGACAATCCGCAGGAGTTTAATTCTTTGTTGCTCAATATAAGATATGATGATGGTTTTGTGGCCTATCTGAATGGCATCGAAATTGCCAGAGCAAATGTTCCAGATGATTTATCATATAATTCTCATGCCAATGATGAACATTTGGCAGAGAATTTAGAAATGTTTCAGGTGCCAGTATCTCTATTGCAAACAGGAAAAAATGTGCTGGCCATTCACGCATTGAATCATTCGATAGACGATGATCATTTTCTGATTAGTCCGAAGTTGGTAGCCTATGAAATTGAATCTGTCGGGACTGGTTATTTTCTGGAGCCTACACCCGGGCATATCAATAATTCCTCTGTTGATGGATTTGTCGATGACCCAATCGTCGATAAGATTAGGGGTTTTTATGATAGTCCCTTTAATCTGAAAATTTCAAATAGTACACCAGGAGCAACGCTGGTATACACAATCGATGGAAGTGAACCCAGTTTGACCAATGGTACTAAAATACTTCCTCCTGATCCAAATACATCCCCACCCACAGTTGATATTCCGATCAATTCAACAACCGTGATCCGGATTGCAGGGTTTAAATCGGCATATGAAATGTCAGGAATTGTTACACATACTTATATATTTCTTAATCAAGTTGTTTCGTCTCCAGTTATGGACAAAACAATTACACAAGATCCAAAATATGCTTCGAAAATATACGAAGGGCTCACTGATCTCCCAAGCATTTCACTTGTAGTACCTCCCAATACAATTAACGATACCGATCCTGTTGCAGCCTCGATAGAATGGATGCAACAAGATAATGTAGAAAAATTCCAGGAAAATGCCGGGGTTAGATATTTTGGTGGAGCCTTTACAAACTTTGATAAAAAGAACTTTCGATTCTATTTTAAAAGAAAATACGGGAATCCTAAATTGAAATACCCACTCTTCAAGGGGTTTGACAGAGGGATCAAAACAGTAGAGGTTTTTGATCAGCTTGAATTGAGGGCAGGCTCGCATGATATGGTTCAAAGGGGGTTTTATATGTCCAATCGGTTCACTGATGATACCATGTTGGACATGGGTAATTTGAACCCACATGGACGCTTTGTCCATTTATACATTAATGGCGTGTATTGGGGACAATACCATTTGAGGGAGCGCTGGAATGCCGATATGCATGCACAGTATCTTGGTGGTTCCAAGGAGGACTATGAGGCCATTAATGGTAACTGGAATCAAGGGGGATGGGCTGTTCCGGGTATACCATATGATGGCGATGGATCGGTTTGGGAGCATGTTAAATCGCTGAGAAATGATTACAAAGAAATTAAAGCCTATTTGGATGTGCCTCACTATATTGATTACATGCTCATGTTCATGTTTGGAAATTCTGAAGACGAGTACCGATGTGTGGGACCGGTTAATGCCGGGAGTGGTTTTAAGTGGTTTTTGAATGATGCCGATGGCTTTTTAAGAGATGCTGGAAACAGAACAGATATGGCACAGCCTGGCAGAAGGTCAGCGGATGGACCGGGCAGTATTTTTAGTATGCTTTTGAAAGAGGGGCATCCCGAATACAAAAAATTGCTGGGTGATCGTATCCATGAGCATTTTTTTAACAATGGCGCACTTACTCCCAATAACAACAGAAAAAGATTGTTGGAAAGGTGCGATGAGGTTGAGCGTTCTATCATTGCAGAGTCGGCCCGATGGGGCTATAGAACTCCCGAGTCCTGGGAAAATGCCAAGAATGATTACATAAATGATGTACTGCCATTTCGTACAGCTACTGTCATTCAACATTTCAGAAATGCCGGATTTTATCCAAATATTGATGCGCCCAGGTTTAAAATAAATAATCTATCCAACCATGGTGGAGTCATCAGGAGCGGAGATGAACTTAGTATGATTGCAGATAAGGGCACAATATTCTATACAACTGATGGAACAGATCCATACAATGTCCCTGAAACTGCCAGTACGACATCAGATACTATTATAAATGAAAGCGCACAGAAAACGGTATTAATCCCTAGTGCTACACTTCCGGTAGGATGGAATTCAAGTGTAGATTTCGATGTAACTACATGGAAGGAAGGTTCAGGTAATCCAGGTTATGAGCAAGGTTCCGGATACGAAAACCTCATTGGAATAGATGTAAGTGAGATGTACAATCAATATACTAGCTGTCTTATACGAATTCCATTTTCCTTGACTTCTAGTCAATTGGAAAAGATTGAAAGTCTTTTTCTTTTGATGCGATATGATGATGGCTTTGTGGCTTACATCAATGGACAGGAAATCCAAAGAATAAATGCCGAGGGAATACCCGATTGGAATACAAATGCATCCATTTCCAACGAAGCTGGTGATTTTCGTCAATTTAATGTTTCGAAGTATATAAACGTCCTTCAGGAAGGGAAAAATATTTTGGCGATTCATGGCCTGAATGTTGCTGCCAATAGCTCTGATTTTATCATATCATGTGAACTCATATCGGACGAGTCTGTCATTGAAAACACCATATCACCCAGTGCTATTGAATTTAGCACTCCTTTACTGATTTCAGAGGATGTGGAGATACAGGCTCGCACGATTTTCGAAGGAGAGTGGAGTGCTCTCAGCAAAGCAATTTTTACAATAGATAGTTCCGTTATAACAGGAATAGATACTGCTCATAATAAAAAATCAATTGATCTGATAGCAAATTATCCCAACCCATTTCAAGGTAGCTGTATCATTGAATTCAGGATTAATGAAAATGTACTGGTAACCCTGGAAGTATATAATGCCTTTGGTGTAAAAGTATGGGAAAAGGGTACCTTCGCCACGAATCAAAATGTAAATTCCATAGTAATACAACCTCAAAATTGGAATAGTGGATTATACATTTTTAAACTTAGGTCACAGTCCGGACATATAGTCCGTGGCAAGTTTATTTATCTTAACTAAGATCGATATCAGTTTTCGATAAATATTCCTTTAGCCCATTTTTTGAACAAGATAAAGGATCAGATCTTAGTATTTTAAATTGACCTGGCTTTTAAAGATATGGAATCAATTTTCCGGGATCGAAAGTTCCATTCGATATAATATAGGTTCTTGTACGAACGATTTGCCCCTCCGACCCAAGAATATTTTAAATAAAAATGGACTATCTAGTTATGAACTGTATAATAAAGACTTCACGCAAAATTAGTATCAATAAGAGTATACTCTTTACAAGAAATCCGAATGCTATCTCCATAACTTTAGACCTTGAAGTAAAGTCTACTTATAATCTTTGATGAGATAACTCACAAAATATGTTGATGAAGGAATGCAAAATATACAAACCATGATAAAAAGACTTTTTTCAGCACAGATCATATTATTGCTTTTGACAACATGCGATTCGAATCAAAAGAGAGAGGGTTCGGAAAATACAACAGATCAACCTTCCAGGATACTTCAGATACCAAAGGTAGTTGGTGAATGGAAACATATTTTCAATCCAAATGATACACGATCGGAGATTGATACAACCTGGTATACAAATGATCACTGCTTTATATTTGGTCCCGATAATAAATGGCATGCCTATGGCATCATAGGACACAAACCAATCAATCCCTGGACAGGAGAAACAAAGTTTTTTCATATTTCTGCCAAAGATATTTTTTCTGATTCCTGGGAAGATCACGATTATGCACTCAGGGCCAAGGATGGAGTTGAAAGAGTGCTTTGGGCACCCCATGTCTTTAAAGAAGGAGATGAGTATATCATGTTTTACAACGCCGGAAATCTACAGGAAAATGCTCCTAATTACGCGTCATGGGGCACGCTTCATAAGGCGACATCAAAAGATATGTTCCATTGGAAGCGTCATGAATTCAACCCACTATTTAGTGATCCTGGTCACGCGAGAGATTCTTACGTGATGAAATTCAATGGTGAATATTACTATTACTATACCAGAACTTTCAATGAAATTGACTTGCGCTCATGTGTTGCTGTAAGAAAGGGGCCTGATACAGATCATTGGAGCGGCCCGAAGATCGTACATACACAACCATTCGAAGTTGATTGGGGTGGCGATGCTGAAAGCCCCGCTGTAATTTATAAAGATGGATTATTCTATTTGTTCATATGCCTGGCCATGACGGAGTACAATTTAACCCATGTTTACTGGTCGGAAGATCCCTTAAATTTTCCAAAAGAGAATCTGGTCACGACCATTGATGCGCATGCCGCAGAGGTGATTCAAGCCAGGAATGATGACTGGTATATTTCAAATACAGGTTGGGATAAAAAAGGATTGTATGTCGCCCGATTAGTTTGGGAAAAGGTAGAAAAATAGTGCTTAACATGAAATACATCTATACATCAATTGCGTTGCTGCTGATAGTATCATGTCAAAAGGTGCAAAAAGACAATACCGGCGACAATGAACTATCTATTTTGCAAAAAGCGGATATCCCTTACTTAAAAGGAGAAAGCAGGAAGATATTTGATGCAAAGCCTTCTGAAGATTTTGACAACTATCAATGGTTTACCAATGACCATTGCTTTGTCACAGATCACAATGGCCAGCTTCATTGGTTTGGTATCAATAATCCTTATCCACCGGAAGGGAAGGAGCTATATCGCTATCATCCTTACTTGGGGCATTTGGTTAGTGATGCGGCAGAAAAAAACTGGAAAAGGCTACCCTTTGCATTGGACGAAAGTAAGGGTACGGAATATTTGGGAGCCCCGTTTGTGATATGGCATGAAGAGTCAGAGAGATGGGTGATGGTGGTGGAAACCCTATTGGAAGGCACAAGACGATTAGAAGTGTGCTGGTCTCAAGATCTATTAGATTGGGAGCGTACTAATAAGGCCATTTTACCGGATAAGTTATGGATATCTTCAAGGGATCCTCATATTATGAAGGGAGAGGATGGCAAATACTGGATACATATAGTTTCTACTGGTAATGAAGGGATCAAACAATCACAGGTGTTGAGAATAAGAACAAAGGATTTTGAATCTTTTGAAGATCCTGAGACAATCCTGGGAATTAATGACAATAACTTCGCTACACTAATAGAATCTCCTGGTTTGTTGGAAAGAAATGGCTTGTGGTATTTATTGTTTACATACGCTCATCGCAGATATACGGAGACCATTGTGGTGGTTTCAGATGATCCGAACCATTTTGATTATGAAAAGAATACGTTAACAACTTTGTTTGGACACGCTGCCAAGATCTTTAGTTATAAAGGTAAGTCTTATATTTCCTCCTGTGGTCCCGAAGACAGGCATTATTTTAGTCATCAATCTGTTTCCATTGCTGAATTAGGATGGCTAAAACAGCAATGATTGGGATATGAATTCCTCAGCACTGGAAAAAGACGTTTTGTAGCAAACCTAGTATCAATAAGAGTGTATGCATTATAAGGAATACGCCAGCTATTTTGATAGCTTTATTTTCTCTTTGCGAAAACAAAAATCGATAAGCAAACCTGACCACTTAATCGGTCGTAAAAAAGTATCATTTGATATTTTTAGAAAGGCTCATCGCCTTGTTTAGTCAAGATTTTAGATAAAAGACTCAAGATTAAAGATTGCTGGCTTTTATCTTTTTTTCAGAGAAATGGAACGACCAAATTTGCAAGCTTTTAATTGGATGGATCAATAAGCTTGCAAAGTTTGTGTGACAGGATAAAGTAAAAAAGATAATGATATCAAATTTTACGAAAGCAAGGTTTAATTGCCGGACTTAAACATATATATTATTAGTCTTCATACTAAATTCTTGCTACTCATTACTGTAGCGAGGGCTTTTTAGAGGGGACTACTTAAGGATTTGTGCATCTAAAATTGAATTAACACTTATTTTTCCTGAATAAACTCAGATTAAAGAAATCGAGACATGAATACAAAATTTCCCCTTTTAATTAAAGACGCAGTTCGAAAACTAATTCAATTCACTGCGCTTCATCATATGCTGTTATTATGTATTTTACTTAGCTATTCTATTGGGTTGGCACAGAACAAGTCTCATGATGGCTTTACGGATATTTTTGATGGCCATACCTTAGAAGGCTGGAGGGTTTATGGTAAAGAAGCAGATATTCAGAAAGATTATTGGAAAGTGGAAGATGGTGCCATTGTTTGTAATACCATGGGTGATAAACAACATGGAGCCGTTTGGTTATTCTATGAAAAAGAATTAAAGGATTTTGAATTGAAATTAAAAATCCAAACACCAAGGGATGTTCCTGGTAATAGTGGACTACAGGTAAGGAGCAGATATTATCCGGAAACCGATGATATCGACGGACCTCAATTTGACATTCATCCTTCGGGACCTTTTCGAACGGGTTTACTTTATGATGAGTCTGATGAATACAATCGTTGGATATACCCGAGTTTGCCTGACTGGAATATCACACCTGAGCAAGCCAATAATAAAGCTACTTTTTATTATGCTGATGAAAATCCCTCCTGGAATGATCTACACATAATCTGTAAGGGTAATAAAATAAAATCCATACTTAATGGTGTGGTTGTAACAGATTTTGATGGGACCGGGATATTGGACGATGAGATTCATCGCAAACAAAAAGTCGGTACCCAAGGAAAAATTGCACTTCAGGTACATGGGGGAGATGAAATACTGATCCGGTTCAAGGAGATTAAATTAAAGATAATTGAGTAATGATTAAGCTTTGGATTTTTACCTTTTGCCTTGTTGCGATTTTCTGTGATATAACAAATGCGCAGAATCGTTATTATGACTATAGAAACAGAGTACCGGGCGATAAAACACATATCCTGTATATTTCCGGAGATGATACCCATGGAAGCCTGGAGGTAGCGGCGGTTTTGAGGAAATTCCTGGAAGTGAGGCATAACTATTTTATGACCTATACCGAGGACTATAGTGTACTAACACGTTCGCTGGAGAAGTTTGATGTGATCTTAATGAACAACATTCCGCCCAAGCTCACTGAGGAAGAAATGCTTGGATTAACCAAAGCCATTGAAGAAGGAAAACCTTTTTTAGGGATACACGCGATAAGCGCTACTTACAAAATGGATCAACCACAGAAAAAGTTAATTTTTGATATTATCGGGGCAGAATTCATAAGACATCCACCAATCCATGAATTTAAAGTGAACATCACCCAACCCGACACGGATATTACTATGAATTTACCTGATTTCGATATCTATGACGAGATGTATTTTTTTAAAAGCATAAAACCGGATATCAATATATTGATGACTTCCACTTATGAAGGTGATGATGTTTCCGGTCAGGACTGGGAAAATAATTTTGGCAAAAGCAAAAGTACACCGGTTACATGGACAAGGAAGTATGGTAAAGGGAAGGTATTTTATACTTCACTAGGGCATAGTATTGGAGCAGTCACAAACAGATACTTTCAGCAGGTAATTTTAAACGGCCTATTATGGCTGACCGCCCAGGAGGAAAAATAGTGTAATTCGATTTCTTTAATTAAGAGATCATAGGATAATAGATGTCATCATATTTAACAGAGCTAAATTAAAACAAGAAAAACAGTTTTTCATGAAGAAAATAGTCCTATCAATTGTATTAATCTTTTTAGTGATGGCTTGTGAACCACCAAAGCCAATTCAGGTGGAAGATATAGCCATTATTCCTCAACCATCCAATATCAGCACAGGGCAGGGATATTTTGAGATTGAATCATCCACAATGATTTCCGTTGAAAATGAGACCCAAAGAAAAGTAGTTGATCTTTTTCTTAGCGAGCTGGAAAAGGTAGCGGGTTGGAGACCTGAAGTAAAAAATGAATCGGCTTCAGCAGATATTAGCCTTAAAGAAGACAGTTCAATGGATCGGGAGGCCTATGAATTGACTGTGACCATGGATGCCATCAATATCAAGGCAGGATCACCAGCAGGTTTTTTCTATGCATTTCAATCATTAAAGCAACTACTTCCCACTGCGTTCAGCGCAGGCTCCCTGCAGAAAGGTGTCGAATGGACAGTGCCCTCGATTACTATTAATGATAGCCCGGTATTTGGTTGGAGAGGTTATATGCTCGATGTATCAAGGCATTTCTTTGATAAGGAGGATGTGAAAAAAGTATTGGATTTTATGGCCGAGTTGAAACTTAACCGTTTTCACTGGCATTTGGCGGATGACCAGGGATGGAGAGTAGAGATCAAAAGCTATCCAAAATTGACTGAAATCGGAGCCTGGAGAGTGGACTATAATGTAACTGATGAAACCATTTCGAATTGGTGGGGACGGCCTGTGCAAAAAGAAGGAGATGAGGCTACCTACGGGGGTTTTTATACACAGGAAGAAGTGAAGGAAATTATTGCCTATGCAAAAGAACGATTCATAGAGGTTATCCCTGAAATTGATATGCCAGGCCATGCACAGGCTACAATTGCTGCTTATCCGGAAATCGGTTGCGTAAATGCCGAACCATATGTTGCTACTGGTGGCGTTTATAAAAACAACACTTATAATCCGGGAAAGGAAGAAACCTTTGTCTTCGCTGAAAAAATGCTTAATGAAGTGATGGACCTTTTTCCTTTCAACTATGTACATATTGGAGGAGACGAATGCAATAAAAGTCAATGGAAAGTTGATCCGCATGCGCAGCGAAGAATGAGAGAAGAGGGCCTGAAAGATGAAGAAGAGTTACAAAGTTACTTTATCAAACGTATCGAAAAAATCATCAATGCAAGAGGGCGCAACATGATAGGTTGGGATGAAATTTTAGAAGGAGGGCTGGCGCCAAATGCTACGGTAATGTCCTGGCGTGGAGAATCAGGTGGTATTACCTCGGCAAAAGCAGGGCATGATGTGATCATGACTCCTAATAAATACTGTTACATTGATCTAAAACAAGGTCATGACGATCTGGAACCAAATTTGGGTTATTCCGAACTACTGCTTTCTACCTCGTACAACTACAAAGTAATCCCTGAAGACCTTTCGCAAGAAGAAGCAAAACATATCCTTGGTATTCAGGCCAATATGTGGACAGAGTCGATCAGTGATTGGGGTAAACTCACCTATATGACTTATCCAAGACTGTATGCCATTGCTGAGAATGGCTGGACTGCGGAAAGTAATCAGGATTGGGATGATTTCATCCGGCGTTTAAAACCTCAACTCCAGCGCCTGGATAAGCAAGGTACGAGATATGCGATCAGCGCATTCAACGTTTGGATAGACCACAAGGCAAATGAAGGAAAAATTGCTATTAGCATGAAAACGGAGGTGAATGGATTGGAAATTCGATATACTTTGGATGGTTCCGACCCTACAATAGAATCCTCGCAATATACCGGAGAATTTTTATTGGAAAACAGTGCAGTTGTTAAGGCCACAACTTTTAAAGATGGTAAACAGGTCGGTAATATATCTGAACTGAATTTTCCTGTGCATCTGGCTGCTGATGCCCAAGTAGTATATCAGACCCCTTATATGAAAAATAAAGATGGTGGAGGTGAACGTGCCCTGGTAGACTATAATTATGGACGTTTAAACAATGGTGATGCTGCCTGGCAGGGATTTACAGGCGATATGGAAGTGGACATTCAATTCCCGCAGAACCGGGAAGTAAATAAAGTTTCCATGACCGCATTAAGATTCACGATTAGCGGCATTTATTTACCTGAAAAAGTTGAAGTGCTTGGATCAGAGGATGGCGTAAATTTCACAACGCTGGGAGAAACTATACAACTTGAAGAAAGCCATACACAGGGACGGAATAAATTGACTACATCAGTAGATTTTGAGAAAACAGCTGTTAAGGTACTAAAAATAAAAGCCAAATCAGTTACTAAAATCCCGGTAGGACACCATAGAGTTGGAGAGCAGTCAAAGATCTATGTTGATGAGATCGTAGTTGAGTGATAATGTAAATCCAATGTCATTAACTTAAGCCTTATCGAATAGAAGACGTCATTCCTGCGTAAGCAGGAATCCCATTTTTAGAAGTTTATACCTAATTGAGATTCCTTATCAAGCAAGGAATGATGCTTAAGTTAATGGCATTGAATGTAAATCCTTAATATTAAATATGATTTAGATCTATAGTTATGATTAAAATCAAATTCCACATTTTTCTATTTGTACTTATTTGCAGTGTTGGTTTTATATCATTCATTCAGATCAATTCACCTGCATATTTAGAAAATCTGCAAGAAGAGAAAAGCGCATCATCAGTACTTATCATTGATGGTGTGCACAACCATGACTGGATTACCACAACAAAGTATTTGAGGGAGATCTTGAGCAAAAGCGGAAAATTTAAAGTGACTGTTTCAACCAGTCCGGAGAGGAATGCTCCGGAAGGAGATTGGGAAAAATGGAATCCGGACTTTTCCCTGTACGATGCCATTATTATGAATTTCAATGGTGGTCACTTAAAAGATAGCCGACATTGGCCGGTCACATTACAAAAAAGATTTGAAAGATATGTTGACAATGGTGGTGGAGTAGTGATCGTTCATGCTGCTAATAATTCATTTCCGAATTGGCCGGCTTACAATGAAATGATTGGATTAGGTTGGCGTAATAGGGACTTTGGTCAGGGATTGATAATCAATGAGGAAGATGAGGTTGTAGTCATTCCTAAAGGTGAGGGAGATAATCCCGGACACGGCCCAGATCATGATTTTCAAATTACGGTTCGAAATATCGATCATCCGATTACCAATGGACTACCAGGCAAATGGTTACATCCATACGAGCAATTGACCCATGGACAACATGGACCTATCGGTAATATGACCGTTTTAAGTTATGCATGGTCAAAGGATTCGCATAAGAACGAGCCCATGGAATGGGTAAGCCATTATGGAAAAGGTAGAATTTTTACCACCATGTTAGGCCATCAATGGCATGATCAGGATGACATAAATTTGAAATGTGTTGGCTTTCAAACCATGTTGATAAGAGGTGCCGAATGGGCGGCCACAGGAAAAGTAACCTATCCGGTGCCGGACAACTTTCCAAGTGCCACAACGATGAGCACACAGGATATTCCGGAAAACAAATAAACTGGGGTGAGTTGATAATTATGATCGTCTGTGTATTGTAAAAAAACAAATTATGTTGATGGAGTTTAAACCTTGCTAACCTCATCCAAAGACCTTTCAGCTTCCAGCTCCATTTCCATCAAAAAATCAACTAATGATTCTTTACTGTGTATGTTGAACTTTTTCCTTAATCTATGACGGGCCACTTTGACAGAAGTAAATGAAATGCCCAGTAATGTGGCAATATCCTGAGTTGAAAAATTAAGCTTTAACAAAGCGCATAAACGTTTTTCTCCTTTCGTCAAATTCGGATATCTGCCAACAAGACACTCAAGGAACGAACCATGGACTTCATTAAAAATAGCAAAGAAATCTTCCCAATCTTCATCCAAAATCAGACTATCGTCAATTTGTTCCATCATCTTTCTTATATGTAACTTGGAATTGGTATCGAGCTTAAAACTTATCCTTTTCAGCTCAACTCTAAGTTTTTTCAATAGTTTATTTTTATGAATGCTTCGGATCGAATGATTTGTCAACTCTTTTATCTTAAAATCTAATTCGTCTTTAAGTCTCTTCTTTTGTAATGTTAGATTCTCTTTCTCAGCTACCAGAAGCTGTTGTTTCTTTCGAATTATTTCCTTCTGCTGTAATTTTAGTTTCTCGGTTTTCGAAATAACCAGCCTTTTTAATTTTTCTTTTTGATTTCTTATCCCACGTACTCTCAATTTATAAAAGCCAATAAAGGTTAAAACAAAAAATGCTCCTATCGCTATTCGGAACCAAATCTTTTCCCAGAATGGAGGCAAGACATGGATCTTCAATGAGATTTCCTTACTATCCCAATATCCATTAGAGCCTTTAACAAGTAGCTCATAGTCACCTGAAGGTAAAGAGGTATAATTGATGATCCTTTGATCACTAATTTCATTCCATGCATTGTTATACCCCTTCAGTTTATAAGCATATTTCTTTTTATTGGAAGGCGTATAATCCAACAACGCAAATTTTATAGTAAAGAAAGATTGACTATGGTTTAATGTAATAGAATTTGTTTCAGTAATGCTTCGATCCAGTGGAGAATTACTTTGATCTATTGGTGTATTTTCATTTAAGACCTTGAAATCAGTAAATACAATGGGTATCTCATAGTTTTGCAGATCAATTTTTTCGGGCAGAAAACTAATTAATCCGTTCAAACCACCAAAATACATTCTACCCTCTTTAGTTTTATAGGAAGCCCCACGACAAAACTGCTGGATCCCTTTTTCATAACCATAGTTGGTAATATTGAGTGAAGAAAGATTTATTTTGGACAAACCTTTATTTGTACTTATCCATAGATGTTTGTCATGATCTTCCAGTATACCATGAACATAATTGTTTGATAAACCGTCTTTTTCATCAATTCTTTGAAATGTGTTTTTACTTCGGTTATACTTATTCAAGCCGCAACCATATGTTCCAAACCATAGGTTAAGATTGCTGTCCTCAAATATTGAAACGACCGTATTTCCACTGATACTTTCGCTTACACCATCCACACTATAGATTCTTTGAAAATAATCATTTTCAATATTATATTGGTTCAAACCATGGAGTGTTCCCACCCAAATGTTGCCCTTAATATCTTGAAATAGACTTCGAACCGAATTGTTGCTGAGACTGTTTAAGTCTGCATTTTTATGGGTGAAAGAAATGAAATCCTTATTTAGCGGATCATATCTTATCAAGCCATCGTTTGTGCCAATCCATAACCATTTTTGATGATCCTCAATAATGGCATATACATCATTAAAAATTAGTTTGTTTTCGAAGTCAACTTTATGAAGCAGTTTGTTTTGTTGATCAAATACAAATAAACCATATCCATAGGTTCCTATCCATAGCTTGCCGGCAATGTCCTCACATAGAGCATTTACAACAACCTTATTAGAGGGTATGGAAACATTCTTATCAAATTTGTACTGTTTGAAAGATTCCAAATTAGAATTATAGCGCAAAAGTCCACCTCCGTCAGTACCAATCCAGATATTCCCCTGTGTGTCTTCAAGTATTGCATTGACAATGGTGGAGGGTAAACGATTAAAATAACTTTTATGAAAAAAATCAAAAGACCTCTTGATTCGAAAATAGCTAATACCCTTGTGGGACGTGGCGAGCCATAGATTTCCCAATCTGTCTTCGGTCAAATCATTAATGACCTGTGCAGAAATACTATTAGGGTTCGAATTATTTTTTTTGAAGGTGAAAAATCCGTCTTGTTCCGGATTGTAAAGACTCAGACCACCTCCATCTGTTCCGATCCAAATATTATGTTGACTGTCAAGGTAAATACATAATATGATATTTGATTGAAGGCCTGACTTGAACTGTTCTTCAACTTTATAATGCACGGAATTTTCAGTTAATTCTGGAATTTTGAAAAGGCCGTTTCCCAAAGTGCCTACCCAAATATTATCACTATTGTCCTGACAAATGGAGGTGATAGGAGCAACATCACCGGTATTTTTTCGAAGTGAAAATATCGGAGAATGTGGTTTTGATTTCAATGTTTCATTAAATAATAATAGTTGCCCCAGGTTTGTACCCAGAAGAAAATTTCTGTTTTGATCTTCATAAAATGCTGTGATAATTAGCGATTCTTCATTTGCCGTAAATAATTCGCCCATCTTGATAAGTGTAAAGTGTTTGTTCGGATCAATTTTCCCTAAGCCACCACGATTAAAACTGAGCCAAATGTTTCCAGCTTTGTCCTCATAAATTTTTCTTATTCCTGATTTGAAATGCTCATCAGCACTATTGAAATAAGATTCGAATTGATCCTGGTCTCTGTTATATAAACTCAACCCAGCACTGCTGGCCACCCATAATCGTTTTTGTCGGTCTTCCAATAATTGAAGATCGGTGAGAATATGGTTTTGCCTATGTCCTAAATCATACACCTTGAACTCATATCCGTCATAGCGATTGACACCATCGTCAGTGCCAAACCACATAAAACCCCTATAATCCTGAACAACACTTGTTACCCGATTATGTCTTAGCCCGTCCTTCGCAGAAAGATGGTAAAATTCAATATCAGATAATGATCCATTACAGAGAGCACCTGGGATCACATTGAGGAAAAAAAATGTGCAAATTGATATTATTTTGAGAATATTGGAAAGCAAAGTTTTCCGTCCTGCCTTTGTCAAAAAGGTCTCAGGTTTCAATCGACCATTTAAATAATTCTCATTTACATTTCTAATTTTTAACCATAACATTTTGTTGTACAATTTTTACTTAATTTTTTATCACTTGGATCAGCGCTTTTTCTGTTCTGAAAGGAATTCGATCCATTTTTTTAAATGATATGTCGTAGAAAACTTACTATAAAATGTTAACCAGTAAAACTACGATGAGCGGCCTTAATGGCACATTCTCAGCATTTTTGTTAACCTGCCACTTGCCACTTGATAACTAAATTGTATACCCCGAAAATTTGCATCCCTGGCCTAAATAAACTCAAATTGTATCAACCGTTGAAATTGAATTTTTCCATGTATCAAATTCTAATTGAAAGTTTCGAATTCAATCAAAGTACGGTGAAGCCGGAATATTCCAAGCATAGTTTTAAATGTTTAAAATACGTAATTATGAGAAAAAATACTACACAAGCTTTATGCTGCCGGGGAAGGTATATTATAAGACTGTCCCTGCTGTTATTGATCTGTTTTTTGTGGCAGATCGAGGGGTTTTGCCAAATGTCACAGGCACAACGTGTTTTCATTCAAAAGGGCATTCAATTTCAAACATGGATGACGGAAGAATCCACAGGAAGGCATTACGCTGTAGGGAGCGAATGGACTAATTTGAATTTCACAGCACCTTCCTGGTATGAGGGCGATCAGTACAACCCCAATTTCTTTACATCACATCCTAATTCACAATGGGCGACTGTAAAAGCCCCATTTGCCGACAAGGTGACCCGAGGACCCAATGCCAGTGAAACGGCCAACGGTTTTTTAAGTGCAAATCAATTGAGTAAATTATCCACTTTGACCACAATCGGGTTTGGAGATGAAGAAGGCTATAGTACGCAACTTCAAGGTTGGCTCAAGGATTGGTACGCCATTAGCCATAACAAATATCCTGACGTACTGGTCCATAACAATCAATGGGCTGGGCAATGGAGTGAAAGTCAGATGAGAGGATATCTGCAAGATGCAAAACCGGATATTTTAACTTTGGATGAGTATTATTTTAGCAGAACCAATACGCAAAGCTCTCCCGGAGGATCAGTGAGCAAAAGGATTTTTGAAGTGATGAGCAGATACAGGGCATTGTCATTGGAAGGTCATGATGGTACGGGGAATTCTCCCATTGCCTTTGGACAATATTTATTGGGTTATAAAACCGGAGACTCTCCTCCCTCAAACGGGAATGACGCCACCAATAACCCGGGATATGTAATTTCAGAATCACAAATATTTGGAGTCGCCTATGTAAGTCTTGCCATGGGCATGAAATGGCTTAATGTATTTCGCTATGAAGATGGATCCGATGTTTTCATTTTCAGAGATAACAATGGCAATGTTACTCCCCAATATACAGCCTACGCTAACTTGGCTGGTGAGGTAGAGAATTTATCTCCACACCTTTCAAGGTTATTGACCAATAAGGTTTATGTAGTTCCCGGGCAGCATATGTCAGGAGGGAATACAGTGACCAATGCTTTATCCGATCAACGAAATATTTATGATGCAGGAAAAGCGTGGAGTGCTGCAAATGATCCTGATCCTTACATTACAAACATCACAGCCACCAATCTGGTGAGTGGCACCAACAACGGTTTGAAAGGAGATGTTATCATCGGTTTTTTCAAACCTGTTCCCGGAATAGACAATACCTCCGGTGTTACAATGGCTCCGGTCCACAACAAGGATGCTAATTATTTCATGCTTGTTAACGGATTAACAAAAGCCAATGGATGTTGTGTGGTAGCATCGGATCCTGGCTATTCAGCTCAGATTGCGCAGGGCAATGCTAATCAGGCGCGTCAACGCATTACCCTGACCATTGATTTTGGCTCCAATCCAGTGGATCAGCTCAAAAGGATCAATAATAGCACCGGGAATGTTGAGGATGTTACTTTGACATTGGTTTCAGGCAAGCAATATACAGTAGACATCACATTAGACGGAGGAAAAGGAGATTTGTTCTACTGGCAAAATGCCCATAACGCTACCCCTCCGGCAACACCTGTGAATCTGGCATTGAATAAAACCGCCTCGCAATCGAGTACAGCTAATGCGATTTATTCGGCAGATAAAGCAGTGAATGGTAATACCAGTGGGGTAATCTGGCCGGATGCTCAGGGAACTCACACCAACCAGGAATCGCAACCTTGGTGGCAGGTAGATTTAGGACAGGTGGCCACTATCAATGAAATAAAAGTATATAACCGCACGGATTGTTGTGCCGACAGACTGACTAACTTTCACATCTTTGTTTCCGATGTTCCTTTTACATCCAATACGGTTGCTGGTACTCAGGCACAATCCGGTGTGGGTGACTACCATGAAACAGGACAGGGTGGTTCACCGACGACAAGAGCCATTAATCGTAGTGGTCGTTATGTACGCATCCAACTGGAAAATACCAATGGTATCCTAAGCCTGGGAGAAGTAGAGGTATTAGGTACTTTGGCAAACCCTCCGGTAAACCTGGCTTTGAACAAGACCGCCACCCAATCAAGTACAGCTAATGCGATTTATTCGGCAGATAAAGCAGTGAATGGCAATACGAGTGGCGTAATCTGGCCTGATGCTCAAGGAACTCATACCAACCAGGAATCGCAACCTTGGTGGCAGGTAGATTTAGGACAGGTGGCCACTATCAATGAAATAAAAGTATATAACCGCACGGATTGTTGCGCCGACAGACTGACTAACTTTCACATCTTTGTTTCCGATGTTCCTTTTACATCCAATACGGTCGCTGGTACTCAGGCACAATCCGGTGTTGGTGACTACCATGAAACGGGACAGGGTGGTTCACCGACGACAAGAGCCATTAACCGTAGTGGCCGTTATGTACGCATCCAACTAGAGAATACAAATGGTATTTTAAGTTTAGGGGAAGTGGAAGTAATAGGGACCTTCCCATCAGGAGGTGGTTCAGGAGGAATACTATCACAAAATTTCGAGAGGCATGATGCAGTTCTGTACCCTAATCCCGTGAGTATCCATGGGAATTTGACCATGGAACTTAAGTCAACGATTGAACAGTCCGGGAAAATCACCTTGTATGGTGTTGATGGTAGGGTACATATCCAATCTGATGTAAAACTTCAAAAGGGTTTCAATAGAGTAGATATCCCCTTAGGGAATATATCCAAGAGCGGACTATATTTTGTAAAGTTGAATGGTCAGGATCTGTCAGTTCAAAGAAAGGTATTGATCAGCAAACGTTAATATATTCCATTGTCCAAAAGAAATGCCTTACATATTGCATTAGTATTTATTCTCTTTTAGAAAGTAGTTTTTAACCGTATATAAAAAACGCTTTATTGCTAATGTAAATTTTGTAGGCATCATTTACTATGAGAGGTAGCTCCGTTTTCCGGAGTTACCTCTTTTGAGTTTAAGAGAGCAATTGATAAATGGTCGCTTTGCTTTCAGTAAATCTCCTTTTATCTTCTAAGTTTATTATGCTATTAAGGGGATTAGTTCAATCTCCGGATGGAAATTCATGTAATCAAAAATTGCGATTTGAACATAAGCAAAAATTCTATCAAGGGAAGTGAAGTATGAGGTGGTTTGATGACCTTGGAGGTTGTAGTATTGTTGTGTATTAGGAAAAACAAACCACACCAGATAGGTTGATGAGAAAATATATTACGCTATTATTGAGCATCTTGTACTTTCAAGGTTTTACCCAGGCTATCCAGGAACAACGTACTTTTTATATTGCAGTCAATGGAAATGATTCCGATGAGGGGACTTTCACAGCTCCCTTTGCCACATTGGAAAAGGCAAGATCAGTGGTTGCAAAATTGAGTAAAGATCCGGGCTTATTACCTATTACGGTGTATTTGAGAGCAGGTACCTATCGTTTGACTGAGCCGGTTATATTTACAACAGAGGACTCGGGAAGTAAGGAATCACCTGTTACGTATAAGGCCTATCCTGGTGAACATCCCATGATCCTGGGAAGCAAAAAACTGGAACTCAAATGGAAATCTCATAAAAACGGCATTTTCAAAGCATCAGTTAAAGATGAAAACTTCGAGGAGCTTTATGCCGACCGAAAGAAACAAATCCTGGCCCGTTATCCCAATTTTAATCAACTAGAAAGACCATTTAACGGAACAGCTCAGGATGTCATAGCCCCGGAAAAAATAAAAGAATGGAAACAGCCTGAAGGCGCCTATTTCCATGTATTGCATGCGGCACAGTGGGGAGCCTTTCATTATAGGATTACTGGGGTTAATGAAAACGCCGAAGCTATTTTAGATGGTGGCTGGCAGAATAACAGACCTGCGAATGGCTTACACAAAAAATTTCGTTTTGTAGAGAACATATTCGAAGAATTAGATACAATCAATGAATGGTATTTTGATAAAAAGAAAAAGACAATCTATTGGAAACCTGGAACAGGTGTGGACCCCAATGATGCCCTTATCGAAATTCCGCGGCTAAATAATCTGATTGTGTTGAAAGGAAATGCTTCCGAGCCGGTATCCAACATTCATTTTGAAGGGATAGATTTCAGGCATACCTATCGGACATTTATGGAAACAAGGGAACCCCTGCTGAGGAGCGACTGGGCCATTTACAGAGGAGGGGCTGTTTTTATGGATGGTACTGAAAATTGTTCCGTTAAAAAATGTAATTTCCAGGATTTAGGTGGAAATGCCATCTTTGTGAGTAACTATGCAAGAGGAATTGAAATAAGCCATAACAGGATCACACAGATAGGTGCTAATGCGATTAGCTTCGTGGGTGATCCAGAGGCAGTACGTTCTCCATCCTTTGCTTATGCGGATTTCGTCAGTTATGAAGAAATGGATAAAGACAGGGGACCAAAGACCGATAACTATCCTGCCCAATGCCTGGCTCATGATAACCTCATTTTTGATATTGGCCTAATCGAAAAGCAAATTGCCGGAGTACAGATCGCCATGGCTTCGGAAATCACAGTTAGCCACAATAGTATTTACCGTACACCAAGAGCCGGGATCAATATAGGAGATGGAACGTGGGGAGGACACCTGCTTGAATACAATGATGTTTTTGAAACTGTGCTGGAGACCAGTGATCACGGATCCTTTAACTCCTGGGGAAGAGATCGGTATTGGAGTGCCAGTCAGAGCAGAGTAAATCAGTATGTAGCAGCACATCCCGAACTTCCATTATTGGATGCTATTAAAACAACCATTATCAGGAATAACCGCTTTAGATGTGATCACGGTTGGGATATAGATCTTGATGACGGTTCGACGAATTATGAGATTTATAACAACCTGTGTCTGGCAAACGGTATAAAACTGCGTGAAGGATATTATCGGAAGGTGTACAACAATATTACCGTTAACAATTCCATGCATATCCATGTTTGGTATGACAACTCAGGTGATATCATTACCGGAAACATTTTTGGATCCTGGTATTGGCCAATCAGAATGCCGGAAAAATGGGGCACATTGGTCGACCATAATTTATTCGATCTGGGTGAACGACCATTGCACTTTAATGATCAGGATAGGGATTTAAATTCTTTTCTGGCTAATCCCGAATTTCTTGATCCATCTAAAGGAGATTACCGGATATCCTCCACCTCACCGGCATTAAAGATTGGTTTTCACAACTTTTCTATGGACAATTTTGGAGTCGTTTCGCCTCATTTGAAAAAGGAAGCAAACACACCACAGCTTCCGGACTATGTCCCAGGATTGCAGAAAGGAGAAGAGCCCCAAAGAGATAATAAAATCTTTGATTGGTTGGGCGGAAAAGTAAAAAACCTGACAGGAATGGGAGAGGTTTCTGCCACCGGAATGTTTGCGGAAGTAGGAGTATTGATACAGGAAGTGCCCACAGGGAGTCAGTTAGAAAAGTTTGGTTTTAAAGAAAATGATGTCATTTATGAATATTGGGGGGGCGAATTAGAGAATGTATCAAGACTTTTTAAAAATTATGAAGGGAGACCCAGAGGAGTTGATATTCCGATTACCATTTTAAGAAATCAGCAAAAAATGCAATTGCATTTGAAGTGAGGTTTGGAATTAGCTTTGGATTAAATGATAGTAAAATAAACCATGTCGGGTATACATGTGAGTTATTGAAATGGGTCATTGACAATAATTGATTATGAGTAGGATTTGCTGCATAGCCCTGTTATTTTCCTTAGTAGCCACTGGTAGTTTGGCACAAATAAAGGTAGCCTGTATCGGTAATAGCATTACCTATGGCGCTGGTGTGACAAATCGGGAAAAAAATGCTTATCCGCAGCAATTGCAGTCTATTTTAGGAAACGAATATGAGGTGCGCAACTTTGGTTTAAATGGTGCCACACTTTTAAAAAAGGGAAATACACCCTATTGGAAAACGAAAGAATATACAGAAGCACTTGCTTACGATGCCGATATCATTGTTATAAAGCTTGGCACCAATGATGCTAAACGGGTAAACTTAAATTACCTGGATGAATTTAAGTCCGATTATCTGTCCTTGATAAGATCCTTAAAGCAAGAGAATGATCATAAGCGTGTCATTATATGTTTGCCTGTTCCGATTTTTGAAAATGAGATGGGCAAAACGCTTCAGCAAAGGATCATTCCACTTATCCAGGAAGTAGCCTATGAATCAAGTGTCGAGATTGTCAACCTGTATAATATCTTTTTGAGCAAGGAACATCTGTTTCCCGATAAGGTCCATCCGACATCACTTGGAGCTACCATCATCGCGCAGCGCTTATATGAACAAATTACGCTCAGAAAAGAGGACAATTTTAAGCTAATGGAAAAATTAGCGATTGATGGTGAAAAATCAAATTTTCATGGCTTTACCGAAACTGATTTCGATTGGAATGGCGTTGCGTGCAAAATTGTTGAGCCCAAATACACAGCCATCGGTAGACCGTGGGTTTTAAGGGCCAGGTTTTGGGGACATGAACCGCAAACTGATGTGGCTTTGCTGGAAAGAGGGTTTCATATTGCTTATTGTGATGTGGCCAATTTGTATGGGAACAAAAAAGCCATTGAACGATGGAATAATTTCTACAATTTAATGCGGCAGGGCGGTCTGGGCACAAAGGTAGTGCTGGAAGGAATGAGCCGGGGAGGTCTGATCATATATAATTGGGCTTTGGAAAATCTTGAAAAAGTTGCGTGCATATATGCAGATGCTCCTGTACTGGATGGAAAAAGCTGGCCCGGTGGTAAAGGAAACGGAAAGTACAGTGAGGCAGATTGGAACAGGTTAAAAGAAGCACATGAATTTAAAACCGAGGAAGAAGCAATTTCTTTTAAAGGGTTTCCTATTGATAGAGTAAAGAAAATAGCCAAGTCAAAAATCCCTGTTTTACATGTTTGTGGTAGTACAGATCAGGTAGTTCCGGTCAGTGAGAATACAAAACTTTTTGAGGAACAAATGGATGATTGGGGAGGAGATTTCCGTGCCATTTACAAAGAAGATGTGGGACATCATCCACATAGCTTAAAGGATCCCACTACCATAGTAAACTTTATTTTGAAGTCAACAAACAGAAAAATAAATTTCGCGTCTTTACCTGTTCCGGGAGCCGAATATCGCTCGGCAGCCGGTTGGAAGGAAGGAGCAGATTGGTGGGCTAATCATGAAGACATTAAGCATCTTTTGCACCATAGGGAAAACCCATTGGATATACTCTTTATTGGTAATTCCATTACACAGAGCATGGGAGGCAACAGGCAACAGGTAACAATAAAAACCGGCAGGGATACTTTTGATCAAGTCTTCGAAGGATATACCTGGGAAACAGCTGGAATATCCGGGGATAGAACACAACATGTGGCATGGCGGATCAAAAATGGCGATTATATAAAGGGTCAGCCTAAGGTGGTGGTACTAACCATAGGTGTCAACAATTTTGCTGCTGATGCCGCCGATGAAGTTACCGAAGGGATTTTGAAAATTTTGAATTTGATCAGGGAGCATTTGCCGGATAGCAAGATACTACTTCTTGGACCTTTACCCGCAGGTAACGAATCAGATCATCCATACAGAAGGAAATATAAATCAGTACATAAGGGGCTTTTAAAAGAGATGAAGAAACGAAAAGATGTCCTGTATATGGATATGGGTGAATTTTTGATTGCAGAAGACGGTAAGTTGAATACGAACTACTATTCAAGGGATGGTATTCACCTAATAGCAGGAGGTTATGAGCAGTGGGCTTTGACCATATTTCCAATAATTGAAAAAATGATAAAATAAATGCCAGCTATAAAGATCTCTGACTAATCGTTCGTAGCGGGTAACAAAATGATAATAGAAACCTTTTTATTGAAACCAACAAACTAAAACATACAATCAATGATACAGGTCGGATAGGAGGTACATAGCAAAATTCTTTTTGAATCGCTCAAAAACCTTATAACCTTGACCTACAAATTTTTAAGCACATGAAAATTTACAAAATCGAAGATGGCGCTCTGATCGAGCATAAGGATACATATTATAAACTGACGGATGACTGGGATCATATCATTAATCGTCCATATCTGCATAATTTTTTGAAAGAGAAGATTGCCGATATCAAACCGAATGGTGATGGTTTACCCTTCAGGGATAGTGTCAAACCTCCTATTGGAAACCAGGAAATATGGGCTGCAGGGGTGACCTATTACAGGAGTAAAAAGGCACGAATGGAAGAATCACAAGATGCGGGTGGTGCGGATTTTTATGACAAGGTTTATGATGCTGAGAGACCGGAGTTGTTCTTTAAGGCGATGGCAAATCGAACAGTCGGTTCAAGATCCTCCGTCTATATAAGACGAGATTCTACATGGAATGTGCCGGAACCCGAATTAACCTTGTTTATCAATTCAGAAGGCAGTATTCAGGGATATACCATAGGCAATGACATGAGCTCACGGATCATTGAAGGAGAAAATCCACTTTACCTACCTCAAGCCAAAGTCTATGAGAAATGTGCCGGACTTGGGCCATGTATTTATGTACCCAAGGAACCCATAGCGACCGACACGCTGATAGAGATTGAAATTTTAAGAGGTACGACCACCATATTTCAGGGCGAGGTTGCCATTGACCAAATGAAAAGAAAACATACTGAGCTGGTTGAATTTCTTTTTAGAGAATGTGAATTTCCCTTTGGATGTTTTCTTATGACCGGAACAGGTATTGTACCACCGGATGATTTTACGCTTGAGGTTGGTGATGAAGTACGTATTGCTATTAGTAATATTGGGACACTTATTAATTATATAGATACCAAGTAAGTATTACACGTTAAAAAATACTGTTCATGAATAGGAAAAATATTCCCATTACTGCCATTGGCATTTTTCTGTTCCTCGCGCTTCTTTCCTGTGAGGAACCTAAAACAAGCTGGTTGGGAAAGACAGAAGATCTAAAGTTATGGTACAATGAACCGGCCGAGAATTGGATGAAAGAGGCATTGCCTATCGGAAATGGTTATTTGGGTGCTATGGTTTTCGGAGGCATTCATGAAGAGCGAATACAATTCAATGAAGAATCTCTTTGGGCGGGCGGGCCAGGAGAGTGGGAAGAATATCGCGGTGGAAACCGGGAAAATGCCCATCGTTTTGTGCCGGAAGTCAGAGACCTTTTGAAAAAAGGAGATTTTGATGCGGCACATCAATTGGCCAATAAGGAACTCACAGGCATTATTAAAAAAAATGGGGGGGAGAAAATTGCCTGGGAAGGTTTTGGTTGTTACCAGACTTTTGGAGATGTCATGGTCAAAGTAAAGAACAAGGGTGAAATCTCAGACTACTATCGGGATCTTAATTTAACCCGGGGAGCGGCCCATGTGCGTTATAAAAGTGGAACAACACTTCATGAAAGGAAATACTTTGCTAACTATCCGTCCAGGATACTGGTCATGGGACTAAGAAATGATAACCCAAATGGTACGGATTATACAATTTCCTTCAAAACACCTCATGAAAACACTGAAATTGTCTATGAAAATGGTGTACTGATTTTATCGGGACAGTTGGAAAATAACGGAATGAAATTCGAATCAATGCTGGAAATCAGAAACCAGGGAGGTGAGATAAACTTCGATGGAGGCGTGGTTAGTGTAGAAAGAACAAAGGAATTGATGCTTATTCTTACTGCGGCAACGGATTATCTTCCAACTTATCCTTCATACACAGGCCGGGACTTTAAGAAATTAAATCGTGAAGTATTGGCAGGAACGGCAGATAGAAATTTTCAGGACCTATATTCGGAACACTTAGCTGATTATCAATCGATTTATAACAGGGTTAGTCTGGACCTGGGGGGAGAGCACTCGGATATGCCAACTGACAAGCGTATTCTGGCATACAAAGAATCTGGAAATGATCCTCAGTTAGAGAGATTATTCTTTCAATATGGAAGATATTTAATGTTGGGAAGTTCAAGAAGAGGATCGATGCCGGCCAATCTACAGGGAAAATGGAACCATAGCACCAACCCGCCGTGGGCGTCAGACTATCATTTCAATATTAATGTACAAATGATCTATTGGCCTGCTGAGGTCACGAATATGTCTGAGTGTCATGAGCCGCTGCTGCAATACATCGAAACCCTTCAAAAACCAGGGGAAGTTACTGCCAGGAACTTTTTCAATACAAGAGGATGGATCGTTAACACAATGAATAATGCTTTTGGATTTACAGCCACAGGTTGGGAATTTCCATGGGGTTTCTTTCCCGGTGGAGCTGCCTGGCTGAGCCAGCATATGTGGGAACATTATGAATTCACACAAGACGAACAGTTTTTGAAAGAGCATGGATTTCCTGTTATGAGAAATGCTGCCTTATTCTGGCTTGATTATCTTTTCAAGGACGCAGATGGGACCTGGGTCTCCGCTCCAAGTTATTCTCCGGAACACGGGGGTATTTCCATGGGAGCTTCCATGGACCACCAAATGGTATGGGATCTGTTTACGAATTACTTAAGCGCTTGTGAAGTATTGGGAGTTAATGATGATGTAACACAGGATGTTAAAGATAAACTCGCCAACCTAAGTCTGCCCAGAATTGGTAGATGGGGCCAGTTGCAGGAATGGAAAGAGGATAGGGATGATCCGGATAATAAACACCGTCATGTATCCCATTTGTTTGCATTACATCCGGGTAAACAAATAAGTGTTCAGAATACACCTGAATTAGCTGAGGCTGCCAAGGTTTCCTTAAATGCACGAGGGGATGAAGGTACTGGATGGTCATTGGCCTGGAAAATCAATTTCTGGGCCAGGCTCGGTGATGGTAATCGTGCACATAAACTATTGACTCGTGCTTTGCAGTACACGGATGATTCCGGTACAAATATGATGGATGGTGGCGGAGTTTACGGTAACATGCTTTCTGCACATCCTCCTTTTCAATTAGATGGGAACATGGGAGCTACTGCTGGAATAGCTGAAATGCTTTTACAATCACATGCAGGAGTAATTGAATTATTACCCGCCTTGTCTGACAAATGGCCGACAGGAGAGATCAAGGGTTTAAAGGCAAGAGGAGCATTTGAACTAGATATTCAATGGGAAGCGGGTGTGTTGAAATTTGCCAGAATTAAATCACTGGTAGGAGGCACACTACAATTAAAGTATAAGGATAATGAAATAGCCATGGAAACCAGTCCGGACACTGCTTACACATTTGACGGAGAATTAAAGAAGCTTTAGAGGGCAACCTCCGCCAAGAAGAAGGGTTTTTTAACTACGATTAGGAATGAAGTATGAATAGGCAAAGGATTATGAGAAGTTTAATGTTGATAGCTTCGGTTATTGTCATTTTTTCATTTTGTGTAGAAGCTCAAGTCAACCAATTAAAAATAATTCCTGAACCGCAGGACTTGGAGATTCAAGAAGGAGCCTTTGTGCTAAACAACGATCTAACAATCCACCTTGACAAGCAATTTGCTGTCGCTTTACCGGAAGTGACTTTGTTACAACAAATCATTCAACACGAAGTGTCCATAAAGGTAAAGGTCTTGTCAGGAAAGATATCCTCTTTTGCCAAAGGGCAAATAACCATTCGGAGAGACCAAAGGTTTAAAGACCCTGAGGAATACATACTTTCGATTGATAAAAATGGAATCCTCATCACAACCTCTGAACGTCATGGGTTGTTCTATGCGATCCAAACTTTACATCAAATCCTATCTTTTCAATTAACAGATAAGAATGATTACAAGCTACCGACTATTAAAATACATGATCAGCCGCGATTTGGCTATAGAGCCCTGATGCTCGATCCGGCCAGGCACTTTCTTCCCATAAAAGATCTCAAGAAGTACATCGATATTATGGCCTTCTACAAATTCAATAAGCTACACTTGCACCTGACCGATGATCAAGGGTGGAGAATAGAAATAAAACAATATCCTAAATTAACCGAGATCGGCTCAAGGCGTAAAGAGACTGATGGTGATGGAAAAGCACATGAAGGCTTTTATACACAAGAACAACTGAGGGAGCTTGTAGCATACGCTAGGACCAAATTTATTGATGTTATTCCGGAGGTAGATATGCCAGGGCACAGTCTGGCTGTTTTAGCATCTTATCCGGACCTGGCTTGTTTTCCAGGTGAATTCGAAGTTAGAACAACCCCTGGCGTAGCCAAAGATTTGGTTTGTGCCGGTAGTGAGGATGTTTACTCGTTTTACGATGCCATCATTGGAGAGTTAGCATCCGTTTTTCCTTATCCTAAAATACACATTGGCGGAGATGAGGCGCCAACCGATCATTGGGAAAAATGTTCCCAATGTCAGGGTATCATAGAGACCAAAGATCTTGATGGCGAACATGATTTAATGGCCTATTTCTTTGACAGGATCAATAAAACACTCACGAAGCATAAAAGAGAGCCTATGCTCTGGTATGAAGAAAATGTCAATACTTATCCCAAGGGAAGTACGGTCTTTCTCTGGAGATTAGGAACTGCGGAAAGAGTGATCAAAGCTACCAGACAAAAGGGACTTAATCTAATCAGCTCACCGGGAGAATATGCCTATTTTGACTATCCTCAATCCAGCAGTGACAAAATTTATGCACCATCCTGGATGCCAGTCCTGAGCCTGGAACAAGCTTACCAATTTGATCCAGGTTATGGATTACCTGAAAGTAAGCAAGATCATATCATAGGAGTGGAAGGGTGCATTTGGGGTGAGGGTGTTAAGGATATTGACAAGGCTTTTTATATGACCTTTCCAAGAGCATTGGCATTATCAGAAGCTGGATGGTCAGTAATGAGAAACAGGTCCTGGCAAAATTTCTCATTAAAAATAAAACAGCACTTAAACTTTCTATTGGAGCGGGGAATTAATTATCGTCCACCAACAGAATTATACAAATCCGATTGAGTGTTACATGCAGCAAATTTTGGTGGGAATAAAGTGATGTCTATTTTTTTGATCTTAATTCAGATCAAATATAAAAATGTCAGGTTTTTTGGATTAAAAATGCATTCTAACCATATGAATATTTTTAATCAGTTGTATTTGTTTTGGTTATTAGGTAATTTGAGAGAATTTTAAATTTTGAATCTACTTTGAAATTAACAAAGGAAGATATTCTTAAGATAAGCTCTGAAAGTGATCAACATTCCTTTAGGAAACTTTTTGACATGTATCACGGCAGATTGATCACTTTTGCTAACTACTATGTTCATGCCGGAAATATAGCTGAAGAGATTGTATCTGATGTTTTTGCTGCCATCTGGCACCACCGTAAAAAGTTAGCTAAGATTGAAAAAATAGAATCTTACCTATATACAGCTACCAAAAACAGATGTCTTACTTTTATCAGGGATAATTTAAAACATTCAATAATGGTCGTGGAGGAACATGATTCGAATGTGTCACTGAAGAATGACAATCCCGAGAACACCTATCTTACAAAAGAGATATTATCTGTATTTGAGAATAGTATCAAATCCCTATCCCCCAAATGTAGTGTAGTTTACCACATGGTAAAGGAAGAAAACCTAAGCTACAAAGAGGTTGCTGAAACATTGTGCATCTCAGTGAAGGCTGTGGAAAAACACATGGGCAACGCCTTGAGGACCATCAGAAAGGATTTGCATGAATATATGCATGGCAACGATGTCAAATTGGAAAATATTCTTCCCCTAATACTCTTATTACTAGGTACTTTGTAATTTTTTTTCTACCCCAGGTAGGGTAGGCTCTCAAAGTTGAGTTCTACTAGTACAACTACGATCTGATAATTTTTTATAGAATGGATCAAAAATCAATCAATGATGTGATTGGGTCAGTACTTTCCGGCGAGGCCTCTGAACAGGATAAGGAAGTGCTGGAAAACTGGATCTCTCAATCAGAATATAATAGGGAACAGTTTAACTTACTCAAGGCACTTTGGCAACATACGCGTATTGAAGTTAACCGTACCAATTCGGAAGAATTATTTGATAAGACCTTAAAGAAGATAGAATCGACCGGGACCGGTAGTTACGGCCCCGGTCATTCTATTGGTTATCCAAATAAAAGAAAGCAATATGTAGGATTGAAAATTGCTGTTGCCGCCGTTGTACTGTTAGTTACCGCAGCCATATTTTTCTATCAAAGGGGACAAAATTATTTCGGTTCTTCGGAAACCGTTATGGTAGAGCAAAGTAATCCGGCTGGTAGAAAGTCCCGAATCTTCCTGCCCGATGGGTCGGTAGTTTGGTTAAATTCAAAGAGTTCAATAAGCTATCCCGAATCGTTTTCCGAACATGAGCGGAAAGTACGATTAACCGGGGAAGCTTTCTTCGAAGTGACAAAAGATTCTCTCAGGCCTTTCAATATACGCTCAGGTGATATTAAGACCACAGTGTTGGGAACTTCCTTTAATATCAAGGCACATGAGAATGCCGAGAGTCTTCTGGTCGCAGTGAAAAGTGGAAGAGTGGCTGTTAATCTTCAGGATTCACCATCCGAAAATGTAATTCTGGGCCCCAACGAAATGGCCATATATACTAAAGATTCACATCTTTTATCAAAAACAGTATTTGATGACCCGATGAATCATTTTGCCTGGACAGATGGGATACTCTACTTTAAGAATACTCCCTTGAAGGAGGTTTTTTCGAGCCTTGAAGATTGGTACAATGTGTCCGTTCAGGTAGAGGGGCAGGGTATTGATCTGGATCATATTTACACGGGAAGCTTTAAGAAAAATGAAACACTCAACAATGTGTTAGAGGCCATCAAGTTTATAGAAAAGTTTGATTTTCAATTGAAAGGAAAAAAAGTAGTGATAACTAAAAATGAATAGAATGAATTATCAAGATAACATAGATTCCAGCTAGTATTTTGAATCATGTTTAAAGTGATAACGCTCTAAGCTTATCTTATGCCCAAGTAAACTTTTGAGCGTTATCCACTTACCGTTTCGATGAAATTTAAGTTCCACCAAAAAACGTTTTTTATGCAAAGAGTAATACTAAAAAAAATTTGGATAATGTCAAAATTAATGTTCTACGGCATTGTTCTGCAATGCTTTTTCTTTAACCTCATGCTAGCCTCGGATATAGAGGCGCAGAAGATGAGAGATATCAATCTTTCTGTTGCATGGAAGAATATCACGTTGGACAATGCTTTTGCATCAATCGAAAGACAGACTGATTTTAGGTTTTTATATACTGGAAAAGCAATCAGGAAGGCTGACCGTATAAGCTTGAACAGAGAACAGACCTCACTGGAGGAGGTACTTGTCCATCTTGCCAAAGAAAGTAAACTCCGTTTCAAAAGGATCAATAATACCATTGTTGTTGATCAGGTCCAATCAAAGAAAAACAGTCATATTCTTGAAATTGTTGCAAAGGAAATCACCGGAACAGTAACCGATGATGAGGGTAATACACTTCCTGGTGTTAATGTAATTGTGAAAGGAACAAATGTAGGTACCATTACAGATGCAAATGGTAAATATAGACTGGACGTTCCGGACGATGCAACGGTACTGGTTTTCTCTTATGTTGGATATGTTGCAGAGGAAGTTGAAATAAATGGCAGATCCGTTATTGATATGATAATGATCCCTGATCTGCAGGCATTGGAGGAAGTGGTAGTTGTCGGTTTCGGAACGCAAAAAAAGGAGAGTGTTGTAGGAGCAATGACCTCCGTGAAACCGTCGGAGCTAAAAATCCCGGCAAGTAACTTGACCACCGCGCTGGCAGGAAGGATTTCGGGAGTTGTATCGTACCAAACAAGCGGTGAGCCGGGTGCGGACAATGCACAATTTTTTGTAAGAGGTGTGGCGTCCTTTAATAACCAAAATGGGCCGCTTATATTAATTGATGGTGTGGAGCTAACAGCCGATGATCTGGCACGATTGCAACCTGATGATATCGAAAGTTTTTCGGTGTTGAAAGATCCTACCACCACAGCAATATACGGTGCCAGAGGAGCCAATGGTATTATCCTGGTTACGACTAAAACCGGAGAAGATGGTCCTGCTAAACTTAATTTAAGATTTGAGAATTCCTTTAGTGAACCCGTTTCAATTTTAGAACTGGCTGATCCACTTACGTATATGCGGCTTCAAAATGAAGCCGGTCGTACGAGGGGCAACTTTCCCACATACACCGAAGCACAGGTTGCAGGGGTGGCACGAGGTGACAATCCAAACGTTTTTCCTGCTGTAAACTGGTATGATCAGTTGTTCAAAGACTATACAACTACGCAACGGGTCAATTTGAATGTAAGAGGTGGGGGTAAGAAGGTAAGATACTATGTGGCAGGTTCATTTAACAAGGATAATGGAATCCTCAATGTAGATCCCATCAATGACTTTAACAATAATATCAATCTGAAGAGATATTTGATGAGATCAAACATTAATATTGATCTGCACGAAAATACTGAAATGATCGTGCGCTTACATTCCACTATTGATGATTATCGGGGTCCTCTTCAAGGAGGTAACGCCATTTACAATGCTGCCGTTCGAACCAGCCCGGTTCGTTTCCCGGCGGTTTTTCAACCTGATGCGGCTAACCAAAATGTACCTAACATACTTTTTGGTAATAGTACCGAGGCAAGAGGTTTCGAACAAACGGGCCCCAGAGCCTCTTTGATTCCTGTCTGGTTCAATCCTTATGCGGAGCTTCAAAGAGGATTTACTGAACGCAGAAGACAACTCAGCCTTGTTCAATTAGAACTTAAACAAAAGTTGGATGGCATCCTACCTGGGCTCAGTGCAAGATTCCTTGGCAATGCAAACACAACCTCACAGTTTGAAAACCGAAGATCTTACAGCCCGTTTTTCTATGAAATCGGTGCCGTCAATCCAGCCAATAGCGATGATTATACATTACGTGCCATTGGTGATGGTGGCGATGAAACCCTTGGGTTGGTGCCTTCCGGTCGCGTTAATAACTCTACATTGTATATGGAGGCAGCACTTAATTACAATCGTGTTTTTAACCAAAAACACAATGTGTCCGGTCTATTGGTAATGACCGCGAGAGAATTCCTTGATGGCAATGCATCCACCTTACAATTATCGCTGCCCAGCCGTAATTTCGGAATATCCGGCCGGTACAACTATGATTATGACAACCGATATTTTGCGGAGTTTAACTTCGGATACAATGGATCAGAGAGATTTGCAAAGAACAATCGCTTTGGTTTCTTCCCTTCAGCAGGTTTGGGATGGTTAGTCTCCAATGAAGCTTTTTTTAGCGGATTAACCAACACTATAAATCGTTTGAAATTAAGAGCATCGTTTGGCCTCGTAGGTAATGATCGAATTGGTAATACCAGAGAAGACAGATTTTTTTATCTATCTGAAGTTAATTTAATCAATGGCGATAGGGGCTATACCTTTGGGCGCAACTATCTGGAGGATATCGATGGAACTTCCATTAGCAGATATGCAAATCCACAAGTTACGTGGGAATTATCTGAAAAAATCAATATCGGATTGGACGCTAATTTCCTGAATGATGCTTTTCAGTTCCGGGTAGATGTTTTCAGGGAAAAAAGATCGAATATTCTGCAAACCCGGGTGGATATACCATCAACTGTAGGGCTTCAGGCCGAATTAAAAACCAATGTAGGTGAAGTAATAGCCAAAGGAATCGATGCTTCATTGGATTTCAACCATTATTTCAACAATGATTTTTGGGTTACAGGTAGGGGAACCATTACATATGCCGACAATGAATTCTCCGTATTCGAAGAACCCAATTATGCAGCAATCGATGCTCCCTGGAGATCACAGATTGGAGATAACGTGAACCAACAACTTGGTTTTATTGCAGAACGGTTATTTGTGGATGATGAGGAAGCTATAAACTCTCCGAGACAATTGACAGGCACTCCGGGAGTTGATTATGGCGGAGGTGATATTAAGTATAAAGACCTCAATGGGGACGGACAGATCACAGACCTGGATCGTACTGGTATTGGTAACCCGACCATTCCGAAACTTACTTATGGGTTTGGAATCTCTGCCGGTTATAAGCGCTTTGATTTTAATGTATTCTTCCAGGGTTTGGGTGAAACTTCATTCTTTATTGATCCGATTGCAGTAGGGCCCTTCATCAACAGTATTACTGATGAAAATGGCAATAACAGAAGTCTCGGCTTTTTTGACGACAGGTTAATAGTAGGTAATGGTGTGCTGTCTGAAAATGGGCTGTTGAAGGCTTTTGCAGATGATCACTGGTCTGAGGAAGACAGAGACGTGTATGCGATATGGCCACGCCTTTCCGATACCAGAATTCGCAACAATGAGGTTAGAAGTACTTATTGGTTGAGAGATGGTTCCTTCTTACGCCTTAAGCAGGTAGAAATTGGATATAACTTGCTGAAGAATGAAGAAAACAGGTTCGGCATGTCCACATTGAGAGTATATGCTACAGCCACCAATTTGCATGTATGGAGCAAATTTAAACTTTGGGATCCCGAATTAAGAGAGAGAGGATTGAATTATCCGCTGCAGCGTGTAGTAAACATAGGTTTACAGGTTGGATTTTAACTGTGATTAAAGCTATTGCAAAACTTATGAAAATTAAAAGAATAAAATTAATACTGGTAGTCGGACTACTATTAGTATCACAATCTTGTAAAGAATTCGTTGATGTAGTCCCCGATAACATTGCTGTAATTGAGGATGCATTTGCAACAAGAGCATCTGCTGAGCGTTTCCTGGCTTCTCTTTATAATCAGATTCCGAATATGCTGAGCAACGGTGCTCGCAATCCTGCAAATTCCCCCGGGAATCCTTCTCTTAGCGCAGGTGATGAGGTATGGCTTAACGAAGGGATAAGGACAAATGCTGGAGTAGCCTTACCTGCAGTCCAGATCATTACCGGCGGACAAAATGTTCTGGATCCCCATTTATCTACCTGGGGAAACAATGATGGTAATAACTTATTCATAGCCATTAGGGATTGTAATATATTTCTGGAAAATATCGATCTGCCTTTTGATCTGCCCGAGCAGGAAAAAACACTATGGATTGCAGAAGCTAAGTTTCTGAAAGCTTATTTTCATTTTTTCCTGATGAGAATGTACGGCCCCGTTCCAATTGTAAGGGAGAACGTTGATGTTGCCAGCGGTTTAGATGACGTCAGAGTGTCCAGAGACCCTGTAGATGAAGTTACAGATTACATTGTTGAACTTTTGGATGAAGCCATCGCTGATCTACCGGTCGTGGTACAAGATATTGAGGCTGAATTGGGTAGGGTAACAAAGCCGGTTGCTGCCGCTATGAAAGCACGTGTTTTAGTAACAGCCGCCAGCCCACTGTTCAACGGAAATCCTGACTATGCTAATTTTCAGAATGAAGATGGTGCAATGCTGATAAACGCCACTTTTGATCCTGAAAAATGGGTACGGGCAAAAGATGCCTGTGCTGCTGCTATTGAAGTAGCACATGGTGTTGGTATTGAATTGTACACAACGCTAACACCACAGCCGGACTGGAGTGATAGAACAAGAATCAAAATGGATATTCGGGGAAGCATCACCGAGCCTTGGAACCAAGAGTTGATATGGGGCAATTCGAATGAGAATACAGGAAGCCTTCAGGCTGCTTCGAGGCCTAAACTTGATCCTAGGTCCAGGTTGAGTACCGGAGCCAATGCTTTTTGGGCACCAACCATGAGAATAGCTGAAATGTTCTATAGCGAAAATGGAGTCCCTATAGATGAGGACGTTAACTATAATTTCGATGGTCGTTTTGATATTGTGGTGGCAGATGCAGATCAGGCCAATTATGTAGAATCCGGATTTGAAGCCCCGGTTTTACACTTAGACAGAGAGCCTCGATTTTATGCTTCCTTAGGCTTTGATGGTGGTGTTTGGCTGGAAGATCAGGATGGAGGAGGCCTAAGTGAAAGTGGCGCCCATATTGTAAGGGCAAAACTAGGACAAAGAGCTTCCAATAATGGACCTGGCTCCTCATGGTCTGAGACTGGTTATTTTGCCAAGAAGTTGTCTAATCCGAGAAACTTTTTACCAAGTCAGGGTGGATTATCTACGATCAGATATCCCTTCCCGATAATCAGACTCGCAGACCTTTACCTACTATATGCTGAAGCGCTGAATGAAACAGGAGAGATCGCTGAAGCACAATCCTGGATTAACAGAATCCGCACAAGGGCAGGCCTGCAGGGAGTGGTGGAGTCCTGGAGTAATTTCTCTTCCAATCCATCAAAACCAACGACTCAGGAAGGTTTAAGAGAAATTATCCAGCAGGAACGTATGATCGAACTTGTGTTCGAAGGACAACGCTTTTGGGATTTAAGAAGATGGAAAAGAGCCGCAGAGTTTATGAATAGGGATATTCGGGGATGGAACCGGTTTGGGGATGATACAGAGCAATATTACAAGGTGATTACCTTCGCAAGCCCTAGATTCTTGAACAGGGATTATCTGTGGCCCATCGCGGAAGAGGACATTATTCGAAATCCTAATTTAGTTCAAAATCCCGGTTGGTAATTTTTAATCATTTAGAGAAGCGTATTATGAAAAATGTATATATAAAATCATTAGTGCTTTTTGTAACCGTTTACATGATATCCACTTCATGTAAAGATGATGAATCAGGCCCTTTTTTCAATGATGGTACCATTCCTCCTCAGGTTACGGAAGTTGAAGTTGAAAATCTGCCTGGTGGTGCACGGATCAGCTATACAGTGCCCGACGTTCAGGATATACTCTATGTTGAGGCGGAGTTCAAACGCGACAATGGAAAAACGGTAACGGCAAGATCATCTGTTTTTAAGAATTTTGTTGAGATAGAAGGACTGAGAAGTAGGGACGGTCAGACAGTTAAGCTGACAACAGTTGATAAGAGTGATAACCGTTCCGAACCACTGACGGTTTCAATTGAACCAGGCTTGGCACCCATAGACCTGCTTTTCCAAAGTTTGGAGATAAAACCAACTTTTGGAGGTACACTGATCAGTTTTAACAATGAGTCCAATTCAAGAATTGAAGTTCAACTGTTTAAAGAAGAAGTAGTAGATAATAAAACAGTTGATGTTTATCAACAATCTGCATTCCTGCAAAATAGTGAAATCACAAATCATATATTCAGAGGGTTCGATGCTGTAGAAAGTAAATTTAAAATATTGGCCATCGATAGATGGGATAATGTCTCTGATACACTTTCCTCCATGATTACTCCTTTTGTAGAAGTGCAATTGGATGAAACAAAATTTGCGAGAAGTATTTTGCCAACCGACGGACAAATTTTGGAATGTTGTGGTGGTAACTTTTTCGTTGATCAGTTATGGAATGCCAATGACAATGTTTTTTGGCCAAATGTGTTCCATACCAATGATGTAGCAGCAGATCCTATACCGGTGCTACCGCCGTATACCGAACCGAACCTGATAGCCTTCACGATAGATCTTGGTCAGGAGGCAAACCTTAGCCGGGTTAAAATTTTTCCTCGAATAGATGGAGGTCCGTATAACAGGGGAAACCCAAGATTGTTTGAAGTATGGGGTGTCAAAGAAATTCCTGCTGACAACGGTGCGAGCTTTAATGGTTGGTCTTTGCTTGTGAAAGACGGAGAAATAATTAAACCATCGGGGGCGCCATTGGGACAACGTTCGGCAGAAGATGATGCAGCTGCCGAAGCAGGGCATGATATAAGTACTGATCCTGAGCCAACGGTCCGGTACGTGAGATTTATAACCCTTAAGAACTGGGAAGGTACACAGTGGGTACATATGGGTGAAATCGAATTTTTCGGAAAGCCTGTTGAATAAGATTTAGTTTTTGGACCGGAGTGCTTTGATTACTTGGTTAATCAAAGTCTACCTGGTCAAAAGAACGCATCATTTAAAAAAAGAATACTATGAAAAATTCATTTATAAACTATTTAACATGCTTTTCTATTATCTCTGTCCTTGTTTTTTCCTGTAAATCACAGGATGATACTTTCTCTGAATTTGTAAATCAGGGCGAGAATGTGATAGTAGGGTCGGTTCAGGATGTGATCATAAGCCATGGTGTAAAAAAACTAAAGCTAAATGTGGCGATCAATGGTGATCCCAAAATTAAGAAAGTGGTGATTTCAGACGGGACGGAAACGGTTGGTACTTTTGATGTTACAAGAGAAAAAAGCGGTAATGACACATTAAATTATGTACTTGAGCTTGAGGAAAAACTTTACAATTTTGTCATTAAGACCACCGATGGTAATGAAAACGAATCCTTGCCCTTTGAATTTACAACTACGGTTTACGGTGATAAGTATATAAGCAATTTATCAACCCGTAAAATTGCCAGTGTAGCTTTCAATAATGCAGAACAAACGGCTGTCGTTACTTGGGATGATCCGTTTGAGAGGATGAAAGATACCAGACTGACATACCAAAACAGGAGCGATACGGAGGTAACTTTGGTCGTTTCCAATGATGAAAATGAAACCATTATTTCAGATTTTTCCGGTGGCACAAATTTCAATGTCGTATCTTCTTACTTACCACCCTTACAGGATGGTGAAACGGCATTCGAAGATTTCCTCTCGTTGGAAGTAAATGAAGTTGGCTTTCCCACCTGTGAAACCGTAGCTGAAGTTACTACATCGCTTTCTTCATTGGATTTTGGTCAGTTAAATAAGGATCAAAATTCAACAGCACAAAGCTTTGTGGTTCAATCCGATGATTGTATCAGCGGATCTTTAACGCTTTCGGCAGCCGAACCGTTTCAGGTTTCAACAATGATGGACGGGCCATTTGAAACCTCCATATCATTGGAGAGTCTGGCAAGCCCCCAAACAGTTTACGTCCGATTTAGCCCGGTTTCAGGTAAAAACCAGGTATACAATGGTCAGATCAATCTTACTGCCGCAAATCTGACCAATCCACCGGTTGTTGATCTGACTGGAGAAGAGATCGGAAACGATAAAAGTGGTTTGAATATATTAGGGCCGGACGAGTCCGGGGATTTTGCAACAATCACTTTGCCGAATGATGCGGCTCCCAGACTCGACTGGGGTGGCCCTTATCATGAAGCGCTTTTTGACGGCAATACCGGTACACATGGACATGGAGATAGCGGATCTAATCCCGGGCACTTTACAATTGATCTGGGTAAGGATTATGTGATCACCAAGGTTGGATGGAAGCACCGGTCTGGGTTTCAAAGCCGTGGCCTTAAGAGATATCAAGTTTGGGGACTCCCAAGCAGTATGGACGTCAATGCAGCTGCTACCGCTACGGTTCTTTCCGCAGCCGATCCCGGTACTGAGAGCACCTGGTCGAAAGAAATGTCTACAAATGGTTGGGTGAGCCTGGTTAATGCTACATTGGAAACTAATCCGCCTGAGGCAGATGGACAGACACACGACGTTTCCGGTTTTGTATACGTCCGTTACATACGCGTAGCCGTTTTTGAATCTTTTGATGGCGATTTCTTCAATTTTGGCGAGCTGGAACTTACAGCTGACTTCGATCAATAAGAATTTATTGTAAGGCAAAGGACCTGTTTCATCTTGTAAAACAGGTCCTTTCCGCCATTAAAAAATTTCAAGCTTATGACAAAAGTCAACTACCTTGTTATGTTGATTTCCCTGGTAAGTTTTGGATACACTTCTGCCCAGGGATTTAAGGAGATAGCCGTTGATGCCGGTATCAATCACTTTAGTTATGATCCGCCACTCGCCGGAACAGGATTGGCATTTATCGACATTGATAATGACGGTGATGAAGATCTGTATGTAATAGGGGGCTTTTTATCTGACAAACTCTATGAGAATGACGGAAAAGGAAATTTTAATGATATTACCGACAAAGCAGGGTTGGATTTTACCGGGGATATCATAACGCGAGGCGTTATTGCCGGTGACATAGACAACGATGGGGATAGGGATATTTTTGTAACCACCAGCGACGGATTTCCCAATATTCTATTGGAAAATAAAGGTGATGGTACCTTCAAAGATATTTCAGAATCTGCCGGTTTCACTTCTACATTATGGTCGATGGCAGCAAGTTTTGGTGATTATGACCAGGATGGTTTAATTGACTTGTATATCGGCAATTACATTATCAATGATGGTGATTACTTTAATGTAATAAAGGGTGGGGCATTGGAAAATGAGTTGTACAAAAACCTGGGTAATGGAAAGTTCGAGAATGTGTCCTCACAGTTTGCTTTTCGTGAAAAAGGAGCTACGTTAGTTTCGGCTTTTACCGATGTTGATGGTGATCGGGATCTTGATTTGTTTGTTGGTAATGACCTGGGAGTGGACTACACACCGAATTACCTTTATATATATGACTCCGTAAATGGATTTACCAACTTAGCCAAAGAAGCGGGCGTGGATTATAGAATGTATGCCATGGGAATTGGAATCGGCGATTACGATAAGGATGGAGATTTAGACTATTATCTCACCAATGATGGAGCTAACCCGTTTCATGTTAAAAAACAAACATCTTTGAGCTATGATGACCACGCATTGGCAAAAGGGATTGATCTACCCAAAACAACAAGCTGGGGAGCTGTTTTCTTCGACTACGACAATGATACATACCTGGATCTGGCTGTAGCCAACGGAGGTTTTTTAAAAAAACTCTTTCAACCTACCGTACTCTACCGGGGAAGTGAGCAATATTCTTTTAGTGATGTGTCAGAGGGACAGAATATTAAAGGGAATACTTCCGGAAGAGGAGTGGTTGTTTCCGACATTGACAATGACGGAGATCTTGATTTTGCCGTTTCGGCCACCTATCATGAAGAGCAATCATCTGATATAAGAGTGCTTTTATATCGGAATGATAACCCTCACCAAAATAATTGGTTAAGGGTAAAACTGGAAGGGGCAAAAAGCAATCATGATGGATTGGGGGCTTGGATCAAAGTTGTGTTAAACGGTGAAACACTACTCAGAGAAATAAATGGAGGAGGATCAAGTTATTTATCCCATAGTTCGATCATTGCACATTTTGGATTGGGAAATACAACTATGATTGATAGTCTTATTGTAGACTGGATTGGGGGAGGCAAGCAGGTATTCACAGGTGTTCAAAGTAATCAGATGGTGACCATCCGGGAAGATCAACCGGGAAATGAAGTGCGGGAAAATACGATCTGTGAGTTTGATAGCATTTTTGTTGAAAATCGGTATGTGAAGGAAAGCGGAAATTATTATGATACATTGAGAGATGAAAAGTATGATCTTTTCAGAATTGTACAAACGAAACTAATGGTGAAATCAATTCAAAAGGATACCATAGAAATATTTGTAGAGAGCGGCAATGACTTCAAAGGAAATACTATTACAAAAGATACAATTCTGATTGAATTAAAAGCTCAAAAAGAATCTTGTCCTAAGGCCATTGTTTACAATGTGAAAGTGGAGCAGATAACAGGTCTATCCTCTGTTATGTCCAGACCCATAATTATTTATCCGAATCCGGTAACAGATTGCTTGAAATTGCATCTTGAAGGCCTGAAGTCCATTTCTCAGGGCATTGTTCAGCTCTTTGATCCTAGGGGAAAGATGATAAAATATTCATCCGTTTCACCATCGGAAGATGGATCCATTGAGTTACATATAAAGGAATTAAAGCCAGGAATATACCACGGTAAGATCCGGATCAACAACACATTTGAGTCATTCAAGATAATAAAGCTATGAAATTGGTAAGATGGCCTTTTCATTTTTATAATAATAAAAGTGTAAAATCAAATCTTTGACAATTTTCATCAAATAATATCCAGGCAAATAAATTATTGATCAACAAACCCTAATGATTAGCACAAGAAAAAGAAACTTATCAGGTGATAAGCATTGGGTTCTTCTTCTGGTGTTTTCCTATGGTTTGTATCTACCATCATGTTCGAGCTTAAAAACGGAACCTAGAATTAATGATTACAGTACGTTCGATTAGAAAACTTGTGTTGACTGCCTTGATAAGTAGCCATGTACTTTTGATTAAAGCTCAAGGCCCCGGACTTGGTAATCTTACCTATACAAAGGAAGAGCTTTTCAAAAGCATCTGGGTATACCAGGATCCAACTCATTATGGTTCAAATGTTGCGACCATGATCAACGGATATTTTGTGACCACGTTGGCACCGGATAGCGGCAAACCTCCCGGAGGTATATTGGTATTTGATGTATCCGATCCCAGATCTCCAAAGCTGATCAAGCGAATATTTAATGAAAAGACATCGAGTTTCAGAGAATCACATGCTTTTGGGCACTATGATGATTACATTGTGATGCAGGACGGCTGTGGAATTCAAATATGGGATTTTTCTAATCCAAAGGATCCAAAACAGGTTGTTCGCTATTGTATGGAAGGATATAGCCATGACGACTATGGCAGTTCCTGGCAGTTGTTTTGGCAAGCTCCTTATATCTATGTAGCCAATGGATCATCCGGATACGATATCATTGATGCTTCCGATGTAAAAAATCCTCAAAAGGTAAAACATGTAAACATCGGACAGCAGGTAGGCCCCATTTTCGCTGTCGGTAACAAACTGATTACCACAGCCCATGATCAGGGAGCCGGTTACGCCATATCTGATATCAGTGATCCTGAGAATCCGGTATTGATCAATAGTGTTAGAAATAATCTGCAGAATATCTATGCGGCGTCCTTGAATGGATACCGGATTATCTCATCTGCAAGGGGTAATCAGATCAATAGCATTTTCACTGTACATGATGTAAAAGATCCTATAAATTTTAGAAAAGTAAACGAGCTGGATATAGAGAATAGTGGAGCGCAGCTATACAACACCAGCCAGGACAATTATGTCATCCAGGGCTGCCAGGATGAAATTGTAAAAGTGGATATTATTGACCCTGATAAATACAGGGTTGTGGGAAGAGGAGGAATTAACGTGGACAACCCTGACCATGGACAAGTTACACCGTTTGGAAATCTTATTTTTGTGGGAAATGACCACGGTAGCGGAAGTGGTTTTATTGTACATCAGCAGGAACCTGATACCAAAGGACCACAGGTGAATATGATAAGTCCTGATCCTCAGGCAATAAATCAGGCGCTGACCACCAGAATAGGAATGACCTTTACAGATCAAATAGATCTGAATTCGGTAAACAAACAGACTTTTATTGTTAGGCCTATAGGAGGAGGAGCATTGAGTGGAAGATACAGCCATCAGTTTGCTACGGTAAACTTTACTCCCGATGAACCACTCTTACCTAATACTACATATGAGGTTGTTGTACCGAAGAATGGCCTTTCTGATTGGGTAGGTAATAGAACAGAGCATGATTTTATATCCTACTTCTCGACAGGTAATAATATAAATACTTTGCCGGCTACCCCTTTGCGTTTTGGAGGAACAGGTGAAGACGAACAAATAAGGCTGTTCTGGGATGAATCCCCGGGAACGGAAAATTACGTCATTGAGAGAAGTCTGCAAATTGATGGGCCCTTTACTCCGGTTAAAACCACTGATATGATTGGTTGGGTTGATGAGAATGTAGAGACCGATCAGATATACTATTACCGAATGTTTTGTGTCAATGATTTGGGGAACAGTACGCTCACTCCTGTAATAGAGGTCCGAGCTCATACTATTCTGGATACACCAGGATCACCCAAAAATGTCCTGGCAAAAGGTGGCAAAGGGCAGGTTGAGATTTCCTGGTCCAGTGCAACGGATGCGAAAGTTTACAATATTTATAGATCGGCACACCCAGTTGATTCATTCGAGAAAATAGCTGAGTCCGAGACCACAAGTTTCATTGATGAAGAAGTAGAGGATGATGAAATATACTATTACCGGGTGTCCGGGGTAAATTCAGGACTTGAGGGAAAAGTATCTTTTACAACGAAAGCAGTGACAGGCGATTTCATCTATCTCAGCGATTTGGATTGGGGGAGCATTGTTAACGGATGGGGTGACGCAGAAAAGGACAGAAGCAATGGTGAACAGGGTGCTCAGGATGGTGTTGCTATGAAAATGAAAAATATTACTTATAAAAAAGGTTTAGGCGTTCATGCCTATTCACGAATAGATTATGAGCTTGGTGGAGAGTACAGTCTTTTTTTGGCCGATATTGGTATTGATGATGAAACTAACGGAGGAGGAAGTGTTTTATTTCATGTTTGGACGGATGCTACCAAAGTATTTGAAAGTGAATCGCTTCATTTAGGTAATGATTTTCCGGAATCCATTGAAGTAGACATTACCGGCACTGACAAACTTCGCTTGGAAGTTACTGATGGGGGAAATGGAAATGGTGCGGATCATGCCAACTGGGCTAATGCAAGGTTAATGCCAGCGGAAACCATCACCGGTCTTGGCGAACACCTGAAAACTGCTATCATACTGTATCCGAATCCAGCCAATTCCCATTTCATGATACGGGGGATTGTAAAGAAAGATGTCCAGGTGATTATTTCAGATATTTCATCAAAGATTTTATTTAAAATGGATGGGGTGACAAATGAGCAGATCATTCATGTGGATCATTTGCCCAAAGGAATATATGTGGCCAGCATCATAGGAAGCGATTTTCATTACAATCAAAGACTGATTATAAGTGATAATAGATGATGAGATATTTTGTATTTCCTTTTATCATATGGCTGAGCAATTTTTTTGCATTCAAAGATGATGCGGGATGTCAAAGGATCATTCAGAAACTGCCTTCGGAAATTGATGAGGAAGTCATATTTGAATTGGAATGCATGGATACAGGTGACCTTGCGGTTGACTGGTCTTTTGGCGATGGTTCACCTATTGTGAATCAAACTGGCAAAACGGTTTCCCATACTTTTGCACAACCAGGGATTTACACTGTTTTTGCGAGGTTCAATAATGGTGATCCTCCCATTTCTATCAATCATACAGTGATCAAACCTAAGACTCCAAATCCACCATCGAATAGCGCAACGATCGTTATGGATCATAAGAACGATCAGGTCTGGAATGTCAACGCAGATAATAACAGTATCACTTGTATTGATGCCTTAACTATGAAAAAAAAGTCAGAAGTCAAGGTAGGAAAACATCCAAGGACCTTATCACTTGATAAAAAAGGCAATGTCTGGGTAGCTAACCAGGATGATGCTTCCATCAGCATTGTTTCCTCAAATGGAGAATTACTTGAGACAATTGAACTACCATATGCCTCACGACCTTATGGTATTTGTATCTCTCCGGATGGGAGTTTGGCTTACATCACTTTGCAAGGAACGGGCAGACTTCTGAAAATATCAACGGCTGAAAAACATATTCTGAACGACATAGCGGTCAACCCCTCACCGAGGGGTATAGCTGTTACACATGATGGACAGTATGCATACATCACCAGGTTTATTTCAGATCAGGGTAGGGCAGAAGTGATTTATGTAAGAACGGATGATCTGAAGATTGAAAAGAACATTACGCTCCGGATAGATAATACACCTGATTTTGATGATAACGGACGAGGCATTCCAAATTTCATTAGTTCATTGACCATTTCTCCCGATGGTGAGGAGATCTGGGTTCCAGGTAAAAAAGATAATGTATTAAGAGGATCATTTCGGGATGGAAAAGCGCTTAATTTTGAAAATACGGTTAGGACCATAACTGCCATAATTGATGCCAAAACAAATGAAGAGACATTTGAAAGGCGAATGGATTTCAACGATAGTGATTTGGCATGTGCCGCAACATTTTCTCCATTCGGAAATTTGATCTTTATTGCCACTCAAGGCAATAACAAAGTAGAAGTGGTTAATGCCTATACAAATTCCCGTGTTGGAAGGATTGTTGATACCGGTCTGGCTCCCCAGGGAATGGCTTTCAACCAGGATGGCAGTAAGTTATTCATTCATAATTTTATGTCCAGGACAGTGAGCGTTTATGATGTTGAGGATGTGGTACTTTCCAATGCCTTTGAACCTGTTCAATTGACCACGATTAAAACAATTTCCAATGAAATATTGAATGATGAAGTATTGTTGGGAAAACAAATTTTCTACAATGCCGAAGATGAAAGAATGTCAAAAACCGGATACATTAGTTGTGCAAGTTGTCATTTGGATGGTGAGAGTGATGAAAGGGTATGGGACTTTACAGATCGTGGGGAGGGATTAAGAAATACACATTCCTTGTTGGGTAAAGGTGGCGTGAATTTTGGGAACGTACATTGGACAGGCAATTTTGATGAAATCCAGGATTTTGAGAATGATATTAGAAATGGATTTGGAGGTAAAGGATTTATGTCAGATGTGGATTTTAATACAGGTACCAGGGATCAACCTTTAGGGGATGAAAAAAAGGGAGTAAGCGACGAATTGGATGCCTTAGCTGCCTATGTGTCTTCACTGGATAAGATGCTTCCGAGCCCATACCGACATCGTGATGGAACATTGACTTCAGACGGTTTAAAAGGAAAGGTAATATTTAATCAGCTGAATTGTAATGAGTGTCATTCAGGTGAAAACTTTACAGATAAGCAAGTTTTTGCATTGCATGATGTGGGAACCATTAAAGCCGGTTCAGGTAAAAGAATAAATGAAAAACTGACCGGCTTTGTGACACCGACATTGAAGGGTTTATGGCATACGGCGCCTTACCTACACGATGGAAGTGCCGCCACACTTAAAGACGTTCTGGTCACAGCCAATCAGGAACAAAAGCATGGTCTTACCCTCAACTTAACAGATACTGAATTGAATCAACTCATTTCATATCTTAAACAGATAGATGTCTTTGAAAAAGATAATTCCTACATAACTGGATTAAGGAATCCCAACGTAACAAAAAATAAACCTAAGGTTTATCCCAATCCGGCTTCGGATGTGATTAATCTTAATTTAACACCTGGTACCCAGTGGATAATCATGGATTCAGCGGGGCGTATCATAATGTCTGGCAACCAATCATCTTTGAGCACTGCCAATTTTCCTTCCGGTATCTACATTATTAAGACCAATACCGGATCAGCAAAGTTTGTCATTGAATGAATACCGATACCACCTAATCTTTCCAAACAGGGAAATGCAAATGCAGTATCTACCATTGAAAAATCTTAAGTAGCTCTCACTCATTGTACTTCTTAGATTTGATAGTGTCGACAAAGCACAGTTTTTATAATAAATCACCGGGCTATGTTGAATTATAAATTGTGGGACTTATATATTTTTTACTTATCATAATACTACTTTAAGATTGATAATTGATGGAAACAAAAATTAAACAAATGAACAAGATTGTTTTCTTATTATGCATTTCTTTTGTTATGACCAGCGAAACGCTGGCGCAAAAAAAGATATGGAATGAGACCGAATCGGAAAAAAAAGAACGCCTCGCATGGTGGACACACGACAGGTTTGGCATGTTTATCCATTGGGGTACATATTCTCTTGCGGGCAGGCATGAATGGGTGAAAAAAAGGGAACGTATATCAGATGAGCATTACCAAAAGTACTTTGAGCAATTCAATCCCGATTTATTTGATCCGGTTGAATGGGCAAAAAAGGCCAAGGCCGCTGGAATGAAGTATGCTGTTATTACCACTAAACACCATGAAGGATTCACGCTGTTTGATTCGAAACATACCGATTATAGGGTGACCAATACACCCTATGGAAAAGATGCGTTGAAAGAATGGGTGGATGCTTTCAGAAGCGAAGGCCTGAAAATTGGCTTTTATTATTCGCTCATTGATTGGCACCATCCTGAATACACCATTGACAGAGTGCATCCTCAAAGTGCCAATTCAGATGAAGCGTACAAGGAACTGAACAAGGACCGTGATATGAAGATTTACAGAAAGTATCTTAAGGATCAGGTCACGGAGATCCTGACAAATTATGGTAAAGTTGATATTCTCTGGCTTGATTATTCTTTTCCTGGAAAGCATGGAAAGGACAAGAACGACTGGGGATCAGTAGAACTGATGAAGTTGGTGCGCAAACTACAACCTGGGATCATTGTCAACGATCGGGCAGACCTTAAGGATTATGCCGGAGGTTGGGATTTCACTACGCCTGAGCAATTTAAAGTTTCGGAGTGGCCAACTTATGAAGGAAAGAAAATTCCCTGGGAGACTTGTCAGACTTTTAGCGGCTCATGGGGATATTACCGGGATGAACTAACCTGGAAGAACAATAAACAATTATTGGTATTGCTTATAGAATCAGTAAGCAAAGGAGGGAACCTGTTGCTCAATGTCGGCCCAACTGGTCGAGGAACGTTGGATCACAGGGCGCAAGAGGCATTAGCTAATATGGGGGAGTGGATGAAAGTAAATGGCAGATCCATTTATGGATGTACACAAGCTCCTGAAGAGTTCCAGGTACCGGATCATTCAATATTGACCTACAATCCAACTACCAATCGGCTTTACATTCATTTGCTTGATTATCCACTTCAGAATTTTACATTGAAAGGAATGAGAGGCAAAATAAAGTATGCCCAATTTCTTCATGATGCATCGGAGATCCAAATCAGAGGCCCACATGGTTACTGGGGTAAAGAAGCCCTTGAAGAAGGAGATATTAATTTATCTTTACCAGTTAACAAACCCAATGTGGAAATTCCTGTCATTGAAATTATCCTTAAATAATTAATACAATACGATGCCTCTAACTATTATAAGAAACAAAATCATCGCTATCCAATTTCTTCTAATTCTCCTATTACTTGGTTGTGCTAATCCGGAGAATCAAAAGGAGTCTATTGGCGAGATCAGTGTGATTCCGACTGCTGCGGAAGTAATTCCATCCAATGATATATTCAATCTCAGCCTGAAAACAAAACTTATAGCCAATGCAGAATCTCCAAAGATGGAGTACGTTCTAAATGCTTTGAATGATAGAATACAACAATTGATAGGTGTCAGGCTAACGGTGAGCCCTGAGGAGGTAAAGAATAACTTTATAGCTATTCAATTGGATAATCATTGTGACGGAGGAGAAGAAGGTTATTGTTTGGATATTTCAACAGAATCGATCGATTTAAGGGCTTCTACGTATCATGGACTGTTCAACGGAGTACAGACCTTGCTCCAAATTTTGCCATTTGGAAATAGCAGTGATGCTCAAGAAGCCGTAAAAATTCCAGGTTTTCGAATTAAAGATGCTCCCAGGTTTTCATGGAGAGGGATAATGCTGGATGAATCCCGGCATTTTTTTGGCAAGGAAAAGGTAAAGCAATTGCTGGATATGATGGCCATGCATAAGCTTAATAAATTTCACTGGCACTTGACGGACGAACCGGGATGGCGGATTGAAATAAAGGCTTACCCTAAGCTTACCTCCGTGGGGAGTATCGGGAGTTGGAGTAATCATGATACACCTCCGGAATTTTATTCACAAGAGGACATCAGCGAAATTGTCGATTATGCCGCCCAGCGATTCATTGAGGTCATTCCTGAAATAGACATGCCTGGCCACGCATCAGCTGCCAGCAGAGCCTATCCGCAATTTTCAGGAGGAGGTTCGGAAGACCATCCTCTTTTCACCTTTCACCCCGCAAAAACTGAAACTTACCAATTTCTTACGGATATTTTGAAAGAGGTAGCGGGACTGTTTCCATCGCAATACATCCATCTCGGAGGAGATGAGGTGAGTTTTGGCAATCAAGAATGGAAAAATGATTCGGATGTTAAAAAACTGATGCTTCATGAGAATATTGAAACGCTCAAGGGAGTAGAGACTTATTTCATCCAAAGAATGGCGGATACACTCAAAACATTCAATAAACAGATACTTGGATGGGATGAGATCATAGAAAGTGACCTGGAGGCAGGCTCTTCGGCAGTCATGTGGTGGAGGCACCAAATGCCTGATTTGGTAGATAATGCATTGGATAAAGGGTACAAGACAATTCTTTGTCCAAGGGTTCCTTTGTACTTTGATTTCGTTCAGCATGAATCACATCAACTGGGGCGACGATGGGATGGAGATTTTTGCCGTACCTCAGATGTCTATCATTTTCCGGATAGTACACTGCAAGAAGAACTGGAAAATCCATTGATTTTAGGTATACAGGCCAATATATGGACTGAAAGGATCCACAATGAAGAGCGGTTTGACTTTATGTTGTATCCACGCATGTCGGCATTGGCCGAAGCTGCCTGGACGTCCCCGGATAGGAAGGATTACCAAAACTTTGAGGTACGATTGAAAAAGATGTTTAAGGTTTATGATGTGCTTGGTTTACACTATTTCGATCTGTTTGAACTAAGCAGGAGAGCGGAACCGGAATGGCCAGAGGGACCATTATGGCAACGAGGTTTTGAATAATACGATTAGTATATTCTATTAACAATAATGATCGTTTAACAATCTTTTCAGCAAATGTAGTATTCCCATCGGTACAAGATGGAGTAGTTAACATATAAAGACAACATTAAGTTTACTGAATTGTCAATAGACTATTTGGCAAAGCCTCTTATGAAAAAGATACTACTTCTAACATTTTTTTTCAATGCTCTGGCCCTGCACGCCCAGGATGTTGATTTTACCAGCAGACTTGCCGATGAATGGGAATTCCTGGGACCGGCTGTACAGCATGAGGGCTATGATATATGGGGAAGTTCACCGATCAAAAGTGAGGATGGTAAGATCCACATTTTCGTAGCTCGTTGGCCTGACACCATCAATGTAGTTCCCGGTTGGAAAACACATAGTGAAATAGCCCATTATGTTGGGAACGGACCCGAAGGGCCTTTTGAATTTTCCGACGTGGCTATTACAGGCACACACGCAAACACCTGGGATAAATTTGGGGCACACAATCCAACCATTCATAAAGTAGGTGATCAATATGTATTACTTTATATTGCCAATGACGGATTGGAACACATGCCCTGGAATCAACGTATTGGTATGGCTACTTCCAAATCTTTGTATGGACCCTGGGAGAAGGTTGGAAGGGATGGCATGATCTTACAACCACCGGCCAATCCAAAATACTGGAATTACAATCCGGGGAATGGTGTAAATAATCCGGCTTTTCTACAACATCCAGGTGGTGGTTTTTTTCTTTATTTTAAATCCCAAAACAAGGAAAACAGGGTTTCCACTATGGGGCTTGCTTTTGCGGAACAACTAAAAGGACCTTATATACAACTGCCTTTTCCCATTACAAGAAATGAATCCATTATTGAAGATGGTTATGCTTTTTACAGTGAAGGGAAGTTCCATATAATTACCACTGATAATCATGGTATGATAGAAAGAGGCGGAGGCCTGATCTGGAGTTCTAACGACGGGATCAATTTTGAGGCACCAAAAAAGGCTTTTCATTTGATCAAAGATTATTTGCCTGAGGGAGAGCTTCCCAAGAACTTGAGCTTTCATTATGGAGGAACGGTTGGCAAATTTGAAAGGCCACAAGTGTTGATGGAAAATGGCAGGCCTGCTTATTTATACGCTCCTTCGGGCACTAATATTTATGGCGGTAATGGTACAATAAGCTATGTTTTAAAAAGAAAGAGTACCGATAAATAGGGATATGATGTTTTTTTTACTCTAATTAGAATAGAGAATTAAACTTTTAAACTAAAGATTTTGATCGATATGGGTTATCCAAGAATTTTAAGGTATGTTCCTTTATGTTTTTTAATATCTGTTGTCTCATGCAATCAATCGACACAGGAGAAATCAGATATTCAAGCTTCCGGTAAACTTCCTAACATCATTTATGTTTTAGCGGATGATCTGGGTTATGGTGATGTGTCAAGTTTCAACGGACGGGGCAAAATAAAAACACCCAATCTGGATCAATTAGCTGCCGAAGGAATGAAATTCATCGATGCTCATACCTCATCCGCGGTCTGTACACCTACACGCTATGGCATCATGACCGGGCGATACAATTGGCGTTCACGCCTTAAAAGCGGAGTACTTGGCGGAACCTCTCCGGCGCTCATTTCGCAGGACCGAAGCACTGTGGCTTCTATGTTAAAAGCGCATGGTTATCATACTGCATTTATAGGAAAATGGCATCTGGGATGGAACTGGTCTATGGATGAAAATAAAAAAATCGATTTTAGCAAGCCAGTTACCCACACACCGAATGACTTGGGTTTCGATTATGCTTATGGCCATAGTGGTTCCTTAGATATGGCACCTTATGTCTATGTTGAAGATGGTATGGCAACAGCAGTACCAACTGATACAACAGAAAACCGGGATTTTCAAGGATTTTGGAGAAAAGGACTTACCGCCCCGGATTTTATTCATGAAGATGTGACTCCGAATTTCTTTAGAAGGGCTATTTCCTATGTGGAAGAAAGATCCAAAGAGTCAAATCCCTTCTTTTTATATTTACCATTGCCTTCTCCTCATACACCCATCTTGCCTACCGAAGAATGGCAAGGCAAAAGTGAACTCAATCCATATGGTGATTTCGTGATCATGATAGATGCCTATATGGGGAAATTAATGCAAGCGGTCAAGGATGCCGGTGTTGAAGAAAATACTTTGATAATTTTCACCAGTGATAATGGTTGTTCTCCAAGAGCTAAATATGATGAGTTAATAGAAAAGGGACATAATCCAAGCCATATTTTCAGAGGGCATAAGGCTGATATTTTTGAGGGTGGTCACAGGGTACCTTTCATAACCAGATGGCCAAGGGTTATTGAACCAGGCACTATCACTGGTGAGACAATTTGCACTACCGACCTCATGGCAACTTGCGCTGAGATCATCAGCTACCAGTTGAAAGACAATGAAGGAGAGGACAGTTTTAGCTTACTTCCGTTGTTTCGACAGGTGCAGTTAACCGCACCGGTTCGGGAGGCCACTGTTCATCATTCCATCAATGGGAGTTTTGCTATCCGAAAAGGTAAATGGAAACTGATACTATGCCCGGGATCGGGTGGATGGAGTGCTCCAAAGCCTAACGCTGACGAAACTGCAGAATTGCCACCTATTCAATTATATGATATAAGCATTGATCCGGAAGAAAGAAGAAATGTCCACGCAGAAAACCCGGAAATTGTAAACGAGCTCCGGCAGTTACTTATAAAATACGTTGAAGATGGCCGAAGTACTCCAGGAGCTAAACAGAGTAATCATGGTACTGAACGTTGGCCACAGCTTGATCGGATCTATGAAATGCAAGCTGAAAGTTAGAAAACCTAAAGAATTAAAAATGAGAAATATTGACCGAAAATTGATAACACGATTAACCGGTAAAATAGGTCTGGTGGTATCCAAAGATGGGATCAATTGGGAGAAAGCACGGAATTACAGGATAATGTCAAAAAAGATCAGGTTGCAGGATGGAAGTGAGTTTGTTCCCGATAGATTGGAACGACCCTTTGTGTATGTGGAAGATAACAAACTTGAAGTGTTATGTCTGGCTACAAAAAAGGTGATGACTCTTTCACCATTTTTATTCCATTAAAGAATAAGTAAAAACACTGAAGTGGAGTCTTTACCCACAGGAATTATTAGGCTATTCCGCAATTTGAATTCATAAATATTTCCAAACAACGCTCAAATTTTAACTTTAATATGAAATACGTACCTATGGTAAAAAAACTGACCTACGTCCTTATATTTTTCTTATTTTTCGATCAGGCCTCAGCTCAGCAGTCTTCATGGAAAGAAATATATCCCGGGGTTTGGAAACTAACTGTTGGCAACCCTGAGGCCATAAGCCTTTTAAAGGCTGCCGGTACTGAACCCAATGTAGAAGCAATAAAAAAACTTCCCCGTACCATCTTTCCTCTTAATCAAGAGGACATCTCAACAGAAGTTGTAGATGGAAAAACCTATTTGAGATTTCCGTTGGATAGGGGTGAGGCCATTTATGGATTAGGATTGAATTTCAAGACACACAATCAAAGAGGCAGAATATTGGATCTGCATGTAGATCATTATGGTGGAAGAGACGATGGACGAACGCATGCACCGGTTCCATTTTACGTTTCATCCAATGGATATGGTGTTTTGGTGGATGTGGCCCGATACATTACAACCTACGTTGGTACTGGTGTTCGAACCGATACCAAGAACCCACCTGTCCTCAGAGATAGAAATACTGATAAGCAATGGGAAGCGTTACCTTATTCCGATGGCATCGAAATGATGGCTTCAGCGAAGGGGCTGGACATTTATGTTTTCGAGGGCCCTACACCATTAAAGGCAGTTCAAAGATTCAATTTGTTCAATGGTGGAGGATACTTACCACCGAAATGGGGATTGGGATTTACGCAACGGGTACCAACATTATATTCTGATCAGGATATTCTTAAGGAAGTCAAAGAATTTGAGGATCATGATTTTCCACTTGATTTCATTGGGGTGGAGCCTGGCTGGCATAGCATGGCCTATCCTTGTACTTTCGAATGGGATCAAGGTCGTTTTCCGGATCCGAAAGGTTTTATTGAAACATTGGATGAAAAAGGAGTAAAAGCCAACTTATGGATGAACCCATATGTATCACCCATAGGATCTCTTTATCCTAAGGTAAAACCTCTTTCTGGTACGCATACTGTTTGGAACGGCATTGTCCCGGATTTTACACTGCCTGAAGTGCAATCCATTTTTAAAGAGCATTTTAATACACATCATCTTGATATTGGTGTAAGCGGTTATAAAATTGATGAAGTAGATGGCTTTGATAGGTGGCTATGGCCAGATGTTGCCAAGTTTCCATCGGGATTATCCGGTGAGCAAATGCGGCAGATATATGGTCTATTGGTACAGAAACTAACAGCTGATTGGTTTAAAGAAAAAAATCAAAGAACTTATGGTTTAGTAAGAGCTTCTAATGCAGGAGGTAGTACCTTCCCGTATGTAATTTACAATGATTATTACAGCCATAAAGATTTTATTACCGCTTTGATCAACAGTGGCTTCATTGGTATGCTTTGGACTCCTGAAGTACGTAGTTCCGGAAATGCTGAGGACTGGTTACGTCGTATGCAGTCCGTTTGCTTTTCACCTATGGCCATGCTCAATGCCTGGGCGGACGGTACTAAACCCTGGTCATTTCCTGAAGTGGAAGACCAGGTACGTGAAGTATCGTATTTGAGAATGCAATTATTGCCCTATATCTATACGGCCTTTGCTCATTATGCCTTTGAAGGAATTCCTCCGTTCAGACCAATGCAGTTGGAAGAAGGCTTTTACAATATTGAAGAAAAAGAAGATGGGAAGTTAGACGCCACAGCTAATCCATATGCTATGGCACAGCTGAAAGAAATTAAGTATCAGTACATGATGGGAGAATATTTGCTGGTGGCTCCTATGTTTGCCGGAGAAACCACACGTAAAGTTGTACTGCCTCCTGGAAAGTGGTATGACTTTTATACAGGAGAACTTGCCGGAGAGGGTGAAGTTATTGAAATAGAACCGGGCCTGGACAAGATACCTTTGTTTGTGAAGGATGGCGGGATCATACCCATGATCCCCAAAAGGCGACAAGCACCAGGCAAGGAGGAAAAACTGCCCCTGGAAATCAGGCATTATGGTGGGAAAGAGGCTACTTATAATCTTTATGATGATGACGGGACTAGTTTTGATTTTGAGCAGGGGGCCCATTCATGGACGTCCTTTAAAATCGTAAAACATCCAAAGAAAGGTTTACAAGGTACAATGTCCAAACCTCAAAAAAATAAACCTTTCAGCTATGACAGAAAAGTTACCTGGAAATTTATGACGAATAGTAATTGATAGTACTTCCTTATAAAGTATTAAGTGGTTAGTCCTTGGTCATTAGTAAAGATCTCAAGCTAACTACTTAATATTATATAAGGGTTCTAATTTTCCGGTGGTACATTTTTCTTATCTATTTCGATGAGGAAGAAATTAGCCAATTTGGTTACTTCAGATGCAAAAACATTAAATGTTGGAGTGTTCGTGTTGATGGTTCCATTGATTGTCAGATTGTATTCGGGAAATAGCACAAGGTAGTTCATAGCACCCTGACTTACACCACCATGATGGACAGCCCATACTGTCTTTTGTCCGTCAAAGAGATTTTTTGACTGGTATTCCTTATCCGAGCGCCATCCCAGGGCATAGTTCTGTTCATTGATCTTTCCATTTTTCAGTTGCTGTGGGGTGAAAAAGGTTTCTCTTATATCTTTTGCAATGAAGGCAGTATCATTCAACCAGGCATTACCCAACCTGACCAGATCAGTAGGAGTAGACAAAAAACCACCTCCAGCCCATTTATAACTTAAATTAATATCATTGGCTACTAGGTTGAGTGTTCTCCATTCCCTGAACCGGCTGTTTTTACTTTCATAGAAAGTAGCTAAGTGATCTACACTCGGCTTGCTATGATCACCTTCAGTAGATGACATATTTAATGGTACAAATACTTCCGTATCCATGAAATCCAAAAAAGATTGTTTCGACCGTTTCTCAATTACAGCACTTGCCAGAATCATATCAAATGAGCTGTATTTAAAATTAGTACCAGGTTCATATTGTAGTTGTAAATTATTGAAAACATTCAATGATTTGGTTACTGTTTCAAACGTCCGGCAATTGCATATGGAGATGAATGCTCCATACCCTCTTAATTCCTGATAATGTCCGATACCGGCTGTATGACTTAATAATTGTCGTGTGGTGAAATTCCAGCGTTTCATTGGATAATTGGGTATACTACGCCCGACAAGGTCATCTAAGTTCAATTGGTTACGGTGTACCAATCGGGCGATGCCAGTAGCCGTCAATGATTTAGAAGTACTGCCAATGCGATATCTGGTTTGTATGGTGGCTTTCTCTTTTTCTTCGATATTTGCATAACCGACAGCCTGGGACCAAATGATCTTGTTATTGATACCTACGCTCACTGAAACGGATGGAACATCAATTTTTGTGGGAAGGGTGCTGAGATAAGCCCGGGCTTTCATGGTTTCTTCCAAATAGCTATGGGATTGAATTCCTTCTGATGTCAGAACTTGCTCATTAAGAGGAATTTCTGCCCAGCTAAAATGATCATAGAATTTCCACACAGGAAAAATACTTAATATAACAAAACCAATGACATATATTTTTTTCATGATGTTATACTTAAATCCTTAAAGACTTGATGTTCTTTTTTTAAATGAAGCAAACAGAGGCTCGCCGAGGGAATCAACTCAGAAGTGAATCAGAAACATGACGAGAATAATGAATATGATCAGACTATAGCAGGGTCATCTTTTTTGATAAGTTCATAGCTCTTAAAAAGTATGATAATCTCCAGAATTTCAGCAGGGATCAAAAGGATCAATCCAAGGAAAGACAATATCACTGTGACAAAACTTATACCTGCTATAATTTCAAAAATACCAGCAAACTTGGATAGGTTGCCAATACCATTTTTTAGTCTTATGAGTGCTACGCCAAAAATTATCTGGATGCCTCCGACGGCCACGGCTTGAGCTCCTTTTGCCATCATAAAGTCTTCAGCCACCTCATTGTATAAAACAGAACCAATGTCGTACCCGACAACAAGCAATACCACGAATATCATGAAATAAGAACTTATTTTGAGTAAATAATTCTTGAATAAATAACCCAAAATAATGAACCCTCTTAGAAAGGCAGTGAATGAAATAAGCACAACTGATTTAACAACAATGTAAGCACTTTTACTAATAGCCCATGTTCCATCTTCGATCCTGGCATAATCCACAACAGTTTCCAGAAAAGCGGTTATAAAATAAAGAAGTCCGGCTATCCAGGCGATGGCTAACTGATTTCTGGTCGAATGGAGACTGTATGTTTTTTCGAAATCAATCAGCAAAATGTTTTTAAACCAATGTTTGACGGAAGCATGATTTTCCTTTTGACTAAAATCATGGATATCCTGATCCAGGGCTAATAAAATTATTTTTAATGTGGAACTTCGAGGTGTTACCTCACCGGACTCTATGCGTTGAATAGTCCTAACGCTCACATTACATAATTCTACCAGCTCTTCCTGGGTCAGGTTCTTTTCTTTTCGTAGGTCCGCAATTTTTTTTCCTAGTTCGGGCTGTTTCATTGTCTTGATTTTGGACAATGTTAAATTCAACACCTAATATAAGCAAAACATTAGACCTCATTTTACCCGCCATTAACCCGCCAATAGCATTATAGATAACGAGAGGGCAATTTTACGGATGTTCAAATCAATAGTTGATCATCGATTTACTTGATAATTACCTGGTGTAAACCTGAAACATTTACCCAAACGGGTCCAGGAATTGATATGGGAAATAGCCAAAGTGAGGTTTGCAATTTCCGCTTTGGAAAAGAATTTTGTCAGGGTAGTAAAGATATCCTCGCCAATATCATTCCCAGCTATCTGTGTAACAGCTTCAGCATATGCCAGAACGGCTTTTTCTTTTTCACTGTAAAATGGTGCTTCTCGCCAGGCTGCCAGAGAATGCAATCGAAGCTCAGTTTCTCCGATGTGAATAGCTTCTTTATGATGCATGTCAAGGCAATAGGCACAGCCATTGATTTGCGAGACCCTATATCTGATAAGTTCCAGGAGTTTCATATCAATTTCTGCATTGTTGATATAGTTTTCCACTTTCATCATATTGGCAATAAGACCATCCGGTAATTCCTGAAATGTGATTCGTTCCATAATTATTTCTTTAGTTGTTGAACATTAAAAATTGATATGACAAAGTTTGGTAATGTCCATGGGATAAAAATTGAACTAGATTAAGAAATGAATGAGTATCTGGAATTAGTGCATAATTTCCTTAAGATGACCAGTATCTTCAGACCCATTTCAGTTTATATTTCAATAGTTTAGTTGCCAGAGAATAGGAATCACAGACTAGTATAATCTTGAAAGTGGAGCACTTTATATCTGACACGGTTCACTTAACCATTAAAATTTGTTAATTTTCGTTTGTGTTGACAAGTGAGATCATATTGTTATTGCTAAGCGGACTAGGGGTTCTGCATGGTTTGGTCATTGCCATCTTTCTTTGGTTTTACCGTGGGGAAAAACAATTAAGTAATAAATTACTGAGTGTTTTGCTTTTGGTCATTTCCTTTAGAGTTGGTAAATCGGTGATCCTGGAATTTGCAAAGGAGGCGGACACAAAGTTGATCTTTACGGGTTTGGGAACGATTATGCTGATAGGACCTCTTTACCTTCTTTACGCCAGGTCTTTACAACAAAAATCCTTTAAGGTTAAACCAAAACACCTTTGGCATTTTTTACCAGCTTTAATTGCGATTATTCTGGGTTTGCTCAGTGAGGAGCACTGGACAAGAACCTTTCCGGTGATCTTTTTCATCATCATGTTTGTGGTATACTATACACACTATCTGTTTTATTTCATGTTTAGTCACCACGAGTTAGAAGATTACAGAAACCAAAAAGGTTGGGATAAAGATGTTTACAATTGGCTGAAACTACTTTTTTTCGCATTCATGTCTCTCTGGGTAGTTTATGTATTAAACCTGCTTGATGAACAAATACCTTACGTTATTGGACCCATACTGTATTCGATCATTGTATATTCCATCACTTTCGTAGCCATACGAAAGGGATACATTTCGAACCTGAATAAAGTGAAATACAGCACTACACACGCTTCAAAGAAAGAAGTTGATGATCTGTTTAATAAGGTTGTGACTATAATTGACAGTGAAGAACTTTTCAAGAGCACCGATATTTCATTGAAAACATTGAGCAAGAAACTGATGGTAACACCACAAAAATTGTCTATGACGATTAATGTAAAATCAGATTCAAACTTCAATGACTTTATTAATCATTATCGCATAAGACGGGCAAAACAATTGATGAAGGCTGCTGACCATGCACACCTTACCATTGCCTCCATTGCCTATGATTGCGGTTTTAACAGTTTAACGAGCTTCAACACTGCCTTTAAAAAACTTTCAGGATTGACCCCCTCTGAATACCGGAGGTCGCTGAACAAATAATTTTTTTTGAGTCGCAGATCCATTTTAAGGTTTCAGCGAGTTTAAAATTTTGTCAGGGAGCACCTTTTTCATTGTTTAAGAGGTTGTTTTGTGATTTTTTGTAACTGTCACATTATCAGTGAAATAAATGCATTGTCTTCACCGTTATTTTTATTTCAGTATAACAATCAGAAACATATTATTTTCGCGACTTTAATAGTACAAAATATTACATCCGGTATTGTTTAATGATTAAATGATTTTTAGAAAGTCAAGTCTGTGAATAACTTGCTATAAATATTTTAGCCTTAAGGGATCATATAGTCAAATATTGCGTTATATGGAAGTTTTAAATATTGAGTATTATGGTCATTCATGATTTTCAATACTTTTTATTATGACTTATTTGCTACAACATTTGCTTAAACAGGCTGCTCGAAAATCGCCTCAGAAAGAGGTGATCATTGCAGGGGAAACCAAACTTACATATAAACAGCTTGATAAGCTTTCCAATAGATTTGCTAACCTATTGATAGCGACCGGTGTTAAGAAAGGGGATAGAGTGGGGCTTTACATGCCTAAAAATATTCCGGCTGTTATTGGCGTTTTTGGAATTCTTAAGGCAGGTGCCGCATATGTACCATTGGATATTAATGCACCCTCAGCACGCATTGCTTTTTTTATTCAAAATTGTGAAATGACACACCTTATGGTTTCTTCTTCCAAAAAAGAAATCATGGACGAGGTGTTTAAAGAGAATACAAGCCTGGATACTGTAATTTTATCCGATGATTTTACCGATATCCCATCTGAATGGCCGGCTCATATCCATGATTGGAATAAAGTAATGCAGAGCCATGATAAGAATCCAAATGTCAGGAACATAGATACTGATCTCGCTTACATTTTATATACTTCCGGGTCAACTGGTGTTCCAAAAGGTGTAATGACCTCTCATCATAATTCGTTGGCTTTCATCAACAGTATGAGCGAATTGTTTAAGATCCTTCCTGAAGATAAAGTTGCCAATCCTGCACCATTGAAATTTGGAATTTCCATTTTTGACATTTTTGTCACCATTAAGGAAGGTGCCACAATGGTCATCATTCCTGATTTACTGACCACCTTTCCATGTCAGCTGGCTGACTGGATGCATGAAAATGAAATTTCCATATGGTTTTCGGTTCCATTCGTCCTGTCAAGGTTAGTATTAGATGGCCAAATTGATCGATATAACTTTGATCATTTAAGAGCGGTATTTTTTGCAGGTGAAGTTTTTCCTGCTAAATACCTTAGACAGCTCATGAATCTATGGCCCTCTGTAACTTATTTTAACATTTATGGAACTACAGAAACTAATGTGATCACTGGCTATGAAGTGGAGCCGTTGGATGAAGATCATATAAAACCAATACCCATTGGAAAAGCCATCTCAAACCTGGAAGCATTCCTGATCGATGAGCGAGGAAATTTAATCGATAGACCCGGAGAATCAGGTGAGCTATGTGTCAGAGGTGCTGCTGTGGCTCAGGGATATTGGGCTAATGAAGCCAAAACAAAAGAGAATTTTATTGAGAACCCTCTGGATCCTCATAGCAAGGACCTGGTTTATAAAACAGGGGATGTAGTAGTACTGGATGAGAAAGGCAGGTTTCATTATACCGGTAGGAGGGATCATATGATCAAAAGCCGTGGATATAGGATTGAGATAGGTGAGATTGAAGCTGCTCTATATAGTCATAAATCCATTAAAGAAGCAGCTGTTGTTGGAATCCCGGATGAATTGGCAGGACACAAGATCAAAGCATTTGTAACACTTCATGACAAACGGTCGCTTGAGCCGGTTGAATTACAAAAGTTTTGTACACAACAAATTCCCAGATATATGGTGCCGGAAAGTATTGAATTTCTGGAGGCACTGCCCAAAACTTCGACAGGAAAAATTGATAAGACAGCATTAACATAAGAAACCAACATGGAATCGACCCGCGATAAAATTAAAAAATACATTATCAATAAGATAATGTTCGAGAGTGATGAATCATTGCTAGGTTGCTCCGAATCTTTACTGGAAAAAGGAATCGTAGATTCATTGGCCATAGTAAATTTGGTAAGCTTTGTGGAGAATGAGTTCGATGTTAAAATCTCCAATGATGATATTACCATTCAGAACTTTGAATCCGTTGAAGCCATTTCGAACCTCGTAGAGAAGTCCCTTCAGCAACAGGATTGATTTTATTTTAAGTTACCAAACATGCTCAATTTTCATGAAATTAAGGATAGAGGGACATTTATTTCTTGGTGTGGCTTAAGGGAAATTTTTTTCCATGATCACATATTTTAAGCCGCCTTTTACAAATCTTTGATTGGTTTCTTTCATGCCAAATTTTTCATAAAAAACAGACCTCTCTTCCCTGGCATTGCACCAAATACGATCAATATTCAAGTCTTGTACTTTGTCCATAACAAACCGAAGTAGTATTGTTCCATAACCTTTTCCTTGCTCTCCCTTAGCGGTTGCAAACTTTCTGAATTGTGCGCTATTATCTTTGATAAAAAGAGAGACCACAGAGATCAATTTATCATGGTCGGTAAGACCAAAATGAATGCCCTGGTCATCTTCCACTAGCCTGACATAATCAAGATTTTCATTTGGCCACATTACCTCTCTTCTCAACTTCCAGGTATCTTCAGCTTTGATTTCTTTTATCAGCATTTAATTGGGTCGTTCTTTCTCAAAAGTGCCAATCTGAGTGATTGGTTTTATTGCCTGGTTACTGAGTTTTTCTGTATTCATTAACAATCCAAAAAATTGTGTAAGCATGATGACTTTCGTGCAAAAGAAAAAAGTGGCACCATCCCGGAATATTCATCTGCCCAAGTTTGGGATGTGTACCGGTATTGGTAAGTTGATAGTCCTTTAAGCCTAAAATAAACTCAGCAATTTCCTTTCTCTTTTCTTTACTCTCTTCAATAATTAAGGATGTGTTTTTGGACTCCCATATTGTAAACTCTTCATCCATTTCTGCTTTATATCTACCAAATGCCGGGTTATCACCTTTTAAAATCTCATGAACTCTATGCAGAAATATTTCCTGATAGCGTCCAAGATGAGCAAGGTTTTCGTGGATTGACCATTTGTCTGCACGATGCCTTGTATTTAGGAAATTCTTATCCTGATCGCTTACGAACAGCTCAATTTCCTTGTATTGGTTACGTAATTTGTATTTTATGATCTCTTCCATTTTAGTATTCCAGGAATGGATAGTGGTAAGCATAACCATCGGGTTAAAACCTATGGGCAATTTACCAAATATATGCGCATTAAAATGCAAGTTTGATAGTCTTGTCAAGTTTTAGAATTATGGCGCCCGGATTAATTCTTTTAAGATGGTGATCGATCTGGAAATACTTTTGTATTGTTAGGGTTGACTATCAGGGGTCAATTTGGTTTTTGTGGTTTTTATATTGAACAAAAGCAAGATCCATTGATTCGGATAGCTTATATAACCAATCACCAAATAAATTAAAATGCTACAGAGGAATACAATTATTTTAACCGTCTTCATGACTTTCATCGCCTTTTCAGGTAGTGCGCAGTACAATACCGAATTCGATGAACTGGTTTGGCAAGAGGAGTTTGATTATCAAGGACATCCTAATCCTGCGTTCTGGACATATGAAGAGGGATTTGTCAGAAATAAAGAAGAGCAGTACTATACGAGACGAAACAAAAAGAACGTCAGGGTGGAAGATGGTTATTTGATTATTGAGGCTATTCAGGATGAAAAGCCAAAGAAGGTAGCCAGGCGGGGAACAAAACACCTCTCTCCTCGATTGCATAATCGATATAAGTATACGAAGGTAAAACCAAAAATCACTTCCGGAAGTATTAATACGCTTGGAAAAGTAAATTTTCAATATGGAAGGATAGAGGTACGGGCGAAAATACCTACGGGGATTGGCTCATGGCCTGCCATTTGGACTTTAGGTGCGGATATTGGTGAAGTAGGTTATCCTCAGTGCGGAGAAATTGATATTATGGAGAATATAGGTTATGAACCTAATAACATATACGGTACCGTTCACACACCAGGATCCAAAATTGATGCAAACAAAGTGCCCAGATATGAAGTGTTTAAATTGAAAAAACCATGGGAAGATTTTCACACCTATGCCATAGAATGGTATGAAGACCGTATTGACTTTTTCGTTGATGAAAAGAAATACTTCACCTATCATAAATACAAAGAACATCCGGAATACTGGCGCTTTGACAAAGCGCATTACCTATTATTGAACCTGGCCGTGGGTGGATCCTGGGGTGGAGCAAAAGGTGTTGATAATAAGATATTCCCGTTAAAATATTATGTTGATTATGTCCGTTACTATCGATAACAGATATTACGAGCGCCTTGCGTAGTGTAGCCTCAATTTGCCTGGAGAAGAGTCAATCGTGGTATTGTTTTTATATGGTACTTGAAAAATTAGTAAGGGAAACTAAAGTTTAACATCTTTTTTTGATGGAACTATTGTCAATGGCACAAGCATATCGTAAATTTCAGATGTGTGTGTTTATGATCATTAACCAAGGCGTAGGAAATTGGAATTCCTCCCAATCAGGATCATCTAACCTGTCTATTCTTGGAAATAAAATTAATGGATGAATTTTATTAAACAGTCCCTCAAGGGTTTGGTTGCTGTCATCGTTTATGGAACCATCGTCTGGGTGATGATAAGATATGATTCAAACATCATTTCAATATTTTCTTTACCGGAATGGCTCTTTGATCTAATGAAATACACCATCATATTGGCTTTTCCCATTATTGTTTTCACATCATTCACCTCAGCAAGAACGGCTCGGAGAATCTCCCGAGAGATAAGAGATGCCGAATCCAGAGAAGCGTTAAACAAACCACTGGATAAATCTTTAGCTATTCTGCCGTTAGAGAATTATAGCACAGATGGTGATTTGGAATATTTCACACAGGGCCTGGCAGAAGATCTGATCAATAGTTTGTCCAGAATAAAGGATCTTAATGTGGTATCCAGAAATTCAACTATTGGCTTCAAGAAGGTCTTGGATATTCATGATATTGTTCAGAAAGTTTCTTTAAAAAATGTTTTGGAGGGAAATATCACCCGGGATCATGACCGGGTTAAACTGGCGGTTCAACTTAAAAACCTAACAGATAAGGAAGTTATTTGGTCCGAAGTTTACCACAATGCTATTAATGATATTTTTGCTGTTCAACATTCCGTTGTAAAAAATGTTATCGAGAAGCTGAATGTCGAACTTGACGAAAATGAAAAGGAGCTTTTTAGCCAACCTACCAGAGAAAGTGCTGAAGCTTATGATTCTTTTTTGAAGGGAAGGCACCACTTCAACCAGAGAGAAGAGGGCCTGATGACAGGTGCGGAGCATTATCGGGAGGCGATCGCCATTGATGAGACTCACGGTCGTGCGCATGCAGGTTTATCATGTTGTTATAATTTAATGGGCTTTTATGATTTTAGAGCTCCTCATGAAGTTTACCCGAGGGCCAAAACTGCCGCTTTGAAGGCGATAGAAATAGACCCCAATATCGCGGAGGCACATACTTCCCTGGCTTTCACGCACATGTTATATGAATGGGACTGGGAGAAGGCAGAAATCGAATTTTTGAAAGGACTGGAATTGAATCCCGGCTTTGCTTTGACACATCATTGGTATGCGGAGTATTTAATGGCAATGGGAAGATTTGACGAGGCTAACAAGCAAGTTCGTAAAGCACAAAAAAATGATCCATTGGGTTTGATCATCAGTACTTTGATCGGTATGAATTTTTACCTTCGTCGCCAGTACGATGAGTCCATTGCAGAATGTTTGAAAACACTCCATATGGATGAGGATTTCCTGCCTGTATACATATGGTTAGGTGTGGCCTATGAACAAAAAGAGATGTATACCGAGGCCATTGATATTTTACAAAAAGGGAGAAAACTTTCCAATGAGCGAGCCAAAATAACCTCTCTGTTAGCACATACTTATGCATTAGCCGGGGAAAGGGGAGAAGCTGAGACTTTGTTACAAGAATTAATCAGCAAAGCAGATCAGAGCTATGTGTCATCCTTTGATATTGCCAGGATCTATAAAGGACTGGGGGATAAAAAAAGAACTTATGAATGGCTGAATAAGGCCCTGGATGAAAGAGCTGCCTGGCTCGTTTGGCTTAATGTAAACCCATCTTTCGATGAATTAAGAGACGATATGGAATTTAAGGAACTGCTGAAGAACATCAATTTGACTAATCCGGTGAAGAGAAGTTCTTAAGGTTAGTACCTTATAGTACCTTATGTCCCCCGAGTTTATAATAAGATCTGTTTTCAATTATTCTTTCGTTCAAAATCAAGAAGCCATTTTTTTCTTGCCAGTCCTCCACCATATCCGGTTAAATTTCCGTTTTTCCCAATAACACGATGGCAAGGTATGATGATAGCGATACGATTATAGCCATTCGCTGAAGCCACCGCTCTGACTGCCGTGGGCTTGTTAAGCCGTATGGCCTGTTCCTGATAAGACCTGGTTTCACCATATGGAATTTTTTGCAAAATTTCCCAAACGTTATTTTGAAACTTAGTGCCTGGCGTATCTAAAGGAATTGTAAAGTTTTTTCTTTCACCATTGAAATATTCCGATAACTCCCTTTCCAATTGTTTCAGGTGCCCATTGGAACCTGGCAATATCACAGCATTAAGCCTTTTGGTAATGTCCTTAAATTCAAATTCCAGCATTTTTCTATCTGTAAATTCTAATAAACAAACACCATCATTTGTCGCACATCCAAACATTGGACCTAAAGGTGTAGTAAGCCTGATGATGTTGATGACATGCTTATCCTTGTTTTGAGAAGCGGATTGACCAAAGACATGTTGATAACTGCTGTTAAAACCACTCAAAGATTCAAAACCTGAATCAAAAGCTGCATTTGTAACAGCTTCCCCTTTTGATATTTTGTGAAAGGCCGTATTGATACGTAACATGCGTTGATAAGCTTGGAAAGTCATGTTGTGATGTTTCTTGAACCACCTTCTGATTTTATTGGGCTCAATACCTCTGACCTCCAAATCGTGATCTTTAATTTTTAAAAATGGATTTTTATGAAGCTCTTGAAGAATGTCTCTTATATAAATTGGCGTCTCACCAGCCATAACCATTGGCTTGCAAGTTTTGCAGGGACGATATCCATCCCGAATGGCTTCTTGCACATTGTCATAAAAGACTACATTTTCGATCTTGGGTTTTCTTGCCGGACAACTCGGACGACAAAACACACCTGTTGTTTTGACCGCGGTAAAGAAGATACCTTCATAGCTAACATCCTTGTTAAGGACAATCTGATATTTTTCCTGAAATGATAATTTTTTCTTCATAGTGTAAAATTGATTTGATATTTTCTAATACACTACCGAAAACTTAACAAGCATTTTTGAAAATGAGATTTACTATAATTACTCTTACACCTTAAGATATTTCCTTTTTAGAAAGATGAAACTTAGGAATCCTATTATTAACATGCTCATCACAATCAAACTATAGGGCATCGAGATAATCGTTTCAAAAGCGCCGCTCTTCAAATTACTTTTTTTAGATTCTACCCTGGTGATATATGCGCTTAGCGTTTTGATGTTATTTACTTTCCTTTCTTTATTTAGTTGAAATTGCAGTAATATTCTCGCATTTTCAAAAACCATGACATAACTATAAGTGGTAAATTCATTTTCAATTTCTTTATGAATAAGATGTTGTGATATTAGCTTTCCCAATTCCTTCAATTGGGATTGGATACCGTCCTGATCTTTTTTTAACTGATTCCACAGGTCATTGGAATAATGTGTTGACCGTAGTTTCCCTTTAGCTGCTTCAGTAATTATTTTTTTTACCAGAGAGGTTATTTCTGGTTCTTGATCTGGTAAGGCTTGAAATTCAAATAAGATCAGGCGATTCATATTCAATTCTATAGGCATTAAAGCTTCATTCACCTGTGTTTCTATCTTTGGTATTTCATAGTAATGTTCCCCTTTTTTCAATTCGGTAAAAAGGTTAAGAGTCGTACTTTCGGTCCCATTTGAAAAGTTGTAGATCAGGATATCGCCCGTTTTTAAGTTATAAGAATTTGAGTATTTCGTAGCATACTTTCCGTTCTGAACACACTGTTTCAAAATTTCAGCTCCACTTTCTAACTGGATGGTGGTTTTGCTACTGTATAATTTTTGGAAGATTGCGTGACCATAGCCCAGTGCTCTGCTATCATTTGACCTGTCGAAATACAGCTTACCATTCTTTGAGCCTATGATCACTGATGCACCGGTTTTATCAGCAATTAAAATGGTGGATCTGGCAAAACTTGGTTCGGCATAGGTTTGATAAAATGCTATGGCCTCATCAACAGTGGCACACATCTCAAGCATGCGTTCAGACGAGTTGCCCTCTATTGTAACTAAATGTTTTTCGGTTACATAATCATCCGGTTTCCCGGCATACCAGTCAAAAGCCAATCCTTCAGTATTGATTCCTCCTTGAGCTGATCCATCATCATATCCTACAAACCCACAACCATAATAATCTTTTCCAGCCGGAATGAACCAAATTCTGGTATTGGGATTTACATAATCCTCATTGTTAAAAAAGAAAGTACCATTCGAGTCTGTTAAAACGAAAATGGTGCAAGCATCTAAGTGAATAAGAGACAAGAAGAATATAAACAAAGTCAATATGCTTCTGAATGCAATGAATCTTAAAATCGACATAGTTGAAGTTATAATTGGTGTCATCATTGCTTTGTTATTTTTAGATTTCTAAACCATCCATCCGATCCGTTACCAACCCAAAAGCCTAATTTTCCCTGCTTCCTATCACTGATCTGAACAACTTCCAAAGCAGGCTTATCGGAACCATTGATAAAGACTTTCACTTGTGGATGATCCACCATTATTTTGACATGGAACCAATCATCTACTGCATCAGGAATTGGGGTGATCGTGTTTTCGTACTTACCGGGAAATGCTTTTCTTAGTGTCGACCAATCATTGGTTGGCATCGCTATATATTGTATGGAATGTGTATTCCGGCTTGGATTCTTAAAATTGAACGGCCGAAAGTATATGGCATCAAATGTTTGATTATCCTGCCCATGGAAGGCAATACCTACAAAACTTCTTCCAGGAATATTTCTACCTTTGACTTCCAATTCAATTGTACCATTTTTAAAGTTAGCGTTCTTAAGCCAGAGAAGTCCGTCTTCGGCTTTAGCATCTAGATAAGCTATACCATCTTCGTATGAAACTTCTCGATTGAAAGCAGTAAAGTTTTGTTGTTTTATGTGGTTATTCTGAGCATTGAGGAAATCACTTGTAATTAAAAGCAAAACAATTGTTAATAAAATAGGTATTTTCATGATCTTAGCATTTTTGACCAAATCTATGATTCACGAACTAAATTGTTAAGATCAAAGTGAGTTCAAAATCAGCTCAAGTTTGATTTAGACGGTTCCGGAAAGTAATATTGCACCACATGAATTTCAACGAACAAGCATATATCACTTTATGTAAAGCGCAAATTGAAAAGAAGTTTGCTTTTGGAAATGGGAATGGATATACACAAAGAGATCTTGAATTATTAGCCCAACATATAGAAGAAAAAACAGGCATTAATTTGAGCCTTTCCACACTGAAACGTTTCTGGAAAGGACATTTCAAACAAAGTCCTCAAATTGCAACACTTAATGCCCTGGCGATGGTTTTGGATTACAAAAACTGGCAGGACTTCAAGTTACAAAACCAACCTCCCAATAAACATTCTGCTACTAAAATTCTATGGATTTTGCCTATACTCACCCTATTGGTTGTTGTTGGGATCATTATTATGCCAGGTCTTATAAAGAAACAGGTAAAAGTGACCGGACCGATTCATTTCTCAACACAAAAAACTGTGACTTCCGGAATACCCAATACGGTCATTTTTAATTATGATCTGTCCAATGTTGAAGCTGATAGTTTCTTCATCCAACAATCATGGAACAATTTTCACAGGATGGCCATTGATCCAAATGCAACTACCCATACCAGTATATACTATGAATCTGGATATCACCGTGCAAGACTCTACGCTAATGATTCGATGATCGCTATGCAACCTGTTCATATTTTGAGTGATGGTTGGGAGCCACATATTTACTATAGTTATGCAGATCAGCAACCTATCAATTTTAAAAATGAAAACTTTATTGAGAATGGGCAGTTACATCTCAAAAAAGAACTACTGAACAAGCGAAATATCGATTTCTCCAGATACTTTTTAACAAGAATCAGCAATACCCGGGATTTTGGTGTTTCTTCCAATAACTTCAGCCTGCTTTCTCGTATTAAAGTAGATAGTTTAGCGGATAAGCTTTGCCCATGGATGCAGATGATGGTAGTCACCGAAAAGCACGTCTTTTGGGTCAACTTGCAGAATAAGGGCTGTGAGCACAATGCCAGTTATAAAATGGGTGAAGTGATCCGGTCCGGTCAGCAGAATGATCTTTCACCATTGGGTGTGAATATATACAAGTGGCAAGATGTGGGTGTGATCGTTCAAAACAAACAAGTTGAAATTAGCCTTAATGATAAAGTTGTATTCCAGGAAACCTACCAGGAGGATTTTGGTAATGTTATGGGGCTTCTTTACATATTTGATGGAACAGGTTCACTGGATTATGTAAGATTAGCAAATGCCAATGGAAAGACTGTGTTTGAAGATGATTTTACTTTTGAAAAGCTGAAAATGCAATAACTTCAAAACTAACCGGTCGATTTAATGACCATACAATTAGAAATGTATTGTCAATATGATGTTCTTTAACTCATGATTAAGGTTTAAATCTTTCCCGTTTCCATAATATGTTATCGAGTTATACCTTATGCTAACTGTGAATTTGCTAGTATGATTATTCTCTAACAGTAGGTGTAGTGGTTTGAATGTAAAACATGCCATCAAAAATGTTTGGGAAAATAGCTGTTTGCTCCTGGAAATTTAACAGTCGTCCTTTTTGAGGCTGTTTCAACCAGGCATCTTTTTTAGTGATATTTATGAAATCAACCATGGCATATTGCCAACCCGTATTTTTGATGGCTTGTTCTATGCTATCCCCGGAGGGTTTTGAGATTTGAGATTCATTTCCTGTAATGAAATTGATGAAAGAGCCATCATAACCGGTGAAGCCCAGCGCATACATATCATCTTTAAATTCTTCTTTAAGAAAATGCCCCATGGGCAATATAAAACCCAAACCTCTGGCTATATGAAAATTGTGTGCCCAGATAATCACCTTCTTATCTTTGAATGGATTGTTGAGCAACCAGCTCATATTGTCAGCCATTTGCCTATCCCTGTCCATATCTTGAATGTCTCCCCAGTAACGTTTGGCTTGAGATTCTATACTTTCTAAAATTTGTAGCCAAAAGCCGGAATTGTCAGGGAATGACTGTGTTTCATTTCTTATATTAGCGGTTTCATTTTTCAGCGTTTCCAGTATTTGATAAAAAGCGACTTTGTCATTATCGACCACTTCTCGATTCATCGCAATGATATCTTCTACCTTTCTCCTGAAAACTTCCCAGCTTTCTCCTGTCGTATTTTTGGAATCATGCTTCTCCAGGAATTCTTTTAAATCATCCGCCAATGAGGCCTTTGATTTTTCACCAGTATGCTGGCTGTCCATACCGGTAAACACCAATGGATTGGAATTCTTCATGTGTGCATCTACATAAGGGAATAAAGGCTTCACTTCCGTACTGGTGGCGTACATATAAAACATGCTGTTGAGCACTTCCTGTTCCATGGGATTGCCTAATTGCATCTGTTGCCAGATTTTGGCACAATCGTACATGCCGCTTTCAAAGGCGATGACCTCAAAACCCATTTCCTGGTGAAGGAATTTGATCAGCCTGACTTTCGCGGAGTAGGTGGTACCACCTCCATGTGTTTGTTCTCCCAACAGGACAATTCTGGTGTCTTTCAGAATTTCTTTAAGTGCCTGAAGATCGGAAAAATCAGGATCTTCCGGTGAGATGGATTGTACTTTCACGGCGTTTTCTTTAATCCAGGTGGTCTTTAGATCTTGAGCGCGGGTGTCATGATCCATACAGTAAAAAAATATACTTATGGTTACCAGGAGATGTAGCTGTTTCATCATGCTTTTTTGATTATCTTGGTTGAATATGTGCTTTCGAACCTAAGGTTATTAGGTATATAATTCAAGTTTAGTTTATTTCTTCTTTGACAAATTAAGAAACTTTAAATAAAAGGACCTGAGAACTAAAATAGATGGATTCAGAATGTGATAACCTAAGTGGTTCATAACATAATAAATTACAACCAATACGCCATCCCTGACGAAGCGCAGCGCAGATCAGGGATCTCCTGATCAGAACTCAAACAGTTGTATGTGGATATTCAACTTGAATCTCATTGGGATGGAGATCCCGGATATTTTCTTCATTTCATTACGAAAATTCAAGATGACGGCGGTGGTTTAATTGATTCTAATTTATCAAAGTGGTAGTATTCTTCTTTATTAAAGATCTCAAGGCAGCTTGAGATCTTTGTTTCATTTGTCACTAACGGACCACTTGTATGCCAATAGCAAGCTGAGCTTCATTCAAAAAGTCCGGTATTCCCCTTCTCCAAAACTGGCATGAGTTTTTCCACAACATCAGGGTGTTCCAAAGCAATGTTGGTTGTCTCCAATGGATCGTTTTGATGATCGTATAGCTCAACAACAGGTTTTTCTTCCCGGTAATACCGGGTAAGTCGGTACCTGTCGGTTCTGAGGGATATACCTTCTCTGAAATAACCATAGGCTACATTGTCCCATTGGGAGTTCTCATTTTGTATTAAGCGAGCAAAGCTTTTTCCATCAATTTCATGGGACATGTCGATGTTACACAGTTCCAATAAACTAGGATAAATATCAACCGTCTCAACAATGGATGAGATGGGCCCGGAATTCCTATTTCCCGGTAATTTGATAATAAAGGCACTTTTTAAAGCATTTTCAAAAACGGTATGTTTTCCCCAGACTTGCTGATCGCCCAGATGCCAGCCATGGTCACCCCAAACCACAACTATGGTATTTTTGTCCAGGTCAAGCTTGCTTAGTTGCTTTAGAATAAGACCTATTTGGTGATCCACATAGCTGATACAAGCGTAATAAGCATGTCTGAGCTTTTGTGCATATTCGTCCGATACAGGTTGCGTGAGGTTTGCTTTTTCCTCACCCAATTGATAACCGTTTAATTCACCGCTGTTATGTAAACTGTTTGGGTGAACATTTTGGGGAACAAGTGGATTTGGAGAAATGGGAATACTTTCCTTATCATATAAATCCCAATACTTCTCCGGTGAATTGAATGGTAAATGTGGTTTGAAAAATCCAACTCCAAGGAAGAAAGGCTTGCCATTCGCTTTGAGCTTTTTTAATTTGGAAACAGCTAATTGGGCCGAAAGTCCGTCAACATATCCCGTATCACTAACGGCACCTTTTTCATATGGTTTAACTTGCCTGTTCAGACTTTGTCTGTTTTCCCCATCGGCATAACCAAAGAAGGCATTCCAACCCGTTTCCCATTTACCATAATTAAAAATTAATTCATCCCAACTATGTGGAAGTTCTCTTTTTTGAGAAATACTATCAGTATAACCGTAAATGTAACCATCTGCTGAATGGCTGATTTTTCCTATACCTACCGTTCTGTATCCATTTCGTTTCAGATGATGTATGAAGGTTTCGGGAACAGTACCTTCTGCCTTATTGGAAAGGGTGTGCTCCGTGATATTATTTCCCAGATGTGCTCTGGTTGCAGGTCTCATTCCTGTGAGCAGACTTTGACGTGATGCACCACAGGTAGGCACATTCACAAAATGATTTCTGAAAAGTATTCCCTCCGCTGCTAACCTGTCAATGTTGGGAGACTGTACTATAGTATTACCATAACATCCCAAATCAGGCCGTAGATCATCCACGGCTATGAATATGATGTTGGGTTTGTCATTTTGTTTTGTGCAGGAAACTGATGCTGCAATCCAAACAAGAAATAGTATTGTAGCAAATGTGTTTTTTATATTCATTTTTTCAAACCAAACCTTATAGGTTCAAATTGCTATGCATGAATTGGTTTCAAATAACTGTTGATGACAAATATAACATTCAATCTGAGTTCATGGTGATCATGCTGATATTTATAACCGAAGCCTGGTTTGATTCTAAAGACTATCAATTAATTTCAACCAGCCAGGGCTTGAATTTTTTTCATGATTAATGTTGAATACAGGTTAAAAAAGCAAACTATTTTTGGTCTTAAACCCATGAAAGGCATGGTTGAAATCCAGCACTTGACATTAATAGATACTGTGACAAGGGTGGGTACATTGAAAAAAGCTGTCGAGGAACTGTTCCTTACTCAATCCGCTTTAAGCCATCAACTCAAGGAATTGGAAAGAATGAGAAGATCACAACTTTCTATAAAAGGGAAGATTGGGTCTCCTATCTCAGGCTTTGGCGGTTTACTTTTTTCGCTTTTCAAATTCGGCCCTGATAAGTTCCTCCAGATCTTCAAACTTCATTTTAAGGGAATTTGAAACGATCGAGAGCGGTGAGCCATACAGGTTATTATTGGCTTGCATGGCCCGCTTTGAGATCCAGCTTTTTCCCCGGTTGATGTATTTATCAGGTTTATCGGTTTGAAGCATTAGAATTTTTGTTGAAGCTACCTGTACTTTTTCAATTCCGGTAATGTCTTCCCATTCAATCAGTCCAACACTAGTTGCATTGGTATTATCTGTTATTCCATTGTGGTCAATTGTTAACCCGATTTTATTGTCAAATAATTTTTTAACAATAAATATTAAACAGAGACCGAAAAATGAGACAGAAGCAATTCCAACAATACGAATTATTTCGGGGCTTCTGAATAGATTCGTAGTAAATTGTTGTGGGTTTAAAATGAAAAGAATTCCTAAAACGATGAATATAATCGCTCCAATTAGTAGGAGGGTAATTTTCATTTTGCTTAGAGGTATTTCTATTTTGCTGTTCATTTAGTTTTTGAGTTATTGAGATCTTTTTCTAAAGGCTTAACAATACTCATTCAATTCCATTCTTGTTGAATCTAACATTTTGAGGCCTACTATAGAATGTTCCATAATTAGGTTTGAGTTAATATAGCCTTGACTGTGAAACAATCGAAACAAACGAAATTATGGATCACCATGCAATCAGCTAGATCATAATCATCGCCTATGGAATCAATCTGAGTATAAAAAGTCATTTTTTCATTGCAGCCCTGACAATCCGGATATTCGGACTCACTTATGCCATCAGACACTCCTCCTCCTAGTTGATGTCGAGTTCCGGCTACATCATTCCATTCATATCCAACAGCTTTTTTTGCTTCTTCTGTTTCAGTTTCTGGAACTAATCTAATCTTAGGTATTTTCATTTGATATTAGAGATCTATGGCATTAGCTATGCATATTAGTCCTTTTAACCTCATAAGTTGACTAGATAGCTGCCACATATGGAATCATTTATTGAATCTATCATAAATATTTACTGCCAAGTAGATTTTAATGGCCTCTGAATTATATTCGTCGTCGGTAAGTCCGGACTCGAGGGCACCTGCAGTCAGTCCGGGATTAATATTAGGTACTTTTTCAATTGTTTCAAGCACCTCTCTCAAAGTCTTAGAATCGCTTTTCTCTTTTAAACAAAGTAAATATTTGCTGTTAGGCTTCGTTTTGAAAAAACCACCTTGTTTAATCCAGATTTTTCTAAAAGAGGAAGATTTTTTGTTTGCTATTAAAAAACTGGTCAAATCTGATTTCACAAAAAAGTCTGGAGGAATTGCCATGCTCCTCATTTCAGAAAGGAATTTTTTATATGACTTAGCTCCATACTTACTAATAAGTTGTTTTTCAAAAGATGTAACAATTGAACTGATAAATCTGGCATCTTTTGATTCCAGGCATTCATTGAGAAAGCTGCCTCCGTCCGATTCAGCCTGAGGTCCGGTGCAATTGGAGAATGCAAAAAATATCAATATGAAGATAAAATTCATTTTCATTTTAAGAGAGTCATTTAGTTAATTCCAAGTTGAATGTACGAAGCGAGTGCGTGTCTGATATGTGAAACTACCATTTCAAACATGTCATCACTGTTTGGTAATTGTTATCACGAACCTAAGGTTGCCGGACTTGCAATCCAATTGTAAATTGCTCCTTTTCTTGCGTGTTGTAAGGTGTATTCAAATCTTCCACTAAGGGACGCAGCTTTCCAACAAGAGGATTCATGGCACAACAAAAAACAGGAATTGAAATGTGTATCACTTGAATCTTCCTGGTGCTTGTTAGTAACTAGGACCTATTTTAAAAAGTCACTTTTTTCTCTTCTTTGAAGCTTTTGCCTTCTTGTTAAAATCCAGTGCAAGTTTGATCCAAAAATCAAAATCTTCTTTCCTTTTGTATCCTTCCTCATTAACAAAAACATAACCTCTTATGGTCCTTTTACCATGGATCATAGGACGACAATCGATTCGCTCCAGCACAGATTCGTACATATTGGGATCAATGCGACACATAATTTCTTCATTTCTAATGCCTATACACATTTTCCCATCGACCATAAAAGTTAAACCCTGAAACATTTTTTTCTCCTCTACATTCGGTAAATGTATCAGCGCTTCTCTTACCTTATTAACTAAGCTTTCGTCGTATGCCATTTTCAATCAGAATTCGTTTTATATGCCAGCAAAAATTGAATAAAGATTTCTGGAAGCCTCTCTACTTATTTCTTCCCAACCGTCTCATCAGCCACCCTGATACAAAACCTGACATCCAATGGGTCCAATCTCATTAAACTAATAGATTCTCCTTCTGCATCGTTACTGCGGTATACGCGCGGAAGGTTTTGTGGCAACTTCTGTAAAATGGTTTTAACAAAAACGCAAGCGGTTAAAAAACTTCCCAGTGCCGAAGGGTGACTGCCATCAGCAATGTACAGCCGGATGTTTGGACGTAATTGCCGGGCCAATTGCCAGGCTTCTCCGACCGGAACCAGCCCTGCTTTATTTTTTGTGGCCACTTCTGAGTAAACCTTGCTGATCGTTTTCTGTTGCTGAGGAACCTTTTCCCGTGCCCAGGTCATATATAAATAGGGTTTGGCTCCATTTTTCCTGATAAAATCACAGAGTAATTTGGCATACACATGCACACTATCAGGAGCAGTGATGGTGCCCATACTTTGTTCCTGCAGTACCACAATATCAAAGTTTCCATTGGCAATAAGTTCCTTGGTTTTTAATCCATTCTTACTGTGCCAATGATCGCTTAAATAGACTCCACCGGCAGTGCTTTTTTTGGTGATGAGTTTTGTTTTTGAGCTGTCTGAAATAACGGAAATGATCTGTGGCAGATTTTCATAGTAAGTGTAACTATTCCCTGCAAAGAGTATGCGAAGTGTATCCTTTTTATTCTGAGCCCAACAGGTGATATTGACCAGGAGCATCATTAAGACGAATATGAGGATCTTTTGTATTCCTAATCTACCTATCCGCTTCAAATGGCTCTTCATGGTTGAAAGGTGGTATTTAATGAACAATTGAATTGTAAAAAGTTGTATGGGAACATAAACTGATTTATAATGTTCATCCATCAAGACTTTAACCGCAATGATCAAATCATTATTCCAATCTTGATGAAAGGGAGAAAACTAAAAAATAGACTATGTGACAGTAATTCACTTTCTATGAATTGATTTACAAAAATGATAAATCCCTAAAGCAAATACTGGAATTGTTCTATTAATCTCCTTCATACTCAATTCCAAGCACGCGTTCCTCAAACATACCTAATGCAATTTTGTCCTCACCTAATACATCGAACAGTTCAAGACAACGTCGTGCTACATATTCTTCCTCAATTTGTTCCTGTACATACCAGCGCATAAACTCTTCTGTAGCGATATCTCCATGTTTGCGACATTCCCTCACTACATTATGAATAGCATCGGTAACAGCAATTTCCATTTCCAATGCTCTTTCGAAAACACTTCTTAGAGTGGTAAATTCGTGCTGTGGTTCTTCAATGGCAGGTGATATGGCATCACACTCCATATCGGCCAAATAGTGGAATAATTTGAGTTGGTGCTTTCTTTCCTCGTCAGATTGCTTGAAGTAAAATTCAGCCGAATTATCGTAACCTCTGACGTCACACCAGGCTGCCATAGCGAGATAATTGGCAGCTGACTGAGCTTCTATTTGAACTTGTTTGTTAAGTATGTTAACAATCTCTTCCCGCAAAATTTGATGTCTTCTTAGTATATCTTTCATGGCTATAGGTTTTGGTGGGAAAAGGTAGGGAAAATTACCTATAACTCCAATGAAAATAGTGGTTATACCAGGGTAATTGGATTAAGCGGAATTGTTGTGGAGAAAGGTCATTGGTATTGTGTTGAAGTGCTTAAGTGTTGAAGTATTTAAGCTAAAATATACTGGGTAGGACGGTATGAGACCTTCTCAGTTCTTAATTATTAAATACATATGACCGGCACTATTTGCGAAGAATCTCTCTGTGAATGACACTATTCAATTCGAGCATTACAAAGGCACCCGAAAAAAGCTCTTTGAGCTCCAGTATTTCAAGAATGGATAATACAAAAATACGATCGCATTGAGGAACGTTCAATATCTCAATGTCTGGTGTACCGCTTTTGAATAGTTGGGCGAGATCAATGTTTCTGATTTTTTTTCGAATAGCCTGTAATTCTCCGATCTTAAAGGAAATATGCTCCTCAAAAAACTTCAATATAAATGATTCAGACCTATCACATTGGTATAAAGCAGTATTATTGGTGCTGAATATATTACTAACCTCTGGCTCTATTTCTATTTCCGTCATAACTTGGGACAGCTTTTACAAGGCTTGCCTTTCTTTTTATATTTTTTACAGCATTTTTTAAAAATACATAGCTCTGAACTCATGAGGCTTTCAGTTTTAAAAGATGCCAATTCCGTATCGTCAATAAAATAGGGTCGCTGTGAATCCATTTTTATTTAGACTAATTCTAAACTGTGCAAAGATGAAGACTAATTTCGAATTAGTCAATAGCTATTATTAGGTATTTTGACTGTTCCCGTGGCACTTAATAGATTGAATACTAAGAGCTTTAGAGAAAATCCGTCGCTCCCCGTGGTGTTGATTAACGGAGCAATTTCTTATGATTAAAAGAAATCTGAGATTACCTGCTAAGATGGTCCCTAAGCAATGGAGCCAATTTGTGGTATCCTGCTGCATTGGGGTGAAGTCCATCGGAGAAGAGCAAGTCATTGATTTTGCCTTGATCGTTCAACAAAACTTTGCCTATGTCCACGAAATGTACGTTCATGTTGGCAGACAATTGAGCGATCATCAGGTTTAATGTATGGATCCGTTTTTCATTTTCTTTTCTCGGAAATAAGCCGATCAAGGATACCCTGGCATTGGGTTGTCTGTTTTGGATGGCCTGAATCACAAGCTCCAACCCCAAAAGGATCTCTTCATCCGAATTGAGATGAATGTTATTTGTGCCTAACATGACTACAATTTGCTCAGCTTTAAAACCATGCAACTCATCGTGATATATCCTCCACAGTACATTTTCTACACGGTCCCAACCAAAACCAAAATTTCTGACTTCCAACCCCTCCAAATACTTATCCCATGAATCAGCGCCTGTCCTTATCGGGGCTTCAGGATTTCCGCCCCAAAAATGTGTAATTGAATTGCCAAAAAAACAGATTTTGGGTGGTTGTGTTTTATTAAGTGTCAATAACTTTTGGTGTCTTTGTTCCCAATCATAATTATGGGGTTCCCTTGATTGGGTAATGGGTATCGTGGTCGATAAGGTTCCCATTGGCTCATGGAGAATTTCCCGAAGATGTTGCTCATAGGCTGTTGCATATTCCATCATACCCAGGTCGGTTGGGTGTGTTCCATCCACATAACTTTCCATACCCATATCAATTGCTGCTTTTGGTAATAAATGAATATTGGTAATCCCTTCGGCCTTTAATTGAGTAAATGCCTCCTGAAGGGTTTTGTTAAGATTTGTATAGATACTTTGTCGTGTTGAATTGATGACTCCGTCAGCATAGCCGGCATGTTCGATCAATAAAATGGGTGTGGAAGATCGTTTTTCACGTAGTCTTTTTACTGATGAAATAATGCGTTTGTATACTTCTTCAAGAGAAAAACCCAGGTTTGGCCCTAAGTTAGGCAAGCAGTCTAAAACATAGATCTTTGCATCTATTTCTGCAAGGAGATCTATTACCTCAGGTTCTAATCGTCCATTGCCTGAAAAGCCGAGATTGATAAGCGGCCTGTCCATTTTTCTGTGTAAAATAGAGGTCCAGGCCATCCCGGGCCGTGAAGCACAGGCGCCTTGTGCTATAGAAGTGCCATAAACAACGATGGGCTTCTCCTGGCGAACGGGTGTTGGGCGGAAAAGGGTGTTTTCCGGAACGCCTATTTCAAGCCATTTCACTGAATTGTACAGAGGCAGGTAGAGATGATATTCACGCCCCAACTCATGATACGTATCATTAGGATTGATATTTTGAAAATTATACTTGATGGTGTCTCCAAATGAATAGTTACCTCGGCACCACATCCATTCACCATCACTGTTTTTGGCGTAAAGATCCACGCCACTTACACCAGTAGCCGGCATATGAGGCATGGCGTGACCACCATCTACCTGATATCGTATCACAATGTTACCCGCATTGCTCCTAAACCTGATGAGTAACCCAGCCGAATGTTTTGAAAGATCCCAAACCGGTGTTCTTACAGCTCCCTTTGCTTTTTCCGGAAGCCGGTCATATCCGGATTGTATTTCCTCTGGCCAGCCTTGGCCTTCGATAACATTGAATTCGTGGTTTGTTGGGTTCCACCAAACGATGTCAGACTTTTCTTGGGCATGAGAGAAATGACAGTAAGAAACAAATACTGTAAATAGTAGAATGGATCGAATATTCACTTTATTGAAATTATTAACAAACTATTTTTTTAAAGCTTACGAGATGAAAGTAGAAATCTTTTGTCCAAATCGAAAGTTAAGATGATTATTTCAAATTGATAGAATATACGCATCCTCTTTATGACCAAATTGGGAGATTAAAGTATTACCGTCTTCTTATTGATCAACCAGATTCCAAAAATAGATTGCCACAGTAACATCGGCCCCCATAAACCAAAGCCAAGCATCTCCCATTGGGTATTCATCCAACCAACCATTAGTGCTGGAATTCCAAAGCATCCTGCAATTATTCCAAACCATCCGACTGACCTGGAGGACTTTGAGATCAATGAACTATAAGTAACTACTCCCAATATCATAAAGCAAGATGCCAGGGTAACGCCCCATTTGGCTATCAAAAGTGTGGTCAATGCACTGGTTTTCAAAGATGTCTCCAATGAACCTTGAGCAGCGACATATTCTGATGCTATCCTTGTAATGGCGAAGTTGCCCATATTATGAACCACCATAATAATCGCTGCAATAACGAGCCAAACAGATCCCAGGAGTGCAGTGGTCTTTCTCTTAAATAAAATAAATAATGCTACTCCCACGACAATCAATAAGATACTGGATGCTGTATCGAAAAGAAGTTCTAACACATGTGGGGTCGGAAAAATAGCCACATTTTGCAATGTATTTTCCACATTTTCTATATTCAAAGTAATGTCATATTTCAATGTTATGACAAGGCTTATCAATATTGTGGCAACCACCAGAATCCAAAGTACACCGGTGAATCTCTTTTTGTTTATGTTAAAACGGAGCATAGTTTCTTACCTTATCATCAGAAAGTCCAACCAATAGAAGCTGCCACAAAAAGATCTCCTTTATCGTGAGTGAATCTCTCTATTTCACCTTCCTTATTAATAAAATTGTAAGCATAATCATCCAGTGAACTATAAACAACCGGCCACCATCTTATAGACTGTTCTACAAGAATATGGGATAAAAGTCCTTTTGCTTTTTTGAAAGGATGCCATTGGTGATAGATTGAAGGACCAATGGTTAAAGTATGATATTGAATTTTTTGACCATCAGGGTGTTCAAGGTCGTTCAAATGCCATTTCCATTCACCCCTGATAGAGAGATCAGGCAACAACCTAATCCCAAGATCAAAACCGGTGGATATATAAGTAATTTGACTGATTTGATATTTTTTAGCGGATTTTGATTTAAAAGCTCCATTAAGGCGATCCAAATGGAGCATTGTGCCGTGTGAGTAGGCAAATAGAAATCTTTTGTTTTGCTGGGTAAAAGTAACGTTAAAACCACCTAAAATAGGTTGTACCACACCGAATGATATAGACTGTCTTTTGTCAAATTCTTTTTTGTTTTGTGCATTTGTTGTATTGTAAAAAGCGATTAGTGAAAACAAGCTGAACGTTGTAATTTTCAATAATTTTTTCATTGTTATTTCTAATTTTTTGATGTTACAAAAGTATTTTGCAGAGAGCTTGATGTGCTTAACATTTTGTATCAACAATTTGACACTTCGTATCTTTTATAATAAATCATGTCAACAAATTACTTAGTTTCAACTGCACTGGTCAGGAGCAGGGCAAAGTCTCTAATGGAACTTGGATTATCCCAAGAGAACATCAATGAGATCATAGGTCTCTCCATTCAGGAATTGGATGATTTTGAAAATTTTGTCATGCTTGATAAGCTGGTAAGACTGGAAATTATGGCATCCGAGATGCTGGGTTCAGAGGAATTAGCTTTGAGAGTTTCGAGGGAATGTGAAACTGTTGGGGATGCCAATAGCGGTCTTATTGGTACTATTGCAGCTAGCTGCAATACCATTGGCGAAGCTTTTGACATTGCTGTTAAGTATAAAAAGTTGCTAAGTGATGGTATACATATGGAGCTAGCGACTTTTGATGAGAAGGCGGAATTCATTTACCATAGGAAAACTCCGGAAATTAAAACTGTTTTTGATGCGGAGATCTCCATTATTGAATCTTATGATATTCTGAGAAATTTTGGAAATATTTTCGAGGTTCAGTTTGAACATCCGCAACCGAATTATGTTTCACGTTACAATGATGTATTTAATTGTGGTGTGAAATTCAATTGCTCTGTTAACAAAATTGTTTTTGACAGCAGCATCTTAGGGAAAGAAAATCCTCAATCCCAACCCTATGTTAATAAAATTGTAAGTGAATATGCGGAGAGAATGCTTACCAATTTGGATGACAAGCATACCTGCAGAAAGAAGGTGATTCGCATCATTACAGACCATATTGCAAGTGGCCAAGTGAGTGCTGATTTTGTGGCAGAGAAACTGAATACCAGTAGGCAAAGTCTTTACAGAAGACTGAAAGCGGAAGGTATCACCTTCAAGGAATTGTTAGATCAGGTCAGGAAAGAATTGGCTTCCACTTTAATGAAATCTCAGAAAAATACATTGATTGAAATAGCTTTTTTGCTGGGATTTTCGGAGTTGAGTTCCTTCAGTAGAGCTTATAAAAAATGGTTCTCCAGGAGTCCGTCGGAATTACGTAAGGCATAATTTAATATAAAATTTGCCTGCAATTAATAAGGCATGATTTTATGGCAAATAAAGTATTCTCTACGGTATAGTAAGAGGTAGTAAGAACCGAGCCTTGCTTTTAACTTTAAACCTATCATATTTTCATATGAAACCTTGTTTTTTTAATTAAAAAGAATCAAACTGTAAAAATGAAAAAGATAAAACTAATTGTACTTCTTGTCTTAATGGGAATAGCCAACTCCTATGCTCAAAAGAAGTATGAAGCGACCTGGGAATCAATTGATAGTCGTCCGGTGGCCAACTGGTTTGGAGAGGCCAAATTTGGTATTTTTATTCATTGGGGGCCTTACTCCGTTCCTGCATGGTCACCAAAGGGTACCTATTCGGAATGGTATCAGTATTGGATGCAAAGCAAGGCACTTTTTGGAAATGGTAATTTCAAGGGAGATGAAGTATATCAGCATCATATTAAAACATACGGAGAAGATTTTGACTATTATAAATTCGCAGACGAATTTACTGCCGATCTTTTCGATCCTGAGGAATGGGCCAAACTTTTTGAGGCCTCAGGAGCCAAGTATGTGGTGCTTACCTCCAAGCACCATGATGGTTTCACGCTTTGGCCAAACAAGCAAGCCAATGATCGTGGCTTTGCCTGGAATAGTATGGAAACAGGTGCAAAACGTGATTTGGCAGGTGAACTTTCAGCCGCTGTTAAAAAGACTCCTGTCAAAATGGGTTTTTACTACTCTCTATATGAATGGTATCATCCATGGTGGCAAAAAGACAAAGAACGTTTTGTGAGCGAACATTTCCATCCTCAGGTAAAAGATTTGGTTCAAAAATATAAACCGGATATTCTGTGGGCAGATGGAGAATGGGATATGGAAGCTGAGAAATGGAAGACACCTGAACTCCTGGCCTGGCTTTTCAATGAATCGGCAGCCAAAGACTATATTGTCATCAATGATCGATGGGGAAAAGGCATACGTCAAAAGCATGGAGGTTATTATACTACGGAGTATGAAGCCGGAAAAGAATTTGACAAACCTTGGGAAGAATGCAGAGGTATGGGTTTTTCCTTCGGCTATAACCAAAATGAAGATGCGCACGATTACAACAGCACCCGTGCACTACTATTAATGCTCATCGATATCGTAAGCAATGGTGGCAATTTGCTGTTGGATATTGGACCCGACGGAAGGGGTAATATTCCGACCATCATGCAAGAAAGATTATTGGAGATGGGAGAATGGCTTCAGGTAAACGGGGAAGCTATTTATGCCACTGAAAGATGGAAGGAATCCGCACAATGGTCGGAAGGTGATCGAATGATCGATCATAAAGGCAACTATCTGGGTGGAGATTATATTCTCAAGCAAACTATAGATCCTGTTCCCGGTAAGGCTGTTAAGGAAGCTTTTTTTACAGCTAAAGGGAATAATGTGTATGCCATTGTTCCGAAGTTTCCAAAAGAGAAGTTGATATTAAAAGGGATAAAACCTGCTAAAAATAGCAAAGTGACTTTATTGGGTCATGAAGGTGATCTTAATTACAATTATTCGAATGGTAATTTGGTTGTTGATGTGCCGGTTTTGACCGTGGAAGAAATTCCATGTCAGCATGCCTGGTCATTCAAGATTACCAATGTAAAATAACGTCGATTTGATTTCGGATTGCCCTTACCAAAATAGGTGAGAAGAAAAAATATAAAGCCCCCCTTGAGGGCTTTTTATATTTCAAACACTCTATAAAAGTGCAGCTAATCGAGATAAAAATGAAACTTAGAACTTTTACTTTTCAGCATGTAGCAGGAACACTGTTAGTCCTGGCATTGGTTTCCTGTCAAACACAGCATAAATATGAGCAAGTTGCCTTTGAGGAAAAGGAGCCCAGAGATTGGGAAAACCAATATGTTTTCAATGTAAATAAAGAGGACGCCCGGTCAAGCTTTTATGGTTTTGAAACAGAGGAGCAAGCCATGGCCAATGATATGAATGCTTCCCAGTATTTTCAATCACTTAATGGAACCTGGAAGTTCCATTGGTCACCGAAACCGGCTGACAGGCCTTTTTACTTTTTTAAAGAGGATTATGATATCAGTGATTGGGATGATATCAAAGTGCCCTCTAACTGGGAAGTATTAGGTTATGGTATTCCCATCTATACCAATGTTCCTTATCCGCATGTGAAGGATCCGCCTAATATGCAACACCATGATAACCCTGTAGGATCATATAAAAGAGATTTTGACATTCCGGGCGACTGGGACGGAAGGCAAATATATCTGCACTTCGGAGCGGTTTCATCCGCCATGTATGTTTGGGTTAACGGACAGGAGGTAGGTTATAGCCAGGGGGCAAAAACACCTGCTGTGTTTGACATCACAGGTTACATTAATGCCGGAAAGAATACACTAGCCGTGGAAGTGTACCGATGGAGCGATGGGAGCTATTTGGAAGACCAGGATTTCTGGCGACTTAGTGGTATTCAAAGAGATACCTATTTATACGCTACACCTAAATTGCATATTCGTGACTTCTGGGCTAAGGGTATTTTGAATGACGACTATGTAAATGGTCGCTTTGAGCTAAACGTTGAATTACAGAATCTTGATCAGGAAGCAGCCGAAGGAAGTTTGGAAGTGGCACTGATCGATGGAGAAGACAGAATTTATGAAGCTTCTCAACCGGTACAATTTAATCAGGGAAAAGAAATATTAAGTTTTAGCAAGGATCTTGATTCCCCCAGGAAATGGACCGCTGAAACGCCTGAGCTATATACGGTACTGATCAATTTGAAAGACCCCAATGGTAATATTTTGCAATCAACCACTACTAAAACGGGCTTTCGTAGTGTAGAAGTGAAGGATGGACAACTTCTCGTAAATGGTGTAGCCATCTATTTAAAAGGGGCAAATTTACATGAACATCACGATGTGCACGGACATGTGGTGGACGAGGAGACCATGATCAAGGATATTGAGGTTATGAAGTCCTTTAACATTAATGCTGTCAGAACATCGCATTATCCGCAGCCTGAACGGTGGTATGAGCTGTGCAATGAGTATGGATTATACGTAATTGACGAGGCCAATATAGAATCGCATGGTATGGGTTATGGAGAGGAATCCCTGGCCAAGGACACCACCTGGTTGGCTGCCCATATGGAAAGAACAATAAGAATGGTCGAACGTGATAAAAACCATCCGTCTATCATCATATGGTCTTTGGGTAATGAAGCGGGTGATGGTCCCAACTTTGAGGCAACCTATCAGTGGATCAAGGATAGAGATGACTCACGACTTGTGCAATACGAAAGGGTGGAGATGCGCCCACATACGGATATTGTTTGCCCTATGTATGCCAGAATCCATAACCTTGAATCCTACGCACAAAATCATTCTGATCGCCCCTTGATCATGTGCGAATATGCTCATGCCATGGGAAATAGTGTAGGAAATCTACAGGACTATTGGGATGTCATTGAGAAATATGATGTGCTGCAAGGTGGATTTATCTGGGACTGGGTTGATCAGGGATTGTTGGTTAAAAATGAGGCAGGTGAGTCCTATTGGGCCTATGGTAGTGATTTTGGTCCTGAGGGAACACCAAGCGATGGCAACTTCTGTATTAACGGTCTTGTTTTTCCGGACAGATCAATTCATCCATCCATTTGGGAGGTTAAAAAAGTCTATCAGTATGCAGGATTTAACGCTAAAGATCTGAAAAAAGGCACTATTAATCTTAAGAATAAATATGATTTTACCAACCTGTCTGATTTCACTTTGGAATGGGAAGTCAAAGCAGATGGACAGGTCATCGAAAAAGGAACCGTGTCCAATCTGGATATTGCACCACATGTGGAGGACGAGTTGGACCTTGGGTATTCATTGCCGGAAGCAGAGCCCGGTGTTGAATATTTCCTTCATGTAAATTTGATCAGAAAAAATGATCATTCACTGTTAAAAGCAGGACATCTTATGGCTTCGGAGCAGTTTAAACTGCCGATAAGCAAACCTGTTCCCATGATCGACCTGGCCGGATTGCCGAATATTGAAATGCAGGAAGCCGACAATGAGATATCCATTGCAGGTCAGGATTTTTCGCTCAGGTTTGATGCAACTTCCGGTGATATTACCTCCTGGACTTATAAGGATAAGGAGCTGATTAAAAAGGGACCGGAACCTGATTTTTGGAGAGCTCCTACTGATAATGATTTTGGCAATGGGTTGGACAAAAGAGCCCGTGTTTGGAGAAAGGCCGGAGCTCGCAAGAAGGTCACGGATGTGGACGCGCAACAAAATGCCCCCGGAAGTGTATTGATTACCTTTAAATATGATCTAACCAATGAAGGTGATACCGCCATTGCCTCCTATGAAACTGTCTATAACATTCTGGGAAATGGGGATGTGCTGGTTGACAATCTTTTTCAAAAACAATTGGACAATTTACCCGAACTGCCAAAAGTAGGTACCAATATGCAACTTCCCAAAGAGTTTGATCATATCCAATGGTACGGAAGAGGTCCATTTGAAAACTACTGGGATAGGAAAACTGCGGCATTTGTAGACCTTCATGAAGGTAATGTGGCTGACCAGTATGTGCCCTATATTCGCCCGCAGGAGAATGGTAATAAAACAGATGTACGTTGGGTGGCCTTGAAGAATGAGGAAGGGATCGGTTTAATGGCAGTCGGTGCTCCGGTGTTGAGTGTCAATGCGCAACATAATGTGATGGAAGATTTCGAATCCACTGAAAGAACTACAGGCAAGAAAAAATCCGTTAATCGACATACTACCGATGTGAAGCCAAGGGATCTCGTTTCGCTCAATCTTGATTACAAACAGATGGGAGTAGGAGGGGATAATTCATGGGGGGCTCGCACCCACAAGGAATATCTATTAGAAGGTGATCGCTATGAATATGGTTTCAGACTGACACCATTCGATGCTGATCAGGATCAAAGGGACCTCACTAAAAGAAGGTATCCTTCAAAGGCGGAACGGCTAAAAATAAAGCTCAAGAGGCAAGGAGATATTCAAAAGTTATAAGGAATAAACTAAACCACAATCCCTATCTGTATCAGATAGGGATTTTTTGATAGAATGGTTTGACTTATGGTTGATTGGATGTAGTGTTTTGAATATTACCGAGGATCTTTGTACACATCGGGTGTCTGACATTTGCAAAATGTCAGACACCTCGATCGATCGAAGTGAGTTCATTGATGACTCACATTAGCATCTGTTAATTTCCAAAAATAAACTTTCCAAAAAACTCCGGTCTGTGGAAATCCGGACTGGGCGTTTCAATGGGGTTCCAGACTAAATAGTGAGGCTCCTTTGTATCATCACCACATTTATACAGATTGCCCCGGCCTTCTAAACCAGAAAGGGAGGTGATATCTGTACGGAAAAATACTTCCATAGGGATTTCAACAACTAATTCCCAATTCACTGGTTCGTCTCTTAATACCAAAGGTTTCCTGCCTAAGCTTGGCAGTGTTGTTATTTTCTCAATAACTTCTTTGTTCAAAAACTTTCGATCACTTCTCGATGGACCAAATTGTGCCAGACAGTTGCCAATACAATTAAATTCAAAGTTATAATATCCCTGATCATCCAAACTAATAAAGATCTCCACACAACTGTCTTTATAAACAGGATCATTTATCTCTTCATATTGGGCTCTTACCGAGTGCTCTTCTGCAAAGAATTTTACAAATAAACTGGAGCCATTATGTGCTATAGAGAATTGCACCTTTGGCTTGTAAGGGAAGTCCGGCCAAGGAGCAATGTCAATATCATGCCTTGGCAATGTCAGGTTCGAGAAGAAGGATATATCTTCGGTTTCCCCATTCCCCTGGAGTTTACTAATCTCTAGTGTCTTCATAGGATGCATTTTTCTTAACCGTAATTTGTAATACAGATTTAAGCACAATTACCAATATTGAAGTTAGTGGCTATGTTTAATCAATAAAACACCATTGTCAATACACAACCCTTAATTTAATAAATGACAGATTTTTTCATTACTAAGACATCATAACTCAAGCTTTTATAGATAAGAGCAACTGCAAATGAAATTGCATTGAGTTACAGATGTGTTAAATTACCGGAGTTGTGTTGCAAGTCGTAATGCGTTTTAATGCCATTAAGATAAGCCTTCAGGCATCAGGTCTTGGGCGTCAGCTAATTTTTTAGCACATAAAAAACATTATTTAGGCTGAAATCTGATACCTGAGATCTGAAAGCTTTTTAAATGTTTCCTTAACTAAATGACCTTGATGCGTTACTTAAAATTTATAATTCATTCATATAAATTGATTTCATAACAATTATTAGAAAGCTTGCCTAAGTTTAATGGTTAGCTACATATTTTGCATCTTTATAACTGGTAAATAGAAAACCGGATTTTTTCACTACAACAAATTCCAATGCAAAGAATTAACATCCTCCTGATCCTTTTAATTGCCCTGATGACTTTCTCATGTGGTGAGAAGGAAGAGCAAAAACCCAACATCATTGTGTTTCTTGTCGACGATATGGGCTGGCAGGACACTTCAGTTCCTTTTTGGACCAGCCGTACACCTTTTAATGACAGATACAAAACACCTGGTATGGAAAGACTGGCAAGCCAGGGAATGAAATTCACCCAGGCCTATGCCACACCTGTATGCTCACCAACCCGGGTAAGCCTTATTACCGGTATGAATGCAGCCAGGCACAGAGTGACCAACTGGACACTCCGCTTTAATGCTTCCAATGACCGTAGACATGATAGCCTGGATTTTCCTGCCTGGAATGTCAATGGTTTGAGCCCTGAGTCCAATATAGAAAGAACCGTATATGCAACACCATTGCCTCAGTTGTTGAAAGAAGCAGGTTATTTTACCATACATTCTGGTAAGGCCCATTTTGGGGCGATCAGTACCCCGGGGGAGAATCCAAGCACCTTAGGGTTTGATATCAATATTGCCGGACATGCGGCAGGAGCTCCTCAAAGTTATTATGGAACAAAGAATTTCGGGAATTTACCCGGGAATGAAAATTCACCCTGGCCTGTGCCCGGCCTTGAGAAATATCACGGACAAGATATTTTCCTGACTGAAGCACTTACCTTGGAAGCTAACCTGGCCATTGATTCGGCTTTGAACACAGATAAACCATTTTTTCTTTACATGGCGCATTATGCAGTTCACACACCCATACAGCAAGATGATCGTTTTTTTGAAAAATACCTCCAACAAGGGCTGGATACTATAGAAGCAAGATATGCTTCCATGGTAGAAGGGATGGATAAGAGTTTGGGTGATATCATGGATCATATTGAAAAAAGAGGTGTGTCGGACAATACCATCATATTGTTTATGTCTGACAATGGTGGCTTGAGTGCCGGAGCAAGAGGCGGTGAAAGACATACGCATAACAAGCCATTGTCCAGCGGTAAAGGTTCTGCACATGAAGGTGGGATCAGAGAGCCTATGCTGGTTAAATGGCCGGGGACTGTAACGCCTGGAAGTATTAATGACCAGTATTTGATCATAGAAGATTTTTTTCCTACGATATTGGAAATGGCAGAAATCCAAAATTACAATACCGTTCAAACAGTTGATGGGCAAAGCTTTGTGCCATTCCTGAAAGATGCAACTGCCACAGCTGGTGAACGCCCATTGATTTGGCACTTTCCCAATCAATGGGGTTTAACAGGCCCGGGTATCGGAACATTGAGCGCCATAAGAAAAGGCGATTGGAAGTTAATTTATTATCATGCCACGGGAAGTTTCGAGCTTTTTAATATTACTGACGACATTGGGGAGACCACAAACCTTGTTGACCAGGAGCCCGAAAAGGTGAGGGAACTGGCTAAAGTTTTATCTGATCATTTAAGAGATGTTGAAGCACAAATGCCAACCTATAAAAGTAGTGGAGAAGTGGTCCCATGGCCAGATGAAGTGATAGCTGGTGCTATATCTGCATTGTGATAGTAAAAAATAATCCAATCTTGATAAAAAGGAAATTAAAGCTTCATCTTCATTTAATAGTGATAAGCTACATTTATTGACTCGCAATTAAAAATATCTTAATTAGTACTATTCAGGTATAGTATCACCTAATGGCTGAGACCTGGAACCTAAAACCATAATCTCAAATATGAAAAAACTGTCGACCCTACTTATCTGTATTTTGATTGAGGTTTCTTTATTTGCACAAACACCACATGGCCATAGTCATTCGTACGACAGGGTCATCAACTTTCCGGATGTTCCGGGTTATCAGGTTTTGAAATGTGATTTTCATCAGCACAGCATTTTTTCAGATGGTAGTGTCTGGCCGGATATTCGTGTTCAGGAAGCGCTAAAAGATGGGTTGGATGCCATCTCTTTGACGGAACACCTGGAGTACCAACCACACAAAGATGATGTTCCTCATCCTGACAGGAACAGGGCTTATGAACTTGCACTTGGTTATGCAAAGAATCATGACTTGATTGTGGTAAACGGTTCTGAAGTGACACGCTCAATGCCTCCGGGTCATACCAATGCTATTTTTATTAAGGATGCCAATAAGTTATTGGAAGACGATCCGATTGTGGTTTTCAAAGAGGCTAAAAGGCAAGGTGCCTTTATCTTCTGGAACCACCCCAATTGGTCTGCTCAGGCAAAGGATGGTGTCGCCAAACTTACAGACATGCACCGTCAAATGATCAAGGAAGGTTTGTTGAATGGCATTGAAGTAGTCAATGATGTTACATATTCCGATGAAGCATTGCAAATTGCCCTAGATAACAACCTGACGATCATGGGAACCTCTGATATTCATGGATTGATCGATTGGCAATATGAAGTCCCTCATGGAGGACACAGACCAATTACACTTGTTTTTGCCAGGGAAAGAACCGAAAAAGGTATTAAGGAGGGACTATTGGAAGGAAGAACCGTTGTTTGGTTTAACAACACGTTGATTGGAAAAAATGATTTTCTGGTTCCTTTGATCGAAAGCTCACTGAAGGTGAAGGAAGCTTCTTACTCGAATAAAACTTCCATTGCTCAAATAATAATTGAAAATGTGAGTGATGTGGAATATGTGCTGGAAAATAAAAGTAGTTACACACTTCACGGACATACGGACCTTGTGACCATAGAACCTAATACAACCACCATTGTTGATGTTAAAACACTGGATGTACTTGATGCATTTGAGCTAAAATTCAAGGTGCTTAATGCTGTCAATGCACCGAAGTCACATCCTGAAATAAGTTTACAGGTAAACATAAAATGAGCATAAATTTTACCACTACCAAACACACTAAAAAATAATTATACAGGATTTAAAGAACTCCAAAAGACGATTGAAAATAAATTAACTCTGCAAATAAACTTAGCCAATGGACGGAACGCGAAGGGAAAATGTGAAACCCGGTATAACTGCATTGATCGTATTGAAGAAAGATCAGAGAACAGGATATCTTACTAAAGGTATTGTTAAAGATATCCTGACGAATTCTTCTTTTCATCCCCATGGTATTAAGGTGCGTTTGGAAACCGGAGAGGTGGGCAGGATAAAAGAAATCGTTGATGAAGTTTTATAGGCAGATGACTTTTTGGAATTGAAATGTTTCGAAAATTGTTATCTTATCTTTTCATGTCAATGTTTTCAAAGAGACAACCATAAAATCAATGAACATGTCAAAACGAAATAAAATTATCGGCTGGATCCTGACAGGTCTTGCTTCAGCCGTATTGTTATTCAGTTCGTTTGGTAAATTTTTCATGCCTGCCATGGCTGAGAATATGAACCGGTATGGTCTGAAGGATTGGACCATGATCATCGGAGCAGGGGAGTTGATTTCAACCATTTTATTTATTCTACCCGAAAACAAATAAGTATGGTATGCTCTTGCTTAGTGCTCATATGGGAGGAGCCATTGTAATACACATGAGCCATGGGGAGCCATTTATTGCTCAATCTGTTATTCTTATCATGGTTTGGGCTTCAGGTATCATCAGAAATCCCGGCTTCTTTGGATCAAATTAGCTATGGCTCACTAACAAAAAATAATCGTAAGAATGATCCTGGTGATCGTAGAGCATTTTTTGGACCGGAAAGGTAAACTTTATTTTCCCAACTGGATCACCGAGATCGGGGAGGTTTTGATGGCTTATGAAGGTTTTATTGCCATTGAGAGATTGGAAGAAATAGAAGACCAGGACCGGTGCCTGCTTTTACTAAAGTTTGAAAACCTTGATTTATTAAGACAATGGTCAAAAAGTGAGGCACATGATCATATGATCTCAAAACTTGAACCATTTCGATCTCAAAAACAACAATCCAGGATTTTCGAAATAAAATAAATAAAAAAGGACATGTTCAATTTAAGCATGTCCTTTTTTATTTGAATCAGAAGATCCGCTTATTGTGTTTTTAATAGTTTTCTTTCAATAACGCCTTCATCCGTAAATATTTTTAAGATATATATTCCTTTTGGATTATCAGAAATATCTATAAAGCCTTCCTGTTTTTTGTGATTACTTGAATGAAAAACAGATTGACCCAGTGTATTGAATACCCATACCACTTTGATTGCAACTCGTTTATCAACCTGATAAGTAAAGGTGCCATTGGAGGGATTGGGATAAATGTTAAACAGCTGTGGAGACAATGGTTTTTCCGTTCCGGTGATGATAGCTACCTGGATGATCCATTCTTTTTGCGAACCATCTTCTGCCGTTACCGTAAAGCTATATTCGCCGCTACTCAAATCAATGGTTTCACTGGACCCTATGGACACTTCAGCACAGGCAGTGGTTTTGATAGTTGTTTCCAGATCCGTGAGGTCAGTGGTATTTAAGATAGAGACATTGATCGTACCGTTATTTGCATCAATCTCAGCATCTCCTATCTGTCCGTCTATTGTAAATGAAACAACATCCTTCTCACTGCTCAATGTTTCGCTGACGGCTCTTTGGCCCGCTCTAAGACCCTGACCGGGGGCCTGGTTATAGGCATGCTCTAATAATGTCAATGAATTGCCTGTATTGGAGACTTGTAGCTTTAACCAACCGTAATGTACATCTGACCCAATCTGAAATCTAATACCGACATACCCGGTCTTACCTAACCATTCCCTGTAGTTGTCATTGTAAACATCATGCAAGTTGGGATAATCACCTCCCGCTGTAAAGCTTCTGTTTTCGTCAATCATTTCACATTCTTCTAATAAAAGAATGTTCCTGGTACTACCTAAAGTGATGGCATCTTTGGTATAAGTTTCTAATTGAAAACTACTTGTTTCTGAATTGTAGAAGATCCCATAATTGCCATTGCCAACACCAAAGTTAAATGGTTCCCAGGTTTCCGATTGTGTAACTTTCAGATCGGCTATATTATCATAAACAATATTAAATGGATCCTTGAAATCGAGGATAAGATCATCATTCACCGGATTGACAATAGTGGTTGAGCCTGAAAAGGAGGCATTCAGAAATGTCACTTTTAAATTGGCAATGTCATCCGTATTTGCGTGGTTATCGGTATTACCGGAGAGTGTTATTTCCGCCTCAGTAATTGAATTAACGGAGATGGTCATTGTCAGACCCTCAGGCAGGTTTTCAACTTCAAAATGTGTTCCTTGTATGAATGGTCCATTGGTTATTGAAAATTCGGAACCTTCCGAAAGTGAAACAATAGCGCTTCCATCAAAGCTGCCATCATTGCTATTGGATTCCTTGAATTGAATGGCGGAATAATCTATAAAGCCTCCTCCGGAACCAATACCCAGCGTGCTTTCCAGATTTTCCATTGTCCACAAATTATTACGATCAGCTACATTGGCATTTAAAGCCGCGATCATACGGGATTTCTGCCCTTCGGTGAACATTTTGGGACAAGAATTATAGTCCATATAATTTTCGGAATTGATGATATGCCCACAACTTTGTGTACCGCGTGCACATCCTGCCGCTTGCTGAGTTGCAGGTGTGTCATCTACATTATCACCAGAGCCGCTACAGCCATTTCTAAAAGTATGGTGAAGATTCAGGAAATGCCCCACCTCGTGAGTCAATACTCGCATGATATGTTCCTGCCCCTCAGTTCTGGAAGAACCGACACCTGGTCTTCCGAGGTATCGCCAATTATAAACAATACCATCTAACCCCTGTGCGGCAATATCATTATCAGGCAAATAGGCCCAACCGGAGTTATTAAAGACTCCTCTTTCTTCCACCTCATTACATATCCAAACATTAAGATATTTATCACCAGGCCAGTAGGAGATCTCCTTAATACTCCTGCCCGTTCCATCGGGTTCTCTGCCTGTAAAATTATTAAAATGGTAGGTAACGCCATTGGTCGGACTACCATTTGGATCGAATCTGGCTAGTTGAAATTCAATGCCCACATTGGCTGCTATACCGTCAAAGGCCGGATCTATTGAAGAAAAATCATCATTAAGCGCATTAAAATCTTCATTCAGAATATCGATAGCCGATCTTAGCTGCTCCATAGTCACTTTGTAAGGATCGGAGATGTCATTAACATGAAATACTACCGGAATAACAAATGAACTTTCTCCTTCTCGTCGAGCAAAATTTTTAATGAATTGTTGTGAAAAAATCTCCAGTTCCTGTGCATTTTTTCTTGCTTCGGGATGCTTTTGGTAAAAATCTTCCATGGCTCGATCCGTGGCACAGCCAATATCAATTGTTTGGGCATGGCTTGCCAGGGCGCTGACTAAAAGACACAATAATGCAATGGATCTTAGTAAATAATTGTTCATAGACAATGGGTTGTTGATTATTAAACTTTAAAAATGGTCTATGAATTCCTTAAGAAAGAATGACTGATAAGTTTGTGTAGCAATATGCTAAAATAGTGTAGCCTGTCAGGCTTAATACCTATTTTACTTTTTTCCAAAAACCAAAAAATTAATGCAACCAGTGAGTCTTCAAAAGAGAATGAAGTTACCCGGAGATCATTACAATTTAGTTTTCAGAATCAAAAATCGCTAAAATCCATGATCCAATCGCTGTGTTTGAAACGTTGCCATTTCACTTTTGTGAGATCCACATTGGGATCAATAAAGGGCCTATGGTCTCTTCCATTTAAAGAAATACTTCCATGAGCATAGATCTCAACCCCTGGTTTACCCACACCCTCATAGTGTTCTTTCAGATATTGAACAAATTGCCAGATCATATCCGGGTTCTTGGCAATCTTTTGACTTTGATTATTGGTAAGGAATTCTTGTGGGTGCACTATCCATTCTTCTCCGGTTGCCGGGTTTTTTATATTGAATTGAACATGACCCCATTTTGTCCTGAGCATCATTCTCCATGACATACGGTGTCCTTCTTCCGTCCAAAATGTATTTCCTTCATAAAAATGATGCCTGAGGGGTAGCCAAAGTTGAATGATGAAATAAATTGATAATACAATAAGAAGCTTCTTTTGCTTTAGCTCCAAATTCACACTTTCGTGAATCTTTAGTTGTGGTATTGGTTTTGATTTGAAGAATAAACTTCTAATTCTTTCAGGCTCAAAGAAAAGTACAGTTGATCCAATCATTAAATAAGGAAAAATGCCTATGTGAAATACGGCTGAATTAAAGCCATGGAATACCAGCGATAATATTAAACCAAGTATCCTGGTCCTTTTCCAAAGCAGCATCGGTGTAATCAATAAATCAAAAAGAATACCCCCATAGGCCACGATGGGAAACAGCCATTCCTGTTTTAGTAAAGGACCGATAACAGGCAAGGTTGACCGGTTGTTGAACCAAATCTTAATGGGCAAAAAATTAAGCCAGTCGGGATAAACCTTAGCCAGTGCTGCATAGGTAAATACAATGCCCAATTGTGCCTGAAAAATGGTATAACACCATCTGGGACAAGTTAATTTTTTTAAGCCTGGATTTCTCCTAACATCTAAAGAATAAAACCTGTTGGCAGGAACCAACATCATAAAAAAGCATAGTAGTATGAGCAGATAATAGTGATTGTTATAGTGGGACTTTTGCATAAGGTAGGAAGCGGTCCAAAGAATCGTGAATCCCGAGATACCGAGATGATAAAACCAGCCCAGCATAACCATCAAGCCAAATACAGCCATGACGGCATAATAATAATACATTCCATTTCCCGGTAATGGCTGCAGCCATTCAAGACCGATAAAAGTGAAAGTAAAAGAAGGCTCGATCATGGTTTCATGGACCCAACCTGTAAAAATGGCCCCGGCCGATTCAAGAAATATTAGCAAACCAAAAATGACCCGGAAGACAATTAGCCCACTATTGTCAACTTCCTGGAATAAAAAACGCTTAATTGAAATGCTCCTGTCGATGGTCAAAATTCTCTTCTTTCAAAATTGAAAAATCAGTTCAAATAAAAACGAATTTCAAGAAAAAGTAATATGATTTGTGGATTCTTTATTGATCATTTGGCAACGAAGTTCTTCCTTTGATGATTTACCGGGAAGGAGGCTTTTTAGATTTATGAATTACTACTTATCAATATCGTTAAAGAAATAACCCCCTTACACTATCTGATTGTTGCAAATGGTGTAAGAGGGTATATTCCATGTAGAAGATTCTAATTTCATAGACGGCCTAATGACAGTTAATGCTGTCAGTTTTCCAGAATTATTTTATAAACTGCCGGTATGCTGGCTTTGATCTCGTCAAAATTTCCATTCCTGTCATAAGCACCCCATGGACTGTTTGCAATATAAAAAAAAGTATTATCAATAATGGTCCCAAGCGTTGGCTCATTCAATTCCTCTCTGGCATAATCAAGATTTTCGATGGATTCTATTTGGTTGCCGGCCCCGTTTAGAAAGAAACGTACCACTCTCATGGGTTCAGCTCCATTTTGAGTGACAACTAAAGAGTTTTTATAGAAGTATAATCCATCGATACCCTTCAGAGTAGCGTTACCCTTCCATTGGAGTTTTTCCGGTTTATTATTCTTTAGCGATATTTTGTAGAGCCCAAGAATATAATCGGCTATATATAAAGATTCCCCATCATCTGAAAGATCAAGTCCCTGTAAATTAAGAAGTGTGGCTGAAAAGTCCTGATAGAGCGAAATCTCATCATTCCGGTGATCTATTTTGTATATCTTCGGTTCCCGGCTGTCGGAGATGTATACATCACCATTTTGATGAATGACCAAATCACCAAAAATGTGCTTTCCATCCGCTGCGTATTGCTTGATTAATTTTCCGGTTTCCAGATTATATTTAAGTACCATGGCTTTTCCATCATCCTCTTCATCAAAATCAAGCATTTCAGGGAATGCCGATGAACAAGCCCATAGCCACCTTCTTTCGTGATCTATTTTAATGCCTGAAACAGCAAAAAGTCCTTCTTTAACCCAGTCTGTCAGTTCACCGTTCTTAAATTGAAAAATTTTTCTTTGCCGGATGCTGCTAATGTAGAAACACTCAGTTTTCGGATCATATGCAATACCCTCGGGATGTGTAGAAACTTCCCCGAATTGAAACACTTTGGTCCCTTTTTTTACAGGAGCATCCAATTTTTTTTTGAGTGTAATTAATTCTTCAAGGAACTTTCCTTCTTTTAACAGATCAAAATCTTTGTCTTCCTCGAAATTGATTGTATTGTTAAAATGTATCAAGTGCTTAAGTGTGATATAAGCATCTTTCTCCATATGATTCAATGAGTAGGCTGCCGCAAGATTGTAAACGATTGTCGGATGATTTGGTCTAAGGGAATCTGCGATCTTTAAATGATCTAAGAAAGAGGGGTAATCTTTGTTTTCATAGGCTTCCTTACTCTGTTGAAAGTGAAATTGCAGGTCCTTTAATCGTTGGCCAACCGTGTCATTTGTGAAGAAAAAAATTAATGAGGAAAGAATAAAAATGTATCCGAAAACGAGCTTGTTCATGACACTGTTGATCTAGGTATAAATTGATCCCATTCGATTAGCCTGCAGTTATCAGGTTTTAGAAATCAGTTGAACTGAAGACAGCGTCAAAAACTAATATCCAAATACTGAAACCTTAAAGCTTGTCATTGTGGACATTCACACAATGTCGGCGAACGATAAATCAAAATGAATATAAGGAGAATTAGTTGATTGTTTATGGGAAATAAACAACATTTTGGAATGCATGTAGCGTGTGACATGCAACAAGGTTTTGTGATATGACAAAAGTCATATTTCGTTATGTGCTTGATCATGTCTTTCTGTCATTGAAAAATCTAATATGCATCCATAATTGAAGTCAATTGAATTTGATATGTACAAAGGAGCAGTAAGATTTTTCATAACTACCATAGCTGTAACTGGTTTAGCACTTTCCAGCTATGCGCAATTTACCATTTCAGGAGAATTCAGACCACGTGCGGAATATAGGCACGGTTACCGGGCTCTGGCCGATGAGGACCAGGATGCCGCTTTTTTTATTGATCAGAGGACCAGGTTAAATCTTTTATACAACAATGAAAGATTTACCATGAAAGTAGTGCTTCAGGATGTGCGAACTTGGGGAAGTGTATCACAACTGGTAGTGGAAGATGGAGCAAAAACCACTTTACATGAGGCTTGGGGTCAGGTAAAACTCAATGAGCAATGGGCCATTAAACTGGGAAGACAGGAAATTGTGTATGATGATTCAAGAATACTTGGATCGGTAGCCTGGGCTCAGCAGGCCAGAAGTCATGATGCTTTGATCCTTAAATATATGGGGCAAGAGCTTGGTGTGGATTTGGGGCTGGCTTTTAATCAAAATGGACCGCAGCTTAATTCCACTTTTTATAGCGTGCCGAATAATTACAAAGCACTCCAATATCTTCGAGTCCATAAAAAATTCAATAATACCAATGCCAGCTTATTGTTTCTTAACAATGGCAGACAAGGAGGAACACCGACAGACGCTAATACTTATTTTAGCCAAACAGCAGGGATCTTTTTTAAACACCTCAATGGTTCTTTGAGACCGGAAGGAAGCCTCTATTATCAATTTGGCGATGAAGCCGATGGTGTAACAGAGATTTCTGCACTGCAATACAAACTGAGTCTGGATTATCTATTGAGTGACAAGGTAACCATTACCGGTGGTTTTGAACATTTATCGGGAAATAGTCAGACCAATCCGGACAGTAAGAACAAAGCCTTTAATCCGTTTTATGGCACCAACCATATGCACAACGGCCTGATCGATTATTTCTATGTGGGAAATCATATCAATAGTGTCGGACTTGAAGATATATTCTTAAAACTGAAATTGAATACCGGAAAAGGCATATTTCTACCACAACTACATTTCTTCAGTGCCAATGGAGAAGTGATGGATGATGCAACCACCAATGGTATGGACAAATATCTGGGGACGGAGTTAGACCTTGTTTTTAGCAAAGCCCTTGCGAAAGATATGAACCTTCAGATAGGCTATTCTCAAATGTTTGGTACTGATGTGCTCGAGCAGCTCCAATCGGTGAGCAACAGGGCAACAAGCAATTGGGCCTGGGTAATGTTGACTTTAAAACCGACTTTCTTTACCACCAAAAAACCAAATACTGATGCCAATTAAAAGTTATATCGCTTTTCCAGCCAAGGGGCAGCGATCAGTACTTTCCAAAGAGCTGAATAAACTGCCCTGGTGCGAGGCTATCCCGGCTGAGAACAAGGATGTTCTGGTGTTGGTGACTGATACAAAAGATCAAAAAGAAGAAGATCTATTTCAAGAAAAACTCAATAAGATCAAGAGCCTGGATCACCTCACTTTGGTGTCCGGTTTTAATGATCCTGGCTTTTAAACATATGAACCATGAATAGAAGAATTTTTATGAAACGCCTGGCAGCGGCTTCGGCTTTTTCAGCAGCTGCCTCAATGTTTCCGGGAATCATCTTTGCAGAGGAACAAAACAGCAATGTGCCGGACGGTCCCATTTCATGGAAAAAATCCCCTTGCCGTTTTTGTGGTGTAGGTTGCGGATTGCTGATAGGCCTGGCCAATGGAAAAGCGGTGGCAGTGAAAGGTGACCCAAAGAGTCCGGTGAACAAAGGACTTTGCTGCGTAAAGGGATACCATTCCGTCATGTCACTTTATGGTGAAGACAGGCTGACCAAGCCATTGGTAAGAAAGAACGGACGCATGGTTGAAACCAGCATGGAGGAGGCGCTTGATCTGGTGGCAGACAAAATGAAAGAAACGATTGCCAAATATGGAAAGGATTCGGTTTCACTTTATGGTTCAGGGCAATGGACCATCCCGGACGGCTATGTAGCCTCCAAATTAATGAAGGGAGGTATTGGAACAAACAACCTGGAGGCCAATGCCAGGTTATGTATGGCCAGTGCGGTGACAGGTTTTATCAGTTCATTTGGTATGGATGAACCCATGGGTTGCTATGATGATATTGACCATGCCAATGTATTTGTGTTGTGGGGAAATAACATGGCAGAAATGCACCCGGTTCTGTTTTCCAGGATTTTGGATAACAGGCTGAAAAGGGGAAATGTTAAGGTGATCGACTTGGCTACCAGAACTACCAGGACAAGTGTGGCTGCTGATCGTTCGATCCTGTTCAAGCCACAAGGTGATCTGGCCATTGCTAATGCTATCTGCTATGAGATCATTCAAAATGGTTGGGTGAACAGGAAATTCGTTGAATCACATTGTACTTTTAAGCAAGGTAAAAGTAACATCGGTTACGGGCTGGAAGACAAGTTCAAATTTAAAGATGAAGCTAAAAATATCTCATTTGAAGAATTCAAACATTTCCTGAATGATTATAAACCTGAAAATGTTGAAGACCTTACCGGAGTTTCTGCGAAGGATATTAAGTATCTCGCTTCTCTATTTGGTGACCCAAATAAAAAAGTCATGTCGCTTTGGTGTATGGGTGCCAACCAGCATACCCGGGGCACCTGGATCAATAACCTTATCTATAACATCCACCTACTGACTGGAAAGATCTCTGAGCCAGGGAATGGACCTTTTTCCTTAACCGGTCAGCCGAGCGCGTGCGGAACTGTTCGCGAGGTAGGTACTTTAACACACAAGTTACCTCATGGGGTGGTAGCCAATGAAAAGGACAGAAAAATGGCAGCAGAGATATGGCAAGTTCCGGTGGAAAATATTCCGGCGAAACCTTCTTATCACACCGTTGAAATGTTCAGGGCATTGGACCGGGGTGACATTAGATTCATGTGGATACAGGTCACCAATCCACTGGTAACGATGCCAAAACTCAATCGTTACAAGGCTGCTACGGAAAAAGAAGATCGGTTTATCGTGGTTTCGGATGTTTATCCAACACCAACTACAGAGATAGCGGATGTTATTCTTCCTTCGGCTATGTGGATAGAACGGGAAGGTATGTATGGCAACTCGGAAAGAAGAACACAGCATTTCGAACAAATGCTTGAGCCTCCGGGAGAAGCTATGAGTGATACCTGGCAGTTGATCGAAGTAGGAAGAAGGCTTGGTTACGAGAAATTATTTCCATGGAGTCAGGAGACACATATTGAGGAGATATGGAAAGAATACACCCGTTTTCATAAAGGTAAGAAACACGGCATGGCATCTTACGAAGTGCTTAAAGATCAGCCTGGAGTACAATGGCCATTTGTAGATGGAAAAGAAACAAAATGGAGATTTAACGGAAAATATGATCCGGCTTGTAAGGATGGTGGGTTTGATTTTTATGGTAAACCGGAAGGAAAGGCCTGGATTTGGGTAAGACCTTATGAAGCGCCGCCCGAAAGTCCGGACAATGACTTCCCATTTTGGCTGAATACCGGACGGGTCCTGGAACATTGGCACACAGGTTCAATGACCAGAAGAGTTCCGGTGTTGCACCGAGCAGTCCCTCACAGCTATGTTGAATTGAATCCGGATGATGCCACAAAATTAAATATCAGGACCGGGGATAAAGTGAAGTTGGTTAGCAGAAGAGGAGAAATTGTATTGCCTGCCTCAGTGAACCAGCGGGCTCAACCCACCAGAGGACAGGTCTTTGTCCCATTTTTTGATGAGGCATTGCTTATTAATCAATTGACGTTGGATGCTTTTTGCCCGATTTCCAAACAACCGGATTACAAAAAGTGTGCGGTCAGGGTTGAAAAAGTCTAAAATCCTAAAATATGATTAAGACGCAGTTTATCACCATATTCATGTTTGTGCTCCTGATGGCCTCAGCTATTTTTATTTTTGATATGAGCATTAAAGCTGACCAGGAAACCTCACAACTTGACATTGAGAGTAGCGAACAGCTACCATCTCTGCCGACTGAAACAGGAGTGTTCAAAAGATCCGAATATAGCCTTAATTATGCCAATATGGACATTGATGAATCGGTCCAAAGAGATCTTGATCAATATTATGATGGAAGGGCTTTCCCCGGAGCACCACCCATGATCCCTCACCCTTTGATCAGTGAAAAAGGTATTGGAGGTAAAACATGTTTGCAATGCCATGAAAACGGAGGTTATGTTGCACAATTCAAAGCATTTGCTCCGGTTGTCCCTCATCCAGATCTTATTTATTGTAAACAATGTCACGTACCGGCAGAAGTCAGTGGTAATTTCAAATCGACTAATTGGGAAAAGCACCCACATCCGGATATTCAAAATAGTGCGATGATTGGAAGTCCTCCGGTAATTCCCCATGATTTGCAAATGAGGGAAAATTGTCTGGCCTGTCATGCAGGTCCTGCCGCACCAAAAGAAATTTTGGTAAGCCATCCAATGCGTATCAATTGCAGACAGTGTCATGTACCGGTATTGGACTGGGAGAATATTGATTGGAATGAAGAAAAAATTGATAAAATAAAAGTTGAGTGGAAGGAGGAAGCAAAATGAAACAGTCATGACTGACCTATTATTGAGACACACACAACGATATGATTAAGATTAAGTGTCACAATATCCGTGTGCTACAAATTTCAAACAGATGAAGAATTGCTATACAAATTTCTTATCAGCTATATGTCTTTTTATTGTTCCACTAATGTTGTTCGAGGCATGTTCCGGCTCCCATGAAGAAGGCGCAGGCCATGAAAGTCTGCTGGAAACCATCAAGAGAAAAGAAAAGGACTCCATTGAAAATGACGTGAACCTGCATGAGCTCATGCGCGATGTAAAGAAAGTATTGGCAGAGGTTCCGGAGTCCGAAAGACAGTTCTATGTACTGGAAAGAAAAAGTGAACTAAAGTCTTTTCCCTGTACCAATTGCCACAATGTACCACTATCGAGCCTTCAAAGTGATTTTGCCAAACAACAAAAAAAGAAAGCGCATTGGGAAATTGAATTGGTCCATGCCAATAAAGATATCATGGATTGCAATACCTGTCATGATCAAAATGACCTGAATAGTTTGGTATTGTTAAATGGTAAAAAGGTGGATTTTGATCAAAGCTTTAAACAATGTGCCCAGTGTCATTCTACACAATACAACGACTGGCTAGGAGGTGCTCATGGAAAAAGAGTATTAGGCTGGGCCGATCCGAAGGTTATCTATAATTGTGTCAATTGCCATGTTCCACATGAGCCTGCACTGCCTACCCGTTGGCCGGCAAGGTTGAATACTGCCAAACTAAAAGAGCGGCAGTCTGATGAAAATTAAAACATGAGATCAACAAGAAATAACACGCCAAAATGAAAGAAAAGAAGGAAAATAACAAAGCTATGCAAAATACCTCAGGTTCTTGTCAGAATGGCAACTGCTCTTGTGGTGATGGTTACCAACAGACCCTGAATAAAAAATCCGATAGACGGGGCATGCTCAAGAAATTGACCATGGGACTCCTGACTGGTGCAGGAATGGTGAATAGTGCTTGTAGTATAACGGCGTCGGATGAAGATAAGGAAAAATCGCAGCTGGATTGGGAAAGTTTCTTTCAGGGAAATTATCAGCTAATGACGGAGGATGAGAAGAAAAAAACAGTGGAAAGACTGGAAAGATCCTATGAACTGAACCATGGCAGGCATCCTGATATTTCCGCTAAAGGTCCTGAGAAAGATGTTTTATATGGTTATGCCTTCAACATATCAAAGTGCAGGGGTTATATGGATTGTGTCAATGCTTGTGTTCAGGAAAATAATCAGGACCGGGACACTCAAATGCAATATATCAGGATCCATGAACATAAAAATGGTCAGATAAATTTTGAGTTGGCTGAAGACAACTATTTTCATGAAGTGCCTGCCGAAGGACATTTTTATATGGGGACACAATGTTTCCATTGTGAAAATCCACCCTGTGTAAAAGTATGTCCTGTTGAAGCGACCTGGAAGGAAAAGGATGGCATTGTGGTAGTTGATTATGACTGGTGTATTGGATGTAGATATTGCATGGCTGCTTGCCCTTATGACGGAAGAAGATTTAACTGGCAAACACCTGAGGTGCCGGAAGAGGAAGTCAATCTAAATCAGCACTATCTGGGTAACAGGCTCAGGAAGAAAGGTGTTATGGAAAAATGTACATTCTGCATTCAGCGATCAAGAGAAGGAAAGAATCCTGCCTGTGTGGAAGCATGTCCTACGGGTGCCAGAATTTTCGGCAACCTGCTTGACCCTAACAGTGAAATAAGATGGGTTCTGGCAAATAAAAAAGTATTCAGATTAAAAGAAGATCTGGGAACAGAACCCAAGTTCTGGTATTTTATGGATTAAAACTATCTGTGTTAAGGTTTTGGTTTTCAGGCATAGACAGACTATTTATCTGATACCAAAAACCTGATATCTAAAAGCTCAATCTGATATGAAGCAATTAAAAATTTTTATAAGCCTGGTAAAAGATGGCGTAAGTGCTGCCACCATTGGCAACAGAACTTATCACATTTGGATGGCTGTCCTGACCTTTTTTATGCTATTGGGTGCTTATTGTTTTAATATCCAGCTTGATGAAGGCCTTTCTGCTACCGGAATGAACGATCGGGTGAGTTGGGGACTTTATATATCCAATTTCACTTTTTTAGTGGGTGTTGCGGCAGCGGCGGTAATGTTAGTGCTACCAACTTACGTGTTGAAAGATGTTGATTTCTCTAAGGCTGTGTTGATAGGTGAGGGACTGGCAGTATCAGCTCTGATTATGTGCCTTGCTTTTGTAACAGTGGATCTTGGTGGTCCGGCCAGAGCCTGGCACCTTATTCCGGGGATCGGAAGGTTTAACTGGCCTGATTCCATGCTTGCCTGGGATGTGATCGTGTTGAACGGCTATTTGTTTATAAACCTTACTATTCCCCTTTATATACTGATGAGTAAGTATCAGGGCAAAATACCAAATAAAAACATTTATTTGCCAGGTGTAATGCTCTCTGTTTTTTGGGCGGTAGGCATCCATATGGTGACAGCATTTTTATATGCGGGTTTACCGGCACGTCCGTTTTGGAATAGCTCCTTGCTGGGACCGCGCTTCTTAGCATCTGCCTTTGCTGCTGGACCCGCTCTGATCATTTTGGCATTACAGGTGATCAATAAGTACTCAAGTTATGACATCAAGGATACCACACTCAGAAAGATCTCTTTGGTAGTAACAGTGGCTGCTCAGATCAATTTGATCATGCTGGCTTCAGAGCTTTTCAAAGAGTTATATGCACCAACACATCATAGCATCAGTGCCATGTATTTGTTTTTCGGTTTGGAAGGTAAAAATGCCCTGGTTCCCTGGATTTACAGTAGTATTGCCATGAATGTAGTGGCCACGGTCATCCTGACCATGCATACGTTGCGCAAAAATATGAAGTGGCTGAATGTGGCTTGTGTGCTACTGTTTTTGGCCATATGGATTGAAAAGGGAATGGGATTAATTATTCCCGGTTTTATTCCGGGGCCATGGGGAGCCATTGTTGAATATGCACCGACCTGGGTGGAAATAGGGGTAACAGTCGGAGTCTGGGCCATGGGATTCTTTATATTCACCATTTTGGTAAAATCTGCCATTCCAATTGAGACCGGGAGATTAAAATACCAAAGAGGTTGATCAAAAACTGATTTTAATGGGTTTTAAGTTGTCAAAGACCATCTGTATTTCGACCTAAATATTTTTAATGTCTCAATTAGCAAGACAAAAGATCTTGAATAAAAGAAGAATTTAAATATTCGCAAACGTCAGCACAACAACACTTCAACACATCAATACCTATAATTCATGTCGCTAAAATTCCTTATCTTCAAACCCAACTCAGATAATTCAGTCATTTTGGTTTATGACAAAAAAGGGTTTTAAAAGGATCGAAGAAGAGATTCAGCAAACCACCTGGAGAAATCAATTGTCCAGAACCGGCATTAATCTAATTTTCACAGGTAATTGGTTGAAAGCCCTTCATGCTGATTTTTTCAAAGAATTTGGTTTAACGCATCAGCAGCATAATATTCTCAGGATCCTTAGAGGGCAAAGAATGAAACCCGTCAATGTGGAGATGCTGAAGGAAAGAATGATGGACAGGATGTCCAATGTTTCCAGGATCCTTGAGCGGTTGAAGAGAAAAGAACTCATTCAATGTACTCCCTCCGATGCTGATAAAAGGACCTTAGATATTGTCATTACAGAGCAAGGGCTGGATCTACTCCATGTTATTGACGAAGAAGTTCACAAAATCAATGACCTGCTAGGCCATATGAATCAAAAGGAGCTGGAACAATTAAATGAGCTTTTGGATAAGGTGAGGAATAAGGGATAAGGTAGTTTTTAATGTTAACCAACCATCTATGGATTTCAGAACCTATAAAAAATTAATTGATCCGGACGTTGCAAAATCAATTATCGATATACTAAAGAAGAATAATATCGCATATTTGATTTCCGAAGAGCGTTCAAATCTTGATTCTCTTTATGGAGGAGATTAAATTTTTGATAGAGAAATATATATAAAGATCAGGAAGCAGGATTTCAAAATGGCGGATAAGGTACTTGAAGAGTTCAGTCAAGGTCAAATTATTAATGTAGATTCAAATCATTATTTATATGAGTTTACCGATGATGAACTATTCGAGATTTTGATGAAACCGGATGAGTGGGGTAGTATTGATTATGAGTTATCCAAAAAATATTGATGGATAGGGGAAATGATGTAAGCGATGAAGTAGTTGAGCTTTTGAAAAATCAAAGAATTAATGAACTTGCTAAACCTGAAGGGTCTCAGAAAGCATGGATTTATGCAGAGTATATCATCGCCTTGTTGGGAGGTATTCTAGGGGTATTTATTGGGTGGCATCTAATCTTGTTCAAAAAAACGTCTCCAAATGGAGAGTGAGTTTATGGTCATTCCGAAGGCGATAGAAGACACGGGAGAATCATTCTTGTTTTAGGTTTAATTTTTATTTCATTCTGGTTGATCTTTAGATCGTATAACACGTTTCAAATACAATTCGTATATTTACGATATGGACAATTTAAGCCTATACACACAAATAAATTCACTACCGGAGCACTTGAAAAAAGAAGTAATGGATTTTGTTGAATTCCTGAAATTGAAAGCTGAGAAATCAAAAAAACAAAATAGCAAAAAGGAAAGGCAGTTTGGAGTTCTAAAAGGTAAAATCAAAATATCAAGTAGTTTTGATGCCCCATTGGATGACTTCAACGAATATATGCAATGACAAATGCATTTCTGTTAGATACCCACACTCTCCTTTGGTTCCTTGAAGGAAGTACCAAACTATCTCAAAAAGTTAAAAATACAATCCTTGACAAGAGCAATTCTTGCTATATTAGTATGGCCTCTCTTTGGGAAATGGCCATAAAAATAAAATTAGGGAAACTTGAATTAGAGATCGAATTTCAACAGTTAGCGGAGTTATTATATCAAAACAATATTAATATTATTCAGATTTCATTTGAACATATACAACACTTGTTGAAATTGGAAGATGTTCATAGAGATCCTTTTGACAGGATAATTATATCTCAAGCCATTTTTGAAAAACTCATTGTAATTTCTAAGGATGAAAATTTCTCCAAATACAAAGAACTCAAAGTGATTTGGTGAAATATTTATATTTCAAACCATTTGATTACTCGATTATAATAAAAAAATGGATTTGTTAAGGAATGTGTTTCTTTCCATATTAGGAAACATATTCCAAGAATTGATTCTCAATCATCATATCAATTTCTGTTTTTCATAGATTAGATTTGGCCCTGAATTTGTAGGCAATTCCCATAGATTACATTCAAAATCAATTTTTTCAAACTCTTTAAATGCTTCACTATAATTTTGGAAATTTAGGACCTTGAAAGAGCCATATGATTCATGAATTTGATAATTGTTATTTTTATTAGATATAGTTTCCAGTTGTTTGATTTTATATTTTTTATCCATTTCTTTTTTGTTCATTGTCAAAGCACAACTATTGTACTTAAATTTAAAAAATAACAAGAATATTTTTCAAAAAGGCCATTAATCATTCAGATTTATTTTGTCGATAGATGAATTATGGTGTAGATATGGTATAAATCAACAATTATTTTAGAACACCAAAATATCTCATGGTATAGAAGGTCCTAAAATTCAATCGTCATCTGTTTTCCGATATGATCTTCCGGTTCCTGGTCGAAATTGGAGATGCCGACACCTATTAACCTGACACTGATGTCATTATAATCCAAGGTATTCAAAAGTTCGATCAATAGTCGCATCATGGTCTCCAGTGTATCGATGGGTTGAATGGTTGTTTTACTCCTGGTGATAATTTTGAAATCAGAGAATTTAATTTTTAGTGTAAGTGTCTTTCCAAACTTTTTATTTTTTGATGTCCAGCTGAATACTTTTTCAGCCAGTTTTTGGGCTTCTGGCAGCATTTCTTCATAAGTGGTTAGATCTTTTTCAAAGGTATCTTCAGAACTGACTGACTTTCGGATTCTATTTGGATTTACCTTTCTATCATCCTGTGCTCTGGCGATTTTATAATAATAAGTTCCTGCCTTACCAAACCGGGTGACCAAATCATTTTCCGACCATCTTTTCAGATCGGCACCATGATAAATGCCCAGCCCATTCATTTTTTTGGCAGTTACCTTTCCAATACCATGAAATTTGTTAATTGGCAACTTTTCAACAAAGGCCTCTGCGTCTTTGGGTAAAATAACAGATAACCCATCCGGTTTATCCAGGTCAGAAGCTGTCTTGGCCAAAAACTTATTGATCGATATCCCGGCGGAAGCAGTTAGTGAAGTTGTTTCTTTGATGCGTTTTTTTATTTCTTTGGCTATGAGTGTAGCCGATGGTATGTTTTTCTTGTTTACGGTTACATCCAGATAAGCTTCATCCAGTGAGAGCGGTTCTACAAGATCGGTATATTCATGAAATATTTCCCTGATTTGCTGTGAGACTTCTTTATATATTTCAAATCGTGGTCTCACGAAGATGATATCCGGGCATTTCCGGAAGGCGGTTACAGAGGGCATGGCTGAATGTACCCCATATTTTCTGGCTTCGTAACTCGCTGCAGCTACAACACCCCTTTGACTACTACCACCTACAGCCACGGGTTTCCCTCTGAGTGAAGGATTATCCCTTTGTTCTACGGAAGCATAAAATGCATCCATATCAATATGAATTATTTTAGTGGTAGTATTCATACTTAAGTGGTTAGTAGCCTTTTACTACGCGTAGTTTGATTTTTTATGCTTTGAATTAATTTAAAATTTGTTTAGACTTATTCAATAGAGTCTATCTTGATAGTCACTTTGAAATGGTTATTGATTGCCTGAGGCTACTGATCAAATAAGCATTTGTACAACTATCAATATAGGGTTTATATAACTAAAGAAGCAAAATAAACGACTGGAACACTCATCATTTTTAACCCTGCTTATCACCAAAGTTATACGGATGAGGTGGTCCCTCAGAGCCGTTTCCATGCTTAATTTTAGACAAAATAATATTATAAAATTTCATTGTAAAAACTAACAACTAAACCTAAGGAGGACAAACTTTGAAACGAAGAGATTTTATCCATTTGGCCGGTTTGGGAATAGGGGCAAGTGTATTGCCTGTTCCACTCATGGGAAATCATATACCGGCAGAGGCTCTACTCGAAGTGCCTATCGATCCTGTTAAGAAGAAGATGTTGGCAGATGTGGCACTGAACACTGCGAAATCCATTGGTGCATCTTATGCAGATGTCCGGATTGGCAGGTATTTAAACCAATATGTATTTACCAGAGAAGATAAGGTTCAAAACATTGTTAATACCGAATCTTTTGGAGTGGGTGTAAGAGTGATCTCCAAAGGAACCTGGGGTTTTGCTTCAACACATGATGTAACCCCGGATGGAATAAAAAGAGCAACGGAAGAAGCAGTGGCAATTGCCAAAGCCAATGCCAAAATACAAAAAGAACCTGTTCAGCTTGTTCCGGTTCAGCCCTATGGAGAAGTCAGCTGGAAAACACCCATTGAAAAAAATACAATGGCAGTTCCGGTTTCGGAAAAGGCTGATCTGTTATTGGCTGCTAATGCTGCTGCCATGGAGAATGGCGCTAATTTTGTGAATTCCGCTCTCTTTATGGTCAATGAGCAAAAATACTTTGCCTCTACCGAGGGCTCATATATCGATCAGGATGTGCATAGGATCTGGCCTACTTTCAATGTTACTTGCATTGACAGAGCTAAAGGGAAATTCAAGTCCAGACAGGCATTAAGTGCACCAATGGGAATGGGGTACGAATATATGGATGGTAGAAAGGAGGGCAAACTGGATGGGCCTGGTGGATTGACTCATTATGGAAAATATTATGACATCGTAGAAGATGCCACGGCTGCGGCCAAGCAAGCCAAAGAAATGCTAACAGCCAAATCGGTGGATGCCGGAAAGTATGATTTGGTACTTGACCCTAATCACCTCGGCTTAACCATCCATGAATCTGTAGGCCACCCATTGGAGTTGGATAGGGTACTTGGATATGAGGCCAATTACGCCGGAACAAGTTTTGCAACAATAGATAAATGGGAGAGTAAATCTTTCAATTATGGTAACAAGTTAGTGAACTTGTTTGCCGATAAAACTCAGGTAGGATCCCTGGGAGCAGTGGGCTATGATGATGAGGGTGTTAAGTGTAAAAAGTGGGACCTTGTAAAAGAAGGCATCTTGGTTAATTATCAGGCTATTAGAGACCAGGCCCATATTCTGGGAGAAAGAGAATCACATGGTTGTTGTTACTCCCAAAGCTGGAGCGATGTACAATTCCAGAGGATGCCTAACGTTTCTTTGGCTCCGGGTAATGAAACCTATTCCGCTAAAGATATGATCAAAGATGTAGAGAAAGGTATCTATATCATTGGCAGAGGTTCATATTCCATCGATCAACAAAGGTATAACTTCCAGTTTGGAGGTACTTTGTTCTATGAGATCAAAGATGGAGAAATCAAAGGCATGTTAAATGATGTTGCCTATCAGTCCAACACACAGGAGTTTTGGAACTCATGTGCCAAGATCTGTGATGAAAGTGATTACCGCTTATTTGGTTCTTTCTTCGATGGTAAAGGCCAACCTTCACAGATAAGTGCAGTATCACATGGTAGCTCAACTACCAGGTTCAATGGTGTGAATGTTATTAACACTGGACGCAATATCTGATAGTAATAACAAAAACTAAATCAAGAAATTAACATGGCTATAATATCAAAAGACGAAGCGAGACAAATACTGGAAAAAGTATTGAGCTTTTCATCTGCCGAAAATTGTGAAGTCAATTTAAGCGGAAGCAGGCAGGGAAATATTCGGTATGCAAGAAATACGGTTTCTACAAGTGGCGTTCAGGAGAACATCTCTTTAGTAATTACATCAAGTTTTGGCAAAAAGTCTGGTGTAGCTACTATCAATGAATTTGATGATGAATCATTGAAAAGAGCTGTGAAAAGATCAGAGGAACTGGCAAAACTATCTCCGGAAAATCCGGAATTTATGGAGCCGCTTGGCCCACAGGAATACAGCGAATCTAAAACCTTTGCAGAATCAACTGCCAAAATTGATGCGGAATATCGCGCTGAGGCAGCTGCGGATAGCATGGGACCCGCAGCGCAAAAAGGAGTAACTGCTGCAGGCTTTCTGGAACATGGTGCGGGTTTTAACTCTATGATGAATTCCAAAGGGCTCTTTGCCTATAACCAAAATACCAATGTGGATTTTACCGTCACCATGCGTAGCAATGATGGTACAGGTTCCGGTTGGGTCACAAGAGATTTTAATGATGTTTCCAAACTTGATACCGGAGAGGCCAGTAAGATTGCTATTGATAAGGCGCTTCAGTCGAGAGAAGCAAGGGCAATCGAGCCTGGGAAATATACCGTGATACTCGAACCCGCAGCATCCGTTCAACTGTTAAACAATATGTTCGGTAGCTTCAATGCGAGAACGGCCGATGAAGGCAGAAGTTTTATGTCTAAAGAAGGAGGAGGAAGTAAGTTGGGTGAAAAGATCGTAGATGAAAGGATCAATATTTATTCCGATCCGCAACATCCTGAGGTTCCTACCTCGACCTGGACAGGAAATGGTTTGCCACGTAAAAAGATGAAATGGTTGGAAAATGGTGTTGTGAAAAATTTGTTTTACAGTCGTTACTGGGCGAAGGAAAAAGGGGTAGAGCCGGTTCCATTTCCGGGTAATGGTATTATGGAAGGAGGTGATGCTACTTTGGAGGATATGATCAAAGATACCAAAAGAGGCATATTAGTAACTCGATTGTGGTATATCAGAACGGTGGATCCTCAAACCCTGCTTTACACCGGACTTACCAGGGATGGCACATTCTTTATTGAGAATGGTAAGATCAAGCACCCGGTTAAAAATTTCAGGTTTAATGAAAGTCCGATTATCATGCTCAATAACCTTGAGTCGCTGGGTGTTCAATCAAGAGTCAACGGTAATCTGATCCCCTTGATGAAGGTAAGGGACTTTACTTTCACGAGCCTGTCGGATGCCGTCTAACATAATGTTGAATTTTGAGTTTTAGATATTAACAAGTGCCCATTTCAAATGGACAAATAGATAGGAACACATTGAAAATGTGCTCCAGTTATGTGTACCGAGAGAAAATGAAATATTAAGGGAACATGGGAAACGCTAACTCAAAACTCAAAATTCAAAACTCAAAATTCGCGAGCAACAAATTCTTCTTTACCCGGCTTCAATATGAATCCGGCGATTGGGACGTGGATCAGCGTATGCCTTCAAATTTGTTGAATTCTCTTATTGAATACACAACAATTGAAGTGGATACAAAAGAGCACATTGTTCCACTCAGTAGCGATGAGATTTTTAATGCACCATTCTGCTATATCACCGGACATAAACTGGTACAGTTCAATAAAAGGGAAAGCGAGAATTTTGAGAAATATGTGAAAAATGGGGGCTTCGTTTTTGCAGATGATTGTAATCACGACATTGATGGATTATTTGCAAAATCATTTGAAGAACAGATGGCTGAGATTTTTGGGGAAGATGAATTGAAAAAAATTCCCAATGATCATGAGATCTATAGCACTTTCTTTGATTTTGAGGATGGTCCGCCTACAACTTCTCAGGAACTCAATGGTTGGGGAGATGACTTAGTACATGATTACTTGAAAGCCATAGAGATCAATGGAAGAATTGGTGTATTGTATAGTAATAAAGACTACGGCTGTGAATGGGATTACGACTATCGGAACAAAAGATGGTATAAAAATGACAATACAAGGTTTGGTGTAAATATTGTGATGTATGCATTGACCTCATAGATAATTATGAGTTTTTAATTTTAAATTTTTAATTCAAAACATTTACCTAACAAATTGGATATTAAAATTCACCCTAAAACCTGAAGCCTGATACCCGACATCTGAAACCTGCAAAATGAATCAAGATTTAGACACACTGGAGAAAGAAGTTAATACCTTAATTGATAAATTGGATCTCCTTAAAAAGGAAATTAAGAAGGTAATCGTTGGACAGGAAGAAGCCATCGATCAATTGTTGATCACCTTTATGGCTGGTGGTCATGCATTATTGGAGGGTGTACCCGGGCTGGCAAAAACTCTGATGATCAGAACATTGTCGGATGCGATAGCTTTGTCCTTTCACCGAATCCAATTCACACCTGACCTGATGCCTTCCGATATCATCGGAACGGAGGTTTTGGAAGAGGATCATAGCAGTGGGAAAAAGTTCTTTAAGTTTAATAAAGGACCCATTTTTGCCAATATCATATTAGCTGATGAGATCAACCGAACGCCTCCAAAAACACAGGCAGCATTGCTGGAAGCCATGCAGGAATTTGAAGTGACTTATGGTGGAAAATCTTATCCCCTTGGAAATCCATTCTTCATTTTGGCTACCCAAAATCCCATTGAACAGGCTGGAACATTTCCATTGCCTGAAGCTCAGTTGGACAGATTTCTACTTTATGTTAAAATCGGTTATCCTAACGAGGAAGAGGAAAAGCAAATACTATCAAGTACCACGGGTACCATAAGTGAAGAGGTCACAGCGGTGATAAGTGGCGAGGAGATCGTGAAAATCAAAAAACTGGTCAGAGAAGTTACCATTAGTGAGGACATGGTGCAATATGTGAATAGCATTGTTAGATCCACCCGTCCCGGAGAAACCAATAAATTCGATTTTGTCAATCAGTGGGTCCGCTGGGGAGCTGGTCCCAGAGCCGGACAGTCTATGATATTGACCGCCAAGGCTAATGCCTTATTAAATGGTCGCTTCGCAGTTACTCCAAAAGATATAAAGCAGGTGGCTTTTCCGGTTCTCCGTCACAGGATCTTGATGAATTTCAAAGCAGAAGCAGAACAAATCAATGCTGATTTCATCACTCAAAAGCTACTAGAAGGTGCTAAAGTCAACCAGTAGAAAGTATATTGACTTTAACACTTATACACTTTAACACTTTAAGACTTATACACTTTAACACTTGAATGAGCTCTCTATTAAAACCCGAAATTCTAAATACAGTAGAAGGTCTTGAATTATTGGCCAGGATCATTGTGGAAGAATATTTGTCAGGTGCCAATAATAGTAATAGAGTAGGCGTGGGGCAGGAGTTCAGTCAATACAGAAGTTATCAGGCTGGTGATGACCTGAGGTTGTTGGATTGGAAGATGTACGCACGTTCAGAGCGTTTTTATATAAAACAATCCGAGATTGAAACACATATAACCGTGAAGTTTTTCCTCGATGCGAGTGCCTCTATGTTACATGAAGAAAATAAAATTAAGAAGATTGAGTTTGCCAGGGTTCTGATTGCAACATTGGCCTATTTGGCCAATAAGCAAGGGGATAAAATAGGGCTGTATGCAGTCAATGATAAATCACCTATGCAGCTTACACCTGGTCTGAGCGCACAGTATTTTCATCGTTTTTTATATCAATTACTGAATGTAAAAATTGAAGGTGTATGGCCGCAATACCTGGAAAAAGGTGATATGGTTAGCGAGCACAAAGAAATGATCATTTTCATTAGCGATATGTATGAGCATCAGGATGAGCTGCAAAGATTCATTACAGGACTTAAGACGAATAGAAATGAAGTGCTTGTTTTTCATTTAGTGTCCCAAAATGAATTGGATCTGTCTTACAAGGGTGTTACGGTATTTGAAGACCTGGAAACAGGTAAAAAAGTTCAAATCAATACCGTCCAGGCTAAAAAGAAATACCAGAAAAGGATGATGAAAAAAATCGATTCAATACGAGAAAATATGCTCGAAAATCAAATTGCCTATGAATTATTCAATACTTCAGAGCCTTTGGGAGAGCGTATTTTCGAATTTTTGCAAAGAAGAAAATCATTATTATGACAATTAACAATTAACAATTAACAATTAACAATTAACAATTATGTGCCTTAGTTGATTGGGATGGAATAACATCAGCACTTCAATACCCCAACACATCAACATTTAAGAAAATGTTCCAATTGATCAACCCAATTTATTTGTTTGGCCTCTTGGCGTTGGCTGTTCCTGTGGCGATCCATTTATGGAACAGGAAGGAGGGGAACGTAATAAAAATAGCGTCGGTTGAATTATTGGAGGAACGAGAAACCCCCAGATCCAGCAATGTTAAGTTGAACCAGATCTTATTATTTGTTTTAAGGTTATTGATCTTGATCTTCTTAACACTCATCATTGTTGAAATAAGATTTGGAAAGACTATCAAAGCAATGGAAGAAAATACACTTGTGTTGGTGGAGCCCGACCTCCTTAGCCATGAAAAGGTGCTTCAAGTGTTGGATTCTTTAAACAATTCGGGAATGGAAGTCAGGTTGATCACAAATGACCTCTCCTTATGGGACCCTGAGATGCCAATACCAAAGATAGATAATCAACAGAATCACTGGTCAATTTTGAAAGAAGCAAATCTCCAGGCCGATCAAAGAGATCGTATTATTATGATCACTTCATCAGAATTGTCCAACTTTGACGGAAGAAGACCGGAAATCGCTACCGAGATTGTTTGGATGGATTATCACAACAATCATACTACCGTTTCTCCAATTGAAGCTCATATAGTTGGATCAGATAGCATTTCTTTTACAATTGCAGAAAGTGACTTTCAAGGGACTTCTCTAAAAAGGTTGGTGGAAACGAGATACAACAGCCAGGACATTCCAGGTTTGCCTGGATTAACAATAGATGACGGCTTTGTTTCTGTGGAAGGAAAAAACAAACTAACAAGGGTAGATAGTCTTAAAAATATTCAAGTTGTTATTGGATATTCAGCTGAATATCGAGCCTACAATTTACGTTTATTGGCTGCATTGGAAACGGCAAATCATTTTCTACCGGAAAACATCGTTATTGATAATCGAATTATAGATGACCATTTCAGTTTGAAAAATACGCAGGCAGATGCTTTGTTTCTTTTATCTGATGAACCGCCTGCCTTTGAAAGAAATGAACAAAATCAAAAACTGATTTTGCTGAATCCCAATAAGGAAGAAATTACCGGAGAAATAATTACTGCCTCCGATCAGCAAAAAAACCTTTATTACCTCGCACCAAAGGCCGATTATAGCAAGTTGCCATTGCAGCTGATCAAGTTATTTAGTTCAACAAACGTTTTAAAAACTGTTAACTGGGATCAGAGAGGCATTGATGAAACACAGAAACAAGTGATCGTTTCATCGGATCTTTCCGAAGATACAGACAAGGCAATATGGGCAAGTTTGAATCCTTATTTTTGGGTTGTATTGCTGCTTTTGATTATTGGAGAAAGGTGGGTGGCACATATCAAAAAATCTTAACATGGATCATAAGGAAACCATACAAAGACTCAGAACCAAATGGATACGACAATCCGTGGGTAGCTTTGTTTTGGTCCTTACGGGCATAACACTGCTATGCCTTTTGCTAATAAATATCTGGTTACCGGATGATATGCATATAGTATTGGTTACAGTGGGCATAGTATTCATCCTGGCGACAGGATTATTCTATTATAGGAGACAACGGCGCCATATCACGCCAATAAACACTGCCAGGTTTATAAATAGAAACTATGAATACCTTGAGGAGAGCACTGAGTTGCTATTGGCGAATGAAACCCAACTTTCGCTTCTGGAGAAATTACAAAGGAGGAGAATAGCCGGTAGATTTCAAACAATCCATTCCGAACTACGAACACCGAATGTCTTGAAAAGGAGCATGGCCATATTCATGCTATGCTTATTGATGAGCGTTGTATTATGGTTTGTGATTTTAAATAATAAGTTAGAGCACAGTAATGCTGATGCTTCGATCGGGACTGAACAGTCTACAAGAGAGGGTGACCAAACAAGTTGGAATAAACTTCCATCTATAAAACGAGCTATGCTAACCATCCGACCTCCGGCTTATACAAGAATCAAAGAACATAAAACCGACGACTTGCATATAAAGGCTCCTATAGGTTCAATGTTGTTTTGGGAAATTGAATTCACCGAATCAATAAAATCAGCTAACCTACAACTCCACAATGGTAATAACATAGCACTTGTTCAAAGAAGTAAATCCAATACTTACCTGGCCTCTTTGGAGCTGAAAGCACAAGGTTTTTATCAATTAATATTCACTTCGGAAAATGACTCCATAAAACAGTCGGATTACTATAAAATGGAGTTGATCAATGATACTGATCCGGAGATTATGGTCAAAGATATGCCTCTCTTTCTACGACTAGACCACGATAGTTTGGAGATGATCAAGTTAAGTGCTTTGATATCAGATGATTATGGGATCAGGCATGCCAGGATCATTGCGACTGTCAGCAAAGGGTCCGGAGAGTCGGTGAAATTCAGGGAACAAAAACTGAATTTTGATCAATCCTTTGCCAATGAAAGATCTATACAAGTCACAAGAGATTTAAGTTTTAAGGCGCTTGGTATGGAGCCGGGGGATGAACTTTACTTTTTTCTTGAAGCCTTTGATAATCGTGCGCCCAATCCTAATAGAGGGAGAACGGAAATGTACTTTATAGCACTTAAGGATACCGCAGAATATGTGACCATTGCGGATGGAGGCTTAGGTGTGGATCTGATGCCGGATTATTTCAGAAGTCAAAGACAAATTATTATTGATACTGAAAAGCTGATTGCCGACAAGCATAAAATAAGTCGAGAGGAGTTTAAACAAAGAAGCAATGCATTGGGGTATGATCAGAAAATGCTGAGACTTAAATATGGCCAATACCTTGGTGAAGAGGCTGAGTCGGGTATCGCCATTGATGACGCGGCTGAGGCGCAGGAGGAAACTCATGATGAGGCAGAAGAGACACCCGATGAACATCACCATGAGCATGAAGAGCATTCGGAACAGACAGATCCTGATCAAGAAAATAATGAGGACGAATTGCTAGCTGCTTATATACATGCACATGATACTGAGGAAGAATTCACCTATCACGCAGAATCTATCAAACAAAAGCTCAGAAAGGCGCTTGCCATTATGTGGGATTCCGAACTCCATCTAAGATTGTTCGATCCTAATAGTGCCTTACCATATGAATATGATGCACTTGACCTTATTAAGGAAATAAGAATGCATGCGAGGATATATGTGCAACGTATTGGTTTTGAACCACCACCCCTAAAACCACATGAAAAGCGCTTATCGGGTGATTTAGATGAGATACAAAACCTTAATACACTAAGTGCCTCGGAGAGAGAAGAAATTTTTCCGTATCTGAAAACTACATTATTGATCCTGGAAGATTTGGGTAATGATCATTTCAAAGTGACCAGTGAACAACAGATCATTCTTCAAAAGGCCGGACAAGAACTGGCATCAGAAGCACTCAAAACTCCCGGTAAGTATTTAAAAACCTTGATGTATTTGAAACAACTTTCGGATAATTCCATAGAGAGGAATGAAGTTCCTGAGGCGCTCAAAACCATTAAAAACGCTTGTCTGGAAATAATTCCCGATAATCAACCTGAACCGTTCATGCAACACCAAAACATGGATACATTGTTACGAACATATTTAAAGTTCCTTGAGGAAAACAGCAATTAATAATTAGTAATGAATAATGAATAATGAATAATGAATAATGAATAATGAATAATGAATAATGAATAATGAATAATGAATAATGAATAATTTTTATCGCCACATGATAATTGATCGAACCCATTAAATGTCCCCTCTGGAGGGGGCAGGGGGAGGATCTTACCATTAGCCATATAATATGACAACCGCAACACTTCAACACCTCAACACACCAACACTCTTAATAAGCGTTGTCCTTTTTGTGTTTTTGATTTGGTTGGAAACCCGTCGAAAGGGCCGTAGCTACTTTCGTAAAGGAATGAGGTATTTCTGCAATATATTGTTGATTGCTTCATTGCTTTTATTGATCCTGCAGCCTGTTTATTTACAATCATACAAGCCATTCAGCGCTATACTATTGACAAATGGTTTTAATGTGGCTGATTTGGATAGCCTGCAAGCGACCGGAACCAACAGACAAATATTTTCAAATCTGGAGGGCCTGAAACTAAAAAACCATCAGGCACAATACATTCCCGATTTCTTCTATTTGAACAGAAAATTTCCATTGTTGGATTCATTAATAATCCTCGGGAATGGAGTGCCTGAGAGTTCTTTATCAGCCGTTAAGCAAGATTATGTTCATTTCATCGGAAGTGAACCGCCGGAAGGAATTGTAGACCTGCGGTATAACACTGAAATTGCCCTTACCGATACCTTGCAAATCAGCATGACCTACAATAAACCAGTTGAAGGCAAACATTTACTAAAGCTAGGAAGCGATGAAGGTATAGCTTTTGATTCTATTATTGTTGAGGGTATGGGTGAGCAAATGGTGAAATTGAAAACCTTACCCAGGGTGCCAGGACGGTTAACTTATCGGTTAACTGTTGAAAATGAAACGGGTGACCTGCTTACAAGTGAGATTTTTCCTGTTGTTGTTAATGACATACAGCAAATGCAGATTTTGATCGTTAACAGTTTTCCAACTTTTGAGCTAAAACATTTAAAGAACTGGCTTGAACGAAAAGGGAATGGGCTGGCGATGCGCCATCAGATTTCAAAGGACAAGTACCGGTATGAATTTATCAACAGACAGAAAGCTTCATTGTCATTGTTGGATAAGGAATTATTGAGACAATTTGACGTGTTGATGATTGATGCCGGATCATTATCATCTTTAAGTAAGCGTGAGAGGAATAATATCCGCAATACCATTTCCGATACCGGTTTGGGACTATTGATCCTTGGTGATGGACAATTGGAAAACCAAGTCACCGTTCGTCGTGTGAGAGAATTCTATTCGGGATTACAGTTAAAATCTGTTGGCCATGATCAGATCACAAGTAATGAATTTGGAACTGAAACACCCATGATACTATACAATTGGCCATTTGAAATCGTCGGGTCATGGAATGCCGATGTTTTGATCAATGCAAATGGTAATTATGTTGCTAAGCAGCACTTGGGCCTGGGGATGGTAGGTATAAACCTAATTAGCAAGAGTTATCATCTACTACTGGAAGGAAAAACAAGAGAATATAGCTTGCTTTGGAGTAAGATCCTAAATGAAGTGAGCAGAAGGGAGCAGAAACAAAATTATTGGAATGAAGCTTCTGTGTTGGCTTTTGTGAATGAACCGCTGGAACTTCAACTTACCAGTAACGAATCAAGACCCATAGGTATTGCTGAAAACTCGGCAGGATTAGATTATAAGTTCTACCTTCAGGAAGATGTTCACATTCCTCAATTGTTTCATGGAAAGATATGGCCTGATAGCACCGGTTGGCTAAGAATCAATACAGAAAAGGACAGCATGGACCATAAATGGGTCTTTATACAATCCGATACCGCCTGGCTGGATCTGAGGTTAGCCAGACAGCTTTATCACAACCGCCTATTAGGAAATCGGGCCCAACAATCGTTGGTTCGTCAAGAGGTACCCAATGATAAGATGAAAAAAGTGCCTATCTCAAACTGGTGGTTTTTTATTGTATTTGTAATGGCAGCCGGAACATTATGGCTGGAACCAAAGCTTTGAGTTTTACATTTATTTCATGATCAAGTTTAAAGAAATCTGATCATTTCCAACAGATGTATAAGAAGTCGTTTCACTTATAACTTTTCCGATAAGGCCAAATCATCTTCTTCCTTCATAGTAATGCCCAGTGCTTCTAATTTCTCCAGGATCGGTTCATAGATATTTTGTTCTATAGGAATGTGAACACCTTTTAAGGTAATGGATCCGTTAAGGATCATGGTTACTGCAATGGCAGCTGGCCAGGCCACTGTTTTAGCAATAGAGGTATATTGATTGTCGCCAAAATCCAACATGCTGCTTTTTATGAGCTTTCTCTCACCGTGCTTGTTTTTAACTGTGAAGATATGTTGCATGATGACCATGTCTCTTTCATCCTGCCCAAGCATCATCTTTTTCTGCATTAGATCGGCAATGATGTCAAAAGGAGAAGCTTTTTCTTTATGAACCGGCTTGGAGGAAAACAACCCCAGCCATTCCATGGCTTCTACGACCTCATTTCCCTCATTTAAATCAAGCTTACGGGCAACTTGTGATTTGATATCGGAACTGGTGTCCAATCCACTCACTTCCGCTACAAAGTCAGCATATGATTTTCCTGTCAAATCCATTTCCTGATATGAAGTTAAATTGAGTGCTTTCAGTCCGTCCAGGCTGCTACACCAATTCCTGTACCTGAAAGTTCCCCTGTACATAGTTTTGACCTTAGGAATACCATAGATATTGATGTAATCCAAAGAATCTCTATTTGGGTAAACCTCCATATCACCTATTTCAGGAAAGTTAATTTGCAAAGGTTTTTTAAATAGATCTTCGGTGGGTATCGTGATTGTTTCACCATCTTTTAGAAAGGTTGCATCATTATTCCCTGCCATGACAACTCCTCTTGGGCTCCACGAAAATTTATACCTCAATGGATTGTTAGCAGCTTCCGGTGCCGCCAGAGCACCACATAAGGAATAGAATTCTTCTACCTCTCCACCTTCATTATGGATCCTGTCGATAATCCTCATAGCGGTCATATGATCATACCCCGGATCCACACCGATTTCATTTAAGATAATAATGCCTGCGTTCTTTGCTTCCTGATCCAATGCCCTCATTTCATCAGAGACATAAGAAGTGGTGACCATATTTTTTTTATACTGAATGCATAATTTAGCGACCATCACATGATGTGTATATGGCAAAAGACTGACAACCAAATCATTTTCTTTTACCATTTTTTCCAATACCTCCAACTGATCCATGGTCCAGGCAATGGTCTTTCCATTTGGCCTGCCGTTGATAAGCGCTTCTGCTTTGGAAACGGTTCTGCTGGCGATGGTGAGTTCAATGTTATTTTCCAATAAATAATCTGCGATCGGTTTGGCGACCATGCCCGCACCCAGGATAACTACCTTATGCATGAATGTATCTATTTGTGAATATTCAAAACGAATTAATAATTAGCGGGCGCAAAGATACACCTTTGGGAATTAAGAATTTCAAATTACTTGTTGAAGTGTTGAGTTTTTAGCGATGAATTTTGAGTTAATCTTTATTCAATTTCACCATGAAGTTGAAACCATTCGAAGCATATTTAAGTTTGCACCACCTGCAACCTGCAACCCTACGTCCGACTAATCATTCGGACGTCCGGATCAGCTGATTCGGGCGATTCGGCTTTGATAGCTTAATATCATTGGATTTGGCTCATTGGAACTGTGTACCACTGTCAACATTTCATGTTAAATAAACTGTCAGCTTTATGATCGATACCACCAAGAAGAATACCATGCCTGGAAGCGTAGCCTATATTGTAGGGAATGAAGCTGCTGAGCGCTTTAGTTTTTATGGAATGAGGGCTATCCTGGTAACTTTTTTAGTGGCTCACTTTTACAATCCCATGGATGATAGTGCACTCACCGTAAAAGCAGAGGCACAGGCCAATGAAACAGTGCATTTTTTTATCTTCATGGCCTACGGCCTACCCATTGTCGGTGCATTTTTAGCGGATTGGTTTTGGGGAAGGTATAAGGTCATCATGTGGTTTTCATTGATTTATTGTTTGGGACATGCCATGCTGGCTATTTTTGAGCAACATTATGAAGGATTTTACACGGGACTAATTTTGGTAGCACTTGGAGCCGGAGGCGTTAAACCCAATGCATCTGCCAACCTTGGTGATCAATTTACGCATCATACCGAATCTATCCGTTCCAAAGCTTTTGAGCTATTCTATTTTGGTATTAATACAGGATCTTTTTTGTCTATGATGACAATTCCCTGGTTTTATGCCAACTTCGGTCCGGCCATAGCTTTCGGCATTCCCGGAATATTCATGGGCTTATCCACCTGGCTGTTTTATGCAGGGAGAAAAAAGTATGTTCGAGTGGAACCAAAGGGTTTTCCCAAAGCCAATTTATTGTCTGTATCCTGGCTATCTCTGAAGACCTGGTTATGGAAAAGAAAGACAAAATGGGTGGAAATTGCTTCAGAGATTAAAGACCATTATGGTGAAGAAACAGTGAATAACTTTAGCGCTATCGGTAGAGTACTCCGCATATTTGCTTTCATTCCGATTTTCTGGGCCTTGTACGATCAAAGCAGTTCCGAGTGGGTATTACAGGCCAGGAACATGGACCGCCTTTTTCTTGGAATTGAGTGGCTACCCGAACAAATTCAAGCCATCAATGCTGTGTTAATTTTGGTCTATGTTCCACTGTTTTCTTTTGTATTATATCCCTTATTGAGAAAAATAGGATTGAAGGTAACACCGCTTCGAAAAATCAGCCTGGGCTTTGTTTTGACGATTTGTGCCTTCCTGTTCATAGCTGTAGCACAGGAAAAAATTGATGCCGGCCAGACCCCGGGAATAATTTACCAAATAGTGGCATATACTTTACTTACCGCTGGTGAAGTGATGATCTCACTCACAGGTTTGGAATATGCCTTTACACAATCGCCGAAGTCAACAAAAAGTACGATCACAGCCATATGGCTATTGACCAATTCCTTAGGCAATTTACTGGTGTCACGGATTAATGCTAGTATTGCCGCTGATGGATTCTTTGCTCGTTTTGAAGGAGCTGCCTACTTTTGGTTGTTTGTTGGTATCATCTCCGTTTGCACTGTTTTTTTTATTCGTGTCACCTACATTACTGAAAGAAAACCTATATATTCGACATCTGAGTAGTCATGCTTACGCTACTCCCTTGGATTCCGGTGTTCTCCCCGATGAGAACTTCAGGAATTCCTGTTTTCGAATATATGGAGGTATTAAGATTCATATCCGGATCGATTAGTCTGATAGGTTTTGGTCAGGGAATTTTATTGGCCTTTATTTTCTTTTTTGCAAAGAAGACCAGGGCTGATAAGTTCATGGCCGGTTTTATATTTACTTATAGCATTGAATTTTTTAATAACTACCTGAGAAGCACAGAAAGCTTCGCTGATTTCCCCGAACTTTTATATCTGCCTATCAATTTTTTTTATGCTTATATGCCGCTTTTGTATTTGTACCAAAGTGCGTTGATTGATAAACGTTTCGATATGGGCTTGCGTCATTGGACCATCTTACTTCCTGCCATCCTTGAACTGTATATTTTTTCCATACTTTTTTTGTATCATCCTGATGAAAAAATGCATTGGCACAATTCGGATTGGGGGCAGCGCTGGTTTTGGTATTATAGAGCTGGTGGAATGTTCTTCTCTTTGGGAATTGCTTTGATGGTTTTGTTTAAACTAAAGAAGTATCACGAAAATGTTGTTCATGAGTTTTCATCATTGAATGGTGTGTTATTGAATTGGCTGAAACTTATGACCGTCATGATCAGCATTCTTTTAACAGCCTGGATCGTCCAACTCATTTTAGAAAATCAGGGATCCAGTTTACCGGGAATTGGAACATTTTATTGGTTTGGTCAGATGGTAAATGTAGGTATGATATTTTGGATAGGATATTATGGAATGCGACAGCCTATTATCCTCAGTCATGTTGCACTTAATCCCACACCTGTTAAGACCCATCTGGATAAGGAAGAGCAGTTGAAACTTGAGCATTTGTACCAGACGATTTTACAATATATTAATAATGAAAAACCCTATCTTGATCCCACATTACGCCTAAGTGATCTGGTTGAAGCTGTGGAGGCTCCTGAACTGGTTGTTTCAAGAGCGATCAATGAATGTGCCGGTGTCAATTTCTATAATTTCATCAACAACTTTCGGCTTGAAGAATTTAAGCGATTGGTAAAGAAGGACAAAAGGGCTGTATATAGTTTACTTGGGCTGGCATATGAGGCTGGTTTTAACAGTAAATCCACATTCAACGCTTATTTCAAAAAGAAAGAGGGTATTACACCAAGTCAGTTTGCAGTCAAAGCGCGTAATGCAGTAGAAGATGGCTCATAGCTTGTTCAAGATAAAATAATCAGGTGAACTTGCTGTATTTCATTTAATTTCCCGTACCTTCGCGCCTCATTTTAACTTTATGATAGTGAGCAACTTTTCTCAATTAGGACTTTCTTCCAGTTTACTTGACGCATTACAGGATCTGGATTTCAAAACACCTTCGGAAATACAGCGAAAGGCAATTCCCATTTTGACAGATGGCCCATGTGATTTCATAGGATTGGCACAAACAGGTACCGGAAAAACTGCAGCTTTCGGATTACCCCTGCTAGAATCGTTGGATATTGAAAACCCATCTACCCAGGCATTGATCCTGTCCCCAACAAGAGAATTGGCTCAGCAAACGGCAAAAGGGTTGCAAAGTTTTGCAAAATTTCTACCAAAAATTAGAATCCAGGCAGTTTATGGTGGAGCGGCTATTACCGAGCAGATAAGGGGATTGAAGAAAGAAACACATGTGATTGTAGCGACACCGGGAAGACTCATTGATCTGATCAAACGTAAATCGGTAAAGCTCAATAATATTGAAAAAGTAGTCCTTGATGAAGCCGATGAAATGCTTAATATGGGGTTCAAAGAGGATTTAAACAAAATACTGGCATTTACACCACAGGAAAAATCTACTTGGCTATTTTCAGCTACTATGCCACCGGCCATCAAAAGTATTGTACATGAGTATATGCAGGATCCTGTTGAAGTTTCGGTAAATACTGGTAATGTAGTTAATGAAAATATTGAGCATCGCTATGCTTTGATAAAGGCCAGTGATAAAACGGAAGCGATCAAGAGAATCATGGACACCGAAGAGGAAATGCATGGTATTATATTTTGTCGCACCAAACGTGAGACCAAAGCGTTGGCCGAAACATTGAATAATGATGGTTACAGTGCAGATGCTTTGCATGGGGATCTTACGCAGCGAAACAGGGATACTGTCATGAAAAGCTTTAAATCCAAAAGGATTAAGGTCTTAATCGCAACGGACGTTGCAGCCAGAGGAATTGATGTAAATGATGTTACCCATGTGATCCATCATACACTCCCGGATGACAACGAATTTTATACACACCGTAGCGGACGTACTGCCAGGGCCGGTAAAAAAGGAGTTTCACTTGGATTGGCTACCAGGAATGATTTGAAGAAAGTTAAGTTTCTGGAAAAAGCACTGAAGATCAGGATGGAAAAACAACTGCTTCCAACACCTCTGGAGATTCAGAGCAACAGGGTAACTCAGTGGGCAAAGGACATCGTGAATACTGAAATAGCCAGAGATATTTCAGATGAACAATGGCAACAGGTACAGGAGGCCTTTGTTGGGATTGATAAAAACGAACTGCTTTCAAGGCTCATTTCCAAAGAGCTGAAATCTATGAATTCCGTAGCCTCAAACGAGGACATCAATATTTCTGAGAAGAAAGAAACAAAAAAACCGGGTAAATCAACAAAGGAAAGAGAAAAGGTAAAAAAGGTTAATGGTGCCTCTGAACGTTTTTTTATTAATGTAGGTAGTATTGACAATGTGAATAAGCGAGAATTACTTCAGTTCATTTGCGAGCAGGCAAGACTTAAAACGGAAAGCATTGGCAATATAAGTCTTCAAAAAAAATGTGCTTACTTTGATGTTGAAAAAAAATATGCCAAGGCAGTGGCAAATAAGTTCAAAGGAATATCACTTGATGGACGACAACTTCGTGTGAACAGAGACGATGGAGGTGGTAGAAGGAGATACAATTGACGTAGTTGAAAATCATATTAAATTTGGATATAAGATTCAATAGTTGACATGTAAAAGGAGTGGTTCATTTGTATGAACTTAACTGCAATTTATTGGTCGTTTTTGTCTAGTTTATAATCGAACCAAAATAAAAGGGCAGCCAGTAGGATTAGAGCCATACTAACGATTCCAATAATTTGGGGGTCATCTGATATTTTGAAATGAAATAGATAATTTTTTTCAAATAATTTATATTCAAAATCGGGTAACTTATTTAAAGCAGATAGCCCAATAACTCCGTACCCCATTCTATAAAATCTTCTTCTTGGATTTTTTAAGAAAACAACTAAAAAGCTTAGAAAACTTACAATTAAAAAGCTATTAAAAGATCCCAAAATATAGCTCGTTATGCCCCCTGAAATAATTCCAATCAGTAAACTTACAAACCACCATTCCTTTACAATCGGCAAAACAACTTTGCTGGTAGCATTCTTGGAGCTATTTCTATACATTTTGCTGATCTTTTGCATTATTAGGTCTCTGATAATTCCTGGACAAAGTTCAGATAATGCTTTTTCTGTTCTAATAATAATACCCAATCTAATTAGCTCTCTCAAATGTATACTTTTAGCAGAAGGTAAATTTTTGGGCTTTGTAAAATCAAGTATTTCATTTTTGTAATCATCGATTTTGCCGCTGAACTTCTCGATAAGATATTTTATGGCATAACAATCATACAAACTATTACTCAATTGATCTAGGTTCATTTCAGGCCGTGCGCTTAGAATATTGATTGTTTCAATCAATAAGCCAGGATGATTCCCTATGTTATTTAATGCTTGGTCAATATTTTTACAATCAAATTTTGCCAGAGCTTCAAACCCATCATTTCTATGTATTCTTTCAATATAAAAGGTTTGAAAATAATCCCATTCAGAAAATGCAAAATTATTGGTAAGCTCTTGTGAATAAAATTTCAAATTAAAATCATCAAAAACTATTATTTTAAGATGCTTCGCTTTCCTATGTGTGGACAGCATAATGTGAAACATATCAATTAAATTGTATAGCTCGTTAGGATTATAGGACCAGGAACAACTCAGAAGAAATACCAGAGATTTTCTTCTAATATTATTCAATGTTTCGTCTAAAATATTTAAAAAGTCAATTCGATCTTTAACAGTGATGTTTTCGGATTCTTTTGACCCTGGTGTAATAATTGATTTGGGAATTTGAGTAAATAAGAATTGGAATGGGTTACGTGCTGATGAATTTGTTAATTTGGTTGGAATAGATATTATACTTTGTTTAGATTCATAATATTTAAGTAAAGAATTCCGAAATTCTACCTCACCAAAATTTCTTGGTGATACAATTATGTGAGATTTGTTTTCATTTACAACTTTATCAAAAATGACATTCCAACTATTAATTAAGGCTGTATTCATTAAATTTGAAATAGATTTTCAACGAGACCGTTTTCTTTAGCTTCACTTTTATATTCATACATAAGTTCATGTATGGGAGAATAAAATTTCTCTAAATAATAATAGATTGCGGGTGCAGTAATATGATATCTATTGTGATTGCTCCTAATATTTGTAATCAGTCCTCGTAATTCTATGCGCTCTAGTAAAAGTCTGATCTTTTCAAAATCTAAATAGAGATTAACTTCAGCTTCAAGGATTTCTTTGGTACGTTTGTGGGATATTTCAAACTTATTAATGGGACTTTTACTTTCAGAAGCATCTAAACAGAAGTGAAGGAATAGAAATTTCTCAAGAGATGAGGGTAAATTAAAAAACATAGTTTCCACTGCCTCTCTATAAATTTCCAAGTCACTGGAAGTGAATAAAAAGTCAAGGCATTCTTCTATATCATCAACCCCATCTTCAAACAATTTATCAAACAGATATTCTCCGACAAACTGAATCAAATATGGATGATTACCTACTTTTTCTAAAATGGTTTCCAAAAATTTATTTTGATCTTTTATTGTTGCCCACAAGCTTAGGGGTTCAATAATGCATTCTTTAACCTCTGAATTATTAAAAACTCTCAATCGTAAATTTTTAGCAAAATTTACAAATGGACTCTCAAATTCAAGAAATTGTTTTAAAACAATTTCTTGAAATGCTGTAAGTATAATTCTTATATTTCCAGTTTGTGAAAACTCTCTTAAAACACCAAAAACATTCCATGCATCTCGACTAGAATATTGAATTACCCCTCCAACTTCGTCAATTATTAAAGTCGGTAATTTATTTTTTTGAACTTTGAATTTTTTCAAAAGAATCAAAAGAAAGTTAGAGTTTAATTGACTAGATTCCCTCTTAGCTCTTAACAACATTTTTTTTGAAAGAACAAATCCAATTGATTCGACTAATTCATGTTCCGTTCTTATATTTTGCGTAGGCACATAATAACAGGGATTATTATTTTTTTCTTGAAAGTTCATAAATTGTCTAACAAGTGACGTTTTGCCTAATTTTCTACCACCAATAATGAAAACATTAGTTTTGGTATCGGTTAATAATTCTTGCTCTTTTTTTCTTCCAAAAAAGCGCCACCCCTCAGCTGGTTCCTGTGGTATATAAGGACACAACTTCTTTATATTGTTAACACCAAGCCTATTTTTGATGGAATTTATCAATGGGGTATTCCGAATGTTTCTAGGATAATTATCCTTTGTAGGTAGATCTGTTTGGTCAATAAAAAACACATATTTTTCATCATGGGCAAACTTACCTTTCAAGTTGATCTCTTCATTGTCATTGATAATTACCAATGGCATGTAATCATTCTCCATGCAATAGTAAAAGATATCAAAACCTTCATTTATAACCTTCTCTTCAGAAGAAGCTAGATCATCTTGTCTTTGAAGTATTGCAAAAAACCAGATATCGATTAAACCTTTATACTTGAATGAAATGTTTATTTTATATAGATTAAATCTATTACCTGTATTTTCATTGTTGTAGAGTATTTTCTTGATATAAGTTTCCGGTACCTTAATTTCACAAAATACGGATTGTATTAATTGCAAATCATTCCTCATAGGCAATTAATTATGTTGTAGTTCATCATTATTTCAATCAACTTTTTTATCTTTTTTTCGTCATGCTTGGTGCTCAATTTTTGAATTAGAGATCCATAAGACTGTCTTTCACCCTCCTTTATTCTACAAAAATCTTCTACTAATTCATTGTAGGTTTTATCTGCTATTTTTACAAGAGAAGTCCTTTCTGCTTTATCAATCTTTAAATAAACACCACTATTTTTTGAGACAAATATTTTGGATTTAAAAATTCTGATCATTGAATTATTGGTTATATTGATTTTTTCATAGGCAATATTTTTTCGAATTTTTTTAATTATGTCAAAATTTAATTTGCCGTTTTCAAAAATATCCACATTATCTACCTTTAATAATGCATTAACAATGACCATGTCATGGTGATTTCTAGACCTTATTCTGAAGCCAAATACTTCATTATTGCCAATCGCAATGTGTATTGTATTCAACATTTTTTCATCAATCATCATATTTCCTGAGAGTTGATAGATTGACTCATTAAGACCAATTCCCAACTCAGCAAATTTATTCCAATTTTGATCACCATAATATCGAGACTCATTTTCTGTGATTTCAAGGAAATGGCTCATGATTTTATTTTTTGTTGTCCAATTTATCATTTCACCATCCTTGAATGTTAAGATAATTTCATCTCCTTTATCTATTACATAACCAGGAACACTTCCATTGATGCAGATTTGACCATTTATCTTTTTATAATCCGGGCAAATAAATGATTCACCTGGAATGGGGTTGCCCCAACTGTTTTTATAAATAATACCTGGGCTCATAACAGGTTCGTCAATCCATTTTCTTTTTTTTATTAATAATTCGTATTTATTTCCTACAGAATCAAAACTTGTAATGTTAATTTCAGAGGCTTGCCCTAGTATCCAGGCAACTATTTCGGATCTTCTATGGATTTCGTGTATATTGGATGTATCAATAATTTCAAGTAGATCATCGTCAATTCCAGTTATGTGCCCTAACCTTGAATCTTTATTTCGCCTTGATTTTAGAATCAACCTTCTAAAAATCGTTGTATCATCTGCAGAACTTACAACACTGACAATTATATTTGCCTCAGATAATGCAGCCTTAATTCCAAGAGGTAATCTATTGTTTTCAATAAATAATAGTTGTTGTCTAAACGGAACAAAGATTAAAGAAGCCAAAATTTTATTCTTTCCGAAAAAACCAATCATTTCATTTAGATAAGGATTGAAAGTTTCATCATAAATTATTAGGCATTGATCGCCCCTCTTATAATTTAGGATTGAAAAAAACAACGTTGCGAATGGCTCTTTAACTACTTTAATTGCTTCCATAGGAATAGGGCAGTTTAAACTTTATGATTCACGTGACAGGCCATTATGATGTATTAATGAATAATTCTGATTTCAAATATTTTGACAAATCGCTGCCATACTATGAGTCAGCTTTTAGGTTTGATAAATTGTTTATTATTCCTTTATGATTGACTCTGACAAAATCCTTTTACTTTATAGTAAGTATATATCTTGATTATGATTTATTCAATACCTAGAAATAACCAGTTTTTGAATTAAAAGAGTCCCTAATCGCTGAAAGTCACCATTTTTCACTAATTGCTAAAGAGAACGCAGTTGGTTTGATCAAATTTTCATCAGAATATTTAAACTATTTGATTGGCATGAATTCGTTAATTATCAATTTCATTCATAGAGTAAGTTTCGCTTTTGAACGTACCAAAACAAATTATGAACTAGAAGTGCTTTGAATTTTATATCTGACATAAGTTTGTGTTAATGAACGGTTTGTTGATTTCCTCTCCCTGTCCTATCCATGGTATTAGACTAGCAATGATATCTGCTGTGAAAACTATGATTATCTTCAGCTATCTAATATCTAACATTTAATCAAGGACAAATGAATTCCTACTTTCTTGCCAGAAAAAGGGTGTTGACTTAAAGTTATACAACTAGGTAAAAACGGATTGCTACTTCACCTATTTTGTTTTATAACAATATTTCCACTTAAAGCATACTCAGTCTATTGGATACGAAATTAACAGATGTAATCGTTCTACTTTCGTGGACTGTTTTGGAGCCAACCCAAGTTTCCCCTCCCTACTCCATAAAATGAATAGCTCTATAATGATGGCTAAAGTCAGCACCTGAATAATAGCCTCTTCCAAAAGCAAATCCCTCCGGTTCATTACTAAAGTGAATATCAAATATATCTGAAGGTTAGTTGATCAATTCTTGCCAAGTATTGCATGATTGAAATATTTTTCCCTAGTCAGAAGTAAAAGATTCATCTGGATCTAACACGGAAAGTGCATAGAAACCATAATCAGTTTCGGTATCAACTATTTGCCATTACTACCCACTATCCTGGGTGATTAGGAATTGATTATGTAAACATAAGATTATCCCAAATCATCCTCGGCAAACATGATGTTGATCATGCTAACTTTCAAGGCTCATTTCCAAAGAGCTGAAATCTATGAATTCCGTAGCCTCAAACGAGGACATCAATATTTCTGAGAAGAAAGAAACAAAAAAACCGGGTAAATCAACAAAGGAAAGAGAAAAGGTAAAAAAGGTTAATGGTGCCTCTGAACGTTTTTTTATTAATGTAGGTAGTATTGACAATGTGAATAAGCGAGAATTACTTCAGTTCATTTGCGAGCAGGCAAGACTTAAAACGGAAAGCATTGGCAATATAAGTCTTCAAAAAAAATGTGCTTACTTTGATGTTGAAAAAAAATATGCCAAGGCAGTGGCAAATAAGTTCAAAGGAATATCACTTGATGGACGACAACTTCGTGTAAACAGAGATGATGGAGGTGGCAGAAGGAGAAGGTCTTAGTATGTGTGATCGTTAAATCATGTGTATCGAACGATCATTTACAATTTATTTCTCCTGCTGCCCAAAAATAGTGTCAAACAGGTAAATATTGACAAGACAATAAAAAGCAACAAATCCATCCTTATGCCAAAGACCTGGGAAGGTAAAATGCCTGATAGACTAGCTATGAATACAACAATGGCCAAAGCAGTAGCCCATACCAACCACATGTTTAAAGTCCGTTGTAAAAGTATCGCAGAAAGTATCATGGGAGCCATTAATGCCGTTCCCGCAAAGCTAACCCTGGCAAGCAGTACTAATTGATCACTGCTGATGAGGGAAAAAATTAAGGCAGCCAGTGCAAATACCACCATGCCAATCTTGGTCTTTGTCAATACCTTTTTGTCTTCTCCTTTCAATAGAGAGCGTAGTTCGCCACTAAGTGCAAATATCTGGGAGTCGCTGGTTGAAATGGCGGCGGCGATCAATCCGACCATGGTGGCTGCAGCGATGAAACCGGGTTGTTCAAATAGTAGCACCTGCGACAGAAAATCGGAAGTGGTATGATCAGGGTATTTTACAGCGCCATACATACCAATGGCAATGGTTGGCATAATGACTAGTATTGCAAAACAACCCACCGCAACTGCCATGCGATTCATGCTTGATTGATTACGTATAATTACCAACCTTGAACTTAATTGGGGTTGCGTTACAGGTATCATGACAATAGCTATCATAGAAGCAATAAGAAACTGGATACTGAATAATCCTTTAGGCCCCGGTGCTGATAGTAAGGCTGCGTTGATATCTTTAACTTCCTGAAACAACTGTTTTACTCCATTTAAATGATTAACACAACTATAAGCAATGACCCATACCACTGCCATTAACAAAATCCCCTGGAATACATCACTATACATAATGGCTTTTAGCCCCCCTGTTTCACTATAGAGGATCATCACTAATAAGATCATTGAGGCCCATGCCCATGCCGGGAGTGCATGATTGAACGCCGCATCAAGAAAGATGGATAATCCCCTTATTTGGATGGACACATAAGGTACTAAAAAAAGAAAGACGCCAATGAAGTAAATATAACCTGCCCATTTATTTCCATAACTGCTGACAAGCAGTCCCGCCATGCCTTTAAAATTCCTCTCTTTTGCTTTCTTGCGCAAATGATAGCCAAACCACAAGACCATAAATACCATTACACCATCCGATACTGCCAGGAATATCCAGGCGCCAATACCATGAGTTCTGAAAAAATCAGGCATTCCCAGCAAGGTGAATGTACTGAACAAAGTAGCTGCAAAAGTCATGAATCCGAGTAAATACCCAATGTTAAATCCACCCATCATGAAATCATCAACATTCTTTATTCTCCTTTTGGAAAGTAGGGCAAGCGTCATTAATATGGCCAGGTAAATGATCGAAAAAATAATCATCCATTTAATCATAGTCTTCCTCCTTTTTTTTGGTGTTTCCAGGATGAACTTTGGTGCCGAGATAAGTTATGAACACTAACAATGCGGCCACACAGATTCCCACCCAAAGTGTATAAGGAAGCCCCAGCAGCATAGGCTCATAAATCCCTAAGGGAGTGACAAGAGGGGTAAAAGTAAGGAGTGCGATCAGTAAGACGGCAATGATGCAAAGTCTCCAATGAAGCAGTTTGTTATTAAATTTCATGTATATAAAATTTGTAGTCTGCTGAAGTTGTGACACTTAAGTTTAAGTTAATTATGCTTCCTGTTTGTCGGGATTCATGTATAGCCTGTTTCATACAAATAATCTTATAGCCTTTGAATTGAAAGCCCCCCATCTACCATAATAACTTGTCCTGTGGAATAAGCCAGCTGCTCTTTTACCAATGAAACCAATGCTTTGCCTACATCTTCAGGTGTTCCCCATCTTGGCTGGAGTGTGAGTCCATTGGCGATTAGCTTATCATACTTTTCCTTAACCCCGGAAGTCATATCCGTAGCTATGAGTCCCGGCCTTATCTCAAAAACCGGTATGTCATGTTTAGCCAGCCGTGTGGCAAACAAAGAAGTGATCATACTCATCCCTGCTTTTGATATACAATATTCGGCGCGATTGGTAGAAGCAAATGTTGCCGAAACGGATGATATATTGATAATACATTTCCTGGCACTATCGTTTTCTTCTTTATGCAGAAGCATGATTTTTGCAGCTTGCTGTGTTAAAAAAAATGTACCCTTCAAATTAATGTCCATCACATGATCATAACTATCCTCCGTTGTATCCAGAATATCCTGGCGCTGTTTGGGGGCTACACCGGCATTATTGACAAGGATATCCAATTGCCCATATTCATTCATTACTTTTTCCAATATTGAATGACGATCATTTTCTTCTCCGATATTCCCCTGGCAATAGATTACAGGGGAAGTCAGTGATTTTAATTCGTTGATAACCTCAACAACCTCCTGTTCCTTTCGGACACCATTAAGTGCAAGTGCATATCCTTCATTGGCCAAACTCCTGGCAATACCTAATCCTATGCCTCTGGTGCCTCCTGTGATCAGTGCATATTTCATTGTGATTTTATGTTTTTCTTGTACTCCTTTAGCTTATCATAAGCTGCCATTTTCTTATAATAAGGATCTAATGGAAAGCAACCGGACAATAGTCCGTTTCTGGGTCCTGTTGTGCAATCCGAGAAGGTTCGACAAATTTTGGTTCGTTTCAAACCCTCTCCTTTGATAATATCCTCGGGCATTTCCGGGTAAGATAAAACCATCCTTCCAAATCCAACAAAATCAGCCATGTTTTTGTCAAGTACCTCATGGGCTACATGCGGCAGCCATTCCTGTAAATAAGAATAGGCAGACCCTACAATAGCCATATTTGGAAATGCTTTCTTTATTTGTGCGGTAACATTGATTTGCCTGGCTACACCTACCAATGGATCTTCAGGCGGTAAGTATCCATCTGAAGGGGGGAAAAGTGCCGGGCGTTGAATATGTGGATTATAGTAGGGACTTCCGGCCGTAATACAAATCAATTGGATACCCAGATCTTCAAAAATCTGTAAAAGATCAAAAGTTTCCTGCAAGTTTATGTCAACACCTGATATACTTCCTCCAAAGCCATATCTATAATCTTTCTGATTAAACTCATATGGTATACCAATACTATTTTCACCCGGTTTAAAAGGAATATAATCAAAAGCACTCAAACGAACACCAATTTCCAAACCAGGGGCTTCAGATCTTATGCCCTCAACTATAGCTCTTAAGAATTGCGTCCTGTGATACAGGTCCCCTCCATAATTTCCACTTCGGTTGTATGCTGTTAGAAATTCATGTCCGAGATATCCATGGCAATGTTTTATATCGACAAATTGAAAGCCGATTTTTTGAGCCCATACCGCTGCTTGTACAAAATCATCTATTAACCGCATGATCTGTTCGTCTGTCAACAGCGGAAAATCATCTGCCAAATTCATTTTTTTATTCAGAATGGGATGATTGTATAAGATATGAGGTTCAGGTTTGGTTTTATCATTAGGTTTGGAAAAACGCCCTGAATGTGTCAATTGTAGCCCTACCAATAAATCATCACTTGTCCCGAATTTGGATTGATGGGAGGTGATCAGGTGATCATATAGATTTTGAAGAGAAGACAGATTTGATTCATTGATCAGCAGTTGGTTAGGATTGGCACGTCCCTTATGTTGAACGGCTACTGCTTCACAGCCCCAGATCAATTTAGCACCACTGATCGCAAAATTTTCCCATCTCCGTTTCGTATGTTGGGTGGGTTTTCCATCCAAAGTACCATCCCAGCCTTCCATGGGTAGAATACAGAATCTATTACCGACTTTTGGCCCGGGGTTCAAAGCATATTCAGTGGAAAACTTTTTGTTATTGTCCATTGACCAATCCATGTCAAATGGAATATCCGCTTGAATGGATCTGCAGTATTCCAAAAAATCTGCCGACGTTTTTAATTGCGCAATGCGTTTATATTGTGGTTTTGATTTTAGCACTATTTTGCTCTTAAACTAGTTCCTGAAAAAATGTGTAATACGATTGATTTGTGGTCATTTTATGTAGCAATAACATCAGCTCTCTAAAGTGATAATCCCCCCACATACAAGATTCCCCATTGGGTATTTTATGGCCCTTTGGAATATAATCCCAGGCATTTGGATAATGATAAATAGTATTGAGCAATAACCCCTGGTGGTCACTTTCTTGGCTTAAATAGGGATCATTCAAAAGCGCATCAGCAATGGTCAGTCCGGCTTGGAAATATTTGGTTCCCTTTGCTTCATTTCTCTCTGAGAGATATTTTCCAAGTCGTAGTAATCCCTGTGCTCCTATAGCAGACGCAGAGCTGTCGACCGGTTCATATGCATTGTATGGATCGGCTTTTTTTGATTGGTAATCTTCTAAAAAATGGAGCTTTGGGGCGCCTGTATCCCAGTAAGTAATTCCATCCAGAGATGAATTGACAATATAAAAATCACATGTTGCCTGGGCTGCCTTTAGAAAAGCAGCTTGCACTGCTTCGATACCTCCAAAATCAACAAGATCTTTCTCATCTATATATGACAGGAATTCAAGCTGTTCTGCAAACCCAAGCATGGCCCAGCTCAATCCCCTTGTCCAGGTGGTGAACCCCGAAAACCCTTGCTGGGAATTAGCACATCGATAAGTTCCATTGCTCGTATTAAAAATGCATTCATGAGCTGTTCGCCCCCATTCATCATATTGATCCCTTCCTTCTCCATAAAATATCGAATATTTTGCTGTAGTCAGGGCATGCTGAATAGCACGTTTCATAAGGTTGTGCGTAACGTCTTGTTCTCCTTTAGGTGAATGCCCAAGAAGATGGCTTACTTCCAGTATTCTTATGGTGCGAATGGTATCGACGAACAAAGAATGAGGTCCGTTGAATGAATAAATATAACCTCCATCTTCACGGTGAGTCCACCTGGAGGCCTGAACGGCGCCTGAAATTTTTAGTGCTAACTCATAAAACTGCTGTTCTGCTGAGCTACCTTCAATTCTACCTTCATTGATCAAACGGAGCAGGTTTCCATAGGTGCTGATATTGTTAAACCCATGATCGTGAACACCCATATGACTGACGTGTGAGTCCATTTTTTGAAGGGTACTTTTTCTCCCTAATTCCAGGAATTGTGTCTCTCCGGTAGCATCGAATTGAAGAATGGCCGAACCATACTGAAAACCCTGGGTCCATTCGGTCCATCCTCTGGTGGTATACTTACCATTTTCAGTAAATACTGGAGCCCCTTTTGATTTATCATATTCTTGTTCGATAGATAAGATCTTATCGCCGGACAGTTTCCAGAACAAATCTAATTTGGAGCCTAGTGCATCGGGGGTAATGGATTTGTTTATTTCCAAAAGATAAATTTTTAACTGTAATAAATCATTGAGAAGCTTTCAAGTATCAGTAGGGTTTTGAAAACTCCAAAAGCCTGTCATCAGGAATACCGAAGAATGGCAATCTGTAATAGGCGTTTAAGTCCCACATTTAAGTAAGTTCGGAACTTTCGATTTTAAACTTACAATAAAATCTTTGGCCTGTACATGCACTATTCAATCAAATGATGGTACTTTTGGAGTTTGATTTCTCTGAACCGGGTGGGCGAATACCCTGTTTTCCTCTTGAATATTCGACTGAAGTAGGAGGGGTCATTATACATCAGGTGATAAGCGATTTCCTGACTGGTCATATCTGAAAAGACCAATAATCGTTTGGCCTCTAATATTACCCTGTCGTGAATGAAGTTGCCGGCAGTCCTGCCACAGATCTTCTTGGAAATTTTGTTAAGATGTGATGGGCTTATATTGAGATGATCAGCATAGAAATTTACGAGCTGATTGGTTCTATAATTCTTTTCCACCAGATCCTTGAAAGATCTGAAAATAGTATTGGTGTTTGGATTGATTTTCTTTTTTGTTTTTTCTGTTTTACCATAAAGATTTTTTGATTTTAAGATTAAAATATGCAAGTAAGACTTTATGATTTCCTCACTCTCTTCTCCAGGATGAGAATATTCATGCATGATCGCATCGAGTATGTTCCATACAAACTTAAATTCATGCTTATTCATATCTAAGTACGGTGAGGGCAACTCGCCAATTTTCACTTCTACCGGCTTTTTATTGAGTGCTACGAACTCCTCTGTAAATGCGAGAATGTATCCCTGAGCGTGTTGATGGTTAGAAATCAAATGAACTTGTCCAGGTGTGACAAAGTGAACACTGTAGTTGTTTATAGGAAACTTACTAAAATCAATTTCATGCGTTCCTTCTCCCTTGTAGAAAATACACATTTCATAGAAATCATGTCGATGGGGTATATCAGTTTGCACAGGAAATTTAGGATATGCCGTTGCATTTTGTGCAAGTGATTTTAGAGAATACAATTTAAACCCACTGAACTCGATGCAAGGGTCCGGTATACTGTAAAGCGGAATGTCTGACATATCTCCAATTTAGGGAATTTGGCTGAAACATTAGTGTAAAATTCAAAGATGCCTGCTTTGCCATGACTTCCTGATCTCCCAACATACATCTTTCAATATTGGGTGATGGTACTGATTGTTAGATATTGTCACTTTGAATTGTTCTGACTTTACCAGGTTTTAGTGAGAAGAGGGATAGGACTCAATATCAGCGTATAATGTTGGATTTTATTTGTTCTTTAATTGGAAAACAAATAGTTTTAGTTATGCAATTTGAATCAATTAGTACACAAGAGGAACTTATTTTACTGGCCATTGCAGTGTTATATCCGGGCGCTTACGCCTATTCCATTCAGAAGGAAATTAAATCGGAGTTTGGTACATCACTGGCTTTGGGAACCATTCATACCATCCTTTATCGATTGGAAAACAAGGAATTGTTGAAATCGGAAATGGGAGGGAGCGATAGTAAACGAGGTGGAAGAAGCAAACGATTATATACCTTATCGAACAAGGGCTTTGAACTCATTCGTGAAATTCAGATAGCAAGACAAGCCATGTGGACCAGAATCTCCACTATGAAGAACGCTTACAATTAATGCATGGAACCTTCCGGAAAATACAAACCTCCAAGTTTCGCTGTAAAAGCATTGACCATGTTTTGTGCCGAAAGATGGCTGGACGAGGTGTTGGGAGATCTGGAAGAACAGTTTATCGACAATGTGACGCTGAAAGGAAGGTTCAGAGCTAAATGGATCTATTGCTGGGAGGTATTTCGATTTATCAGACCCCACATCTTTAGTCAGAAATTCAAACAAAACAGGATAATTATGACACTCAACCATTTCAAGATCTCTTACCGGAACCTGGTCAGAAATAAGGTCTATGCATTTGTCAATTTATTGGGACTTTCCGCAGGCATAGGTAGTGTTTTGTTAATTTCCGTATATCTTAATAATGAGCTGTCATATGATAAGTTTTATAAAGACAATGACCGCATTTATAGAATCGCACTGGAACGTATCTATCCTGACCGGACTCGTTTTTTTGCTTCATCTCCGGTAAACCTTGCTACGGTACTGAAAGAAAATTACGATCAAGTAGAAGAGGTAACAAGATTTCATAAGCTTTTTTTTAGTGATCGGGTTCCTGTAACAATAGAAGAAGACACCTATCAGGAGCCTGGTTATCGATTTGCCGACGCTGATTATTTCAAAGTATTTTCCCACCGTTTCTTGCATGGAAACCCGGAAACCGCACTCGACGCTCCCGATAAGGTAGTGCTGACCGAATCAATTGCCATCAAATACTTTGGTGATGCCAATGCCTTGAATAAAACATTTCTGATCGATACGACCCTTTTTAAAATATCGGGTGTGATTGAAGATGTTCCGCCAACCACACACAATAAATTCGAGCTAATGGGGTCTATCCATCAATTAGGATTTATACGGCAGGCGATTGAAAGCAATAGCTGGATTAATCCATGGGTTTATACCTACGTAAAACTTAAAAAAGGAGTGGATGCAGCATTTTTTGAATCCCAATTCGATGCCTTGGTCGAGCAATACGGAAAGCCCGATATAGCACAGAGGCTTGGCGCAAATTTCGATGAAGAGGGACACAAATTCTTATATTTTCTACAGGGTCTCACAGACATTCATCTACGTTCCAACCTGGATGTGGAAATCGATGCCAATGGTGACATCACTTATATTTACATGTTGGCAATTATTGCCGCTATCATTCTAATAATCTCAACCATTAATTTTATTAACCTTTCAACTGCCAGATCTACGGAGCGCGCTAAGGAAGTTGGGATCAGAAAGGTCATGGGTTCTCATAGAGGCAGCCTGATCAACCAGTTTATAACCGAATCAATATTGATCTGTTTTCTAAGTGCGCTCATTGCAGTCATCCTGGTTTATATTATGTTACCTGCTTTCAATAACCTACTGGGCAAATCTTTAAGCTTAATAATGTTGCTGGAGCCTGTTTCAATCATCTCATTTTTAATTTTCATTTTTTTAGTTGGTATTACGGCAGGCATTTATCCGGCCATGGTACTTTCTTCTTTGCAACCATCAAGTGTTTTGAAGGGCAGTTATAAAACCAGCACAAAAGGAGTATGGCTCCGGAATAGTTTGATAGGCTTACAATTTTTCATCTCCATTATGATGATTTCAGGATCAATCCTGGTTCATAATCAAATGGCTTTCTTTTTAAATAAGGATCTTGGTTTTGATAAAGAAAATATATTGGTCATCAATGTAACTCAGCCACTGGAAACCGACTATGAATCGCTTAAACATGAACTCAGGACTTTAGACGGTGTATCAAGTGTTGGAGGAGCATTTGGTATGCCTGGTGTTTTTATCGGAAGCGGTGTTTTTCGAAGTGCTGATGATCCTGAATTGTCCGACATGCGGGCCAACATCGCCACCTTCGATGATGAATTCATGGAAACACTTCAAATGGATGTGGCAGAAGGGAGAGGTTTTTCTCCGGATTTCAATGATTCTCTTTCGGTTATGATCAACGAATCGGGAATAGAGGCACTTGGATTGAAAGACCCCATTGGTAGGAAAATCAAGGTTGCGAATGCAGCCACTGGTCCGGGACCGGAATTTACCATTGTAGGTGTGGCCAAAGATTATCATTTCAGATCACTCCATGCGGCAATTTCTCCGGTAGTGATTTACAATGGCAATCAAGGGTTTACACCACCCACCATTGCCGTAAGAGTAAAGTCTGAGCATGTTCAAAACCTCCTGGAGAAAATAGAGGATACCTGGGAGATCCATTCCTCACAAGAATTTGATTTTTCATTTTTGGATCAGGATCTGCAGAAGGATTATGAAGCGGACCTGGCTACCGGGTTTCTATTTGATGTCTTTACGCTGATTGCCATTATTATGTCTTGTATTGGCTTATTTGGACTTGCGACTTATTTGGTTGAACAACGAATGAAAGAGATGGGAATCAGAAAAGTGCTGGGTGCCTCTCCATTTAATATTGTAGCTAGTTTTTCGAAAGGCTTTGTGAAACTCATTTCGATCGCGTTCATCATAGGTGTTCCGGTCACCTATGTATTGGTCGATAAGTGGCTTTCAACATTTGCCTATCATATTGATATTTCATGGTTGTCCTTTGTCATTGCAGGTGTGTTTTCCATTGTACTGGTCCTGATTACCATTAGTTACCAATCTATTAAGATTGCCTTGCTGAATCCGGTGAATACAATCAGAGATGAATAGATCTTAAGTAATTAAGAATTACGAATTACGAATTGGTATGCTTCGTAATTCGTAATTCAAAATTCGTAATTAAATAATTGATAATAATTTGAACCAGAAGAGGAATGAAAACATGAAGGGTAGGCTTTGCTCATGATTGATGTCGTATTAAGAGTTTACTTTTTATTTAAAAAATGACTTTCATGTGGTTCTGGCCTTACATATTTTAACTTAAACACCTAAGCACTTCAACACAGTCCCATAAACCTTTCTGATAACGAATGGGATTAATTCACAGAAATCGTCTCAGAATTTTAAATACGCTACAATTAGAGAATTTCTTTTTTTTTACTAATTTCCAATCCATAATTGTGTGGTGTACTTTCAACCTATGGAAGCAAGATTGCCAATATTATAAGCTATGAAGCGGATTGTGTTCCTCATTTTTATTGGTATCATCACTTTCGCGGTGATATACTTTATCAAGAATCCTGATATGCTGGAGGATATCTGGTTATGGATCGTGGGCCTTGTGGGATTGATCGGGCAGTCTGTAAAGAGCTTTTATAACTATATCATTGAGAAGCTCTCCTTAAAAGACAATGCCGAACCAGGCAAGCAAAACCCTGATCTCCTAAAAGGGTCAATACCAAGGGAACTTCCTGCCGAGCTGGTCAAAAAGAACCAAACGCCGGCTTTTAAGGGGATAACATTAACAGTACTGAGATTTTCAAGGGATGAAGATACCACCATCGGTTTGCTTTACCTGAACAAGCAGTTTTATTGTTATACTTTGGAAGATACTTACCAGGAAGTGAAAGTTCCTGGTCAGACCAGGATTCCGGCAGGTACGTACGCACTGGATTTCCTGAAGAGCGATACACCTCTGACACTAAAATATCGGCGAAACTTTCCGAATTGGTTTCAATATCATTTAGAGATCAAGGAAATACCTGGATTTACCGGTGTATACATTCACAGAGGAGGAACGCATAAAGATACCAAAGGCTGCCTGCTTGTATCTGATAGCCTGACCATCGCGAAAGGAAAGGAAGTTTTTACAAACTCCACGAATACATTTGAAAGGCTCTACAGATTTCTTAAAGAAAAAATTGAACAAGGTACCAAAGCACGGATCATCATTAAGGATGAATCCTGGATCACTGCATTAAAACAATAATTATGAATAGAATTCAAAATTCCCGCAGGAATACTAAGAATCTCAACAGGTTTTTGATCCTAGTATTCATACTGATTGAAGTGATTTTGCTGTTCGTGCTGGTTACAGCATTCTATGATTATTTCCATGATAGATATAGCACAGCTAGGACGAATGATGGAAGTATATACAACCTGGCTTCGACAGCATTGATCATCATTTGGATCGGCATTCTTGTGGGATTTTATGGTTGGGCTATTTATTTCTATAATATTAATCTTGGATTGACCAATGAAGATTGGGCTGAGATCAGAGCCAAGGAGAAAGATGAATTCTCCTTCAGGATCAGAACAGAGAATCCAAATAAAGACGAGACACTTGGGCTTCCGAAAGGTACCATTCGTGCCTCCTTATCTCTTTCATTGGTCGTGGGAGCCCTGGCAATGGTAATATCCTCACTGGATAAGGACAGTAGTTTAGAGGCAAATCAACTTTTTGTGGACAACCTGGAATTCTTTAAAACGGCTTTTTTAATGATGATAGCCTTTTATTTTGGCAATAAGTCACTTGAGTATTTGAGAGGAAAGGATCCCAAACCAGATGAGCATGCGCCGGATGGTTTGGAACCCGATGTTGAACCACCCTCGGAAGATACTCCGGAAGCACCAGAAGCTGACACACCAGCCATTGATGATTCCAATCTGGAACAACCTGGTGAGGAGACAGACGAAAATGGAGCTGTAGGCTAATCTGATCAAATTGAAAAAGTTTCTTTACATATCATTTATCATCTTCTTTTGTCTTTCCTGCAAAGAGAAAAAAAGACATTTTGTTATCAGTAAGATACAAAGTGCGGCAAAACTTGCCACAACCGAAACAATCATTGATAAAGTGGTTGTCGGAGCAAAAGAGAAGCGTTTACTGGGACTTGTACGGATCAGTGAAGCAAATTTTGTGGCACATAGTCAGGCAACGGTCAAAACCGGGATTGATATGACCAAGCTTAAGAAGGAAGATGTTGTCATTGAAGGAGCACAAATCACTTTAAAACTACCGGCCATAGAAGTGCTCAATTTTTCATACCCATTCAACAAGTTTGATGTGGATTGGGACATCACCCATAATGCCTTCTTGAACAAGTTTGATGTGGTCGATTATGAAGAATTTTTCCGTAAGGCAGAATTGGATATTAGAGAGAACCTTCAATATACCGGTATTGTTGAGGAAACAGAAAATAAAACGCGCAGACTCATGGTCGGGATGCTGAAGAATCTGGGCTATGAGGAAATATATATTGAATTTGAACCTGTTGACAGGTTGTTTCAGCCTGTTAACTTAGAAGGAGAAAAAGAAGATGTTTCTGAGTAAATTGACAAGCAGTGTTTCTTTTCTTTTTCAAGCCATTGTGGTAGTGGCGGGGGTTCTTGTTTTTAGCTATTTCGATCCTTTTAACTTGCTTGCTCCATCTAAACTTACTTTGAAGGATACACCGGTCAGTGTCAAGAGTATTAAGGAAATCGGACAACTGATCACCGCAGAGTATTACGGAGAGGTGGTTTCTTCCTTGAAAGAATCCATTAAGGATCGGCAGGATACTAATTTGAATGTATTTAAAAGGGATGTATTTGATTTAAATGAAGACTTCATTGGAGCGATCTCAGATTTACATGAAGACCTTAAAGATGGAGAGATAAAACGTAGGCATATTTATAAACATTTTACGGAAGACTATCCTGACATTCGACAAAATAGTCTGTATGATCAATACCTGAATTTTATATTTCGTAGAATAAAGGGAAGAAATTTCAAAGAAAATCATTTTAACGACAGACTGAGCGAAAGAAAGGAAGAGAATCTGGTTACTGATTTGGTCAGGGATACTGCCAAAATAGTGTCCTATAGAGATACCACAAATTTTCAATCCCTTTTCTCCATATTCAATGCGATTCAGCAGAAGAAAGACAAGAAGGAATTCAAAAGAAGCCAGCTGGTTTTGCTTGGAAGGGGTTGGGTAAAAGCAGGTTTTGATTTCGGAACGTTTGATGAAAACAATTTTCGATATGATGCAGATAGACAAAGGATATATTTTATCGGACTCAAACCTCAGATCCTGTCGGCCGACATCAATCCCTGGTTTATTCCTGAAAAAGGAGTGGAGGGTTTTGAATTCTTAGTGGTCAGAAGAAGAGCACAGCGAGATTATAAAGTATTGCAAGAAGTCAAGCAAGCATGCCTTGATAAATTGATCAGACAAGCTTATGAAAGGGATATTTTTCTGAAAGCCACTGAGAACGCCAGGGAAAATTTGATCAATTTCTTTTCATTAATCATGGATGACGAGATTGATAACGTGATCTTTTATGATAACATTTTTGATTATACGCTGGATATTATTGGAGAGGATAGTGTGATAAATGGGGAGGAACTGATCATGATTGATAGGGTCATGAGTTTGGATAAGGATCCAAATGATCATATTGAGGACCTTGCTCCAAAAAAAATACTATTCATGGATTCAATAAGACAATATCCGGTGCAGATGCTTGATACCGTACTCTTCGATATCAATCCATTTCTTTCTATGGCCTACAGAATCGGACAAGATGAAACATTTGGCGATAATGATGTTGTGATACTTAATCAATACAAACTTAAATATCTTTGCTCTGGTAAATTTGATACGGTATGGTATGGAGAGGAGGTTGATTCGGATAGCATCAAGGATCTTAAACAAAGTGATTTTGAGCAAAGCTTCCGGCTGTTTGAAAGTAAAATAGATGAAGTACTTTCAGATACTACCAGTATTTTGAAAAGCGATTCTGCAAACTTCTATAATCACTTAGAACCACATTCCATCTTGGATTCGGCAGACTGCAATAGGCTTAAGGAAGAACTTGAAAACGCCTTGGTACAATAGCCTGATTGCAATCTCCCAATGAGAAAATCTATTTCATTGCTGGGTACATTCAGCCCTTTATTCAAGCGTAAACTTCGGTAATTTCATAATGTGACCGCCGTTCATAGCGGAATCATGTGCCAGGATGCCGACACAGGTGATATTGGCAGATTGCCTGGCATTAGGATAAGCCGTCTTACCGGTAATCAACGAATTCACAAAGGCGTGTGCTAAATGTGGATGAGAACCTCCATGTCCCGCCCCCTGGATAAAGGACAAATGTTGATTATCGTCCGAGTCATATACACCTGCTTGTGTAAATACCTGGATCTCTTTAGGTAATAAATGAGCGTAATCCGGTACCGTTACCCTTTCCGGTGATTCTCCGGTATGTAGAACCGGATCTTCTCCTTCAATTAATGACCACTCAAATGATTTCTTGGAACCATAGACATCAAAACTCTCCCGGTATTGCCGGGCTGTGTTGAACAGCGATCTTGTGATTTCGGCCGATAGATCGGAATTCCTGTATTTTATGTGGCAGCTTTCAATGGCAAAAGGAGAGCCATATTTTGATATTAATGCTTCATCAATCGTACCCGATCCAAAACACGATACATAATCTGCTTCAGCCTGTGTCAGCGCCAATATTGGTCCGACACAATGTGTGGCATAATACATAGGAGGCAACCCTTCCCAATAACCAGGCCAGCCAGCCATTTCCTGCTGATGTGAAGCTCTAAGGAATTGAATTTTTCCCAATTCACCTTTATTGTAAAGCTCCTGAACAAATAAGAACTCCCGGCTGTAGACCACGGTTTCCATCATCATATAAGTTAAGCCAGTTGAAGCAACCAGTTCTACAATCTCATGGCACTCTTCAACCGTTGTCGCCATAGGCACGGTACAAGCCACATGTTTTCCGGCTTTGAGTGCTGCAATGGTTTGTTCTCCATGGTTGGGAATAGGAGAGTTGATATGAACGGCATCAACATTCGGATCTTTAAGAAGCTCTTGATAGTTATTGTATCTTGTTTTCACTCCGAAAGCGTTACCGACCTCATCCAATTTTGATTGGGTCCTCTGACAGATAGCGTACATATTAGCGTTCGGATGCTTTTGATATATCGGGATAAACTCGGCACCGAAACCAAGTCCTACGATGGCAATGTTTATTTTCTTATCATCCATAAAATAGCAATATAATTTTTGATGTATCTTCTTATTATTGTGCTTTGCCAGCGGTAACTCTCATAATACCATTCATCACGCTCCAATGTCCGGGGAAAGTGCAGACAAAAGGATAGTCACCAACCTTATTGGGTGCTATGAACCTAAGCACCACCTCTGAATCAGGATCAACCAACGTTGTGGCATGAAGCACTTCAGGCAGATCAGGAATATAATTTTTCTCGGCGCCATCTTTATCTGCAGCTAATTTATCGGCAGCAACTCCAACAGTTTCTAAACTTCCTTGTGACAGGATCAATAGATTATGTTGCATGAAATCATTATTTAAAAACCTTATTTCCACAGCTTCTCCAGCTTCCACATTAAATGAAGTGATATCAAACTTCATTTCATTGACGATGGTTTTGATATGAATGACTTTGGCATTATCAGGCCAGTCAGCTACATAATCAGAACCGTCTGCATTGGAATCATCCATATAATAATTCTTTAAGAATACCTTTGCAATGGTATTTTGCTGATTGAATATCGGTTTTGAGGAATTTCCTTTTAATGTCTCAATTTGATAATGCCAATTACCTGCCAGCGCTATGGTTTGTTTTTCGATAGTTAACCTGACTTCTTCCGGTTTTGCAGATAATCCACCATACCCTCCGGTATCAATGACTTTAATGGCTATCACATTCTTACCCGTTTTTAAAATACCTTTGGGTACTTTGTATTTTCTGAACAGGCCAGGTTGCCTTTCATGACCTCCAATCCTGACCTCATTGACCCATGTTTCATCGGAATCATCAATGGGCCCCAGATGCAACATGGCTGGTTGGTCTTGTGATGAAGAAGAAAGTGTCACTTCTTTTCTAAACCAGATGGTACCATCTACATCACCAATATCTGTGGTTTCCCAGAATCCCGGAATTTTAACAGATTCCCAATCCGATATATCCAAATCAAATTTCCATGGGTCCTGAGGTTTGGTTTTCAGACCTTGTTTAATTTCTTCAATCAGTTTCGCATCCGAATCTTGTATAGCGTGAATAAATCCGGTTTTATGTTTGATGGCCGCAATGTAAATCGCCTGCGATAACCATTCGTCTGTTGCAACCTCTTTCTTCAAACTTAGTTCATAGAGTAACTGACCGATCTCTTTAGATGCTGGCAATTCAGATACTGCGAGGATAGCAGTTAATTGTGTATTTTTATTTGGGTCATTTAAAATTCCTGCTTCTATCACTGTTTTAACAGACTTATCTGTTTTCGGCAGGACTTGCGCTGCAGTCTTTCTTACACCTGGAGAAGGATGATTTAAAGCTGTTGCAATCATTGCAGAAATATCTTCCTGCATCTGGTCAGTCAGTATTCCCAGGCCATGCAATGCCCACAAGGCATGTATGGCACCGGCATTGATACCAATGTCATCAACCGATTTGTCCTGGATTAAATTCAACAGATCAGGTACAACATCTATGTTCTTTCTTTCGACCAAAAGACGTTGAGCAGTAAGTCTCCAAAATAAATTGTCGTTCCTAAGTGCTTCAACCAAGCTCTCAGCATCATTTTTAGAAAGAGAAATGGGTTTGTAAGACTTGGCTCCTTTATATGCTAATCTATATATTCTACCGTGTTGGCGGTCTCTCAGCGGATTAATATGGGCGTTTCCGTCACCATTTTCAAAGCCCGGGGGCGTTGGATTATGTTGAATGATGAAATTATACCAATCAGCGATCCATACAGCACCATCCGGTCCCACTTCCGCATGTACCGGGCCAAACCAGTTATCATTGCTGGCTATAAGGTTCCAACCGTCTTTTTCTTTGAATCCTGAACCATTCTCTTCCAGGATTGCATGATGAACCAGCCTGCCTGTTGGCTCACAGACTAAGGCGACCTTGTTCCAATAATTTTCCGGAAAACTTCGGGCAGTGTACAAATTATGCCCCGAGGCTGCCGTAAATCCACCAAAAACATCTACCTGTCGCATCTCTTGGGTAATAGGATGCAATGCATAATGTCCGTCGATCTTTTTGCTTCCATTATCAGGCAATCCTTTAATGTCCCTTAAGTAACGGTTATCAATACCCAGGAATACACTGTGTGTATTGTTTGCTGTGGAAGCAAATACATTGAAATCTTCGGAAAAGCCAAGCCCCCAGGTATTATTGCTGGTTTTACTTACTTGTTGCAGATTTGAACCATCAGGATTGAATGTGAAAATACCTTGCCTAAAACTAGTAGGAACTCCGCCAACTTCACCCTGGTAACCAGAATAACCAACGGTACCCCAGATTTTATTGTCAAACCCATATTTCAAATTAGAGGGACCAGCATGTGTATCGAACGTACCCCAACCTGTCATGATGACTTCCCTGTGATCGGCTCTGTCATCACCATCCGTATCTTTCAGGAAAAGAAAGTGAGGGGCTTGAGAAACAATGATACCTCCATTGACAAATACCATACTTGTAGGTATGTTCAGGTTCTCAGCAAAAATTGTAAATTTATCCGCTTTGCCATCGTTGTCAGTATCCTCACAGATCTTGATCCTGTCGTCACCTATTCCATCCTCCTTACGAACGGTATTGGGGTAATCCACAGTTTCAATCACCCAAAGCCGTCCTCTTTCATCCCAGTTCATGGCAATAGGATTGATGATATCCGGTTCGGAGGCGAATAAGCTTAACTCAAAGCCCGGAGGTATTTGTGTGAGCCGCATTGATTCTTCGGCAGACAAAGCCGATTGTAGTTTTGGTGGTGGCTCTCTTTTTTCATAGTTGGGGATTTTTGCCTGGGTATAGATGGGCTCAGGAAAATTAACGCCCGTTAGTTTTTCAGTCGCTTTATCACCAACTGCCCAGAGAATACCTTGCAGCAATAAATTATGAAAACCCTTGTTCGACCATGTCAACTCATTGTGTCCGTAGGCGGTATAAAATACCCTTCCTTTTTCTTGCGTATTGATCCATGTCCATGGCTCTTTGTGTTCCCCTTCAATTCTTTCCATTAATACTATATTGGCAGGATTCAATTGATGATGAACATAGGTTTCATCCCAGGTTTCAAATTCTGTGAGGTCCTCTATCATTTCTTTTCCGGAAGCGGTAAGCCTGGCTGTGAATGTCCCTTCACCATGTTCCTTAAATTGACCTCCAACCAGGTCTACATAGGACTTAGAATTCCTGAAGCAATGAGAGGCGCAGTGAATGGCAATCAAGCCCTTACCATCACGGACATAATTAAGTAAGGCTTTTTCCTGTACCGGTGTGATTTCGTCATGATTCGCATATATGGCAAGGCCATCATATTTTGCCAGATTTTCTTGGTTCAGGTCATCAGGGTTAGCAGTATAAGTGAAATGTATGCCATGTTTTACCAGTGCGGAAGCCAGCATAGGCATATATTTTTCAGAATCGTGATGTTTGCTGTCGTGACCCAAAAATAATATTTGGATGTATTCACTTTCATAAATTGAATCACCCGGATTCGATGAACATGCTAAAAGACCCAATGTTAGGAGATAGATAATTGAGTACGGAAAGGTCTTGGTTGTACTTTTTTTGACGGAATTAGGGTCAACCGGATTCATCACTCAGGGATTTGTGAAAACATACTGCAATTAGTGAAACATCAACCTAAATATCTCTCTGTATTATTTCCAATTTTGACTGTATTATATCATAATCTATTAATTTTATTAATTATTACGTCATATTTATCACATAATGAAAACGCCGATACAAAAAACTGCTATTCCGGATTCAAAGACTTTCCTTATTCATGAACTCACGGATCCCTATTTCGATCCTAATTGGCATTTTCACAAGGAGTATCAACTTTTTGTAGTGCTTAAAGGGACCGGAACACGTTTTATTGGTAACAACATAAGTCATTTTGAACCGGGGGATATGGTATTCACAGGATCTAATTTACCCCATGTATGGCGCAGTGATGAGCAGTATTTTAAAGACCCTGCCATACGGATACACGGCATCGTTGTCTACTTCTCTGAAGAATTTATGGGAAATATCTTCTTGAATAAAGAGGAAATGATCAACATAAAGGAGTTGTTCCAAAGATCGAACAGGGGCCTGGATATTAGCGGAGCAACAAAGGGTTTCGTGCTTGGAAAATGAAATGCATGCTGGAGCAACAAGGATTTGATGGTGTGCTGTCATTATTGCAAATCCTGAATGCCTTGGCCAGTTCAGAAGAGGTCAAATACATTAACAAGGCAGGATATCTCAACACCATAACAGATTCAGATTCGGAACGTATGCGGTCCGTTCATGCCTATGTGATGAACAATTATAAAGGTACTGTTTTGTTGAAGGAAGCGGCCTCCTTAGCAAACCTTTCACCCACCTCTTTTAGCAGGTATTTTAAGGCCCATGCAAATAAAACCTTTTCAGATTTTGTGACGGAATTGCGTATTGGTCAGGCATGCAAATTGCTTTTGGACAATGATTTTAGTATTGCGCAAATTGCTTTTGAATGTGGCTACAGGACCTTGTCCCATTTTAACCGGAAGTTTAGGGAGTTAACAGGAACAAACCCAATCAAATACAGAAAAGCCTATAGTCAGATTAGGTGAGTAAAGTTTTAAACTGAAACGATGATGGGTAATAAGTCTTAGAGCAATTATTGGATACAGTTGTTAGCTTTTAGGTATCAGGTATCAGGTTTCAGGCTAGAACACATCTAATGTAATCGGACCGAAAACCATGACATAACTGTTACCGAAGAACTTTTGAGAATGGTCACATTCCCTCTTCACTTCATTTTTATTTCGATTCGGTACAACTATTTCCCGATTGAGTTCATCTTGGTTAGTAGAAAGCAAATTTTTATTTAGCTTGAACAAGAATTCCAAAGGTCAAAAACTCAAAACTCAAACAACATGCTCAAAAACTACCTTAGACTTGCTATCCGCAATCTTTTCAAGCGGAAGCTCTATTCATTCATCAATATTTTCGGTCTGGCCATTGGCATGGCGGCTTGCCTAGTCATCTTAAAATATGTGGAATTTGAGTTAAGCTTTGATAATTTTCACAAGAATGGAGATAATGTTTACCGTACGGTAACCACATCCTATGGAAATGGTGAACTGAGGGGAACATTTCCCTTGTCAGGATTTGCGCAAGGACCCTCATTGGTGGCCGATATTCCGGAATTCAAGACCTTTATCAGAACACATCCTATGTATGGTGGGGCGGTTTTTAATTATCAGGATAAACGATTTTTTGAAGAGGAGATATTCTTTGTAGATTCCACTTTTTTGCATGTTTTTACATATGAGATGCTGCGGGGAAATGAGGATGCTTTAATGGAACCAAGCTCGATGGTCATTACTGAAACAATGGCTGAGAAGTATTTTGGACCGGACATTGACCCTATCGGAAAAACTTTAAACATAACGGGTGGTTGGGCTGATGGAGACTATAAAATAACGGGTATGATGAAAGATGTACCCGGAAATTCACATTTACAATTTGATTTTTTGCTTTCCTTCAACAACCTCTTTGACAATAGGCAATATCAAAACGATGATGGATGGGGTTGGAATAATTTCATCACTTATGTGGAATTATATCCTAATGCTGACCTGAATGCCGTGCATGAAAAGTTAATTACTTTTATCGATAAATATCAGGGCGAACAATTAGCTGAGTCCAATAGTCGTGAAGTACTTAAGCTTCAACCCATCAAAGATATTCATTTAAGCCCGGGCATGCAGGAAGAGCTAAGTGCTACTACCAGTATCAATACTATTTATTTTTTTGCCATCGTGGCCTTTTTTATTTTGGCAATTGCCTGGGTAAACTATATCAATCTTTCCACTGCAAAAGCGATGGAAAGAGCTAGAGAGGTGGGCATAAAGAAAGCGATAGGAGCATACCGTCACCAATTGATTACTCAATTCCTCTTTGAGTCGATGTTGGTGAATTTAATCAGTGTGGTCATTGCCATATTGATGGTAATGTTAGCGCTGCCTTTATTGGGAGATATCGTTGATAAGGACTTAACATTGAGCTTCGGAGATGCAGGACTTTGGTTGTTCTTGGTAGGTTTGTTTGCCCTGGGATCGCTGATCTCGGGAACTTATCCGGCTTTTGTACTATCTTCCTTTAAAACTACTATAGTGATCAAAGGACAGTCGGGCAAGTCTGAAAAAGGTATTTCCTTAAGGAAATTGCTTGTTGTGTTCCAATTTGCGGCATCGCTTCTGTTGGTTGCCGGAACATTTTCGGTCTATCGACAAATTGATTTTATGCGGAATCAGGATAAGGGAATGAATATGGAGCAGATGCTCATCGTGAAAGGGCCCAGTATCTTCGAAAGAGAGAATTTAAGCGATCGGATACAAAGCCTTAAAAATGAGCTGAAAACTCATGCTGCTATTGTCAATGTTGCTACCTCCGGTACAATCCCCGGAGCTGGTTTCAATTGGGGAACCTCGATGAGGAAAGATGGAACAGAATTGAAAGAAGAGCGCAGTGGTAACGTAACCTGGGTCGATCCTGATTTCATTGATACCTATGGAATAGAACTTCTATCAGGTACTTCCTGGAATCCTGATAAGGCCTCTGATATGGAAAAGGTCCTGATCAATGAAATGGCCATTGCCACCTTTGGTTTAGGTGATGTTGAGAAGGCATTGGAGGAGCGGATTATCATTGGAGATGATACCATTGGTATACTGGGTGTATTGAAAAATTATCATTGGAATTCACTTAAAAGTGAACACGTGCCTGTATTATTGGCACCCAGCCGGGTATCCCGATCTAACATTTCCATCCATCTGAATACTAATAACATTCAAAATGCCATTGCACTGGTTAAGGAGCAATATGACAAAGCCTTTCCCGGAAATGTCTTTGAGTATTACTTTTTGGATGAGTTCTTTAACAGACAATATAGGGATGATCAACAATTTGCAGAGATATTTAGCCTCTTTGCCCTGTTTGCCATTTTAATTGCTTGTCTGGGATTATGGGCATTAGCCTCTTTTACCATTTCACAACGTTTGAAGGAGATTGGGATCCGCAAAGTACTTGGAGCATCAACTACGAATATCATGTCTTTACTGTCTAAACAATTTTTAATGCTCATGTTAATTGCTTGTTTAGTGGCCATTCCATTAACCTGGTTTGGTGTCAAGGAATGGTTGGATAGTTATGCCTTTAAGATCAACATAGCCTGGGATCTGTTTGTTATTCCGGTGCTACTGCTGATGTTAATTTCCCTGATAACCGTAAGTTTCCATATCGTAAAAGGAGCCAATACTAATCCTGCAACGACCCTACGTTCAGAATAAGACTTTTTTTAATTATGAGTTTTGAGTTATGAATTTTGAATTAAAAAAAGAAAGAGTGGATGTAAGCTGAGATTCAATTCAAAATTCATCATTAAAAATTCATAATTAAAAAGATTTTTTCATCGTCAACCTGAATAGCTCCTTATAGGTTCGACTTATTGGGATTTCCTTTTCTCCGATTTCCACATCAAAAGCCGTATAGGCGGTTATTTTATTTTTGGCTACGATAAATGACTTATGTACCCTGATGAATTGGTCACTTGGTAATAAGTGCTCAAAATTACCGATGGACATTTTTGTGAATATTTCTCCATCCTCTAAGAATATCTTGACATAGTCTTTGAGTCCTTCTACATACTTAATATTGTTCAAGGATATTTTCAGATGTTTTCTATCAGCACGTACCACGATATATTCATGACTTTCCTCAGGAGAAAAAGTAGCTGTTACTTTCGGCCCAACTTTATTTTGAAATTTATCAATGGCCTTTAAAAAGCGGTCAAAAGCAATTGGCTTGACCAAATAGTCCAGAACATCCAATTCAAAACCTTCCACTGCAAATTCACGGTAAGCTGTTGTGATAATGATTTCCGGTTTTTGTTGCAGAATTTTAATGAGCTCCAACCCATTGATGTCAGGCATTTCAATATCCAAAAACAGCAGATCAACCTGCTCTGTTTTTAACTTGGAAAATGCCAGAAGAGGCTCCGTGAATTTTCCGGCTATTTCAAATTGAGGCAATTTTTTCAAATGGGCAACCAGAACATCAATTGCCAGTGGTTCATCATCAATTATGAAGCATTTAAATTGACTCATGTATCTAATTTCAACTCCAAACGAACGCTGAAGAAATGCTTATTATCTTCAATTGTTAGTTGATGTCGGTTTGGATAAAGTAAATTAAATCTTTCCTTAACATTTTTCAATCCGATACCAATTTTATTGGGACTGGGATGATGATTTTTATAACGTTTACTATTTTCTACACTTACAATTAACAGTCCATCAAACATCTTGATCTTAATTTTGATCCAGAATAAACCGTTTTCATCTTTTCCTCCGTGTTTAAAACAGTTTTCAACAAACGGTAATAAAATAAGCGGTGCTGTTTTCAAAGAATCATTTACTTTGCTAACACGCAGGTCCACCTTCAGCTGTTCCCCATACCTCAATTTTTCCAGGTCAATATAATTCTGAATCAATTTTATTTCTGATGACAGTGAAACTTCTCCTTTATCGGTCTGATAAACAAGATAATCCAGCAAATCAGAGAGCTTTAAAATGCTGGAAGCCGTGAGCGAAGAGTTTTGCATGGCAAGACTGTAAATGTTGTTCAAGGTATTAAACAGAAAGTGGGGATGGAGCTGTCTTTTTAACAATTGAATTTCAATCTTAGCCTTGGCTTCGGTGAGTTGCCTGTTTAAGAGTTCTTTTTTTCGCCAATCTCCAATGATATTCAAGCATATGGCCAAAGCAATGACAGCATAATCTCTGATGACATTCTTTAGCACTTTGGTAGGCGGAATATTCTGGAGCTCATCATAATTGATGAAGTTGATCAACTCCAACCATTTTATTCTACCATAAAATACAACACCCATCATGGCAATGACAACAAGGACAAACAGCCATATTTTTCTTTGTTGTAAAAGACGAGGGACCGCATAAAATGCTATGAAATATGTGGGGATCATCAGCAAAGGGAGCGAAAGTAGTATGGAACGTAAAAAGATCCAGCGTTGTGTAGCGCTTATGTGAATTATGTTGGCCAGATATTCCGATAGCACATAAACTGACCAAAGCAACAAATGGATGATCAGATTCCTTTTTGGAACACGACTGCCTTGAATAAGTTTTGTCATAGCAATCAAATATCGACAATAAATAATAGCAAGTTAAGTATAGTCTACCAACTGCCAATTTTAGTAGATGACTTACCTCATATATATCCTAATTGATATGGAATGAGCTTTTTAGGTTTCTTATAGACAAAAACATGGAGCATGTCGATTATTCAATCTCTCGATCAAATGATTCTCTAAGTTTAGACCAAAAATGTTCCACTAAACATTATGATCATGAAACTAGAAGTAAAACATTTTCTTGTTGTTACAATTGCTCTATTATGTTGTATTCCATTTTCTTCAAGTAATGCTATCGAAAATGAATTATTTATCACTGATTATCAGTGTAATAAGGATAGAGAAATTGGTGGTGCTTACTTGACTTTTGCAGGGAAGTTCGGAGGAGAAATTACAAAAGCAGACCTCCAAAAGTATAGCAAACTGGATATCCATGGATGTGCCCATGGCTCGAAGATTTATCAATTAACCATTGTCATTACAAAGAGTGGTAAGGAATCTACAGAGTCATCCAAAACTGATAATCTCACCAGGATCATGCTGGCAGAACTTAGAAGCTTATCCAAAGGCGACACTTTTACTTTCAAAAAAGTCAAAGCCAATTTACCCAATGGTCGTGGATCAGTGGATGTGACTAGTAGAGTATTTACTATCGTCTGAAAACCCCTTAGGTCTCAAAGAGAAGGCTCATTGACCTTCTCTTTGTGTCACAAGCCATAGGTTCCTCAAAAACAGAAAGATATTGGTAGCATCGAAAATTACGAATTTCAAATTACGGAACCCCTGCTATCCTTCCACTTCAATACACCAACACCTCAACACTTCAACACATAAACACACACAATATGCAACTTATGCCTTGAAGCATTATCTTTGATATAAGGTAGAGAATCGACAATAGGGAAACCTTCATCTTTTCCTAAGTTTTAGTCGATGATCTATTGATAATCAAAATGAATTTGCTGCATGGGTAAAATGAAGATTAGTGATGGAGTGGCCATAATCGGGATGGCATGTAAATTTCCGGGTGCTGATAATATTAAAGCTTTCTGGGAGAATTTAAGAAATGGTGAGGAATCGATCTCTTTTTTTAGTGAAAAAGAATTATTGAATGGAGGTATACCTCTAAATGATGTCAAATCAAGGGAATATGTAAAAGCAAAGGGTTATATCAAAGACTGCGATTATTTTGATGCGGATTTTTTTGGATACCCACCCAGAGATGCGGTCCGGATGGACCCTCAGATAAGGCTTTTACATGAGTGCTCTTACCAGGCTTTGGAGAGCGCGGCCTACGACCCCGGAAATACAAGTGATAAAATAGGCGCCTTTTTTGGAGCAAATGAAAACCAGGAATGGTTGAGATTGATTAGTCAGCAAATGACCAATGATCCATCGGATCAATATGATAATTTTATACTCAATTTTAGAGAATATACCGCCACCAGAGTAGCGCATAACCTGAATTTGACAGGACCCTCCTTTACAGTACTGACCGCATGTTCAACTTCTTTGGTGGCTGTGCATTTAGCATGCCAATCGTTGGAAAGCGGTGAATGCGACATGGCACTAGCCGGAGGTGTTTCTCTTTCATTTCCCATGAAGGCCGGATACCATTACAGAGAAGGACTGATGGTATCGGAAGATGGACATTGCAGAACTTTTGATCAGAATGCAAGTGGTACTGTATTCGGTGATGGTATCGGTGTAGTGCTTTTGAAGCCATTACCCAAAGCTATTAGGGACAATGATCATATACATGCAGTCATTAAGGGATCAGCGATCAATAATGATGGGAGTGAGAAAAAAGGATATACCGCACCAAGTCAAAAGGGACAGGAGGCTGTCATCAGGTCTGCACTGAAAAATGCAGGTATTGACCCAAGATCTGTCGGATATATTGAAGCACATGGTACAGCTACCAGGGTAGGTGATCCTATCGAGACTATGGCATTAAAAAACAGTTATGGTCCCACAAAATCAGGTTTTAGGAAAATAGGGTCAGTTAAAACTAATATAGGCCATGTCAATGTAGCTTCCGGAGCAGCTTCCCTGATCAAAGTAGCACTGGCTGTTGCAAATGGTGAAATACCACCACATTTGAATTTCAATAAGTTGAACCCTGAAATAGAGGGGGATGATACTTATTTTTCTATCAATACCGAACTATCCACATTTCCAAGAAATGATGAACCCAGAAGGGCAGGGGTAAGTGCTTTTGGTTTTGGAGGGACAAATGCTCACATGATCGTAGAGGAACCTCCAAAAAGACGGACCATAAGAACAGCCACAAGACGAAGACTAGTACCTATTTCGGCCCGTTCTCTAGAAGCTCTTCAAAAACGTGAAGACGATCTTATTGATTATTTGGATAAGAATACTTTTAATGTCAAGGATGTGGCTTTCTCATTGAGTGAGGGAAGAAAGCATTTTAAGTATAGAAATTTGGTCATTAGTGAAGATCTGGAAGAACTCATTGGAGCCCTTAAAGAATCTAAAAAAACGACACCTTCTGTAGCTTCCAAAAAGAAAATGGTTTTCCTTTTTCCGGGTCAGGGCTCTCAATATGTAAACATGGCCAAGGGACTGTTTGAGAATGAACCGGTTTTCAGGGAGACATTGATGACCTGCGACCGTATTTTACGTCCGCTTTTACAGGTATCCCTGATAGAACTCATTTATCCTATCAATGCAGCACCTGAAACGGCACAGAAGAAATTGATGAAAACACAGTTTGCCCAGCCTGCTATTTTCTCCATTTCATATTCCATTGCCAAGTTATTGGAAAGCCTTGGCATAAAACCGGATATTATGGTTGGTCATAGTGTGGGTGAATACACGGCTGCCTGTTTATCCGGTGTATTTACCTTAAAAGATGCACTTCATCTGGTGGCAAAAAGAGGGAAGCTGATCCAGAATCTACCAACTGGTGAGATGATGGTAGTGACCCTTGATCAAAATGAATTGGATCAATACTTAAGCTCCGAGGTCTCCCTGGCAGCTGTAAATGCACCGGGATTGTCTGTTTTGTCGGGGACAGCTCAGGCCATTTCCACAGTAAAGGAAAGACTCTCGGAAGCTGGAGCCACAACACAAGCGCTTCACACTTCCCATCCCTTTCATTCTCATAAAATGGAGCCTATATTAAGTGATTTTGAGGCAATATTCGAAAATGAAATCAAACCACGGCAAGGGAAAATTACCATGATTTCAACAGTGACCGGAAAGGAAACGAAGAATGGAGATCTGAGCACGGCAGATTACTGGAAGAAAAATATCAGACAAACCGTTCAATTTTCCTCAGCCATTCAAAAGCTTCTGACTGATGACTATATAATGCTGGAAGTCGGTCCGGGAACAACTTTGGGAGCTTTGGTTAAAATGAATCAAAATGGTCATCCCTTACCAAACACCCTTTCAACAGTTCCCAATCCCTTAGATCAGCATGATGATCATTTATATTTTCTAAAGACCTTAGGAAATCTTTGGAAGTCCGGGATGGAAATATCGTGGAAGAAGCTGTTTCATGGAGAAAAACCCGGAAGGATACCTTTGCCAACTTATCCATTTGAAAGACAGAAATTTTCACCGGTCCAGGGCAGAATGCAGGAGTCGGGCCAACCTTCAGCCAGGGAGCATTTAATTAAAAATCCGGACTTAAAGGAGTGGTTTTATGTTCCAACCTGGAAGCGTACATTGGCATCAGGAGCAGACCTAAATTTTAAGAAAAAATACAACTGGTTAATATTTTCCGATGATTCGGCATTGAGCAACACGTTGATGAAATACCTGGACAATGCAGGTCAGCGATATGTCACGCTAAGAGCAGGAAAGAAATTTGAACAACTTAATCAACACGAGTTCACTTTGAACCCCACCTCGTTGGATGATTATGAGCGTTTTTTTACTTCTATCGAAAAACATAAATTATTGCCCGACAGGATCATTCATTTATGGAGTTATCAAAAAAAGAGAAAAGCTAAAAAACATCAATATCCACAGTTTTTTAGCCTTTTATTTTTGGCTCAGGTTATAGGAAAACACAATTATACAAGAGAGCTGAATCTTGCCGTAATCACTCGGGAGGCACAGCAGATCATTGGAACTGAAGACCTTAATACAAGTGCCGCTGAAGTATTCGGACCTTTAAAAGTGATCCCACAGGAATTTCCAAGTATTCAAAGTGTGAATATTGATTTTGAGAGGGATCAATTAAAAACGGAGGATCAGTGCGAACATATTTTTAGAGAGTTGCAGGGGGCTATGGATGAAATTACCGTTGGCTACCGGAACCAATGGCGATGGGTACAACGGTTCGAAAAATGCCCTGTAGAAAAAACTTCAAAGGAGAATAAGATAAGAAAAGACGGAGTGTTTCTTATAACCGGAGGGTTGGGTGGTTTAGGCCTGGTCATGGCCGACCTGTTAACAAAGCATGCTCAAGCGGGGATAATATTAACGACCAGATCCGAATTCCCTTCAGAAAATGACTGGGACACCTGGCTTCGAACCAAACCAAAAGATAACAAGATCAGTGCAAAAATAAGGCGCTTACAAAAGCTGGTTAAAAAAGGTGCCAGGATCAAAATAGTCCAGGCAGATGTTTCTGATTTCAAAGAAATGAAATCTAAAATCACACTTGCTGAAAAAGAATTAGGTATGATCAATGGAGTAATTCATGCTGCAGGCTTACCCGGAGAGGGAATTATTCAATTAAAGGAACTGGATGTAATTGAGAAGGTCATGAAGCCTAAACTGGAAGGAACGGAAAATCTATTGGATATTTTTAAAGAACATGAGCTCGATTTTATGATGTTGTGTTCATCCATTGCTTCGATCCTTGGAGGGGTGGGCCTGGTTGATTATTGCTCAGCCAATGGTTATCTGGATTCAGTTGCTATGGCAAGAAAACTGAAAGGCAACGGGTCGATCATTTCAGTGAACTGGGACATGTGGGGAGAGACGGGTATGGGGCTCAAAACTTATGTGCCAACAGAGCTGAAAGAATGGTTCGACAATGAACTTAAGAATGGTATTACATCCAGGGAAGGACAGGAGGTTTTTAGAAGGATCATTAACTGGAATGGTAGCCCAAATGTAATAATTTCTACAAGGGATCTTCAAACCAGAATCAATTTATGGATTAAGCGGGAATTTTTTAAAGAACAGGAATCTTCCAAAAATGAGGAAAAAGAAAAACCCAAATTTTCAAGGCCGAATTTGAGCATTGAGTACGTTGCGCCAAATTCAAAAACTGAACAGAAAGTAGCAAAACATTGGGGAGACCTTTTTGGTATTGAGAAAATCGGGCGATATGATAATTTCTTTGAAATTGGAGGTCATTCACTTTTAGCAACCATATTAGTCAATAAACTCCGGAAGGAGTTTGGAAAGAACTTGTCTATCCGTGATGTCATGGATCATCCTACTGTTAATGAAATAGCAACCGTTATCGATAACAAATAGTCCTTGGAACTTTCAGATATTACCTACCTTATTTTAGCATTTTGCGGTGGCATGATAGGCACCTCTTTGGGTGGTCTCAATGCTTTTGTATTATGTGGATTGTCCGCAGTCATAGGAACCGTCTATGCTATGATCACTGGTGATCAATCCTTCAATCAATACATCACTTGGGGACCCTTACTTAGTCCCCATATTGCATTCGGTGGTGCGGTGGCTGGCGCAGCATATGCTGCTAAAATCAAAAAAATTGAAACGGGTAGAGATATTTCGAGCGCATTAATGGGCATCAACCAACCCTCCGTGTTATTGATAGCAGGTGGATTTGGCATGTTGGGAGAAGTTGTTAGAAGAGGACTGATATTATTGCCTTCTGTAGAAGGGCTTCCTGCCACGAATGAGATTGCGATGGCATTAATTGTAAGTGGCCTGGTTGTCAGGTTGCTTTTTGGGAAAACGGGCCTGTTTGGTTCACTACAACCTAATCAAAGTAGATGGAAAACGGACGTGTCCGCTGAATGGCAACCATGGAGTCTTCCATCATTACAGTTGGTATTGGTAGGGATTGCTTTCAGTCTGCCGGCTGCTTTCATCAATAACACCATTCCGGATTCAACCGGCTTAATTTTTGGCTTTGCCGCTATTTCGTTGATTTTTTTTCAGGCTGGTGCCACCATTCCTGTTACACATCATATCGTTCTGGCCGCCGAATATGCCACGGTGATAACAGGCAACTTATGGTGGGGTGCTTGTTTTGGTTTGTTGTCAGCTTTCGTTGCAGAACTAGCTGCCTGCCTTTTTCTTACGCATGGAGATACTCACATAGATCCACCAGCCATTGCACTGATCGTGATCTATTCACTTTTACCTTTACTCTTATCAACAACTTCGATATTTCAATTTGTTGGTTATGTACCGGTATCTTTATTTTTTTTACTTGCTGTTTTAGGTCTTTTATTTTTTAGATGGTTGAAGGGAAAAGCCTGATTCTATCAGTGATAGGTTGTGCTTTCTGACATTCAATACTATATTGGCAATAAAGTTACGCTATTTACCTGATTTGATGCCGTTTAATAATATCTCAGTAAAATGACCAAGTGTACACTGTTCATAATTATTTTTTCAATAGGTGTTTCCTGTCTATATGGTCAGAATTCCAAGGTTGAGTATTGTGGAACAACTGTATCCGAGGAAGACCTTGAATATCTCTTAGCTACGGCTGATAGAAGAAATGAAATAGTTGAGGAATTTATATCCCGAACCACGGGACAAAGACGAATGGACTTTGAAATTCCGGTACAATTTCATATCAGCAGAACTTCATCAGGAGAAAACCCAGCACTGACGCTCGATCAGATTCAGGAGGCAATCACTGTTTTAAATGAAGGGTTTCAACCTATGAATATTTCTTTCATAGCTTGTGGAGACCCAAATTATCTGGATAATACCGGATGGCATACTGAATTCAGCAAGGACAATGATGACCCATCACTTAACGGTATCGATAAACCTTATGTGTTGAACATCTATGTATTCCCTGATATAGACGGTGCCAATGGTTATGCAAAATTTCCCAGGAAACAGGAGGACAGAATTGTGGTTGAGTCAGAACCTGCACTGTTGAGTACTATTATCCATGAGGTAGGGCATTATTTTTCCTTACTCCATACATATGAAGAATCAAGAGGGAAGGAGTTCGTAGATGGATCAAACTGCGGGATTGCGGGAGATCTGATTTGTGATACGCCACCTGATCCAGGCAAAAGAGATCTATATGAGAACTGTGTTTATAATGGTAATGTAACAGACCCGTTAGGAGCATTGTATCAGCCTGATGGTTTTAATTACATGGGCAGAGGGCAGCAAAGTTGCAGAAGTAAATTTTCACAACAGCAGATGAGCCGGATATTGGCTTCATTGCTTATGGACAGATACTATTTAATAAACTGTGCCGGTGAAGCCCCTATTATAAATTGCCCGGTAGTTATCAATGATTTTCCTTATACCGAAAGTTTTGAGGATCATGTCGGTAATTCTGATTGGATTCAAGATGTGGTCAATGATGAAGTCAATTGGAACTGGGGTTCCAGCACCCCTTCAAATGACACCGGACCTGATAATGCCATTGATGGAATTTACTTTATGTATATAGAAGCATCCGATGCGAATCATTCCTCGGGTATTTTAAGAAGCCCCTGTATAGACCTGACAGATCAGACCACCGCCAGCATCAGCTTCTCTTATCATATGTTTGGGGAGGACATTGCAACATTGAAATTTCAGATCAGTGTCGATGACGGAACAATATGGAAAACAATATGGTCCGAATCCGGTGATAAAGGACTCAAATGGCAGCAAAGCCTTGTCAACCTGGATCAATATGTTGGAGATCGAATTCAACTCAGATTTGAAGGAAGTACCGGGGATAATTCAAGAGGAGATATTGCGCTAGATAACATTGAAATTTCCAATGAGGTGATTACATCAATCTCAGAGGGGGTAAATATGGATGTAAAACTGTTTCCAAATCCTACCGACAAAAGCTTAAGTATTCAATATGAAGGGCAACCGGGAGCTAATACAACGGTATTCATCATTGGACTGGATGGAAGAGTATTATATAAAAAAGATTATCTAAGCAAGCCGGGGATAAATGAATTCTCAATCAATATTGAAGTACTGCGTACCGGCATTTATTTTTTGAAATTAATCAATGATCATTCGCAACATATGACCAAATTCTATGTGATCAAATAACCTTACCTTAGCCTCCTGCCAAAAAAGTTGTTTTCCCATTACAGTTTAAAACATGTCTACAGATCCATATTAGTTGTTTGATGATCGTTAATCACACCATTCTATTTAAATTTATCGAAGGCAATAACTTCACATCGATATAGGTGTAAGGACCACAAATAATGCCTTCTGTAAAGGAATCTCCTTGTTCCACCTAATAAAAATGACTGAAACTGCTTTGATCTTACACGTCATTTCTTCTATCTCCAACGGTGCAAGGTTACGATGATTTAAGATCAGGTTATCAATAGGTACGCAACGGATCTTAATGTGCCATAAAGGTGACTTTCAATGAAGCCATTAAAAAGCACCATAATTAACCATTTTCATGCACAGGATCCTTTTATACAACCTAAAAATATCCTGATATGAGCAAAATGAAGACGAAAAAAAGTATCGTATTTCTTGTGGTCTTAGGCTTGTTTTTTAGTGCATATACTGTTAATGCCCAGATACATTTTGGAGCCACAACTTCTGTGAATAGTACATTTGTACTTGACAAGGGACTTTCACAAGACCCTCGCTATAATGCCAAAGCCACTTATCAATGGGCACCTGTTGGTTTTTCCTTTGGAATTGATATTGGTAAAAGGTTTGGATTTCAATTGGAGTCCATATTGGCCAAGCAAGGGCAAATATTTGATGTTATTGATGCTGCCAAGAATGCGGTAGGCGAAAGAAAAGTGGATCTTAGCTATTTGCAAATGCCACTCTTTTTTAAGTTCATGAGTGGCAAGGATTCCGGTGCACGAACCAACTTTTCATTTGGTCCCCAACTTTCAATCTTGAGGGAGGGTGTTGAAACGCTTCAATATGATGCCTCAGTTCAATCAATTCCCGAAGGAGCCGAAATTCCGGATGGAGCTACACTCAATCCTGATGGCACTTATACTGTTCCTGCACTTCCTACTACGGAATTGCTTAGCAGTACAGCGGAAGAAAAAATTCGACAATTCAAAGAAACTGAACTTCAAATAGCTGCCGCTTTCGGGCTTGACATAGACCTGTCAAAACATTTATACTTATCTACTGTTATCCGGGCAAATTACAGTTTTACCGATATGAGAAATGGAGATTTGGTTGATTTGCTTAAAGATGGCAATGTAAGTGACCTTTTCAGCAAGAGAGCGAATCTTGCAGTAGGAGCTCAACTCGGTTTAAACTTTGTGATTGGAGGCACGCGTTCTTATAAAGCCAAAATGAAGGCAAAAGAAAATGATGATTCCTATGCCAGATAAGCATTTTATTGAAGCCATATAGCTTTTATTTAACCACCTAACAATATACCTTAATAACCCCAAGATAACATTTGATTTTCTTGGGGTTTTTTGTTGGTGTTATGGATACTTATAGTCTTCCTTTAATATTCCACGATCTGATTTACGGATAATAAGGAAAATTACATATCTTGTCCGTCACGACAAGATAGAAATGACTGTAGAAACCATACCTTTAAAAGCCGCAAGAAAGATCATACTTTCAGCTCAGCAGTTAATAGGAAATGATCTGAAAGGAACCGTAAAAAATAAGGCCCTGACTGTTATCCAACACCTCGGATACATTCAGATTGATACGATTTCGGTAGTTGAAAGGGCGCATCATCATACCTTTTGGACCAGATTGCATGGCTATAGGCCCAAGATCCTTCAAACATTGGAAGAAAGGGACAAGGCCATCTTTGAATACTGGAGCCATGCAGCGAGCTATCTTCCCATGACAGATTATAGATTTACATTGCCTTTCAAGCAAAGTATTTTGAATGCGGATGGCTACTGGTTTAAGAAAGATGCTGACCGTATGAACCATGTATACAACCGCATAAAAACCGAAGGCCCATTAATGTCGAAGGATTTTGAAAAGCCGGAAAATTTTACCAGTTCTGATCTTTATGATTGGGCACCCTATAAGAGGGCATTGCACAATTTGTTCATGGAAGGCAGGATCATGGTTGCCAGGAGAAATGGATTTCAAAAAGTTTATGACCTGACTGAAAGGGTGCTTCCTCACGATGTTGATGCAACACTTCCCGATAGAAAAGAATACCTCACTTATCTAATTAAAAGAGATATCAGGGCGCATGGACTGGTAAGGTCGACTGAAGTAGGTTATTTGCTTAAGGGCATTCGGAATGAAGTGAAAGCGATATTGCGTGAATTAGAGCAGGGGGGAGATATAAAGTTGATAAAGATTAAAAATGCTTCGGAGGATCTGTACTATATAGATCAAAAGTTGTGGGACAATTGGGAGAACAAGAAATGGAAAAAAAGAATTAAGATATTATGTCCATTTGACAATGCCATTATTAATCGGAAACGGACAAAGGAAGTATTTCATTTTGATTATACCCTTGAATGTTATGTGCCTCAGAAAAAAAGAAAGTTTGGGTACTTTTCCTTACCCATACTTTGGGGAGAGACATTCGTAGGACAATTGGATGCAAAGACGGACCGAAAACATAATCAATTGCTGATTAAGAATCTGGAATTCAATAATCATTTAAAAGACATCGATGAAATTATTGCTCCTTTCGGCATAGCGCTTAAAGAATATGCAATCTTCAATCAATGCGAGGAAATAGTATTCGAGGATAAACCCGCTAAGAAATATCCTCAATTATCGATTGAAAGCAATAGCTATTAAAAAAGAAATATTGGTGTTACTAGCTTAGGGAAGAATCGGGAACCAGATGTCTCCCAATGTCATCCTCCTCCTGGTCTTCTATTTCATCAGCGTAGCGATAATATAGACCGGTAAGAGCTGAAACGGTAAATGCCATGATGAAGCCGGAGATCATAATGTTGATAGCCAGTTGAACAATTTGCCCCAATATAGGAATAAAGGCAAAAATCAGGCTCATTACCCAAATAATGACAGCGGCCATAGAAAAAGCAAACGTGGCAAGAATGGAGATACCAAAAAGCTTTAGCGCTCTCAACCAGGTGATATGTTTTAGGCTAAATGAAAAGGCCTCTGAAATTGATAAATTACCAACCGCTATGGCCGGGACAATTAATGTCAATTTGAATATACCAATGAATAAAAGAACAAATAAAAGGAAGGCGATATATCCTGATACATTAATGGTCATCGCTGCTGCAACCGATCCGACTAACAAAATCACATAAATGAGTATCAAGGCAAGAAGGAGCTTGAAAACGTCAGTGCCGAGCGATTTACCAAAAGCTGTGTTGAAATCGGATTTACGTTCTGTAATTTGTTGATTAGCCACCAGGAAAGCGAAATAATAACTCCATGATACCAGGACCAGAACGATTATCGAAAGAACACCTATCACAACAGCAAACCGGGGAGTCAGAAGAACTACGCTAAGATCATCAGCAATTCTTTTTAGCTCTTCAGGATCTCTTAGGTTTTCAGGATTCATTAATTCTCCGAAAATATCGAAATCAGCTCCATCGAATATAAACATGAGAAAGGCAATGGCTACTAAAATGATAGTGGTGATATAGTAAATCGCATATCCCCCGGTTACCTTAAGCCAGATTTGTCCTACTACTTTGAAAATGGTATCCAATATATTAGTTCTGAATCCTTGCTGATAAATATTCATGATAGGTGGTTTAAAAATTGAGGATGCAAGATAATATTTGTTGCATATTTTTCACAGGCTTCTAGAGCATTCCTACGAAAGACTTCACAAACCTTTTCTGTAATGATACATCCGATAAAAATAGCTCAGGCTCAATCAACTCGATTTCCATAAGTATGAACTCATTGTTTCGAATAATGCCATCAATACGAGCATATAGGATGGGCTGGGAATAGTGATCCAATATTTTTCCAGCCTGATCTACGATGGTATTTCCTGGATACTTCAATTGGTAGGAACCTCCAAATTCCCTTTGAACCCGAAAATCACCGGTTCCCGGCTTTTTGAGAACAGCATGGCTAAATTCTTTGTTGAAGAAAATGATACTCCATTCACCCTCTTGCTCAATTTCATTTTGAAATTCCTGTAACATAAACTGAAGATGATCAACTTTTGGAAGCGCCGGTATATCTTCATAACCATTGAGCAAATAGGTGTGAAAAGCAGATGCTGAAATCACGGGTTTAAGCACGGCCTTTTTCCAGCCCCTTTCTTCCAGCTTTTTACAAATATAATCTCTTTGCACTTTTTCTAACCAAATCGTGGGTACGATGGAGATACCTTTTTGTTCCAGTTGTCTGAGGTAAATCTTGTCGTGGTTGGCCAGGATCACATCGACGGGATTCATCATAGAGATTCCTAAAGCTTTCATTTCAATTAACCATTTAATGAATGCTTCAGCCCGCTCATGATAATCCCAACAACTCCGGATGATTACATGATCGTAGCGCTTCCAATCAACTGCTTTATCAGACCAAACAACAGGTTCAGCATGAATACCTTCACGAAGAAACTTCGGTATTAATAACTGGTCTGATCTTGTGAGTTTTGGAAGTTTTTCACAAGTGATGAGTCCAACTTTCATATCAATGAGGCTTAGTTGGAAAATTAAGAAGATGATTAATAAAACAGAAATTTAATCTGAGAACGAATTCAGATAAGGAAGACCCAGTCCATTCGTCATTTGAAATTCGTAATTGATAGTTAATGATCCTTCCCGTTTGAGTGCAAAAAATATAGGCTTCGCTACAGTCTTTTGACAGTTAATCCGTTTGGGATAAAACTTTTTGCCTTATTTATTCATCTTTGGATAAATAAACCCTATAGCCATGCGTATTTTTCTTATTCTAAGCAACTATTTCAAAACCTCCATTCGAAATATTGCCAAAAACAAAACTTTCACTTTTATCAATGTATTGGGACTGGCCATTAGTATTTCCGTAGGACTTGTGATGATTACATTTATCAGCGAGATAAATGAGTATGATAATTTTCATACAAAATCCGATCGGACCTATCGGGTATTAAATACCTATCAATACATGGAGGAAGATCCTAGTTATTTCGCTTCAACTTCGGCGTTAGCCGGTAGAAAAATTGAAGAATCTGTTCCTGGTATTGAAGCACTAACGCTTATTAGAAGAAACTTTGGAGGAGATTTTGGATTTGATGATCATTGGATACCGCTTAGCGGAATGTGGGCAACGGAGCCTTTCTTTGATATTTTTTCTTTCCAAATGCTCAAAGGAAACCCGGCAACGGCCTTAAAAGAGCCCAACACCATGGTCCTGACAGAATCGGCGGCCAGGAAAATCTTTGGTGATAAGGACCCGTTGGGCAAATCGATCTTAAGAAATAAAGATGAGGAATTTACCATAACCGGCATCGTGGCAGATCCTCCTAAGAACTCTTCGTTGCATTTTGAAACCATCGGTTCTTTTGCGACACTTGATGAAAAGGAAAAAGATAATGTCAGGTGGATGAAATGGTCCAATATGTGGATGTTCCATGTATACTTATTGCTGGAGGAAAATCAAACTGTTGAAGATGTCCAGGCAGCCTTTGACCAAATAAGTGCAGAGGAAAATGCTAAAAATGAATATACAAAAATCACCATCAGTCTGCAGGCCTTGGATAATATCATTCCCGGAAGAAATCTGTCAAATGAAATTGGTAAATCAATGGATAGCGATCTATTGTGGATGATCACCGCACTTTCATTTGTAGTGATCATCTCTGCCTGTTTTAATTATACCAATCTCTCCATTGCTCGAGCCTTGAGACGTTCGAAAGAAGTGGGTATAAGAAAGGTAATGGGCGCTTCCAGAGGTCAGGTTTTTGTTCAGTTTATTTTGGAAGCAGTGATCATAGCATTATTATCATTAATGCTGGCAATAGGTCTGTTTCATTTTATCAAACCCGGTTTTCTTTCTTTGGACACTTTTGTGCAGGATCTTGTGGCCATGAACATTACAGGGAACATTGCTGTTAAGTTCGTTTTACTGGCGGTGATCACCGGAATGATGGCTGGATTTTTTCCGGCAATATTTTTCTCAAGATTAAACCCACAAGCTGTATTAAAGGACAATTCGATCAAACTTTTTAAAAATATAGGTATCAGGAAATTGTTGATCATTTTTCAATTTACACTTTCATTGATGTTTATTGTGGCAGCGACCATTCAATACAATCAATACCGTTATTCATTGTCTTTTGACCTTGGATATAATACGGAGAATATATTGAACTTGAGACTCCAGGGCAATGAAATGGAGATAGTTGAAAATGAGTTGAGACAGTTGCCTGAGGTTACTACGTTATCTTCATCTCTGATGATTACGAGTGTGGGAAGTTATTATGGAGAAAACCTGAAATACAAAGATCCCCAGGATTCTGCTTCTTGCTATTTTAACACAGTCGATGAGAACTATTTGCCGCTCCATGGCCATAAGTTTCTGGCAGGAGGCAATTTTACACAGCGGGCAGATGATTCATTGAAGGTTCAGGTTATTGTCAATCAAAAAGTATTGGAGCGTTTTGATATGCCTAAGGGAGAAAAAGCAATTGGGGAGATACTTGAGTTTGGAGACAGAGAAGCCGAAGTGGTGGGTGTCCTGAAGGATTTCCATTACGGAACGTTGGAAAGTGACATAAAACCTTTCCTTTTTAGTTATGGAAAAGAAGAAGCTGATTATCTGAACATAAAGTTAGTCTCTGGTGACATGTTAGCTACTATGGATAAGATAGAATCCATATGGAAAAAAATTGATCCTATACATCCTATCCGGGCTACCTTCTATGACGATCGTATTCAGGACACTTATTCGGAGTTGGTGGTCATGGTACGGATCATTGGCTTCCTGGCCTTTCTGGCCATTACCATAGCGGTAATGGGGCTTTTGGGAATGGTGATGTTCACAACAGAAACCAGGCTGAAGGAAATAAGCATTCGTAAGGTGCTTGGTGCTTCCGAAGGCAAACTGATCGTTTTGATTGGACGAGGGTTTGTTTGGTTGCTGTTTATCTCGGCCCTGGTGGCCATTCCTGCCACATACTATTTATTTGATACCTATGTTTTTGATGGTATTACCTATAGAGCCCCCATTGGTATAATGGAGCTTTTCTCCGGAACAGCATTGGTATTCATGATTGCTTTATTGGCTGTTGGGACACAAACGATTATGGCAGCCCGTACAAATCCCGCTACTACTTTAAGAAACGAGTAACCCAGTTTAATTCTAAAACCAAGACTATGAGGCCCGGTGGACACGCTGGGCCTCATAAAATTCATCAATACAGTTTATGGCTTTATTCAATATTTCTTCATCAGTATAAGGATTGAGTGCCAGGTATTTAAGCCATTGTTCCCCTTTTATTGTTTGAATAGAAAAGTAATAACCTTTTTTTAGAATGTATTGCTGAAGCGTTTTCACAGAATCTTTGATATAACCGTTTCTGATCCTGAATAGGACAGAATTTGTTTTGGCGTCAGCAAATTTGATTAGATAATCCCGTTCATCAATCATTTTTTCCAGATAAAAAGCCAGCTCAAAAGTTTTATCAATTAGCCTGGCATAGTTTGTCCGTCCCAGGTGTCTCAAGGAAAGCCATAGCTTTAGTATATCTGTGGATCTGCTCCCCTGGATTGAAATTTCCCCCAGGCTATTATAATGCTGGCTGTCATTGGAATAATATGGCATTTCCATCCTGAAAAAATTGATATATTTTTTATATTCCTTCAAAAATAGCATGGAACTTGTCTTTGCTACACTCATCCATTTTTGGGCATTGAATGTAACTGAATCCGCTCGTTCAATGCCATCAAGTAGGTGAGCATATTTTTCTGAAAGAATGGCGGCACCCCCATACACAGCATCCGCATGTAACCAAAGATCATAGCGCTGACATAGTTTTGCAATGTCCTTTATAGGATCAATAGAACCTGCAATGGTTGTCCCTAACGTTGCCACAACCAGGAAAGGCCGATGTCCTTTTTCGAAGTGGTATCGGATACGCTCTTCAAGCTGTTCAACGGACATTTCACCTTGTTCATTAATGGCTATTTTTTCTACATTTGCTGCACCCAAACCCAACACATTCGCATTTTTAACAATAGAATTATGTGCCAGTTCGGAAGTGAATAGTATGGGTTTTGCATTTAGTCTGGTGAGATCACCATCGGGCAAATTAAGCTTATAATTCCTGGCAATGGTCATAGCATGGAGATTGGTGAGGGAACCACCGGAGGCCATAAGCCCCCCGGCGTTATCGCCTAATTTGAACAAATCAGCGAACTCCTTTAAGATGTGATGTTCCATACGGGTAAAAACCGGGGACATCTCCAAACCAAGCATATTATTATTTAATGCTGCCAAAGAAGTAGTGCCTAAAATAGAAGCAGTGGTAGGGGCATTGTCCATATGCCCAATGTATTTTGGCGAAATATGATTTGCTGAATAGCTGAAAATTTTTTTAAGATCATCAATTAGTTGATCATTGGAAGTACCTTCCCCGGGAAAAGTAAAAAGATCAAGTAGTTCATCTTGAAATGATGGAATGAGCTCCCGCTCTGTGGTATTGGCATAATGCGCCAAAATGATCTCTTTTACTTGATCAAACAGCACTGCTATTTCCTTGTGATTTTCACTGTATGGTGAAATAAAAGCTGTATTCGGTAAATGATTCGTAGCCATATGAATGAATTTTCCAGAAACCGAATCTACAAACTCTTTTGGTATTAATAAAATGAAATGTTTTTGTTGTTTTGATGAAATCTATTCATGTTGAAAATTGTGTTGTACTTATCAACATAATACTCACTTGCTCTCTGTTAATGTCCAGGGACAGCTCATTGGTACTATTTTAAGATTTTAGCCTGACTATGATATAAATTCAACTTTATGGTTCGATTTTGTGTTATAAAGCATTAGATTAGAAAGAATAATCTTGCATCAATCAAATCTTTCTCCTATGAATAGAAATATACTGATCCCTGCGTTGATCTTTTTTGGCTTGTTAATTAATGAATCTGTTTTTGCCCAAATGGATTTTGAAGCTTTCCAGTACAGATGCCTCGGACCCTCAAGGGGTGGCCGTGTGACTGCTGTGGCTGGAGTGAGGACAGAACCAGGTACCTTCTATTCCGGAGCCACAGGTGGTGGAGTATGGAAAACGCAAGACTATGGAACAAGCTGGCAAAATGTATCCGATGGTTTTTTTGAAACACCTTCGATAGGAGATATAGCAGTTGCTCAGAATGATCCGAACATCGTTTATGTTGGAACGGGATCTGACGGACTAAGAAGCAATGTTATAGCAGGAAAAGGCATGTATAAATCGGTAGATGGCGGTGAGACCTGGGAGCATATTGGATTACGGAATGTGGGACAAATCGGAGCTGTCGAAATTCATCCGGATAATCATAACATTGTCTACGTCGCTGCTATTGGACAGGCCTTTAATGAAAATCCTGAAAGGGGTGTTTATAAAACTTCCGATGGAGGGGCAACCTGGGAGAAAGTTTTGTTTATATCCAGCAAGGTTGGTTTTTCCGATATTGAGCTTTTGCCCGGTAACCCTGAAATTGTTTATGCAACTGCCTGGAAGGCCGAAAGAAAGCCCTGGACCATCATTAGTGGAGGGAAGAGCGAGGAAAGTGGAATTTATAAATCCATGGATGGAGGTAAAAAATGGAAAAAACTTGAGAACGGATTACCCAATGATCTGGTTGGAAAAATTGATTTAGGTATTAGTGCGGCCAATTCAAGTGTCCTTTATGCTTTGGTCGAAGCACCAGAAGGAAAGGGGAGAGGCCTTTACCGGTCTGATGATCAGGGAGGAAGCTTTAAATTGGTTTCAAGTAAAAAAGAGTTAACCACACGTCCGTTCTATTATACCAATGTGGAGGTTGATCCAAAAGATCCTGATGTCGTGTATGTAATGGCCACCGGCTATTTTAAATCCAAAGATGGAGGAAAGACCTGGAAGAATATGAATCCTCCGCATGGAGATAATCATGATATGTGGATCAATCCGGATAATCCACAATTATTCATACAAGCCAATGATGGAGGTGCCAATGTTACACACAATGGAGGTAAAACCTGGTCAACGCAATTCAATCAGCCCACTGCTGAGATCTACCAGGTGGAAGTAGATGATCAATACCCTTATTGGTTATATGGCGGGCAGCAAGATAACTACACCACTATTTCAGTTCCCAGTTTAGCACCATATGGTATTCAGGCTTCCGGAATAGGTTGGATCATTAATACCGGAGGATGTGAAACTGGTCCCGCTGTTCCAAAACCCGGAGATCCCAATATTGTTTATGCCAATTGCAAAGGACGGTTTAGCGTCTATGATAAAAGGACAGGTACTGAAAAAAGATATGATGTTGGGGCGGCAAATATGTATGGCCACAATCCCAAAGATCTGAAATTTCGCTTCCAGCGTGTTTCACCTATTCATGTATCCCCACATGATCCCAATATAATCTATCACACTTCTCAATATGTGCATAAAACAACTGATGAAGGTAAAACATGGGAGATCATTTCTCCTGACCTTACAGCTTTTGAGGAAGATAAACAGGTTATATCCGGGAGTCCTATAACGAGAGATATTACCGGTGAGGAGTTTTACAGCACCATCTATGCCATCCGTGAGTCAAGTCTTGAGAAGGGTACGATTTGGGTAGGGTCGAATGATGGCTTGGTACATGTAACGAGGGATGGTGGTGAAAACTGGCAAAATGTAACTCCCAAATCTTTGTTGAAAGGTGGGAGAGTAGACGCCGTAGAACCATCTCATCATAATCCGGCAAAAGCCTATATTTCTGTATTGAGGTATCAATTGGGTGATTGGAAACCATATGTTTACAAAACTGACAATTATGGCCGTTCGTGGCAATTATTGACCTCGGGGAGAAATGGGATTCCTTATGATGAACCTACAAGGGTGGTTAGAGAGGATCCGGACAAGGAAGGACTGCTTTATGTGGGGACCGAATATGGATTGTATGTTTCACTGAATGATGGACAAAACTGGCAATCCTTTCAACAAAACCTACCGGTAACCCCTATTACGGATATAAAAATACATCGAAAGGATCTTGTAATTTCAACCATGGGAAGGTCCTTTTGGGTTTTGGATGATATCAGTGCCTTGCATCGGGAGGCGATCATGAATTCCAACGAGGTCACACTCTTCAAACCAAGAGATACGTATCGCTATCGGTATCCGAAGGTTAGTGGAGGAAACGGAACCTTTCCACAATATCCCAGGCCTTCGGTGATCATTAATTATTTCCTGCCTGAGGATAGTAAGAAGCCTGTTCGTTTGGACATCCTGAAAAAAGATGGAACAGTGGTCAATACCTATTTTAGTGACAGTAGTGACAGTAGTGACAGCAAGATGAAACCACAGGTGATTGAAGATATGTCAACCAATTCAATTACATACCTGATTGCAGAGGATCTTAAATCAGCTAAAGGAATGCACCGTTTCCATTGGGATATGAGACATACCGGGCCCTGGAGTGATCAGGAAAACCGGCGTTATAAGAACGGTCCCATGGCTGCTCCCGGCAATTATACAGTGCGGTTGAGTGTTGGAGATATCGTCAGGGAATATGATTTCCAGTTGATAGTTGATCCACGTATAATTGAGGGAGGGACTTCACTTAACGATATCACAGCACAGGAGCGATTTGGCCTGAAACTGGTGAGTTTGTTAAGTGATGCAAGGAAGTTCGCTGATGTGCTATCTGCAGAACAAGGGAAACTAAGCAAAAAGAAGAAAGAATCCCTGCTTTCCGATGAAGAAGGGAAGCGGCTGGCCTACATTGAAAAACTGCTCAAAGAACTGATAACAAAAGATGGGACCTATGAGCAACCCATGCTTATTGATCAGATCAGTTATTTGTACAATTTAAGTAATGGAGCAGATCAATTGCCAGGTAAAGATGCGACCGATCGCTATGCAGAGCTCAATGAAATGTTTCAAAAATTACAAACTTCTGTGCGGTTTGGACCTGCTCCGGTATCAGATTAAAACGAAACCTTCAATTTTTATCCAAACTCGTAAATACAATTTGGCACTTTTCAGTAGAGTGTGCATGCTTAAAACTAGGTAGATCACTTATTCTGTCCGTTAGATCACCCTCGATGAAATGACAAATCGAAAATAAAGAGCACGTGATTTTGTAAGTAATTGATGGCAAAATCATCAATCCTTGGTCAATGTGATTGTTTGTAGCAGATTGTTAAAAATATGTTCCTACATGTAATTTGAAATAATTTTACTTTCTTGGTGGCCTGAGCGTATTTTTGACCTTTTACCTAAGGCTTCGGAACTATAAGGATACAGATGTAAGTTTTTTTTCTTTGGTTTTGCGGAAAGAATTTAAATCATAAGCTTCTTTGTAAAACAATAAAGCCTGGCCTGACTAATTATTCAATTGTTTCCCCCTTTCTCCTCGATTGGATTGAATAACTGTTTTTCAACAAACAAAACTAAAAGTCATGGTGAAATCTTTAAAGTACACATTATCAATTATTTTCTCATTTATTATTTGCTATTCGCAAGGACAAGATGCTACCTCTGAAAAAGAAGACTATTGGGATCTTTCCCTGGATGAATTGATGAATCTAGAAGTTAGTACCGCATCAAAGAGTATTGAAGGTATTAACGATGCCCCCGGGATAATAACAGTTATCACTTCTGATGAGATTAAAAGTTTTGGAGGAATGAATCTCGTGGATGTCCTGGAAAGGGTGCCCGGGCTGGTGCCTATGAGTTCTTATTTTTTCGCACACAATATGTTGTCGGTGAGGGGTGATCTCCCCAATCATAACGATTCTCATACATTGATCTTGATTAATGGAAGGCCCGTTCGGTTTAGTCGAACAGGAGGGTTAAATAACACGATATTTACATCTTTTCCTCTAAAATTGATTGACAGGATTGAGGTAGTAAGAGGTCCCGGGTCGGTCTTGTATGGTTCTAACGCTTACTCCGGTGTTATTAATATCATCACAAAGTCGGAAGAGAAAAATTTCATTGACGCTTCAATTGGTTATGGGGCCTATGGAACTTTAACCGGCGATTTGACTTATTCTCATTTATTCGGAAAGGATCTTAAGCTGCATGCAGGTTTAAATTATTTCAATGAAGATGGATGGGAGCAAAATGTTGTTGATGAATTTGGTAATACCCAGTCAGCATCAACTTCTGAAAGAAATATGGGGCTAATGGCTGGTTTGGCATATAAAGGGCTTACATTGAATACATTGTTTACCGATTCCGATCTTGCTTCACTGGGTTTTATACCAAAATGGCCCATGGATGTATCCGAAGTAAATCTTCAAATGATTGATTTAGGGTATAACTGGAAGCTCAAGCCATCCCTTAGTATGAATTTTAATGCAACATACAATGGTTACAATTGGACCTATCCGGTAGATCGACCGGGATCCACGCCTGAAAATATCACAAATTCCATTAACACAACAAATGATTATCTTTTTGAGTTTAGTGCTTCAAAGAAATTCAAAGATAATGTCAACCTAATCCTTGGTGGAACCGGATACTCTCTGAATGGAGTTGAACCTGATGATTATTCACTTTTCTGGTGGAATGTTTATTTTCAAAGTGATATCAAAATTACGGATAACATAAAGCTGATTGCCGGAGGGCAATTCAATAAACCTGAAACCAGTGATTTGGATTTCGTACCAAGATTAGGAGCAGTGGTCTCTGTGAATGATCAATTGGGAATCAAAGCACTATATAGCCAGGCTTTCAGAAGCCCCTACTATGTTGAATCATTTGTTGCTATTCCTAATGTGTTAATGGGAAATGCTGACCTGAAACCCGAAAAGGTCAAGAGTTTTGATTTTCAGGTTTATTACAATACAGAAAAATTTCAATCAAACATCTCTGTTTTTCGAAATAAGCAGGAAGACCTGATCAATAGGGTGGCTGTGCAGGGAGAGACTTTTCAAACATTCGATAACGATGGTGAGAGGTTGATTATGGGGCTTGAATTTGAGTCGAAATATGTTCCATCCTCAAAACTTTTGATCTCTTCAGCGTTTACTTATACCAAGAATGAAGATGGAAATGGCGTAGAGGGATCGACCTTTGCCCCGGCATTCACTGCAAAACTTGGAGCTTCCTATAAGCTTACTGATGGATTTAATGTGGGAATATTTAACACCTATGTGAGTGAGTTTGGGAAGATAAGTGTTATAAATCCCGGTGTTAACGAGGTAAATCCTGAGGCCGATGGTTATAATTTATTGTCAGCCAATCTTACACTAAATGTCGGACAATTGTTCAATGCGACTAAATTGACAAATTTTGGAATAGATATTTATGCCTCCAATATTTTGGACAAAGATGTTTTCATACCTGAAACAACAAGAAAGAGGATCAATACGATCCAGTACAGAGGAGGAGCTGCATTGTATGCAAAATTAACCTATAGATTGCAAAAATAGATATACTATATGACGGTCCGTTAGATTTGGCGGCTCTTTATTATAGCTTCTCAGGGTTCTAAAATTTGAGGTTTAGTACAAAACCAAAGCTGTTGTTGTGATAGCTGGGTAAGGCAATTAACTTTCTTTTAGGTGGCTTGTCAGACCATTTATATCGATGGGTTAGGTAAACTAAATTGGTTGCTAAAATACCTATTCCGGCACCGGCCAATACATCGGACAACCAATGGCGATTGTTTAGAACTCTGAGAATACCCACTGAGGAAGCTGCGGTATAAGCTGCTATGCTATACCACGGGCTTAGATGACCATATTCTTTATGAAAAAAAGTAGCAGCTACGAAGGCCTGAGCTGTATGTCCGGAGGGGAAAGCAGTGAAAGCACTGCCATCCGGTCGTTTTACATGCGTGAATTTTTTAAGTGGTGTGACGATGGCCATCATGAGCAGCTCCGATTTCAAAAGGAGCATTGTACGATCCCCAAAGCGATGATGACCTTTAACACCAAAAGCATGTAAACCATAAGCCGCTGCGATAGGAGCGAATTGTAAGTAATCATCCAAATGACTCTTAAAATTTGGAATTTTCTCCTGCCTTATTTCCCAGATGTCCTCTTGATCTATCAGATCATTATCCATAGCAAAGATTCCAGCTGCTATGAGTGTTAAGGGGGTGGAAGCTGCCCTGTACAACTTTTTGTTATTTAATCTTTGGTTAAATTTCTTTTCTAATTCAATCCTCAAGGTGTCACGGAATTGATTTCTCTTGGGTTTTATTTGAGCAAAGGCTTGGATATGGCAAAAAAGTATGCAGAGAATAATAAAAAAATTTTGATGCATATTTTAAAAATTTGTTTTACTTCAGATACTTAGCCAGCACGGGCACTTTCCAGCGATGGTTGGTGCCAAAAAAATATTTTTTTCCATACCAACCTTTTGGCGAAAGCTTACGTGTTGGCTGAAGAGTATCATGCGAAAAGATCGAAGAGAAGGATCTATATAAGCTTTTGGATTCCTGTCGCAAGGGGAATCGTAATAGTCAGGACAGGCTATATAAGGAATATTACGCCTATTCCATGGGCGTTTGTTTAAGGTATTCCAGAAGCCGGGAAGAAGCGGTTGAAATTCTAAATGATGGCTTTGTAAAAATTTTCACCAGACTGGACAAGTATTCAAAAGGCCTGCCCTTTAAGGGCTGGGTAAGAAAGGTAATGATCAATTCTGCCATAGATTATTTCAGGAGGAATGAGAAGCATTACCATAGCCTGGATATTTCGCATGCACAATACGAGAGTTCCTCAGAGACTGTTCTTGGACAGTTAACAGAGCAAGAAATCATAGAGGCGATTCAAAGTCTGGCTCCTTCTTATCGAATGGTATTCAACCTTCACATTATTGAAGGTTATAAACATGAGGAAATTGCCAACCAATTAAATATTAGCGTTGGAACATCGAAGTCGAATTTGGCTGTTGCCAGAAGTAAACTGAAAAAGATACTCATTGAAGGACAAAAAGAAAGATTAAGACAAGAGGGTAATGGATGATAGTAAGTTTGATAACCTTATTAAGGGTAAGGTAGGGGAATATGAACCCCCTGGATTTGACCCATCAGCACTTGCCAGCCTGCACCATCAAATGGCGGCTACCAAGGCGTGGCCCTGGCATGTTCGATATCGGACCGAACTGATGGTTGGTGCCGCCGCCGTGTTGCTGGCGATTCTTATCCTTTGGAGTCAATGGTTTATGGGGAATCGGACTACTGAAATGTTGGAAAAACAGATCCTTACACTCAAAAATCAAAATGAACAAATAGATCAGCTCAGACAGGAGATTGATTATTGGAAAAGTGTCCGACCTGATACAGTACGTATTACTCAGGTAAACGAACAGGATCCATTACTGTACGCTTCTTTAATCGATAGGATAAATCAGTTAACAGCAATAAGATCAACAACAAGTGCTATAGATGACGAAGTCATGTTTTTAGGTTCGGAAGAGGAAATCCCTTCTGATTTGTTTGAATTACTAATGAGAGAAGGCTATGTTAAAAGAGATGGGAAACATATCTATCTGGTAGCTTCGCCTGGAAAAGCTGGAAAACTTCAGCCTATGGGTGTAGAAAGGATGATCCAACAGAAAGAGCAAATCATTCGATTAGTTGGATTACATCAAGTCAGAGAAGAGCTATCTGTTGATAAGAAGGAACAATTCATATCCCTTAAAACGATGAAGGAACTCGATAAACATTATGGAAAAGGGGTTGGAATTAAGATTGGTCCGTCTTTCGAATTATCAGGAGGAGCTTACGACTCCGGTGATGGACGAATTGATTTTGGAGCAGGATTACTTGCTGACTTTATCGTATCACCATCATTGAGTATTGAAACTGGTGCAAAATATATATATAGAACCTACGAAGTTTTTGGTGAAAATGAATTATCTCAATTACAGTTGCCCAATGTTGACGAAAGTGTTTCAAAGCTGATAGGAGCAGATATTGAATCAAAGATATTGGAAATACCCTTGAACTTGAAGTATCGCCGACCTCTTTCATTAAGAACTAACGCGGTTATAGGAGTAGGTTATTCATCCATGCTTTATTTAGGACAGGTTTTTGAATATGACCATGAATTCAATGATGGAGGTAATTCTCCAGGCAGCCAAAATTTTACCATTAGCTCCAGAACCAAAGATCATACAACAACTTTCTATCCCGGAACACTGAATATTTCACTCGGAGCAAGCAGACAACTTAGAAATACTAAAGTATTAGAGACTTCTGTTTACTATCAACGTGGTCTGGGGAAAAAAGGAATTGAAAAAATTGACCCCAGCTTTTTCGGGGTCAGGGGTGTTTATTGGTTTAGTGTTAGGTAAGGGTTCGATCTACATGGATTTTCTGATTCCTCCTGCATTACCTGGTTGGAAAGAGGACATAGAGCCCTTGTGAGCTCCATGCCAATGTAGTATGCTTCAAACATTATTGAAACCAAATCTTTTTAATTGCAAAGTTATGCCCTGTGATTGAGCTTGAATTAAATTGGAATCTAATTTGATCAATATCATTGAGGGTAAACCCATCATCAACTACTTTCAATTCTGAAAGTGGTACCTTAAGCAAATAACTTCCTTCACGACCTATAAGATGACTGTTCCACACAGCCCTACTATTATTTGTGAAGAGACTTACATAAAAATGGCTTTTACTGCTTTTTGCTTCAAACTCAATCCTAAGATCGGAATAGGAACTTGCATCCAGGTTAAGCGGTTTCTTACCACCAGGAGCCCTTCCATAGTTTATTTTTAGAACGCCGGAAGTATTATAGCCAAAACTGCTGATTAGCTTATTGTTTTTAATAGCTGCCTGCACGTTTTGACCATCTTCTTTATTACCTATATGTACTTTCAACTCACGGTTATTACCCACAATATTACGCCCTGATTGGAATAATTCGGTGTCGGTTTCACTAAAGTTAGTTGTAGATAATTCTCCCGACGAAAAATCATCTATCAAAAGTTGTGCATTGCTATTGATTGCTAATGCGAGAATCAATATTAAAAATATCGTTTTCATAACCTATTGTATTCTTTTGATGGTTTATTGATTAATTGATTGAATTTTATCCATTGCAACTGAGACAATGGGGATGTTTTTGTAATACCAGGGGTTGAGCTTTTGAGTTTCAATCGGCAGGAAGGTTGTTGACACACTAAAAACTAAAACCTGAGTGATGAAAACCCAAAAGCGTCATTTTAGGTATTGACTTTATAATGTTTGCTTTATCGCTTAATCCAGATTAAACTAGGATCAGCATTTGCGATCTCCTTATAGGAACATTTACAATGTGCCGGATCCTCTTTTTTATGCACATTGGGTCCGGTACTTGTAGATTTTTTCTTCTCACTCCAACCAGGCATTACATAATATTCTTTTTTAGCGTCATCAAAGCCTACTGCCACGATGTAGTGATCTGCTACTACTTTGGTGGAATTTACCCATTTTCCTGTAAGACAAGGTGGTGTTTTTTTCAGAAGAAGAATTACAGGACTTCCCTCTCTAAGTTCTTTTTTAAGCCTTGACTTTCTTTCATCCCACCTTCTTATACTCCAGAGAATATCCACTTTTAGCTTTGGTCTTCCATAAGTACGACTATTAGCGGTACCAACAAATGATTGCAATGCATCCACCATTTTCATTTTTCTCGTAGCACTCTGAGACTGGTTACCCCAGGCCCTTGTATCAGATTTCTTCCTAAAATCAAGTATGGTTTGTGTCGGATGTTGATTTCCATTATACCGATCGGCTGTATTCATGATTTTGTAGCCTTGCTCAGTTTGCCAATAACCCATTACCATCGCGGCAGCTACAGGTCCGCATCCTTCCAATACTTTATTTTTTGGGGGTACCTTGATCTGATCAATCGGTTTAACATATTTAATATATGCTTTACTACCCGAAGCTACTGCACCACCCACATGTTCTACCATCAATATGAAAGCGACATCTCCGTACCTTGGGTCTTTAATAAGATAACTATCCTTCTTACCAAATTTTGAAATGAGGCCGCTCCATGTAATCTGTATCATGCTCGACACTTCTTCATCCCTGTTACTTCCCACACCTCTATCGCTGTCGTGATCAAGCATTTGAAGATGATAAAGTTTGTTCTGCTCTATTCTAAAGGGCATTTTTCCACCCGATAGAATAGGTATTCGACCTTTTTTACAATCTTTAACAATGTTAGATTGAGCTGTTTTTTTTCGGTTTAGGAAGAGTTTGAAGTATAGATCGGGATATTGATCTTTATCAAAATTTTTACCGTTTCTTCCATATGGAAATTTGGTAACGTGGATGGACTTGATTAGTATTCCATCACCCGAACTTGTGATTTCTTTACTGAAAAGTGTATTTGCATTTATTAAAGTGAATACAAATATCACAACAGATAATTTTACTATTTTTTTCATGGTTTAAGAATTTATGGACTGTTGAGATTGTGAGATGTAAGTTTAATCCTGCCATGGCCTTTCAGGATTCCTGAGACCAATTCGTTTTAAACTTTTTGATTTTATGATGCTAGATTTTTACAAACTCTACGCGTCTGTTATTAGCTTTTCCCTCGGCTGAAGTATTATTATCGATTGGCTCACTTTCACCTTTACCTTCCGTTTGCAATCGGTCTGCCTCAATTCCGAATTCGGAAACTAGTATGTTCTTTACTGATGTCGCTCTTAACTGTGAAAGTGTGAGGTTGTCTTCTTCATTCCCATCGGCATCGGTATGACCTATGATATTCAAATTTATCTCCGGCTCTTGTTGTAAAGCTGTAGCAATTTGTTTCAACACACCGTAGGATTCAGGTTTAATTTGATCTGAACCTGAATTAAATAAAATACCGGTTGTAGAAAATTTGCCTTCATTTAGCAACTTACTTCGTAGATCAAGTCCTCCTTTTGCAATTTTTAGATTCGTGATAAAAATCTGATCCTGGTCGTCTCGTAAACCTCTGGGATATAGTTTAAAGGAGACAATCTTATCGGGCACTAACCTGGGTACATCAACTACTTTATTTTCATTTACCCACATGCGAATTCTTTTTCCGTTGACGGCAATTGAAATATGTGTGTTTTCTAAAATATCGGACCTGACATCCTTTCCTATGTTATTTCTTATTTCACGTTTACCATTTACACTGTTCTCCACCACAAATCCAGCACTGGTATATTGTGCCAATGGTATTTCAACTTTAGCACTGTTGATAGCACGCTCGAACGAATTGTTGTCCTGGAGCCATATTTCCAATTTAGCCTGGGAACTGGTTTTATGATCGATTCCATTTGTGAGCATATCGAATTCCACGGTATAGTCCTTAGGAAGTGAATTTGTTAACTCAGGAATATAAGTGGATTTACCTATGAGCATGAACCATTTTTGATCCCCGATCAATACGAGCTCACCTGAACCATTGGTATTCCATTTGGCGGGAAAGTCTCCAATATTATCTAATGAAAAATCGTCAAAAAGGAGTATTTCTTCCCCAGGCACAAAATCAAATTTTGAATAGACCTCGAAATTTTCAGAAGTACCTTCATCGTAGCTTTCTATTTGATCTGTGTCCTGATCATCGTTACCCTGCTCTATATTTCCATTTTTGTCTTTTTTCTTTTTTCTAAGTTTCTTTTTAGAATAAAGAATACTATCCATCGCCTGTCCCGTTTTTCGCTCCGTCTTCTCTCTTACCTTTCTGTCAATAGTTTCCTCCGCTGTTTCCTTGACCGATCTTTTTAATTTTTTTAATAGTTGTGCATGTGCTGAGAGTGAAAATCCCAGCAAGATGACAATCATGATGATTTTATGCTTTTTCATTTTCTTATAGGTTTTTTTACAGATGTTGAATGGATTTTGCTGAATCTCCTTATGTGCAATTTTGAATGCTGATGCTGAAAAACAGAAGCGCTTAAAACGACAGCACCTTGCTAGTGCTGTTGCCGGAAACAGTTTGTTCTGGCTGTCTTATTTTTTTTTAAAAGTTGTTTTTTTGATCACTTTATTTTTATTGATGATTTTCAATATGTAGGTACCTGTTTTCAAATGATTTACATTTAAGTAAATACTAAGCTTCGGAAACTGATCTATATAGCCGCTATAGATGCGCTTCTTGTATTTCACCATTGCTATTCAGTGTAACTGCATGAAGGTTCAGCAGAATTTCATGATTAAAGGTAAGTGACCAAAAAGTGGAAGGCTGTAAATTATGTAACAGATGCTAGGAGATATGTAACATATCCTAAATACTGGTTATTGATAAACTATTTTGGAAGGTTTTATACGCGCTTTGCGTACTCGGAGGGGGTGCTGTTATACAATTCCTTAAAGCACTTGGTAAAATAGGAGTGATCATTGAAGCCTACAGCATAACCTACCTGAGAAACATTAGTATCAGAGTCTTCCAGAAGTTGTGCGGCCAGTTTTAACCGCTGAGACTTAATGAATTCCGAGGCTGATAATCCAGTTAGTGCTTTTAATTTTCTGTGAAGCTGCATGCGGCTCATGGCTACTGCCTTGCTGAATTGTTCAATGTTAAATGAAGATTCCACTAACTGTTCGTCCAGGACTGCCTGTACTTTTTCCAGAAATTGCTCATCTAAAGGAGTTATAGCAATATCTTTGGGTTTCAGGATAACTTCCTGGCTGTACCTGGATTGTAGCTGTTTTCTAAGTTCGATAAGTTTTGCAACTTTTGAGGTAAGCAGTTTACTGTTAAAAGGCTTAGTGATATAATCATCGGCTCCGGTTTCAACGCCTTTTAGCTCGTTTGCATCACCAGCCTTGGCAGTCAGTAGTACGATGGGAATATGACTGGTACGTTCGTCGTTTTTCAACGTTTTGGTTAAGGCAATTCCGTCTTTGACCGGCATCATAACATCCGAAATGATGAGGTCAGGAATATTTTCCAAAGCCAATTCAATACCAGCTTGTCCGTCCATAGCACTGATGATGCTATAATCACCCTCAAAAGTGCTTTTTAACAAGGTCTGTACATCAGCGTTATCTTCAACGATCAATAAAATGGGAAGATCCTGATTTGAAATGTCATTGTCTTCAGGAGTTGGGATGCCGTTTGATTCCGGTAAGGTAGAAATGGTTTTATGGGCATCAACCTTTTTAAATTCTGAACCTTTGTAGTTCTTTTTATCAACTGGAATAGTAACCTTGAAAGTGGTCCAGCCACCAGGTTCACTTTCAACAGCTATATTTCCTTTATGGAGTGACACCAATTCTTTTACCAGCGCCAGACCAATACCGCTTCCCTGTTGATGCTCATCTACTTGGTAAAACCGTTCAAAGACCATTTTCAACTGTTCTTCAGTAAGCCCTTTTCCAGTGTTTCTCACCTCAAGACACAAGAACTCTTCTTTTATAAATGCATTGCATACTATCGATCCATTTTCAGGAGTGTATTTCAGTGCATTGTAGAGAAGATTTACGGATATTTTTTCTATAGCATCTTTATCAAACCAAGCATCCTGTTTTGTTGTTTCAATATTTTGCACATAATCAATCCCCTTTTGATCCGCCATATAGGTAAGTGAATCAGTAATGGCCCCGATAAAACTTAACACATTTCCATTTTCGATCTGTAGTGTCAGGCTTTTTGCTTCAATTTTGGATAGATCCAACAGTTGATCAACCAGTGTTAAGAGCTTTGAATTATTTCTCTGGATCATCTCAAAATTTGACCGATCACTTTCATCCAAATTATCAACTGCAAGTTTTTGTTGAATGGGTGCTGAAATCAAGGTGAGCGGAGTTCTGAATTCATGAGAAATATTAGCAAAGAAGTTTGATTTTAGAGTATCTAATTCTTTTAATCTTGTATTGGTTTTCTGCTTGTTTCGGGACAAAAAGAAAAAGAATAAACCGGCTAAGGATACAAAACCGATACCAGCTAAAAGTAAATTACGCTGGTTTGCTTTTTGTTGCTCAATGAGTTCATTTTGAGATTTCAATAAAACAATCTCCCTTTCTTTTTTCTGGGTTTGATATTTTGTCTCTATTTCCTGAGTAGCCTTTTGGTTTTCTTTTTTGGCAATACTATCCGATAGTATGTGATAGTTTTGGTAATAGTGGAGGGCTGACCTATAATCTTTAAGGCTATCGTATGCCGTAGCTAAATTCTTGAATATTTGAGATTTATTATATGAGATATCCATTTCCTCATATAGTTTCAAAGAACTTGAGAGGTAATTAATGGTCAAACCGGGTTTGTTTGTTTTTTGCGCTATTTCCGCCAGTCCGACATAGGCATTGGCCTCTAGAAACTTATTCTTAATTTCAATAGCCCATTGAGCCGATTTTTTGTAGTAAGTCTCAGCCTCGTTGAAGTTTTCAGAATTTAAATAAGCCCCTGCTAACCAACCTGAAAGGTCCGCCATCTCTCTTTTATTATCTGCAGTTGTATAATATGCCAAAGAAGGGACAAATATTTCTATAGCCTTTTGATAGTTTTCTTTTGTGAATTCGAGTTGGCCGATCCTTACATGGGCATAAACTTCTCCTTCTTCCCGGTTCATATCCCTATAAAGATTTTTGCTTTTGATGAAGTACTCTTCAGATTTTTCGAATTCTTTAAACTCCATATAAATAGCGCCTATATTGGACAAGGCGGCAGCCAATGCCGGTTCTTTCCTTTCATGGTGCTCAAAAATGGAGTCAACCTTCAAGTAATTTACCAGTGCCTGCTCAAAATTGTTTTCATAATAATAAGTATTACCCAGCCTGTAATAAGCATAATACAAACCCTGCCAGTCATTATTCTTTTTTGCAATATCCAATGCTTTAAGTGTCAAAGATTTCGCCTCATCATAATTACCTAAACTTGATTGTACCATAGCCAATCTGACATAACAATTACTGATTTTAGTATCATCCTTCATTTGCAAGGCATAGTCAAGTGCCATATTCATCGCCACCAGGACACTATCAAATTTAGATTTCGTCCAATAGTAAGTTGATTTGTAGAGATAGGCGGTGTAAAAACCTTTATTGTATTGACCGGCCTTGGAAATAGCCAACATTTTCTCATAGCTTATCCTGGCCGAATCGTCATTTGAATAGAGATAATTATCGAAAATGTGGGTGAGGGAATTTATTTTGACAGAATCATAAGGAGTGGTTTCCAGAACTTGATTCAAGGAATCTATGTTATACCTGTTTTGAGCATTGACCTGAAAACTCAAAAAGAAAAGGACAATCAGCAATTTCTTTTGCATGAGAATTGAACTATCGGATACTTGTATAATTTAAGCAATAGGAAACAAATTCACATCATAATTCTGTATAAATTCAACAAAATCAGCTGATAATCAAATAGGAACGGAGTTGCAACCATAGAAAGGAATACATAAGTTTAATAAGTAAGCCCGAAAGGTTTCACAACAATAAGGTATATTGATCTTATTATCCTTCATTAATGATTTAAACTCACAAACACAGATACAACTTAAAATTATCACTATTCCCTTGATAATTACACCTTTACTTTCCACCATATTTCAAAGTTTATCACCGATGTCAATCTTAGGTACTGCCGATTAAAATACACTTCGATTTTCATGGTATTTTTATTTTGCTAACCTTTAAATTTGCGCTTCTTCTAACCTAAGATTTTAATTTCTTTTTAGTTCTAAAAATAAGATGTTATGACTCGTTCTCTGTATATCACGGCACTGGAATCTCATAGCGGTAAGTCTCTCTTTGTTCTGGGCTTTATGCAATTATTGTTGGGAAAGATGGCACGCGTCGGTTATTTCAGACCTATTATTGATGATCCTACCGATAACCATTTGAACAACCATATAAATACGGTTCTCACTAATTTCAACATAGATGCAGACCCTAAAGAAACCTATGCTTTAACAAGAAGCGAGGTAATGAACCATTATAACAATGGCGGTCGAGATTATATTCTTGACGAAATTATCAGCAAATACAAAAGAATAGAAGAAAACTATGACTTCGTGCTGGTTGAAGGAAGTGATTTTTCCAAAGAAGCCAGCATCATTGAGTTTGATCTTAATATTGATATTGCAAAAAACCTGGGGTGCCCAGTTGTACTGATCGATAATGCTCAGGGAAAAAGTCTGGAAGATTTTTGTGGTAATCTTGAATCTGCAGTAACCAGTTATCAAAACAAGGGTATTGAAGTTCTCGCAGCAGTTGCGAACAAAGTCCGTTTTGAGAATTTAGACTTGGTAAAAAAAACCTTGGCATCTGAAGTCTTGAATAAAGTATTGATTTATTGCGTTCCAAGAGTTAAAAATCTTTCACATCCAACCTTGAATGAGGTGGTTTCAGCTTTAAACGGAAAAGTACTCTTCGGATCGCAATTCCTGGATAATCAGACAGGGAGTTTTGGAGTAGGGGCAATGCAGCTTCATAATTATCTTACCCGCCTGAGCGATAAGAGTTTGGTAATCACGCCGGGAGACAGATCAGATATTTTACTGGGCGCTTTGCAGGCTAATTTATCTGATAATTATCCTTCCATTTCAGGTATTGTGTTAACCGCAGGTATAATCCCTGAGGATTCAATTTTAAAGCTTATTGAAGGTCTGGATAGCAATGTGCCTATTATCTCCGTTGAACCGGGGACCTTTGAAACTACAAATGCTGTGGGTAATATTAAGTCTGAGATATATGCTGAAAGCAAGCAGAAAATAGCAACCTCAATTGCTCTTTTCAATGAACATATTGGAGGTGAGGCGCTTCTTGAACGGTTAAGTACTTTTGAACCCAGTATTGTTACACCTAATATGTTCCAATTTCAATTAGCTCAACGTGCGAAAAAAGATAAAAAACATATTGTACTCCCGGAAGGAGAGGATCCACGAATTTTACAAGCGGCTATAGAGCTTTCTTCGCAAGGAATTGTTGATATCACGCTGTTAGGTGAGCTCAAGAAAGTTGAGAATACCGCCCTTCTTCTGGGCTTGAATTTAGAAGGCTTAAATGTATTGGAACCCTTGAAAACCAAAAAATTTGACAGTTATGTAAAAGCTTTTTATGAATTAAGGAAGCACAAAGGGATTAATATGGATATGGCCAGAGATCTTATGCAGGATGTATCCTATTTTGGTACCATGATGGTATATCAAGGCGATGCAGATGGAATGGTATCCGGTGCAGTTCATACCACGCAACATACTATTAGACCAGCCCTTCAATTTATCAAAACCAAACCCGGAATTCAGGTGGTTTCTTCAATATTTTTTATGTGTCTGGAGAACCGGGTTTCCGTATTTGGTGACTGTGCGATCAATCCTAATCCAAATTCAGAGCAACTCGCAGAGATCGCGATCCTGTCGGCTATATCTGCCAAGAATTTTGGAATTAACCCAAAGATTGCAATGCTTTCCTACTCTTCCGGAAGTTCAGGTAAGGGTGCGGATGTTGAACGAGTGAGGCAGGCAACCTCGACAGTGAGGGAATTACATCCTGATTTGGAAATTGAGGGGCCCATTCAGTATGATGCTGCCGTCGATCCTATGGTAGGTAAAAGTAAGTTGCCAGATTCCAATGTAGCGGGGCAGGCATCTGTATTAATATTTCCGGATTTAAATACAGGTAATAATACTTATAAAGCGGTTCAAAGGGAAACAGGAGCTCTTGCTATAGGACCTATACTTCAGGGACTAAATAAACCTGTAAATGATTTAAGCAGAGGGTGTACGGTAGAAGATATTTTTAACACTGTTATGGTTACGGCCATTCAAGCCCAAAATAATTAAGAGTAAATACTATGGTTAAAATTTTGGTTATCAATTCCGGAAGTTCCTCAATTAAATTTCAGGTCATTAAAATGCCAACACAAGAAACTTTGTGTAAAGGTCTGGTAGAACGACTGGGGTTTACAGATGCTCGTGTGACTTATGAAACCACGGAATTAACACATCAGGAAGAAAAGCCTATCGAAGATCATCATGCCGGATTGCTTACTATTCACAGTCTGATCACACATGTTGATATTGGTATTTTAGAAAGTACAGACGATATAGCTATAGTAAGTCATCGGATCGTGCATGGTGGAAGCAATTTTAATGAGCCGGTATACATAACTCCTGAGGTGTTACAGCGTATTGATGAACTATCTATATTAGCTCCTTTACATAATCCGGCTAATATCCTAGGGGTTAAAGTTGCAGTTTCCATTTTTAAGAAGGCTAAGCAAATTGCTGTTTTTGACACAGCATTTCATCATACTATTCCTCCGGTAGCTTTTAAATATGCCATTCCAAATACTATTGCCGACAATCATAACATTAGGGTCTATGGTTTTCATGGAACAAGTCATAAGTATGTCTCAAAGAAGGCAATTGAGTTTTTAGGAGAAAGATCAGGGAAATTAATTACCATCCATCTGGGAAATGGATGTAGTATGACGGCTATCAGAGATGGGAAAAGCATAGATCATTCCTTAGGATTTGGACCGGCCAACGGACTCATAATGGGGACAAGATCCGGTGATATCGATCATTCGATAATTTTCTATTTAATGGATTCTTTGGGATACTCTTATCAACAGGTGAATGAGTTATTACAAAAGAAAAGCGGACTTTTGGGATTGACTGGTTTTTCAGATATGCGGGATATTCAACGGGAAGCGGCAGCTGGAAATAGTGATTGTATATTAGCATTGGAAATGGTAGCCTACAGAATTAAAAAATACATTGGTAGTTATGTCGCTGTGCTTGATGGGCTTGACGCCATAGTTTTTACGGGAGGAATAGGGGAGAACTCTGCTTTATTACGGTCAATGATATGCAAGAACCTGAATGCTTTTGGTATAGTGCTCAACACAGAGAAAAACTCAGAATTGATTTCCGGTCCTGTCATTTCAGAAATCAATACTTCGGAAAGTACGGTGAAAATATTGGTAGTACCTACTAACGAAGAGCTTGAAATCGCTCGACAGTGTTACAGTTTAGTTGAAATCGAAAATAAATGTTAAGTCAATCATAATATGATGTAAACCCATTGTCTTTTAAAAAACGGTACCATCAAATACTTGTTTGGCAGAATAAATCTTTGAATACATAGGCAATAAAAGAGAGAGGCTCATATTACCAGAATATGAGCCTCTCTCTTTTATCTTAAGTAATTATTGGCTTACTGAACCAGAAATACTTCATATTTATTGCAAGGATTGAATAACCTGAAAACTGTTGATCCATTTACCGGAAGATCGAAAGCGTACAACTCACTTCCTTCAAATATCAGGTCCGTAATTTCCCGTAGGTCATCTTCTAATCCGGTTGAGCCATCATCGAAGTAGAAGTTTTCCGTAAATGTGACACTAACTTTATTGCCTTCGGTTGTTGTTGGTTCGAATTCCCGTACATAGATACTTCCATCCTCCATGATCAATCCAATGGAATAGGCTGGTAAGTTAGGATCAATAGGGTTAATGCCGTATAAAAATGCAAACCCGCTTGCATCAGGAAATTTTTGCTCGATAATTCCACCTTGAGCTAAGGAATTGCCCTCTCCATCAAAAACAAAGATGACATTGACGGTATAGGCATTGTTAGGTTGAAAGCCAAGACCACTGCTACTATATAAGCTGTTGATCATCGTAATGCTACTAATGCCCGGAATCAAACCGTCATAGCTCGGTCCCAATTCACTGCTGGATCCACACAGTGGGGGTGCAGTCATATTAAAATCCGTTAGGCGCACTTCGTTGATGGTAATTTGTTGTCCGCCTACAACAAAACTGACAGGTTGAAGTAAAATTAATTTGCCATCCTGCAACGAATAGCCAGTACTCTGATTGATTGTTACACGACCATTGCTATTTACTTCATCCAGTGTTGTCCCTACTCCTGCAATATCAACCAATACGTTTCTTTTTTTGAGGTCAATAGACCAGAAAACCGAGATATTCCTGTCCTCAAGAATGAGTTGTTGAATAGGAGGGCTACCACCAAATATTTGAGGAGTAAGCGCTCCAAAGGCGTCTAAATTCTCAGCGATCCCCCGAGAGAAAGAAGATTCCGCTCCAGCCTCGGCCGGCTCAAAAGTTAAAACAGTAGGTGCGGAAAAATCAGTAGCACTTTTGAATATCAAATTGTCGCCTTCCTTTTTATCAAATACGAATTCAAACTCCGCTCCAAAGCTCGCCTGATCTTGCTCAAATAAATAATGGAAGACACCAAAAGTTTCCAATATGAGTTCTAAACCCAGACCACTGTCTATTCTATATGTAATGGTCTGATCAAAGAATTCGCCATCATTATCAACCACATCAGACTTGATCCTTACCTCCCCATTGGCATCAAAATCAAGCAGCATAAGAAACACACCGGCATCCGGAGTTGGTTGGTATTCCAGTTTCCATCCGTTGGCTGGTGCTGTTAGGTCACTTCTTAGTGTTGAAATGGCGTTATTTACCCTTTCCTCAACCGAAGGTAATTTTGGACCTTCATCATCCTTACATGAAATGACCAGACTAAGAATGAAAAGAACGGTAAGTATTTTATATAACTTAATCATTGAAATTTCTAAAGTTTTGATTGAATAGCCTCTCTCAGATCCTGAAGATTTACTCCAGTTACCTTTTCGTAGTGAGAGGAGATGGCATTGAGTTTTTGTCGAATCCGTTCTCTTCCCTCGTTTCTACCAGCGCATTCCGGTGTGTCACAATTGGTTTCGTCAGTAAGCACATCAGTGAGAAAATTTGTATCAAATAGATAAAAAGCTACTGTTTCGGCAAAATCTTCATTGGGAGAGCTGGTGGCGTAAGGAGAAACAAAGCCTCTTTGCAATGCCTCTTCTTCCGGTACATTGAACCAGGAACCCGCACTACTATAACCATTGGGTGAAATGGTTTCAAAAGCAGTTGGAAGCTTATAACGCTGATGGACCGTATGCGCAAATTCATGATATACCGTTTGTAGCTGAAGTGCTCGCCAATCCAAATCATCCGGATCGATTGAATTCACATTGGTGAATGTTATCTGAGCCCCGGCATCGGCGGTTCCCAATGTCACTGTTCCATCTTCATTGAAAATGAAACCTCCCAACAACACAATTTCAGCAGGGACATGGTTTTTGAAAAATTCCTCTCCGTTCGCTACTTCAAGATACGGATCTATCCAGAACTTCTGAATAAAGTCCAGCATTGGACGGACCACATCCAGTCTGGGTGGTGTTACACGTTCATTGGGATCGACATATCGATCTACGAACCTGTAACGAATGGCCATGCCATATTTCTTTGTGAAATTATCCTCTATATACCGATCTAAAGGACTGCTGAGATCAACATTGGTATCCTTGACCGGTACATTTAATTTTTCATCCTGATAACATGAATTGCAAATGACAAACAATCCTACGATCAAAGCGCATTTGACCATGTTGTTTTTAGAAATAATATTGCTTAACATATCAATATTCTTTTATAATCTTATTTTCTTTCTCAAATTATCTTGGATTCGGTTTTAAACCCCCGACATCAATCGCTGATTGAGGGATCTGAAGCACTTTTCTTCTGTCGTCTTCCTGCAGTGTGATCACCGATACATTATCTCCAAGTACATGTTGTACTTCTCTGTCATATCTTTTGATATCGAACCAGCGCATGCCTTGCGCGATAAACTCCTTTCTTTTTTCAAGCAGGTAATACTCCAGTAAAACCACCCGATCACTGATAAAAGGATTGCTACCAACCCCAAAGAAATTTCTGATCAAACTAATCGATAGGGTAACGTCTCCACCACTATACCGATTATCTGTAAGAACCTGTAAGTCAGCTATGGCGTCCGCAATTCTATTTCGCTGGATATACGCCTCTGCCCGGTTCAACAATACCTCTTCTCCTCTGAAAGCCAGAGCAATATGATAGGGGAATCCAACATTTGAGTTTAAGCCACTTCTTTGAAATAAGCTCTCATACCTAACTGGGAATAATCCGTTAACACCTTTCACAAAGGCCGGATTCTCTCTTTGGTCAGTTACACCTGTAAAAGGTCTTGTTGCAAACAAATTGTTATAAATAGTATTGGTAGGAGCATGCCCAAAATCAGTTCTTTGTACTAATGAAATCTTTCTCATCAACATCAGGTTGCTAGGTAGGTCCGGTGACGAATACAATTGTGGATAACCCTGTATGGAAGAACTGGCAGACTGAAATTCATCAGAGGTAAGATCTCTGACAAAGACAGAAGGATCAGCACCTAGCAATTGATTACTATACTCAATGCATTTATCATAATCTCCTTTGAAAAGATAAAAGCGGGAGGCAAAAGCCAAAGCGGCATTTCTATTGAAGTGATATTTACCGGAATTTTCAAAAAAGTTATCATCGACCAGCTCAATACCTCTGAGCATATCAGTCTCAACTTTATCATAGACCTCTTTTACTGAACTACGGGAGTATGTACCGATAAATACTGTTTCAGGTGTTTCAATGAAAGGTACTCCGGGATCACTGGAGGATGAGCTCTCATCATAATGCTTTCCAAAGAGATTCACCAGCATGAAATGTCCATATGCCCTTGTGAGTAAAGCCTCCGATTCGATGGCTCTTTTCCTGGCTTGAAGTTCGTCCGTATCTGCCGGAAGATCCTCCAAGATCGCCAGGACCTCATTGGCATGTGCTATGGCATTGTAGGTTTGAAACCAGAAAAAAATAGGCGTATCCTGTTCATTGGGATCTGCCGTGAAATCTTGCCAGGTATAGGCCTCATTGTGATTGGGTCTAATATTGGTTCCTCTCGTGAATCCTACATCATCTGTCATCCAATCGGTAAATGCGTAACTGGAAATGGAATAAGCGTTGGTCAGCAATTGCCCTGCTTTCTCAAGATCGTCCAGGGCAACCCGGTTGTCAGGTACCTCATCCAGAAAATTGTCACAAGCGGTACCAAAGAATAAAAATAAAAATACCAAAAAATAACCAACTCGTGCTTGACGATTTCTTTGATGTTTATTCCGTTGAATATCTATATTGCTCAATAACATTTGTTGAATCTTTATAGTCCAATATTCAGTGAAAAGGTAATAAGTCTTGGTTGTGGTAAGGAAACCCCACCCGACCTAAAGAATTCTGGGTCTTGTCCATTCAAAGCATCGTCTGAATATAGTAAAGCCAGGTTTTGACCTTCAACCGCAAAACTTGCACTAGACAAGCCAAAACGACTTGCCCATTGAGGAGGAACCTGATACGCCAATCGGACATTTCTTAGTCTTATATAATCACCATCTGCAACTCTTGCTGTACTCTTATTAAATAATTGATAGGCAAGGACCACATTGCCATTGCTTTGGGCAATTCCTCTATCCAAAATCACAGGAATATCTGTAAGGTCTTCATCCCCCGGTACAGCCCAACGATCAGCCAGTTCTCCTGGTAATGCATCGAAATCCGTGTAAGTGGGGAAGAAAGCATCGTTCAGTCTTATCTTATAATCAAATTTGAAGGATAATAAAGCACTCAATGTAAACCCTTTGTAAGTGAAAGTATTGGTGAGCCCACCAGCACCTCTTGGTTCGGTCGGTCCTTCAAACGTGAGTATTTCGGTTAGGTTGTCCCGGTTCTGAAGATCATATTGGAAAACTCTTTCACCATTTTCATTAAAGAATTCGGGAATTCCCTGAGAATTCAAACCGGCAAATTTGGTTGAAAACAAACCTCTTCTAGGTCCTCCGAGTACTGCGGCACCGTTCTGACCGATGGCATCTGCGATCCTTGGTCCGAAATCGAGCTTCGTAATTTCGTCTCTGGTATAACCAAAGTTGAACCTTGTTCTCCACGTAAAATCACCTTTTCTAAGGTTAAGTGAAGATAATGACACTTCATAACCAACTGATTCCATATCAGCAAAATTACCAACCTTAAGGCCCTGTCCGCCAACACCACTGGTCTGTACTGTACCAATAAGGTCAAATGCTTCTCTGAGATAGAAATTAAGTGATCCACTCAACTTACTCTCCTTTAAACTGAAATCCAACCCTACATTGAATTCTTGTAGTTTTTCCCAGGTTAGTTCCGTATTGGTCAAATCAACAATATTAAGAAAAGGCTCGACATCCGTAGGACGGATGGTTACATCCGCTTGCAGGTTTAATAGTGCACTGGCTTGTGGTGGTAGATTACCGGAAATTCCGTAAGTACCTCTAAGTTTCAGGTAGTCAAATGAATTGAAAATAGAAAGATTTTGAAAAAAGGGTTCATTGTTAATATTCCAGGCACCACTTACATTCCATGTTGGCAGGTAACGTGCAGCATCGCTTTCACCCAATTGATTGGAACCATCATAGCGAACAGTGAAATTAGCCACATATCTCGATTTATAGGCGTAGCCTCCATTAAAGAATAAACCAAAGAAACGATCTCGTTCTTCATTCAATCCGAAATAATCGATGTTTTGCAAGTTAAAGAATTCAATGATCTTCGGATCGGTGACCACAATACCGCCACTTCCGTAAATAACACCGATGCCGGTAGCACTTGTAGCGGATCTGTTTGTAAATCTTAATTCCTGCCCGGCCAGTACATTAAATTCATGAATATCGTTCAAACTGGTAGACCATTCAACACTCACTCTGTTAAAGAAATTCAATAGTTCACTCTGATCCAGATAATTAAAGCCACCCTGAGGTAGCACCACCTGAGGGTTCAGTCCGGGATTATCAGGATCTCTGAAAAGCAGATTGTTAGCATCCTGGATAAACTGTGTACTATTGGCCCGATAGGCTTCGGCCTGGTTAGAATTTTCATGAACAGTGTGATCCCGTTCCGTATTGGCATATCTTGCCTGAACTACCCCCTTTATGGAAAGATTTTCCATGGGAGTTACTTCGAAGTCTGCTTGCGCTGAGACGTCCACTACCTGAATATCAATAAAGTTGAATTTAAGTTCTTCGAGTATATTGAATGGTGCGTAATTACGTCTAAAGAACTCCAGATCTCCATTCTGATCATATGGTCGGATCGATCGGCTCGTGTTTAAAGCATAGCTAAAGGGGTTGATGTCAAAACTCCTGCTAAATCTTCCTGTGATAGGATCAAATTCCCTGTTTCTAGTACCTGGCACAGTTTGGTTACGATAACTGGCATTAAGTTTTAGTCCAAAAGTAAAGGCATCCGAAATGAAATAGGTGTTTCGGGCGGTTCCGGTAAATCGTTGTACTTTATCCGCAATTGTCTGACCTTGGTCATTCAGATAACTGATGGAATAGTAGTTATTGGATTTTTCATTTCCAGTAGTAAAACTCAAGGAATGCTGTTGCTGCAGCCCTACATCTCTGAATAATACATCGAACCAATCTGTGTTGGCATTTTCATATTGATTAAGGAACTCCTCATTCAATGTGCCTCCCGGGCCCCATTCCAATTCATGGTTGGCGATCAAAGCAAACATTTTACCCAGAGCGCCATAATTTTGGGCCCTGACAGATGTACTGATATCAATCAGTCCTTTGTCAAATAATTCCCGGTAAACCGACATTTCTTCAGCGGAATTCAGCAGATTGAACTGCCCGTAGGTTGGTCTTAGTTTTCCGGAAAAGTTTCCCGTATAATTTACCTGAAGCTTACCGCTTCTTCCACGTTTTGTAGAAATAACGATGACACCATTGGCAGCACGCGCTCCATAGATAGCGGTTGCCGAGGCATCTTTTAATATCTGAAATGATTCAATATCGTTTGGATTCAGGTTCGCTATAGAAGAACTGATCAATGTATTGGCATTACCTGAAATAAAGTCCTCTGTATTTACATTCGTGAGATCTTCAAGAATAACCCCATCAATCACAAATAGTGGTTGATTATTACCATTGATAGAAGCATTTCCCCTGATCCTGATCTTCGGAGAGGTTCCGAATGTTCCGGAGACATTATCGACATTCACACCAGCTGCCTGCCCCTCAAGATTTCTACTGATATCAACTGTACCAATGGCTTTGATATCCTCCATCTTGATGCTTTCAGAGGCCCCGGTAAAGAGCTTTCTGTCAACTTCCTGGAAACCGGTTACGACCACTTCACCAAGAATGGATGTTTCCTCCTTGAGGCTTATTGAGAGTGGAGCATTGTTATTAATAGACCTTTTTATGGTTTCCATGCCCAGCATTTGAAAAACCAACACTTCTCCAATCTTCACTTGGATTGAAAACTCTCCCTCTAACCCCGATGTTGTTCCCTGAGTAGTTCCATCTATAAAAATAGAAACCCCAGTAAGGGGTTCTCCATTTTCGTCAGTAACTTTTCCTGAAACGGTCGTTTGTTCTTGAGCGTGAGAGGGGAGGATCTGGATCATCATTACCACTAGCAAAATGATCCATCCTTTTTGATTAAATTCTAAATTTCGGATGTTCATGAAAACCAACAACATTAACAATGGTAAAATTCTATTCTAGCCTAAAGCCTAAATCAATGTCCAGTACATCGTTCGTGCTCTGATCAACTACCTGCACCGATACGAAGCCTGTAGTTCCGTCATCGCTCTTGAATGTAGCCACTTGGATAGGATTAAATCGTACACCTGAAATTGTGATGAAGTCATCATTGGTTGCTGTGGCTGGGTCCTCGCCATCGAAATCGAGCAAGAAGAAAAGCCAATCCTCATCAGTAAGCACGATTCGTTGTACAGCCGGATCTACATTAAGTCCGAACGGACCCTGGTCAATGTTAGCAAAGATTCCGGCCACGAAGGCATCATTTGGATCAGTTGAGTTTTCAGGAAAAAGCTGCACCACAATATCGGCCGCCGTGTCGACACCAACGGTGTCCGGATCCCAACCTTCGCCGCCATTCGTTTCAGGGAATACGTTTACGAATATTCCTGTTAAAACACGTTCTCTTACGGTGACCTCCTTAGAAGCTTCCACAGATTGACCATCCTCGGTAAAAGCTGTCAACGTTACGGTTACTGTTCCTGCAGAAGTAAAGGTAACCGAAGGAGATATATCAGTGATCGGATCTTGTCCGTCACCAAAATCCCATTCATATCTTGAAGCATTGGTGGATAGGTTATCAAACATGACTGGTACCCCAACTTCTACCACTGGCGGATCTATAGAGAAATCCACAATTGGCAGTGGTAATGGTTCATCATCCTTGCATGATAGGGCGAATATGGCTAAAACTATAACCCATAGGCTTTTGTAAAATCTTGTCATAAATTTAGAGTTTAGTAGGGTTGTGGTGTTAATTTTAAATTAGCTTATACTTATATCATTAGGTTTTTTACTGCGCATAAAGAGGTTGAAATTATCAATAAGTTTTAAACATACTAACATTTTCTTGTCCTTCATTCCATTTACTTTTGGCATCCGGTTACCCTCATATTTATATAGACGCAACGAAATAACAAAAAGTGTGCGTGCGATGTTTTAAAAATCTTATAGAACCTAACAAATATAGTCAGAAAATTGTCTTTTTATAAAGATAAAAAACCTTCTGTCAGGGCTACGATGATCTTTTTAAAAGTAACCAGTTTCAAACGTTAATCAAAACAAAATTCTGGGAAAATACGTTCAGAGATGCTTCTTGAGAATTTAATTCTATGAATATATCAATAGTATTCTGAGATCTACAGGGAAGACTTTCAGTAAAAGTTAAGTGAATTTATGACAAGCCTTGCAGTATTATTTTGTCCGGTACCACACACGGCATCAGTTTATTGCATGGCGATCAATTACATTGACCTTTTAATTGAAATTTGATACTTAAGAATGTTTAAATAAAATCAAGATCTAAAAAGAATACGGGATAATTGATCTTGGTATCAATTATCCCGCATCCTTTACCTCCAATGAATATATCAATGAGTTATAGCGTTATTTTGAAGTCTCAATTTTTGTATCATCTTCAATAATATCACCTTTGACACTAACATCAACTATTTCATAACCCAGCCGTTTCAGTTTTGGCTTGATTGATTCCTTGTCTCCAACCACCACAATGTTCATTTTTTCATAAGCCAGGTACTTCTTGGCAAGTGCATTGATTTCATCCTGAGTAATAGTATCAATGATCTCACTTTGTTCGTCAACGAAGTTCTTATCCAGATCATAATGTACAATTCTTCTAAGGAAGCTTGTTTTTTGCCACGGAGCCTCATAATTTCTGGCATCTCGTTGCCCAATAGACTTTTTCATGAAATTAAGTTCATCATTGGTTATGCCATTGTCGCTATAATTAATGATCTCTTTCATGAATTCGGCTACGGCACTGTCGGTTACATTGGCTCTGACGCCAGCGGTGGCTGTAAATGGACCTGGTTCATCATTGCTATTGAAAAACGACCTTGCCCCATAAGTATAACCTTTATCTTCTCTTAAATTAAGGTTAATTCTGCTGTTAAAGGCACCACCTAATGGATAGTTCATTAAGAATGATTTATAATATTCACCGGTGGCATCATAAGGTAAATCGGTGAGATACCCGATCCTGATCTGTGACTGAGGCGCTTTTTCCTTGTCTACCAGGTAAATCCTGGTCTTATCTATGGAAGGTGGTTCAGGCATATCAGGAACTTCGATATTCTTATTGTCCCAGTTCTTAAGGAAATCAAGTTTTCCTAATACTTCCTTCTTGGATATATCACCAACGATCACCAATTCTGAAATACCCGGAGCATAATACTTGTTGTAAAAGCTTTTTACATCATCCAGTGAAATATTGGTCACGGTTTCTTCAATTCCCCCTGAAGGTACAGACATGATGTGCTCATCGCCATACAGCAAACGGCTATACACATTGCTGGCAATCGAAGCCGGTTGCTTTAATGAAGCTTTTACACCTTCCAACTGTTGTTTTTTTACCCTTTCAAAATCCTCTGGGTCGAATTTCGGACGCATCAGCTTCTCTTCCAGGATATCCAGGGTGGCATCAATATTTTTCCTCAAAGTTTGCAGACTTACTGTTGTTCCGGTATTGCCGGCAAATATGTTTACACTGCTGCCCAGTTTTTGAAGTTCTTCGGATATCTCTTCTGAGGTATAATTCTCAGTTGATTCATTGAGCATGGAGGCTGTCAAAGAAGCAAGCCCTGACTTTTTGGGATCATGTATATCAAATTTATGCCCGCCATTGATCGTCAATTGGATCGCTACTGTAGGAATTTCATCGGTTTTGGTTCCAATAATTTTAATTCCATTTCCTGTATTGTCGGTCCAGAAATCAGGTACCGGAACCAATGGGCTTTTACCAGGGATTGGCCTTTTACTTCTGTCAAAGTTGTCTTTGGGTTTATTATAGACCAAACCACTGTAGTCGGTTGTTGGGAATGGATTTTTCCCTTCAGTCTTTGGTTCGAAATTATTCGGTTTTGCAGGAGTTCCATCCTCACTAGCCAACACACTTTGGATGACGGCTGGTTGCCCTTTGATGTATTTGTTATAAACTCTGATCACATCTTCCTTGGTCACATCCAAATACCTTTTTATCTCTTCCTGAATGAAGTTAGGATTGCCTGTAAAGGTTTCGTAGGCAGCTAGCTGAGAAACTTTCCCTGAAACTGTAGCCAGACCGTTAATCGTCTGTGATTCATACCTTGATTTAAACTTCTGAATGTCTTCATTGGTCACACCATTTTGTTCAAATTCAGCCAAAGCATCTCTCATTTCTCCTTCAAAATCTGATAAAGATTTTCCCGGGAAAGGTAGAACAAACAGTGTGAACTCTCCTGCCAATTCGGAATTGGAATGGAATGAGCTTGATTGTATGGCCTTTTGTGTCTTAACAAATTTCTTGTAGAAATAAGATGCACGCCCGGTTCCTAAGATTTCAGAAAGACAATCCAACGCCGGTTCATCTGGATGGTATCTCGGAACGGAAGGAAAAGTCATCAAAAGGGCGGGAAAACGAATGTTTTTGTCAAAATATGATACATATCGATCTTTGTCAATGCTTACCGGATCAAGTTTCATATTTTCAACGTCCGGTCCCTTTTGGATAGGGCCAAAGTACTTCTCGGCCATGGCAACCACTTCCTTAGGATTTACATCTCCACCAACGGTCACTGTCGCATTGTTTGGACCATACCATCTTAAAAAGAATTTTTTGAGATCTGTAACATCCACGCGATCGAGGTCTTCCAGAATTCCGATTGTCAACCAGGAATAGGGATGTCCATAAGGATATAGTGCTCTTGCGTTCACCTCTCTCCAGGAGCCGTATGGGCTGTTGTCGTAGTTCTGCTGTTTCTCGTTTTTAACCGTGGAGCGTTGGACTTCGAATTTCTCCTGAGTTACCGCATCCAGAAGGAAACCCATTCTATCGGCCTCGAGCCAGAGCATGATCTCCAATTGGTTACTAGGGACTGTTTCGAAATAATTAGTTCGATCCCTATTGGTTGTCCCGTTAAGGGTTCCTCCGGACTCAGTGATGATCTTAAAATGCTCTTCATCAGCCACATTGTCTGATCCCTGGAACATCATGTGCTCAAAGAAATGAGCAAAACCGGATTTGTTCAATTCTTCCCGGGCAGAACCAACATGATAAGTAACATCGACGTGCACCACCGGATCAGAATGATCCTCGTGAATAATTAAAGTGAGACCATTGTCCAATTCGTATTTTTCGTAAGGAATAACGATTTCATCACTTTTTTTACTCACTTTCTCGATAAGCTTTGTCTGCGCGTGTGCCAGAGAGCCCACGAAAACACAAAGCAGTGTGAATAGTAAGATTCTTTGGGTCATTTTTTGTTTAATTTCAGGTTAAAGAAAGGTTTTGCTGAATTTAAACATTAATTCAGGTAAAATGGTCCAATTCTCATCAAAATTTTAATCTCCGGGACATTATCAGTTGGAAAATCACGTATTTGAGAAATTTCCATAACAATTTTAATCACATCAAATCAGGGCCTCACATGGCTCACAAGATTTCTTAATAAACCTCGGTTTTCTCCAGGCTTTTTGGTAAATTATATACAACAACAAATCCCGTGGTCATGAGAAAATATATCGTCCTCTTTCTGTCAATGTCGTTGGTGGGTCTAAGTGCCCAGGCCCAGGTGAAATGGATGGTTGATCCTAGCCATTCCTCCATCCGGTTTGAAGTGGATCATCTGGTGGTTTCCAGAGTTTCAGGAGACTTCACAGAGTTTAAGGGTTCTGTTGAATCCATGAGTGAATCGGATTTTACTGATGCTAAAATCGAAGCTACCATACAGGTATCTAGTATAGATTCACGCAATATGAGTCGTGATAAACACCTTAGACAGGATGATTTTTTCAATGTGAAAGAATATCCAATAATGCAATTCAGAAGTACTTCGGTTATTAAACAAGACGAGAATACCTATACAATTATTGGCGATCTGACTATTCGTGATGTGACAAAACCTTTTGAAATGGAGGCACGTATGGGAGGGTCAATTGTTGTGGACGGAAAGCTGCGCGCCGGAATTACAGCTTCCGGGTCAATCAATAGATTCGACTATCATCTTAAGTGGAATGATACGTTAGATAGCGGAGGATTGGTGGTAGGTGAGGAGGTGGACATTTCATTAAATATTCAGTTGGTGAAAGAAGAGTAACCACCACCTTTTTAAGGTTGGAGATCAAACAAGAACGGAAAGAAATCCATCCTAATTGCTGGGAGAACTTATAATATTGTGCCGTTTCAAGGAAAAATTTAATGATCAGTTATTTTTGTTGTCAGATAATGACAACCTTAATGAGTATTTTAAGTAAAAGAACCTGCTTCCTGATTGTGTTGAGCATTTTAATATTTGGTTGTGGTACAGGTGAATCCAGCGAAAATTTGAAAGAAGAGAAGGTGGCCACTGACGATCAATCAATTGATGTAAATGATAAAGCACTTACAACACAAGTGAAAACCTATGTCACTGACAATGGATGGGGCTATCGAATTGAAGTAAATGGCCAGACTTATATAAGTCAACCTCATATTCCTACTATTACAATCAAAAGAGGCTTCTCCTCAAAAGAAAAAGCACTAAAGGTGGGAGAGTTTGTAGCAGCCAAAATCAGGAATAATATCATCCCTCCATCTGTGACCAAGCAAGAATTGGATAGCCTGGAAGTTCTAGATTGATTTTTATATTAAAACAGGATCCTCCGAAACCTAAATCAAAGAAGAAAGTTCAACTCAACACATCAACACATCAACACATCAACACAGTTTCATCATCTTCACACATCTGATTTTTCTGCTGAGTACCATTCAGAATTTCAAACTCGTCTATATCTATACCAACCTAAAAACAAGCTTGCCTTTATTTTTATGGATTTATATTTTTGCTGCCTTAACCAATATTCATTTTTGAAAAATTCAGTCAGTAATGAAAAAAATATCGTTAGCCAAACTGTTAGGTGTTTTAGTCATTCTTTTATTGATCTATTTTGCTTTAGACTTCTTTGGTAAAAGTGACCGGAGCAGTTCTTTCAGGGAAGTTTTGGTAGAAATTGATACAGCCGAAGTTACCAAACTAAAAATTTCGAAGAATACAGAGACTGTTGAACTCAACAAGCAGAACGGACAATGGCTGCTTTCCCTGGAAAATGGTAAGCAAGTTTTAGCAAAGGAAGGTAGTGTTGAGGGTACATTTTCAAGTTTAATGAATATCAAACCTAGTCGGATAGCTACTAAGGACCAAAAGAAATGGAAAGATTATCAAGTGGATTCAACGGGTGTGAGGGTTGAAGTTTTTGAAGGTGATAATAACTCATTGGATTTGATTATTGGCAGGTTCGGAGCAAAGGGACGAAATCAGTTCCATACCTTTGTCAGGCTCTTTGAGGAAGATGAAGTTTATGCTGCAGATAATTTTATAGGAGGAACTGTCAGCAGTGATGCCGGTGCTTACCGTGATCAAAGTATTTCAAACCTGACCGCCGATTCTTTACAGACCATATCCTTTATATATCCTGCTGACTCTACATTCAAGCTGGAAAAAGTAGGAGATCAATGGTCAATGAGCGGGCGGGCTGTAGATTCTGCTAATATGGCTTCTTATCTTGCTGACATCAGGTATTTATCCAGTAGTAGTTTTTCAAATGATGTTGAGACATCCCAGCTGACAAGCCCACTATATTCATTTATCGTTACTTCCAAAGGTGAGGATGATTTGCAGATTGATGCTTATCATACTAACAATGGCATTGTACTCCAATCAAGTTTGAATGAAACCGGATTGTTCCGGGATGAGGCTTTAGTGGAGAAAATATTTAAGTCAGGAAGTTATTTTGAGTCTAAGGAAGAGTGATGAAAGTGTTAGCGTGTTGAAGTGTTAAAGTATATAAGAGTTAAATCCCTTGTATGCTTTTACACTTTGATCAGTCTATTTAATCTTCGACCTCGATGGCTTCCAGGATATCAGCCAGCTCATCAAAATCTTTATATCCTGGTTTAATTTCATCTCCACCTCTTAAGGCAATGCCCTTTAAAGCAGACTGATCAATTAATTGATTAACATTTTTTTCAGACAGACCACATCCAAGAATAATGGGAAAAGAAGCTGACAACCCCAAAATGTCCTCTGTGCTTAAATTACAGTTCTGATCATCGCTTTCCAATAAGAAATACTCAACGCTATCTAAATTACTAGATAAGGTATCTTTTAAATCCTCGACAGCGCTATAATTTTTTGGATCAATTTTTAGTATAACCGGAATCCCAAATACTGGTATTTCCTGATTTAATGATACATAATCCAACTGGACATATTGAACGTCATATTGTTCCAGGGTTTCTTCTATGTTCCCCATAGGTACTTGATTGAATTCGCCTACAAACTCAACTCCTGATACCCACCCGGTGATCTCTTCGAACTTCTTAGGGTCAACGATCTCCTTTTCGGATCCGTCCAATGAAAAACCTAGCAAATCAACACCCATTCCCGCACAATAGCGTGCATCACTTAAATTATTTACTCCGCTAATTTTGACAAATGTTTTTAGCGCCATTACATCAGATAGTTTTTTGATTTATTCAGTTGAACCGACAAACAAATTACTTTAACTTGAAACGAGCCGCAAAGTAAATTAAAAAAATCAAATTGTACCTGCTTATATGGGTCAATACAGTATGGTGTTCAAAATTAATTCTGTACACTGGAAGCCTTTATAAAAGATTAAATGAGCTTAATTATCTATATTTGCACACTGATTTGAATATATAATAAAGTTCCAAGCCAGGCTTTGAACCTGGTGAAAGGAGTTTAAAATGAGTAAAAAAGAACGTGTATTAGTAGCCATGAGCGGAGGTATTGACAGCTCACTGGCAGCAGTTTTACTTCATGAGCAAGGCTATGAAGTGATTGGTATGACGATGAAAACCTGGGATTATGCTTCTTCAGGTTCGAGTAAGAAAGAAACAGGATGTTGCAGTTTGGATTCTATTAATGATGCCAGGAACATCGCTGTGAACTTAGGCTTCCCACACTATATCCTGGATATCCGAGAGGAGTTTGGAGATTATGTAATTGACCATTTTACAGACGAATATTTGGCGGGGCGTACCCCAAATCCATGTGTGCTTTGTAATACGCACATAAAATGGGATGCTTTGTTGAGACGCGCAGATAAACTGAATTGTGACTGGATAGCTACCGGTCATTATGCCAATATAAGAGAAGAAAATGGTCGTTTTGTGATATCCAGAGGAAAGGACATCAATAAGGATCAATCTTATGCACTCTGGGGAATTTCCCAGGAAAGCTTAAGCAGAACTATGTTTCCATTGGGACATTTGAAAAAATCGGAGATCAGGGAAATGGCATTGGAAAAGGGTTTTGTTGATCTGGTCAATAAATCAGAATCCTATGAGATATGCTTTGTTCCGGATAATGACTACAGAGGGTTTTTAAAGCGAAGAGTGGATGGCTTGGAAGAGGAAGTAGCAGGAGGCGAATTTGTGCTGGAAGACGGCACTGTAGTTGGAGCGCATGAAGGATATCCTTTTTACACTGTAGGACAAAGAAAAGGTTTAGGAGTTGCTTTAGGATATCCTGTATATGTAACTGAAATTCAAAAAGATAAAAACAGAGTTGTGCTCGGAACTTTCGACGAACTGGCAAGAAATGGTATGTACGTCAATAAACTGAATATGGTAAAGTATAAAGATATTATTGGGGATAAAAAAGATACCATTACCAAAGTGCGTTATAATGACTCAGGAACACCTGCCGTTATCGAGCAGGTGGATGATACGATGAAAGTTTACTTCGGAAAGGGTGTCCATGCCATAGCACCTGGACAGGCAGCCGTTTTTTACGAAGATGATGACGTTTTAGGAGGAGGTTGGATCTCATCAAGTTTTAGACAAAATGCAATTCAATAGAACACCATTATTGTTAATCATATTGGTTGCACTGACTTTTTTGCAGTGCGATACGGAAAAATTAGCGCCCGATGAAGCAAGAGTCGGGTTCTCATACTTTCCCTTGGAAGTGGGGCGTTACAGGATCTATGATGCCAGGGAAATTACCTATTCCATCCTTAGTTTCGATACTACAAATTTTCAATTGATGGAAGCAGTGGTGGATTCTTTCAGTAATCAGGAAAATACGATCACCTATATCCTGAATCGGTCAATTCGAAGCGATGAAAATGATCCCTGGGAACTTGATTCTGTTTGGACTGCAAGGAGAACTCCTCAGCAGGCCATTGTGACGGAAAATAATGTTCCGTTCCTGAAATTGGTTTTTCCTGTGAAAGAAAGGCAGCCCTGGGATGGGAATTTGTTAAACACAAGGGAGGAAGATCCTTATGAGATCACTGCACTGAATGAGGCGCTTACCCTGATCGAAGATGATCCCTTTTCAGTACTTACGGTGGAACAAAGCAACGAAGATGACCTAACTAAGGTAGACAGGCGATTTGAAACTTATGCTCAGGATATAGGGTTAGTTATAAAAGAATCGACTATATTGAGATTCTGTACTGAATCGGATTGCCTTGGGCAAAACATCATTGAGCAAGGGCGATCGTTTAGAATTTCCCTGCTTGAATATGGCAAAAACTAGTGCTTGTTTTCTTCTGTTCTTAACAATATTCTGTCACAGCATATCTGCCCAGGAACATCGATATGTTGTTCATTTTGCAGATAAAGAAAACAATCAGTATAGTATAGACCGGCCTCTGGAGTTCCTTTCTCAAAATGCTATTGATCGCAGGCAAAGACAAGGAATTGCCATTACCACCCAGGATTTACCGGTGACCTCTGGCTATGTGCAAACATTGACCACCCAGGGCGCCGAAGTTTTATTTACTTCGCGATGGTTCAATGCCGCCTTGATTATTCTCAATCAGAATGAAGTAACCAATATTGAAGATTTAAACTTTGTTAATAAAGTGGAACTGGTAGCCCCTGCCAGCGCATTTTCCTCCAGAGAAAAAACGCATAAGAAATTCGACCTGGAATTTGATGATGAATCTGTTAATATGGAAGCAACGGATTTCCAGAATCAAATGCTTGGCGTAGATCAGATGCACCAGGAAGGTTTTAGGGGGGAAGGGATGCTCATTGTCGTGGTGGATGGTGGTTTTACCGCAGCAGATGAGTTACCCTATTTTGAGCATCTTTTTAATGAAAACCGGGTACTGGATGTTTACAACTTTGTGGAACAAAATCAGGACGTTTATAAAAGAAGCACACATGGAACCAGGGTACTGGCTTGCATTGGCGCTTCGTTTCCTCAACAAATAACGGGTACGGCACCTGGAGCGAATTTTGCACTTTTTATATCCGAAGATGTTGGTTCCGAATACCGGATTGAAGAATATAACTGGGTATTTGCTGCAGAGAGAGCCGATAGCCTGGGGGCGGATGTGATCAATACCTCATTGGGTTATAACCAATTTGATGATCCTTCCATGGACTATGCCAAAAGCGACATTGATGGCCAGACAGCTGTTATATCCCGGGCTGCTAACATTGCAGCAGAGAAAGGGATGGTTATCGTAAACAGTGCCGGGAATTCTGGAAACAATGCCTGGCAGATCATTACACCACCGGCAGATGCTGAACATGTACTGAGTGTCGGCTCGGTCACTACCAATTTTTTAAGAAGCTCATTCAGCTCTTTAGGACCGACGGCAGATGGAAGGATAAAACCCGATGTCATGGCCCTTGGATCCGGAACTGTGGTGGGTGTTGATGTATCTACAGGTGGGATTGTGAGCTCCAATGGCACCTCTTTTTCCTCGCCTTTGGTAGCAGGGTTGTCAGCGGGCTTGTGGCAGGCATTTCCCGGTCTGACCAGTTTTGAGGTGATGCAGGTTCTGAAGGAATCGGCTGATAACGCTGCCACGCCAAACAATGAATTTGGTTATGGCATTCCAAATTTTACAAGGGCTCAGGAAATAGCAGATGAACTGCAAAGTAATATAAAACTGGATCTCAAAGCATTTCCAAATCCGGTTCTCCAAAGCCAGCTTACCTTATCCAGCAATGATGTGAATCTTTCCGGTAGAATGGAATACACTATTTACAATCCTTTAGGACAGCTCATTGCCACTGGTGATAGACTAATTGGCCGTATGTCACAACAAGTAGATATTCCATTTGAGCGTATTCCTCCTGGCATATATTTTTTGAATGTCACAATTAATGACCAAGCACAAAGTTTGAGGGTGTTGAAATATTGAATAAAGCGTTGAAGTGTGTAGGTTTGTGAACTTAATGAATGCCGCGCTATCATATTATTTACGAATAAAGAGGAATGAAAATACACATATTTGGGGCTTCCGGATCCGGAACCACTACTTTGGGGAGAAGATTGGCACAGCAAATTAATTACAAACATTTGGATGCGGATGACTATTATTGGGAGAAAACCGACCCTCCGTTTCAAGATAAGATGCCCCTTGATTTAAGAAATGAACATATCATAAGAGATTTTGAATTAAACCCTTTTGTAATCATCAGCGGATCCATGGTAAGCTGGGGAAAACAATGGGAGTCAGCTTTTGATCTGGCAGTATTTCTTTATATCCCTCATAAAATAAGGATGGAGCGTTTGAGAAAAAGGGAGATGGAACGATACGGTGACTCATTGCAAAAAGAGGAAGATGCCCTGGCAAATTCAAAAGCTTTTTTGGATTGGGCAGCAAAATACGATGACGAAACTTTCGAAGGCAGAAGTATTGGGCAACATAAGGCCTGGATAAAGCGATTGGAATGTCCCGTATTAAAGATAGAAGGGGACACAACAGTGGATGAAAGAGTGAATTTAGTAGTACGGGAAATAGATAAGAAGCAACTCAGTAGCTAATCCCACAGCTGGCCTTAGCATCACGCTAAGACTAAAGGTTTCGCAGCTATTTATCGACCAAAAAATTCAAAAAAATGATGTTTTGATTTTTTGGCATTTTATTGAAAGGGTTTCTGCCAAGCAAAATTCTAATGAGCTCTGTTTCAGTTGCAGTCTTCATTTCTTTTCCTTGGATGAAAAGAAACGAAGCAAAGAAAAATCAAGTCAAAATAAAAGTTCCTGCCCACAAGCCTTCACACACCTCACTATTTTGACTGGCTACCCTCCAAAATGATAAATGTTATTTGTTTGGATGATCATGGAGTACTTTTTTGTAGTGCGATATTTAAATTACTTTTCAAATGACCAAAACCACCACCAACCGATCACTTAAAAATTTTATCGATCACCTGTTCCTTATAGGATTTTCCTATGGGAATGTATTTGCCATTGATTTCCAGCTGATTTCCGTAAAGTGCTTTTACCTTGTTTTTATTCACAATAAAAGATTTATGGATCCTTAAAAAGTGGGAAGGCAACGTTTCCTCCAGTTTTTTCAGCGATTCCAAAGTGATGATCTTCCCGGTTGAGGTGTGAAAGGTAACATACTCCCTTAGGCCCTCAATATAAAAGATATCATCAAAATTCACTTTGTGGATCTTGTGATCAGCCTTAATGGTAATATAATTCTTTTCCGATCCCTGTGACACCGGTGTATCCGATCTATTTTGTTTAAGTAGAAAAAGATCCAATCCCTTGTTCACCGCCTCAAAGAAACGCTCAAATGAAAACGGTTTCAGCAGATAATCTATAACACTTAATTTATAACCTTCCAAAGCATAATCAGGATAAGCTGTTGTAAAAATCACCATGGGTTTCTTATTAAGTGATCTTAGAAACTCCACACCGGTCAATTCAGGCATTTGAATATCCAAAAACATCAGATCAACCTGCTGTTGATGCAATACTTCCATAGCCTCAACCGGATTTTTGCAACTACCTACAAGCTCTAATTGAGGGACTTTATGAATAAAATCCGAAAGTAGCTCCCTTGCCGGAAATTCATCATCCACAATGACACATCTCATTTTCATTGGCTTAAGGCATTGTTAAGTAGAGGCATGAAACATTTCATTTGGTATCAACTATTAATTTTACCAGAAATTGATTGTCCCTGGTTTCAATCTTTAGATCATGCTTCTCCGGATAAAGAAGCTCCAATCTCTTTTTTACATTCTGAAGACCGATACCTCCTGTTTTATCTTTGGAAAAGGCTGATTTTGGAACACTATTCATAATAGTGAAGATAACCTTCTTGCCCTCTGTTTCAAACTTCATACTGATCCAACTTGTTTCGGTATCCTCTATTTTGCTATGTTTAAAGCTATTTTCAACAAAGGGGATGAATAACATGGGTTCAACCTTCACCTGGTTATCAGCGTTTTCAAAATCGATCCGGATATTGGGCTCTCCCTCAATTTTTAGTCTTTGGAAATCAATGAAATGCTGAATGTAGGTGATCTCGTTTTGCAAAGGCACCTTCTTTTCATTGCTGTCATACAGCACATAACGCAGCATATTGGAAAGTTTCATGATCATATCCGGTGTCTTTTTAGAGCTTCTGAATGACAACGAATAGATATTATTAAGTGCATTAAATAGAAAATGCGGGTTGATCTGAGATTTCAGGAATTTCATTTCCGTTTTCAGATTCTCATTTTTTAAAGCTATTTCCTTTTGCTTTCTGGTCCTCGCCTGCGAGATAACCCAATAGGTTGTGCTGATAAACAAGATGGAGAATGAAGAGATCAGGTTAGCCGATAACAGCCGGTGGAACGGAGGTCTTTTAGGTGGAATAAAACGCATCCTTCTAGGTCTCAATTGGTCCAAAGATTCTCGGATAATGGGTAACTCATTGCTTAGCTTAAACAAATATTGCATGCCCACGATGAGCGCAATGATGCCCAGGATGTATAAGATATATTTGTTTTTCTCGATCAGATGTGGCAGGAGCACATCCGTGTTGATATAAAAAAGCAGGGAATGGATGATGACAACTCTGATAACATGCGGTAATGCTGTTTGGGCATCGGAAAACAGTGCCAACCAATAGAGCAAGAGCATAGCATACCCTAACCAGAGGCTCAAATGAATGATGACTTTCTTATAATTGAATGAAGTTTTCATGCCGAATAAAAGTAACTATTTCACAGAGTGGATCACGCATTTTTTCAATGAAATAATTGTTTCATTCAATGAAGTGGCAGATTTACTCAACGAATCAGGGATGAAGGTACAGGATTGACCCCAATGGATTTTACCATTTTTTTCAATGGATCTTCCTATCTGTTGGTTGAAGTTTTTGCTTCGTAGGTTGAATAAATTTTGATACTGATAGAGGGGAAAATACATTTGACCAAGATCGTGAACATATTGTCATTTAAAATGAGTATCAAATGAAACAGTCATGACTGACCTATTATTGAGACACACAAGGGGATGACTAAACTTAAGTATCACAATATCAACGGACTACAAATTTTAAACAGATGAAAAATATAAAAATAACAGCCCTGACCCTATTTGTTTTTGGGCTTATGATTCAAACAAGTTATGCACAAAACCGTCAGAGATTAACACCTGAAGAAAGATCAGAAAGAGAAACCAGCCAGATCTTTGCCAGCATTACCACTTTAAGTGAGGAACAAAAAGACCAGGTTAAAGAGATCAGTTTAAAATATTCCAAATCCATGTCTGAGACTATGCAGAATAATCGGGGAGACAGGGAAGCTATGAGAAGTGCCATGCAAAGCCTGAGAAGTGAAAAAGATAAGGAATTGAAAGAAGTCTTTACGGAAGAACAATTCGCCCAATATGAGAAACTAAGAAAGGAAGCGGGAGACAGGAGAAGGGGCAGGAGAAACGGTTAGATCCCGGAGGCTAACATCTTATTATCATCCTAAAGTATTTCAAGAAATAAACAACCATGCATAAAAGAGTTTTCATAGTAGTTTTTTGCTTTCTAAGTAATTGGACATTAGCACAGGAACACATACTTTCTGGTTCCCTTTTGGATCAGGAGGATAGATCACCGTTGTCCGGTGCTAATGTTATTCTCACCAATCTGCAGGACAGTACGAAACGATATCTGACAGTAGCAGATCTGGAGGGGAAATTCAGATTTATTGCACCAGATCCTGGAAACTACCTTTTGAAAGTGAGTTATGTTGGCTATCAGAAACTTGAAAGAAACATACAATATGATGGAACTTCGCAGGATTTAGGAGAAATAGCGGTTGCTGTAGAATCGGCCTTACTTAACGAAGTGGTAGTGGAAGAAAAAGTACCACCTGTCATTTTAAAGGGAGATACCACGCAATTTAATGCAAGGGCTTATAAGACCAATCCTGATGCCAGTGCGGAAGACCTCATCTCAAAGATGCCCGGGGTGGTGATTGAAAACGGTACTGTGAAGGCCCAGGGAGAGGATGTTCAGAAAGTACTGGTAGACGGACGTACTTTCTTCGGTGATGATCCAACACTGGCACTCAGGAACTTACCAGCTGAGGTGATCGATAGGATAGAAGTATTTGATAAACTTAGTGATCAGGCACAATTCACCGGTTTTGATGACGGACAAAGTGTGAAAACCATCAACATTGTTACCAGACCCGATATGCGGAACGGACAATTTGGAAAGCTCTTTGCCGGCTATGGTACTGATGAACGATACAGTGCCGGTGGAAATGTCAATTTCTTTAATAATGATCAGCGAATTTCACTGATAGGGCATGCCAATAACATTAACAAACAAAATTTTTCCACGCAGGATTTACTAGGCATTGTAGGAAACACCAGGCGAGGCAGAGGTCGGGGCGGATTTGGTGCGGGTTTAAGAGGAAGAGGTGGCCGAGGAGGTGGGAGACCTGGTGGTTCTTTTAATCGGGGCGGAGATGTCAGTAACTTTTTGGTAGGTCAACAGAACGGTATCACGGAAACCCAGTCTTTTGGACTGAATTTTAACGATGTTTGGGGAGAAAAGCTGACCATTAACGGAAGTTATTTCTTTAATGCTTCTGACAATCTGCGGAATGAGCTTTTGTCACGAGAGTATTTCCTGGAAGGAGATGCCAATCAACTTTACGAAGAACAAAGTCTGGATAACAGCAACAACTACAATCACAGGGTCAATGCCAGGTTCGAATATACCATAGACCGGTCGAACTCATTGATCATCGTGCCGAAATTGAATTTTCAATCTTTCAAAGCACTTAGTGGACTGAGCGGTACCAATTCGCTTATCACCAATGAGCTACTGAACCGGTCTACCAATGATTACCAGATCAATACCTCAGGTTATAACATAGGTAACAGCCTCTTGTTCAGGCATCGATTTGGTAAAAGGGGTAGAACTATTTCCGTAAATGTTAATACCAACTGGAATAATAAGAATGCGGATAGTGACCTTGATGCTTTGAGTGAGTTTTTCCAGGGACCAACGAGTGAGGTTGATTCCGTTGATCAGGTATCTGATGAAAATACGTATGGCTATGCATATTCCACCAATATTGCCTACACGGAGCCTATTGGTCAGAATGCGCAGCTACAATTAAATTATAACGGGAGTTTTTCCAGGAATTTCTCGGAAAAGCGCACTTTCAATTTCGACATGGATGTCCAGGAGCATGCTTTGCTGGACACAGCATTATCCAATGACTTTGATAATGATTACTTCACACACCGCGGTGGATTGAGCTACAGGTACAGGAAGGGTCGGAGTATGTTCTGGGTGGTTGGGGCTTCGTATCAAAGTGCTGAACTGATAAATGACCAGACTTTTCCGGAAACAGCATCACTTGGCAAAACATTCAGCAGCTTTTTACCGAATGCCATGTTGCGCTATGAATTTTCCAAAAAGAGCAATCTCAGGGTGTTCTATCGCACCATGACCAATGCCCCCTCGATCAGCCAACTGCAAAATGTGGTCAATAACACCAATCCTTTGTTACTTTCGACTGGAAACCCTGACTTGAAACAAGAGTACAGCAACTTGCTTATTTCAAGGTTTTCATTGAATAATGTGGAAAAATCCAAAAGCTTTTTTGCCCTATTGTATTTAAGGAATACCAGCAATTACATTGCGAATTCCACCCTCATTGCACAACAGGACACCGTGCTGGCTGACGGAACCGTCTTAAATCAAGGAACACAATTAAACCTGCCAGTGAACCTCGATGGTTATTGGAATGCCCGAAGCTTTGTCACATTTGGATTGCCTGTCGCTCCATTAAAATCAAATTTGAATCTTAATTCAGGTTTTACTTATACACGGGCCCCAGGTATGGTTAATGATGGATTGAATATTTCCAATACTTATAACCTCAATCAAGGCGTGGTTTTGAGCAGTAATATTAGCGAAAAGCTGGACTTCACCTTGTCCTATACCGCCAATTACAATATTGTCAGAAACTCCCTGGAGCCGGCTTTGGATAACAACTACTTCTTTCAGACAACCGGCTTAAAATTCAACTGGATCTTTTGGAAAGGCGTGGTGTTTAGAAATGAATTGAGTCATCAGCTCTATCGTGGCCTGACAGATGAATTCAACCAGGAGTTTTTACTTTGGTCTGTTAGTATTGGCAAAAAGCTCTTCAAAAATGAGAATGGCGACATCAGACTAACAGTATTTGACTTGCTTGACCAAAACAACAGCATCACCCGAAATACCACCGAAACCTACATCGAAGACCAGGAAACACAGGTGTTGAACCAGTACTTCATGTTGACCTTTACCTATACCTTAAGGAAGTTTAGGCAGGGGTAATTTTAGCTGTCAGGTTTCGGCTTTCAGCTTTTAGCTTGCTTTCCTTATTATTTATTTGATCCGGGATGGTGAATAGGGGTTTGGATCTCTATTCATTGTTTTGAAGGATTGGATAAATGTTATATTTTTAGTGATTGGGATACAGCAAAATGGTGGAAGGAGTGTGCAATCGGCTCTGAATAAATTGAATTTGGGTTTAATAGAAATCAGGTGTTTAATGTGAGTGAGAGAAATAGCTTATAGTCGATTGTTAATTTTAATTTCACGAAAATGGAAAATATTATAGTCAAGATAAGAAATCTTCTCTTCATTAAGAGACTTAGAAGGTCTTAAAACAATGACTTTTATTGGAAGATTCTATCGAAATGATATAAATCAAATTATATACCCTGTTAGCCTTAATTATTAAATCCTAATGGTGCTATTTAGGAACAAATGTTTATTTTGCCACCTGAGTGAAATTGTAGCCTTATGTCTCGAATAGTTTCAACTTATTCCATTTTAACATTTTGGCTTCTTATAATATCAGTGAGCCAAATTGTAGCTCAAGAACAGAACTCTGATACAGACAATCAAAATGATACAAATCAACTGATTTTTCGAACAGACTCGAGCATAGCAAATTTGAATGACAGGCTCAGGGAATTAGAGGATTTAAAGGATCATGCCAGGCAAAATATAAGTTTTGCAAATATTGTTTTAACATGGACATCTGTAGTGTTCGGATCAATTGGCATATTCACAGTAATCGCTGGATTTGTTGGGTGGAATAGATTTAGGAAGTTAAAGAATGAGTTGGACGAATATAAATATGATTTGGAAGGAGCAATAAATCATGTCCATGAATTACAGAATGAGTTAAAGTCTAGTTATGACATTTGGTTTGAGAATCTATACAAATTGAATGATGGAATTGGGTATTTTAATGCAGGTAAATATTCAATGGCGATTGTCCTGTTTCAGGAAGTATTGAATAAAAATTCAAGAGATTATTTAGCCAAATGCTATATGGGTAAGACGATGCTTGAACAAGGGAAACATCATCTTGCAATTAAAGAAGCATCAGAGGCCCTGGATCTGAATACTTCACCTGATTTAGCAAATTTAGTGCTTGGAGAAGCGCACAAGAGGCTTCAAAATTTTGATGCTGCAATATTATTTTTTAAAGAGTCTTATGAAATTAATCCCAGAGTTGGAACACTGAATCACCTGGCATATGCGTATTTGAACAATGGAGACTATGACCAATCTGAAATGACTTTTCGTGAAGTTCGAACTGAAACAAAACAGAGTCATACTGCTTTATGCGGCTTAGTTAAATGCTATTTGAAAAAAGGAGATTATTCAGTCACTTCAGAGATAAAGATGATGTGTACGCGAACAATAGAGAGTGCAGTTAAAAGTAAAGGAAAAAAGATAGCAAATTGGCCCTATCCTGATTTCAATATGGCATTTTGCCATTTGGTACTTGGTGATTACGAAAAATCCAAAGAACATTTGAAGTCGGCATTATTGCTTACTAAAGATCCATGTATAGTTGAATTACAATTATTCGATTACATGGACTTGAAAATTAAAAACAGAAAAAGAGCGATTGAAGGCTGTATAAATATTCTTAGGGATTTTATTAATCATAAGTGATGATTAAGGAAAATAAGTACAACTATGCCATGAATGATCTATTCTGGTTGACAAATGATAAGTTATTAAATCACTTCGGCGAATCCGAAATCAGGTGCATTTTGGCTTATGGCTCTCGACTTGAAAATTATAATTTGGTAGACCGTTTTTCTGATTACGATATTACGGTGGTATTTAAAAAAATGCCATCATATCAAACTTCCATTCCCTCGATTCAAGAGGTTAATTTGACAATACTTATTGAGGATGAAATTGAAAAGTACGGTATCCAGAATTTTATCCTTGATAATCATGGAGTATTTTATTTGTATAGATTAGCAAGCGCAAAAACTTTATGGGGTGAAAACACATTTGCTGGAGCTCTTAAAAGAATACCAGTGGATTTATTAAATGAGAGCCTTAAAAAACAAATAATTATTCATTGCTGGAAAGTTCAGAATATTACTCTGATGCAAACAGAAAGGAAATTAAGGGATATAAGAAAGTATAGTCTTAGAATAGCTCAGAACATTTTTTTTCTTGAAAATGGTATTGATTACTTTTTGTTTAAACAAAAGAATGCTCAAGAGCTGATGATAATTTTGGGAAAAAATGACTTTCTAAATGATCATCAAACCTACATCCAAGATGTTTTAACACTCAGAGTATCAATTAATGAAGTTTTTAAATTTATTGACTCTGTTAAAAATTTTATTATCCGCCATTGATGGATCAGTTTGGAGAAATAGTATTTGCTTACGCCAGGAACTTTTACTTACAACAGGTAGAGAAACTTCAAGATAAGTTTTCTGCTAGCGACTCCCAATGTCTACTTGGAGGATCACTTTCAAGAATGGAGGCGCTACCAATGTCAGATCTGGATGTTGTCTTTTTAGGAGAGTCAGATGAAACCCTAGATCAAAAGGACTGGAATGAGTTTGATCGCATCGATTGTGTCAAGGTTAAGGACAACAAACAAGGAGCTAGAATGATGCAATGTATGACACCTGAGGCTGGCTTTCTTGACTCAATTCCAATTACAAGGTTTGAGAATATATTTTATGATATGTTCAATGAAGACATTTTTTTAATTAACAAGCTGGCTTTTGAATATAATTTTTCTCGTCTGTTCAATGACAGATCTGAAAATTCTGATCATAACTTAAAATACTCCCCTGGGGGGTATAGGGATATTCTATTAATTAATTGGTGCAGCAGAATTTTAGGAGATTCAAATTACCAAAAGGACACTTCAGAAATTGTTCATTCGATAAGGGTACTATACGAGATACTTGGTTTCAAAATTGACCAGGATAAATTACTTGATGCAATTGCATATATCATGATTGTTAAATCATGGATACTTATAACTCATTCTCATTCAGAAACAAGGGGGTTCACAAGTTTAAATCGAATCACGGTGCAAAATGCGATTAGGTACAAGAATAATCCTTTCGCCAAGATCATGACTTTATCGGTTAACGAAACTCTTGTAAGATATTCCTTGAGCAAAAAACTGGTAGGGCAATTTTTGGATTCGTTAGTCGAATTTGTTTTAAAAAGTCAAAGAGATAAATTTTTCACAGAAACATATGTTTTGTTAAATATTATTCAACATCGCGAAGTACAAAACGAAGCAGTATCGAAACATTTGAATTCTGATTTTTATCCGTTAATTGCTACGATGATATTGACGAAAAACTTGGATGCAAGTCATTTACATTATTTAGCTCAAAGATTTACTAATGATCCGGGGCACTATTATACTAATCGCCTTATCCTTAAAAATGAAGATACATCACAGGAAACTATTGAAATGATGCTATGCGAATCGCGATTTGCACTTGATGAATTTACAAATCGAAGATATCTGGATTTGGCTCGTAAAAAGCTTGCACTTTGAAAGAGGATCTTATAATAGTAAGTGTAGCTCATAACTATCATGACTCAAATCTCTCGATTTCAAGAGGTTCTCAGATTCTTTTCTCATTAGAAGCAGAGAGGTTCTTCAGATCAAAAAAAATTCAAGCTTCACCGAGTCAGATCAAACTATTAGTAAATTATGCGCTACATGAGGTGAATTTGAAAATGAGTGATGTGGACTATTTCGTTCTTGGAGCTTTGAATAATCCGTATGAACAAAACCAAAATACAATTGCAGCTGATCTCCGAATATCAGGCTCGGAAGTGATGGGATTAAATATTCCGACACTCACCATTAGACATCATTTAGGACATGCTGGACATTATTATTTTTCGGATTTCGATGACGCATTGATTGCAAGCTGTGATGGGGGTGGGGACCAAGGTGAGAGAGTAGTATATTTCAAGGGTAATGACCTGCAAATTGAAAGAATTGAATTTAATACTGAATATCATATCTCGACAAAACCTTATGGTCAATTTGCAGCATTTATATATGGCCGTGGTTTCTGTGAGGGTAGATTAATGGCGCTAGCCTCATATGGTAAAAGGAATGTGGAGCTTTTTACGAGAGTCTCGAATCTATTTCATCAGTTGAAAGAGGTAACATTCAAAGAGGGGCAAGAAACTATAAAAGAAGCCTTTCCTGAATATTGTGATCTGAATTTGAATGAGCACTTTGATGATTTCGCCAACCTAGGGTGGGCCATTCAAGAAAAATTCACAAGCGAAAGGTTGGCAAACATTAAATCGGTTTATCAAGAACAAGAATCTAGCAATTTAGTGCTAGTGGGCGGAAGTGCTCTAAACATCCACACTAACTCGGCAATCTATTCGGAGGTTAGCGAAAATATTTATATACCTCCGAACTGTGACGATACTGGAATTGCTGTTGGACAGAATGCAGTTGCAATAGCCCACTTACTAAAAGTTAGGCCAGAAGTGATTCTTCCATATTCAGGATTCGAGCCTACTGATATTAATAGAAATTCGAAAACGCTCATTATTGAAGATTTAGCAGAAGCGGCAATGAGAATACGAAATGGGGAGCTATGCCTCGCACATATAGGACGTCCAGAAGTTGGGCCAAGAGCACTTGGCCATCGTTCCTTTCTTTTCAGACCAAATGATATTGAATTAAAGAAGATCGTTAGTGAAAAAATAAAGGGCAGGGAATGGTATAGACCCGTAGCTCCGGTCATTTTAGAAGAAGATCTGAAAAATTACTTCGGCCCTGGACCTAGCACTTCAAAATACATGCTCTTTCAGTATCAAGCTAATGATCAATTTAAGCAGCTGTTTCCAGGAATTGCTCATTCAGACAATTCGGTAAGGGTTCAATCAATAGGAGAAACGGATTGCCAAATAATTAGAATACTATTACAACACTACAAACAATTAACAGGACATGGCGTACTTATAAACACATCCCTAAACCTAAATAACGAACCTCTTGCCAACTCGCTATGGGATACTCAAGAAATTGCACGGAAAATACATGTACCAAACTTTATTCTCAGAAACGATTAAATTTTATTCGACTTATTATAAACGCTTCGGAGGTTCGATTCCCTCTACCTCCGCTATAAGAACATGTAGCCAAATTGATAAGGCGATGGTCTGAAAAACCTTTAGATGCATGTTCTCAAGCCAAAAAAAATAAAATTTGATCTCAAGACTCTTAAATTTCACGATAGTGCGTATGGAAAAATCTTCTTGAACTTTTTAAACTGTATCTATTCAGATAGTCCCCATTACCCCTTTGCAATTGATGCACCTTTAATAGAACCTAATAGGCGAGAAGCTTTAAATTATTTGATTAAAAAACTGAATGCATCTGAAGTATACTATTTCGAAATGACTTGTAAAGATCAGGATTTATGGGAAAACAGATTAATCGCAAAGAGGAGAAATATTGATTACGAAATATTGGTTAGATATAGACAAGACTTTGTTCCTTCCAATCCGAATGAAAATTTGTTTAAAGAACAAAAAAATGGTCAATAGCCAAAATTGACACTTCAAGAAACTCTTGGAATATATATGGTACATTTTCTAGTCATTCAAATTCTTCGCTTCGTAAACTAACTGAGAAATTAAATGAAATTGAAAGGAAATAATACTTCAACAATATCAGAATCTCTTGATCTGGAGAATTACAAAATGATCGGCTCTTAGATAATTTGGACAGTGAATTCCTTCGTCACATAATTATTCCGATGTCTATCATCCACTATGTTAGTTTCAGATATTTTGATGCTAACCAAAGACTGCCGGTTTCCTATCAAGTCCATTTGGCAACTACCTATGAAAAATTCATGAGTTTTGGATGGTGCAGTAAGAGTTTGAATTACAGAAATAGAAAAAGAGAAAATGAGAAGAAATCACAAAACGGATTTTCTAAGTTCTTTTCTCCAAATAGGTTCTATTTAACTCTTATTTTGCTTAATATGATTGTATTTGGAACCTTATCTTATAATCACGTAAATTTTTCTTGGACTGACTTAAAAAATTTCCTAGAAATAATTGTTTCCATATGTTTTATTGTATTGTCACTTATAGTTGTAAAGCAGATTTTTAGATATCCAAAATGGTCCATCTTTTCAAAGACAAATATGAGAAATGGCAGAATGTTCTTGAAAAAACTGAAAATAACGAATAATAAACGCCTTGCATTCTGTTAGTAGCACTCTTAAAATAATAGAATCGAAAATAAGTGTAAGAACTTGCTGCTTACTTTAACGAAAGAAAAAATGGAATAGACTAAGAAGCCCAATGGCAAAGTCCCGAATGATATACCCTGAACAGTAGGGATCTGCATATAGTTTAATCTAAAAAACAAGTTCATAATAAGGGAATAATAGATTATTTATACTTACTTATTCGTAGTATTCAAAATGAAAAAGAAATTTTCAATAACTATTATACTCTTATTGCTTGTATTGGTTGAAGCATTTTCCAATGGGATGTTTTATTCTACTGCTAAAAGCGGTGTATTGATAACAGAACCATTTGCCAAAGCCTATTGTAATATCACGCACGAGAACTTATTCATTGATCTTAGACCGCTTGCAAACAATGGAGATGCCATCATCTTTGCCGAATATGAGCTTTATGTTGAAAAACCTGTTGACTCACTTCTGTTTCTATTCGTGGCAGCTTCCATTATTTCTGATGGGATAATTATTGAGCTGGATGGAAATCCATTAAATATACAAATAGATAGATCGGGAAAATTATTATCTCAATTGAGAGAAACGACCGTCATCACTCCATGGGGAGAACCGGATGGATATGGAAAGAAACCCGAATACTTCAAAGAAGAATATGTTTTCTGTAAGATGGATCTTATTGAAAAAAGGCAGCATAAACTGACCATTAAATACAATGCCAGGACAACTGAAACTTTTCTTTATCAAAATGAATCAAAAACTGTGGTTCAAACCCTTTCCTATGCTTTGTACCCTGCTAAACATTGGAAGTCATTTGGAGGTTTGGATCTGGAAATAAGATATCCTGATGGATGGGAATTGAAAACGAACCTTCCATTGAATTTAAGTAAGGAGACCATTAATGAATTCTACACTGAAATTCCTGACGACTTTCTTCATATTCATATACGATTCCCTGAGAACAAAGCTAGTCTGTACCTTAACTTGTATGAATCAATCTTTGTGATTGCTTTATTGGCCATTTGCTACATGTTGATTGGAAAAATTTTGAAGAAAAAGTCCATATGGTATCGTGCATTTTGGTTATTCCTACTCGCCTTAGCGACCACCGTTGGTTATATGTTTTTGTTCCTTTATAAAGAAACATTCTTCAGGAAGTTCGTTACCGATGAAATAGTTTTTCCAAATGATAGGGCATATCTTATTTTTGCCAGTCCCATTCTTTTGGCAATTGTATTTATCTTGCTCATCTTTTTGACTTTTGTAAGAAGAACAATACAATTAAGAATATACCGTCGTGAATAAAACGGCTGTTAAGAAGATGCTCTTTGATGAAAATGGGTTAGCGAATACAATGATCGTGCATGATTCCTGAATTGAAAATAACCTGAGTATCTCATTCACAAACTTCCATCGCCAACGAATTTTTAACCACCTCCAAAGTCACCCATAAAAAGATTCTAACAACCAAAAGTATGATAAGTGGTCATGAAGCTTTAAGTTTAAGCTGGGACAGAGATATTATAAGAAACATCAATCATGAAAATACTGCTGATAGAAGATGAGCAGCGTGTGTCTTCCTTCATTAAAAGAGGTTTGGAGGAACAGGGCCATGTAGTCGTACAGGCGTTTGACGGCACCATGGGATTGAAACTGGCATACCAGGAAGATTTTGATGTGATCATCCTCGATATTGTCATGCCCGGGATCAATGGTATTGAGGTTTGTGATAAGCTGAAAAATGAATATGAGATAAGCACTCCCATATTGATGTTGACAGCCCTCGGGATGACGGATGATATTGTTTTAGGGCTTGAAACGGGTGCAGATGACTACCTGTCCAAGCCTTTTAAGTTCAAGGAATTACTTGCCCGCCTTAATGCATTGACAAGGAGGGGGACTACGAGCGGAGGCAAGAAAGATCCACATCTATTAAAAGTGCAGGACCTTGAAATGAATTTAAAGTCCAAAGAAGTTCATAGAAACGGGACTGAGATTGTCTTGACGGCAAGGGAGTTCAGGCTTTTGGAATACCTCCTTAAAAATAAGAACAGGGTCGTTTCGAGAACCAGTATCCTTGAAAATGTATGGGAAGTGGATTTTGACCTGGGCACTAATGTAATTGATGTGTACATAAACTATTTGCGTAAGAAGATTGAACATGGATTTTCCTCCAAAATAATCAAAACAGTTATTGGAATGGGATACACCATTAAAGAATAGCATATGACGATCAGTACCAGACTATCGCTGACATCTTCGATCATTGCAAGCACCATCTTTGTGGCGTTTGCTGTCACAATTTACTTGTTTTCATCGAACTACCGGAAAAAGGATTTTCAGGAGAGATTAAAAGAAAGGGTGCTTGTTACTGAAAAGATATTCCTGGAAAAAGAATCATTTAGTCCTACTGAACTGGAAAAAATCACCAACCAGTTTCTTCAAACATTACCGGAGGAGACTGAGGAGGTACTGGAGATCCAAAAGGGTATGATCCCGGAGTTTCAATATAACTATCCGCAGGAAGTTAGAAATAAATTAGTTACTAACGAGACACTCAATTTTCAAGACGGCGAAGTGCAGGGGAGGAGCCGGATATTCCAGGTGAAGGGAAAAAACTACCTGGTGATTGTCACTGCAATGGACAAGGTGGGACTCGAGAATTTATCTTTTTTAAAGAACATCACGATCACGTTGGCATTGATTGGAATCCCTTTGATTTTTATTGGAAGCTTCATTATTACAAAAAGAGCCTTGCTCCCGATCTCAAAAAAAATTGATAAGGCAAACACCATCAGTGCTTCCAATCTGCATCAAAGATTGAGTGTATACAATCCAAACGATGAAATTGGAAAAATGGCCATTGCCTTTAACAAGGTACTGAACAGATTGGAGGCTTCCTTTGAAGCGCAAAAATCCTTTATCAGGAATGCATCGCATGAAATAAAAAATCCCCTGACGGCTATCATGGGAGAAGCAGAGATAGCCGGCAGTAAGTCTCGGACAATAGAAGAATACAAGGAGTCTCTGAACACCATATTGCTTGAAGCCGAAACATTAAATGCCACAGTTAACAACCTTCTTCAGTTGTCTAAAGTTGAGGCAGACGAGGAAAATATCCGGCATGAAACTGTCGAATTTGATGAGTTCCTGCATAAAATAAAAGAAAGCTTTGATTTCTTTAATCAGGAGAATCAGGTGTCGGTAAGGGTAGACAATGGAACGGAAAAAGGAACCTATTCCATTGCCGGAAACAAGAGTTTGTTAAAAACAGCCATCATTAATTTACTGGACAACGCTTGCAAATTTTCAAATAATGATGTTGTCGATGTAGCATTGACCCATAACCAAAACCAGCTATTATTAACCATAAAAGACAAAGGTATAGGTATCCTTCATGAGGATCTAAAGAAAATCATAACGCCTTTTTTCCGAGGGAATAATGCCATGAAAATCAAGGGTTCCGGAATTGGATTGGCACTCAGCTCCAAGATAATCAGTCTTCACAAGGGAGTATTGGAAGTACAATCCCAACTGGAAATTGGTACGGAAGTTCAAGTCAGACTTCCACTCATTTAACATGATCTTTAAATTCTAATCTCATTTTAATGTCAGTCTAAGTTCATCTTAATGCCGGCTATTTATCATTGTGGATAAATTGATTTATCTAATATGATGAAAAGCTCAAAATACAAAACAAAAAATTTCTTTTCGAATGTAAAACAGGACCTGCCAGCTAGTATTGTGGTTTTCTTTGTGGCAGTGCCGTTGTGTCTTGGTATTGCATTAGCCAGTGGAGCACCGCTGTTCTCAGGGTTAATTGCAGGTATAGTTGGAGGCATTGTAGTAGGTGCTTTAAGTAATTCTCCATTGGGGGTCAGTGGCCCGGCAGCCGGATTAGCTGTAATTGTTTTGGCGTCAATTCAGTCTTTAGGTGCTTTTGAGATATTTCTTGTGGCTGTTGTGCTGGCCGGGATCATCCAGGTGGTACTCGGATTGTTAAAGGGTGGTATTATAGGATATTATTTTCCTTCCTCTGTGATTAAAGGAATGTTAGCGGGGATTGGGATCATCATCTTTTTAAAACAAATTCCACACGCCTTCGGGTATGATGTGGATTATGAGGGTGATCTGTCGTTTCAACAGCTTAACGGTGAAAATACTTTCTCGGAGTTGATCAATATGCTGGACTACATCTCTCCGGGCGCAGTGATCGTAAGTATTATTTCATTGACTATTTTACTTACCTGGGATCTGTACTTCTCACATAAGCATAAGGTCTTTAAATTGGTTCAGGGACCATTGGTTGCAGTGGCAATGGGTATTGTTTATCAATTGGTTACTAGTGCCTTTTTTCCTGCCTATACCATTGAAAGTCAACACCTGGTAAGCGTTCCTGTTGCGGAAAGCTTTTCGGGATTTCTTAATCAATTTACATTTCCTGACTTTTCCTATGTACTAAGCTCGGAAGTTTGGGTGGTTGCCTTGACTATTGCTGTGGTTGCCAGCTTAGAAACCCTGCTTTGTGTTGAAGCAACAGATAAACTGGATCCGCAAAAGCGTGTTACCAATACCAACCGGGAGTTGTTCGCTCAAGGTGGAGGCAATATCCTGTCGGGTTTGATTGGAGGATTACCCATAACACAGGTCATTGTTCGAAGTTCTGCCAACGTACAATCAGGTGGGCAAACGAGGCTATCCAGCATTTTGCATGGCATGTTCCTTCTGATATGCGTAGCTCTTATCCCTGCCGTACTTAACATGATCCCATTGGCGGTATTGGCCTGTATCCTGTTTGTGGTAGGTTATAAGTTGGCCAAACCCAGCTTGTTCAAACATATGTACAAGCTTGGCTGGGATCAATTTGCACCATTTGTAATAACCATTTTGGGAATTGTGTTCACCGATCTGCTCAAAGGAATTGCTATGGGTTTCATTGTAAGTCTGGTAATACTACTGAGAAATAGCTTTAAGAATTCTCATTTTCTACATAAGGAAGTCATCAATAACGGGAGGAAAAAGGTGAAGATGACCCTGGCAGAGGAAGTTACTTTTATTAACAAAGGGGCTATTTTAAAGGCGTTGAATAACTTGCCTGCAGGGACCCAACTTACAATCGATATGAGCAAATCAGTGGGTATTGATTATGATGTGCTGGAAATTATAGATAACTACAAAAATACCTCCGGAAACAAAGGTATAGAAGTAAAGCTTGTTAACAGGGGAGACCTGCAAACGGCAGATTATTAGAAAGCGCTGAATATGGAAGTGTTAAAAGGCAACCAGGGCTTTTGGATCAATGACAAAAAAATGTATGGTATGAAAAAACAAAAGGTAAAAGCTAAATATAATTTATTGGTACTCATGGATTTTTCAATGGCTTCATACAGCGCTCTGCGATATGCCATTATGATATCCAAATTAGTAAAGGCGAATATACGTGTATTTCATGTGGCAATTCCTGACGAAGTTATCACAAGTGAAAATCAGACCATTGCATTAAAGGCCATTAATTCACGTGTGGTAAAAATTGAAGACAAATTAAGTCTGATCCATGAGATTGTCGCAACGGAAGGGATCTCGACAACTTATCAATATTCCTTTGGTAATATAATTAAGGAATTGAAAGCATATGTCGACTTCATCAATCCTGATTTAGTGATAGTTGGGAAAAAGAAAGAGAAACCCGGATTCTCCGGAAAGCTTACAGGTTACCTGTTGAACAAATATACTGGTTCATTGTTAATTGTAAACGAAGAAGAAAAGATTCAGCAGGATAAAGGTGTTCCTTTAAACAGGAATGGTGTTGAGACTTTGGAAAGGACTCGTTATCAGCCTGCGCTTGAGAATGTAAGGGATCCTATGCATTCCTTGTCATTTCTCAGTGCAGGACAATCTACTATGCAGGACGATCAAGTACATACGATGACCGGAGAGCTACCCATCAATGAAAAAGATTTCAATATTTACTCAGAAAATCAGGAGCGCTCGATTTTTTGCCAAAAGTTAATTCATTATATTTCCAAAAAAAATATTGAAATGCTTTGTGTGGGTAGAGAAAAGCAAAAGAACTGGTTGCAAAATCTTTTTTTTGGCCAGAACACTACCATGTCCGAAGTCATTGAAAGAACAAATAGCCCAATATTGATAACGGGTCTTAATCGCTGATCAAAGAACTAAATAGTAAAAGTTAATTGAAAAAATAAATATGAAAACACAAACCAAAGAATCACAAGCCACCATCACACCCGAAATAGCCTTGACAATGTTGAAAGATGGAAATCAGCGATTTCGGGACAGTTCAGCAGCCGATCGCAGCTTGATGCAACAAGTTCAGGAAACCAGTGGAGGACAATTCCCCTTCGCCGTGATATTAAGTTGCATTGATTCAAGGGTTTCATCAGAGTTGATTTTTGATCAGGGCATAGGGGACATTTTTAGTGTTCGTATTGCCGGAAATTTTATCAATGAAGATATACTGGGATCAATGGAGTTCGCCTGTAAAGTAGCGGGCTCAAAATTGGTTTTAGTATTAGGCCATAGCAGTTGTGGGGCTATTAAAGGAGCCTGCGATGATGCCCAACTAGGAAACCTTACTGCTTTGATCAGTAAGCTGAAACCTGCAGTTGACGCGGTAAAAGAACCTGCCGAAAACAGAAATTCAAAGAATAGTGAATTTGTTGAAAAAGTGGCGCAGACCAATGTGGAATTCACAATGGAAAACATTAAAAAACAAAGTCCCGTGTTGAAGGAAATGATTGATAACGGAGAAATCGCGTTGGTAGGGGGCATGTACGACGTGCACACGGGAGCCGTTGACTTTTATAATTAGTCATATTCTACAGATAAGGTTTATTCACAATGTCCAGGCTTAGTGCTCTGAAACTCTTGAGATAGAAGAGATAATCCACAACCGGAACTTATATACAGAGTACGGAAAAGAGCATAATTTAAGCCTGGACTTTATTCAAACAAATTGATTTGCAAGTTCATATTTCAATCAGCTGGATCCTGGTTCATCCGAATTGACCCTGAGACTGTTTTGGCATATTAAACTCTCCTCATTCAAACGCCATGGGTGATATTCCTTCTAACAAAATAACCTCCCCATCGCTTTAAGCTGTAATGACAGGCGCGATTCAGATGCTGCAAATGCTTCATCCTGATCACCCGTTAATGTCAAAAACAGTCTCTTAACCGCTTCCAACCCTCGTTTGAAATCATCCGTATTTTTTTATTAATTTGCTTATAAGGTTTTTATTTCTAGGAACTTAACGGAATACCTGATGGTCGGAGGGCACAAAACTCTGGGTTAAGTTCGAATGGTGGATTAAACACTTAAGTATTGGAGTGTGCAAGAAACAAATGAACACTGCTTATGATCGTTGATGCCTACAAAATGTTTACACGGCATCCAAGGTTCAATAAGGTAATTGGAAATGACTATGTGTTTTTGGAATTTAATTGCCCCTTGGATGTTGAAAATTTTCAGTTTTACACGGAATCAAACCTGATCACTTATGTTATCAGTGGAAGAAAGGATTGGATAGCACCTGATAAAAAGTGTGAACTGAAAGCTGGAGACGCCATATTTGTTAAAAAAGGGATTTACTCGACTAAACAATACTTTGAAGTCGACTATTGTGTGTTGTTGTTCTTTTTGAATGATGTTTTTATACGCAATTTTATTCAGGAAAATCCATTGCCAGCAAAACCGGAAACGGCTAACCATGAATTTGAAAGTATTTATAAGATCCATACGGATGAATCATTCGAAGCACTGGCCCAAAGTATTTTTCATTATTTGAATAAAACCCATGAGATCCCTCAGCAATTAGTTGAATTGAAATTCAAGGAATTGCTGTACAACATTGTACTAAACCCAAGAAATCAATCATTGCTTGACCTGTTTAATGCAATATATCTTTCCACAAAAAGCGATATAGAGGCCACAATGATGCAGAATTTCCGGTTTGATTTACCGCTTGAGGGTTTTGCAAAATTGTGCGGACGCAGTTTATCCAGTTTTAAAAGAGATTTTAAGAACCAATTTGGTACCACTCCTTCAAAATGGCTCATTACAAAAAGACTTGAATTTGCGAAGACCATGTTAATGGGAACTGAGCTTAATGTCAATGAAGTTTGTTATGAAAGCGGATTTAAGAATAACTCCCATTTTATTAAATCATTTAAGAGCCAGTTTAATATCACGCCAAGCCAATTCAGGGCCACTCAATCCTGAAACAGGATGGAACGATGACTGAGGATGATATAAAATCCATTTGATCTTTTAAGCACATTTTTTGGTCCTGACGACAAATCTTCAGAAAGAAAGTCTTCAGACATTTGTATCGTTCACTTTAAAAACAATAAGATGTCTAATTCAATGTTCACGACCAAGCAGGTGCTTAGGAAAGCAAGAATCCTAAAGAATCCTTCCAAAGTTTACGCCAGACACAAGGGGCTTCACAAGCGCTATAAGGAAAACCCTGAACTGGCTATGATTACCGATTGTGCAGAAGTGAATGGGACAAATCTTCAAGATCCATTCAGAACAACCGTTTCCATGAACAAGGAACTCAATGTATCCTTCAAAGTAGGCGTTCACCGCGCTGTTGGCGGAGATCATGATTTCCCTAATCCGGGAGATATGCTGTGTGCTACGTTGGCTTCATGTATGGAAAGTACAACCAGGATGATTGCTAACCTTTACAATATTCAATTGACTAAGACCAGGGTACATGTTTCCGCCATTGTGGATGTTCGAGGCACATTGAGAATGGACCTTTCAACACCCGTTGAATTTCAGTCGATGCATATAGACTTCGATGTGGAAGCTGAAGGATTGAATGAAAAAGTATTGAATATGCTGATTCAAGGCACCAAGAAAAGCTGTATCATATATCAGACATTGAAAAAGGGAATTCCCGTTACGATCAATGTCAATTCAAAAAACACCAAATACGCATAAAAAAGAAAATTTAAAAAGGTCAGAAAGCACCTTGTGAATTCAAAGATTTTAAGTTGTTGCCTGATCAAACCCATTAAACAATAACACAATGAAAACTTTACAATTAAATCAAACAATATCGGAAGAAGCCCTGAATTCCATGTTGACTTCATTTAAAAACAGGGCGGCGGAAAATGATAAGGATGGGATTTTTGTGGAAGAAAATTATGCGGTATTACGCGAGTATCAATTATTTTCCGCATTGGTGCCGGAAGAGCTTGGGGGTATGGGAATGCCTTTTATGGAAATGTGTCATCTTTTGCGAAAAATAGCACAGGCCTGTGGCTCTACCGCACTGGCCTTTTCCATGCATCAACATTTAGTTGCAGCAGCAGTCTGGAAATACAAACATAAGAGTGTAGGGGAACCAATGTTAAGGAAGATAGTGGAAGATCAACTCGTTTTGGTCAGCACAGGGGCAAGAGATTGGCTGGGCTCTAACGGTGAAATGAAACGTACTGAAGGAGGATATCTTGTTTCGGCTAACAAGCATTTTGCAAGTCAGTCAATTGCGGGAGATGTGGCGATTACCAGTGCACCCTATTTAAATGAAAAAGGCGATTGGAAAGTCTTGCATTTCTCTGTTCCACTTAAGACGAAAGGTGTTTCAATCATGAATGATTGGGATGTTATTGGCATGCGCGGAACCGGTTCCCATGGAATTTCATTTGATTCTGTTTTTGTTCCGGAAAGCGCTGTATCATTGGAGCGAAACAGGGATGAATTTCATCCGGTTTGGAATGTGGTTTTAACAGTTGCGATGCCATTGATCATGTCTGTTTATGTTGGCATAGCTGAAAGAGCTATGGAACTGGTCATTTCCAAAGCAAAAAATGGTCTTGGCAATCAGGAACATTTGAAATATTGCGTTGGCAAGCTGAACAACAGGCTTGTGGCAGCTCAAACACAGTGGGAAGCCATGTATCATGTTACCAATGATTTTAAATTCCCTATGGATCAGGACAATTCAACGATGATCCTAAGTCTTAAAACCAATGTGGAAGAAGCCTGCAAACAAACAGTTAGCGAAGCCATGGAAAGTATGGGAGGACAAAGCTTCTATAAAAAGAACGAACTTGAACGATTATTTAGGGATGTACAGGCAGCTTCCTTTCATCCGTTACCCAAATGGAATCAATATGCTTTCACCGGAGAGAGGATATTATCCTCCTGATCAGCATGGTAATTTCCGGAGTAGTTTAAGGGACTTGTGATGAAAAGCGGAATGTCGTTCTGACTAAGCCGCTTTTACCTTTTTCTTTTCTTCACATCATAAATAAGCTCCTGATAGCCTATTTTCCCATCATCAGAAATAGCTTCGACAATCACTTGCATTTCACCGGTAACATCTGCATTGTAAAAGTCTATGGAAGCGCTTCCGGTACTATCGGTTTTTAGGTTTGGTTCCCAATGCACCAAGGCACGAAAATCGGGTTTCACCCAATCCTTGGGTGAAAGTTTTTCATACTTTGGAGCATAAAATTCACGTGGCGGTGAGAAGACGGGAACCGAAGTCCGGAACAAGTTCCCTGACTTTTCTATTCCAAATATCCCTTTACCTTTATGGGTATATACGGCGATTAGATGCCCTAATTTAGGTACCTCATACGGGTCTGCTCCCGGGGCAAATTCCATATAAAGATTCAGAAAATTCTTGGCAAATTTTATCACCTCGACACTTTTGATCTCTTTCGCTGGAATGTTTGGAATTAATGCGTAACTATCATAAGGCACTGCCTCTCCATCAACAACAACAAGTGTAGGGTTACGATTGTCCCCTAATACTGAGGCATATAAAAAGTTTTGTCCCCCAACTTGCCGAATCCTAATAATGTCGGAATAATGGAAAAGCAAAATACTATAAAGCCCGTATGACCATGGTTCTTCCTTTGCTTGGATCTCCTTTCCATCGATTACTACATCCGGTTTGCCATAGGCCTTCATTACTTTCTCTCTATCAGGGGTCATTTGGTAATCTTCAATGACGACTTCATCCAATATTAAAACCCCGGAAGTCAACCGAAATGCATCTTCAACCTGCTTACGTTCCTGATGTTTTTCTACAAGAGAATGGACCACACTATCTACACTTGCGATTGCGCTGGATTGGTCGAATGAAATTTCCGGCGTAAGTTTTTCATCAAGCTCAATGCTATAAGGTTTCTTCTTACCAGACTTATCATTGCTTTGGATCAATATGTTAAGATGCTGGCCATATTGGTCATTCAGGTTAAAATGGAACCTGCCAAGGCTATCGGTTTTTTGGGTCTGAATGGCCGCCGGTTGTTCAAAAACCATCATCGTGAGCTCAATCCCTTTCTTTTTCTTCTTTTCAGAGAATATAGCGCCAACTGATCCGGAAACGTTCAGCACTCGTTCCGGTGGGGCAACCAGTGTATCAATCGGCTTCGCGTAAAGATACCTTCGCCAACCATGTGTAAGTAGCAGTGCATCGAGATCAGCCTGCCTGTGTTGGTTTTCATTCTGGAAATAATGGCCGGGGTTTTCAATTTCACCTTTCAATTCTGAATTCAGCAAAAAGTAGGATAAAATGTTTTGTCTTGTATCCTGTACTTTGCCCATTTGTTCTTTGTTGATCACCAATACAGACATACTGGCTTTTGCGACAGAGTTATTGCTATCTGTTGCTTTGATATTGAGGCTTGTCTTCTCTCGTTGCGTGAAGGAGTCTTTATTGGTAGAAAGTTTTATATCCAGTCTGGCATCTTGTCTTTCATTAAAATGGAGCCTTTCTGCTATAACTTGTTTGTTATTATCCATCAATGTAAAAGCAATTACTCCCTCAGGCAATTTTTCGCTTGGTATTGGAAAAAGTAATCGACCATCCTTTAATTCTCCTTTTATCTCATAGTATGCAATCCCCCTGCTACTGACCAGAACATAAATACTATCTTTTTGCATGTAGTTAGATACAGCCTGTACCCGTAACATTTTTCCATTTTTTGTCACCGATAATATATTGCCCAAAGTCTCTACCTCAGGCAAGGGATATTTCAAGGATAATCCTTCCTCATATGCCGAAGAAAGTCTGGCATAATAAATAGTACCAGAGTCCGGCTTGATCCTGAAGGTACCCATTCCCAGTGTATTGCTTTTGAAAGCGGTCACGAGATTACCATCCTGATCCATTATATCTCCTTGTATGGTTTTTCCTTTTCCCTGATAATCTAATGCTTTAAAAGCCACCCGGGTGTTAAGCCCGTGCACCATTTCACCGCTTTCGGGAAAGAATTGTAGGTCGAGATAACTTTTATCCAGCGATATCGTTTTAGTAAAGTCTGCGAGATTTTCTGTCTGCATGTGCAGTGTGGCAAACTGTACTTCATTTTTCAGCTGGTAGTCCAGAGAATATTTTTCATTTTTATCTTTCTTCAAAAGAACCGAATCCCTTTTGCCGTCCAAATTCAGGAAAACCTTCAATTTTTTTTGATGCAGACTATCAACTTTGAGTGGGTCCAGAGTGGCATTGAGCCAAAATTCTCCGGCTGATTTTTCTACCAGTGTAATATTGCTTATCGGATCAATCTGTGGGCCGGTTGATGACGGAAATATATCGATGTATTCTTCAAACATGAAGTCCCCACCGAAGTTTTGATTCCATTGCGTATATGCTCGAACCAGATAGCGCCCTGTTATATCATCTTCATGTAGCTGAAAGAAACCGTCACCCGTACCGTCCTGAATTTTGATCAGCTTTTTTCTGACAATTTCTTCGTTAGGGTTTATTAGCTCTACATAAAGGACTCCACTTAAAGTGGTAGGAGAATGATCAATGGTTTTGGTGACTATGGCCTTAAACCAAATGGTTTGATCATTGGTATAAACTTTCCCATCTAGCTGGATATAGATTTTTTCTGCCAATGATACAAGTGAATTGACCTGATGTTGCTGAGCCCAACCGGTTCCGGTAAAGTAAATCGAAAATAATATAGTGAGTATCGCAAAGCAGTGATACTTTTTGATAGGGGAATTAAATCCATATTCTTTCATATAGAGGTTGGTTTGGGAAATTAGGATTTATGCGTAAAACACCTCCGGTCTACAACGATATAAGAACAATCCGCCATAAGAACCCCCTAAACCAGCTACTTGATTGTCAATTAAAAATTTTAATCAAAACTATTTTTCAGTTTTTAACAATAGCTATGGAACTCGGTAGAAGAGTTATTCCTTATGCCTGGTCACAAAGGACCGAAAAATCTTCCATATGCATACACTCATTGAAATTTTTCTCGCACTTGTTGAAAAAATTTCGAATGAAGCGAATACCGGAGGAAATTAGGTAATCAGAATGGCTGACCCGGATGGATTTACTTAAATGGCTTTTACCAGGGGCAGCTCAATGAAGGACCAATATTACCGACTATGAAATTACTTCGACAAACAAATGCACCAGCGTTTAGGAAAATCATTTCAAAGTGGCTCCTGATCATATTATTGATGTATTGTGGTTCATTACACGCGCAACAGGAAAGCTCACAAATATTAGTGAATGAAAGCTTTATGGGTAAAACACTGATCAACATTCTTGATGAACTTTCAGCACAATACCAGTTGACATTAGACTATGACAAAAAGGACATTCAGAACCGGGTAATGACAGCTCAGTTCTTTAATGATGAACCCATCGAAAATGTGTTGAGCAAGCTGTTGGAGGGGCAGGAAGTGCATTTCACCATTGCAGGAGATAGAAAGATCATTATCAGGAAAATAAGTGAAGTGCTGATTAAAACCTATGATCCTTCCAAATTCAATTTCACGTTGACAGGTAAAGTTAAGGACAGGGTTTCCGGAGAAACCTTGCCTTTTGCCAATATATGGGTCAAATCAACCCAAAAGGGAACCAGCACAAACCAGGACGGTTTTTTTACCCTGTTAAATGTTCCATCCGACACATCGACGATTATTATCCAATACATGGGATATTTGACCAAAGAGCTTCGGCTTTATCCGGATCTGCTAAGCGGGCCATTGGTTGTGGAAATAAATCCTATTAGTGCCGAGCTGGAAGAAGTGGTTATTACTGATCGCAAAGAACACATTATGCGAGCCTCTGAGGGAATTAGTACCATTTCCATTTCTCCGGCTCAGCTGACCGCACTACCTAGCCTGGGTGAAAAGGATATTTTCAGGTCCCTGCAATTACTTCCTGGTATAAGTGCTACCAATGAAACTTCGTCAGGGCTTTATGTCAGAGGTGGTACTCCTGATCAGAACCTTGTATTGTTTGATGGATTTACCGTTTATCATGTCGACCATTTCTATGGTTTTTTCAGTACGTTTAATGCCAATGCTGTGAAGGATGTCCAACTCTATAAAGGCGGTTTTGGTGCTAAATATGGTGGCAGGACCTCAAGTGTTGTTTCACTGACAGGGAAAGAAGGTAATACACATAAATTTAGCTTGAGTGCCGGCATCAGTGCCATCAGTGCTAATGCAACGCTTGAAATGCCTTTTGCTGATGGCAAAGGGAGTTTTCTTTTTGCAGGAAGAAGATCCTATACTGATATTATCAAAAGCGGTTTATACAATGATATTTTTGATCTGTTCAACGAGGATGAAGACAATGGTAATGGAGGTTTTGTTGGTAGGGGTGGTGGAAGAGGTGGCAGGTTTGCACAAACCACCATTGAACCGGCATTTTTCTTTCATGACCTGAACACCAAGATTAGCTTCAGGCCTTCATCAAAGGACATCATCTCCCTTTCTTTTTACAATGGACAGGATAACCTGGACGAATCCAATGACCTAAACAGTGATAACCTGGGAGGAAATTTTGGTGGTAATTTTCAATTTCAAAATAGCACCACTGATATCACCAAATGGGGAAATGTCGGGAGTAGCTTGAAATGGGGCCGGCAATGGAATGATCGTTTGTATTCCAATATTGTGCTGGCTTACTCCAATTATTTCAGTGACAGAGATCTGTTTTCTGAAACGGAAATAACACGTTCCGACAGTGTGTTCAATGTGATCAGAGGGACTGTTGAGGACAATGACTTGAAGGATTTTACCCTAAGACTGGACAATGAATATCTATTGAATGAACAACATTCGTTGAATTTCGGTACCCAGATAACCAGCAATAACATTGATTATAACCTGGCACTTAACGATACGCTGAATGTCCTTAATAGAAATGATGAAGGTCTGGTCACTGCTTTTTATATACAAGATTCCTGGAAACCAACACCACAGTTAACAATTGTACCCGGGATCAGGGTTTCCTATTATGATGTCACGGAACAGAGCTACTTTGAACCGAGGTTATCAGCTTCGTATCAGCTCAATGATAAAATCAAATTAAAGGGAGCCTGGGGCAAATATTATCAATTTGTGAACAGGATCGTCAGAGAAGATGTGACACAGGGAAGCCGGGATTTTTGGCTTCTTGCCAATGACATCACTAATCCCGTGAGTTCATCCATACACTATATTGCCGGAGTCAGTTATGAGACCGAAGATTTCCTTTTTGATGTTGAAGCATATCATAAAGAAATGGATGGACTTTCCGAATACTCTTTAAGGTTTTCAGGTCCGAGATCCCGAGGATTTGATGAATTGTTCTTCGAAGGTTCAGGTTATGCTCGTGGGATTGAATTTCTATTGCAAAAGAAATTCGGGAAGTTTACAGGTTGGGTGGGATATACATTGGGGGAAGTGATCCATGAATTCCCGGAATTGGCCAATGAGCCCTTCCATGCCCTGCATGATCAAACACATGAATTTAAAATTGTCAATAGCTTCAGGTTGGGTAACTGGACCTTTGCTGGGACCTGGGTCTACGCTACCGGGAAACCATATACGGCGCCAATCGGAGGTTATGAACTGACATTATTGGATGGTACAACCTCAAACTACAACAGCGTAGGCAGCAAAAACTCACTACGACTACCGGATTATCATAGAATGGACGTTTCGGTGACCAATAATTTCAAAATGGGTCAAGCTACCGCTGAAGTAGGATTATCTGTTTTCAATCTCTACAACCATACCAATGTGTGGTACAAAACATTTGAGATCATTGAAGATGATGTGATCACGACAGATGTAAATACGGTCGGATTTACACCAAATATTTTTTTCAACATTAAATTCTAAGGAGGGATACTATGAAGCAGTTAAATCTAAATATCATATTAGCCTTGTCGCTATTTGCTTTGCTCGCATGTGATGCTAACGAGTTTGATCCTAATACCACCGATGTAGTAATTATTGAGGCTTATTTGTATGAAGGGGAACCGGTGACCAATGTGAAAGTAAGCCAGCTCATTCCTTTTGTTGCGGAAGAAGATGCCTCCTATGCTATCAATGATGCTGAGATCAGTATTATCTGGAATGACCAACACTATCCCTTAACGTTGTCTCCGGGGGATTCAGGTTATTATCATTATCCGGGAACGGAACTAGAGGTAAAAATAGGGGAGACCTATCGGATCGAACTGGAGTACTTCGGAAAGCTTGTCTCGGCAACCACCACGGTTCCCCCAGGACCGGAAGGGTTGGTGCTATCAGGTACGCAATTTGAAGTGCCACCGATAGAATCATTTTTCGATTTAAGGAACCGCAACATAGAGAACATTGAGATCTACTGGGACAATAATGATGCTTCACACCATTACGTATTGATTGAGAATATAGAAGATAATCCCTCTCCCGTAGATGTGAATAATATACTTGGTGAATTCCGAAGAGGTAACTTTCAACTCATTACAAGACCCACCAACTTGGATGTGTACAATGTCAGGGGACAAACACTTGATCAATATGGAACTTATCGTGTGAAACTGTTTAAAGTAAACCAGGAATATGTGGATCTCTATGAGACCTCAGAACAAGATTCCAGGAGCCTCAACGAACCACTAAGCAATGTGGAAAACGGTTTGGGTATCTTCACTTCGTTCAGTTATGACGCTGTTTTTTTTGAGGTAATTAAACCTTGATTTAGCATTCTTTCAAGGCCCTGTAAAGTATTTTTTGACCAATTATTTGAAAAATTACTTTAAATTTTAAGTTTATATATAATCATATAAATATCTGATTTTAAATTATTTATATAATACTTTCTTTAAAGATATGTCACATTGACATGGTATGCTGATTCATTGTTTTATAACCTATACTTTTTTATCATTAGTCTGATAATTTCTTTTTTGTAAATTGCTAATAATTTTAGTTTGTCATTCAAAACCAGCAATTTTACAATTCATGGAAAAATCACTGCAAGTACTCCAGGAGAGATTCGGATTTGATTCATTTAGAGATCAACAACAAGAGATCATCAGTCATATCTTGAATCAAGATGATACCGTTGTTTTAATGCCGACGGGAGGAGGAAAATCAATCTGTTATCAGATCCCAGCATTGATCCTGGAGGGAGTCACTATTGTAATTTCCCCTTTGATCGCACTAATGAAAGACCAGGTTGATGCATTGAAGGTGAATGGGATCCGGGCAGCCTATTTGAATTCATCGCTTAGTCCTGCCGAGCAGACCACGGTTATCCAGCAACTACAAACAGGAACGTTGAAGCTGTTATACCTGGCACCGGAAAGGCTCTTTGATAGCGAAGATCGTTTTATTGATTTTTTGAGTAAGTTAAATGTGTCATTGTTTGCCATCGATGAAGCACATTGTATTTCGCAGTGGGGGCATGACTTCAGGCCTGAGTATCTCAAACTTTCGAGGTTAAAGCAAATATTTCCGAACACACCTGTCACGGCACTTACAGCAACCGCGGATAAACTTACGCTACGGGATATTTTAAGCAAGCTGAATCTCAATCAGCCTAAGACCTTCATTTCGAGCTTCAATAGGCAAAACATTCATTATTTTGTTGAACCTAAAAGAAATAGTTATGATCGATTATTCGATTTCCTGGATAAACATAGAAATGATGCAGGGATCATCTATACCCTATCTCGTGCTTCTACGGAGTCTTTGGCGCAGCGCTTAAATGAGGATGGGTTTAGCGCATTGGCGTACCATGCCGGGCTGGAAAGGTCTGAAAGAGAGCGAAATCAGGACCTATTCTTAAAGGATGAAGTGAAGGTGATCGTAGCCACAATAGCATTTGGAATGGGCATTGATAAATCCAATGTCCGTTTTGTGGTGCATATGGATTTGCCTAAAAATATTGAGAGTTACTACCAGGAGACCGGAAGAGCCGGAAGGGATGGCTTGAAAAGCACTGCACTGCTGTTCTATACCTATGCAGATCTGCTGAAACTAAAAGGTTTTGTTGAGATAGAAGGCAAGCAGGAACAATCAGAGATCATGCTCAAAAAGCTTGATAAGATGGCTGAGTTTGGAGACCTGAGAACCTGCAGAAGAAAGTACCTGCTGAATTATTTTGGGGAACAAGCTCCTGATCATTGTGGTAGTTGTGATATATGCCTGACAGATTTTGAAAAGTTTGATGGAACGGAAATTGCCCAAAAGGCATTGTCCGCAGTAGCCAGGCTCAATGAAAGTTTCGGTACCGGATATGTCATTGATTTCCTGAGAGGGTCAAAATCAGAAAAGATCAAGTCATTTCATAAAAACCTCAAAACCTATGGTGTTGGAAAGGACATCAGCAAAGAGGCCTGGAGTAGTTACTTCAAAGACCTGATCAATTTAGATTACTTATCCAAAAGCGATGGCCAATACCCTATTTTAAAACTTACCGGTAAAAGCTGGAATGTGCTTAAAGGCCAGGAAAAAGTGATGCTGATCAAAGTGACAGCACGTCAGGAACAATCAGAGGAAACTGTCAACCTTCCACATGAAGAACCGCTTTTTAACAACTTGAAAATACTCAGAAACAATATAGCTCAGATGGAAGGAGTGCCGGCTTACATCATCTTCTCCGATGCTACTTTGCTTGAGTTAGCAACTTACCTGCCTGCCAATCAGGAAGAACTCAAAAGGATCTCGGGATTTGGGCAAGTGAAGCTAGAAAGATACGGGGCGCAATTTTTGAATGAAGTATTGTCCTACATGAAAGTAAATAATTTGACCTCACGCATAGGTCAAAAGAGGGGCAGGCGCTCACGCAAACAAACAGCTCCGACCACGAGTAATACAAAGGTGGAAAGTTTTGGACTTTATAAAAAGGGTAAACACATTGATGAGATAGCCTCTATGCGAAATCTGAGTAGAACCACGGTGGAGGGACATCTTGCCTATTTTGTATTGGAAGGGAGCCTTCCGGTTAAAGAGCTGGTAAATGAATCGAAGATCCCTGTCATTGAAAATGCCATCAAAAAACATGGTGACCTGGCTTTAAGGCCTATTAAGGAAGAATTGGGGGATCATTATAGCTATCTTGAAATACGTGCAGTAATCAATGATTTAAAACGAAAAATGTTGGATCCCAAAACATTGTGATGCGATTGTTTTCCCGGATTTTAGTTTTTCGACAAAAATTTCAAAACTAAAAACTCAAAATTACCACCAGTTTTCTTTCATTCGAATTGTATTATCTTTGCGGCAAGATCAGACGCTGCCTGGTTGTTGCTAACATAAGTCTTCAACACATCAACACACAAACACATCAACACAGAGATTATGAAACCGATTATTGCCCCCTCAGTATTAGCCGCGGATTTTGCGAACATGCAAAGAGATATCGAAATGTTAAATCGCAGTGAGGCTGACTGGATACATTGCGACATCATGGATGGCAATTTTGTTCCCAATATTTCATTCGGTTTGCCTGTGTTGGCGGCGATCAATCGCTATGCTCAAAAACCATTGGATGTGCACTTGATGATTGAAAAACCTGAGCGTTATCTTGAGGCATTCAAAAAAGCCGGGGCATTCTTGATCTCAGTACACTATGAAGCTTGTCATCATCTCCATAGAACACTTCAGGAAATAAAGAACCTCAATTGTAAGGCTGGCGTGGCTATTAATCCACATACCAATGTCAGTCTGTTGAAGGATACCATAAATGATATAGACTTGGTTTGTATGATGTCCGTAAATCCGGGATTTGGCGGACAATCCTTTATTGAACACACGTATCAAAAAGTAAAGGATTTAAAACAAATTATATCAGAAGCACAGGCCGATACACTTATTGAGATTGATGGAGGTGTAAACACACAGAATGCCGCTCCATTGATAGAAGCGGGAGCAGATGTGCTGGTTGCCGGAAGTTTTGTATTTACATCGAACGATCCGGAAAATACGATTGTTGACCTGAAAAACGTTATGGAGGTTGGATCGGATTGAAACAGATGAAGCATCAATACTTTTTAATTTATGTAATTCTTTTCATTTTACCCTTTCAATCACTGGCGCAAACGTCTTCTATCACCATTAAAGGTGTGATAAAAGACGAAGCAGGAGCAGTGCTTGAAGGAGTTAATATTCGTCTGGATTCAATTTCCAGAGGGACAACCAGCAACACACAAGGTTATTTTGAATTAAAGGTATCATATCATAACCCGGTCATTTTAAAATTTTCACATGTCCGGTATAAGGACATCGAAAGAACTTACCAGGTATCGGAGAACGAAGTATTAGACATCCAAATATCCATGGAATTGGATACTAAAGTTCTCCAACAAGTTGAGATCAGCGCCGATTCCGACCCTGCTTTGAGGGAACAGGTCAGTGTGACCAGGATCGATCCGCAAGCAGCAAGAATATTACCTTCACCCTTTGGAGAATTCAATAAGGTTTTAAGTTCCTTGCCAGGTGTAGTTAGTAACAATGAATTGTCATCTGCCTATTCCGTACGAGGGGGGAACTTCGATGAAAACCTGGTTTATGTGAATGATATTCAGATCTATCGACCATTTCTTGTAAGAGCAGGACAGCAGGAAGGATTGAGCTTTGTCAATCCTGATCTGGTTGATAATATTGAGTTTTCTGCAGGTGGATGGCAACCTAAATATGGGGATAAACTTTCGTCATCTCTGAATATAACATATAAAAAACCTGAAGCGCAGGCCGGTTCGGCAACTGTTGGATTATTAGGAGGGGCAGTCCATTTCGAGGGTGCCACGAACAATCAGCGTGTTAACTATATTTTTGGAGCCAGACATAAAAGTGCTCAGTACCTGTTGAATACTTTAGAGACTGATGGAGAGTATAGACCACGCTTTACAGATATACAATCTTATATAAACCTGGATCTGAGTAAAGAAAAGGACAGCAAAACGGAATTGGGAATTCTTTTTTCCTATGCCCGTAACCGGTACAGGGTTTTTCCGGAAAACAGGGAAACAACTTTTGGAACCTTCAACCGGGTATTCAGATTATTTGTTGCCTTTGATGGAAGGGAAATCCTGCAGTATGACACCTACCAGGGAGGTTTGAAATTAAGTCATCGTTTTAACAATAAGTTTAGCTCGGATTTGATCGTGTCGGGAATGTCCTCCAGTGAAAGGGAATATTTTGATATTGAAGGAGGTTACAGACTTTGTGACGTTAATAATAATCCCGGAAGCTTTAATTTCAATCAATGTGTTGCCGATAGGGGCATTGGAACCAATTATAGCTATGGAAGAAATAAGCTGGAAGCTGATATCATCAATATTGAAAATCGCAATGCTTACAAAATCGATTTGAACAATCGGTTAGAATTTGGATTTGGATATTCCCGGCAAATTATTGAGGATGAGCTCAATGAATATGCTTTCATCGATTCTGCTGATTTTGTGACCGTGACAGATAATCTTCGCACCGATATCTCCCTGAAATCGAACCAATATACAGGTTACGTTCAAAACACCACATACCTTAATGAAAGACAAACACTTACCTTAGGCGCCAGGATCAATTACTTTGACCTCAATGATCAATTATTGATCAGCCCGAGATTGCAATATTCTTTCAGACCATATTGGAAACGCGATGTTATTCTGAAAGCTGCAATTGGTGTTTATCAACAACCTCCATTTTACAGGGAATTGCGGGATTTTGAAGGAAGGCTTAACAAATCACTAAAAGCCCAAAGGTCTGTTCATGCAATTATTGGATTGGACCAGAATTTTAAATTATGGAACAGGGATTTTAAATTCATCTCTGAGGCTTATTATAAAAAATTGGACAACGTAGTGCCTTACGATGTAGATAATGTGAGAATACGCTACTATGCAAATAACGATGCCGAAGCATACGCATTTGGCATGGACTTCAGGGTAAGTGGCGAATTTATCCCCGGCACTCAATCCTGGTTTAGTCTGGGTGTTTTGAGTACAAAGGAAGATCTTGAAGCAGATGACAAAGGATATGTCAGGCGACCATCAGATCAAAGGATCAATTTAGGTATATTTTTCCAGGACCATCTTCCCAATGATCCCTCTGTAAGAGTTAATGTAAGTGTATTGGTTGGTACCGGGCTTCCCTTCGGGCCTCCCAGGGATATCAATCAGCGGAATATTTTTATAGGAAGGACCTACCGACGGGTTGACCTTGGTTTTTCCAAAATTATTTCCTTCCAGGAAAAAGACAAACAAAGTTATCTGCGTTCCTTATGGATAGGTTTGGATGTTTTAAATCTTCTGGGTGTGGAGAATACAATTTCCTACCTGTGGGTAAGAGATGTTAATAACAATGAATTCGGGGTGCCAAATTCCCTCACACAACGCTTCTTTAATTTAAAGGTTGTAGCCAATTTTTAAAGGAATTGAACAATTCCCATTTGTGGCAATGGAAATAAATCATTGCCTTCTTTTAAAAATTTCCAGTAATTGCTTATTTTCTTGGGGCACATGCACACCATATGTTCATGAATAAATGATTTGAGTAAAAATTTAAGCACATGCTAAAAAAGTATTCGATCTATTTTAAGATAGCCAATTATCTGATCTTAATTCATGCCTTGGGGCATTTTTATGGACACCTGACAACCTTTGTCAACTATGGTTCAGCTTCTTCTGAATTAAAAGCTTTGTTCAGCTCCATGCAGCAGACACAAACGGATGGAGGAAATGGTATTTGGGATCTGTTTATCATGTTTAGTATCTCCTACACGATATTTCAGGTAATCATATCCGTGATTAATTTGGTGATCATCTATTCGCCCGAGATAGGATTAAAAGCTATGAAAAGGATCGTGCTGGCCAACCTCCTTTTGTGGATTTCATCTTTTACGCTATTTTATCAGATCAATGTAAAGATCACATGGATTTCTAATGCATTGTTTGTATTCTTTTTTATGATCTCCTTTATACTGATCAGTACTAAAGCAACCAAGGGAGCACACACGTAAATGAGCTGATATCGTTCATGCTTCATGAACATTCAATAGTGATTTTGTGAAGAGCGCTAGTTTCTTACCAGTTGCAAACGATGAAAGCCATTTCAATATATTAAAAAAAATAACCGCCGATCCTTGAATTGATTTTCACTACCTCATTTCCGGAGCGATGTCTTTATATCTTTCTGTATTTATTTTGGCTTTTGTGAGATCCTTAGGCTCAAATACCTTCTTCTCTGATGGTGGATACTTTTTAAGGTGCTTTTTAGGTCTGATGGGGCGTTGGACAAAATTACCACCACAACTGGGACAAACGTTTTGAAATAGTTCCAGGGCACATTTCCGACAGTAAGTACATTCAAAACTACATATCATAGCTTCAGTTGAATTAACAGGGAGTGCTTTTCCGCAATGTTCACAACATGGTCTTATTTCCAGCATATTTTTTCGATTACAGGTTTTTACTTATCAGCTTGTAATTATTGATCCGGATTTGTGAATCAAGTAAGATCGCTTTAAGTTATTCAGGGTATTTCTATAAATCAAATTGAGTATGCTTTAAACTGGACAATACCAGATAGCTACGTTGGCTAAACCTTTTTTTTCTCCATTGCACGAGCACGGTATTCTTTAGGTGTGATACCTTCTAAGTTTTTAAAAGCTCTATTAAAAGTAGCCTTTGACCCAAAACCAGATTCATAGGTAATACCCAGAAGATCTAAGTGCGTATGTTGATCATTTGCTACTTTTTCTTTGAAAGTCTTTACTCGTTTTTGATTAAGAAAATGATAGAATGAAGTCCTCCGATACGATCTGAAATATTCAGATAAGATAGTTGAGGGGATATCCATTTTTTTCGACAACCGTTTTAAGCTGAGGTCATTGTCAAGATGTAGGTGCTCCGTTTCAAAAGCATGTTCAAGTGCTTGTCCTATTTTCTCGAAATCAAGGTTTGACTGGGACAGAAAGTTTCTAAATTAAGTCCCTTTCCTCCTAAATGCCGAAACTTTGGTATTTCATTTATCCAGAATTTAGGTGAAATTCACATTAAGAACAGAGAAAACTTATCATATTGTCAGATTTAAAGAAAACAATTAAAGCCAATCAACATTGGATCATGGAAGTTGATGGTGTAATAGGAATTGGTGCTGGTTTAACCAAAACTGAGCCTAGAGAGAAATGTATATTGATTTATACCACCAGGGCAGATTGGCCTCAGGAAATACCCCATGAAATTGACAATTATAAAGTTGAAATGATAATCAAGAAGCGCGGATTTAAATCTTTTTGATATTCTACAAACATTCCTATCAACTAAAATTTAATGACTATGGCAACTTCAGCGAAATTTAACGATTATGTTAGACTAGTGAGAGGGTTCAACACCTTTACTAGGCTAATGAAATGTGACTGCATTAATGGGTATGCGGTAGGAAGGAAAATAACGCAGGGAAAAGCGTCAAACGATTTAGCTATTACAGTATTTGTTAATAAAAAGCTAGGATTAAAACGTTTACCCATAGCCAATCGTGTGCCTAAAACTTTGGCTATACCAACTGAAGATGGTGATACTTTAGAATTCATCACCGATGTTCAGGAAGCAAGATTTAGTTCTCTTGCCTATACCAGCAGAGAGAGACCTGCTCCAAGTGGAATTAGCATTGGTCATATAAATATTACTGCCGGAACTTTAGGAGGATTGGTAAGGGATAAGGAAACGGATAATATAGTTATTCTCTCAAATAATCATGTCTTAGCCGATAGCAATGAGGCGGCACTTGATGATCCAATCCTTCAACCAGGGCCAGAAGATGGTGGGATTGATCCCGATGATCGAATTGCTACGCTTAAAAGGTTTGTGCCCATTGACTTTTCCGATTCTGGCCAAAATCGTGTTGATGCAGCGATTGCAACGCCCATAGACCTGAACGATTTAATATGGAACACAAAAGATATTGGTGCAGAAGTGCCATTGAGTAAATTTGTCCTGGGCGAAAGTGATTTAGGTAAATATGTTCGAAAAACAGGAAGAACTACAGAGTCAACTCAAGGATTTATCGAAGCGATGTTTGCGACAGTACAAGTGAAATATGATTTGTTTCAAAAAGCCACTTTTGTTGACCAGATTATCATATCACAACCACAGTCAGAAGAAGATTTTTCAAATGGAGGTGATTCAGGTTCACTGGTATATGATCATGAGAACAGGTTAATCGGATTGCTGTTCGCGGGTTCAGAAGGGTCTGAAAATGAGCCTGCAACAACGATTGTCAATCCTATTCAATTTGTATTAAATGAATTAAACATAGAGTTACTCAAGTCAGGGGACATGCCATCAACTTCTAGCTAATAGCTAAATCGCTGTAATCATACTGCTCTTATGATAGCATAATTAATGAGGCTGTCTCAAAATAAAATAATAGTTCTAAGATTTTACTATGTAGAAAAACTCTCTGACTAGTACTCTTGATCCTCTTGGGAAAGCCTCATTTTTAGAATTTATTTATGTTATACTTGATAATCTCGGGTCAAGCCGAATTTCTGGGGGCAGATTGTACTAAGTATAGATTTTAAAGTACTTCCAAGGGGTGGGTTAATCTGTGCCAGGTGTCAGATATTTGAGAATATCAGACACCTTCGGTTTCAATTAACCTTCCTTGGTCTAATTAGAAATCAAATGTTTTGTCTCTTAACAATTAAGGCATTTAATGATATTGGGCAGATAGTGCTTCGAGCCAGCGAGATGTACAGACACCCTGGAGGTGTCCGACATTGGTGATAGCTTGAAAGTTCAATGGTTCCAACCCCTATATATTCAAATAGACATTTTGGATGAAATTGATATGCACACAAGTTTTTTGCTTGATCCATAATCTCAGCTCTTTATTCGCACTTTGATAACTATCGATCAACTCAAAAATAGCCCCTCATTTCATTGGTAAGAACGCCTTAAATAAAACTTGAGGGAAAGTAAAATAGATTTACAAAACGTCCGCTATCGCAGCGACCGTCTTCTTGGAGTTGCCTACAAATATTTGGTCACCGATAATAAATACCGGCCTTTTGAGGAAAGTATATTCTTCCAGAATGTAGTTCCGATAATCCTGTTCGCCGAGGTTTTTCTCCTTTAAGCCCCAGGCCTTATATTTCATGGCTACTCTGCTGAAAAGTGATTCATAGCTGCCGGCCAGTTTGGCCATTTCATCGATTTGCTCTTCAGTGATTTTTTCTGTTTTAATATCTTGTTGTTCAAAATCATCCCCAATATTTAGCTCTTTCATGATTCTGGCACAGGTACTGCAAGTTGAGAGATAATATACTTTCTTTCTCATTGTCAAAAGTTATGATAATTAAGTGAATTAATATCAATGCGATGCATTGTTAAGAGGACCAAATATAATTCAAAACTTCTATTCTTGAAATTAAGTTTCGAGTACTTCGTAATGATAAACAGGTTCAAATTCCAGTAGAAAGTTTTCATCTTCTTTATAGTATCTGGCTCTGGTATAATCATCTCCAGCAAAGTTTTTGATGGCCTCGATGGATTCCCAGTATGTAATTAGCATAAAATGTGTTTCCTGCTTCTCGTCTCTTCGGAGTACCTTGATTCCGAGATTCCCTTTAATGTTAGCATAATCGGATAGTCCGGTTTTTTGGAGATAAGCAAAGTATTCGTCTCCTTTCTCTTTGGGCACTTTCCCATGCCAGGTTCTTGCAATCATGTCTTTGTTGTTTTTGTTGAATATTGAAAATTTGTGATAACCTCTTTTTAATTTATGATGGTATTTGATCAGGAATACGGCAAAGAGAATTAACAGCATGGCTGTGAAAGTCTCGAAGTTGATTTGTTCGTTGGCCAACCAAACACCCAGCACAATAGCAACCATAGGGTTAACAAAGGAATAAGTGCTTACCTCAACGATTGGTCTGGTTTTCACCAGCCAGAGATATGCTCCATAGCTCAGAATTGATCCGAAAATGATCATGTATAGAAGTGCCAACCAGGAAACCGTACTTACCTGGTTGATATGAAACCTGCCTGGTTCATTGAGTAAGGTGCTGAAGAGAAGAAAAAAGATTCCGGCAGAAAGCATCTGGATGGCCAGGTTCATAGTTAATGGAAGTGTTGATTTTACTTTTTTGGTATAGATCGAACCGTAGGACCAGCCAAGGGTACCTATTACCAATACAAGCAGACCAACATAGAAAGTGCCGGAAGAGCCTCCTTCAAAATCATGGTTTGAAACGGTAAGTAATACAACGCCACTTATCCCTACCAACAATGCCAGTGTAATCCATGGATTTGATATATTTTTCTTAATGTGTCTGGTATCCATTAAGATCATCCAGACCGGAACGGTGGTGACGATCAAAGAGGCAAAACCGGTGCTTACATATTGCTCAGACCAAATTAAAGCACCTGTTCCCACAAAATTTAACCAAAAACCTTGTTTGATGGAAGGGAGCAGGGAAGTGTAGGAGGGAAGGTTCCTGTTTCTAATTAACACGAATATGAACAGCATTGCTCCCGCTAAAAAGAATCTGATGCCTCCCATGAGAAAAGGTGGAAATGATTCTAATCCAAAATAAATCGAGATGAAGTTACTGCCCCATATGACATAAATGGCGAAATAGGACAAGATCATAATTAGTTTGTAATCAGGCTGCTTCATATATTTTTATCATACCAGTTAAAATTATTTTAGTGGTATAAATATATGGCATTGATTTATACTATCAAAATTAATTTTACTGGTATAAAATTAATTTGTACATTTGTCATTCATGAGACCTTATGTCAGAACAATTGAGAATGTGGAGCTTGACGGTGGGCATCTGTCAATTGACTTTATCAATACTGTGCGGAACAGATTTGAAGAGCCTCAGCATGATTACCTGCAAACAAGTGCCGATTTGTTAAAGTGGTGCAGGCGCTTGGATCTTCTTTCCGAAAAAACATTGAGTGAAGTAGAAAGCAATATAGCATCGCAGCCTGCACAGGCCGAGAAACAAATAAAGAAAGTAAAAGATCTGCGTGAAGTATTATATGAGATCTTTGTGAGTATCGCCTACAACAGGGTACCTAAAAGGAATGCTGTACAAAGATTTAACTATCATTTAGCTGAAACCTGGAGCAATTTTATTCTTGATATAAGGGAGGCAAAGCAAGTTGTGCCAGAATGGAGCCATGAACACCCGGAAATTCTACAATGCATGGATCCCATAGTTAAAGCGGCCTATGAGCTTCTCATGTCAAGTGAGCTGTTGAAATTGAAAGAATGTGGTGCCTGTGGTTGGCTGTTTCTTGATAAAAGTAAAAATCAAAGTCGTAGATGGTGTAACATGCAAACTTGTGGAAGCTCCGAAAAGGCACGCAATTATTATAAAAAAACGAAAACAAAGAATTCCTAAATCAAATTGTATTTATAATTTTCTGATTATGAAATACTTATCAATAGATATTTTAATTAAAAATTAAAGCTTATTTCATGGTAATATCAAGTGATAGATCACTTATTTCTTTCAAACGATCATATACCACTTCTTCGGATACTTCTTTGGCCAGTTCATCATTTTTCCAGATACCAAATCCATAATTCCCTTTGGAGAAAGTCATTTTATAACCATAGCCATGAAAACTGTTTTTCTGAAACTCTCCGGTATATAATTCGCCACTGATACTATAAAATATTCCTTTACCATGTTTCATGCCGTTTTTAAATTCCCCTTTATAGATTTCTCCGCTTTTCCATTCCGCACGTCCATTTCCTTTAGCCAGGTTTCTGTTCCATACTCCTGAATAAGTGCCTTGTGTTTCAGGATCATAGTAGGTGCCTTTACCTACGATATGATTGTCTTCGAACTCTCCATTATATTCCCGTCCGTCTGCCCACTTCATGGTACCAGACCCTGTGCGATTTCCGTTTTTCCACTGGCCGGTGTATGTGTTTCCGTTTGACCAATGATAGGTTCCTTGATTTGTTCTCTTTCCTTGAAAAAATTCGCCGGCATAAGTATCTCCATTTTTGAGTTGTATATAGCCTTTGCCATGAGGTTTTCCATCTTTAAGAGCCCCTACGTAGGATTGCTCGATCTCTCCCGATTTATATTTGTACATGATGACATAGGTGCTGTCTAATAAACCATTTGTGAAGTTCCCTTTTATCTCAAGTTTATTTTTATAGCTGATTTTTCCTATGCCATTAAATTGACCTTTGACAATACTTCCCTCGAACCGGAATACTACTTTATCCTTTTTGATAAGTTCCAATTTACCGATTCCGGATAATAATCCATTGTTGCAGGTTCCATCCCATTTAACGGTTAGTTTACTTTGACCTGGATTTATTTTGTATGTCTGAGGGAATTGAATTTTGCATCCGCTGTTCGTAACCATCCAACCCTCTTTGTTTTTGCAAGGAGAAAAATTCAGTACCATTACTGCCGCTCCCAAAAGTAATAACTTCTTCATAAGCCCGGATTTAAATGTTTAATTTCTACTACATATCCAAAAATCAGGGTGGTGGATGATAAATGGTTGGAGAAGATGTTGATTAATTCCCGAACTAAAAAGTGTAAGGATACTGGGATGTTACATAAATACAATTACAGAGGTTTATAAGTAAAGGCTAGAAGTTTAAGGTCATCCTCGGGCCAGGAAAGACTTTAAGTGCTGATTTACAAGTGTAAATAAGTACAGTGAAAGTCAGGAGATTAATTTTCCAAAGAGGTTTTAGGGAACAATGAATAACCGGGCTCTCAATAAAGTACAAAACCGGCAACCCTGTGAACAGACTGACAATTTATTTGATTGTAATGTGCTTTTAAAACGTAATAACTTACACAAAAGAAATCCTTGTGCTTCATTTTGAAATGAATTTGACCTTTCAAAAATAACAAATTTGTTTCAACCTCTGATGAAGTGATTATTTGTCCAAGCCGTATACTCGGAAATTAACCAAAGTCTGTTTTGTGCTCTGCTGGAAGCCTGACGGCTTCAATGGAAACTTCTTAAAACCATGGAACTCACTCCAGACCTTACAACCAACATGTTACCCTGTCATTTTATTAATCCTAATGAAAATTCCGGTCAATAAGCTGTCGTCTAGGAGCCAAAAATCAACTTTAGTGTTGATTTATTTGTATTTAAGATAAAATAATGGTTTCTTCAAGGTTGATTAACTAATTGTGTGATAAAAAATCGATTATGAATATGGATTTAATTAGAAAAGTGAAAACAGCGCTATTTGGTACTCTGTTATTGAGCCTTTTCATGACTGCACAGGTTTCGGCTCAAGACGATGAGATTACAGACGAAGATCTGAAGAAGTATGCATTGGTAATGGACTTTGCTGATGTTGAAAAGGGTAAAATGGGAGCGAAATACAATGAATTAATCAAAGCGGAAGAATTGATGAAAGGTGGAAGGAGATTTAAGGAATTGAAAGATACAAAAGGTGATAGCACGAAACTTCAGGAAATTGGAGCAACTGCTGAGGAGCTTGAAATATTCAATAGAATTGAGACAAGCTACGAAGAAATGGTAGCTAATTTCAAAGCCCAGTATACAGAGAAGATCAAAGATAAGGAGCAACTTGGTGCAAGCCTTTATAATAAAATAAACAGAGGATTGAAATCAGATCCTGATTTGAAATCCAGATACAAAGACATTTTAGCTGCCGTTAAAACCGAAAGAGAAGAAAAAGAAGCCTTGTCTGAAACAACTGATGGTGCTGGGGACAGTGGCGACAATGGTGGCGGACCGAATTAAAACTAACCCTTACATACATTGATAAAGAAAGCCCTCCATGGGGCTTTTTTTGTTTTCAGCTGGCAAGATGGATTTAATAAACGCAGGGGATTCAAATCAACATACAGGTTAGTGAAGATGATATTGTACCTACGGCACAAGTTTTCTCTTTGTTAATCCTTCTATAAATATAAAGCCTCTACGAGGCATTGGTATCATCCAATCATATTTTCGATTATTTCCTAATGTTTTAGGCGTCGAAATAGGAATTATAAAATGATGATGGTCCTTAAGGAACTGTAGATACCGTAGATATCAAATGTTTATAGAGAAAAACATAAATACATTAAAAGAGTCCTGTAGGGACGATATATTGTACCTACAATACAAGTTTCTTACTATTCAATTTGTTATAGGTATTAAGCCTCTACAAGGCATTTATATTTTGTGGATTTCCATCATTTCTGAGTCACTTCACTCAGGACATATCCTTAAACGTCAATTTGGATATTTCAGTCTCCTGGAACCAAAAGATGCCCAGGGCATCAGATATTTATAGAAACGCCGAATTAACAATGCTAGTCCCATAGGGACGATATATTGTCCCCGTAATGAAGGTTCCTTTGTAATATTTGTAAAGCTTAAATCCGGTATCATAGAAATAAACACCGCATAGATTGGCCTATCAATTGTTGAACACATCTTCTGTGAACAACACCTTGCTCAAAAACAGATCATAACACCCGGATACCAAATTCAAAGCCTATCCAGCTTTGAACGGTTTTGTCTCCAACGGTAGTTTCATATAACTTATAAGGCGCCAGGTCTTCCAAAAATTGATTTTCCGGGAGGTCATCAATATCATAAATAAGATGATTCCATACAGGTCCTCCATAGATCATAAACCTGCGGTTAATTGAAAAACCATAATGCATTCCAAATCTGGCGTTCAGGTTGAGCTGCTCTATCCAGGTATCATCATCCTGAAGGTCGGTAACAGAAAGATCAAAATTGAGATCGTTTTGTTTTTTCCCAACTCTGATCACCTTCCCGATCCCATACGAATATCCCCAAACATTATTTGAACCAAACCCCTGGGTTCCAAAGCCAATTGTATTATAGAATTTTCTATTCCCAAATTTGACCCGGGCACTTAGTGGCAAAATTTCTGTCCCAAAGATCTCCAGCTTATTATAACCACGCAAAAACAAATTCAACACACCAATTGAAGTTCCTGAGGCGGTATCACCAATATTTATAAGACCCAACTGAAATCCTTTGTTGTGCCTTGCGAAGTTGACCACTCCACTTAGTTGCGCCCCGTAAACGGTGTCTGCTGCAAAATTCATCACCCCGGCTAATTGCAAGGTCTGAACCGTTCTGGAAGTATTAAGTATGCCACCCACCTGAAATCCCTTCACCTGACCATAGCTTCCGTTAACAATACCTGCTATTTGAACTCCTGTGATGTCATAGCCAAAGTTAATGATCCCTGCCAGCTGCAATTTATTAACATCTCTAATGGCTATGTTAGAAATACCGGCTATCTGAATGCCATCCACATTGTTTTTAGCCAGGTTGTTTATTCCAGAAATTTGAACCCCATCCGTACGACCGGTGATGATATTGTTGATTCCGGAAACTTGTACACCTTTCAGTGAATCCAAAACCAGGTTATTTATCCCGGCCATTTGAACACCTCTTACCGTACCAAAGTTTGTATTGAAAATACCGGCCAATTGGACCCCATTAGTCTCAGTTCCTATGATGTTTCCAATACCTGCTATTTGTGCTCCTTTTGAATAAAATCTGTTGATATTCAACATGCCTCCCAATTCCAAACCACTTGTAGCACCGTTATAGCCGGCCAGTACATTCAATGAAAGTTTATTTTCAACGGATCCGCTCATTTTGAGGTTGGTTCCAAGGAATGGGAGAAAGGAAGCTTGTGCAAACCGATAATTTTCCAAATTCAGATTTTGAGATTGAGCCAGGCCCTTTTCTGAGGACAACAACTGTACGACCTTCATCTCGTTGATCCTTCTGGTGCCTTCCAGTGATCCACCTCTTGAGGAAGTCATAGCACCTTTGGATGGGATTACAGGAATATTGAGTTTCTGATCTTTATTAAGAAGAACAACTGCCTTTTCTTCAAATTCCCTGCCACCAATAGTAATGGCAATTACTTCCTGTTTTACAGGTATCTCCAGCGAAAAATACCCTTGTGAGTTTGTGGTGGTTGACCTGAGTCCTCCGACGTCATACACAATCGCATTCCCTACAAATTCTCCCGTCTCTGAATTTTGTAAGTATCCATCTACTGTGTAATTCTTTTTAGCAGAAAGTGATTTTGTAGCATTGGTGAGGTATTTCGTTTTCAGAATTACCAGCAGATTTCCATTCACTCTTAGTTCCATCTCTTCACCGAGGAGAGAGGTAAGCACAGTTCTAACAGAGCTGTTCTCAACATTTAAGGACATCAAACTATCCACTGGCAATAATGCCGGGTTATAGGAGAACGAAAAACCTCCTTCCTCAGCCAGCAAGAGTAGCACATCTTCAAATCGCTCATTGTTTATTTTGAAGGTGAGCTTTTTCTTCAGGATATTACTTTGAGCCAGTAAAGCACCCTGAGAAATAAATAGCAAAACAAAGAAAATAAAGCTAATTCGTTTGGCAACCATGTGATGAGATTTCAACCTTATTATCCTTCACGGTGTAATCAAACTGTAGGGAAATTGATATGCTATTGAGAATATCTTCAAAATGTTGATCCTTAAATACAGCGGATATGCGGCAGTTTGCTATTGCCCCGGGATCATAAACAATTTCTTTTTTGAATATTACCGATAACTCATCCAATGCAGTCTGAAGAGGTGTTTGCGAGTAAGTAAGCTTTTTATTGGCCCAATACAGATGATTCAGGCTGGAAAGCTGTGTTTTATGGACAGTATTATTGCTTATATCAAGCACTCCTTTTTCATTTCTTTCCAGAATAATGGTAGCCTCTGAGGTCTCACTTAATGAGGACAAGCTAACTTTTCCTTTCTCCACTTCTACAATAATATTGTTATCATTCTCTTCCACTAAAAATGAAGTGCCCAATACGCTCACCTTGCCGTGCTGAGTATTGATTATAAAAGGTATCTTTTCATTTCTGATCACATCGAAATAGGCTTTACCTTTTAAACTTAAGGTTCGGTGTTTGTTGTCAAATGCCTTGTTATAAACAATTTCCGATGCCTCTTGCAAAACCACTTTTGAACTGTCGGGCAGATAATATTCATATATCCCTTCATTGGAAGCTATCCTGATGGGTTGATTATTTTGATCCCTTAATAGAAAAAAGGTTAGTGCAAGTGTCGAAATAATAAGCACAGAAGCCGCTACCGGTATCCAGGCGAACTGCTTCTTTTTATGTTTATCCTGTTGAGATGGAAGATCAACAATTTTTGCTTCTTTTTCGGGCTTAATGATTTTTTGTGCAACGTTGTTCCAGGCCTTGTCTGTATCGAATCGATTATCTGCCGGTGCAATATCCTCTATTCCCTCTGTTTCAATGGTGAAATCCAGCTCGAGGATTTTACGGCATTGCTCAAAGACATGGCGGTTCTCTTCAGAGGCTTCAATCCAGTTTTTTATGAACTGACGTTCTTCAGAGGTACCTTCTCCGGTAATATAGGCTGTTAACCTATCATAGTCGATATGTTTATCTTCATTACTCATGGAGTATCAATGTGACAATTGACCCTATGTTTACCCTTACTCAAGGCCATAATCTTTCAAACAATTGAACGAACAATAAAACTACAATACTTAAAAAATCCACCAATTCCATTCTAAGGAATTTGAGTGCTTTACCCATTTGGCTCTCTACGGTTTTGACAGAAATGTTAAGTTGATCTGCAATCTCCCTGTACTTCAAACCTTCATTTCTATTCAGAAGAAATATTTTTTTTCTTTCAGGCGGAAGCTTATGAACCGCTTCATAAATTTTGGCTTCAAGTTCTGAAGCTATCACTGTATCAGCTGTATCTGTCCTGGAAGGAGAATTTACCAGATTTTTTTCATACTCAAGCTTTACCTGGATATGCTTCAGGTGATTGAGACTGGCATTCCGGACTGCCTGATAGAGATAACTTTTGAGTGATATGGCTATGTCCAGGACATCTTTTTTCTGCCAGATCTTGACGAATACATCCTGAACAATTTCCTCGGCATCATCAGGATCTTTTACATATTTTAGTGCAAACAGACACAAGGATTGATAATATTGACGAAAGATCTGCTCAAACGAGCTAACATCGCCGGATTTTATATTTTCTAATTTTGAAGTGTTATTCAAGGCTGTCTGTTCAACTGCTCAAAGATAATCAAAGGCCAAGGTAACACAAATGCGCTTGCTTTTTTATTCAACTTGATTAACTTAACAATCTCATTTTTTGAGATTTAAAAATCTTGTGGATTTGCCCATCATCATGGGTGTCATTGAAATTTTCTTAAATAAGGTAGGTTTGATGCAACCTATTCATGCATTATGCTATCCTATAATCTGTAACTGACAAGTTTAAATAGCGCTAAAAAGACTTCACTATGTTAAAGAACTTCTTGAAAACCTTTTCGAGAAGCTTAGTTAAAAACAAGCTCATCTCATTCATCAATATTTTCGGACTGTCGATCGCCATTGGCTGTAGCCTGGTGGTATACATCTTCGTAGACTGGCAATTCAGCATGGATCAATTTCATGTGAACAGAAACAATATCTTCCTTTTACAAAATGTAGTGTCCAGGGATGGATCCGAGCAGGTTTGGGGAGATTCACCGGCACCGATTGGTGATGCCCTGGAAGCTGATTTTTCTCAAATAAAACGTGTCGTACGCATCGATAACCGGGGAACCGTTTTTAAATACAAGGACAAGATATTCAATGAGTTCGTACGTTTTGTGAATCCGGAGTTCCTGGACATGTTCACTTTCCCGTTACGTTTGGGGGAAAAGGAGGCACTCCAGGATCCCTCCAATATTATTCTAAGTGATAGAATTGCAGAAAAATACTTTGGTGAGGAGAACCCCATAGGCAAGCAGGTAGAACTTATTCTCAATAACAAAAAGGAATCCTTTATTGTGGCTGGTGTTGCTGAGAAATTTCCTAAAACCGCCAGTTTTGCTTTCAATATCCTGATCAACTTCGAGAAAAAATTCAACATTTACGATAAAGAAGATCCCAATGACTGGAAGGATTTTATTGGTTCAACCTTTATTGAGCTTAATGATCCGGCAGACATTGAGCTGATCTCTTCCAAAATGGATAAGTATGTGGCCATTCAAAATGAAGCTGAAGAAGATTGGCCTGCTTCTGCATACACATTCCAACCGCTGAGCACACTTTCATTAAACTCATACAAGATAAGAGGAGATATTGCAAGTGGGGACGATCCGGTAGCAAGAATTGTACTGAGCCTTATTGGTATCTTTATGATGACACTGGCCTGTTTTAATTATATCAATATCGCAATAGTCTCGTCTGCTAAAAGACTTAAAGAGATTGGCTTGAGGAAAGTGGTAGGAGGTACTAAGCAGCAGTTGGTTTTTCAGTTTATTGGGGAAAATCTGATCATTTGTTTGTTTGCACTAATTCTTGGAGGTGTTTGGGCCAGGTTCCTGTTTGGCCCCTGGTTTGACAATCTATTCTCCATTGGTTTGGAATTGGATTTTTATAAAAGTGTGGATGCCTGGGTGTTCTTTACTGCATTGCTGGTTATTACGGGAATTGGCTCAGGCGCTTATCCTGCTTTCTACATCTCTTCTTTCAAGGCTGTCAATATTTTCAGAGGGCAGCAGCAATTTGGAAAGGGCAACAAGTTCACAAAAGTCTTTTTAACTTTTCAATTTATCCTTTCCATCATCACCATTGTATTCGGGATCACATTCGTTCAAAACGCAGATTATCAGAAGGAACGGGATTGGGGCTACAATCAATCTCAAACATTGGTTGTTCCTGTGGATGGAGAAAATACCTATGTTTCTTTGAAAAATGAGTATTTGCAAAACCCTGACATCGTTCAGGTGGCGGGCTCAGGAAATCATGTTGGCCGTTCATCCGGCTTGGCTGTAATAGACTATAATTCCAAAAAATATGAAATCAGAAGGATTGATGTTGGACATAACTACCTCGAGACTTTGGGAATTCGGCTAAAGCAGGGAAGGTTTTTTGAAGAAGAAAGGGCTACTGATGTAACGGAAAGCGTGGTCATCAATCAGACTTTTATGGATCATATGAACTGGGAACAACCTTTAGGCCAGTCTTTTGACCTTGATACCATTACCTATCATGTAGTAGGGGTTGTAGAAGATTTTCATTATCAGAACTTTCACAATGAAATTGAACCTACATTTTTCAGAATGACTACCCAGGACAAGTTTCGATATCTTTCTCTCAAAGTTAAAGCCGGACAAGCTACCAAGATAGGTGAGTCTATGGAAGCTTCCTGGAAAGTTGTAGCTCCCGACCTTCCATACAATGGATTCTTTCAGGATACTGTTTTTGACCGATATTTTAATAATGTACAGGGCCATGGAAGAGTTATGGGATTTACAGCTACCTTGGCCATTATTCTATCATGTATGGGGTTATTTGGTTTGGTATCATTGAATGTTACTGCCAGGATGAGAGAGTTCAGCATCAGGAAAGTATTGGGAGCAGGTATCAAAAACATTTTCACAGGGATTAACAAGCATTATATATGGCTGCTATTGATAGCTTGCATTATTGGACTACCGGTTAGTTACTACCTGGTGAGTATATTATTGGAAGAGGTATATGAATACTATATGCCATTGACCTTTGTGCCTTTGCTCATAGCGATGATCATTCTTTTCACCGTTTCTCTCATCACTGTGTCAAGTCAGATTTACAAAGTGGTCGTATCCAATCCGGTCGATTCTCTAAGAGTTGAATAATGATGATTTAATATATTGAAATTAAGTAAGGGCCATGTTCGATATCATGGCCCTTATTTTTTACCTACTCCAGTCCTCCTTTTCTATTTGGTTTTCTGGGCGATGGCCATGTTCTCTGTTGACCGGTTCTTTGACTAATGGGAAGTACACTTCTTTCCCGTGATGTTCTCTGAGGATCTTCACTGGCCATGAAAGTCAGGATGGCGGTCAGAATAGCATTGCTTCTGACGTCATCAAATACAATTTTGTCGTACGTATCGCGATTCGTATGCCAGGTATAATCCCAATAGGCCCAGCTTAAGGAACTCAACGAAAACGCCGGTGCTCCTGCCGCCACAAAAGACGCATAATCGGAACCTCCACCTCCTGGAGTTCCCGGAAAGGTTGTTTCAATATGTTTCCTGATATCCTGAGGTACTTTTTCCAACCACCTTCCTAAATACTCATAGGCATGCAAAAATCCCTGTCCGGAAAGCCTTACCACCCTGCCTGTCCCATTGTCCTGATTAAAAAGTGCCTGAACATTCTCGACGATCGCCGGATGATCTTCAACAAAAGCCCTGGAGCCATTCAAACCTTGTTCTTCGCTTCCCCACAATCCCACCAAAATGGTTCTTTTTGGGTTGGGATAGATTTTCTTCAAAATCCTGGCAGCTTCCATCATGACCAAAGTTCCTGTTGCATTATCCGTAGCACCGGTACCGCCATCCCAGGAATCAAAGTGTGCCGAGAGAATGATATATTCATCAGGTTTTTCGGTACCTTTTATTTCGGCTATAGTGTTGAAAGTTGGAACCGCTCCCAGTTCTTTGGATTCTGCCACAACCTTGATTTTAGGTTGGTCCCCATATTCAACCATTCTATACAATAAACCATAATCCTCAAGTGACAGATCGATCGTGGGTACTTTCTTGGTATAGGCTCCAAAAATTTTGTTAACACCAAAGCCTCTTGACCAATTGCAGGTAATAACCCCTGCAGCGCCTGCATTCTCCAAGGCGACAGGCAATGTACGTCTACCTAAACCGGTTTTACCGATTCTTTCACGCCATGCCCTGGTCTGAGCGCTACGAGCTTCCTTCATTTTCTCGAAGGACTCTTCGGTGGCAAATTCTTCCCAATTAGAATCCGGTCTACCAGTAGGTTGATTCATGGAAATTAAAACAAATTTGTCCTTTACGCTGGGTAACCATTGTTGAAAGGCAATTGAATCCTTCACCTCCGGAATAATGATTAATTCAGCGGTCACACCTTTTTTAGAGGTTCCCGGGCTCCAGGCGAGCTGTTTTCCTTCCAATGTTTGTACTCTGGGATAAACCAGATCAATGTGTGTAATACCTCTTTCCCAACCTCTCCATTCTCCCCATTGCTCGTTTCGTGCCGCGATGTCCCAGCTTTTATATTTTTCAACTGCCCATTCATGTGCTTTTTGCATTTGAGGAGTACCAACTAATCTTGGGCCAATGACATCAACCAGCTCATGTGCCAGATTCTCGAGTTGTGAGTTTTCAGTCGCTTCCTTTACAATGTCCCTAACAATCTCATCTTTGTCCTGTGCAATTACAAGATTGCCGGAGAGCAAAACGAAAGTTAAAAATAGTTTCAATGTGGTTCTCATAGTGTTTAGTCTAGGGTGTAGTTGTAATTAGTTGAGTTTAAATATAATAAATTAAAAATCGCAGTGGTGTAATTCATGTTAGTCATGGAATTGCGGCTGTTATTTACCAAATATGGGAGACTGATAAAGTAAAAAAGATCTTTTTAATTCTTAAAAAAATGTTAATTTAGAATTTGTTAACCCTAATTTTTTGCAAGGCTCGAGTAAAAATATTGCCCTTGAAAAACTGAGAAGGGGGGATGAGGCATCATTCAAATCGTTGTTTGATGAATTCTACTTACCGTTGGTGAAGTTTGCCAATTCTTACCTTTTCAACTGGCACGAAGCTGAAGATGTCGTACAAAGTGTATTTATCAAAATTTGGGAAAAAGCAAATGTACTGACCATCGAAAAATCCTTTGATGCTTATTTATACATGGCAGTGAAAAATAACTGTTTAAATCGATTGGAAAGTATTCAAATTAAAGATAAATACAATATACTTTTTGTAGAAGCACTGGCCAAAGGCTCTGAGGAAAACCAAAAGATTAATGTAAGCCAGGAAGAAGAGCTTCGAAAGGCTATTAAAAAACTACCTCCTCAAATAAGGAAAATTATCAAACTTAAATACACACAAAACAAAAAGATCAGTGATATCTCGAAAATTTTAAACATCTCTGAGAATTCCGTAAAAACCCAGCTGAGACGTGGGAAGTCCAAATTGAAAATGTCACTGGAAGTCAGCCTTAAAACACTGGCACTTGTAGCCGCTCATTTAATTTCCTTCTTAAAATTTTAATATTTCCTGTCACCCTTTTTTCAGGTTGAACTGTCATATCAATAGATATGTCAAAAACACCCATAGATTTCGAAATTATCTGGAAACAGATTCACGGCACCATTGATGCTGATGAACAGGAGATATTAGCGACATGGCTTGCTGAAAGCCCTCAAAATAAAGCCTATTTTGACAAGGTAGTAAATGAATACAAAGGAGATAGTCAGCCACAAAAAATCAATGAAGATCTTGCATGGAGCAAGATCCGTAAAAAGGCCCTGAAACGATCAAGCACCGGGAGAAGATGGCTTTATCCTGCGGCTGCATCCTTTTTGATCCTATGTGTAAGCCTGTTGATCTGGAAGATAAATCAACCAATTGTTCCGTTAAATGAAGTTGCGGATGAAAGTGAACCGATAGTTCCGGGGAGTAACAAGGCTTTGCTGATCACTTCCACCGGTGAATCAATTGAATTGGATCAGAACAACAGTTTGAATGTGGATAATGGAAATATCTCCATTTATTCTGATGGTGAGTCCATTACTTATCAGGACAAATCAGATGAAGCATTTGAAGAAGCCAAAAATACCTTAGTAATTCCAAGAGGTGGTAAATTTTCTTTAACCCTTTCAGATGGATCTAGAGTATGGATGAACTCAGCCACCACCCTTACTTATCCCGTTGAGTTTGGAAGCAAGGACAGGGTAGTGGAGCTTCAAGGTGAAGCCTACTTCGATATTGCCCATGATCCGGAGAAACCTTTTAAGGTAATTTCCAAGGAACAAACCACAACTGTCTTAGGGACAAAATTCAATGTTTCATCTTATACGGATATTATCACGACTACACTGGTAGAAGGAAGCGTGAGGGTGAACGTGGCTGACCAACCAATTGAAATACTGCTGGAGCCTGGCCATCAGGTATCCTATAATACCAAGGATCGATCAGCCAATACCAATAAAGTAGATACGGAGCTATATACGGCATGGAAGGACAACCTGTTTATGTTTGAAAACCAACGATTGGATGTTATCCTGAATCGATTATCACGATGGTATGATGTGGATGTTTTCTATGATAATGATGCAGCTAAAAACGTTCGATTTACTGGTGAAATTAAGTGTAATGAAGACATTCGATTCATTCTTGGACTAATTGAAAAAACGCAAGCTGTAAAATTTGATATCAAAAAAAGGACGGTAATTGTAAAGTAGAAATGATGGCCTGATGAAGGGAAGGATTTGATAACTGTATTTGATCCCTATGTTTCATTAAAAAATATACCAATGTGTAAAACTGTAACAAATTTACCCCGTAACCAGAGTATCAAAACCCTTCTGGTGATGAAACTAATGGTGGTTTTTTTGATGTTGACTTTTCTCGATGTTACTGCCAATACAGCATACACACAAAACACCAAACTCACACTTTCTATTGAAAAACAGAGCTTTCGAAAAATTCTTAAGACCATTCGGAAAAAAAGCGAATTCAATTTTGTTTTTGAAAGTAATGTTCTCAGGGAAATCCCTGAAATGAGTATTGATGTTGTGGACGCGACCATCACCGATATATTAGATGAGCTCATTGTGCCGCATGGACTGGAATATGAAATCGATGATAGGACGATCATTATCAGAAAAGCCGGAAATTTTTTAAATCAACCAGTGGAGTTACGAAGTATTCAAGGCAAAATCACAGATCAATCCGGTGACCCTGTATTTGGAGCTTCAGTAGTTATTAAAGGAACAACCAGGGGAGTTGTGACCGATGCCAATGGTAGTTTTTCTATCGAAGCCAATACCGGCGATGAATTAGTGGTAAGCTATGTTGGTTATATCACTGAGACTATTGCTATTACTGATTCTCAGGATAATTATACCATTGTTCTGAAACAATCAGTTGAAAGCTTAGGAACAGTTTACGTCGTTGGTAGCAGAAATGAAAACAGGTCTGAGATAGATACACCTGTACCCATCGATGTTATAGACATCGCCGGTATTGCTGAAACCACCGGTAAAGTTGAAATCAATCAGATATTACAATACGCTGCCCCTTCCTTTAATGCCACCAAACAATCAGGCTCCGATGGCGCTGACCACATAGATCCTGCTTCTTTAAGAGGTTTAGGCCCTGATCAGACCCTGGTGTTGATCAATGGAAAAAGAAGGCATCAATCTTCTTTGGTCAACGTTTTCGGTACTAGGGGCCGGGGTAATTCAGGAACAGATCTAAATGCCATTCCAGCCGCAGCGATAAAGCGTATTGAAGTGTTAAGGGATGGTGCTTCCGCACAGTATGGTTCGGATGCAATTGCCGGTGTGATTAACATCGTTCTGAAAGATAAAACGGACGAGATCAATGGTAGTATTACCTATGGAGCCTACAGTACAGCTATTGGTGAGGGTTATGAAGAGGAATACGGAGATGCCCTGTTTAACATTGAAGGAAAACAAAGAATTGATGGAGAGGAAAAAAGCTTTGATGGTAACACGGTGAAAGTTGATTTAAATTATGGAATAAACATTGGCTCAAACGGTGGATTTGCCAACTTCACGACAGAATATTTAACCAAAGACAGAACTTTAAGGCCCGGATTTTCCTGGAGAAAAGGGTATGGTAGTGCAGCGGTAGATGGATTTAACTTCATCGTTAACTCAGCCGTACCGATTGATGAGAATACGGAGATTTATGCATTTGGCGGAAGAAATTTCAGAGATACAGACGCATACGCCTTTTCCAGGAGCAGTTTTGCCGATGGAGATAACCGGTCAGTTCCCAGTCTTTATCCCAATGGATTTACGCCTCGAATTACGTCGAATATCACTGATGTTTCAGCTTCTGCTGGTATAAGGCATACCTTGAGCAATGGTTGGAGAGTTGATTTTAACAATACCTATGGGAAAAACAATTTTCATTATTTCATCAAGGGCTCCAACAATGCTTCTTTAGGTGATGCTTCACCCACAGTTTTTGATGCAGGTGGTCATAGCCTTGCCCAAAATACTACAGGTCTTGATTTTAGCAAATATTATGATGAGATCGGTTCCGGATTCAATCTGGCTTTTGGTCTTGAGTTCAGGACTGAAAACTTTACCATCTTTGCCGGAGAGGAAGCCTCTTACGCCATATATGATCAAAATGGTATTGCGATTACCAACCCAGCTAACCAGACCCCTGCGGTGGATTCGAATAATGATCCGTTACCAGGAGGATCTCAAGGTTTTCCCGGATACAGTCCTGCGAATGAAGTAGATAGAAACAGAACCAATTTGGGTATGTATGTTGATGCCGAAATTAATCCTTCAGCAGCTTGGTTGATCGGTGGAGCATTACGGTATGAAAATTACAGCGATTTTGGAGAAACCTTTAACTTCAAATTGGCAAGCAGATATAAGATCAATGAATACCTGTCTTTCAGAGGATCGGTTTCATCAGGCTTCAGAGCACCCTCCCTGACACAAATACATTATAATTTACTATTCAACAACATAGTCGCTGGTACCTCATTGCGTACACTCTTAGCCTCGAATACCAGTACTGTGACAAAAGCATTTGGTATTGGACCACTTCAGGAAGAAACAGCTTTTAACGGCAGTCTGGGTTTCACGCTTAATGTTGGAGATTTTTCTGCCACGGTAGACGCCTATTCTATTTCCGTGGATGACAGGATTATCCTGACGGACAATTTTGATGCTACAAGTCTGGGAGTAGGAGCAGAGGCTGCTCAATTTTTTGCTAATGGTGTGGATACCAAAACAACAGGATTGGACATCGTATTGAATTATAAATTGATGTTAGGTGCTGATGATGATCATATTCTCTTCGGTATTGCTGGAAATGTAAATGATACTGAAATAGAGAATATCAACAACCGAAATTTGAATGTTTACACTTTCTTTGGCCCATTCTCACAGGCCTACCTCGAGGCTGCCGCACCGGACTACAAATTTGTATTCAATGCAGGTTATGCAGGTTCGAAGTTTGATGCGATGATATCCGCAACACTTTTTAGTGAGGTGATATTGCAGGACTTTCAATGGGTAGATTCACCCGCTACTAATTCAGCAGAGGCAAATGCCTTGCTGGCTGTAGCTACCGATACTTATGAAGGTGCTGCCACCATAGATGTCAGCCTGAGCTATTCAATGACGGAAAATCTCAAACTGACTGTCGGAGGTAATAATATTTTCAATACATACCCTACACCCCAATTTGATGGTTGGACGGATCAGGGCGGATTTAATGATTCTGTTCAAATGGGATCCGATGGCGCTTATTTCTTTGGAAGAATTGGCTTTAATTTTTAAGCAATATAAACCGAACGTCGAAAGGGAGCTGGAGCAATTCAGTTCCCTTTTTTGAAACTTGAGCGCTACCTCAAAGGATCATTAGAAAACATTGGCCATGAAGATCGTATTAAAAAGTACCTGGATCCTCATGATCCTTTGCGCTACTCACAGCTTTTCTCAGCAGACGGTCGGACTTTTTTTGAATGATCCCACCTCTTTTCAAGGCTATACACTTTTTGGGAACAACACGCACACCTATTTGATCAATAATTGTGGATGGATAGTCAATTCATGGATAAGTGAATACAAACCCGGTAATTCCATTTATTTACTGGAAAACGGCAATCTTTTGAGGACAGCCCAGGTGGAAGGTGCATTTGATGCCGGAGGTTTTGGCGGTCGTTTTGAGCTGTTCAACTGGGAAGGGGATCTATTATGGACCTATACTTACGCCAATGATTTGGTCCAGGCTCACCATGATATTGCACCATTGCCCAATGGAAATTTTCTCGCTATAGCCTGGGAGAAACATTCCGAAACTGAAGCCAAAGTTTTAGGCAGAAAATTCAATGGTGCGGTATGGTCAGAAAAAATCATTGAAATAGAAATGAATGGAACCAATGAAGCCAGGATCGTATGGGAATGGCGGCTTTGGGATCATCTTGTCCAGGATCAAAATAGTACATTAGCTAACTATGGTGTGATAGCCAATCATCCTGAATTGGTAGACATCAATTACATAGAAGAAGGGCAGGAAACATCTGGAAACTGGATACACCTTAATGCCATCGATTATAATGAAACTTTAGACCAGATAGCCGTTAGCTCCAGGTTATTTAGTGAGATATGGATCATCGATCATAGCACCACAACTTTGGAAGCAGCTTCCCACCAGGGAGGTCGATATGGTAAAGGCGGGGATTTGCTCTATCGATATGGAAATCCACAGACATATGATCGAGGTACAGAAGAAGACAGGAAATTCTTTTACCAGCATGACATTCGTTGGATACCGGATGGTTACCCATATGGCGGAAAGTTGATGATTTTCAATAATGAAAAAAGAAATGAGGCTTCCAGTGTTGAGATATGGTCCCCTCCGGTTGATGTACAAGGAAATTATCTTCTGGAGGAAACGAAAGCCTTCGGACCTGAGGAATTGGACTGGGAATATTCCGCACCAGGCTTTTATTCCCGGATCATGTCAGGAGCCCAGATGCTTCCAAACGGAAATGTATTTATCTGTGAAGGAACAAGTGGTAGATTCTTTGAGATAAATGAGGAGAATGCACTTGTCTGGGAATATATTAACCCTGTGAACCGTAATGGTTTTCCGGTGGCTCAGGGAGGAACAGTGAAGTTCAATCAAACGTTCCGGGCGACAAGATACAGTCCTGATTTTCCGGCATTCCATGGCAGAATCCTAACGCCCATTGCGCCGGTCGAACTCAATCCCTGGGACATAACCTGCACGACCATAGGCCCGGTGATAACAGGGCTTGAAGTATCCAGTTCATCAGGAATTTATCTTTTAGGAAACCCGATTTCAGCAGAGATCCACCTGACTGTTGCACCTCAGCATTTTGGCTCTGAAATTTACGTGTATGATCAATTGGGTAAAAGAGTGAAACAATTGAGAACCAACAGAAAACAAACTCAAATAGATTTTTCAAACGCTTCTCCCGGTCTCTATTTTTTAAAAGTAGTAAACGATCAAGGCTTCATTCACATAGAAAAAGTAATCAAAAAATAGCCTTTTCCATTGCCTGGCTCATACTGGTTGGGGACATTGAGTGCAATGCATTTCATTCAAAATTCAAAAATAAAATTTAATATTCCCAGAGATGAGAAAGCCAACATTCAATGGCTAAAATTCGAGATAAATAGTATGTTTGCAGCATACCAATTTTCGCCATATGATCGCTGTTATTTCTCCTGCCAAGACCTTAGATTTTGAAAGCCCTTGTATTGAGGAACACTCTTTGCCTCGCTTTGGAAAAGAAACGCTTGAACTTGTAAATGTATTAAGGACCAAAACATCAGATGATATTCGAGCATTGATGGATGTAAGTGAGAATATTGCCGAATTGAATGTGGAACGTTACCGTAGATTCAGAGCAAAGAAGAATCCCAAAAGTGCCAAACAATCCATCTTTGCTTTCAAAGGTGATGTTTATATAGGACTAAATGCTGAGGCCCTGTCGGAGGATGATATAAATTATGCCCAAACACATCTCAGGATATTGTCAGGCTTATATGGTCTATTAAGACCGCTGGATCTTATTCAAGCATATCGGCTGGAAATGGGAACCAAACTGGCCTTTGACGATTATACAACACTTTACAATTATTGGTCGGATAAGATTGTATCGGCCGTCCAAAGGGATTTGAAAAGACAAGGTGATAACATTCTAATTAACCTGGCTTCAAACGAATACTTCAAAGCAATCAACAGAAATAGTTTGAAAGCAAAGGTTATTAATGTGGAGTTCAAAGATTTTAAGGACGATGATCATAAAGTCATTTCATTTTTCGCCAAAAGAGCAAGAGGTATGATGGCCCGGTTTATAATCAAAAACAAAATCAATACTGTTGAAGGGCTACAGGCTTTCGACTATGAAGGATATTACTTTGACACAGATAGTTCGAATGAGCGTGAGCTGGTTTTTAAAAGGGAAATCAGATCATAGCCATCGCTCTCACAAGCACTGAATTAGCTTCCTGACGCCAAGCCTCTAGCAGGACTTTTCTCTTTAATCAAGGAAAAGAATAATCAAAACTACAATTAGGAATTTAGAGAAGTATTCCTTTTCTTTACAATACTACAATTAGGAAAATACAACATGCAAAAATTTAAACTTGGTGAATTTGAAGAGATAGTACTCCTTACAGTAGGAGTTCTTTATGATAAAGCATATGGGGTTTCTATCAAAGAAGAGATTGAAAAGCGTTTGGAGCGTAAAGTCAGTGTTGGGGCTTTGCAATCAGCCCTTCGCAGGATGGAACTGAAAGGATACTTAAACTCCAGGGAAGGTGAAATGACCACACAAAGGGGAGGGAGGCCTAAAAGATATTTCACCATCACCGCTTATGGCAAACAAGCCTTGGAACACACGAAAGATGTACGATTGGCCCTTTGGAATGACATCCCCAAACTTGCGTTCGGAACAAATTGATCAGGTTAATTTCATTTGGTTCAAACAAAAAAATGCCTCAACAAAATAAACATGAAACGATTTGCTGATTGGCTTCTGAAACGATTTTGTAGAGAAGAATATTATGCCGATATCCGTGGAGATCTGGAGGAACTTCATGAGAAACAAGACCACTCAAAGCCTTATTCAGAGCTGATCTACTTAAAGGAAGTGCTTTTGTTATTCAGACTTTCCTTGATTAAGCCCATCCATATTTTTCCATATATAAATCAAAATGGTATGATGTTGAAAAGTTATCTAAAGGTTGTACCACGCAATCTTGCCAAGAACAAACTAACTTCTTTCATTAATATTTTCGGATTGGCATTGGCTATAGGCTGTAGTACTGTAGTTTATGTATACATCAATTGGGAATACAGCAGGGATGCATTTCATGTTAACAGGGACAACATATTTTATGTAAAAAGTGCTATTGATCGAAATGGGAAAACTGAAATATGGGGAACCACTCCGGCAGCATTGGGTCCTATGCTGATACAGGATTTTCCACAAATAGAGAACATGGTACGATTGGACGGGAGAAACGGCATTGTTCGATATGAGGATCAGGTTTTCCAACAATACATCCATTTTACTGACCCCGGATATACCGGGATGTTCTCCTTCGAACTCAAATGGGGAACCAAAGATGCTTTGAGAGATGAATCCCAACTAGTGATCAGCGAGCGTATTTCCCGTAAATATTTTGGGACGAAAAACCCCATTGGGGAAGAAGTCATAATTACTTTTCCTAACAAGGTTGTTCAATCCTATCAGGTTGGGGCTGTTTTTAAACAGTTTCCAAAAACAACCAGTTTTTGGCATCATATCCTGGCCAACAACAACCGACTCAAACAAGTCGATCCTGAAGCCGATTATCAGGATTGGGAAAATATGGTTGCCGGAACTTTTTTGCAGCTAAAAGATCCAAATGACATACACATTCTGGAAAGAAATATGGGTCAATATGCAGCTTTGCAAAACGAAGCTTCATTAGATTGGCCAACTCAAGATTATCTCTTTGAGCCGTTACGAACATTATCTTTGAATTCCCATAAAATTCATTCAAGCATCGCCTCCGGAGAAAAACCAGCTCAACGTATATCACTTATTGTCATCAGCTTTTTCTTACTATTTCTGGCTTGCTCAAATTACATCAACATTGCTATCGTATCTGCCTCCAAGCGATTGAAGGAGATAGGCGTTCGAAAAGTAATTGGAGGGAACAGAAAATTGATCATCCAGCAGTTTTTGATAGAAAACTTCATCATTACCTTCTTTGCGATGTTGTTGGGGGTAATTATGGGTTACTTTATTTTTGTACCGGGCTTTGACCGGGCTTTTAGCATTGGTCTCGAATTCAATCTGTTGGATCCGAATTTTTGGATTTATTTTATCAGTGTGTTGTTTCTAACCGGTTTGGCTTCCGGAGCTTATCCCGCATTTTACATATCCGCTTATAAGTCAGTTGACATATTTCGAGGTCGACAACGTTTTGGTACGAAAAACATGTTTACCAAAATATTCCTTACTTTTCAATTCGTATTTTCTTTGATCCTCATTGCTACCGGTATTGTATTTACACAGGATGCAAAATATCAAATGCTCAAGGATTGGGGGTATAATCAAAAGCAGGTATTGGTGATTCCTGTAACCGATGGATCAGCCTACAATACCTTGAAAAATGATATTATCAAAGAACCCAATGTCCTTGCTGTAGCTGGTTCCAAAAGTCATTTAGGTCAATCTCATACAAAATCCATGGTGGAAATGGATAATCAAAAATACGAGTTCAGGTGTTTAGATGTGGGTGAGCAGTACCTGGAAGTGATGCAATTGCAATTGAAAAGTGGCCGTTTTTTTAATGTAGACAGGACTACGGACTACTCCGAATCAGTTATTATCAATGAAACACTGGCCAATGAAATGGGTTGGGACAAAGCACTGGGTAAACAAATGTATGTCGATAGCGTGCGCTATACCGTTATTGGTATTCTTAAGGATTTTCATTATCAATCATTTTGGTATGATATTGAACCTACTTTTCTAAAATTTGTGAAAGAGGAAGAATACCAATACCTAACGGCCCGTGTAAACCCTGGAACCACCATAGAAACCAACGAAAATTTGAAAAGGACCTGGAAAGCATTATTCCCGGATTTACCATTTGATAGCTTTTTTCAAGATGAAGTTTTCACACATTATTTTTCCATCTTAACTAGTAACAGCAACCTTGGAAGGTTTGTGGCAGCATTGGCTATTACCCTGTCTTGCATGGGACTTTTTGGCCTTGTTTCATTGAGGGTTGAGTCCAGGATGAAAGACTTCAGCATGCGCAAAGTATTAGGTGCCAATATCAAACATCTCATCAAAGAGGTGACCAGGCAGTTCAGGTGGTTATTGGTAATTGGTATTTTGATTGGTGGACCACTCAGCTATTATTTTTCCAAGGTATTAATGGAAATAATATCCAATTACCACATGCCATTGGGCTTTGAACCTATTTTAATGGCTTCCGGATTATTACTGCTCATGGCTGCGATCACTGTTTCGTCCATTATTTACAAAGTGATCAATACTAATCCAGTCGATAATCTGCGAGCGGAGTAGCATTAAATCAATCAATAGAATTACGAATGTCAAATTACGAATTACGAAATCTTTTTAACTCAGAATTCAAAACTAAAAACTCATAATTATCCCCTCGTAATTCGTAATTGAAGATTCGCAATTATACTAATGACTTAATACCAACTACTTAATACTATAATCAGCGTTAGGCTTTCTTTTCTATCACTTCTATCAACTCATCCAGTGTGTGTCCTTCAGTGAAGGCAACTTTGGCTCGTAGGGCTCTTAGACCACTTACACCTTGCAGGTCTTCCAATTCCAGATCCTCAAATCCTTTTTTCAAGTACCCTTTGGCTGCTAAGAAAACAAGGTATTTACGATATTCTGCGGCATCTTGCTCCTGGGAGTAGATAATCGCAATATTTCCTGGTTGTGTGATACGTTCGTTGGTTCCTTTGATCAGGGCTTTGTCTACGCGCTTTTTGATGATCTCATATCGTGCATTATAAGCACCTTCCACATCAAATCGTTTCTCATCCATTCTGAAGTGTACTGACAATGGTGTACTATAAATCAAAATCAGTGAGGCGATTTCCAGCGGTACAGGCAGCTCTTTTTGCAAGGCTTTGAATTCATTTTCCATCTCGCACATCACGATCAATTGCCATATTCTCAGATTGCGTAAATGAAAAAGGTCAAAGTTTTTATTTCGCGCTATTGATTGGCCCATATACATGTTGTACTCGATGCCATCGGTTTTGTAACGCTCAAAGTAATGGGGGAACATCTCCTGGGCTTCCGTCTGCTTGCCATCCAGGTAAGATGCTAACTTTTGATTGATCAGGTTTACACTGGTGTCATATTTCTTACGTTCCTCGTATACTGTTTTTAGCTCAGGGTCCAGCATCGCATTGTAGGCATCTACCATTTTTCCAAGAGACGCATCACTTTTTTGTAAGTAATCGAAAACCGGATATACATCTGATCTGAGGAAGCTTAATATTTTATGTTCACTGCCTGCAGATAATCCTTTGCTTATTTCAGATTTATAATTATCCACACGATACATCAATTCCCCGTAGGCCGGCATTTGCGTTTGCTGGAAAGCACTTCTCAAAACTTTTTTGACCCCATTGATTTGTTTAATAAGATCAGCTTTAACCGCCTCGTTACGTTTGGAGGAAGAGCCTTTGATATCCATTTGCCCATATAAAGGATAGAGGTCCTTGAAAATAATGTCCTTGAATATGGACTGCTCATTGTTAAGCTCACTATTCATGAATTTCTCAGCTTCCTGTTCAAACCGCCATTTCACCGAATCATGAATAGTGGTACACTCTTGCTGAATAATGGCCTCTATGCGGTTTTGAGCCTCTGTCTGAAAGCGTTTATGGGCCATAGCAATAATAGGCAGGATCTCATTCAGGCGAGCCACAGACACAGAATTCAATTCATATCGCTTGTCAGTCGCCAATTCCATGAAACCAAGTATTTCTTCCTCATGCACAATGGGCGCAATGATGTAGCTTTTGAAATTCAGGGATTTCAATGATTGTGATATATAACCCGGAGCCTTTTCATGAAACCTGTCAACATCTGAAATAACCAAGGGTTCTTTTTGCTTCATAAGACGATTGAAAGTGTAATCGCACATCTCAGTTTCACAATTCACCGGCGCGTCTTTTTGTACTACGATGCTTTTGAGCCCCTCTTTTTTGAAGCGTACAAGATTCATCTGATCCAGGGTAAGCACACCGATCTCCAGTTTATGATTACCAAACATACTTCTGATAGCTGTTTGGATCTTCTCAAATGAATCTGTTGTCTTCAGGAGCAGGTTGGAAGTAATAGAAGCCATGGATTGATCAACGGTGGTATCCATTAAATTAGCGATACTAATGCCACGCATGATCCAGCTATTAGGCGGAAATTTTTTCTTCCAGATTTCAATGTTTCCAAAATTGTCCACCAACTCCTCACAATCTTCTTGTGTGATATCCAAAGCTTTTTCTGTGGGTACGAATTCTATCATATCCGCATTGATCCCCATTTTATAGGAATGCACCAAACCATCATCTTTATTGAGTACATCCAACTTTAAATGACCACCACCATGCACAGGATATCGATAATAGCTGCCTAAAATGAAATAACAGCAGTACATGTAAAACATGTCCTCATCAATATCTTGGATATGGTATGAAAAATCTTCACCAGAGGCCTTCATGATCTTGTCAAAGCGTGTTGAGGTATAGATAGGTTCAAAATAAAAAGGAGGTGACAAAGCTTTGATCTCATTAGTCATCAAGGCATCTGGAAACAGCACCCTGCTTAATTTCCTGATTGGATCCTTATACTTTTTGAGCAACTTGAGATCATCGAACCCGTCCCGAAGCTCGGGATAAGGCTCCATTTCCTTTAATAATTGCTGAGCGTAGTTAGCAACGTTTTTATCGGGATCTTTAGCTAGCTCCTCCAGTTTCTCGAATACTTTAAAGAAACTAACACGCAGTATTGCTGGAAATTCAATTTCCTTACCGTTATAAATCATGCTTTTATGCTTTGGAATTGATACAAAGTTATAAAGTTATACGGGAAAAAGGCAAAAGGAGATTTTCCGGGCAATCCCTTACATGATTTTCAAAGGATTTTAACAACAAAGCCATGTGTCAACAAGACTGATGTCATCTAATATTTACATCCCCTTTACACTTTTTTACACATTTACTACCAGATGTCTCTGTCGGGCTATCTATGTTTAAGAAAAAAAAGATGAAAAAAATATGTTTGTTTTTGGCTTCTATCATTCTTTTGGTAAATGGTTTAGATGCCCAGATCAATATTCCAAAATTCAGTGAACCTGGCAGTATCTCACAAACGATTGGGTTTACAAATATTAAAATTGAATATGAGCGGCCAATGCAAAAGGGGAGGAAGATCTTCGGAGGTTTGGTCCCCTATGATCAGGTATGGAGAACCGGTGCCGGTCCTTGCACGAAGATTTATTTTGACAAGCCGGTTTCAATCAATAAAACAACAGTAGCACCCGGAGCATATGCTTTATTCACAATTCCTGGTATCTCGGAATGGACCATTATTTTAAATACAGACACTTCACTTTATGGTGCTTATCGATACAATTCGGAAAAGGATGTAGTTAGGCTGAAAGTCAAACCACGCAAAACCGTACGTTCATATGAAGCATTGAACATAGATGTAGATATTGTAAATAATGATGCGGAAATATTCATTTCCTGGGAACAAACTCAGGTTAATTTTCAATTGAAAACAACAACGCAGGCGATATTCATGCAAGAAGTACAAAATGCACTGAAGAATGACCGAAACCTGGAGGCTGATAAGTATGCCAATGCTGCAGATTATATCATCCATAACCGCCTGGGATTTGGTAAACATGTGCTGGATACGGCCATGATGCTCATTGACAGGTCATTTGAAATTGAAGAAGACTCCTATTTTTACCGGATCAAAAGAGATATTCTAATGCTTAAAAGAGATTATGATAGTTACCTGACCGTTTCTGAAGCACACATTGCTTATTTACAAAAAGCGAAACCATATAATGATTACGAAAAAGAAATTGAAAGAATCCAACGTAAAAATCAAAAGTTAAGGGATAACCACTAATGGTCAATTCTTTAGGAGTAATCATAAATTCTTCGAAAGCGGGTACTTTCCCTTCGATTAAGGTGTCTGACATTTGAGAAATGTCTGACACCCCGGTCGTACGGTACGTATTGGAACGGATATATTATCCGTGCCCGATCTATTAACAAGGAAGCTAATGTAGTAATGTAGGGATCTGCGATCCCAGCTTGTCTTACGGCAAACTGAAGCCAGTACAAAACTTATCCCATCAGCATTGCTATAAATTATTCCAAAAGTTAAGTAGATTCAAACAACACAACCATGGTGCTTTTAAATGAACTGGATAACCCGCGAACGACCCAAGATTGATCGAATTGCCTGTCCATGGCTAATTAAGAGATTCATTGATCCTGAGGCCATATTCCATTTTGTCCCATTTGAGTTGGTTAAATCCGGTGCAAAACAATTGGATGCCATCCCTTTCGATATACCGGAGGTAGAATATACGCACTACAAGGATGAATGCACCTTTGATTACTTTGTCCAAAAGCACAATATAGAGGACCCTGCAGTCCGTACTATTGCTAAAATTGTCAGAGCTGCTGATACGGACAGGCACGATATGGCAGGTCAGGCATCGGGTCTATGGGCCATTTCAGCAGGTTTGTCTTTCAATATCAAGGATGATCACAAACTCCTCGAAATAGGGATGGTTATCTATGACGGCCTTTACTCATGGGCAAAACACCTGCAAAATGAAAGACATACACAGAATCCTACGGAAGGACTTTTGATTGAAGTTTACAGGAAGTTCTTAAAACAAAAAGCTTCGTCCCAAAAAATCCCTTCCTGGGTAAAAGAGCTAAAAGAGATCATTCAGGACCAGATTGATACGGATCTGAGTTTGAGCTTGCAGGATGTTTCCAAAAGCCTTCAGGTACATCCGGCTTATATTTCCCGGGAATTTTCGAAATATTTTGATGACCTTAGCTTTGGTGAATACCTCAGAAAACTTAGGATCGAAAGAGCCATAAAATTGTTAGAAACTACCCAGTATACTTTAGCAGAAATAGCCTATCTCACAGGATTCTCGGATCAAAGTCACTTTACCAGAATATTCAAAAAACACACCGGTCTGCCACCCAGCATTTATAAAAAACAGATAATAAAAGCTTCAAAAAAGTAAATTAAGTTCCAAAAGTAAAATACGTTCTATACAAGCTCAGGAATAGTACCTATTCTTATTCACAAAAAGAATAGGACATGATAAAACTGGTTTTTCGTCTTGCACTCAGAAACTTAAGGAAGCAGCGACTGTATACTATGATCAATATAATTGGTCTTACCATTGGGCTTTTGTCCTTTGTATTGATCATGCTCTATGTAAATCATGAAAAGAGTTTTGACAGGTTTCATGAAAAAAGTGAACGCATATACAGACTCACATCCGCCACGGCGCAACGAAAAGGGGCCATCGTACCTTATATATGGGGGCAGGTTTTAAAAGATGAATTACCACAAGTGCAAAACCTGGCTTCCATTCAAAACATCACCATTGCACTGACCATTGAGAAAGACAATGAAGTTTACGCACAACATGGTATAGTCGGAGCAGATTCTACTTTCTTTAACATTTTTGATTTTCCGGTGATCAAAGGAAATCGGCATGAATTTCTTCAAACACCCAATAAAATGGTCATTACTCCGGAAATAGCTGTTAAGTACTTTCCGGGGGAGGATCCGATTGGACAAACTTTAAAAATAAGTCTGTGGGGAACTTATGTTAACTTTGAGGTGGAGGGAATTGTGGAATCTCCGGAAAACTCGCATTTACCATTCAAATTGATCATCCCTATTCATTTCGTCAAAAAGTACTTTTTTGATCCTAGTTCATTCCTCTCCTGGAGAACACATTTTGCTTATACCTATCTGTTAATGAGCGATAATCATATTGATCAAAATGAGCATGATCAGATCAAAAGTGACTTGAAAGACTTTTTGGAACGACATGGGGGAAAAGAGCTAAGAGATAAGTATACGCCTGATATTGAACCCTTGAAAGATATCTATTTGAAATCGAATCTTCAATTTGATTTTCCTCCCAGGGGTAATATCGACCACATGTATATTTTAACAGTAGTAGCCTTTGGTATTCTCCTGATGGCTATGATCAACTTCATTAATATCACTTCCGCACAATCACTCACTCGGATCAAGGAATTTGGCTTAAAAAAGATCCTGGGCTCCCACAGAGGCTCATTATTCATTCAGTTCGTTCTTGAATCATTGTTGCTTTCTATTTTATCATTGATTTTAGCTTGTATCCTAATAAGCCTGATGCTTCCTTATTTCAATGAATTTACCGGTAAAGCATTTACACTAACAAGTGTATTTAGCATACACAATATTCTGTTTATGCTTGTTGTAGCCGTCATTGTCGGAATTACCTCAGGTATTTATCCTGCACTTATGTTATCATCGTTTAAACCTGCCAGTATTTTAAGTTCTCGGACTGCTGGTAGGTCAGCTGGAAGGAAGGGACAAAAAATGTTGGTCATAGCCCAGTTCACATTGACCACCTTATTATTGGTGGCCACCGGCATTGTGTATAAACAGGTGACTTATATGTTGGAAAAGGATCTGGGCTTCAACAAAGACCAGGTGATCATCATGGATGATGCCAGATTGATAGCTTCCAATCCAATTAAAACAGATCTATTCCGGGAAGAACTGACGAAGTATGAACAAATCCATGCTGTTTCAGCTTCATCATCTTATCCGGGTCAGCAGTCATGGGCTGCCAGGTACGTACCTGAAGGATTTGAAAAGGAAGAAAGTGTTTCAATCTTCACCATCTATGCTGATCATGACTTTCTAAAGACCTACGATCTGGAAGTAGTACAAGGAAGGGATTTTGACAGGGAGATTTATTCTGATTCTTCCGCATTCTTAATTAATGAGGCGGCGGTCAAACTCTTCTCAAATACAGATGCTTCGTGGTTGCAGCAGCCAATTGGTAAAAAGATTAACTATACAAGGCAAACCGGGGGAGAGGTGATTGGTGTAATTAAAGATTTTCATTTGGAATCCATGAAAAATGAGATTGCACCCTTGGCCATTGAAATAACGCCTGAGAATTTCTTTGCACTGCAAATTAAATTGAATACTCAGGATATCGCAGAAACTTTAGTATTTATCGAATCCACCTGGAAAAGACTCTTTCCCGATTTACCCTTTACTTACAGCTTCGTTGATCAGGAATTTGCAGTGCATTTTGCTTCAGATCAGCAATTGGGACAGATATTGCGGTTATTCGCTATTGTTTCAATTGTGGTAGCGATGTTGGGCTTGTTTGGATTGGCATCTTTCTTAGCTTTTGAAAAGGCAAAGGAGATGAGTATAAGAAAGGTCATTGGTGCTACGGAAAAGCAATTGGTTATATTGCTATCATGGTTGTTTCTCAAGCTGGTCTTATTGGCTAATCTCATAGCCTTACCATTAAGTTTTTACTTGATGGATCAATGGCTGGAAGAATTTGCTTATAGAATCAATATACCATTGTACCTGTTTGTCGTGGTGATCGGGATTACATTTGTCACCACCATTTTGACAATAGGTTATCATGCCTTGAAAACCGCCAGAACAAATCCCGTTGATATACTGGCTCAGGAATAAGACAGAAAGTAGCTTTACTCAGCAGTAATTGATATCTGTTTTTAGGAATTTTGAGTTTTGAATTTTGGATGATGAATTGAATTAATTACAAATTTCAAATGTAGAATTACGAATTCTCAATGTCTAGTCTTGCAATAACCATGATACTTTTCAACCTGGGTAATTAGATGCAAATGAATACTTTTAAAGGTTCTTAAAAAGTACTTCTGAACATAAATTCAGAAATTACACCACTAATCCATGAGGATTTTCCTACCTTTGAAGTTCAAATAACAATCATTTATTGAGTAACTTTAGAAAACTAGGACTCTCACCGTCGATTATTGAAATCTCATATCAAATGAGATGCGCAAATGTAACTCAAGCGCAAAAAAGGCCATTTCAATATTATTCAGTAAGGATCCAACGGAATTCATTGGATTTTCAAAGGCAGTAATAGAAAAAACAACCACATTTCATCTTTAGTTGCGCAGACGCTTGTTATTACCATATTATGTGCGTTGGGATCTCAAACTGCTACAGCGTTTATGCTTTTTCACAGAAAGAAGAGGCAATGACATAAGTAGGGGAATCAATGTAAAATATGAAGATTGTTTCACGTAAAATTTAAAAAGATAAGTTTAATATGGGACGGAAAAATAACAATGCTTTTATAAAGAAACAAAAGGCAGAAAGAAAAAGGAAGAAGCGAGAAGAAAAGAGGCAAAAAATGGAAGCACGAAAAAATGAGGTTACAAGTGGCAATCTCGATGATATGACTGCTTATGTTGATCAAGATGGAAATATTACTTCCGAACCGCCCGAAGAAAACAAAAAGGATCTTCCTGATAAAAAAAATGTTGATTAGAAATTCAGTTATTGTTCTTAAGGATGGATTTGTCTTAGTGAAAAAGCAACCTGCTATTAACGGTTAGAATATATGATTTTTTTGACAAATAAAACCTTGGCCATTCTTCAAGCATTATTCTCGGGTGGTTTTGTCCTTAGGATTTCTTTTGATCAATCTGTTGATCATCAATTGGTGACATGATTAAAGGTATGTATCTAGGAATAGTCACAAATAAAATATACCTTTGATAGTGAAATGGTAGGAGTAACCTTTCTTTATTCAATCACATCTGATTTTATAATTAATTTTGCGCCTCCGATTGTTTTATTTAAATAAGAAAAATATCAGTAGACATTTTATCAGCTGAGCTTAAAGAACAAAGAGCAATGTTTGTTAAATATTGTTCCTAATGTACGAATCATAAGACCTCTCTAAAGATTTCTAATTAATTCCTACACAGTTCCACAAATTATTAGGCAATGGCAGCCTAATAAGGGTTGAAGATTAACTGACAAGATTTATTCTACCGGTAAGATCAAAAGTAGCTTGTAAAATACGGCATTAGAATTAAAACATTATTATCATCAAGAATCCAAAATTTTCACAAGCTATAGGCTCAGAGTTCTCCAGGACATTAAGGACCAGAGTCAACGCATATTTCAAAGCTAATAATCTGAGTAAATATGGCAACCTCAGTATGACCATCAAAACCATATTGATGCTCACAGTATTTTTCGCACCCCTGATTATTATTAATTCCGGGATTGTATTGAGTCCGTTAATGCTGTTCATTTTATATATCATCAGTGCATTTGGTATGGCTGGAATAGGCATGGGTATTATGCATGATGCTATTCATGGCTCTTATTCCAGTAGTAAGAGAATTAATAAATACATGGGGTATACACTGAATCTTATCGGGGCAAATGCCATAGTATGGAAAATACAACATAATGTTCTTCACCATACTTATACAAATATCGATGAGGCCGACGATGATATCAATGCTCCTTTTTTTCTAAGGTTTTCACCTCACGCCAAAAAATATTGGCTTCATCAATTCCAACATCTTTATGTTTGGTTATTCTATGGCTTGTCAACCATATCATGGGTCACTGCCAAAGATTTTGTGAGGATTGTCAGATATAAGAAGATGGGTTTTTTCAACGAAAAGAATGAATTAGGAAAAGTGATTCTAAAGGTGGTCGGATGGAAATTGGTGTATTTTTCTTATACACTGATTTTACCACTGTTAGTGGTGCCGCTGGCCCCATGGATTATTATTCTGGCTTTTATTAGTATGCATTTTGTGACCGGGCTGTTGATCAGCACAATATTTCAAACAGCGCATGTAGTACCGAGTACGGAATTTCCTTTGCCAGATGAAAACGGACTTATTGCAAATGATTGGTCCATTCATCAATTAGCTACTACAAGTAACTTTTCGCCTAGAAGCAGATTCTTTTCCTGGTTAATCGGAGGATTAAATTATCAAATAGAACATCATCTATTACCAAATATTTGTCATGTACATTATCGAAAGTTATCACGGATAGTAGCCGAAACGGCAAAAGAATATGGGATACCTTATCTGACAAAAAAAACCTTTGTCGCTGCTGTTTGGGATCATGTTAAAATGTTACGTCAGTTAGGCAACATGGAGCTTGAGCCAACAAGACAAGGAATAAAATAATGAGGAGATTCTGCAATGATTTTCTCCTTAAATAGGAAATAATTCACATTTAAAAATATAAAACAATAATTTAGAATTTAATAAAACAATGAAAGAAGGAACAGTTAAGTTTTTTAATAATGCCAAAGGGTTTGGCTTTATTAAGCCATCAGATTCGAGTGAAGACATTTTTGTACACGAAAGTGGTCTTATCGATGAAATTCGTGAGAATGACAAAGTGAAATTTGATGTAGAAAGAGGAAAAAAAGGAATGAATGCGGTAAATGTAGAAGTTATTAATTAACCGACGCTTTTACTATATTAAAAAGCCATCTATTCAGATGGCTTTTTTTATGTCCTTTGGTTTATGGTTTCAAATGCGATTTTGACATAGGTCAAAAAACAATTGCATAACATTGCTTCATTTTGAGAGAAATTCAACGAAATTATATTGACAAATGAAAAATTCAACAATGTTATTTAGGGCTGTTTTGGTCCTGATCATTCTGGCTGCCATACCACACGCATTTGCCACCTGGAGATCAGAAACCCGTTCGGAAGAGCCTCTTCAGGTCAGGGTTAATCAAGAAAACCCATTGATAGGAAAATGGGAAGCAACATATGACGAAATGGAAGGTAAAGTAATTTATCAAATAAAGAAAAAAGGAAATAAAATAATGGGATATACTGTCTCTTTCGTGGATGAAGCTGGTAATGCCTATGTAGATGATTCATTAGTCCTGGAAGTGAAGCACTTTAGTAAAGACAAAGGAAAGGCTATGTATATGATGGAATATGAAGGAGAAAAGTATGAGGTGATATGCGAATTTAAACTTGAAGGCAATTCCCTCGAAATAAGCTATGACTACTACGGTTATCAGGGAAAGGAAGTTTGGAAGAAAATTAATGAATAACAATGGAATTTTTCACTAAGGTTTTAGACACGGAACATGTCCATGCCTGGTTTGATTGGGTGAATAATGGAAGTGTGTTTTATGTGATTGTTCCATTCTTTGTTATTGAACTCACCCGGTATGCTGTGCTTAATCGCCTGAATTGGAACGTCGTTGGTGATTCTTTGGCTAATGTCATAACCCTTTTTGCCTTCATTACAATAGAATTTATACTGGGAGCACTCTTTCTGTATAAAGTATATTTCTGGGTCTATGAAAACATGAGTCTTCCTCATTTGCCATTAAACATGGTAACCATTCTCTGCTGTATTCTCCTGGCAGATTTTGCTTATTACTGGGATCATCGCGTAATGCATAGGATTGGTATTGGATGGGCAACACACACTGTACATCATAGTTCCCCACATTTCAATATGTCGGTCGCCTATCGTTTTGGTCCGCTTGATGCTGTATTTCCTGTAATTTTTTCATTGCCGATTGTGATGTTAGGGTTTAATCCATGGCTGCTACTGGCGGCAGAATTATTTGTTCAAACTTATCAGGCTATTCTGCATACGGAAATTATAGGGAAATTACCCAGACCTATTGAGTATTTGATGAACACACCTTCTCATCATCGAGTACATCATGGTTCGAATGACAAGTACCTTGATAAAAACTATGCTGGAATACTGATTATTTGGGATCGTATGTTTGGATCATTTGCAGAAGAAAAGGAAGAGGTGGTTTATGGCATCACAGAACCATTGGAAAGTGTCAATCCATTTAAAGTTTTCTTTCATGGATTCACCCGGTTGTACAGAATGATGAAAAGCACTAAAGGGTTCAAGAACAAATTAAGCTATTTGATCAAACCTCCGGGATGGACACCTGATTAGGTTCCAAACAAATTAGTTTATTCCTTCCGGAAGTTCAGTGATTATAAATGGTTTTGGTTTAAACGAATCAACCGGTTTTCTTTCCTCTAATACGACTTAAAGTTTCCTGTGTAATGCCAAGCAGAGAGGCAATATGCCCCAAATTAACCCTTTGTGTAACATCAGGAAAAAAAGAGAGCAACAAGTCATACTTTTCCCTGGCGCTCAAAAAAAGATAACCCTTGGAATATTCATCAATGGAAGCCAGTTGCTCTTCGGCCAGGTAACGTCCAAATCGTTCAATGGAAGCGTGTTGGTCATACAAAATATCTAAAGCTTCTTTTGTTATAAATGCAATCTGCGAGTCTTCCACAAGCTCAATGAATTCGTGACCAGGCTGGTTATTGATAAAACTGCTCCAGGCAGTAAAGAAATAACCCTCAGGGTAAATCCAGGTCGTTACGTCTTTATCACTCTGGTAAAAGAAGGTACGAACGGTTCCCCTTAACATAAAATACAGGTTCCTGCAAGTATCACCTTTGCGAAGTAGTTTTTTGCCATTCGGATATTCTTTGGTTTTGAAAGACACTAAAATGGCCTTTTCAGCCTCCTTGTTTAAACTAACGTATTGATGAATATAATCCAGCAGTAACTCCACAGCCAAAATATAATGACAATCTTTTGAATATGGAAATACTTTTAGTTCACTCAAATAGACTTAAATTAAGAATTTAAAATTAGAAGTTAAATATTTATTAATCAGTATATTATAAAATTATTTATTGAATTAATGTAATTATTATTTCCTCATGCAAAAGAACTTTTTTATAAAAAACATATTGATATCATGGCGATGTGCAAAATGGATACATTTCATTGGCACTTAACTTTTGACCAGGTTCAGTCCACTTTTAGTTGAAGATTTACAATCGAAAACAAGCCGTTGTATTTTGTTGCGGGTTAACCCGGTTATGCCTTTTTGTGGCTTAAAGCTTTTATAGCGTCAAATTACCACGACTGGAATTTCGATACGTACCAGGGGCAGTTCCGGTCTTTTTCTTGAAAATTGTATTGAAATAATATTCATTTTGAAAACCAAGTGAAGTAGCAATTAGCTTGATAGGTTCAATGGTCTGAGATAGCATGAGCTTTGCCTGGTTGATCCTGAGTTGTAGATGATATTGCCCAGGAGACATGCCCACATAGGCCTTAAACTCTTTTCGTAATTTGGAGTAGCTGATGCCATGTTGCCTGCTTACTTTATCCCAGTCCATTTTTTCTGAAATTTTCTCAATGATGCAGATCTTTACACTCTTAATGAGTTGCTCTGTAGATGAATCAACAGTTTTATTCTTTTCCAGGGATAATATCTCCCCCAGAAGGTGCCAAACTATTCCCGAAGCGGATTGCTGGTAGCCTGCCATACCTTTTTTTACTATTTGAAAAATATCCCTATAGAGCTGAACTAATTTTTCATGTACCCCAATTTCAAAGACCGGCCTGTTTACCGATAAAAACCCTTTTTTCACCATATCATCTATATATGGGCCGTTAATCCCAACATAATATTCCGTCCACCCGGTTTTTTGATTTGGATAATATCGGTGCAGGACCCCGGGAAACAAGAAAAATACTGAGCCTGCTTTTATATCATACTTAATGTTGTTTTCAGATTCAAAATAACCTTCCCCGGCGGTAATGTAAATAATCTGGTATTCGGTAACCCTTCTACTTTTCAGAATTGAAAATTGATGGCTCTTCGGATGAAGTAACGGTGGGTAGTTGGAATCTGGCAAAATGTGTGTATGGCCCAAAGCGGTTATGACAACCCCCCATTTCATATCCGATTCACTGTAAGCAGGATAATTAAAAAAATTTTCTTTCAATATCATTTTGTATAAACTATATATCAATTAGCAGGCTAATTGATTCAATATTAACTATATATTGCCAAAAATATGAAATATTTGATGTGAAAAGTAAATCATATTCTATAAAAGTAGGGCTTTTCGGAATTGGATTGGATACCTATTGGCCACAATTTGATGGATTGCTAGACAAGCTCGTGGGTTATCAGGAGCTGATAAAAACTAAAATTAGCGACTTTGGTGTCGAAGTAGCCGATGCAGGCATGGTTGACAATCCTGTGAAGGCACGAGAAGCGGCTGACTTCTTGAAATCACAGGATGTAGAAATCGTATTTCTGTACGTTTCCACGTACGCCCTCTCCTCGACAGTGTTGCCCGTGGCGCAAAAACTAAAAGTACCCGTGATCATCCTCAACCTTCAGCCTATGGCACAACTGGATTATGAAGCATTTAACAATTTGGGTGACCGGGGCACAATGACGGGGGTCTGGCTGGAAAATTGCCAGGCATGTTCTGTTCCCGAGATTGCATCGGTTTTTAATCGCTCGGGCATTCAATACGATTTTGTAACCGGGCATTTGCAGGATGATGAAGCCTGGAATGATATCAAGAGCTGGACTGAAGCAGTTGCAGTAGCCGCATCGATGCGGAACAACCGTCTGGGTATTTTAGGTCATTACTATAATGGCATGTTGGATGTATACACAGACATAACCAAACAATCAGCTGTATTTGGCACCCATATCGAGCTGCTTGAAATGTGCGAATTGAAAAAATACCGGGATGAGGTAACCGAAAGTGAAGTGGCTACAAAAATCGAGGAATTCAATCGCGCTTTTGATGTTTCGCAAGAATGTGAAATAACAGAAATAGAACGTGCAGCCAGAACATCGGTAGCCTTGGATAAATTGGTAGAAAACCATGACCTGGGTTCAATGGCCTATTATTATGAAGGTGAATTGGGCAATGAATATGAAAATATAGTTACCTCGGTAATTGCTGGAAATACTTTGCTTACAGGGAAAAATATTCCAATTGCCGGTGAATGCGAAGTGAAAAACGCACAGGCCATGAAAATAATGGCAGAGTTCGGTTCGGGAGGATCCTTTTCAGAATTCTACCTCATGGATTTTAAAGAAGATGTGGTTATGCTCGGACATGACGGACCGGCTCACTTTGACATTGCAGAAGGCCGGGTCAATTTGGTTCCCCTGCCTGTTTATCATGGGAAACCCGGAAAAGGATTGTCCATTCAAATGACCGTAAAACATGGCCCGGTAACCTTGCTGTCAGTAGTAGAAGGAAAAGACAATGTTTTTCTTTTAGTAGCTGAAGGCGAATCCGTAGAAGGCCCTGTTCTCCAAATAGGAAACACCAACAGTCGCTACCACTTTTCCATCGAGGCAAAACGTTTTATGAATGAATGGTCAAAACAAGGTCCCGCTCACCATTGCGCTATCGGAGTGGGACATATAGCTGACAAAATTGAGAAGTTAGGCCGGATACTAAATATCGATGTGATAAGAATTTGCTGATAAAAAGTACCGGTAAGATGAAATTATGAAGCTGTGCCTGACAGAACAAATGACAATCTTATCCGCCCTAAGACCATAAGAATGATTAAGAGTAACCCAGTATAACAAAATTTATATATATGAAACGTCTTCTTATTTTACTAGTATTTTTTTCTTCCTGTAACCAGGTAGGTACTAAAAAGGCTATTTTTTCCGAGTCGGAGAAAATAGCAAAAAGTGATGTTACCCAAAAATTGCGGAAGGGATTTATCAATCCCCCACTTTCATCAAGACCTGGAGCCTACTGGTGTTGGTTGAATGGTGACGTTACCAAATCATCCATTACTAACGATCTCGAAGAAATGAAGGCCAAAGGTATGGGTAGAGCAGAAATATGGGATGTGGCAGCTGTACATAATCCAGATGGAGCATATGGTGTCGGGCCTAAATTTTTAGGAGAAGAATCTGTGGACATGATCAAGCATGCCATGTCTGAGGCAAAGCGATTGGAATTAAAGCTGGGATTGATAGCATCCAGTGGATGGAATGCGGGAGGGGACTGGGTTACCCCGGATTGGGCATCCAAAGTTCTGTTTCATTCCGAGTTAAAAATAAAAGGAGGCCGCAAAATCAACCAATTGGAAATACCGTTTCCCGAAGTTGGGGAAAATTGCCCCAAAAATCAATCGGGAAGACCCGTTTGGTATAAAGAAGTAGCGTTAATTGCTGTTCCAGACCATCCGGATAAAAAAATAAAATCCATAGATGAGGTAATGGTCCTCAATAAACAGTTTGATGGAAAAGTTCTTAATTGGAACGCTCCCGAAGGAAATTGGACCATTATCCGATATATATGCTCCAATACCGGGCAAAGATTGATAGTGCCTAGTCCTAAATCGAGTGGATTGTTTATCGATTTTCTGGATCCGCAAGCAACCAGGCGCCATCTGGCCCACATCTTGAGCCGTCTGGGTATTACAAAAGAAAATGCTAAAGAATCGGGGCTGGACTATCTGGAATTTGATAGTATGGAACTCGATCATGGCACTCCCTGGACCGATAAAATGGATAGTATCTTTTATGCTCAAAATGGGTACAGTATCGAGCAGTACATGCCCATATTTTCAGGATGGGAAATGGAAGAAGGTAATGAGCAGTTTAAATATCATTTTGATAAAACAGTTAGCAACCAGATTATTTTTAGCCATTACACCACAGCGAGGGAATTCCTAAAAGAGTATGATATGGAAATTGTTGCAGAAGCGGGAGGGCCTGGTCCTCCGATATGGAATACCTGTCCCGTGGATGCGCTCAAAGCCTTGGGCAATGTAAGTGTTCCACGCGGAGAGTTTTGGATACGTCATAGAAACATGTTTTTGATCAAACAAATTGCCAGTGCCTCCCATATATACGGATTAGAACATGTAGATGCAGAATCTTTCACTACCTGGAGAAGGTGGAAAGATGCGCCCCATGACTTAAAACCGTATGTTGACCGAGCTTTTTGCGAAGGATTGAATATGATCACTTTTCACACGTTTGCCAATACCAGGCCTGAACATGGACTGCCCGGCAGAACGTATCACGCTGGATCGGATATAAATCCTACAGTTACATGGTGGGAGCAGTCTAAGCCATTTATGGATTACTTATCGAGATGTTCGTATATGCTGAAGCAGGGAAAATTTGCAGCTGATGTAGTCTATTACTACGGTGACAAAGCACCCAATTTTTTTCCTGAATTTCACGATGTACCTGTTAAACCAGGTTTGGAAGGATTGGATGCGGGATACGATTTTGACCTTGTCAACACAGATGTGCTTCTTAATAGAATGAAAACATCCAAAGGGAAACTGGTCCTTCCCGATGGGATGGAGTATAAATTGTTGGTATTGCCCAACAGAGAAGACATTCCCGATGAGGTAGTGAAAAAGGTAGAACAAATGATTGCAGCAGGAGCCAATGTTTTAATTCAAAACCCTCAAATCGCTAAAAATGTAAAAGGGAGTGCTTATAAGAACATGAGTATAGATGAGGCTTTGGACAGATTGTCCATTTCAAAAGATTTTACCGCCAATACAGAAAAACTGGACTTTATTCATAGGAAGATTGGAGGAACAGACATGTACTTTATCAGGAATAAAACAGGCCAGCCTATCTCCGATACTTGTGTGTTTAGGGTAAAGAACATACAACCTGAGTTTTGGGATCCTGTCACTGCCCAACAGTATGAAATCACAGATGCCAAAAGCGTTGATAATAAGACAGAAATAAATCTGCAATTACCCCCTTATGGATCGTGTTTTATTTTGTTCAATGCACAAAGCGGAGACCTTCCCAATTATGAGCGACAAAAAAATAGTCTTTCCCTGGAAGTCAAGGGCCCGTGGACCCTTTCTTTCCCAAAAGGCTGGGGAGCCCCTTCATCAATACAACTTGACAAACTGATTTCATGGACCGATCATGATAACCAGGGCGTCAAATATTTTTCCGGAACGGCTTCCTATAAGAACAGTTTCAATATTTCCAGAGAAACACTTGATTCTGGTGACCACTTCATCCTTAATTTGGAAGAGGTTTTGGATGTAGCAGAAGTATTTGTCAATGAAAAATCTGTCGGGATATTATGGACAAAACCATTTAAGATAGATATTAAAGACTATGTGAAGGAAGGGAATAACAACCTCGAAATAAAAATCACCAATATGTGGATAAATCGTTTAACAGGCGATATAAATCTGCCCGAAGATCAAAGATTTTGTAAAACCAATCATCCACCTTTTACTGCACCAGATGATATAGAAGATAAAACATACAGGCTTCAAAAATCAGGATTGATGGGCCCTGTGACATTGGAAATTATAGAGACTGATAAAAAGTAACCGAAAGATTGGACAGGTAGAAATTAATTGATAATCCAATAGAAAAAACATTTTATGCAAGCAATATTAGGGGTCATATTTCACTCCATTGGAGGGTTTGCAGCTGGAAGTTTTTATATGCCCTACAACAAAGTTAAAGAATGGTCTTGGGAAAGTTACTGGATTGTTGGGGGCATATTTTCCTGGCTGATTGTTCCTCTTCTGGCAGCATGGATTACAGTGCCCGTATTCATTAAAATTATTGCAGAAATCCCAAGTCAAATCGTGTTTTTTACTTTCATCATGGGCTTACTATGGGGAATTGGCGGTTTGTCATACGGACTTGGAATCAGATACCTTGGCATGTCCTTGGGAAATTCAGTTGTCCTTGGTTTCTGTTCGGCATTTGGTGCTCTTGTACCACCTATATACTACAATATAAATCCGGTAGAAGGTAAGGTGTCCTTTACCGATATGTTGGTTGCATCAGGGGGACAATTGGTTCTGCTTGGAGTGGTTGTTTGCCTTGTAGGTATTGCCATTTTAGGTAAAGCGGGAATGATGAAGGAGCATGAACTCTCCGGAGAGGAAAGGAGTAAGAGTATTGCTGAATTCAATTTGGTAAAAGGGCTTGTAGTGGCCATACTTTCAGGGATTCTCAGTTCATTTTTCAATTTTGGAATTGAAGCCGGCAAACCTCTGGCAGATGCAGCTGTGGAAGCAGGACATCATCCACTTTTTCAAAATAATGTCACATTTGTTGTCATTCTTTTTGGAGGATTGGTCACCAATTTCGTTTGGACTACTATGCTGAGCATTAAGAATAATTCGTACAAAGATTTTGTCAATCGGTCAACACCCATAACCAAGAATATTTTATTTTCAAGTCTGGCAGGAACAATTTGGTTTTTCCAATTCTTCTTCTACGGCATGGGGGAGAGCAAATTGGGCAATGGGGCAAGCTCCTGGATACTACATATGTCGATCATTATTTTAACCGCCAATATGTGGGGGATATATCGCAAAGAGTGGAAAGGTGTTGCTGCCAGGACCAAATGGACCGTGGTCTTTGGAATTGTGTTGATTTTATCGTCAGTTGCACTGGTGGGTTTGGGCAATGCGATTTGAAACAGATTTGAACTGACCAGTCCGGATTAGTTTGAAAACGTACAGATTGATTGAAAGCCGTTCAATCTAAAAAGGTATTTCACGGCCAAACCTATATACATTAAAAAATTTAAAAATGTCAAAAATGGTTAAAGCAGGCCTTACTTTTTTTGTCCTATTGCTCATCGCTCAGCCCCTTTTCGCAGAGATAAGACTACCGGCAATCGTATCCTCCAATATGGTTTTGCAGCGAAATACCACGGTAAGGCTATGGGGGTGGGCTGAAGTCAACGAAAAAATCACTATTGAGACATCTTGGTCAAGGGATAAAATAGAGACTTGGGCGGAAGATAATGGCCAATGGAGTGTTTCTGTGGAAACGACCGGTAGTAAATCACCGCAAAATATTTCCATCAGGAGCAACCAATCGGATATTTCGTTAGACAACATTTTATTTGGTGAAGTTTGGCTGTGCTCAGGGCAGTCAAACATGGAGCTGCCCTTAAGGGGATATCGGGGAGAGCCCGTCTTTGGGTCCAATATGGCCGTTGCAAAATCCAATAATCCCAATTTAAGGTTGTTTACTGTTGAAAGGGCGGGCTCAAAGACGAAACTGGATGAAATAGGTAAACACATTAGTTGGCAGCAGGCTTCCCCGGAAAGTGTTTCGGGATTCAGTGCAGTGGCCTATTTTTTTGGGCAACAGCTCCAGGAAATTTTAGATGTCCCTGTTGGACTCATCCATTCATCCTGTGGGGCCAGTTCTATTGAGGCGTGGATGAGTGAGGAGGCCCTGGTTGGTTTGAAAAAGGTCGACCTCACAGATGTAGATATTTCAAGGAATGCCAACCACATTCCTTCGGCCCTGTTCAATGCCATGATAAACCCTTTGGTCCCTTACACAATAAAAGGGGTTTTGTGGTACCAGGGTGAAGGTAACATGACCGAACCTGAAATGTACAAAAAACTGTTTCCGGCAATGGTTAAGGATTGGAGGGATAGATGGGGCCTGGGGAACTTTCCATTCTACTTCACACAAATAGCGCCGTTTATTTACGGAGGCAACGAAGCATTTCAAAGTGTGCAAAACTCCGCTTTTTTTAGGGAGGCCCAATTGCAATGCCTGGACTTGATCCCTGATTCCGGTATTGCTATTACGATCGACATAGGGGATGATTACTGTATCCATCCTCCCGAAAAGAAAGAAGTTGCCGATAGACTGTTGTTCAATGCCCTTAACCAGACCTATGGCTATACCTCCGTGGATCACGCCTCACCAATATTTGTTTCCAGGTCGATTAAGAATGGTGGGATAGTTTTAAGATTTAAAAACGCGGAGACAGGTCTTTATTCATTTGAAGGTTTGAAGGGATTTGAGATTGCGGGAGCGGATAAGGTGTTTTACCCGGCAACTGCAAAAATCATCAACTCAAACGAAGTTTTTGTAAAGAGCGATGAAATCACTGAACCGGTAGCGGTCAGATATGCCTGGCGCAATTGGACGGTAGGTACCCTTTACGATATCAATCTTCTGCCTGCATCATCATTCCGGACGGATATGTGGGATGATGCCACCATGAAAAAGATGGAAGGAAATTAAAATGACCCAGACTTTTTAGTTTTAAAACAAATTGTTAAGGCTAGCGGGTATGTTCAAATGGAAAAAACGTTTATAAAGTCTTTGCTTAGCCTGATTTTTTCGAGATGGGAAAGGGATAACTTTTATTCATTGATTGCATATGATCAAGGGTGAGGTTCAATCCCATCGATACTTGATGATATTATCCGTCGCTCAACTTTGCGGGCTTTAAAAGAAAATTCCCATTAAGTTTTCATTTATCGTATCCATGTCTTCCTTTTGAACATATCCGTATTGCACTATTGAATTCTTCCATCTAATTTATCGGACAAATCAATTCATAAAATTATAACTCAAAAAACAGGATAGTACAGGACGGGATGTTGGCTTGTCAATGATAATATTGAACATTTAATATTATAACTATGCAAGCCTATGAACAACTTATTACAGAAAAATGTGCCTAAAAACAATTTGTTAAGGGCATCTATTACGGGGACACTATTGTTTTTTGTTTTTTTTGGAGTCCATGCCCAGACCACCGTTCGGGGAACCGTAAAAAATGAGATCGGAACGGGGCTTCCAAGTGCAAATGTTCTTATTAAAGGAACTTCCACTGGAACTGTAACTGATTTAGACGGAAAATTCCAATTGGAAAATGTATCCGAAAACACCATTTTGATCGTGAGCTACTTGGGTTACGTCACTCAGGAGGTGGCTGTGGGCAATAATAGTATTGTCGATGTACAACTAGAGCCTGATCTTTCGCACTTGGCCGAGGTCATAGTGGTCGCTTACGGCGAACAGAAAACAAAACTTGTAACCGGTTCGGTCGCCGCAATTGAGGCCGAAGAACTAAAGGAACTGCCTTTGGCAACAATCCAACAAAAATTACAAGGTCGATTAGCCGGAGTACAGATCAACCAAACCACGGGTAGGCCCGGTGGGGGTACAAGCGTCCGTATCAGGGGGGCCGCTTCCATTTCGGCAGGTAACCAACCCCTGTACGTTGTGGATGGACTTCCAATTAATGGGGGCCTAAACAATCTCAACCCAAATGAAGTGGAAGACATTTCTGTCCTGAAGGGTGCCGCCGCGGCTTCACTATATGGTTCCAGAGCTGCCAATGGTGTGGTACTGGTTACGACCAAACAGGCAAAAAAAGGTCAAGAGGCCTCTGTGAATGCAACGCTCACCTCCGGGGTAGGTCAGATTCCTGAATACTTAACACCTGATCTCTTGAATGCAAAGGAATGGGTGACGCACATGTCATGGTATTGGGAAGATAGGGTAAGATATCAGAATGTAGACCCGGCAAACATCCCTGAAATATTTCGAAATCCTGAGGCCTATGACGGTCCTGACACAGATTGGTACGATGAACTATTGCGCTCATCGTTATACCAAGATTACAGTGTGAGTTTTATAGATGGTTCCGGAAGTGTTCTCACATCCAACGTGGCCACCTTCCACAATGAAAGGGGAAATGTCCTGAATTCGGACTTCCAGCGGTTCTCATTGCGTTCCAACAACACCTTTCAAGCCAACGACAATCTAAAAGTTGGGTTTAACATGGCACCTACTTTCACGCAGAACAACGGCGTTCAGGGTACTGATGGAAGATATCAGCTTATATGGACAGCAGTAATTACCCCACCCATATTTGACCCGAACCAAAGGGACCCTGATGGCACTTTGGTAGACAACTTCTTGGATAACCCGGCTCCGGTTTGGTCCATTCCAAATGCCAAGAACCGTCTATTGGAAACCACCCAGAAATCTTCATCTCTACGTTTATTGTCCAATGTATTTGCAGAGCTTGATTTCTTAAAGGATTTTAAATTTAGAACCGCCCTTTCCGTGGATTATCTTTCTTGGAAAAGCAGGTTTTATAACCCTTCCAATGTAGGTCTTGCTCCATGGCACTTTAATCTACCCATAATTGCCAGCGGTGGTTCTTCCAGTGGAACACAAAGGAACTGGGTATTCGAAAATTCAATCAACTATACCAAGACCATCAACGATGCCCATAACATCGATGCTCTTGTATTGTATTCTTCACAAGAACAAAGGAATGAATCTTTGTCCGTCAGTGGTAACACATTTGCAAATGATGAGATTCCATGGATAAGCGCAGCAACAAATAGAGATGCAGGTACTGGAGTGACAGAATGGACCTTGGCCTCATTCTTGGCAAGGGTCAACTATGATTACCAGGGCAAATATCTCTTGCGGGCCTCTTACAGAAGGGATGGAAGTTCCAGATTTGGTGCTGACAACAGATGGGGTTCTTTTCCCTCGATCTCGGCTGGATGGGTCGTTTCCGAGGAGAACTTTATGAAAAATCAATCTATTATAAGCTTTTTAAAATTAAGGGCCGAACATGGTAAATCAGGTAATTTTAACTTGCCGGGTAACTATCGTCATTTAGGAAATACGAGTGCATCAAACTACGTCATCAACGGTGCGGTAGTCGAAGGAAGAAGACAAACTTCCTTAGGGAACTCCTTGTTGACATGGGAAACATCCATTGGTTCTGGTATAGGTTTTGACATAGGCCTATTTAATGACAGGTTCGAATTTACTTTCGATTACTACCAAAAGACAACAGATGGACTGTTCTTTGGAATTGACGTTCCCTTATCCAGCGGGTTTGGAAGTGTCCAAAGCAACATAGGTGAGTTTGATTTTTGGGGTTATGAATTCTCTGGTAAGCTAGACAATATTGTAAAGGATGACTTCACTTGGACAACCAGATTCAACATCTCATTTGATAGAAATAAAACGGTCAAACTCGGTACCAATGACACACCCCTTGGTGGAGGTGGAGCATTTATTGGAAGCGTGGCTAATAAAACCGAGGTTGGGCAACCATTAGGTCAGTTCTGGGGCCTTGTATCGGATGGGGTCTATGTTGACCAAGCTGATTTGGATAATAGTCCGTCAGGACCAAATAGTATTGTTGGAGGTGTAAAATGGAGAGATATAAATGGAGATGGCGTGTTTACAAATGATGACAGTGATAGAACCTACATTGGGAATCCCCAACCGGATTTTATTTATGGAATCACCAACGAATTTACTTACAAGAACTTTGATTTAAGTGTTCATATAGCTGGCGCATATGGTCACGATATGCAATACGGTTTTCTGGAGTGGACTTGGTTGCTTGACGGTCTTTTCAATGTCGACAGGGCTGTACTGGGTAGATGGCGATCTTCTGAGAACCCAGGTGCCGGCATGATTCCTGGCTCTGCACAAAACAGGAACTGGAGGCTGAACAGTGACCTTATAACTTTTGATGCCTCCTATTTGGCCATAAAAAATATTACTCTTGGTTATAATCTACCACAGATACATCCGGCGATAAAATCCGCTCGAATCAATGCAAGTATCCAAAATGCTCACATTTTTACCAATTATCCTGGGGTCAACCCGGAAGCTACCAATTTGAATGGTATACCCAACGGTGTTGATAACGGTGCTTATCCTGTTCCAAGGACCTACGCATTAGGATTGAGTTTAACATTTTAAAAAATTGAAAAATGAAAAAGCATATTTTTATTTTACTATTTGGTTTTCTGGTAATCACGTCATGTTCCGATGAGTTTTTGGATCTGGCACCTGAGAATTCCATAACCTCTGGAAATTTTTATAAAACGCAAAAGGATTTTGAACAAGCCCTTATTGCTACCTATGAACGTCTTAGAGGCGGGTTTAACGCAACCCATTCTTGGGTATATGGTGAGCAAAGATCGGACAACTGTCATTTGACCTTCAATTCGGTCAACCGTCCCGCGTTTATTGTAGACATAGAATTGGCAGACCAGTTTTTGGACCTTCCCACTTTTGGCAATGTGGGTGCAAAATGGTTCTCCCTTTATAGCGCTATTTCTTCAGCAAATTTTATTCTATCGAGAATTGATGCCGCTGAAATAGACGAAAGCGCCCGAAACTCAATTGTTGGACAGGCCAAATTTATCCGTGCATTGTGTTACTTTGATTTGGTAAGATATTACGGTGGGGTTCCATTACATATCGTGGCTGTGGAAAATCCTGATGATGCTTTCTTGCCACGTGCAAGTGTGCAGGAAGTATACGACTTGATATTATCCGACGCAACTGAAGCGGTGGACTTATTGGATCCACCATCATTTCCGCAAGATGGTTTTGCCACAAAGTCATCTGCAAGAATGTTATTGGGAACCGTCTATCTCACTCTAAAGCAATATAATGACGCCCTACCGGTATTTGAAGCTATTACCAGTGCCGGACACGATTTATTACCTACACCTTCGGAAGTATACGAACTTGGCAATAAAAACAGTGTAGAGTCTATTTTTGAGCTTCAATATCTTAGTACTCCAGGGTTAGGTCAGGCAAACACTATACCTTGGGCATTTTTACCAATGACCAATGATTTAAGCCTAATTGTTGGTTTTACACCATCTTCATCTGCGCTTAATGCCGGTTGGTGTGTGCCTACCGATGAAATGGTAGCGAGTTACGAACCGGGAGATTTACGATTGGATGCTACAATTGGTGTTGCTGAAGGTACGGGAACGGCCCCCGTTGATTTTGTTATTGAATCCATTCATAGTCCCGTTGGATATACCACACCTGTCGATAAAACGTCTTATAGGTACGTGAAAAAGTTTTTGCAGCCACATACCGTTGCCAATCAACAGGATGACAACTTTCCGATATTCCGATATGCCGAGACTTTATTGAGTTTAGCAGAAACCTTAAATGAGCTCAATAGACCGGGAGATGCACTACCCTATCTAAACCGTGTAAGGAGCAGGGCCGGGTTACCGGATGTAACAGAAACCGGTCAGGCAGCTTTGCGCGATATAATTGCGCAAGAAAGACGAATTGAATTAGCTTTTGAAAACAAGAGATATTTGGATTTGGTAAGATACGGAAACGCCATGGAGGTACTGAATAACTATGGCACACAGATACGGGCCCAATTTGGTAATATAGGAAATTACATTTTATCGGATGGCTATAATTTTACCCCGGATAAAATTTTACTTCCAATCCCCGAAAGAGCAATAAGAATAGGTGATTTGGAACAAAACCCTGGGTATCCTAGTTTTTGAACGAAACTTTTAGGATAAGGGATAAAATTTTTCTTAACTAAAGCTATTATTATTAAGAATTCACTTAGTTGAAATGGCTGATTCCATTATTTTTTAAATGAAGCAAAAATTTGGAAAAGAGTATTGAACCAAAACATACTATTTGAGTTTAGTTGGAAAAGGGAAGTTAGCTATTAAAACTGCTTCCCTTTGCCTTTTATGATAAAAATCGGTATTCTTTCTTTGTAGATACCCCAATCCTTAGGACAGGGTTTCTACAAAACTAATATAATCTCGACCTCTTACTAAAAAACCAGACAGGTGTGCTGGTCTTGTTATATCGTTCGATGTGATACTATCAGTCCAAAGCAAGGGATGATCAGGCCAGCTTCAACTCATTGGTGTCCGTGCTATAGATGTGGATGGTAAAACCCATAAACTGGGTGTAACCAACCGTAAAGTGATGCCGGTAGTCAGAAAATACTATCATATCCATAATGGAGATCTTCTAAGGGTATCAGTGATGAAGTGAATATCCGGTTTGTAGTGGTATTGGAGTAAAGACTGAACTTTTTTTATTGCAAAGTGGTGTTTCGGTAAGAAATTGCCACTTTAATTTTTTAAACTTTTTTATTCAGCCATTTATTTAAATGAACTCTTTTAATAATTATTATAAATATTTGTTTATCAATTATTTATAAATTATATATATCAAACCAATAGTTAAATATTTTCTATTTACTAAAAAAATTTTTTATTAAAAGATCAGAAAGATTTCAACTACGCAAAAAGATTGCACACTCCCTTTTCAACTTTGAATCATCAATAAGGCACAATGTATAAGAATTGCCGGATACCCCCTCCATAAACGATGGAGGGGTCGGGGGAGGTCCCCCTTGACAAAATAAGAAATTAAAAATCTTCATACTCCGGTGGTAGCCGGAGGAAGCATGAAAAAGACAAAAGGTATGAGACCTGGTGAGAGTTTCTGTATGACTCCACAGTATCCACTCTTTCGGATATAGGATATGCTGCTCAGCCGGATGTTGTTTTTCATCACTTGTAGGTCGAGGGTTCGAATCCCTCTCCGCCAGCCGGCGGATAACTCAGTTGGTCAGAGTGACAAGCCCTATGTTGTGGTTGTGGGTTCGAGTCCCACTCCGCCAGGCGGCGGATAGTTCAATTGGTAGAACAATGGAAATGGACTTAAAATCCATCGTCTGAAGACGCTAACTTCTAAAAATAGCACCTGGTGAAAGCAGCCTGAACCAAGCCTGCGATACTGATCTTCGGATTTGGTAAAGCAGTCTTGAAAATGCCTTGAACCGTCAGGATACCGCTTGGAACGGTACTGTTACTTTTCTTAAAGTTGATACTGACAAGATCAAAGTCAATTTGTGGCTTTGGCAGCATCGGAGATCCCTTTATGAAAACTAACTGCATCAGGATAAGCTCAATGATAGCTCCGCATAGGAGAGATGGTTTGGTTTTGACTGCTTTCTTATCATGAATTTTTTACAACTTAAATAATATAACGATGCAAAGGATTAGAATTAATGCCGGTAAAATCGGATTGGTATTCAGAAAAGGTGATTACCAAAGTGTAATTACTGAAGGCACTCATTGGCTCAAGCCATTTGACAGGGTCATCCAATATGATATGGCCAAACCATTCTATCCTTCAATCGAACTGAATGTGCTTTTGAGGGATGAGAAATTGGCAAGTCATTTGATCATTGTAGAGGTTGGAGACAACGAACTGGCCTTGCAATATGAGAATGGCAACTTCAGAGGGGTGCTTACGCCAGGTAGGTATACATTCTGGAAAGGATTGATAGATTATTCATTCGTCAAAGCCGACTTAAGTAAAATTGAGATCACCGAAGATATCGATCTTTTGGCCATCAAAAGAAGAGAGTTAGTACCTTATGTCAGGGTATGCAAAATTGACTCGTTCGAAAATGGTGTGCTGTTTGTCGATAACAAGGTGGAGAAAATACTCGGGCCTGGTGAATACTACTTCTGGAAAAATGCACAGGACGTGGCTGTATCAAAGGTAGATTTGAGGCAATTGCAATTGGAGATCTCAGGTCAGGAAATTTTGACCAGGGATAAAGCGGCATTGAGAATTAATTTCTACACCCTATACAAAGTGGTGGATGTTGCCAAAGCTGTAGTAGACAATAAAGATTACGAAAAGCAATTGTACATCCTGATGCAGTTTGCCTTGAGAGAATACATTGGTACTTTGACTTTGGATGAGCTACTTGAAAACAAGGAGGCTATTTCCAAGTATGTCATGGCAACTTTGAAAGAAAAGGCAGCGGACCTTGGTGTTGAAATCAGAGGCTGCGGTGTGAGAGACATCATTCTTCCGGGTGAGATGAAAGAGATCATGAACCAGGTTTTGATCGCTCAAAAGCAGGTACAAGCCAACGTGATTACCAGGAGGGAGGAAACCGCTTCCACCAGGAGTCTATTGAATACCGCCAAATTGATGGAAGAAAACGACATGTTGTTTAAACTAAAAGAAATGGAATATGTCGAAAAAATCGCTGAAAAAATTGGTGAGATCACTGTCTCAGGCAATGGACAGGTATTAGACCAATTGAAAGGGATTTTTACTTCCGGAAGGTAGGGGAAAGGGATTCATCCAAAATGAGTCCCTTTTTTTTTAAAAGAAGAAAATTGAATGCTGCCTAAAATTAAAATAGCACCTGACTTCATGTGATTGCGACTAATTTTAATGCCCTGCTTGCATTCCAATCAATTAGTTATAACTTTGTATATTATACAATGTATATATTATGAAAAATAAAGGATTGGGAGAATTTGAGGAATTGGTTTTGCTGGCCGTTTGTATTTTGGATGGAGGAGCTTATGGGGTCTCGGTGAAGCGGGAAGTGGAGAAACATTCCGGCAGGAGCATTTTATTAGGAGCTGTGCATATTACACTATATCGATTGCAGGATAAGGGACTGCTTGAATCGGAACTGGGAGGGAATACCGGGAAGCGTGGTGACCGGCGAAAGCGGCTTTTTAAAATCACTGATATGGGCATGCGTCAACTTCAGGCAGCACAGGATGTGCGTCAGAGAATGTGGCAGCTTATTCCTCAGCTTAACCCCAATATGTCATGAGGAAATCCAAAGAGCTTAAAACACCTTTCCTAGCCAATTGGCTGGCAGGAAGGTTTATTGACAGGGTTTATCTGGAAGAATTCTTTGGAGATCTTGAGGAAATATATTCAGACCGTTTACAGGAAAGGGGTAAGTTCTACGCCAGTTTCATGTATTGGGTAGACGTATTTCATTTATTATTCGGATTCTCCTCACTCAACTTTTTCAAAACTCAAAACAACAACTTAATGATCAGAAGCATGTTCAAAATCGCATGGAGAAGTGCGATCAGACAAAAACAATTTACTATTCTCAATGTATTGGGACTTACTATCGGCATTGCTACCTGCCTTATCATCGGGCTGTATGTTCACCATGAAATGACTTATGATACATTTCATGATAAGCGCGATCGTATTTACAGGGTCAATCAGTCCAGCATATGGCATGATTGGGATGATCAGTTCGCCTCTACAGGACCCAATGTAGCTATCGCTTTAAAGGAGGATGCACCTGAATTTGAGCAAATAACCAGAATGTTGCAATTAGGTGAAAAAACCGTTCGAAAGAATGACAAGCAAGAGGTCTATAAGGAAACAGAATACTATGCGGTCGAAGAAAATTTTTTTGACATGTTTTCCTTTGCTTTCGTTCAAGGTGATCCTAAAACTGCTTTGAAAGATCCCATGCAAATGGTAGTAACACAAAAGACTGCCGAGCGCTACTTTGGTTTTGATGATCCTATTGGAAAAACATTGGAAGTCAAACATTGGGATGGCTCCTGGAGAATATTCACCATTAGTGGGGTATTAGCCGATTTGCCTGTCAAATCGCACCTTCAATTCGACATGCTGGTGTCCATGAAGAGTTTTCACGAAAACCTGGATCGGGATGACTGGAAATGGATCTGGACCGGATTTTCAACCTACGGTTTGGTCAAAGAGGGGACCGACGTTCAAGCTTTGACAGAGAAGTTGCAAAAAATTCCACCTAAATGGGCACCCCCTACAACAGAACGTATATTCAATCAAACCTACGAGGAATTTACAGCGGGAAGAGAATGGAAATTATATCTCCAGCCACTAGAGAAGATTTATTTATCTGAAGAGCCTAATGAACACGGATTTGGCCCAACTGGTAATCCGCAATTTGTGAAAATATTCAGTGCCATTGGTCTCTTAGTACTTATATTGTCCTGCATCAATTTTATGAATCTCTCTACCGCACGATCTTCCAATAGATCGAAAGAGGTGGGTGTTAGAAAAGTATTGGGTTCAGCCAGACAAACATTGGTCAGGCAATTTGTTTTTGAATCTGTCCTTTTTGTTGCGGTGGGTACAATTGGGGCCTTTATACTGGTATATCTTTTACTTGACCCGTTCAATGCTATTGCCGAAAAGCAACTCGAATTGGCACCTTATCTCCAAGATCCTTTGTTTCTTGGTATTACTGTATTGTTTGTACTAGGATTAGGCCTGCTGTCTGGCAGCTACCCTGCTTTTTACCTCTCATCTTTCAGGCCCATTGAAACGCTCAAAGGAAAAGCCAGTACCGGATTCAAAGGAAAGGGTATCAGAAATACGTTGGTTATTTGTCAGTTTACCATCTCCATAACATTGGTCATTTGTACTTTCTTCGTGCAGAAACAATTATCATATACTTCATCCGTTAATCTGGGTTTTTCAAAGGACAATATTCTACAGATCCATCATATTGATCAACTGGGTTTTGATACTGAAGCCTTTAAGAATACATTGGCAGCCAATCCGGCTTTTACACATATCGGGAAATCTTTTGGTGTTCCACCCCTGGTATGGTCCGGTGATAAATACAAGGCTTCCGAACCCGAAAGTCCTGTGGTGGATTTGAAGAACTTACGGACGGAAAAGGATTACCTGGACTTGTTAGGAGTAGAATTCATTGCAGGGAGAAATTTTGATCCGCAACATGCCAATGATAAATACGGGGTTATACTCAATGAAGAAGCTGTAAAGGTATTGGGTTGGGGAACAAAGGAAAATTTTCATACAGATTCACCCATCGGCAAGTCAGTTATTATTGCTTCCGGAGGTGAACAAGAGATGGAAGTGCTCGGAGTGGTGAAGAACTTTAACTTTAACAGTGTCAGGGAGACAATCAAACCATTGATCATTATAAATCAGCATAATGATTGGGTTTGGGACTATGCCATTGGCAGCTCTTATTTGTCGATGAAATTAAACCCTAAGGCTGTCAGGAATACTTCCGATCTTCAGAGTGTGATCGAAGACGTAAAGGCAGAGATGAAACGATCCGACCCTTCGATACCATTTGAATATAGCTTTATGGACCAGGAATTTGAAAATTCTTTCAGAGCTGAACAAAGAATGGGCACAGTATTGAACCTGTTTACTATTATGGCATTTATCATTGCCGGTTTGGGACTGTTTGGCCTGGCAGCATTTTCAGCAGAACAGCGTTTGAAGGAATTGGGCATCAGAAAGGTACTGGGAGCCGGTATAACACAACTGCTGGTTTTGTTTTCATCGGAATTCACCAAACTGATATTCATTGCCATATTGCTTGCTTCTCCCATTGCTTATTTCCTGGTAGATACCTGGTTGACCGATTTTGCTTACCGAACTCCCATTGATGTTTGGGTATTTGTGCTGGCAGCTTTTAGTGCTGTTGTCATAGCCTTGATGACAATCAGTTATCAATCGTTAAAAGCGGCTTACCAAAATCCGGTTGAGACTTTGAAGGATGAGTAGCGGTTTTAATTCAGACTGCAGTTTAGTAGTTGAAATCTTCAATTTGATCAGGTGACTCAGAAATTGATAATGCATTTATCAGTTTGCTAATACAACATGGAAAAACGTGAAGCGCATAAAACACCTGCTTTAGCCAATTGGCTGGCTAAAAGATTTATTGACCGTATTTATCTGGAAGAATTCTTTGGTGATCTTCAGGAAATATATACCGACCGTTTGCAGTCGAAAGGTAGATTCCATGCTCGTTTTATGTATTGGATCGATATGCTGCATTTACTGTTTGGATTTTCTTCATTCAACTTACTCAAAACTCAAAACAACAATATCATGATCAGAAGTATGTTTAAAATTGCCTGGCTTAGCGCAATCAGACAAAAACAATTCACTGTCCTGAATATCCTGGGGCTAACCCTGGGGATTGCCACCAGCTTGATCATCGGTTTATATATTCACCATGAAACAACGTATGATAGCTTTCATACTTACGAAACACGTATATACCGGATCAATCAATCCAGTATTTGGTATGACTGGAATGATCAATATGCCTCTACGGGTCCTAATGTGGCTGTAGCTTTAAGGGAAGATGTGCCTGAATTTGAAGAAGTGACAAGAATACTGAAAATAGCCGGCCAGGGAGGACAAACAATTCGACATCGCAGTAATCAGAAAAAAAACAAACTGTTCATTGAACAACGATACTTTGCCGCTGAGGAAAACTTCTTTAATATTTTTTCCTTTGAATTTTTACAGGGCGACCCAAAGACAGCACTCAAAGCGCCGTCCGGTATGGTCATTACAGAAGAAACAGCGAAACGTTATTTTGGTCAAGAAGAGGTCATGGGAAAAACTTTGGAAGTGAAACAAGGAGATGGTTCATGGAAAACTTTTACCATCAGTGGGATATTAGCCAATGTTCCGAAACGATCACATCTGCAATTTGATATATTGGTATCACTGAACAGCATTAAAGAAAGATTGCAGGAACATGAATGGAGATGGGTATGGACGGCATTTTCCACCTATGGCCTGGTTAAGGAGGGAACGGATATACAGACCTTAACTGAGAAAATCCAAAGCATTCCCCCGAAGTGGGCAGCCACCACGACTAAGCGAATTTTTAACCAGACTTTTGATGAATTCACAGCAGGAAAACCATGGAGGTTATATCTCCAGCCATTGAGGGAGATTTATTTGTCTGAAACACCAGATCAGCATTATTTTGGACCTACCGGCAGTCCACAGTTTGTTCAAATATTTGGCGCCATTGGTGTTTTGGTGCTTGTTTTGTCCTGTATTAATTTCATGAACCTTTCTACTGCCAGATCATCAAACCGAGCAAAAGAAGTGGGTATCAGGAAGGTGATGGGTTCTGAAAGGAAGACACTGATCAAACAGTTTATCTTTGAATCCATTCTGTTTGTAGGAGCCGGTACTTTATGTGCTGTCCTTTTGGTGCAGTTCTCTTTGAAAGGCTTCAATGCATTGGCAGAAAAACAGCTCACACTGATGCCTTACCTTACAGATCCTATATTTCTTGGTATCATTGGTTCATTTGTATTGTTGTTGGGATTTGTATCAGGGAGCTACCCGGCACTGTATCTGTCTTCTTTCAAGCCAATCCAGGTACTCAAAGGAAAGATGAGTGCCGGTTTTAAAGGGAAAGGAATCAGAAACAGCTTGGTTATCTTTCAATTTACCATTTCAATTGCTTTGATCATTTGTTCCTTTTTTGTTCAAAAGCAATTGACATATACTTCCTCGCTGGATTTGGGTATTGATAAAGATAATATCCTGCAAATCCATCATATTGAGCAATTGGGTTTTGATACTGAGATCATTAAAACAAAACTGGCCGCTAACCCTGCTTTTTCACAAATAGGCAAATCTTTTGCTATTCCTCCTAATATTTGGGACGGCGAAAGGTATCGCGCTTCAGGACCGGAAAGTCCTGTGGTAGACATCAGTAATTTCAGGGCGGAAGGGGATTATCTGAATTTGCTGGGAGCCGAGTTTGTCGCCGGACGAAATTTTGATCCTGAACGTATTAATGATAAATATGGTGTTATTCTTAACGAAGAAGCCGTCAAAGTGCTGGGATGGGGGACAAGGGAAACCTATGACACCAATTCTCCGATAGGCAAATTTGTTATCCAGGCATTTGACAATGAAGAAAAAATGGAGGTGATCGGGGTGGTCAAAGATTTTAATTTCAATAGCGTCAAAGAGAAAATAGGACCTCTGATGGTCATACATCATCAAAATGATCTGTGGTATAATTATGGAAGAGGTCGATCTTATTTGTCCTTACAGCTTAACTCTGAAGTTGTTAAGAACACTTCAGATCTTCAATCGGTGCTAGATCAGGTGAGAGATGAGATTAGACAAATAGATCCATCTGTTCCATTTTCCTATAGTTTTATGGATCAGGAATTTGAAAGCACTTTCAGGTCGGAGCAAAGGATGGGTACTATTCTAAACCTGTTTACAGCAATGGCGGTAATCATTGCTTGTCTGGGTTTATTTGGTTTAGCGGCTTTTTCTGCTGAACAACGTATGAAGGAATTAGGGATTAGAAAAGTGCTAGGGGCAGGCACATCAGCACTGCTGGTTTTATTTTCATCGGAATTCACCAGATTGATATTCATTGCCATATTACTTGCCTCTCCAATGGCTTATTTTCTGGTAGATACCTGGTTGACCAATTTTGCCTATAGAACTCCCATTGATCTTTGGGTATTTATGTTAGCGGCATTCAGTGCTCTTGTAATTGCATTGGTCGCCATTGGTTATCAATCACTCAAAGCAGCCTGTCAAAATCCTGTGGAAATATTGAAGGATGAGTAGGGGCGTTTCGCAAGAATCAATGAAATTGATAGTAGATTTACAAAGCAATCATTACTACCATTTCCACGCTTTGTATTTCAGAAGGTTTAAGCTATTATAAATTTGAATTCAAAGTAAAAATGATTGAAAAAAGTAAGAATTTATTTTAAAATCATATACGATATTTTATATTTAGTATATGATCCAAAAAATCACACTTCGAGATCAGGTCAGGAAATATCTTCAGCAAGAAATGCTTGATCGCAATATCACTTTCGGAGAACGCATTTCTTTGGCTGAGATTGCCAGAAAAATTGAGGTCAGTGTTACACCGATCAGGGAAGCCTTGACCCAATTGGAACAAGCCGGAATTGTGAGTATGATAGCCAATCGAGGTTTTTTTGTCCCTGAACTTACCATTAGAGAAGCCAATGAAATTTACCCGATTATCATGAACCTGGAATGCATGGGTTTAATGCAATCTGAATATGCTTCTTCGGATTTCAAGGACTTAATGCAAATCCAATCCGATTTCAGGAATGCCAATAACAAAGAGGAAGCCGTCAAACAGGATCTTCATTTTCACGAAACGCTTTTGAGAAATTATCAAAATGATACTGCTAAAAGGATTCTCACAGATCTGAAGATCAGAGTTTTTTTCTACGAACTTGAATACATGAATCATCACGGCAATATCGAGAAATCTGCCGTGGCTCATGATGATCTAATGAAGAGCCTTAAAAGAAAAGACATTCAGCAGGCCCTGAACTTATTGAAGGAAAATTGGGAAGTGAGCTTGAAATTTCTTTGTGATCATTCCAGGATAAGCGTGGGTTGAGAGGGGTATGCAGTCCTTACACCAATTGAATAAAAGATTCATCACGATACATTGCATATTATGTTGAAACCCTTCAATTGATCATGAACATGAAAAGATTTAAATCCGGTTTTTCCAATCCACCATGGCATTCTATCGTGTGGTGCTATCTGTTGTTTACCATAGGGTGTGACACACCAATGTCTCAAACTATAACCAAACCGAAAACAATGGAGTCATCTTATATCTTTCAAAAAGAGATACAGAATAAATACCTGGAATCCTTAACTGGCATCTATGACGTTATGGGGAATTACTATCAGGGCGTTGAGAAGGCCGAACTGCATCTATTGAAAGAGGTTTTTCATAACGAGTGGCTCATGAAAGATACGGATAATCCGGGAGCGACTACGCTAAATGTGGAAGGTAAGGCAGCCTTTTTGAAAAGGGTAGCCGATCATGGACCCTACCAGGATTATGCAAAAGAAAGGGTAATCGCGGATATTGGATTTGCCTATGATGATTTGTGCTTTGTCAGGGTGAATAAAGATCCAAGTAGAAATTCAACCAGTTTTTTTCTATTTAAGATTGGTGATTCCTGGAAAATCATGGATAAAATTTGGGTTAATCCCAGAAAACAACATCGGGAGCCATCTCAATTGAAAAGCAGCTTTGCAGAGGTCGAGACTTTGATCAATAACTACTATGAGGCATTATCCAGGAATGATGTCAATCTACTATCCGTATTGATACATGAAGATTGGGATTTAAAATACCAGGATGCATCCGGAATTTTACAAGTAGTGAACAAGCATGATTTTCTGCAAACCTTCCGGAGCGATACGCATCATCAATTTATGGATTTTAGCCAGTTACCATCCATAGAGATATACCATGATCAGCTGGCCATAGCCAGGATAGATCAACCTGATAAATATGAGACCACTTATTTGGTTATCTTCAAAGTGAACGGGCAATGGTATGTCACAAATGAACGAAGAAGTTCAAAGGATATCTAATGAAAGTATAGCATTTCACAAAATAGCCGGGTATTGTCTATATTATTAAAGAATGCTGTTATGCCAGCTTTGTTTTAAACTCAATCAAATAGTGCTTATCATTCTTAGCGATTAGATATCCGTTTACAAGAATTTGCAGGCGATTTTACATTTTTTTACAGTTGGTTCTGTCTCAATTTTTAAATGCTATATACATTGGTGTATTGATCTTAGAGAGGACCCCTTACATATCTGTTTGTGCTTTAACCCAGGTCTGTGTCTTCACAGACCTGAATGATTAGACGGTTTGTGAGGTACAGACCATGGTGATTGGAATGTCTCCTTTTAAGTTAAGTAAACAGATAAACGAAAATCAATGAATATCCTGAAGCAAATGCCCGTATGGATTTATATATCTTTGTTCGGTCTTATCTCATATATAAAATCGACAACTGTAATGGAGATTGGGATAATCAATCAACAAGATACCACAGCATCAGGACTGATTTATGAAATAATAGAAACAGGGTCGGGACCGATTGCCAAAGTAGGAGATGTGGTGCTCATTCATGAAACCACACAACTTGTAGATGGTACTATGATTACCGACACCTGGGCCTTAAACCACCCCATTCGCTTTTTATTGGGAGGCAATCAGGTGATCAAAGGGATGGACGAAGCAGTGACGGGTATGCAGGTTGGTGAGCGACGTAAATTAATCGTACCACCATCTCTAAGCAAACGATCCTCCTATCCTGAAAATGGTTTATACGGCCCCAGTGATACCCTATACTATAATGTAATTCTACTTCAGGTTTCCGAATATAAGAAGTAGGTCATAGGCTTTACATTGCCAATTTATAGAAGTTGAACCTGGTTAATCCTTTCAATTAACCAACAGCTGGCACACAAAAAACAAAGTACAATGCTTGATTAAATAAAAATTACTATATTTATGATACATAGTACTGTAAGGTATATAGAATAATATGATATCTAAGAATTTAACAGCTGCCTCAACAAAACCCATCATTTTAGGTATTCTCAAACAAGGGAATAGTTATGGGTATTTGATTATTAAAAAGATCAAAGAGATGTCGGGAGGTAAAATGGAATGGTCGGACGGTATGCTTTATCCGGTACTGCATCGACTGGAAAAGGACAAACTGATCCGCTCCGAATGGATCATGTCAGGTGACTCAAGACCAAGGAAGTATTATGAAATTACCGAACTCGGAAAAGAGGCATTAACACTTGAAAAGGAACAGTGGGTGCAAGTAAATGCTGTATTAGATAAAATTTGGGATGTTAAACCATCAACATAAGAACCGTGTTTGACCTTGAAAGTTCCATACGGCATTGGCTCAGATCTTTTCGAAAGTACAAGGCCTTTAATCATGGTTCAATCCGTGAGATGGAACTACATCTCAGGGATCATATTGATGATCTCCTGAGCACGGGATGCACGGAACAGGAAGCTTTTGAAAAGGCTGTCCGGGAATTTGGAGAGATCAATCCCTTGGCCAGGGAAGAATATTGGAACCTTACACCAAAATCTGTATCAACTTCTCTACTCAATACCATCATGCTTAATAACTACATCAAAATCGCTATCAGGAATTTCTGGAAACACAAGTTTTATGCCTTTGTGAACATCATAGGATTAACAATAGGTTTGTCCATTGTATTTATGATTGCACTCTTTGTCAGTGATGAGTTAAGCTTTGATCATTTTCATACTAAAAAGCACCAACTATATCGGGTGGTGGAAAACCAGTACTATGCCGGTCAGCCCGTATTTCCTGTAGCGGTGACACCAACCGCACTTGGTCCTTCTCTTCATGAAGAATATCCGGAGGTAGTCAATTTTACGAGAGTGGTTTTCCAGGGTGACAGGTTTGAAGTGGGCGATAAAAAGATTGTGGAGAACGGAGGAATCATGGTGGATCAGCACTTCTTTGAAATGTTCTCATTTCCATTGGTACAGGGAAGTATCGAATCATTCCGGGAGCAAATAAATGCCCTAATTCTAAATGAAGAACTGGCCGATAAATACTTCCCCGATAAAGATCCGATTGGAGAATTGATCAAACTTGGTGATGAAGAGTTTTTGGTGACTGCGGTGATCCGCGATGTTCCGGGAAACTCCCATCTTTCCTTCCGATATATTAAAAACTTTGAAAATTATCTGGCCAATAACCCCGATCGTGCCGACAATTGGGGGTCTAATTGGCTGTATACTTATGTGGAACTTGAGCCTGGAGCTGATCTGAACAGTGTGAATGAGAAAATCATTGGTCAGATCAAAGCAAATAACGAGGGCTCTGTAACGGATATCTACCTGCAGCCCTTGCTGGATATTTATCTGGGAGAAGTTGATTTTACCGTTGAAGTGGGTAGGAAAGGAGAGATGATGTATGTTCGCATATTTACCATTGTGGCCTTTTTTATTTTGCTGATATCCTGTATTAATTTTATGAACCTGTCAACAGCCCGCTCAGCAAAACGGGCGAAAGAAGTGGGGCTCAGGAAAACAGTGGGTGCCCATCGGAATCAACTTGTTGTTCAATTTCTCAGCGAGTCTGTTTTGCTTTCTATTACCTCAGTGATCCTCTCCATTGTTATTGTGGCTTTGATACTTCCGTCATTCAATGAACTCGCCAACAAAGAATTCAGTTTGCAGGTATTGATAAATCCCGAATCCGGAATAAAGCTGGTTATGGCAATAGTTGGAATAACTATCTTAACAGGATTATTATCAGGCAGTTATCCGGCTATCTATCTGAGTTCCATGAAACCTGTATCTACCTTAAAAGCACAGGTAGTTACGGGCAAGCAAGGCGCAACACTGAGAAGAGTGCTGGTTGTGTTACAGTTTGTGATTTCTGTGATACTTATTATTGGAACCACAGTGGTCTATCAACAATTACAGTTTATCCAAAATGTAGACCTTGGATACAATCGGGACAATGTCATTTATACCTTTGTTCCTGGTGAGCATTCCGGTACTTTTGCCAATGAATTACGCCAGCAATCGGGCATCGTAAATGTCGGATTATCTAATCGTCATCCCGGATATGTTTTGAGTAGTACTTCGGGGTTTGATTGGCCTGGCAAAAATCCTGATGAAACCATATTGCTTCATTATATGGGAATGGATGAACATTATATGGAGACCATGGAGATGACGATGATCGAAGGTAGTGCATTTTCTCACACCGATTCTGCGGTTGTCATCATCAATGAGCAGGCCAAGGAGATTATGGGGCTCGACGATCCGGTTGGTCAGACAATTACCGCCTCCGGAGAGCGAAAAATTGTAGGTGTCGTAAAGGATTTTAACTTTAAATCTATCCATACCGCTATAGAACCAATCGTGATCTTCAAACTGCCTCAGCCGAATAGAGTTTACATCAAATACGATGATAGGGAAGCGGAAAATATCGTTTCCATTATTGAGGCTGTTTGGAATAAACATCTCCCTGACAGGGAATTTGATTACTATTTCCTGGATGATGATTTTGCTGAGATGTATGACGCTGAACACCGGACAAGCAGGCTTTCTTCTTATTTCGCGGGACTAGCCATCATTATCTCCTGTCTGGGACTTTTCGGACTGGTGTCCTACGCCACGGAGCAGCGAACCAAAGAGGTTGGGATCAGAAAGGCGCTGGGTGCTTCGGTGCGCAATCTTTTTCTGTTACTAACAGGAGATTTTACACGACTCGTGATGATTTCATTGTTGATTGCCATTCCAACGGGTTGGTATGCTATGGACAAATGGCTGGACAATTTCGCCTATCGGATTGATCTTTCCGTATGGATATTCATTTTCTCAGCCACATCGGCACTTATGATCGCATTTATTACGGTAAGTTACCAATCAATCCGTGCGGCAATAAGCAATCCGGTGAGTGCATTGCGAAATGAATGATGGTAAAGCCAAAGTGGAACTTTTCTTACCAGATGGTACTGCTGAGGGACTTAGGGAAAAAATCGGCCCGAGTGATTTTAAAGTATTTCATCAGCAACTCCTTTCCCTTATTGATGATATTCATGTAGAAGTGCAAAAAAATTTTCAGGAGAATACTTGGAGCAGTATCAGTAGATTCTTGAAGTGCGGATTTATTTAGCAGAGTTAAATCTTTGCATTAAGCATAAGACAGGTTATTAATGTCATGGATTACCTCATCCAGTTTTTTAACAGTTTTTTCTAAATGATGGAATATCTTCTCATTGTATTCCGTTTTGAAATTTTCCTTCTTCATTAAGTCAACCAAACCTAGAATAGTGGCGACCGGACCACGTAGTTCATGCGCATTTTTCAGAGCAATATCATCCGGGGCTTTAACCTTTTTAGCCAGTTCTTTTTCTAATTCCATAACTTCTGTGATATCCTGTACAACTGTAGCATACTTCAAGGGTTTGTCTTCTTCATCCCACTCAAATACCAGATCTCTAACAAACAGGCATAAATATTTTCCGTCTGATCGCTTGACGCGAAAGGTTGATTCAACAATTTCACCGGCTTTACTTTCCATTAGCTTTTTAATGGCTAATTCAGATTCTAACAAATCGTCCGGATGGATAATTGATTCGAAGTTATTTTTGCTGTGATAGACCAGTTCTTCCTTTGTATAGCCAAGTTGCTTTTCAGCAAGGCCACTGGAGCAAATCAATTGATCCTTGTAGAGATCAACAGCACCAAAAGCTACAGGAGCCAACTTTGATATGGACCTTATAAACTCTATCTTGTTTCCCATATTAGATTCATTAATCCAGCGCTTGGGTGTGATTAGCCTATTTTAATTTAATGATTTTTTTAAATAATTCATAACCTGTGAGTTATGTATGAACAAGTAGCCGACACAGCTCTCTAACAATTGAATTGCCACTAGAAATATAAGTGCATATCTATCTGAAATTCATTAAATTAGAGAAAAATACAGCGCAGGTAGGGTTACGGAAGATTGGTTTCGCCATAAAATAGGACTTATCAATTTATGGTTTGTATTCCTTGAATTAAAAATCACATAAATATTCCACCACCAAAACCCCAAAGAATCATGAAATTAAAACCAACAATCGTCTTTCTGGCTATGGTTTTATCCATTATGGTGATTTTTGTATCTGCTCCAATCGAGGAGAAAGAACCTAAATCAAAAGAAACTACTCAAGCGGTTTATGGCACTTTGGATGCCAAAATTGTAAAATGCACCACACCTGTATTCCTATTGGAAGGCATCGACACGACACAACAAATTGCTCCATTGTTCGAAAATCTTGGAAACCATCATTTTGCTATTACTACTGCAGAGGGCAAAGCACAAATTTTCTTTAACCAGGGCTTGAGTTTGACCTATGCTTTTAACCATGCAGAAGCACACCGTTCCTTTTTGGAAGCAGCCAGGCGCGATCCTCAAGCAGCGATGGCTTACTGGGGCCAGGCTTATGCATTGGGACCCAATATCAATGATCCATTTCCTGATGATGACCGAAAGAAAAAAGCCTATGAAGCATGGCAGAAAGCAAAAAAATATGCTACTAAAGCCAATGTCAAGGAACAGGATTTGATTGAAGCGCTTGCTACCCGCTATAGTGAAGATTTGGAAAAAGATATTGGAGAATTAAACAAGGCTTATATGCAAGCCATGAAGAAAGTAGCCCGAAAATATACTGAAGATGCTGATGTCCAGACACTATACGCTGCGGCAGTGATGAATACGATGCCCTGGAATTACTGGGATAACGAAGGAAATCCATACTCAAATACCCTTGAGGGTAAAACCGCCCTCGAAAAGGCCATGGCACTCAATCCTGACCATCCGGGTGCGCACCATTATTATATACATATGGTGGAGCTTCCAAAACCGGATCTGGCTGTACCCAGCGCTGAGAGACTGGGCAAACTGATGCCGGCTGCCGGACACCTGGTGCATATGCCTTCACATATATTCATTCGTGTTGGCAGGTACGAAGATGCCGTGAAGGCCAACATTGATGCCATTGCTGCCGATGAAGATTATATATCACAATGTTATTCGCAGGGGATGTATCCATTAGGGTATTATCCACATAATATTCATTTTTTATGGTCGGCAGCCAGTTTGATTGGAGATAGTAAGACGGCCATTGAGGCTGCCAAGAAAACTGCGGAAAAAGTGCCATTGAGTGAACTTAATAGCTTACCTTTTCTCCAGGATTTTGCCTCAACACCCTTGCTCGCTTATACCAGATTTGGTAAATGGAATGAGATCTTAACCATTCCTTTTCCGGGCAAAGAGTATAAACATCTGACTTTGATCTGGCATTATGCAAGAGGGATAGCCTTTTTGAGAAAAGACAACCTTAAAGAGGCAGAAGAGGAACTGGAAGCTTTGGCAACTTTGAAAGAGGACAAAGACCTGGAAAGTTTGATAGCAAATTATACGAATCCATCTTCCAAAATAGCCAGGGTAGCATATCATGTACTTAGGGGTGAAATAGCGGCCTCCAAGGGGAATTTCGATGAAGCTGTTGCACAACTTGAAAAAGGAATAAGCTATGAAGACGAGCTAATTTATAGCGAACCTGCCCCCTGGCATATATCTGTGAGGCAGACACTTGGAGCCGTATTGTTAAAGGCCGGAAAACCACAAGAAGCGGAAACGGTATATAAAGAAGATCTATCTAATATCAGGCAAAATGGTTGGTCCTTGATGGGACTGTACAAAAGTTTGAATGCGCAGGATAAAAAGCAAGAGGCGGATAAAGTCAAACGGACTTTTGATGAAATTTGGTCTAATGCGGATTTTGAGCTAAATACCTCTGTTTTATAATAGTTGAAAAAGAATCCAAAGATTAAAAATACCCGGATTGTTTTAGCAGTCCGGTTTTCTTTTGCCATGTTTCAATGATTTAAGTTTTGAAATCCATAGGGAATGTAAAGGCCTTATTTAGTCAAGATTTTAGATCAAAGACTTAAGAAAAAAGAAATAGCTTCGGCTTTTTTCTTTATTCTTCAGTCTTTATACTAAATTCTTGCTACTTATTACTGTAGCGAGGGCTTTTTAGCTTGGACTAAGTATATGGTAAAGGTAGCTGAGGTTACATAAACTAAATTGACACATTAAGCATTATGAGCAATCAACATCGAAAGAACAAAAAGTCCTTCTTTGGCCGCCCCATATGGCAAAACAGCACCAAAACTATTAAGGTAGCCCCTCAAAGGTATTATCAACCTGAATCTTTGCAGGATGTTTTGGAAATGGTACAAGAAGGCATTGATACCAAGACACCAGTAAGAGCCGTGGGGTCCGGCCATTCTTTCTCTGATGCTCCAAAAGCAGAGGGCATTCTAATTGACACTGATAAACTTAATCGACTTTCGGGCATTTATAATTTCACTAATAAACAGGGGCATTACTTTGAAGTAGAAGGAGGCATAAAAGTTCATGAGCTAAATGCTGCGCTCGACAAAGCAGGATATTGTATTCCTACTATGGGAGGAATAGACCACCAGAGTATTGCAGGAGCCATTTCAACCGGAACACATGGTAGTTCTCTGTTGTTCGGCGCCATGTCCAATATGGTTAAATCAATTATATTGGTTACCCATGACCTTCAGGATAAAAGCAAAGCAAAAACATACAGGATTGAACGTGCAGGAAGCAATGCGTTGACCAATGACCCTGATTATCAGGGACCGGAACTGATCCAGGATGATGATATCTTTAACAGCGCTGTGGTATGTTTTGGTGTTATGGGGATAATCTTTTCTTATGTACTGGAAGTAGATAAAATGTACTATCTATCAGAAAAAAAAGAAGTATCCGAGTGGAAAAGTGTCTTGCCGAAGTTAAGAGATGGCTCAATTTTCGATAACCATAGAAGTGTATTTGTACAAGTAAATCCCTATAAATTTAAAGGCAAAAATCTCACACTGGTGGTCTACCATGATGATTATGCAACTTGTGACAGGAATATGTTTCTTGAAAGATTAAAGCATGGTTTCTGGCATAGACTCAAGAGATTTTCCAGGTCTTTTTCATTTGAGTTGGTAAGTAGATTTCCATACCTCTTATGGTTCGCGATCTGGCGAATAAATACTTTTCCGAATTATGTCCCTAGGTTTTTAAATACAGCGGTTAAATCTCAAAGAGATGAGGAATACTTCAATAAAGGTTATAAGGTGATGTACCAGGGTCTTGACTACGTTAAAGAAAGAGCATTTGATTGTGAGATAGCAGTGCCGATGGATCCGGAAGGAAATTATCTAGATACTGTCGAGGCGCTTATGGAATACCTGGGGAACCTCAGAGAAGAATACAAAATGCATATTACTTCACCACTTGGCTTGAGATTTATCAAAGGCTCCGAAGTATTTCTCACACCGGAACATGGGGAAGATGTTTGTTATATTGACACCCCGGCGTTGTTGCATGTTTACGGCCGTGATACCATCATAAGCAGAATTCAGCAGTTCTTATTGTCCAGAGGAGCCAAACCTCATTGGGGTAAACTAAATCAGTATATGGATGTAGACTATGTCAAAACCAGATACCCCAGATTTGATGATTTTATGAGAGTTATTGAAAAATTTAATGCAACAGGAATATTCTATAACATCTTTACAAAAAGGATCTTGGGAAGATGAATCTCTGTACATTTTAAGTGTCTGGTTTAGGATATTGGTGCACTTTGATAGTTCCTGCTAATATTCGAGAGCTCGTTTTAGTATCGCTTATTGAATCTCCGGTATTCTTCGTGAATGCTTTTTCAATACCCTAAGATGTGAAAACAGGATATCGAAAAAGCTTTCTTTTTCATGATATGGAATATTGAAATCCAGAGACACTTTTTTTACTATTTTACTTATTTCCGGGTAATGAATGCTACATATTTCAGGAAATAGATGATGTTCAATTTGATGATTAAGGGCTCCAATGAAATAAGAAAGAATCTTATTACTGGTTTTAAAATTACAAGTTGTCCGGAGTTGATGTTCTGCCCAGGATCTTTTTTTGTCGGTTACTGGCAATATATAAGTTGTTTCTTCAAAATTATGAGGGGCCATAAAATTGAAGGCCAGCAGGTAGCCGGCAGCAAAGTTCATGGCTAAATACCCTGTTACAAATTCCAGGAAACTGACTTCTATGAAGTGATAAGGGATCAATACCCAAAAGGCGAGATACCATAATTTCCAAAGCACCAATTTGACTATTTCATGTCCGGGATGTTCAATTGATGCCTTAGCGCCCAAATTCTTTTTGAACATATTATTGATATTGAAGCTATAGATGATAAGCAACAAAAAGCTTCCATAAATAATAAATGTGGTAAAAAGCTGTATATAGTAAGTCTTCTTATAGGGGGTGTGTGGGCTAAAACGTATCAATACATTTTCACGTATGTCCCCATCCAATCCTGATATATTGGTGTAGTAATGGTGTGCATTATGGTTAATTTTCCACAAATAACTATTGGAACCTATAAAATCCATGCTATAACCCAAGCATCTGTTTATCCATTTTTTGTTGGAAAATGTGTAGTGCAAAGCGTCATGCGAAACATTGCAACCAACTCCGGCGATGAAAATACCTAGCATCGTAGCGCATACCAACATTGATAGTTTTCCTAAGCCGCCAAATAGCAGAATAAAGTATAAACTAAACATACCCGCCATCATCACAACGGCCTTGATCCACATAGCATTATTGGCTTTCTTATGAATGCCTCTATCAATGAAGTAGGTATTGACTCTTTGTTGTAGTGTTATAAGGAATACATCTTCTCTTAAGGGCTTGAAGTGAAAGTTGTATTTCATTTTCCGTAAGCTTTAGTTTCCCCGTTTTTGAACTTGGGAGAGACAATGACTAACCACATAAAAAAACGATTCATTAGGCTAACCAGGAAATTAGCTCTTTTGTCAATATCCAAAAACAACACAATGCGCATTTCATCGGTCGCGTTGACAACAGAATGTTCAATGGTATCATCAAAAAGTATTGCCTGCCCCTCTTTGTACTGATGTGTCTTGTCACCGACGGTGATCATACAATGCCCTTTTTTTGGAACGATCAAAGGCATCTGATATCTCAGAAATCCAAAGAATTTTCCGGTATGTGCAGGTATCTCATTCCCCGGTTCCATGATGGAGAACATGGCGGTCAGAACATTATCCATTTGTCGTATAAGTGAGTAAGTATTAGGGCAGCGTCTACAATTATCGATAAACCAACCATTATAAGCCTTCATATAAAAAGTGCGCCATCCCGGACCATCCTTAAAGGATATTCGTCTGTTCTGATTGTCCAACTCATGTAGTTTTGGAATCCTTTGGTATTCCTGCATAAGCACAATCAATTCTTTTTGGATTATGGTTAAATTTTTTTTCAAGAGTTGGTGTTCCGGAAAATACCTGGTAATATTTTCAGGAAACAATGCTTCCTTATCAGTACGGTAAAATAACTTTTGGTATAGTAATAGAAATACCCTTGATTCTATTGCCCAAAGGATGATAACACCAATAACAATAACGAGTAATATGATCAATAGTCCCATCATCCCTCAATTAAGGTTTTTTTGGAGTGGACTGCTTGAGGCTTCCATCCTGGTTTGCCAAATATGTATAACAACTTCTCTTTAAAAGTATTGGCGTTACTCACATCTTCTCTCATTTCTTTTAGCTCGTGCAATACCACATTGCTGAATTTACTTTCGTTCACATGTTCGTGAATTCCGAAGGTCAATGCTCCTTTGGTAGATTTAAAGGTGCCAAATAATTTATCCCACACAATAAGGGTTTCACCAAAGTTTTTACCTAGGTTATCATCATTGCATGAGTGATGCACACCGTGATGGGTGGGAGTTACTACGATGTGTTCAAAAATGCCCCAATTTCCTAAAAATTGGCTATGAGAGAAGAAAGCCCAAAGTTTGCCAAGCACGTAAATGATTAAAAACATTGGTAATGGAAAGCCTATCAAGAAAATAGGTGCAATGAAGAAGTATCGATAAACTCCCTTGAATATACCAGATCTCAAAGAAGTAGAAAGATTCAAGTATTTAGAGGAATGGTGATTGACATGTATAGCCCAAAACAGCCTTACATTATGCTCCAAATAATGCATCCAATAAAACAGAAAATCCCAAACAACAAAACAGAGCACCCATACGGGCCAGGAATAGTCCAAATCAAAGAAGGCGTATGGAACTAATTTAAGCAAAAGATATAGAGCCAGCAGCTTAATAATGGCATCCACCAATAATCCGGTAAACATGAGCCTGATACTGATAAATATATCCTTAAGGCTATAATAGCCCGGTTTATGCTTGCGGGTAACATAATATTCAAAAAATGATCCCAGTACAAAAAATCCCGCCAGTGAGGCATACAATATTTTTATTTCCATGGTCTGAAGTTTTAATCAATAATGTGTTTATGATTCGAAAATCATGGCTAAAATAATGTTTGAAAAAGGATTGATCACTTGACAAAAGTCAAGAAATCTTAGCGCGAATGCGACTTAATGTTTCGGGTTTGACTCCGATGTAGGAAGCTAGAATGCGTAACGGGATATGTTGAAGTAACTCTGGTGTATTAAGTAGAAGGTGCTCATAACGAAGTTCGGCGGAATCTTTGATAAAGGAAATCACCCTTTTCTGTTTTCGAACAAATAGGTTTTCCATTACAAAGCGTCCAAGTCGCTCCCAACTTTTGGAGTGATCATACAGGGTTTGTAAATCTTGGTAGTTAATGGCCAATCCATTTGAGTCAGTAATGGATTGCACATATTCATCACTGGGTGCTCTACTGATAAAACTCGATAATGCCGTGATAAAATCACCATTACCAGCTATGTGTATTGTATTTTCTTCAATATCGTTAAGTACAAACACCTGAAAGTAACCTTCCGCAATAAACAGCACTTCATCACAGGTTTCATCCCCTTTAACTAAAAAATCACCTTTAAAATACTGTTTGGGCTTGAAGTATTTTCGAAGCAGTTCAAAATCCTCTTCTTCCATTGATTTGAATTGTGATAAGTGTTCGCCAAGCTTTTGATACATAATTTCGAAACGATGCACTTATAAATTTATCATAAAAAATCGAAATAAATCCAGGCGTACGGTTGGGTTAATTACTCATACCGCAATACTTCAGCGGGATTTGTGTAGGCAATTCTTACCACCACTATGCTCACACTTGCAATGGCTATTACTAATAGTGTAACTATCGACACTAAGAAGGGCTCTATGCCAATAGAAGTTTGGTAAGCGAATTCTCCGATCCAACGTTGCATAAACAAATACCCGGCAGGTAAACCCATCATTAGCGCTAATCCAATAAGTCTGGTAAATTTCCCCAGGATCATGCCGGATATTTGGAGAGTGCCGGCCCCCAATATTTTCCTTATTCCGACTTCCTTGGTTTGCTGATTAAGGATGGCTATAGCCAACCCCAATAATCCCAGACATGCCAAACACAGTGCGATAACTGCGAATATGGAGAAAATATTAAGCGTACGTACTTCAGTAGTATAAAGCTCTGCTAATTGTTCATCAAGAAAATGATATTCAAACGGTAATTCCTTTTCAAAGGTTTTATAGATCGCCTCCATGGCGGTTAATGTTTGCTGGAACTTTTGCCCCTCCAGCTTAACCACCATATGAAGTGTTGCGTGTTGATTGATTTGTATAATGAGTGGTTGAATCGTCTGGTGAAGCGATTCATAATGAAAATCTTTTAAAATGCCGACAATATTTCCTTCAATGGTTCTTTGATCACCTTTCCATATAATACGTTTTCCTATGGGATTTTCCAGGTTGAGTTTTCGAACGGCTGTTTCATTTAATATAAAACTTCTCCCTTCCACATCATCTGAAAATTTCTTATTAAAAGATTTTCCTGCCACAATTTCAAAACCAAACACATCATTGATATTAAAATCAACATGTAACTGATAGGCTTCAACTTTAACCTCCGGATCATCGGCTGAATGGATTATACTTTGATCAAAATGCCCTCCGGGAAGATTGGAAAGAGCGGAAGTACTATGGACACCTGCAATGGATCTGAACTGTTTTTGCATTTCTCCTAATTGTGCAACATCAATTCCACCGTGTATTACGCTAACAGGAACTCTAAGAGAAATGATGGCATCCTGATCAAAACCAAGCTGTTTGGATTTCAGGAAATTGATCTGTTTTAAAATGATCAGACTCCCTGTGATCAAAATAGCAGAAACAAAGAATTGGAAAACAACTAAAACACTTCTAAGCCGATTGCCTTGAAAGGAGGTAACAAATTTACCTTTTAACACATTTCGGGGAGTAAATGATGAGAAAGTTATGGCTGGATAGATTCCGGCAACAAGCGATATAATGAAGCACAACGTAGCAACCCTGACGATAAAGTTGGCATTAAAGATATCTGCCACGGAAAATGACCTACCGGTAAGGTAGTTAAAGGAATCCAACACAGTGGCAGATAGTCCCAATGCCAGCAGTAGCGCTATAAAACAAATTGCACTGGACTCCAGATAAAACTGAATTCTCAAATTTCGGGGAATGGCACCTAATGTTTTTCTTACCCCGATTTCTTTGGCTCTTTCAATTGATTTGGCCGTTGTCAGATTCACATAATTGATACTAACGATCAGCAATATGAAAACCAGTGTGCAGGTCAAAATATAAATGTATAGGATGTTGCTGTTGTTTTCCAGTTCCCATTGCAAGTGTGAGTTTAAATGAATTTCTGTAACTGGTTGTAATTCAAATCTTTCTGATCCGTTTTTTAGCGCTTTGATTTTTTGACCACTCCAGTTCACATAAGAGAGAACCAGATTTGGGATCTTAGCCTCTAATGCCAAATGATCAGTTCCCGATTTTGTTTTGATGTAGTTGATATGACCAAAATCTCCCCAACCAAACCATGGGTTATCCGGGCCAATGGTTTTAATGGTCACATACGACACCAGGGCTTGTACGTGGAAGTGTGAATTTACGGGCATTTCTTTTATCACTGCAGCAACTTCCATAGGGCCGTCGTTAACCAATAATTCCTTACCGATCGGATCTTCATCGCCAAAAAATTTTGTGGCTATGGCATCGGTAATCACAATATTCCAGGGTTTCTTCAAGGCATGCTTATCACCAGCCAACACTTCCAGTTCAAAGACATCCAGGAATGTAGAATCAACGAAATAGAAGTTATCCGCTTCGAGCAAAATGTTCTTTTCTTCATTTTTCATACGAACTTTTTGCTTTTCCTTGCCGGTACCGAACCAGGGGGATATGCTGGTGGCTACCTCGACCTCCGGCATATTTTCCACCATGGCCCGTGCCATTGGATGAGGTGTGGTGGTTTGAGGGTTTTCATCGATCCAGGTAATCCTGTAAATCCGTTCATTATTAGGTAATTCCTTGTCATAGGACAACTCATCAGCGATAAACAGATAGATCAGAATGCTACAGGTAAATCCTATAATAAGCCCGAATAAATTGATTGCCGTGAAAACTTTGTTTCTTACAAGCGTTCTTAAAAAGATCTTCAAAAAATTATTGACCATGATGTCTTTTAAATTTGTGGACAAAACATGGTACGAACTAATGAAAATGTTATCACTATAAGATCTTTTCCGATCGGGGAGAAGTTCTTCCCGATAAGATCGAACACCCTTGGATGTTTTGAACGTAGTGGGTGTGAGACCTGTATATTTCTTAAAAGCGGTGTTAAAGGCCGATTTGGAATAATAGCCTACCATCGCTGCAATATTGTCAATTTTGGTTTGTTTGTGGTCCGGATCCTTCAGCAATAGTTTGGCTTCCTGAATTCTGTATTTACTGATAAGTTCCTGAAAACTTATGCCCTTTGATTCATTGAGGACCTGGGATAAATGGTGGGTTGTTGTATTTAGCTCAGTAGCCAGCTTGCTTAGAGAAATATCGTTTTGTAAATAGAATTTCTCATTGGATAACATCCAATCCAACTTGTGGAGTATAGCATGTTTCTGATGTGCTGTAAGTGTGGACTTTTGATACTTATTTCCCGGTGATAAAGGCGTGAAAAAAGCGGACTCCTTGAAAACCTGAAAATATACAAAGCATAGCTGGACTAATACGCCAACAGCCAAATGTTCAATTAATAGGGACTCAAACGCTATTAGCCAGTATAGTACGAGCAAAACATTCAAACCAAAGAAATTTCTAAACCAGACAAAACGCCCGCCAGGGTTTTGAAACCAGGCAATACCCCGGAGTTTTCCTTCTCTCATTACACTTGATACTGAACGCCGGAGATACCAAAGCACCAAAAGTGTAACAAGCAATCTAAACAATGTTGGAAATGCTGCTATTCCGGGAACCATGGAAACAATCCCTACGATCGCAATGGGTAGTAAATGTTTTAAGCTGATCCTTGTATTCTGAATAAAAAAAGCCTGGGTATACAAAAAGAATGTGATTGAAATGCCGATCAATGCTAATAACCCTATAAATGAGTATTCATCTTGGAAGACAAGCGCAATAATAAACAGTAAATTGGCTGCTATTAATTTCCCCAGAAAACGACTGGCGGGATATTTATTCAATAACAATAGGACAACTGTTACAACACCAGACAAAAGTGTGCCAACCAACAACATTTCCCCCCAAGGCAAATTCAACCAATTATCCATGGGATGAAAATAGTCATTTTTTGGGAAATGAGAGATGAGTTTTGTTCGAATTGGCCTCAGTCAAACATAAAAATTTATAGGAATGATTTCCTTCAAAAATATTTTCTTGCAAGAATTTCAGATACCTTAGATTTTGAGAGAATGAGAAAATAGCCAACTTTCTATTTTGTGTCCGGAGCAAAAGTTATTGGTAGGCCAGCTTCCAATATTTCACTTCTTTCTCCCTCTATTTCACCCGTAGCTGAGATCATGTATCTACTGTCAGAATATACTGTGATAAGAATATCGCCTACAGTGAATCCCTCTGTACTTGTCCTGTATGTTTTCAACCCTTCGTCAGTTTGTAAGACCAGTGCTGGATCAGCTGTAATACACTCACTTTTGGCCATTAAAACGCGTTCTATTATATCAACTCTTGGATGTTGATATGATCTGCTCTGGTTTTGGCCTACAGATACAACTGCCACTCTTGGAGACATAGCGTTCATAAACATATGGTTGGTACTACTTTCACTTCCATGATGGCTCACATGTAGTACTTCAATTCCTAAATCCCGGTCAACTAACCTTTGAGCCTGCAATGCTTTTATAAGGGGCGTTTCTAAATCAGCTTGTCCTGTCTTTCTGTGTGTGCATCTATTGTCCAGTGAATTTTGTCCTCCTCCCAAGTCCCCGGCAGAAAAAAATTCAAAATCATTGTATTTAATAAGTAACCCAAGACTTTTATCATTTTCGGATAAATTCCAAATAGGGTTCTTTCCAATAATTTTTCCACCACTAATTACACAAACTGCTTTTGCTCCATTACCTAAGTCAATTTCAGTTCCAGGTTTCATAGTCACTCTTTTCCTCGCGGTGGTGTTTTTCAATAGATTTTTATATGTAATATTGTAATTGTATTGGCGCTTGCGGCTCCCATTATCATAAGCTTTTCTAAAATCATATCCGGCTTCTAACACTTCTATCAAACCCTCAAAGTGATCTGCATCTTTATGAGAAACAATAATATAATCTAGTTGATTGTCGGATCCATATCCCAATGAGTCTAGATAAGGAACTATTTCTGTTTCACCTTTTGTTTTTTTACCACCATCAAAAAGAATTGTCGTCCCATTTGGTCCTTTAATAAATGTGCAATTCCCCTGACCCACATTGATGACATGTATTTCTAAATTTTGTGCACTTGTAAATAAAAGTGTTACAAACCAATAGCATAAAGTAAGACCTAAAGTTCTCATTTATTATTATCAATTATTTCTTGAGATTGCTTTATTCACATTTTTCATATTAATTGTATCAGTGTTACTTCAATCAGGCTAATTTCCACTGTTCAGCCGGTTATCAGCGACCGTTTGGTTTTCTCTAAGAAAGACCTTTATTCTCATTTTGTTTTACAAAAGCATAAGCGCCACTGCTTAACCCTAATAAGATAAAGATGTCCGAATCGAATGATGGTAGTTTTAAACTTTGGAGTACAATAAGAATGTAGTAAATACCAAAACCTAAATTAAAAATAAATGCCTGAAGACGGTGAATCGAGATATTCCCTGAACTATCCTTTAGTATATCTTTAAACCAACCTTCACTTTCATTATCTTGAATTCTTTTCTTAATGTCATCCTTAGCAATATCAGATTTATCTATAGCAAAGGACAATCCCAAAGTGGTTCCGGTTATTCCTAATAAGATCCAGGCCGTTTCATTGATTGAAAAATCGTTCGTCATTATGAAAACATATGCAATTGTACTGGCTACAATTGTTGACCACCAAAAAATTTGTGTCCGTGAGAAACTGTATGGCGCTTTTTCCACTTGGACATCTGGACTAGTTTCATCTCTAAGGCCTCCACTTAATACTAAGATTGATATGATTCCAACAATTGCAATGCTTACGAGTATAGCTACGATCTGACGCCAACCGGCATTGTTAAGAAGAGGGGTCAATTTAGTTACTTCATTTATAATTGCATCATCGGGTAATTCAATTGTTAAATAGACTTGTCGTAAGTCTTTAAGATTTCGAATTTCTTCTAGTTTTTCGGTGGAAATATCCGATTTTTTAATTTTATACAGTAATAGATCACTGTCATAAGTTATGTTATCTTTTGTTATCGATTTTGAAAATCTCCTTGGAGTTATTTCTGCTAAAGATATGTCATTTATAGCGATGTCAATATTACTAAGATCCCATTCTTCCTTCTCTATAGTTTCGTAAATTCCTTTATAATATAAAATCAGGGAATCTTTGTCGTTGATGAAATCGTCTCCGGCAAAATCTGCGATAAACAATCGAACCGTATCCATTTTCTGCCCATTGGAGAAATGAACTAAAGCCAGAATAAATGTGAGTGAGATCAACAAAGTTCTTTTCATAGATCAAAAAAGATTTTGCTCAATATTTATGAATTATTATAGAAGTCCAGTGATGTCGGTTTTAATAACCTTCGTATAAAACTGAATGAGAATTAAATCAATATCAATACCCAACCTTTGGTATTTTTGTCAATCAGCTAATAATTCAATGATGCCAGGAAGCAGGCTATACTTGATTTGAATTCCTCGTGGGAGAATTAAACACCTAAAAATAATCCTATAGATTATTTGAGAAAGGAGTTAAGAAACAAATAGGGCTGCAGAGGTGAGTTGAGATTTGCAAATGAATATAATAAGGTTTAGATAATAAAATATCAATCTTCTTTAGCACCTGGCATCTGGAATATATTTTTAGGACCAGTGAGCTTGAGCACTTCTTAAGCTGGCATTTTTTTCCAATATTTTGATATATTGCCCTTATAAGCATTAACGTACATGCATGTGACAGCATTTTTTGATATTAAAAGGCCTTCTAATGACGCAAGCTTCTGAAAAGAATGTCCCATTCATTCATTTATTGTTACCCATTATCTTTTTGACCATACTGATCGTATATGGTCTTATTTTACAACCAAGACTTTTTAACCAACCGGCTTTTCCTTTGGAAATTGTTTTTCTTTTAGCCACGGTATTTTCCGCAGCTCATTTGTTGATCATTGGTTATAAATGGGAAGTAATTCAACACTCTATTGTAAAAAAGCTGGCAAAAGGATTTCCTGCCGTACTGATCTTATTCGCCATAGGGATCATCATTGGTACCTGGATTGTTAGTGGTACGATTCCTATGTTGATCTATTATGGTATTAAACTAGTTGATCCCAACTATATGTACATATTAGCCTTTATTGTGCCTATTATTTTTTCTACTTTAACCGGCACTTCCTGGGGATCAGTAGGTACTATTGGAGCGGTAATCATTGGTGTAGCAGCCTCAGTGAATGCGCATATGGGGATAACAGCCGGAGCAATTGTGGGAGGTGCCTATTTTGGAGATAAAATGTCTCCGCTATCTGATACAACAAATCTTGCTTCTATGGCTGTGGAGATAGATTTGTACGATCATATCAGGTCCATGATGTATACCACCGTACCATCAGCCATCATAGCTGCCATCATTTACTTTGCACTTGGTTTTATGTATCCACCACAAAGTGGCGATCTGAATGGTTCACAAATTTCCGACACCCTGCAATCTATCGGATCCATATTCAATTTCAATATTTTTTTACTTATTCCACCCATTATAGTACTATATGGATCTCTAAGGAAAATGGCGACATTACCCACCTTATTGACTTCGTCAATCATCTCCTGTATCCTGGCCCTGATATTTCAGGACTTTGGAATAAAGGACATTATGGAAACACTGAAGAGTGGTTTTAATACCAATATGGCTACCAGCGCTACCGCGGAAATTCCGGAAAGGATTGAAATGTTATTTAACAGAGGCGGGCTCTTTGAGCTGAATGAAGTGATTGTTTTTACCTTAATGGTGCTGACCTTTATTGGTACCATTGATGTAACCGACGCCATGCCAAGGATTGTGAATAAAGTTTTCGCTTTTACCAAGACAAGATCGGCGGTAATTCTTTCTTCTTTGGTATCGGCGGCTTTTACTAACTCCATCACTTCAAATCAAAGTGCTACCAGTTTCATTGTAGGAGATGCTTTTAAAAAGAGATATGATCAGTTTAAGATCTCCAGGCGTGTACTTTCAAGGTCAATCGAAGATTATGGGACCATGATAGAGAGTATTGTTCCCTGGACTGCCACGGCATTATTTATGTCGACAACTTTGGGTGTGGCTTTCAGTGACTATTGGCACTGGCAATTACTTTCTTTAATTAACATTGTAGTCGCTCCGACACTGGCTATTTTAGGAATCGGTTGTTTCTACGAAAAGCAAAATAAGTAACAATATTTATTACTGATTATCAATTGTTTAAATAATGAATGATAAACTAAAACTAGAAACAATTCTGATGCATCTTGCAGAAGAAAGAGAAGCATATAAGGGAGCCGTTGTGCCACCTATTTTCCAGAATTCTCTGTTCACTTTCAAGGACTGGCAATCCATAGATGAGGCTTTTGAAGATAGGATCAATCAATTTATATACTCCAGAGGTAAAAACCCAACTGTAAAAATGGTTGAAGAGAAAATTGCTCATATGGCAGGTGGTGAAAGGGCGCAATTATTTCCTTCAGGCATGGCTGCCATTACGGCTTCCTGCTTACATTTCCTGGAGCCTCATGATCATGTTATTGCCGTTAAGAATCTATATGGTCCGGCAAACAATCTATTGAAGAATTACCTGGTCAAAAAGATGAATATTGAAATCACTTTTGTTTCCGGGGAAAATATTCAGGATTTTGAAAATGCCATTCAGGAAAACACGAAGCTTATATACCTGGAAAGCCCTTCCACAGCTGTATTTACTTTGCAGGACATTCAGGCTGTAGCTGAACTGGCCAAACAAAGAAATATTAAGACGATGATTGACAATACCTGGGCCACACCCATTTTTCAAAAGCCCTTGGCCATGGGAATCGATCTGGAAGTCCACTCTTGCTCAAAATACCTGGGAGGACATAGCGACTTGGTAGGAGGAGTGGTCATTGGGAGGCAAGAAGACATAGATGATATATTCCACCATGAATATGAATTACTTGGCGCCAAGACTGCTCCGATGGAAGCCTGGTTATTAATGCGAAGTCTTAGAACCCTACCCATGCGTATGGAAAAACATCAAAGCAATGCTTTAGCAGTAGCTCAATTTTTGGAAAGCCATCCTAAAATAGAGGTTGTTCATTACCCCGGACTGCCCGACTTTCCTCAATATACGCTGGGGCAAAAACAAATGAGTGGCTATACTGGTCTTATGGCCTTTAAGCTTAAAACCAACATGCTGGAAAAGATAAAAGCCTTTGTCAATAGCCTTAAGATCTTTCAGGTAGGTGTCAGCTGGGGTGGTCATGAAAGTTTGGTCTATGCCCCCGCAATAAGCTATTTAAAGGAGCTGGATGAAGAACAATTTAAAGGATTGGGAATTTCCCTTGGAGATATCCGGATCTCGGTGGGATTGGAACATAAGGATGATTTGATCAATGATTTGCGAAATGCTTTAGAGACAAGTTTTGAATTATGAATTATGAGTTAATGTACATAATTATAAATCTTCAATTACGAATTACGAGAAAGCAATTTTAAACCAATCGTAATTCGTAATTTTAAATTTGTAATAATGTATCTCTTATAAAAGTAGGGTGGTAACAGCTAGCCTTATCTGACTAATAATTAATGGTTTTAATAAGCGATCGTAATTCGTCATTTGAAATTTGTAATTAACTCAAAACTCATAATTCAATATACATCATCTTTAGGACTACCCGTTATTAGGGTATTTAAGGGTTAATTGAATCTTTATTGGAAATGAATTTTAGTGTTAACCTGACTTTGTAATTCCAAGATTGATCATGAAACATAGCCACATTGTAAGCCCTCTTTTCCTTTTATTAGTTTTAATTTCATGTAAACCATCCAATGAACTTATCATTGCCGACAGCGGTACTTCCTCTTATCAAATTGTGGTACCCGATCAGGCAGATAGTGTTGAACTTAAAGCGGGGGAGCAGCTTCAGGAATACCTGGAAAAAATAAGTGGCACTAAACTTCCTCTGATATCAGAGGGAGATTTTTCAAAAGGCAGATCAATTTGGATCGGTAATACGGAAAAGTTAGGACAAGTTTCAATAAATGAGCATGAGATATTGTTCAAAGCAGAGGGGAATGACCTATTTATAGCAGGAGGGAGTTCTAAGAGCACACTTTATGCGGTTTATACTTTTCTCGAGAATGAGTTAGGTCTGAGATTCTATGCAGCAGATGCTGAGAAAGTACCTCAAATGTCTGTAATCGGAATTGACAAAGGATTAAATTATCGTTACGAACCAGCAATCACGACCAGAACAGTGCATTCCAGATTATTCTATCAAAATCATGGATTTGCAGATAAAAGGAAAGCAACTTATGAAGCCTTTCCTAATTACGTTCCCGGTGCTAGGGTTCATACCTTCCATCGCTTTGTCCCGGAATCAGAATACTACAGCAATCACCCTGAATATTATGCTTTAAGAAATGGTAAAAGGATACCAACACAGCTTTGTCTGACCAATACCGAAGTTCTCCGGATAGTAAAAGATAAAGTGGCAGCACTTTTGGAGGAACATCCCGAAGCCAGTGTAATATCGGTAAGTCAGGATGACAATCAACAATATTGCCAATGTGAGTCATGTTCGAAAATCCATGAGCAGGAGGGATCTCCCTCCGGTTCTATGATCCAATTTGTGAACGAAGTAGCAGAAGCATTTCCTGAAAAAACAATTTCGACACTGGCTTATCAATATACCCGTTCGGCTCCTCAAAACCTGAAGCCAAGAGAGAACGTGCTGATCACCCTTTGCTCAATTGAATGTGATCGCAGTGCACCGATTTCCGAAAAGTGCACGGATTTTTCAGATGATCTCATTGCCTGGGGTAAAAAAACGGATAATATAAGGATATGGGATTATACCACACAATTCACAAATTTTTTAGCCCCTTTTCCTAATTTGAATACACTTCAACCTAATATACAATTGTTTAGGGATAATCATGCCAGATGGGTATTTGAGCAACACAGTCATCATCCCAGCGAACTTTTTGAACTTCGGACATACCTGACCAGCAAATTATTATGGAACCCTGATCTGAATGTTGATTCCCTGATGCATGATTTTCTGACCGGATACTATGAAGAAGCGGGAGAATATATAAAAAAATATATTCATACCGTTCATAATTCTTTGGAAGAGAACTCCGATTTCTTTTTGTTCTTGTATGGTGATCCGTCACAGGGTTTCGATTCTTTCCTGAATGCCGAACTACTGGCGCAATATGATGCCTGGTATAATCAGGCAGAAGAGGTTGTGGCGAATAAACCTGAAGTGCTTGAAAGAGTGAAAAGAGCTCGAATGAGTGTCGATTACGCCATACTAGAAGCTTCCAGAAGGAGTTTATCAAAAACGTTCACCATGACAGAAACAAATGAGCAAGGAGAGCAGCAAGTCTCAAAATCGTTAACAGATCGAATTCAAAGATTTCATGAAACATGCAGAAAGTGGGATATCACGTTAATGAATGAAATGGGGTATAAAGTTGAGGAATATGTGGAGGCCTATGAAACAACGCTCGCAAGAAATAAACAACCAAATCTCGCGGCAAGTAAAGCAGTTACTTTATTGGAAAAACCCAAAAAGTATGCAAATGAAGATCCTCAAGCCCTGACTGATGGTGCTTTGGGAGGGGCCAGTTTTTATGCAAATTGGCTTGGTTTTGAAGGAAACGACCTGGAGGCTGTGATAGACCTTGGTCAATTGATGCCTGTTAAAGAAGTATCCAGTGCCTTTCTGCAAGTAACTAATCACATTGTTTTCTTTCCAAAATCGGTTTCATATTATACTTCACAGGATGGCCAACACTATCAAAAGCTGGATATTTTAACCAATGCCAAACCACTAAGTAAAGCCAGCAAGGTGAACGACATTCAGTACTTTGAAAGTAGATTTGAGCCAATCAATGCTCGCTACATTAAAATTAAAGCAGACAACATCGACAAAGCCCCGATCTGGCACCACGGAGCCGGATTGCCTGCCTGGATCTTTGTGGATGAAGTGATGGTAAGATGAGTTAGATAGTTTTGAGTTATGTGTTAATGTTTGTTTCCGGCAAGGTAAACGAATTGAAGATACAGGACTTGATTATTTTTTGAGCAAGTATTGAAATATTGAGATAGATTCTTGCTTTTTAAGTACTTACATTTTATCTTCAATACATCGTATAACAATATATTGTATTAGAATATAATCCGAAGAAAGTGTACTCGTCGCAATTATTAAAAGGAACTTATCAAACCATTATATTGAAGCTATTGAGTGAACATGACCGGATGTATGGTTATGAAATCAGTCAGAAGGTAAAGGAATTGTCTAAGGGAGATATTCAATTACCCGAAGGATCACTTTACCCCATTCTGCATAAGATGCAAGAGGAAGGCTTGGTGCAAATGGAAAGGGTCTCAATTGGGAAACGGGTGCGAAGATACTATTCCATTACCAGGGCGGGGCATCAATCTTCCAAAGAAAAGTTACAGGAATTTGAAAATTTTGTCCGGACCATGAGGTTATTGCTTAGCCCGAAAACAAGCATGTCATGAAGCTCAAGGATCAACAAATTGAATTTATAGAAAGAGATCTCAGAGCCAGAGGTGTGAGCTATGAACCCTTGCTGGAAGATGTACTGGATCATATTTGTAGTGAAGTGGAAATGAAGATAAACAATGGCGCCCGTTTTATGGATGCTTATCAGGCTGTTGTTATGAAGTTCGAAAAACGGGGATTTGTACAATTAAACCAAGAAACTACCAACATCTTAAATCCCACAACCATGCTCAAGAATTATTGGCTCATTGCCCTAAGAAGTCTCATGAGAAGCAAATGGTACAATGCCATGAAAATATCAGGGCTTGCCATAGGTATCACTTGTTTCTTACTTACCTGGCTATACTTTCAATTTGAATTTAGTTATGATCAATTTCACAACAATGCTGATCACATTTATCGGTTAGGCAGGGTAGGAAAAACAAACAAAGTGGGCGTGACCGCTTTTCCATTGGTTCCTGCTTTGAAACAGGAATATCCTGATTATCTTTTTACCAGATTTTTTAAGGACAGGTCCAAAACACTTTTTAAGAATGGCGATAAGACCTTTATGGAAGAAAATATGATTTGGGCAGACAAAGATTTTTTAAAAGTTTTTACTTTCAGAGACTTTACAGGCAATGAGGAAACAGCGCTAAGAGAACCTTTTTCAGTAATACTAACACAATCGGCAGCTCAGAAGTATTTTGATGACACACCGGAGCCTGGTACTGTAATAGAATTGAGGTGGAATGGTGCTTATTATCCGCTTAAGATCACCGGAATCATTCCCGAATGGCCCGATAACATGCATATTGATTTTGATATCATTATTTCTTTTGAAACAGGTATGCAGGTATTTCCGGGAGGCATTACCGATAGCTGGACCATGAATTATTGCTATAGCTATGTAAAACTTCCGGTCAACACCTTGGCATCAGATTTCGAAAGTACTTTTGAAGATTTTGTGAATAAATATGTGCAACATGATCATTCAGCTTACCAATCTTATTTGGGATTCATGCAACCGGTAAGGGATATTCATCTGGATCAGGATGTTATTGCCAACTATACAAAAACAACAAACCCTAATTATCCCAAAATTGCATTGGCCATTGGATTACTGGTATTGATTATTACAGTAGCGAATTATGTTACACTTACTTTAGCACAATTCCAGGATAAAGCCAAGGAAATAGGTATCAGAGGAGTTATAGGAGCAACCAAAAAACAGCTTTTATTCCAATTTGGACTAGAAGCTTGTATCTCAGTTGTGATTTCCGTTGCCTTGGCTGTGGTTCTATTGCACTATACTTTGGATCCGTTTAACGTTTTCCTGAATACACATCTGACTCTGGATGAGCTATGGTTTAGCCAGATAATCTATTTGTTACCCCTCTTCATTTTCTTGATTACTTTCATTGTCACTACGTTTCCATCCATGATTTTCTGGGGCCGTAATATGGTGGACATTATCGACTTTAAGCATCAAAAAAGAGGAACAACCTTGCGCCGAATATTGATGGTATTCCAGTTTTTCATAGCTTCCTGTCTATTGATAAGCTCAATCGTGACATACGACCAGATGAATTATATTCGAGATAAAGCATTGGGTTATGAGAAAGATCAAATATTGCTGATCCCAAGAGGAAGATTGATTCGCTATGATACGCAGCCATTTAAAACGGCTGCTTTGGCTTCCCCCGGGGTAAAATCTGTGTCACTTTCGATGTACAAACCGACCGACTACGTTGGTAATATGATCGATGTACAAACTGCCTCAGGTGAACCTTCAAAGATAGCCACGGCCGCTGTTGATCATGATTTCTTTACTACCTATGAAGTGCCATTCATTGCAGGAAGGGATTTTTCCGATGAAATAGCCACAGATCAAAAGCAAGCTTATATTGTCAATGAATCCGCTTTGACATTGTTAAACATTGATGAGCCAATAGGCCATCGGCTTGCGGTGGAATTCAAAACGGGAGATCCCGGACAACCGGTGGAAAATAGAGAAGGAGAGATCATTGGTGTGGTGAAAGATGTGCATTTTGAATCATTACATCATAACATCAAACCTATGATGTTTATCATCAAACCCTATTGGTATTTTTATATTTCGTGCAAGTTAGATGCTCAGCGTACGACTGAAGCAATAAACCATCTTGAACAATCCTGGGAAAAACTGTTCCCCGACGAGCCATTTGAATATAGCTTTTTGGATGACCAATTTGCTCTGACCTATCAGACCGAACAGCGATTAGGACAGGGCTTGATGATCATTACCATTTTAGCCATTTTTATGGCTGCATTGGGCCTTTTCGGTTATGCTCAATTTATTATGAGGCAAAGGATCAAAGAGATCAGCGTTCGTAAGGTACTTGGTGCCAGGGTATGGAACATTACAATGCTACTATCTAAGGAATTTCTGATCTCCATTTTCATAGCCAGTGTTGCATCATTTCCGCTAACCTATTATCTGGCAGAAAAATGGCTGGAAGACTTTGCTTATAAAACCTCACTTTCCTGGGTGATTTTTTCAATAGCGTTATTGATCTTATTGCTCGTAACAAGCTTAACTATTTGTCAGCAAATCGTGCGGATAGTTATGATCCAGCCGAGCAAGACACTCAGATACGAATGAGTGTATACTAGTTAAACTTGGAGGATCAATTTAGGTTGCTCCAGGAACCATTATCCAAATCATACTTTGCAGATACCCGCAATATTGCATCTCAAATGGTAGACAAAATTTTCAATATACTGGGGGGTATCGGGTTTATTTAAGGTTACGGCATACCAGGTTCTGAACAAGCCTTTCCTGGTGACCGGAACTACTGCTAATCGTTTATCGGCCAAATAGGGTTCAATGATCCATTTGGCAATCACCCTAATACCCATTCCGGCCTTGACCATTTCTATGGCTGCCTCAGTAATTTGTATAGGAATGACTTTTTTCGGGGTAATGTTATTTGGTATGAGCACCTGATTAAATAGGGTGACACCCTCCAGTGGGAGTGAATGGATAATCACATTTTCCTCTTCGAAATCCACTGGGTTCACATATTTTCTCTTTGCCCATGGATGATTGGCTGGAACCAATGCCATCATTTCGTCAGTGAAGAGTTCAATGGACTTTAGATTGGGATCATCAATATTCTCAGAAGCAATGGCCAGATCTATGGTGCCATTTAATACCTGTTTTACGGTATCGGTATTTGGCTCGGGAAATATTTCAATTTCTACATTTGGAAATTCCTTGTTAAACTCGATCATCAATGAAGGAAGCCAATGATAACAGGTATAACACTGTGTTGAGACTCTCAATGTGCCTTTATTTCCACTGGCATACTTTTTTACGGATAGCTTGGCATTATCTAATTCATCCAAAATACGCTCGGCAGAATCAAGTACAATTTTTCCAGCCCCAGTCAAAATCAGTTTTTTATTAACCCTGTGAAATAGGGAAGCACCTAATTGATTCTCAATTTCTTTCAATTGATGACTTAGTGCCGACTGAGATAGAAAAAGTGTATCCATGGCTTTTGTCAGGCTTCCTTTCTCAGCAACTTCTTTAACCAATCTTAAATGACGTATCTCCATAACGATCTAGTATTAATATTTTTCATGAAAATAAGAAAATAAATTCATCAAATTAATAGAACGGTAAAAAAATGATACCGTTACATGGTTTAAAGAAAATACCAAAACTATGAAAACGACGATCATTGAAAATGCACCTCAAAGAACTCATAACAAAAGTAGAAGAAACAATAACATACAGATTAAAAAGAATCGTCAGCAAGAGACCTTTGATCTGATCAAATACCTGAAAAAGAAATACGGTCATTACATCGGATTATCCTCAATAACAAAATAATTAGTCGAACTTTATGAAAGCTAAAAACTTACTTCTCTTGCTGTTGTTGGCCTCCTTATGGGGGCCTTCATTTCTTTTGATTAAAGTAGCGGTTATAGAAATTCCTCCTTTTACGCTCGCTGCTTTAAGAATTGCTATCGCTGCCGTTTTGATCAATATTTATTTATTGATAAAAGGTGAAAAGTTCATTCGGTCATTTAAGTTTTGGAAGGATGTGACCATTGTGGGTTTTTTTGCCAATGCATTGCCCTTTGTGCTGATAAATTGGGGTGAACAATATATTGATAGTGCTTTGGCATCCATTCTCAACGCTTTGACACCCCTGAGTACAATACTCCTGGCAGGAGCCATGATCAAAGATGAGCGGATCAATTTCGAGAAAATGTTTGGTGTATTTCTAGGCCTTTTAGGATTAATAATTCTAACTTCTCCTAACCTGTCTTTGGAAATGGTGACCACAACTCAAGGTATTGTTGCAGTGAGTGTGGCAGCGGTAAGCTATGGTATGGGGGTGGTTTACGCACGTCTACATTTGAAAGGCACCAAACCCTTGCATGCGCCTGCTTCACAGCTGTTGGTTACAGCATTATACATGATCCCCTTTTCAATATTCATGGACGGACCTTATCAGTTGTCAGGCCTGTCCGGTGGAGCGATTGCTTCGCTATTGATTTTGGCTATTTTCGGAACTGTCATAGCTTATATGTTGTATTACCGCATCCTGGAAAGTGCAAGTGCTTCCTATCTTTCGCTTGTCACCTATATATTGCCCATTTTTGGTGTCTTCCTGGGTGTTGTATTTTTGAACGAATCAATGTATCCTGAAGCAATCGTAGGTGCCATTGTAATTTTGCTTGGTGTGATGATCGTTAATGGGACTGTGAAGATAAAATGGATCAAAACGGCTAATACCAACCAAATGAAAAAGTGTTAAAACGAACTAAATTATCTTCCTGAGAAGATTTGTGCTCTGATTGTTGATGGATCACAATATGTTGTTATAAAAATTGAAGAAAATATTTCCTAAGGTATGCAACCCAAAACAAAAACCAGACATCTAGACTGTAGTTATCAATAATCGAACTATGAAAAACATCAATACCTTAGTAACCAAACTGATCCTTTTAACGCTGTTTATAACACAGTTTTCCGATTTTAGCTATGGACAAAGGACCAGCAGAGAGCTAAAATCATTTGACAAAATAATTGTGAGCCCTTTGATCGAACTTGTGCTCATCAAGGGTGATAAAGAGAGCATAAGCCTGGAAAGCTGGAATGTTGAGGAAGACAGGATAAATGCCCGTGTAAAGGGAAAAACATTAAGAATATACCTCGATAAGGCAAAGGTTAATGTTAAGTACAAAAAAGGAAGCACACCCGAGAGATGGCGTTGGCAAAGGATGTATAAAGGGGGAGGGGTAAAAGCTTATGTTACTTATAAAACTTTAAAACATTTGCAGGTAAGGGGAGATGAACAAGTAGTATGTAATGATCCTTTGATCAATAAGAAATTCAGGATCAAAGTATATGGCGAGGCAGACGTAACACTGGCATCTGTTGAGGCAGATTATATGAAAACCTCACTTTATGGTGAGAATTTGCTGGAAATAAAATCAGGTAACGCCCATCAACAGGTTTATAAGGTCTATGGGTCAAATGTCATTAATACCAAGAAATTAAATAGCAGGTGGACCAAGGCCAGTGTGTTTGGTGAAAGCGAGCTGGCAGTTAATGTGTCAGATGTTTTGAGAATAAGCGCGATCGGCGAAACCGAAATATATTACAAAGGAAGCCCTGAGATACAAAAAGGAATGATCATTGGGAATACACATTTTAGAAGAATAAGGTAATAAACATCTTCAGTTCAGTCAATTCAATATGATATGGAAGCGAGTGTAATACTTGCTTCCATTTCTTCCATATTCACCTGTGGCTATGAAGTTTTGAAAACTCCTAAGTTAGATTCATTGCAGGTACAAGTTCAGCTTCGTCAAACGACTCTCTTTTTTTACCCCATTCAAATTTGATGGCTTCAAGTAGCTTTATTCTTTCAGTGGGTAAATTATATCTTTCCGACCTCATTCTGGCAGCCCATTTCCCCAACTTATAGTTTTCCTGCCAATAGACCGGTACTTTCGTATGTCCAAAGCGTTTCTTAAACTCAAGAAGTAAGTTGTACATTTCTTCCCAGGGAACGATATTTCTTTCTCTTATTTCCCAATCAAATTGAATTTTATCCAACAACGCAATTTTTTCAATTTCCAGGTTGTCTTTGGTAACTTTTAGGCTATTCACCCAGGGCGCCAATTGAGGGTTCTCCTCCCACATCCAGGGTACTTTGGTATGCCCGTATTTTGCTTTGAACTTCACAAGCTCTTCATACATCTTCATCCAGTAGGACTCGTGTAAATTCCAGGCAAAATTGATATTCTCAAGCTTCTTAATACGATCTTCGGCTAACTTTCCTTCGTGATATAAGCTTCTCTGAAGGCAGGTCCAACGTTGCAAGGAAGGATCTTTTTCCACGGAAACCTGAAGTGATCCATGCTCGTTAAAATAAGCTATGAGATTCTTATAATTTTCCTCCCATTTAGCATCATAAAACCTTTGCAAAAATTTATTGGTTTCAAAGCGCCACACAAACCCCAGGTCCTCCAATCTCTTTTTTCTTGATTTGCTAATCTTAGCAGTTTCTTCTAATCTTCTTTGTGTGGCTACCCAGTTGCCCAAAGATTTGTTTTCTTTCCAATTGACAGGTACGAAGCAGTGGCCGTAGCGATTTTTGAATGCGGCCAGCAGTTGGAATTTCTCTTCCCAGATCTGATCATTTATTTCCTTAAAATTCCAGACAAAACCTATCTCATTGAGTTTTTGTTTCCTTTCCTTTCCTAGTTTACCCTTTACCTTGGCAATTCTTTGTCGGTCAATCCAACCTCCGAGTACTTTGTTTGTAAGCGGTATCCTGCAGTGGCCAAATTCATTTTTATATTCTTGAAGCAGCTCGAAATGTTCTTCCCATTGCCTGTTATACAAATCCTTAAAGCTCCATACGAAACCAATTTTATTAAGTAGTTCCTTTCTTTCTTCAGTTAGTTTACCTATTCCAAATCTTCTTCGCTGGACGCAAACCCAGTTGCTAAGTTTTAGATCCTCTTCCCACTTTTGTGGCACCTGACAATGCCCGTGCTTCTTTTTGAACATTACCAAACGCCTGTACATTTCCTGCCATCTCCAATCTCTGGATGACTTATGCTCCCATTCAACACCTAGCGCATCAAGTAACTTTATACGTTCCCTGACCAGGTAATCCCGGTCTCTTATTTGCCGGATCAACCAATCCAGGAGATCGGCGTATTTCGGACTGTTTGTTGGAAGGTATACATGTCCATGTTCATTCCGGAAGTTTTGTAATTCCTTATATCTTTTATCCCATATTTGCGGATCATCAAAGAAATCAAAACCTATCTTCAATAGCTCTGCTCTTAGATCATGGGGTAGATGTTGTCTTGTCCGTCTTTGGATAGTTACCCAATGAGCCAGCTCAGCGTCTCTTTTTGAAGAAGCGGACACATTACAATGTCCATATTTTTTTTCGTAAGCCTGGAGCTTTTTAAAATTAGCGTTCCAATTTTTTAAAACGTTCTGGTCGAATAGCATTTTTCTTTCTTACTATTTTCAATTTAAAATCACAATTCAAAATTCTAAAATTTAAAATTTTGTATCAGGCTTTATTAATTAAAAAGGTACTCAGGAGGGATTCATGTTGTTGTTAAATTATCCTTAATCGGTATTTGATATACTCGAAAAGACACCAACAATTATATCCAATTATTCTGACTTTTTAAGGATTCCCACTAACAAATTATTAGAATTATGAATATATAACGTATGATTAACGATTAATAATCAAGAATTAATTCAGATGAATTGGATTTAATAAAAAAAAATTGCAAAAAGTAACCCAATTTGCCATAAAAGAGGGTATGGACTTGCCTATTTATTTTAATTGGAAATAAGATGGGCATTCGGCCGGTTTGTGAATTCCTTCCAGTCTGATTCTGTAATTCAAAGTAAATTCATGCGATCCGTTGGAGAAATTGTTAATATCAGATTGCGTCCAATCGTAACCATAGCCAAAATATAAATTCTCTAAAACTCTCAAATTAATGTAAGTAATGATCCCTTCAATATTCCTGTAGGTACTTCCTATACCTATTATATCATAAAAAATAACATTAGCTGTAAGGTCAAAACTCAAAGGGGCACCTTCCTGTGCCCTTATCAGGACAGAAGGTTTGAACATAATTGTTTGAGTTCTGTTCATGGGCAATAACAATCCTCCGGTCAAATAATAGTTTCTGGTTTCTTTGATCTCTTCAATGATATCTGCGGTATTATCCAGGATCTTGTTGTTGAGCAAGTAGGGAATTGAAAATCCGGCAAAGAACTTTTCATTGTAATAGTACACACCTGTTCCAAAGTTAGGGCTGAATTTCGTTACTCTGCCAATAAAATACGGATCCCCGTTATCGCTTAATGTCAATTGATTAAAATCAGATGTGCGATGATTAAAACCGGCTTGAAGTCCCATAGACAATGTTCCGGTGGGGAATTTTATTTTGTAAGCATAACTTCCAAAGAAACTAAATTCCTTGTGGATTCCCACCTGGTCATTGCCAACCAGTAGCCCTAGGCCAACTTTGTTTTGGGCAAGCCCGACATGTGTGCTTAGCGTTTGTGTTTTGGGAGCACCTTCAAAGTTTATCCATTGATCTCTGTGTGTAATGGTGGTGCTCATTTGCACATGACTTCCTGCATAAGCTGGATTCAATATGAGTCCATCGAATATATATTGTGAAAATATAGCTCTTTGCTGAGCCTGAGTTTCCATCAGGCTCATGGAACATATGATCACAAGAATTACTCTAAATATTAATCGTTTTGGCATGGTTTAAATACTGTTCTAATCATTCACTAATTCTAAGTAACCGGATGTGGGTTTTGAACCGTCTTTTTTATCAATCACATAGAAGTAAGTTCCACTTGGCAAATTGGTGCCAATCAAATTCACTCCTCGGTTGGCATAACCATCAAATAAGATGTCATTGTTGTTATAGCCATCAGCTTCGTAAACAAGCGTTCCTGCTCGGTTAAATATTTTTACAGAATTATTAGGGAAAGATTCGATACAGCTGACCTCAAAGAAGTCGTTCAGGTTATCACCATTTCTTGATATACCATTGAATACTTTTATTTCAGGTGGTATGGTGGCAGTTTTGGTCGTGGTACAACCCAGGACACTGGTAATGGTTACTTCATAATCACCGGCAGGATAATCTATTAGATTCGGTCCGTATACGATACCATTAGGAGTTTGCCATGCGATACCTTCAATATCAATTTCTTCATTGAGGAATATCTTGGCAAAACCATTGTCCTCATCGCAATTTGAAGGACCGATCTCAAAGTAGAAATCAGGATATTGCAGATCTTCGATTATTTCAGCAGTAGTGCCCGCAGAAACACAACCAGTTTGTCGGGAAGTAGCAGTCACCGTGTAGAACCCTACATCCAAACCACTATAAATTTCTCCTGTGTAAACCGGAGCTCCACTTACTGATTGTCCTGTGTACCAATCAAATATGTAGTCTTGTGTGTTGCCATTTACGGAAACAGATAACGACCCATTAGGTGCTTCACAACTTGTCATGTGCGATAGGATCTCGATTTCCGGAGAATCCACAACAGGGAGATCTTCAGTAATTGTAATGTTTTCGGTAGTTGAACAACCGGATACAATATCTGTGACTAATACAGTATAAGTGGTTGCTTGTAAATTACCCGTCTGGTTTCCTGTGAAAAATGGTGTGCCACTTACAGTACTTCCAAGATACCATTCGAATGTATATCCAATAACAGATCCATTTACAGTGGCCGAAGCTACACCGTTTGGCCTGTTTGGATCACAATTGGTAAGAGGAGCTTCCTCAACCACTTGTACATTAGGGAAGATGCGAGCGTCAATGAGTGTAACAGTCATTGGTGCTGAAGAACAGCTTGGATCATCAATATCCACTGCAACTACCGTATATTCCCCTATATCCAGACCATTAACACTGCTTCCTACAAAATCCGGAGCCGGTTTAACTTGATTACCGATATACCAATTGTATGTGTATCTGCTACTGGTTCCGCTAATAACTGTTGCAAAAAGACTACCATCAGGGGCAATACAACTAGTTCGCGCAGAGGCCGAAGCACTAAGAACAACAGGCAACACTTCGGTTTGTAAAGTATAAGTATCTATTGAAATACAACCCGTAGCATTGTTAATCACCTCGACAGTATAATCTCCGGCAGTCAATCCACTAATAGTTGGATTGTTGCCAGGAATTGGTGTTCCTGTTACCACACTGTTTCCCTGATACCAGTTAAATGTATAATCTGTTGTATTGACACTTCCGTCAGCTGTTACAGACAATTCTCCGGAGATATTTGGTTGTCCGCATTGCGTTGGATTGGTGAACGAAGTCAAAGTGATGACCGGTAGATTGGTGACATCCAGTATTTCGATTTCCACCTGCGATGACATACAACCGGTAGTATTATCTGTAACCTGTACATAATAGGTGCCCGCAGCCAGTCCTGTATACATATTCGGTACAGGAGGGGCTGGCAACGCTGCCAATGAGGCATCAAACCAAAGGAATGTAAACCCACCAACTGCCTGTTGTGCTCCATTTACTTCCACAAAGTTAACCGCAATGGATCCGTTAAATGGAGCACAGTCACTTTGATCCGTAACAGAAATATCTGCTCTATTTAGATTTACCATGTCAGGAGTATCTTGTACTTCCATTGTGGCTATACTGAAACAATTGTTGTTAGGATTGGTATTGTCGGTTACTCTTACGGTATAATATCCAGGCTCAAGATCCTGAGCGATTTGCCCGTCAGCACCAGCCACCTGTCCTAATGGCAGAGGTACTGTAGTACTGTTCTGTCCAATGAACCATTCGAAAGTGTATCCTGCAGTTACACCCGGCACACCACCTTCTGTAACTGAAGCTGATAGCTGTCCATCAGGAGTAAAGGAGACAATATCACATACTGTATTCGATGCATTTTCAACCATCACAACAACCGGAGGTTCAGACACATCCATGATCTCAAATTGTACCTGAGGAGTCATACATCCTGAGGCATTATCAGTAGCTTGCACATAATATATTCCATCTGCTAATCCATTATAAATATTAGCAACCGGAGGAGCAGGTAAGGCAGCAAAGGTAGCATCAAACCACTGGAAGCTAAACCCTGCCGGTGCTCTTTGAATGCCATTCACCGTTACAAAGTTCACAATGGCTGAACCATTATCGGGTGAACAATCATTTTTATCAGTTAAAGTTATATCAGCGCTTGCAATAATTACGATATCCGGGATGTCTCTTACTTCGAAAGTAGAGATGGTAACACAATTGTTATTAGGATTGGTATTATCAGTTACTCTTACAGTATAATATCCTGGCGCAAGGTCCTGAGCGATCTGTCCGTCCGCACCGGCTACTTGTCCTACCGGTAAAGGCACGGTAGTGCTGTTTTGTCCGATGAACCACTCGAAGGTATATCCTGCGGTGATACCAGGTACAGCACCTTCTGTGACAGAAGCAGAGAGTTGTCCGTTCGGTGTATAAGTAACAATATCACAAATGGTATTGGGTGCATCTTCTACCATCACAACAACCGGTGGTTCTGACACATCCATGATCTCAAATTGCACTTGAGGTGATATACAACCTGATACGTTATCAGTGGCCTGTACATAATACGTTCCATCAGCCAGACCATTATAAATGTTAGCAACGGGAGGAGCAGGTAAGGCAGCAAAAGTAGCATCAAACCACTGGAAGCTAAACCCTGCCGGTGCTCTTTGAATGCCATTCACTGTTACAAAGTTCACAATGGCTGAGCCGTTATCGGGTGAACAATCATTTTTATCAGTCAAAGTAATATCAGCACTGGCAATGCTTATCACATCAATATCCCTTACTTCGAAAGTAGAGATGGTAACACAATTATTGTTAGGATTGGTATTATCCGTTACCCTTACAGTATAATATCCAGGTGCAAGGTCCTGAGCGATCTGTCCGTCCGCACCAGCTACTTGTCCTACCGGTAAAGGCACGGTAGTGCTGTTTTGTCCGATGAACCACTCGAAGGTATATCCTGCGGTGAAACCAGGCACACCACCTTCTGTGACAGAAGCAGAGAGTTGTCCGTTCGGTGTGTAAGTAACAATATCACAAATGGTATTCGGAGCATCTTCTACCATGACCACTAATGGAGGTTCTGATACATCCAATACTTCAAAAGGTACTAAGGAAGTCTGACAACCAGATGTAGTGCTTGTAGCTCTGACAAAGTAGTTACCGGCAGCCAGCGCTACGGCAGGGGAGTCTCCGGCACCTGCACCTGCTACCAGCGTCACTGCATCACTCTGGAACCACTCGAAGCTGAATCCAGCCGTACCACCGGTGGCCACACTGTTTACAATGACATCAGTGACCAGGGCATCTCCATTGGCAGGACTACAATCATTTTGATTGGTAATGGTAATGTCTGCATTGGCTATGCTTATCACATCGGGGATGTCCCTTACTTCGAAAGTAGAGATGGTAACACAATTATTGTTAGGATTGGTATTATCCGTTACCCTTACAGTATAATATCCAGGCGCAAGGTCCTGAGCGATCTGTCCGTCTGCACCGGCTACTTGTCCTACCGGCAATGGCACGGTAGTGCTGTTTTGTCCGATGAACCACTCGAAGGTATATCCAGCGGTGAAACCCGGCACACCACCTTCTGTGACAGAAGCAGAGAGTTGTCCGTTCGGTGTGTAAGTAACAATATCACAAATGGTATTCGGAGCATCTTCTACCATGACCACTAATGGAGGTTCTGATACATCCAATACTTCAAAAGGTACTAAGGAAGTCTGACAACCAGATGTAGTGCTTGTAGCTCTGACAAAGTAGTTCCCGGCAGCCAGCGCTACGGCAGGGGAGTCTCCGGCACCTGCACCTGCTACCAGGGTCACTGCATCACTCTGGAACCACTCGAAGCTGAATCCAGCGGTACCACCGGTGGCCACACTGTTTACAATGACATCAGTGACCAGGGCATCTCCATTGGCAGGGCTACAATCATTTTGATTGGTAATGGTAATGTCTGCACTGGCTATGCTTATCACATCAGGGATATCCCTTACTTCGAAAGTAGAGATGGTAACACAATTATTGTTAGGATTGGTATTATCAGTTACCCTTACAGTATAATATCCAGGCGCAAGGTCCTGAGCGATCTGTCCGTCCGCACCGGCCACTTGCCCTACCGGCAAAGGCACGGTAGTGCTGTTTTGTCCGATGAACCACTCGAAGGTATATCCAGCGGTGATACCAGGCACACCACCTTCTGTGACAGAAGCAGAGAGTTGTCCGTTCGGTGTATAAGTAACAATATCACAAACAGTATTCGGAGCATCTTCTACCATGACCACTAATGGAGGTTCTGATACATCCAATACTTCGAAAGGTACTAAGGAAGTCTGACAACCAGATGTAGTGCTTGTAGCTCTGACAAAGTAGTTACCGGCAGCCAGCGCTACGGCAGGGGAGTCTCCGGCACCTGCACCTGCTACCAGGGTCACTGCATCACTCTGGAACCACTCGAAGCTGAATCCAGCGGTACCACCGGTGGCCACACTGTTTACAATGACATCAGTGACCAGGGCATCTCCATTGGCAGGACTACAATCATTTTGATTGGTAATGGTAATGTCTGCATTGGCTATGCTTATCACATCGGGGATGTCCCTTACTTCGAAAGTAGAAATAGTTATACATCCCAGATTTGGTGTAGTATTATCCGTTACTCTTACAGTATAATACCCGGGAGCAAGGTCCTGAGCGATCTGTCCATCTGCACCGGCTACTTGTCCTACCGGCAAAGGCACGGTAGTGCTGTTTTGTCCGATGAACCACTCGAAGGTATATCCAGCGGTGAAACCCGGCACACCACCTTCTGTGACAGAAGCAGAGAGTTGCCCGTTCGGTGTATAAGTAACAATATCACAAACAGTATTCGGTGCATCTTCTACCATCACTACCAATGGAGGCGCTGAAGTATTTTGAACTTCGAATGAAACAAGACTCGTTTGACAGTTAGCGGTAGTATTTGTGGCCTGCACAAAGTAAGTTCCTGAAGCTAAAGCCACAGCGGGGGAAGCAGTGTTACCAGCACCGACTATAAGGGTGACTCCATCACTTTCATACCAATCAAAAGTATATCCTGCAGTTCCGCCAATGGCAGCACCATCTACATAAATATCGGTTACAATAGCATCTCCATTGACAGGACTACAATCATCTTGATTGGTTATGCTGATATCCGGCGGAATTATATTGATGATATATGGATCATCATTGATGTAGAAGGTAGCAACTGTTGAACAGGTACTAGTAGTATTGGTAACTTCTACCGTGTAGAAACCTCCAACCAAATCAGTGGCTGTATGACCAGCAACAGTTTGGGCGGCAGGTAGCACGGGATCTGTTGTCAATTGACCTTGATGCCAAACGTAAGAATAACCTGCTCCCGGCGTAGGAACGCCATCAATATTCAGCTCAATAGAACCATTGCCATTGGCAGCCCCTGCACAATGTTTATTATCACTTAAAGAATGATCTATAACAACAGGGGGTGTGGAAATATCATTAATTGTAACGAACGTAGGAGATGCCCCGCAATTGTTGAGCAAAACATTCGTTTCAACAGCCTGTACTGTATATTCTCCGGGTTCAAGTCCTGTGATTACAGTGGATGGATTTGTTCCGGGAACTGATATTAGCGGAGATGTCGCAGCCCCTTGAAGATAAATATCCAATCTATACCAGGTCTGATCTGCACCTAAGCCCAACGCACCGGGGGAAGGTTGGATGGTAATATCCATTTCACCATTTGGTACAGTACAATGATCTACATCTGTGGCGGTTATATTAAGGAAAGTATGCTCATCCAGGAATGGTAAGCTAATGGATAGTGAGTCCTGACAACCAGTATCATTATCAGAAACAATTACCGTATATCTTCCACTTAACAATCCTGTTGCATTGCTTGTTGCAACTGCCGGAACCAAAGGACTCATGCCCATATTCTTGTCTCCACTGTACCATACATAACTGAAACCGCCTACATTACCGGGAGATGATGCATTTACATATAATTCTCCAGTACCAGCATTACAATCTGCCGGTGTAACACGACTGGTAATATCTTCTGCAACAGTCACTACTGTGCTTGGGTCTTTAATGACAGTCACAGTTTGTGGTGCAGTGATCCCACAACCTAATACATTGTTAAAGGCAGTTACCGTATATGTTCCAGGCGTTAGATTACTTAAGACATTACTCGTTTCAGCATAGTCAGGTATCGGTTTGATGGAACTACCGTCATACCAAGAAAAAGTATAATCAGTTGCAGCGCCGATACTAACACTTACGCTAACACTTCCATCATCCGGAGAGCAATTCATAATATTGTTTGGTGTAGCGGTGATTGTCGGTAATACAATATTGTTATCGATGGTTACTTCTCCGGTACTGCTACAACCCGTAGTATTATCTATCACCTCCACCGTATAAATGCCGATGGCAAGGTTCCCGACATTCGGAGAAGGAGAACCTGCTACCTCGTTGGCAGGTATTGTATTTTGTCCGGCATATACATGAAAAGTATATCCTGCGGTTGCGCCTCCCACATTTGCTGAAATGGTACCATTAGATAACAATGGATCACAAGCTGTATTGTCAGTTTTACCCGTAGTAAGAACAGGATTTACAGTGATGTCATTGACAGTCACAACAGCCGGATTTGAGGCGCAGCTTGTGCTGTTATCAACAGCAACGACCGTATAATCGCCCGCAGCCAAATTAATATAAGTTGGACCTGTGAAGTCCGGATTATTAATATCCGGAGTTCCTATGTTGCCATCGAACCAATAGAAGGTATATCCAGTAGTTGTTCCCCCTACAGTAGCATTTACCTGACCATTTGGATTAACACAGAAAGATTGAGGTTGTAGCATTGTAGGCACTGCCACGGGATATGTAAAGTTGTTATTCAACGTTACTTCTGCAGTGTTTTCACAGGCAGTAGCATCATTTACCGCTCTCACTGTATATGTTCCGGCCGCCAAATTATTGGCGGTAGCCGTATTGCTTACAACAGCACCACCTGTACCTTGTCCCTGGAACCATGTAAACGTGTACCCAACGGTTGTACCGCCTACGTTGGCAGTAAGCTGACCATTTGGATTCAAAGGATCACAAGAAGTTTGATCATTCAGGGTTACTGTAGTGATAGTCGGATTAACCGTGTTGTCCAATATTTCAATCACAGCAGGGTTAGATGGACAGGAAGTATTGTTATCTACTGCAACGACCGTGTAAAAACCATCTCCCAATCCTGTGTAGGTCACCCCTGTAAAATCAGGATTGTTAAGATCCGGTGTTCCAATGTTTCCATCAAACCAAAGGAAGGTATAACCAGCAGTTACACCGCCAACGGCAGCACTGACTTGACCATTATAATTAGCCGGATCGCATATGGTTAAATGATTGTCAACTGCAGGCGTAGCAACAGGGTAAGTAAAGTTATTATTCAATGTCACTTCAGCAGTACTTTCACAAGCAGTAAGATCATTTACAGCCCTGACTGTATATACTCCTGCAGCCAGATTATTGGCAGTAGCCGTATTGCTTACGACAGCACCACTAGTACCTTGCCCCTGGAACCAGGTAAATGTGTACCCTACAGTTGTACCTCCAACATTGGCAGAAAGTTGCCCATTTGGATTCAGAGGATCACAAGAGGTCTGATCATTCAGTGTTACAGTAGTGATGGTAGGATTTATGGTATTGTCCAGTATTTCGATGACAGCAGGATTAGACGGACAAGAAGTATTGTTGTCTACGGCCACTACCGTGTAGAACCCATCTCCAAGACCGCTATAAGTGATTCCGGTAAAATCAGGATTATTCAGATCAGGTGTTCCCACATTACCATCAAACCACAAGAAAGTATAACCGGCAGTCACACCACCAACGGCAGCACTAACCTGTCCGTTATAATTAGCCGGATCACATATGGTTGAATGATTATCGACTGCAGGCGTGGCAACGGGATAAGTAAAGTTATTGTTCAGCGTCACTTCAGCTGTGCTCTCACAGGCAGTAACATCATCTACTGCTCTAACAGTATATACCCCGGCAGCAAGTCCATTAGCGATAGGTGTGTTACTTACCACAGCGCCTCCTGTACCTTGTCCTTGAAACCAGGTAAATGTATAACCGGCGGTTACACCACCTACATTGGCGGAAAGTTGCCCGTTTGGTGTCAAAGGATCACAAGAGGTCTGATCATTGTCCACAACGGTTGTAATAACAGGGTTTACAGTATTATCCAGTATTTCAATGGCAGCAGGATTGGATGGACAAGAGGTATTGTTATCCACAGCTACCACGGTATAGAACCCATCTCCAAGACCACTATAAGTAATACCGGTAAAATCAGGATTGTTCAAATCCGGCGTTCCCACATTACCATCAAACCACAAGAAAGTATATCCTGCGGTCACACCACCGACGGCGGCGCTGACCTGACCATTGTAGTTAGCCGGATCGCATATCGTTAAGTGGTTATCAACTGCTGGTGTGGCAACCGGATAAGTAAAGTTATTGTTCAGCGTCACTTCAGCGGTATTCTCACAAGCGGTAAGATCATCTACTGCTCTAACAGTATACACTCCTGCGGCCAGATTATTGGCAGTAGGTGTATTGCTTACCACGGCGCCTCCTGTACCTTGTCCCTGGAACCAAGTGAATGTATAACCTGCAGTTACACCACCTACATTGGCTGAAAGTTGCCCGTTTGGTGTCAGAGGATCACAAGAGGTTTGATCACTGTCCACAACGGTTGTAATAACAGGGTTTACCGTATTATCCAGTATTTCAATGGCAGCAGGGTTAGATGGACAAGAGGTATTGTTATCCACAGCTACCACGGTATAGAACCCATCTCCAAGACCACTATAAGTAATACCGGTAAAATCAGGATTGTTCAAATCCGGCGTTCCCACATTACCATCAAACCACAAGAAAGTATATCCTGCGGTCACACCACCGACGGCGGCGCTGACCTGACCATTGTAGTTAGCCGGATCGCATATCGTTAAGTGGTTATCAACTGCTGGTGTGGCGACGGGATAAGTAAAGTTATTGTTCAGTGTCACTTCAGCGGTATTCTCACAAGCGGTAAGATCATCTACTGCTCTAACAGTATACACTCCTGCGGCCAGATTATTGGCAGTAGGTGTATTGCTTACCACGGCGCCTCCTGTACCTTGTCCCTGGAACCAAGTGAATGTATAACCGGCGGTTACACCGCCCACATTGGCGGAAAGTTGCCCGTTTGGTGCCAAAGGATCACAAGAAGTTTGATCATTGTCGGTAACAGTTGTAATAACAGGGTTTACGGTGTTATCAAGTATCTCAATCGCAGCAGGATTGGATGGACAAGAAGTATTATTATCCACAGCTACGACTGTGTAGAATCCATCCCCTAATCCTGTATAGGTCACCCCTGTAAAATCGGGATTATTAAGATCAGGCGTTCCCACATTACCATCAAACCACAAGAAAGTATATCCTGCGGTCACACCACCGACGGCGGCGCTGACCTGACCATTGTAGTTAGCCGGATCGCATATCGTTAAGTGATTATCAACTGCTGGTGTGGCAACCGGATAAGTGAAGTTATTATTCAATGTCACTTCAGCGGTACTTTCACAAGCAGTAAGATCATTTACGGCCCTGACCGTATATACTCCTGCAGCCAGATTATTAGCGGTCGCGGTGTTGCTTACCACAGCACCACCTGTACCTTGTCCCTGGAACCAGGTAAACGTATACCCAATAGTAGTACCACCCACATTGGCGGAAAGTTGCCCGTTTGGTGCTAAAGGATCACAAGAGGTCTGGTCATTGTCTGTAACAGTTGTAATAGCAGGGTTTACTGTGTTGTCCAGTATTTCAATAGCAGCAGGATTGGATGGACAAGAAGTGTTGTTATCTACGGCTACAACCGTATAGAAGCCATCTCCCAATCCGGTATAGGTTGCCCCGGTAAAATCAGGATTATTGAGATCTGGTGTTCCGATGTTTCCATCAAACCATAAGAAAGTATAACCCGCAGTTACACCGCCAACAGCAGCACTGACCTGGCCATCATAATTAGCCGGATCACATATCGTTAGGTGATTGTCCACCACAGGAGCAGCCACAGGATAAGTGAAGTTGTTAACTACTGTCGCCTCCAGTGTGTTTTCACAACCTGTTGCGTCATTCACAGCTCTTACAGTATATACTCCCGCTGCTAGATTAGAAGCGGATGCGGTGTTACTGATGACAGCGCCACCCGTACCTTGTCCCTGGAACCAGGTAAACGTATACCCTACAGTTGTGCCCCCAATATTGGCAGAAAGTTCGCCATTTGGATTCAAAGGATCACAAGAAGTCTGACTCGTATTAACCACGCTGATGGTTGGTGTTACGGTATTATCTAATACTTCAATGGACACCGGAGTCGAGGGGCAGGCAGTGGTATTATCTACAGCTACTACGGTATAGAAACCATCTCCCAATCCTGTATAGGTCACTCCGGTAAAATCAGGATTATTAAGGTCCGGAGTTCCAATGTTTCCGTCAAACCATAAAAAGGTGTATCCGGCAGTCGTTCCACCAACATTTGCACTTACCTGACCATTAAAGCCAGCAGGGTTACAAATTGTTAAATGGTTATCAATACTGGTGGAAACAGTAGGGTAAGTAAAGTTGTTGTTTAGCGTAATTTCAGAGGTATTCTCACAACCTGTAGCATCATTAACAGCTCTCACGGTATAAATTCCTGCGGCTAAATTGGAAGCAGTTGCCGTATTGCTGATGACGGCACCTCCCGTACCTTGTCCCTGGAACCAGGTGAATGTAAATCCAGCCGTACCCCCTCCAACATCTGCTGAGAGTTGTCCATTAGGATTTAACGGATCACAAGAGGTTTGATCAGTATTAGCCACATTAATAGTAGGAGCCACTGTATTGTTTAACACTTCTACCACTGCAGGTGTTGAGGGGCAAGAAGTACTGCTTGTCACTGCTACTACGGTATATTCTCCTGCAGTCAATCCTGTATAAACTGCACCAGTGAAATCGGGATTATTAAGATCAGGTGTTCCAACATTACCGTCAAACCATAGGAATGAATATCCGGCTGTTGTTCCTCCCACATTCGCACTCACCTGACCATTGCTGCTTCCCGGGGAACAAATACTTAAATGTATATCAACATTTGCGGTTACTGTTGGATAGGTAAAATTATCATTCAGCGTAATTTCTTCAGTATCCGAACAACCTGTTACATTATCGACCGCCTCAACAGTATATGTCCCGGCACTAAGTCCTGTAGCCGTAGCCGCATTGCCGACCACAGCACCACCAGTTCCTTGTCCCTGATACCAGGTAAACGTGAATCCTGCTGTCGCGCCTCCAACATCTGCAGATAACTGCCCATTTGGACTTGCAGGATCACAGGAAGTCTGATCAGCTAAAATGCTCGCATTTACAACAGGATCGGGAATTTGGCTTATTGTAACGATTACGGGTGTTGAACTACAACCGCTTGAATTTCTTGTGGCCACTACGGTATAGTCTCCAACCGGTAAACCGGTTTGATCGGCTCCTGTATAATCAGCAGTTGGTTTAACACTATTTCCTATATACCATTCAAAGGTGAAACCACCCGTTGATCCTCCTACATTAGCCGAAACAGTTCCGGAATTTGGATCAAGACAATCAACGTTGGTAGCTGATGCCGTGACGGCAGGAGAGGTTGATTCATCTAAAATGGTGTAGCTCGCAGTTGTTTCGCAACCCGAGCTTTTTTCACGAACCAATAAAGTATATTCTCCAGGAGACAACCCTGTAATCTCATGGCTAACACCGATTAAAGGGGATGTTAATATATCATTTCCCTGATACCATTCATATTCAAACCATCCAATGGGATCACCTCCATTTACCTCAGATTTCAGGTGACCGTTTGGATTCTTACAGTTAGAGAAGGAGGTTTGTAAAATAACTTGAGCTGACAATGTGCGCACAACATCGGCTACTGTAATTTGAACAGTATCCGAATTACAACTGGCAGTATTATGAGTGGCGTAAACTGTATATGTTCCCCCTGGAATATTGGCATAAATAGGTCCGACAAAATCTGGTGTTGCTGTAACCGTTGTACCGTTGAACCAATTAAAAGTATAATCAGCGGTTTCTTCAGATCCTCCGACTAATACAAAAGCTCTCACTGCTCCTGATGATTGCGAAGTGACATTACAAATTGCATTGTCAGCAACCAATTCCGCTGACAGGTTAAAAGGTAAAGGATCTACCTGAGCGGAAAGCAAATTGTTATCATAGTCACATTCTACGAAATTAGTATTTGGCAGACTGATAGGTACACTAGTACCAGCATCGTTGAGTGCTATATATAATACAAAATTAGAGCCGTTTCCATTAACAGTTAAATTATTTACATTCAAAACGCCGTTAATGGGTAGGTTACTAATTGTAATTATTTCGGTGTTAAGTTTTAATGCAGTTGGTGTAGTTGGATCTCCTTCATAAAAAGTGATGGGTAAATCTCCGCTCAGCGACATGTCTCCCAAATTCTGGACTTGAAAGGAAATCGTAAAATCAGTATCAGGACATGTGGGTGTATTGACACTTAATGAATTGCCGACAAATGAGAGGTCCGGAGATGCATAAGTCGGACAGCCATTTGAGTCAAGGAAAGGAGATTGGTTCAAAAAGCCGTTCAATGGTGTATTAGGCCCTGAGGTACAGCTTCCGGTCGAAAAGACCAGGTGATGTTGCTGTTGCTGCACAGGAACACTTAGGTCATCATTGATATTTACATTAAAATAAGCATGTTGGTTCCAGACCCTTCTTGCCGGAACCCATGGTTCGTTTGTAGATCTGAAAACACGGACCTGTGAATTGATAGAGTAGTTAAGATCATTAAAGTTTGCCCAGGCAAGAGCATCATCAGTACCACAAGGTACACAAAGTTCTGTGGCTCCATCTCCATCAACATCCGCCACGATCGGATATTCTATCGCTGTTCTGGAAATACAGGGTACAGTACCTCCGGGATAAATGCTACCATCGGCACCATTAATAATGTACAACCATCTTTCATCCCTGTAGACAACCTCGGATGTTCCATCTCCATTGAAGTCGAACAAAGTACAGCCCGTATAACCTGAGGATTGTTCATTGATGACCACCCGCCATAATAGATTAAAATTTTCATCCAGGGCATACAGATATTCTCCGGATACGTATGATACATCCATATTGCCATCACCATCCAGGTCAGCAATGTTCAAACGTCCGGTTCCTCTCCACCAATTGTTGAGCGGGTCGGTGTAAGTTCGTACTTGATTGTTGGTGACATCCCAGTAAAAAACCGTAGTGGTTCCGCCTATAGAACCGGCGGATCCCGTAGCAATTACATCTAAATTTCCATCTTTGTTATAGTCAGCCACACTGGTGGTGCTCAAGTCATTTTTAACAAAATAACCCGGCATGGTGGATGATACTGTCAATGATCCCCCATCCGCTGTTCTGGCCCCAAGGTTAACTTCGTAAATAGTTCCCCCTGAAACTATTTCAAGATCTCCATCACCATCCATATCTACCGCTACGGGTCCTCCATTGATATTATTCCAATTACCTGTGCCCTGTACCAGTCTTGTCCCGGTATGCGCGTCCCTGATCTCATTTTTATAATAAAGCTCCACCAGACCATCTCCATCAAAATCCACTAAACTGAGTGTCCCCAGGCTTCGTGATCCTACATCAACAGACCAAAGTTCATTCAACTGACAATCATAAGCAACTAATCTATAGGCACTCCAACTTGAGTTGATATTGAAAGCAAATATCTCAGCACAATTGTCTCCATCAATATTGGCAATGGCCACATCAGATTTCCAGTAGCTGGTAAATGTTCCGCTAACATCACGCTGATATTTTATTGTTCCATCATCACCATTTAAAACATAAATGTTCGGATCATAAGTATTGTAAGTTACAACTTCAGGAATGCCATCATCTTCCAGGTCGCCCACAGCAATTCTACCAAAGTGCGTTGTTGTGAGGTTTGGAGATACCCAATCCTGAGACATTGAGAAAGTAGGGAAAAGAACGGGTGCAGCCTGACAAAATACATCATTACCAGTATATGTCTCATCACATGGAGATACACTGGCGCAATCGGCGTCAAAACAATCTATAAATCCATCACCATCGTTGTCGATCCCATCATCGCAAATTTCCTGGGTAAAGCCTTTCGCGGAAATAAGTAAGAGAAAGATCAGTATTAACTTAGTTTTTCTCATAATCGAATGGTTTATGAAATGCATTGATGGTAATTCTTTGATCAGCGTCTTTGACATAATTTGGCTAATTCAAATTTCCATCTTCTTATTTTTTTATAGTGTGAAAAATAGATTTGTAACCAAGGCATGTAAGTTCTTCAAACTAATTACTGGCTAAGCAAAAAATCGCTACCCGGATGATTTAAGAAAGGGTTTTCGAAGACGTGTAAGTTCTACGGAAATATGGAAAAAAATATCACTGAAGCGCAGGTCTTTCAGGTGAAAAATTTATGTCTAAAGCATTTTATTGGTATTTAAGCCTAATTTATTCATTATCATGGTTTTTAAGATTAAAAAAATACAGGGCATAAAATAATAGCGATGAAAAAAATGTCGCAGCGGTCTTTATGGAACATATTTTCTGAATGCATCATTCATCCGGGTTATATGTACTTTTAGCCCGTTAAAACTTTTTTAGCTGGGATTGAAACCCATGTACTATTAAAATAACCGTTTGCCACGAGCTGATGCATTGAAAATATAAGAATACGGAGATTTTCTATTCAATTTTAAAGTGAAGAAATTCGGATGTTAATTTTGAATAATTACGAATTTTAAATGACAAATTACGATTGGTAACAAAACTTCAACACCTCAACGCCTTAGCCAAATTATATGATAGAAAATCTTCTGGCAGGCTAAAACATCATAAAGACTGACACCTGACACACTGATTCCGGTCATCGGATCACGGTAATGCTTCCCGCTATCTGATCATCTGTCCCGCAGTTAATGACATAGTAATATACACCCTGTGGCAATGGTTTACCATTGATCGTCGCATCCCAGTTTTCAAGGTATGGTCCGGCTGAAAAAATTTGACTACCCTGCTGATCGTAAATTGTAACCTTGCACGATGGAAATTCCTGAATGTCATCCACTCTCCAGAAATCGTCAATGGCATCTCCATTTGGTGAAAACAATTTATGTGGATTTATTCTATCTGTAATTTTTCCAGGCTCAACCTGAATGGTGATACTCGCTTCGCCCATACATCCATCGCTATTTCTACCGGTCACCGTATAAGTTGTGGTTTCTGAAGGGTTAATGGTTGGGTTTGAGATATTTATGTTATCAATACTATCAGCAGGGCTCCAGGTATAATCTGTTAAGCCACTAGCCTCCAGCTGTAATGTCTCACCCAATTTTATGGTTTCTTTGGGAGCATTAATTGAAACTGTCACTTCCGGGAAAAGGTCCACAGCAAAGGTAGCACTATTATCACATCCCTGGCTTGTGGAAACATCAACCGAATAGGTATCGGCATCTTTGACGTAAATACTATTACTGTTCTCACCTGTATTCCAGGAAACAGAGGCAAAACTGCCAGTGATACTTAATCTCAGACTATCCCCGGGACATATGCTTGTCTGCCCACCTTCACTTTCAATATTAACTGTCGGAAGATCCATTACCTGTATCGTTTGCGTCAACTCATCGGTACAGGATTGACCTTGGTATTGAATGGACAATCTCACATTATAAATACCACCAGATGCATAGGAATGATTAGGATTTTGTGACTGACTTGTTCCACTATCTCCAAAATTCCAATTATAAATTACTGTGGCAGCATTGTCTGTGGTAGATTGGTTTGTAAATGATACGGATTCGCCCACACAAACCACATTTTTATAATTAAAGGATGCTATCGGATTTGACAATACGGTGATTGGAACAGCTGTTGTTTCTCTTCCTGAGCAAGTAGGAACTGTTATATCCCCAACTACAACACTGTAATCTCCGCTCTGACTGACCGTTAGCTGAAAGGTATTTTCACCTGTCATGTCCGCACCATCTCTTCTCCACTGATAAGTATAATTGGCATTGTTCTCAACCGACAGTGTTGTGGTCGCACCTTCACAGAATATTGAAGCGCCTGCATTATTGATACTAACTATGGGCACTTCAATGGCCTCCACAATCGTCGAAAATTCCTGACCAACACAGTTTCCGACAGTTGCTACAACGCTATACTTTCCTACCATGTCCTCAGTAAAGTTTGGGATAGATGGGTTTTGATCCGTCGATGTAAAATTGTTTGGCCCGGTCCACTCATAAGTTGCCCCAACAGGTCCAGTTGCGGTGAGATTCAAAGTTTCTCCCACACAAATAGGGCCGTTATTGCCGGTCGTCACAGCTCCTGGAACCGCCCCGGGATCAGTATTAACCGTAATGGACTGGGAAACTTCAGAGCAAGACCCGCTTTCAGAGATGGCCGTAACGGTATAATTACCTCCAACTGTGATATCCAGAAAGGGATCAAGAACATCGGTTGGAGGGTCGCTGTTTCTTTGCCATCTGTATGTTACACCTGGCGCCTGCGTGCTGTTTAACCTTAATGTAGAAGCACTACAGATAATAGAGGGGTCATCGTTTTTTAAGGTAGGTACAAAGCAATGTGTATTTCTTAAAACGGAAACAAATGAAGATAATACGCCTAGATTTGTGTCATCAATACTCGTAAAGGTAATATCCGGTTTTGCATCTCCATCTATATCACCAAGTTTGATATTTCTGTTAATGTAATCTACTGTAATAGTGAGTTTTTGAAATTGTAGATTTCCAGGGTTGCTATTATTATTAAGGATAGTAACATGCTTTCCTGTGCTAATGGAACCAATGGCTATGTCCAACTTTCCATCCCCGTCCAGGTCTCCAAAGTCAATACCCCATCCTCTGGTGTCCGACGGAATATCCTGAAATGCAGCAAAGGAAGGAACTGCTCCATCCGTGGATTGGTTGAGAAAAATGGACACAGCAGACCTCAATAACTGTGTCGTAGCAATATCCGGCTTTCCATCTCCATCGAGGTCACCTACCTTAAGCCCTACAATGGTACCTGGAATGGCCAGTTCTGTGATATTGTTCAATTGAATATTACCAGGTGTACTATTATTTTGAATGACATAACAATTGCCATTGTCAGTCAGAAACTGTGCTAATACGATCTCGGGACGATCATCACCATTAACATCTTCAACCGCTAGTCCCATCGTCTTGGTAGTTTGAGGTACAGAAATTACTGTTGGTGTAGGATTGAAGCTTATAGCGGCTAAAGTACTTTGATTGACAAGGACCTGAACATTACCTCCTCCGGGATTTGTGGTAATAATCTCTGGTTTTCCATCCCCATCGAGGTCGTTGATCTCAAGTCTTCTTGGAACACTGCTGGTAAGTGATATTGTTTGAGAGGTAAAAGTAATGGGCCCTCCATCGACGGCGGTTGTATTCTGAAAAATAAATACATCACGTCCGTTTTTTCCTTCCGATACCACAAGATCTGGCTTGCCATCACCATTCAGATCACCACAATTCACATTAATGGACGGAGCATTGATGAGCATGGGCGATTTAACAAAACTGATATTTTCAATTGTACTGGTATTTCTAAAAATGGAGATATTATTGGATTCTTCATTGGCCGTTACAATATCATTTAAATCATCATTATTGAAATCACACATGCAAAGATCGTATAGTCCTCTTTCGGCAAACACATCGACCTGGGTTTCAAAATCTGATGCATTTAATCCAAACCGGCCTCCATAGCTAATATTAAATAGGTCTGAAGAAAAACCCATGAGTCCGTTGGTAATATTGGCTACAGAAATTCTTCCAAAAGTAGTACCACTTGGTACCTGAACCTCTATCAACTGATCCGAAGCAAAAGAGATCGGTGCTTTAACACCACCAAAAAATACCCTTAGGTCATTGGCATTGGTACCAAAATCTTTTCCCGAAATGCTTATCGTTTCATTATATGAATCGTTTACCTTATCAACATTCCAGATGACAGGCGTTTGCGCACTGACCTCCGTAAAGCAAAAAAATAAAATGATACATGTTATGATTTCTTTTACGAGCGTTCTCATAGTCAAACAATAAAAATTGCACAAATAGAACTTATCCTTACTTCGCTTTATCAAATGTTCTTTCGAATAGAACATTGATCAAATTTTCAATTGCCATTAGCTTTCCATTATTATAATGTAATTACTTTGGCATTCCTGAACCTTCTATTCTTACTTATCCTTTTTTGCTCTTTCTTGGCATCTTTCAATTTGATAGCATCAAAGAAATAAACATGGAAGGTTTGAGATGACTCCTGGAAATATATTTTGGCGCTCAACCCTCTCTTTTTCATGTTGAGCTTATAAGCATCTGCGGCACTGAAATCCTTAAAGGATTTAACCGACACGATGTATTTCTTTTCTCCTTTATCTTTAAAGGCGTCCTTAGCAGCATTTTGATCATCATAGAACTGGAATCTGGCTCTATGCTGGGGTTCTTTATCTTTTGCAGGCTGAACTTGTTGCGGTTTTACTTTCTTCACTTTTGGCTCAACCCGTTTGCCAAATCTCAGACTTAGTTGAACTTCATGCGATCCATCAAGTGGTCCGGCAACCAGTTTGGAAGCAGGTTCATAGGCATAAGCCAAAGCAAAACCGTTGTAAGTGAAACCCACATTACCGACAACACCATAATTTTGTCTGTAAGAGGCACCTAACCAAAATTGTTCTCCCAAATTTAGCTTTGCCAAAGCTTCGAATTGGTTGGCACCTATTTTTGAATATCGATACAAAAAATGCAATTCAAGCGGTGCATATTTGGCATCCACTTTCTTTGTGAACTTTGTTCTTCCCTTTCGCTTTGTCTTTAGATAGCCCTCTACCTTTTTTTTGTAGTAAGCCATTAGCAATACCTCATCAAAGGGGCCGACTTCCAATGCATTGAAATTGGCTTCATTGACAAAGGTAGGTTGCAGCAATCTTGGTAATACCAAACCAAGGTTAAGTCCATCGGATTGAAATTTTAGCCCAAAATTACCGGCAAGCTGGATATTATTGTTTAGGAAAGTGCTCAGTGCAGGATCATCTGGATTATCTACTTGCGAAAGGTCCAGACTATTGCTTATGATTCCGGTGGAAAAACCTATTTTTAAAAATACCTCCTCCTGAAGCGGAATAGCATAATTATAGCTGATCATAGCATCAGTTGTACTCAAGAGACCTCTCTGAAAAGATGAAACGTTCAGCCCGATTGCAGCATTGCTTCGATTAAAAGGAGTATGAAAACTTAGTGTGGAAACAACCGGAGCGCCATCCACCCCACGCCATTGTTGTCTGTGATTGAAGAATATGACTGATCTTAAAAAAGTACCAGCTTCTGCAGGATTATATAGGTATGGATTCTGGTAGAAATGATTATATACAGGATAGTTTTGTGAGTAAGAAAGGTCACAGAAGCAATAAAATACAATAATTAATATAAATCTGACTTGTTTTATCAACATTCCTGCAATTTATATCACCATCTCAGCGGCATCGAAACGCTTGTGAAATGCCATGAATACATGATTTTCTTAAATTAGATCATGAGTATTTCAAAAATTGAATGCGATGAATCAATTCGCAATTTCGATTCTGCTGAAATCAACAATTTCCTTAAAATATCCAGAACACCTATATAGATGAATTTTAAATATAAAGATAGAGGCAGCTTTATTGATTTGATTCTGGAGTTGAAATTTGCATAAGTAGTAAAAAAGGGATTTTCGTAGTTTTTTACTCCATATTTATAAAGAAATTAGCTATATGTTAAGAAAACCTTGTGTGATTTTAGTTTGGTTCTTTTGTTTTACCGCAATATCAGCCAAAGCACAGCTTTCGGTAGGGCCGAAAGTGGGCGTGCAGGCGTTTCAATCCTTCTTTAGTAGCAGTGAAAGTAAAGATTTATATAAAAGTAAGCCACATCCGGGATTCACCGGAGGCTTGGCGGCTCTTGTAGAAGTAAGTGATAATTTCTCATTGAGGTTTGAATTGGCTTACGCCCAAAAGGGAAAAAAAATAGAGGGAAGATCGGATAGCCAATTGAAGAACGTAGCTCGTTATAATCATATAGAGCTGCCTATTTTATTTACGAGAAGATTTATTGCCAAATCGAGCAAAGGTGGTTATGAATGGTTTTTAGCCATTGGCCCAAATACCAGCTACTGGCTTGGTGGAAAGGGAGAACTGGAATCCAGCGAACTTACTTTCGAATATGCTGTCCAAACACTTAATTATGACATTGATTTCAACCTTGACCGGCCTTTTGGATTGAGTGGGGATAATGTAACAAACATTAAGGAGCCAAACAGAATACAACTAGGCTTGAATTTTGGAGGTGGATTTATATTCAAGCCTAACAAAACCAATACAATTGTGGTTGATTTGCGCTTTGAATGGGGAAACACGTTCATCGGCAAGAAGGATGCGGTAGTTGAATTCCCTTATGTGTTTTTCGATTATATGGATGATATACGAGCTACTAATAGCGGTGTCAAACTCTCCATTGCTTATCTATTTGATTTAAAGCTGGATCAACTGAAAAGGGGTAGGAGCACAAATGATAATTCCAAAAAGAGAAGGTAGTTACTTTAACAATTAACATGGAAACGAGGTTGCGCTACTTGGGTTACGGTTTTAATATTGAGCAGGGAAACTATTTTTCCCCGTATTTTCCGGTTTCTCTCATATATTGTTCCACTTCATGATGACGCATATAGAATGAGAGATCCAACAATTGCCAACCCAAGTCATGGTCAATAGCAGTTTTGTCTGCTTCTTTTTCAAAATTGTATCTGAATTTTTTTGAAAAAACATATTTTAAACCCCACCAGACCATTCCAATGGAAGGACGCCTGCTATAATATAGAAAATGTGCCATTTCATGTCCAATGACACCAACCTGTTTATTTAAAGAAACCCTTTTGACAAATGAGTTCTCACTCAACAATAATACATATTTATGCCGTTTCCTGAATCTGAATATATTGCCAAAAGCCCAACTAGCGGTAATTGGATACCTTACACTTTTCTTGTATTTGATGATGATTTTATGTCCCTTAAGCTCCGGATAGTGCAAAAAGGCCAGGTTTGTGGCAAGCGCCACCGCATCATTTTCAGGAGAAATTTTATGTTGATTGATCAGTTTTAGACTATCGAATGCTACCTGATCAAAATCACTTTCTGCATACAGCCTTTTTATCTTAGTTTGTGCGTGAGTAGCTGCGATTGTCAAAAACAAGATTACCAGGGCGACAACCGGTTTTTTACTTAAAGTATCCAAACCCATTTCATAATACTTTTTTAAGACCATGATATTTACCCTAATCACGAGTTTTTTGAGTATTCTTAAATCTGAATGGAACTATTTTCTCCTGGACATCACAACAAAATGTGGATGTGGTTTTATTATTCTCACCATATCCTGTTACTTCATTCTAAACTACTAGAAAGATTTTGAAATTATGTGATTCTGTTTGATTTCCTTTAAATCTTCACAATGTTTTCTTTTCAAAATTTACTGTTTACACCGAAATATTGTCAATGGTAATCAGGGTACTAACCAAAAAAAGAGTCCTTTTCATAATAGGGAAAACCAGTATAACAATACCAAGATGCACAGCATGGCGAATGATCAAAAATCTTTTTGAGAAATATCTCAATCAAATTATGAGATTAAATACTGTATTGATAGTATTGTGCATTTAAATTAGTTAAACGCATTTGAAATGGCTGTTCTACTTTTATTTTTGAGCTTTATATTTATCTTCTCATTATTTCTGTTCAAATCTTCAAAGTTTCCTTCATTTGATATACCCGATCTCAGCAGTAAGCTCATTAGAACAGCTCTGATTTGGGCTCTTATATTATTCGTGATTGTTGAGGGATTGAATTTATTTAAAGAAGTGAGTTGGTGGGGACTGCTAATTTCATGGACAATAGTTGGTGCGGTCCTGTTAATATATTTGTTAAGATCTAAGCAGAAAACATTTAAGTTTTCCGATATCAAGTGGCCTTTACTTACCAAGTTTGAAAAATTCTCATTAATATCAGTTGGTGTAATTCTATTAATTCTATTGGTCATTGCTTTGGTTGCCCCGCCAAACAATTATGACTCAATGACTTATCATATGGCCCGTGTTGCCCACTGGATGCAAAATGAATCTGTGGATCACTATGCAACACATAATGTTAGACAACATTACCAGCCACCATTTGCTGAATTTATCATTCTTAATTTCCAGATATTGAGTGGCTCGCATGGATTCGCTAATTTCCCTCAATGGTTCTCACTATTTCTATGTGTGGTAGGAACATCCTTGATTTCCAGAGAATTAGGAGCAAATCGAAAGGTCCAGATAGCTACAGGTGTTTTCGCGGCAACTATTCCAATGCCGATACTGCAGGCCACCAGCGCTAAAAATGATTTGGTGTTGGCCTTCTTTTTGGTGGCAGCTACATACTACTTACTAAAAGTTTCTAAAAAGAATAGTTATGAAAATATAGTTTTCTTTTCTATTTCTATCGCTTTGAGTATTCTCACAAAAGGAACCGCTTATCTATTTGCTGCCCCTTTGTTGATCTGGTTTTTTATTATTCAGTTACAAAATTGTAGGGTTTATTTTTTACGTAGCCTTATTGCCTTAAGCATTGTTGGATCAAGTATAGTCATAATGAATCTTGGGCACTACAATCGTAATTATAAAGCTTATGATAATATTCTAGGAAGAAATAGCAAACAAAGAAATCAATATTCAAATGAAGTTCATAGCATAAAGGCATTTTCTTCGAATGTGGTTAGAAATGTGGTTATACACTTGAAAACACCAATTTATGATTGGAACAAAGCTTTCGTTAAAGCAGCAAGGTTTGTGCATAGTGATGTATTGAATTTTAAGATCAATGATAAACGGACCACTTTTGGAAATAATACTGTTTTCATTCCAAAGATCAGCTATCATGAGGACACAGCTGCTAATTTACTTCAGCTTATATTAATTATTACCGCCATTGTTTTGTTCTTTAAGAGATTTAAGGTTCGACATGATCAACGGTTGTTTTATCAGATGTTATCAGTAATCCTTAGTTTTTCTTTATTCTGTTTTTATTTGAAATGGCAACCTTGGCACAGCAGACTACATATACCAATCTTCATCTTGTCCGCTCCTTTTTGTATGATAGTGCTGTTAAAGAACAACAGGCAATATGTTTATAATAGTTTAGTGGTTTTGATGATATTGGCAGCTCTTCCGTGGGTATTGAGAAATTCATCCAGAAAAATATTTCCTGTGACCAGGAGTGTTTTTGCAAAAAGTGAATCAGAGCTTTTATTTGGAAATAATGGTAAGTTTTATCCACCTACTATTGAGGTAACTGATTTAATAAACCAATATAAATTTAATTCTGTTGGACTTTATATATCTCAAGACGGCTATGATTATCCTTATTGGTTTTTAATTGAGGATGGTTTTAAGAATAATGTACGCATTGAGCATATAAAGGTCAGAAATAAAAGTGCTAATCTTCTGGAAGAGAATTTTATACCGGAGTGTATTATTTCAACCCATAATTTTGGTCCTGTTTTAAACTTTAAGGGAAGATATGTTAAGAAAAATGAAGCCACAAGGGTGAATTTGTATGTACTTCAGTCATTAATTGATGGGGGAAAAATAACCATGGAATAAAAAACATTTAGGAGTGTTGAAATGTCATTTTGCAATGAAGCCTGGCTAAACCACATTAAAGAATTACATTACTTTTTCCTGGCAATTGCTATTAGAGATAGTCCCAGTATGCCGTTGAAAAATTTGTCAAAAGTTTTAAATAGTGGCACTAGAGCATCATATAGTTTTACTTGAGCCGACGGTATAGTCTTATTGGATTGTAATTTTCCAGACACCCACCACCCAAAAATACCAGGGAAATTGAAGTATTTGATGTCAATAATCTCAAAATTGTTTAATATCAATAAATCCTTTAGAGTCCCTTTGGAATACCTCCTGTAATGCAAGAGTTCTTGATCAAAACGATTGTATAAACTTTGAAAAGCCGGAACCAACAAAACCAACATTCCATTTGTCTTCAATAATGACGCACAATTTGAAACAGCTTTGTAATCATCCTGAATATGTTCAATAACATTTAAAGAGAAGATACTATCAAACTCTTTAGAAAGACTTTTATAATCAGTTTCAAATTGATTTGATCCAATATCAAATTTGAGTACTTCTTTGAGATTTTGAGCCTTATGAAATTTATGCCTTAAATGATTCACATAACCCTCGTTAGTGTCACTTAAAGTAATATCATAGCCATCATCAACAAAAAATTTGGAAATATTTCCAATTCCGCTTCCCACTTCCAATACTTTGCCTTCAATATGATCGCATATTACTTCATACATCCACTTATTAAATTTGTCTGCATTGTCGAGTATATGAAGTGTTTTTTGTCCGACTTCAACACCTTGTGATTTTTCCATCACCGAGAGAAAATGTTGTACTTTAAGACGCAGTAAATAGCCCTAAAACCATCTTTCCAATTTATTTTCTTTCCTTCATCATAGGTTCTTCCATAATAAGAGATACCCACCTCATAAATTCTAATTTTAGGAATCCTGGCAATTTTGGAAGTAACCTCGGGTTCAAAGCCAAATCTATTCTCTTTTAATTGTATATTTTTAATTATTTCCGCTTTGAAAAGCTTATAACAAGTTTCCATATCGGTTAAATTTAGATTGGTCATCATGTTGGAAAGAAAGGTCAGAAATTTATTACCCAAAGTATGCCAGAAGAAGAGAATTCTGTGCGCATTTCCTCCCAAAAAACGGGAGCCATATACAACATCAGCGAACCCGTCTACAATTGGTTTCAACAGTATATTATACTCTTCAGGATCATATTCCAAATCAGCATCCTGAATGATCAAATAATCTCCATTGGCAGATTGTATACCTGTTCTGATTGCGGCCCCCTTTCCCCGATTCTTTTCATGCTTTTGATAATTGATAACAGCTTCTGGATTTTGTTCCTTATAATCCATGATGCTTTTTTCAGTTTTATCGGTAGAACAATCATTTATGATCACAAGCTCCTTCTGGAAATTGCTAATCAATTCTACAGCAAGCACTTTGTCTAAAATTTCCTTAATCGTAGCTTCTTCATTAAATGCAGGAATCACTATGGAAAGTGTTTTCATAAATTTTTGATTTAAACAATAACAATAATTTTATTATTCTGAAAAATATGTTTATAGGATGTTTGATTAAAAAAAGTCATCTGAATTTTAATATGATACAGGGTATGCCCGACAAGGAGCATAAAGGATAGGTCTTATAAAAATCATTTTAAAAATGTGGCAACAAACAAAATGAATCTCTTTTTTCAAGACTTCAGTGATTATTTATTTTCATTTTTTGAAATCATTCGATGTAAAAAATGGGTTTGATGATGCCTACTTAAATTTGGAAAGCCCTCATTTCATCAAATATATAAAAAGTATTATTGTAAGTTTTTTTTACTTAATTTTTTTTGAGAACCTTCAGTTTCAAGACAATATTTTGTGTTTCAAATGTGTGGTTTTTTGATTTTACCCCAAACTTACAAATACCAGAGAAAAAGTAAACTATGAAAAGGCTCAACCGAAATTTACAACTGCTGACATGTGGCAAAAGCGTTTGGGGCTATCCTGATCACTTTTATCAATTGATCGCGGGGGTATAGAGGTCATTTGTGGTATTCTCTTATTCATACCAAAATTTACCGGATATACCGCCAAGCCGGTGATACTTGTGACAAAGACTTTTTTAATGAAATAATTAATGGTTAAAAGTCTGATTACTTGACTTTTAACCATTAATTATTAAATCAATTATTTATTGCTTGGTATTACTTCTCCTTCAACCCATGGCGCTCCAATATCCAATAGGATCTTGCCTATTCTGGACATTTCATTTTTAGCTGCATCCAACTTGGTACGGGCATTGCCCAACTGCTTCTGAATAATGGCCAATGTCTGTTTATGCGTGTCCGTCGGGCCATAGGTAGATCTGCTAATTCCACGGTCAATGGCAAACAGACGTTCACCAATCGTTGGTTTGGTTTTTTCTCCAGCCTGTTGCTTAGCACGGTTTCCATTAAGTTCTTTATCCAAATCTAATAATGATTGCCTTAACTGATGCAACTGGCTGTCCAACTCACCAGGCTCATTAGGAGATCTGGATAAGGCCGTTTGCATAGCAGTGACCCTGTTAATTGCATTTTTTAACGTCATACCTACCGCATCTGCTGTTCTGTAGGTATCTTCATAACTTCTCCAAAAGTTTGCGGCAACCACAGGTGTAGCACCTTTTAATGCTCCCTCTCTAAGCGGTACCACCTCAAAAGTGGCGGGCTTTGACAAAGCGGTAATGACACCATCTATTTCCTTACTCAGTGAAACATGATAAGTTCCGGGGCCAGCCATCATTCCTTTAGGTTCATCATCACTTGTTGAAGAACTCACAGATGTTAATGATACGGCATCCGGTGCAGGGTAACGAAGATCCCAAGCCACACGATGAAAACCTTTACTGACTGATCCTTGAATACGTCTGATCACTTTTCCTTCATTATCTTTGATCGTTAACCATATTATTGGCTTGGCCTCCCTTCGCTCAGCTTCCAAAGCATCCCAGCCTGGAAATGGAACATTTTGATTTTGTTTGGTAAAGGCCTTTTCACGCTCAGTTCTGATCTCTTTTTTACTTTTTAATCCATCTTTAAGATAATAGGTGAAAACCGCTCCAAAATCAGGATTTGGTGCTACATAATGAGAAGCCCCTTGCGAACCTTTCTGATCATCAAAACTTAATGCAGGACGAGGTACATACCACCACGCTTTTCGTGTTGGGAACAATGTGGCTTCTGCCTGTAATTGGTTTTCCGATACCTCACGAAGTATACTGTAATCATCCAGAACAAAAAAACCTCTGCCGAATGAAGCACCAACAAGATCGTTCTCTCTTCTCTGTATGGCAAGATCTCTGAAAGAAATAGTAGGCGTGCCTCCCTTTAGTTTTACCCATTTATTACCGCTATCTACTGTGAAATAAATGCCAAATTCGGTAGCTGCAAACAGCAATTTCGGGTTTATATGATCCTGAACAATTCTCCATACGAGCGTGCGATCAGGAATATTTCCTTTCATCGACTTCCAGGTACGTCCTCGATCTGTGCTTTTCATTAAATATGGATTAAAGTCACCATATTTATGATTATCCAGGGCTGCGTATACAGTGTTTGCATCGTGCAGGTCCGCTTTGATATCATTGACAAAAGCCGTGGATGGAACACCGGGCATGGTACCGACATCGATTTTCCGCCAATTGTTTCCGCCGTTCTCTGTTACCTGAATAATACCATCGTCAGTTCCCACGTAAATTAATCCTTCTTGCTTGGGTGATTCTGCCAGAGAGGTAATGGTGTTATAATTGGACATTGCACTTAGATCCCAGGCAGCATCCCAACTTTGTGTTTTACCCATAATGGGTAGGGCAAGACGTTCTTGATTTTTGGTTAGGTCTCCGGAAATGGCCGTCCATTTATCACCACGATTATCCGAGCGCCACACGCGTTGCGAAGCGAAATAGATCCGTGTGGGATTGTGTGGACTTACCAGTATTGGTGCATCCCAATTGTATCGTTCGTAGTTCTCATTCTCACCGGGCTGTGGTTGGATATCAACTACCTCTCCGGTCTTTAAATCGACCCTTGAAAGATTGCCTTCCTGGCGCTCAGCATACACGATATCAGGATTTCCAGGCTCGGTCGCAGGCTGATGTCCGTCCCAGTTTAAAACGATTTTCCAGTCTGAGTTTTGGATACCATGTACATTGTCTGTTCTGGAGGGTCCGCCCTGTGTACTATTATCTTGTGTACCTCCGTAGATATTGTAAAAAGGCTCAGCATCATCCACAGCTACTTTATAAAACTGGGTTAAAGGTAGATTATCTATAAAACGCCAATTTTCGGCCAGGTCGAAACTCTCGTATAGCCCACCATCAGTTCCCACCAGCAAATAGTCAGGGTCACTTTTCTTAAAAGCAATAGCGTGATTGTCAGAATGTTTGTGTTCCTCTTTCATTCTACGGAATGTTTTGCCCCCGTCATCGGATATTTGCATGCGTACATCAACCAAATATAACCGATCGAATTCGTGAGGAGAGGCATACAGTTCCTGGTAGTAATGAGGTCCTGTTGCTCCGGAAACAGCATTTGAGCGTTTTTCCCAGGTAACTCCTCGATCTGTCGAACGGTAAACACCGCCTGTTCTTCGATCCAATTCTATGGCCGCATATAGTATGTCTGGCTTTTGAGGAGAGATAGCCAAACCGATCTTACCCATATTTGATTTAGGTAAACCATTAGTAAGTTTTTCCCAGGTTTCTCCACCATCATTGCTTCTGTGTAAACCGGTTCCGGGACCTCCTCCCATATAGGCCGCCACATTTCGATGACGCTGCCAGGTAGCGGCATACATCCAATCGGGATCACGCGGGTCTGCCACAATATCGGTTACACCAACCCACTCACTATCACCCAAAGTCCTTTTCCAGGTTTTGCCACCGTCTGTTGACTTATACAAACCTCTTTCGCCACCCTTTTTCCAAAGGGGACCCTGCGCAGCTACCCAAATAACATTTGAATTTTCAGGATGAATAATGATCTTGGAGATATGTTCCGAAGTCTTTAATCCCATATTTTTCCAGGTTGCACCACCATCTGTACTTCTATAAATACCATCTCCAAATCCTACATGGCGCCCACCAATATTCTCCCCGGTTCCCACCCAAATTGTATGAGGGTTGTTGGGATCAATGGTCACGCAACCGATGGAGTAGGACACTTGATTGTCAAATATGGGTTTCCAGGTGACACCAGCATTTTTGGTCCTCCATACACCGCCGGACCCAACAGCCACATACCAAACACTTTCATCATGCGGATGTATGGCTATGTCAGCAATCCGGCCTGACATGAATGCCGGCCCAATGTTTCTCATTTTCAAGCCAGCAAATACCGAATCAGTCATCAGGCTTTTAGGTGTATTAGCAGTAGTGTTTGCTCTCCTTCTTTGTGCATCGACAGGATAACACAATACAAGAAGCAAACCAATCACAAAGGAATGGTGGATTAGTTTTTTCATGGTTTTTTAGGGTTTATCATCACACATTTAATGCAAGAATCTAAATTAAGTGTTATTTCGAATAAACAGAAACATTCACTTCATGATGTTGAGTTCCGGAACTAAGGTTTCTGTTTTATTCATAATCCAAGGAAGCAACCTTCTCTAAACCCAATGGCATTGCGGCCAGCGCAACCGGGGATACCCTTTACATCAATGTATCAGACCCACCTGGCCAAAGAATCCAACAGGTTTTCATCCTGCACATCTAAGGATGATTACCGGTATTTGCACACTTCCGGGAGTGAAATGTGATTTGGATTGATGTTCAATTGTTCTGGTTTTCCATGTGCTTAATAAACGTTATCGAAGCATTGACATAGTTGAATGAGTAATTAATAATGAGTAATGAATAATAAAGCTTACTTATTTGTAATTGAACAGAAGTTTGAGAGAGCTTTTTCTCTATTTCAAGACTAAGAATTGTTTATAACTTATGACTAATCATTCATTTTACATAGAAGGGAAAAAATGACAAAGCCATATTAGTAATAAACTCAGTTCATAAAATGGTCAACGCTATTTAGGAGTGTGCAATTTTGTTAAACAAACATTTAATCTATAGATTTTGCAAAACAACTAAGTATGTAGATTCTAATGTATATCCTGTTTCCATAGCTATGAATGAAATTTTATACATACCGTTAGATTTTTTGTTTCAAATCTCTGAGCCCATTTGATACCAAGATTCATCAATTGGTTGGAATTATAAACAGGGTTACCTTCCGGTTATGTGTTAATTAAGAGCAAATCTAATTTACAACTAGCCAAACTCAACCATGCCAATTTCAATGCAAGGTACCTGGTACGTCCGGGTCAAATCAAAATCTGCCAGCTTTGCTCAGCGTTATATCATCAGTGGAGCAACTTCTGGGAACGGAACCTACAATGGAGTTACCTCAACTCCTGAAGTCCTGGTGACAGGAAATGACTGGAACATCAGCATCCAGCACGATCCCGGATCGGGATTTGTCAATTCAACTATGAAAATTAAGTTTCCCCAGGTGATTGGTGGGGAATACAAATTTGATCTTGAATCCAATGACAGTGGGGGAGATCAGGATTTCAACGATCTGATCCTCACTTTTAGGACACCGGTCACAGATCAGGATTATATTGTTTACGGAAATGTCAGCTGTTACAAAGGATGCCTGTTCAACTTATGCTCTCCGTTTCTTGTGCTTGACACCTGGCTTAAGTTTAAAGAAGCTTTAAAAAACAAGAGTATTTTAGAAGCTGTTCAACAATATTATCCTTCATTAGCAGATGAGGCGCTGAGAAGTATAGAACATGAACCGCCACCGGAACCGTTTCGACCTGTTGTAGTACCGCTAAGTGGTGATCGCCCTATTCCTGAAAAAGAAGAGATCATCACCATTGCCAAACCCGCAGAAATCGCTCAGAAAGGTAGTAAAAAGTCCGCTAAGAATTCGGTAGTCTACTCCTACAACGCTTTAAGGACTGCAGAAACGAGGTTGGCGAGACAGTCAATCACCAACGCTGAAATCAGTGGAGTAAACAGAGCCATATTCAGAGAGGCTGCGAAAATTCTTGATCGTGTGAGGCTTTTCTGTGAAAAAAAACCTTTACCTCATGCATTATTAAAATTTGAAGAGTATGACCGCAGCACGGCGGAACTCTCAGGATCCCCTTACACAGGGGAAGGACCAAGAGAAAGTTTGGGAGATCTGACCACTGATTTCCTGGGAAACTACATCTTTCGTTTTAAACGTGCTACAGCCGATATATTACAGGAAGTAGATGTTGATGTCGCTCCGGGAGAAACCGCTTCTGTTCAATCAAGACCAGATCTTATCGTCCAACTAAAGGATCAATTCGAACCTAATGTGAGTCTGTTTGAAACAGCACCTTATTGGAATATTCCCTTTTTGAAAAGAATCAATATTTGTATTCCAAAAGAGAAATGCGGATTGATCCCCAATCCTTGCCATGGCCAGCATATTCTTCAGGGTATTGGGAATGTTGCTTTAGCTGAAGAAAATGCCAGTGGAAACCGTGTAGGATTTAATAATTATCTAAACAATTTGGGATTAATCACTGCATTTGACTCACTGGCCCCCTCAGTAAGGTGTGCCGCCTGGAATGGTCACCTTAAGCTTAGAGGTTGTTTAAAAAATCCCCAGATAAAATATTATACGCTGGAATACCGGAAAGTATTTGGTCCCTGGCTTCCTTTCAATCAGGAACTCCGGCTACCAAGATTCATCGGTTCATTAAAAATTTCAGCTATCGTAAACCGAACTTTTGGCCCGGCAGCTTCTCCAATTGATGGATACCTGAATGTGGAAACAGATTCAGGCTTATGGTTGGAAGCCTTTAAAAACATAAAAGCTAATATCAAGACCAGTGCATTTGATGATGGTAGATATTTTTTCAGAATTCAAGGTTACAGAGCGAATGGCAATCAATTTCCCGGATCCGAAGAAACCATTCGGTTGTACTTCCAAAAAAGTACTACTACCGTAAGAGTTGATCCGAATGTTTCACTTGGAGGAGCCACTTTAGGCAATTGTGCTTTATTCACTTTACCGGTCGATGGAAGCGGGAACATTATTCAAGACGCACCTATGACCATTCGATTCAAAGTTGAGCATAATCCATTGGGAGGTGCAAGCGGATTTATTAACCAATATGCACTTTCTATGTCGAAAGGAGCCACCGGTGGCTTTGCTTTAAATGTTCCTGTAGTGGATGCGAATTTTGTAGCTCCGGGACAGCTCGACACAGTAGTGAATAGAGGGCGCAGATATGTACATATTGATAACCTCAGTTGCAATACGAGTTTCAAAGGTACTGTCAACGAAGTAAGTGCTGACCCTTCAGGTTTTTACACGGTTACAGTACAGCCAGTCTCAGGCGGTTGGCTTGAATCAGATCAGAATTTCTGCGCTTTCAGTATCAATTTAGGAGGGACGCTAAGATTAACGGATGGTTCTTCAGGATATCCTGATTTTAATGCGACCAGGGTGCTCATAGGCATAGAGAAACCTGAATTATCAACATAATTATCCTCTGTATTTTGCATCGACCATCTTCTTACCCTATCGGCCAGCATTTCCGGGTAATGAAGATGGTTCTTTTTTTGATCATCATGAATACACTTTAAACAGAATTTTATCCATTTTTTCAATTGATTATATGCAGTAAATTGAGTTATCTTGTATTACTTAACAAACAGCTAGGTCCTGACATCTTTAATAATTTTATACAATAGAATAACAGAAATAAAGAATGGCCGTTAGGTTGTTTATTTTGCCAACCGGAAAAACTACCTTTTATTATGATCATTTTACCAATTAACGACACCTCAAAAGCCAGAACTTTACTGGAGGAAGCCATCAATGATAAATTCACCATAACTATGTTAGTATTCGGTGACGGTCAGGGGGAAGATCAAATAGCCTCCAAAGCCGATGTGCGTGCCAATGCGCTTCCTTCTACCAGGCGGGTAGTTTGGGTAAGGGATACGAGTATACTAACGAGGAATGAAAAAACAGCCTATCGAAAAGACGACAATGACATCATTGTTTGTGCGCTGGATCTGGATGACAAACCAGCCGTACATCTTAACAGAATAAAAGCCAAGAGCTTTATTCATCTTGAAAAGGCCTTTCTTAAAGCGCAACAATCTTAAAATATGTCTGGTATACCACAACTATATTCCTCATTTATCAGCCTTATTTTGGGTGTTATCTTTCTTTCCAATGTAGCTTTTAGCCAGGACACCACCAATCGGGCAGGAGCCTTTGTCTTATTGAAAGAAATCGATGAAAACAATCGTGTTATCTCATTAAAAAGTCCCAGGGCAATCTATTCGGTAGACATCAACAGCTACGTGAGCGTTGATTTTGATCCTGTCCAATTGGCCCAGAACGACGATGCCATCATTTCTTCGGTAGAGAGCAAAAGACTTAGAAATCAATTGAAAGATTTGAGGGATTTTTTACAGAAATTAAATAATGAACTCGGATCAATTGTTACTGAGATAAATACCGTGAGGGAACAACTTATTGAAAGCCCGACTCCTGAATTAGAAAGTCAGTTTAGGAATGCTCTAACCGGTCATGCGAATCTTTTGTTGCAATTAATAAATTATCTTGAGCAGGTGTTTGATGATGATACTGTTACATCGGCACTTAGTGTAGGTGACCCTTATTATAACAACTTAATCTCACTTCTTGGAAATCATATTACTACTGTTGAGGAATCACTCAAGCAGGAATCACAGAGATTGATTAGCAACGATAGTTTAATGTTAAGAGTCTGGTGTATCCATCAGTCGATAAATACTGAACCACAGGCAATTCATCTGAACAATTATGACAACCTGAAAGCCGGATCTTTTAACCTCGTGGATAAAGTGACTTTTAGCAGAACACCGGAAGAAGATGCCCATTTAAGAAATAGTATTGCATTCCACGATGATATCAAAAGGCTTATTACCGACATTGGAGACAAGGAGAGCGAATTACGCTCTATTTTCGAGGATTTATGGAAAAACCTAAAGACAGACATTCGGGAACTAAGAGGTTTATTTGGTACGGACGATATTAAACAATCATTGGACGATTTGAGTAGTTCAATAGCACCATTGGAGGCAACAGCCGGGCTAAACGAGGTGAAGGCAAATGTTGAAAAACTTCAGGATGATTTGAAGGGCTTGTTTGACCTGCAGGGAAGCTATGATGAATTACTAAAAACTTTATCGGAGGTGCAGGATCCTGACCCCCTTGTTTTGTTTGATCTGCTTCAAAGTGAGATCAATACCAGAAAACAACAATTCGAAAATTTAAAAGATAAGTTGAAAAGCCTTGTTTCTGGAAATCGGTTAAGCACCATCCAAACGGATATTCAAAAATTAAGGAATAACACGGATAGCCTGGAACAGACCATTCCATTAGGCATTGTTGATCAGGTCAGGGACTTTGTGGATACCAAAGCAGATGCCTGGTTGGAGCGATTTTCTAACCTTGATCAAATACTGCGAAAATATGAATCGTTGTATACTTATTTCGGGGATTTTAAGAGCATTGGGGAAAAGTTGAATATTACACAAAAATTACCGGAGGAGACATCAGGTGTACCTGAGGAGCTCATACCCAAAGAGAGTTATCAGGTAAATTTGACAGAAGCTTCGTCTACAGCCATAGATATACCAAGAACTAACCGTAAGGAAGGAGATGTCTTTAATCTGTATGTCCAGGTAGTAAGAAAAAATCAACCCATAGAACGTTATGATTATTCATTCAGAGTGCAGAAATATGGTTGGTATAATAAATGGGCAGGTGGTTTAAGCTTTGTATTTGGTCAATGGCAGGATAAGTCGGTTCCGGCAACCTCTACTTCGTGGATACTTCATAACCGATCCAGACCTGGTCCGGATGGCAGTGTAAAAGGTTCAGGGATATTGGGTAATATCATTGATCTTGGTTTTGGAATTAATTCCGTCATTATTCCAAATGGAGACAATGTTGAATTTGGACTAGGGGGTACCTTGTCCTTTTTGAAAGATATTATTCAGGTGGGTTATGGCTTCAACCTTCAACAGGAAAGCGATCGTGGATATTTCTTTGTAGGCGCCTCACTTTTTGATTTATTGAATAAGCAGTAGTTTTTTTAATCAGGTTGTTCTTATTTATATCTATCCCTTGAAATTGCATGGGTGTCTTACTTATCCATCCAATGATATCGATTTTCAAAGGAAAAAAATATTCATTTAGAATACCAAAACTCCTCTGATTTTCCTTTTATCAACTAGTGCTTGTTGAATATCATATTTATTGTGATCTTTTCGCCTTCAAACATAAACCTTAATCCTAACTTATGAGAAAGCTATTTTATCTATTCCTTGTCATCTTTACAGCCTGCTCATCACCTGGTACAGAAGACCAAAATACTTCGAGCCTTGAACAAAGAGCCAAAGGAATAACCATCATTCGAGATAATTGGGGAGTGCCTCATATCTATGGCAAAACCGATGCTCATGCTGTTTTTGGCCTTATGTATGCACAATGTGAAGATGACTTCAATCGGGTGGAAATGAACTACATCAATGCCATGGGCCGACTTGCAGAGGTTGAAGGCGAAGCTGAAATTTATCGCGATCTACGCATGAAACTTTTCATAGATCCGGAAGAAATGAAACAAGCCTATGAAGAGAGTCCTGATTGGTTAAAAGAATTAATGAATGCCTTTGCCGATGGTATTAATTATTATTTGGAAAACCACCCTGAAGTCAAACCAAAACTGCTCACACATTTCGAACCCTGGATGGCACTGACTTTCAGTGAGGGCAGTATTGGAGGAGATATAGAACGTGTTTCAATCCGTGACCTGGAAACCTTTTATGGTGGAAAGGTATCAGAAGAAATGGCAGCTGACGCTTTAATAGAGGTGGATGATGAACCAAGAGGCTCGAACGGTTTCGCCATTGCTCCCTCCAACAGTGCATCAGGCAATGCCTTGTTTTTGATCAATCCGCATACCTCTTTCTTTTTTAGGTCAGAAGTGCATATGATCAGTGAAGAAGGGCTAAATGCCTATGGGGCAGTTACCTGGGGACAATTTTTTGTTTATCAGGGTTTTAATGAGCACTGTGGGTGGATGCATACTTCCAGTAGGGCTGATGCCATCGACGAATACCTGGAGACGATCATAGAAAAAGATGGTGCTTATTACTATAAACACGGGAATGAGGAAAAAGAGCTCAAGACTACTGACCTGACGCTACCTTATAAGACTGATACTGGCATGGAAGAAAAAACATTTACAGTATACCACAGTCATCACGGACCGGTTATCCGTGAGGAGGATGGAAAATGGGTAAGCATTAGTTTGATGCAAGAACCTGTGAAAGCGATCACACAATCGTATCTGAGGACAAAAGCCAAAGGTCATGAAGATTTTTATAAGACTATGGAAATCAGGACCAATTCTTCCAACAACACGGTATATGCAGATGCAGAAGGTAACATCGCATACTATCATGGTAATTTTATTCCTAAAAGAAATACACAATTCGATTGGACACAACCACTTGATGGCAGTGATCCGGCAACAGACTGGCAGGGCTTGCATACGGTAGAAGAGATGATCACGGTTTTAAATCCTGAAAATGGCTGGATTCAAAATTGTAATTCGACACCCTTTACCGCCGCCGGCAGTTACAGCCCAAATCCGGAAGACTATCCTTCTTATATGGCTCCGGACAGGGAGAATTTCAGAGGTATTCATGCTATCCGTGTGCTGGAGAATAAAAAAGATTTTACCATAGAGAAACTCATAGAAGCAGCTTATGATCCTTACTTAACGGGTTTCGAGGTTTTAATTCCTTCATTGCTTGAGGCATATGATCAAAAGATCAAATCCAATGGTGATCTGCAACAGTTGAGTGAACCCATGGAGATGTTAAGAAATTGGGATTTGCGTTATACTGAAGAATCGATCCCTACTTCATTGGCTGTTTATTGGGGGCAGGAAATGTTACGCGTAGCACGAAATGCTCAAGATAGAGGAGCTGGCTCTATTTATGATTATATAGCAAAGGGAACATCTTTTGATACAAGAATAGAAGCTTTTGCCAAAGCAATACAAAGATTGGAATCGGATTTTGGTACCTGGAAAACGGCCTGGGGTGAAATCAATCGCTTTCAACGAATTACAGGTGATATAGTGCAACCCTTTGATGATGACCAACCCAGTTTGCCAGTAGCTTTTGCTTCCGGCCGTTGGGGCTCATTAGCCTCTTTTGGTGCCAGAACTTATCCAAATACAAAGAAAATGTATGGTACCAGCGGCAATAGTTTTGTTGCTGTGGTAGAATTCGGAGAAAAACTAAGAGCAGTAAGTATTGTAACCGGTGGTCAGAGTGGTGATCCACAATCTCCGCATTTCAATGATCAATCCTTAATGTATACCAAAGGAAAATTTAAAGATGTTCTATTTTACAGGGATGATGTTGAAAAAAATTCAGAGAGGACTTATAATCCAGGAGATTGATACAATAAAGGTATTAGGTGTCAGGTCGTCAATATGAAGGCCTGACACCTTGGTCATTTATTTTAATTATAAACAACTGATAATAAATATTTTAATATCAGTTATTTAAATAAAAATATTAAGATTATTTTTCTCCCAGTGCAATCAATTTATCAATGTCATTATTGATGGAAAGTGTTAACAAAGTAGTTGCTGTACAAAATACAGGGCTTGTAATGCAATGATGCCCATTCCAACTTCCATCGTTGTTTTGGATTTTTATTAATCTACCGGAAATATTATCATACCAGGTTTTCCAACCTTCATCTTTATTAATGATCAGGGATTCTCCTGTTTGCATATAGCTAAGGAACTCCTCACCACCATTATTGCCGAATCCCCGCATCACCTGGTCATCCTGGGCTTTGTTTTTAGATGATTCATAAATCTCATAGGCAGTGGTATAGTCCAGTGCCTCGTCTTCGGAAAAACCTATTTCTATCAAGTTTTCGGAGGAAACTTTTGCATTCTTACCCAATTTACCTTCTGCCTTTGCTTTGCGCATGGCTTCTTTAACCTGTCTGGCTTCTTTGGCACTGGCCCTTACCGATCCTGAAACAGAATACAGCACAATGCCGGCACCTTTGCTGGTATTGACTTTACCGGATCTTGTATCATAATTGTCCTTTTGGTATTTTCTTGAACGTTTTAAGACATCATCATCCACTTTGGCTCCATTGTACTGAGCAGATTCCAATGCATTATTGGCCAAAGCCGATTGCAATACTCCAGCCCAACCGGATCCCTTCAAACTCCCGTCATGATCCTGAAGCTTTTGTATTTTATCAGCACAAATGTCCATACAATTTTTTACCCTGTTCTTGAGATCACTATGGTCATCCAAGTGATCCATCATATTTGAAAAGAACTGAAGTGTCAATACAGCGTCGATGTTCTCACCAAGTTTGGACTGAATTTGGGTATTGGTCTCTGTAGTGATTTTAAGTTGATTTTTGGGCGTGGATTCAACTGCATCAATCAAATAGTGCAGGGCATTATTCAATTGTTTTGAATAAGTGCCGGAATTCAATCTATTTCCTGTTCTCAAAAGTGCCATTCCAACCATAGCCGTTGTGGCCGGATCAGTATTAACCGCATGTGGATCTTTTATATGTTGCATCGAATGGCTTCCGGCACCCCATCCACCATTGTTTTGTTGTGCTGTAGCGATCCAGCGTAGTCCACTTTCAATAGAATTCACTACATTTTGAGGAGTATTATAGATGAAGCTTGAATCAGAAGACTCTTCTCCGAATACGGTTTTAAATACACAACCTTTTGGAGTTCCACATAAAGCAATATGGTCATGATCATGTAAATCAGGCTCATTGGACCCGGTTTTAGAAAAACCAAGCAAAAGCACGCAACAGCTAATCAAGGCTGGTAAATTCAAGATTTTACAAGTTTTCATATCAATATTTTTTGGTTTTAACTATATGCATGATGAGCATATAATTCAAATTCCATATATCGAATCAAAAAATCATGATAGACTTGGTGAAAAGGCTGGATGAGTTAGGGAACGGGATTCGGAGGAGCCTATATTGAAAAGACCGGCCACTAATCATGACCGGTCCTTTATGATTCTAAAGATATTATTTAAGACTTTGGAAATGACTCATGAGCCATGATCTCTTTGATCTGAGAAGTATGTCTCACACTGTGTCCGGATAAAAACAAAATAACCTGGTAAGAATCTACCAAACCAAATGGAAACTCAAAATAATGATTTCTTAAATCATCACCTGTTGATTTTACATATTTGATATTGTCATTACGTTTCTCTTTGAATTTTTTAACAGAGCCATCAAAGGACCCAAAGTTATTTTGTGGTTTGAATTCTTCACGCGTTTTTACTTTCTGGTCTCTGTTGGTAATTAACCCTATTACCTGATCATCGCTGAATTTCAATTCATCTCTTTTTGCCGGATCGGCTTCAGCTTTTAAAGACATTTCTACAATACCAAAAATGGCTGATTCAGAAATAGCGATATGTTCAACACATTCCTCAATTGACCAGGTTTCATCATTTGGCTTGAATTTCAGTTGTTCTTCCGAGAGACCCTTAATGGTTTTCATTAAATCGGACTGAGATGTTTTAAGGTGATCGATAGCCTTGCTTCGCTCTTCCTTGGTTAATTCGCTTTGTGCCTGCACTCCGGCTGTTAAAAGCAGCAAAGTAAAGCAAGTGAATAATACTAAAATTTTTTTCATGGCTAAGAATATTTATAGTTTGTACTCCTAAAAGACGATTGGTTCAATGGAAAATGGACATAAATAGATAGAATTTTCTATTTCGATATAATTTCGATCTTATCCGCCAAATAATCAAGTGTTTAGGACTATTGTGTCATGTCTATGGTAAAGTTCTACATATCTTAACTTAAGCACTTCAACACCTCAACACTTAAACACAATTCCACTTGTCTTTCCGAAAATATCTAAGATTCATCTGATTGATTTTATCCCGGGATTCCTAATACGTTTCCCTTGTGATTCAATCACTTAAATTGCATTTATCTCTTTTTTTAATTATTATTATTAGATGTGAGTTTGCATTGTGTCGGGACCGTGTATTGGTTTAATAATTTGACCTAAATTTTAACCGTTTTGGAACCGTCTAATATTCTATTTGAGAAACGAGGTTTTGGCCAAACATCCAGGCAGGACCTATGGTGGGTCCGACCCGGCCTCATCTTTTTAGCCTTATCATCTTTTATTGTTTATGCCACCTGGGCAGCTTTTCAAGGAGAACATTATGCTTATGGAGCTTATCTGTCTCCATTCTATTCGCCTGAAATATTCGGTAGCTCACCACATAGCTGGTTTGGACCGAAACCAGGATGGTGGCCACTATTTTTACCATTTTCACCGGCTTTACTGATTTTATGGGCTCCCGGTGGGATGCGCTTTACGTGTTATTATTACCGTGGTGCTTATTATAAATCGTTTTGGGCTGATCCTCCTTCTTGTGCGGTTTCCGAGCCCAGAAAGAAATACTGGGGGGAGAATAGTTTCCCACTGATCATGCAAAATATTCATCGTTATTTTTTATACCTGGCAATCCTATTTGTTTTTATTCTGGCATATGATGCCTGGAAGGCTTTATGGTTTATTGACCCGGTTTCAGGCAATGAAACTTTTGGCCTGGGAGTCGGATCACTGGTATTAGCCACCAATGCCGTCCTCTTAGGAGGTTACACTTTTGGTTGTCATTCATTTCGTCATTTGGTAGGTGGATTCAAGAATCAGCTTTCAAAATCCCCAATCAAAAAAACTGCGTACAACTGCGCCAGCTGCCTTAACCGTAGACATATGAACTGGGCATGGTTTAGTCTTTTTTGGGTAGCATTTTCTGATTTTTATGTACGGATGTGCTCGATGGGCATTTTTATGGATTGGAGGATCTTCTAATGGAAAAATACACAACTTTTGAACATGATGTCTTAATTATTGGTGCCGGCGGGGCCGGATTACGGGCTGCTATTGAGGCTTCTGCAGCAGGCGTTTCAGTGGGAGTTGTATGCAGGTCGCTTTTGGGGAAGGCACATACAGTAATGGCTGAAGGAGGGGTTGCGGCTGCCCTGGCCAATGTTGATACACGGGACGGATGGCAAACGCACTTTGCGGATACTATGAGGGGTGGCCAATACCTGAATGACTGGAGAATGGCAGAATTGCATGCCAAGGAGGCCCCCGAAAGAGTAAGAGAATTGGAGGCCTGGGGGGCTATTTTCGACAGGACAAAGGATGGCAGAATATTGCAACGAAATTTCGGAGGTCACAAATACCCACGCTTAGCTCATGTAGGAGATAGAACCGGGCTGGAAATGATCAGAACATTACAGGACCATGGCATACATCAGGGGATTGATTTTCACCAGGAAATAACCATCATCTCGCTACTCAAGGAAAATGATAGGATAGCTGGAGCCCTGGGCTATGACAGAGAGAAAGGACGCTTCAGGCTTTATAAATCCAAAGCTGTGATCATTGCTACAGGTGGTATGGGTAAGATCTATAAAATTACCAGTAATAGTTGGGACTGCACCGGGGGTGGGACATCCCTGGCTTATCATGCCGGCGCAAAATTGATCGATATGGAGTTTATCCAATTTCATCCGACCGGAATGGTGTGGCCACCCAGTGTGAGAGGTTTGCTCATTACGGAAGGTGTAAGAGGAGAGGGTGGTGTGTTAAAGAACAGCGAGGGCAGGAGGTTCATGTTTGATGATGTTCCGGACCTTTATAAACATCAGACATCGGATAATGAAGAAGAGGGATGGCGATATACACAAGGTGATAAGGATGCTAAGAGACCTCCTGAACTGCTAACCAGAGATCATGTGGCCAGATGTATCTACAGGGAAGTAAAAGAAGGAAGAGGTACGCCTCATGGTGGCGCGTACCTGGACATAGCCTGGATTAAGTCAAAAATTTCCAATGCCGAAGTACATATCAAAAAGAAGTTGCCTAGCATGTACCACCAATTCAAAGAATTGGCTGGAATCGACATTACCAAGGAACCCATGGAAGTTGGTCCTACAACCCATTACATTATGGGAGGCATCAGAGTGGATGCGGATACGCAGATGACGGATGTTGAAGGGCTGTTCGCGGCAGGAGAGTGTGCTGCCGGGTTGCATGGCGCCAATCGTTTGGGTGGTAATTCATTGTCAGACTTATTGGTATTTGGGAAACGGGCAGGGGAGTTTGCGGCACAATATGCTAAAGAGCATAGTCAAATGCAGATAAGTGAAGAGCAAGTGGCTAACTTAACCGGCTTGGCAGAAAAGCCTTTCGCAAGATATGATCAGGAAAATCCTGAAAACCCATTCCAGATCCAATCCGATTTACAGGAAATGATGCAGGATTTGGTAGGCATCATACGTTCCGAAAAAGGATTAAATGAAGCCTTGGAGTCCATCAATAAATTGAAAGACCGGGCTGTCAATGCGGGTATTGGAGGCAACAGAGAATATAATCCTGGTTGGCATACGACCATGGAGCTCAAGCATATGTTAACCATAGCTGAATCTATCACACGCTCGGCCATTGAACGAAATGAAAGTAGGGGCGGGCATTACCGATCAGACTATACCGAAAAGTCCGAAGCTTTAGGACAAATGAACATTTGTGTTTGGAAAACCGAAAGTGGGGAAATGCAGGTTGAAAAAATTCCAAAAAAAGAAATACGCAATGATCTTAGAGAAATTATAGAACAAATGAAATAATGGCACTTGTGACATTTAACATCTGGCGTGGTAGTTCTGAGGGAGGTGAGTTTCAACGATACCAAACTGAGATTTCAGAGGGCATGGTTGTTCTCGATGCTGTACATCAAATTCAAGCGGAACATGCCAATGACCTGGCGGTAAGATGGAATTGTAAAGCAGGAAAATGTGGATCTTGCTCCGCTGAGGTAAATGGACATCCCAAGCTCATGTGTATGACACGAATGAGCGATATTCCTCAGGATAAGGATGTCAGGATCGAACCCATGAAATCCTTTCCTGTTATCAAGGATTTAGTTACGGATGTATCATGGAATTATCGCGTCAAGCAACGTATCAAGAAATTCAAGCCCCGGCCTCCTGATGATGAGGATGGTACCTGGAGAATGGCCCAGGATGATATTGATAGAGTTCAGGAATTCAGAAAGTGTATCGAGTGCTTCTTATGTCAGGACGTTTGCCATGTGCTGAGAGAGCATAGTTTACATGACAAATTCTTAGGTCCAAGGCATTTGGTTTATACAGCAGCATTGGAAATGCATCCCCTGGATGTAGAAGACCGGTTAGAGGATCTCAAAAAGACTGAAAACATAGGTTTTTGTAATATTACAAAGTGTTGTACAACGGTTTGTCCTGAGAATATTACGATCACCGACAATGCCATTATTCCTTTAAAAGAACGTGTGGCAGATCGATTTTACGATCCACTGATAAGGTTTTTCCGTTTATTTAAACGGGGTCGATCTTGACAATGATTGAGCGCCATTAGTTTGTATAGGCATGTGAAATCCCACAAAGTGCCTGTAAAAGTGTTAAATGGCATTATATGAAACCAAAAAGAAAGTTATGAGTATGCAACATTTTGAAACCCAGGAAGGCGAATTTCAATTGAAACCACTCTCCAGAGAAGGAATACAGGCTGCTTTGTCTAAAGCAGAAAAATATAGATTACTAAATGATCCGTCGATGGCTGAGAGCATTTGCCTGGATATTTTAAAAATTGATCCGGATAACAAGGACGCCGCCATCGTATTGTTATTGGCACTGACCGATCAATTTGGTAATCCCGGTGTTCATCAGGCAGTTAAGCAGGCCAAAGAGCTGGCTAATGGTTTTAAAGATGATTATAATCGCTTGTACTATTCAGGTATCATCCACGAAAGACAGGGCACTAATGCATTGAACTCAGGAAATCCCGGAAGTCATTTTGATGCTTACGAATGGTATACAGAAGCCATGAAATACTACGAGAAATCAGAGGCAATTCAACCTCAAGGTAATGATGATGCCATTCTTAGGTGGAACACCTGTACCCGTATTATCGCCAAACATAAACTTGGCCCCAGACCGAAAGATGATTTTATTCCGATATTGGAGTAATTTTATTTTTTTTAAATTGGTGATCATCTTCATAGAACTAAAGCCAACATAAAATTACTTGTATGATAGTTATACTAAGCGATTTTATATTCTTTCTTAAAAGAAAAGTTGTTTTAACGAACCACTTCTTAATTTCACTTTTCTTTATATCTATCTTTTTGATCAAAAAGTGTTAATTGTTTATAACCCTTTTTGATTTTCGCGGAATGTATGGCGTCTTTTTTGATGTAGTATGTGTCTCCTTTCTTTAAGAATAACGTTTGTCCATCGATAGTGATTTCCATTTCACCATCAAGTACCACACCCCATTGCGCATTATGTGAATGTTTAGGTACCTCTACATCTTGATTGAATTCCATAAATATGAACTGTTGTTGTCCAGCTTGAATTAATCGAGACGTCACTCCATCCACTGGGATATCAGCGCTTGGATGCTTTGCTATGATGTCTTTGGAAAATATCATTTCTGTTTTTTTCATAATTGTCCCTCGAAATTCAGAATAACTTTTTTAGTTTAGCCATGAACAATAGATTATGTAAAAATTTCAATTGATACTGATTATATTTCTTTCTTTCATATAAGTTAAGACTCAAATTAAGCAGAAAATCGCAAAGATTTCCCTTACAAAACCATCTAAATATTATTATGAATAATCTTAAATTTACATTAGCGCAATAAATTTTTATTTTCATAACTTTCTTGTTCCATGTCCCATTCATAGGCCCATTGCATCCATTTAATATTAGCAAAATTTCTTGGTAATTTACCTTCCCAAATAGTATCAATTATTTTTATTCCAGTAGAAACAATGGGAATCATTTTTGAATATTTTATTATCTCATCATATTTTTTGATTCTAGGTGATAATTTTAACTTAGAAGCAACCTCCCTAATGATATCAATTTCAATCAATGAATCACCATAATCTTGAAGTTTTAAATCTCTAATTATAGCACGTGCTTCATGCAGTTTAGCCGAGAATAAATTGAGATTTCCTGGTTTTGCATATTCTTCTACTAAATATTTTCCTAGTCTAATTGGTATGCTATTAGATCTCACCTTTTTCTTTTTAACATTTGAATAATTTTGTTCCTCTCGTATGGGATGGGACAAATAATACTTCCCACTGCCGATATATTCACCGTACAGTTGATATCTTAGTGAAAGATCAAAAAGATAGCACAAATCAATGAGTTCAATATTAAGAAATTTTGATGCTATAAATGATTCATCTGAACTTATGAGATTATCAACATTATATACATACCTACCAGACAATCTTTTATCATGATATTCTTTTATCCATTCTTCACTATGTAGCCTTATCAAAGAGTTAATGATATTCTTTCGCATATAGGCCCATTTAACGAACTGCCTAAATAACGAAAATAACTTTTCTTCTCGAATTGTACATTCCTGGTCCAGTAGACATACTTCAATCTTTACAACATCACGATCTAGCTTGATTAATTCTTCGATCAGGGAAGGTACTCCAACTACTCCCTCTTGATTTAATACTTTGGGTCCCGTTGGTATTATGATACGAGCGCTATTGTTCCAGATAAAGAAATCTGAGAAACGTTCAGCTAACGGCTTAGCATAAGGATCCACAGGACATTTGTTACGCAATAAAGATTCAACACCAACCACACAGCATACATCCACCAATGGGGTATTGTATTCTATTTTCTTCGTTACTCCAGTTTTTTTGTCTTTCATTGACCGACTTGAGAATGGGGACTATCACTAAGCTGATCTTGTCAAAACAATTTAGCGATTAAACCTTATAATTCAAACTTTTAAGGTCAGCCTAATTTATTTAGGTGTCGTTAAAAAACTTCTTTCGATTGTACCCCCATATTTATTGTTTTAAAACTCAAAATCACGCGGTGTCAGATATTTTCTATCTGTTGATTCGCTGATGCAGATAATTTCAATAGCATCATTTAGAACGTTAAACATCAAGTTGTAGCTCTCAAAACAGGTTGTGATCTGAGGAAAATACAATAACCAAAGTGAATACTCTCCTTTGTGAATAGCATGGTTGTCATAATTAACTTTTTGTTGTGGGTATAACTTATAACGACTTTGAAATCCCTAGATAGGGACGCTTTTGGCTTATTTTCAAAAGCGTGTGGGTTAAAGTATAAGATTTAAGAACAAGAAAACACAAAAGAAGGTAAGGCATTGTGATTAGCTTACTAGCAAGCTGTATAGAGTATAATTAATGAGGTAAAATTGTTTTCCTAATTGAAAGATATGCTTAGGGAATTAAAATTTGTTGAATCCGATGACAATAATTTCTGTAACCTTAAAAATGTCTATTTCCCCAGTCACTATCGCCTGGGACAACTTTTGCAATGCTTGCCTTTCTTCTTGTATTTTTTGCAGCACTTCTTAAATATACAATGATCAAAGCATAGCATGCCTTGCTTTGGCTCAGGTGATTCGTGGAGTTCTATTTCGGTTATTATCTCTTCCGATCTCATTTTATTTAGACTAATTCTAAACAATGCAAAGATGGTAGGTAAAATATTATTTGTCAATCACTAGAACTAGTCATTTTGGATATCGCTAGTTGTAGGTATCAGGTTTCAGGTTTCAGGTATCAGGTTTTAGGTTTCAGAAACTCAATTGTGCCTTCATGGTTTTGATTTCATGGCTGAACTTGAAAAAAATTTAACTCAAAATTCATAACTAAAAACTCAACACTCAATTAGTCATTCGTAACTTGAGATTCAATATTCTCCTAAGATCGTCTTCCAAAAAAACTAATACCTAAGACCTGATACCCGAAAGCTTAATCAAATGTATTCAGGACCACTGGATAAAGATGTTTCAATAGCAAGCTGAACCAACCAATCCAGCTTGCTGTTGAAATAGGGAAGTGTTTCTTTAAAATTCAAGCGTATACATGATAGTAGGGAACATGGGCAATTGTTTGCTTGTCTCTGTTTTGTTTGAGGATGAGTTATAATACTGATCCACTACAGCTTCGTTACCCGTCAGGTTTTGAACTGCCAGGTTAATTTCCTGTCGTGTTCCCTTTTTATTCCAGCTATAAGAACAAGATATGTCCCATTTGAATACATCATCCCCTCGCTCACTGAAAGCATTGGCCTCATCATAGACCACACGACCTAATGCATTACTGGCCTCCAGATCAACGGTGGTGTATCTTCGTGCTCCTGTCCAACTAATCTTTGTGTTGAGACTGATAACTTTGTTTTTGGAACCACCCAAGTAAAGTTCCTTCCCAAATAAAAAGTTTGTGAGGTAGTTACCATTGAATCTCGTGTTTCTCTCCACTTTATCCAGGGCTTTATATTTGGATTGAAACAATGAACCGGTTAAAAGAAAATAATAGTTCTTACTAAAATATTTTTCCAGTGTCAACTCCACACCATAGTTGGTGCCGCTTCCTTCATTGACCAGAGCCCTGTCCGCAAATCCATCCACAGCATTTAACAAGGAATAACTGCTACCGGGATCGTTTTCAACCGGAATATCATACAGGTCCTGATAATAAACTTCCGTTTTGAAATACAGATTTTCGCTGAGCATTCTGTCATATCCTATTACGTAATGGATGGCTTTCATGAGATCCACATCTAAATTCGGCCTGGTTTCATTTCCTTGTTGATCTTCGATGATGGAATAATAGGCAGTAAGAGAAGGCATTTGACTGTGTAGTCCAAATCCTGCAAATACAGATTGTGTTTCATCCAATTGGTATTTGACAGAAGCTCTTGGTTCTACAGTCTGACTATTGTTCAACAATAGATTCGTATAATGGACACCCCCCGTAACAGTCCAATCCTTGTTTAGTCGATGTTTCCAGGTAGCGAAAGCCCGTATCATTCCGGTATCATTGTCATCATCCAGCCATGTTTCAAAAACGTCCTGATTGTTGAGAAACTCACGTTTAAAATCATAGATAAAATGATGGTAATTGATTCCGGTTCTGAGTGTATTTTTCGCATTAATTTTACTTAAGAATGATGTCCCAGCCCTGAGCGTATATTTATTTAATTCATCATCGAAAGTCTTTTTGTAAGTATCGAGATTTCCTTCTTTTTCCTGCAGTTCATAGCCGCTGCCGTTTTGCGAAAAAGATAAAAAACTTTCGATGGAGCTATTGTTATTCAAAAAATAAGTATGCCCCAAATTAACAGTCCCCATAGAAGCAGAAAAATCGTCCTTACCCACCAACTCATCGGTTTCATCATCCTTAATTTCATCCTTGATGGTACTGAGGCCGCCAATTCCAAAAACGGTGAAAAGTCCGGCATTACTGGTAGGAAAAGAAAGTTTGAAAGACAGGTCCTGATATTTTGGAACACCCCCAAAATCTACTACGCCCAGATTATCAAGTAAACCCAAGGTCGAATAACGGTAATTGGCTAAATAGGAGGATTTTCCACCTTTTGCAAAAGGTCCTTCCAGGGTTATGTCGGTTCCCAAAATTCCTACGCCTATGGAGTATTCGCGTTTGTCCCGATTGCCTGTTCTCATCTTCATATCAAAAACTCCGGAAAGTACATTTCCATATTCAGCATCAAAAGCGCCACTATAAAAATCAGAATTAGTCAGCATTCTGCCACTTAATATGTTGATAGAACCGCCTGAGGACCCTTCATCTGCAAAATGGTTTGGGTTTGGAATTTCAATCCCTTCCATTCGCCATTGTATATTATTGGGAGAATTACCCCGGACAACAATATGATTGCTCCCTTCCGCATTGCTTTGGATACCCGCAAAACTACTTACCGCTCTGGCTGGATCGTTGAAAGTTCCGGCATAGCGATTGGTTTCCTCAACTGAAAAAGTTCTTCCACTCACCTGCACCATTTCATTGGAAACCACAGATTTGTTTTCTTTATCCTTGATCACAATTTCATCCAATTTCACTAATGACTCCTCCAATGAGGCATTGATCACCACTTCTTTACCCGCGCCGACGAGGACATCGGAAATAATACGGTTTTCATAGCCGATGCTGGTAATGAGTAAAGTAATCCGACCCAATGGGACATTTTCAATTCTGAATTCCCCCTCTATTCCTGTACTACCACCTAAGATCGGATCAGAATCTACCACCATGACATTGGCGCCGATAATGGGTGCATTGCTGTCCTGGTCTATGATCGTTCCCTTTACGGTTTGTCGCAGGATCTCCTGTCCAAGCGTTTTATTTTGCTGAGAAAAAATGCATAGCCATATCAGTGCTATGAACTTTACAATTCGATAGTTCTTCATTTTTAAATTAAAATTTGTAAGCTGTTAAGAAATAATTTGGTTGATTTATAAGCGGATTCCGGCGTTGAAACCTATGAACATTTTAACACGATTTTTTCTGCCGATCTTATCATAGAAATCCCATGAAGGGGCGAAGCTATCACCAATGACCATGCCTTCTTCATTTTTAATACCGGATATGATCATATTAAAGCTTGGTCCGCCATAGAGAGCAAACTTATCGGTGAAGTTATGGGCAAAATTGAGCCTCAATGTATTGAGCATATTGAGTTCATCCGTCCAGGACTCATCCTCATTCACATGACGTGAAATCAAATCAGTATTAAGGTCCCAGTTCTGAGATAATCTAAAAAGACCACCAAAACCAATCCCAGGAGCCCAGAAGACCTTGTCCTGATCAGTTTTAAATCCAACTGTATAGATGACATAGAACTTCTCTACACCTGATTTAAAAGTGGCATTAGCATAGAACGTTTCATTACTTTCTATTTCAAATCTATGATAGCCGTTTTTATAATAATTGATAAGGCCAAAGCCAGCTCCTTTACCAACCGAATCCGCCACATTCACCAAACCAAGCTGGAATCCATTTATTTTACGTGTAAAATTGACCAATCCAATCTGTGATCCACTGACTTCCTCGATAGCTACATTTACCAATCCTAGTTGAAGGCCTTGCATTCTGCCTACCGTCGTGTTAACAATACCGCTTGCCTGAAAGCCATGTACATCCTTGGTGGATGTATTGACTAGTCCTGCCAATTGAGCACCAATAACCGGAGCGGTAGTTGCATTGATCAAACCGGCGACCTGTAAACCGTTGACAGGTCCTTTGTTAAAATTGGCAAGCCCCGCTGCTTGGAGACCGTTTAGATAACCAAAAGAAGAATTGGCCAGTCCTGCTACCTGGAGCCCTCTAATGTCTCCCTTCGATAGATTTGCTAAACCACCTAATTCAGCCCCTCTAACACCTGCTGACATGCCAACCAACATGTTTATTGAGAAGTTGTTAACCGTTTCACCAGCACTCATCCCATTAGTTCCTAAAGGATGCAAAAAGGTCAATTGGGCCGGCATGGTTTTGACATGCTCACTTTTACCCTGAGCGTTTAGATCATTAGAAAGCGTTATATTCCAAAGAAAGAGTGAAATCAATAAAATAAACCGTTTCGTTGTTGTCGTTTTTGTTCCTATCATTTTCATTTTTGATTGTCTTTTTGTTAAAATCCCTGCTAAGACAACCATGATTTATTTCACCCTTACTCTTGAAAATTTTTTTTGAAATTAATTTGAAAAGGAGGGTAGAGAGGATTGTATATATTGTACCTACGGCACAATTTCTCTTTTATTTAAATTGCTATAGACATTAAGCCTCTACAAGGCAATAATATCTTATAGTAGCGTTTACATTTCTCAGTTATATTCTCCAACTGGCGCGAATGTTTTCATTCGTGTCTATCTAAGCTCGTAGTGATGCAAAAGGGTCTGTGACCCGGTTTATGAGTAAAAACATTTAATAGTTGAACAACGGTCTGAAAATGCAGAGATGCCATCGGCATCAAATGTTGGTAAAAACTTACGGTACCTAACCAGTCAGTCTCGTAGGGACGGTATATTGTACCTACGGCACAAGTCCCATATTACTCAAATTGTCACCAACATTAAGCCTCTACGAGGCAACAATCTCCTATAAATCAGTTGACAACGTTTATCGATTGCTTATCAAAGACCAAAATCCATCCAAATGGCACGAACTTTTTTGAACTGGCGCGAATGTTTTCATTCGTGTCTATCTAAGCTCGTAGTGATGCAGTAGGGTCCGTGACCCGGTCTTTAAGGAAGAACATTCAATGGTTTAATACCAGTTTAAAAATGTAGAGATGCCTTAGGCATCAAATGTTGGTAAAACTCTATAGCAACTGACTATCAGTCCCATAGGGACGATATATTGTAGCTGTCGTTGTAGCTAGTTACCTTCATACGCCAATCTTTTTTTCTCGCCGCAGCTAACATGTATTTCATAGAGTCTCAAGGCTGGGGCTTTGCGAAGAATGAAAATTCTCATAGCCGTTAGCATATTCTGATTAATGAGCACCAAAATTTGAGCTCAACCACTAACCTAAAGGCTTTATTGTAATCTTTTTACAAATCATTTACATCATTTTACAAATGTAATGGCGTATAAATCCGGTATGTCTGTAATCTTGATGTATTGTTTCATTAAAATCAAATTTATTATGCATTTCCTACATCTGACTTTGTTGTATTGTATTTTGACTGTCTTTTCCTCTGATCCGGCTTTGGAATATTCACCGTCATCTCCGACAAAGGTTTTGAAATCCTTCACAGCCAATCCGACCACAACAAATGATGTTGAATCTGTAGCAACCAACATCATTTTCCAATCAAAAGATGGCGGACAGACATGGCATGACATCAGCCAGGGTTTGCCTGAAAATGAACAGCCTGAAGGTTTTTTTGCTGGAGAGTCAGATGTCTATTTACGTGTTAAAAATATAATGTATCGTAGTAAAAGTAATCTTAAAACTCCTGTTTGGGAAAAGGAGAATGTTCTTGATCCACGAAGTACTTCGATTGCTTTCAATCCTTCAGGAGTCCAGGCCTATAATTATGAAGGGCAAATTTATCAAAAAATGCCCTCGACAGGAACCTGGTCGCCGATATATACAAATTTTAGAAAACAATTGGTGCGAACTATTTTTGAAACATCTGATGGGACGGTATTCCTAGGTTGTGAAAACGGTCTTTACAAATCTGCCGACAGGGGACAAAGCTGGAAACTTGTCCTTAATGAAGGCTGGGTTATGGATATAGTAGAGTCAGAAGGTGTTCTTATCGGGACAGGTCAAAAAGGCATCATGCGTTCGACCGACAATGGTGAACACTGGCAATGGGTAATCAGCGAGGGTGGTGTGGGTATAGCTGTTGAACGTATCGATAGTGGATTTGCTGCTATATCCTTCAGCACAAGAACCCAATCCAGAAGGATACGCATTTCATTGGATAGTGGAAAAACCTGGAAAGCCATTGATGAAGGACTTCAGCCTTCTTTGGGCATTTCATCTATCAAACAAATGGGCGAATATTTAATATGTGGTCATCCGGATGGTATATTCCGGTCATCTGACATGGGTAAAACTTGGAATATTGTTCATTCCGGTATTGATAAAAAGGTGTTTAAAATATATGCTTCCGGCAATATGTTGTACGCTGTGCTGAGAGATTTAGGATGCTGAAAAATGATATTGAAGCTTTTTTGAATTCTAAAGATGTGATTCATGTGACATATTTTTATAGATAATCATAGAAAGAAATAATAGTCTCTAAAATTGTCGAAGGGCTTGTCATAAATTCTATTGAGATAAAATGGCTATCGAAATCAATTAAGTCAAATGTAAAAGCCAGGATCTGTATATCGTACAATTATACAGGCTAGAGTCCATAGGGCGGTATATTGTACCTACGGCACAAGTCCCACATTACTCAAATTGTCACCAACATTAAGCCTCTACGAGGCAGGCAACAATATCTCATAAATGAGTTGACAACATTTCTCGATTGCTTCTAAAAAACCAGAATCCATCGAGCTAGCGGGAATGCTTTTGAACTGGCGCGAATATTTTCATTCGTGTCCATCTAAGCTCGAGGTAACAAGGTAGGGTTTAGACCTGGTTTATGAGCAAGAACATTTGATAGTTGAACAGCGGTCTAAAAATGTAGAGATGCCATCGGCATCAAACATTGGTAAAAAGTCCGTGGTAGCCAACCAGTCAGTCCCGTAGGGACGATACATTTTCCCAGTACAAAATTCTCTAAAAAAAGAAATTTTCTAAATATTTTACGCTTATCTGAGATCGAAATGAGTCTCTGTAAAACATGTCTTTTTTGGCTTCTTGTGAAATTCTGTAAAAGATTTTTATCAATACCAATCATCACCAAATCACAAATAAAAAATTGATTATCAGCTGATTGAAAGGTTTCAGGCAACAGCACAATTATAATCTCCGTCTCGTCATCACATGAGCAACCATTCAGGTTATGGTGACAAAGCTTCCGAAAAGGTACACGTGACAAATTTTCTTTGTTTACGGGTTACTTTCGGAAGAAAAACTCCATTAACCCATGAACAATATTCAAACTAAAGGATACTGAAATGAAATTGATCAAATTATTTGTGCTTATTATTATCATCATGGTTTTGTTTTTCATTACACCAGCTGAAGCACATGAAATGTCTTCATCATCCATTTTTAATATACTTCCAATCAATTAAAGTATATATGCACAAAACAATCATAATATTCTTTTAATCAGCTTGTTATAATTCCCTTTTCCTTTGATAAAAAACGTTCCTAACCCTTAACCCTAATTTTTCTTAACCTATATCCGGATTCTGAGTACCCATTCCATATTTTTTTCTCAGATCTCTGTTGCGATCATACTTGCATGTCTAAAAGACTTGCAGGTATGATCCGGAACATATAATTCTTTACTTCATATCACATGTAGTAATTCAATGGCTACTATTAATATTTATGTAGGGTAGATTTTATATCTTTAGCCGAAATTCTATACTTGAAAAACACTATGAGCAAACACACTGGAATTACCCATTTTTCTGAATTGAGAGAATCCTTGTGCTATAACCTGCAAAAAACACATAGGAACAACAGAGAAGAAACAGGTGAACAGGGAACCTCAGGGCCTGATTTTTGTTCGATTGTTTAGGTAATGTTTTGCTGATAAAATAATCAATCAATTTCAAAGTTATAATTAAAGATTTTACATCGGGTAGGTGAATAGGTACTTGACAGATCAGGCGAAATTTATGGGTTGGAGAGTAATCATGAGCATTTTAATGTTGATTGGTCTTACCTGCTATGCCAATGCACAGCAGCAGAATCCTGGTTTTCAACCTGATGGACCTAAAATCAAAAGAAGTTTTCTACGGAAAGTAATGACCAATTTTTCATTGACACTTACCACGGGTTATGGAAGAACGCTCTACAAACACGATTTACCGGGATTTTCTCTAATTGAAAAAGGAGGACAGCTTTATATTACCAATGAAAGCGCTGTCAGCGGATCAGTTCAGGCCTATCAGAATTGGCTCAATGCACCGGTTAGCCAGACTATCACCCTTGGCCCTCAGGATCAGGTGGTAGGTACTGATTCGGTTTCATTGGCTTTCAGAGGCAGTGGTGGCAATATTCCGTTGAACTTCATGATCCATTACAATATTGGCAATGTCAGATTAGGAGCTGGTGCCACATTTGACCTGCATTCGGTTAAAAAGTTACGCCCCAGCTTTTCCAAGGATTTGGGATTTTATGAGACCAATTTAAAAAGCTCTTTATTGAAACGTTATTATATCATGGGCGGATATACATTTTTGGTATACCGCAATTTTTCTCATGCCGCAGAAATTAAGTTTGGTACAGTTAACTATGGTAATAACTTTAGCGGAATAAGTGGAAAGGGGCCCTTTGTAGATATTGGTGTTTCTATCGAAAGACATTTATCCGAATATTTCCGAGTGATTTTAAAACCTTCAGTTGAATTTAAAGGCTTCAAAGTGACCTTGCCTGATAATGGTTTTGAGATAAAACATAAATCTCCAACCTCATTTATGCAATTCGGTGTGAGCTATAACATACCCGAATTACCCAGGTGTCCGATCAAGGCGTGTCATATACAGATAAATCACGTACATGGGGGGAAAGAATATAGAAGCAGGAGGCATCCTATATACAAAAAACAAAACCCGAAATACGGTGAAAATTACCCCAAGCTCCTGAAATACACCGGTAAAAACAAGCGTAAATTACACTACTAATCTTCTCGACATTTCTTTTAATCTTTGGAACCATTGCAAATGGATGATTCCTTGAAGAAAATCATCAAAATCTACCTATTTCATGATTTACAAAAATCGGCCTTTAGGGGCGTTTTAGGCCCTTTTTTCGCGTACTTTTTTTGTGTGGTCACCGACTGTGTTGAATTTCATTTTTTTGTGTAAATTGCGGCTTAATTTTTAACTAAATATTTAATATTTTTTATGGCGGAAGGCGAAAAGGAAAATATTATCCCTATTAATATTGAGGATGAAATGCGGGGGGCATACATTGATTATTCAATGTCCGTAATTGTGTCCCGAGCCCTACCAGATGTGAGAGACGGATTGAAACCAGTACACCGACGGGTTTTATTTGGAATGCAGGAACTGGGGGTTGCCTATAACAAAGCATATAAAAAATCAGCAAGGATCGTAGGAGAGGTGCTGGGTAAGTATCACCCACATGGTGATGCTTCCGTTTATGACACCATGGTGAGAATGGCCCAGGAGTGGTCGTTGAGGTACCCGTTGGTAGATGGTCAGGGGAACTTTGGCTCTATCGATGGAGATTCGCCCGCAGCGATGCGTTATACCGAAGCAAGATTAAAAAGAGTATCCGATGAGCTCTTAACAGATCTCAATAAAGATACGGTTGATTTCCAACCAAACTTTGACGACTCCCTTAAGGAACCAACCGTTTTACCGGCAAAGTTGCCGAATCTCCTGTTGAATGGTTCTTCCGGAATTGCGGTAGGAATGGCCACCAACATGGCACCTCATAATTTGAGTGAAGTGGTGGATGGCATTTGTGCTTACATTGACAACAACGATATCACCATTGAGGAGCTTATGGAGCACATTACGGCTCCGGATTTTCCAACCGGGGGTATTATATATGGATACCAGGGAGTAAAAGCCGCCTTTGAAACCGGAAGAGGAAGAGTGGTGATGCGAGCCAAAGCCAACTTTGAAACCACCAAATCCGGTAAGGAACAGATCATTGTTACCGAGATCCCTTATATGGTCAACAAGGCCAGCATGATTGAAAAGACCGCTCAGTTGGTCAATGAGAAGAAAATAGAAGGCATTTCAGATATCCGGGATGAATCAGACAGGCAGGGTTTGCGTGTGGTATATGATTTGAAGAAGGATGCAATACCAAATGTTGTTTTGAACAACCTGTATAAATACACCCAGCTGCAGTCTTCATTTGGTGTCAACAATGTAGCACTGGTGAAAGGTCGTCCAAGAACCTTGAATCTTCATGACCTGATCAAGCATTACGTGGATCATCGGCATGAAGTGGTTGTACGCAGAACAGAATTTGAACTCAAAGAAGCTGAGCGTAGAGCGCATATCCTGGAAGGTTACCTGATCGCGCTGGACAATTTGGATGAAGTGATCAATTTGATCAGATCCTCCAGAGATCCTGAAATTGCCAAAGATGGTTTGATTGAGAAATTCAAACTTTCTGAAATTCAAGCCAAAGCGATCCTGGAGATGCGATTGCAGCGTTTGACAGGTCTTGAGCGGGAGAAAATACAGCAGGAGTATAAAGAGATCATGGAACTCATTGAAAAACTCAAAGAGATCCTGGAGAAGGAAGAGTTAAGAATGCAGATCATCAAAGATGAGTTGATCGAGGTGAAAGATCGCTATGGTGATGAAAGAAGAACCGAGATAGAGCATAGTGCCGATGATTTCACGGTGGAGGATATGATCCCCAATGAAGAAATGGTCATTACCATTTCCCATGCAGGTTATATCAAAAGAACACCTTTGGCAGAATACAGAACACAGGGCAGAGGAGGTGTTGGATCCAAGGGGGCAGGTTCTAAGGACGATGATTTTACTGAGCACTTGTTTGTAGCACATACGCATAATTATCTGCTCATATTTACACAATTAGGAAAAGTATTTTGGAAGAAGGTCTGGGCATTGCCTGAGGGAAGTAAAACTTCCAAAGGCCGCGCTATCCAAAATTTGATCAATATTGAGCAAGAAGACAAGGTTCGGGCGGTTATCAACGTTCAGAATTTAACAGACGAAGATTATATCAATAACAATTATCTCGTCATGTGCACCATGAAGGGCACCATTAAGAAGACCTCATTGGAAGCTTATTCCAGACCAAGACAAAATGGGATCAACGCCATTACCATTAATGAGGGAGATAAATTGCTTGATGTGAATCTTACCAATGGCAATAATCACATTGTGATTGCCTTGAATTCCGGAAGAGCCATCCATTTCCATGAAACCGATGTTAGGCCCATGGGAAGAACTGCTGCCGGAGTGCGTGGCATTAAGCTTGATGAAGCCACTGAGAATGTGGTCGGTATGGTCTGTGTGAACAGATTGGACTCAAATTTGCTCGTTGTATCAGAAAATGGTTACGGTAAAAGGTCCAACATTGATGAGTACAGAATAACGAAAAGAGGCGGAAAAGGTGTAAAGACTATAAATATTACCGAAAAAACCGGTAATTTAGTAGCTATCAAAGAAGTTGTGGATACTGATGACCTGATGATCATCAATAAGTCAGGTATCACCATTCGATTGGAAGTGGCTAATTTACGGGTAATGGGAAGAGCTACGCAAGGCGTTAAATTAATTCGACTCAATGATGACGATCGGATTTCTTCTGTAGAGAAAATTGAGAAGATAGAAAATGCCGAGCTCGAGGGTGAAGATCAGGAAAATACTGATGATAGCAATGAATCAACCAAAGAATAGACTAACCAAATTATTAACCGAATGAATATGATCATGAAGAAAGTAAGTTTTTTATTAATAGCGAGCTTTATGATTACGGTTGGGTTTGCACAGAATTCCAACGTAACAAAAGCCAACACGGCGCTTTCTAAGGGTGAATTGGATAAAGCAAAAGAATATATAGATGCAGCGACCGTTCACGAGAAAACTAAAGAGAAAGGAAAAACCTGGTACATAAGAGGACAGATCTATGAAGCTATCGTGACTTCAGAAGATGCTGCCGTACAAGGATTATCAGCGGATGCGCTTGATCAAACAGTAGAAGCCTATAACAAAACGCTGGAAATTGAAAAGGAAAATACCACCTACCATATTTTCGCCGGCCAGAAGCTGGATGGTTTATGGGGTCAATTCCTGAACTCCGGAGCCGAAAAATATCAGGCTGACGATTATGCAGGTGCACTGGCTGAATTTGATAAATCTATTTCAATCAAGCCAAAAGATACTACTGCTTATATCTACGCAGCCATCACGGCTCAAAGCCATAAAGATTATGACCTGGCTAAGGATCACTATAGAACATTACTCAGTCTGGGTTATTCCAATCCCGATGTATACAAGAGCCTGATCTTTTTCCAAAGATCACATTATAAGGACAATCTTAAGGCCCTTGAGGTATTGAAGGAAGCAAGAGAAAAATATCCTGATGACAAGGATCTGATGAAGGAAGAGATCAATTTGCTCATCCTGACAGAGCAAGTAGAAGAGGCCAAAGAGAAATTGGAGATTGCTATTGAGCAAGAGCCCAATAACTCCAATCTACGCTATAATCTTGCCTTTTTGTATGATCAGGTAGGTGAGCAGGAAAAATCCTTGCAAAGCTACTTAAAAGCAATTGAGATTGATCCTAACTACTTTGATGCCAACTACAATGTAGCGGTAATCAAATTCAATGTAGCCGTAGAAACATTAAAAGAAGCCAACAACATGGACCTGGCTACTTACAGAAAGGAAGGAAAACAAGTAGAAGCTAAGGCAGGCGAATTGTTTAAGGAGGCTGTTCCTTATTTCGAAAAAGCCCATGAAATTAAGCCGGAAGATATCAGTGTGTTGGAGAACTTAGAGATCATCTATAAGCAATTGAAGATGTTTGACAAAGTAGAGGCAGTTCAGTCAAAAATCACTGCTTTGGGTGGAGGCTCTGAAGAAGGCGGAGATTAATTCGTATTAATTAAACTGAATATAGATAGAGAGAGTGATGGTCAATCACTCTCTTTTTTTTGACCATGAATTATAGCAGTCAGAAAATCAACGGCATTCATTTCTTAGCAGGAAACTGGCCACTCAAAGCTTCTCTACCTACATTGCTTTTCGTACATGGTGGTGGTATTACCGGTATCATGTGGGAGAGACAAGTGCAAGAACTACGTGAAGTGTGTAATACTATGGCGGTTGATTTGCCAGGACATGGTGGGAGTGAGGGTAATGGTTTTAATAGTGTAGATGATTATGCTATTGCTTTAAATAAACTGGTAAAAAATATTGATAATCAGAATTTTATATTATGTGGCCATAGTTTCGGAGGAGCCATTGTACAACAAATGATCCTCAACGAACCTGACGACTTCAAGGCCTGTATTTTGATCAGTACCGGTGCCATGCTGAAAATGGATGCCAAGCATTTTGGTGGTGTAAGAGAAGCTTACCAGGAAAGTCAAAATGAATTGAATACACTGTTTCCCGATGTATCATTAAGCACACGTGTTCTGATGGGCGATTTCTTTGCTTACAACAAATACAACAGGGAAGAAGAGATAAAAAGTTTAAGCTTACCCACACTGGTCATGGTAGGCGCCGATGACATCATCACCCCACCAGCCCAAAGCCAGGATCTCCATGAAAGAATCCAGGGCTCCGAATACAAGATCATTGCAGATGCAGGGCATAATATCAATTTACATCAACCAGCAGCGATTGAGCTTGAAATTAAAGAATTTATTGAGCGAGTGGTGGGTTAATTACAAATGAACAATTACGAATTACGATATTCAACAAACATCATCGTAATTCGTAATTTTAAAACTCGTAATTAACTAAAAACCCAACACTCAAAACTAAAAACTAACATTTACGAGTTATTTCTTACCAGCACCTCACCACATCCGTCGTATCCATTTCACTTTTCTTCCGTAAGAAGAAAAAAGAATGATCGACAAATTGACCAGTAGCAAAAAAAGCAATTACCTCATCATAGCCGCATTATGGCTATTGATGTTTTCATCAAGCAGCCAGTTTTTCATTATTGCACCGATTCTTCCGGAATTAAGCACACAATTGAATATCCCAGAGCAACTAGGAGGGACTTTGGTTTCTGCCTATGCCATCAATTTGGCGGTATTTGCTTTGTTTGCCGGACTCATATCCGACAGAAAGGGAAGAAGGAAGATATTGTTGCTAGGTAGTGGAACGATGACACTTTCTTTAGCGCTCCATAGCGTAGCATTTGATTATTGGTCCATGGTTTTTGTACGATCTCTGACCGGTATTTCAGGCGGTTTGTTGACAGGTTCCTGTATAGCTTACGTCAGTGATTATTTCCCGAGAAATAAAAGGGGATGGGCCAATGGCATGATTGCTACCGGAAGTGCGGTAGGACAGATCCTGGGCATCCCTGCAGGAACACTCATGGCTCAGAATTACGGTTTTTACACACCATTCATGCTTTTCGCAGCGACTATGGCCATTTCCTTTGTGATGATCTATTTCTTTGTCCATGAGCCAAAAACCTATCATAAACGAGAGAAATTAAAGATCAAAACCTTTTTCAATGAATACCGCAAGGTCGCGCGTAAGCTCAACTTCAAGATCATTGCCGGTGCTTACTTTATGATGTTCCTGAGCATTACGGTTTTCATTGTGTATTATCCCACATTTTTAATCAATCAATGTCAGTTCAACAGCAATAGCATTGCCATGTTGTTCTTACTGGGAGGGATCGCTACGGTAGTTTCGGGACCATTATCCGGTAAAATATCCGACATCATTGACAGGAAATACACCTTGTTGTTTTCCAACGCCATTTTAGCATTGCTGATGCTATTACCGGTTTTTGATCAATTCAGAGGCTTCAGCCTGACCTACATGTTTTTTATGATGCTGATGTTCTTCGTAAGCGCTCGTATGGTGCCATTCCAGTCCATGGCTTCTGAAATCGTCAGTAATCACTCCAGGGGTAAGTTCTTATGTCTGAGCATAGCGGTTGGACAAGGTGGTATGGCTTTAGGTGCTGGCTTATCAGGTTTTTTATTTTCATCTTATGGATTTTGGGCCAACAGCCTCGTTGCCTTCATAGCTTGTGCCTTGATGGGACTTATCATACTGCTGGTACCCAGCACAGGCCGGATCAGATCTAAATTACTTTTGGATAAAGTAATGGTTTGGTTTGGAGGGAACTAGTCTTAGTTTTTAATCAGAATAATGCTTAAAGGAGAGGGGGTTTAGAATTAAAGATTGGTCTTTGAAATTTTTTATTTAACATAATAAAAATTATATAACAAAATTGTATAGATTTGCCTCTGAGCGCATACGAGTTCCAGGCCAGCCCTATGACTTTCGATTGACGTAGGATGCCTCTATTGTGTTATATAATTAGTCATTATCATATTTCCTGGCCCACGCTCAAAGAGTTTTCTCCCACCGCACACACAATAGATTTGCCAGAATTCTCAAATATTGAATTCTCAGCGATTAGGAATCGCCTGTCAAAACACTTGTGTTTTCCCGACCCTCGGTATCGAAGATCGTTCAGCTCACAACTTGGTTATTAGTTTTCTCTAGGCCAACTTACACTAGTCAATAAATTGAGTATTTCAATTCTTAATTTCTCGCTACTTGTTGAAAATGCGGTTTGGGTAACTTCTTTGATGTAATCTTCTGAATTAGACGCGATTCTGGACTTTGAACGAGGGGTTTTCCATTCACCAATGACTTGGAGTTCCTTTTTGGTCAGATATCTCCTGCTTATGATTTGGTTAGAATTTTGGATGACTTCCATCTCGGATCGACCATACGAGTATTTATTGACATACTCCTTAATTTCAGATATTTGAAACCTTTAATCTAAACATTCATTTGGTTCAATTTTGTGGTGAAATCTTGACCATCATAATCAAACACATTTGATATATCACCTTGAATAAGTGCTAAACTAAAACGACTACACATCTCCTCATATACTTCTCTGAGATTGTCAAAATTTTCTTCCTGCGTGGTTATTGTCCCGTTATTATCCACGCTAGAAACTTTACACTTACTAAAAATTGAAATTCTCAAATTTTCATCCTTTTCCTCAATGAGCTTGATTTCTTCTTTCACTTTCATTCTAACCGAATAATAAGAGCCATCAGGCTTTCTCAATATGAAATTGGTATTCTTATTTGATTTGTGGAACGACCTAGAGCGCTTGAAATGAGTCAGCAATTCAATAGTGTTCATGAGTTCTTCCAATTCCTTCCTAAAAAAAGGTACATCTACATCATTATGAGCCAAAGGGTTAAGGATAGCATCTTTATAAATTTTGATCTTTTCATACTTACTGTAATTCACATTTTCCGCTTTACAGAATGGCCGAAGGCCGAGAATTAGATCGTTAAGTGCGGCATCAACCAACTTATTTGGATCATCTCTATCTGGCACCTTCCTGAACTTGGAAGGAAGTAATTCTGATAAGATCTTTTCTGTTTCCTTTCTCAAATAAATACCGCATGCTGGATAATCATGCTGTTTGAAATAGTCTGAAGCTATATGTAAGGAAGGTTTTAAAGGTTTGAAGTATGGCTTTGGTTTCGTTGATAATTCATCACTGTACATTTCAGTAATTAACCAGTTATTTGATTCCCTTCTCAAATCTATTCGCCTCTTGATTATCTCATAGAATGACCTATCATGCGTCATCATAATTAGCTGATAATCTGAAGTATATCTATTGAGAAGAATATCCAAAACCACATCTCTATTGCCCATATCTAGACTCAAAAGCATATCATCAATGACCAAACATTTTAAGTCTGCTGCAAAAAGCTTGGTATCCAGTATGGCTAACCGTAATGACATACCAATAGCCGACCATTTCGCTTCATTGAGAAACGTGTGAGGCTTGTTTATTTTCGGATTTTGAATACCCTCATACTCAATGATCTTAATTCTAATTTCGGGAGGCTTTGGATTAAAATCATTCTCTGAAATACTGAAATCGAACCTAGTATAATCAAACTTTAACTTCAGATCATAGCCAAAATCAGTATTAATCGTATTATTGGCTATATTCATTATTGTTTCCAAAAATGATTTTAGCCAATCGCTCCAAGTTTTTACTCGTCTTTTAAATGTGAGATAATCACTGTAATGAGCCTTTTCACCTGGGTTGGTATGAGTTCTTAAAGAAGGAACAGGATAAACATCATCTCCATGGATATTTCTGTATTTACCTGGCCCTTGAATTAATTTATTGTATTCATCAAGGCACGGATTACTGCCTCTTTTTACATAAGGAAGGACTTCTTCCAAGAACCAATGAAACAGGTCGTTATCCTTGGAATGCTTGAGGTTATGAAGTTGAAAAAGTACTCGGTAGTTGATGAAATCAGAGGCCATATTGCTTTCCTGAACATCGGAATTCCCTCTGATACGCAAGTCTCTTTTCTTTCTTGAAACTTTATAGACTTTCTTAGTGCCATTATCATCTTTTAGTACAGCCTTGATGTGGCTGTTATTTCGACCAATTGCATGAATGTTTACCAGACTGTCTTTTCCAGTCTTTTTGAAGTACTTACGAACCTGATCATCATCGTCTTTCAAACTGCACTCAAGCAGTGTATATAACGCCCAGAAGATAGTGGACTTACCACTTCCATTTTCACCATAAATCAGCACATGGTTTCCTTTGATTTTCAATAATGGACTGTTCGGGTCTACTTCAGGAAAGAACTTGAAATCGTTGATATGTAATTCGTGCAGTTTCATTGAATTAAAGTATCGTTTATTCGCTTGATGATGTCCGGACTTCTGGTGAACGAAAGCAATATCCGATTTCGAATCTCATTATTCTTTTCGATTAGCTCGTAGTAGCCTTTCTGAACTAAGGTCTTTTTATCGTTTTCGCTTTTGGCTTCATTGATATCGGGGAAATTGATGAATTTCAAGACATCAATCTTCTGCTCCCTCATGTGCTCTTCAAAGTAGAGCTCATATGCCATTTGATCTACAACGTCTTCAAACTGCTTGGAAACTGTTTTATTGGAGATGTATTCAAAAATGGACTCTCTTTGGCCTTTTACGAACAAAATGTAGTCAACCAATACATTGAATTTGGCTTCTGTTTCTGCATCTGGATAATGAACTAAGAGTGGTTCTAATGCCTGAACACTGATGATCGGGTCTCCAGTACCAGTTTGTGGAGATGTCTTAAACAACTGATAAAGACCAACTTTTGAATTCAATACTGCTGTTAAATACTTGATCTTCTCTCCTGTCGCAATACAGGTACTGTCCAAGCAATACATTTCTTTGTCTGAATAAGCAAATCGCATTATTGAACCAATGCGTTTCCATATCACTTTTTCCTTTTTGAACTCTTCCAGATAAGCACAGTTTCTCAAATTAGTCCAGTGCCAACCTTGATCTGCTCTTGTAGAAATGAGTTTTGTTTTGGGATCTATTTTCTTTTTCTCTACTAGTTTATTTTCTAAACTTATTAAGTAATTCCATATGCTTGGATATTCGTTTTTGACATCAATAGGCTTAATTCTTTTACCATTTTGGTCTTTGTATCCATTATGTGAGTTGATTAAGTAATCTCCATTCCACTCAACATGAAATCTTTCAATTTCTCTTCCTTTAAGAATTGGCTTGATAATATTCTCAGCAACATGGTCTTCTTTGATAAGTTCCTCTTTCAGTTCTTCCTTTATAATAAATGCATCATTGAATGCAGTTTTAATACCAAAATTGACTTTTATTTCCCATTCTTTTAATTGTTGTCCATGCTTTTGAAATTGGTCTTGGACCCAGAGTTCTTGTTCATCTAAGACCAACCAATATTCATCAGTGAGGTCTTTCATTGGAATTAAATCATCTTCTCTCAAGGATCTAAGATTCTCTCTCTTGGTGATGGCAGTACCCTTGACATTCCGTTCAAATGAATCAAGTTTTCCCATATAGACGTTTGTTTCAACTGTTGCACTATGAAAAATTCCTGGACCCAGATTGATCACCTTTTTAGAATTTACCTCGGTGAAGAAGTTTCTCAAAGCACTACCATATCCACCCCTCATCCATTTATTAGACGTTATATAGGTCAATACTCCATGTTCCCTAAGTAGATTAAATCCTTGCTCGTAGAAAAGGCAATAAATATCACCTGTGCGTAGGTATGTTTTGTATTTCGTTTCCTCTAGCGCTTTCTTTTCATCTTCAGTCATTTTCTGAATTTGGATATATGGAGGATTCCCGATCATTACATCAAAACCTCCTTGCTCAAATACATCCATAAAATACAAGTGCCACAAAAAGTAGGGTCTTTCGTCTATTTCTTCAAACTTTAATAGGTTTTGCCTTGCTTGGATTTTCTGCTCAATTTGCTCCTTTCTTTTGGCTATTTCTTTGGCCTCTTTACTCTTTGTTAGATAGTTCTGCTTTTGTGTTTCACTAGCTAAGTTTTCAAGCTTCTCATTCAGCTTCTTTTCATAAGTAGCTATTTCAATCAATAGTCGATTTTCAAATCCTTCCAATGATTTATCAATGTGATCGATTACGATTCGATCGATGGCTTTGTGAATCCTGACCTTTTCAGCTTTGTCTTCTATTTTGAAATAGTCATTGATCAATTCTTTGATGCTTGCCCTGATTTCTTCACTGAACCCATAACCCAACTGTGGGTCTTCCACCTGATTGGTGTACATGTTGATTTGAGGATTCACAATTCGCATACTATGCTCCTCCAACATGGCCACTTTTCCTAAATCGATTCCCTCATACTTCTCAAGCAAGCTATTTCCTTGCATTATTTTGTAATCAAGGTTTGGCAATGGGTGCGGATTGACTTCTTCTACAACCAGTGCCAGCCAAAACCTAAGCTGTGCGATATCTACTGCACCTTTTTCAAGATCTACACCATAAATGGAGTTCTGAATGATCGATTTCTTGACTTCCGCTGGATTAAACTGCTCATTTGTCTTTAAGTAGGGATAAATGAAACGCATGGCTTCAAATATCTCTTGAAGCATTCCGATAGGAAATGCACCAGACCCAATAGCAGGATCACATACTTTTATAGCTGATAATTTTTCATCCAGTAACTTGGCATTATCCCGCTGTGAAAAGTAGTCTGCAACCCGATGAAAGCGAATAAACTCTTCGACAGCTTCTTTTTCAGAGAATGTATTCCCAAGGTATTCAATCAAACTTTCCTTGCACATGTATTGCACAATCTCCTTCGGAGTATAGAAAGCTCCCTTTTCTCTGTTTTCCTCCAGCAGGTTTTCAAAAATATGCCCCAGCATTTCTGGGTCAATTCCTACCTCATGATCATCGGGACTATTCTCGTCAATGGTGAAGTTGTATTGTTCAAAGAAGTCCAGTAATTCTCGAAAGAAACCACCAGGAAAGTCGGTTGTGGTTAACTCATTGTTTTTCTCTGGATCGAAAAGGCCTCCATTAAGGTATGGAACCCGTGATCCGTTGAGTTTACCATTCAATCCAGGGATATGAAATTCATCATTTGGTCTTTTCGTGTTGAGTGTTTCGAAAAATAGCTTTGATAAGCACTTGCTATAGAATTGATCTTTTCGCTCATAATCATCAAAGAGCAATTGCATAAACCGTGGCTCTCCTCCCTCCCATGATTTTGAGTTTTTCGGACAACCCATCCAACCTTTTTTCTGAAGAAAATGCAGGAAAACGATTCGGCCTAACAATTTTTTGACAAAATCCCGAATCGGTTTTTGTTGGTCTTCAACTTCTTCTTTCGACTGATCAACCAATAAATTCTTATGCTCTGATTCTGTGAGAAATGTCCAAAACTTCTCATAGTGGTACTTATAGTTCTTAAAGAATTCTTTGTTGAGAGCTTCCACGGAGAAAGCTTCTCTCAGTTCATCAATCCCAACTTCACCTCGCTCTCGTTTACCCATGAGTACCAAAAACCTTTTGGCTGCAGTTGTGCACGCTTCTTTTGGCCCTAAAATGTAAGTAAACCTTTTTGGCTTGGTTTCGCCCTTGACCAGCTCACCAGTTTCAAAATCCAATGAAGACCACTTGGCAATAAATGAGAACCTGTAGTCTTTCTGTTTCTTATTATGGAAAAAAACCAGTGCGCCATGAGTTATATTTTGATCAATGTACTTAGCTGCAATTTCCCTTAGTCCCTGACGGTTTCTTACAATATTGATGGAGTCATTTACTTCAACCTCAAAAATCGACAATGCCTTTCCATCGTCAAGTTTGATCAAACCACTTTGTTGGCCTGCAACCACTCTTTCATTATCCTCAAAAAGCGATTCAGGTTTATTGAACAATTCAACCTTTTTGAAAAGTAATCTGAATAGCTCTTTCCAATGATCCAGAGCGTATTCTCTTTGTAGTATTTCTTTAAGTTGTTTTTCTCTCATCTTACTTTACAAAGCTTTCAGAAATGATGATTTCAGGATTCATTGCTCTCAGTTTGACCACTTTCTTTTCAAAGGTCTCTTGCGCTTCTTCATCTGCTAGAGGATATCCCTTTAAAATTTCAACCACCTTTTCCAGAATGATTGCAGGTTTCAAAGGCGATTTTTTAACTGCTCTTTGCAGCTTATTGATATCTCTCTGAAGGTTTTGAAATCTTCCTTGTCGAATTGCTTCCTTAGCCTTTATAATCAGTTTGCGTTCATCTTCACTGGTAAATGGTAAGTCGATCATCGCATCTAAATAAGCATTCGCTCGCTTCTCATTTGGACCTTGCGTTACATCCACCTTTTTATCTTTGGCCTTTTCTCTTTCCATAATATCTGCAAAAAGAAGAACACCTGCTTGTACTTGTTGATGGTGTTTGGAATGTAATTGTACACCCTTCTCAACTGGTTCTGCTTCAAAGATTTTAACTGTTTCTAAGAAGGTTAATTCTTCTGTTTCATCATCCGAAATCACTTTAATGAATGCATCTCGTTTTGCGTCCTTGATGTAGCAAATGGTGCTAGCGTCAAGAGAACCATTCTTTCTTCCAACTCTTGCTCGCAAAGGCATATTCTTAATTTGTTTGAAGAATCCTGGTGTCTTTTCCTTGATATCACGAATGATCATGAGATATTCCAACTTCTCATCTTTTTCTTCTTCCACAGCTTGATCAAAAAGCCCAAATGTTTCATACTCTTCATCTGGTGAATAGATCTGACTATCCTCTCCTAATGCGACATGGAAAGCTTGAAGCTTCATTATGGCTCTTTTCTCTAACTCAATATCATCATTCACTTTTGTCGTTGGATAGAAATTGAAAACATGAACCTCATCAGCTGTAGAACCAATTCGATTCACCCGGCCGATTCTTTGCATGAGACGTGTCGAATTCCAGGGAGTATCGTAGTTTACAATCACATTTGACCTATGTAAATTCACACCCTCGGCTAACACCTCGGTGGTTAGAATAATGTCAAACTGATTTTCTTGTTGCTGTTTCGGTAAGTTTGCATCAAAATTCTTTCTGACTGTCGGCATCCGGTCTTTTCTTGACTTACTATCCACAGAAATGGTCCTATAATCAACATGTTTTGGTAGCTCATTCATCAAATAATGTGTAGTCTCTTTGCTTTCAGAGAATACAACCAGCTTCGATTCAGGATTTATTGTCTTTATGAGAAGCTGATCATTCAAGTACTTAATAAATACATCAAGCTTGGGGTCCTCATTGACATTTTGCCAAGCCTCATTTAACTCTGTTAATAACTCATAATCATGCCTTAAGCCAGGCAGGAAGTCATACTCAAAATCATCGGGTTCACAGATATCGATGGTTGGATCTTCAATTGATTTATCTATAACCAATTCCAATAATTCATCCTCTTTATCGTCATTGATCATTTCTGAAACCGGGAGATTCGGAGCAATGTAGATTTTACCGTTTTCAAACATGGTCATCATTGCCTCAGTAGCCATCTTAAACCTGTGCAAAGACTGTTTGAAAGCATAAAAACTGCTATCAATTCGCTTAACAAGCATTGTTTTCATGATTTTGGCAAGCTGCTCAGAAATCATGTCTGCTTGTTTGTATTTCTCTTTCTTATGAGGTTTCAAATAACTAATTGCCTGATACCTGAAATATTTCAGACCTTCATTTTTATGACTTAAAACATGGATTGTTCGATCATACAAATCTTCCAAATGAGATTCTAATTCATACAGGATTTTTTTCGGTTTCCGAATCTTGGGGAATTGAATTCCTTGCTTCTCCAAGTCCTCCGAATAAAGCTTGTGCGCTGCTAAATCTGTTCTTGTCCTTCTTACGATAAGAGGCTCGATTACCTTGGTTCTTATCTTCTCATAGATTTTCTTAACACCATCTTGAACCTTCTTAATATCCGGTTCATTTTTTAGCTTTTTATAAGCATCAATTTGATTCCTAAAGAAGTGTTGTAGATTTCCTACTTCCAGCGTTGAATCTTTGCTGTTTTGGAAAAGGTAAACCAAATTGGCTATGTCCTCTGGCTTGTTATTCAGTGGAGTTGCTGATACCAGGATAATCCGTTTATGAACATTTGTACCATCTGGCAAAGTGCGCTTCGTTGGCGTTTTACAAATCTTTTGAAGCTCGTTGTACATTGCCGCTGTATCAGATCGGAACTTATGCGCTTCATCGACTATAATCAGGTCGTACTTCCGAGGATCCCTGATTTTATGAAGACTACCATTCGTAACAATTTGAACATTATCCAAATGAAATTTGTCAATGGTGTCAACCCAGTTTTCCTTCAATGCAGGCGGTACAATTATTAGAGTTCTGGATCGATACTCAGGAAAGCCATTAGAATAGAAATACTTTTTAGCTATTAGAGTGGAAACAATCGTTTTTCCTAATCCTACCACGTCAGCCAAAAAGAATCCATTATGCTTCATAATTTTAGCATAGCCATCATTGACCGCATCCACTTGATATGACAATCGTTTGAATCCTCGTGGTAAGTCTGATATGGAGTTTGGATCAAACTCAATGCTTTTTCCGAAATACTCCACCAAGAACTTCAGATAAATCTCATATGGAGTGTATTGATCGTTTAAGTATGTCTCATTTTGAAGTTTTTGAATTGCATCAATATCAATTGGCACTGAATCATCCCATAACTTCTCAAAGGTTACCGTAGCAAAATCAATATCAGAGTTATCTCTCAACTCAACATTGAATTCAAAATTCTTTCCTAATCCAGCATCAGTCAAGTTGCTTGAACCTGTTATTACTGAGCCATAGCCATGATCGTGTTTAACCTTCTCACGGAAGATGTAGATTTTAGCATGGATATTTTGCTTAGGATGGATTTTGATTTTTACTCTGCCTGTAACAATGTCTTTTATAAGGTGAAGCATCCCTTCCTCAACTTCCCGATCATATTCAGCTTCCTGAATATTCTTTTTGATTTCTTTGAAGAATTCTTCTTGGGCTTTTTCAGCATTTGCATCAAACAATAAGCCTTGTTGATTTGCTTCAAAGACTAATGAATCAATGTTTATTCCTACCAGTATTCTGATTTCAGCAGCTTTCTCTACGAACTCTCTTATTTGGAAATAACCTGAAGCGCGGAAATAGCCGACCAGAGCGTCTAAGAAGTGAATATTTTTATGCTCGAAAATCCCTTTGATTTTATTAATTAGGGTGTTTTGATCTTCATTGGTGAAAAACTTGGTACTCATTTGCCTCCCTCCTTTTCTATAAGTAAATCCTTCACACTGACCTCAAGAATCTCTGCAATTGTGTATAAATCTTCAAGACTCGGTTGCCTTCTGTTTTGGACATACGAATTCACCATATTGTAGCTTTTACCAAGTTTCTCAGCCAGCCAGGTTTGTTTAATTCCTTTTGATTCAAGGACTTCCTTGATTCGGTTCATCCGCTTTTAAATTGATTGAGTTCGAAGATAACGAAATGAAATATAATTATCTCATTTTGTGAGATATATTTATTCCATCTGTAGACGAGGGTGTTTAGCTCTTAAAATCTCTCGTTGTTTGTGAGAGTTCACTTTTGTGTACATCTGAGTTGTGGCAATAGAACTATGTCCAAGAAAGTGCTGAATGTGTCTTAAATCCACATCTTGTTCAAGCAATAGAGTGGCGTAAGTATGCCTGAAGGTGTGAGGAGTCACATTCTTGTTAATCCTTGCTTCCTAGGCATATTTGGTAATCCTGAAACGTATCGTTTGCGGATTGATATTTCGATCATCCAAGCTTATAAAGAAGTATTTCAATTCGTGAATCTAGGTTTTGAAGAGTTGATAATATGAACAGATCTTTACCCAAGTCTCTTCACTTGGTATGTATATCAATCGTTCTCTACTTCCCTTTCCCCAGACTTTGATTGTACGAGAATCGAAATCAATATCATTCAATTTGATAGCACATATCTCTCTGATTATCATACCGCTAGCAAACATCAACTCAAGTATGGTAATTGGGTGTTACCCTTCGGGTGGGGCTTTCGGCAGTACATGATACTTTGCCTCAATCCCTAACGCATTATCAACCCTCTCTTCCACATACATTTGCCACTCTCTTTCTCTTCTGTCCAACATCCCTCACTGCGGTATGGCAATTCCTCGCTCGGCAGGAGTGACAAAGGAGTGTTCCAGAACCCTCCCTCCTACTCATATAATTTCCCTTCCCTTCAGAAAACTCTTAGCCTGCCTATTCAACCGGAGTTAAGTAACATAACGCAATAACATTATATAACAAACACATCGTCACTTCAGTGCGACAACGTTACAGATTTTATGTTAAGGAGATTTTGCCGTCAGGCACACCAACTTTGATTATATGATTTCATATAACGTAGGACATAGTACAACAAAACACAAATGCAGAACGAATCATAATAATATACAGTCAGGGTTTTACAAACTCAGAATGTGAATCACCTTTTATTTTCCGCTCTGTAGGCTTTTGATAGTAATTTCCTTTGCGATCTTCTTTTCAATGTCCCCTTCTCCTTTCCAAATCAGTTCAACTTTATATTTTTTACATTTTGAGGTATTGATTTTGAATTCCAAAGTTTGGCCTGAAGAGGTACCAATAGAATACTTTGACATTGTGTCGCATTCTGAATAAACCCTGGTTTCAAAATCAATTCCAGACTTCAAAGTTACCAAAGTTGCAACCTGAGCCTCTACGGGTGATTCATACCAATAAGATACTTTGAGAGATTCTTTCACATCTAACCGTTTAATTACAAAAGAAGAATACAGCGCTAAGGATAGGACTACAATGGTTGCTAAAGTAGAAATAGTCGCTCGCTTCAGCCTTCTTCCCTTTACTCCAGAAGCATCTTGATAAGATTTCTTAATGATATGTGGAATCCTTGGATCATAGGAGGTTGGAACCGGAGCTTTCACTTGAAGAATTAACCAATAAGAAAGCAATAGCAATAAATAAGGTGAGGCCAAAAGAAAAGTCCAACCAACGGAAATTTCATTATATTCAATTGAGAATATTGAGCTTGCTGTGAAAATCGGAAATGCCCATCGAATCAAAGCTTCTAATTTTTCAGAAGCCTTATCGATCTTGTCAAGTGAACCATCAAGCACACTCTTCGAGCGATTCAGCCAATATTGATCATTTACTGTTACTGGCATCCTGTTGCTTGAAGTGAATTACATATGGATGTTCATGACCATCCATACAGGAAAGATAAATGGAGAGTCGCCTGAGATCAGCATTTATCTTCTCTAAATCATCAAATGGTAAATGAACATTATCAGTTATAATATTTTCAAACTCGACCCTCACACTCTTGGCATCACTAAAGTTTATTTTGATTTCAAAAGGATCATTTTCTGAAACTTCTGTTGGAGTCTGATTGACCTTAATATTTCCGTCATCCGCTCCAACTGTGGCAGAGGGACTAATTTCCTCTACAACAATCTTCATCCGAATCGTAAGATTACAGCCAGTATTTTTACATATAAAATCCGATATAAACCAACCCATTTATCTTATATATCTTTCAGATTACCAGCGAGTTTGTCTAATTTCTTTCTTATCATTTGACGATTCTTTTTCACCTTGAGGTAACTTCCAAGCGTGGTCAATATGAAGTATAATTCTTCTTTACAGTCGCAATAATCAACTTTATTTCCAGGTTGGAATTTGCGTTTTAACGTATAAAAGTTAATCTCACTTTTTCTAAATACTCTGTTCTGCATTAGTTTCGCAGCTTTTTTGAGATTTTTTCAACTTTTTTGGAGCAAATAAATCCTTTTCAGGAAATCTCTTCCTCATCAATTTGTGATTGAACTTTTGATACAAAAACTATCAAAAAAAGACATATGGCTCTATTACTCTTCAATTAGATAATTCGATTGTAATAGATTCTGCTACTCTTGGATCATCCTTCAAAGTAGCGCTGAACATGATCTTTCCCGTTTCAGTATTCCTGCTTTTAACATTAATTTGAATTTTTCCATTTTCAGAAAATCCGAAAGGAGGAAATTCAACGTCAGGATTGCCCTCTACTACCATTGAGGTGAAGTCGACACGTGTTTCTTCCGAAGGATCTCCCACACCATCTTTAAAGATTTTGGTCGTAAGCGTAACTTGATCGGACTGATCTGCTTTAAAGATGAGTTTATCCGCTTCCAGCAAAATATCAGTGGGAATCGACCTGGTAAACTCGATGGTTTCTGACGTTTTAAAATCTCCCACTTCTGCAGTTACGGTCACATTCTGATTAACGATCAGATCTGAAATCAGGAAAACCTCCACAGTCCTGCCGGCAGCTGTTATGCCAACCTCTTGTTCATCGCTGGTCCCGGCAAAGGTTCCCTGGTCTGTTTTGAACGTAATCATTTCACCTGCGGCTGATTCTATCCCTAACGTAGCTGTAATGCTTGTTCGATCATTACCATCAGCAATTATTTGTGTATCAGCCAGAGTCAGTGTAACCACATTCCTGAGAGAAACGCCAACATCAGGGTCCTCCAAATCACAAGCTGTAATTATACTAAATAGAACAACAATAAGACCTATCTTTTTCATATCTATGAACGAATGTTAATGCTTTGAGGTGGTGTCTCTTCAGATTCGTCACCACTTGATTCCCTTACTTTTGCAAATAAAGAAGTATAAACTGTGGAATCGATGTTTCCCGTAAAGGCTAATTCGATTTGGCATTCAATTTCGACATAGGCTTGGGTCGCATTTCTTTGAATTGTTAAGGTATTATCAGTACCTCCAACGAACCGAACCAATTCGGTATCCAATCTTAAATCAATTTCAAAGTTGCCAGAGCTGTCCGTTACAACCATGTAAAAAACAGTGATATTACCGGTATCAATAGTTGCATCAAGTATTGGGGCAGTATCAGGTCTGATTCTAATAAATGCCATATCTGTGATTATTTAGGATTGATTTTGTAATTGTCTGAAGTAAATAGTGCCCTGAATCTATTAAGAGCATCCGCATCGAGACTAATTCCAACAATCAATGCACTCTTCAACTCTTCAGAGTTAGTTAACGGACTAATGGAAGGCTGAATGAAAAATATTGAGCCGATATCAACAGAAATATATCTGTTAATATCATAGCTGAAACCAAGAATGGGTTTTATTCCTACCGCATCAAGAAGTTCCTGACCTTTATAGTTTAGGTCTCCACCGGTTTGAAATCCAACCAGGATTGAGGTCTTCTTAAATATTCCATCTTTTCCGATATAGGGATCAGCTATTCTTTTATCAACTGGACTGAGAAAAAACTTCAATCCCACATAGGAAATAGCATCTTGTCTGCTCTGACCGAACACATCAAGGAATACTATACTTCCCCCAAAAGTGGTTCCAATTCTAATTGCCTCTACGGCTTCTTTCGTACTGGGAGTAGTACTGCCCTGTGTTTCGTAAGAATTAAGAGCTTTTAACCCAATTGTCAATTCACCCAATAACTTGTCGAGTTCGGATTCAAGTTTTGTAGCTTCAGTATCAAGAAGCCCAACACGTCTACTCTTTTCTGTTTCATTGCTTAGAAGATTGCCTTGTAGTTCCATCATATCAGCTATGAATTTAAAGGTAGTAGATTGCTCCATCGATACATCTGAAGGCACATCTACCGTACCGGCATCAATTTCTCCTAAAATTTGGAAAACAGGAGCGTAATCCCCCCCTGTAACACTGAAATCTATTGCTTTAAAACCAGCTACATCTGATAAATTAATAAGTGCGTTACAGTCGGCGGTAGTAATTGTCGTTGCCGTGATATGACCTAATCCAATCGCACCCGGAGCAGGTGCGCCAGCAGCACCGTTGAGGCTAGCGAGCCTTTCTCCAGCCTTCCTAAAAGTACCGTCTAAGATATATTTTCTTATTTTTTTTTCGTATGATATAATATTTTCGTTAATAATTAATAAATCGTCAATATTTCTTATTTGGTTTGCTATTGGGTCTAAAGCACTCTCTTCAATAACTTCAGAGACATCGATTTGAGGAGACTGGCTGAGATTTAAAGAATCTTCAAAGGTGTAAATGCCTCGATCTCTTAGAAAACTGGTGATTGCAATATTGATGCTTTCCTGAATGTCCTTAGCGGTAAGTTCGAAAGATTCCTGGTTTTTTATCATTTGTTCATACTCCGCCTTTACGGCATTAAGAATTGCAGTTGCACTACCTTCTTCAATTTTTTTGGACCGGTAAAAGGCAAAACTGAAAACATAGTCAGTCTCAAACTCTAAGACTGTATTTATATAAAACTCAAAATCATTACCTTTATCTCCATCCTCCGTTCTCCACCAAAACCCTTCAAACTTATTAGTAGTAGCTCCTTTTTTTCTTATCCTTAAATGAATAAGATCGGCATTTTTTTTAAAAGGTTGTTTAGTGCTACCGCGAATGATAAAATGCCTTCCATAAATAACATCTCCTCTTAACGTATTTGTATTTGGGCTTAGCTCTAATACTGGAGTATTATCTTCATCTTGTGACCAAGCGAGTTGGGTTAATGACAGTGCAATGATAGAAAGAAGTAAAGTTTTCTTGAAAAAAAAAGTTATCAGATATTTCATTAGCAAGTTTTCTAAACTCAGAAAAAGTGTATGGTTTATTCGCATTTATATTTGATGGACAGCAGATTTCGAGTTGATAATTTAGTTTCAGTTTTAAAGATTGTAAATACCCAAGGTTGGGTATTTTTTAGAATTTTTTGTTTATTTCCAAGTGGTAATTTAATTATTTAAAGAGCTTGAGAATTATTTAACCTCACACATGTCAGCAAAATTTTATAAAAAACAGAATTGGCTCGAATGTCAAAAGAGTGCTCAGTTCAAAAAAAGAAAAGATTAGATGTTAAAAGAAGAAATGGCAGCGCGCCTATATCTATGACATTACAGCAGAAAATGTACTGGCTAAAACGACCAATACCAAATATGGCTTTTTTGATTATTGTCAACTGGCTAAAGTTAGTGGAGAATAGAAAATTATCAATATACTATGGGGGTGGCTACCAGGGAACAATTAAATAATAATGTGTAATGAACAATAAATTAAGACTATACTAGGCCAATTACGAACTTCGGTAAACTATATTATGAGGGGTACAATGTATCTCATCGTATGGAACGTTATATACCTGATGGAACTTTGAGTATCGTGATTGAATTAGGGGGTTTTCCTCAACAAAAAGCTCCTAAGCTATTGTAATAAGTCCAGCAATTCGGCTCCAATCTTTTTCAATATTCTGGTAATTTATGGATTTTCACTTCTTTTGTGTCATGGTAGATAAACCAAACCCACTACAATGAGAACTCCAATGATTACCCCAGAAGGAATGGAAAAGCTAAAGGAGGAATTAGACCACCTCTGGCGGGTGGAACGTCCTGATATTACCAATAAAGTTTCCTGGGCTGCGAGTTTGGGTGATCGATCGGAAAATGCGGATTACCACTACAACAAAAAACGTCTCCGGGAGATTGACAGGCGCATTCATTATTTACGTAAGTGCATTGATGATTTTAAAGTAGTGCATTATCACCCCCATCAGGAAGGTAAAGTCATGTTTGGAGCCTGGGTAGAAATTGAAAATGATCAAAAAGGCTTGAAGAAACGCCTGCGTATTGTGGGTTATGAGGAACTAATAGGTGCTAAAGATTATATCTCAATGGATTCTCCCATGGCAAGGGCACTGTTAAAAAAAGAAGTTGGTGACGAGGTTGTTGTAAAAACCAAAGTAGCCGAATTCATATGGCGAATTACCAAAATAGAGTATCAGAAATAGGCGCCTCAATTCTTAATATTAAAGCGGGCGCACAAAACTAATTATCGTAGCATTTAGCATTCGCTCTAATCCATCACACAGGCTAAAATATTGAAAGAGTATGTCCAGCCCCTGCCCTCTTTTTCCTCCCCTTCAAAAAACTTTGTCCCACCCTGCGATTTTCTTCGCCTTTTGAAAAAATAAGGCTGCGAATTGCTCCCAAGCTATCTTAACATAACACGAGGACATTTTTTTTAAAAGATGTATTTCACCATTGAAATCTTGTTGAATCTTATCTCGTTCGAATGTAATCAAACTTATATACACTCCACACTCCAGGAGCATTGGGACCTCCGGCTTGTGCCGTACAGCCGTGGCTTAAGGCATGACGGTTTTCATGTGCTTGAGCATCTGCTTTATTGTTATATGTGGCCAAAATTCTCCAATTTGTTAATCCAATTACTTGATTTTGCCAATAAGCTTTTCTTTCTGTTGGGTTTGTAGTAATTCCTACTCGACAAGGCATAGTTTTATAATTTATGTTTAAACCATATATTTCTTGATCAACGGCATTCAATTGTAAAGAGTAACTGAATAACATTGTTGACGAACATTTGTCTGGAACTTATAAGTTTAAAAGTTAGGTATCAATACCAAACCTTGGGTATTTTTATTCCTAAGTCTATCCTTTAAATTACCTTATTTTACACATTCTAAATGAACTTGTGGTTTAAAATGGATTTGGCCGAAAAGCTCGAATAAATAATGTGAAAGTAGATTTTGGAGCGATTATCAAGATTTTATAATTACATCTTTTGGAATAACCGGTACATGTCTATAACTTATTTCATAAGATTGATATCATGGCTAATTGAAAAACAACACATAACTAGAGCCAGCACAGCGGAGCATGGTTTAAAAAAAATACTTTTATTATTTCATTGGCCTATTCTGGTTCAAGAACTATTTATCTTTATTTCTAACTATGATTAAAAAAACCGAAAGCCAAACCAAGCCTACCTAGCCATACTCGGTCCTGGAAGTAAATATTATATTCATCAGACCCCATATAGCTACCTCTCATAAATATCGCAGCATTGTTTGAACCCTTAAACATCCAATAGAAAGATACATGTAGGTTTAATCTATCTTCTATTTTTGCATCATTCAAACTGTTGATATTTCCTGTTTGTAATGTACCGGCAATCAATGACGCCTTTATTGACATTCGATAACTTTCTTCCCAACGCCTGTCTCCGAGCGTATGTCGTTCTTTGTTTCCTCTATTAAAAAATACACTTTGGTATTTCTTGATTTTTCTAAAATTGAACAAATAGTTAATTCTGTATCTACCGTATAAGTCATACTGTTTGAACGCTCTATTTGAAAGCCCCTTGGGATGCCATTCAAATGCTATTCTATGATTAACCTCATTTATGTAATTATAGGGTACATTGACTAGTCTAGTTTTTTTGCTTGCTCTTGCTTCTTTTCTAATCCTAATTGAGTCAAGATTATGATAACTTTTGCGTAGGAATCTTAAATTTTTCATCCCTTTTCTCGCCTTTATTGATCTAATTAAAAAAGCTTTGGTACCTCCAATTCTAAATTCGAAGGCTACATCTTCACCAAAATTTCCGTTGTATGTATTTATTGACCCATCGCGGTTAAATTCATTACCGTCCTGACCATTTGAGTGATGAAATGCACTAATTGCACCATAGTAACTCCATTTCATTTCGTGATATTTCCAAAATTTTGTGTTTGAAATATTCCAAACAATCCTTGGTATAAAACTCGGTGTTCTTACAGGTAGTGAAATATCACCTAGTGTCTGGTCATCCCTTAGTATTCTCACCTTCACCTGAGGAATAAATTGAAGAGTGTGGATAATCTTATTTCCTATTCTCCAACCATAGCCCCCCATACCTACTGGCAAGTAAATATCTCCATGCAAAATGTAAGAATTCTTATTGCTTGAGTTGTCATTTAAGTCCCAGAGTGATGATACTACTCCTGGTTCTGTAATTTGAATTAATTTGTGATAAAAGTGATTGGCCTTAAATCTGAGTAGTCCGATTTCTTCAAACTCTTTTGGAAAGGAAGGAATTTCCTCCTTTAGTGGATTGACTGAAAGTGAATCTTTTTGGGAATAGGAAGGAAACGGGAATCCCAAAATTAATATAAATAGAGCTAGGTTATATACAGCGAATTTGGCTATTAAAACAGGATATTTATATATGTATATTTCCTCCATCCTAAATTAGTCAAGTTGTGTCTTTTGAGACTGTTGCCCCATCCTTGAATCGTTTTGATATGTTGCATATCATTGAGCTGTAAATTCTTTTTTTTCTCTACTACAAGCTAGAGATGATGTTTTGGAAATTCAATACCTAACCTTGGGTATTTTGTGAAATATGAATCTTTCTATCTAACATTTAAGAGCTCAAATGAGAGTTGACAAAGTTGGATAAATTCTTGTATATTATTTGGAATATGTAAATCATTGGAAGTGATTCATGGATGTATTTGAAATATATTTTCCAAAGGGGCAACTGGCAAACAGCGTTGTTTCAATAGTGTATTATGAGGGGTATGATGTATCCCATCGTATGGAACGCTATATACCTGATGGCACTTTGAGTATTGTGATTGAATTAGGGGGTTTTCCGCAATATACCTATGACAATGTAAGTTTGAAGCAAGATAAAAAATGTGTTAATGCCTGGGTGTCGGGGATGCAATCTGAATTCATCACTTTTGGCTGTACTCAAATTTCAGCCATGATGGTGATCCAATTCAAACCTACCGGGGCCTACCCTATTTTGAGAATCCCCATTCACGAATTAAACGATTCCTGTGTTGATGCTGATCTGATTTTTGGAGATGAAATAAAGTTGTTGCGAGACCAGATTATGAATGCCAGGATGGTAGCGTCAAAAATTAATATTGCTGAAAAGTGGTTGATGAAAAGATTAATCAAGACTGATTCAATTCCTGAGTCGGTAGTTCAATTTGCTGTTGAGGAAACACTTCTCAACCCTTCAAAAACAAATATGAAAGTGATGGCCGAAAAAACTGGTTATTCTCAGCAGCACTTTATTAATATATTTAAAAAGTATGTGGGTTTTTCTCCCAAGCAATATCAAAGAATTGTTCGGTTCAATCAAATTTTAAAAAAAATAGAAGCTGATCAGGTTGTCGATTGGTCAAGTTTATCATTCAATGCCGGTTTTTATGATCAGGCTCATTTCATTAAGGAATTTAAAAAATTCTCAGGGTTAAATCCGGAAAAATATCTCAAGGAAAAAGGTGAATTCTTAAACTACGTTCCCGTCCAGGTTTGAAGAAATCATCATTAATTTCATTGCTACTTACTAATAATTCCATTTCACCAATCTCATAGAACTCTTTATTATGAGCTCTCCGAAGCTCTCTTCCATTGTTTTAACAAAATCAACCATCTTTTAGCCATTTCCTCATTGAATATCATTTGATCGTTGGGGTATATTTCATTGAGCTCATCCTGTCTATTCGATTTTGCCCACTGTACTGCCGGCTTCATATATTCCTGGAAAGACGGTTGGTCAGGAAATGGCGTATAGGTTTGTTTCAAAATTTTCCCTGCAGGATCGAATGCATAGGTGATTGTCGCCTTGAGTTCTTTAATTCCAATCAGTCTGAAAAAGTCATTCTGTTCGGTAAAATCAATGGTTACCAATTCATTATTGATAACCAAATTCTGAAACGATACTTTACCATTGACTCCCTTATCCCAGGCTAAAATACTTTTAAGAGCCGTTTTGTCAATGGTATCATCATATCCGCTAAAATGAAGTTGGAAGTCTTCCGAAAAAAAGTCTAAAATTTCACCAATATGATGACTGTTCAGACTTTTGAAATATCGTGTTAGCTTCTTCTCCAATTGCTCAAATGCTCTGTCAATCCTTAGCCCTGGTACATATTTCCTTGTGATAGATCCTACCCCATTGACCATCTTTCCATTCTCCGGTGATCAACTCATACTGGTTATCATCAATATATCTCCAGGTGTCACGAAGTGTTAATCCATGATATTCATAGTCGGCATGAATGTTTTTATCTTCTATGACAACTGTTCCAATCGTAACGCCACCATACTTATCAAATTCATAAAATTCCATTCGTTTGGCTGCTGCGTTAAAAGCGCGAATCCCCTCATTTCTTAAGCTAAACTTGAGTGTTTTAGGGTCTGTATTGTAATACTTGACTTTGACAATTTTCCCATTGATCCCCCATGCAAACTCATACATGGACTTACCTTGCAGACCGGCAGCCTGTTTACCTTCCAACACCCACTGACCTCCTATGAGGTTCTTAAAAGCGTCAATTTTATTTTCCTGTGCATTGGTTTGAAATGAACAGATTACAAAGAACAGGATCATCATGATGGTGATTTTCTCAGTTGTGTTTTTCATAGTGCCATATTTAAGTACAATAAAAGTCGAATTAATTCAATCTGTTGAATGCCATCTTTAGGTTTTCCATTAACCCTTGGTCAATTTGAGATTGGCTAACCAGCTTGATCATATGTGAAATTCTAGGCATACATCCAATGCCAGTCATTTTTAAAAAATTGATACCGTCAGGTTCGTCTGGCAAATCAATGGCTAACCTTATTTCCTTTGATTTGATGCCTATTGCAGCAAATTCGCGTTTGGCATTTAACGAAGTGTATGTCTTCTTGATCTCAATTCGTGTCTCCGGAATTTCAATTAAAATTCGATCTATCAATTCTTTATAGAGCGGTTTCAGATGTTCTTTTTTTATAAATTGATCGGCAAGCAATCCATCGGTATTCTTATATACTGGTTTACCTCCGTTCATATAAATTCCGGCCAACAAAGAAGCATTCACATGGCCAAAACTGTGATTGGTTTTTAACCAATGGAGAATTTTGTTTCGGTTGTTCAGTTCAGTCCTTTTTATGATAGCCATCCATTGCTCAAGAGAGTGAGCTGTATTTTTGGCAAGGCCTTCCATAAATTCTTGCTCGATTTGCGCTGATGATTTTGCCATTATATATAATTTTTTGATTCGATTTTCTTCAACTTTCCAGTTGTTGTGAAAAGGTCCTGGGAATACTTACTTGTGCCAGGGACCAGGCTATATTCAGCAACCGTTATTGCTGATCAATGATAAATGCACAAGTTTTATATATCGATCAATAGCCTTAAATTTCTATCCAAAGATGAACAAGCGATAATGTAAAAGATTGTAAAAAATTAAAGTTGATTTGCTTTGAATGGATTTTGTTGTTGACATACCCTACAAGAATTAAACAAATCACACGATTTGATAACAGTGTAGATGGAACAGGGCTCGGATTGTACATGATTAAGTAGATAATTGAATTACACGATGGCCACATACATACAGCATCAACAGGAAAAGGGACCACATTTGTATTATTGTTGCCCAAACCGTCGTAAAGATTGCGAAGGACTGTTATTCAATCATCTCCCAAACAAAACAGATCAAAACTTCAACCGCACGCTAATATTAGGTGTGATGCCAATCAGTTTCCGATCGCGACGTAGCAGAAAGATCTCGTCTTGGTCATTTTCTTCTATGGCAAAAGTTCGACTGTAGAGATTGCTGGTATTTAATACGTTCAGGACGGATATTCCTATTTCACCTGCTAGCGTGGAGGGCTTTTTCTTTTTGAATTTGTACCAGGTAGAAACATCAAGTCGTTGATAAGCAGGTAGTCTATAGCTATTTAGATCTTCATACATGATCTCAATAAATGGCTCTTCTCCATTACCTGGATCCACTGCTTCAAATCCATGAGCACTGGTATAAGGCAGGCCTGACCTGATAGTATAGCCCAGCGAGAACTCAAACTGTTTGTAGATCATCGTCTGAGAAAGCTGGAATTGATGCCTGATATTAAGACCCGAGGTGAATAGCCGGTCAATGGCTTCTACTTCGGAATCCTGGAAGGCATAACTGAGCCAGGCACGATAGTACTTCCATCGTCGTTTTATGGTTAGGTCCAATCCGGTGATCGTCTCAATGCCGGAGATCAGTTTTTCCTCATCGTCTGGTTGTGGACCGAAATTTCGGGCTACAGGTGCAAATACACGTTTGATATACCCGTCAATATCTACTACCCATCCGCCCTTAGTGAGCAAAGCACCTAACACCACTTGTTCGTTTTTGATCACTGGTATTTCTTCTTCTACATCTGCAGTGATCCAGTTTTGTTCGATCGTATTGGAGAAAACAAAATCTACTTCTTTCAGAGAACTGATGTATTGATGATATACCCCGGCGGTTGATTTTAGCAAGAGTCCGGGTGTCAACTCATAGTTGAGACGCAGCTGTCGATCAAGCCTGGTTTTCTCCAATGCCTCATATTTATTGTGCCGTAGACCAAGCCCTATTTGTAAGCCCGATCCTAATTTTCCAAAATAGCTGGCAAATAATCCATGAGTATTTCCTTCGCTCGTGATCGATTCGGAAAAATCATCTTCAAAGAAAAAGTCCTCATGAATGGTCAGTTCTGCCCCTATCCGATTAAATTGATACCCTAGATCAATAACATGTTTTTTTTGGGGTGCATAGGTCAGTGTAAATCTCGACTCCAGATTCGTCAGATCATTGATTCTGTTCTGAAGATCACCTTCTGTTCCTTTGATCTCATCTCTAATATTGATTAGTGAATAATCCATGTGGTAATCGGCATAAGAGATGCTCCACTCAGATGATAATCGATCTAACCATCGTCTATCCCAGGTGAAATTACCACCAAACGTCCTGACAATATGCTCCTGCATGGATTGAATAGAATTCTCATCATCCTCTGAATCATAATCTAGCTTGCTTTGAGAACTTAGGGCACTGAGAGAAAATTCATTGTCACCTGCAGTATTGAAGTCAATGACCAGATTCAAATCATTGAAAACCAATTTGCTATTGTATTCAAAGTCTTCTGATATTCCTTGTTCGTCCTCGGTGAGACTTCCATCAAATAGTTTATTACTCATGGAATTGAAGGTAGGCGTGGCCAAGGCATCATTAAAAGACCTGCGTGCTGCTATCGAAATACGGCCATTGTTATTGGCAAACGGCAAACTGGTATATACATCCCCGTGTGTCAGGTTTAAATTAGATTCTACAATCGCTTTTTCAGCTGTTGGCATTCGTGAGTTGATTAGTATAAGTCCGGAGCTGGCACCTCCATAAGAAACCGGTATATGATTTTTGAAGATATCTACCTTCCCTATGGATGATGGGATGAACGCCGAAATGTTCCCAAAGTAGTGAGCAGATTGGTAAACCGGTATTTTATTCCAGTATATGAATGTATTGTCCCTGGAACTTCCTCTTACATTCAATCCTCCGGCCGATTCGTCTGCAGATCCAATTCCAGCCAGGATCTGTGCAGATAATAAGATGTCTCTCTCTGAAAGCCCCGGAAGGATTTCCATATTCTGTATATCTATAGAGATTCTAGATGCTTGATCATCGATCGTGATACCTTTGTTTAAGTACTCTTTCACAATGATTTCCTGCAATTCCTGGGGGCTTCGCTTTAGGGAGACAGCCAAACTTTTTGAAGGTGCTACCTTACCCACTTCAATCTCTTTTTTCTCATATCCTAAATACGAAATTTCCAGGATTACCTCAGAAGGATTGGCTATGATCATCTCAAAATTCCCTTTCACATCCGCAATGTATCCTTGATCAGTTCCTTTAATACGAGCCGTTGCGAAAGAGAGGGCCTCATCAGTTTCTTCATCGCGAATAAACATACGAAGTAATACTGATGAAGCTTTGGTAACTGAAATAAAGTTCTCTTCTACAATTTCGAATGAAAGTTGATGCTCGGCGAGCAGTAAGGTAAGAAACGACGAAAGTTCCTGATTTTCCGCATGAATGGAGACCTTCTTTCCCTTTACCTCATCCACTGCAAATGCGAAATGAATGTTGTATGCTTTCTCCAATTCTTTGAAGATATGTGTCAATTCCTTGTCTTCCGATTGATAGGTGATCACTCGTTCCTGTGCTAACAGAACAAAAGGAAAGATGCCAAGGGCAATGAGAAAAAGGACTCGCATTATCGATTCAAACCAATTATAACCAGTTTTTTGGAAGGAGGATCATAAGAATAATTAATATTCAGTGGTTCAAAAACAAGTCTGAGTGCTACCTCTGTCTGTTGATTGGGAAATGCGCCCGTATACATTAAATGATCCAGGGAGTCATCGTATTGAATGGTTAAACCAAATACATAACTCAATTCATTAAGAACGATTGGAAGTGAAACGTTTTCCAATTCGGTTACACCTCTTGTCCATGAAGGTTCTTTTTGCAGGTCTATTTCTTTGAATTCAATCATTTCACCATTCTTTACGCGTATTGTTTCACCAGGATCGAGTTGTTTTATAATACTTTGTGAGGTTACTTCTACTTTTCCGGTATAGCATGTTACGTTCAACATTCCTCCCCTGCTTTTCACATTAAAGCTTGTTCCTAAAACCTGAACGTTTCCATTGTCAGTTTTTACATTGAACCCGGAACCTTTTTTTACTTTAAAAAAAGCCTCTCCATCAAGCTCCAGTGTACGCTGTTTATCCCATTTTTTAGCATCATATGAAAGTTGTGAAGCAGCATTTAGTTTGACTTCAGATCCGTCCGGAAGTAGTACGATTTCTTGTTCGCTGAAACCTGTTTTTATTGTTTTGTCTCCTAAAGCGAATAGATATACCACCACAATGATCAAAGCCACAGAAGCGGCAACAGCAAACTGAAAGCTGCGCATCATCCAAATGACTTTTTGCTTCTTTTGAGGGCCTGATTTAATTCGATCTTGTAGTTTGGAAAATTCAGAACCGGTATTATAAAAAGAAGGTTTGATCAATGATGCAGCTTTCATCATTCGTACAAAATCCTGTCCTTCTTCGGTAGCTTCGAACGTACGTTGTTCTTCCTGACTTAATTCTCCGTTAAGCCACTTCGAAAGAAAGATATCATCTTTTTGCCAGTTCATTTACGATGCTGTTAATAGTACATACGTGAAACACTCCTTGACCCTACCCATATTCAAAGTTTTTTACAAATAACCCTCAATTTAAGCAGTGCCTTATGCATTCTCTTTTCTATTGCTTTTACACTTACCTCCAACTCATCAGCAATCTCTGCATATGACTTATTATCAAAGCGATGCATTAAAAACACCTCTCGCTGACCATCAGGTAATTGTTCTATAGCCACTTTCAATTTCTCACTCAGCTCATGATACTCCATGTAAAAATCAGGTCCGACTTCATTTTCTGATTTGGTTTGAAAGCTCATATACTTTCGGTGAACTTTATCCTTCTCCAATCGCTTGATCATTTGGTTTTGGGCTACGCGGTATACGTAGGCTTTGGCTAGTTTCTGGCTTACATTCTTACAGTTTTGCCAAAGGGTATAGAAAGCCTCCTGCACGGTATCTTCAGCATAACCAACATGCTGGAATTTATACATGAGAAAATTTCTCAGCAATGGAGCAAGTGTTCGAAAGAGATTTTCAAACACAGATTGCTCACATACATTATCGTTTTCTACTTCCTCCAAAAAAGCGATTTATTAGACCTTGCAAAGATAATTATTATTCTCTCTCATATCCGATTCAAAAGAACTTGTCCGCTAGAAACTGCGAAGGACTGTTGTACCCTATTCAGTAAAGGAACTAAGTTGTGTCCAAGCTACCTTAATCCATCCTACCGACAAGAAATCGTACTCCAACTTTATTCGTCCTCAACTACAGAACGACCATCTTGCTGCCATGCGGCAAAACCTCCCTCCATACTCATGAGGCTGTTAAAACCTGAACTGGTCATTATTTCCAGTGACTTATCGCTCCTGCCATTTTCAACGTTGGCGGCACAGTGAACAATATAGCTTTTAGTCTTGTCGAGTTCTCCGACTTTTTTGGGAAAATTTTTATCTTGAATATTAATGTTAACAGCCCCTTCAATATGTCCGGCTGCAAATTCTTCAGGCGTTCTCACATCAAGTACCACCATATTTTTATCCTGATTGAGGAGTTGATGGGCGGTGGCAACATCAATATTTTTTATTTGAACCTCGGTTTGCGTTTTAGAAGTACAGGAAGCAAGGAATACGATCAATAAAAGTAAATTCAAAATGCTTGTAGAATAATTCATATTAATAAACATTAGAAATGGTAAGAAATATCAGGCAGCCTTGTGGTTTAATCGAAATTTAGGTATTTACAATTTAAAATGCTCAATAAAATCCAGTCATTTATTTGCCGGTTTGAGATCAAAATTCCTGAACATTGGTTTTCTGCCTATTCTGGAACAGATGGGACATTCATGAGGATTATGCCCTCTGGCCGGACAGTATTGACGACCAAAAAAAATAATTTGAAGATGTAACTTGTTCCATAGTGCTTCATTGAAAAGTCTTTTACAATCTTTTTCCGTTTGCTGCACATTTTTACCATTGGATAGTCCCCATCTGTAGATAAGTCGGTGAATATGAGTATCCACAGGAAATGAGGGAACGCCAAAGGCCTGAGACATCACAACGGATGCCGTTTTATGACCAACCCCTGGTAATGCTTCTAGCGCTTCCATATTGTCAGGAACTTCGCCATTATATTTATCTACAAGAATCCTGGATAATTCCGAAATACTCTTGGATTTCATAGGGCTCAAACCACATGGTCTGATAATCTCTTTTATTTCCTCTACCGGAACCTGTGCCATATCAAAAGCATTATCTGCTTCGACAAATAAAGCAGGTGTAATTTTATTCACTCGTTCGTCCGTACATTGTGCAGACAATAACACAGCTACCAATAAAGTATATGGACTATGGTGATCTAAAGGGATCGGTACGTCAGGATAAATCTCTTCCAGTTTTTGTACAACAAAGCCTGCTTTCTCCGATTTGTTCATAAGACAAGTTATAATTTTCTTTTGTTCTGGTGACGATTTTATGCATGGGCTCAACGCATTCAATGGCTTGCGCATGTAGATATTCCATGAATCATCGTAAATCTATTTCATAGTATGGAAGAGTAAAAACAGATGGGTCGTTTTCCTAATTTAGAGTATGATAAAAATTGGTTGATGGTCTCTTCCAAGCCTGTATGGTTTTAAGATGGATAGCGCTAGTAAATTGCACACATTGGTCATTCCCTATCTTCTTCCGTCCTGCTAAAACAAGTTGAACGGCTCGCTTGATCCAAAACAATTATTAGCTAGTTGCATAATTAATTCACTATTTAAATGAACTTTTCGTCAGAAACTCACTCATTCTCCAGCAATCGCCTAAATTCAGCCAATGCAGCAGCATTACCGATAACCGTGATGATATCTCCTGTGAGTAAACGGGTATCTCCGTGGGGTATGAAAATTTCACCGTCCCTGCGCTGTATGACCAAGGAACCGGAGGCTGGAAAGGCAACATCCTTAACCTGTTTACGGTGGACATCTTTCCGGGTGACGATAATCTCCTCTATTCTATAAACCCCGAAACTCTCGGACAGGGAATTAACTGTATTCGGTCGTAAGATCATGTCCTCAAGATGGTGAGCGACGACCTCATCCTGATCCACAAATTTCAGGGCAGCCTTCGGATTTATCTCATCTTTCAGGGTGCGGGCTTTCTGTGTAATGACCTTTTCATGGTTCAGATTATTGGTGATATACTTGGTAAGTTTTTGATTGAGCGAGACCGAGCCTGTTATCACGATTACCTGATCGGAGGTATGCAGGTCCAATTTGTCCAGGGCACTTGTATCCAAGCGCTCAACCAATCGGAAGGGAATTGATTTTTCCTCAAACTCCGGTGTGACGTGCTTTTCTTCAATCAGTGTCATAAAGGAGCTGCCATGCATTTTGAATCGCTCGGAAAGGTAGAGGCTGGCACGGCTCCCCCCCAGTATGTAGATATGGCGAACGAGTTCTCCGTCCCCACTTAAAGCTTTATAGATCAAGGGAGACAATAGACTGGCTACAATAGAGGATGTCACAATGCCTGCATTTTCTGCGGTGCTAATGATATTCAGTGAAAGACCGATCTGAGCAGCAGCGATGGTCAGTCCCAATCGGGCAGTCAACAAGGTACCCCCGGCCAGTGCTTTCTTCAAACCGAAGATCCTGGCCATCACCACGGCCGGAATTATCTGGGTTAAGAAAAATCCGACGGTGAGGGTCAAAATGAAGGGAATGGACTCTCCAAAATGAGTGAGGGCGGAAAGATCCAGGTTAACCCCCACCATGATAAAGAATATCGGAATAAAGAATCCGTAACTCATCCCATCCAGTTTAAAAAGAAGTGCCGAGCGCTGTTTGGTCACAAAAAGGCTTAACAAAGTACCACTAAAAAAAGCACCCATCACTGGTTCCGTATCGATGAGGATGGCTATGATGACAAAAAACAAAAGCAACGCCACCGTTCCCCTGACCCTGATCTGACTGGCGGCATGTTCCAGTCTGTAAAGCAATTTCTGAAAGGTGCGTACCCTGACCATGCGTTTCCCAACAATATATGTTATAGCAAAGGCCAGGAAGATGAGTGTGAACAACAGTAACTCCACCTTGAGGCCATTCCTCAGGTATCCTGCATATACGGAAATGAGAATGATACTCATGATGGTGGCTATCGCGCCTTCCATGAGTAGTACCTGGCCATACTTGCGCGTTAACTCCCCATCGGCCTTCAATATGGGTACGATGATGCTAAGCGCCACAGTCGGCATGAGAAAGGTGAAGAAGATCACATTAATATCGATGAAGTGGCTCACTAACCACGCAAAGGGAAATGACAAGGCCAATGACCCGAAGTAGATAAAAACCGCGAGCAGGAATGAATTACTGATAAGATCTACAAATTTGATGCGACCCCGCGGAAAAGAAGAAATGATCTTATGCACATCGATCTCCAAACCGGCTAAGAAGATCAAAAAGAGGAAACCCATCTCGGCCAGGAAATCGAGGTATACGGATGATTCAACCAATCCCAGAACATAGGGCCCCACGATGACGCCCATGATAATTTCTGCGATAACAGCGGGTAACTTGCCAATCTCCAGCCAGGATAATAACAAAGGTACCATCCAGGCAATAACGAAAATGATAAACAATGGCAGAAATTCCGGTGATGTCATATTGTAGGATTATAGGGTTAATATCTAGCTTGACCTTCTTAAAATAATCATGAAATTCTATTTTGAAAAACTTCTGCCATATTATTGTGAAAATATTTTATCATCAACTCGACCTTATGTGACAAAATTGGTGTCTCCCCTGCCCTATGGAAAAACACCTCAGGCACTACTTACGATAAGTCTATAAAAATGTCCTGAGGGCGTTTTTTTTAATGTCCTTCCCTCCTTTTGAGATCAATATGATTATCAAAGAGCATTCAGGTTTCAGCAATCAGTTTTGTTGCAAATCGGAACTTTAACGAACTGACAGTCAATTGCCGAGACCTGATAGCTTCCAAACAATCAATGACAATATGATCTTTTGATCTGGTGAAATGATCATTTCGAAAGACTTTTCCGGGACATATTCCTTGGTTTGCCGAGTAATAAAACAATAAAGTACTGTTATGTCTAAGAAAAGAAAGTTTATCAAATGGATATTAATCTCTTTTATAAGTTTGATTGTATTAGTGGTTGGCTTTGGGTTCTGGTTCATGAGCCTTATCTCCGGAGAAACGACCAAGGACAATCTGCAAGCCACCTCTCCCAGGGATCTACCCTATTTGACTGAGGATCTAAAGCCATTTAGGGGAAAAATCCTGGCTGTTGTAACCAGCACGGATGTTATGGGGGACAGCAACAAAAAAACAGGTTATGAATTAACCGAATTGTCACGGGCATACTATGTTTTTCAAGCGAATGGCTTTAAGGTGGATGTAGCAAGCCCCTTAGGTGGGGAACCACCGGTAATCATAGATGGGGATGACATGAGTGTTTTTGACTATGCTTTTTTGAATGATTCCGCCGCACAACACAAAACCAAACATACGCTTGCGTTGGAAGATACCAATCCCGATGATTATCAGGCAGTGTATTTTGTCGGAGGAAAAGGCGCCATGTTTGATTTCCCTCAGAACACCAAAATCCAGTCTATTGTTCGTTCGTATTATCAATCAGAAAAAGTCATTGGAGCTGTGTGCCATGGACCAGCTGCTTTGGTGAATGTTACCCTTGATGATGGAAGCCCGTTGCTGGCTAATAAAACAGTAAGCAGTTTTACCAATGATGAAGAACTTTTTTTAATTCCTGATGCTGAAACCATTTTTCCCTTTTTGCTTCAGGATAAATTAACCGAAAAAGGGGCTCGATTTAATGATGGCCTGCTATATCTGGAAAATGTGAGTCATGATGGGAACCTGATAACCGGTCAGAACCCATGGTCGACATGGACATTGGCAGAAACAATGGTTCAACAATTAGGGTATGTTCCAAAGGAGCGAAAGAAAACACCGGAAGAAAACACGGTTCACGTGTTATCTGTCTATGAACGCCAAGGATATGTGCAAACCAAAAGAGAAATCAAGGACTTGTATGTACGTGAACAAAAAGACCTCGATAGGGTGCTTCTGGCCATGCATAGCATTGTGGCAGCGATGCAATGGAAAATTGGTAAGTCCATTGATCTAATTCGCTTGATGGCATATGTTAAGGGATTAACATAAGAAGCGACTTTGATTCTTTGGATTTTGGGATGGCCTTTGATGACGCACTACAAGTTAAATAGTCTCATCAAAGACCATCCAAACATCATCAATAATCAAAGTCCAAACACCTCAATATTTCTGTAATCTTCTAAACTCTAAACTGGTCGATCCGAAGTTTATTAATAAACCTACTTCCAATTCAAAGGCTTCTAAATAGTTAATAGCCTGGGCGAAATGAACATTTTCGAGCCGAATGACAGCTTTTAGTTCCACCAAAACTTTTTCTTCAACCAAGAAATCGACCCGTCTTGTACCGACATCAACATCTTTATAATAGATTGTTTGTGCTCGCTCCCTTGCAAAGCTTAGGTGTTGCCTTGCCAATTCAATAGCCAAACACCGTTGATAAATGACTTCCTGAAATCCATTACCCAATGTATTATGCACTTCCATAGCACAACCAATGACTTTTTTAGTAATGTCACTGTATTTGTATCTTTCCATATAGCTGATTTTAGAGTTTTCGGAAATATCAAAAGGTTTAGGTTGTAAATCAACAAAGTTAAGATTTAAACAAAAGGGATTTCACATAGTCATTGAACTATTCAAACGCATGAACTACTACTACCCAATATCACTAAATCCCCTTAATCCTGGTAATCTCCAAAAATCAAAGTACCTGTTACCTCACTCGATTTGTTTCCTCTCTTCTTCAAGGATAGCTAAAGCCTGACCGTGTGTAGTCGCTCTGGGAGGTGTCATGAGGCTCACTAGAATTCCGCATAACAAAGCCATGGCCACAGCAGGGATTACCCCATTACCCCAAAAATTTTGCCAGGGACTATATAGATTGATGATGATTGCGGTTACAGAGCCTGATAAAATAGCTGAAATGCCTCCCTGCCAGGTGGCTCGCTTCCAGAATTTACCCAAAACGGTGCTTGCAAATAACCCGGATAAAATAATACCGATCATACCATTGATATAACCTATAATGGTTTCTGAAAACAGGGTAAAGACAAGTGCAATCCCGGTAGTAATTCCTATTCCAATCCTTGAAAATAATATAGCATTTCTTTTGTCCGGTAATTTACCAAATACCTGTCCGTAGACGTCTCTCAATAATATGGAAACACCGGCTATAGCATCGGAGCTGGCAGATGACATGGTGGCACTTAAGCCTGCAATGATCACCAATATGCCCATGGCCAATGGAAGCACATCACTGGCGAGGTATATAAAGGCGGTATCAGGATCGGTTAAGCCTGGATTTAATTGATAGGCGGTCATGCCGATAATGGCCGGAAAAAAAGAGAAGAACAAATAGATGATCCCTGTATACAGGAAACTTTTCTTCACATTGTTAACAGAATCCGCAGAATAAATACGTTGGCGATAAGAAGGCGTAGCCAACACGGCCACGGCAATAGCAAAGGCAAGGGATATCGCTGGTAAAACGGGTTCATCAAAGAAAATTTCAGCACGCTGTTTTCCCATGGCGATCAATGCCTGCCCCCCACCTACATTGTCCATACTATATATTCCCATAAGGATGAAGCCGAGAAATAAAATGATCGCTTGTATGGTATCGGTCCAGACAACAGCCAGATAGCCGCCAACAATGACGTAGATAGAAAAAGCGATCGTAATGATGATTTTACAATAAAGCAGGTCTATGTCCGATATCCAGGATAAATATTTGGCTCCACCCATAATATGAGCTCCAAGCCAACCTATCGATGCAATGTAAGTGAGTATTCCGACAAGGTTTTTGATTGCTTTGTTGGCACCAAAATAATAGCTTATTTCTTCCGACATCGTCATAAAACGAAGCTTTCTTGCTTTGGAAAATAACACCGCTAAAAGCATCATGCCAAGCGCTCCTCCTATTCCATAAAAAGCTCCTATCCAACCGGTAGAATAGCCTTTTCCAACTGCTCCCATGCTGGATCCTGTTCCAACTAAGGTAGCAATTGTGGTCCCTAGCATCAATAAAATTGGTACGGAACGCCCACCCAATAAAAAGTCCGCACCACTATGCTGTTTTTTTGAAATGAATACGCTCAAGGTAATCATCGACAAAATATAGAGGCCAAATGTAAGCAAAAATGTCAGGGGACTAATGCTGTCTCCGGTTTGAAGAAAGGCAATGACCATTACGCCGGTTTCTTATAGCATACGCAATCAATTTCCACCTTGCAATCGACCATCATACTGGATTGTACACAAGCCCTGGCGGGAGCATGTTCTCCTCCAAAATATTCTGCATAAATCTTATTGAACGTCCAAAAATCTCTGGTATCGTCGAGCCAAACACCACATCTCACTACATCTTCTTTTCCATATCCCGCTTCTTCCAAAATAGCCAGTAAGTTCTCAATCGTCTTACGTGTCTGAGGGATAATACCTCCGGAAATGATCTCTCCGTTTTCCATAGCTACTTGCCCCGATACATACAGCCAGCCATCGGCCTGAACTGCTCTTGCAAAAGGGAGGTTCTGTCCACCAGCACCTGGCTTTGAATTTCCATATCGTATAATGTCGCTCATATTTTTTTATTTTGTTTAATTGTTTGATCACTACGTGTAAGGTACTTGCCATTTCTTTCAACAGTAGTACTTCCTTTGGAATAACTTATTTTGCCATTTACCAACACATGGACTATGCCCTCTGCTAATTGCTTCGGCTGATCGAAGGTGGCGGTATCATTGATCGATTCCCAATCAAATATGATCAGGTCAGCATAAAACCCTTCGGCGATAAGTCCTCTTTTCTCAAATTGAAACTTTTTAGCAGGTAAGGAGGTCATTTTCCTTATCGCATCAGACAAGGTAAGCAGCTTGTGTTCTCTGACGTATTTCCCCAAAACCCTGGGAAAAGTGCCATATAGTCTTGGATGCGGATGCGGGTCATGCGGCAATCCATCCGAGCCGATCATGGTCTTTTCATGGCGGAGTATGTTTTGCATATCTTCCTCATTCATGCTAAAGTAAACAGCCCCCGCCGGCTGTAACTTTTTGGCCGATTCCAATTGGCTCATGTTCCATTCCAAAGCTATTTCGTCCAAATACTTTGGCGCAATATCAGGATGGGAATCAGACCAGGTAATCAGAATTCTAACTTTTTCATCTACCTGTTTTAAATCCAAAGTACTGGACCCAGCAGTATAAGGATAACAATCCATATGTATTCTCTTGTAGCAGGCAGCATTGCTAATGGTATTAAGTACTTCTTCACTTCTGCCCCAATTTTCAATGCCTGCACATTTGAGATGAGATACCAATATGGGTAGATCTGCTTGATCGCAAATGGTAAACGATTCCTCCAGAGCTGCAATGATTTCTTCAAATTCATTGCGAAGGTGTGTCGTATAGATACCACCGTATTGAGCGGCCACTTTAGCCAACTCGATGACCTCAGTGGTAGAAGCACTATTGGATGAACCATAAGCCAGACCTGTACTGAAACCTATGGCACCTTGCTGCATGGCCAATGCCAATTCTCGTTTCATACCATCTAACTCTTGATCCGTACATTCCCTATACAGATCTGTCATGGCATTATTGCGTAAAGAAAGGTGTCCACACAATGCAGCAATATTCACCGCTGGCCGGATCTCGTTTATTTTATCTATATAGGCTTTAAATGTAGGAAACTTAAAATCTTCTTTTTTGCCTAAAAGATTCAGCGGATCAGGAGGTATATCCTCTATTTTGCTGGGTGCTGAACTAATACCACAATTACCCACTATGGCTGTTGTAACACCCTGACTAATCTTGGGTAGTGCATCTGGCATGTTTAATATGGCATTGTCGTCATGCGTATGGACATCAATAAAACCCGGACAAAGAATTTTGCCCTTGACATCAATGATTTTTCTGGCTTGCAATGTTGACAAATTACCAATGCGGGCGATTTTATCACCAACTATACCAATGTCAGCAACATAGGTAGCTGAACCTGATCCATCAACAATGGTAGCTCCTGTAAATTTGATATCCAGCATGCTCAAAATATTAATCTCCTAACGGGAGCCATTGTGTCTTATCCCTTTGATGGTCAATACTATATTTGATTTTCCTTAAAATTTCCTTGCATTTATCCTGACGGACATTTGCTACCTCCAAAGCAATGGTATCAACAGCAGCCAACAAAGCATAACGCGACGGTGTTGGCTTAAAAATGCCTTCTGATTCCTGAACATGAACTTGCAAATGAACATCACTCAAATTAGCCAATGAGGTATTTGAACGGGTGATGGAAATGACTTTAGCTCCATATTGCTTGGCTGTTAATACATTGTCATTGATCTCTGATATTTCACCAGACGTGGAAATGGCCAAAACAACAGATTCGGTATCCAATGTTGCTGCCATCATTCGCTGCATAATGGTATCATGATGTGCTGTCACTGCTAAGCCAAGTCTGAAAAGGCGATGCTGCGCTTCAAGCGCTGCGATGGTCGACCCTCCCCCACTTCCAAAAACTACTAATTTGTTGCATTTATCAATTAACGTACCGGCTTTTTTTACCGCTCGTTCCGATATTTGGTTGCTGACACTTGACAAAGCGTCTTGAATTCCCTGTACAATATGTCCAAAAGTACTTTTCTGGTTAATTTTTTCACTATATCCTTCAATGAATCTGCGGCCAACAGCAAAACTGGAAACCAGTTTTGCTTTTAAATCCCTCACATCTTTACAACCAACAACTTTTGCAAATCGGGTAATGGTAGCTTCACTCACACCTGCGTTTTCTGCCAGCTGTGCTATGCTTGCATTTCCGGCCCATTGCAAATCTTCAAGAATAAGCGTGACTACTTTTTTCTCAGAAGGTTTTAGATGAGATTCCAGGGATTTTATTTTCGCTATGATGTCGAAATCGTATGCCATGGAATATTTTGATTTTTAATAAATGCGAATAGCTCCGGTTTGTTTATTGATACAAATAAAAATGAATGTTATAAAATAACAAATATTTTTATGTATTTAGATCAATTAAAATATATTTGTTATTAAGTAACATAATTTCACATCACTTTAAAAACAAACCACTCATGATGTCAAGAAGGATTATACCATTGGCCACAATACTCTTTTTAATATGGCATTGTGGCCAGGCGCAACTATATAAATGCAAGAACTTCACGGAAGAACATTCCTTTACCGCAGAGGTTGAAGGTCCTGCTGTGGATGCAAATGGATACCTATACGCTGTGAGTTTTCACCACAAAACAACGATTGGAAAAATAACACCAGCGGGAGAAGGAAGTATTTTCCTGGAAATGCCTGAAGGAAGCACAGCCAATGGAATCCGGTTTAACCGGGACGGAACTATGTTCGTTGCAGACTACACCGGGCATAACATTTTACGTATTCGTGATGGTAAGGTATCTGTGTTTGTGCATGAGCCAACGATGAATCAACCAAATGATCTAGCCATCACGGATGATGGTACTTTGTTTGCCAGCGATCCGGATTGGAAAAATGAGACCGGAAAATTATGGAAGATCAGTACGGATGGGAAAGTTAAACTATTAGAGGATAACATGGGAACCACTAATGGTGTAGAGGTATCGCCAGATCAGAAATATTTGTATGTGAATGAATCCAAGCAGAAGAATATCTGGATATATGATCTGGATAAAAAGGGCAATGTTTCAAACAAGAGGCTATTTTACAAAATTAAAGAAAATGGTGAGACAGATGGAATGCGCACGGATATAAGAGGTAATCTGTACGTTGCCCTGTACGATATGGGTAAGGTGTTAATAATATCTCCCCAGGGAAATTTATTGAGAACTGTAAAGACCAATGGAAAAAGACCTACCAATCTGGCCTTTGGTGGTGATGATGGCCGCACCGTTTATGTTACCATTGCAGACAAGGGTAATATCAATGTATTTAGAACAGAACATCCCGGGAGGTCCTGGAAGTTGAGACAAGGAAACTGATCAGATTTCTGCTGACTTTTTGAAATCGGTCAAAGGCCCTGAATGGTTGAAATGAGAAGTGGCCTTAATTATATAAGGCCACCTGAAATGTTATTCTACAATAAATTTCCCCTTCATTAAGGCATAATGTCCCGGGAAGGTGCAAATAAAGTCATAAGTGCCTGCAGCAGGAGCAGTAAAGGTGATGGTGGTAGATTCCCCTCCTCCGATAAGCTTTGTATGGATTATGATCTCATCACCCTCAGGGATGTACTCAGTGTCCTTAGCGGCAATAGCTTTTTGTGCAAAAGCAGTGATATCAGTTCCCGGCTTGAGTATCACCAGGTTATGACCCATGACCTCTTTTGCAAGTTCGCCGGTATGGTTTAATGTAAGCTCAACTGTTGCGCCGGCTTTTACCCGAAGCTCTTCCTGATCATAGCGCATCTGATCATTGCTGTTGATTACCAGTTTGATCAGGCTATTTTCTGCAGCTTCCGAAGATGGCTGCTCTGTTTGCTCTTCTGAAGTTGATTCAGATCCACTTTCCGAAGAAGTGGTATTTTCCTCTTTGGCACCTCCGCCGCAGCCCAGAAGTAATGTCATTGATAATACCACTAACATAAGCTTCCCAAACACGCTTTGGTTTGCATTCACAATTTTCACTTTCATATACTTTTTAATTAGTTGAATTTGTAAGATGCCAAAAATACTTCATGGTTTGAAAAAATAAAATCATCCGGCTTTTTAACCTATCAATAAAAGAATAGTGTCACTCCCTTGTTGATATGAGCGCCACAAACTAACCATTCAAATAATTCTTCAAACTCTCCTGAATAAAATAACGCCAACCTTGTTCACCACTCTCTCTGACAAATTCAGGAATGCCATCAGGAAAATCCTCAATTACGTCGTAGATGAGTTTAACACCAGTTTTTCCATCTTGTTCGAACAATTCAAATGTTGAAAGTCCTTCTCCCTCATAGCCCCCAAACCTCCATTGATAAGTTAACTTTTTTCCGTGGATCACTTCTGTCACTTTCCACAGATGTGGAAATTTCCTGTCTTCGACTTCTATCATAAATTGGGTTTCAAAGCCAACTTCGGCTTTAAATTCAGGAATGTTATTAAAAAACCATTGGATCATCTGATCCCGTTCTGTAATGGCTGCCCATACTTCGTCGGGAGATGCGTTATACAATTGTTCGACGATAATGGGAGCTTCTGTTTTTTTCATTGAAGTGATCTTCGTTTCCATGATAAGTGGGTTTAGGTTTATAAAGATGTTAAGGTTTCGGTCCTTTTAATTCAGGAAAGGTGGCATAAATGATTTGATCATATTCCTTTTTGATACGCTGAAATTCAGGGTTATTTTCCACTTCATCTCCAAAAGGAAGAATTTCTCTTCGTCCACCAAGCATTTCCTCAAGCTGGTCGAGTAGTAAGTGCCATCCGACGGGTGTTTTATCAAGATAGCTTTGATCAATTTTTCCGTAGGTCAGTCTAAGTTTGCATTTGTTTTTACCTAAGTCAAAAAGCTCCCAGATGGCTATATCACCTTCCCAGGTGTATTCAAACTTGTTGGGTGGATCGATCCTGACAACCTCTCCATGTGTCACGGTTCTGTCCTGATCTCTAAATAAAATTTTTATTTTACCTCCCGGCCTAAAGTCCATTTCAAAATCAGTAAACCAATACTTGAGCTTATCAGGATTGGCAATGGCTTCCCAAACCTTGTGAATATCATGATTCAAAATTCTTTCAAACACTACCCTAAATCCATCCTCCCGACGAGTGATTTTGCCGTGTTTATTTTTCATAGCGCTTTATTTTTCAGTTCGATCCAAAAAATCTTCCAGGGCGTCTAGTTTTGCATTCCAGAAAGCTTTGTATTTATTCACCCATAGGGCTACTTCCGTCAATTTGGCAAGGTGCGCCCGGCAATAGCGTTCTCTACCCTGTTTGGTAATAACTATTAATCCACACTCCTGCAACAGTTTGACATGCTGAGAAATGGTTGGCCTGCTTGTTTGAAAATTTTCAGCAATCGCATTTAAATTCAATGACTTGTGTGCTAACAGATTGATTATTTCCCTGCGTGTTGGATCTGCAATTGCCTGAAATACATCCCTTCTTTTTTCCATTATGTAGTTATTTACCTACAAATATAATAATATGTAGTTAAGTGCCTACATATTAATTCTCAAATTTTTTCTATTAACCGATCATTAACAGGTTCTCCATCATTGTCCGCAAAGTACTTATCACATAATCCAAGTTGTTAGTGAATGGCACTCATAAGGTGTAGACCACACTCCCATATATGCCAGTTTTTATTGCATCTCTTTTTAATATAATGTACATTTATTCCAGCATCGATATCGGTAACGGCACTATTATGTGTTATGACCGAATCGATGAGATAAATACGAAAGGGTTGACCTCAAATTTAGGAGGAAATGGCTATGAAAAAAGTCATAAAAATATCCTTCTTTTCTTTCGTCCTAACGCTGTTTATTTCCCTATTGGGATTTTCACAGACAGAATCTGTCAATAAAAACCACCTTGGCATAGTTTTCGGCAACAGCAATTTCCACAGTCGGGACCAAATGCTTTCTCCATTGAATTACAGAGGGAATAACTTTAATACCACAATTTCATATACAAACAGAAGGACAAAAGGATTTCATACAGCTGAGGTTCTTTTTTCCATAGGAGATATTAATACAAATGTCGATCATTTCACTATGAACGGGATCAGAACTCATATTTCCTATGGCTACCGGCGTGAACTAAGCACCATCAAATTAAAAAATACTGAAATCCCTTTTTTTATAGGTGGTATCATAAAAAGTTTTCTCAATATTAAAATTTCCGATAATGAAGATGCTTTTACCTGGATGTTTGTCAATTCCTTGAATATCAGTATTGGGGCGGAATATAGAAATAGTCCCCGGCATTCGTTTTTATGGCAATTTCATTTTCCATTGATCAGTTATGTACTTCGCCCTCCTTATGCCGGGTCTGATGAGTTTTTAGTAGAAGATCCCTGGGAATTTAAGAGCAGCAGGTATGGGGATGTGGCTTTTATCAATAAGTACTTTATGCTTGCCAACATCTTAACCTATCAGTATGGCTTGTCATCCAGGTTTGATTTGGTGGTCAAATATCAATTCCAATACCATCAATACGATCAGCCCAGATCTGTAAAGATGTATGTCAATCTTGTTTCCGGCGGATTGAACTTTAAACTCTAAGAGACCATGAAAAATAAACTGTTACATGCTTTTGTATGGGTACTCTTATCAGGCCTTGTGGCCTGTGAAAGCTTCTTGATCGGTGATGAACCCACCAACACAGCAGAGAATAATTTTGAGATCCTTTGGGAACAATTTGATCGCTGGTACGGACTCTTTCTGGTAAAAGATATAGACTGGCACCAGATTTATTCCGACTACAGGCCAAGGGTTACGTCAACTACGACAGATACTGAATTATGGCAGATTGTCACGGAGATGCTGGAAGAACTCAATGATTCACATACCGAAATATGGGACCCACGCACCGGTAGAAGATTCATATCCGGCTTTGCCGATAATCTTCAGGCCCGGAAGGAATTTGATCTTCAACTTATAGAGCAAAAGTACCTGGACAACCACTTCGAAGCAACGGGTGACCAGGGTATGGTCTATGGTAGCATCAACAATGAGATTGGTTACATCCATGTTTTTAATTTTGAAAGTCATCATAGAGAGATTGATCATGTAATGAATCAATTAAGTGATTTTAAAGGAATTATCCTCGATTTGAGGAATACATCAGGAGGAGAAAACGAAGGAGTTATTGGAATTTCCGGTAGATTTGCAGATCAAAGACGATTTATTAACACAGTACAAACCAGGAATGGCCCGGAATACGACGATTTTGATGAGCCTATAAGAAAGTATGTAAAACCCGGTGGAGATTATCAATATACTCAACCCGTTGTTCTTTTAACAGATAGATTTACCATCAGTGCCGCTGAAAGTCTTTCCTTGTACATGGTTTCGCTACCTCATGTGACACAAGTCGGTGACTCAACGGCTGGCGCTTTCTCCGATTCATTTTTCAATAGGTTTCTACCTAATGGTTGGATTTATACAATGTCCTATCAACTAGTATTACTTCCCGATGGAACCAGTCCCGAGGAAATAGGGGTTATCCCGGAGATTTTTTTAAAAAATACGGAGACAGACATTGCCTCCGGAAACGATAAGGTCCTGGAGTTTGCGATTGACTATTTGAATTGACTACGCGATTAAACCTGTAAGTCAAGATTCAAGTTATAGGTCGCTTGTTTTAATCACCGTAGAATATTTTCCCGATAATACTTACAATAGTGAATTTTTATTTTTAAGTTTGATTATAATACTTACAATAGTGAAACTAATATGAGAAGTTATAAACTTGGGAATTTAGAAGAAATAGTGCTTTTGCTAGTTGGTGTGTTGTATGATCAGGCTTACTCTGTCAGCATACTTGAAGAGTATCAAAAGCAAACAGGCAAAACGATCAACGCCAGTGCCATCCATACTGTACTCTATCGATTGGAAGAAAAAGGCTTTTTGGAATCACGTATGGGTGAAGCTACCTCGGAAAGAGGTGGCAAGCGTAAGAAGCTTTTTTTCTTAACGCCGTACGCAAGCAGAGCGCTTGACGAGTTAGCCTCGCTTCGTCAACAACTCAGATATCAAATACCGGAACAAGCACTTAACTGGAAGATTGGATAAGATGGGCGACATAAAACATCAGCCACCTCGATTGGCGCTTAAATTCTTTCGATGGTATTGCAGACCGGATAGACTGGAGGAGCTGGAAGGTGATTTGCTGGAATTTTACCATCTGAGATTAAAGCATGGCGGATCACCACGATCAGCCAATATTCACTTCTGGTGGAATGTCATTCGATTTTACAAACCATATGCCAAATCCAAAACTAAAATAGATCCGTTCATGGTTTCACTCTTCAAGTCATACTTTAAACTTACCATAAGGCACTCATGGAAAAACAGAGGCCCTGTTGCTATCAATGTTGTGGGACTAGGATTAGCACTAAGCATGTGCGTGTTTGTCTACATGATGTATGCTTACAATTTGGAATTTGATTCATTCTATAAAAACACAGATGACATATACAGAGTACATGCAATCACCTTACACAATGGAGAAGAAAAGAGGAATGAATTTTCCCCAACTGCCTTGGATGATAAATTGCGTAATGATATCAGTGGAATTAATCAGACATGCAGTTACTTTACTCGGAGTATTACTGTCAAAAAAGGCAAGGATTTTTTCTCCGAACGTGCAGGGATTGTATCAGCAGATTTTGCAGAAATGTTTGAAATACCGCTACGCTATGGCTCATTTGCTCAATTTGGTAATCAACCCATTGTCTATTTGACCGAAGCGCTGGCACTGAAGTATTTTGGAAAAAACGAGGCTCTGGGCGAGAAACTCATGCTATACCTCTCTGATGACAATAAACTGGAAGTCATTGTTGGTGGGGTGTTTGAAAAGATCCCCCTCAATTCGAGCTTCAGATTTGAAATATTGGTAAGTCAGCATAATTATTTCCGGGCATTGAATATAGATCCCAATGATTGGTCCAACGGTCGATTTGTGGGGCACTACTTGAAACTCTCCTCTATACAAAAAGAGCATATTACTGCTGAAATTAATCGTCATATCCTTGTCCAAAACGAAAAACACAAGGAGTTAAAAATTAAACGCTTTGAATTAGTTCGTTTTCAAGATCCAATGCCTGAAGATCTTATCATCGGTGCCAGCTATGTCAATGCTCGTGTCAGTGCTGCGGCATTGATCATTTTTAGTACACTTGCATTGATGGTATTTCTAATAGCCTGCTTCAATTTGGCCAATACTTCAATGGCTTTGATCGCACGGAGGCTTAAGGAAATAGGTATCCGGAAAACGCTTGGCTCAGGAAGCAGACGGATCCTTATCCAATTTTTATTCGAAATGGGTATTGTAAGCTTCTTAGCATTCATTATTGCTGTTTCAACTGCCAACCTAACCTCTGTGGCGATTATGAGCCAATTCGGAGTTAGCTTCCTCCTGCAGGATATTGACTTAACAGGCATCATATTATTTATTTCCGGCTTCCTCTTGTTCACTACAATGGTCGCTGGATTATTGCCGGCTTTATATGCATGGAAATTCCAGCCAGTGGCTATCATGCGCAAGTCCGTTAAGTTGAAAGGAGTAAGCTGGCTCAACAAGGCACTCACCGTTGCGCAATATGGCCTTTCTATTGCTGTGTTAGTGGCAGGAATTACATTTTCCCAAAATGCGGATTTTCTTGATGAGCTGGATCTTGGATATCAGGATGAACGAATTTATGATATACCTCTGGAAAATGAATATTTTGTTCCAATTAAAAGAGAAATAGATCAACTTCCTGGTGTTGTTACTGCTGGAGCAGCTAACCATCTTGGAAACTTCGGACGATATGCTGAGCGGGTTTCACTACAAATTGATACTATGTTTCATGAAGTAAGGTACTACGCTGTAAGACCCAAATATCTTGATCTAATGGAAGTGCAAATCGCATCAGGAAGAACTTTCCTGGAAGGGAATGGCAAGGCTGAGCAAAATACGATCCTGGTGAGTCAGTCATTTGCAGATCAGTTCTTCAAAGATCAAGAGGCAATAAATCAAGAGGTGAAAATCAACGGAGAACGTAAAACGATTGTTGGGATAACAATCGATATCATTGATGATGTGGTTAAGGCAGCTCAATTGATGCCAACGGTTATTGCACTTTCAAAGGAAAATGAAAATAGGCATTTAGTTGTTAAGGTGTCCCACGGAGATATGAAGCAGATAGAGGATAAACTCAAGATAATCTGGAGTAAATATATTGATCAGCCTTACACCGGATTCCTTCAGAAAGATTTTGCACTTGGAACGGCAGGTCAGGACACTAAAGCACTCCATAAAATATTTCTTACCCTGGCAATCCTGAGCGGCTTCTTAAGTATTGTGGGAATATTTTCTCTTGCCAAACTCAACGTTACCAAGCGCATTAAAGAAATAAGTATTCGCAAAGTTCTTGGAGCATCTTTGAAGGAGCTACTATTAACAATTAACAGCTCTTTTATCATCATATTACTGGTTGCGATGGTGGTGGGAAGCGCACTGGGTTATTTGATCTCAAATGCCGTTTTAGACTCAATCTACAAGTATCATGTGAGCGCATCTTTACTGACAAGTCTTTTGAGTGGGCTTTTCATCATAGTCCTTGCATTGATTATGATCTCAAGCGTAGCATTTGTTCCGGCTCATTCAAATCCAGTCAATGGACTTAGCAATGAATAGTTAGCAGTCAGCTATTAGTCTGCTAAATAACTGATTGAGGTGTTGAAGTATTGAAGTTTCGTTGCAATCGTAATTTGTCATTCGTAATTCGTAATTCATTTAGAATTCAACAGTCACTTCGATCAAACAAGATGTACTGACACCATCAAGGTGTCTGACATCGGTACCCTGAAATTGTGTTGAGGTGTTGATGTATTTAAGTGTTGAAGTTCTGAATCGTAATTCATCATTTGAGATTCGTAATTAATTCATAACTCAAAATTACCATCCCTTATCTCCATTTGTGATAGGGTTGCAAAACCATAGCTGGACTGACACCTAAAACCTGATAACCTTTTAAAATTTTCTTTTACACATGGGACATTGATAACCATCGTTATCCTTTTGAAGGCGAATCCCACTGACGTGGTTCACCACAAAGTCCCGAATAAAGGCGTGGCGTGCCTCATGGTTATTCACATCTAATTGCTTATCAGCAAGCAAATTCCTGACTTGACCATCATATTCCTGTTCTCCCCAGCAATTGGGACAAGCGCCTCCTTCAATCAGCTCTTTTTTACTAAAAATTTTGGAAAATATATTCATGTTGTACTTTATAAACGTTCACTGATATACTGAGCAGCTGATTTGAACCAATCATCTGATGAGGGAGCCTGGGTAAGCCAATTCGTCAAATCCGAGGGTGTGGCAAAATCACCCAACCTTCCAAGGACGTAGGAGGCATACCAGCCAGCCCAGAATTCGTCCCGTTTACCTTTCAAGAATTTCGCTTCATAATCGTGATGAGCACTCCCGGCAGCATTTAAAGCCTTTATTAGTTCTTCATTTGAAGGTTTACTCATTGTTGCAGTTTTAACTTTAATACTTATGATAAATATAAAAGTTTTTAGAGTTATTACTTTACGTATAACTGATATTTTGCTGAAATATCAATGAATGATTCATCAATCTTTCAATAGTTTTATGAAAGATTGTTTTTTTGAAAATACTTCGATTGATTCTGTATGAAAATTC
>JAUJEA010000005.1 GCA_030442035.1 Splendidivirga corallicola
CTTCGGCAATATCAAACAAAACAAAGGGTTCAGACGATTTATGCTAAAAGGAATCAAAAAGGTAGAAATAGAAGCCGGACTACTGGCAATTGCACACAACCTGAACAAAAAGGCCGCATAAAACCATGTTTTTTTCTATCCCCCAGTCTCAACTTGCCACAGGGAGAATCGAAAACAAAAAATCAAAAATTAAACCTTATAAAAAACAAAAGAGGCTACTCAAATACTTTTGAGACAGCCTCTTTTGTTTTTAGAAAGCATATAAAAGGAATCATGCTGATTCTGGAAATTCATTTTAGTGAATTTCGCTTCCTAATTTTTTTTAAGCCCCAAGAGATATGAGATTTTGGGACCAATTCTTTTTAAATTTTGTCATTCAAAAAACCAAAACCCAATGATTCTTAAATAACCAATCTGAAATTGTGTTCAACTTTTGTCACCAGTTATAATATATCATTCGAAATTCATTTAACATGCTCATCAGCTTATCTTTTTGTAATAAGTTGAAGACCATGGAGAACCTGATGCTTGACAGCACAGAGTTAAAGATATTTTTTAACTTCACTTAAATTGAATTATTAACACGCATATGCAACCTTCTTGAAAGCGACATGTCATTAGACTAGAAATTGGAAAAACTTGGAAGTTAATCATTTAAATCTGCACCAGGACATCATTGATGCCTGTAAGATGGGCGATCGTAAGGCACAATACAAATTATATAAATTGTATTCTAAAGCCATGTATAATATATGTTATAGAATCGCCAATGATGCTGAAGATGCCGAAGACATACTTCAGGAATCTTTTGTAAGTGCTTTCAGGAATCTTCATACTTATCGCGGAGAATCTTCATTTGGAGCATGGTTAAAAAAAGTTGTGGTGAATCGGGCCATCAATCATGTTAAGAAGAAACGGCTTGAAATTCAGCCCATGACTGCAAATTTCGAGTATGAAGATGAAAGCGATTATAATACAAATGAAGATTTATCGTGGAATATCGAACAAATAAAGAGTGCCGTACAAGAACTGCCACAAGGATATAGAATTGTATTTTCCTTGTACTTGTTAGAGGGTTATGACCACGGTGAAATTGCAGGGATTCTGAATATTTCGGAATCAACATCAAAATCACAATACAATAGGGCAAAAAAGAAATTAAAAGAGATTATTAAAAACAAAGCATTTCATGCAGGATAAATTAGAAAAATTCATCAGAGATAACCGGAACCTATTTGATGACCGGGAACCCGGGGATGTTTGGGAAAAAATCGAAAAAGACCTTGACACCGATATTGATAAGAAAAAGTCCATTGCTTCCGTGTATTGGAAGGTTGCCGCTATTTTCTTATTGGGTGTTTGTACTTTCCTTTTGATCGATAAGTTCAACCCTGATGAGCCTTCTATTTCACAACAGAAAATGAAATTAAGTCCTGAATTTTTGGAAACTGAGGCATTTTATACTCAACTCATAAGCCATAAAGTCCGGGAAATTGAAAATTTCCGAATAGAAGATCCCGAACTGAAATCAACCTTTAGATCTGATATTATGAGTTTGGATTCGGTATATCAAAACTTGAAAAATGAATTATACGAAACAAATAATCAGATCATTCTTGATGAAATGATAGAAAATTTAAGGTTGCGTATTGATATTTTATCTGAGCAACTTATGATTTTAAAAACCATTAATAATGAAAAAAATGAAGAAGCACATTCTCTCTAAACGCTTTGTCATCGTTGCACTTATTTTCTCCTGCTTACTGGTTTGGAAAAGTGAGGCAAACTCGAAATACGACAAAAAAAAGGAGATCAAAAAAACCTTCAAAGTCACCAAGGATGCTAATTTAGAACTTCATAATCGGTTTGGGGAGGTCCATGTCAATACCTGGGATAAAAATGAAATTACGGCTGAAATAACAGTTATTGCCAAAACAAGTGATGATAGAAGAGCGCAGGAAATACTGGATAGAATCGAAATTAATATCATGGACAATTCCCCCTCAGGAACCATAAAGATCAAGACAGAAATAGAGCAAAGAAGTCGGTCGTGGTTTTCCTCTTCCAGCGGCGATAACTTTGAAATCAATTATCTGATCAGCATGCCTAAAACCAATGATCTGGAAGTAACTCATAGCCATGGCGACCTGTATATTGACCAGCTCAATGGTGATGTATCGGTCAATCTATCCCATGGCCGTATTAAAACGGAAGAGCTGAATGGCGACGGTTATATCAAGTTGGCACATGGTAATGGTGGAGGTATTAAATCTTTAAACAATGGTAGACTTACTGTCAGTCATTATCGAAAATTAAACATAGATTATTTGGGATCAGTGGATGTGGGGATGGCTCATACAAGCTTCGACATTCTTAAAGCCGACGATCTTGAGTTGGAAGTAAGACATTCGAATTTTGGTATCGGAGAAATCAACAAATTGGATTGCGATCTGGCACATTCTAATCTGGATCTTGGAACACTCAACAATTCCATTGAAGTCACAGTAAGCCATGGAAACGTAGATATAGAAAGAGTTTCCAGTAATTTTAGTTCAATCGAGCTACGAGGCAGCCACAGCGATTTTGATCTAAATCTTGACAGAGGTGCTTCTGCCAAACTTGATTTAGGCACCTCTCACGGAAGTGTCAAATACGACAGATCAGCAATTGATTTTGACTATATCTCTGAACAGAGTCACTCAGCCAAGTATCGAGGAACATTGGGAAACCAAAGTTCACCCAAGTCGAGAATATTTGCTACAGCGTCTCATGGAGATATCAGAATATACCTGAGATAAGTTTTCAAAATAAATAGGATCAAAAGCCGGATGGAATGCGTCCGGCTTTTTTTGTTTATGGACTGAGTTTTGACATCAAAATTTAGGCATCAAGTAAATTATCCTGATTTTCAGCATTATCGAAAACCACTATCTCAACCCTCCTACCATCAAGCTTGTTGTATTCCAAGCCATTGGCATGACAGCAAAGTAGATAACAAGTAACATTCACCGTTCCGTGTCGCACCTTCAAAAAAGAATCAGCATTTCAACCAAATTTATTTTAAATGATCTAAATTCGTTTCCTAAGAATTTTAGATCGTGACATATTGAACAAGCTGCCCATTAATGTTGATGCTCCGGAGGAAAGAACCACGCTGTTCGCAGATATTATACTACCTGTTCCCATACCCAAACTTTTTACCTATCGCGTACCACAGGAGCTTAACGAAACAATAGCTGAAGGCTATCGTGTAATTGTTCAATTTGGCAAAAAGAAAATCTTAACCGGTGTAGTTGGTAAGGTCCATGTTCAACCTCCCAAAGAATATGAAGCCAAGTACGTTCTTGAGGTCTTGGATGATCGGCCTGTCATTAGCCCGGTTCAAATTAAACTCTTTCATTGGATAGCAGCCTATTATATATGCACCATCGGAGAAGTTTTAAACGTGGCATTACCGTCCGGGTTAAAACTCAGCAGCCAATCCCGCATTCAACTTAATCCCGAACGTCCATGGGAGGATGAGGAAATTGATTTCTCAGAAAAGGAGTTTGTGCTTTTACGGGCATTAGGAAACAATAGTTCACTTACCTATGATGAAGCTGCTGAAGTACTCCAGCAAAAGTCTATCTATCATACACTCAAATCACTCATTCAAAAAGAAGTCGTCCTGCTTTATGAAGAGGTTCAAGCAAAATATAAACCCAAAAAAGTCAATAAAGTCAGGCTTTCGGAAGAATACGTACAAGATGAACATATTTTAGAACAATTGTTTTCAACATTGGAAAAGAAACCCAAGCAGGTTGAAATTCTATTGAAATACCTGCAAGAGGTTCCTGTCTATCACGATCAGCAGGCCAACATCAGCGGGCTGGAAAAACAAAGCTTTTATCAGGCTGGATTGTCAAAGTCCTCCTTAAACACGTTGATAAAGAATAAAGTTTTTCACGAATTTGAAGAGATTGTTTCAAGATTTGGAAAACTTGATCCGCTTAATCCTCAGGAAATAGTCCTCTCTCCGGAACAAACAGCTACCAGGGACGAAATACTTAATCAATTTCTGGAAAAGGACATTGTATTACTTCATGGAATAACCGGAAGTGGCAAAACGGAGATATACATTGATCTTATTAAAAATACCCTGGAAAATGGGGCTCAGGTACTCTATTTACTTCCGGAAATCGCACTTACGACACAGATCGTAAAACGACTTCAAAAGATTTTTGGTGATCAAATGGGAATCTACCACTCCAAATATTCCGATAATGAAAGAGTGGAAGTATGGGATGGTGTGATCAATGGCCAGTATTCATTCGTAGTTGGAGTTCGCTCTTCTATTTTTTTGCCATTTGATAATTTAGGGTTAATCATTGTAGACGAAGAACATGAGCCATCCTATAAACAATTTGATCCTGCTCCCCGATATCATGCCCGGGATCTGGCGCTTGTTTTGGCCAATATGCACCACGCTAAAACCTTGCTTGGATCAGCAACACCCTCGGTTGAATCCTTTTTCCTGGCCAAAAAGGGAAAATATGGTTTTGTCAACCTTAATAAAAGATATGGTGAATCAACATTGCCTGAAATTAGTATCGTTGATGTATTAAGGGAAAGAAAGAAAAAATTAATGCGGGAAGATTTCTCCTCCGCCCTTGTTTCAGCGATCAATGATTCATTGGCAACAGGAAATCAGGCTATTATTTTTCAAAACCGTCGAGGATATGCACCTTATATTGCCTGCCACGAATGCAATTGGATACCAAAATGCGAAAGTTGTGCTGTGAGTCTGACATACCATATGTACAGAAATGAGTTAAGGTGCCACTACTGCGGATATCGAGAAAAGCCTCATTCAGCTTGCCCTGCTTGCGGCTCAACTAAACTTAACACAGTCGGTTTCGGAACGGAAAAATTGGAAGAGGACTTGAAGCTAATATTCCCGGAAGCCAAAGTTCGAAGAATGGATCTTGATACTACGAGAAGCAAATACAGCTACCAAAACATTATTGAAGAATTTGAAGCCGGAGATATTGATATCCTGGTCGGCACGCAGATGGTCAGTAAGGGCCTTGATTTTAAAAGCGTTAATCTTGTTGGAATATTAGATGTTGATCGCTTGCTTCATTTTCCTGATTTCCGGGCGGCTGAAAGAACTTTTCAACTGGTCACCCAGGTGAGTGGCAGAGCAGGACGAAGAAAAGAAAAGGGTAAGGTAATTATACAAACCTCCAATGTAGATGAGCCCATTCTTTCAATGATCACTAAATCAGCCTACTCAAAGTTCTTTGACCTTGAAATCCTGGAGCGAAAAAATTTCAGCTATCCACCTTTTACAAGGCTTATAAAAATAACAGTGAAAAATCCGGACAAAAAGGTCTGTTATTCCGGTACGGATATGTTGCTTAATCTTTTAAGAGAAAAACTTGGTTCCTCACGAGTCAGGGGGCCAATAGAACCGATCATTGGAAAAATCAGGAACCTGTTTCTTATGGAACTCCTCATAAAAATTGAAAGAGATAAGGTGAACCTAAACACAGCCAAGAATTTCATCCGAACTTCTTGTGATGAAATATTAACTGAAAGGAGATTAAAAGGCACCAAGATCACTATTGATGTTGATCCCTATTGATCCGGATTTTGTTCTTTAAAAAAGCAATAAGGAAATCAATCCAACAAACTCAATAGGCAAGTAACTTTAACATCATTGTATCATCATCCTGGTTACTTTTGAATTTCGATCAGAAATAAGTTTGATATAATAGATCCCGCTACTGAATTGTGATACATCTAAACGATAGGTTCCTTTTCCTGCCCTGGTTTGCCCGATATCAATATTTTTTAAAAGCCTTCCTTCAGCATCGATCACCTGAATTACGGATTTTGAAAGCGCTGGAATATTATAACTGATAATGGACTCCCCGGAAGTTGGATTAGGATAGTTAAAGACTTCCAGGTCATTGTTGATATCAAGCCTATTGTTGACACCTGTTGGTCTGTCCTGAATATAGAGGTTATCAATGACCCAGCCATAGCCTGTAGTAAAAGGATCGGAGAATAACCTGAATCTAAAAAATACAGTATCCTGATTAGCCGTGAATCGATTCAACAGATTAATTCGATGTCTTACGAACAGATCACTGTTTCCATTTTGATTATTGTCATAAGCTTCCTTCCAATCATCGTCAAAGGTAGCATCATACCCATTGGCAAGTGGTATCCAATTGACGCCGTCTTTCGTTCCTTCAACAATCACATAATCGAAGAAATTATCACTACCAAAAACAGAACCCGCCTCACCAGGTTCAATGAGGGCTACATCATCATATGTGAAAGAGGGGTCCCCTCCTCCAAGATTGGTTTCACTAATGATGATCGGGGTTTTGAGCTGGTAGACATACTCTATGTTGCCATCTGCATAATTATGCTCAGAATGGATAGCCCCATCGTTGAAACCGACCTGTGATGATACTGTAAATCCGTTTCCAATAAAATCCTCACTGCTTTCCTCGTTAAAGTCTTCGGTATAAATCAGCTGTGGAGCATTGGGTTCAAATAGTGTTATCTGTTGTGGCTGAGAATTCTGTGATTGTCCATCTAAATAAGCCCTTAAGATAACATTCAGAGCCTGGTCAAACGGTTGGTTTGCAGCCCTTATGATCATTTCACCGGTTCCTACTGTCTCAACCCTTTTAGCCAATTGATTATCCACCAGAACGTCCACAGAATCAAAATCAGAAAAGAATGAAGCATCCACAACCAGCTCTCCCAACACTGAAGTTCCTAGTGCATTTATTGTAGGAACAGGGACTACAGCTGGAATTTCAGTCATGGTAACAGACCAAATACCTCTGCCATGGGTAGCTACCACGATCTGATCATCTACAACTTTCATTTCCCATACGGATGCAGCAGGAAAGCCATTATCAGCAATACTCCAGTTCAATCCATTATCAGTAGACTCAAAAATACCGATCTCTGTGCCTGCCCACAAGGTATTAGGCTCATGAGGAAGTACCAATAAAGAGTATACCGCTACATCAGGAAAACCATTGGCACTTGTTGAATTGTTTCCGAATCCGGAAAGTTCCTCCCATGTTTCACCTAAATTCCTGGTTCTAACAACTTTTGGGCCACCAGCAAAAGAGAATAAAGCGTAAGCGGTGGAATCTTCAAAGGGATGCGTCGCGAATCCTGAGATCAAACCAAGGTTCGAAAAATTATTTGTCGCTTCAAAAGAATCCCCCCAATCTGTTGAGACATGTAATTTACGGCTCGCCGACATACCGCTTCCAGCCCACACTATATTTGGATTTGACAAGGAAACTTTGACATTTAGGAATGTTGAAGCTCCCCAGGCACTATTGATTGGTGTTAATTTCCAATTACCTCCAAAATCTTCGGATTTAAAAACTCCATTGGAAGTTACTGTATACAGAACTTCCGGATTTTTCTTTGAATTGGCCAGTTTTGAAATAAAAGGAGAAGTTCCTGTTATACCTGTGGTCGCATCTGTCCAGGTGATCCCTCCATTGGTTGTTCTTCGGAAATTATTTCCCTGGGACCCACCGATAATTTTTCTTGCATCTGAAAAATTCCATACTACCTGAAATCCATCCCCTCCTATCACATGATCATAATTGGTGGTCTTAGAGGAGCTTACATTAGCAGGAGACATCCAGGTGCCGTTGTCCTGTGTTCCACCAATGTAACGATCTTCCCCGGGTTGCTTATCTACACCATAAAATTGTGAAGTATTATAACCAAAACCTGAAAAAGTCCAGTCCCCATCATTAATACCAGGTTGAATGGCTGTATTGGAAACAAATACGCCACCATCATTCCCAACCAGAATTTTATAGGTTTTGATAGATTCACTCATAGGAACCATCACTAAATAATGTTGGTCCGGATGAAAAGCATAGAGGTCATCATTACCAAATACCGTATTGATTTTATCAAATTGTTGGTAGGCATCCGATACATTTCTTAATGCTCCCACTCTTTGCTCAATGGGGATGCGGCCATAGTTGATCGTGATATTAGACCCAGGTAAAGTCTGAGCATTCCATGTGGCTCCCTGGGCCAAAATCGGCCAAATGAAATATAATTGTTCGTGTTCGTGTCCGCCGTTTTTGGTAAAATTCTCATCAGGAGTTTCGGAGTAAGGAATTGAACTAATGAACATATATTCCCGTGAATGATTGTTCTCATTTCCCGCAGCAGTATTCCTTGTTATTAACTGAAAAATACCATCTTTCTGCTGATCTCTGAAAGAAACCATTAGTTGTTGGTTATTAACAACATCCCACACCTCAAATGGTACTTCAACATAATCCTGATAATCATAATTGGAAGCTTGAACACCCGCTCCCGAACCATCGGGAACGGTAAATCTATAAGCCATTTGCGATTTACCAGGCCCAAACCTTATTTCAACAGAAACAAAATTCTCCTCATCTGAGTCACCTAATTCCAATCCTCCGTCCAGGTAAGGAGCTCCAAAATCAAAGGTATCAAAGAATGATTGTGTGTTATTTTCTTCAGTGGTTACATCGGGTAAATTCTTGACAATCGTCCCATCTGCCATACTGGTTCTCCACAAATTTACACCACCATAATACACAATATCCTCATCATAAGGATCAACAGCAATGGTATTGTCATACCAACCCTGACCACCCAGAAAATCTTCATTTTGCTGACCATTAGTGTTGGTAATAATATTCCAATTCTCCCCGGCGTCATCCGAGATATAAAGGTCTGAACCTGTTCCTGACAAATCACCTACGGCCGAAGCGTAAATACGACTTGGCATGGTTGGAGCAATAGCTAGTTCCACCCTGCCTGTTACCTGCATACCGCTATTGGAAAGTTCCCATGTAACGCCACCATCCGTGGATTTCAGAGCACCTACACCATTAACCGCAGCGAATTGTATGTTAAAATTTCCCGGAGTAGTGACAATCTGCGAAATGGCATTAACGGATTCATAAACTTCATCCCAGGTGACTCCTCCATCAACCGATCGAAGTATCACTGATCTGTCTGAAGCATCCCATGTATTCTCGGAAGCACAAACAACCAGTGTATCGGGTTTTTGCGGATCAATAACAATCCTGTTCACTGATCGGAAATTTGGATTCTTTGCTGTGGAAGCGAGTTGTGTCCATGTTTCACCAGCATCATCGGATTTAAATATTCCATCTCCAATAATCGCTGTCCCTGCAGAAGCAATATGCTCCCCTGTTCCTGCATAAATGATAGCAGGATCCGTATCACTCATCGCTAAGGTTGTTATTGATAAACTTGGAAAATCAGAAGATTTATTAACCCAGGTTTGTCCTCCATCGGTTGTTTTCCAAATACCTCCTCCTACTGCACCTGCCAACCAAGTATTTTTACTGGCGTCTCCAGGCAATACCAATAATGATCTTGTTCTACCGGCAACGTTGCCAGGTCCTCTTTCCTTCCAATCCAAAGTGGCGCGCCTAAAGCCTCTGGCCCGAGCCTGGTTTTGGAGTGCTTTGTTAAGTTCTTCAAGCCTATAGTTTGCTTGATATCCAGGCCCTTCTTCCCCATCTCTTGTTCTGATAGATCTGTGAAACAAAAAAAACTCATCCGGGCTATCAGATTTACTATATCCTTTTAACCGTTTTTCTCTCTTCTTCCTAAGCTCCTCGGCTCTCATTTCGGAAGGAGTAAGTTCCTTATTGTTAGTTTTTTGTTGCGTTTGTCTGACTTCTTCTTTACTCTCAATCAGGTAAATTAGACCGCCAGTCAAGCAAACGACAATAACCAGCAAAATTCTCCTCATAAGTTGTTGCTTACGTTGTTAAATTTTTAAAACTTTTAGGGGCTAGATTTTCTTTTTTCCTTATCAGTACATTATTAATATAGACGAATTCTTTAAGAAATTAGTGGCTATTAGCATATCTGATTAATCTCATCGTCCTTATTTTATAATCTCTATCTATTTATTGTTTACATCCGTTCATTCTGCTTCTACATTGTTGCAATACTTTTTAGTATAAAATGCAATTTACTCCAGTTGTGTTCATTTTCAGTTCTTTTTTAAAGAAATACACTGGCAATTGACGTATTGAAGACATTAACAGCTTTACATCCATATTTTTTAGAAAATTTATGGTATTGGGATTTTTATGGATACACGATTACTTGACTTTTTCAGTTTGAATTAACTACGATACATAAGAGTGAATTATACCCCTACTTCTATCTACCTCTTGTCCGAAATTCAAATGATACTTAAAAAATGAACAAGAAAGTAGAAATAGAAAAATTTGATCCTGCTAATTTAAGAAAAACAATGAATTACTGGCTAGTTTATAGAGGAATAGCTCTTAGAGACTTGATTAGCTGGGTTGACTATACTGGCTTAATTAATAAGAATAAAACGATGGTATACCCTAAGTGAAGGGAACATCAATTTCTATTTAAAATGATATTTTATACCAATTCCAACATTAAGTGAAGAAGGATAGCTATTTAAATTATTGTCAGACTTGGAGAAAGAATTGATCGCAATGGAATACAATGGCTCCAATGAAAAACTATAGTTTTTTGCGAATTGGTAAGAGATCTGAGTGCCTATCAAACCATTGAAGTAAACAGAGCGATATGGAGAATCAACTCCTGGTTTGATTGTAAACTCGTCAACCGTATTGCTGTCATCACTAACCGTATTCTCTATTAAAAAGTCAGTTGAGACACCACTTGTTAAGATAAGGCTCACCTTCTTGTTTAGGAGAACATAGCCCATTTTCACAGGTATTGAAACAAACTGAAACTGATTGTTCAAATCAATGGAGGCAAAACTCACATTGGAATTAGTGGCATTGTCAAGTACATCATTTTTCAAACTCTCAAGCCCGGAATACAATGGTACTCGATTATTGTTGGAGGCGTCCTGTAAAAATGCATTTGTTTGGGCATCAGCAGAATAGTTCAAATAGTTAACACCACTTTGTACAATCCACTTTTTTGCAATTTTAAAGCCCATATTAAAACCAACGGTGAATGTATTACCTCTACTGTTATCTTCTCTGATTTGCGCATTAGTACCTAGCCCATCGAGTTGTAACGCTTGCTCTACATTAGCTACGCCACGGGTCGATCCGATATTTGGATCGAAATAGCCGGAAGACATATTTAAACTGGCCCATAGGTTATCTCTGGGATCTTCCGAATCATCTTCTTTTTTGAAGAATTCAAAATTGTAAACCGGGACTTTTTCAATGGCAGCAATGGTTTTGCCTTCCTCTGTTTCATTAACATTGGCTCCAAGATTGTCTAATGAAGTCAATCCAAATGGTTCAGTTGAAGTTTCTAAAGCAAAGGGTGTTGCGACATTTACATCATTTCCCTTTGAAGTATTAATATCAGCCGCAATCAATTGATTATTATCGACTTCAGTATTCGCTAATAATTGGCTTTCTGTTCCCGTTTCAAAAATCTGTTTCGATGAGTTATTTTGTGCCTTATCATCCGTGCTTTCGGATTTTGACAATGTTTCATTATTGCTCTGCGCAACAACATTTTGCTGATTCTTTAAATGATCAGTTGCTTGATTTCCTTCCGATGTTTCATTTGTTGGAATCTCTGACAGATCTTGCTGCGTGTTACTTTCGTTTTGAATATTCCCTGCTGTATTAGGAGAAATATCACTTCTCTCATTTAAAAAGTAAATTGAGCCGATGCCAAGAGACAAAACGATCGAAGCCGCTGCAATCCATTTATAATAAAAAATACCTTTTCTGTATTTTTTGGACTCTTCATTTGCCAGAAAATTGTCTACCTTGTTCCAAACATTTTCAGATGGAACCATCTCTGCTTCTTCAAAAGCATTTTTCCATGCTTCCTCGAACACCCCTCTTTTATTATCGATATCTCTCATAATTCAAATTTTCTTGATCCAACAGCTTCTTTTGCAATAACTCTTTCGCCCTGGCATATTGTGATTTGGAAGTTCCTTCACTAATGTTGAGCATCTTGGAGATTTCCTTATGCTTATAGCCTTCTATCGCATAAAGATTAAATATCACCTGACAACCAGTTGGTAACGATTGCACCATCTCCAGCAAATCATTCAGTTCAATATGAGAAAGTAACACCTCACGTTCTGCCTGATGTTTCAGCTCCGTTACGTCTACCATTGGGTAGAGATACAACTTACTACGCTGATGATTAAGTGCCGTGTTGATCACAATTCTTTTAATCCAATAGAATAATGACGATTCCCTTTTAAAATTTTTTATGTTCTTAAAAACCTTGATAAAAGCTTCTTGTAATATGTCTTCTGCCTCCTGGGTTCCCTTGGAATAGCGCATGCAGATAACCATCATTTTTTTTGAGAAATGATCATAGAGCTCCCACTGTGACTTCCTATCACCTTTGCAACACCCAGCTATTAATTGATCTTCATCTAACATAAATGAGCCTTGGCCTTTAAGACATACTTCAAATCAAAGACAACCCTACTTAAAAAAAGGTTGGAACTATATTATTTTTTAAAATCTCCCGTTGCAATTTATGGAAATTTTGACTCCATATAATTGATGTATATGTATTACATTTACTTCTACCATTTAATCCGATGTCCCATTTATCAGTAAAAAGAACGTATTATTATATGAATAAAATACGCATCATCATATTGACGGCATGCATTTTTCATACTTGTGTGCCCTTGGATCAACCTGGAAATAGTTCACCAGCAACCCAAAAAAAACTCATATATGATGATCATGTGTACGAAAAAGAGATCAAGACCGTACAACTTTATCCAACTCGCAATGGCAGTGTAGAGCTTACACAGCCTCCAATTATCCCAATCAATCAGCTTAATCATCTGGTTTTATCTTTTGATGATTTGTACAACGATGTAGAGGATTACCGTGCGAAAATCATTCACTGCAATACGGATTGGACTCCCTCAAGACTTAGCAACATGGACTATCTAGATCAATACAATGAAGTTAGAATAGATCAATTTGAACAGTCATTCAATACCAGAGTTCCCTATATCCACTATACACTTTCACTGCCTAAAGTAAAGGTTACGGGAAATTATATAGTAGCTGTTTATCGTGGAAGCAATGAAAATGATTTGATTCTGACTAAAAGATTTATGATCTTTTCCAATGATGCTATTATCAAGCCGAACATTGGCTTGTCAGGAGCAATTGTAGAACGGAACACAAATCAACAAATAGAATTTGAGGTTAGCTATGCAGAATTTGACATTTATAACCCTTTGGAGGAAGTATCTATTTGTATAAGGCAAAATCAAAGGTGGGATAATGCCATTACTGATCTGAAACCCACATTTATCAACGAAGGGCAAAGACTATTGACTTATCAGCATTTTGATTTAAAAAACAATTTCAAAGCTGGGAATGAATTCCGTTTTTTTGACCTGAGATCTGTGAATTTTCCGGGTCAAAATGTATTTGAAACAAAACTTGAGGATAACAAAATATCAGCCTTTCTCATGAAGGATAAAAACCGAAGTGTCGAGGCTTTTACTCATTTGAATGATCTGAACGGTCAGTATATCATAGAAAAGGTTGATGCCAGTAATCCTGACATTGAATCGGACTACGTAAATGTGCATTTTTTCTTAGAAGCACCACGAGAAATTAGCCGTAATGTGCACATCATCGGGGCATTAACAGATTGGCATCAAAACCAAAATAATAAAATGTATTATGAACCGGAGCTAAAGGGATATGTGGGAAAGCTGTTATTAAAACAAGGGTGGTATAATTATCTATATTATACAAATTCACCTGACAACAGCAATCCTTATCAATTCGAAGGGAGCCATTACCAAACCAACAATTTCTATGAAATCCTGGTTTATTACCGCCCTATCGGAGGTAGAGCAGATCAGTTAATTGGCTACCAAAGATTCAATTCTCAATGAGACTGACTCAGCTTAAAAACCTCATAAACCTCAGTTCTTTGAACCGGATTTATGTTTGCCAGGTCGATCATTCCAAAACCTTTACTCGTGAAAACACCTAAGCCACTGGTAAATACAAATTCCTGCACTTTAGGGTCCGCGTATAATTGAAATGGCAGCGTATATCCTCTCACTTCATACTTTACATCCTGATCATAAACCGGATAAATACGGGCAAATTTCTTTTGTTGTTCCTTAATTCTTCTGATATAGTCCTTATCAGGGACTAATTGAAATTTATAAAAAGAAGAAATTTCTTCTGAAGAAAACTTCCCATATTTCTCCATTCTGTTCATCAGTGAGTCATACAACAAATCAGAGAATAAATCTTCATCAGGAGAAATGAATTTCTTATTTGAGTCGTCCTGGTATGTTGGATTTAACAATACCAAAGGTGAAATACAAATGAATTTCGTTACCTCAGAAAAATCCGGTACACACTCTTTTTCAACATGTTCCGGGGTAAGTATCAGATTCCCGATTTCTACTTTTGGAAACTCAAATAGTTGTGATAAAAAGTAATCATTAAAGGCCTTATCAGGGCTTGAAAAGACCAATGTGACCTTATTGGAATAAAAATGCAAACCACTTCGACTTATTTTGGTTTGCCCCTTAAGCGCAGAAAAGTTATAATAAGAAAAGTTACTATACTTTTCATTTCCTCCTTTCACCAACATCCCCTTAACCATTTGTGCTAATAAGTATTGGTGATGGAAAGGTACAGAAGCACCTTTATTCTTCAGTGTAAATATAATTCGTACTCTCAATTTTATTTGCCAGCTTTACTCTTACCAAAAATCTCTAATACACTAATTACAAGTACTTAACGAAAAATGATAATAGAACGTTCTAACTATAATCAACCTATCTCCGAGAAAGGGAGAATTTTTTATAGTTATTATACAAATTTTGGGGTACGAAGGTTTTAATTTTTATAAAAAAATTTGTTGTGAGTGGAATATACTACACATTAAATCTGAAATGCATAATATCTCCGTCTTCCACTACATAATCTTTTCCTTCAATAGATACTTTCCCTGCCTCTCGGCAAGATATCTCTGTTTTGTAAGTTTGATAGTTTTCCAGTTTGATCACCTCGGCTTTGATGAACCCTTTTTCAAAATCGGTATGAATCACGCCCGCTGCCTGTGGTGCTTTCCATCCTTTTTTAATGGTCCAAGCCCTCACTTCTTTCTCGCCTGCTGTAAAATAAGTAATTAAATTCAAAAGTGCATAAGATGCCTTGATTAATTTATTCAGACCTGATTCTTCCAGGCCATACTCTTCCAGAAACATTTGTCGCTCTTCGGAATCGAGTTCTGCTATTTGAGCTTCAATAGAGGCTGAAACCATTATCACCTCTGCACTTTCATTTTTCACTGCTTCTTTAAGCGTCTCCACATGTTGATTCCCTTCATTTATAGAAGTTTCATCTACATTGGCTACATAGATCACCGGTTTGGCTGTCAACAACTGCAAATCACTTACAGCTTGCTTGTCATCCTCGGATACATCAATTGATCTGGCGTTAAAACCGGCTGTCAATTTTTCCTTATAAATGGAAAGAATGGCAAGGTCCTTTTTCGCTTTAGCATCACCGGATTTAGCTATTTTCTCCAATCGGCTTATCTTCTTCTCTACTGATTCCAGGTCCTTTAGTTGTAATTCATTATCAATGACTTCCTTATCAAAAACCGGATCAACACTTCCCGCCACATGGACAACGTTATCATCCTCGAAACATCTGATAACATGAACAATTGCATCAACCTCCCGAATGTTAGCCAAAAATTTATTACCTAACCCTTCTCCTTTACTGGCACCTTTTACAAGTCCGGCAATATCCACGAATTCAATAACTGTAGGCAGTACCTTTTGAGGACTCACTAGCCCCTCCAATATATTCAATCTTATATCCGGAACAGTAATTACACCAACATTAGGTTCAATTGTGCAAAAAGGAAAATTTGCAGCCTCGGCTTTAGCATTAGAAAGTGCATTGAACAAAGTTGATTTGCCGACATTTGGCAATCCAACTATACCACATTGCAGACCCATATAAATCCCTGTAATTTAAGTCGTTCTAAAAATCCTATACTTTTTATACCCATGATAAAGTTCGATTACAGATACGCGAAGTATCGTGTAAACAGGTATGGCTACAATCATACCAACAACGTTGGCGATTGTTGCGCCCGCAAAGATAATAATAAAAATTTCCAATGGATGGGCTTTCACACTTTTTGAAAAAATAAGCGGTTGAAGTACCAGATTATCAGTTAGCTGAACGATGGAAAAGACAATGGATATCTTCAATATAAGTAAGATGTAATCCTGGGTTTCCATAAGAGGTCCTGAAGTAGATATACCTACGATGATCCCAAAAATCGCTCCTAATAAGGGGCCAGCATAAGGGATCAAATTAGCTACAGCAGCGAATACGGCAATGGTTAAAAAGTATTTAATTCCAACAATGCTTAATCCCAAAGAAGCGATACTAAAAATGGCAATCATCTGGAATAACAAACCAATCAGGTAGTTGGATAAAAGTTTTTCTATCTTATGAATTGCGCTGATCGTTACCTCAAAATATTTATTTGGAATGATTGAAATAAATTGTTTGCGCCTTGTGCCCTTTTCATATAAAAGAAAAAAAGTAATGAAGGTCACCGCTAAAATACCCACAAGCACATTTCCGGTTATGGACAATATCTCATTTAAGATGGCTTCGAAGTTCATCTTTGACAAAAGATTTAAAATACTTGTCTTGAGTCCATTCACCATAAATCCTTGCTCAAGATCCCAAAATCCTTTTTCAATTATATAGGCCTCCAGGGTTTGAAGCGGCACTGTGAGTTTAACATAGAGATTTTCATAATCAATGTTCATCAATACCTGTACCTGCTCCGAAACCAGTGGGACAAACAGAAGCACAAAGGAGGTAAACACCGCTATCATGACTAAAAAACTAACAAATACAGCGAGGATCCGGGGTACTTTATACTTAAAAAGCTGTGTTTGACTGATGTAGTTTGTGAGCGGTCGTAGAATAGTTGCAAGAACTATTGAAAGAGCAATGTAAATGGCAATGTTTGAAAAATACCATACCAAAAAAAGGAAAAGAGCAACTCCAAGAAAAACATAGAGGAATGTTTTATTGAAAATTGCAGGTACTTTCATAGATAAAATTAACAAAAAAGAAAGCTCTTGATGCAACATCAAGAGCTTCAAATAATATTTTATTTAAAATTTAATCCCATTTTAGCTCAGTACCTTCTGAGCTGTCTCCTCCTTCTGCAGGTGCGGGGCTGGTTTCAAATTGAGAGAAGTCCACTTCCGGCAGTAATTCGGTTTTTACATGCTCGATGGTTTCGTTCAAGGCATCTTTGAATTTATCAAAGTCCTCTTTATACAAGAAAATCTTATGTTTCTCGTAAACGTACCCATCATCCTTGAATTTTCTTTTACTTTCCGTAATAGTCAGGTAATAATCATTTGAACGAGTTGCTTTAACATCAAAGAAATAAGTGCGCTTTCCGGCTCTTACTCTTTGTGAATGAATTTCTTCCCTCTCGTTTTGCTTATTCTCTTCCACAATCCTAAGTTTTTAATTGTAAATACAGATAAAAGTTCGGTATAAAATGTAATTTAAATTTAATAATGCTGTTAAATATAGTATATTCATTCGCATTAATGCAAACTTACCCCTAAGAAATTCTTTAAATTGGCACAAAAAATTACATTTTTATTGATAATTTTTTCCTTTTTAACCTGTGGTTCACAACACGAAAGACAACAATACCAGGAAACGGGTATGGCTTCTTTTTATAATGATAAGTTTGAAGGAAAAAAAACAGCCAGTGGGGAAAAATACAAGGCATCGAAATTCACAGCCGCTCATAAATCGTTGAAATTTAATACTTTAATAAAGGTGACAAACCTGAAAAATAAAAAAACCGTAATTGTGAGAGTTAATGACAGGGGCCCTTTCAAGAAAAATCGGATAGTTGATGTTTCCAAGGCTGCCGCCAGAAAACTTAATATGGAACAAGACGGAATAGTCAATGTGAAGATAGAAGTTGTAGAAAAACGCAAATAATCTTACAAAGGATTTGGCCTACCGTTTTGCAAAGCAGTTTTAAAATCCTTTTTTTGAAAAATCATGCAGATTGATCTTAAACGTGTTAGAGAGTTTGGTAATATTGAGCTTTTGGCCAAACAACTGGTAGAAGGTTTTATCACAGGTCTTCATAAATCTCCATATCATGGATTTTCAGTAGAATTTGCAGAACATCGCCTATACAATACCGGTGAAAGCACACGGCATATTGACTGGAAGGTATTTGCCAAAACGGATCGCTTATATTCAAAGCGATATGAAGAAGAAACTAATTTGAGGTGTCATCTGGTACTGGATAATTCCTCCTCGATGTATTATCCTGTTGCTAATAGAGGTAAGGTAGTATTTAGTATTATGTCTGCTGCTGCATTGGCGCACCTTTTACAAAAACAAAGAGATGCAGTTGGACTATTCTCTTTTTCAGAGGACATTGAAGTACAGACTCAGGTAAAATCCACGCCAACGCATTTGCATAAGCTTTTTATCACACTGGAAAATATCCTTCAGGAAAAATCGAAATCAAAAAAAACCTCCGTAGCAGATGTGCTGCACCAAATTGCTGAAAAGATTCATAAAAGATCGCTTGTGGTAATCTTTAGTGACATGTTTCAAAATCAGTCAAATCAAGAAGAAATTTTCAGGGCACTGCAGCATCTTAGACATAACAAACATGAGGTACTGTTATTCCATGTGACCGATCATAAAACAGAGTTAGATTTTGATTTTGAAGAAAGACCATATGAGTTCCAGGATATAGAAAGTGGGGAGAAATTAAAGTTGCAACCTTCCCAGGTAAAAAAGGCCTATCGAAAGCATATGAATGATTATTATAAGGACCTCAAATTAAAATGCGGTCAATTTAAAATCGATTATGTTGAGGCTGATATCAATATGGACTTTGACCATATATTGAGCTCCTTCCTGATCAAAAGAGCTAAGATGAAATAAAATAAAGCGAGCTACTCTAAACTCGCTTTTCTATTGTTTTAATAAACTGATTTCGCTTTATTCACCGTGCATTTTTGCCTTTTTACCAAGCAGCGTTTCCTCAGATTCACGGAAATCCGGGTCATCAACACAACAATCTACGGGGCATACGGCAGCACATTGAGGCTCTTCGTGAAAACCCATGCATTCTGTACACTTACCTGAAACTATATAATAAAATTCATCTGACTTAGGCTCTTGTAGTTCGTTGGCATCAACCACGGTACCATCCTCCATCTCTGCTTCCTTAAGGCTTGTCCCACCAGCCCATGTCCATTCCACACCTCCTTCATATATGGCTGTATTAGGGCACTCTGGCTCGCAGGCGCCACAATTGATGCATTCGTCGGTAATCATTATAGCCATAAAAGTATCCTCCTTTTTGTTTAAAAATGACTGAACGTTTAAAACAAAAATATGAACATTTGGCTCATCTCCAAATAAATTGTTTTAATAAATGTTCTTAATTTTGTCGCCATGAAAATCGAATCGAGGATAGCGGCAATTTCTGAATTATACGAAGTGATCAGTCACTTGATAACCGATGATTTAGCAGTTATTCATCAAAAAGCATCAGCCTTTAATAACTGGTTCACCAAGGAAAATATAGTCGCTGCATTAGAGGGGGCAAAACAATACACGCACCCTGATAATCTTCAAAAGTGGGTATCTCAATATGACCTGAATGAGACCGAAGATAAAAAAATAGGTGTGGTCATGGCCGGGAATATTCCTCTGGTTGGATTCCATGATTACCTGAGTGTTTTAATCAGTGGACATACACTCATCGCTAAACTTAGTTCTCAGGATCCTTTCCTTTTGCCTTTCATTACTGATAAGCTAATCGAAATTGAACCTCGTTTTAAAGAAAAGATTTTTTTCAAAGAAAAACTAAATGATCTGGATGCCGTAATTGCCACAGGGAGTGATAATACTGCCAAGTATTTTAATTACTATTTCTCTAAGATCCCTAACGTCATTCGACAGAACAGAACTTCATGCGCTGTCCTTACAGGTAATGAAAACAACGAAGAACTTCAAGCATTGGGGAAAGACATTTTTCAATACTATGGACTGGGTTGCAGAAATGTTTCAAAATTGTTTGTTCCTGAAGGATATGATTTCACAAATCTAATTGAGTCTCTAAAAGGATGGGAGCACATCGGTCAACATCATAAATATCACAATAATTACGATTACAACAAGTCGATATACCTGGTGAACGGAGAAGAACACCTGGATACTGGTTTTCTGCTCATTAAACGAGATGAAGGCATGGTTTCTCCTATATCCGTATTATTCTTTGAACCATACGCAGATCATGAATCTCTATCGACCAGAATTAATGAACAGGCTTCAAAGATTCAATGCATCGTATCAAATGATACCGATCTGAAAGGAAGTGTAGCTATAGGAAAAGCACAATCACCCGATCTCTGGGATTATGCCGATCATGTGGATACTCTGGCTTTTTTAACAAATCTATAAGTCAAAAATCTATCTGGCATTTTATACAACCCAAAGCCCTACAAGCTCATTTCATGGATTCATAAGGTAGATTAATGAGGAACTCACTCCCCTTCCTTGGAACAGACTTCAGTTCAATCTGGCCATTCATTTTGGAGATCATTTCCTTTACGATATAAAGACCCAGACCTGATCCAGTTGAGGTCTCAGTACCACGATAGAACATATCAAAAATTTTCGGTTGCTCCGTTTCATTGATACCTGGTCCGTTGTCCTTGACAGCAATTTCAACATGACCATTGCTTCTGCCAATTCTAACTTTCACAAATGGGTCCGATAGTTTATAATCATGGTATTTTATGGCATTTGCAATGAGGTTATTCAACACTATTTTCAACCTGTTCTTATCTAATTCAATGGGCTCCGTAAGTAAAACTTCCTTTTTGAAATCTATCCTTTCAAATCCATCCAAAAACTGGTAATTATCAATAACCTCGGAAACCAATGCTTTCATATCTACTTTTTCAATCTTAATCTCAGACCTTGAATTTCTGGAATAATCAATAATCTCCTGGATGAATTGATCCAGATTATTGATCCTTTTCTCCATCATCTGCATATACTCCTGCACCGTATTATCATTGGTTTCCAGTTTTGTGAGGTTAATAAGTCCCAATACTGATCTGAGAGGAGCTCTAAGGTCGTGTGAAGTGCTATATACAAATCGATCCAATTCATGATTTGCTTTTTCAAGCACTATATTTTTCTCCTTGATTTGTTGTAAAAGGTCTTTTTGCTCTTCCTTACTCTTTTGGAGTACTCCTTCGGTTCTGTGATTGATCTTAATCAGGAAATTAATAGAAAACATCAAGACAATACAGGCTGTTAGCAGGTTTACCACAAATGTGAGTTTGGGTTCAGTATCCTGGAGGTTAATTGATCCAAAAATTTGATAATCACCTAATTCAAGGACTAAGACCATTATCATTGAAAGCAATAAAAAGCCAAACCTTTCCTTTCTTTGCTCATATTCGAACAGCATAAATGTGATACCGAAAATCGGAAAAAAAAGCAGGTATATACCCATATCCCTGGGAACGACATTGGCAATTGCAAAAAGCGAAACATTCAAAAAAATCAGAAAAAGAAACTTAGCAGCCTGATGATGTCCTTTTTTATTCAGAGCATAAACTATAAAGAAAACCGAAGCCATTCCAAAATCAATCAGGCTAATCACAGGAAAACCTTCAAAGTAATCAATTACTACATGAATAAGCGATACGATCAAACCCAAAAAAGACAATTGCGATAGAAGTATGTTCCGTTTGATTGTTACTTCATCCATATCAAAAGGGATTTTATTATTAAAAGAAATGAAATAACTCGCTCGTTAGCTCGTCAAGTAATTGGTTTTCAAAAGGTAAGGAAATTTAAGAAATTAAAATTATAAATGCTTCAATTGTTCGGTTAGATTACAAAAATTCTAACCCAAAAGATTTTAGCAGGGCGCTAAAACCAAAAAACCTTAACTCAGTTTGGATCAAATTACAATGTTATTTACCACCATGCACATCTGCCAATCGAGGCTGGAAAAGTTGGAAGGTCTAAATTTCAATGTTTAATTTTGCTTAAAGCCCCCTCTCCAGATTTCTACCCAACCTTTAAAAATGGTTCCATCACCCAATTCAAGTGTGTAGAAATACATTCCGTCACCGTTGGATTCCCCATCCCAATCATTTTTATAATTATCTTGTTTGTAGACTACTTTACCCCATCTATTACGAATGGTCAAGGTGGTATTGTCCGATGGAAGATTTCTTATAAAGAATCGATCATTCGCGCCATCGTTGTTTGGTGTGAAAACATTAGGTATGAAGACATTTTCATCCTGTGGAACGGTGGCATCAAGTGTAATCGTACAGCCCTTAGAATCTCTAATTGTAATGTTATATGATCCTGGCAGCAATGAATCATATAAAAATTCGAATTCAAGTGTGGTCTGATTAACCCTAACTGTATCCCATGTTCCATCAGGCTCAATCAGGATCTCATAGTCACCGGAACCTCCCGTAATGTTATTAACCTCAATAGTACCCGTTCCCCTTTCAGGGAAGGACTCTTCAATGGTTCCAATTTCAGCAGCCAATGGTGGGGTAACCACAAAGTTTTCCGTTGTGGATACCAGCGGATCAACGCATCCTGGCTGCTGCTGAGATAATCTAACCTGATAATTGCCATCGGAAATAAAGAAATTTTCATCTGCTATAATGTATTCATTTCCTGCCGGGATATCCTGTAAAGTAATGACTGTTACCGGATTGATCGATCCAACCCGATAGACCTCTATGTCAAAAGGTGTATTGGCTAACGCACTTATGTTAGTTAAAGAAATAGCTTGTGCATCATCCAGGCAAATCTCTTCCAAATCGAAATCCAACGCCACCGGACCACCTGTTATATCAACAGTAAGCTGGTTAGGGCATCCGCTTCCATCCGCAGACTGCACGGTTATATAATATCTACCCTGAGCCAAATCAGTAAATTCAATGGAACCTCCCGGAGGAACGGCCTGGAAAGTACCGGTTTCACCGAGTGTTTGTGAGATAGCAGCTTCATAAGATCCGGGTAGTTGCAAAGGATTTACGGCAGCCAATATTGATCCATTTTGACCACCCCCGTTACAATCCGGATCTCTCGGTAAGACACTAAAGTCAACAAGTCCGGGTGCCGGAACAAAGAACGTAGTGTCCTTGCTACAGCTATTGGCATCAATGATGGTGAATGGTATAAATCCACCTCTCAAGTTTCTAAATGTGTTATCTGCAGGTAATGAAGCAATTGGTGTTCCATCAAGAACAAATGAGTAAGGAGCTGTTCCTCCCTGGATATTTCCAATTTCTATAGAACCGTCATCACTCACACATGTGGCAGGTGTGATTACGATTGACGATTTACCTAAAGTAATTTCATTGGGTTCATTAATTACAACGGTTACAGCTGCATTGCATGGATCTGCGGCAGTTCTTCTCACGCTGATCACTCTTTCAAAAGTAGGTGCAGGACCAGCGGGAATACCTGTTATTTGATCTCCGGCAATAAAGGTAGTCCAATTGATACCATCTATGGACCATTCAAGCAAGTTGCCTGTTTCGCCTGCAACATCTATAGTAACTGCACCCGAAGCCTGTCCAAAACATTGAGCGTCTATTGGATTGGTAGCTATTGGTGTTCCTACTGTTCCGGATTGATCTACTGTCACCTGGCCTGTTTTAACACAAGCAGGATCTCCATAGGTTATGGTATAGTCATATACACCAATAGGTAAATTATTGAATTGCGGATCATTAAAATTAGTTCTTTGTACCGGACCATCGATATCAATGATCACACCAACTGTATTGATTGCTGGTACAGCCGGATTTATATCGAAGAATATAGATCCATCAGAATTTGTACATGTCGCAGGTGATGGCGTTGGTGTAATCACCACCGTGGCACAATCACCCGAACCTCCTCCTCCAGAGCATGTGGCATCCGTGGATGGTAATACTGTAATCGTTACGGTGGCTGAGGCGTTTGTACAAGGAGGTGCAGCACCTATCAAATAGGTAAATGCATAAGTATTTCCAGCAACAGCCAGCGAAGTTGGTAAATCAAGAATATTTCCGGTCAATCCGCCAATTCCATCAACATCAATCCAAATACCTCCGGTATCGGGAGTACCTCCCAGCGCGGCAAACAGATCGAATGTTGAGTTATTGATACAAGCTGAAACAAGGTTATCAGTACCTGCATCAGGTGAAGCAATAATGTTAACCGTTAAAACAGAGGATACAGTTGGGCAACCGCCTCCCGCAAGTGTATAGGTGAAAGTATAAGAATTCCCAGCAGTAGCAGTAGAGGCAGCTACATCCAATATATTTCCAGTTAGCCCTCCAATACCATCGTTATCGGTCCAGGCACCACCTGCATCTGGAGTTCCTCCCAGAGCGGCAAACAGATCAAAGTTATTATCAACTATACAAGCATCGACTGTATTGTCCGCACCTGCATCGAATGAAGTAGTTACATTGATAGTAACTGTTGCACTCTGATCAGTACATGGTGCTGTACCACTTACCGTATATGTAAAATCATAAGAATTACCATCAACAGCAGTTGATGCTGTCAAATCAAGAATATTTCCAGTTAGCCCTCCAATACCATTTACGTCCGTCCAGGTTCCTCCAGCATCAGGAGTACCGCCCAAAGCAGCCAATAGATCAAAATTGGTATCTGTCAAACAAACAGTGACTGTAGAATTTGTCCCTGCGTTGGGAGATTGGATCACATTAACAGTGACTATAGCATTAGCATCCGCACATGGAACTGCTGAAACCGTATATTGGAATCTGTAAGCTCCTGCCGCAACACCGGTAAGATCAACGTTATTTCCTGTAATTGTTCCACCACTGGCATCCAAGTCGGTCCAGGCGCCACCAGCATCCGGTGTGCCTCCCAGTGATCCAAAAAGATCTAACGCAACGTTTGTATCACAAGCGTTCACGGCATTATCAAGGCCGGCATTCGGTGCCGGGGTGACATTTACTGTAACAGTAGCCGTAGCATCAACACAAGGCGCTACTCCCGTGACCGTGTATAGGAAACGGTATGTGCCAGGAATTGTAGTGGTTAGATCAATGTCATTACCGGTGATTGTACCTCCGCTACCATCTAAATCGGTCCAGGCTCCTCCGGCATCTGGTGTACCGCTCAAAGAAGCAAATAAATCAAAGGAAGGATCTGTATTGCAGGCATTCACAGTGTTATCCGTTCCGGCGTTGGGGCCAGCAATGACGTTTACTGTTACTGTTGACGAAACCGGTGTACATCCACCACCTGATAATGTATAAGTAAAGGTATAGCTATTTCCGGCCGTAGCAGTCGAGGCTGTTAAGTCTAAAATATCACCAGTTAGCCCTCCTATTCCATCATTATCTGTCCAGGTTCCACCGGGGTTAGGAGTACCACCAAGTGAAGTGAATAAATTGAAGTTAGTATCAGTGAGACATGCATTTACGGTATTATCAGTTCCGGCATCAAATGTTGCGGTCACATTTACTGTCACTGTGGAAGTTGCATCTGCACATGGTGCTGCTCCATTGACCGTATAAGTAAAAGTATATGATCCTCCAACAATAGCCGTTGAGGCTGTCAGGTCAAGAATGTTACCGGTGAGCCCTCCTATTCCATTCACATCAACCCACGTACCACCAGCATCTGGTGTACCTCCAAGTGCAGCGAACAGATCAACAGCCGGATCAGTAATACAAGCTGTTATAGGTGCATCAACACCCGAATCAGGAGCCTGGATCACATTTAATGTGAGCGTTGCTGTAGCATCCGGACAAGGTGCTGAAGAAACAGTATATGAAAATCGATAAGTGCCTGCTGTTACTCCGGTTAAATCTATATCATTGCCAGTGATTGTACCACCACTACCATCTAAATCGGTCCAGACACCCCCGGCATCAGGTGTACCCCCCAATGATGCAAACAGATCAAAGGCGTTATTTGAATTACATACATTCACTGTATTATCAGTGCCTGCATCTGGCGCAGCAATTACGTTGACGGTTACTGTAGCCGTGGCATCTATACATGGGGCAGTGCCAGTTACTGTATATAAAAATCTATAAGTACCTGGTGCTACGGCTGTCAAATCTATATCATTACCGGTGATTGTACCACCACTACCATCCAAATCAGTCCAGGCACCACCTGCATCAGGCGTACCTGTCAAAGATGCAAATAAATCAAAAGCATTATCTGTTTCACAGGCATTTACCGTGTTGTCTGCCCCGGCATCCGGCTGATCATTTACATTAGCTGTAACAATCGCGGTGGCATCCACACATGGGGCCGTTCCGGTCACAGCATATAAAAAGCGATAAGTTCCGGCTGTAACAGTGGTTAAGTCTATATCATTGCCTGTAATGGTTCCTCCACTAGCATCCAAATCAGTCCAGGTACCTCCGACATCAGGCGTACCTCCCAGGGAAGCAAATAAATCCAGGGCATTATTCGTATTACATGCATTGATTGTATTATCCGCACCTGCATCTGGTCCGGCTATAGCATTGATGGTGACCGTTGAGGAAGCTGGAACACATCCTCCGCCTGACAAAGTATAGGTAAATGTATAGGAATTTCCAGCTATGGCAGTTGATGCGGTCAAATCCAAAATGTTACCTGTTAAACCACCTATCCCATCATTATCTGTCCAGGTTCCTCCCGGATCAGGTGTCCCTCCTATAGCAGCGAACAAGTCGAAGTTTGTATCTGTCAAACAAGCATCAACAGTATTATCCGTCCCCGGATTGAATGCCGCAGTAACATTGACCGTTACCGTAGCGGTAGCATTTGCACAGGGTCCTGTACCTGTAACAGTATAGGTAAATGAATAGGAATTTCCTACTGCAGCTGTTGAAGCTGTTAAATCCAAAATATTACCCGTTAAGCCTCCTATCCCATCATTATCTGTCCAGGTTCCTCCAGCATCTGGTGTGCCTCCAAGGGCGGCAAAAAGATCCAATGCTGTTTCGGAAATACAGGCTGTTGTTGGGGCATCAATACCCGGATTAGGTGCTTGTACGACATTAACAGTTACCTGGGCGGTGGCATCCGTACATGGAGCTGCTGAAACTGTGTATATAAATCTGTAGGTACCAGCGGTTACAGCCGTTAAATCTATATTGTTGCCGGTGATGGTGCCTCCGCTACCGTCTAAATCGGCCCAAGCACCACCAGCGTCCGGAGTACCTCCTAGAGAAGCAAATAAGTCAAAAGCATTATCTGTGGTACAGGCATCCACAGTATTATTCGTGCCTGCATCCGGTGCTGCTATAACATTCACGGTTACAGTAGCTGTGGCTCCCGCACAAGGAGCGGTACCAGTTACCACATATAAAAAGCGATAAGTGCCAGGTACTACTGCAGTTAAATCTATATCATTACCAGTGATCGTACCACCACTGCCATCCAAATCTGTCCAGGCACCACCTGCATCCGGTGTGCCGCCCAAAGAAGCAAACAGATCAAAGGCATTATCTGTCTCACAAGCATTTACCGTATTATCTATCCCCGCATCTGCTGCCTGAATCACATTCACGGTTACCGTAGCGGTTGCATCCACGCAAGGTGCTGTGCCGGTTACTGTATATAAGAATCTGTAGGTACCAGCGGTTACCGCTGTTAAGTCTATATCATTACCAGTGATCGTACCACCACTGCCGTCCAAATCTGTCCAGGCGCCGCCTGCATCCGGGGTACCTCCCAAAGAAGCAAATAAGTCAAAAGCATTATTCGAATTACAGGCATTTACTGTATTGTCCGTTCCCGCATCAGGTGCAGCAATCACATTTACGGTTACCGTAGCGGTCGCATCAACACAAGGTGCCGTGCCTGTTACTGTATATAAAAACCGATAGGTTCCGGCTGTTACTGCAGTTAAATCTATATCATTACCGGTGATCGTACCACCACTGCCATCCAAATCTGTCCAGGCTCCACCTGCATCCGGTGTGCCACCTAAAGAAGCAAACAGATCAAAAGCATTGTCTGTCTCACAAGCACTTACTGTGTTATCTGTGCCAGCATCTGCTGCCTGAATCACATTCACAGTTACCGTAGCGGTTGCATCCACGCAAGGTGCTGTACCTGTTACTGTATATAAAAATCTGTAGGTACCAGCTGTTACCGCTGTTAGGTCTATATCATTACCAGTGATCGTGCCGCCACTGCCATCCAAATCTGTCCAGGCCCCGCCTGCATCCGGGGTACCTCCCAAAGAAGCAAACAGATCAAAAGCGTTCTCTGAATTACAGGCGTTTACTGTGTTATCAGTACCTGCATCAGGTGCAGCAATCACATTTACGGTTACCGTAGCGGTCGCGTCAACACAAGGTGCCGTGCCAGTTACTGTATATAAAAATCGGTAGGTACCAGCGGTTACGCCTGTTAAGTCTATGTCATTACCAGTGATCGTGCCTCCACTGCCATCCAAATCTGTCCAGGCGCCGCCTGCATCCGGTGTGCCACCTAAAGAAGCAAACAGATCAAAAGCATTGTCTGTCTCACAAGCACTTACTGTATTATCGGTGCCAGCATCTGCTGCCTGAATCACATTAACAGTCACCGTAGCGGTTGCATCAATACAAGGTGCTGTGGCCGTGACTGTATATAAAAATCGATAAGTGCCGGCGGTTACGCCAGTTAAATCTATATCATTACCAGTGATCGTACCACCACTGCCATCCAAATCTGTCCAGGCACCACCTGCATCCGGTGTACCGCCTAAAGAAGCAAATAAGTCAAAAGCGTTCTCTGAATTACAGGCACTTACTGTGTTATCAGTACCTGCATCAGGCTGATCGTTTACATTAACAGTCACTGTAGCGGTCGCATCCACACAGGGTGCTGTGCCTGTTACCGTATACAAAAACCGGTAAGTGCCCGCAGTTACCGCTGTTAAGTCTATATCATTACCGGTGATCGTACCACCACTGCCATCCAAATCTGTCCAGGCACCGCCTGCATCCGGGGTACCTCCCAAAGAAGCAAATAAGTCAAAAGCATTATTCGAATTACAGGCATTTACCGTATTGTCTGTCCCCGCATCAGGTGCAGCAATCACATTCACCGTTACGGTAGCGGTCGCATCCACACAGGGTGCCGTGCCTGTTACTGTATATAAAAACCGGTAGGTTCCGGCGGTTACTGCAGTTAAATCTATATCATTACCGGTGATCGTACCACCACTGCCATCCAAATCTGTCCAGGCTCCACCTGCATCCGGTGTGCCACCTAAAGAAGCAAACAGATCAAAAGCATTGTCTGTCTCACAAGCACTTACTGTGTTATCTGTGCCAGCATCTGCTGCCTGAATCACATTCACAGTTACCGTAGCGGTTGCATCCACGCAAGGTGCTGTGCCTGTTACTGTATATAAGAATCTATAAGTGCCAGCGGTTACCGCTGTTAGGTCTATATCATTACCAGTGATGGTGCCGCCACTGCCATCCAAATCTGTCCAGGCCCCGCCTGCATCCGGGGTACCTCCCAAAGAAGCAAACAGATCAAAAGCGTTCTCTGAATTACAGGCGTTTACTGTGTTATCAGTACCTGCATCAGGTGCAGCAATCACATTTACGGTTACCGTAGCGGTCGCGTCAACACAAGGTGCCGTGCCAGTTACTGTATATAAAAATCGGTAGGTACCAGCGGTTACCGCTGTTAGGTCTATATCATTACCAGTGATCGTGCCGCCACTGCCATCCAAATCTGTCCAGGCTCCACCTGCATCCGGGGTACCACCTAAAGAAGCAAACAGATCAAAAGCATTGTCTGTCTCACAAGCACTTACTGTATTATCGGTGCCAGCATCTGCTGCCTGAATCACATTAACAGTCACCGTAGCGGTTGCATCAATACAAGGTGCTGTGGCCGTGACTGTATATAAAAACCGATAGGTTCCGGCGGTTACGCCTGTTAAATCTATATCATTACCAGTGATCGTACCACCACTGCCATCCAAATCAGTCCAGGCTCCACCTGCATCCGGGGTACCTCCCAAAGAAGCAAATAAGTCAAAAGCGTTCTCTGAATTACAAGCGTTTACTGTGTTATCAGTACCTGCATCAGGCTGATCGTTTACATTAACAGTCACTGTAGCGGTTGCATCCACACAGGGTGCTGTGCCTGTTACCGTATACAAAAACCGGTAAGTGCCCGCGGTTACCGCTGTTAGGTCTATATCATTACCAGTGATCGTACCACCACTACCATCCAAATCTGTCCAGGCACCGCCTGCATCTGGTGTGCCCCCCAAGGAAGCAAACAGATCAAAAGCATTGTCTGTATTACAAGCATCCACCGTATTATCTGTACCTGCATCGGGTGCGGTAATAATGTTTGCTGTAACGCTGCCATTCATGAAAACAGGTGTACATGGCCCGGCAGATGCTTCAATTGTCAATACATCGGAATCTGCGAATGATCCATTGGGAACAGTAATATTAAAGGGAACAGTCACGCCATCTCCGATAGCGGTAATCGCAGTAGGTGCTCCATTATTATAAACTGTATAAGTAACACCATTTTCAGTTCCATCCAGTGAGAGCACTAAATCACTTCCACTACACACATCAAATGGTGAAGCATTGGTAATGTTGAATGCTACTAAGGCAGGATCTGTGATAATAATGTCCTGATTGAAAGAACATACTGAAAAGTCATCATTAACAGTAAGTGTATATGTCCCACCAATAAGATTGGATATATTGATAGGATTAGGATTGGTATTTGTTCCGGCATCGTTAAATCCTCCCGGACCGGTCCAACTATAAGTAAAACTACCGGATCCGTTATTGATTACTACTTCTATTTCACCATTCGGAGTAGGACATGAAGTATTATTGTTTTGTGTATTAATGGTGATGGAAATCGCTGTAAGATCTGTAAGTGTAAGGGAAGGATGTGTTAAACTAAAGGTATTGACGATGTCGCCATTAATTGGGTCCACAAGAATAAAATCATAAGTACCTGAGGGTAATCCATTGCCACCATCATCAAAAGTGAAAGAATTTCCAACGTTGATAGATTGTGCCACTGGTAAGCTTGGTGGGCCAAAAACCTGTAGATTAGCTGAACCCCCAAATGCTGCATTTACGGTAAAAGTAATGCTTCCGTTGTTGGCTCCATCACAAGGATTGGAAACAAAAACATCAACATCCAAGGCTCCGTCCGTATAATTAAAAGTTTGCCCATAACCAGTGGATATCAAATAAATACCAACCAACGTCAGGCCAAGTAACCGCAGATACTTAAATATATTCATTTAAATAACTCTAAATCAGAAGTATTATCCCTTTCTTACAAGTACTACTCAATCGTAAATTTGACACGTTTTCTGCACCCAGTCCCATCAACCACACTGCAGAAGTAAGTTCCTGCATCAAGTTTATCGACTTTATTGCTGATCACATCTTTTGTGACCAATTCTCCATCCTCTAAGTGAAAGATGTAGTAGGTAGGATCAGCATTTCCTTTGGCTTCTATTGTAACCGCTCCTTTAGTGCCTTGTCCTGTGTGCTGCACAGTAGCTGTGACCTTAAAGTTTTCGCAATCTGCTGATTGTGTTCCTGGCACTGCCGACGAACCAATCAGGAAAATGAAGACCATTGCAGATACTACCTTCATAATTTTCATTTTTATGGCTTAAGACATCAAATCTTTTCTATTTTCAGCCTTGTCAATTGCTTAGAAAACAAAGCATTCAACCCCAATTTCACATTATATTAGAGTGTAATTATAGAGATAAAGCCTTTTTGTTTTCATTCAAAAACCCTGATTCAATACCGTATGTAAGTATTTCAAGATATTTATCAGATAGGATTTGTTATAAATTCCTGACTAAAAGAGATTTAATCGAAAACTGGGTTATTCGACTTTAAATCCTGTACATGAAGCAATCAATATCTGAAAACAGAGATGCTGAGATCAATTTCTACAGTTATTATTTTACAATTTGGTATAAGAAATATTCAAAAGATTTAGGGAATGTCATTCTTAAGACTGGTCCTATATAACGAAAGATTTCATAATGGATACGGATTTTTTAAATTTGCGTACCTATCGTAAAACCGATTATTTAACTAACACGTAAATCAGACAAATTATGGTTTTTGACATAGAAATGATCAAAGCTGCTTATGCCCAGATGGCGGAGCGGATCGAAGCAGCCAGAGGAGTAGTTAACAAACCTTTGACCCTTTCCGAAAAGATACTTTATTCCCACCTACATCAGGATCAAGCGCTTGAAGCCTTTGAAAGAGGTAAGTCCTATGTTGATTTTTCACCGGATAGAGTTGCCATGCAGGATGCCACTGCACAAATGGCCCTTCTTCAGTTCATGCAGGCCGGAAAGAAAAAAGCAGCTGTGCCCTCTACTGTACATTGTGACCACCTGATATTGGCCAAGGACGGGGCAGAGGAAGATCTTAAAAATTCAATTACAGCTAGTGGTGAAGTTTTCAATTTCTTAGAATCGGTTTCAAATAAGTATGGAATTGGTTTTTGGAAACCAGGTGCTGGTATCATCCACCAGGTTGTTTTGGAAAACTATGCATTCCCAGGAGGTATGATGATTGGAACTGATTCTCATACTGTTAATGCAGGCGGGTTGGGTATGGTGGCCATTGGTGTTGGAGGTGCCGATGCAGTGGATGTCATGGCCGGAATGCCTTGGGAACTTAAATTTCCCAAACTCATTGGAGTTAAACTAACCGGAAAACTTAGTGGATGGACAGCTTCCAAGGATGTTATATTAAAAGTAGCAGGCATATTAACCGTAAAAGGGGGCACAGGTGCAATAGTTGAATACTTCGGTGAAGGTGCAAGAAGCCTTTCTTGTACAGGCAAAGGGACCATTTGTAATATGGGGGCAGAGATAGGCGCTACTACATCAACTTTTGGTTATGATGAAAAAATGGCTGAATACCTTCGAGGAACCGGTAGAGCTGAGATTGCAGATCTGGCAGATCAAATTAGGGAACATTTGACTGGAGATGATGAAGTATATGCCAATCCTGAAAAATATTTTGACCAAGTGATTGAGATCAATTTATCAGAATTGGAACCACATATCAATGGGCCATTTACTCCTGATTTGGCTACACCACTCTCAAAATTTGCAGAGACGGTTAAAGAAAACGGATGGCCACAAAAGCTAGAAGTAGGATTGATCGGCTCCTGTACAAACTCATCTTATGAAGACATTACACGCGCTGCTTCATTGGCGCAACAGGCTATTGATAAAAACCTGAAAGCAAAAGCAGAATATACCATAACACCTGGCTCTGAGCAGGTAAGGTATACTGTAGAAAGGGATGGCTACCTCGGTACTTTTAAAGAAATGGGTGGTGTTGTTTTAGCCAATGCATGTGGTCCATGTATCGGACAATGGGCAAGACATACGAACGACCCTACAAGAAAGAACTCTATCATTACTTCATTTAATCGAAATTTCGCTAAAAGAAATGATGGTAATCCCAACACGCATTCTTTTGTAGCCTCTCCTGAAATTGTCACTGCGATGGCTATTGCCGGAGATCTCACATTCAATCCAATGAAAGACACCCTTACGAATGAAGAAGGTAAGGAGGTGATGCTCGATGAACCAAAAGGAATTGAATTTCCTGTGAAGGGATTTGATGTTGGAGATAACGGATATAAGGCTCCTGCTGAGGATGGTAGTGGTGTTGAAGTAGTTGTTGCACCAGATTCAAAAAGATTACAACTTCTGACTCCCTTCCAACCATGGAATGGTGAAAATATCCATGGCATGAAACTGTTGATCAAAGCCAAGGGCAAATGTACCACAGACCATATTTCAATGGCAGGTCCCTGGTTGAGATTCAGAGGACATTTGGATAATATTTCTGACAATACACTTACAGGTGCCATAAACTATTTTAACGATCAGCCTGACAGTGTAAAAAATCAGGCAACTGGTGAATATGGATCTGTTCCTGCCACGCAAAGAGCTTACAAAGCAGCTGGTGTCCCAACCATTGTAGTAGGTGATCATAATTATGGTGAGGGATCTTCCAGGGAACACGCGGCCATGCAACCCAGACATTTGGGAGTGAAAGCGATATTGGTTAAATCATTTGCCAGAATTCATGAAACAAATTTGAAGAAACAAGGTATGCTGGCCCTTACTTTTAGCAATGAAAGTGATTATGACAAGATCCAGGAAGATGATACCATCGATATCATAGATTTGAAAGACTTTGCTCCCGGGAAACAATTGACTTTATCTGTTCAACATACGGATGGAAGTATAGACGAGATCAAGGTGAATCATACCTATAATGAAGGGCAAATTGAATGGTTTAAAGCAGGATCAGCACTTAACCTGATCAAGCAACAAGAGAATGCTTAATTAGCAAACTTTAATAAATGATGGGCAAAAGCAGCTCATGAAAAAATTGACAAAGGCTCATGATAAACATGAGCCTTTTATTTTATATAAACATCTGAAATTTCATGAAGTACCCAGCACATGCACATGTTCACAATCCACATTTAATCTCAACAGATCCCCATCTTTTACTTTTATTTTTTTGTCCAGCTTCACAAATAACTGCTCTTCATCAATGGTGATATTTACCAGTTGATTTTCTCCCTGGAAAACAATCTCCCTGACTACTCCTTCTATTTGGTAACTATCACCATTTGCTAAGTGGATATCTTCGGGCCGGATACAAAGTTCAATGTGATTGCCGTCTAGCTCTTCCATTTTCAAGGGTAATTTGCCAATGCTCGTCTGACATCCGTCTTTGACCTGGTTTCCTTTGATGATGTTTGCTTTACCAAAAAAGTTCGCGACATAACTATTGACAGGTCTATGATATAAATCTGATGGATCTCCTACCTGTTGAAGTCTCCCATTTCTTAATATAGCTATTCTGTCAGCGGTTGATAATGCGTCCTTGGTGTCATGTGTTACGAATAAAGCAGTAGTATTACTGGATTTAATAATGTCTCTTAGTTCAATTCGCACACGATCCTTTAGGGATTCATCAAGGTTGCTGAATGGCTCATCGAGCAATAAGATTTGAGGTTTTGGCGCCAAAGACCTGGCTAGCGCTACACGTTGCTGTTGCCCTCCTGATAATTGATATGGAAATTTTTTTTCCATTCCTTCCAAACCCGTAATTCTTATTACCTCATCACTTCTTTTTTTTGAATCTGCTTTGCGCAGTTTATGAATACCATATTGAATATTTTCTAAAACTGTCAGATGAGGAAATAATGCATAGTCCTGAAAAACCAATCCAATATTTCTTTTTTCCGGAGCAAATGAGATCCTCTCACTTAATATAGTCTGGTTATCCAATAATATTTCTCCTTGCTCAGGTAATTCAAGACCAGCAATTATTCTCAAAAGTGTTGTTTTACCACATCCGCTTTCTCCAATAAGAGCCAGGATCTCACCTTTTTTTATTGAAAATGAAACATCTTCAATAGCAGACTCTTTGGCATTGTTATAGGTTTTGGTTATTGCGCTGAGAACAAGTTTATTCATTGATCGCTGTTGGTAATCAATCTGTTAAGAAAAAAGATTGGGATCAGCCCTGTCAGAATAATAATAATTGAAGCACTGGCCGATTCAGGGATCAACTCATCCGAGGCCAGCTCATATGTTTTTGTGGCCAGCGTATGAAAATTAAAAGGTCTCAATATCAAGGTAAGTGGTAACTCCTTTAATACATCAACAAAAACCATGAGTCCTCCTCCAAATGCCGCACTTTTGAGCAAAGGTAGATTAATTTTCAATAAAGTTCTTAATGGACTAACTCCCAAACTCCTTGAGACCTCCTCAACATTTTTGCATTTCGCTTTAAATCCGGCTTCTATCGGATTATAGGTAACGACCAGGAAGCGTACCACATAGGCAAAAATCAAAGCTATAATTGTTCCGGTAAAAAATAGCTGTGTATTCAGCCCAAAGAATGCCACGAAATATTCACCAATATTTTTATCAAGAAACAGCATAGGTATCATGATCCCCAAAGCAATGATCGCTCCTGGCATTGAATATCCCAGTGTGGATATTCTTGATAAAAAATCAAATAACTTTTGTCTATTCAGTTGAACTGCATAAACCAAAACAATGGCTATGACAGTACTTACTAATGCTGTCACAAAGGCGACTTTGAAAGAATTGAAAACAAGGAAAAAAAATTCCATGTCGATCACCTTGTAGGCAGTTTGATATGCCCAGTAAAGTAATTGTAACAAGGGGATGACAAAACCAATCATGAATGGAATTAAACAAACCAAAAATGCCATAAGGCGCTGCCCTTTTGAAAGCTCAAATCGAGGTAAGGGTTTTTCAATTTTCTCATTGGTATAACTTCGATTGCCTCGTTGCCATCTTTCAAGTAAAATCAGTCCAAATACAAAACACATTAATATAACTGATAGAAATATTGATGACTGGATATCATTCAAAGAAAACCATGCCCGAAAGATGCCTGTGGTGAAGGTAGGCACACCGTAATATTTGACTGCCCCATAATCATTTAAGACCTCCATTACGACCAGGCTCAGCCCGGCGATGATGGCAGGCCTGCTCAAGGGTAGCGCTACTTTGAAAAAAGTTCTTTTCATAGATCCTCCCAAAACTCTGCTTGCTTCTATTAAAGACCTGGAGCGATTCTGAAAAGAGGCTCTTGTGCTTATATATACGTAGGGATATAATACCATAGCCATCACAAAAATGGCTCCCCAGATATTCATGATATCGAGAATACCCCTGTGCAATTCAATAGTCAATGAGTTCCTGAAAAAGGATTGAATCGGTCCGGAATAGTCTAACAATCCGGCATAAACATATGCCATGATATAAGTGGGTATTGATAATGGCAGTATCAATGCCCAGCTAAAAAATTTTCTCCCGGGAAATTCACAAGTACTTATAACCCAGGCTCCCGCCACTCCCACGACCACCGTGATTACAATGGCACCTATTAATAATATAACGGTGTTGGAGACATAATCCAACAATAGATTTTCATAGATATGGTCCCAATATTCACCCTTTCCTTTGAAAACATTGAGAAAAATTGTAAGAATAGGCGTTGCAATAAAAAAGACAATCAATAAAATATGAAGTGCCCATATATTTAATGATCGCCTTTTTTTATGAATTGTTAATAATAAACTTCCCAAACTCCACCCGTTTAATAGTTCCTTTGAAACCAGGGTCAAATTAAGAATTACGGATTCAGAATCTTAATTTGATACCGTTTGAATAAGCCTTCAGATCCCTATTCGCAGACCCTCTAATACCTAGGACCTGAAAACTGAAGGCTGGTGCTCATTATTTCCAACCTACTTCATCAAAGATGATAACAGCTTTACTGTTATTTTCTCCCAATACCGAGAGGTTGATCTCATCGGATTTAAAAGTTCCCCATGATTGTAGCAATGAATCCACTTCGATTCCTTCTTTCACAGGGTATTCAAAATTTGCTTCGGCAAAGACACTTTGTGCCTCGGTATCAGAAAGAAATTCCAGAAATTTAATGGCATTCTCTTCATTGGGAGAATATTTCGTAACGGCTGCACCACTGACGTTGATATGAGCTCCTCTATCATCCTGATTTGGAAAGAATATATTAATGGCCTCTCCGGCCTTTACCTCCTCCTCATTATCAGAGTTCAAAAGTTTTCCGATATAATAAGTGTTAACAATGGCAATGTCACCTTCGCCAGCCGCAACAGCTTTCACCTGATCTCTGTCATTACCCTTCGGATCTCTGGCCATATTGGCAACTAAGCCGGATGCCCAATCCTTAGCACCATCTTCATTTTGAGCAGCAATGATGGAAGCCAGTAAAGACTGATTATAGATATTGGATGAGGATCTTATTAAGATCTTCCCTTTCCATTTTTCATTTGTAAGATCTTCATAAGTAGAAAGTGCTGATGCGTCCACTCTGTCTTTGGCATAAGCTATTACCCTTGCCCGGTAAGTCATGCCATACCAATGCCCTTCGGGGTCTCTGAACTTTGATGGTATATTGGCATTCAGTTTATCAGAATTCACAGATTTCAATAATCCTTTCTGCTTGGCCCGGTGCAAACGGCCGGCATCGACTGTAATTAAAATATCCGCAGGTGATTTATCACCCTCTAATTCCAATTTCTGAATTAACTCATCCGCACTGGCATTGACAACATTAACCTTAATCCCTGTTTGCTCGGTAAAAGCTTTGAACAATTGTTGATCCGCCTCGTAATGACGATGTGTGTACACATTAACTTCCTTGGCTTCGGTTTCCGCAGCTTCCTTTTTGGAAGATTGATTATTACACCCCACAAGGAGTGTTAAAGAGAATATCGTTAGATAGAAAATCTTTTTAAACATTGCATTATTGGTTTAAAATTCGGGAGCAAAGCTAAATATTATTTAGATTTAATCTAAATAATTTACTACTTATAATTCATACATTTTTGATCACAAAATTCATTCGTATTTTGATTCATTATAAATTAGAGGAATTCAAGCAAGGGCCTCAAATTTTATCCAAGGCCCACCTTATATTTGTAAGGGGGCATCAAAGGCACTTTCAGTTTTTGATGCACAAGAAAGAAGGTTTTAAATAATCCGATTCCAAAATTTTGTATGTGAATTGGTGTGAAAAGTTTTAGATTTTTGGAATGGTTGTGAACCCCTGATCCAATTAAATTGTATCAGTTTCGTGACGCTTTCAACTTCAAAGCTTGATCACCTCAGTACCTAAATACTTTAATTAAAATGAAGAAGCAAATTATTACACCTTTAAGATCTATTACTGAAGACATTGAGAAATTACTTAATGAGCAAATCGACATGGAAGGAAAATCCTCAGCTTATTATCTTTCAATGGCTTCCTGGTGTGACACCAAGGGATATACCAATTCGGCCACTTTTTTGTATAATCATTCCGAAGAGGAAAGACAACATATGCTGAAACTATTTGGCTATATTAATGATGCAGGTGGACATGCCTTGCAACCTGAAATTACAGGGATCAAACATGAATTCAGTAGCTTGAGAGAAGTTTTCGAGTTGATTCTAAACCATGAGTTGGAAGTAACAAAGTCTATCAACAATATCGTTGATCATTGTTTTAAAATAAAGGACTTTACAACGTTTCAATTCTTACAGTGGTATGTGACCGAGCAAAGAGAAGAAGAGACATTGGCCAGAAGAGCGGTAGAACTATTTGATATCATTGGAGAAGATGGTATTGGCCTTTGGACAATTGATCAGGAAATCGGCAAACTGGAAAATTTTGCTCAGGATGGCGGCCCAGATTCACTCGATGAAACTAATTAGAATGGACAATGAGTAATGAATAATTAGTAATAGGTCCGAAAACGATCTATTGCTTTGAAATAAATCCTATTGCTATTATTCATTACTCATTATTAATTACCCATTGTATAACTAAGGTGCCACAACCTCCATCAACAGACCACAGAGATAAGCGCCGTAAGTTCCCAGTGCATAACCGAAAACAGCCAGTAGCACACCAACCGGTGCCAATGAGGGATGGAATGCAGCAGCCACAACAGGTGCGGAAGCAGCTCCTCCAATGTTGGCTTTACTACCCACAGCGATAAAGAAGTAAGGTGCTTTAATGATTTTAGCTGCGACAAATAATAGAATTACATGGATGGCCATCCAAATCCCGCCAACCATAAATAAAGCCGGATTATCTGCCAATGCCTTGATGTCCATCTTCATGCCTATGGTTGCCACTAAGATAAAGATAAATACGCTACCTACTTTAGAAGCACCGGCTCCTTCATATTTCCGCCACTTAGTAAAAGAAAGGATCAATCCAAATGTAGTTGCAATGACTACTAACCAGAAAAAGGAGGAATCAAGGCTTAATTTACTGAGCTGAGGCGCATTTTCTCCAATAAATGGTGCAATGATGTCCGCTAAAAAATGACCGATCGCTGTTCCCAAAAAGGCAATCCCTAAAATGACCATAAGATCCGTAAGAGAAGCAATTCTTGCAGTACTTAGAGAAAAATGTTCCATTTTATCTCTGAGGGCTTCAATTGAAGAAGCATCAGCTTTGAAAAACTTATCTATTTCTTTCGCTTTTCCCACACCCAATAATAAGAAGAACATCCAGGCCTCCGCAACAATAATATCCACTGTTACCATAATGGAGTAAAGTCGGTCTGAGGGTTGAAAGATTTCATACATGGCGGCCTGGTTCGCTCCTCCTCCTATCCAGGTTCCGGCAATGGTTGCCATTCCTCTCCAAACTGCTTCAGGCCCTGCACCACCAACAACCTCCGGTGCAAAACTGGAAACAATGAGTATTGACAAGGGACCTCCAATCACCACTCCTATGGTGGCTGTGAAAAACATAACAATGGATTTAGGCCCCAGTTTCACAAATTCTTTAAGATCAATACTCAAGGTCAATAGCACCAGGCTGGCTGGTAACAAGTATCTCGAAGCCACAAAATAAAGCCTGGAATCCGGCTCATGAACAACGCCGAAGGTATTGAGCAAAGAGGGTATAAAATAACACAGCAACAGCATTGGAACATATTTATAGAACTTTTTCCAATAAGGATTTGAGCTGGAAGAAGTTTTAAAAATAAATGCAAGGATTAAAATGATGATCCCAAAAATGACCGCATCATTGGTTATCAAAGCATTCGGAGTATGAGTCTCGTCCATAAGTATTAGGGTTCGTTGTTTCTATTTCTTTGACGCTTGGCCTGATTAAAAAACCATTTCTAATATACTGTTGTCAATCAGGCAAAAATTAAATTTAGAAAATAATGATTTAATGCCATAGGGCAATGCTACTTAAAATTTTGAGATAATATCAGCGAGCCAGTCTTATAGGTTCATAATGGAATTGTGTGAAAGTGTTGAAGTGCCTAAGTATTTAAGTCAGAACGTTGGTAACAAGGCGAGGCTTCCCAAAAAGTCAACATCAAGACAATTGTATACCAATGTTTTCCAATCAAACAGGATTTTTCATATAAATGCTCAAATATGATCTTTATGTTAGAAATGCGTGATACTCCTGTGAAAGGTAGAGGTTAATATTGAAGAACATTACCCCGAATAAGATTTACCCCTTAAATCAGCACACCTTCGCCGGAGGTGTACCTTAAAAGTTTTGTGAAATTTAAAAGCTATCATTTTTGGATATTTTTTAGGTCAATACCAAAATCTATGTTGAATCATAATTGAGTCATTGGTTAAGTTAACCGAGGCATCATGGAGCAATTTCTTTATATGATAACCGTTATAAAATAACCATTTAGATCTGCTCCCTCTCTAATTTAATTTAACCAGGCTAACAATAAGTTGATTCTACCGCGATTGATGCTCTGTCGAATGACGGAAAGGAAATGTATTGCCCTAATTTAACCAAAAACCAGGTTAGCAATTACCATACATTCACTTTAAAAAACAAACCATGAGACACTTTAAAAAGCCTTATTACTTATCTGTGCTTGGAAGTTTGATCCCATTTTTTTTGAACGGGACCTGTACCAGCACTTTGAATCATTTTAACCACGCAATAAAAGAAAATCGAAATGAGCACTAAACAACAAGATCTAAAAAACCTGAGACCGCCACTTAGCCTCCCTACCAGAACCCAAGATCGGTTCAATGAAAGGGCAACAGAAGTTCGTGAAGGTCATATTTTTTCAAGAGAGGCCTTTAATAATTTATCGCCATCTGATCAAAATCTTTTTGAAAAATTTGGCCAGGGACCCATCACTTCTCTCCCATATTACTGTATTCACCATGCTTTTGAGGAGAGGGCAATGATTGATCCGGATGCCGTTGCAGCCGAACATCTCGGTGCATCCATTACCTATGGAGAACTTAATAGAGAAGCCAATAAACTTGCGGTACTGCTTAAAAAAAATGGTGTGTCAAGAGGCGACAATGTAGCACTCTTCCTGGAGCGTTCTATTCCAATGCTTGTAGGTATCATGGCAACACTCAAGGTGGGAGCTGCCTATGTGCCGCAACACGTTGGAGTGGCTCCTGAAAAGCAGCTTAATCATATTATTAAGGCAGCTTCTACCACAGTTATTCTAACGCTTTCGCATTTAAGGCATATGGTTCCGGTACCGGAGGGACATATATGCATTGAAATTGATAAAATTATTGAAGAATCAGTCGACAGCCCGGTTATATTTGAATCAGATCCCAATGTCAGTAGAGAGGACCGGTGTTTCATTTTATTCACATCAGGGACAACAGGACTTCCTAATGGTGTCCAGGTCACCCATGGAAATGTATGTAACATACTATTAAGTGAACCCGGCAATCTGGGCATGCGCCCCGGACTTAAAGTATCGCAAATACTTAGTATTGCTTTTGACATGGCAGCATGGGAGATCTTAGGCTGTCTGGCCCATGGCGCCACACTGGTCATCCGTGGAAAAGATATTTCCGAAGCAGCGGAACAGGCCGATGTGATTATTGCCACACCGTCGATTCTCAATAAGGTTAATGCAGATAAATGTAAAAATGTTAAATCGGTTGCTGTTGCAGGAGAACCGTGCCCCGTGTCATTAGCCAATAAATGGGCTTCTATTTGCACTTTTTATAATTCATGCGGTCCTACTGAAACAACCATTGTGAATACAATGCAACCTTGTGAGCCTAATGCCCGGCACATTACGATTGGTAAGCCGACGCCCAACAATACAGTCTACATTCTTGATGAAAATAAGAAGCCTTGTGCGATTGGTGAGGTTGGTCAAATGTGGGCTGGAGGTGACTGCGTATCTATGGGATATCTTGATAATGATCATTTAAATGAGGAAAGGTATGCGTTAGATCCATTTCTAAATAACGGTAGCAAAATGTTCAGAACCGGGGATCTAGGTCGCTGGACTGAAACAGGTGAACTGGAACATCATGGAAGAGTTGATGATCAGGTAAAGTTTAAGGGATTTCGTGTCGAGCTTGACTCCATCTCTGCAGTTCTTGAAACCACTCCAACCTGTAAGAGAGCCGTAACATTAAAGCTAGATGATAGCAATCTTGTTTCATTTGTACGGCCGCTTTCCGTTGACATCAATGTTGCCAAGGAAAAAGTAGCGTCCTCACTGCCCTATTATTGTGTGCCCTCATATGTCATAGGAATGGATTCATTTCCAATTACCAGTCGTGGAAAAATAGATAAGCGATTGCTGATTGAAATTGCAAGAGAGAAGCAGAAGCAAGAAGAAAATGATGTTCAATTGGAAGATCCTACCATACCAGACCTTGACAAGGTGGCATTGCCTGATCAGCAAAGTTTTTCCAAGCGTATCTGGAAACACCCTTCCTTGATGCCCTATCATCGTCTTTTTTCATTAGTGGTCTTGGTTAACCTTGCACTTCTGTTTTTTGGAATTGGGAATGGCAATTGGTGGACGAGCGATGGTATCGCATTGGGTGAAATTTCTAATATAGTCCTTGCTAATTTCTTTGTTGCGATTATCATCAGACAACAACATGTCATTAATTTATTATTTCGACTTGCCACCAGTGTACCTATCAATTGGCCATTGGCAATAAGAAGGCGCTTGGGCAAGGTCTATCACTTTGGAGGTATTCATAGTGGTGGCACAACAAGTGGCACAATATGGTTTGCGATATTTGTTGCCTCTATTACTTATCATTATGTAAATGATCTTCCGGGAGTATCCTATAGCCTAATGGTCGTGACCTATTCATTGCTTGCCCTTCTATTTTTTATAGTTGTGATGGCACTACCGAAAATAAGGGCACGCTATCATAACAATTTTGAAATGGCTCACCGATTCGGAGGTTGGACAGCACTTATATTGTTCTGGACACAAATGGTTCTATTCATAACAGCCCAGCATCCTGAGGCCAATTTGAGCGATGTATTATTTAGTTCGATAAGTTTCTGGATGCTGGTGGTACTAACGATGAGTATTCTTCTTCCCTGGCTTCGATTGAGAAGAGTTCCTGTGGAAATTATAAGACCTTCTTCACATGTAGCCCTCGTCCGTTTTAACCATGGCGAAACACCTTTTGCAGGTTCATCTACAGCCATCAGTCGTAATCCGCTCATGGAATGGCATTCCTTTGCAAATGTTCCCGAGCCTGGAAGAGACGGTTTCCGTCTTACAATTTCGCGTGCCGGAGATTGGACAGGGGCCTTTATTGATGATAAACCATCACATGTGTGGATCAAGGGAATAACAACCGCTGGAGTTGGAAATGTTGACCAACTGTTTAAACGGGTAATCTGGGTAGCTACCGGTAGTGGAATAGGACCATGTCTGCCTCATTTATTGTCAAAGGAAGTACCCTCTTTATTGGTTTGGGCTACCAGAAATCCGCGTAAAACCTATGGCGATGCACTGGTCGATGAAATCCTTGAAGCACAACCCAATGCCATCATATGGGACACTGATGCCTATGGAAAACCAGACATGGTAAAACTGGCATATAAGGCATACGAAGAATTCAACGCTGAGGCAGTAATATGTATCTCCAATAAAAAGCTCACCTGGAAGGTAGTTTACGGGATGGAAAGCAGAAACATTCCTGCATATGGGGCCATTTGGGATTCTTAGGATTTAGTAGCAAACGAAAATTTACCCTGTTCTATCTAAAACTAATTTAAAGAAACAATTACCATGAATATATTAATTGAACGTAAAGGACGCGTGGTGGTAGTACAGCTAAACCGCCCAAAGGCACTTAATGCCTTAAATTCCCAAGTTATGTGTGAAATGGTCACCACTTTACAAAAACTCGATCACGATCCTGAGATAGGCTGTTTTGTAATCACCGGATCTGAAAAAGCCTTTGCAGCCGGTGCGGACATTAAGGAAATGGAAAGCAAGTCTTACATTGAGATGGTTCAAGAAGATTTCTTTGCCGGATGGGATGGGTTTACCTCTTTACGCACGCCAAAAATTGCCGCTGTTTCAGGATATGCACTGGGCGGTGGTTGCGAATTGGCTATGATGTGCGATATGATTTTCGCTGCGGAAACTGCCATGTTCGGGCAACCGGAAATCAAGCTTGGGGTTATACCGGGAATTGGCGGATCGCAGCGTTTAACCAAACTCGTTGGTAAAGCCAAAGCCATGGACATGATCCTGACCGGACGCATGATGAATGCAGAGGAAGCTGAACGTTCCGGATTGGTTGCCCGTGTTGTTCCAACAGAAAGGCTCATGGAAGAAACTATCGAAGCAGCCGAAATCATTGCCAATTATAGTAAGCCCGTGACCATGGTGGCACGTGAGGCAGTAGACCGGGCATTGGAGCTTGGACTTAAAGAAGGCATTTTGTTCGAACGTAGAACTTTCCATGCGCTTTTCGCAATAGAAGATCAAAAGGAAGGGATGCGCGCTTTTATAGAGAAGAGAAAGCCAAGCTTTAAGGGCAAATAATAAGGAGAGGCAAGCTACCTCTTCAACTCAAATTTATTATACAAACAAGACTTGTGGGTCCGGACTTTCTTTGGATCCAATACAACATAACTATGTCAATTTTTAAAGCAAAAACACCAATTTAAATTATCAAACCATGAAAAAAATCATCACTATTATCATTATTTCTTCACTGGCGCATTACACTTTTGCCCAGGAGGAAGAAGAGAAAAAAGAAAAGCAAACAACTTTTGCGGTGAATTTTATTCACAACAGCGTAGCAGGATTTTCTCCGATTTTCCTGGCTACTAAAGAACTCAAGGAAAATTTAAACCTTACTTTTTATAGCATCTTCTGGACCAATCCAACTTTCGGAACGATAGGTAACGGGGGCGATCTTCTGTTGGAAACAGGTATCGGCCTTGGTTTCAAATTGCTGGACAATAAACTTTACGTAAATCCCACCTTGGGAATAGCACATGGCAAGTTTCTTTCCGGTGGAGATCAAACCTTAATAGCCGAAGGATTGGTTCCAAATATTTTTGCCATATATAACAATGATTGGTTCGAATTTGAAACATATCTTGCTTATTATGCTGCAACAAGAAAAGGAGGTCCAACTACCAAAGATTTCCTATTAAACTGGATAGCACCTGGAATAAAAGTAAATCAATCTTTTTCCCTGGGAGGTTATTACGAAAAATTTGCCTTAACGAAGATCACTGATCCGGAGGTGGATCCTTTCGACGTCTATGAATGGCTTGGGGGTTATGCAAAAGTGAGTTTTGACGAAGGAAAATTCATAAGGTTAGCCATGGGCACAAATCTTAGTGAAGATGGAATTGGCGATGATTTTTACAAAATCTCAGTTTTTCTTCCATTATAAGTTGTCCTCATGGTTCTTATCAAAAGGGGTTGGGTAAGTTTGTTTGCCTGACCCTATTGCTTTGAATTTCGAACTTTTAGTTCTGAATTTTAAGTCATTGACACTACTTATTAAACTATGACATTACTCAACTTCATAACCTCTGCTTATGCATGCTTTCGTTTTGCAGGAGGCTATCTTTTACTGAAAACACCACTTACAACTTCAAGAAACTCACTTAGGATCATGGCCGTAGCTCCCCATACTACATGTCCATCCACATCAAAATATGGGGCTCTTAATTGATATTTATTCCTGACAAGTAAATCCTTTTCTCTCCTTGTCTCCTCTTTTAACAAGTGATCAAGGCTCGTTTCAATAATCTCTTCCACTTCAAATTTATCTGCTGTAAAATTTGGTTTTTCCCTAGCCATGGCAATGGTTGGAAGTACCTTGAAATTACTGGCAATAATGTAAAGCTCTGATAAAGTCCCAATTACTTCAACACCATTTCTATCTATTCCTACCTCTTCCCAGCCTTCTCTTAGCGCTGTTTGGATCAAATCATCATCCTGCTCCTCCCTTTTACCTCCGGGAAAACTTATTTGTCCTCCATGAACGCCGTCATAATCAGGTCGCTTCATCAATGGAAGGTGGATCTTTCCATTGTCCGGATATAACAGCAAAAGGACTCCTCCTATCTTTACCCCTTTATTTTGTTCGAGCATATTGAACCTGTTCCCATTGCTGCTCCTGGCCATCATTTTCATTTGAGCTGTTTTACCTGGTAAAGGTCCTTGCAGCGCTATTTCCAGATCTTCCTTAAACTTATTAAAATCCATATAAAAGCTTCTCTTTCCACCTCATTAACTCCATTATACAATTTTGGTTGCCATAACGCAATACTTTAGCACTTTAACGCTTCCACACTTTGAGTCATTTTTACTAATTTTGCAAGCTTCATATAAGAAGCAATTTTAGTACTAAACCGTAAATATAAAGAATGTCGATTTCCACCAAGTACAATCCAAGGGAAGTAGAAGATAAATGGTACCAATACTGGACGGACAAAAACTTTTTTCATTCAGAGCCAAATCCTGAGAAGGAAGCCTATACTATTGTTATCCCTCCCCCCAATGTTACAGGTGTTTTGCATATGGGCCACATGCTGAACAACACCATTCAGGATGTTTTGGTAAGAAAGGCAAGAATGGAAGGGAAAGAAGCATGCTGGGTACCCGGTACCGATCACGCATCCATTGCTACTGAGGCCAAAGTGGTGGCCATGCTTAAAGAAAAAGGCATTGAAAAAAGTGATATAAGCAGAGAAGAATTCCTCAAATATTGCTGGGAATGGACAGAAAAATATGGAGGTACTATTCTAAAGCAACTTAAAAAATTAGGTGCCTCTTGTGATTGGGACAGAACCCAATTCACAATGGATGAGGGATATTACAAAGCGGTCATCAAAGTATTTGTTGATCTCTACAACAAAGGGTATATCTATCGTGGAATCCGAATGGTGAATTGGGACCCTCAGGGTAAAACTGCCCTGAGTGATGATGAAGTAATACATAAGGAGGTCCAATCAAAATTATATCAGATCAGGTATCAAATTGAGGGCTCTGAAGATTATGTTACCATTGCTACCACACGTCCGGAAACTATTTTAGGTGACACCGCAGTTTGTATCAATCCTAAAGACGAAAGGTACAGACATCTTAAAGGGAAAAGAGCACTTGTTCCTTTGATCAATCGTTCCATACCCATCATCGAGGATGAATATGTTACCATGGAATTCGGAACAGGCTGTCTCAAGGTTACTCCTTCACATGATTTGAATGACTACGAGCTCGGAATAAAGCATAAGTTAGAATCTATTGATATTCTCAACGATGATGGTACCCTCAATGAAAATGCACAGTTATATATCGGAAAGGATCGTTTCGTTGTAAGGGAGGAAATATCAAAAGACCTGGACAAAGCAGGTCATCTTGTCAAAGTTGAGGACTATATAAATAATGTAGGTTTTTCCGAAAGGACCAATGCAGTGGTTGAACCAAAGCTATCTATGCAGTGGTTCCTGAAAATGGATGAGATTACCAAACCTGCTTTACATCATGTGATGAACGACGACATTCAATTACATCCACCTAAGTTTAAAAATATGTACAGGTCATGGATGGAGAATGTCCGTGACTGGTGTTTGTCCAGACAATTATGGTGGGGGCAAAGAATTCCTGCTTACTACTTACCGGATGGAAGTTTTGTTGTTGCCGAAACAGAAGAAGAAGCGCTAAAACTGGCTCAATCAAAAGTTCACGAGCTCACAATGTCTGACCTTAAACAAGAAGAAGACGTATTGGATACCTGGGCTTCATCCTGGCTATGGCCCATTGCTGTTTTTGACGGCATTAATAATCCGGATAACGAGCAAATTAAGTTTTATTACCCAACGTCAGATCTTGTAACTGCTCCTGAGATCCTGTTCTTCTGGGTAGCACGGATGATCATAGCCGGTTATGAGTATCAGGGTGAACTGCCTTTTAAAAATGTATATTTGACTGGAATCGTTAGAGACAAACAAGGGAGGAAAATGTCCAAATCACTTGGAAATTCTCCTGATCCACTGGATCTGATCTCTAAGTATGGTGCTGATGGTGTAAGGACAGGAATGTTGTTCAGCTCACCTGCCGGCAATGATTTGTTATTTGATGAAAAACTTTGCGAGCAAGGAAGGAATTTTGCCAATAAGATCTGGAATGCATTCAGACTAATCAAAGGCTGGAAAGTTGATGGTAGTATCAACAATGGAAATAACAAAACCGCCATTGAATGGTTCGATGGAAGGTTTAATCAGGCCTTGAGTGAAATAGAGAATCATTTTTCAAAATTCAGGATATCCGATGCTTTGATGAGCATCTATAAATTGATCTGGGACGATTTCTGTTCTTGGTACCTGGAAATGATAAAACCGGGTTTTGAACAACCCATTGATCAATCTACCTATGAAGCCACCATTAATTTTTTTGAGAAGCTTATGAAGGTACTTCATCCTTTTATGCCCTTCATCTCAGAAGAAATTTGGCATGAAATCAATGATAGGGAGGACTCCGATTGCATCATGGTAAGTGAATGGCCGAAAGTTCAGGCATTTGATAAATCATTCCTGGAAAAAGCGAATTTGAGTTTTGAGATAGTTTCAAATATCAGGAATCTGAGAAATGCCAAACAGATCTCTCCTAAAACGAGCTTGCCGTTGATCATCAAATCAGACAATAAGGATCGATATGATGCCTTTGAACCGATCCTGGATAAATTGGCAAACCTTGAAGGCATTTCATATACTGAAACGAACGTTGATGGTGCATTAAGCTTCATCATCAAAGGAAATGAATTCTTTGTTCCTATTGAAGGTCAAATTGATGTGACAAAAGAAAAAGAACAAATTACAAGTGAACTGGAATATGCGAAAGGTTTCAGAACTTCAGTAAACAAAAAGCTTTCTAATGATCGATTTGTGAATAATGCTCCGGCACAAGTTGTAGAAAACGAAAGAAAGAAACTTGCCGATGCCGAAGCCAAAATCAAGGCACTCGAGGAGAGATTAAAAAGCCTTTCATAAGTGCATGAGTTCGGATCAAGCGGAATTGTTATGGAGAAAGGTCATTGGTATTGTGTTGAAGTGCTTAAGTGTTGAGGTGTTGAAGTTGAAAAATATCTTAATCATCATAAAGGAAATTTATTTGAATAGAAGCTATTTTTTATTATGTGCTGGAGACCGGTAAGTGCCTGGTATACAAAAATAACGATCAGCAGCTTTTGTAACCTCTTACTGAAAAGTATTGATAATAATCACCTGAATAGCCGCATCAGGCTTTAAGTTTAACACTTAAATACTTTAACACTCATTCCCAGGCAATATTGATTCTTTTATAATATTGTTAGTGCTTTGGGCATTGTCCATTGTATTGGGTTACTTATACGCCCAAGACAGAAATGAAGTGATAGACAGCCACCTTTAGATCACTTGCAAAGAGCATAAACACGAAGGGCTATCAAATGCAAAACAGCATAGATAGCCCCAAACTGTAGTGTATATCTTTCCAAGCTGGGCAGTTTACGTGATCTTTACTCTATTGGTATACTGAAGTTTTCAACACTTAGAGCCTATAGTCTTTCTCATTTGGTAATAAAATCCCATCATATCGATTTACAACACAAAAAAGTCTCTCTCAAAAAGATCCAACAAACTATGGTACGGGGCAACAATAAAACATAAAAAGTTGCTTAGAATTCATACCAGAGTTATGTCAAGCCTGCTTTATCCGACCAAGCCTTGTCCTTTTCCACCTACCAGCATTAAAAAATCTTTGCGTAGCTACGGCTATACGCATATTTTTCATCTTGGTCAGGGTAAAAAATAAAGGCGACTTAACCGAAACAGCAGGCTTGACACAAGCGACACCTAGTATCCGGGATTCTCCACAAGGTTAGGATTGTCCGCAATTCTTGAAAGACCAAGAGCATAGTAATAATTGCGCTCCGGATGTGATCTCAATCTTCCCTTGTCGCCATCTGATATTTGGATAGTGTACTGGCCTGCATCAAAATCGTAATCAAATCGCATTCTATGTCTCATTACAAGGTCTAATTCCTCAACTGCAATTCGCCATCGCCTTAAATCCCAAAAAACCTGAGACTCAAAGGCCAGCTCCACTCTTCTTTCCTGCCGAATCTTATCTTCTGTGATCTCGGCAATAGAAAGTGCTGGCATACCAGCTCGATCCCTTAGTTCATTCATTCGAGCCTGCATATCTCCATTGGGATCTGCTAAATAAAAAGCAGCCTCTACGTAATTGAGATATATCTCACCAAGCCTGAAAATGATATAATCTGTACTGGACAGCTCGCCTGGTCCAGGCTCTGGAAGAGATTCATCCATTCTCTTCCTGATTTGAAGAGACGTAGGATTTCCGCCAGCATCAACATTACGAGATGGGGCTTTGGCCAACCAGCCATTCGAACCAGGAATAACGAATGTAGGGCTTTCAGATGTTTCTCTTAGACCAGTTTCTGGGTTCGTGAATGTCGTACTATGATGATAGAAAGTCAATTTGCCTCTTAAAGGCATGCCAGGGTAGGAAATAGAAGCACGCATCCGAGGATCTCTATTTCCAAAATAATCTTCTGGATCGAATAAATTGGCTCCATCATATAACGTACGATCTATCTTGCCAGAACGACCATCCACAAAATCAAAGAGTTCCAGAGTTTCTAAGTATACGGGAAAATTTGAATTCCATTCATAGCCGAATCCGTCAGGGTGTGCAAATCGGTCCCAGTTGTGACCTTTTCCGGCCGTAGCATCAAAATGTTCTGCGAAAATCACTTCCGGATTACCATTTTCATCAACAAAAAGATCTATAAAGTTTCTTACTTTATCATCTGGAAGTTTGTTATACAGGGCAAAAGGACCACTTGTTAATATCTCATTGGAAGCGTCTAATGATCGCTGATAATAAGAATTTGCCTCTGAAGCAGGAAACCCCAAGAGCCCGTCGAGTTGCTGGTTGCCAAAATTAGCAACGGAAGCGGCATATAGCATGGCTCTACTTTTTAAGGCCAGTGCAGCCCATCTTGAGACTCTTCCTAATTCCGTTGGTTGAGATGGTAAGATTACAGCAATTTCATCCATCTCTGAACCAATAAAATCATAAATTTCCTTCTCTGAATTCCGGGGCACCAATAATTCTTCATCGCTCGCATTTGAAGATAAAGCGGTTGTTACCAAAGGAACACCTCCATATCTTTTAACCATCTCAAAATACGCCCACGCTCTCAGGAAGCGTGCTTCAGACGTGCGAACCGAAATAAAATCTTCATTAAGACTGGTCGAAAGAGATAAACTTTCTATGAATACATTAGCTTCTCTTATTAGTTCATAAGGCCAATAATTTAGACTTCCGGCACCCTGCTCATTAAAAACAGGTCCTATTACACTTCCAAACGGACCTTGCCACGGAGCAAAATTTCTTGCCTCACCACCAAATGAGTTTATTAGATTTACATTATTATCTGCAAATCCCCCCTTAAGTTGAAACAAGGACCGTTCATACAGATCTGCGAGAAACGCGTTAGCTAATGTCTCATCTTCAAAAACTACATCCTCAGTAATTATGTCATTTCTTGTTAATTCAAAAGGATCTTGACACGACGTGGTTAATGCCAGAATCAATATGTATATATATTTATATGTACTTTTCATATGTCAAATCAATTAAAAGTTAAAAAGTGGCTCTTACTCCAAAAGTATAATTTCGATGCAGGGGATAAGTTCTCTGCGTGTCAGGTCCCCCTGGACGACTTGTGGCCTCTGGATCAAAAGCATTTTTGTAAATGCCCAAATTGGATAGTGTAAATAAGTTCTCTGCTGCCAGATAAACTTGTATTCTGTCCATTCCTATTTTTGAAGTGACAGTAGTCGGAATATTATATGCTAGATTGATGTTCTTTAGCCTTAAATAAGTAACATCTCTTCTCCAAAAGTCTGAACTCCTCTCATTGTTAGGACTAACTGTAGTACCTGCAGCAGGCAACTGCGCATTAGGGTTGATGTTTACACCTGGATTATTAGGATCAGGCTGCCATCTATATTTGTAATGATAATCAAATGGAACAGAGGAATTTGAAAACATAGTGCGCGCACTTCCATTGATGTCTATACTAAATCTGGAAGCTCCTTGAAACAAAACACCCAGGCTAAAATTCTTGTAAGTCGCACTAATGTTCAAACCATAAAGCAACTCAGGTAACCTGCTATCGAAAGCAATCACTCTTTGATCTCTGAAGTTGATTGTATCGTTTCCATCTAAATCTAGATATCGGATATCCCCGGGTCGAATTGTACTGTTTCGTTCAGTAGCGCTGGCTTCATCCTGGGCGACCGGATGGCTCTCAATTTCTTCCTGACTCATGAAAATCCCATCAGATACATAACCAAAAAATCTATTGATCCACTGACCTTCACGGCCAGATATTCTTTGCTGATCCGGATCAGTAAATACCTCTTGATCAAAGACATCCTCCCATTTGGCCCTTACGAAGGTCACATTAGGTGACACTACTAATCGGAAATCCCCAAATACTTGCTGATAGGTAAGCTTGAGCTCTATACCTCTATTGCTTAGACTATTCAAGTTTTCAAGAGGCAATTCTGCACCAAATGTTGAAGGAGCCCCCTGGCTGTTTCTAACCAAAATACCATTTCTTTTTCTATAGAAATAATCGGCTTCAAAACTCAATTTGCCATCCAGAAATTCTGCTTCTACTCCAAAATTGTAGGTATTGGCAACTTCCCATGAGAGTAGCGGATTTGCAAGTCCCAATGTTCGAATACCAGGAGTTAGAGCCCCTCCTAGTAGATATCCTGGAATGTTATTGGCTGTATATCCGGCTAAGTAGTCAAATCCATTTATCCCATTTGCTCTATCGTCCCCTAGTTGAGTATATGATAACCTCAACTTGAGGAAATCAATCAAATTACTATTTTGCAGGAAACCTTCCTCTGAGAGTACCCAGCCTAAAGAAACGCTTGGGAAATAACCCCATCTTTTTTCGGGCGAAAATAAAACATTACCATCAGCTCTAAGTGTGGCTTCTACCAATAGCTTATCTTTATATCTGTAGTTGAATCTTGAAACGAAGCTTTTTCTTCCAATATCCGCGCTAGATCTCCCATCTGTTGCATCCATATCCTGTGAAGCGTTAAAAATTTCCGGAACATCCGTTGATAGTAGATTGGTCCTGCTTGCTCTGATAAAACTAGCTGTTCTTCTGATCTGCTCTCCCAGAACTAAGAATTTGAAATCGTGATCTCCTACTGATTTTTCATAATCAAGAGCGAGTAGCGGGTATACCTGGGATCTTCTAAATTCCTCATCACTAATTGCAGTAGATGCAAAACGGCTCCCCTGATCAATATACTCTCCTGTCCCCGGATCAAATTGGAAAACTTGATAATTGAACTGAGATATTTTTCTTGATCGGTTCAGTTGCACAACATTCAATTCAGTTCTTATGCTTAGGCCTTCAATTCCAGGTATTTGATATCGAAGACCAAGCTTGCCCGTAAGTGTATTGTCTATTCTTGTATCGAATCCCATTAGATCCCGATCAGTGCGTGCCACAGGATTTCTTTGTGAGAACCCCGAAAAAGCTACACCCACACTTGGGTCGGGTAAAGATGTTGGGTGTATAGGAGCCGCAGTAGTTAGGTCATTGAATATTTCACTCAGACCGCCTGTTGGGTAATCTCGTTTATCGCGTCGGTAGGCAAGGTCCAGATTGAAACTTAAGTTTTGGTTTAAATCAATGTCCAGGTTAGTTCGAACATTTCTTCTTTCATAGTCGTGATCTCTTGCTGTAAAAAAGCTTTCCTGATCTGTAGTTCCAACAGAAGCAAAATATCTTACCGATTCGGAACCTCCGGATATCTTTAAGCTATGCTGCTGCATTGGAGCAAAGTTGTCTATTAGCGCATCTACCCAATCTCCTCCCTCATAACCCGGATCACCGTTGCGGTACTTTTCTAAATCATCGGCACTGAACTGGGTATCAAAATCGCCAACTTCATTAAAATCCGCTTCACGCACCAACTCAACAAATTCAGCAGCATTAACTCGTTTCTGAAATGCAGTTGCCGTCTGAAAAGTCCAAGAGCCGTCGTAAGTGATTGTTGACTTTTCTTTTGATCCTCTTTTTGTGGTAACAAGAATAACCCCATTGGCTGCTCTTGCTCCGTATACAGCAGCCGCTGCATCCTTTAATACCGAAATAGTTTCTATATCATTAGGATCAGTTCTGGACAACCCATCTTCTATTTCGATACCATCAACCAAAACCAATGGTTGACCAAACCCCCGAATACTGAGATTTGAATTGTCAGAGCCAGGAAGTCCCGAACCTTGTTTGGCCACAACTCCAGGCAATCGTCCAGATATCAGATTTGACGTATTTGCTGTGGGTACCTGGGTCAGATCATCACTGCTTACAGTACTTACTGAACCGGTAAGGTTTGATTTCTTCTCGACACCATACCCTACTACCACCACTTCCTCCAGGCTCTGAAGATCGTAAATCAATACAATCTTTAACGGTGATGCCGAATTGGCCGTTACCTCAACAGCATGGTAACCTATGTAGGAGATCACCAGCACAGAATTTTCGTCCGATACGGTTAAGGAGAATTTACCCTCGCCATCTGTGATGGTACCATTGGACGTACCTTTTTCCTGAACAGTAGCTCCTGGCAATGGTTCGCCTTCATCGTCTGTTACCACTCCGGTAACATTATATGCCTCCTGTACAACAACTTCAACAGCGGGTTTTGATTTTACCAGAATGTCATTATTGATCCTTTTGAATTCCAGTTCTAACTTTTGTGAGATTTTCCTCAGAACATTTCCAAGGCTTTCTTTCCTGACTTTCAGGGAAACGTGCTTTCCATTCACCAAATTTTCATCATAAATAAACCTGAAATTGGTTTTTTCACTGATCAGGCGAAATGTGGCAGGCAAATCTTTTCCTTTGACATTAAGACTAAGATAGATGTCTTCTATACTTTTCTGAGCACTGGATGGACTAGCTGTTGATACTGAAAGCAGTACAGTCTGAGCATAGAAAATAATCAGTGCGATCCTTGACATTTTTACAATTGATCTTCGTATTTTTGTATTCATATCATAATGGTTTGTTTAGTAAACATTCAAATCATTAACATTCGGAGGTGTTCAACTTCTTTGGCGAGGGGTGAACACCTCCATAGTTATTACTGTTTTAGTATTAGAATTTCCTTCCCATTTTTTTCATACTTTATGTTTAAAGAATAGGTCAATGCATTTAATATATATTCCAGACTTTTATTGTCAAATCTTGCATTGAGCTTACCATAATCCGAGACCCTACCTTCCATTTCAATGGTTACGCCATACCAGGATTCAATGCGCTTAATTACCTCAGTTATTTCAGCAGACTGGAATACTAAGATACCATGTACCCATGCTATGTCTCTATCATAATCCAGGTGTGACTTTTCAAGTTTCCCTGAGCCGGATTTATATCGAGCAGTCTGGTTCGGTAATAAGTCCATTGAGTGGCCATTAGCCTCCACTCTTACCTTACCTGACACCAGAGCTACATCTACGTTTTGATTTTCCTTCATAGTAACAACAAAAGAGGTTCCGAATACGGAGGTCGTAAGTTTACCTGTTTCTACTATAAAAGCTTTTTCAGGATCTTTGTATACATCAAAAAAAGCATTCCCAATCAGTTTTATCCTGCGTGTTTCGGCATTAAAGGAACTTGGATACTCAATACGACTTCTCGGACCTAGTTTTACTTCTGACCCATCAGGCAGAAATATTCTTGATGTCCTACCAGCAGGATTACTTTTTACAACTAGCTGTGGCACAGTCACAGTTGACTCCTCAAATTGACTGAAATACCAAATTCCCAAACTCAAGAGCACAATGATGGAAGCAGCAATGGAATAATAGGCCTTACCTCGTTCCCTCTTCTCGAATAACCTCCAGTGACTATCACTTTTACGGTTTTCCAGTACCTGTTCAAATATCTTATCCTTTTCCTTTGAGTCTACTTTATATTCAGGTTCTTTGATCTTTATAGATAAAATATATTCCTTCGCCAAAACAATTTTCTCCCGATGTTCAGGGTGATGCTCCAGCCAACTTGTCCAAAAATAGTTAGATTCCTCAGTTGGTTGTAGCACCCACTCGACGAACTGCTCATCCCTCAAAAAATCTTCGAATTCAAAATTATCGTATTTCATATGATGCCTATGGCATTGCGTTATAACTATATATGCTCAACGATGTCTGAATGACACCTCCATTCTGAAGATTTTTTTTAAATAAAGGATAAAAGGATGCTGGCAGCTATCCCTCAAATTGACGTTTCAGGGACTTGATGGCCTTGTAGAGAAGATTTCTTGCTGATTTTGCACTTCTTAATTTCATGATTGCTGCAATCTCCTTATATGAGAACCCCTGATAGTAAAAGTAATATATACATTCTTTCTGACGCGGTGCAATTTCGTTCATGATCTTTGATAATTTGCTACGCCTATCGGATTCCAGTTGATGGTTGATCAGTCTGAATTCATGTGATACTTCAAATTTCAGTAGGGATATATGTTTGTCTGCCAATGATACATAAGCCTGGCTTTTCCGGATGTATTTTGCCAGTTTCCATTTCAGGCCTTTCAGAAGATAGAATTTAATAGAGTCAGTATCCGAAAGGTTTTTGCTTCTTCTGAGATCTACAAAAAGATCCTGGATGCAATCTTTGATAAGTTCTCTGTCATGGGTAAAGATATGACCGTAAGAAACCATAATATCAAAAAAATTATTGTAAATGATACTAAATGCTCCTTCATGTCCTTTTTTAAACATCTGCCAGAGCTCAAGATCTGAATATCTGTTTCCGCTCTCCTTGTTTTCAGGTTGATGCAGCTTATTGCTAAATTTTTCCGGATTAGTTTCTGCTGTGATCAATTTATCGGTTTTAATCACGTAATGTAATTTCAAAAACAGTTTTTTCCAAATTTATAAATTATTCCAATCGTTTGACTTTTATTGCAAACTTCTCTGACCAATAACTTTTTTCGCTCTGCAATCGCTGAGGCAGCTGTGGCTGTGAGCATCCCTAGTACTTTACCAATAACCATCACTATAAGCGGAAGAAGTAGGTTAGAAATGTATAAGTAAGTATTTGCTTTGAAGACGTTACTTCTATCTATGGGAGTTTTTTATGATCAGGAAACCAGCAGTCAGCATTACCTGAAAAATTCATAGATAGATATAAAAAAGAAGTAAAAAATCAGGCATAAATCAATTACATTGAGTTTGAACAAACAGAAAAAGTAAATTGATTATTCAGCACCTCCTAAACTTAAATACTTCAGCCTCTAATCAAAGCCTTGCAGCCATCAGCAATTCCAAATCCGTATGTTTCAGGTTGAATTTTTTTGCTATATCAGCATTGGTTAAACTTCCCTTATAGGTATAAACCCCCTTCATAAACCAATGATGTGTAAAAATCATTTCTTCTACCCCACCGATTTCGGCCATTTGTCTTAGAATCGGGGTAAATATATTGCTAATCGCAGTGGAGGCGGTCCCGGCAAACCTTGAAGTTAAATTGGGCACACAATAGTGAATAACATCGTGTTTCCTGTAAATAGGTCTTTCATGCGTGGTTATTTGAGAAGTCTCAAAACAACCACCCTGATCAATGCTCACATCGATGATGACGGAATCTTTTTTCATATTAGCCACCATCTCATCCGTCACGAAACAACGAACCTTTCCTTTTTCCATTCTTACTGCCCCAATCACAACATCAGCGGTTGTGAGAGATTCAGCCAATGTAGCATTCCCAAATGTACTGGTGAAAATTTGATGCCCCAGTGCATGCTTTATCCTTCTAAGTTTGTAAAGGTGGTTATCGAATATTTGAATTTCCGCTCCTAAACCTATAGCCGCTCTTGCTGCATACTCAGCAACCGTCCCTGCACCAAGGATAACTACTTTTGTTGGAGGCACTCCGGTAACACCACCTAGCAGCATACCCTTTCCACTGTTAGTACCACTCAAATACTCTGCTGCAATTAACAAAGAAGCTCCTCCGGCTATCTCACTCATAGCCCTGATTACAGGTTTTCCTTCTACTTTATCTTCTAGTAATTCAAATCCTATTGCCGTGATCTTTTGTTTGTTCAGCGCTTTTATATACTCTACATTCTGACTTCCTATCTGAATAGCCGAAAATACCGTAGATCCGGGTTTCATGAAATTTATCTCATCCTGTGTCGGAGGTTCGATCTTCAAAATAATCCTGGCTTCGTAAACTTCTTTTGCTGAATAAACAATTTTTGCTCCGGCTTCACTATACTCTTTATCCGAGAACTTTGCAGTTTCTCCTGCCCCGCTTTCAATGCATACTTCCTGCCCATTGTTTACTAATAATGCAACAGCCTCCGGTGTTAGTGCAACCCTTCTTTCCTGCAATGCGATTTCCTTGGGTATTCCAAATAAAAGCCCCCCTTCACCCTCTTTTATTTTCAATAAAGATTCCTGAGGATATAGGCTTCGTTCCTTTGCCAGTTCTTCCAGACCAGATTTATATTGATCCTTCATGTTTCTTTAACTTTATGATCCTTTTACCATTTTGATCTGAAATAATTTCAATCTGACAGAAATTTGATGGAAGTATGGATGAAATTCGGGAGGGCCACTCTATAAAACATATATTACCGGATTCAAAGTATTCGTCACAGCCAATGTCCATTGCTTCTTTTTCATCTTTCAATCTGTAAAAATCAAAATGGTAAAAAGTTTCTCCGGAGTTATTCAAATATTCATTTACAATTGAGAAGGTTGGGCTACTGACATTATCTTCAACCTGAAACACATCACACACTGCCTTGATCAAGGTAGTTTTTCCTGCTCCCATTTCTCCTTCAAATAACCATATTCTATTGTCACCGGCAAATTCTACTATATCCTCTGCCAGACGTGGTAAAAATTCGAGATGTTCACAGGTTAGTTCTTTTTCAAATCCTGTATTAACCTGCATTTTTCGAAGTTAGCGAAATAATTGGAATAATCATCTCTTCCAATGAAATACCGCCGTGTTGAAAAGTATCCTTATAATAGTTAACATAATAATTGTAATTGTTAGGATAAGCGAAAAAGTAATCTTCCATGGCAAAAACGTAGGCGGTTGAAACATTAATTTTTGGCAAATGCAATGTTTCAGGTTTTCTTACGGCGAATACCCTATCATCATCATAGCTTAAATTTTTTCCCTGCTTATACCTTAGATTTGTATTGGTATTTCTGTCACCTATAATTTTATTCGGTTTCTTCACTCTGATGGTGCCATGATCGGTAGTGATAAAAACTTTAGCATCTTTATCTGATATACGCTTAAGGACCTCAAATAAAGGTGAATGCATAAACCATGACTTGGTAATTGATCGATATGCAGCCTCGTCAGGAGCCAGTTCTCTGATCATCTCCATCTCTGTTCTGGCATGGGATAGCATGTCAACGAAATTGTAAACAATCACATTCAGATCATTATTCATGAGGTTATTTACACTATCAATAAGCTGTCGTCCCTGGGAAAGGTTTTTGATTTTGTTGTAACTGTATTTTATATCCAGGCGATTTTTCTGCAACTGCCTTTTTAAGAATTGATCTTCATAGTTGTTTTTACCCTCGTCATCATCTTCTCCTATCCAAATGTCCTGATGGTACTTGGACATATCATCAGGAAGCATCCCGGCGAAAATCGCATTCCTCGAATAAGCAGTAGTTGTTGGAAGAATAGAATAATAAGCATCTTCCTCCAAAATATTAAAATATTCATTGATGATAGGCTCCAGAACTTTCCATTGGTCATATCTCAGATTGTCAATCAGTATGAAAAAAATGGGCTTTTTATTGTCAACCTCAGGAAATACCTTTTTCTTCATTAGCTGATGAGAAAGCAACGGCTTATCTACGTCGGCATCATTCAGCCAGGATTGGTAATTATTTACAATATAGCGCGCAAAATTGGCATTTGCCTCACTCTTTTGCATATCAAAAACTTCAGACATGCTTCTGTTGTCAGTGGCATCAATCTCAAGTTCCCAGAATACTAATTTCTTATATATATCAATCCAATCATTATGATCGATATGATCATTATAAGCCATGCTCAGGTTACGAAAATCCTGTTGATAACTAATGGTTGTTCTTTCGTTAACAAGTCTTTTATTATCCAGAATTTTCTTGACCGAAAGGAGTATCTGATTCGGGTTTAATGGTTTGATCAGATAGTCTGCGATCTTAGATCCAATCGCTTCTTCCATGATATATTCCTCCTCACTCTTAGTGATCATGACCACAGGAATATTTGGCTTTGTTGATTTGATATGATTCAAGGTTTCCAATCCCGACATCCCTGGCATGTTTTCATCTAAAAAAACAATGTCATACTGACTGTTTTCACAATGATCAATGGCATCCGCACCACTGTTTACACCCGTTACATCATAGCCCTTATTGTTAAGGAACAAAATATGGGGCTTAAGCAAATCTATTTCATCATCCGCCCACAAAATACTGTATCTTTGCATGCCTGCTTTTTTTCTTTAAATTAAAAAATTAAATCAACATAAGGATTGAACAAGAAGAAAATATTTAACGATCCTGTCTATGGATTTGTTGCTGTTCCTACTGATCTTATTTTCGACATTATCGAACATCCTTTTTTTCAGAAGTTACGTCGAATTAAGCAACTTGGATTAACAGATTTCGTCTACCCGGGTGCATTACATACCCGATTTCATCATGCTATTGGTGCCATGCATTTGATGTCCATCACATTGGATAATCTGAGAAGCAAGGGAAATGAAATCAGTCAAGAAGAATATGAAGCGGCTTTGATCGCTATTTTGCTTCATGATATTGGACACGGTCCTTTTTCACATACGCTTGAATATTGTCTACTAAAAGGGATAAAACATGAAGACATTTCATTTCTTGTCATAAAACATCTTAATAAACATTTCGGTGGCGCGCTTGATTTGGCCATTCGAATGTTCTGCGATCAATATGAAAGGAAATTTTTCCACCAACTTGTTTCCAGTCAGCTTGACATCGACCGCTTAGATTATCTTAACAGGGACAGTTTTTTCACTGGTGTTTCCGAAGGGACCATTGGTGCGGACAGAATTATCAAAATGCTTGATGTCCGGGATGATCAAATTGTTGTAGAGGAAAAAGGAATTTATAGCATTGAAAATTTTCTCAGTGCCAGAAGGTTAATGTACTGGCAAGTTTATTTACATAAAACAACCATAAGCTCAGAGAAAATCCTGGTGAAATTGATCACCAGGGCCAAAGATCTTATATCCAATCAGGAACCACTCTTTTCCACTAAACCATTGAAGTTGTTTTTGGAAAATGAAATCACGCTGGAAGATTTTGAAAATAACGATGCGTACCTGACTGCTTTTTGTTCCCTGGATGATTATGATATATGGGCTGCGATAAAAATATGGAGTCAGGGTGAGGATAAAGTTCTAAGATTATTGGCCAATATGATCCTCAACAGGCGGCTTTTTAAAGTGGTTTTGTCTAATGACCAAATTCAAGATGAAAAAATAAAAGAGAAACAAACACGTATTATTCAAAAGCTCAATTTAAATGAAAAGGAGTCAGAATATTTTATTGCACATGGTTCAATGAGTAATTCCGCTTATATTTCGGAAGGACAAAGCATCAATATTCTAACAAAAAATGGAAAGATTCTGGATGTAGCTCAAGCATCCGATCTTCCCAATATAAAAGCCATGAGCAAAATTGTAAAAAAATACTACCTATGCTGGGCCAAAAGTTTATCTTTGTGACAATTTTAGTATAACCTGAATAAATTAAATGGAGTTTACCGTAAATCAAATTGCAGGGATTTTAGGTGGGGAAGTACAAGGGAACGGTGAGTTAACAGTGCATAAACTGGCTACAATACAAGATGCGAAGAAGGGTTGCATTTCGTTTTTATCAAACCCGAAATACGAAAACTACATTTATTCCACTGAGGCTACAGCAATTATCGTAAAAGAGGGGTTTATGCCAAAATCTTCCATCAGTGCCACACTGATTTTTGTGCAGGATCCATATTTGAGTTTTACGGTTCTTCTTGAGGAATATCATAAAATCATAAGTTTTCAGAAAAAAGGTGTAGAAGATCCCTCTTATATTGGTAAAAACTCCAAAACGGGTGAAGGCATTTATCGCGGTGCTTTTTCATATATAGGTGAAAACACCTCCATTGGGAATAACGTTAAGATATATCCACAGGCTTATATTGGGGACAACGTGAAAATTGGGGATAATACTATTATCCACCCGGGAGTGAAGATCTATGCCAATTCGATTGTGGGAAATAATTGTGTATTCCATTCAGGTGTGGTCATTGGAAGTGATGGTTTTGGATTTGCTCCGCAGTCCGACGGTTCATATAAAACCATACCTCAACTTGGAAATGTTGTAATTGAAGATAATGTGGATATAGGAGCCAATACGGTGATCGATTGTGCAACACTGGAATCCACGATTATCCGAAAAGGTGTAAAGCTTGATAATCTTATACAAATAGCTCACAACGTAGAAATAGGAAAGAATACAGTCATTGCTGCACAATCCGGAATTTCCGGATCCAGCAAACTAGGCGAAAACTGTATTATTGCAGGACAAGTTGGCATTGTCGGACATCTTGAAATTGGAAACAGGGTCACTGTCGGTGCACAATCCGGAGTCCCGAAATCCCTAAAAGATGATACCATTGCTACTGGAAGTCCCGCCATTGATCATAAGCAATATCTCCGCACAATTGCTGTTTATAGAAATCTTCCCGAATTAAATGAGAGAATTAAACAACTTGAAGAAAAAATACTAAATTTGCCGACATTTAAACAGCATGATGAACATTAAGCAACATACCATCAAGAAACCTGTAACGGTTTCTGGGGTAGGATTACATACTGGAGTTGAGGCAAATATGACATTTCTTCCCGCCAAACCTAACCATGGGATAAAGTTTCAAAGGGTCGATTTGGAGAACGAGCCAATAGTGGATGCAGACGTAGACAACGTTGTTGATCTGTCCAGGGGAACTACCATAGAACAAAACGGAGCCAGAATCAATACCGTCGAACATACTTTAGCAGCGCTGGTAGGTTTGCAAATTGATAATGTGCTTATCCAACTTGATGGTCCTGAACCTCCTATAATGGACGGGAGTTCAAAAGTATATATAGATTCTTTGGCCGAGGCAGGAACTGAAGAGCAAAACGCACTCAGAAATTTTTTTGAAGTCCCGGAAAGCATTTTCTACAGGGACAAATCAAGGGATGTTGAGATTGCCGCATTGCCATTAGACGATTACAGATTGACTGTTATGGTGGATTATAATTCACCTGTTCTAGGCAGTCAGCACGCTTCTTTAAATGATATCAATCAATTTTCAAAGGAAATCGCCTCTTGCAGAACGTTTTGCTTTCTGCATGAACTGGAAATGCTCCACAAAAACAATCTTATTAAAGGGGGTGATCTGAATAATGCAATTGTTGTGGTGGACAGGGTTGTGGAGGATCATGAGCTTGACAATTTGGCCAAGCTATTCAACAAAGAAAAAGTTGAAGTAAAGAAAGAGGGGATCCTTAATAATGTCGAACTGAGATATAAGAATGAACCTGCCCGTCATAAGTTATTGGATGTTGTAGGAGATCTCGCACTGGTGGGAAGGCCATTGAAAGCACAAATATTAGCTGCCAGACCAGGGCACGCTGCCAATGTGGCTTTTGCAAAGAAACTTAAAAAAATGATGGAGGAGCAGAACAACAATGTTCCGCAATACAATCCCAAATTACCTCCTGTTCTTGATATAAATCAAATTAGCAACATACTTCCTCATAGATATCCTTTTCTTCTTATCGACAAGATTTTCCATTTGGACGAAGAAACAGTCGCCGGAGTAAAGAATGTCACTATGAATGAACCTTTCTTTCAGGGACACTTCCCGGGTAACCCTGTGATGCCTGGTGTTTTGCAGGTAGAAGCAATGGCACAAATAGGTGGCATACTTGTTCTCAACACCGTTCCCGACCCGGAGAATTATTGGACTTATTTTCTTGGAATTGAGAGTTTCAGGTTTAGACGAATGGTTTTGCCGGGCGATTCTTTGGTTATACGTTGTGAGCTTCTCGCTCCGATCAAAAGAGGAATTGCAAAAATGAAAGGACAAGCCTATGTCGGTGGCAATCTTGTTTGCGAAGGAACGATGACTGCAAGTATTGTACGTAAAGATTCATGAACCAACCATTAGCTTATATACATCCTCAGGCTAAGATAGCCCGAAATGTAGTTATTGAGCCATTCAGTACGATTCATAAAAATGTAGAAATTGATGAAGGTACCTGGATAGGTTCGAATGTTACCATCATGGAAGGGGCCAGGATTGGTAAAAATGTAAAAATATATCCTGGTGCTGTAGTTTCTTCTATTCCCCAGGACTTAAAGTTTGACGGTGAAGAAACGACTACAGAAGTAGGTGACAATACCGTCATAAGAGAGTTTGTAACGGTGAGTCGGGGAACCATAGATAAACATAAAACAGTCATTGGCAAGAATTGTCTCCTGATGGCTTATGTACACATAGCGCATGACTGTATTGTGGGGAACAATTGTATCTTAGCCAATGCCGTACAATTGGCCGGCCACGTCAACATTGATAATTGGGCTATCATTGGAGGATCGAGTGCAGTTCATCAGTTTGTAAAGATTGGTGCCCATGTTATGATCTCTGGCGGTTCTCTGGTAAGAAAAGATGTTCCGCCCTATACCAAAGCGGCGAGGGAACCCCTTAGTTATAGCGGGATTAATTCCATAGGTCTCAGGAGAAGGAACTTCAAAAACGAAAAGATTCAGGAGATCCAGGAAATTTACCGCAATATTTACCTGAAAGGGCTTAATAATTCAAAGGCACTGGATATTATAGAACTGGAAATGCCTCCTTCTAAAGAAAGGGATGAAATTCTGAATTTCATTAAGAATTCAGACAGGGGCATTATGAAGGGCTATAAGAATTAAGAAACATGGATATCCACATCCATAACCTAAGCAAAAAATTTAATAAAGAGTGGATATTCAAGGATATCAATTTCAATTTTAAAAGAGGCAATAGTTACTCAATTACAGGGCCTAACGGAAGTGGGAAATCGACACTGCTTCAGATCATTTCAGGGTCGATCCCGGCAACAAAAGGCACTGTGGTCTATAAATCGGACCAGGAGGTTATTGACCCCGAGTATTTTTACCAGTACCAAACACAAGCGAATCCGTATCTCGAATTGATTGAGGAATTTACATTACCGGAGCTCTTAAAATTTCATTTCACTTTTAAGAAAATTGCAGGTAATCTGAGTATTTCTGAGATCATTAACAGGCTTTATCTCGAGGATTCAAAACACAAACAAATCAAGAATTTCTCCTCGGGAATGAAGCAACGCTTAAAACTGGGACTGGCCTTTTTTTCGGAATCGGATGTAATATTGCTGGATGAACCTACTACTAACTTAGACGCTTTAGGTACAAAATGGTATCTAAATGAGGTTACCAAACTATTGGAAAATACATTAATAATAATAAGTTCCAATCAAAAAATTGAATACGAGTTTTGTAACAAAAACATTGATTTAAGGGATTTTAAAGATTAAATCACTTGCTAATTTTAAAGATTTATTTTACCAATATTTAAACGCAATTATTAGTCGTTACAGATGTAATAATTCAATTTAAAATACGTTTTAAAACTTGTAGCGATTTTTTGAATTTTTCTTTTTTTAAATAATATTTGCTAACCATTTGAATTTAAAATTAACTACAGCATACATGAAAAAGCTAAATTATTTATTCACTGCCGGAGTCTTACTAAGCTTAGCGATCTACGCCAGCTGCGGATCTTCTTCACCTGCACCAGCCGATACACCTGCCCAAATTGCTTTAGATAATCTAAAAGGTAAAGATTCACCTAAGACTTGGAACCTTGCCAGTGCTACTGTTGGAGGCAATGCTACCACAGATTTTGATGGCATGACCTTAACATTTTCCGGCACGATCAATGCTGATAAAAACAATGTGCAGGGTGGAACTTTTACTACTAACGGATCTCAGGGATTATTCTCAAATTCTGTTGGTTGGAGTTTCACATCCAATGATAGTCAGAATAGCATAACTACCACCGGAGGGCAAGTGATCAATGTAACGATTTCTGCAACAAGTCTCACAATGAATTTTACTGTTGCTACCGCTGATGATGCACCTATCAGTAGGAACAAGGGATTAGCTGGTACTTATGTCTTGAATTTTAATTAAAAGATAAATTTATAGTAGATATTGAAAGCACCTCGATGAGGTGCTTTTTTATTTTAGCTCAACTATACTTACTCCTGCCCCTCCTCTTTCCACGTGTTCATCTCTTACCTTTTTGACATGACTATAGTTGCGAAGATAGTCTCTGATCACTTCTCTTAAAATACCATCTCCCTTTCCATGAATAATTTTTATCTCATTGATCCCAAACATTAAGGCATCATCAATAATGGCTTCAACTTCCGGTAATGCCTCCTCCACTCGCTTCCCTCTAACATCCAGATTCGTACTAAAGTCAAATCTTTTTTTATTGAGATCGATCCCTTTGGTAAGAGGTTTTTTTTCGATCTCCTTGAGTTTATGACTGATTTGTCTTTTTGACACTTTCTCCAACCTGTTCAGTTTTATGTTAGATTTTAATTCACCAATTAAAATTTCCACATCTTTCCCTTTGATACTCATAACCTCTCCAATCGTATCCTGCCCCTTAATTCTAACATAACATCCCAATTCTATCTTTCCTTCCACCACTTCAACAATCTCTTTTTTCTCAACCTTTTCTTTTTTGATAGATTTCCTGAATTGTTCGAGATTTTCCCGAAGCGCTTTGGTTTTAGTTTTTTCAGCCTTATTCTCTTTAATTGATTTAATAGTCGCTTCTATCTTTTGATTGGTATCAGAAAGTAATTGTTTGGCTTCCTCCTTAGCCTTATTAATTATTTCTTTTTTGTCGTTTTCCAGTTGCTTGGTCAGTTGCTCATATTTTTTCAAGGCAACTTCCAATTCCCTGTTTTTGGATTTCAGTCGGGTATTCTGTTCCTCATAAAATTTCTTATCCTGCTCGAGTTTATTCAGCAGTTTATCGAAGTTTACTTTATCCTCTCCAAGGTTCTGCTTGGCTTTATTGACCACAATTCGTGGCAGCCCGATTTTCCTGGCAATCTCCAGTGCGAATGAGCTACCGGGCTTCCCGATTTCGAGCTGGTAAAGCGGTTCGAGGTTCTCTACATCGAACCGCATGGCCGCATTTGAAATGAACGGCGTTTTATCTGCAAAGGCTTTCAGGTTAGAGTAGTGGGTGGTGATGACTCCAAAAGCCTTTCTATTATTCAAAGTTTCCAGAATAGATTCTGCAATCGCTCCTCCAAAATTAGGTTCTGTGCCAGTTCCAAACTCATCAATCAAAAACAAGGTCTGTTCATTTGATCTGTTAACGAAATGGTTCATATTCTTTAAGTGCGAACTGTACGTACTCAAATCATTTTCAAGCGACTGTTCATCTCCTATATCAATAAATAAATCATCGAAAAGCCCGAAGGTTGAATCCTCCTTGACCGGTACCATTAAACCGGTTTGGAACATATACTGCAACAAGCCTACAGTTTTTAAACAAACAGATTTGCCCCCTGCATTCGGTCCTGATATTAACAAAATTCTTTGTTCATCATTTAAACTAATATTTAATGGTACCACTTTCTTATCCTGTTCCTGAAGTGTTAATTGCAACAATGGATGTCGTGCGTTACTCCATAAGATTACCTGTTCATCTTTTATTTCCGGTTTAACGCTTTCGGTTTTTAATGCGAATCTGGCTTTGGCCCTGATAAAGTCAATCAAACTCAAAAAATTATAGGCTTTTTTAAGTGACGGAAGAAAAGGTCTGATGAAATCTGTCAATTCCGTAAGAATACGAATCACTTCTCGTTTTTCCTGCGATTCCAGTTCTCGCAGTTCATTGTTTATTTCCAGCACCTCAGCCGGTTCCAGGTAAACCAATTGGCCTGTGGAAGATTCATCGTGAATGAAACCTTTAATTCTTCTTTTATGCTCGGCAAGTACCGGAATAACCATTCTACCATTCCTAATGGTTATTTGATGATCATTCGATGTATATCCCTTTTCAATCGCCTTCCTTAGCATTTGATCCAGCACTTTTCTGAGTTTTGCCTGTTCCTGGAGCATTGTTTTACGAATTCTGCTCAATTCAGGGGTTGCATTATTCCTCAATTTCCCATCCTCATCTATCTTTTGTGAAATTTCCTTCACAACAATTTTATCGAGATCAACCTGCTCGACAAGCTTTTTTAGTTCAGGGTAGCCCTCGGCATTGTTTAAGAAGCTCAAACATTTAAAAATCGTATCCAAAGAAAGTTGCAAGGCATGAAACTCACTTTCGAGAAGGTAAACACCCACGATTCTAATTTTTTCCAAACTTTGTGATACATCTATATAGTTGCTGCTCGGAAAATCTTCCGAATTGGAAAGTATGGTTGCTAACTCTTCGGTTTGCGTTTGCCAGGACCTTATTCTTGCATAACTGTTAGAAAACTTCATTTTGTCCACATAATAGGACCCTAGTGTACTTAAACACTCTTTCTTAATAAGTTCTCTAATTCTATCAAAACCTAGTTTGATTTCCAGGTTGCGAGGATACAACATGAATTCGGGTATTAAAGGAAGGTTATAAAATAATTGGATTGACTATATGCACAATAACTCAATTGCTCTATTTTTTAAGCTTTTGTTCCCTGTAATTCAGACTATCGGTAACAGCATCATAAATTTCCTTCATTTCAGTTACGTGCTCCAAATAATGATGGTAGCTTTTGTAATAAACCGAGTCATCAATGTTATGTTTTTCATATAGCCTCTTCTCATACTCATTAAAAAGAACTCTTGCCGAATCTCTCGTAATACCAAGTTTGGTTAATTTAGCTTCGGTAATATGGACGTCAATTAAAAAGGCGATCATCTGATCCTTGCCCAACAACCATTCTGGCTTTTCCTGTTCTCCGGAACAGGAAAGCACTACCACTATAGATATGACCAAAAAAAACTTTTTCACGGGTGAAAATTACTCAAATAAGTTCTAATTTTAAAGCTGTGATGGTTCACAGTCAAAAATGAAACCAATTATTTAGGACTGTTAAAAAATGTTAAAAGCCTTGATTCATTCATGTAAAAGCGAAAAATATTATTCATTTGCAGTTTACACGAATATGATGGGTAAAGGCTGTTTGTGATCACCATGAAGGAACTCTTAAAAAAGCTTAGAAAATACGAAGTCTATATCCGAAAGGTTGTTAAGTCCAGAAAGCAAGGAGATTTTCACTCCATTTTCAAGGGATCAGGTCTTGAGTTTGATGATGTAAGGGCCTATCAATATGGAGATGATGTAAGAACAATCGATTGGAACGTAACAGCCAAAGGGCATGGCACGTTTGTTAAAACATTCAAGGAAGAAAAAGAGCAAACCGTATATTTCATACTCGATGTAAGTGCTTCTCAGGACATTGGTGTGGAAGGCAAGAAAAAATCAGATATAGGTAAGGAGATCTGTGGTGTACTCACATTGTCCTCCGTTAAGGAACAAAGTGAAGTGGGACTAATTTGTTATTCAGATCAGAAAGAAAAATATATAAGACCTGGTAAAGGTTCTAAACATGCATATGAGATCATCATGAGCATGTTCAATTTAAAACCCAAGTCGCTTAAAACTGATCTGAGCAAAGCCATGGGGCTTGCTATGAATATTATAAAGCGAAGAAGTGTTGTTATTCTGATATCTGATTTTATTGATGAAAATATCCAGCATAATTTTACTGCATTAGCAAAAAAGCATGATGTGGTAGCCATCCATATTATAGATCAGCGTGAGACACACCTTCCGAATCTTGGAATTATACCACTCTATGACAAAGAAAGTGGAAAAACACTTTGGATAAATACAAGTTCCAATGAGTTCAAAAGAAATATCAATGCGAATCACTTTAACAAACAAGATATATTAGAGACCTTTTGCAGAAAGCACCAGGTGAACTACTTACCAATCTATACTCATGAAGATTATGTCCCCAAGCTTATCAAGTTGTTTAAAGTGAGAAATAAAACCAAAAAAAGTGCATAGAATAGTTCCGGCAATTTTTATTCTGATATACTTTATACACATTCCAGGTTCAAAAGCTCAATCTATTAAACCTCAGGGTGGTTTTTTGCAGGATAGCATGAAAGTTGGTGAGGAGGTCACTTATACGTTATCCATAAAGTATCCGAGAGAGTTAAATGTTATATTCCCCGATTCGCTTTACAACTTTAGTCCATTTGAATTTTCAAAGAAGGCATTCTTCAATACCTCGTCCGACAGCCTTTTTAGTTATGACAGTGCTGTTTATACATTGAGCTCTTTTGAAATTGATAAAGTACAGTCATTGGCATTGCCGGTATTCCTGCTTGACAAAGGAGATAGCGCCATACTAGCAGCGGAAATGGATTCTATTTTTCTGCAAGAACTTATATCACAAATGCCCGACTCAGTTGCATTAAAGGAAAATACCGGTTATCGGGCAGTAGGTTTTCAATTCAACTATCCCTATTTCATTATAGGTATTGTTATTCTCGCGGTCTTATGTCTGTTGGTATTGTTGATATTCGGTAAAACGATCAGAAAGAAAATTAAAATCTACAGACTCAAACAATCTCATAAAAAATTCGTCACGCTTTTCAATAACTTATTGAGTGGTGCTCAGATATCTGCTACAACTGCAGAATCAATTTTGATTGCCTGGAAAAAATATATGGAAGGTTTGGAAAGAGTTCCTTATACAAAACTCACCACCAAAGAAATTATCAAAAGACAACCGAATGATCAGCTTAGTGTTATTCTGAAAACCATCGACCGCTCTATCTATGGCCATGGTAATTTGAACGAAATAGATCCTAGTTTTGCTGAATTGAAGGACTTTGCGGATGATAGTCTAATGAAAAAAATGGAGGAAATTAACAATGGCTGATGCTTCAACTGAAATATGGGAGTGGTTGTCATTTAAATGGTTCTTACCAGGAACCTTACAAAATTTTGATTGGGAAAATCCCATTGTATTTTTTGCATTAATAGGCATTCCAATAATCTTTCTCTTAAGATGGTTAATAAACTTTAAGTTTAACCAGAAGTTGGAAGTAGCTTTTCCAAAAAGACAATTGAAGTGGCGTCCAATCAGCTTATTACGATTTGTACCGGATCTGCTGATGGCAATTTCTTTGGTTCTTCTCATCATTTCACTTGCCAGACCCCAAAAAACAAATGAAAAGGTAGAACAATGGACTGAAGGGATAGATATCATGTTGGTCATTGATATCTCCGAATCGATGCAAATAGAGGATTTCAAACCAAACAGATTAACAGCGGCAAAAAATGTAGCCAGGGATTTTATCAAAGGTCGGTTTCAAGACCGGATCGGTATTGTAATCTTTTCGGGTGATGCCTATTCATTATCTCCTCTGACCACTGACTACGATCTCCTTTTTTCCCATATAGATGATATTTCATTTGATATGATTGAAAGCAGGGGAACGGCCATAGGTAGTTCGCTTGCTGTTGCAACTAATCGTATGCGGGAATCAGACTCCAAATCAAAAGTAATTATTCTGTTAAGTGATGGAGACAATACAGCCGGGAATATTGATCCAATTACGGCAGCAGAACTTGCTCAGGCCTATGGTATTAAAATGTATACAATTGGTATTGGGAAGGAGGGTAAAGTTCCATTCGGAAAGGACTTTTTTGGAAGAACAACATATGTTGAAAACACATTGGATGAAACTACGCTCAGGAAGATAGCTGAGATTGGAGAAGGCAATTTCTATAGAGTTTCTGACAATCAGGCCTTAAAAGATGTATTTGCGCTTATCGATGAATACGAAAAGGCAGAAATAAAAGAAACACGTTTTAAGGATACTACAGATTTTTATGGAATTTATCTGCGATGGGGAATTGTGTTCTTTTTGATGTGGTTGCTTCTCAAATCTTCCTTTATGAGCAATGTACTCCAGGACTAATCAGGCCTTTTTAACGGAAGATTTGAAAAGCTTCTCTTAGATCACTACTATTCAACAGTATTGATCTTCACCATATTGGTTCGTTTCTTTTGGTGGATAGGCATACTGGCCGTCGTGATGAATATATCTCCCTTCTTTAAATGTCCGTTTTCTTTCAAGATTTCCTCAACGTCTTCAATGGTGGCATCCGTGGATACCATTTTATCATAATAAAATGCTCTGATACCCCATATTAAATTCATAGTGGTAAGCATTTTCTTATTACTGGTAAAAATAAAAATATCCGCTTGAGGTCTATGGCAAGCCAGTCTGAAAGCAGTGTATCCTGAGTTAGTCATGCCGACAATTGCCTTTGCTTTGGTTCTTTTAGCTAAGCGTGCTGCGATCAATACCAGATTATCGTTGACAAATGTTGGAGATGAATCGTGAATGTACTCTGTGTGGTTAAAATATATACTCTCTGTTTCAGCCTCTACAGAAGCAATTGTTTTAGCCATACTCTTAACAGATAGCATTGGATATTTACCTGCTGCTGTTTCAGCTGATAACATCAGCGCATCAGCTCCATCTACCACGGCATTGGCAATGTCATTTGTCTCAGCCCGCGTAGGTCGAGGGTTTTCGATCATGCTTTCCATCATCTGGGTAGCGATGATCACAGGTTTCGCAGCTGAATTACACTTTCTAACAATCATTTTTTGGATCATCGGAACTTCTTCCATCTCTATTTCTACTCCAAGGTCTCCTCTGGCTACCATGACGGCATCGGTTGCTTCAATGATCCTATCTATATCCTTTACAGCCTCGGGCTTTTCTATCTTGGCAACTACCTTTATCTTTTTACCGCGGGCCTTAATTTTCTCTTTTAAAGCAATAACATCCTCTGCTGATCTTACAAAAGACAATGCGATCCATTCGACATCATTATCCAATCCAAATTCCAAATCGCGTTCATCCTTCTCAGTCAGAGATGGTGCCGAAATAGCAGTGTTCGGCAAATTGATTCCTTTTCTTGATTTAAGTGCTCCTCCATATACAACTTCTGTAGTGACTTCTATACCATTTGTATTGAGCACTTTTAACTCGATTTTACCATCATCTACTAATATGGTATCACCAACTTTCACATCCTTGGGCAATGCTTCATAAGAAGTACCTACGCGTTGCGCCGTTCCAATAACATTATCAACCGTGATAATTAATTGATCTCCTTTCTTAATCTGAACCTCACCATTTTCAACCTCATTCACGCGAATTTTAGGACCTTGTAAATCTTGTAACAAACAAATATGGGTACCCTGTGTTTCATTCAATTCTCTCACATGGCCGATCACCTTTTTATGATCTTCATGGCTACCATGAGAAAAATTCAATCGAAAAATATCAGCTCCTGCTGCAATCAATTCTTCCAACTTTTCCCTAGTATTACTAGCAGGTCCCACAGTTGCAAGAATCTTTGATTTGTTGAAAATTATCTTACTCTTCATCCGAAAGCTATTAAATTATATAAGCACTTAAATTATTAGAAAATCAGGTTCTCTTTTGACTTCAGTTTTTCCAATTCTATAGACACCGTATATTGAATTATCCCTACATTGTTCAGTTTGTCCACAACTTCCCTTATATCAAAGGACTGTTCAAAACCTTGTATAAGAATTAAATAGTCAAATTGTTTTATTTCAGGGAGCAAATATAAATTACTAGTATTGGAAATTCCTAATGACTTATTCTTTAGCAGTCGAAATATACTGGGTTCCTTTCCGAATATAAAATTAGAAATGATTAAGTTTTTGTTATCTATAAATTTGAGCTCTATGTCTTCTTGCCTCACCAGCTTTATGCCGAGTGCACTATTTATTTCCCAAGCCAGTCGATGTTCCGATGCAGTGGAAATCAATCCAAACAGTTTAAAATCGTACTCAAATTCTACAATCAGTCTGTTCCTCTTCATGTCTCATCTTTGACCTAAAAAAAATGGAAAATTAGGTGATAAATGCATGTTTTGCACGTTTTTGAGCGAAAAATTAAATTGAAAAAAATTGTTTGACATTATTGTATTTAATGTATTTCTTTGCAGTGTGTTTTACTAAACTAAATTAAAAATGTCTGAAATAGCACAAAAAGTAAAAGGAATTATTATTGACAAATTAGGAGTCGAAGAATCAGAAGTAACACCTGAAGCTAGCTTCACAAATGACCTCGGAGCTGATTCCTTAGACACAGTGGAGTTGATTATGGAATTTGAGAAGGAATTCAACATTTCTATACCGGATGATCAGGCCGAAAATATTTCAACTGTTGGTCAAGCCATTTCTTATCTTGAAGAAAATATAAAATAGCAAAGAATTTTTCTTTAAAAACTCTTTATGAACAAAAGAAGAGTCGTAGTTACTGGACTAGGTGCACTTACACCGATAGGTAATAATATACAGGAGTACAAGCAGGGACTAGCTAATGGTGTAAGTGGAGCCGCTCCAATCACAAGGTTTAATGCAGAGAAGTTCAGGACCAGGTTCGCTTGCGAAGTTAAAGGATATGATCCCGTTGATCACTTTGATAGAAAAGAAGCAAGACGAATGGATCCTTTTACTCAATATGCACTAATAGCCTGCGATGAGGCTATCAAAGATTCCGGTTTAAACCTGGAATCTATCAATTCAGACCGTGCTGGTGTAATTTGGGGATCCGGAATCGGAGGACTTAGAACATTCCAGGAAGAGGTCTCCACCTTTAGCAATGGAGAGGGTAATCCACGATTCAATCCATTCTTTATCCCCAAAATGATCGCAGACATTAGTGCTGGCTATATTTCAATAAAATATGGCTTTAGGGGACCTAATTTTGTAACTGTTTCGGCATGCGCTTCAGCAACAAATGCTTTGGTGGATGCTATGACTTATATACGTACAGGAATAGCCGATATTATTATATCAGGAGGATCCGAGGCTGCAGTGACTGAAGCCGGGATCGGAGGGTTTAATGCAATGAAGGCTCTTTCCGAAAGAAACGATTCACCAGAAACTGCTTCCAGACCTTTTGACAAAGACAGAGATGGTTTTGTGCTAGGTGAGGGTTCAGGAGCTTTAATTCTGGAAGATTATGAACATGCCAAAGCCAGAGGAGCAAAAATATATGCAGAATTGCTTGGAGGCGGCATGTCAGCTGATGCTCACCATATTACCGCCCCCCATCCTGATGGGATAGGAGCTTCCAAGGTGATGGAAAATGCTTTACGAGATGCAAATCTCAAGCCGCAAGATGTAGATTACATTAACGTTCATGGTACATCTACGCCGCTTGGTGATGTTAGTGAAACTCTTGCCATCAAAAATATATTTGGAGAGCACGCGTACGATTTAAATATCAGTTCCACCAAATCCATGACTGGCCATTTATTGGGTGCAGCGGGAGCTATTGAGGCCATTGCTTCAGTTCTGGCCATTGAACATCAATTCGTGCCTCCAACAATTAATCACTTCACGGATGATGAAAGCTTTGATGCAAAATTAGATTTCACATTCAATCAAGCTCAGGAAAAAGAAATAAATGTTGCGCTTAGCAATACCTTTGGTTTTGGTGGACATAATGTTTCCATTATATTCCAAAAAGTAACAGATTAAGTGAACCTTTTTTTTAAAAGGCTTTCCTGGCTTCTCACAGTAAGATCAGAAAATGACAAGAAATTAGCAGCTGCAATCAAAATGATTGTAGGCAGGCATCCGTTTAATCTGGATCTTTATAAGCTCGCAGTAAAACATTCCTCTGTTGCGGAAATTGGCAGAACCGGCTTTAAAGAATCCAACGAGCGGCTGGAGTATCTTGGTGATGCTATTCTAGGCGCCATCATTGCTGAATATCTTTTTAAAAAATTTCCTTATAAAGAAGAGGGGTTTCTTACTGAAATCAGATCAAGGATTGTTAACAGAGAATCTCTGAATAACGTTTCCCGAAAGATCGGATTGAATGATCTGGTTCAATACGACGCCAACCGTAAAAACTCGCTCTCACATAAATCGATTCACGGTGACACTTTGGAAGCACTGCTTGGAGCCATCTATCTGGACAGGGGGTTCAAGTTTTGCAAAAGGTTCATTATCAAAAAATTGTTGCTTCATTATGACATCAAAGAGATTATTAACAATAATCCAAATAGTAAAAGTTTGATCATAGAATGGGCACAAAAAGAAAATAAGGACATCAGATTTGAGGTGGTGGAAGTTAAAAATAAAAAACACTTTAAAGAATTTGTTGTTCAATTATTTATTGAGAACGAACCCATTGGAAAAGGATTTGGTTTAAGCAAGAAAAAAGCTGAACAAGACGCCGCTCAAAAATCATGTGACTTACTTAACTTAACCTGATTTGCCATTGGCTCTTAAAAGTTCTCTATCTTGCATCACTAAAACCACCAATTCAATTTTTAATAAGAAGGGATAAGATGTCCATTTATAAAATTGCCGGTGCTACTTTAAATCAGACACCAATAGACTGGCAAAACAATGTGCGTAACATCATAGATTGTATTGAACAGGCCAAAGATCTGAACATTGATATATTGTGCTTGCCGGAACTGTGTATTTCTGGCTATGGTTGTGAAGACCTGTTTTTAAGTGATTGGTTGCCCGAAAAGGCTGTTTCCCACATACCCGAAATAGCCAACCATTGTAAAGATATCATTGTTGCATTAGGAGTGCCGGTCAGGTATCACGGTAAACTATACAATTGTGTTTGTCTCATAAAAGATCAGCAAATCCTAGGTTTTAATGCTAAACAGTATCTTGCCAATGACGGGGTACATTATGAACCCAGGTGGTTTACTCCCTGGAAGCAAGACAAAATTCAACAAATTCAAATAAATGGCGGCAGTTATCCTATTGGCGATTTACAAATCGAAATAGAAGATCTAAAAATTGGATTTGAAATCTGTGAAGATGCCTGGAGAGGAGATGACAGGCCTGCGTGTCGTTTATATGAAAAAGGTGTGAACCTTATACTCAACCCAAGTGCCAGTCATTTTGCACTATCCAAAACCCAGGAAAGAGAAGACTTAATAGCACAAAGTTCCAAAAGTTTTCAATGTACATATGTATACGCTAATCTCCTTGGAAATGAGGCTGGTAGAATGATTTATGATGGAGAAATTATCATTGCTCAGGAAGGTAGGCTATTGCAAAGAAATAACCTGTTATCTTTTAAAGAATTCAACATAGCCACAGCTGAGGTTGACTTACAGAATGCAAACAATTCCAGTGCTGAGCTGATTGCAAATGTTCAAAGCAAATATGCTGAATTCATTCAGGCCACTTCCCTTGCCATGTTTGACTATATGCGCAAAAGTTTTAGCAAAGGATTCATTCTCTCTTTAAGTGGAGGCGCTGACTCTTCAACCTGTGCTATAATAGTAGCCGAAATGGTGAAACGGGGTTTGGCAGAACTGGGGCTGAACAAATTCCTTGATAAGTTGAATTTGCATCATCTGAAAAGTGAGCTTCTTTCTTTATCGTCCTCTGATGAAAAACAGAAATTAATTGTTAAGCATATCTTGACCTGTGCTTATCAAGGCACATCTAACTCATCCGACAAAACCTTGGAATCGGCCCGTCAATTAGCAGGTGACATCGGAGCAACATTTTACCATTGGAATATTGATGAGGAAGTAGCCTCTTTTACTCAAAAAATAGAACACACACTTCAAAGGGATCTGACTTGGGAAGATGATGATATAACCTTACAAAATATCCAGGCAAGAACAAGAAGCCCGATCATCTGGATGCTGGCCAATATTAAAAATGCATTATTAATAACCACTTCTAATCGTAGCGAAGGTGATGTTGGCTATGCCACCATGGATGGCGATACAAGCGGATCTATTGCACCAATTGCGGCAATCGATAAACATTTTATTATCAGCTGGCTTAAATGGGCAGAAACAGAACTTGGGTATAAAAGCCTTTCGTACGTAAATAATCTAACCCCTAGTGCTGAGCTTCGCCCCCTGGAAAAGGATCAAAGTGATGAATCCGATCTGATGCCCTATAAGATCATAGTGGAAATTGAGCGGTTGGCTATACAAAATCATCAATCTCCTATAGAAGTATTTAAAGCGTTGTCAAAAAAGAATCTGGAAAATTGCGAATCGCTTAAAACACATATTTTGAAATTTTTCAGGCTTTGGTCCAGAAATCAATGGAAGCGTGAAAGAATCGCCCCTTCCTTTCATCTTGATGATTTCAATGTGGACCCCAAAACCTGGTGTAGGTTTCCAATACTGTCAGGAAGTTTTAAAGAGGAATTAGAGGAATTGGAAAAACTATGACCTCCTTCCACACATTCATTTCAACGCTCACTACAATTACATGATATAACGGTATGGTAAAAAAATTCAATTGTATTATCATTCTGACAATTCATTTTATATTTACCAAAATTTTAAAATATGTTGTCCTTAATTGATTTTATTATTTGGCATCCTAGTCCCGAAGTGGTATCCGGTTGGAACATTCCCCGGTGGTATGGTGTATTGTTTGCAGCCGGTTTCTTAATAAGCCAACAATTACTTTTTTACATTTTTAAGAAAGAAGGGAAACCTCCTAAGGATGTGGAAACACTAACGGTTTATATTGTTATTGCAACCATTATTGGGGCTCGGCTCGGGCATGTTCTTTTCTATGATCCCGTACAATATTTTAAAAATCCTCTTGAAATTTTGATGATCTGGCATGGTGGTTTGGCCAGTCACGGAGCAACCATAGGTATATTAACAGCAATCTACTTATATGCCAAGAAGAAGAAAGATCAGAGCTTTTTATGGGTTGTAGATCGTATTGTTATTGCAGTGGCTATTACGGGTTGCCTCATACGGTTTGGTAATTTCATGAATTCCGAAATACTGGGGAAACCAACTAGTAGTAATTTCGGTGTGGTTTTCGCCCGGGAGCTGGAAGAATCTCTACTAAAGCATGAGGCAATAGATGAAGTTGATATTCATAAAGGGGAAACACGGGTTGCAACTGATGCAGGAAAGGTACCTATTTCTGTAGATATAAAATTTAGGAGAACTAATTATTCCGAGCAGGAAATAAAGGCGTTGGTTGAAAGTGATATTAAACAAATACTTATTAACGAATCTTCCCGGGACGAGCCAAAGATTTTTGAAAAGGCAGGAGAGCCTATTAACTATGAGCTAAAACAGAGAAACGGGCGGTATACAGCCAATGTTCAAAGTTTGGGTATTCCCAGGCATGCAGCTCAACTGTACGAATCCATCTATTGTATATTGCTATTTATATTTCTGTTTTTATTATGGAATAAAAGAAAAGAAAAAACACCCGAAGGTCTCATTTTCGGATTGTTTTTAGTCATATTATTTGGTCTGCGATTTGTGGATGAGTTCTTTAAGGAGAACCAGGAAGCATTTGAAGATGATATTCCTCTTAATATGGGACAATGGTTGAGTATCCCTCTTGTTATCATCGGAATCTATGTTTTAACAAGAACATTCAATAAAAAACAAGTACAAGGAAACCAAAAATCATAGTTACAACGTCTTAGAAATATCACCTATTCTTTAAACTATCTGAATTATTTGGTGTCTAATTTATATGGAATAATACATCGGTTTAAGTTTAGGTAGAAATGTACATTTCTTTGGTTAGAAAAACTTTTAATTTATTAAAAGGTTTATGGAATAGAACCTCCTGAACTTCATGGTCTCATTATATGTTAAAAACTTAACCTTTTGCTAAATTAGATAAATATTTCATAGATAATGATTCGCAACATTCCAACATATCGAGTTCTGAGCGGTGGATCATTGTTATTTTTTGTCTTTTTTTTAAGCTTCAGTGCTCCCGTTCAAGCTCAGGTATCAGAGCAAGTTGCCGATCTAATACTTGACCAGCTAAACAATTCTGACATAAAAAATGATGTTAGCTCCTCTGATGTTAATTTTTTTGAGATTAGCGATATCCTTGTTTTTGGAAACGATAAAACAAAAGAGGACATTATTTTCCGAGAGCTTGATATTACCAAGGGTCAAACCGTACTAAAATCAGAGTTGGAAGATATCCTCGAAACCAACAGAAAAAAAATTTTTAATACCAGCCTCTTTCTATCTGTAGAAATGGAGGTATTGGAACGTCCCAGCAACAAAATTGATATAGTCATCAAGGTGTCAGAGCGTTGGTATATTTTCCCCGTACCATTGTTCAAACTTGATGCAAGAAATTTTAATGATTGGTGGACCAATCACAACAGAGATTTCAGTCGAGTAAGTTACGGCATCAGGTTTTATCAATACAACCTGAGAGGTAGAAATGAAAGACTTAAACTCACGGCTCAATTTGGTTTTACGAATGTTCTGCAGTTGTCCTACCGGGTGCCGTATATTGACAGGGCCAAGAGAAACGGGCTTACGATCAATGTTGGTTACAATGCCAATAAAAAAATCAACTACAAAACCGAGGACCATGTACCGGTGGTAGTGGATTTTGGTAAAAGAACAAGAGAAAGCAGGTACGCTCTCCTGACTTTTTCTCACAGGCCATCATTTTATAATTTCCACTTTTTTACAGTTGGGTATCAACATTATAGTATCAACGATTCAATCGCTATTTTGAATCCTGATTTTTTTCTCAATGGAAGAACAGAACAAAAATACTTCAGATTAAGGTATCAATATAGAAAGGATTATCGTGATATAGCGGCTTATCCATTAAGCGGTTACTTATTTACTGCTGAAGCTGAAAAAATTGGTCTTGGTATTTATAATGATATAAACATGTTCGAGGTGGATGTGAACTATTATAAATATTTCAAGTTAAAAAATAATGTTTTCATTTCTACAAGACTGGCAGGCAATATCAGTTTCCCGAACAGACAGCCTTACATTAATTTCAGGGGGCTGGGATACAGACCAAACTTTATCAGAGGCTACGAATTGAATGTTATTGATGGGCAAAGTTTTTTGTTGAACAAGATAACGCTAAAAAAACGTTTGCTGTCAATAAGAAAAAAATTCAACAATCTTATAAAAAAGGATCAGTTCCAAACAATTCCCTTAGATATTTATCTTAAAACATACTATGACTCAGGCATCGTAAACAACAGCCTCAGTGGTGAACAAAATGAAAGACTATCCAATAAATATCTTTATGGAACCGGTATAGGATTGGATTTTGTTACGTATTACGATTTTGTTATCAGGTGTGAATATTCCATAAACAGTTCAGGAGAACACGGCTTTTTTCTAAACTTTAAGTCTGATTTAAGGTAAGAGATCAACAAATCGCCAGCTATTCATTAACTAGTTATCATCTATACTTATCGGTTTTTTCTTTCCTTTTTTTGTTATATAAAACCATTCCCCGATCCTTTGCCCTGATTCATAGCTGCCTATATACTCCAAACGCCCTTGTTCGTTATAAAACTTCCACTCATCTTCTTCCATACCATTTAGAAATTTCCCCTCTTGCTTGATATTGCCGTTTTCATAATAAAATAACCAGGTCCCATTCGGCAATCCTTTTTGGTAGGTCCCTTTTCTTTTTACTTTTCCATTTTCATAATAAAAGACCCATTCTCCCTGATAGCTTCCTGCCTGAAATACACCTTCCTTTTCCACAATACCATTATCATAGAAATACTTCGCCGAATCGACCTGAATACCGTTTTTCCAATTTTCATAGCCGATCAGATTACCTGCGAAACTATAATAGTAACAACTTCCATGAAGTTGATCCTTTTGATAAAACTCCACTGCGTTTTTGGTACCATCAGGATAATAATACTTCCACTCCCCTACTTTCAGTCCGTTCTCCATTCGGCCCACGGCTCTCAACTTACCATTGTCATAGCGGTCTTCTGTTATCTGCGCACACAATGTGTGGCACATGCATAAAAGAAAAGGGAAAATCAATCGCCGTAGCATGCGATTTCAATTGAAGTTATAAAGGTCAAATTTGAGTTACACTATCTATGTTTTGGTCTAAGGAATGAACTTCCCAAGACGTAGGTTAACTGTAAACTAGTAACGATGTAAAGGTCATTATCGTTTGGATCTCCTCGCCTGGCTCCCGGTGAATTGTCAGAAACAACAGTATACTGCCTTCCATCAACAGTAGAGAAATATGTTCTTGCGCTTTGATTCAACTTGATTAATGTGGCTTCATCTCTCGCGTCTCCCGAAACAACAGCGACAGGTTCGGCAGCTCTGCCGGATAAGACACGAGCCAAATCAGTTTCTAATGCTCCAAAATCAGGATAAACTGTGCTAACATCATCAATATAATCAAAAAACAAAATTCTATAACCTATCTCAAAAGCCAAATCGAAGCTATCTCCCAATTTAAACCTGGCTCCAAAACCTGTTGGTAAAGCTAGCTGGATTCTTTTATACGGTTTATTATCATATAGTCCACTATGTTGACCCTCAGTTCCCAATGGTTGAAGTTCAACCCATTCACCGGCTTCAGGTATTCCCAGAAGTTCTGCTTCCTGCGGTACTTTAGCCCTTGGATTGTGATGAAAGGCCGCGATGCCAGCAAAAACGTAAGGGGTTATCGGCGCTCTTCGCTCGAAGAAGCCTCTGTTAGGAATGAGATCTACTATGCCGGTAATGGCAATTTCCTGAATGTTATTTTTGAATTGCAGATTTCTTTCATATCGTTCCCTGGACTTGTCATTATCCAAATCCGCTGATTCGAAGTCATCCCCCTCCATGGACCCAGCTGTAAAACTTGCCCTGATGGTATACCTTGATCCAACCCTTCTGGTAGCGATAAGTCCAATGCCTGGTTTAGTAAATGAAATATCTGTACTCAATTTGCCCGGGCGCGGAGCTAAGTCTCCAAAATAATTGAAAGTATTCAAACTAAGTCCTATGGTAGTATATCTTATCTCCTTTGGAAAATAGTTGATCTTACCTTTCTTTTTTGCATCCTTAAAGTACCGTTCATTGTTCTGCGCAAAGGCCTCTCCAAATACAGCAACAACAGAAAGTAATATAACGAATATTTGTAATCGTTTTCTCATCATAATCGCGTTAAACCACTGCCGGAACATGCTCATTCAATTGACACTTAAATAAGATAAGTTTAATCATCTTATAACCAACAAGTTCCAGCGCATCAAAAATACTAAATTTCGCTAGCCTATGATTAACAGAATTCAGCTATTTTTTGAAATATTTCAAGATATTTTTGAATCCGGCAAATTTATACTATTCACTATTAAGTAAGTGCATTTATCTCATTAAACTTATTCAAAAGATACACGAACTAACTCATGTAATTCATTTCTGAAATATTTATTAAAAACACAGACGAGAGTAAACCACAAATGATTGCCTTTTAATGAAAAAAAGCTAAATTTAAAACTGAGTATGTCTACTCGATTACTTTTAACCGGCTATATTGTCCTTGTACCGCTATGCGTTTTTTCACAATCCGGGACATTTTCTCTTGGAGCCAAAGCATCCGGGCAGGGCTATGCAACTGTTGCCTTAACAGATGAGTGGTCCGTATTTAACAATCCTGGTGGTATTTCAGAAATAAAAGATGTGACAAGTTTATTCTCCTATAAGAATCGATTTAATCTATCGGCTCTTAAGGAGGTTTCGGCTGGCTTAATCCTGCCATTAAAAAGTTCATCAATAGGCCTTACGACTTATAGCTTTGGTGATATTCATTTTAGGAAGCAGGCCGCAGGTCTTGCCTATAGTAGCAAGGTTGGTATAATGAACTTTGGGGTAAAGTTGAGTTACTTTCATTTCTCCATAGCTGATCACGGATCAAAGGGACTTGTACTTTTTGAAATTGGGGGCATTGCACGAATTAGTAAGAAAATTCAGTTTGGGATGCACATTTTTAATCCGAATCTAGCAGGGACTGATGTGCTTGAAAACGAAGAATCAAAACCTACACTAAGGGTTGGAAGCAGCTATATTCCACACAAATCGCTCAGATTATCAATGGAAGTCCAAAAAAGCCTGACTATTAAAACAAATTATAAGATAGGGATGGAATACGAAGTATTTCCAAACTTTTTGGCACGAATTGGGATTACCAGTCGGCCGACACAAATTCACTATGGAGTCGGTTATCATACTAAAAGGCTGAATGTTGACTATGCTCTCAGTAGTCATTTGGTTTTAGGTATTTCCCATCAAATTGGTGTTTCATATCATTTTTTCAAAAAGTAATGAAACAGTCATGACTGATCTATTATTGAGACACACAAGAATATGACCAAACTTAAGTGTCACAATATCAACGAACTACAAATTCCAAACATATGAAAATGCTCTTCATACTTCTTTTCAGCCTGATTTATACATTAACCAATTGTGCCAAATCACAGAATATCAAGGAAGTTGACCTTGACAAAATTCTTCAGGAGATCTTACCAAATGACGAGGACATTCCTGATTATGAAGCCCTTTTGGAGTTATTTCACGAGTTGCACAATAATCCTTTAAACCTTAACAAAGTAGATAAATCGGATATTCAATCGCTTCGAATATTATCTCAAAGTCAAATTCAGAGTTTCTTCAGACACATCACTAAAAATGGAAATCTTTTGTCCATTTACGAATTACAAGCAATACCTGGCTTTGATCACCATACTATTCAAAAGCTTCTTCCATTCGTTGAAGTGGCTCAGCCGACACTCGGGGATATTTCACGATCTCTGATCAAAAGAATTCTGCATGAGAAAAATAATTATCTGATGTTTCGATACAGCAGAACATTGGAGACGCTTAGTGGAAGTTCAAATTCTTCAAATGATTCCCTGGAACAGAGCAATACTTCGTTCCTCGGTACTCCGGAAAAAATCTATGTAAAGTTCAATGTTAGCCGTCGGAAGGATTTTAGTCTTGGCTTTACTATGGAAAAAGATATTGGCGAACAAATCAGTTTCAACAGGTCAAACCATCAATATGGATTTGATTTTAATTCATTTCATTTTGCATTGTACAATAAGAACAAACTTAAATCTCTGATCATTGGTGATTATCAATTGCAAATCGGTCAGAGTTTATTACTCGGTTCGACTTTTGGGTTTGGGAAAGGATCGGAAACGATAACCACCATAAAACGCAATCATACGGGGATCCGGCCATATACCTCCTCGACTGAAACGGGCTTTTTTAGGGGAGCCGCATTTTCACTGGTATATTCACCGATAACCATGACTTTGTTTTACTCTAATCAATTGGTGGATGGTGTGATCAACTCATCCGAAAGTTCTGAGTTCAATGGATACCCAGCTTCCTCAATTTTAAAGACTGGTTTGCACAGGACACTAAAAGAATTAAAATCCAAAAATAGTATTCAGGAGCATGTTTGCGGCAGCAATGTATACTTCGAATCTAACACTAAAAGTTTTAGACTTGGCGCCACTATGATTTTTACAAAATATAATGCTTTTCTGCACAAGGCTTATAATCTCTATAATCAATATGAGTTTCGTGGAACAGAGAACTTCAATACAGGTATGCATTTAACTTATAACTGGCAAAACTTTCAATTTTTTATGGAAGGAGCTATATCGAAAAGTGGTGGTAAAGGACTCATTGTTGGAACTGTCGGAAGCCTATCAAATGAATTTCAAATATCCCTATTGTATAGAAACTACGATCGCCATTTTCATTCTTTTTTTGGAAATGCATTTGGTGAGAACAGCCGGAACATCAATGAAAATGGAACATATTTAGGCATAAAATTTACACCATCCCGAAAAATAACAGTTAGCGCCTATTTTGATCTATTCAAATTCCCATGGTTAAAGTTCAATGCTGATGCTCCTTCTAGAGGAAATGAACAACTTATCAGGGCAACTTACGAGCCTGGCCGAAATATGAGTTTTTCCTTTCAGTTCCGACAGGAAGACAAATATCGAAACATAAGAAAGGACAATGAACTGCTCAATCGACTCGAGAAAGGAATAAAACGAAACTTTCATGCAGCTATTGATTTCGATGTTAATCAGATTCTCAATCTAAAATCTCGTATTCAATCTAGCAGTTTCACCATAATTGGTCAGACAACATCGGGATATGCTATTTCTCAGGACGTAAATTTTACGATCGGAAAACTAAGGATCAATACAAGATATGCCCTTTTTGATACTGATGATTTTAACAATAGACAATATATGTATGAGCGGGATGTGCTTTATGCATTTTCATTTCCGTTTTACCATGGTTCAGGAATTAGAAAATACTTAATGTTTCAATATAAATTTAACAAACATCTCTCTGGCTGGATCAGATTTTCTCAAACAACCTTTACAAATCAGGAAACCATTGGAAGTGGTTTGAACAAAATTAATGGTCCAAAAAAAAGAGATATCAAAGTTCAGGTGCGTTATAAATTCTAAGCCTGTTCCCCTTTTTTAAGTTCAAGGATGGTTATTTCAGGAGCTATTCCTACCCTTCCAGGAAATCCTAAAAATCCAAATCCTCGATTTACATATAAATATTGTTCTTTGTTCTTATAGAGACCAGCCCATTGTTTATAAATATACTGTGAAGGGCTCCATTTGAAATTTTTAGTCTCTAAACCAAACTGGAATCCATGTGTATGTCCCGCAAACATGACATCGATATCCTTGTACTCCGGAATTATCTCTGCATCCCAATGACTAGGATCATGTGAAAGCAACAATTTTACATCAGCTTCATTGATTCCGTTATAGGCCTGATGTACTTTACCATACTTTGGAAAACGCCCGGTTCCCCAATTCTCAATACCTATGATGGCAATTTTCTCTCCATCAATTTCAAGTATTCTGTTCTCATTGTTCAAAAGATCCCATCCCAGCAGCTCATGAGCTTTATACATGTCTAACATATTCTGCTTTTTATCCTCGGGATTAAGCCATACCTTGTAATTACCGTAGTCATGATTGCCCAGTATTGAATACACGCCATAAGGTGCCTCAACTTTTTTGAAAATATCTATGTACTCATCTACTTCCTTTGTTTCATTGTTTACCAAATCCCCTGTAAAGAAAATGGAGTCGGCTTTTTCGTCCAGTAACATTTCAACTCCTCCCTTGACCGCCTTCTTGTTAAAAAAACTTCCAGAATGAATGTCTGATATTTGCCCGATTTTAAATCCGTCAAAGGCTTTAGGCAAATTGGGTAAGTATATCTTCTTTCTTATTATTCTGTAATCATGAACACCCGTCAGGATTCCAAAACTTAAAGTGGTGAATGGTACCATTGCGGCAGTCGCAGCAGTTTTTTTGATAAACTCCGATCTTGACATTAAGCTTTTTTTACCTGGCTCTTTTTCCGCATCTGGTTTCCTTGTTAATCTTTTGAATATTTTTTTAGGAAACTGAAAAAGATCATTTAAAAGCATGATCAAAGCGGTAAGTATCTTTGAGGCATAAGTCACGAAGATAAAACCTATTATAGGTGTTCTCAGGTTAAAACTTAACAACTCAGGATCGACAAAGTGATAAAAGAAAAGTCCTGTAATGGATAGAAAAGTGATTAGAAAATAAGCAAGAGAAAACATACGAAGCCTCTTTTTCTTAAAAAGGCTCTTAAATAAAGTTGCAAAAGCTGGATAAGTATAAAAATCGAACGCTATCAAAATAAGCGCCAGGATAGGAATTACTAAAAGTTTATTCATTTCTCACTAATAAATCTCACATATCTACCCAATATAAACTAAAAAAAGCTCCCAGATGTTTCCGGGAGCTTTTAATATGTCAACTAATTCCTAGTCTTCTATTTAACTTTGCAAAGAACAGATACATTACCGGTACAATAACCAAAGTCAGGAATGTGGCAAAGGTCAGTCCGAAAATGATTGTCCAAGACATAGGTCCCCAAAAGATCACATTATCTCCACCCAGGTAAAAATCCGGGGCATATCGTGAGAAGAAACCCAGAAAATCAAAATTGATTCCAATCGCCAATGGGATTAAACCTAAGATGGTTGTAATCGCAGTAAGCAGTACCGGTCTTAACCTTGTTTTACCCGCTTCAGCAATAGAATTAATGATCTCATCAAATGGTAATTTATCCACACCTAAAGTCGCAGCTCTTCTTTTCCGGCTCAATTCAATAAAATCTATCAATACAATGGCATTGTTTACCACAATTCCTGCCAAGGATATAATACCGATCATTGTCATGATAATCACGAAATCCATTTGGAAAATCATCAATCCTAGCAGCACACCAATCGTACTTAACACCACTGAAAACATAATGATGAATGGTGTTGTAACCTTGTTAAATTGTGATACAATGATCATAAAGATCAAGAAAATTGCCAGGAATAAAGCCTTGCTCAGGAAGGCCATCTCCTCTGCCTGTTTTTCTTGTTCTCCTCCAAATTTGAATTCATATCCCGGTGGCATAGGGAAATCTGATAACAAGGCCTTGATCTGATCATTTACCTCAGTCGCATTGTAATCACCTAAAACATTTGAATAAAGTGTAACTACTCTGTTTAAGTCCTTTCTCTTTATTGAACCATAAGTAGAGCTAAACTCGGCTTTCGCTACAGAAGAGATAGGCACCTGATGCATCTTGCCTGAAGTTTGGTCTCTGAAAACGATGCTCTTATTCATCAGGGCATCTATGTCGTAGCGGTACTTATCATCCAATCGAAGCTGAATCTCGTAATCGTCCTCACCTTGTTTGAACTTTGATACTTCAAATCCAAATAATGCTGTCCTTACCTCATTGGCAATATTTTGGGTAGACAAACCAAATCTTCTCGCCTTTTCTCTGTCAATATCTACGATCAGTTCGGGCTTACCCGTTTCTAGGTCGGTTTTTAGTTTTTCAATCCCTTCAATACCCGATTCATTGATCATATTTTTCATTCGGTCCGTAATGTCAATGAGGGTTAAAAGATCTTTTCCGTTGACCTCTATACTTATCGGCTTACCAACCGGAGGACCAGCAGGATCTTTATCAACAGTAATGGCAACTCCAGGATATCCTCTGAGTTCATCCCGTAAATCATCCATGATCTCACTGGTTAATTTCCCATTCCGTTCCTTAAATTCCACAAAGTTAACGGTGATTCTGGATTTATTAGGATTGGTACTTTGACCGACCGAAGAAGGATCGTTAGGATCAGCGGTTCCCTGTCCGACATTGGTTACCACTGATTCCACCATATACTCGTAAGGCTCGATCAGATTTATTACTTTGTCTTCAATCTTCTCAGTAAAGTTATTGGTCGTTTCAATATCGGTTCCTATTGGAAACTCAATGAATATATTAACATACTTAGGTTGATTTATTGGAAAGAAAATAACCTTTGGGGCAAAAACACCCATTAAAGCTATTGAGAGAAACAACAGTCCGACTGTCCCCCAGAAAAACAGATAAGGTTTTCTTCCGCTCAGGGCATAATTAAGCAACCTGGAATATTTACTCTCTAACCAGGGAAGGAATCTACTCCTGAAACCCTTTGATGCTGGTGTCAACACATACACATTGAGTAAGAGAATAAGCCCAAAGGCAATGAGTATATTTCCAATTGCCACTGCAGGAGAAAACAAAAGCAGAACACCCACCACAATAAGAATAGCCGTATTTCTAAGTATTCGTTTGTGATCGGGATTGCCTTCCGGGTCTAATCTCATGAAAGTAGAAATCAACACTGGATTAATAACCAATGCTACAAAAAGAGATGATCCCAAAGTTACAATAAGTGTAATAGGCAAAAACTTCATGAATTCACCCATGAGCCCTGGCCAAAAAGCCAGCGGTAAAAAGGCCGCTAAGGTTGTCGCTGTAGAAGCTATCACGGGCATAGCAACCTCACCAACACCTTTCTTTGTTGCTTCCAATGGCGTATATCCCTCCTCCATCAAACGATAGACATTTTCAACCACCACAATACCGTTGTCAACCAACATTCCAAGCGCCATGATCAATGAAAACAGCACCATCATATTGATGGATATGCCAAATGCTCCAAGAATAAGAAAAGCCATGAACATGGAAATCGGAATTGCAATTCCAACAAACAAAGCATTGCGTGTTCCTAAGAAAAACAATAATACCAGCACAACCAGAATAACGCCTGAAATGATATTATTTTCCAAACTCGAAACCATCATCTCAGTTTGTTCCGATTGATCATTGGTAATATCCACATTCAGATCCGATGGAAAAACATTTTCCTTGGCCTCCTCAATTACCTTGTTGATGTTATCGGTGGCAATCAGCAAATTCTCACCACTTCTTTTTACCACATCGACCATCACAACCGGGTTCTTTCTCAGCCTGGCATAGTTCTCCTTCTCCTTATAATCGAATTCAACAGTGGCAATATCTTTCAAATAAACAATCTTTCCGTCTTCACTTTTCACCACGATATCTTCAAGCTGCTCAGGTCGCTCGAATTCACCTAACACACGAATCGACCGCCGGATCTCGCCTTCTAAAACACTTCCTCCCGAAAGTGTTATGTTTTCCGAGCTTACAGCAGTTGCTATATCTCCAAAGTTTACATTCCTGGCCTCCATTTGATAGGGATCGGCTTTTATTTTTAGCTCCTTATCATCAACCCCTCTTATATCAGCATAGGAAATCTGGGGGAGTTTCTCCACTTCATCCTGAATATATTCAGCGTATTCATTCAATTTTTCCAAAGAATAATTCCCGGATAAATTAATATTCATGATGGGGAACTCAGAAAAATTGAGTTCAAATACATTAGGCTCAGTATCCAGGTCATTTGGCAAGTCGGGTTTCACCCTGTCCACCGCATCCTTCACTTTTACCAGTGCATCATCGATGTCCGTATCGGCAGTGAATTCAACAATAATGGTAGAATGATCCTGTACGGATGTTGATTTTATATTATCGACATCGGCTACGGTATTAAGTTCTTTTTCTAATGGTCGTGTAATCAGGTTTTCAATATCAACCGGTGAGTTACCCGGATAAGGTGTCCCAATATAGACCATTGGCTGTTCAACCTCAGGATAGTTTTCCTTTGGAAGCGAAATGTACGTGCTTATTCCTAAAATAATAATGAGGAAGGTAAGAACGAAAACAGTAGTTTTATTGGTAACAGAAAGTGTTGTTAACCTAAATTCTTTCTCTATTTTCTTACCCTTTGTATTTTGTTTATTTTGGATAGTTTCTTCTTTCATCTGTTTATATTTATTTTAAAGGCCAGATGGAACTTACCATGCTTACTAAATCATGCTTTAAAGGGTCTAATGATTGTGTAAGAATGGATGTTTCATTTTTTTGATTTTGCATAATGAAAATTTACTTAAGAAGCATTATCCGCAATCCTGATAGCCGCACCCTCTGTTAACTCTCTAAATCCTTTATCTACAATAGCTTCGTTTCCGGTCAACCCCTCAACTACCTCTGTTCTGCCGTCATAAGAGACACCTACCTTAATATGCCTTTTCTTGGCATTTGATCCTTCACCATTCTTTTCAACACAAAATACGAAGTCTCCGATATCGTCTTTCTGAACCAAATTAGCCGGAACGGTTAAGGCCTCTTCATTTACATAATCCGTTAGAAAAAGTACCGTAACCTGATTAGGCTTTGGTTTGAAGTCCAATGATGCCAATTTAACCTCAACAACAAATGTTCTGTTGTCAGTATTGATCACTTGGCTAACCGATGACACTGAAGAGTTCACATCTTGATCCAATGAAGGGAAATGCACGCTGACAGGATCTCCTGCCTTAAATTTACCAATATGGGCCTCTGACACATCTGCCTTGATGTATACATCATTAGGGTTCACTATTCTGATCAGGGGATGTCCCGGGGTGGCTGTTTCTCCCTGCAAGGCAATGACATCGTCAATTACACCTGAAAATGGCGCCTTCAAAATCGTTTGATTCAATTGAGAATTCGCTGTTGCAAGTTTTCTCTCAAGAGATTCCTTGTTGTTTTTTGCCTCCAAATACTGAATCTCCGTCCCAATTTTGTTTTTCCACAAATTAGCCTGTCGCTCATAAACCACTGTTGCCAATTCCAAAGAAGTCTTCAGCTCCGCAATGCTGTTTTGAATAATGTCCGAATCCAAACGTAAGAGCACTTGCCCTTTACTAACTCTTTGTCCTTCCTTCACATTGATCTGTTCTATCTTACCTCCCACTTCAGCGCTAATTAGCACATTCTTCCGTGATTCAACGGCACCTCTGACATGTACTTTATGCTCGAACTTGCCCTTTTCAGGCGTCACTGTTGAAACAAGCACAGACCTGTCGGCATCCTTTCCAAACTCAGGATCAAGTTCCTTAATTTCTTTTTCCAGAGTAGCAATTTGAGTTTTAAGCTCCTGCAATTCCTTTTTACGGCGGCTAAGCTCTTCTTTCTTTTTGTCCAAGTCGTTTTGTCCAGACTGACAGGCGATTGTCAGAAGAAACAAGCTTGCTGTAAAATATTTTATTATCGTTTTCATAGTTTATAATGCCGGTTTAATATTTTCAATTTTGTTCAAACAACCTTCCATAAGCTTTGTCAAGATCCACTTTGGAAATCAATGCATCGTATACTGCATTGTAGTAATCTGTTTCGGCAGATTTATACGCAATTTCAGCATCGATCACTTCCAGGTTTGAACCAACGCCTTCCTGGTACTTGATTTTAGAAACACGATATACTTCCTCAGCCAATGTCAGGTTTTCCTTTTGAGTTTCTAAATTGACCAGGTTATTGTTTAAATTGGTTCTTGCCTGATAGATCTCAACATCAATACTATTTTTTAATCTTTGCTTTTGAAGATCGATTTGTGCTATTTGAATTTTACTCTTTTGAATACCGTAACTTTTCCTCAGTCCATCAAATATTGGCAGTTTAATAGTAGCCCCAAATGCACCGTTCCCAAACCAATTGTCACCAAACTTGAAAAGGTCACTTGAAGTGGTTGTTCCTGCATTTTTACCTATCTGTGCAAAAAAGTCTATTGTAGGTAGATATTGAACTTTGTTATTCTTCATATCCAGCCTGGCCAATGCCTGATTTGTCTCAAGTTGAGAATATTCAATTCTCTGTTTATAGTCGAAATCCACCACCTCAAGTTCATTCAGTGATAGTTCAACATCATCCAGATTTCCGGTAACGCTTAAGGATTCATTGGCTGACATCCCCATTTGAAATTTCAACAACTTCAAACTTATATCCTGAAAATCCTGAAGTTTTTTTCTTTGGATCTTAGAGTTATTGTATTGAATTCTTATTCTGTTAACATCAATTTTTTCCGCAAAACCGTTTTGATACATGATATCCGTTTCGTTCAACAAGGTATCCAGCCTTTGAAAGTTTTTTTCGACAAAGCTTAGTTGCTCCTGGTTAACCAACACCGTATAGTAAGCTTTGGTCACATTGGCTATCACATCAATTTGTGTTCTTATATGATCCTTGGTCGAGAGTTCCCTAAATGTTCTGGCTGCTTCCAAGCCTACGAAATAGGAACCATCAAATATCATCTGATCAAGTGTAATACCGGCATTCCCGGTATATTGCGTTCCGAACTGTACCGGGGCAAACTCGCCTTCCCCTGCGTTGGGGTCAAAAAAGATGGCAGGAATAAAGCTTGTAGGTACCTTATAATTATTGGTTAGTGTAGCCGAAGCATTGATCTGGGGTAATCCCTGCGCTCTAGTTTCACCAACGGTACCATCAGCTCTTTTCTTTTCCATTTCGCTAACTCTTATGTCCTCATTGTTTTTGAGGGCATAATCAATACAATTCTGTAAGGTGAACTCATTCACCTGTTGGGCATGTAAAGAGCTCGAGAAACAAATCAAGAGTCCTATGAGTAATCCTGTTTTTCCTAAAAGTTTCATTATGTTAAATCGGATTTCCTAAATTTTAGTTTATCAATTTTGCTGGGTATTCTGTAATAAATAATTTTCATAAGAATGTCTTCCCTTTTCAGTCACAATACCATGTACAAAATGATCGAAAAGCTGCATTTGTACCTCCATAAAACTGAATTTATCTCTTGGGAAGATTTTATCATCAAATGACATCTCAATTTGCTCCACTCGAAAAGTCGCCATGGTTTCCGGATCAATTTCCTTTCGGAAATATCCTTCCCTTATGCCCCTTGTAATGTTATCTACTATCGTCTTTTTTATGTAGTTATATTTATAATCAAACCACATCGTCCACGCCCGTTGATGATATCTTTGTAAATCAAACAACAAAGAGGGGTTGATATCATTTAGATTTCTTCGCAGACATATACAGATCTTTGCCAGTTCTTCAACAGCATTCGATGATATTCTCATTATCTCATCAAATTCTACTTTATCCCTTGTCATATGTGCCTGCGTAACTAAAGAAACAATCTCATCCTTATCTTTATAATATTGATAGATCGTCTTCTTTGATATCGACAGCTCTTTGGCTATGTCATCCATGGTGACACTTCTTATTCCATATTTCATGAATAGATCACCAGCCGTTTGAATTATCTTTTCCTTTATTTCCACATCCCTAATTCTTTTCGAAACCCAGGAAACTTTTTCCATTTCCAAAGTTTCCACTGCAATAGTAACGAGCCTTATACTCAAAAGTTCAATGTTTTATTATTTTTATTTTAAAGGAATATATTTATGATTAAAGGAATTATTAATATGTAATCGGAAAATTTTGGTTTATAATATCTGTATATTTTACCAAATTAAGGGTCTATACCAAGGTTTAAAACTCGCAATTAGCGAATTGATTATTAGTAAAAATCAAAACAAAGTCCTAATTTTCTAAAAAATTCTTTTAATCAGTATCTGCTTAAAATTTGTGCTGCCTCTTTTACGTTATTAAGAGATACTCATCTACGAAGTAAATAAAATTCGATTCTGGTAACATGTTAAGAAAAATCAACCAATCATACATAGTGCTCCATTTCTTCGTAGTGATCATTGTTTGCTCCATTGTTCTTATTACTAGCCAAACACAAGAAGCTACACCTGCTTTACTAATTACAACACAAGAAAATGGATTATTTGAATGGGGCAGTTTTTTTATTTTTCTCGCCATCTCAGCCTTCACTTTGATGATTTTGTTTCATGACAAAGGCTCTAATATCTTCACTAAATTTCAAAAACGGTTCATTACACTCGTAGCGATAGGCACTTATTTTCTTGCCATGGAAGAAATAAGCTGGGGGCAACACATTTTAGGTTTTAAGACACCAGGATTCTTCGAAGCTAATAATCTTCAAAAAGAGACCAATATACATAACCTGATTTCAGGAGAAATATCAAATCTTGTGTTCCATTCCATCGTTTACATTTTCTTTATCCTCATTCCCATTATCGTTTACATCAAACCTAATATATCTGATCGTTTACCTAGATTAAAAAAGGGAATTTCAACTTATCTTCCTTCCTTGCATAATATTTTGATGTTCTGCTTCGCCTCCAGTTTACAGGCATATTTCCTTCCAAAAACAATCGTGGATACAGTGGTACTTTCCATATCCTTGTTGATTTTATCAATATTGATTTTATCTAAAAAAGCATTTAGGACCAAGTCTATCCTAATTCATCTTGCTTTGGTAATCGGTTCAACAATAATCTTCATGTTCAACCATCATGTATTTGCCTACTACAACATGCAATATGAAATAAGGGAATTCGTAATAGGTTATGCATTTCTCTATTGGTTCTACAACTGGACAGCCCACGTAAAGTACAAAATGGCACTGCAACTGCGCTAGTTTACCCTACACTATTTCCGGTATTCTTAATGTCTCAATCGGGGGAAAATCCCTCGCCTTTAGGCGAAACTTTAGTGTTCCCGATTGAGAGTTATTCGTTATTGGGTTATTCGTTAACAGGTATCACTCGTGGTCAAATCTTTAGCAGACTTACAGCCGGAATCAAACCAATCGCCTTTAGTCCCTTATTATATTAATAATATTTGTGTATTTTTTTGGCAAGACATTATTAATACATAACAAATAACCATGGTTTGTGTCTTCACAAACCATCAAACATTGAACCCGTACTAATATATCGTACAGTATATTACATATTCTTCAGGCAAAAGTCTTTTCTCTTATATCTTTATCTTTTAACCTCCCGGCTTGTCCAGGCTAGGCATAGTAGTTTAGTTTTTATAGTCAATACGCCTATCTTTGCCATTTCAAAAATCAATACGCTCAAAAATGACGAAAAAAATCATATTGGTCATTATGTCCTGCTTCATCCTTGCATGCTCCGGTTCTGAGCAGGAGCTTATGGATCAGGCCAAGAAGCACATAGCGGATGGTAACTATCAGCTGGCGGTAGCGCAATTGGATCAGGTATTGAAAAAAAACGATCAACATCTTGATGCCTACAATGCCAAAAGTTATGCACTTTTTGAATTAAAGGAATATCAAAAAGTTATAGAGAACAATCAAAAAGCCATCAATTTTCAAGACACTTCTTATATACCTTATTATAATATGGCTAATGCCAAACGTGAGTTAAAGGACTTATCAGGTGCCATCGAAGACTATACAACAGCCTTAAAGCTTTCACCTGAAATCAAGGACATTTATATTAACCGTGGATCAGTTTTTTTTGAAGTGGGGAAGTATGTCAAAGCTATTTCTGATTTCGAATCAGCGATAAGTCTGGACCCAAATGATAAGCTTGTTTATTTAAATAAAGCTAAAACAGAACTAAAGATTGATAGTATTGATCATGCGATTGAAAGTTTATCTGGGTTACTAACATTAGACTCTGAACACGGCGAGGCCCACTATTGGATGGGACTCACAAGGATTTCAAAAGGTGATCCAGAGGCCGGTTGTCTACATCTAAACACAGCCCTGAAGTTAAATTTTGAAAGTGCCAAGGCGGCATTAAAGGAATATTGTGAGTAACTATAAGATGGCTGAGATTGGCACGGATATTCAAAGAGCTAAAGAGCTTCTGATTCAATCTAATTTAGTAGCTATACCTACTGAAACTGTGTATGGGCTTGCAGGAAATGCATTTGACACGGAGGCTATTACAGAAATATTCAGTGTTAAAAACCGCCCTTTTTTTGATCCATTAATTGTTCATACCGACAGTATTGAGAAGGTAAAAAGCTTTACCAAAGAAATACCAAAGGACGCCCTGATGTTATTCCAACAATTCTGCCCGGGACCCCTTACTGTACTGCTTCCAAGAAACCAAAAAATACCTGACCTGATTACTTCAGGCTTGCCCAATGTTGCGGTCAGAATACCTGATCATCATTTAACACGTTCACTATTGGAAGTGCTCGATTTCCCATTAGCAGCGCCTAGTGCCAACCCTTTCGGTTATATCAGTCCTACAAGCGCTTCACATGTTAACGATCAGTTGGGCGAAAAAATACCCTATATTCTGGATGGGGGAAGTTGCAAAGTTGGTATAGAATCTACTATTGTAGGTTTTGAAAATAACAAAGCCATTGTTCATCGTTTAGGTGGAATGGATTTGGATCTTTTGAAAAAGTATATAAAGGACATTCAAGTGATGGAACACTCGAGTTCCAAACCAAAGGCTCCCGGACAACTCAAAAGTCACTATGCCCCAAATAAACCTTTCATACTTGGAGATTTGACTGATTTGATCCGAGCCTATACCCCGGAGGACATTGCAATACTTTCATTTTGCGAAACTCATCCAGTTATCCCGCAGGAAAACCAATTGATTTTATCAAGAACCGGTGATCTTAAAGAAGCTGCAAAAAATCTATTCTCAGCACTAAGAAAACTAGATACATTACCTGTAAAAGCCATATTGGCCGAAGAGGTTCCGAGTGTAGGGCTTGGATTGGCTATTAATGACCGGCTGAGAAGAGCTGCAGCTGAACGTCGTTAGGTCAAAAATGCAAGTCTTCTATTAAACGTTCCAGGTCACTATGACAATCAAATTCCATCAATAAAAAGTAATCAGAACTTCATGTTTTTATTTTTAATAAAATTGGAAATACTTTCTATTTTTGGCCCATCGAAATAGCCACTGCAACATAGCCCAGCAAACGTTTCGGTTAAATTTTATAAACAAAACAACAGGTATGAAAACAATTGATAGCTATAACTTTTCAGAGAAAAGGGCTTTAATCAGAGTTGACTTTAATGTCCCATTGGATGGGAGTTTCCATATTACTGACGATACGCGTATCAAAGCTGCGGTCCCATCAATACAAAAAATATTGAACGATGGAGGGGCTGTCATATTAATGTCGCACCTCGGAAGGCCCAAGAATGGACCGGAAGAAAAGTTTTCTCTAAAGCATTTAGTTGACCACCTTTCAAATGTTTTTAGTGTGACTGTAAAATTTGCCGGGGACTGCATTGGGCAGGAAGCTGTTGATTTAGCCAATAATTTAAAACCAGGTGAAATCCTGTTATTGGAAAATCTTAGATTCTACAAGGAAGAAACAAAAGGCGATGTCTCATTTGCCGAAAAACTTTCCGTGCTTGGTGATATCTATGTAAATGATGCATTTGGAACTGCTCACAGAGCACATGCTTCAACATCAATTATTGCACAATTTTTTCAGGATAAAGCCTGTGGTTATGTGATGCAGGCTGAGCTCGAAAATGCCCAAAAAGTACTTGCTGGCGCTCAAAAACCATTTACAGCGATCATGGGAGGGGCCAAAATTTCCGATAAGATTCTTATCATAGAAAAACTGTTGGACAAAGTGGATAACCTGATTATTGGAGGTGGTATGTCTTATACTTTTTTCAAGGCTATGGGTGGAAACATCGGTGCTTCACTAGTAGAAGAGGACAAGCTTGATCTGGCCAAAGAATTGATCCAAAAAGCGAAAGAAAAAAATGTGGATTTACAACTTCCCATTGACTCTATTACTGCAGATGCTTTCGATAATAATGCAAGTACTCAAATTGCAAACAATCATGCCATTCAAGAGGGTTGGATGGGATTGGATATTGGTCCTGAGGCCAGAGAAGTTTTTGCACAAACAATAGAAAATTCCAAAACCATACTTTGGAATGGCCCCATGGGGGTATTTGAAATGAGCAACTTTGCGGGAGGCACAATTAGGATCGCTGAAGCAGTAGTAAACGCTACCAAAAAAGGAGGATTTTCATTAATTGGAGGAGGAGATTCTGCAGCCGCGGTCAATAACTTAGGATATGGAGAGGATGTATCTTACGTCTCTACCGGAGGTGGTGCACTGTTGGAATACATGGAGGGTAAAGAGTTACCCGGTGTTAAGGCATTAGAGGAATAATATTATAAAAAAGGAAGCTGAAAAAAAACAGCTTCCTTTCACAACCATCCCATTAATTATGACTACTGTCAAAACTCTTAAATGATGTTCTGACCTATAAGTTCATAATCCTTATCTATAATTCTTTTAATTTTGTTTTCTCGTCAACAACTAAGCACAGTCTCCCAAATATTGTATTGATTTCATATTGAAGTGATTGTCGTAGACTTCCTTCCAACCATTCTCATACATCACAACAATGTCATCATCAGCCAATACCTCTTTCAGGTTGAGAAAAACTTCATGGCAAATCAGGTTGAATTGCGGATCATACACCTCCAGCCAACCACCTTTTAATCGAACTACTATAAAATTCTCTCCCTCTATAACGCCTTCCAGGCCATCGAATCGATGAAGGTTCGTAACCTGATTGACCTCATCGCAAATTTCCACCCAGCCATCTTCTGTAATTTTTAATTTCATAGCAAATGATTTTTATATGTATCCGGTTCTATTCGTTATGATAATCCTTAAACAAAATCTTAAACAGTAACAAAGACGAACCCATTCCAGCAAGGAACAATACAATGATGAATAATATGTTTTGTAATGCAGTCATTTTTTCTATATTCTTCATCAGATAGTTCCAAACTTGGTGCCAAAATCAAAATCACCATTTTTTGATGATTTTAATAGTGTAAAAGCCCCATTTTGGGAATGCCATTTCTTTTCGGGAAAATTTCAACAGTTCCAGGTCGTTTCCGCCTCTTGGAAACATCCTGCTAACGCCTCATATCACAAAATTTGCTTCAGGTAAGCGTTTTGAGGCCAATTAAAGTGGGAGTCAAACAGATTGTTAAATTAAGTGCTAGAATAAAATCGTACAATCAATTTCACTTCAGTATATTACCCGATACTTAAAAGTTATTCATTTTAATCTTTTAAAATCAATCCAAACTATTCCCCTTTTTAATCGTGCGATTTGACTGTCGCACTCCTTGCAAAAAAGCTTTTATTTCTAGTTTTTAGATATTTTGGATGTCTACAAATTATATTTACAATTGATTGCTAGTCAATTACAGGGATTCAACATTTCACATAAACTCAAACCTATCGCAAAATGCCTAAAACATTACAATTCATTTTAATCTTAGTGTTTTTCTCCAATTTAGTATTGGCACAAAACGCTCATAAGAAAAGTTTGGACCATGATGTCTATGATCATTGGACAAACATTAGTGAAAATGCTATATCCAATGATGGGAAATGGATCATCTATGCACTAACTCCCCAAAAAGGAGAGGCTACATTTAAAATTTACAGTGCTTCAAAGAATAGCCATAAAAGCATTCCAAGGGGGAGTAATGGCATTATATCCCATGACTCCAGGTTCGTAATATTTAAAATAGCACCTCAATTAGATACCCTTCAAAATCTAAGAAGACTTAAGAAAAAAGAAGATGAATTGCCAAAAGATTCATTGGGTATTTTCAATTTGGCTACTTCCAATCTTACAAAGGTCCCAAGAGTAAAATCATTCAAAGTACCAAAGAAAGCAGATGGTTGGCTGGCATATCAACTTGAGAAGGAGCCGGCTCAAAAAAAAGATACAACCAATAAATCGAACGATCAGGAAAAAAATAAAGCAAAAAAAGAAGAAAAAGTTGATAACAAAAAAAAGAAGAAAAAGAATGGATCTACACTCGTTGTCAGGAATCTCTTGAATAGTGAGGAAAAGAAATTTGAATTTGTTACAGCCTATAATTTCACTGAAAATGGTAAAAAACTAATATTGGCAAGTGAAGGGAATGATTCCACATTCATGTCGGGAGTTTATGTTTATCATTTAAATAATGGGACCCTTAAGCCTTTGCTAAGATCCGAGGGTAAGTTTAAAGAACCTATCTGGGATGAAGCAGGTCAGCAAGCCTCTTTTTTAGCTGATCTCGATACTTCAAAAGCTAAAATAAGATATTTCAATCTGTATTATTGGAATGAAAATCTGGATTCAGCTAAACTGGTTGCTGATACCACAAAGTCAATCGTTCCAAAAAACTGGTTGGTAAACCATCATACGCAGCCTTCTTTTTCAAAAAATGGGAAGCATCTTTTCTTTGATCTTGCACCAAAGCCAGTTTTGCCGGATACCACTTTGTTACCTGAGGAAATTGTGGATGTTGAGATCTGGAGTTGGAAAGATCAGAAGCTTTACCCTCAACAAAAAGTTGAATTGGAAGATGAAAAGAAACGTGGTTATGCTGCCTTATTGGAAACAAGCGACTTTTCTCTCACTTTATTAGGAACTGAAGAAGTAGCACAAATTATATTAGGTGATGAAGGGAATGCTTCAGTGGCCCTTGGAGTTTCCGAACGACCGTATCATAAATTGATATCGTGGGAAGGTTTCCCTTTATACAAAGACATCTATGTAGTAGATGCTAAAACCGGAGAGAAGAATTTGGTAAAGAAAAAGGTTAAGGCAAACGTAAACATTTCACCTAAGGCCAAATACTTGTATTGGTATGATGTCGTAGATACGGCGTGGTATACTTACTCAATCAGCAAACAGGAAATCCACCGAATTAGTAACAATACTAATGTAAAATTCTACAATGAGTTATTCGATACACCTGACTTTCCAAGACCCTATGGTATAGCCGGATGGACTAAAGATGATGATGCTGTTTTAGTATATGACCGATATGATATATGGCAATTTGATCCGCTAGGGGAAAAGCCTCCTACTCGATTGACAAATGGAAGAGCGCAGCAAATACAATTCAGATATATTCAGCTTGATCCGGAGAAGAAAAATATTGATCCAAAAGAACCGCTTCTTTTGCATGCATTTAATGAGGAAAATAAACAGGAAGGTTTTTATTCTTACTCTCTTACTTCAAGGAAGTCTCCTGCAAAACTATTAATGGATGACTTCAGGTTTAACTTTATCAGTAAGAGCAAATCAAGTGATGATATTATTTTCACCAAAGAAAGTTTCAGAGAATTCCCGGATATCCATCTTTCAAATCTAAAATTCAAAGCAACTAAAAAAGTTTCAGGAGCTAATCCTCAGCAGAATAATTATTACTGGGGAAGTGCTGAACTAATGAAATGGAATTCATTGGATGGTGTTCCTTTGGACGGATTGCTATTTAAGCCGGACAATTTTGACCCTACCAGGCAATATCCTTTAATGGTATATTTTTATGAGAGAAACTCTAACAATCTGCATGACCATCGTGCTCCCCAACCTTATCGATCAATAATAAATATTACCTTCTACGCAAGCAGAGGTTATGTTGTCTTTGTTCCTGATATTCCTTACAGAACCGGATATCCGGGAGAAAGTGCCAAAAATGCTATTTTACCAGGAGTCACCGCACTTATTGATAAAGGTTTCATTGATGAAAAAAGAATTGGCGTACAAGGACATAGCTGGGGTGGTTATCAAATTGCTTATCTTGTAACCAAGACCAATATCTTCAAAGCAGCAGAAGCAGGAGCACCTGTTTCGAATATGACTTCGGCCTATGGCGGCATTCGATGGGGAACCGGCTTGAGCAGAATGTTCCAATATGAAAGGACTCAAAGCAGAATAGGAGGAACACTCTGGGAATATCCTATGAGATATATTGAAAATTCACCGCTGTTTTCAGCTGATAAAATACACACACCGATCTTAATGATGCACAATGATCACGATACAGCGGTACCATGGTATCAGGGTATCGAATTTTTTGTCGCATTAAGAAGGTTGAATAAACCCGTATGGTTAATCAATTATGTGGAAGAACCTCATAATCTAACAAAATATGAGAACAAAAAAGATTGGGCGATCCGGATGCAGCAATTCTTCGATCATTATTTAAAAGATGCCCCGCAACCTGTTTGGATGCGTGAAGGATTACCTGCGATAGAGCAAGGTATTAACCAGGGTTATGAGCTAACTTCAGAAGAATAGCGGCTCACTTTTATATTTGCTGTTATGAAAATCAAATTGCACAAGGACATCATTACCATGATCATTGTGTTTCTACTGATGGTTATATTATTTGTTTTTTTCAGATAAAGCCCTGAAGGTGATTATAGAACCACATTCTTTCTTGTGGTTCTATAATTATTGAAATTTGTTTCTCATTCTTGATCCTAAACCAATACATCTATTTGATATGTTCTTCATTTTGTCGAAAACGGTTTATTTTCTGGCGATGCCGTTGACCATCATTGTTGCGTGTTTTTTGTTGTCCTATTTTTTTAGAAATATCTTGTTAAAAAAAAGACTATTTCTGCTCGGCACTTTGTTATTGCTTCTTTTCACCAATGATTTCATTATCAATGAATTTCTTCTCATTTGGGAAGAGTCCCCTACAACAATTAACCAGGTAAAAAATGATTATGACATTGGTATAGTGCTCACCGGCATAACCAATGTGAACAAAAAGCCACATGACAGAGTCCATTTTAATAAAGGAGCGGATCGTATTTTACATGCACTCCAATTATATAGGGAGGGAAAAATTAAAAGGATCTTAATTTCAGGAGGATCTGGCTCACTTCTCCGAAAAGATTTCACGGAAGCGCAAGGCCTTCAAAGTACATTGCTAATGGCGGGTGTAAATCCTGAAGACATTATCCTGGAGTCTAATTCCAGAAATACTTTTGAGAATGCCAAATTCAGCACGGAACTCATCAAGCAGAAATTTCAAAATCAAAAATGTCTTTTGATCACGTCTGCCTTTCATATGAGACGCAGCAGGGCTTGCTTTGCTAAGACAGGCTTACCAGTTGATACATTTAGTGTAGATTTTTATACACATGACAGAATGTTTACTCCGGATATTCTAATCCTGCCTCAGGTAGGAGCACTGTCAAAATGGAATATCCTGATTAGAGAAATACTAGGTGTGCTAACCTACCGAATTATGGGATACATTTAGCTGAATGAGTAGTGAGTCCCTAGTATAAAGTCAAGAGATAGACATATTGACTTTAATACTTTGTATAGTGTTACCAGTGGTAAAAAGAATAGAAACATACACTGCTCAGCTCAATCAGAGGTCATAATCTCATTCAACCTTTGGGTCATTTTTTCAGAGGTTGAAAAACCATAGGAAATTGGAAAAATATGCTCTGCGTTTTTTAGTAACACCGAAGGAAATCCACTAACACCTAACTGTCTGCTTTCCTGAAAATCCTCTTTAGTTAATCTTTTATATTTATCTGATTGGAAGTGCTCAATGAAAATGGAGAAATCAATACCGAATTTTTCACAAATAGGCTTGTAAAAATCAATATTACCAGGATCTTCATTTTCAACATAAAATCGATGTTGAACCTCTTTAAAAAAATCGAACTCCTTCTCAGGAAGCATATCTCTAACGATCCTTACTGCACGAGAAGGTGGCTCCGTATCATAGTCGAAATATGCTTTTTTAAATAATTCAAAACTGAATAATTTACCTGATCGTTGATTTACATGAGTCCAATGCTCCTTCAGGAAAGATTTGAATTCGTCGTTCCATGGATCTCCACCTCCGGGCCTTAACCCTCCCAAAATAACCCTGAACTCCAAAGTATCCTTGAATTGGTTTCTAATTTTTTCTATTTCATCGGAAATACCCCAACACCATGAACACATTGGATCTCCTACATAGATTAATTCTACCCGGGTAGTCGCTGAATTCTCGTCAGTTGAACCTTTATCTATATTTTCGTCGAAATTGCAAACACCACTATCAGCATCACAATTTTGTGAATCTGTTATCTTGTTTTTCTTTTCTTCCATCTTTATTCAAATTATTTCCCAATCGTTCATTTTAAAACCACAAACGAAATATCAAAGTTCTTGTTTACAAATATTTTCTTATCAAGAGCGTTCTTATTCAATTTCGAATTGCATTGATTGGAACTGCTATGATACATTTTTTTGATCATTCCTATAACTGATGCAAGACTAATTTTTAAACCTCTGATTCGGGTGAAGCATTTTCCCATCTGGTTATAAATTTTACCTGTTCAAACTTTTATAATTTTTTACTGTATTTATAAAATCTAATTTTCGTAGAAAATAATCTGGGCTTTTACATAAAAAATGAACAAAAGGAAGAACTATTTAAAAAAAGGTGTATATACACATATATGTTTTGATTTTTTTAAATTTGATCATTGTTAAGGGCCAAAGAATCAATTTTGACTAATTACCTTGGAAAATTTTAGGAAGAAGCTTGGGTTAATCAGATCCATTTTTATTTACTATCTGAAGCCATTCAATGGAATCAGATTAAGGAGACTGTATTCCCATTTTATTCAAAAGGGAGATCTTTGCTTCGATCTTGGGGCGCATTTGGGCAATCGAAGTAATGCTTGGTTAAAATTGGGCGCTAATGTGGTGGCTGTTGAACCTCAGCCAATTTGTATAGACTATCTTCAGAAAAAATTCAGGAACAAAAAAGACTTTATTTTGGTTGAAAAAGCGGTTGGGGCCACAAAAGGCAAGTCGATTTTGAAAGTTTCAAAACTCTATCCAACCATTAGCACGTTGTCTGAAGAGTGGCAATTTTCATACGACAAACCTGCCGATACTCTGGATTATTGGGATGAAGAAATTGATGTTGATGTGACTACACTGGATACATTAATTGATGAATATGGTATACCCAAATTCTGTAAAATTGATGTTGAGGATTTCGAATGGGAGGTATTGCGTGGATTGTCCCATAAAATTCCGGCATTATCCTTCGAATTTTTCCCGGCTAAAACTCAAAATGCTATTCTTTGTTTAAATAAATTAAAGGAATTAGGTGAATATGAATTCAATGTATCCTATGAAGAAAATTTAACTTTTGTCTATAAAAAATGGTTAGACTATCAAAGCATTATCACTTTTATGAAATGTTACGACAAAGAAATTTCAGGAGATATTTATGCCAGAATCAGACAAAATAATTAAGAATATGAGCATCAATTAACTCACCGGATCTGTAACCTTTGAGGTGCACACTCATCCAATAAGTTAAGAGAAATGATGAATTATTGATGCTTAGTAAAACATTCCAAATTAAGATATAAGTTCTAAAAATGAAGAATGCTCGTGCGATAACAATGACTGTAAATAAGAAAGGAAATGGGTCAATAAGCCTTGTCAGAACCAAACTTCCGACCAAACACGGTAACTTTGAAATGTATGCCTATAAAAGTGAGTTTTATCAATTTCCCCACATTGCATTAGTCCGGGGAGCAATTGATCCTGAGAATGCTCAAAATGTAAGAATACATTCCGAGTGCATGACCGGAGATCTTTTTGGTTCACTGAGGTGTGAATGTGGGGAACAACTAAATCACGCATTGAAATACTTTGGAGAAGAAGGTGGTATATTGGTTTATATGCGCCAGGAAGGAAGAGGTATAGGATTGGTGAATAAAATGCATACCTATAATTTACAAGATAAGGGATACAACACAAGGGAAGCCAATGTCATGCTTGGATTTCACCAGGATGCCAGAAACTATGACGAGGCTATTGAGATTTTGAATGATCTTGGGGTTAAAAGAATAAAGTTAATGACCAATAACCCTGAAAAAATTAAAAGTTTCAAAGATTCAGCTATTGATGTGATTGAACGAATTCCTATCGAAATGCCTCCTCACGACGAAAATAAAGGTTATCTTAAAACCAAAAAAATAGAAATGGGTCACATTTTCGATTCAATTAAACTCTAGTGATATCAGTATGAAAGTAGGAATAGAGCTCATATGGTCCTCTTTATTGGAACTTAAGCAAAAGTTAAAATTGCTTGATAAACCATTCCTACATGCCGTTATTCATTACTATAAAAACGGTGATTTTGAAATTACAATAAATGAATCAGAGAAGGTTGAAGATAAGGCTCAATGTTTAGTTATTTCCACCTCCGAGAGTATCGGCTTGAAGGGGGAGCATCTCTTCTTTTTATCAAATAACTTACTGGATATACAGGTTGCTTCTTGTCGGTATTTCGGTGAGGAGCAAATCAATTTTCTAAAATTGTATCTTCCTTATGTAATCCTGCCGATCAGGGCAAAAAAAATGAAAAGGGCGGTAGCCATATCGCATTTTGCACAGTCGCTGGATGGAAAAATTGCCACCATTGATGGGGAATCCAAATGGATAGGAAATCAGGAAAATCTCATACACGCCCACAGGATGCGCGCTTTATGTGATGGAATTCTCATCGGCAATCATACTTTAAAAAATGATGATCCTGCGCTTACTGTAAGAGAAGTGAAGGGAGAAGACCCTATAAAAATTGTTGTTGGAAATTCCGATCTTCCAAATTTCAGAAAACTGAGTAGAAACAATGGAAAAGTGATATATATAACCTCAAGAGGAGATATCAGAAGTAATGGCATACAGGTGATTCACACCGCAGATAAAAATGGTGAAATACTGTGTGAAATGATGCTACGGAAATTATATCAACAAGGAATTGACACAGTATACATTGAAGGAGGAGCTGTAACCGCTTCTAATTTTCTGAAAGAGCAGGCTATTGACATTGTACAGTTACACATTGCTCCTTTGATCATGGGATCAGGCATTACAAACTTCAGTTTACCGGAAATCAAGTCAATAGACGATTCCATAGCTTTCAAAAAATTTCATTTCACACCAGTGGGAGACCATATCATGTTTACAGGTGAAGTAATCAGAACTTAATCCATGGAAGCAAAAGCACTTTGGCACATTTCTGAAATTTCATCTGACTTAAAAGAAGTTGGTCTAGCACACAATCCCAAACATTGTTTGGTAAAGAGTTTATATTCCTTAATAAGTCTTGGAACCGAAAAAACAGTAGCCAAGGGCAGAGTTCCTGCGTCCATATTTTCTGAGATGCAGGTGCCTTTTATGCAAGGAAGTTTTGATTTCCCCCTGACTTATGGATATTCATTAATAGGAAAAGTAATAGACGGACCGAAGGAATATCTGGATAGAAATGTTCATGTATTACATCCACATCAGGACATTGTTGAGGTATCTCCTGATGATCTTTATTTTTTACCACCAGGGATAGATCTAAAAATAGCTTCGCTGGCAAGTAATATGGAAACGGCTATTAATGCCGTTTGGGATGGTAATGTGAGTATTGGAGATAAAGTATTGATTGTTGGCTTTGGCTTGATTGGTGCACTTGTCGGTACAATTCTGAAAAATATTCCAGGATTGGATCTAACCATTGTCGAAAAAAATGATCATAGAATAGCGCTTGCCAAAGAGCTGGGATTTAGGGTTTTGGGAGAAACAGATTTATTAAGGAATGATTTTGATTTATCATTCAATGCAAGTAATAGTGAATCAGGGCTTCAACTTTGCATAGATTCGGTGGATCGAGAAGGCAGAATCATTGAATTAAGCTGGTTTGGAGATAAAAGTGTTTCCTTACGATTGGGGCATGATTTTCATAGCAAAAGAAAACAGATCATTAGCTCACAAGTCTCACAAATTCCCGGTGACAAACAATCGAGATGGGATGTGTTGAGACGAAAGCATTTAGTTTTTGAATTGCTAAAACTGAAAGGGATTGAATCCCTTATTACACAGGAAATTCATTTTAATAGTAGTCCGGAATTCTTTAATGAAATAAGAAATTCCACCATAAATGACTTGGGAGTTGTCATTAAATATTAGAATTAAAGATGTACACAGTCACAATAAGAGATCACATCATGATTGCACATTCGTTGAAAAACGAAGCCTTTGGACCAGCTCAGAAGATGCATGGTGCTACCTATGTGGTGGATGCCACTTTTATGAGTGAACAACTCAATGATGCCAATATCGTGATTGATATTGCCTTGGCACATAAAGTACTGAAGCATGTGCTTTCTCCACTGAATTATCAAAATCTGGATGAGCTTCCGGAGCTTAAAAATGAGCTAACCACCACTGAGTTTCTGGCTCGATATATACATCAAAAGATAAGTGAAGAGGTCAAAGTTTATTTCTCCGGTAGACTCAAAGTTAATTTAGGTGAATCACATGTTGCCTGGGCAGGTTATGAGGGTAATATTTAGATCTGTATTTTGAAAAAGGAATTGGTCATACTTACCGATAATTTCGGTTTGAATTTCTCCGGAGGAGCAATTGCCACATGCCGTATTTTTGAACCGATCCAGGAGGAATTTTCAGGCATTACGGTAATTGCCAAAAGGATCGGTAAACATCCTTTTCGGAACCTGGCATTTCTACCGTATAAAAACTTACTTCAAGCACTCAAACAAATTAAAAAGAAACGCAAAGACAATGTTGTCTTCTATGGTGATTTTTATATGACCTACTTTTTCATTCTTGCCAGAGTGCCGTTTTATTTTACTTATCATGATAATTGGCCCGAACAAGGGCGTTTGGATCAAAAAAATTTTTTGAACTCTTTATTTTATATTCCAATTTATAGATGGATCATAAAAAAGGCGCTTTGGGTTTTTAGTGTTTCGAACTTTAAACTTAGGTTCATTTCAAAGATCACAAATCGAACCAACATCATCAGAAACGGCATTAATTCCGGTATTTCAAAATCCGTTTATATTCCACCTTCAACAACATCACCACTGCGGATCATTATGGCTGGTAATGTTGATGATCGAAAGTTCGGTCTTGCCAAAGCGCTTTTTCAAATTATTGAGAAAAAAGGATTCAGTGAAAAAATAACCATTGACATATATGGCAATATTACCGATGAAGCATTGGCTAAGCAGCTAAGTATTTTTCCTTTTGTGTCTTTGAGAGGATTTTATGATCATATAAATTTTGAGCCCTATGATCTTTTTCTAAGTACTTCAAAAATTGAGAATCTCTCTATTTCAATTTGTGAGGCCCTACTCAATTATACCCCTGTGATCGCCTTTGATGTTGGCGGTCTGAATGAAGTAATATCCCACCAAAAGAATGGTGTACTTGTTCCGTATGCCAACCTAGACAAAATGTTCGACTGGATCATACTCATTCAAAGCAAACAAATTCGATTTGATTTTACCGGTCAGGATCTCACTGAATTTGATTGGAATATTGCTGCAAAAAAATATCAGGCAATTCTAATTGCCTAGCTAAATACGCCTCGTATATGAACAAAAATCATATTCAATAAACATTGAAACATCAACGTTGAAAACGGTCCTGAAAAATACAATATTCTTCCTAAGCATATTTCTTATTTACACGATATTGATCAATATTCTGGCCTATATTGTATCAAGTGATGGAACATTGAACAGCAAACTCTTCAGAACGGTTGACTTATTGCTTTTTTCACTCATAGGTTTATTATGGTTTCTCTCGTTGTCTTATAAACGTACCTGGAGCTTCAAACAAAGAAAAGTGAGATGGTTTTTGATTCCAGGTGCTTTAATGGTCATAGCCGTGTTCATCTCATTGAGAGTGTTACATCACCAGGTCAATAATCTTTATCATCATATCAAGGAGCCGGTAAGGACGGTGGAAGGTGATATATTTACGAAAAATCCAAAGTTAGGCCAGGCCGCACGAATGAATGCCAGCGGTTTTCATTCTTATTTCCAAAATCAGGACACTTTAAAAAGAGTATCGATTTTTACGAACGAAGAGGGTTTCCGTATTCCGGAAAACTATTCTTATTCCCATGGCAATGATTCTTTAATGATTTTTTTGGGATGTTCTTATACCTGGGGGGATTATTGTAAAGCAGAAGAAACCTACCCCTTTCTGGTTGCGGAATCACTCGGTTATAATTGCCTCAATGCGGGCCAAAGTGCCTACGGGTTGTCCCAAATGCTCCCGTTAGCTGAAAAATTAATCAGACAAAAAAGACCAAAATATCTTTTTGTTCAATATTCTTCCTGGCTTGCTGATAGAGCTAAAAGTAAATACGCTCATATTTCGCACGGAGCCAGGCCTTATCCATATTTTGTTAAAAAGGATACAGGCATTCATTGGCATCCTCCCTTATTCCAAACCAAAATTTATGATCTGCCATTTCAAAAGTATAGAGGTTCCGAACCTACTCTACCGGACCGAATCAAGTTCCATATAGAAATAGGCTTGCAAGGAATTTACTTAGATAAATTAAAAAGAAAACTCTATTCTCTTGCAATACTTTTAAGACTTAAGCCGGAGTCACATCATAATAATCAGGAAATTGAGAGACATGTTTATTCCCGTATTCATAGACTATGTCAGGACTATGGAACACAAATGGTAGTGGTCCATGTGGGTGCCAGGGGCTGGAAGTCCATGACTAGATCCTTATTCCAACAAACCGTTCCTGAAAATATCTATAACAACTTAATATTTATTGATACCGATTCGGTTTTGATGAGTTCTATAAAGTCCATAAAAGATTACCGAAGAAAATACGCGCATTGGGCACTCGTAAATGGCGATTCTGTGAACATTGATCTGCATCCTAATGAACAAGCTCATGAGATAATAGCTAAAACAATTATGCAACAACTAAAAACCGGCGGAAGTGAAAATCTCAATAAACAGCAACAAGTGAAGAATTGAACTCGTTTGATGCCATTATAATAAAACCATAGTTAATCGTAAAAAGACAGCATTATGAGAATATTTAGGATTTCCTCCTTCATCTTTTTTTTATCTCTGATTTATATACTTTCATCCTGTAAACAGAGCCCCCGAAAAAATGCCATAGGAACCATTGATGGCGTTGAGGTGACTATAGATTACGGATCACCTTCGGTGAAAGGAAGAGAAATCTGGGGTGGTTTGGAACCATACGGAAAGGTATGGAGGGCCGGAGCCAATGAAGCTACAACAATCGAGTTTAGCGGAAATGTTATCATTGATAGTGAATCCATACCGGCAGGTAAGTATGCTTTTTTTATCGTTCCGAATGAAAATGCGAATTGGGAAATCATATTCAATAAAACATGGGATCAATGGGGCGCATACGATTATGATCAATCCCAGGATCAGCTAAGGTTAAACATTGAGCCGGATTGGTCAAATGATATACAAGAGGAGTTGATATATGAAATAAATGAAAATACGATACACTTTGCCTGGGAAAAAGTAAGAATTGATATTCCAGTATCAGTCTCTCAATAATCTGTACTGATTCAAATCCACTGGAAAACCATGATGGAGGTAATATGAAACAAGCAAAGCTCTACATCCGGATTTTATTCTGATCTAAATTAAAACTGCTCAAAAATGCAAGCAACTAGTCCGTCAAAAGATCTATCTGAAAAGGTAAAAACCTATTATGATAATAATACACCAATTTTTATTAAGGTAGGCCGAAGTAAGGAGTCCAAGAACATCCACAGAGCGGTTTGGGGAACGGGTGTAAGAACCAGTGAGGAAGCAATGACCTTCACCAATAAATTGATCCTGGATGAGATATTATCGTACCAGCCACAAAATGAAGTGAAGATACTGGATCTTGGCTGCGGTGTGGGCGCACCTTTATTTTACCTTGCTGAAAGATATCCAAATGAAGCCACTTTCACAGGAGTAAGCATCAGTGAAGTTCAGATCAATATTGCGAACGAATTAAAAAGTAAAGTTGAAAATGGCAAAAATTGTTCCTTCATAGAAGCCGATTTCCATAAGCTGCCAGAACTCCCTGCCCAGGACCTCATCTATATGATCGAAGCATTTATACATTCCAATGATCCGGGGGCATTATTAAGTCAGGTCAGTAAGAACTTAAAATCCGGAGGAAAATTCATCATATGCGATGATACGCTGTCAAATAGCAAATCTGGTTTGAGTGAGAAAAGGGAGAAGAAAATATTGAATGATTACATTGAAAACTGGCAGGTAGGAAGCCTTTACACCGACGACCAAATCACCAATATGGCCAGTGATCATAATCTTAAACTTATCAGCAATCAGAACTTGACCCCAAACCTGAACCTTTGGACCGCAAGAGACAAATTTGCTCATGCCTCCTTGTTCATCTATAATTTACTTCCATTTACATCAACTTACTGGGAAAGCATCAAAGGAGGTGATGCACTTCAAATCGGATTATTGAAAGGGCTTTTCGAATATAGGTTTATGGTATTTGAGAAAATGTAGGTTCTTTTTTAATAAATGGATTAATCAATAAGTACTAATGAACCATTCTTATTCCTGATATCACATCTTTCCTTGGGAAAGATCTAGGATTAACTCACCCTCACTCCAGCTATACCCCTGATAATGAGATTTCTTTAAAAGAAATAGCAAAAATTTTTCAAAGTTTTTGCAGGGTGACAAGTTATGTCACTTTCAAAAAATAACTTACACATCAAATATTTTTTTCAACCAAAATTAAACACTAGACCAAAATGAAAAGATTATCACTCTTAGTAATTGTATTACTTGTACTAGGTGCAGTAAATTACAGTAAAGCACAATTTGTGGCCGGTGCCAATTCAGACCAAACGTACACAAATAAAAAGGTGGGCATAGGAACAAATAATCCACAAAGCAAATTACACGTCCAAGGAACCACTTCTGATAGTCAGATTATGGCTCAATTTGACAAAATTGGAAGTGGAGCACAAAATCCCTCAATTCAATTGGCTTCAAATGGCACTGTGGGCTTAAAGATTGGCCATGAGAATTATTTCAAAAGTATATATTTCAATAACAGCTACGGTAGCGCAGATAAAATGAGTTTCAAACTGAGGTCTCAAACTAAAATGACCATTTTGAACAATGGAAATGTTGGTATAGGTTCAACAAATCCCGACTCAAAGCTAACTGTAAATGGCAAAATCAAATCTGAGGAGGTACACGTCATAGTAGATGTTCCTGCAGATTACGTTTTTGATGAGAGCTATAATCTAAAAGATTTAAAAGAAGTAGAACGGTACATAAAATCACATAAACACTTACCTGATATTCCCTCTGCTAATGAATTAAAGGAAAAGGGATGGAAAGTAGGAGAAATGAGTAACCTGCTATTGCAAAAAGTAGAAGAACTTACCCTGTACATGATCGAATTAAAGAAGGAGAACGAGGATCTCAGAAAAAAAATTGAAGCACTTGAGATTAAAAATTCAGTCAATGGCAATTAATGTTCTTCCAAAATGAAAAATCATATAATAAACTATTTCACCTTTATTATGTTGTTAGGTGGAATGATATCTGGGAACATGTTGTTTGCTCAACAATCGATAAACAACATAGTTATAGGAGGTCATTTTCAACAATGGAATGGATGTGGGAATAACAGCACAGCAATTGCATGTGCCTCCCCTTGGAAACCGTCACATGGATTCCCTTATGTTTATCCGTTTTCGCCTACGCAAGTACCATGTCTCCCTTTGACAAGTGGGCCTGCTGCAGTTCCGGCACCATGTTTCGAAAGGTGGGCAATGTTATGGCCGGATCATGGAGGAAATGGAAATAGCGTAGGTTTTTTCCAGTATATTGCTTTCAAAAAAGGAGTATCATACAAGTTAAAGTTCAGAGCCATGTATCCCTGGTCAAGCAACGAAAATACTCCTTCTCATTTTTCCATTGCTATTGCTAATAATGTGCCGGAATGTACCGATTGTGGAACAACCAGTGGTACAACGGTAAAGCCCTCTATTTCTGAGTTACAAGTTATTTTGGACGAAACCTTTGATGAAGTTAATGAGGTATGGAAAGACTTTGAAATAACCTTTATACCGGATAGAGACTATGAACAGCTATGGCTGTATAGTGATGAAATAACACAACAAACTACTCTTAAGGAAACAGTGGCACTCGATGATATTGAAATCGTCTTAAACTGTGTAAATAACAAATATCATCAAAACACAAGTGATTTGCCTCTTTTAACTAAAGCAAGTGATTTCATCACAGCTGGAAGCAATGTGGGACCTAATCCGGTCAGTGGAGATGTGACGGTTGAAAGTGGACAAGATGTGATATTTGAGGCAAACAATGATATTTTCTTAAAACCAGGATTCAGAGCTAAGAATGGAGGTATTTTTCATGCTTTGACAATAGATTGCAGCAATACAACTAGTCCTCTAAACATTGTTAATACAGGAAGTTCCGGCCCTACAGCCTTTACTCTAAGCCCTGATCATGCCAAGCAAGAAGATATCATCTATCCGATTGAAGCATTTCCAAACCCAACAAATAGCTTAACAACTTTCAAATATTCAATAACAAATCAAGGAAATGTCAAACTTTATTTGATGAATACAACTGGAAAAAAAATATATTTAGTCAATGAAGCTCATCATAACACCGGAAGGCATCAAGTCGAGTTCGATATGAATCGACTGAAGTCAGGCCTTTATATTTATACTCTTGAAAGTCCTGATGGAAGATTTACTAAAAAAATCATTGTAGGAAAATGAATATATTTTAAATTATTTAAAAGAGGGGCAAACTAACTTGCTCCTCTTTCAAACTGAAAAACAAAAGAACGACCGAAAGAAGCAGTAACGAGTATAGTCCCAATAATCAGGATCGGTAAATAATAGGCTTCGGGAAGCAAAAATGGACAGATCAGAGCTCCCATGATGATCACTGCAATTGTTTTTCTGAGATAGGAGACTGGCTCCGGTTTTGTTCCTCTCCACAGAATATAGCAAACCAATACAAAAATATATCTCAGCAGTCCTGCCCATAATATCCATATACCGGCATATCCGTTTTCATAAACTATCAGAGACAATAACATTACAAAAAAAGCATCTGTTTCGCCATCGAGGATTCCCCCGAATTCACTGGATGTTTTGAACCTGCGAGCCAGATAACCATCCAATCCATCCATCAAAAAAATTGCTATGACTATTATACCAAGTGTTGAAGTATCAATGAATGTATGAAAGGATCCGACAAGCAATAGCACAAGCAATCGGAAAATTGTAACCCAATTGGCCGGACCACCAAAGGGTTTCAATTTTTCAAAAACTTCTTTATTGCTGATTATGAATAAAATATAGGAAAATGCAGCTAACAGACATAACGGGAGAACTGAGTCAATTATGAAATAACTTACTACACCAATTAAAACCAATATGGAATGAGTAATGTCCCAGGTCTTCCATTTTACAGGTATATCTTTATTTTGCATCTAGATTAATCCCATTTGGTAGATATGGAGGGAGGTTGGTAGAATCTTTTCCGTAATGTCTTTTCATTTCTCTTAAAAAGATCGAATAAAAACCCTCGTGCTTCAAAGGTTCAATATCCACACTTGGTATTAAAGCCTGTTTGAATCCATACGCTGTAAAACTATGTATTAATTCCTTATCCTTGCTAATAATATGAAAAGGAGTTTCAAAACCGGCATTTCTACTTGTTAGTACAGGTGGCTGATGATCACCAATAATCAAAAATAAATCATCATTAGTACCATTTTTTATTATAAAATCTTCCACAGTCCGTAGTTCATACTTTATTGAGTTTTTATAATTGTCCATACTTGGTTTCGTAAAAATACTTTCACCTTTTTGGCCTGTATTGCTTTTTAAATTAAGAGAGCTCCAGTCTTCTGCAATGTTGGTCGGACTCACAAAAGGATTATGCGAATTCTTTGTTATGAAGAACAAAGTGAAAGGTTTTTGATTATCTTCCTTTATCAATTCATAGGCATAATTCAACGAATATTGATCCGGGGGTGCTGGGCCTGCACCTACTAATTTACCTTGAAAATCCAAATCTGAAAACCGGATCCATTGATCCACGGAGTAAAACGCTGAGTATGTATCCCATGGAATGGAAAAATTCTTAGGCTCAACCAGACTTGTTAACCGGTAATTCTTGTAACCCTTATTTCTTAGCCACCTAAAAAAATGATTGTATTTTTTAATTTTTTCATCTTCCAGAAATGTTCTAAACACTCCCCTATTTTTTAAGCTATAGCCAAGTGTAAAACTTGTATAACTAACCCAGGAACCACCTCCCTTAACCGGAGCTTCGCTAAGAGCGGAGGCAACCGACCAGTTTTCATCCTTTAATCTGATCTGCATGCTGTCCATCCATTGGTAGTATTCAGTCCTGAGTTCCTTATTATCCAAACATATCCTTCCATAGGATTCAATAAACAAAACATAAATATTGGGTTTTACTCGCAGATCAAATTCAATAGACTTGTTGTAATCTTCCAATCTCTGAAAATTCATATTATTGACTGCTTCCATCGTTTGAAATGAACTTTGGATATTATCAACAATCAATTTAGAAATCATTTGAAAACCAAAATTAGGCATCACGATCTTCTTATATCTGTAAAACGACATGGCTCCCATAACAATGAAAACTACTACAAAACCCCAAGAAATTATTCCAAATTTTAATTGCGTGATATATCCTAACATTAGCTTTAGTGTGATAACAATACCACCTATCAACAAAACTGTTGCAATGCATAGGAGAAATGTATTAAAAGAAAAGCTTGAAATGAATATTTGATAACCATTTTTCAGTAAAGTGAAATCATTAAAAAAGAGTGGTGTTACGCTGTAAATCTGTTGAAAAAAGGAACTGTAGAGCTGATAAAAAAGTAACAATAAATACAATACAATAAAAAAGATCATCAAAGATCTAATACTCTTCGAAAACCATTTACTCAATAAATAAGCTGAGATCGTAAGCAAGAAAAAATCAAGACTAAGCCTGAAAATATCATAATTATATCGATTAAATATTGATTTTAATCGATCATATAAAGAGCCCTCGATAAGATAAGAAACAGGAAAAAACTGTGTATTTTCCATGTCCATTAAATACCAGGGTAAAAACAGAAGGCTGTTCAAAAGAAAAAATAAAAACCAAAATCCAACTTCTTTCTTGGTTATTAATTGCTCAATAAAAAGTCTCATCAATTATATGATTAGAATAATACTTGATGTGACTTATCGGGGTATAAAATCTATTGGGGTAAATTATATGATCTCTTCAACGCAGAGATGTAATTGGAAGTTCAATATAGGCAGTTTTAATTATTTAGTTTCACTCCTTCGGGAAAAAAAACTGGAAGGTCTTCATTGGCAATTCCATAATTTTTGATCACTTGTCTCATAAACAGAGAATATAAACCTGCATGGTTGAATGCTCTGTTTCCTTCTTCAATTATAAGTCCCTCTTGAAATCCTTCATTTACAAAATCACCAATAAATGTTGAATCTTTTGCTATGATATGGACAGGTGTTTCAAAACCGTCCTCATCCGAAGCTAATAATGGTGGTTGGTGATCACCAATCAATAGAAAAATATCATTTTCACTACCATTCTTTACAATGAACTGTGACAAGTAATCCAATTGATACTTTATAGCAGATTGATAATTCTCCAATGTGGGTTTGCTAAAAAAATCAGAGTCTTGCGGTAAGCCTTTAGGTGATCTATTTAAACTTCTCCAGTCATCTACAGCATTTGTTGGTGAAGCAAATGGATTATGAGAGTTAACATCTATAAAAAATAATACAAAAGGTTCCTTCTCTTGCTGATCTTTAATAAGATCGTGAGCAAAATTCAGTGAATATTGATCAGGTGGTGATGGTCCCCAACCATATTTTTTTCCAACATAATTTAAATCGTGATAACTTATCCAATGGTCTATTTTATAGAACCTGGTATAATCACTATATGGAATATCTTTGCGAGTATCAGGCAACGATGATAATCGATAAATCTCATAACCATAAGTCTTAAAAATGCCAAAGAGATGAGGAAAATCCGTATTCTTTTGTGCTAAGAGGCTTCTGTAAATAATATGTTTGTCAATAGTTGTTCCCATCAGAAAACTGGTGTAGGATAGCCAGGATCCTGCCCCCTTTACCGGAGATCTACTGAATCCTGAAACTGAAAACCATGTGCTATCCCTCAAGATTTTCTGAGTATTGAGGAGATCATTTAAATGAGATTCTTTTAATTGCGGATGATCATACAAAATTTTTCCGTACGATTCAATGAATAAAATATACAAGTTTGGTTTTTCAACCAGCTGATAATGGCTATAGTCGTAGTGCTTTGATAAATTATCCACATCCATATTTTTAATCAGCTTTCTGATCTTAATTGAACGTGCTGCATTGTCCTTAATAAAATAGCCTTGTGATGAAAAAGTAAGCGTACTTGTCTCCAAACGGGTTCTATAATTGACCACAGCGAGGGCTGTAATAAGTATCAATAAAAGTCCAAAAACTTTTGATCCCCACCCAAACTGTACCTCAAATATGTTTTTCGCGAAGCGATTTGCTAAGAGAAACAACATGAAAATCGCAAAGAGAAATAATAACCCGACTAGAACAACGGTGGCACTATTGAGCTCAGATGTTAAAATGGACATCCCCTCTCCTGCCAAGTACCAGTCATTGTAAAATAAAGGTTCACTGTCGTAAACTATTTCAATAATTCCTTGATAAAGCTGATATATGAAAATGGTCAGATACCATATAAAAAAGACAAAAAGTGTCCCTTTAAATGGTAGCCTTTTTCTAAAAAGATAAAAGATAAAGGTCAAAAAGGTCAGGTCAACGCTTAACTTAAATATATCATTGTTGTTACGTCTGAAAAAGAGTTCCCATTTTTTACTGAAAGTTTCTTCCAAAGAAAAATCGGGAAAGAAAGTACTATGATCGAAATCCATTAAATACCTTGGCAGGAATAACAGCAGGTTTAGCAAAAAGAAGTATAACCAAAAAAATAATGTTCTTTTATCCATGGATACGATCGATAGAGCAATTTGGCAATGTGTCAATTCCAATACTTGACACATTGCAAATTACTATATTTTATCGATTTCCTGAATAACCTAAAATTCTGGCTGGAAGCATAAACAAAGCCTTGATTAATGAAAAAACACCATCAACCGCAATTCCCAACAATCTGAAAGGTAGTAATACCAACCAAACAATTGGGTAAAGCACTAATATCAGCAGGGCTAACGGCCAACATATTACCAGGAGTATACACCAAAGCAAAAATTTCATATTCTTTTATATTTTGAGTTTGACTAATGCTTTAAGTTACCAAAAGCATTTAAATATCAGAACGTAAACAACATCACTTTTGATGCCCAACGATCTTTTTAATTAACAGTTATCTCATCGACAAACAACCATGCTTCATTCCCAGCTCCTTGCCTTCCATCCGGAATGAGGCCATAGTTTTGAGCATGGATCTTAAGATACCTGCCATTTGCATTGATAAGTGGAATATTCACATTGTGAACCTTCTCCTCAGATTTCGGGTTCTGCGCTGTTCCAACCACAGTATAAGATTGTCCGTCGTCCGAAATAGAGATTTCTATTTTGCTCGGCAAATAAATCCACTGACCATTTCCGTTGAAGAACCTCATATTAACTTCCGATAGATCTTTATTTTCACCAAGATCTATCACTCCTTCAAAATCTTTTCCGCTAAAACCCAGCCACTCTCTGTCTCCATAACGCTCATTGCTTCCTTTAACTCCATTAATAAGAGCCTCCTTACCTCCCAAATTATAGCTTTCATGTGGTAAATGTGTTAATTCGATTGGCCTACCAGCAGCCTGATGTAAGTTAAAATCTGAAGCAAATACATTTCCAGCCTTTTCGTTTCTGTTAAAAGCAACGGCCCTCAATGATGCATCTTCATTAATGATAAATGGTTGTTTATAAAGATTTGAATTCAGATTTGGCTCCTTTCCATCAAGTGTATAGTAGATCTTGGTTTCCTCATTCAAAGTATTCAAGGTCACCTGAATACCTTTTTCGGCAGCCTGAAAACTAGCCGTGACATCATAGATGTGATTGGCAAAGTTCACCCCGAGTTTGTCAAATCTTTTCAAGTGACTTCCTAAACGGGCAACAAAATCCTTATAATCCCTGGATTCTTTTGAAGACCAGACCACTTCTGCCAGGGCTACAGCCCTAGGGAAGGCCATATATTCCACTTTATGAGCACTGTTCATGTATTCAGTCCAGATATTTCCTTGTGCGCCTAATACATGACTCCTCTCTTCACCAGTCAATGCTTCCGGAATCGGCTCATAACCATACACTTTTTCTAATGGCAGAAAACCACCGATTGCCAAAGGCTCATTGGGAGAATTGGATTGGTAATAATCGAAATAACAATGTGAGGTTGGTGTCATGATGACATCATGCCCTTCCTTTGCTGCAGCTATTCCACCTTCAATGCCTCTCCATGACATTACAGTGGCATCAGGTGCCAATCCTCCTTCCAGGATTTCATCCCATCCTATAAGTCTCCTGTTTTTCGATTGTAAAAAAGTTTCTATTCTCTTAATAAAATAACTTTGCAATTCGTGTTCATCTTTAAGCCCTTCTTTTTTAATAATGTCCTGGCAAAGTTGGCTTTCTTTCCATCTTTCCTTGGGGGATTCATCTCCTCCGATATGGATATAAGTGCCAGGAAAGAGCTCAATGACTTCGGTAAGTACGTCCTGTAGAAATTCAAAAGTCTTTTCGCTAGGGCAATAGACATCTGCAAAAATCCCCCACTTTGTCGCTACCTCAAAAGGTCCCTCTGTACACCCAAGCTCCGGATATGCTGCCAATGCTGCCAGAGAGTGTCCGGGCATTTCAATTTCAGGGATAATAGTTACGAAACGTTCTTTGGCATATTGCACAATCTCTTTTACTTCTTCCTGTGTATAATAACCACCATATCGTTTTCCATCAAACTTATGAGGTTGATCATTGTAATGTCCTACCAAGGTTTCTTTTCTGTAAGCGCCGATTTCTGTTAGTTTCGGATATTTTTTAATCTCTATTCTCCAGCCCTGATCCTCTGTGAGATGCCAATGAAAAGTATTCATTTTGTGCATGGCTATCATATCGATGTATTTCTTTATAAAAGAAACCGGGAAAAAGTGTCTTCCTACATCAAGATGCATTCCACGATAAACAAACCTTGGTTCATCTTCAATATGGACATTCGGTATCGTCCAGGCAACATTTTCAACTTTGCTATTATTGTCAATATCGACCGGAAGTAATTGCCGTAATGTTTGCACCCCATAAAAGATTCCTATCGGCTCCTTTCCGGAGATTACAATTGACTCGGAGCTCACGGTCAATAGATATCCTTCATCATTGGAGATTTGATCATCCAGCTTCAATAAGATGCTGTTAGAAGGTTGCCCTTGACCCTTAGCAATTGATGAATTAAGATCAAAGCCAGTAGGAATTCCAATCATTTGATTAAGGTAGTAAGCAACGGATCTCAATTCAGCGTTGTCATGTGACATCTCAATCCTGGTTTTTGCATTGATCTTAAAAACACCAGGCGCCTGTTCAAGCTTTAGAGGTTTAGGGATAATATGATAAGTATTTTCTGCTTCCCCTTCCTGATGTTGTTGAGCGCAATTGGTCATAATCGTTATAAAACCTACAAAAAAGGTAAATAGTAGAAATTGCCTAGGAATTAGTCTTTTGTGGTCAAGTAGATTCATTGAAACTTTTATTTAGTTAAGGATGGTAGTCATATTTACTGTTGGTGAATTTAATTATTTAATGATAAAAAAGCATTTCAGATCCTATCAATTGCTTTTTTAGATTTTCTCCTGCTATAGAAATCTCCAATACCTGTGCTCCACCAGCTTCGAAGAACAAAACTTTTAGGGGATGATAACCTTTCTTTAATGCAATTTGGGCGGACTTTTCAATTCTTCCATGCCTGCCATCATTGTCAACTACTACTTGGTCTCCAATCTTCAAAACGCTTCCGTCATCAGAAGCCAGATAAAAACTGTATATTCCAGTCTCAGGAATTTTTATCAGACAATCATAGGTGGTGGCAAAATTTTCCTCTCTATGATCTTCCGGAAACCCAAATTCCGGAAGCGTTGACTCTGTTTTGAAATCGCTTTCTTTTATTTCATTAACTGAATGATATGATCCTTCAAAATATCGGCACATTAACCCGTTATTGAGGGATTCAACATTTAATTCAAGATTGTCTCTATAGTCCTGCTTTTCATACTTGATGTTATAGATATCGCCTCGCTTTCCATTTTTTCTAAAGGCAGCAATTTTAAAATGCGCATCACTCTTAATGGTCTGTGGTTCAGTATATAATGATGAATTTTTATCCGGCAATGAACCGTCAATAGTATATCGAACCTCGAGATCATCAAATGGTCTCGAAACAGTTAGTACAGCGCTATCCACAAATACGTTATTTTCATGAAAACCTCGCAAATCCGGGAGGCGATAGTTGACATCCAATTCATCCAATCTCGTATATTGAGTGTGCATTCTGTTTGAAAAATCATTCCAATCCTTTTGCTCTGACCATGCGACTTCGGATAGGGCGATCATTCTGGGCATGGCCATGTATTCGCATCTCTCAGGAGTAGGAATATATTCGCTCCATAGATTCGCCTGAACACCGATGATGAATTTTTGTTGCGCTTCTGTTAATGTTTCGGGAATAGGATTAAAGCTATAAACATGTTCTAAACTTTTGTCATTCGGCTGGTAGTCAAAATAGCAATGAGAAGTGGGTGACATGATTACTTGATTACCTGCTTTAGCTGCATTAAGAGGTGCTTCCGGAACCCAACCACGCCAATACATAACTGTGGCATTTTCACTTACACCTCCATCCAGAATTTCATCCCAACCTATGAGCTTTTTTCCATGTTCATTAAAATATTTTTCCATCCTTTTGATGAAATAACTCTGTAATTCTTCAATATCCTCTATGCCTTCTTTTTTCATTAGTTCCTGACAGGCAATAGAATTTTCCCAGCTTGTTTTTTCTACTTCATCACCGCCAATATGGATATATTCGCTGGGAAACAAGTCCATTATTTCATCAAATACATTTTCAGCGAATTCATAAGTAGTCTCTTTGCAAGGGCAAATAGGTGTTGAAAAAGTTTTTCCCCACCCACGTTCCTCCGAGCAGGTCAATTCCGGATAAGCATTAATGGCTGCCATCATATGCCCAGGCATGTCAATCTCAGGCACGATCGTTATATGACGATCAGCAGCAAAATCAATGATCTCTTTCATATCTTCCTGGGTATAAAAACCACCATAAAATTCTCTTCCCTCCGATTCCATAAAGAATTCTCTGGGCAGCTCAAAGTCAGGGTTTTCTTCAGCACGTTGAAGGCAAACAGCATCATGATTGTTTAAACTTCGCCATGCCCCTTGTTCTGTTAGCTTAGGATATTGCTTAATTTCCAACCTCCAACCTTGATCATCGGTTAGGTGTAAATGGAACTTATTGAATTTATACAGTGCCAGAATATCAATGAATTTTTTCAAATATTCCTTGGAGAAAAAATGCCTGGATACATCCAAGTGCATGCCTCTCCAGGAAAAACGAGGTTTGTCCTCAATACTAAGACCTGGGATTACCCAGGATTCACCGGCTTTCAAAACTCCTGTTCTTTCAATCGTCGATGGAAGAAGTTGTCTCAATGTTTGTGTGGCCCAAAACAAACCAGCGCTTGAGCCAGATTTGAGGATGATATTTTCATTGTTTACACTCAATTGATATGCTTCGCTGTCATTTTTATTCCCGTCACCTGTCAGGAATATGGTATTATCAGGCAATCTATTTCCTGAGTGAGGGCCAATCTTGAATTCCTTATCAGTAATTTTCAGAATTGTTTTCAGTAAAAAATGCGCTTGCTTTTCAGCTGCTACATTATTTTCTTCAAACAGAATCGCAGTGTTACTATCAAATTCGAAATAATCCTCTGATTGCACTAATTCTAGCGGTGCTGGAATGATGTTTACTTCCGGTTTTTCTTTTCTTTCTTTCTCAGGGTCACATCCGTTCAAAGCCAATAAGGCTATTGCAATCCCAAAGATCATTCTTCTTATTTCCATTACATTCAATTTGTCAATCATTTTGTGCTAATCTTTGACTTCTGTTATTGGATTCATTATTCAAACTGATCCATTATTATTCAGTTATAAGAGCAATATCGCTCTTTGAGACCCTTAATAAGTTTGAAAATAGTGCTTCATTCCAACAAAAAACTTATTTTATGGCAAAAGCAAAATCTGTACTGATTAGAAAAGCGTTGAGTCCATCGCTTCTGCTATATCTGGCCAGCCTCAGATCAATACTTTTAAATCTGGTTACCCTTCGCTTATTTGGAAATTTAAATCTTCCAATGCCCCACAATGGAGCATAGTGAATACCAATACCAACTTTATTGCTATTAAATGCTGACAGGTCATAATCAGAGGAGTAAAATTTCTGATTTAAACTATGGCGTTTAAATCCTTTAAAAAAGTCTGCCTGTGTTTGTGTATGGAATCTGTAAAAAGGATAAATAGAAAAGAAGTTATTAAGCTTCAATGGCGTTTCTATACTGGCTGTATGTCCTTGAATACCAAAGTTATCCGAATAAAAACGATAGTATAATCTTGTGATCACATAATCATTTATAAAATAGTTTACTCTAAAACCCAATGGTAACTTCCATCGTTCAGCCGGTAGTTTCTCGATCTTAGGAAGATCACGCTCAATGAAGTACACCCGGTGAAATGGTGTGGATAATAATCCCTTTTGATAGACCAATTCCGAAGATATTGAGACCTGCAACTTTTTATTAATAACCTGCGAAGAGAACAATTCCAGGTTATAGGACCTACGTTTGTTAGTTTCAATAATTGCCTCAGAGGTTCTTCGTAATTCATCGGGAAAAATGGGCAACCAGGTATCAAAATACAAATGGGCTCGGATACCAAAGGAACGATTTTTATCTTTTGAATCTTTTGACCATTGTCCTCCTACAGAAGCTGATATATAGTCAGTCTCAATTGAGCCTCCAAAATTCACGGAATAGGTACTGTTCTTTTCAGGCGTTTCTCGTGTATACCCGATATTCATTTGGATTCTTAGATCTTCTGCCGAAGCTGAAGAAACATAATCATTGATGTTATCTGTGGAAGCAGAGGAGTAAACATTGAGGTGTGAATTGATGTTTAATGTACTTACCGAATCCAGCGGTACATTGACAATGATCTTTAAAGCCCTGTCTTTTAATTCTTCAGTTCCAATACCTCCGGTTACGGCAGAATGATCCCCATCCTGATCATAATAGTTGAAAAGGAAATTGACATCTACTTCCCTTTTTTCATCCTGTTCTTTGAAAGCTGTTTCCGGTTTTTTAAGGTCTGCTTTTTCATCGATCTGATTGGTTTGCTGGCCAAAAGCAGGTAATATCTGGAAGGGAAGAACAAAAAGCAATGAAAGCAAAAATTGCTCATACCATTTCTTAGGTTTTCCAGTGATCCCAACTTTTAGTTGCATCCACACCCTCCTCCTACTTTTCCCCCATTTGCTCCGGAACTACCTTCACGATACGACTCAATATTAATCTCAAAATATTCAATTTTCCTGGCTTTTAAAGCCATCTCTTCATCGTTCAGATACATTTTTTGATAAGCTTCCACAGACACGCAGGATGAAAAGCCAGACAAAATGACGAAAAAAAACAAAACCCTAACAATACTTCTTTCAATCATAATTGTATCATTTTAACCAATACCTGATACCAAATGTAAGACCAGTGCTGTAGACATTATGTCTCTCACCGTCATTTTTTTCTTCTCTCGGTACGATAGTCATGGCAGTGTAAGCCGGTCGAAATATTAACACAAATTTATCCTTTCTGAACTCATTGGTTATACCTACCTCCCAGAATGTTCTGTTCCCAAAATTATTTTTTTCAGGATGCAATGTTCCGATTTCAAAAAAACCAAATTTCACATGAGGTGCAAAAGTATAATGGGACATTTGCAGAAGATCATATTCCGACGCTACATGATAAGTAAAGAAAGTAACCACGCCATTTGATATTTTATATTTACTGCGAATAGGCCGTGTATCATCTGAGGCGATCATGTCGTCATCTGTCAAAAAAGCAAAACTTCCTCCTAATCCCAATTTGAATCGGTGAATTCTATACAATACATTCAGACCCATGGGGACTTTTAAGCTATGATGTGACCTGTCCCACCCAAGATCATTTTTGACTCCTCCGTCGCTGGTTCCTTTATTATACACCCACCAGCCGGCCTCCGCACCAATCGAGATCTCCAATGCGATCTTCTTGTTGATGGCATGGTCCTGAGCAATCAAAACAGATGTGCCCTGAATCAAACAAAGTACGATGAATATCCATCTTACCATGGCCGTAAAATTAGACAAATTATTGCTAATCGCAGGTTTCCTGGCGACTCCGCTAAGTTAAAAAATTATGAACATTAGCATTTGCTATAGTAAGATATTCCTTTAAATCAATCATCTCCCAAAGCCGTTTACCTCATAATCTTTTTTATCAAGCTCAGCTTCCCCTTATAGGGCGGATATCTGAGTGGCACATCAATCCAGGTCGCTTTCTTTATAATGCTCTTTTTCTGGCTGAAAGTTTCATAACTATTTAGCCCGTGATAGGCTCCCATTCCGCTGTTACCCACACCTCCGAAAGGCAAATGAGTATTCCCTAAATGGACGAGCGTATCATTGATGCAACCACCACCAAATGATACTTCTTGAATGATCCTGTTTTGCTTTTGAGGATTGTTTGAAAAATAATACAGTGCAAGCGGTTCCGGTCTTTGGTTTATCTGATCTATTATCCGGTTGAACTCAGTAAATTCTATAATTGGTAAAACAGGGCCAAAGATCTCTTCCCGCATAATTGGATCCTCCCAAATAACCTGATCAATAAGTGTTGGAGCGATATAACATTCATCAGCATCAATCACACCTCCAGCAATCACCTTATTTTGATCAATCAATTTCGTAATTCTTTCGAAATGCTTCAGGTTTATAATTCTTGGGAAATCATGATTTGTTTTGGGATCATGAGAATAAAACCGTTCAATATCCCTTTTTAAATGCTCAATAAATTTGGCCTTGACATCTCTGTGAACAAGCAGATAGTCAGGGGCCACACAGGTTTGTCCACCGTTCAAAAATTTTCCCCAAACAATTCTTCTTGAGGCTATTCTTAGATTGGCATCTTTGTCAACAATACAGGGGCTTTTACCTCCAAGCTCCAGGGTGACAGGTGTTAAGTATTCTGCAGCCGCTTTTGCCACGATTTTTCCGACGACCTCACTTCCCGTAAAAAAGATATAGTCAAATCTTTCAGCTAACAGGGCCTGAGAGACTTCAACTCCTCCTTCAATGATTGCCACATGGGCCTGGTCAAAAACCATTGATATCAAATCTTTAATAACCTTTGAGGTATGTTCTGTTATTTCAGAAGGTTTAACGATCACTGTATTTCCGGCAGCAACAGCACCAATCAAGGGCATGATTGCCAGGTAAAAAGGATAGTTCCAGGGAGAAATGATTAACACCTGGCCATAGGGAACAGAATATATATAACTACTTCCTTTAAAGTTTGTGATGGGCGTTCTTACATTTTCAGGTTCGGACCAATCTTCCAGATTTTTAACAAATAGATTGATCTCCTCATAGACAAGTCCAATCTCGGTGACATAAGTTTCAAAATCTGATTTTCTAAAATCTTTTTCCAATGCCTCATAAATCTGTTCTTCGTTGGCTTTAATAACCTTCTTGAGTTGCTTTAACTTTTTCAATCTATCTTTCACTTTCCTGGTCGTACCACTTAAGAAAAAGGTCCTTTGTTTTTCAAGTAGGGTTTTGATGTCGTTCATATATATGGATTTTTCTGATCATAGCAGGTTAATGATCCAACCTGTTTACCTAAATATACTAAATCTTGTACTGGATGATAATTCGTACCATAAGTGTTTGTAGCTCATATCACTTCATGATTCACACCAACTTGACAACACTTTGTTGGCTAACAAAATAAACTATCTTTGTATGGGTCTCATAGAAGTCCATATTAAAAAACAATTGGATAAAGTTCGATGAAATCTATTTCCCTGGATATATGGTCAATATTAATTCTGATCAGTATGGCTCAGGGAATTTTTATGATCATCTTCCTGATCATCAAAAAAGGAGGTTCGAAAGCCACCCATTTCCTGCTGGCTCTGTTGGGTGTATTTGTTTGGCTACAAGCGGAATTTCTTTCCATCAGAATTCCATATGATCTTGGGGTTAATTTATTCTATGGAACAAGATATGGATCATGGTTGGTCATCGGGCCATTATTTTATTTTTACACTCGTTCCTTAATTGATTCCAACTACCAGTTTAAGTTAAAAAACAGCATACATTTTCTTCCATTCATCGTTTTTGCCATTCTAATTCCTTTGTTCAGCACAGACTTTCTAAGTTTCAGGCAAATGCATTATGGTATGTTATCCGTATTCGACAAATACAATGAGCATCTCTCATTTATCCAGGGTATTTATAGTGTTATTTTCATTATTCAATTCTTTCATTTATTAACTTATTTGATCATCTCAGAATCCATCATAAGGAAACATGCTATTTCGCTAAAAGAAATATTCTCCAATATTGATAAGATCAATTTAAAGTGGTTAAAGAATCTTTCTTTTCTGATGATTATTGTACTTTCATTCTCTGTAATTTTTCTTTTTGTGCTGTTCTTTTCGGCGTATTATAGAAGACAATGGGATTATCTATATGTTTTTCCTATGTCTTTTTTTACTTATTTAACCAGCTTTCGTTATACGCTTCATCCCGAGTTGTTTGATTCGCAGATTAGCCGCTTCAATGGCAACAAGAAATATTCAAAATCCTCTCTGACCAGGGAACAGGCATCCCAATACCTGAAAGACCTCAAAACATATTTGTCTGAGGAAAAACCATTTTTAAATAATGAATTAAGACTTCAGGAGTTGGCTGAAGCTTTATCTATGTCTCCGCATCATTTGTCGCAAGTGATCAACGATCAGTTGAATCTGAATTTCTACGATTTCATTAATCAATATCGCATCGAGGAGGCCAAACGAATTATAAAATCAAAGGGAAATGAAAAAACACTTCTACAGATAGCCTATATGGCTGGGTTCAATAATAAAACTTCATTTACGAATGCCTTCAAAAAAAATACAGGTATGACTCCCTCCTCCTACAAGGAAAGTACACTTACCTAAGTTAATCGATAAATTATTTTCGTTTAGCTGGAAATTGATCTTCCTCTTGCTCTATACCACAATTCAAAAAGTTCCGCTTTGGAACTCATAATAAAACTAAAATAATGGATAACCCTCATAGGGATTGTCGACAAACACCTTCCTGATCAATAATATCAGCTATCATTAACAAAATTCACTTCTTATGAAAAGACTTATTACTACGGCAATTTTAGTATTGTTCGCTACAAGCATCTGCGGTGCACAAGAATCCAACTCTGACTTTGATATTTCCCAGATCTATCCCATAGAAAATTCGCATTCCTATGTTGGTTTTTCGGTAAAATATATGGGTTATGCTATGGTAAAAGGAAGATTTCAAAAGTTCAATGGATCTGTGCGCTATGACGAAGATGATCTTGAAAAAACGTCAGTTTCAATTTCCATACCCGCCAATAGTATAGACACCGATCATGATTGGCGAGATAAAGATCTGAGGTCCGACCAATGGTTCGATGCTGAAAAGTATCCATTCATCACTTTCAAAAGCACCAAAGTAGAAAAAGCCAAGATTGGGTTTCAGGTCATTGGGAACCTCACCATTAAAGAAATAACAAAAGAAGTTACCATTAAAATGGACAAACCATCAGGGGTATTAAAAGATGGCAGAGGTGATTCCCAGATCATATTTACAGGAACTACGAGCATTGATAGAACAGAGTTCGGGGTAGAAGGCGCCAGATGGAGTAAAGTAAAGGAAGGTATTATGGGTGTGGATAACAAAATTCTCATAGAACTAAGTATCCTCGCCAAACGGATCAATGCAGGCAATTTTAAAAACTGGGTAAAAAACGAAAATAGTCCGCAGGGGAAAATATATAAAGTTATCAGTGAACAGGGAGTTCAGGAGGGCCTAAAAACCTTTGATCAATTAAAGGATGAACCCGATTCCAGGGTTACGGCTAATTCATTAAATGTGGTTGGTTATATGTTATTAAAGGAAAATAGAACAAAGGAGGCAATTCAGGTTTTCAAAAAGAACATCGATGCATTCCCGGACGATCCGAACGTATATGATTCATATGCCGAAGCCATTGCAACAGATGGGAATCTCCCGGAGGCCTCAAAATATTATAAGTTGGCGCTGGAAAAAAATCCTGAGAATGTCAACGCTCTGGAAATTCTAAGACATTTAGATTAAATACGCACAAAGGGTATCACTGAAACCTGCAGGTGGAAAAATGATATCCTTTGTTCCTTTCTGGAAGGGTTACTTTATTTCAGCATATATTCAACCTCTTTTTCAATGAGATTGACCCATTGTTCATACATTTTTGCCGAGGGATGTAACTCATCCGAAGCCACTAATTCAGGATCAAGGTCAGCCTTACGTGAGATCGGTGTGATATCAAAGTATTTTACCCCTGCCTCTTCTGAGATTTCTCTGTTGATTTTATTGTAGATATCCAGTTCTTCAGCGATTTTTTCAGGATCCTTCTCTTGTCCAAAAGGTGTTTTTCCGTAGTCAGGGATGGATACAACAAAGACCCTATTTTTTTTATTTCCTGAAAATGTAATCGCCTGATCCAATAATTGCTTAAACTCTTTTTTGTACACCTCGATGTCATAACCCCGGTATTGATTATTCACACCAATTAACAGTGAAACCAGGTCATATTGCTCATGAGTGCCATCTTTTCTAATGCCCTCAATCAACTCACCGGTGGTCCAACCGGTGGTGGCAATGATCTTCGGATCGGCTATGTCAAAACCTGTTGTTCTCAATCTATCTATCAGGACCACCGGCCACCTTTCACTTTGCTTAACGCTTTCTCCTATGGTATATGAATCTCCTAATGCCAAATACTTCATTTGATGCTCTTTATTCTTTGATTGCGAACAGGCCGAAAATAAGCATATAAACAAACAGATGGAAATCAGTAATATTTTTTTCATAAGTAATTGGTTTCAGGTTACATGCCGCATGTTTCAGGTTGAGTTTTTTTCAAACTTGGAACTTGTAACCTGAAACCTGATACAAATATTAATAAAAAATTCCTATCTTTGGAATGCTTTAGGGGTGTCCGAATTTTCGGACTGAGATTATACCCTCTGAACCTGATGCAGTTGATACTGACGAAGGGAAAAGTGATATCATATCTTAGATTATCTCACCAATACTGAGCACTTCCTAAAGCACGATCTAAATGCTGTTTTATGGAAGTTACAATAAACGGAAATCAATACGAATTTCAGGAGTCAAGTTCGCTTGAGCAAATTATTCAGTCATTGTCCCTGAAGAGTACACAAGGAATAGCAGTAGCTATTGACGATATGGTTGTCCCAAAGACTGACTGGGAAAATCATATTATCAAAGATCAGGACAAAATCATGATCATTACAGCTACACAGGGAGGTTGAACTGTAAAGACAAGTCTATATTGTGTCAATAGATAGCATTTGTATGCTGTCTGATCAAAACATTAACACTTATGAAAAAAACCGAAAAGTTACCCGATCAAAGTACAATAACAAGAGAACCGCTACCGGCATCTAAGAAAGTTTATATAACAGGCAAGCTACATGATGTGAAGGTTCCGATGAGAGAAATTGAGCTGACCGACACAGTGGATAAATTTAACGGTAGTGTTACTAAAAATCCATCTGTCACAGTCTATGACACCAGTGGTCCTTATACCGATCCGAATGTAGTAATAGATGTACGAAAGGGTTTACAACCTTTGAGAGAGTCTTGGATCATGCAGCGTGGGGATGTAGAACAACTTTCTGACCTGACATCTGAATATGGAAAGGAAAGAGCCAGTAATCCCGAATTGGTCCATTTGAAATTTCAGCATATTCAAAAACCATTGAAGGCCAAAACCGGATCAAATGTGACCCAACTCCATTATGCCAAAAAAGGGATAATAACACCTGAAATGGAGTTCATTGCCGTTAGGGAAAATCAGCGCATCGGGGAATACCAGGAAATCACAAAACAACATCCAGGTAACAGCTTTGGAGCTAACACGCCAAAGAAAGTTATCACACCTGAGTTTGTTAGAGATGAGGTTGCCGCCGGTAGAGCTATAATACCTGCCAATATTAATCATCCTGAAACCGAACCTATGATCATTGGGAGGAATTTCCTGGTGAAGATCAACGCAAACATTGGGAATTCTGCTGTCACTTCCAGTATTGAGGAAGAAGTGGAAAAGGCGGTTTGGGCCTGCCGATGGGGTGCTGATACTATCATGGATCTTTCAACAGGAAAGAATATTCATGAAACACGGGAATGGATCTTAAGAAATTCACCGGTGCCTATTGGCACGGTGCCTATTTACCAGGCATTGGAAAAAGTAAATGGAAAAGCTGAAGAACTCACCTGGGAAATTTACAGGGACACATTGATAGAACAAGCCGAACAGGGTGTTGATTATTTCACCATCCATGCAGGAGTTTTGTTACGTTATGTACCATTAACAGCTAAAAGGGTAACGGGAATTGTCTCACGCGGAGGGTCCATCATGGCAAAATGGTGCCTGGCACATCACAAGGAAAGTTTCCTTTATACCCATTTCGAGGAGATCTGTGAAATTATGAAAGCTTATGATGTTGCTTTCTCTTTAGGAGACGGACTAAGGCCCGGCAGTTTAGCCGACGCTAATGATGCCGCTCAATTTGCAGAATTAGAAACTTTAGGAGAGCTAACAAAAATAGCCTGGAAACATGATGTACAAACCATGATTGAAGGACCCGGTCATGTACCAATGCACATGATCAAGGAAAACATGGACAAGCAATTGAAAGAATGTCATGAAGCACCCTTTTACACATTGGGACCTTTGACTACTGATATTGCTCCGGGTTACGATCACATTACTTCCGGAATTGGAGCAGCCATGATCGGTTGGTTTGGCACTGCCATGTTATGTTATGTTACACCAAAAGAGCATTTAGGTCTTCCCAACAAAAAAGATGTTAAGGATGGTGTAATTACTTACAAGATTGCTGCCCATGCCGCAGATTTAGCCAAAGGGCATCCCGGAGCACAGTATCGTGATGATGCGCTCAGCAAGGCGAGATTCGAGTTCAGATGGCAAGATCAATTCAACTTGTCCCTAGATCCTGATACTGCCAAAGAGTTTCACGATGAAACCCTTCCTGCCGAAGGAGCTAAAATTGCACATTTTTGCTCTATGTGTGGTCCGAATTTCTGTTCTATGAAAATCACACAAGAAGTTCGCGATTTTGCAGCGAAAAATGGAATAGAGGAAGATGAAGCCTTACGTAAAGGTATGGATGAAAAAGCTAAAGAGTTCAGTGAAAAGGGTAACGAAATATATTTATAAGGTTACAAGTTAGAGGTTACAGGTTGTAAGTTTCAGGTTTCTTCCAGCGTGCTGGAAAATTATCTGACACATGAGACCTGATGTCTAAAGGCTTATCTTAATAGTATTAAATTCTAAATATAAAGTGAAGTTAATTGTCATTTCACCACCTTTAAATGAATCGAATGAGCATCGGATTATCAATAAGCTCTTCGAAGAAGGATTGACATTATTTCACCTTAGAAAACCTGAGACTGATGAACAGGATATTGAGCGACACCTAAGGTCAATTGATAATCGGTATCATGATAGAATTGTGTTGCACAATCATTTTGATCTGAGCAATAAATATAAATTATCCGGAATACACTTTAGAGAAGATGAAAGAACAGCACTTTCAGATGAAAGGTTAAACATGGAAATAGCCTCTTTCAAATCAAAGGATATGACTGTTAGCACATCTGTTCACAATCTTGAATCCCTTGCTGGTTTAAATACTGGTTTTGATTACACGTTTATAGGACCTGTTTTTGACAGTATTTCCAAATCTGGTGTAAAGGCAAATACCAGGCTTGGCAGTATGCCTCCAAGCCCGGCTTCTGTGACAGAAAGGATAGCATTGGGAGGTGTTAGCTTGGAGAACATTGAAGGAACAATGCAGCGAGGGTTTGATGGAGTAGCATTGCTCGGAGCCATTTGGAATGAAGGTGATCATGCCATCGATTATTTCAAAAAAGTAAAAAGAAAATGCCAGGAGATCGCCCAAAAGCACTAAGTATTGCCGGATATGATCCTTCAGGGGGGGCTGGTCTATTGGCCGATATTAAAACCTTTGAAGCAAACAAAGTGTTGGGAATGGGTGTTTGTACGGCTTTGACCATTCAAAACGAAAGCGAGCTTAGTCATGTTGATTGGGTTGAAGTTGAGAGTATCAAAAAGCAAATCAGCATGTTGTACAAAAAGCATCGATTTCGATTTGTGAAAATTGGCATTGTTGAAAACTGGGAAGTACTGGATGAGCTATTGGTTTTTCTACAGAAAAACATTGATAACGTCAAGGTTATTTGGGATCCGATATTAAAGGCAAGTGCAGGTTATCAGTTCATTCAAAGTCCTCAATCGGATACTTTGATAAAACTTCTTAAGAAAATTTACCTGCTTACACCTAACTGGGAAGAAGCTCAAATATTAAGCGGAAAAGTAGCATTTTCCGGGGCTGAATCATTCGGAGAATATTGTCATGTGTTTTTAAAAGGCGGACACAATCCGGAAGCTTTGGGTAAAGATCATTTGTTTATGGAAAACGATGTTTATCCATTCAAATCAAAAAAGTTAGCTGGAACTTCCAAGCATGGCTCCGGATGTGTTTTATCATCCGCCATTACTGCTAATCTGGCAAGAGGTTATAATTTGCAAAGATCCTGTTTGAGGGCTAAAGATTATATCACAAGGTTCTTAAATAGTAATAATTCTTTATTGGGGTATCACAAAATATGATTTCACAACTACACTATATCACACAATCAACACCAAGTTATCGACATCTCGATACAGTAAAGGATGTTTGTGAGGCTGGCTGTAAATGGATACAGTTGCGGATGAAACATGAAAGCCCTGAAGAAAGAATGGATATTGCCACAACTGCTAAAGGCATTTGTACCAAACATCAGGCAAAACTGATCATCAATGACCACGTCGATCTGACCAAAGCAGTTAAAGCTGATGGGGTTCATTTGGGCAAAACAGATATGTCACCAGAAGAAGCCCGAAAGGTTTTAGGGGATAAATTTATCATTGGAGGGACTGCCAACACCTTAGATGACATCCTGCATCTTTATCATACTCATGCTGTCGATTACATTGGTCTGGGGCCTTTTCGATATACTAAAACAAAGGAAAACCTAAGTCCCATTCTAGCGTCGGAAGGATATGCAAAAATTCTTGAACAACTAAGAAAACAGCATGTGAAGCTTCCAATCGTTGCGATAGGAGGAATAAGACTGAATGACATTCAAAGCATTATGCGCTTAGGACTTGATGGCATTGCTGTCTCAAGTCTTATCACATTTAGCGATGATAAAAAGAGATTAATTGAAAATATTGAAGAAGAAATAAATCATGGAACAGCTACGTATCGCGGATAAACAATTCAGTTCCCGTTTGTTTACAGGAACGGGAAAGTTCAGTTCCAACCAGGTAATGGAAGAAGCATTGTTAGCTTCCGGATCAGAATTAGTCACTGTAGCATTGAAACGGGTAGATGTACAGCAGGAGCATGATGATATTCTGAAACATTTGCATCATGAACAATTCAATTTATTGCCCAATACATCGGGCGTGAGGAATGCAAAAGAGGCGGTTTTCGCTGCACAATTGGCCAGGGAGGCTTTAGAAACAAATTGGATAAAACTAGAAATACATCCCGATCCAAAATACTTGATGCCTGATCCGATAGAAACGCTAAAGGCTACTGAAGAGCTGGCAAAACTCGGTTTTATTATATTGCCCTACATACATGCAGATCCTGTTCTTTGCAAAAGGCTTGAAGAATCGGGCACTTCGGCTGTCATGCCTCTGGGATCACCAATTGGTAGCAATAAGGGGCTCAAAACATTTGACTTCCTGGAGATCATCATAGAACAAAGCAATGTACCCGTGGTGGTGGATGCCGGTATTGGAGCGCCCTCACATGCTGCCGGTGCCATGGAAATGGGTGCTGACGCGGTTTTAGTCAACACCGCTATTGCAGTGGCCCAGAACCCGGTTCAAATGGCTAAAGCATTCGAATTGGCAGTTACTTCAGGAAGACTGGCTTATGAGTCAAAACTGGGTAAAACCAGAAAACAGGCAGATGCCAGTAGTCCGTTGACAGCGTTTCTTGAATAGCGTGTTCAAGTGTTGATGTGCTGAAGTGTTGAAGTTAAAACATCATTTAGCAGTTAGAAAAACCTGAAACCTCAAACTTGTAACCTGCCAACAAACTATGCCAAGTTTTAAAAAAATATTCGATCAACACGATTGGGATACGATTAAAGAGAGCATTTACGATAAGACAGATGTTGATGTTGAAAATGCTTTAATAAAAGACAAAAGAGATCTTGAAGATTTTAAGGCGCTTATATCTCCGGCGGCGGCCACTTATTTGGAAGATATGGCGCAATTAAGTCATCAAATTACCAAAAAGCGTTTTGGCAATACCATCCAAATGTATGTACCCATGTACTTATCAAATGAGTGTCAAAACATCTGCACCTATTGTGGTTTCAGTCTGGATAATAAAATCAGGAGAAAAACTTTAAGTGATACAGAAATACTCAGGGAAGCGGACGCCATCAAAGCCATGGAATATGATCATATTTTGTTGGTTACGGGTGAAGCCAACCAAACTGTTGGTGTGGATTATTTCATAAAGACACTTAAATTGATCAAAGATCGCTTCGCACATATCTCCATGGAAGTGCAACCGCTGGATCAAGAAGATTACGAAGCATTGATCCCATTTGGATTGAACACGGTGCTTGTTTATCAGGAAACTTATCATAAGGATGACTATAAAAAACATCATCCTAAGGGAAAGAAATCCAACTTCTACTATAGATTGGAAACCCCGGACCGGTTAGGGAAGGCCGGCATACATAAAATTGGATTGGGGACTTTAATAGGTCTGGAAGATTGGAGAACAGATAGTTTTTTCACTGCACTTCATTTGAATTATCTGGAAAAAAATTATTGGCAGACAAAGTATTCCATTTCCTTTCCCCGCTTGAGACCTTTTTCAGGAGGATTACCACCCAAAGTGGAAATGAATGACAAGGAGCTGGTTCAATTAATTTGCGCTTACAGGATTTTTAACGAGGAGCTGGAATTATCAATATCCACCAGAGAAACAGAGAAATTCAGAAATAATATCATTAAACTCGGTATCACTTCCATGAGCGCAGGGTCAAAAACCAACCCTGGAGGTTATGCAGTTGAAAAGGAATCTCTGGAACAATTTGAAATTTCAGACGAAAGAAGTCCTTCGGAAATTGCAACGATGATCCGTCAGCAAGGATATGAACCTGTTTGGAAAGATTGGGATAAAGTCTTAAGTCAATGAATGAAGTATTCAGGTCTCAGGTGTCAGGCTTCAGGTTTTAAAATGTTTTTAGTCCACTTATCCCAGGTCTGTGTCTCCACAGACCTGAAACACTCAAATGGAATGCTTAATATTTATGGTAAGCATCAAAATACAGGATGGAGTCGAATGAAAATGAGAGACATCATGTGCTGAAGGTTACAAATGGTCACCTGCCAAATATTATGTTGAGTATTGCCGATTTTGGGCTTCTATGCCAGAATAAAGATAAGTTCTGGGAGAATTGTTATTTTCAAATACTAGTCGCTACATGGTGGTCTGTGAGGACACAGACCACGGTTTGGGGCAATTAATAATCAATGTCCATAGTTTAGAAAAAAAAGTAAAAGATTCAGGTTTCAGTCTCGCTATGGTTTTACAACCCTATTACAAAAAGAGATAACCGATGTTAATTTTGAGTTATGAATTTTGAATGAATTCGTAATTTGTCATTCGAAATTCGTAATTGATTTAAAAAAATATTCTCTTCGTTAGCCAGAACAGAAAGGCTAAAACAAACATAATAATGGATATTCTGTTAATACCATGCATCATTCTTAAATTGAAATTTGATGGTTTGTCAGGGTCTCTTTTCTTAAAAACCCGAATGAAATAGCCAAATACTTCTGAAAGGTTGAAATACTCTTTAATAGAATTTTTATTGTTATTTGATTCTTCCATTATCTTATTCTTTATTGCTCCAATTCAACGGTTTCAGGCTCTACCCATCGACCATCATGTTTGATGATCTCTATCAATTCATCTACAGCATTCTCAGATGGAACAGCTCTTTTTACAACCTCCTGTCCTTTGTATAAAGTGATCTTTCCCTTACCTGAACCCACATATCCATAATCTGCATCGGCCATTTCCCCCGGACCGTTAACAATACATCCCATAATACCGATCTTCACTCCTTTCAAATGATCGGTTCTTTTGCGGATCATGGCAGTAGTTTCCTGAAGATCAAAGAGTGTTCGGCCACATGAGGGACATGAGATGTACTCGGTTTTAGACATTCTGGTTCTTGCCGCTTGTAATACACCGAAGGCAATATCATTATATGTTTTAAGGTGCTGCAGAAAAGCAGGTTTATTCTGATCGGGTAATAGTGTTGAAGTGATCATCAAACCATCTCCTAAACCATCAATTAACAGGCCTCCTGCATCTGTAGCAGCGTACAACTGTAATTCACCAAGTTCCAGATCAGGATATTTACGTTGAATAATAACCGGAGCTTCCACACCTTCGTCCATCAACTTAAAAAACGACCTTCTAAGTTCAGCCATGGCGTGTATATTGTTTGTATCCAATATAATGACCCAGTGCTTTTCAACCTTCAACTTATCGATAATCTCGTTGGAAAGATCATGGAGCGTCAACCGAACAAAATTCAGATGATCTTGTATCCGCGTTTGCTCCAGCATTTGCTGTACGGTAAAAAGGGGAAACTTATTTATTTTATCCTCTACATCAAGCCAGGTTTGAAAATTAATGATTTCCTTCAGCCCATTAGGTAACATAAAAGAAGCAGGGTAATCACCTGTATAAATAAAATCGCTGCCTAAATCATTCATTTTCCATTTATCCAATTCCGGCAAATAGAAATGTCCGATATTTTTGAGATCCCTGGGTTCGAGGTTTGCAACACGGCTAAAATCTGCAATCACCCTGGGAACATTTTCATGACCTACATTGAATATTTCCTGGGACTTTCTTCTACGATATTGGAATGGATCAATTGGGACATGGTGTATTGGTTCTATAACATCATGGTTCGATCTATCAATGTAGCGGTCTACAAGTGCTTTAGCCACCGGTGCCTCATATTCGGGTTCTTCCGTTAAGGATACTCTAACGGTATCACCTAAGCCATCTTCCAACAAGGTCCCAATTCCTACAGCCGATTTAATTCTACCATCCTCTCCCTCACCTGCTTCGGTAACACCAAGATGTAATGGGTAAGGTTGCAACCCTTCTTCGTCAAGCTTCTTCACTAAGAGCCTGTAGGCCTGTACCATGACCTGCGTATTGCTGGCCTTCATGGAAAGTACGATATCATGGTAGTTCAGATCATCACAGATCCTCAAAAATTCCAAAGCAGATTCGACCATTCCCAATGGCGTATCACCGTAACGACTCATGATCCTATCTGAGAGAGAACCGTGATTTGTTCCAATCCTCATCGCAGTCCCATATTCTTTACAGATCTTCACCAGGGGTGTAAAGCGTTCTCTGATTCTTTCTATTTCCGCATTGTAGGTATCATCTGTATACTCTATTACCTCAAACCTCTTCTTATCGGCATAATTGCCCGGATTAACCCTTACCTTTTCTACAATTCTCGCCGCCAGCTCAGCAGCATTGGGTGTGAAATGAATATCGGCAATCAAAGGTGTATGATAACCTCTCTTTCTGAGTTCTTTTTTTATGTTCTCGAGATTCTGCGCTTCTTTAATACTGGGTGCGGTGATCCTTACATACTCACAACCTGCTTCGATCATTCTAATGGACTGCTCCACACTCCCTATGATATCCATTGTATCTACTGTAGTCATTGATTGTATCCTGATAGGATTTTTACCTCCTAGTGAAACATCACCAATGGCTACTTCTCTTGTCTCTCTTCTGGAATAAGAAGTCAGATTGTTACAATATCTTTTGGCGTCCAGTATTTCGGAACTCATGAAAGATCAAATTGGTTCAAAATGCAAATTTAGTCTTTAAAACGAGAAGATAATAGTCTTTGAGATTAAGACTTGATAATGTGCCTTTATAGAGAACAGATAAAATAGCTGATTGTTCGAAGTGAAAAGTAGCTTATCAGGAATGCGCTGGTTTTTTCGCTTGTGCATTCCTCATAAATAAAAACAGGTCTTCTATATCTTTACAAGTGTTCCGATTCCACTAATGTCACTGTTGATAGTAGTGGGATTACCAGTATAACGGACGCTGCCAACCCCGGATATTGTGACTGTTAATGTCTCCAGTACATCAACACTCACATTTCCCACTCCAACATTGACCACTTCAACAATCCTGCTTTCCAATTCCAAGGCATTAACAGATCCTACACCGTTATTTCTGATGAAGAGATCATCACAAGTACCCCGGAGGGTGATTGAACCAACACCATTGTTAAAAACACTTAAAGTATTGAAGTCAAAAGGCGTGGTTGTTTCGATATCTGAGACTCCCTGGTTGTCAATTTGCTCAAGGTCGATGGCATCTATGTAAATATTTAGTTTGGTAATACGCTTCAGATTGGTACCACTGGCTATTGAAATATTCAACGTTCCGTCATTTGTACTTTGTACAATGATAAAAGATTGAACATTCTCATCGGTCTCTACTTCCACCCCAGCCTCATTACTCTTTCTAACAAATACATTAAAGACACCGTTAATATTCAATTTCGTAAAGTTAGAAACAGCTCTATCTTCAATGGTCACATTACCATTTCCAACTATATCAATATTGCTTCGGTTGAAATCGCTGCTACATCCCCAAAGTGCCAGGAGGACGATTATAGGGAGTATTATTTTTTTACAGGTTTTTGCCATTACTTTATTTGTTTGAGTCAATGACAATATTTGATGGCGTGGGTTTCCATATTGGAAACTTTTTATGAAGATAATTCATACCTGATCAGAGGTAGAATAAATTATCCAAAGAAATAAGGATCAGTTCATTTTAGGTAAAATTAATTAAAAGATTTCTTTTTCTCTACTGTTTATTTTATAGTGGTTGCTGTCTGGTTTGCTATTTGGTCAGCTACCTGCTTTTAAACCGATTGTAACACTCATTTCACAAAAGGATAACGTTTATTTCATCAAGCAAAATTGTTGGTAGATAGCATTTGTTTTAAGTTTAAAGTTGATTTTTCGCCAAGGTGAAATAATAAAAACAAGTGTTCATGTCGAGTAGAAAGGCCATTTTCAGCGCATGCATCAGCCTTATTTTAAGCATACCGTTATATGCGCAACAACAGACAAATAATTCTGTATTATCAGATGGTCAATTCTATAAGTTTGCCATTAAAAAAAATGGGGTTTATAAACTTACTTATGAATTCCTTGAAGAAGTGGGTGTTGATGTGGAGCTTGTCGACCCAAAACAAATAAAAGTCTATGGAAATGGGGGTGGTATGTTGCCACAAAAAAGTAGCACATTTCGATATACCGACTTAATCGAAAATCCTATTCTTGTTATTGGCGAGGACGACGGTGTATTTGATCGGGAAGATTATATACTTTTCTATGGCGAAGGATCGAGCAAACATTTCTATGATGCTGAAAATGCCCTGTTCAGAACAACACAACACTTATATGATACTGCTAATTACTATTTTCTGAATATCAGTGACAAACCTGGAAAACGGATAACAACTGTTCATGAGAGCCAGGAAAAGGGTGTTGCAATCAACACTTTCAATGACTTCATTTATCATGAATCTGAGCTCATCAATGTTATTGGTTCGGGTCGACTATGGTTTGGAGAGGAGCTTAACGATGAAAATCCCAATTTACAATTTCAATATAATATTCCGGGTTTGCTTGATAATTCACAGATTTCACTGGATGTTGCTGTGATGTCGAGATCGAATATGGCCAATACATTCAACTTTCAACTGAACAACTTAAATGTCGGTAGTTTAAAAGTGGCCTCTGTCAATTCTCTTACTTACGGGAAACAAGCCGAGACGAATGATGGCATATTTGAAATGACCAATCAAGGAATAAATGATGTAATTAAGTTCGCTATACAATATGATGATCCCTCCGGGAATTCGGGTTATCTTGATCATTTTAATATTAACTTCGAACGACGATTACAGCTCTATGAGGGCCAAACTATTTTCCGATCTATTGGCAGCACCCAAAATGATATATCAGAATTTATTATTGATCAGGTTCATGGGCAATGTTTGATTTGGGACATAACCGATCCTCTGAAACCAAAAAAACAGGATTTTAGCCTTAGTGGATCTTCAGGAAGCTTCTCAACTGCTACCGAAAAATTGAAGGAATTTGTGGTATTCGATCCATTGCTTGCCGAGGCTCCTGATTTCATCGAGAATGTGAACAATCAAAATCTTCATTCTCTTGCTGCTCCCAACCTGTTGATTATCATAAATGAATTATTTTTCGAGGAAGCACAACGCCTGGCTGATTTTCGAAAGAAACATGATGGTTTATCAGTGGAAGTTGTTCAATTAGATCAAATCTACAATGAATTTTCTTCCGGCAAACAGGATGTCTCAGCCATTCGGGATTTCATCCGTCTGTTGTATAAAAAGGACAATAATTTAAAGTATGTGCTGCTTTTCGGAGATGCTTCTTATGATTATAAAAACGTCAACGAAGGAAATACCAATTTTGTACCCACCTACCAATCCAGAAATTCTCTTCACAATGTTCACAGTTATGTTTCTGATGATTATTTTGGTTTTTTAGAAGACCACGAGGGAGAATGGATTGAAAGTAATTTTATTAATAATCATGATTTGGATGTGGGGGTTGGAAGGTTACCGATCACAACTACTCAGGAAGCAAAGCTCATTGTCGACAAATTAATTCATTATAGTGCAGGACAGGAAAGTCTTGGAGATTGGCGTACCAAAATAGCCTTTGTTGCAGATGATGGCAATGCAAGTAAATTTCAGTATCAATCAGACTACCTGGCCTCCTTTGTGGAAGATACCTATAAAAATTATACCGCAGATCGCGTTTTCATTGATGCTTTTCCCAAGGTCAAAGAAGGTAATTTCACAAAATCACAAGAGGTGAGACAAAGGATCAATGAACATTTGGACAATGGTGTACTTATTCTCGATTATATAGGTCATGGTGGTGAAACGGCCTGGACCAATGATGGGATATTGGACATAGAGATGGTCAAAGGCTGGGAGAACTGGAATAATTTGCCAATTTTTCTCACGGCTACATGTGAATTTGGAAGATTCGATGAATGGCAAAGAAGATCAGGAGCCGAACATGCTTTGTTAAATCCTAAAGGTGGCACCATAGCCCTGCTTACTACCTCAAGACCTGTTTTTATTAATACAAATTTCGATATCAGCAAAGCTTTTTATGAGTCCGTCCTTGAGCCTATCGAGGGAGCACCTCCCCGGCTGGGTGATATTATGAGAAAAACCAAAAATGCGGCGATTGCCGGTATCAATAACAGAAACTTCACTTTATTGGGAGACCCTTCCATGCAACTTGCCTACCCTAAAGAGGAAATTGTCATCACCAAAGTGAATAATATACCTGCATCCGGAGAACTGACGCTTGACCCTTTGTCAAAAATTACCATTTCGGGAGAAGTCAGAAACCGGGATTTAAAGGATGAGCATTTTAATGGTGTTCTTGAAATTCAAGTATTTGGCGAAAAAAGTGAGGTTACAACATTAGGTAATGATGGGAATCCGGTTATGTCCTTCAAAAATTGGGAAGATATTCTATTCAAAGGAAAGTTCAGCGTTAAAAATGGGCATTTTGAATTCGATTTTATTTTGCCCGGCTCTTTGACAAACGGCATTCAAAATGGAAGAATAAGTCTTTATGCAAAACATAATGATAACATTATTGATGCTGCAGGTTCCAGGGAAGATGTGCTTATTTCAGACAGATCCGGTCCTGTTACCGATGTTTTGGGACCGGAAATAAAACTATTCATTGACCACAAGGACTTCAAATCGGGAGGTAATGTCTCCAATAACATCAAATTAATTGCTGAATTATTGGATGAAAGCGGAATCAACACTTCCGAACTTTCTGGAAAAGGGATCAAGGCCATATTGGATGGAGATGAGACCAATATTTTCCATTTAAATGATTTCTATGAGACCTCATTGGACAATGTAACAGAGGGACATTTGCAATTCCCAATCAATGATATTGTTGAAGGTAAACACTTCCTGCGTTTGGAGGCTTCGGATCTTTTTGGTAATACCTCATCTAAAACTATCGAATTCAATGTCGTGGAAGAAGGGACGGTTCTATTACAAAACCTGGAAGTATTTCCTAATCCATCCAGGTACCACACTGATTTTTCCTTTACGTTTAAAAACCCGGGAGAGGAACTGAAAGTGATTATCCTTATTTATAATTCGCATGGAAAGGTCATAAAAGTCATTGAAGAAACGCTTACGGATCTGATCAACTCCACTCAAACCATTCGCTGGGACAGAACGGATGATCGAGGGCGTGTTGTTAAATCGGGCATTTATGTGTACGCCTTTTATTTCAGATCAATTTTCAACAGACAAGCCAGTAAGCGCGGCAAGATCATGGTAATGGATTGAAATCAATGGGCAATTAACAATGAATGATTAGTAATTGATTATTCGTTATCTAGAATTCCTTTTTTGCGTTGACTTTTTCAAAATTCAAAACTCACAACTCAAAATTCACCTCACTACTCATTACAAGCTATAGGAAAAAGTCAATAGCTAACCCCAAACCTTTTGTCCGAACCGTGACATTGCCGGTCATCTTCACATTCGCTTAATAAGTTAACAATTAGTTATACACGAATTAAAGAAGGCGTGAATTGCAGTTAACACTTGGAAGCTAACTTCGAGACAGTAATCAAGAACTAATTCATCATTTTAATCGAAAAATTACTAACATGAGAAAAACTTACTCGCTCCTGCTATGCGCGTTGCTTATGAGCCTTAGCAGCCAGGCACAATACTTTTTTGATGTACGGGTTGACACGTCCTGGACACCTACTAAAGTTGTTTTACCACCATCTCCATTGAAATTCCAAATCATTTTCGTTGGACAGGATGACAAGGTACAAACAACAGCCACTTATGGTTTCGAAGCTGGAGAAGCACTAGCTAAACAAAATCATGACTTTATTGGATTTACTCCTGATAACGATTCGGATGACCTAGGTTGGGTAACCGTAAACCATGAAATGGTTGTTGCCAATGATAGTATTGGTGATGGCGGTGGCATGACCGTTTTCAAAGTAAGAAGAGATCCTATTACAGATGAAATTATCGTAGTTGATCAAACTTTGTCAGATGGACGAACCGGAAAATTCTTCAACATAGATTTCGTGAATACTGTTGGTGAAACAGGTATGAACTGTGGTGGTATCACTTCTTCTGCCGACGGAAGAATCTGGACTGCTGAGGAATGGTGGAGAAGCAGCAATTCCAGCATTTCTTCGCTTAGAAATCTGGATCCTTTTACCATAATGACAGACATTGTGGGTGATTTCAATGGAAAGACAATAGAAAAATATCAAAACTTCAACTACATGGTTGAGGTAGATCCAAAAGAAGCTGTGGCTATCAGAAAACAGTACAACTGGGGGCGTCAGCCATTTGAAGGCGGAACAATTATGCCTGATAACCAAACCGTTTATTTAGGCGCAGATGCAACTCCAGGTATTTTCTCAAAATTCGTAGCCAAGACACCAGGTGATTTCACAGATGGTAAACTCTTTGCTTACAAACATGATGCAGAAGGAGAGCCGTGGGTAGAAATCTATAATACTTCTCTGGAAGATATGTTGAATTTCACTCAAAAAGCATTGGCCAAAGGGGCGACTATGTTCAATAGACTTGAGTGGGTCACCAATCATAATGGTAAAGTTTACATGACTGAAACAGGAAGAGATGGTATAGGCTCAAGATTTGAAAATGGTGCAAAAGCTGGTGGTGTTTTGGATTATCATTGGTTAGAGCCAGTCAGGCTACGCCATCCAAAAATGATCGATAAGCCGGATGATCAAGTAATTGACTTTGTCATGAGAGGCGGATTTAACGACTATTACGGAAGAGTATTGGAATTTGATCCAGCCACAGGTCAGGTAACTACTTATTTAGAGGGAGGTCCATTCTTTGAAGCTTCTCCGGAATTCAGCGCTTATCCTGAAAAACATCTTTCAAATCCTGATGGTTTGAATATTTTAAACGTGGATGGAAGAGCTTTCATGTTGATCTGCGAAGACCTTAATGGCACATCAAAAGGAAGAGTTCCTGCCGGAATTACTAACAGAACCTGTGAGCTTTACCTATTGGATATGACGGTTGAAAATCCTACCGTTGAAGATCTCACAAGAATCTCTGTGGTACCTTTAGGTGCTGAAGTTACTGGGGCACAGGCAACTCCCGACGGAAAGACTTTATTTGTGAACTCTCAGCATCCTTCCTCTTCAAATCCTTATCCATATAATAACTCACTCACTTATGCGATCACTGGTTGGGACGGAGCAATTTCTGCCATCGATGACCTTGATGATCTATCCTTCGAGCCATCTAAGAACTTCAGAATCTGGCCAAATCCGGTTGCAAGAGAGTTGAAATTCAATAAAGTAATTGATGCAGCCATTTACAATGCTAGTGGTCAAAGGTTGAAAGTATTCAGAAACCAACAAAGTATTGATGTTTCTGACCTTACGCCAGGTATGTACTTCCTAAGCACTAGTGAAGGAGAAACACAGAAATTGGTTGTGAAATAAGAGATTCTCTGATTTAATCCTCACATTGTTTATCCCTTTGAAGCCTGGGGCATCCCGACCCCAGGCTTCTTTCAACAAATTAATCTGCAAGCACCGCTGGCTATCTTGAAGAGGTTGGTATGTATCGTAAATCGGGACACTAAAATATTTGTGACATAGAAGACACCTATATGAGAAAAGTTTACCTAATACCCCACGCACTATTGATATTCTTTATTTGTATCTACATCAGCGCGTTTCAATCTCCGGAAAATAACATCAAGTCAGCCGATGTAGTATCAATCATACAAGAAAAATATGAAGATGAAGTACTTGAGTTCGGTTCATCCCTTGATCACCTCAAACAAAAAATTGAATCACTGGATCAAACCAAGGAACGTACAACAGCGTTAAAATCTGCGTTCTCAAAAACCAGGAATCAGTTTAAAAAAATTGAATTTCTTGCCGAATATTTTGACCCTGAATATATTAAGGATTATATCAATGGTCCTCCTCTATCAAAGCTTGAGCGCAATTCCCCTCAGCTATCTGTGTTGGAACCGCAAGGTTTGCAGGTGCTGGAAGAAGTCATTTATGATGACGAGGTCTATGGAAAAAAAGAGGAACTTCATGAGTTGATCAGCAAACTTATTGATCATTATAATGAATTCAGCACTTATCAAAATAAGATCCATTTACAAGACCGACATATTTTTGAAGCCAGCAGGTATGAACTGATCAGGATCTTTACTTTAGGTGTCACAGGTTTCGATTCTCCGGTAGCACTCAATTCCATTGAAGAAGCTCATTATGCACTGACTTCAGTGTATGAAGCCGTGAAAAACTATTTCCCCCTATTGAATGATGAAGGAAAAGTTTTGGGAAAACAATTGGACCACCAGTTTCGGGAAACATTATCTTTCCTGGAAGAAAACAATGATTTCAATAGCTTCGATCGCCTTGTTTTTTTAAAGGAGCATATCAATCCACTTTTCAAACATGTATTAGATGTCCAGTTGGCATTGCAGATTGAAACATATTATGAAACAACCCCTTTAACACAAAAGCATTCCATAAATTACTTTGCCACAGACATTTTTTCCAACGATTTGCTTAATCCCTACTATTATCTGGATCTCACTGAAAAAAGGGATCATCAAAAAGTAATTGAGTTGGGCAAATATTTATTCTTTGATCCCATTCTTTCTCAAAACAATGAGCGTAGTTGCGCCTCCTGTCATAAACCTGAACTGGGTTTTAGCGACGGAAAGACAAAGAGCACGGCATTTAATTTTGAATCTACGGTAAAACGAAATTCACCTACGCTGATTAATTCCATTTATTCGGACAGGTATTTCTATGATTTGCGCGCCGAAGTGTTGGAAGAACAATTTGACCATGTAATTCATGATCAAAAAGAATTCAGAACTACCTATCTCACCATTTTTAAAAAACTGGAAAAAAGCGAAGAGTATTTAAAGCTATTCAAAGAAGCCTTTCCTGATCTTGCCAATGATCCCATTAAAAAATACACGTTAAATACCGCCTTGTCAGCCTACATAAAATCACTATCCGGATTTAACACACCATTTGATCAATATGTGAGGGGCGAAAGAAAAGAAATTGGCAAAAATGTGGCTGACGGTTTTAATCTTTTTATGGGAAAAGCAGGCTGTGGAACCTGTCACTTCGCTCCTGTTTTCAATGGTTCTGTTCCTCCGACTTTTCATGAGTCTGAATCTGAGGTACTTGGTGTCCCCGCTACAGCTGATCTCAACAATACAACACTGGATACAGATCTTGGAAGGTATAGTGGAGTACTTAAAGAAGCAGCGGATATTTACAGACATTCTTTCAAAACAACCACTGTGAGAAACATAACCCTGACGGCTCCCTATATGCATAATGGCGTTTTTCAGTCACTGGAGGAAGTGGTTGAATTCTATGATCAGGGCGGAGGAGCTGGAATCAAGCTGGATGTTCCAAATCAAACACTTCCTCCGGATCCATTGGAACTGACTGATAAAGAAAAAGGAGCACTGGTAAGTTTCATGAGGTCACTAACCGATACTACCGGGATGACATCCATTCCTGAAAGGCTTCCAAGATTTGAAAACAACGAAAAACTCAATAATCGTGTAATAGGAGGAAAATACTAATGAATAATACGATAACCACATCAAATCCAATAAGTATTGCCGGAAAGAATATCAATCTTCCCGGCACCAAAATCAGTAAGAAAAAAGCACTGACCATCAGCATTTGCATTACGATCGCAGTGATGTTTATTGAAATATTGGCTAGCTATATTACCAATAGCTTAATGTTGTTCAGCGATGGGCTTCATATGCTTTCGCACGCGCTGTCCCTTGGTATTTCTTTAGCGGCCATCATCATTGCTACGAGAAAAGTCACCAATCGCTATCCTTTTGGTTTAGGTCGTGTTGAAGCCATTGCTGCCCTGGTGAACGGACTCGGATTAGCGCTTTTCACACTTTACATTTTTTACGAAAGCACTCTAAGGATCATATACCCATTGGAAATCAGTGTATCAGAAACTATTGGTGTGGCAATCCTGGGACTTCTGGTCAACTTAGCAACGGCATGGATACTTTATCTTGCCGGTTTGGAAGATTTAAATACAAAGAGCGCCTTCCTGCATCTGCTTGCTGATACATTTTCTTCCGTTGCCATCATCATTGGTTGTATTGTTATCAGTTTCACAGATTGGTATATCATTGATCCTATCCTTAGCATCATTGTAGGTATTGTAATTGCCAAATGGGCATTGGGGCTAATACGTGATGCTACACAAACATTACTACACAAAGTGCCTGATTCATTTGATCTTGAAGAGATTGAAAGAACGATCGTCAAAAATCATATTAAAGTAAAAGCAATTGAAAATCTCAAAATATGGGAACTATCAAATAATCAGTATTGCTGCATAGGTACTCTGCAAATCGCACCTATGTCGCTGGATCATGCATTTGAGGTAAAACAGAAAATCAAAGAGCAACTGAAACAAGAACATTCGCTTCATGAGGTATTGATTGAACTGCAGGTTGAAAATTAAAGGGCCGTTTATTGAATGACGAATTTCAAATGACGAATTACAATTGCTGATTCCTAATTTGAAATCTATCATTCAATGCCGTTTGATTTAGAAGAAAATCACAAAGCATTCAGGTGTCAGGTCTCAGCCTTTATGATGTTTTTTAGCCTACCAAAAGATTTTCTGATACCTGAAACCTGATATCTAAGGGCTTAACTTAATGGCAATAATTCGTAATTAAATTAAATGTCTCCAAGCTGAGGTCTGAGGACAATTTCTTCTACTACCGTATTGGGTGACATAGTATAAGTACCATATATGGCCTCAGCAACATCCGTAGATTTCATAAAACGCTCTTCGGGCAGGTCAACGCCCTCCCAGCTTGCCGTGTAGGTCGCACCGGGAATGACTGCAGTGACTCGAACACCAAATGCTTTCATTTCTTCTCTGAGGTTTTTGGTCATACCCAGTAATGCATATTTTGAAATGGAGTAAGAACCTCCGTTCTCATAAGGCTTAATACTAGCCACAGAACATATGTTAAAGATATGCCCCGATTTTCTTGTTTTCATCCACCCTATCAATCCCCTGGTCATATAATAGGCACTATACAGATTTCCTTCAATCATAGCTTCAAGGCTCCCCTCCTTTTCTTCATGGATCGTTCCGGGGACAAAAAAACCAGCATTGTTAACCAGAACCTCTACTGGTCGTTTCAGGTTATTGACAAATTCTGCAAATGCCTTCACTTCTTCTTTGACTGAAAGATCCGCTTGCTTCGTATGTACCTCTATTTGAGGGTGCACAGCCTGAATGGCACTTTTTAAGTTATTTAGATCCTCTTCTTTTCTGGAACATGTAGCAATATCAAATCCATTCAGTGCAAATAGATCGATGATTGCTCGGCCAATACCCTTTGTACCTCCCGTGACCACCAATAACTTCTTCATGTGTCTATAGTAAGTGTTTAAGTGTTTGAGTGTTTAAGTATTGAAGTTGGTTTTTCAATTCAAAATTTATGATTGTTTATCAATGCCATTGAGTTAAGCGACATTGGATTGTTCATAGTAAACCAATACTATCAATACAGCAATGATTAATTAAATCTGTGACTAATATAGCTGATTATTGGATTTATTAATTGGCATTAAACCAAAAATTCGAAGTGAATTTTTACACAATTGAATATGACTTTTTTATGAGCTGTCAGGTTTCAGTTCCTCTAGGGTTTTACCGCTCTATTACAAAAAGAGATCACTGATGTTAATTTTGAATTATGAATTATGAATAAATTACGAATTTCGAATGATGAATTACGATTGGTGACAAAAGATGAACTTCAACACTTAAATACATCAACACCTCAACACAATTTTAGGGTACCGATGTCAGACACCTTTATGGTGTCAGTACATCTTGTTTGATCGAAGTGACTGTTGAATTCTAAATGACAAATTCCGATTGCAACGAAACTTCAACACTTCAGATCAGTTATATGATAGATATCAGGTTTTAATCGCTGGTGTCTGACTGCTGATACCTAATAGCTTAGCTTGAAGCTGAGCTATTTTCAATTGAACAATGAACTTAATCAAGTTCAATTCCATTAATTGCCTTGTAGGCATAGATTAAATATGATTTCAACAAAAAAACCTTAACCTCTTTACATCATGCAAGAAGTTAAAGTTTTCCTTATATTCTTAGTTACTTCTAAGCTTCTTTATCGTGTTTGTTATCACTGACCATCTTATTAGGAAATAACCATGGTGAAATAATGGCCAATATGAACAACGCAAAAATTAGATACAGTGCACTCATGAGATGATTAGTTTTGTATTGATTATTCGCCGCAAATATAATCAAAAGTGTTGAGGTGTTGAAGTGTTGTACTATTTAAGTGTAAAAGTTTTATTACTCCTGTCAAACAGATTGTAATTTTTTAAAACTACAAAAAACAAAATTCTGTACTGTGTCAAATGGTGTTCGGTGGTCAACTGCAATGCATTTGATTTTTTCTTCCAGGGCAGCTGTTTTTTCATTAGCGCATGCTACAGTTAAACATACAAAAGTGATCAATGTAAAATATCCAAAAAGTGTTTCATCATTATTTCTTTTTTCCGGATTATTGTTTGTTATACCCAACGCAACAGGCTTATTTATTGGATTTTATGTTTAACCTTGTCCCACGCCTTATTAATGATCTCTTCGAGTACCTCAATATTTACATCACTCAGCTTGTTGATGTAAAGGCATATTTTTCCGGTTTTATGTTTACCAAGTCTTTGCAAGAGCTCCTCCTGATTTTCAAAATTAGTCAACACATATAAAACCAGGTTTTGCTTTCTGGGTGAAAAAGCCATTAATGCCGAATCACCTTCATGACCGCTCTTATATTTATAATGATAGAATCCAAATCCAATAATCGATGGACCCCACATAACGGGTTCCAGTTTTGTTATCTTTTTCATCAAATCCAGAATAAAAAAACCGTCTTTGCGTCTCGTTTCATTCGGTACCGCATTAATGAAATTAACAACATCTTTATCAGTGGGTTTAGTTTTTGCTTCGGCCATGATTAACAGCATTTAATTGTTTCAAAAGTATCTTAGCATTTCCGCCGAAATATACGGACTCAGCGGTACTTTCCGTTTATTAAAAATACTGGATTGTTTGGCCGTTAGCAAATGAGATGAACGGCCTAAGTCAAATAACCATAAACACCTTGTATCAACCCAATACAAGATAGCATAGTCTGATCAACCCTGTGGATATAGTCTTTATTGGCAATGCCTTTAACTTAAGCGTCATTCCTTACTTGATAAGGAATCTCAATCAGGCTTAAACTTCTAAAAATGAGATTCCTGCTTTCGCAGGAATGACGTCTTCTGTTCGATAAGGCTTAAGTTAATGGCATTGTCTTTATTGGTTTTAGTTTTGGTGATACAATATTTTAATCATTAATGGGAGGTTCTTGCCACTTTGCCCATACATTGGAAATATCAACATTGAGTGCTTCGGAAATAATGGTAGCTATCTCATCGTATTCAAAAGCTCTTTGATGTTTCTCTGACCATTTAAGCAGTGCCAATAATGCATCTTTAATTGATTTTTCATTGTTGGTCTGTTCTTTAATACTGAGATCAATATCATGGGCAAAAAGGGCTCCTCTTGAGAAGAGGTTTCTTCCTATTCTGAAGTCAGCTGAATACTGTGATGAGCCAAGTAAAGAGAGTTCTTTTAAAGACATTTTTTTGACAAAGTGTGGAGCCTCTTCCATTGTCGATTGGAATCGGCTAAGTATCTTCTTAAAGTTAAGCACATAGTAATAGGAGATATACCAAATAAATCCTTCATTGAGCCATATGGTTTCAATTAATGGAGCCGTTTGCCAATTAAAAGGCCTGTACCCCTTTCCGTAAGATCTTAAAGGAATCCACGAATGCCCAATATGATGAACCAATCCTCCGATCCTGGCATTGGGATCATAATCAAAAATAGCCCTGGAGGTGTCTAAACTGGCTGTCATGCTATTGAGGTGCTCCATGGAAAAACCATATTCATGCCTTGGGGATAATGGAGCCAGAAATTCATAACATACGGTATAATGAGGCATTGGCACATATCCGAAAAAATCGGCAAGCCCGTTCAGTGCCAATGCCGCCCGTCTTCCGATCTCTTCCATATTAATTTTTGTTTCGGAAAAAGCGGCTACAAACAATGGTATCGGGGTTTCGTTCATTTCAATGAGTTCAACCCCTTTTCCAAGTAAATACTGAGCATCTGCCAGGACAGCATAGTTTGAAGCACCATAGGATGCTATCCCTAATTTCCTTTCAGTAGTGGGACTAAGTGTACTGAATATTGGCCAGTCTGAAGCGGTTTTAATTGTAAGGGAAACCTCATTTTCTTCAAATCCTTCCAAAAATCCAAAAACAGAATAACCCAACATTCCCAAATAGTTCTCACGCATTTTTGAACTGGCAAAAGCCCCCATTAATTCTCTTTCCATTCTTTCAATGTCAACACTATACTCGATAGAAACTATGGGTTGGGTTTCTAGAAATGAAAAAAACGATCCCATGCCTTTTTCAGCTTTGATGTTTTCTCCTTTGGCAGTATTGGCCTTTACACTATTCACGAAGGAAATGTAACTTGTTAGTTCATAAGTACCAGGAGCACTTTGAGGAATAATTAAATTAACATCATTGGCCATAAGTGTATCAAAATCAATGCTTATTTCAATCGTCTTATGGTCAGGGCTGTGCCTGAGCGTATAGGCCATGACACTTTCATCTTGTGCTAACAAGCAGAGAGAATTGCCCAGAATTAAGCATATTGCAAGCCAGTTTCTCATCATTTTTTTCTTAAGGTACCATATTTTGATTTCGAAGAGCTTGAACTGTGGATTGTTACTATTATAGACCCGCCGTACAAGTCAAAAGATCTAAGGATATTTTTCCATCAAGGTTTCCATGAGTTTGGTAGCATATATAGCAGCTCTTTTTCTCACAGTTTCCCGATCAATTTCATCTCCTTCTTCATAAGTGACTGCTTCAATACCCACTTCATTTATCATCCAGTTATAACAATACGGTAATTTCTGAGAACGTGGTCGAATATCCAAAGATTGACCTGACCAGGCCTGCTCAATTCGATGGATCCAGTTATCTGTTATCCCGGCATTAATGGGATTGGCGACTGTATCGATCACCAATAAATAGGGTCCGCTATATGAAGTATGAAAGTCAATGCCAAAACAATAATTTCGTTTAGTATCATCTTTTCTTTGGTTGATCCAGTTTCTAACCGCTTTTGTTTCCGGTTGCGTAAAAGATTCCCAATCACGGTTTAGATCTACGCCATTTGCATTGTGCCGCCAATTTCCCATATCTACCCCATCCGGATTTAGCAAAGGAAAAACAAGGATCTCAAATCTTTTTCTAAAATCCATTGCTAAGGCAGATCCGGACAATACCGTTTCTACAAATGACATGAGCGCAATGGTTCCTCCGGGTACCTCCGGAGGGTGTTGCCTTCCTACAAGTACAAGCGTCTGTTTTCCCTCTCCCTCATTGATCTTCAACAAATTTATAGGCTTACCTAATACACTTTTACCAACTTCAATTTTTTGGATGAATGGCGCTCCTTCAAGTGAAGCCAACCAGGAATCAATTTGATTTGAAGAAATCACCTCTTGAGCGGCTACCCACAATGTATCCGACGTTAGCTGCAGAAATAATGTCGCTTTCTTATTGACACTATCAATTTCATAATATTCGGCATCCAAAGGATCCCATTTACTTCCATCAAAACTTATTTTGGGAATATATCTGTGTCGGTGTTCGGTGTATAGTATTTCCAGACTAATATCGATTGCACGATTCGACCATAGCCTGAATCCATACCAGGGGCTGTTATTTACAGGTGTATTTTCAGGTCGAATGGTCGCCTGAAATGTGGAATCATTAATTTTAGAGAAATCGCTGAGACGGGCTCCATCAAATCTGTTATCGGCAAAAACATCACCTTCCTTAAAAATCTTCTTTTCATTATTCTTGAAAGGTATCTGCAATACCTCAGCCTGGCCCGGTTCATCATTTTTACAGGCAAAACTGATCAACAATAATAGGAGGGTTATGTTTTTCATTTTAGTTTGGGAGAGATGGAATCATAAACTTTTACATGATTTATCAAATACTATTTATTGCGAATTTCAGCCACTCTCATGATGCACCATCCACTGTACCCCGTATTTGTCTCTTAACATACCAAAATTATCCTCAATCGGGAAGAGCACTTTACCTCCTTCTAACAATTTATTAAAGGCCTGTTCTTTTGCTTGTCTATCTGAAAAAACAGCATACAAGGAAACATTACTTCCGATTTTGGTCTCATAATCAGGTAAATCATCGGAAGCTTTGAAGTGAATACCATTTGCTTTTAATTCTGAGTTGAATATCCGGTGCTGAAATGCTTCGGAAACTTCAATGGGTGAGTCTTTGAAGCTTTGCATTAAGGTGATCTCCCCATTTAAAGATTCCTTATAAAATTCCATCGCTTCCTGACATGTTCCCGGAAAAACAAGGTAAGGTATTAGGTAATTCATAGTTTTGAATTTATGATTGTCTATATGCTTTCTACACTCCTCGTCCTTATTTGGTCCTTTAAGATGACAAGTTGTTCATAAATATAGACTTTCACTTTCTATCATCGCTACCCTTATTTTATCCATTATCAATGTTTCATAAGGCAACATATCTAAAATTAGCATTAGTATGGCAAAGAATCCACAGAATTCTTTATTCACTTCTTCAAGTCATTGGAGGAGACCATCCCATGAGCCAGTAATTTGGCCCCCTTTTTATTTAGATGGAATAGCAGACTTGTTTGTACTTTTCAGGACCAGGGAACTAATCAGGTTGATGATCATACCGATTAAAAAAGCCATTAGGAACATAACAAAACCCTGAAACCATGGATTCAACACAAATTCAGGCATTTCTACCATCTGTTGTCGAACTTGTTCCAATTCGCTTTGGGTTAATCCCTTTTCACGCCAGGCATTAAAATCATCTCCTGCAAACACAAAAAACAACGCACTATATAAGAACACCATCAAAGAAGTAATAAAAGTGATGCCAGCACCAATTTTAAAACCTTCACCAAAAGATACGGCTCCGTCATTTAATTTATCCCTGAAATACCTGATTCCCAGCGGAATACAAAACAAAGCCAATATTAATGAGAGATAGCCAATAAATTGAGAAGCATTGTGACCCAATGTACTGGCAATAAAGAACCAATTGAACAGTCCCAGACCTATTGAAACACAGCCTCCCAATAGACCATAGCGTAATACATAATTTTTCATAATTCCTGTTTTGTTGAATGATCAACGATTTTAAGTTTTTCTTTCACCAAAAACATCAGTCAAAAGTATGATTTTAATGGAATGATGATAGTGACAATCAATATGGCATGTCCTGGAAAGTGTATTTATATGATATTCAGATCACGTCCGATTTTAATGGCCTCGGTCCTTCTTTTAGCTCTTAGTTTTGAGAGAATTCTGGAAACATGCGTTTTTACAGTGCTCTCGGAAATAAATAAACTTTCAGCTATCTCTATATTGGAAAGTCCGTTAGCCATTAAAATTAAAACTCTGTGTTCTTGTTTACTCAAATCCGTTTTAGTAGGTAATACTTCAATAGCACCAATTCGATTTGTTTTACTCACATCTTTGTGCATCAATCGGTTAATTAAAAATCCAATTGCAATAAAAAGACCACCGGAAATTACTATATAGATGTCATTGATGCCCTTAGGACTCATTAGTGATAGTTTGCTTAATTCGAATAAAAGCAATATGGCCACAGAAAGACAACTAAAAATCAGAATGGTCTGTCTCATATTAAGTAAATCCTGCTTATCTCTTTTCCGGAATAGTATGACTTAATTTTTGTCAATGGTAATAAAAGCAGATCCGGAGACTTATGCAATAGTTTATGACCTTTCCGGTTTTTTTGGTATTAAAAGGTTGCTAAAAATTAGAATGGGGAAGTAGATGGTTTATCCAGTTATTGGATGTTAAGGCAATAGGTTATCGCGAATCATCTTAAATATTCTCATTTATTTTGCTATTTCCTTGACGGTGCAATGCTTATTTAACTGTCAATGCCCATTCCACAGCCTCATGTGCGTGGATTCTGCTGGTATCAAAAGTAGGTATATCAACATCTGTTTCGGAAATCAATATTGGCAATTCCGTACAACCCAAAATCACTCCTTCTATGCCCTCTTTTTGAAGATCTTCAATGATCATCTTGCATTTTTCCCTGGATGCTTCAAGGAATTGTCCAGCTACCAATTCTTTATATATTATGTCATGGATGATTTGTCTATCCAAATCTTGTGGTATGACAACCTCCAGATTATATTGTTCTTCCAAAATCCGGGTATAAAAATCTTTTTCCATGGTAAATTTAGTTCCAAGCAAACCCACCTTTCTTAATTGCTGGCGTTTGACCGCTTCTCCTGTTGCTTTCGCGATATGCAGAAAGGGTATGCCCACAGCATGTACAATCGCGTCACTGACAAGATGAATGGTATTGGTACAAAGGAGAATAATGTCAGCTCCGGCTCTTTCCAGTTGTCTGGCGCACTCAGCCATCATATCAGCGATTTCATCCCATTTATTTTCGAAAGTGAGTTTCTCAATTTCTGCAAAATCAACTGATATCATAATGCTCTTACAAGAATGAGCGCCTCCAGCCAGTTCTTTGACTCTTTCATTGACAAATTCATAATACATTTTTGATGATTCCCAGCTCATCCCTCCAATAAGTCCGATAACTTTCATCCGTTCTTTCATAGTTTCATTGTTTAATTTTTCAAAAGTAAAGGAATGTATATCCCTATGCTAAAATTATAATTGAACTGTTTTGAGGGTCTTGATTGAATTTTTTTCAACTTGTGATTATGAATAGTGTGCTAACTTTACATAGATGGAACTGAAATATTTTAGATTGATCAAGACAATTGCTGAGGAGGGCAACATTGCCAATTCTTCCGAACGATTATTTCTTACTCAATCGGCTTTGAGTCATCAATTGAGAGAATTGGAAGAACGATTAGGTTTTAAAGTTTTTCATCGCACCAGGAATAAATGGCAACTTACACCCGAGGGATCGGAATTGTACAAGCTTGCCAATAACTTACTCCAATCTATTGAGGAAAGCTTTAGTACCATTCAACAAATAAAAACAGGTTCACGAGGTAAGATAAAGGTGAGCGCGGAATGTCAATCATTTTTCCACGGACTACCGGCCTTTGTTCAGAAGATGGCAGTATTATACCCCGAGATCCAAATTGACCTGAGCCTTGGCGCCACACATCAGACAATTTCACAAATTTTGTCAGACGAAATTGATATAGCCATTGTCACTTCAAAGCCAGCATCAGACATGTTATCCAGTATTGAGATCTTTGAAGATGAAATTTTTGTATTGATGCATCAAGAACATTATCTGAATGATAACGAATACCTGGATGCAAGTCATTTTTCGGATGTTCATTTGATAATTAATTCCTTCCCACTAGAGAATGTATCAGTTTATGAACATTTTTTGAGACCCAATAAAATAACTCCGATAAAAATTTCAGCCATTCCATTCACTGAAGTTTCATTGGAAATGGTTAATGCAAACATGGGGATCATGTGTTTGCCTAAATGGACACTAAAATCTTTCAAACTATCGGATGATCTGGTTTTCAAAAGAATTGGGCGCAATGGACTCAAAAGGACTCACTATTTGGTCACAAAAGAAGCCTCTGAAAATAAAAAGCACATTAAAGATTTCATTTCAAATCTTCAGGAAGACCTAATGTACTAAATCTCAATTCCTCCTTATCAGCATGGTTGAAGAAACCACTTCAGATTCCAGGACCTCATTCTCGTCTTCCTGTTCCTTTATATAATTCTCAAAGAGCTTTATTTTGGCGGGATGTTTTTCGATCAGCTCATAACATCTTTTTTTGAGGTTTTCAAATATGTGATCATTCGAATTTTTCATTTCATCTTCCTGAATGATTACTTCGTCGATAAGCTGCATTCCGGAATCCCTTATCTGTTGAAGCATTATTTCCTTTTTCTGAATCAAAGGATTTGAGCATTCACCTTCTTGATCCAAATAACTATCATCTATGATGATTACACCACCCTGATTCAGGCATTTCGAAAGTTTAGTAAGTGTGGAATAATAATCCCCCAAGACTGGTCCGATAGCCCCCAGGATAATCACATCGAATGTTGGCAGTACCTTGATACTTTCCCTGATATCCTCTGTTTTAAATTGACAAAGATGATCAACGCCGTATTCTTTGGCCTTGTTATTAGCTTCATTAATAAATTCTTTAATGGCGTCAATACCCAGGCAGTTACAATCGAATTCTTTAGCCAGTTTTATGGACACCGCTCCTTTTCCACAACCTAAATCAAGTGCACTAAGGTTTGAATAATTAGTTGTATGTTTTCGAACAAGGTTAATGATTATTTCCGGAGAGGCTCCGATTTCCCACAAATCCTGAAGTATATATGGCAGGAAGGGGAAAAGCTCGTTATCCGAGCCATCCATGGAGGTAACGACACTTTTTTCCAGCGTTTCCATTTCAAATCTCTTTATTAGTTTTTTCCAAACAACTCCTTAACATGCGGCTTATTTAATTCAACCAATGTGAATACGCCCAAAAGGATGCCAAGCACTCCGGTCAGACAATTGAGAACAGCCATGACAAATATGAACGTGTAATTTCGCACCTCATTCAGGTATTTGGACGCAAGCAAATTAAGTACACCCATGGCAATGGTCAATACAAACCAAAGGCTCCCAAAAATTAAGAAGATAATTCCCGGAGTAATAAACACCGGACCGGAAGCATTGTTAGAGAATTCATCTCTTAAGAAAACACCAAGAGAGGCATAACCCAGAGGCAACAAAGAGAACAATAAATTTAGAATTCCTTTTACCAGAAACAATATTCTGAATGTGTTGAGGTTGTTTGAAGTATAATCCATACATAATAATTTAAATAGTGGTTGATATTTTGTTTCATCTTATTTATTGATGATTATCTATTGCTTCTTCTATTATTTCAATCCCTTTTTCAAGGACCATATCTCCACCAATACCGGTGGATATAATATGATGTGTAGGAACATAGTCCTCTCTGGGAGTTCCGTTTACATGGAGCGTTTTCTCTTGCGAAATATTATAACTAAAACCTAAATTCCCAAATGAATATCCATACATATTGCCTATCAACTTCCTCATTTCCGAACCAACAACTTCAGCCCTTCCTATTCCTTCGAACCCCATGGCTATACCCTCTCCCATACTTCCGGTCCATCTTCCCACCAATACAATCACTGGCTTTGTATATTGTATACCTCTTGGATCCACCACCATACATGGTTCATCCTGCGGTTGTTGACCGGAGTTTTTTTTATGTGATGAAATTTCCTGATATTTCTGTTTTTCCTCAATAAACCTCCCCATAATCCCCTCAGCCACATTGCAACGACCACCATCAATTGTATTTCTGAGATCAATGATCAAACCATTCGTATCCAACATGGCATTTAGACTTTTATCAAACTTAGCAATCAATTTATGATCTGCCAGGGAGTTATTAATTCTGATCAGACCAATATTGCCAATTTTTCTGGATGAAAGTAATGATTTACTTTTTTTCAGTTTAAAATCGTCAAGATCAACTGTGATGTTATTGCCATTCGGGAGTTTAAGTTCCAGAATTCTCGGCTCATTATACCTGCCGGATAGTACTTTATTTCCTATCCAATTTCTCACCTCGTCCTGGGTTTTATCACTACATACCGTGGGAAAATCATCGATTACCTGTCCAAACAGTTTTCCATTAAACTTGATAATTTCTGCACCAACAAGATTGGCTTTAAGATTATTGATTTGGCTTTGCCAAACGCTGGTAATGATCGTTTTTCCATTTTCCGTTTTGGAATAAACCGGGGCATACAATCTATAGGACGAATTAATATTGGTATTAAGGATCAAATGGCTATCATAAAATTCATCCAGTAGAAATTCAAAAAATAAAATCAGATCATCACGAGATGCAAGGTTTTCTATTCTTTGCGAATATTGTTCTTTGATACAGTTCAGATCAATATCCTTGTCGGGTAAATAAATGTAGTTGTTCCGGATATTGTTCAGCATACGCTCCAGATTCTCCTCAATTTGATCTTTTGAAACTGGTAACTTGCTTTTAGATTGGCCAAATGCCCCCATACAAAAGCCAAGGAGGGTTAAAAAAGTTAGTAATTCTTTTGTCATATTGTGTCGTGATTGTCTGTTTAAATCGAACTTAACATCCCAGGCCCAATCATTTTAAATCTCCTAAACTAGCAGATCAAAAATAGCTTTGCAAATGCCATTTCATTCCTTCATATATCAATATCTTTTTCTGAAAGGATGTTAGACAGAAAATTCGCAGGTTTTAAATGATTAATTCAAAAAGCTCGCAAAGCTGATCAGACAACTCCTTTAGAGCACCTCTATCTCTGATTTAAATACGACCGTTGCCCTTCCTCTGATTTGTATTAATGAAGGTTTATTATTTTCAATTTTGACCTTAACCTTTACAATTCCAAGTCTGTTGATTTTTTCTCCTTGTGCGCCTTTGAATTCAAACAGGCCATTTTCATAACTTACTAGTCTATTTTGTACCAAATAACCTCCCAGCGGTCCATTGGCATTTCCTGTAACAGGATCTTCATTTATTCCAATGGCTGGAGCGAACATTCTTCCATAAGTTAATATCTCAGGATCATCAGAATCAAGGGTAAAAACAAAGTATCCGTTGCATTGAATCTGTTTGCTCAGATCGGTCAATTCATTGTAATCCGGAGTTAGATCGTTGAGCTTTTCTCTGTTTTTAATTCCAATCATTACCTTCGAATGTCCTGTAGAAGCAATCTGAACAGGGCATTGCTCATGCAAATCGGAGCGTTCAAGTCCCAACGAGGTGACCAACCTTTGCATTGTGTCTTCCTCAAATGCATGGCCCAGCTCAAAATCTCCTTGAGTCATGATGACTTCATAATCTCCATTTTCCTTAATTATTTCAAATGGAAGTATCCCAATGCGTGTTTTAATCTTGAGTATACAGGAATCCAGATTGTCCTCAAGTGCTTTGGCATACATGGCTGCAATCGTTGCATGTCCACAGATTGGAACTTCTGTCTTGGGAGTGAAGTACCTGATCACACCATCGCAATCCGTGGTATCAGTAGAGAAGAGAAATGCAGTTTCCGGGTTGTTCAGCTCTCTGGCAATTAACTGCATTTGGTCATCACTCAACCCATCTGCATTAACGACTACGCCTGCCGGATTTCCTTTGAACTTCTCTTTTGTGAAGGCATCAATCTGATATACAATCAATTTTTTCATTGCAAACTTAAAATTTCAGGGTACTCTTTTTATTACGAGAAAAAGGTATGTGCTGATGCCTGGTCTAGTTTATCAAATTAAACTGTTTCCTTGACGTCCCCGATAAGTTTGCCTATGTCGTTATAAAGTTCTTTAGAGTTTTCTATCATATGCCAATGTCCTACACCCTTATATAACTTATTAGGGATATTATGTTCTCTGATAAATTCCTGTGTTTCAATGGGTGTATCCACATCTCCCCAAATGTAAATTTTATGACAACCCAAATCCTTGAATTCAAATCCACATTTGTTATTTTGAATATGTTCCTGACTTGTAAAACCCCAGTTTCGCATTCCGGTCGGGTCAGCAAATCTTAAACTACTATAATACCGTTTGAATGGGTCTTCTTTTTTAGCCCTTTCAAAAACTTCCACTTCAAAGAAATCCATAAATTCTTTGGCAGTTTCGTGTTGCAAAGGTTTACTTGAAAAATAACTATCAGCTTCTGTTAAATTTCCTTCAATATTAATGTAACAATTAACTTGATTACCCAATTGTTGACAGATCCAGGTCCCAATGAGGGCTCCAATGGAATGTGCCACAATATTTACCTTACCTGCGTTTTCGGTTTCCTTCTTAATAACCTCTGAAAGCAAATCCGCATGTTCTTTAATTGATAAATAATTGGTATTTAAAGGACTGACACCAAATCCGGGAAAATCAACAATATAAAGATTATAGTCCGACACAAGGTTGGAGTCAAAAACTTCCTTATAAGCTAACCCGGAATCGGCAAATCCATGCAGGAACCAAATTGACTGTTTTGCCTTATCCGTCTCATTATATCTAATAAATAATCCTTCAAGGACTTTGATTTTCATTTGCAGTATTTTGATGGGTGGAGAAAGGCCAAATATAGTATCTAATTCTCAATCTTAAGAACATCCGATACGGTATCAAAACGTAGCTTTACAATCAAATAATCCTTGCTTAACATTGGCAACAGCCTGGTGGAATTTCCAGCCATTATCTAACAATAGTCCTGAAAGTAAGATTTATTCTGGGCTGCGATATTGTCTTTGATTTAGGTAAACTGTGCAACCAATGTGATTGTGTTTTCCCTTTCATTACCAAAAGACTACCATGTCCGAGCAGTATCGAAACCTTTGATTTCGTTTGTTTATGCTTGAAGCTAAATCTCCTTTCCGCACCAAAACTTAAAGAGGCAATGGCGCCATGTCTTTTCAGATCCTTTTCCGCATCACTATGCCAGGCCATACCCTCCTCTCCCGAATGGTACAAATTCAGCAAACATGAATTGAATGTTTCACCGGTTTTCTCCTCAATAATTGCCTTTAATTCCGAAAGTTCTTTTGTCCAGATCAAGGCCTGCTTGGTTGTGTTGGAATAGGTGTACTGATAATGTTCATTTCCATACCAGGCCACTTTTCTCTTAGTGGTGATCTTCTTACCAAAAATCACAGCCTCATCATGCTGCCATTGTATAGTATGGAGTAAACAATCCAGGTATTGATGTGCCTTTTCGTATGGCAAGATCTTTCCATAATAATTGACAATGCCATCAACAGGAAGCAGATTACGGTTTGGGTCGATCAAATCACTAAAAAGTTCCATTCTTCCACTTTTGATAAGATTGCTTCATGCAGTTACCACAGGGACGATATCCCAAAGCAATAGCTTCTTTCTCACTTTTGAAAAATACACGGTTTACTCTTTTCATGCGTTTTCCGGATGCACAATGTATCGTTCCGTAGATCTTAAGCTTTCGATTACCTCCGAAGCGGATGATCTTATGTCTTATTTGTGAATATAAATTACTGTCGGTAAGATCACTATGTTTAATCATTTTATTTTGATTCTAATGCACAAAGACCTTCTCAAAGTACCCGGCCTATATTTTTCGATTGAACAACCTACCTACCTCCACAGATCAATCATCTTCCGCTATCTCAAGAAAAATATTAACCAGCTCTTGTGGTTTGCTGAAAAACGGTGAATGACTGGTTGCCATGCTATACACTTTCTTGCAGGGGGTTTCAGTATACATCTTTTTTTGAATGAAGGGTGTTACTGCCCTGTCTTCGGTGCATGCTATATAATATCTAGGAACACTCCCAAAGTTTTGATCACTTAAATGTAAAGTAGCGACTCCCGATTCTATAGGTTCATTGCTAAGAATTACTTTGGCCATTTCTGTGATATCATCAGCACAATCATGATATAAACCTTCCTTGAATATTTCCGGTTGAAGCGTGTGCGATTTTGTCTCTTCATGAATGGTGACATACGACTTTAACCAACCTTCGGTGTCCTGTACCGAATATTCTTTTTGCGTTTTTCCATTTGGGATGAGATAAGCTGCCAAATAAATAAGCTTTTCTATTTTTTCAGGACGATACTCTGCAGCCTGGGAGATCATAATTCCATTTTTACTGTGTCCGACCAAAATGACTTTACCATCAATACTATTAATCAGATCACAAAGTTTTTTTACCGTGTTTTCAAAGGTCACTTCCTGAATAGGGGTTTTGTCCCTTCCCATACCGGGCAAGTCGATTGCATAAACAGTATGCCCATTCTTTGCAAGAAGTGGTGTCACTTTATGCCAGTTCCAGGCACTGTGCCAGGAACCATGGATAAGAATAAATGTTTTCTTTTCTGTTCGGATATTGGCTTTCATTTGATTTGCAATTAAAAAGATTATGGTTACTGAGATAAGGGCATAGTGATGCCGGATACGAAATATTCGCATGGTATTTTAATAGTAAGTTGAATAATTAATTTCGATTAGCTTGCTTGTGCCTTTGAGGCTTCCCAGCCTATCATAGCTGTTTTTCGGTTACTTCCCCAATGATATTGACCGAAGCTTCCTGTGGATTGAATTACTCTATGACAAGGAATGAGAAATGCCACCGGATTATCACCAATAGCTGTACCTACTGCCCTGGAAGCATTAGGATTGTTGATGTGATGTGCAATTCTTCCATAGGTAGACAATTTTCCCGAGGGTATTTTTATCAATGTCTCCCACACTTTGATCTGGAAGTCCGTTCCTTTTAAGTGTAACTTGATCTCATTAAGCTTTTCCCAGTCATGAATAAAAACAAACAGGGCGTTTTGCTGGATAAAGTCCAGTTTTTGTTGAAAAGTGGCATTTGGAAACTGCCCTTTTAATTGCTCAAATGCCAATTGATCGTCATCCGAAAATGCCAGATGACATATCCCTTTATGCGTTGACGCCACTAGAATATTTCCAAAAGGGCTATCGGCATAGCTATAATTGATGGACAAGTTTTTACCTCCGTTTTTATACTCAGCCGGTGTCATGCCTTCAATGTTGATGAAAAGATCATGGAGTCTACTGGTTCCGGACAAGCCAGTTTCATAGGTAGTTTCCGATAAAGTAGCCTGATCCTCTTTAAGCAGTTTCTTTGCGTATTCTATGCTGATATATTGCAAGAATTTTTTGGGGCTCACACCTGCCCACTCGGTGAACAACCGTTGAAAGTGGAAGGGGCTTAGGTGCACTTTTTCTGCAATATCATCAAGATTTGGCTGTTGCTTGAAGTTGTCATTGATATAACCTATTGCTTCAGCTATTCGGTCAAAATTGATATGATCTTGTGTTTTCATTTCTACTTTATTTATTGTTTTGATGTAAAAGTAGATATGTCCATGACCACATAACACCCGAAACTTGCTGCATTCCCGGTTTTCGACATTTCTATGATGCTATGGATCATACTTATTAGCAACAGTACATTATTCCAAACAAGCCTCTATTCTATTTAATCAGTGGATTTGGTTTTTCAGGTATATATGTAGCCAGTTCTTCCACATATTCCCGAACGCTATTTACATTATTTTCCTTTAAAAAATTATCCAGGTCGTGTTCCTGTATAACATGTACTCGATGTTCCACTTCTTTTTTAAATTCATCGGTATAGAAAAAGTTAGTACGTGCACTGAATTTGGTTTCCTCCAGAGGCTTTAGAAAAATCAAAGCATCATTGGCATCAAACATGGTTTGTCCCGGAAGCACATTGGCCATATGATTGCCAAGATAGGGATGTTTTCCGAAGATATTATTTTCGAAGGGAATGGCTACCGGTTTGTTTCCGTTTTCCGCGAAGGCCTTATCCCATTGTCCGTCATCCATTCGAGCCCACTTGTAAACAAGGCGATCAAGTCCTTCCATGGAAGTATTCTTCGCATCTCTTTTAACAGATTCAATATTGAGTATCATGTTATGAAAGCGTACAGAATATGTTCTGTTTGCATGCCATTGATGAAAAAATGTTCCTGCATTCCAATAGATCTCACCTTCCTTGTTTTTAATACATTTATAAGCATGACGTGTGTTGGTAAGAAAAATACCTTTAACACCCGATCGAAATTTATCTATGTGACCTAGAATCGTATTGTACATGAAGTTGTCACGGGCAATCAATGTTTGTTTAAATGTATTATAATCTTCCTGGTTATGTATTCCTTCCCAATAAATAGGCTGATCGACACCAATCACTTTTATTTTTTCTTCGCTTGAAAGTTGTTGGTTAATGTCCCAAATTGATGAAAAAAGGGTAAGGTATGTTTCATAAGGCCAGCCGTAACGGAAATTCTGTTGAAAGACTTTGGCCAGAATGGCTATATCTTTTGTGGCATTATTCATAAATGAATCTATGTACTTCTGGGCAGTAATAGGAATTACCTCAAGAAAGACATAATCCACAGATCCCGGATTTTGTTTGAGATAATCGACATAAAATTCGAAAGGTTCTACCGCTGAATGGAGTGCATCGTCAAAAATAATCAGGTCATATGTGATGAGTTTATTAGCTATAAAAGAAGCAGGTTCCTCTCCCACAGCTTTAATAACATCATAGTAGTCTTTGTGGTCCTGAGATCTGACATTGATAACAATGAATAAGAGCATGGAGCATATCAACAACTTGAGTTTCATAGGAAGGTTCTTTTCGTTTTTTATTCGGATTAATACAATGATCTTTAAGAGGGAAAACATTTCATTAGTTACCGATCAAGTTACAAAAGGTTACTCCTTGGTTAATGACATTTCTTGATTATTAGGAAGCTTGATAAGATTTTCACTACAAATTGTATGAAGACTGATTATTTTGATGGCCTGCAAAAATTTGATCATGAATTCTTGCATATTGATATAACCGGAGAGACGGCATCCGTAAAACTGAAATTGATTCGAAACGGAATATTGATCTTTACGGATTACATCACACTTTTGAAATTTGGTGAGGATTGGAAAATTGTCACAAAAATATATCATACTCATGTTGATAATCCCTGGGAGCTTTGAATGATATGGCTTTAAAACACATTGAATAGCGTATTACCACAATAGATTTTGATATGTTAATCTAAGCCTAATGCCCAACAGTTATCCAAATTAGTGGTCAACATCCTATCACCTTTGTAATGACCAACAATACCGAATCATTTCACCTCAAAGAGTAGCTCTATCGGTTTTCTTACCTTCCTGGCTTTTTGTGTCTGATCATCTTTAGAACGATAACCAATGGTAGCTATCACTGCAGCATTCAGTCCTCTTTCGGGAAGTTGTAAAATTTCGTTATATCTTTCCGGTTCAAACCCTTCCATTGGGCAAGCATCAATCTTTAAATCGGCACATGCGACCAGAAGATTTCCAAGAGCCAGATAAGTTTGTCTTGCAGCCCATTGGTGCTTTTCATGATCCGCTTTTTCACTGATCTTCCTCTTAACAAAGTCGCCATACCCCTTCAGATTGTCTACATCGATGCCCTCCATATTAGCCCTCAATTGCATATGGTCATCTATATCTTTGTCTTTTATGTTTGAATAATTACAAAAAACAAATAAATGGGAAGCTTCTGTTATCTGACTTTGATTCCAAGAGGCGGCTTTCAATTTTTCTCTTAATCCTCTGTCCTCAATAACCAGGACTTTATATAGTTGAAGTCCGTAAGAAGAAGCTGAAAGTTGAATGACCTCTTTGATTTTTTTCAAGTTTTCCGGACTTACTTTTTTATTAGGGTCAAATTTTTTAGTGGCATACCGCCATTTTAAATTCTTTATTAATTCCATTGTTTGATTATTTGATCTTTAGATTCTCATTGATAAATGCAAGTCTTAAAAACAGCTCACATAGGGTGCTGCAAAACATAATTCTTCATAATAAACTGCTCTTCAAAACCCAGCTTCAAATACAGACCTTTTCCCAGGTCTGATGCTTGCAACGTGGCATATTTGAATCCTTGCTCCGTCGCCTTACCGAGCAAATTGAGCATCATTTGTTCTGCAAATCCCTTTCTTCTCATTTCAGGGATAATACCCATGGCATGCACACCAATCACAGCCTCCTTGCTATGATGCAAAATAGCTGTCCCAACCGGCTGCTTATTGTGATAGGCAATCAAATAGTCTATATCCATATAGCTCGACATGAGAAGGTCATGGTGAATCCTGTAATTAAATGCTTGCTTGAACAATTCATCCCATACCAGGGCTGTTTTTTTACTTGTCACTTTTTCGATTTGCAGCGTTCCAATTGTTTCATATGCTTGAGTCAGCGCTAAGGACATACCTACTTGCTCAAATAATTTTTCAAAACCATTGGACTCCAAAAATTCGTATGAGCGACTTTGATAGATATCCCAATACGGAACAATAAGATTTGTCGAAACGGATAACAATGATTCCTTCGCTGCTTTCAAGCTCCTTTCATTAATGTCATGGTGAAACCATAACCTATTAGGCCATTCTGAATCGGTAATAGCGCTTATATCAAAATCATCTCCTCTTGTATAGGCATGCACGCGATCACCTACTATGCGCCACAGAGAAGTCAGGTTTTTTACATTTTCTTTTATAAGATTCATCATTTTGTCATTTATTATTGATTAGTATTATCCCTATGATCATGGCCATAACGCCAATGATCCTTTTGTATTCAATAGGTTCTACGGGCAAGCCAAACCATCCGAAATGTCCGGCTACTACTGAAAAAATCAATTGACCACATAAGCCCAGTGAGATCATGGTTGATATACCTAATCTGGGTATGGTATAGTAATAGAGACTTATACCCAACACGCTGAACATGGCCCCGGAGAACCATAGGTAGAAAGGTATATCTTTGAGCTGTTGCATAGTAGGTACGCTTTTTATAGTAAATGCCACACCAAAAAAGGCAAAGGAAGCACTACAAACAAATGCCACCAACGATGCCAGTAACGGGTTTTTTAGTAGTACGCCAAGTTGAGCATTCAAACCACCCTGGATGGCTAGAAAGATTCCCCCCGCAAATGCCAGGACTATCAATGTGAATTGATTCATATCTTTAATATTGATTTATTCACATCAAAAGTATGAGCGGCATTTTCCTATTGCATTTACATATGTTGATGCTGTTTAATTTTTTTTCAATTCCGTTCTGATTCTACTCAGTTGGGTAGGTGTAATGCCCAGATATGAGGCGATCAATCGTTGTGAAACGCGCCGATCCAGTGAAGGATAATCATTCAAAAATGTTAAATAACGATCTGTTGCATTTTGGGCAGCAAAAGAAATTTGTCGCTTTTCATTCTCGATAATCCATTTTTGCTCCAGGTAGCCTATATAAAAATTTTTAAGGTCATCGCATTCATAGATGAGTTGTTTGTATTTCGTAAAGTCCATCTCAAGCACAACACCCTCTTCCAGGGATCCAATGCCAAAAGAAGAAGGGGCTGACAACAACAGCGAAACTGTTGAGGCAGCAAAGTTTCCTTCCAGAAAAAAGTTTTTGATATGTACATTTCCTTCATGGTCTATCCATTGAGATATTAAAATCCCTTTACAAACAAAGTAGATTTTTCTTGCCGTCTGCCCTTTAATTAGAATATATTCTCCCTTTTTCACTGTTTTAAATTTTGAAATAGAGATCAATTTGGCAAAAGAATCTTCAGTGACAGCAGCAAATCGATTGAGTGATTTTTGAAAGAGGTCCTTATGTTTTTCTTCATCCAAAATCATTGTTGTGAAATGTTTCTTTTGGAGGGATTATTCTCGCAGTTCTGTTTAGTTTTTCTTAGCATACCAGCTTTAGCCGGTTTCCAAATTTAATATTTCCGGACAGACTTTAAGAAGTTCAAGATGCATTAAGGTTAATTGAGCGTTTCTTTTCAAAATTCACCCAGTAGAAAATCAATTCAAACAAATGAATTCATTGGATTTTTTAGTAAACTCAATTACTCAATAACCTTTGCATATGACCGGATCAACTGATTTCTTGAAAACAATTGCTATTGGTATTTTCCTCATTTTGCTGGGATGCCATGCTGAAAAGTCAAATCAAGCATCACAGGAGCCTATAGCACCTTCTGAACAAGGAAATGAAAAACCGGAAACAGTCGTATTATTCCGAATTGACGATATCGGAATGAATCATGCTGTGAACCTGGCACTGAAGGATTTGGCACAAACCAAAATCCCCTTGTCTGCCTCGGTGATGTTCAATTGTCCCTGGTATCAGGAAGCTGTGGAAATATTAAAGGAGAATCCTCAAATTTCCGTTGGTGTGCACCTGACACTCAATGCGGAATGGAAATATTATCGCTGGGGACCTGTCATTGGCAAAACACTTGCCTCCAGTTTGGTAGATAGTACCGGATATTTTCTACCCTCAACAGCTGAGTTTTTGGCATCCAATTATAAACTGGAAGAAGTAGAGCAGGAGCTGGAAGCTCAAATAAAAAGGGCTTTATCCACGGGCCTTAAGATCGATTACATCGATTTTCACATGAGAACGGCTCTGGCAACTCCTGAGCTAAAGCGGATCACTGAAAAATTAGCTGAAAAATATGATTTAAAAATGTCCATGTTCATGGATGAAGCATACAAAACAATGTTCAATACCGAAATAGATCAAAAGAGCAATGATCTGATCGACCACCTTTCCAATAAATTGGACCATACGAAAGTGAATTTGGTTATCATCCATGTAGCACATGCAAATCCTGAAATGAATGTACTGGTAGACATGAATAACCCGACCATGAATACACAGGATGGCAAGCCGCTGGTTAGCTCGCACCGACAAGCTGAATTAGATGCATTGTTATCCGAAGAGGTAAAGAAAGTAATAGAAGAAAATAATATCAGGATTGTTTCTTATGCCGATATGCCTATCCGTCAACCATAGTGTCCTAGTCTGAAAACATCTGGAAAATCATGAATTCAACCCTTTGGTAAGAAGATGGAGCTCTAAAGCCTGTTTCGGCTTCATTTTGAAGTTGGTAGCTCGCATGGTGTTATTGCTTCAAATGAAGTTTTCTCAAGTCGTCCATGATGGAGAGAATCTTTTCCCATCCTCCATCGAGAATAGCCTGGACTTTGATGGCATCCTCTTTTTCGACCGGTTTATATTTCAAACTCCACCGGGCATTTTCCATTAATATTGGAAATAGATCAATACCTTTTTCGGTGAGTGAATAAATCACCTTTTGTTTGTGCTGAGGATCCTTACTTCTATAAATGATCCCGTCTTGTTCTAATAATTGCAGACGGCTTGCCAATATATTGGAGGCGATCTTTTCTTTTGACTGAAGGAATTCCCGAAAACGCCGCTTCCCTTCGATCATTATATCTCTGATGATCAATAGGGTCCATTTATCTCCAAAAACTTGTAAAGCCAAATACTGCGGGCAATGTGATTTATAGTTTTCCATAAAATAAGCTTCAACCGGTTGCAAAATACAACCACAATATTTAAATTACAACCAGTTTTATTTTGCAATCAGTTAAATATAAAATTATGACAGAAAATAATGACACGCTGGATTACCAAACTTCCGTACTTATTAATGCAGACAAGAGAGATGTTTTCACAGCTTTGACCAGTCAATTGGATGAATGGTGGGGAACAACGGATCAGCCATATGAAAAAGTAGGGGACATTTTTAAAATCTCCTTCGGAGGAGAATCCTATTGGAAATTTAAAGTGGTTGAAATATCAGCCTCCCATATTCTTTGGAAGTGTGTAGAATCCAACCAGGATCATAATCTTCAGGGAATAGATGAGGAATGGCTTGGAACGCTCTTGCAATGGAAAATTGAAGAGGTAAACCGTGGCACAGAATTAAAATTTAAACATCAGGGCCTGGTGCCGCAAGGAGTTTGCTACGGGGTGTGTTCAACTGCCTGGGATTTCTATATTACAGATAGTTTGAAAAATTATCTTGAAGATGGAAAAGGAAAACCTTCGGAAAAGTAAGAAAGGACTTCACGCACGGTCTTTGATTTCTTCAACTTAATAAGTCATGTGCTCAATACATGCGAACTATCAGGTTGTATAAGAGGTACTTGGTATACGCTCATACTCCTAAGATAGTGGAAAATCATTATTATAACCTGGTTGGGTCTAGCCTGATTCTTTTAATTTTTTTGCTATACCCTACCCTCTTTCCATCCACAAATACACTCAACCCGGCAGCCTGATTATATTTCTTTCCTGTCTTATCATAAATGATCGTAATCCTCTTTCCAGCATATTCAATACCATCCAGACGGAACCATGCCCATGTATTATTAGGAATGAGTGGATCCACGGTAATGAACCCATCATCTCCCATTTCCAGTCCTACCAAACCTGAAATAATTAAATCACAGTAACTTGAGTGGTTGTAATCTTTTCCACGGAGAACAGCATAATTCTTATCTTTCACCGTTGGGCGTTGCTTCACACTTGGGATGTCCATTTCCAGTGCAATTGCTCTCGACAACCATATTCCCGAAGATGGATGGAGACTCTCTCCAATCCAGGGAATTTTTTCACCGTAAGGAAGCGTGCGATATTGAGATTGTGTGTATGTCTTTATGACATTCAAAAAATCTTGTTTTTCAATGATATCCTGATCATAGTGGCGAATAAGATTGATCATGGCGCCAATGGTTAAGCTCGTCGCAAAAGGCCAGCTTGATCCATCCCATTGGCATCGCTTATAACGATTTTTCATGAATAATGGATGTCTTTGCTCTGCCGTTGTAGGACCATAGGGAGCTAAAAATCCATCTTCATTTTTAATTTCCAACCAGGCCTTTTCGTATCCTGCTTCAGGCAACAAGAATTTCCAGGGGAAATATCCATATAATTCCCGAACTCGACGCGACTCCGGTATTTTTGAATGATCAAAACTTTTGACGGTGTCCTGTTTTGATGCTAAAGGAATCGTATTGAAAAACTGGTATTCCTCATCCCAAAGTTTTGATTGTACCAGGTTTTTTAGTTGTTCAGCCTTTTCCTTAAATTCTCTGCTGATGGCCGGTTTATTGAACTTTTCAGCCAATTTCGAAATAGCAATGGCATCAGCATACAAGTAGGAGTTTAATGTGGGCCTTAAACCGGATCCACTGATCGAATGTTCGCCTCCATCTCTATCGTCATAAGACCAAAAAAGGTCTGATCTGTGTTTATTGGAGTTCTCCCAGGCCTTATAACTCTCAATGAAATTATCAAACAATGTTTCACATAGCGAAAAATCACCAATGGTTTTACAATACCTGTATATGGCATCGACAAACCATGAACTATATTGGCGAGGATCACCTTCATTCGAAAACCAAAACTGAATATAATCGGATATATAGTCTTTATTCCTAAGCCAACGGCCTTCATCAATATGTAGACCTGCAGCGCAGGCAATTGTATTATACTTCGCTGAATGGCCTACTTCCGGCAAAAACTCTGTGATAACATACCCTTTAGGTGTTTGCTTAATATGCTTACGGAAAACCCACCATCTGTAATAATAGATTTGCTCAATTTCTTTATTTGGACATTCGAACCAAGGAATATTTTCAAGCATCCAATTCCAGCAATTCTCATTGTTAATAGCATTTTGAATGGGTTCGTTATCCACACTATTGAAGTAATCAATGTAATGCGCAAAACGCTCAGGGTTAACCGGTTTTATTTCTTTGGGCTTATTACCTTGAGCTGATACTCGTAACGGCACTAATATTATAGCCAACCCAATATATAATATTCCTAAAATTACGCCGTATCTCATCATTCTTTCTCTGTTCTTCAACTACAATAGTTTTTAAAAATCAATTGTAAATCCTGTTTTAAATGAAGACTAACGTTTTGCACAAAACACCTGTTTTCGTGGAGCTATTTTTTCCGGAAGTAATTCAAGTCTTTAAAATATATCTCCTACTGTTATGATCTCTCCAGAGTTCAGTGCATACCGGAAAGCTCTATGAAGAATAAAATGAAGTATCTAGCTGAACGCTCAATTCTGTCTATCTCTCTTATCATTTTGGTCAGGGACATTACATAATTGCAGCTTTCATTCAGGCAAAGAGCACGTAGTTCAAAATTGTCCGATAGTTCGTTAGAGATCACTATGTATTCTTTCATATCTGATCCATAAGCCTTGAAAAGAATTGTTTGATATCCTTCCATCAACTTCTACCGGCCTCTTTTGGAAGTTTAATACCAATTTCAACATCTTTATTTAATCGGGGAATATATCCGTTAGCAGATAAATGGTGTGGACTTACTTTTCTTTCAAAGTTCGGATCAGTATCAATCAGCCTGTCATACGGTTTAATCTTCCCTTTCAATCTTGAATTATGTTTTTACCCCCCGTTAACTGTTATTCAATAAATAGCATATAAAAATCAGGATCTTAATTCCTCCATATCCGATATAATCTCCTCCAGTTTTCTCAGAACCCGACCATAAACCAAATTCATGTCCCATCGGTAAATTCGTCCACCAAAGAAGGTCAATATGCCGATGATCATAAGAGCTCCAATAATTCCAGTTAAAGGGATTCCAAAGATCAGATATATGTCAGGATAATTTTCAATTAGTTTGGTTACAATCGTTTCTCCAAGTCTGTTCCCGTCTTCATTGATGAACCAAAAACCCATGAGTATAGCTATGAAAGTGTAGGGGTAAAGAATGCGGGCCATTCTGGTATTCACAATTATTTTTCGTTTTATCCACTTATCGAACGTTTTGAGGTATTCATAACTGGTTATATTGTTATCTATTTCCTTGAGTTCTCCTAACAGCCTTTTGTCTACAATAACCATCGCATTAAGTATAAAAAACATTGGTACACCCATATAAGGCATTCCAATCAAGAAAGATCCTGGAAGAAGTATGAGTGAGCCTACAACTATTGCGACAAGGTTTATTTTGAACATCCTCATATACTTGTCTATGATATGTTTCGATTTTTGATTGTATAAATCATTTAGTTTTGGTGCTACCAAAGCATCTTTATTTAAAAAACCTTCCTTCCAAATTATTTCAATTGATTTTTCCATCAAACAATCTTTTTAGTCGTTCTTTAATTCTTTTAATGCGCACACCAATATTGTTAGGATTAGTACCAATGATATCAGCGATTTCCTGATAGGACTTTTCTTCGAGGTAAAGTAAAATGACCCCTCTGTCGACTTCGGATAATTGCCTGATCGCATCATATAACTGATTAAGAGGTTCGTCAGCAAAAGCACGATTATCTTCAGCCAGTTCGACCGGGATATAATCAGAAGCAAAATGCTGATATTTGTTTTTCTTTTTCTTTAACAAAGTCAAACAAACGTTCAAAGACAATCTATATATCCAGGTAGACCATTCGGATTGCTCACGAAAATTGTCCTTACTTCGCCATATTTGCAAACAGACCTCCTGGTAGTAATCTTCAAAATCTTCCTGCGTATTAGTATAGGCTCGGCATATCTTAATGATTATGGCAGCAAAGGGTAAAATCGATGTTTTATAAAAATCGCTACTCACTATGATTTTCTCTCACGAGCGACAAAATCGAATTCAGAAGATCTTAGGACTCACTCCGAGATAATGTTTTAAATTTAAATTACTGCGTTTTTTATCATTATACCACTTTCGGCGGATTGTCTTTTTTCCCACCAGGGAGTAACTCTGCGATTAATGATGATATGAGCAAGAAGTGTGTTGATGCACCAACGATTAGAATATTGAATATTTGCTCATATCCTCCTGTACCTTCTAATTGATGCGAACATCCGACTATCACCACGGCCCATGTAAGCGCACTAACAATTTGAGCTCCCACTAAAATTCTGATTTTCTTTTTTCTATCCATTTTTCTAAAGTTTTCCTATTTAGTGGCTGGTATCAAGAATTATTACAGGTCAGAGAAGTTTTTTTTATTGTAATAAAAAACCAGGCAGATTGGGTAAGATGCAAACGATGAGTATCAGAAATAAAGGACCGTTAAATGGAGCATAACATGTAAGTAAAGGTACGGCAACTTCAAATGCTTTGATGAAATCGTTTTTTAATTATTTCATCCAATCGCATGGATTATCACTGATACCAAAATCGCTCCGATTATATAGTATATTCCAGTAATTGCACCGAAAAGCAGGGGTTTTCTCATAGTTGGTGTAATAGCATTTACAAAAGAAACACTAGCTGCAAAACCAATTCCGGCTACCAACCCAATAAGGATCGCCCCTTTATAGGAACTTATGTTCACAAGCTGGCTTAATATGGACATGGCAATTGAAGCTATCAGGCAACCTACGAAAGGTCCGACATAATAAATCGTTGTTTCTTTCCATTTTTCAGGTCGCTCGAATCCCAGTGCATCGTCCCACTTTTTTCCAAAGCCTAATTGTGAGAACCAAAGTCCTCCGAATACATAATAAGCAAATGTAGCGGCAATCACACCGATCCAATTGATGTCTATCATTGAAAGTTCCATAGGTGATTTTTTTGGTCTCCCTTAACTAAGATATCCGTTTATTACCGAAAACAGAAGAGGGCAATCCCATGTATGTACTTTCATATAGGACTGGTTATCTTATTTTCCGATTATTTTAGTTGGCGGCATATTAATCGGTTAATATTCTTAATATCAATCAGTTATTTTCACTCACCTCTCGTTCTGGCACTTTATACGTAAGCAAACCAATGGCTATAATGACCAGACCTATATACTTTAGTCCCATTTCGATCAAGCTATTTATTTTCACAAAAGCTGCTAATTCAGGTGCTTCATAGAAAACCGAAACAAGATAAGTCCCGGTACTACTAACCAGATGAAGCAAAATTAAAACAGCTCCCCATAAAAGCATATTTCCCGATTTCGATTTTATTTTGGTTTTGAATCTAAAAGCTCCCAATATTAAAAGGACACCTGGTATTACTATTACAATCAGATAAATTAGATAAAACAGTATTCTCATAGTTCTTTACTTCAACAATTTTGTGAAAGGTTTTTATTGACTCAATGCTCTTTTAGGATTCCATAGCTACGGTTCACAATAATCCATATAAAACAGTATCGGATCCATGAGCTTATTATTTCAGTTTACAATGTACAAAAAAATATAGCGGTTCATATTAAATACAAACCGCTATTGCTTTTGCATAATGTTACCGGCTATTATTTTAATCTGAAATAATCAAATCATACCATTTATATGTGCCATTTTATTAGGTATTTTTTGTTTTACACTCCAATGTTCAACAATCGATTCTTCTTCTAATCTATAAATGTCATATACTACAAAAGATGAGTTTTCATATTTTCCGTGTGATTGAGTGGCTACAAAATTCCCTTCTCCAATTACTCGATGAATATTCATTATCTCAAAGGATCTGTAATATGAAACTAAAGAAGGTATCCCATTGGTTAATTCAGGATTGTGTTGTATCAAATCTTCCGATAAATACTTCTGCCATTCACTCTTTTTGCCAATCAATACTTCATTAGTATATGTTCGCACGATTGATTTATTGGTATTCGTAAGTCCAGGATCTTGTATATTGATGGGACCTTCCACTACTGAATTTTTGTTATTACTTATTTCCGGAATATCTTCAGAAGCATCCCAGTGTTCTGCAAGCATTCCGTTTTCAAAACGAAATAAATCCATTACTGCTTTTTTCTGTCCCATAAATTCGATGCTCAAATGCACTGCAACCAGATCGTTCTCACAAATAAACCGGAAGAACGGCTTGGTTGGACTTTCGGGCTTAGGTAGGTTTTTGAGAAACGCTAAAAATTCTACAAACCCCGCCTTACCAGTTTTGACCATAGGACTATGCTGAATGTAATCATCTTTAATGATCGAGTCTACCAGATGGGTATCTCCCTGTCCCAGCACCTTTGAATAAAAATTGATTATAGTTGTCTTGTTTATATTATGATGTTCCATTGTGATATCTGTTTTAACATTGCTTTGTTCTTTGCACAAAAACATAAGAATAGCGCAAACACTAGCCAGGATTGACTTTATTTTCAATCTTGTTTAATAAAATTTAAATAGGGTATTAAAACCGGAGTAGACATAGTTATCCGCTCACATAAAATCAGGATAACCTAATAAAATGCTTACTCCTTTAGACGTGCGTCTTTTGGAAAGACTTTAATGATATGGTAAGACTTCTTAACAGACCTCAAAAGTATAAAAAAAATGAATATCTTCTTTTAATGTTTCTTTAACTTCGGGCAACATCAGGATATCAATCACTGGTGATTAAGCAACACTCCACTTAAAGATTCCTTTAGTCTTAAATTCGGCACCCAGCCGTTCGTAAAATTTAATAGCTCCCAAGTTGTCTTTTTCTACTTCCCAACGAATTCTCTGAATATTTTTCTTTTCGCAAATTTCTTTTGCTTCCTGCATCAATTTTTCTCCAATTTGTTTCCCTCGATATTCTTCCCACACAAATAAGTCGTCGATATTCATATAATCTCCGCCCAGCCAAATAGAGTAGTTCCAGGTATAAGAAACGTAACCAGCCACCTTTCCATTAAATTCAGCTATTAATGCGCCAAATTTAGAGGGTTCGGTAAATCCCGATTTCAATAGTTCTTCTTTATTGGTGAGAACATACTGTTCCTGCCCATGATGCCTGGCAATGGCTATCATCAAATCATACAATGTTCCAATGTCTTCTTGTGTGGCTTTTCTGATGTTGATCATAATTAATTCAGGAGTTCAATTGTTTTAATGCAATACAGCTATTTATATACCCTTATCGACGGGAATAGTCTAATGAACAGCTTGTATTGAAACTTTACTTTGATTTTATACAATTCAATCAAGGCTCAATATCCATTCTGAAAGCCTGGCAGTCCATGTTTGCAAATGTCCCTTGCCGATGGCCAAGGCAAATCCATGTCCTCCTTTGGGATAAATGTGCATCTCGGCATAAACTCCCTCCTTTTTCAGGTTCTGATAAAATAAAAGGCTGTTCTCCACCGGGACTGCCTCATCATCGGTTGCATGAATCAGAAAAGTAGGGGGCGTATTTTTGTTTATATGCAATTCGTTGGAATAAAAATCAACAAGCTGCTGTTCGGGACTTTCTCCCAACAGGTTTTTTCTGGATCCCTGGTGCGTATAAAGTAATTTCATAGTAATAACCGGATATATCAATACCATGAAATCAGGTCTCGCACTGATTGAATCTATAGGATCGGGTTTAAGAATATGATCATTTTCATAGTGAGTGCCTAAGGTGGAAGCCAGATGACCTCCAGCGGAGAACCCCATGATTCCAATTTGATTACGATCAACATTCCATTTTTTGGCATGATATCTAACAAGCCTGATAGCCCTCTGGGCATCTTGCAATGGTGCTTTTTCGGGTACAATAATTGATTTTGAAGTGGGCAAGCGATACTTCAAAACGAATGCCGCAATTCCCAATGAATTCAGCCATTTGGCTACATCAGTTCCTTCCCAATCATATGCCAAACCTGCATAGCCTCCACCAGGGCAAATCACCATTGCCTTTCCGGTTGCATTCTTTTTTGTTGGCAAGTAAACTTCAAGACTTGGTTCCTGGACATTTTCAATCCACAATATATCTCCCTGATTTTGAATTTCAGTCTCATTCGTTTCCCGATGATTTTGAATTTCTTCTGTCCATAGTGGTATTTTTTCCTGACCAAAACACATACTGATTGGTAATAAGCAAAAAATTAGAATAGAACATTTTTTTAACATGATTATCAACTTTGCATTTGATCCGCACTCCAGCTATCTAGGAAAGGAAAGTTACTTTGAAAAGTAATGAAGGTCGATTAGCCTTTGCTATGGTTTCTTCTCCGGAAAGTAACTTAAATCTTGCCTATATTGCCAGGTCTCGCTTGTCTTTCTTTTTATGGATCTAGATAAATCTTCAAGTAAGGCAGGAGCTTTATCCGGGACATAAGTTTCAACCAAACTTTTAATATTAATGATCGCCTTGTCATCGTCATAGTAAGAAAAGTTATTTCTTGGGACCAACAAGAGATAACCGGAATGTTCATCACCTGAAATAAGCTGATACAATGTGATCCCTGGATTATTTGGTGTATCTTCCACTGCATTGACGAACTCAAAGAATACATGCTCAAAGTTCTTTTCTGCGCCTGGAAAAACGGTTATGTCAAAGGCTTCCATACCAGTTGTCGGATTCCAATTCTCCAATAGAAAAGTTGTGCTTAAATCTTTTCTTAGTTTATACACCTTTCTAAAAGCTAATGCTGCGTAGGGTGCGGTAGTTTTTGCAAAATCTGCAGCATCTTCGGAGCGATTAACACGATTATCAAAAGCACGAAATGAAATTCCGAATGTCCCATCAATAAAAAGCCCCAGCCGTGATCCCGTCTGTACATACCAGGCATACCATGGTAATTGATCATTGTTCCTTCGATGCCAATCAAGGTGTTGTTTATATCCCTGCTCAAATTCCTGCTGCAAGGATTCTTTTGGGTAATAAGCAAAAATAAATGCCGCCTGTCCCTTTAAACTATCGATAACCTGGGCATGTGAAGCATTCATCCCAGTTGATATCAGGAGCATTGATAAAATAAGGAGTCTATGTTTCATGCTTGTTTGTTTTGGTTCTTTTTCCTCATTCAAGCCGGTGCTATATCTGATCTATATTCACTCTTATTAATATCCTTATTAGATTCAGGTTTTCCTGTACCATTATTATTTGCTAAAGAGACTACTACATTTCCCTTTTTGCGCCCGGATTCAACATACCGGTGAGCCTCGGCCATTTGTTTCATAGGATAATATCTGTCAATGACCGGTTTAATGGCTCCTTTTTCAATGAGTTCTTTGAGGAAAATTAAGTCTTCTGCCATATCTTTTGCAAATTCAAAGATCACTTTTTTGCTGCTTGTCTTTGATATCCATAGGCCCCTTAATATCTTGAATAAGCTTGGAATGGCTATCACATAATGTCCATTTTCCTTTAATGATCTTATGCTTCGCGAAAATGGACTCTTACCAACCACATCGAAAATAATGTCGTATTTTTTACCACGTTCAGTGAAATCTTCTTTGGCGTAATCAATGACATGATCTGCACCAATCTCCCGTAGCATGTCCAATTTATCTTCACTGTCCACTGCTGTCACTTCTGTTCCGAAATATTTGGCCAACTGGACGGCAATGGTGCCGAAGTTCCCACCAGCGCCATTGATAAGCACTTTTTGTCCTTTACTAATATTCCCTTTTCTTAGATAATGCAGGGCATTGAGGCCTCCGGAAGGAACCGAAGCCGCCTCTTCAAAGCTCATATTGCTTGGCTTGATTGCAATAGCGTATTTTTCAGGCAAAGTAGTATATTCGGCATACGCACCAAATCTACCACTGGTGCAAGCAAAAACCTGATCACCTTTCTTAAATTGTTTTACTTCCTTGCCAACTGCTTCAATTTCCCCAGCCAACTCTAGCCCCAGGATATTTTTTTTAGGTTTTATAATACCAAACATAATTCTTAAGGGAAGCCAAAATAAGATTGGGAAAGTGAAGCTTCGAATTTCACAATCACCCGATGTTGCGGTTGTAGCCTTTGTCCTTATGAGTACTTCATTATCATTCGGTATCGGTTTCTCCAGCTCTGTTAATTCCAGGACGTCCGGCGAACCATATTTATAATAAACAATTGCTTTCATATCGATCGTATTAGTCTGGTAAAACCTCACAGTGAAAACCATTGGTTTTTATCAGTGTTATAATATCATTTTCATTTAAATTTTCGGAAGCCTCTACTCTTAGCACGTTGTCGATGTCTTCCGTATCGATTGACCAATCTGTTATGATGGGATGGCTGCTGAAAACAGGCTTTAAAGTTTTAGCCTTTTTCTTAGTGCTTATATCAGTTTTAAATATGAATACTTCCATAAGTAAAGCTTTTAGATCCGGTTGTTTGAAAACATTCGGTTGTATTATTTTTTAGATTTTAAAATGGGATCCTCCCCGGCATCATAAGAAAATACTTCTTGCAGCGATGTAGAAAATACAAAAGCGATGCGGAAAGCCAATTCAAGAGAAGGTGAATACTTCTCCTTTTCGATGGCAACAATGGTTTGACGTGTTACACCTACTTTATCTGCCAATTGTTGCTGCGTCATTTCATCATGATGAAAACGTAGTTTCCTAATATTATTTGTTACCAGACTTTTACCCATATCAGAACCCTCTTCGATAAAGATAGAACTTTGAAATTTCGTCGATAATCTCCGTAACCAGTCCGGATGATATTAATATGATGAACATGCTGTATAGCGGCATATCAATCACCTGTGTTACCATTGCTAATAGAAAACCAATCGCAAACACATAGTGTGAATTCCGTGTTGCTTTCAGTTCAATTAACTTATCACGTTCATCCTCAAAGGATGGTGCAGATTCATTGGTTGCTATTTTATTGATGATCAAGAACAAAATGTAGATAATGATCTTTGCCACAATTGACACAGGGATTAAGATCAGGATAAAAGATCCCCAAAAACCTGGTTCGTTGATCCTGCTTAAACTTTCCTCCTGGTTTATTTGAAATACATAGAAAGAATAACACCCAAAAATCAGCAGTGAGCTAAGGATGGAAACGATAGCTCTTTTTTCTTGATAGGACATGTTTGTCTCCATTTGTTATTGTCTGTTTATTTTTACTTTAAGTATACTATAACATACACAAAGTTAAATAATATTTACATTATGTAAAAAATATTTTACATATAATTTCATAATGTACATTTATAACCCTGATTTGAATAAAATATCCGGTGAAGAAATTATTGGCTGTGTTGAAAAGCTTGTATTACCAGCCTAATTTGATGGTGATTGGAATAAAAGTGGGATGTTATTCTTTGTTGTGCTTTGTTAATTTTCCATCGTTATGATTACCTTCCCCTGGACATGCCCTTCCCCAAAATATCGCATGGCTTCGGAAATTTCTCCTATTGGGTAACATCTGTCGATGATGGATCTTACTTTCTCAGCTTCAAAAAGTGCTTTTATGGCATCCAGGTGCTTATTAGGTTCATGAGCCAGGATGCCTATTTCCTTTTTCCCGAATTTCGATATGATCGGTCCAAGGAACATAGTCTGGACAATGGAATTCCCAGCACCTCCTATCATGACAAAAATCCCATGAGGTTTCAATGCGCGTTTGTAATCAAAAACTGACCGGTTTGCTACAACATCAATGATCAGATCATATTGTTGTCCATTCTTAGCAAAATCTTCCCTTCGATAATCAATAACATGATCGGCACCGATCGACTGCATCATAGCATGCTTCTCTGCACTATCCACCCCAGTAACTTCTGCTCCCAGCGACTTAGCCATCTGTATGGCAAAGGTACCCACTCCGCCGCCTGCCCCATTGATCAGGACCTTTTGTCCTGATTGAACCTGTCCTTTATCCTGAATACTCTGTAGAGCCATAACACCCGCCTGAGGTATGGCTGCTGCCTCTTCGAATGTCATACTAGCTGGTTTTATCGCTAATGCATTTTCATGAACGCATACATACTCGGCAAAACCGCCCCAACCACATTGGCACAAATCTCCAAATACCTCATCGCCTGGTTGAAACCGCTTTACATTTTTACCGACAGCTTCAACGCGTCCGGCTACATCTGCACCTGGTGTTGTATATTTTGGTTTAAAAAGTCCCCATAAGCGAACGATATATGGCCTGCCTCTTAAAAGATCCCAATCCCATGAATTTACTGATGCCGCATGAACTTTTATCAATACTTCATTATCCTCAGGGCTTGGCTTTGGTATCTCTTCTAATTTAAGTACCTCGGGTGAACCATATTTATGATAAACAACTGCTTTCATTCAGGTATTCTTGATTGTGATATTGGTGATTGCAATAGTTGGTCTTCTTTACTTGTTCAGGTGTTTACCGGTTTCTTATTTTATGTCATGGGACAATGGCACCAATCTGGCTTTAAGGTCCGGGCCTTCCATGTCTTTGTCTAAGGGAAACATAGGTCTATTGATTCTTTTATAGCCTAATCGCTCCAGGTCTTGATCTACGCCACCAGGTGTCAATGCCATGATCCAGTCGGCCCGCATGTCATAAAGTTCCGGGACTAAATAACCAATTTTCACCACTACTATATCTGTTTTCCGGGGGTCCAGTCCTAATCTGGTAAAATCGATTTCTTTGTGATAGGGTTTACGCTTTTTAGTTACGATCACATGAACACTTCCGATCTTCACAACCACCTCAGTTTCGGCATGTCGATCTCCATGCTCAATCGCCTCAATGGTTCCTGACAATTTGAGTGGTGGAGCAAAACGGTCATCAATAGCCGCTCCGGCATATTCCTCCACCTTTCCTCCTACTCCTGCTTCAACAGCCTTTGCTACAAACTCCGGCCCGGGAATAGAGGCATAAATAAGAGAAGGTCCATTTTCAGATTTAAATTCCGGACGCGCAAGAATTTCTCTCAGAGTCCAGGTGACATCGCCAGCTCCGCCTGCTGTAGGATTGTCCCCCATGTCACTGATCATAAAGGGGTGCTTTTCGCTGGCAATTGCTTTATCAAGGCTCTCATCAAGAGAAGCTGTGGGGGCCACAAAGACAAAATCCGACCTAACTTCCCAAAAGCTGTTGGCCAGTTCCTCAGCAGTGCCGGTTACTTTCTCTTTGTCATCGCCTGTAACCATCACTACCGCATGATTGCGTGGTTCATCTGCCCATGCATAACCAACCCAGATGGCAGCATCAAGAATGCCTTTTTGTAAGGAAGCAGGGGCAACCTTGGCGTATAAACTCTTTGCCGGTTCAATTCTTGTGCTGGTCTTTTCTCCAGGCAATAATATCGGCACCGGGATCCATGCCTTATAGGCTGGTTTCCCTTTACCACTTTCTATTCTCGACAGCAGATTATCTACTGCTCGTTTTTTTGATTCCAAAGCATCCTCATGAGGGGCCATTCTGTAACAGGTGATCAGGTCGGTATTTTCTGCCAGTCGCCATGAAACATTGCCATGTAAGTCCATTGAAGTAGAAATAATGGTTTCTGTTCCAACTACCTCACGAATTCTGACAATGAAATCACCTTCAGGATCGTCAAGCCCCACAACACTCATTGCCCCGTGAATATCAAAAAAAAGTCCATCGTATGGCCCGTTCTTTTTGAGCATATCCAATGTTTTTGTTACCAATGATTCGTAAGTCTCTCTGGTAACAATACCACCTGGTAATGCATGACCTCTTAATGTCGGGATCCAATCTGCTCGCTTGCGATTCAGTGAATCAGAGGACAAAAACGGATAATAGGTAAAAATATCATTTCCGGTTCTTGCATGAAAAGCTTCTTCATGAGTGAGTGCCGGTGAAAACGTACTTGATTCAATAGCTAATCCTGCAATGGCAATACGCGGAAGTTTTTCTTCACCTTCCTGCTTGTTTGCAGATTGATTGGATTCACAGGCTAGCGTTAGCCATACAAAAACTAAACCTATAAGTATTTTTTTCATATTAGTTGATTCATTTATATCTCGGGCAATTTAACTTTTGTGCCTAATGTCCAACATGCAAAGGCATATGTCAGATAATGTAACCGAATGAAGTTAACAAATACCTATCTAAATCTTCAACTTACTCATCCACTTTAGTGATTATTTCTAGGAATTTTATTTTTCTTTTTTTATTCCCAGCATTCGTAAGATCTTATGTATCGAAGCCATGATTTTTTTCAGGTCTCCCGCGATTGAATCTTTTTCAAACTGACTGATGGATGAGGTGATTTGTTTTATATCCCTGGTTATGGCGTCCTTTTCGAACTGACTCATTTTACCTTTTAATTCATTTATTAGTCCTGACATTTCAAGATTGATTTTTTTTGTACGAGAAGAATTTCTCCATATTTCTTTTAGTTCTTGCCATTCTTCATTTAGTTCTTGTTCAAACATCTTATTTTAATTTAGGTGTTATACAATCCAATAAAATCTTTCTTATTCTTTTCATTTTTACCGCTATATGGTTTTCACTTAAACCAGTGATCGCAGCAATTTCTTTGTAAGGAAGCTCTTCCAGGTAAAGAATGATGATTGATTTATCAATTTCATTCAACTTTAAAATACAATCCTGAAGGGCCTGATATTTATCCTGTTGATCTTCGTCCCGGGGGACATCGACCGGTACAAATTTGATGGATTCCAATCGATCCATCTTATGGTTATTTTTTTCAAGCTTCAATTTCGCACTATAGCAAACGTTCAGGCCAATTTTATAGATCCAGGTGCTAATGCTGGATTTATTTTTGAAAGTTGGAAAGGACTTCCAGATTTGAAAAACCACCTCCTGGAACAGATCTTCAGGTTCTATTGGGGCTACCGCATATATCCGGCAAATTCTAAAGATCCGGTCCTTATTGTCTTCCAGTATTTCAGTAAATGTTTGCTCCGATGGGCTTTGCATCTTTTATTTTTTGGTCTTCATTAATATTAGTAAGAAGATTCAGAAAAATATGACAAGAAAAATGATTTTTATTTAGTCAGGTTTCTTGTTCGGGATAAATACTTTCAATTTTTTCAAAGGTTATTGGTTTTGAAAAGACGCCAACTTTCCAGGGAAGACGATGATGGTTAATTGATTTTAACTGTTGATTATTCTATTTTTTTCTTTTCAAGAAACCCAAAGGTTTGAAAAAATACGAGCATCATCCCTAAGCCCAAAATAGATGCTATGAGGTCATTGGGGTCATAAACATTATTACCTCCAATGTTATGATATTTTAATTCCTGGGAAATCACGTAGATCGAAGCAATGCCTGTTGAGAACAAGTAGATATGGAAGTCTGAAATTTTCTTTCCAGACCATCTTAGTATCCGGAAAGATAATCCGGTTATCACGGTAGTTCCCATAATTGCTTCTATGAAATTGGGAATTGAATATACTATCACCTGGAAAAAGTAGGGAAGCTCATTCTTCAATACCCAGGGTCTGAGATATAATTTGTTAAGTACAAAAACAAGGAAAGCCAGACCGAACAAGTATCTCACATATTTTTTAATTCGAATCTCTGCCATTGAAGCACGAAATTATTCAATATCGATCGAAATGTCCGGTCTATCTATGTATTTTGTTATTTATTTTGAATTGTGTTGTTTCATTATCCGGGCAATAGCATTCTGATGATAATTTTTATTACCCTAAGATTTAATTTATTCAACATCAATTGTTATTTAGTTGTTTCACCACCCATTTGGGTAAAAACACTGTCAATAGGTTCCCACAACTCAATTTTGGTTCCTTCGGGGTCCATGATATGCACAAACTTGCCATATTCATATTCCTGGATTTCGTCCACCACAGTTACCCCATTTGCCTTGAGTGTTTTTACCAATTCCTCGATATGCTGCACCCGGTAATTAATCATAAACTGTTTTTTTGAAGGATCAAAGTAATCTGTGTCTTCTTCAAACGGTCCCCATCTCAGGTAATTAATTTCATCAGGCCTGTTTGCGTTTCTAAACTCAAAAGGAGAACCATAATCGTCTATGGCAAGGCCTAAGTTTTTGCCATACCAATCTTTGATTTCTTTAGGGTTTTTTGATCGGAAGAAAATTCCTCCGATACCAGTAACTTTTGGTGTTTTATCACTCATAACTTTTTTTGATTTGGTGTACTGTTTTATAGTATTGATTAGCATTTGTATTCCAATGTCATTTAGTTAAGGAAACGTTTTAAAAGCTTTCAGGTCTCGGGTATCAGATTTCAGCCTAAATAATTTTTTTAATGTGCCAAAAAATTAGCTGACGTCTAAGACCTGATGCCTGAAGGCTTATCTTAATGGCATTAATTTGTATTCATTGAACTATCACCTCCTCTAATAAAGGGATCGGCAGTAAAATAGTTAGCCCGGGTTTTCATTTTCCTTAAGTTAATTAAAATGAATTTTCTCACCACCCTTCCTGTAAACTTAGATAGGCCAAATCAACAAAAACCATTGCTACCGGCACTCATACTAAAGTATGAGTTTTACATTTTAATTAAATATTCAGGAAGTAAACATTCTGTTAATGCATTCCAAAGGACAATTAGAGGTGAAAAAAGATATGCATTGTGAGTACCTGCTGAAACTTTTTTCCTTAAAACTATCCTTGACCTTTTGGTTATAACAAGTTCTCAATTTGTTCCAGCTGCTGTTGCGTAATGTATTTGTTTATCGACTGATGTATAGCCTGTTGTCTTACCTCTTGTTGGGTTTCGATGCGTCCGATCAAGTTTGTTAAATATCCAACTTTGCTTTTCAAGCGGGTTTGATTAGTGAAATAATTTAACGATGCAAGTAGTATGATGTAGTCATGCCATTTCCCTATTTGTTTTTCAATTGATTTAAAGTTGTTCCGAAGTTCCTCCAATCTCAATGTAGCATCCAACTCATTCATGATCGTGAGTATTTCTATTACAGCTTTCAAGCGAATTCTGATCTTGTGAAGTTTACGATTGTCTGGTAAATGATCTTTGAGGACATATACATTTCTGACCTCTTTGAGGATATAGGTAACAGATTCCCTTATGACAATTTCAACTGAAAGTTCTTTCATTGCTTGAAGCAACTTATTATTCAGCATTTCCAATCTTTTAAAATCAAATGCCTGCATTGATGTAAGTAGCTTCTCGTTGGCGTGTTTTTGGATCGTTCTCAAATTTTCTGCAAAGGACACTAAATAACGTGCCTTGGATCTTTCAATTATGCTAAGGCTTACTTGTGCATCCCGTACCTTCCCAGCCTCATCGAACAATTTTGAAAACAAAGCAAAACATTCTTTTTTCTTCAGCGTACCACGCGTTGCCAATTCCATTAGAGCGTACATGGCCCGTAGCTTTTTAATGGTTACCCTTAACTGGTGAATATCTTCAATTTCTTGTCCTTCTAGCGTTCTTTTGAAGTATAAATGAAAGGAGGCCAGTTTATCAAGATAGTGTTGTATTAAGTGGTTTTTTCTCATTTATGCAATTGCACAACAGCCCAAATAAGGCCTGTGCTTCTGACCCTTTTACTATCTTCTAATCTAGTCGATTTGCAGCTTAATTCAAATGAGCATTTAAAGACTGGAACCATCGCATTTGATATCTGATCACTGGTTTCGTGTTTATGAAATCTTCTTTGCCACAATAAAACATTCCGGTAAACCGGAAATTTTTTTGGACTCTACGATTTTAAAATTTCCATTTGTTACCATACCTTCTAATGCAGTGGTTTTATAGAAATTCATGGTCGGCACCATTCCAAGTTTAGTGAGCAGGAACATAGCTAATTTCAAGAATGTCATTCTCTCTCCAAGGCAAACTGTTGCCGAGATGAATAGCCCCTCCGGTTTTAGCAGGTTGTTAATCCGCTGCATAATTTGCTGTTTATCTTCTATAAAGTGCAGCACATTAAAAGCTAAAATCACATCAAATGATTTTTCATTAAATCTTTTATTAAGTATGGTCGATTGAGTAAAATCTATATTCTCAATTTTTCGCTGCTCCACTTTTTTCTTAGCCACCTCGATCATTCCAAAGGATATGTCAATAGCTTGGATTTCCTTCACATGATAGGCGATTTCACTGGTTATTGTTCCCGAACCGCATCCAAAATCCAATATAACATCATCAGGCTTCAGGTATTTTATGGCACTTTCAATTGTCTTCAAAGAAGTTGGACTAAGCTTTATAGTTGGTTTATCAGATTGTTTGGATACTCTGTCCCAGAATTTTTCAGCTTTAACCATTCCTCGATTTCCTTTATTTTGGTATTCTCTTGAATTAAAAATAACAATCTTTGCAACTGATAACGATCAAATAAAAGTATCTTTTTTGGTCTGATCCAAATTCAATGTTGAAGTTTATTCCAAACAAATTCGTTAGGATCATATAACCAATAAAAATCCAAACCGTCAATCTGAACTTGCTTTTTCAGTAATTTAGTGCTGGGATTTAGAATTATCTATCGATTAGCCACCTATGCGCTTCATTTGATCAAGGAATTCCTCTTTTTTCTTAAGGGAAATGTTCACAACGGAATCATCTTTCATGACGATATAACCACCATCCGCCTTGATATATTTTTTGACTTCACTCAAATTAATAAGGTAGGAATGGTGCACCCGCATAAAATTGTGTTCAGCCAATAGATTCTCATATTCCTTTAGATGTTTACTAACCAGCAATGTTTTGGAAGCCTTTAGATGAAAATTAGTGTAAGAACCATTCGCTTCGCAATACAAGATTTCCGTGACCGGAATAAATTCGAATCCCTCGCTGGTGGACAGTGTAATTGTCTGCTCCTGTCGGTTCTTAACCTGCATATTGTTTAGCAGAATTTCTAATTTTTTATTGCGTAAGGAATGCTTCTTCTGCTGTACTTTGGCTATGGCTATTTGTAATTCCTCCACATCAATAGGTTTCAGTAAATAATCGATGGCACTGAATTTAATAGCTTTAAGCGCATAGTGCTCAAAGGCAGTAGTAAAAACAACTTCAAAATTTAAATATTGTAACTTCTCCAGCAGGTCGAATCCTGTACCACCAGGCATTTCAATATCCAGGAAAACCAAATCCGGTTGATGTGTCTGAATGACGTGAATACCTTCCTGTATAGAGGCCGCCAAAGCTATGATCTCTACCTGCTCGCAATAATCATTAACTAAATTTTTCAACGTTTCCCTACTGTGCAGTTCATCTTCAACGATGACAACCTTTAGCATATCTATTAATTTAAATCTATCGGAATTTTTATCTCCACTTTCGTACCTGCCACATGCTGATGCTGATCATACAGGTCTGTCACTTCCACCAGGGTTTTATTCTTTTTGTCTCGATTCAATAGTTCCAAACGGCGAGTGGTCACCGACATTCCTCTTGAAATATGTTGCTTTTGCTTTTTTAATTGGGCTGCCATTTGTCTGCCTATGCCGTTATCCTCCACTGTACACAATATGTGCTGCTCACAATCCTGTAAACTAACTCTTAAACTTCCTTTCTCTTCACGATTATGAAGTCCATGGACAATGGCATTTTCCACATAAGGTTGAATTAGCAAAAAAGGAATTTCCATGTTATGTATATCCAAATTATCATCAATATCGATTTGATGTTCAAACTTTTGATCAAATCGTAATGCTTCCAATTGAATATAGTATTCCAGTAGTTTGATCTCATCTGCGATGAGTACCTGATGGTTGACTGAATTCTCCAGTATCTGTCTGATCAATTTCGAAAATTTGGATAAGTACTTAAGTGCCGAGGTTTTGTCGTTGGCAGTGATGAAATGTTGAATGGAATTGAGAGAATTAAAAATAAAGTGCGGGTCCATTTGAGCGCGTAAGGCCTTACGTTCCAATTCCTCATTCATGATGGCGATTTCCTCATTCTTACCTTTCAATGTTTGTTCGGATCTTTTCTTGAGCCTATACCTGCTGTAAATGAAACCAGCCAGAATCAGTAATACAAAAGCCAAAGATAGCAGGGTAAACATTAATTTACGATCAGCAGCTTTTTTTTCCTCCAATAACGTAATCTCCTTTTGCTGGGACTTTATTTGTTGTTCTTTTTTTTCGGAGTCAAACCTGGCCTGCATCTCTGCTATTTGTTCTGTTTTCTGTTCTGTTAAAATGCTGTCTTTCTCCACAGTCAATTGTTGTGCGTATTCATACGCCCTTTCGTAATCATTTTGTTTGGCATACAACATAGCAAGACCTTCCAGTGCATCAACAACCTTACTCCTGGTACCCAATTCCCTGGCAAGGGAAAGGCTTTGATGGGTATGGTCCGTTGCTTCACGAAGCGCCCCTTTTCGATAAAAAGATTTTGCCATCTGCAGCAAAGTAATGACCTTGCCATACTTGTAGTTGATCTTTTCTCTTATCGCTAAAGATTCTTTATAAGAATCCAGGGCCTTATCATATTCTTTAAGATAATGGTAGCATTCCCCGATATTACTCAAGGCAATGGCCTGTCTTTTGAGATCACCATTTTCTCTTTCCAGATTCAATGCTATGGTGAAGTTTTCAATGGCGGAAGAATAATCATACATAAAGTAGAAGTTCCTGGCCAACTGGTTGTACGCTTTGGGTGCCCAGGTTTTATTTCCCAAGCTATCGGCCAGGATAATCATTTGCCTGAAGCATGAATCGGCCTCCGGAAATCTTTTCACTTCAGTGAGGGCTATTCCCAGGCTATTGAGTGCATACAATTCATTGCTTTTATCTTCCAAAGTCCTCTTAATCTCTAAAGCCTGATAGTAATACGCAATGGCATTGTCATAGTCATCTTGAAATTTATACACATTAGCCACGTTGTTTAAAGCATCTCCGGTTAGTTTAGCATAACCGCCGGCCTGACTTACTTCAAGCGCCTTGAGAAAATAGTCCAAGGCTTGTTTATAATCGGTTTTGATGGCATACACAGTGCCGATTTTGTTATAAGCATTGATGATGCCATGCACATATTCAAGTTTCTCTGATTCTTTCAGAGCCCTTGTTGCATGGACCAGGGCGCTATCGGGAGCATCGTACTGTAAGGTAGTAGCCAATGAATTCAGGATGATAACACGATTTGTATCACCAGCCACTTGAAGCTCTCGGACCAGACTATCCAGTCTGGCCTGATTTTGAGCATCAACGATCAATGATAATAAAAAGCAAAAACCCGTTAAGACAGCTAATCTCATTTTTCTGTCATTATAAAGTGAAGAACACCAAACATCATTTCTGCTTATTAATATAAAATTATAAGCTACGTAACCTACAAGCAAGCTATGAAAGTTACTTTCGGATATTCTTCTGATTATTAGTCAACATTATTTTTACCCACCACTATTCATTTTCCAATGGAATCTCTAGTTCCACCCTGGTTCCGGCAGGATGATTGTCATCCGCATATAGATCCTTGATCATCAGCCTAGTCTTGAACTTGCTTTGAAGATTCATCCATGCAATACGCCTTTTAATCAACTTATTCGAAGGATCACGGATTCCCTTAGCATCCACGATCTCTTTTGCCTTTTGTCTTCCAATACCGTTGTCTTCGATAATGCAATGCAAATAATTTTTTTGTCGATGAAACATAACCTGCAATTGTCCCTTATCTGCTTTGTTGACTAGGCCTCTGTTAATGGCCTTTTCGACAAATGGCTGTACAAGAAGAAAGGGTATTTTAATTCCCATAAGATCGCTGTCTGGCGGAACATTGATTTCATATTCAAATTTTTGATCAAACCGCATTGTTTCAAGTGCCAGATATAAATGTAGTATTTTGATTTCGTCAGACAGGTAAAGCCTATCAGTTTGAACGTTTTCCAATATAAGCCGAACCAATCTGCTAAATTTTGAAAGGTATTTTAATGCCTTTCTTTGATCATTAATGGTGATAAAATGCTGAATAGCGTTCAAGGCATTGAACATAAAATGAGGATTCATTTGTGTTCTCAAAGCCTGTAATTTAACATCAGCCATTTTTAATTGAACATCTATTAATTCCTCCTGCGTACTTCTGGATTTTTTCTCCACCCTGGCATTAGCAATTTTACCTGCACAAAGTGTAGCTATTGCCATAAGGATCTTTAAATGCTCTGGTGTAAAAAAATCCTGTTCAGGATGTTCCGAATCGATAACTCCCAATACTTTTTTCTTATAAGTAATCGGAACAGCGATTTCTGATAATCTGACTTCATCATCTACGATATATCGTTCATCCTTAGAGGTGTCTTTCACTATTTCGGGTTTACCATATCGTGCCACATAGCCTACAATGCCTTGACCTATCGGAATATCCATGGGTCGATATATGGTATAGTCTTTAGGGTTTTTCGGTCCATAGGCAGCTTTTTGTTCTAACATGCCGGTATCTTCATTTACTAAATAGACGACACAGTCTATAAAACCAAGTTTTGAGATACAGTTTTTAGCCAAATCCCAAACGATCTCTTCCTCAGTATTCTGACCGAAAATAGAAGTAGAAAAATATAGTAAAATATCTTCTATGTTCACCAACGTCATGTTTCAACAAGTTTAACCCAGATTGAGCATCAAGAATCTTTAAACAACATAAACTATTGATTTCAAATAAATTACAAACGAATTCCACAAATCCATTGCGGTCAATTTTAAATCGAAAGGAACGATATTAAACTTACCAACATTTGGTTGCACATTTTTATTTTAATTTCACAACCCAGAAATCCGAAAGCCCCTTATTGCCTACAACATCACCGTCCGAAGACATAGAGGATCCTGCAAAAACAAATCCCTTATCCATAGTCCGCTGTATGGTGTACGCAATATCAGTTTCTGATCCTCCAAAGTTTTCCTCCCATACTTGTTCCCCGTTACCGTCTAACTTTTGTATCCAGCAATCTGCCAGTCCATTATTCCCACTTACATCGCCGGTGCCTGATCCTGCAAAACCGGCGACAATGTAACCCTGATCAGAACTATACATGGATCGTACTAGATCATTATCCTCTCCTCCCATGCTGGTTTGCCACATTAAATTCCCGATGACGTCCAGTTTTATGACCCAATAGTCAGCACCACCTTTGTTCTCACCAACGTCTAAATCTGAGGAATAACTATAGCCTGCCACTATGTATTCCCCATTGGACAGCTGATAGATCTCCGTGGCTGTATCAGAATCTGAACCTCCATAATTAGCTTCCCAAACCAGTTTTCCGAAGCTATCAAGTTTAATGATCCAAAAATCCGATCTGCCATGGTTGCTATCCACATCGCCATCGGAGGAACTGGAAGTTCCTGCCGCAATATATCCCCCATCCAGGGTTTGACGAATACTCACACATACATCATCATCAGATCCTCCAAAGTTCGATTCCCATACCAGACTTCCTCCTAAATCCAGTTTTACTATCCAAAAGTCACTACCTCCGTGGTTATTTTTCACATCTCCATTCGAAGACCTGGAAGTTCCTCCTATCACATATCCTTCATCGCCAGCCAAGGTGATTGATGAAGCAACGTCAACGTTAGATCCGCCCAGATTGGTTTCCCAAACAAGAGTACCTGAAGCATCCAACTTAACAATCCAATAATCACGGTTCCCATTGTTACTATCCACATCACCACTGGCATGTGATGCCTCACCCGCCATAACAAACCCACCATCTTCGGTTTCCAAAATGCAGTAAGCGGCCTCGCGACCAGCCCCTCCCAGATTTGTCTCCCAAATGAAATTGCCTCTTTCATTAAGTTTAACAATCCAGGAATCCGATAATCCATGATTACCAGATATATCACCATCATTGGAAAAGGAATATCCCGCTATCACATACGACCCATCCATAGTCTGTATTATTGATCTGGGAGACTCGTGGTTGGTGCCCCCAAGAGACCTTTGCCATTCGATAACCAATGCCGTTGTATTAAAAGCAAATACGCTTTCCGTAAAACCACCCTTTCCATCCCGGGCTATCACTTTTCCATCATAGCTATTTTCAGGATCTAGCCCTTGAAACAAAAATCCGGTATCCTGAAGATCGCTTTGTATTTCTTCTCCTTTTAGCCAAATAGAATAAGTTATCTTATCGCCATCCGGATCGATGGCTGCTCTCCAATCCAGACTGGCCATCGTACCGAATATTTCACTGACGGTTACTATGAAGTTACCTGGAGCCTGGTTTTGTTGACTAAGTGTTTCTTCATCATTTTTACAACCACAAAAGAGACATGAACCTGCAAAAAGAATCCAGGGCCATGTTAACCTGTTTATTTTCAAAAAAGCTAAGAGGTTCATGCCGTCTTTTATTGCACTATTGCAGTTTCACAATCCAGAAATCCTGTCCACCTTTGTTGCCTCCTACATCACCGTCATCGGATCTTGCACTTCCTGCTACAATGTAAGCGCCATCAGCTGTTTGTTTAACAGACCAGGCATTTTCTCTGGCCGATCCTCCAATATTATTTTCCCATAACAGGCTTCCTTCACTGTTCAATTTTATGATCCAAAAATCCCAACTCCCTTCATTGTCTTCCACATCGCCGTCTAGGGAAGAAGATCGTCCGGTGACGATAAACCCTCCATCGGTAGTCTGCTCAACGGAACGGGCAATATCAGTATCCGACCCACCAAGATTGGTCTCCCATACCACATCTCCACCATCATCAAGTTTGACAATCCAGTAGTCTGATAAGCCATGGTTACTTTGGACATCTCCATCTGAAGACAAAGAGCTTCCCGCTACAATAAATTCTCCATCAGAAGTTAGTTGGATCTCGTAAGCATTTTCAGGGCTTGAGCCACCAAGATTGGTTTCCCATTCCAGATCCCCATCCTGATCCAACTTTACTATCCAATAGTCCTGTTCACCATTATTACCTCCAACATCTCCATCAAAGGATGAGGTGCTTCCCGCCACGACAAAACCGCCGTCTGAGGTTTGCTGAATGGAACGGGCAATATCTTCATTAGAGCCACCTACGTTGGTTTCCCAAACAAGGGAACCAGAGGCATCCAGTTTAACAATCCAATAATCGGCGTGACCCTGATTATTTCCTACATCGCCATCAGAGGAAAATGAATGTCCCACTACAACATAACCACCATCATCTGTCTGCTGGATGCTTTGAGCGATATCAGTATCGGATCCTCCAAGGCTGGTTTCCCAAACCAAACTCCCTGACTGATCCAATTTGACAATCCAGTAGTCCTCATCTCCATTGTTTTCGCTTACGTCACCGTCAGCAGACGCTGAGTGACCGGCTACAACAAAACCGCCATCGGTGGTCTGTTGAATAGCATTGGATCTATCTTCATTAGACCCTCCCAGGTTTGTTTCCCACAACAGGTTCCCATTTTCATCTAACTTTGTAATCCATATATCGGTGTCTCCTTCATTATCTCCCACATCACCATCAGACGAAGCGGAGTGACCTGTTGCAATGTATCCTCCATCATCAGTTTGCTGAATAGAACGGGCTACATCATTGGCGCTGCCACCCAGAAATCTTTTCCAGCCAATGGTGAATGCCTCCGTACTAAAGGCAAATGCGCTTTCCGTAATACCTCCTTTACCATCTGAGGCTGCCACTTTGCCTGTATAATCTGTTTCGGCCTCCAGTTGCTCCAAAAGAAATTCGGAGTCGCTGAAACCAGCCTGTGCTTCTTCGTCATTAAGCCAAATGGTATAGGTTATATTGTCACCATCCGGATCGGTTACGGCTTCCCAATCCAATTGGGCTGAACGGCTTGTCACCTGAGTTACTGTGACTTCGAAGTTATCCGGTTTCTGATTAGGTGCTACCGGATCACCCTCATCATCATTTTTACAGCTTAAGACTATAGAAAGCGTAATTACAAGAATAAATAATTGATTTATGTATTTCATTTTTAGGTTGTTTTGGTTCAATATATTGATCGGGAGCATATGACTTCCCTAAACTAAAGTTAGCCTGGTCCTAAGATCAATTATGAAGGGATTTATGGAGGGTTGTTTTGAATTGATAAGGGTATGATTTGATTTGATACCTTGTCATTTGACATATTCTAAAACATGCCAATCGGTAAGTTTCGACATTTCAAAATCCTTCCTTAACTATAACATTGTACAATAAAAATTAATGAGATCACATTAGGTAAGACCTCATGCAGCCAAACTCCTTACTGGCAGAAAGGTCTGAATTCATTTATCGAACACCTACAATTTAGTTTAAGGAACGATTAATAATACCATTTTGATAGCTGATCAATGGCTATGGTTTCTTACAGATTATTGCACCTTCTTTTTATCAATTCAGTATTTTTTCGATTTCCACGCTGTAGTCAGGATTGTTGGTCATTCCATTATGTCCCTGCCCATCTAAAGTAATTAATCTATCTGTGCTTTTCATAATGCTCTTTAGCTTGACAGACGAGTTGTAATATATTACTTTATCCTGATTACCATGGAAAATGACAATGGGCATTTTACAGTCTTTAATATATTTGTTTGTTTCAAACTTATATTTTAAAATGAAAGTTGGAATAATTGGATATGTATGTTTCATCATGTCTATCAAGCTGTAATATGGTGCTTGCAGGATTAATAGCTTGGGATTGTTTGTTGAGGCTATTTTAGCTGCAAGGCCTGTTCCAATGGAATAACCTAATACAATAATTTCATTTTCGTCATATTCGTTAAGCATCTGGCTATAGGCACTTTGCATATCTTGAAATATTTGTTCCTGACTACTTATGGAACCTTCACTTTTCCCAAATCCTCTGTAGTCAAGCATAAACACACCATAATTCAAGTCAGTATAGGTTTTGGCAACACCACCCCATGAAGCCACGGAGCCCGCGTTACCGTGCAGATAAAATATTAATCCCTTTGAATTTTGAGTTTTAAATAAAAGTCCATGAAGTTTTTTTTGATCTTCTGTGTTTACACTTATTTCCCGGAATTCCTGATCAAAGCTGAACTTATACGCTTTATCCAGCTTTTGTGGAAAGAAGATTAATTTTTCCTGGAAGAAAAACAAAAGGGCGCATACCATTACGTAGGAGATTGTCAGTACTTTCAGAACTTTAAAGAGTTTTTTCTTCATATAACCTCTTTTATTAAACGATATACATCTTCTGAATAAGTACATTGAACTCATCCATTCCGAAGATTACTAAAGTTAACTTTTCAGTTCGTAAAAAGCTCTATTGTGTAATCAAGTAATTTCGCATCTTCCGGTTTACCGTGCCCGGGAATTATTGTTTCCACCTCGTTATATTTTGCTTTGATTTTTTTAACTGTTTTAGGCCAGTCATTTATATTGGCATCATTCAAATTTCCCTTTCCGGCGCCATTTGATTTAATAAGACATCCACCGAACAATACCCTCTCATCCGGAAAATAACCTATCACATTGTCTTTTGTGTGCCCCTCTCCCAGAAAATCACTGATCACTTTTTTACCTCCGACCTCCAGCTCAAGATAACCGGCAAACACATTTTGAGGTATGATTTCATTGATCGACTTTGCCAACTCAACTGTCAGGCTATTTGCATAGGACGGGATTTCATTATCATGAAATGCCTGCAATCCACCCAGACAATCTATGTGGAAATGCGTGGCAATCACTGCCTTTATTTTGGCCTTCTTTTCTGTTTGAATCCATTTGATTAATTCACTTGATGCAACATCATCAGAGGGTGTATCAAAAACAATGGCTTCACCTTTATTTATAACCACCATTCCATTGCATGGTACCTTTCCAAAATCATTTGTATTTAAATAAGATATATGAATGAAAGTATTTTGAGTTAAATGCTTAATTTTTAGATCTTCCGATTCATATTTAACCGCATTCTCTGTTGGTGATTTGCATGCGCATAAGGCAAGTAAAAACAATGTCCATAGGGTTTTTGTGTTTTTCATGCTGTTTTTTTAAGTGTTCACGGGAGTCTTTAAAAATGTCCATACTTAAGCGTTGCATGGAGCGCTAAAGTACTGATTGATCATCTAAAATAATAGAAGGAGCGCTGGCAAATGTATCTCAAATATTGCTATCCGGGTTTTTGACTGGAAACCAGATATCTCTTTTCAGTACTTAACAAGTATTCATAAATTGAGATCTTGAAATCCTTCATCAGCCAGACTTAATCTTTGATCTTATTCCAAAGTAATTTATGAGTGATCGAATATTTAAGATTACTCATTACGGTTACAGTAAATTTTAGTTTTTTCTAAAATATTAAAATTTTATATCTAATTTAGAGTTTTAGGAATTACTAAAATATTAAAATATGAGCAACACCTGTATTAGAGTATTGGCTGATCCCGTTCAGATAAAGCAATGCAAAGAAGAGCTTCAACAGCTTGAATCTCCACTCAATGTTCTCACCAGGATGTTCAACCTGGCTGGAAATGCCACAAGATTTAAAATTCTCTACCTACTCCACAGAGAAGGCAAAATGTGTCCTTGTGACTTGAGCGATATCCTGGAAATTTCAGTAGGAGGTATTTCACAACACTTACGAAAACTAAAAGATGGCGGGATCATTAGAGACAAGAAAGTTGGTCAAACCGTTTTCTATTCTATAGTGGAAGAAAATGCACAAATTATCAAACCAGTATTAAAAAGCCTATCTAGAGAAAAAGAAACAGTATCATGAGTACTTCCAACCATAAAGGGAGCAACGGTTCGTCATGTAAAATCCAAGAAAAATTTCAAGATGGAAGCTGAAACAACACTTAAATCAATTATAACCTGTCCTGAATGTGGTCACACAAAAGAAGAAACCATGCCAACAGATGCGTGCCAGTACTTCTAAGAATGTGAAAACTGTCACACAGTTTTGAAACCGCAACAACGTGATTGTTGCGTATATTGTTCCTATGGAACTGCAAAATGTCCACCCGTCCAGGAAGGATCATGTAGTTGTTAGATTATGAGTACACCAATCCCAGTCAAAACACTACCTATAGGGCGAATATTTCGCTTTTGTTTGGGGATCTTTTTTGCCTCGGAAGTCTGGCCGGTTTATCGGGATGTGGCTTTGGAGGGTATTATCATTAGACTGGGCTGGGCCATTGGACTTATGCTTTTTTATCTGGGGTTGCATTTTTTTATTCTGAGATTCACCCCTAAAATTAACAGTGTATTGGGAGCAATTCTGGCTTTTGGTCCGTTCTTGAGCGTCTTTATTTTGGGATATGGAGGACCAGCAGCCACGGGTGCACTGACCTTTTTAGCCGTTTCTCTCCTGTTAGCAGCTATGCGGGCGGATTCAGGGTGTGAAGTCATGTCAATACCTGCGGTTCTTTCTGGTCGACATACACACCTGGCATGTTTGCTGTTCTCTCCGATTGATTGGTGTGAACGTAAATTGCATTAAAAATAATACTATGAATGTAGAACAAGTAATCCCGTTGCTTCGAATTTTTGACTATCGGAAAGCAATTGAATTTTATGTTGACTGGTTGGAATTTGAGATAGATTGGGAACATAAATTTCATGATAATGCTCCAATTTACATGCAGGTTTCACGAGAGGGGATATCACTTCATTTAACTGAGCATCACGGGGATTGCTCCCCTGGAGCCAAAGTCTTTATCAATTGCAGAGGAATAAAAGAATTCCATAAAAACCTTAAAAAGAAAAATTACAAATACAATAACCCTGGAATCCAAAAGGCTCCCTGGAAAGATCTATGCATGGAAGTCACAGACCCATTTCATAACAAACTTGTGTTCAATGAGAAAAGGTAAACATGAGCTGCTATGATCATATATAGGTTAATGAATACAGGGCAACTCTGGTTGAATTCAGGGTTTTAGAAATGGCAAATTGGACGCACTCTTATTGGTATGTAAGTGTAATCTATCATGATGATTACGCCAGGCATGAGCAACATGGCCTTGTTTTTCAATTAGTTTATAGTCTATATTTCTTTTGTCAAGCTGAGCGGCACATGACAGCCCCGCAGCACTTGCTCTTACAATGACCGTATTAATGTATTCCATTAAATACCAATTCAGTTTGTCAGTTCATAATCTGCGGTGTTGCCGCCATCAAAAATCGTGATAACAAAATAGCGAAATCTGTTAATGCATCCAAGGTATGAGCACTGAGTTCAAATATGTTAAAGGATGAATCAAATAGTTGTTCAAGATATTGGGCTTGTAGTTTTGAAGTGGTGGAATGAATAGTGGTTAAAACGAATTTGTTATATCGCACTTATAATTTTTCAAATCTAAATTCTCCGTCCTCATTGTTTCCTTCTAACCCTGAGACCTTACCTTTTTTACTGGTGGTAAAATTAATTATAAATGGAACATAAATAGAAGTATCGATTGGTTGTCCGTGTTCAAGTAGTTCAAACTTGTCTTTCTCATAATGTTTAAACCATATTTTTCCCGCTTCAAAATCAGCAAACAATGAATATCTCTCAAAATTTCTCCTGTGCCAATTTCAATATTATACCTGTTCCAATAGCCATTAATGTCCCGAGGCCAAACTATTAATGCAACACAATTGCATCAAAAGAAACTTCATATTATATTAGCTTTGTGAAAAAGCATCTTCGAATAGGAGTGATCTTCATAGCAGTGTATTTTTTTATGCTGCCATTCGTATTTGCTATACATGCTGCTATCCATCATGAATTTAGCAATAGGCATCAGTGCCAGGGAGATACGATCATTGTCCAGGAAGATATCAACTGTGAATGGTGTGATTTATATTATACCCAAAAGATTGAATCTCAAGATTCAAACATCTTATTTTTTGATAATGCCTTTTCCGATTACTATGCTCAAAATATAACATTTACCCACGGAACGGCAGATTATCAACCCCCTCTAAGAGGCCCTCCTTCGGTTTAGGTTTTATTGTTGTTACATCAATTGGTTGCCTATACCTAATCAACCATCATTTCAATCATTTTCTGTTTGACTACCATCATTGAAAGAAGGATATGAAAAATTTCAAGCGATACATTTTTTGCATACCCCTATTTCTGGCTCAACTTATATTGGCACAAGAACAAGGTAATTTTCCACCACCTGAAAATGCCCCAACGATTAATGCGAAGAGGGCAATTAGTCCAATCAAGGTTGATGGTAAATTGATGGAAGAAGATTGGAAACATGCTGCTGTCACAAAAGATTTTTTCCGTATGGAACCCCGGCAAGGAGGTAAATATCTGTACGAAACAAGTGTCAAGCTGTTATATGACGAAAGAAATCTTTATGTCGGTGCGTTCTGTAAGGATACGTTGGGTAGGAAAGGAATCAGAGTGCAGGATCTTCGAAGGGATTTTCGCTGGGGGGAGAATGATATTTTCTTTGTGCAACTTGACCCTCAAAATTTGAAACAGTATTGCGTATCTTTTCAAACAACTCCTTATGGTAACCAACGTGATTTGCAAAACTTCAATGACAGCAATATAGATAGCGATTGGAATGCATTGTGGTCTGTCCGTACACATCAAACAGATTCCGGCTACTACGCGGAATTTGCTATTCCATTCAAATCCTTAAGATATGAACGTCCGCATAATCCTGATTCGATAACCTGGGGCATCACCTTTAGCAGGTTGGCAAGACGAGATTATGAACAAACCGTTTTCCCAGCTATCCCGCAATCCTTTTCTCCTTACAGAATGACTTACGCGGCGAAGCTGAAAGGTTTGGAGTTGCCGGAACCTGGTGCCAATGTACGTGTTGAACCTTATTTCTTATATCAATATGACAATATTGAAAACGGGCAAATCAATTCTTCGGATGGAAATGTCAAATTGGGTGGTGACGTCAAGTGGGTTATTAATCCGCGTTCAGTACTAGATTTAACATTTAATACCGATTTTGCTCAAGCTGATGTGGACCGCGCTGTTAACAACCTGGAGCGTTTTAATATTTTCTTTCCGGAAAGAAGACAATTCTTTTTAGAGAATTCGGGAATTTGGGCGGGGGCCGATAACCAGTCAATAGTACCCTTCTTCAGCAGGACCATAGGCCTGGAAGGAAATTTTAATGCTGAACCGGCACGCCTGGATGCCGGGGTACGATACACCATGCGAGACGAGGACAGATCGATAGCCGGTTTATATATTCATCAGGCGGAGACCCCAGAATCACCGGGAGCTAGTTTTGGCGTGGGAAGATACCTACAGAACTATGGAAAGGAGAACAATATTGGTCTGATGCTTACGCATCGTGCCAATGAGGAATCTAAGGAATTAGGACAAAGAAATCACCATAATAGTACCCTCACCATTGACGGTTTGATAAGGCCTAAAAATGAAATGACCATTTCCTATCTGCTCTCCACTTCCAGAAATAATTCCAATGATACCATTGGTTTTGCCGGAAGAGTTTTTGCCGGATACTCAGCAAATAAGTTTTACCTGGGACATCTTACTAACATTGTTACAAAAGATTATTATCCGGGTATGGGCTTTGTTTTTCAGAAAAATGTAATCCAGCATAATCCCGGGGGGTATTTTATTTGGAGGCCTAAAAAAATCTCATGGATACGTCGATGGGATCCGGGTGCCTTCATTAACTATTACCATGATGCTGACAAGCCAGGCAATTTTCAGCAGGCAAACATTTACTTGTTCCCTGTATATATATTTTTCAGTGACAATAGTTTTTTACAGTACGCAATATTTCCAACCTGGCAAAATATTAATTTTGGTTTTGCTCCCCTGGGAATTCCAATTGTACAAGATAATTATTACTATACACGTCATCAGGTAGATTTCAGAACTAATCAATCGGCCAAGGTATCTTTATCAGGAAGTATTAATTGGGGGGATTTTTATAATGGAGAAAGGACTACACTTGAGGGTGGATTGAGGATTGCCCCCATTCCCCATACTACTTTGACTGTTGACTATGAATTCAATGATCTTCGAAAATTAGGAGAAGCAAAAGAAAGCCTGCAAACTCATTTAACGACTTTGGGAATCCGTTTTGCCCTAAATCCAAGAGTGCAATTGACCGGTTTTTACCAATACAATACATTTGACGATAGGGGACGCTGGAACGTTCGTGCAAGTTGGGAATATCAACCATTGTCATTTATCTATCTTGTTTTCAACAATACACGAAGAGATACTCTTGATGATCCTTTTCAAGAACATCAATTTATCGGAAAAGTGACCTTCCTGAAACAGTTTTAGCCCTAATGGCCAAAAGGTTAACAAAGAAGTCAGAAGAGACATCTCAACAGATATTTAAATTGATTAAGTAAATTCCAATTAATCAATTCTTTCTCTGTTCTTCCCATGCATGTGCCATTAGGTCAAATCCTTGTTGCCAACCTTTCTCGCTATGAGAAACGATGGCAATGTCCTTATCCTTTTGGACAAATGTTATGGAGGAGCAGGAACTGTATTTCAATTGGTAAAAAACCATTGTAGAAATGGTTTCCGTAATATTAAACATGCTTTATCCTATTAATTATTTCAGTCAACCTTAACCATTGCTGGTAGAAAATGGGCATTACCACCGTGGTTTCTATGAACTGAAATAGATATAAAACGAGAGAAAAAACTGTACCATAGCTAATCCCCCCCTCGCCAATGGCAACAACGATCGATACAACCAAAAAAGCCATCATAAATAACCAAATAATAGAAAAGTTGACGGTCTCAAGATCAGAAAGCTTAATGTTCCACTTCATTAGTTTGTTGAGATGTCTTCGCAGTGAGATCGGATGATTATCAGAAACGACAGTCACCTGCCTTTCAAGCTCATTGTTATAGGACGAATTGAAACGGGTTGTTCGTTTCCCGGTAACTCCGTACACAATTAAAATCACAAACAGATTAATTATGCAGCCTGTGAATATCTGCAGGTTTAGATTGGCAATGATCACCAGAGTCCCAATCAAACCAATGGAATTGTTAATTATCTCAGGTATTGAATTTTCGAAAAATTCAACAACTTCAGTAAGGAACCTAAGGTGGGCAGTTTTAATTGATGCGGATTTGTCTGGTTGATCCCCAATCTTAGCTCCCAATCGCTCATAGACCTTTGCATAGAATCTTGAATCGTAAAACCTGCGACCTGCTCCCACCAGGAGCGTAGCCAGACCCAGCAAGCCAAGGCAGATTGCACCTTGATACCCTTTAATGAGCGCATCATCAATGGCATACCCAATGAATAGAGGAAACAGTATCAAGAGCCCTGCATCCAGCAAAATCAGGATTAACATCAAAAGAAACTGCCATTTGTATTCGGATATGATGTGTTTTAAGTTCAAAAGATTAGTCTTTATGTGAATCAATATTCCTCGGAGTCCACCCTGGCTTCCTGAATAAATAGCCGAAAACCTCTTTGGCATTCTTTGCTTTCTTAAGATCTCTGACAATGCTCATGTACTCAAAGAAGTGCACCTTGACCGGATTGATGGTTTCAATCTGCTTTGTCAGCCCATAAGTAGGTTGAAAGACTTCTTTCTGAAATGTACCAAACATACGATCCCAAATGATTAAAAAGGCGCCATAATTCTTATCCAGGTATAGCTCATCCGATCCATGATGAACCCGGTGATGAGATGGGGTATTAAAAATTAGTCCAAACCATCCCATTCTTCTAATAAGTTCCGTATGAATCCAATATTGATATACAAGAATAAACCCAATGGCAACAAGAACTACAATCGGATGAAATCCAATTGCTATGGCAGGCAGAAAGAACAGCCAGGTAACAAAGTTGTCGATGAAAGATACTCTTAATGCAGTAGTATAGTTATAGATAGGTGAGCTATGATGAATGGAATGATAGCTCCATAGCAATCGGATCTCGTGCTCCCACCTGTGTTCCCAATAATAAAGGAAATCAACCACTAAAATGGCAAGGACAGTTGTCCAACCATTTATGGGGATCTGCCATGGAATCAGATCGTCAAGCAGAAAAAACCCGGCTACAAACATGGCTGTAGCGGATTTTTCTGTCAATTGTGCGGGTATGAAAACCATGAAGCTCGACAACATCTCTTTCAATCTCCATTTTGTTAACTTCTTGTTTCTCCATTCCCATAAAAATTCCACAATGGCCAGTCCAACAGAAAAAAGGAAAATTACTGCGATCACTAATCCAACATTCTCCTCCGCCTTGATTACTAAATCTTTCATATTTTTTTACAAACTCCGATTATTTTGAGTACGATCAAGCACTTCTTTTATACTTGATTTTTATACTTTCACCGTCTTCTTCTATCAAAAGAATTAACTCATCCTCTTTTACTTTTACCACCTTAAGTGCAAGAGTCTCTTCAGATTGACTGAGGTACATAGTCTTTTCATCAGCCTTCCATTCCCAGGTTCCCTTTTCTATCTTTCCTGCTTCCGCACTATTAAAGGTTCCATCATTTAAGAAATGGATATAATCATTCTTTTCATGCTCCTCGGGTGCGAAAGTCATTCCCAGATAGATATACCCTTCAATATTCCATTTCTTCACAAAATCCGATTTTGACTGCCCATTCGCATAAAGTGTGATAACCATAAAAAATATTAGTATTAACAATCTGTTCATTTTAATAAAGTTTTATTGCTTCAATTTATTCCTTGCTTTTATGTTTTTCGATTACTCCAGTTTCATTCTCTTCTCCCTGATGATGTAAAAGAGGGATGGAATCAAATAAAGGGTAAGGATGGTTGAGGTGATCATACCACCGATGGTGACCACAGCCATGGGCGTTCGATACTCAGCACCTGCATCTCCAAAACCAAGTGCGTTTGGCAGCATACCAACAATAATGGCTACTGTGGTCATAATGACCGTTTTCATTTTCCTTTTCCCTGCTAACAGCGTTGCTTCTCTCAATCTCATTTTTTTGTTATGCATGAGCTGTTCCGTATAATCATGGATCAGAATATCATCATTGACCACCAGCCCCAATAAAGTGACGATAGCCATCAAAGACATGATATTCATTGTCTGGCCGCCAAGAAACATGAATACAAAAACACCGATCATAGCCATTGGCACTGTTGTGAAGATGATAACAGGATGCCAGTAATTTTCAAGTAAAGAGGCCAGGAGCATGTACATGAGCAATAAGGCAATGGCGAACGTTATCGTCATATCATCTATTGTTTCGTCCAGCTCCTTGATATTCCCTGCCCATTTAAATGAAACTCCAGTTGGAAGGTTTAATTGGTTAATTGCTGTCTCTATTCTATCCCTTGCGTCCCCAGTGATTACACCAGGTGCAGGGGTTGCTGAAAACTCGATCGTCTTCACTTTGTCCAGATGAAGAATTTGTGCCTGTGATGTTCTGTAGGACACATCTACTAGTTGTCCGATTGTAAAAACCCCTGAAGAAGTGAATATTGGTAGTTCCTCGATCTTGTCAACAGTATTTACCTGATCCTCCTGATAACTGATGCGGACATCGTACCCAATTCCTTTTTCCTTCAGCACTGTAGCTTTTACTCCGGAAATCGCCGCTCGTACAGTCGCTGCTATCTCAAAAGGACTCAACTCAAGCTCCGCCAGCAATCTCTGATCAGGCTTCAGTTGAATTACAGGATTTCCTTCACGTGCATTTGATTCAAAGTTGAGCAATCCTTCTATTTCGTTCATTTTTTGAAGGACCAATTCATTGGCTTCAAGCAATTTCTCCTGTTCTGTCGATTGTAAGGTAAATTGAATAGGTGCACCATCTTCAGAGCTACTGGTGGATACTATTGGGATAATCTCAGGTATTTCCATCAGCTCACCGGTTAGCATTTCAGCAAATTCTACGTTTGAAACATCTCTTGTCTCTTTAGGAAACAATTTGATTGCTGCATTAGCAAAATTGGTTCCCACGGTAAAGCTGTTTTTTGATCCAAGATCGCTTACCATTACTTTGACTTCCTCATGTGCGTTCACTTTTTCTTCAACAAGTTTCATAAGCGCTGCACTTTTGGTAATCGCAGTTCCCGGTGGCATTTCCAACTCTAAAAACACATCACCGTTATCTTCCTGGGGTTCAAATTCAAATCCTATTCTTGGTAAGAGTCCCGTACTCAGCAAGAAGAACACAAACATCACACAGAAGAGTATGATTGGGTTTCTTTTAGCAGCAATAAGACTTGCCAATGAGCTTTCATATTTATTTTCCAGCCAAATAAAAAACTGTTCCATCCATCGAGACAGCTTTGAAATCTTTCTTTCCTTTCTCAATAGTACACTGGCCAACATTGGTGTGAGCATAAATGAAATGATCAGAGAGAAAACTGTAGCGGCTGAAATCGTTAAGGCATATTCCCTGAAAAAAGCTCCCGTAATGGAAGTCATACTAGCGATTGGTAGAAAAACAACCAGATTAGTTCCAGTTGAGGCAATCACAGCCATCATGACCTCTCGTGTGCCTTGGATGGAAGCTTCCCTGATTTCCAAGCCATCTTTTCTGAGCCTTACAATATTTTCTATCACAACAATTGAGTTTGAGATTAGCGCCCCGATGGCCACTGAGAAACTCATCAATGTCATCATATTTAGCGAGCCATTGAAATAGCGGATGGCAATGAAGGTACCAATCAATGATACAGGAACCGAAATACTGACAATGAGTGTAGTCCTGATGTCATGAAGGAAAAAGAAGAGTATCAGTCCGGTAAATAAAATACCCAAAGCAACATTCATAAGTGCATCTTCCACAGCACTCTCCACATATAGCGACGAATCAAAAGGAACTATAATTTTAACATTTTCAGGTAACTCCTTCTGCAATTCGGGGATCAACTCCTTTACTTCATTAGCCACTTGTACGGCATTGGCGTTGGTATTTTTCATTACACCAATGCTGATAATATTCGAGTATTTCCGATCGTTGGCCACATCATAAAACATCGCCTTCGACTTCACCTCTCTGACTGTATCCAGTATTTTTGTGATATCGGCCAGCCTTTGTACACCAATAGGTGTTGGAATATGGGCCTCTCTTATCCCCTGAACAGAAGTAAACTTGTTGCTCGTTTCCAACGAAAACTGACGATGCTGATTGACAAAATCACCTGCCGAGAGTTTGGTATTAATACGCTTAAGATATTCCGACAAATCGATGAGATTCATTTGTACATCGTACATTGTCTTTTTGTTAGCCAGAATCTTGATCTCTCTCATCTCCCCTCCATTGAGATTTACTTTCGAAACACCTTCTATTCTGGAAAGTCTGTTTTTTATGGTTTTATCTGTGAGATCAAATAATTCACTACTGTTACCATCGCCTAACACCACCAAATCTATGACGGGTGAGTCCTTGAAATCAAATGTCTGAACCAATGGTCGCTCTGACTCTTTTGGCAAATAAGGAACAACTTGATCAAGTTTGGCTTTTACTTCATTCAGTGCTTCATTTGGATCTGTTCCCTGATTAAACTGTACAAAAACCAATGATGTATTGGCCATTGAGTAGGACTGAAGTAACTTCAACCCACTCAGTGTCGATAATTCGTTTTCAATTTCTTCTGTAATCCCGGTTTCGATTTCCTCAGGTGTAGCACCAAAATGATCCGTTGTGATAGCCATTGCCGGCAGGTCCAATGCCGGCATCAGGTTAACAGAAAGCCTCTTATAGGCAAGCAAACCAAAGATCACCAATCCAAGAAATAGCATGGATGTTGTTACCGGACGATTTACGGAAAATTCTGTAATCTTCATTTCTAAACTTTTAATCAATGATTTTTATAGGAGTACCTTCCGCTAGTTTTTCAATTCCGCCAACAATCAGCAGATCATTAGCTTGTATACCCTTTTCAACCAGAATATTCAATCCTACCCGTTTGCCGAGCATGACCTCAACCTTCATTGCGATGTCTTTCTGTGCCAAGTAAACAAAACCTTTGTTTCCCTGGCTCTTTACTGACTCCTCCGGAATGAGTATTGCTTCTTCCAATGTTTCATGTAAAACACTTACCTCCACTGTTTGTCCGGCCATGACGACCGACCTCTCCTCAGAGAAGGCAGCCAATATTCGGAAGGCTCTGCGTGACTCACTCATTTGAATGGCCTTCTGAACTACTTTTCCGGTAACCTCATTCCCTTCCGTTGTTCGCATAGTAACTATACTACCAAGCTTTACCTTGGAAATGTCCTTTGGGTGAACAAAAAACTCGACTTGCACTCCATTCGGCTTGGCCATTGAAAAAACAGTAGCACCAGGTACAACTTCCTCACCTTCCGTGACAAAAACTTCGGTAATTACTCCATTGAAGGGTGCTGTAACCATGTTCACACGCTTTAATTGATCCAGTGCTTTTTCCTGGATATTCAATTGTGTTTTGAGTTCATCAACAGCGTGTTTAGTGACCGCTCCTTTCTCGTTCAGGACTTTTTGTTTCTCATAGTTTGTTTTGAGTTCATCATATGCCAATTGCAACTGAGCTACCTGAAGATGATGATCAGCCGGTGGAAATGATATGAGCTTCTGACCTTTTCTGACTCGTTGACCGGGGACAAGTTTAAGGGCATTAACCCTGCCACTCATCTCTGCTACATAGGCCATTTGTCGGCCATATTTTACTTTGCCAAAATAAGTCTTATTAAGTTCAACTTTCTGAGGTGCTACCTCTAATACTTTGACCGCTATTTCCAGGCCTTTAGTATCAGCTTCTTCAACCTGACCTTCCGAACAGGCTAAAAACAGGAGCATGGTAGCAATACCAAATAACTTTATTGATTTCATTTTCTTTTTATCTGTTTAAAATTTGTAATCCTCTGATATTGTGATATTATGCCATTTAGATAAGCTTTTAGTCATCAGGTTTCAGGTATCAGATAATCTTCTGGCGCACTAAAAACATCTTTTAGGCTGAAATCTGATACCTGAGACCTGAAAGCTTTTAAAATATCCTCTTAAAAAATGGCATCATATTGTGATACTTAGATTTAATCATCCTCTTATGTGTCTCAATAATAGATCAGTCATGACTGTTTCATTAATTCTAATTCAAAGTGTTACCAAGGATTTCATTTACTTCCAGGTTGGTTAAGCGAACATTTAATTGGGCATTGAGTAAATTCAATCTTGCTTGCTTAAGATTGATCCTTATCTCCTTGTACTCGGTAGGTGTGATCAGGCCCTGCTTTGCTTGTACTTCGGCAATTTCCAGCTCCTTCAGACTAAGCAAAATGGCTTCTTTTTCTACTTCAATTTTTTCAAAAGCCAGGCTAAGATTGAGTCTGGCATTTTTTAAATTGCCCAACAAGATATTCTGTGTATTTTGCTTCTCTAATCTGATATTCTCTCCATCGATGCGCGCTTTCTCTAATTGGGCAGCGTTGTAACCCCCAGTAAAAACGGGGATGCTAAGAGAGATCTGACCATACCACAGCTGGTTATCGTTCCTGAAACGAAATCCATTATCCTGCGCACTTAGATTATATCCCAGATTTAGCTTGATTACCGGACCCCATGCTGCTTTTTTGGCTTTTACATGATATTCATTCATTTTTAGCGCTAAGCCTAGTGACTGGATTTTCAGATTCTGGGTCAATATGGAATCCGATATCAATAAATTGCGCCGATCATTTCTGGTTGCACCCAGATCACCTTCTACCTCCAACTGATCATTTGAATTGAGTCCGGCAAGTGCCTTCAATTCATTAAGAAGTGTTTGATAATAATTATTAGCAGAAGCTAACTGAGGAATGGTCCTTTTATAATAAAGCTCAGTTTGATGCACTTCCAGCTCACTTGCAAGACCTTCATCAAAAAGGTGTAATACCTGATTTTTCTGTTCTTCTGCCAGTGCCTGGTTGTCGGCAAGAATTTTCAAACTTTCCTTCACAAAAATTGCCTGCCAAAAAAGCTTGGTTCCCTGGAAAATCAATGCGTTATTGGCATCTTGATGGGTAATTTGAGTTTGCTCTTTGGCTAGCTTGGCAAGCTTATGTTGAATGGATGAAACCGGATCGTAAATTGCCTGCCGCGCTACAATGTCGGCATTGATACTATTGTCGAAGTTGGTTCTTAGTTTGGTTTCACCAAAAGCTTCATCATTAAAGAATAAGAAGTTTTTAGTAAAATCGCGCTGATAATTAAACTCGGCACCAAGGGATGGTAATAGTGCTGCCCTTGCTGAACGAACATCAAAGTCTGCCGAACGGAGTTGATTTAAGCTTTGCTTCAACACCGGACTTCCCCCCTTCAAAAGACTTAGATAGGCTTCCAGGTCCAAACCCTGACCAACTCCCTTGAAAAAAGTAAATCCCAGTAACACCGTCAATGCTGAAATTTTAATTGTATGTTTAAATTGCTTCACTTCGTTTTTTCAGCAAATCTGGAAGGTTTATTGCAAGAAAGCTTCCCTCCCTATAATGTGGGACAACTAAAATGGAACAAAAATGTCCCGTTTTATCGGGGGACGCTGAAATTAGCCGGCCCTAAAAAAGTATCATTTGATATTTTCAGAAAGGCTCATTGCCTTGTTTAGACAAGATTTTAGATAAAAGACTCAAGAAGAAAGGTAAAATTGCTGTGGCTTTTTTCTTTTTTGCTGAGAAATAAAACGACCAAATTTGAAAGGTTTAGTTGCCGGGCTTAAACCTATATGTTATTAGTCTTTATACTAAATTCTTGCTACTTATTGCTGTAGCGAGGGCTTTCTTAGGAAGGGCAAATTAGTCAGTATTGCTTGTCTCGTAGGTTTTCTTGAATTCAGACGGGGTTTTGCCTGTGACCTTCTTGAAGGTATTATAAAAGGCAGTTTTGCTGTTGAAACCGGCTTCAAAAGAAATCGCAAGAATTGTAATCTGTTTTGCCCTCTGAGAACTTAGTAGCTTCTGTGCCTCTCTGACTCGAAATTGGTTAACAAAGTCGGAAAAACTGATCCCCTGCTTTTCATTGATCACTTGTGATACATGGTGAACAGATTCATTCACCCGGGCTGCGAGATCGTTGAGGCGGTATTCAGGATTGCGATAGGGTTTCTCATCTTCCATAACATCATTGAGTTCTTCCCATATTTTATCAGCAGCGTCCTCGGTTAAGGAGGATTTGGCGTACTTTTTCTGTGTATTTACCGATAGATCCTGGAAGTCTCCATAGACGGAAAAAACTGGGAATCGAAAAGCTGAATAAGCAATGGCTACTGAAAAAACGCTTATTAGGATTGACTCTACTTTCTCATATATCAGCCACTTTTCTTCATCAAAAATTGAAATGACGCTGTTAATCAAGACAGCAAGATATATGGCAATCGAAATCACCAATAAGCTTTTTAGAAATTTCAGATTTAATTGCTCCTTACCAGTCAGTTCTACAACAAATTTTAATTGCTGAATCTTCCGGAAAGCCAAAAAGAGGAGGACAATATTCAGAGCAACTGAAATAAAATAGTCTATGATCAGTCCCCACAGCTCCGGAGTCAAATCCACAGCACTCTCCAAATTTTTATAGTCGATCGACATCAAAACAGCAAATCGTAGAAGTGTGTATAACCCCAAAACCAATCCCCACAACTTAAGGTTGAGATCTATCTTAAATTGAAGGTAGGTATATAGTAAGAAAAGAGCACCAATAAGGTGATAATGAAGATAGGAAAGTCCGAGTCCGAACCCAGGCCAGTTCAAATCATTGTAGAAAAGATAGGATTCAAACAGGTTATGCACATTCATAAAGACAATGACCGCCAGGGTGATTTTAGCAGTCCTATTTTTGCCATTACTCGTCAGAATAAGTATACCAAGGAGGAATGCAACAAGTGCGCCGATAAGAGGTATGGTATTAAGGAAGGCCAATTAGAGAACTTTATTTTGTGCCAAAGATAGCATACTTAACGAATTGAAAATACTTTTGTAAGATCGAAAACTTACAATCACTGACATCACCATTTCAACCAAATGAATGATTTGTGCTTCCCTGGATAAAGAATTAGAATTGAGTATTTAAGTAACAAATCAAATTGCATCCAACTGTTAGTTATACCAAGACAGCACATTTCAGATGATATAAACAAATATCTAATAAGAATAATCTCTTTTTCGATTATCTCACAAAAAACTTAGACAATTACCTATAGGGAGGCTAAGTAGATGTTGGTAAATTACTTTTAACAGTTGGCACATGGAGCCAACACAACGAAAGTAAAATCTATCTCAAATGCGTTGTATTTAGTATTGATTTCTTGGTTGTTGAATTTCCTAATTCAATTGTTCTTACGAAATTTCTTCCGTGCCCATTTTAATAGCATACTTACTCCAATAGCTGTTAATGCTGCAAGACCGTTAAACAGCATATCCTGAGGGTCAAATACGCGATCGGGTAAAAATATTTGAATACATTCATCAAGCACTCCTATTATAACAGTGGCCACGAAAGCAAGTAAGGCTGGCTTCGTGACTTGATTTTCATGCTTTGTTCTTTCAATCAGTGCCTTGTGAATGAAAATTGCCAATACACTGTATTCCATGAGGTGGCTGCGTTCAGGAGCTCCTAATCTAAAAACAAACATTATATACACTGCTGCAAGACCAAACCAAATGACCAGTTCAGTTTTGCTGGGTCTTGCTTTTAGGCCGTGTACCGTAATGGTCGTTCCAATGAGTATCATAGCAATAAGGAAGAAGACGGCCTGAGTATTTTGATCTCTTAACATTTCCTGGAGTGGCCGCCCAAGCGCAAGTGTTGAAAAAATGGCAATCAACACAGCCAAGGCGTACAACCAAAGTCGCTTCTCTTGAGATGATGTGAAAAGAGGCATTGATCTTAAAATTTTAATTCATCTTTCGCATTCGTTTGTCATACTTTAAAAACCAGTCATACAATTCCTGCTCTGAATATACCACCCAATCCATCCAATGACCTACGGCTGGTGCTGCTGTAAATTTTAATTTTTTATTTTTCCCTTTTAACTGATTGACCATCCATTCAGTGTCTTCAAATTCTACCACCTTATCTATTTTGCCATGAAAAGCCCAAATTGGAATATCGATTAGCCTATCCGTATTTTCCATAATGTAATTCATGTGCTGTGTAAATCCACTCATAGGTGCAATAGCCGTAAATTTTTCAGGATATTTTGTTGCAAGATACCACGTTCCCGAACCACCAAGACTAACCCCGCTAAGATAGACTTTGTTTGTATCTACCCGGTATTTTGTTGTTACTTCTTTATAAAAGTTCTCAAACCAATTATCGGTGGACCATCTTTGGTTTATCGGACATTGTGGTGCCACAATTATGAAAGGGAACTCTCTCCCTCACCAAATTTGGTCAGGTATTCCATTTGAATATAGCTTTGTCGTATCGATGCCCCGACTTGAACCTCCATGCAGATAAATAATCAGCGGCCATTTTTTTAATGTGTCGTCATTATACGTTTTGGGTGTGTAGGTTATGTAATGGTAATTTGTATCTTTTTTATTTTGATTTGATCCCTTTTTGAAAGTCAATTCCTGTTGTATGGTTCCATCCTCATTCCACCAAACACATTTACCATTTTTTTGTCCGTTTGAATAATGTTGCATTGATTCTCTTTGACCATTTGAATACCAGTATTCAAAAAGACCATGTCGTAGCCCATTTAAAAAATTTGATTTACTCTTAATTTGGCCGTTTCCATACCATACTTTGAATTCCCCTTCTTTGGTATTGGTACTGTAGTTACACCAGAGGCTTTTTACTTTGATATGCTTATCAAAGGAGCTATAGGTTCCTTCCATTTGAATTTGGCCACTAGGATAGTAATCCCGTACATGATATAAACTATCATGCTTATCAAACTGAATAATCCGCTTATAAATGATGGTATCATTTTTGGAAACCGGATAATGCAGGTAAAAAGTATCAATCTCCTGAGCATTTGCTGCTACAAGGCAAGCAAGCAGCGATAATATGAATAAGGTGGTTTTTTTCATTTTAATAGACTATAACAGTAAATTGTATGGGTAGTGGCGGCTTTGCAAGCGATTTTCTGTCCGTGGGACGCAGAAACTCGGACGGGAATACGGCCTACGAGAACCCACTGTCCCCGCCATTACCTGTACAAAATGTGTATGCTGGCATTTTGTTTTTTTCGGTTTAATTTTTCGCTTTTTTACTTTTAATCTTTTTATAATAAAATAGTTCGGGGTCTCCATCATCTAATCCGTTTATTTTACCTGCAAAAGAAAAACCAGCCTTACTCAATGCTTTCTGCATTTGAATATTAGAACTATTAGTTGAAGTAAATACTTTATTCGTCTTGCATTGCTTGCATATAAGATCAAATGCTTGCCCACCTATCCCTTTCCCTCTATATTTTTCCTCTATAATAATGAGTTCTATCCACCCTTGGTCAAAGAAACGATAATCAAATATGACAAAGCCAACTGCTCTGTTATTTACCAAGATGATAAAACACTCCTTGTCCAATATTGCTTTTGTTATCTTTTCTTCTCTCTTTAGTTCGATATGCTCGACTTTATCAAGGCTATAATCAAAGTCAACTACTAATGCCTTGTCTTTTATTGTTGCCTTTCTTAAACTAATATTTTCCATATCAATTTGTGTCTTTTCAAATAATATGCAACTTCCAATGATCGACAGATCCCCTATTTGCCCTATCCAGTATTGTGGTGCACTTTTATCATTTCTTATAGTTCATTAGTTTTAAGTTTTAAGAATTGGACCCTTCCGTTATGTAGCTTTGCTTGATAATTGATCTCCAAATTATTGCTTTTTATTTCCGTAAAAAAGCCGTTTTTAAGAACTTCCACCGTTTCAGGAGATTCCCATAATCTCACGAGTTTTGGAAACATTGTTTTCATAATTCCTCTATCGGGAGTTGAAAAGTCACAGATTATAATTTCACCATTTTTATTTAAAAGTTTTTTTGCCGACCTCAATAATTTTGTTCTGTCAGAGAATGTCAATTCATGCAGAACAAAGAACAGCACTATATAATCATACTGCATGGTATCCTTATATTGAAATATATCTGACTGGACAAACTTTCCGAATGGGACTCTTTGTTTTGCTCTTGTCAACATTCCGGATGATTGGTCTACCGAAGTAACCTCAGCTTGGTTGTGTACAAGCTTTTTTGTTAGGTAACCTGTTCCACAGCCAAGTTCAAGAACAGTGCTGCCTTTTTTGATGTTTGCTAAGGTCACGCACTTATCGTACAATTTACTTTTAGATGGGAACCAAACTAATGACGCAAGAAGGTCATAGCCATATCCAATCCACTTAGCATTGTATAGATTTGACATGCTTTGTTAAATTTTTGAGTGTTAATACTTCTTTTCAATACCCTGGATAAAGGTAGCTTATGATCAATATCGAAATACTGAACCCAGGTTAAGAAATGCGTTTTCTGATTCTGCTCAATGCTTGGGGCGTGATGCCGATATATGAAGCAATGTATTTTAAAGGAATGTTTTGTATTAACGCTGGTTGTTCTTTAAATAAATCCAAATATCGTTCTTCTGCTGTTTTGGTAAGTAAAGATAATTCTCTATTACTTTTTTCCAGGTATTGAATTTCACAAGCGACTCTGCCAATCAAATTTCCAATTGACGTTTCCAAATAGACCTTTTGTAAATCATCAAAACCAATTCTCCAAATGGTTAAGTCTGTAATGGCTTGTACGTCTACTTGAGATTGAGTTTGTGTGAGGAATGAGCTATAAGAACAAAAAATAGTTTCCTGGAAAGAGAATTCCAATGTAACCTCACTTTCATTTCTATCGACATAAGATCTCAAAATTCCCGACTCAATAAAGTAAAGGTATTTTTCGATTTCTCCACGACGAAGAATAAACTCATTCCTTAAATATTCTTTTTTGACAAATAATGGTTCAATAATCGACCAATCATTTTCTGAAATGGGGTGAATTGTTTCTAAGGCTTGACGAATCTTTGATGTCATTTTATTTGAAATGCTCGAATTTACCTAATGCATTACAACACACCATAAAGAACATAATATTCTTTACTCAACAAATATTACTAAATAAAGCTCACAAACATCAGTGGTTCTAGTATATTCCTTAAGTAGACGTGTGTCTAAAAAACTTTTGGCAAGCTGTGACACTTTTGATCTGATAAACAACTATAGCGGTAGGTATTCAGAATGATCTGGTTAATATGAATATGGTTTAGCCAACTTGGAATGGCTATAAAATTTTTCTTAGTAACGATGTATTGCTCCTGATTTTAATCTGTCATACTTTGTATGATTTCTGATCTCTTCAATTGCCGCTAACGTTTAGTGTAAAAATGCATTAAAATGCATTTTTACACCTAGTTGTAGCCAGTATTTAATTTAAACTAAAATATTCCCTGCAAATCAAATCAGAATATATGTCGCTAAAAATACTCTCCTGTTTGTTATATATTTTGCCACTTATTTTAATTTGATCAATAGACAAATTACTTAATTCAAGTTCTAATTCTTTTATTTTCTTATTCAAATAATAGGAAAGAATTGAGAATTGACGATTACATGTTTGCCATAACATTTCTGAACATTCCTTCTGTCTTGTGATTTCATAATGAAAATTGTTTAACCCAGTTATCTCAGGAAAATCATGATTTCCCAGCGCGTCTAATACTATACGATTGTCATTAGAAAGTACAAAAGAAATTTTCCGAATATTATTTTTTTTGATCAACCCTTCTATTTGATTAATAATCTTATCATTAAATACAACAGAATTACCAAGTGAAGTATAGTAATAATTTCTATGTTTAAATGAATTATTAATAATAGGCTCAAGGTAATCAGTAGGGCAAACAAAGTGTAAGTGATTCTGCATTAGGCAGTGATGTCCGGATTGTAAGGAAATGAAGAATGGTGTAAATCAATTTTCAATTCCCCATCCATTAGCTTATAACCAAATGTGTATTCAACTTTTGCCTCATTACCATCTAAATCGGTGAAATAGTAATTCCCCATGGCTATCGCACGATTTTCTTCCAAAATGAAGTCTGCATTCTCAAATCTTACTTTTGTCCAAGGTTGAATTGCAAACCCCTTGTCCTCTTGACATGCGCGATCTTCTCCTGCAATGAAATAGGATAAGGCTTTGAGTTTGGTAGGTCTAAATTGTTCTATTGCACATTTAGTAGGTTTAAATAGAACCGGGCCTGCTTCAAAAGAATAGAGTTTATCAAGAAATTCATTTGCGAATCCCTCACATTCAGGTCTATTTTCTTTTAGCGAACCAATCTTCACTACTCCTGCACCCCATTTGTTTTGAGCTTCTAATACTTGTTCTTTTGTTACCATTTTTTGAGTGTTATTAAGTTTAAAGTGTAGTTTTTTGTTGGCAAGAACATTTCTCAGGAAAACGTTAATGCAACTTAGTTGCAAATCTATACAAGAATTTAATTGAGTGCAACATTGTTGCAATAATAAAAACTTTGCCGTACATTAGCTCCTGTGAAAAATATGGCACAAATATTTTCCAGGTTCCTGGTAGCGTATTTTGTTGCGCTTCCCATACTCTTTTCGTGCCATACACTTCAACATGAACATCATGAAGTTAAAGATCACCACAAGGAACTAACAATCATTCATTCCACCTCCGATTGTACACTCTGTGATCTGTATCAAAATCACACAAGCATCGTTGAGATTTCTGTAACCCATGATGTTCGATTGACCTACACCTTTTTTCAGGATGGTATCTCTGGTGACCTGATTGAAGCTATCGGTTATTCACGACACCTTCGAGGACCTCCGGCCTGCTGAGTTCCTAATCCACTTTATTTATTTAATAGCTGACCCTAATTCTTTTTTCAGGTCGTCCGCTTGCATCAATTAAGTATTCATCTAAAATATATTTCCAATGTTGGAAGCAATTAACCTATCCAAGAAATATGGTGGGCACCAAGCGCTTATCAATTTAAATCTAAAAGTCTCACCAGGTGAAGTATTTTGCTTGTTAGGTGCTAATGGAGCAGGTAAGACAACCACCATTAACTTATTCATGAGCTTCATTCAGCCTACCTCGGGGGAAGTTAGGATCAACAATCTCGAGGTGAACACGCAGTCACAGGAAACCAAAAAGCACCTGGCCTACATTCCCGAAAACCTTAGTCTGTATGGTAATCTGACCGGACTTGAAAACCTTCAGTTCTTTGCCGGACTAGGCGGTGAGAAACCCGATAAACCTACAGCTGAGTTGCTCTTGAAGTCGGTTGGATTACAGCCTGAGGCTGTTCAAAAAAGAGTGTCACAATACTCCAAAGGAATGCGTCAAAAAGTAGGAATTGCCATTGCTAAAGCAAAGCAAGCGGATAACCTATTGTTGGATGAGCCCACTTCCGGCTTAGACCCACAGGCAAGTAATGACTTTGCCCGGTTGTTACAAGATATGAAGCAAAATGATGTCGCTATTCTTATGGCTACTCATGATCTCTTCAGGGCCAAAGAAGGTGGTACACATATTGGCATTATGAAAGCAGGGAAACTTATCCATTCCCTGAAAAGCGAAGAGATTACACTTCAGGAGCTCGAGCATTTGTATTTGGAAACCATGAAAGCTGAAAATCATGCTGAGGTTAGTTATTAAGAAGGAATTCCTTTCATCACTCAGGGACATCCGTTTACAAATTTCCGGTACTATCCTTATCGTTTTAATGTTAACAGCAGTACTTGTTGGCAGGCATGGGCAAAAAGAGATCCAGACTCAACGCACCAAGGCCCAATCGGCCATGTACGACAAATGGCTCAATCAGGGAAACAAACATCCGCATAGTGCAGCTCATTATGGCCAGTTCGCTTTTAAGCCTAAACCCGTTTTGAGCTTCCTTGATATTGGGTTGGACAATTACACCGGAATTTCTGTTTTTCTGGAAGCCCATAAACAAAACGAGGTACAATTCAGTGCAGCACAGGACAGCAATGGCATGACCCGTTTTGGAGAAATGACCGCAGCACTGATACTACAGGTACTACTTCCTTTGCTGATTATCTTTCTTACTTTTGATATTTTCAGTAAGGAGCGTGAGGAAGGAACGCTAAAACTTATCCATGCTCAAGGTCTTTCCATGAGGCAGTTGTTCATGGGCAAAGTATGGGGTACCTATTTAATGGTGCTGCTTATTTATCTCCCTATCATAATACTGGCCTATCTGTTATTGGATCAGCGTTCGTCCAACCTTGATCCTGCTATAGGATCAAAATTTTTAAGCCTTACGGTAGGTTATGCAATCTATTTTCTGGTTTTTGTGATTCTTTGCGTCTTGATCTCTGGTTTTGCCAGAAACTCCGGTTTTGCACTACTTACTTTGTTGGGACTTTGGATTGCTTCATGCATTATACTACCCAAAGCCACTGCCAATCTCGCTGATAAAGTATATCCGGCACCCTCCCAGTTTGAGTTCCGTAATGCTATCAAAAAAAAGGTTAAAAATGGGATTGATGGTCACAATCCTTCCGATGAGCGGCTAGCCTCACTTAAGCAAAAAGTATTGGACCAGTACGGTGTGGCAAGCATTGCAGAACTGCCTGTCAACTGGAGTGGGATTGCCATGCAGGCTGGAGAAGAATATACAGACCGGGTATATGATCAAGAGTTTTCGAGAGTAGAAGAGATTTTCAACAAGCAAAATCGCCTTTCCGAATGGGTTGGGTTTATCAATCCCTACCTGGCAGTAAGAAATTTGTCTATGTCATTGGCAGGAACTGATTTCCATCACCACGTAGCCTTTGCCAAAGCGGCAGAAAACTACAGAAGAGCTTTTGTAAAAAAAATGAATAAGGATATGGAGGTCAATCACAAACCTGGGGTGGCCTACGGTGACTACAATGTGGGTCAAGACATGTGGGCAAGTATCGAGCCTTTTAAATATAATCTTCCAAGCACGTCAAAGGTCCTTTTCAATCAATGGAGGAGTATCGCAACCCTTGCCATTTGGTTAATTGGATTGTTGCTTCTGGCATCTGTCTATGCTCCTAAAATTTCCAAACTATGAAACCACTTTTGCATATCCTATCCTTTGAATGGAAGAATCTCTGGCGCAGCAACGTATTGAAGATACTTCTGTTGGTTGTTCTCGGAGCAGGAATCTATGGCATCTTCTTCGGGAAGTTTGAGATTGACAAACAAGAGACACGAATTTCCCAGGTACAGCAATATGAACGACATCAATTTGATAGTTTGCTGATTTGGGCAAGGTTAGATACCAGCATATTGATCAATAAAGAAAAGTATCAGAAGGCAGTTTCGCCTACCGGTGTCGGATGGAATAAACACTTCACCTATTACCTTGCCCATGAAGCGCCACCTGCGGCGGGTTTGTGTTTAGGCCAAAGGGACTTATTCCCAGTCTACTATGGATTTAATGTAACCGATCTTGCCAGGCAAGTCAATGCCGGTGAGCTTGCCAACCCAATGAAACTACTGACTGGCAACTTTGACTTGTCCTATGTATTTGTTTTCCTCTTCCCTTTATTGGTGATAGCATTATTTTATAATCTCTACGCGGCAGAAAAGGAAGGAGGAACTCTTTTATTATTGCAATCTCAATCGATTTCGCTGAGGATGATCCTTTTCAGCAAAGGACTGTTGAGATTACTGATTATTTGGTCATTGGCCACTGTATTACTACTGCTGGGATTCGTAATACAGGGCATATCTGTTTTTGAACACGGCTATCTTTTTTTCAGATGGCTACTGATCATATATGGCTATTGCCTTCTTTGGACACTTTTAATGGGTATGATCGTGCGGTTACGTAAGAGTGGTGCGCTGAGCGCTATGCTGGGTTTGGGTGTCTGGTTGGTACTAACCTTAATTACCCCTGCCCTGTTGAATCTATTCGTCATGGCTAATGAACCCCTTCCAAATCGGGCAGAAATGATCCATACACTCAGGAGTCTGAACGATAAAAATTGGGGATCCCCTAAGTCATTCGTTTTTGACAAATTCTATCCTGAAAATCCACAATACTTCAAGAAGGGTGATACCACCGACTTCAACAAATGGTATTATGCCAGCTTTACATTGCTGGACAAAGAGTCCGATGCATTGAATGCACAATTTGAAGAGCAAGTCGGTAGAAGAAACGCCTTACTCGAAAAATGGGAATGGTTGGCACCGGCAGCCATGATGCATGAACGGCTTTCACAACTATCGGAGACAAGCAGACAAAGTCACCTGGAGTTTGTAAAAAAAGTACACACCTATCATCAAGAATTAAAAGATCTCTATTATGCTCGAATTTTTGAAGGAGAGCAGTTTTCATATCAGGATTTGCAAAAGTTGGAAGAGCAATTATGAGAGAAAAGCTATCAAAGATTTACCTGGATAAAGTAGGCATTTGTACCTCACTGTTGTGCATGCTTCATTGCCTGGCTGTACCGATCCTATTGATTCTAGGGCTGGATTCCATACTTATTATAATTGATCATGAATGGCTGGAACTTACAATTGTCCTCTGTTCTCTTTCGATTGGATTGATTGCATTTCTTCAAGGGTTCGTGCAACATCGACAGCATTTTGTTCCGGTACTTTTCGTAGCTGGTTTTCTATTACTTATCAATGGAGAATCAGTAGCACATGAGTGCTCGGCCGCCGGACTTTCCGTTGCAGGTGCTTCAGTGATTGCCTATGCCCACTATGACAATTTTCAACTTAAAAAAAGCATATACTGATTCACTAATGCTCCGGCAAAGTTTGACTCACTGTACATCCGATGGTTTGCTTGTACCTAAGACAGTACAAGATAAGGTCGTGAAATATAAAATCAGGATTTGATAATCGATAGAAATATTAGAAAGGAACAAATAAAATGAACCTACTTGTAAAAAGAAAAAAACTCCCTGTAACCGTACTTAGTGGGTTTTTAGGAGCGGGAAAAACCACGCTACTCAATCATGTGCTACATAATCGGGAAGGCTTGAAAGTGGCTGTAATCGTGAATGATATGAGTGAGGTGAACATTGATGAAAAGTTGATCGCCAATGGCGCTAAACTTTCCCGCACTGATGAAAAACTGGTAGAAATGAGCAACGGCTGTATTTGTTGCACGTTAAGGGAAGACTTGATGATCGAGGTGGAAAAACTGGCCAAAATGAAAAAGTTTGACTACCTGCTCATTGAAAGCACAGGCATCTCAGAACCAATTCCTGTTGCTCAAACCTTCTCATTTGCGACAGGAGATGAGCTCTATGATCTTACCAAAATCAGCCAACTGGATACCATGGTTACTGTGGTAGATGCCTTTAATTTCTTCAAAGACTTTGGAAGCGCTGACACTATCCTGGATCGAAACATGACCGATGATAAAGAAGATATTCGATCCATAGTAAATCTCCTGACAGATCAGGTGGAGTTTGCCAATGTCATTGTGCTCAACAAATCTGATCTGGTTACGGAAGTTCAACTTGGACTGCTTGAAAAAACCTTGCATAAATTGAACCCAACAGCCAAAATCATTCGAACAACCTTCGGCAAGATTAAAGCAAAAGACATTTTGAATACCGGCTTGTTTGATTATGAAATTGCTGAGCAATCAGCTGGATGGCTAAAGGAACTTGAGCTGGCGCAAAAAGGAATAGGTCATAGTCCGGAAACAGAGGAATATGGTATAAGCTCGTTTGTCTACAGAAACGTAAAACCTTTTCATCCCAAACGCTTTCTTGATTATGTAGGCAGGGATTTTCCAACAACCATTATTCGCAGTAAAGGCATTTTTTGGATTGCCTCAAGGCCCGGTAAAGCTATACTTTGGAGTCAAGCCGGAGGCTCACTAAAAGCAGAAATTTATGGTAGTTGGTGGGCTAGTCTTTCCATGCAACAACGAGCCATAAATCCGGACTATATAGAAAATCAAGAATTGATACAGGAGAAATGGGATAAAAACTGGGGCGATCGCATGAATGAACTGGTCTTCATTGGCCAGGACATGGATGAGGAGAAAATCAAGGCCGATCTCGATGCTTGTTTATTAACGGATGCTGAGATTAACGAAATAGACACCGGCATTGATTTTCAGGATGATTGGCCGATATAACATATAAAAACTTTGATGCACTTAGGGACCTTGGGTGATCCTATGGATTGATGAAATAATCCTTGGATATCCAAAATGATAAAATTTTAGGGAAGGAGTTTTATGCATCTCATGTACTCTCGTCTTTGATCAGAAATAGTTAAAAAAATGAGGAAACAACACCTACCATCTTTATTACAGAAAGGAAGGGTTAGCTCTATAACCTTTCTTTTATGTATGCTAAACATTACCCTATTGTGGGGTCAGCATAATACGGTGGTCACTGTTCTAGCAATTCATGATGACTCGCCTTTGATTGGGACTACATTGCAACCAGTGGAACAATCAAGTACCGCTGGATGGGTCACCAATATGGAAGGTAAGGCTTATTTAAATATTACCCAACCTACACTCATTCGAGTGTCAAGTATAGGGTATCTAACCATTGAAAAATTAATATCACCCGGACAATCCATAAAGATCAAACTGGAAGAGGATGTACTTGGATTGGAGGAAGTCGTAGTTACCGGATCTTTTGTACCTACCACAAGTGCCCGTTCGCTATATGCAGTTAAGAAACTGGATGCTTCTATTATTGAAGCACGGGGATCAGTGAATTTGGGTGATGCGCTACAAACACAACTTAATCTAAAAACCATTCAAGATGATGTGCTTGGAACAAGAGTAGTCATGCAGGGCATTTCGGGACCCAACGTGAAAATGCTTATAGATGGTGTGCCCCTGGTTAATGGAGCGGGTGGGGAGTTTGACCTGAGCCAGATAAACATGAACAATGTTGAACGTGTTGAGATTGTTGAGGGTCCCTTATCAGTGCAATATGGTACCAATGCCTTGGCCGGTACCATCAACGTGATTACAAAAAATTACGCGGCAAACGAGACCTCTATCAATCCAAATGCTTATGCCGAATCTGTTGGGCAGTATAATGCCGATGTTGTTTTTGCAAAAGGTTGGAAGAATCTGTCAGTAAGCCTGAGTGCTGCCAGAAATCAGTTCGATGGATTTTCATCCACCGGGGAACGCAAAGAGAACTGGATTCCACGCACCCAATACCTTGGCAATGTTAAAGTGAAAACTAGTTTCAAGTCATTGAATATCACTGGTTCCTATGACCAAATGTGGCAAGATGGTATCAGTCATGGCAATGCCACAAGTTCTTTTAATAATAGAACCGGAAGGCTCTCGGAAGTTGCTAATGACAATTATTTCAATACCCGAAGACTGAATGGTTCCCTCATCGTAGATGGAAAATTGTCTGATAAGCAGTACATCCACCTTGTTAATGGTGTTTCTAGATTTAAGCAATCCAGTAGAAAATTCATCCAGGATGTCATCGATGATGTGCGATGGCTCAGCACGAATATAGAAGACCATGACACCACCAGCTTTACCACCTGGACCTTTAGGGGTACATATGTTCATGGTAATACCAGGGAAAACAAGGGTGCTTATATAACAGCAGGTTACGAAGCATCAATTAATACGGCCAGTGGAGGTAGGATCAGCGCCGATGCCGATGGAAGTGTTAACGAATACGGACTTTTTACGGCTGTGGAAGTGCCACTCAGCGCCAAAGTGAAAGTACAGCCCGCATTACGCTATATCTACAGCAATAGTTACGATACAAAAGACATTGATTTTTTAGGCGCTGATTTACCGCTTTTGCCTTCATTGAATATCATGTATAGTAAGGACAGGAAATTTGATATCAGATTTTCCTATGGACAAGGCTATCGTACACCGTCAGTACGTGAATTATTTTATGAGTTCATTGACGCCAATCACTACATTGTTGGAAACAGGAATTTGCAACCGGAAGTTGGTCACAACCTCAATGCTTCGGCAACCTGGAGAACCACAATTGGTAAGATAACAGCAGCCTTTACGCCTTCGGTTTTCTTTTCACAAATCGATAATAAAATTGACCTCATTCAGATTCTCGATAGAGAAACACTTCCCGACGAAGTACCAAAGAATGTTCCGGTAGCACGTGTTTATGATAACATTCCCAATTTCAAAGCTTATGGTATAAATCTCGCCGGTGAGCTTGTCGCACAAAATGGAATTCGCTTAAGCCCCGGATTTGGCTTACTTGCTCGCTCAGGAAGCGAGGCAGATGACAAATTCTTCCGGAGTTATGAGGCCAATATGAACGCTGGTTATTTTTTGAAACAAATGGATGTGAAGTTCAATGTTTTCTACAAATACAATGGTCGTATTTCAGAATTCGCCAGAAAGCAAGATGGTAGCATTGGCGTGCTGACATTGGAAGATTATCATACGCTGGATGCAAGTTTGTCTAAAACACTTTTCAATGGTCGCCTATTCACAACCATTGGTGCAAAAAATATTTTCAACGTTACTGACATCTCTTTGACGGGCGATGGCAGCAAAGGTCTGGTTTTACAAACCGGGCGGGAAGCTTTTTATCCAATAAGTTGGGGGAGGACATTTTTTATTAAAATTAATTATACAATTCAATAACCATAAATAACATGAATATGCGTAATCAATTTTTACCGTGTTTAATTGCCATCACACTTTTATTTAGTTGTGGTGATGATGATACTGGCCCCAGGAAAACAATTGAGCTTGGAGCAACATTAACTGCCGAAATGGGAGCTGATCTGTCAAATCGGGTTTATATTGATTTAAGTACGGGAACAATGAGTACAGTGAGTGTCAACACCTGGGAGCTTGCATTCGAGAAAAACGGAAATGCTATCAGAACAAACACTGCAAAGAAAGTGGCAGTGGCAACACCATCAGAGACTAGTTTTGATGATGTAACCAGTGATGCAGGGTTGGTGTATGCCTATGATACTGAAGATGGTAACCTTAATACCACAGCACTAGCAGGATGGGAAACCAACCGACCTTATATCATTGACCTGGGTGTAGATGAAAATGGCAATGCCCTCGGCAAGAAAAAAATCATGATCACTACAAGTAGTACTACAAATGTATCTATTCAAACAGCAGACCTGGATGGCACGAATGCCGCAACAAACAATATAAGCCTCGATGCTGGTAACTTCACATACTTTTCACTTATAAGTGAGCAAAAAGTAACAGTAGAACCTGGTAGCTGGGATTTTGTGTTAACGGGAACCTCGGTACGTACCGGTGCACCCTGTGTAGCTTTAGGCGGAGGAGCTCAACCTGGTATAAACTGTGATATATATCGACTGGCAGCCTCGGCCTTAATCAATGCCTACGACGGTGTACAAGTGGCCAAGGATGACCCCTTTCATAATTTAGAGCAAAATGACGAACCTGACTCCGAAAAAAATCAGAAAACCATAGCCAGCAGCAATTTTGAAAAATTGGGTCTGACAGATTTCAACACCATAGGGGCTTCAGCAAATGCAAATGCTATTGGAAGATCCTGGTTACAAATTTTACAGCCACACAGAAATGGGATTTACAAGGTGTATGACTTCATTACCTACATTGTCAAGGATCAGGATGGTAATTATTACAAATTAAGATTCCTGGCCTACAAGGGAGGTGACAACGCAGAAAATGGGAATCCTACTTTTGAATACGAACTTATTACTGAATAACACATAAGATTTTTCATCAACCCAGTCCGATTGGGAGACTGTGGTTGACTTATATATTACACCATGAAGATTTCCGGAAAGACCTTGCTTAAACGAACAGGCATTTTAATTGTTCTTATCATTTTGTCTGTCATTGGATACCGGTTTTACGATAAAGAAGTTAGTCACACCAAAATCGCCTTCATTAACTACCAGGAATTTCAGCTTTCCCGCATCAACAAATCCAATGCAAATAACTGGATAAAAATTGATGTACTGAAAATGGATCAGTTGGAAAAGGCACGTGACTATTCAGCAGTTTTTATCTTTGGGCGGGGCTTTCAAATGTCTCCTCAGCAAATGCAAACGCTCCAAAATGCAGGTTATGCAGGGACAAACCTGTTTGTAGAGGCAGCAACGAATCCTAATGTAGACGTAACCAACCTGAAGGGGGATGTTCTGGACAAAGTTACAGACTACTTCAGGTATGGCGGTACGGCCAATTATGCTAACTTAGTAGCCTATGTACGGAAGGAGATGGATGGCAAAACCTGGTTTACTGATACTCCTCAAGAGCCTAAGTCCATTCCAAGGGATGTATTTATCCATATAGACGAAACAGCTGTTTTTGAAGATTTCGACACATATGAAACCTATTTAAAAGACGCAGGATTTCATCAACCCAATAGACCCAAGGTGACCTTGCTGACAAGCGTGCCAGGCCCATTTAATGCCAATAGAGATCATATTGATAACTTGATTGGGATGTTGGAAAATCGTGGACTGAATGTATATACGATCAGCGCTGCTACAAAACGGCTTGAATTTCTAAAACAAACCGATCCTGACCTGGTCATCCTGATGCCACATGGTCGGCTTACCTTGGGCCAGGACGAGGAGGCCATTGCATGGCTTAAAAAGAAAAACATTCCGTTGCTTACCCCGCTCAGCGTGTTTCAACCCTATGAGGATTGGGTGGATGATCCGCAAGGCTTTGCAGGACCATTGCTCTCCATGAGTGTGGTGCTTCCGGAAATTGATGGAGGTGTGAATCCTTATGCCATTGTTGCCCAGTACGAAGATGATAAGGGTTATCTCTCTTTTCAAACCATACCTGATCGTTTGGAAAAATTTGGGGACATGGTAGACCAGTGGCTGACCTTGAAAGCCAAACCAAACAAGGATAAAAAAGTAGCCATCTATTATTTCAAGGGACCTGGGCTTAATGCCATGGTTGCTGCCAATATGGAGGTGGTACCTTCTATCTACAATACCCTGGTTAAGTTGAAAGAAGCAGGATATACTGTTGAAAACCTGCCTGAATCAGCTGATCAACTTTGGAAAATGATCAAGGTGCAAGGTGCAGTATTGGGCCCTTATGCCAAGGGCGCATTTGATAATTTCCTACAAGAAGGTAATCCTGCTCTGGTTGAAACCTCAGTCTACGAGGATTGGGTAAATAAGGACTTGGAGAAAGAAAGCTATCAAGCTGTAAAAGAAAAGTTCGGAGAAGCGCCCGGTGAATATCTGGCCACAAGCGAAGATGGAAAGGATTATATCGCAGTAGCGCGTTTGCAGTTTGGCAATGTAGTGCTGTTACCTCAACCCCTTGCGGGGCTGGGAGAGAATACTTTTAAAATTGTTCATGGTACTAAAGCTGCTCCCCCACATCCCTATATTGCCTCTTACCTTTGGACAAGGAATGAATTTCAAGCTGATGCAATTTTGCATTGGGGTACGCATGGAAGCTTGGAATTTACACCTGGCAAGCAGGTAGCCCTTTCCGGCTACGATTGGACTGATGCACTGATTGGCATAACCCCACACTTTTACATTTATACCATTAGTAATGTGGGTGAAGGTATCATTGCTAAGCGAAGAAGTTATGCTACCACATTGAGTTACCTCACACCTCCTTTTATGGAATCGGAAGTGACCGGAGATCTAAAGCAATTAAGTGATAAACTTACAGCCTTCGTGGGAGCCAAGGGTGCAGTTCGTGAACAATACCGTAGAAGTATAGGTGATCTGGTGGTACAGCTTGATCTCCACACTGATCTAGGGCTTGATAGTATTGGCCCTTACGATGATGACATGATACTAAACCTTTCTAACCATGTAGAAGAGGTCAGAAATGCAAAAGTCACCGGAGGACTTTACACCATTGGGAATACTTATGACCCACAGCAGATTAACAATACAGTTCTGCTGATGGCTTTGGACCCGATTGCCTACAGTCTTGCCTCACTTGATAAGTTAAAGGGTAAAGTAAGTCAGCAGCAACTCGACAACCAGGTGTATTTTGACAAAAATTACCGTGATCGTGCTAAAGATGCGATTGCAGCCATGCATAAGGGAGGAAAATCAGCTGAGGCAGTGCTTACCACACTGGTAGCTGAAAATGACCTGAACACCGCTCATGACTGGTTAAAACGTACCAAGGGTATGTCTGATGCAGACATTGTAAGAGGTTTTATCAGTATGGGCAGTGGAAGGTCAAATAAAATACCTACTCATGGTCATGGAAAGAAAAAGCCGGCCGGACCGAGTCCGGAGGAGGTTGACCAACTCAAACGACTTGTCATTGCCATTTCGCCTTATCCCGAACGCGTGGATTTTATTACGAACCTGAAGTCGGATAAACAATTCAAACAAAGTTCAGGTATTTTGGATCCACAAACATTGGAAAAGGCCAAAACCGTATCGAAAGCCATTCCTGCTATGGCAAAAGCACTGGAAATCGGTCAACAACCTGATGTTTTTGCGTTGCTTAAGATGATGCAAAAAGAACCGCTTAGACAAATGACTTTTGAGCTGTTGGAGGACGAAAGCCTGGCGGAGCAGGTTGCATTGGAAAAAGCACGAGCGGAAAAGGAAATCATAAACAAGCTTACCGGATTGGAGCATATCAGTTCGTTACAACTCGTCGCTGACCCAAAAAATATCGCATCGATATCCAGTCGGCAGTTGCAAATGCATTTGACGCATTTGAAATCATATGAAAACAATTGGGAGCTTGTCATAGTAAAGGAACCAGATCAACTTTCACCCTTTCTAAGAAAGAATAACTTTAATGCAAGCCTCAAATCGGCCATTGAACAAATCGAATTGATGATGTTGGAAGTTGAAAGAAAAGAAGCGGAGTTTGCAAATGCAGTATTGAACTTAGAGCGGGCCGTTCTATCTGTAAACCAGTATCGAACCGACCTGACTTCCAGTACACCAGCGGAGTTGCAAGCAGTGCTCACCGGACTTAAAGGTGGTTATATTTCACCATCTTCCGGTGGAGATCCCATCACCAATCCTGCAACCGTTCCTACCGGACGTAATCTCTATTCAATAGACGCGGAAAAAACGCCTTCTCCGGAGGCCTGGAATGTTGGAACCACACTTGCTAAAACGCTTTTGGACAACCACTTTGAAAAACATGGTGCATATCCGCAAAAAGTAAGCTTTACACTTTGGCCAGGAGACTTTATAGATACTGAAGGGGCCATGGTGGCCCAGATATTTTATTTATTAGGAGTGGAGCCAGTCCGCGATCCATTCAAAAGAGTGGTGGACATTCGCCTAATTCCGGAAAGGGAACTAGGCCGCCCCAGGATAGACGTGGTGGCACAAACTGCAGGACAGTTCCGTGATTTAGCAGCTTCCCGGATGTACCTGATCAACAAAGCGGTAAAAATGGCTGCTGAGGCGAAAGATACAAAAGAAAATTTTGTACAGGCAGGAGTGTTGGCTGCTGAAGAATTCATGAAAGAAAAAGGGCTTTCTCCTAAACAAGCCAGGGAATGGTCTACGCAACGGGTCTTTGGAGGTGTGAATGGTATCTATGGTACCAATATCATGGGAATGGTTGAGAAGGGCAATAGCTGGGAAGATGAAAGTGAGATAGCTGAAACCTATCTTAATAATATGGGGGCCATTTACGATGAAGGTGAGAGCTGGGGTGCTTTTCAAAAAGGCGTCTTTGAAGCAGCATTGCAAAATACCGAAGTGGTCGTGCAACCACGAGAGAGTAACACATGGGGAGGTCTGAGCCTTGATCATGTCTACGAATTCATGGGTGGTTTGAGTATGGCGGTCCGGTCTGTTACAGGCAATGATCCCGATGCCTATTTCAATGATTTCCGAAATCCTTCTAAAGCCACCGTTCAGGGACTAAAAGAGGCACTGTGGGTAGAAGCAAGATCCACTTTGCTCAACCCCAAGTACATCGATGAATACATGAAAGGAGGTGCGACTTCAGCTGAAACGTTTGCCGAAACCTTCCGAAATACCTACGGATGGAATGTTATGAAACCCTCGGAAATCGATAATGCCCTTTGGAATAACCTGCATGATGTGTATGTCAAGGACAAGCTTGATCTCAATGTCCAGGATTTCTTCCAAAGGGAGAATCCTTATGCATTGCAGGAAATGACAGCTGTGATGTTGGAAACCATCCGCAAAGGTTATTGGAAGGCTTCAGACCAGCAAGTTAAAGAACTTACCACTTTGCACACTGATCTGATTCAAGCATACCAAGCGGGATGTAGTGGTTTCGTGTGTAATAATGACAAGCTACAAGCTTTCATCTCAGAAAACCTGACCGATGAAGCATTGGCTAGTTACGAAGCCGCTTTAAAAGTGGTAAAGGAGTCTTCGATTACAGAGGAAGGCATGGTGTTAGAAAAGGAAACCTTAAAAGAAGGACAAAAAGAAAACAGTTTTCAACAGAACAGATCAATCGTGGTATATGCCGTTATTGGATTGATTGCTTTGCTCCTTATATTCCTCATTGTTAAGCGCAGAAGACAAAATTAGGATGGAGTTAGCTGTTCAGTTATTACTTGTGTTGGCTGCATTGAGCTCATTATTTCAAATGAGTCATTGGAGCTTTGTTCCACGACTAGTGCTGGCGTTAATTCTTTCTTTGCTTGCTTTTCAAATGTATCCTTGGGTCATCGAGCAAAGCAAAGATCAGCTGAACCTATGGCTCGGTGATCCCATCAAAATGCAGAACCTCGCAGTTATTCAGATGATTGAAGTATTGTTGTTCATAGGTATTGATCTTTCAATGCTCAAACAATGTTTTGGTCAGCCTGTGAAAAAGCAGGTGAAGTACGCCAGCTTTTTTCCCGGCATCATGCTGTTCGCGGTAATGCTCTATACCCAAATGATGTTTTTCTATGCTTTTTCTCAGGTGGATTTTGGTTTGCTTGGTTTGTACTTCTCCATTGGTATTGGGCTCATATTGTTATTGCTCCCTCAGGTGGTTAAATGGATCATTCCAGAAAGCTACTTGAGATTGGAATTGCGCTATATTTTTGGTTTTGGACAAATAATGGTAGGTGTGATCATCACCGTGTTTACACAGAGATTACCTTATCGCCAACAACAAACAGGTTTTGAGATCAGTTCTCTTTTGGCTGTCATTGGCCTTGCATTTTTTATGATTTTGATTGGATGGTGCTGGTCAATATTAAAAAAACGAATAAAGCTTAAATGGAAATTTTAAACAAAGTATTGTACTGGATCTCAACCGGACTAATGCTTCCGGTAGTGGTTATTTTACTCTTTTTATTCCTTCGGTCGCTTGCAGCCATTGGTAGTTTCTACGGAACCTACATGAATCGACTGAGAGCTTCAAAAATACTAGACACTTTCCTTGGTGATGTCTCTGAATCCGGGTTGAAAGAAAAAGAGAGCCCTAAGGGAAAGGCTCCCATATTCGCTTACCTGGAACGCTTGTTCAATGCTACTCAATCTCCGGTCAATCGTGAAAAAACGCTGGCAGACTTTGAGCTGGCAATGGCCCGCCAACTGGCCTCCACCAAAAGCATGTCGAAACTCGGCCCTGTATTGGGTTTGATGGGTACCTTGATCCCCATGGGGCCTGCCCTGATAGGCCTGGCTTCAGGGAACATTGCCTCCATGGCAGAAAATATGCAGGTAGCTTTTTCTACAACAGTGGTTGGGCTGATCGTTGGTGCCATTGGTTTTATCCTCACTGAGGTTAAACAGCGATGGTTTGCCAAAGACCTTTCACAACTGCATTATATTGCTGACCTAATAACAGAAGAAAATGAAAAGAAGAAAAAATAGCTTTCTCAATAGCCAGGTTGATGATGATCCCATTTCGTCTGTTGCTAATCTCTTTGATGTAGCCATGGTTTTTGCCGTGGCGCTGATGGTAGCGCTGGTCACCCGTTTTAATATGACGGAGCTATTTACACAGGAAGACTTTACCATAGTCAAAAACCCGGGAAAGGAAAATATGGAGATCATTACCAAAAAAGGAGAAGAAATCACACGATACAAGTCAAACAACAGCGTAAAAGGTGATGGCAAAAAAGGTAAACGTGTGGGAACCGCTTATGAGCTGGAAAACGGTGAGATTATTTATGTGCCGGAATGAAACAATCAGGAAGATGGGAATATGGTTAGGCCAACCTGGAAGGACTATGAAATCTTTCTTAAGAACGTTTTAATCTGCCCAACTGTTCATCAAGATAATTGTTAGGAGCTTCCATAAAGAAATATTCATCCTTTCTATATCCCTCATTTCATTTTTTAAGCTGGAATCTGTCATATCTTGCATGATCTCTGTTTTCTTCCATTACTTCCAACGATCAAGATATGGTACTTGCCTTTGGACTCAGTTAATGCATTCCAAAGTATCGGATTTGCACCCCACTTTCAAGTAACTGAGTAAAGGCATGTACCATATCATTTGTGTTGTATGCTGTTTTCTACATTTTTGTGCTAAACCATTTGGTTGCTTCTGTCACAGATTCATTTACTTCAGCATCCTGGTCATAATAGTTGAACTGGTGATATGGGGATTCTAAGTCGGTCTCCATCCAATGTAGTTTCTTGTTTGAGGTGGCAATCTTCTCAAAGTATTTTTTTGTGTATTGAGGCAGTACCGCACCATCCGAATGGATCATTAAAGTGGGAGCATTTAGATCAGATGCCGTTGGCATAGGATCGGTAGTCAGCCAATCTTCCCAAGACATTACAGCAAATTTGTCTGCACTCCATTGAGGAACTGCGCCTCTTTCCGGGTTCAGGTAATAATCATAAGGGCCATACATGGCAGCACTTTGGTCTTCGGTAGAAATACTTGGAATATAGGCTATGGTTCCATTTTCCGCATATTCCTTCTTAGCTTCTTGTGCAGCTTTGATCCTGGCATTAACTCCTTCCTCACCACCGTAAAACAGCTTCACGGCTTCTGCATCATGCAACCAGGAAGCTGTAGTTACTACTGATTTTATTCTATCATCCTCCGAAGCAGCCATTAGTGTGTACATAGCTCCGGCGCATACACCAAATGCCCCGATTTTTGAATTATTGACTTCTTGCAGGCTTTCGAGATAGGACACTGCATTTTGAACATCAATTTGCTTGAGAGCAGGACTTTCGTAAAACCTTGGTTGACCTTCACTTTCTCCAAAGTTCCTGAAATCGAAAGCTAATGTAATGAAGCCTTCATTAGCCAGCTTCTCAGCATATAAACCAGCCATTTGTTCTTTTACAGTTGTCCAACTTCCTGAAACAACAATGGCGGGATAGGTTTGCGATTCATTAAAATTCTTAGGGTAATAAAGGTTTCCCACTAGCTTAGCACCTTTGCTGTTAAAACTTACTTTTTTCATTTGTACTTGATTTAAGCTTCTTGATTCAACTGATTTATTTGTATTGGTGTTTTTTTGATTTGAGTTACAACTTAGCAGGAACACCAATCCCGCTATTCCAATTATTATCTTCTTCATTTCTGATTATTTAATTTTATCAATAAGTCCAAAGCCACGTGCGGCCACAATTGGGTTAAATATTTCTACATATTCGGTAATCAATCCCGCTTCATTGAATTTGAAAGTTGAGTAGTAACTGTTCTCGTAAAGTCCTGCATCATTCTTTAGTTTGATTTTACCGATGTATTTCACGAAAACAATACTTGGGTCTTCCATCGCATAGAGCTCTTCAATCGGGAATTCCATTCCATCAAAGTTTGGAAAAACAGGTGTCCAGTAGTTACGAATTTCTTCTTTACCGTCAGCTCCTTCAGGGAATAGTCCCGATGCATATGGATTAATATGCTTTGCATCATCAGCGAATAATGAAACCAGCTGATCCACACTTTCATTTTCCAGTGCTTTGAAAAATGCCCTTACCGACTCTTTATTTTTGATTGCTGTTTCTGTTTTCATTTCGATATCATCTTTAAGATTTTCCAATTCATGATTCTTGCGGTTTGTACAGCACGCCAGTAAACCCAATAAAAGGAGCATTATGTGTGTTACTTTCATTTGAATGTTTATTTGATGCTGCTTATCGCTTTCTGCGGTAATGATGTATTACCATCTTGATACTTGAAGTTGAATTTCATGGAAGTAATTTTCCATGAGCCATTCGCCAGTTGTTCTAATTCGAAATCATAAGTGCCAACAACTAGCCACAAACTTCCTTCTTTATCACTCAGGTAGTGACTTGCTGTTCCGTAACAGAAGACTTCTGCTTTATTTCCATCAACTGATGAGATGAAATTTCCCAATTGGTGATGGGTATGTTCGAATCCCGGAAGAATCCCTTTCCAAGCTGAAATAATCTGCTCAGGGGATAGCTTCGAAGCCGGATTTCCATTCATGGATGAATAGTCCAATAAAACTTCCTGATGAAAGGATTTTTCAACTTGCTCCCAGTCCTTTTGGTCAGTAGCGATAAACAAACCAATGACCGTCTTTTTTGGATCTGTCATATTTTGTGCGTTTAAGTTTAAGGATACAAGGGCGATAACCCCGATTACGACTGTTTTCATTGCCTTTAATTGTTTTTACAATACAAAGCTCTGAAATACTTGAAGCGACCTATTTAGGATTTCAAATGAAGATGTATGGATTTCAAAGATTTGCCTGCTGGCGGTACTCTAAGGGGGTGAGACCAGTGTTTCTTTTGAAAAAAGAACTAAAATTATTAGGGCTCTCGAAGTGGAGGGTATAAGCAATTTCTTTTACACTCCACTCGGTCTGTGCCAGATAAGATTTGGAGAGGGACAGCAGATGGTGGTGTATGTGGTTGAGTGCTGTAATCCCTGTTATATTTTTTACCACAGCATTCAAGTGGTTTGGATGCACGCTCAATTTTTGAGCGTAATAGCTCGTAGAATGAAGATTAGCAAAGGTTTCCAGACTAACATCCGGATAAAAGCTTGTTTGGATTAGCGTTTGATAGCGGGACAAAAGTTTTAGGTCAGCAGCCTTTAAACTCGCTTCTGCCAAATCACTGTCTATCTGTTCTTCAAAAAGTCGCTTTACATGTATTAACAGAAGAAATACTTGTGCTTCAATCAATTGGAATTTATCAGAAGCAGCACTGTTATACTCTTGCCAAATGCTTTCATAAATGGAAAGTATTTTGTCTAACTGACCAGACGGAATGTTAAAAGGAATTGATTTTTCCATTTTCAAGAATGGAAACAGGTCCAATATCTGGGTCAATACATTGGATTGGGTTACGAAATCCTGACTGAACATGATATAATAACCCTTCCAATTCGGAATAATATCCCAGGAAAGTAATTGAAAAGGGGTATTGAAAAACAGCGATGTGCCTTCAGGAAAATCAGAAAACTGACCTGAAATGACTTTCCCATCGCCATCTGCTTTTATGGCGATGGCATAAAACTCATGCCTGAATGCCGGCATTTGCTGGTGGACTGTGTCCATGTTTTCTTCAAAACTCCGAATATCAAAATGCGGATGCCTTGGAGGGCTAATGTTAATGCCTCTGCAGTATTCCGATATGGTTTTGAAGTGTTTCAATCAATAACACATAATGTATGATAAAGAACATCATATTCTCTATTCTACAAATATTGCAAATAAAGTTTACAAAATATTGGTCATTCCGGTGCATACCTTTGGTAAATAGTTTTAAAAAAAGCATTGACCGAGATGACCTTTTAATTTGATAAAAAAAGTAGAAATATATATTCTTGGATACCAAGTTATCCACTTTCATTTCGCTCATTTCTCCTTTTGTATTCCTAGTGAGTTTTTCACAATCGGAACAAGGCGGATATTCTTGTTTAAGTAGATAAGGCATGTGCCTCTGAACTCTTTAGATATCTACTGAAGTACATTTGCTTTCCAGTCAATACTCCCAGGCACACGCTTTATTAAAGGTTAGAGGTGGCGTTTTTATTCAATCAACGGTCGAATAAAGTGCTGCACACGCTTCCAAAATACTTCATCGTTCCAAAACCCATGAATGCCTTCATCATAAAAGTAATTGTCAATATCTTTTCCAATCGCTGACATATTATCTGTCAATCTTCTAGCAAACTCCACCGGCACAAACGGATCATTCTTATCGTGGTGAAGCTGTACAACTGGCAATTCTTTGATAAAATAAATTGGGGAGCTTGATATAAACTTTTTCCTGGCTTCATCTTCTGTGATTTTCCCCTGTAACAGATCATTAAAGAAAAGTAACTTAAACTGATCTGGGTATAACAAATAAAGTGCCTTCATATCAGTGGGGGCAGCTACGACGATCGTTCTTTTTATTCGTTTGTCCCTTGAAGAAGCCAGCAAAGCTACAGTTCCGCCTCTGCTCCCTCCATAAATCGCTATGCGTTCTTTATCAGCTTGATTGAAAGTTGCAAGTGTGACATTTAAAAAGGCTATGGCATCTGTGGTAGCTCCGTGAAAGGCATCACCAACGTTTCCCTCCGACTGATATTTCTTATCGCCAATTATCATTTGTTGTCCCCGGAATGATGGTATTACAATAATAAACTCGTTATCCAAATCACTTCCGATAAGGTTTGGAAATTGGGCAGCGCTGTGATTAAAATCCTGCGTTATATCAAACTGAGTGTGCATTCCATCTCCACCTGTAGCCAGGATAAGGACCGGCATTTTTTTCATTTTACTATGATCAGGAATGATCACTGCACCATAGTGTTTATTCCCCTCTACCACATGAGAAAGTATATACAATGTATTCGCATTTGAAAGTGCAATGGAGTCATGAATAGTCACATTTCTGGGAGATAAGTTTTGTTTTCGCAGGCCTGATAATACTTTCTTTATTTCACGTGGTGAAGGATCGGCCAAAATCTTATTTATCAAGATTTCTTCACTGTTATTTTTTGTTTCTTGCCCAAGGCAAGTCAAAGAGGAAAGAGTAAATAGAATGACTAATAATCTGTTCATTGTTTCATTGATTTGTTTAAAATTTTGATCAAAGCAATGAAATGAAGCACTTCAAATCGTTCCAAAATGAGGGATGGAACTTATTTCGAAATTTTTAATTTGTGCTTCTTTTTTGAAATGCGGATGGAGTCATTCCGGTGACTTGCTTAAAAACTCTGTTAAATGTGGTTTTTGAATTGAAACCAGATTCCATCGCAATTCCCAGCAACGTGAGGTGCTTGTATGAAGGATCATTTAGTTTATTTATTACTTCTTCGATTCGGTAGCTATTAACAAAATCGTAAAAGTTCTTCTCCATATGATTATTCAGAACAAATGAAATTAAATTGGGATCTGCATTCAGCTTTATCGCAAGCTCTCTGAGGCTAAGGTTTTCATTTAGGTACATTTTATCCTGATCCATCAATCGAATTATTTTGCTAATGCAATTCTGTATTTCCGCTTTGGTGAGCTTACCGAAATTTTTGTTGGCTGTTTTTTCCTCATTTGGTTTTAAAAAAATGAGGTTCCCCTTTTTAAGACTCTCCAATCCTATCCAAAGTGTCAGGTAAGTCAAAATCAGCATCAAGAAATAGAGGGCAAGGACAATTGAAATATATTGAAGCTGAAATCTAAAAAACAATAAAAATGTTATTATAAATGGGACCCAAATGATCCATAGCAGTCGATAATAGACGATCAGTTTTTTTAACCAATTCAGCGTTATTTCCTTGAGATTGGAGAAATTTTCCAATACCCAAACTTCATGATTATTAATGATCTTAAGTGACAGGTGCAAATAGAATAAAATTGATCCCGCTGCCCACAAATAGGTTATTGGAGTTACATAAAAGTAAAGGGGTGTATTGTAATAAAGTTGCGCATCTTGAATACTATAAGCTATCTGAATAAGCTGTAGTATGAATTCAACGATTACCGGCACAAAATGTCTAATACTCACCCTAGACAAGACAAACCCGGTATTGGTAAGTGCTTTTGCATAGAAATATATCAATGGACCAATAGCAGTGATGTATGAATAGGGAATCCAAAGCAAGGAGGGGAAAAAATTATCCAGGTTGGTATCCAGCACCATTAAATAGGTCAGGTGCAAATTCACTATGAGTAGCGTTAAGGATATAAGTCTATTTGCTAGTGGCCTGTCCCCTCTACGGAACAACAGGATCCCTGTTAATATGAAATTTTGAAATAGTCCGGAAATGATGAAAAAATTGACCGGATTTAAATTGAAATATATTTCTTCGCTATCCAATCGGTTAAATCTGAGTTGAGGTCATACTTTACAATATACAAATAAAGAACATTATAACTTCCGCTCCCTTTATATCGCTGGTAAAATTAACGAAGCCCAACCCTAAAAATTTATCCATAAATATTTCAAAAGTTCAAAAAATGTAGAAACACATTGTTTAAGGACACCGGTTTTGATGTCCATATCGAGCCGAATTCACTTATTCATCTATTTATGAATTGTCAAGGCCGTCACTATCGTATTGGAATTCCATTGTAACACTTAAATTTTGATTTTTATTCCAATCTGATATTTGCCAATGTGACTCCTTTACGAAAAAAATATACTCCACAGGTTATTGCATAAAGATCAAGCAATGATGTCCTATTGCTCAATAGCCCTCGGCTATTCACTATTGGAAGCAAAGGCTGATTGTGTGTGCTTTCTCTGAATGGATAATAAATTAATATCCTTAGTCCTTTCTTTTTTCTTCCGCCCCCACCACAACAATACACCGGTGACAGGCAAGGTTGCTGTGATAAGGCTGATAAGAAAAGCTACTATCTTTCCTGGTAAACCGCCAATGGCACCCACATGGATATCGTAGTTCATGCGTATTACTTTATCTGCCAGAGAAGCGTTTGAGTACTTACCATAAATGCCGGGCGTTTCAATCTCTGCTAATGTATATTGGTCAAAAAAACGGTAATCGGAACTATAATAAACACCTTTTTGGGAGGATATTTCCACATAGATCGAAGATGAGTCTGTGGCCGGGTAGTGAAATTCAAAGCTTTCATAATCAGGGTATTCTTGTACCAGTATAGGAAAAAGTCGATTGATGGGAGGGTTTTCATCTGAATCAGGTGGTACCATTTCGCTTACGTTGGCCGGGATGATGAATTGAGGTGCTTTGTCCCCACCCCAGGTTTTGTACGTTACAAAATAAACCCAATTGAAGGCCATGATGAGACCGGAGAAAGCTATGACCAAGGCGAAGATAGATACATAAAAACCCACAATACTGTGAAGGTCAAAGTTCTTTCTCCTCCATCTGGTTGTGGTTTTCCAATCGAATTTTAATCGTTGCTTTCGGTTTTTCTTGTTTTTAGGCCACCATAAGATAACACCTGTTATCAACATGACAACAAAAATCATCGTTCCATAACCGGTGAGCTGGGAACCGATAGCTTTGGGGAGCCATAGATATAAATGCCCTTTCAAAACGAACCAGAAAAAACCTTCTCGATGATTTTTGTTGTCCAGTACTTCTCCGCTATAGGGATTCAAATAGACAGAATGATAAAATTCAGGTTCTGCTTCATAAAAAATGACCTCAACAGGATCTGTGGCATGTCCATAGGCGGTGCCGTGAATTTGTTTATCAGGATAGATCTTTAAAGCGAATGCCTTGGCTTGCTCCGGTGTTATGAATGGCCGGTCTTCGGCCTCTACTGATCTGTCCCCATCTATCATCCGGGTTATCTCAGCCCGAAAGACCCAGCAACACCCAGTAATGGCAATAATAAAGACTACCAATCCTGAGACCAGGCCCAGATAAAGATGTGTCTGTCGGATGATTTTTTTTAGTCTTTTGTTTGCCACGCAACAAGTATTTATAATTTATCTGAAGTCTGTTTTTTTAATCAGGTAATAATGAAGGAAACCCGGCTCAAACAAGCCGGGCATGCATATAAAAAAAATCATTATTCAGATAGGGAAAGAATTGCCTTTACATAATTTCCTTGAATGGTAGCACCCTTCGTAGCTGTTTCACTTACTACATCTATCACGTAAATATCGGCAAATGAACTGCTGCTGACTCCTAAATAAAGCTTCAAATCATCTACCAAATATGCGCCGTTCCAGCCACCGCCGCCTTTAGGCACATTGGATAACAAAGTGAATGTTTTATTGTTCAGGTCAACGATTCCTGTTTCCAATAATGGCTGCTCCGATGTTGGACTGTAGGTTGCCCATAAAAAATCTGCATTGGTTTCATCCTCTTTTAATATTCTAACCACTGCTTTGCCGTTTCCTACATAGAACATATCATTAATTTTATAACCTCCACTTAAGGTTTCAAAATCAATATGATAGGTGGGATCAAAGTCTGTTTGACCATCTTTAATTCTCAGTATACCGGAATTTGTAGCCGGGGTTGGTGCATACCCGCAGGCCAGCGATGATGGAGAAAAGGTGTAGATGTCACCATTTTCATCCATTTCCAATGCATTGGTAGTGTAGTACCTGCCAATGTTTGGCGCCCTGTCGTCCGTTATTATTTTCTCGAATTCAAGCTGGGGATAGCTGAATACCGCTATTCTTGCTTCATTGGCACTAGGTGTTGAAAAATTTCCGGAAGCAGAGATCAAATAGTAGGCTACAAACAATTTCGAACCTCTTACCTTCAAATCAACCGGAAAGGCAAGCAGATCATTTGCGGCATCGTTTCCAAAATCAACACTGACGGTATTCTCTATACTCATAGTATTCGTATTGACTTTGTAGATCTTCTTAGCTGACAGTCCTTCTCTCGGTGAACCCATTAGTATCATGGTGCCTTCATCGACCACATCCGACGCATAAATCGCCAGGTCAGTGAAAAAACTTCCACCTTTTGTCAATTCTCCATTGACCAATTCGTAACTGGTAAATTCCGGAGCAGAAGTATACCCCGCAGAGAATATCTGATCTTTTCCTTGTATAAAAGACATCCACGCAGGTTGTTCAAAACCATTGTTTACCGGGGAGATCGTACCTGATTCGATGGATGCTGCAGGACTTAATACATCTACTGCCGGATCGGTTGCTGATTCAATACCCAGGAAAAAATTGGTTATTACAGGAGCCGGAGCATCGTCAGAATCCGAACAACTAAAAACGAAAGCAACAATTAGTACTAACGAAGATAGTTTCAATAAATTAGATTTTATTCTACTCATAGTTTAGGGATTAATTAATAAAATAGCGCAACTTAAAATTGAAGGTTCTTCCAGGCCTTAACTGCTGGAAGTTATCATAAACTTTGGCATCCCAAAGGTTGGATATCCCGAGAGATGCATTGTATTTTTCATTAGCCAAACTGTAGACAAACTCAAGATTGGTTGTCCACTGTTCCGGTACAATACCTTTGTCCTGGCTGGCTAAATTTTCCCATCTGTAAAAGAAGCTGTGTACATAACTTTGGACGGCTGAAATGGAAAAGTTGTCCTGATCTTTAAGAAGATCTGGCTTTCGATAGGATATGGTCAGGTTTCCAAACAAATAGGGAACATTTGGAAGCCTTATTTTATATAGCGTGTTTTCAACACCGACTTCACCATTCCTCCATTTATTATTATCTCTGAGATCAAGATAGGTACCATTCAAGGTAAAAAGGAGTTTGTCTTTAAAACTATAGCTACCTGCCACATCAATGCCCTTTGAAAGTACTTTGCCATTATTGATGTGAAACACCTTAATTCCTTGTACCTGAGGAATGATAAAATCCTCCGCATCTCTTATGAAACTGTTGACAGAAATGGCAATGGGTTGGTTGATTGACCGGTTGTTAAATATGACACCCAAATTGTAATTGTTACTTTTTTCCGGCTGTAAGCTAGGATTGGGAACATAGTTCAAACCATCCCCAAAAAGTTCTATAATCTCCGGAAATCTTGTTGCATTCTCATAAGAGACCTTGACCTGAATTTTATCGAATTGATAAGTACTGGAAATCCCAAAACCAACATTATCCTTGGTTTTGGTGAAAGGATTTAATTCTGTTCCCTGATAGTTTGTTTCCAGCGATTGGATCTTATAGCCGTAGCGCTTGGTGAAGAAGGTATTTTTTAGTCGTTTGCCAAAAAAAGCATTAGTATAACTGGCTCCCAGTACTTGTTTGGTGACTTTATTAGGATTACTGAATTGCGTATTATTTTGCTCTTTGTAATCATCCTGCCCCTGAAGCTTCAAGTGATTAAGACTGTAGTTTATCGCTATGTTGTGATTGTCAATAATTTCATATTCAGCATTAAAATTTCCCAAATAATTGTTAGCATCAAGTTGCAAAAAGGTCTTTCTGTTCTCGATCTCCCCTGTTGTATTATTAGTCCGTAATGCTCTATTACCAAACCAATCATATCGGTAACTGCTGGTATCTTTGGCTATGCTTTCAGAAAAAACACCTACTAAATAGGAATTTAGACTCAACTTGTTGCTTAGAAGCCCGGCTTTGCTGTAGGTGAAGTTTGCTATTACTTTTTCCTCTTCCGTACTAACCTCCCCATAAGGTATTTTGGCCTGACCGATGGCATTCGCGGGCTGTTGCAATTCTTTGTAATTGTCAGAATATAAGATCCCAACCAAAAGCTGATCAGCATATTTAGTAGCAGTGACGCCTGTTTCAGCCCAGGCCATTTTGGAGCGATAGGCATCGTGAAAACGTTCCACATCAATGGCATTTTCAGCCTCCTTACCGGTTTCAAAATTCAACGGTTTTACAGGTACCTTGTAATCGTTTTGAGAGGTATTATAAAAAGATTTAAAACGGACAGTAAAGCCAGAGTTTTGAGCCCTGTATTGAGCATTGAGTGATCCGATATGCGTATCAAAAGAACCAATGGAATAAGAGGCATCCAGGTATGATTGCGTTTTTTTACCTGTTATTACGTTTATGGCTCCACCCAGTGCATCGGAAGAAAGATGTATGGGCACAACGCCTTTATATACTTCTATTCGCTCAATGAGGTTAGCAGAAAAATTATTGAGTGAAAGCGATGTTCCGAAATAATCCATGGGCACACCATCCAGAAATATACGCACCTGGTTGCCCGATAGACCATTCAATGACAATGAAAAATCTGAGCCCAAACCACCGGATTGCCTGATGTTCACCCCGGAAATTTTACCAAGAATATCATTGGCGTTTGTGGACAAATTTTTGAAGCCATTGGCCTCAACAACTTCTATGGCATAAGCTTGCTCCCTCATTTCCGTAGCCTTTGACTTACCATATACAACCAGTTCTTCCAGCTCTTGTGTATGTAATTCCAATATCTGATTAAAGGCAAAGTCCTCTCCACTTGTGAGCCTAACTGACCTGCTTGATTTCTTATAACCAACACCCGACACTAATAAGATGTATTCGCCGGGTGGAATGTCCTTGATCTCATAGTCACCATTGACATCTGTCACAGCGCCCAAATTGGTTCCTTGTAAAAAGATCGTGATGCCAATAGCTGGTTCACCATCCGCTCCTGTTAGTGTTCCGTGTATTTTTGCCCTATTCTCCTGAGCTGATAAGCCATGAATAGTGACCGTTAAAAGCAAAAAAATAGTAATTGCTTGTTTCATAATTCTCTTAATTAGAATCATTCTAAATAGACTGCAAAGATTAAAACGGTGGCGTAACCAGTCAATCGCTATTGCTAGTAAAAATGGCATAGCCAGAAGTAGTGATTAATGAAAGGAGCTTAGCTAGAAGTAGGTATTTTTTTCAAATTGAAGGTTTTCTAATCGGGACATTTGGTTGAAAGAAATAAAAAGAGATCTATTTCAGAGACAGATACTTTGGGCTTTATTACCAGGATATATCGTGAGAAAAAAGTATTTATGATTACAGCAAGCACGTCATCCCTGACAAAGCGCAGCGAAGATCAGGGATCTCCTTACCAGAACTTCAACGTTTGTATGTCGGTCTACAACCTACATCAGATTTCGATGGGGATCCCGGATATTTTCTTCACTTTGTTACGAAAATTCAGGGATGACGGTATTGACTTAATTCAATAATCTATATTTTTAAGAATGAACACACACTTTTCAAAGCCGGAATAGGACTATGGCTTTATGCTCCGGTTCTTGACGGCACAATTGCTACAGTTTTTACCCTTTCCTGAAAACTCTTTATAAACTATCCTTCCAAGATAAAAACTTGCCAATATGAAGAGTGTAACGACTAAGATTCCCTGAATCATTGTAAATAGTTATAAGTAACAAAGGCTGCCATATAGGCTAAAGTAGTCATATAAACTAATTGAAGCAACGGCCATTTCCAACTTTTGGTTTCTCGTTTCACAATGGCCAGGGTACTCATGCATTGCATGGCAAAAGCATAAAAAACCATGAGTGACAAACCAGATGCCAGATTATATACTTTTTCACCTGTTGTAGGGTTAATTTCCTGCTGCATTCGATGGATCATGGTGGCTTCATCCTCAAAGTCCTCCCCCACGCTATAGATGGTTGCCATAGAACTTACAAAAACCTCCCGCGCCGCGAAAGAAGTGATCAAGGCAATTCCCACCTGCCAGTCATAACCCAAAGGTTCGATAGCTGGCTCTAATTGTTTTCCAAGAATGCCAATCCATGAATTCTCCAATCTGACCGAAGACACCTTTTCTTCATAAGTTTTTTCAGCGTCAACAGAAGTATCAACAGGCTTAGGAATAGCGCTTACAGCTTTTTCGATGCGATCAGACGGGCCATAGGAAGCCAAAACCCACAAAATTACGGAAATAGCCATGATCACTCGGCCAGCTTCCCATACAAAGACTTTGGTCTTCTCCCATAAAGTTATACCAATATTAGACCATCTAGGAATTTTGTATGTAGGCATTTCCATTATTAGGAAACTCTTTTGGTCAGATCTAATGATCAACTTAAAGATAATGGCTGCCATAAATGCTGCGACAAATCCCAATAGATACATTCCCAGTAATACCAATCCTTGCAGATTCATAAATCCCCATATTTCCTCTTCTGGTATCGTCAGGGCAATCAACAATGTATAAACAGGCAATCGTGCAGAGCAACTGGTGAGCGGTGTAACCATAATAGTGATCAACCGGTCTTTCCATTGATCTATTGTACGTGTAGCCATTATCGCTGGAATGGCACAGGCAACGCCAGATATCAGTGGTACCACGCTTTTCCCGTTCAGACCAAAAGGACGCATTAACCGGTCCATGATAAAGACCACTCTGGACATATAGCCGGTTTCCTCCAAAATGGCAATGAACGCAAAAAGTAAAACGATCTGTGGCACGAAAATTACCACACCACCAATTCCAGGCACAATCCCTTCGGCAATGAGATCTGTAAATACTCCGGAAGGAAGCGTGCTTTTTACTTGCTGGCTTAACACTAAAAACACGTTGTCTATCAAATCCATGGGAACACTGGCCAATTCATAAATGGCCTGGAATATCATGAGAAGAATGAATAGAAAAATCCCATATCCCCAAATTGGATGTGTCACAATTTTATCAATGTTATTGCTTGCCAGTTTTCGCGACTTTGGAGGTGTTTCTCTTTTTAAGCAGAACTTTAGTATTTGAGCAATTTTTTTAAACCTGTGATCTGTATCTTCGATTTGCTCGGATTCTGTGAGCAAAGTTTTCGCTCCTGATTCAGAAATATGTGATTCATTCAAAAACGGGATCCATGTGGTTTGTTGGAAATCACTTACGGCTTTTTTTAACTTATCAATTCCCTCTCCTTTCCTGGCATCCAGCGGCACAACAGGGATGGTTCCAAGTAGTTCACTTAATTTCTCAACATCTATCCTGATGCCTTCCTCTCTCAATAAATCGAACATGTTGAGCACAAGAATGATAGGAACCCCCAGATCATGCAGTTGTGTAAACAACAAAAGATTTCTTTCCAGGTTGGTAGCATCAACAACAACCACGAAAAGGTCAGGATAGTTTTCATTCTGTGGGTCATTCAAAATCTCAAATACTACTCGCTCGTCTTCGGATTTTGGATAGACACTATAAATTCCCGGCAGGTCAATAACCTTAACTTTCTCACCATCTCCAAGTTGAAATGACCCTGTTTTCTTATCAACGGTTACTCCCGGATAATTTCCCACATGTTGATTGAGGCCTGTCAGTTGGTTGAAAACAGAGCTCTTTCCGGAATTGGGATTTCCTACTAATGCAATCTTTTGAATATTCATAGATCAGGTGCCAACAGTAACTTCTATCAATGCAGCTTCTTTTTTACGCAATGAAAGTGTATAATCTCCCACCTCAATTCCTATTGGGTCACCAAGAGGGGCTTTAAAAAGTATTTTTATTTCTTTTCCGGGGTACAAACCCATCTCGGTGAGTTTGCAGGCCAATACGCTGGAGCTTACCTTTTGGACGATTGCTAAATCTCCAAGTTTCATTTGATCAAGTGTATCCAAAATAATAAAGTAAATATTTTTTCAAAGTTAAGCTGTGTTTTCGTTCCTGTCAATCGCTATGAGTAGTGATAAGGTTTTAGTCAACTCTAATTAGTAATTGAAGCTTTTAAAGTATTCTGAACTACTTAAATAATAGAGAATTATCTAAAAAACAACATTTTTTTCCGAAACTCTACCAACATTTCTTTGTCTTGAAAGTCTTTATTAAAACCACTATTCATAGCTACTAGGATCACTAATCATAGCTATTGCAATGGAGTATTGGATCTTTGTAAGTTTGTTTATTATCTATATTAATTCTAAATAATTGTGATGCTTTAAAAGTGCAAGCAGGTTACTTTTTGCTCTGTGTATTCAACGGTTAATGGGAATTTTTAAGCATTATGATCAAATGGAATTTGTAAAAAGCCTATTGCAAGTTCCATATGGTATTGGCAACAAATTTAGCAAATGAAGTCATCCTTAAAAAGAGCCGCAAGACACCAAAAACATTGGTATGGAAAGTGGCATACCTGGGCAGGTATCACTGCCGGTATGATTTTGATCATTGTAAGCCTGACAGGATCATTCTTGGTTTTTGAAGATGAACTGGATGTGTGGCTTAACCCGGAGCTATTTGATTTTGAAGAAAAAGGGCAAGCTATTCTTTCTTTTCAGAATGTCATCACCAAACTAAAGGAAGACTACCCGGACTGGGATATGGGCGGCATATATATGGCCGAAAAGAGGAATCATGCCTATATATTGTATTTACATGATGGTGAACAGGCTATCATCAATCCTTATACAGCTGAGGTGACAGGTGTGAGGATCTATCGGGAGTCGGTTATGGGGTTTATCCGTCATTTGCATAGAACATTATTTATACCGCCATTTGGAAAATACCTGGTGGGCACGAGTTCCCTGATTTGTGCAATCTTAATGATTACCGGACTGCGCCTTTGGATACCAAAAAAATGGAAGCACCTGAAAGCGCGATTTGGTATACGTTGGAGTGGTAATAAAAAGCGGATCAATTTTGACTTGCATAATTCACTGGGATTTTATTTTTCACCGGTCATTACTTTGATTTCCATCACAGGAGTAGTCATTACTTTTTCCCAATTTGTGTTCTTATTTCTCTTTCTACTAAGCTTTAAGTCTCCTCAGTCAATTGCTTCCATATTTGATCAGAAATCAAATTATTATGAAAATGCTAAGGCACTTTCTATAGACGAGCTGGAAGCAATAGTAGAAAAACAAGTGGAAGGTGGCATTTTAATGGGAATCAATTTTCCTCATGATTCGGTAGGTACATATGGGATGAATGTCCTGGCGCCTGCAGTGGCAAAAACAGGTGATCATTGCATGTTTTGGTTGGATCAATATTCCGGTGAGGTGGTTTACAGCAGCGAATCCAAAGATCTTAAATTGGGTAAAATGTACCTGAACTGGATCACTCCCATTCATTATGGAACATTTGGCGGTCTGCCTACCAGAATTCTGGCTTTGATCGCTTCTTTGGTAACAGCTACATTGTTTATCACCGGATTTATCATCTGGTTACCGAGATGGAAAAAATCAGGAAACATATCGATCAAACGGGTTTCAGTTGCCAAAAAAACTAAGGCAAAGGCTGTTGAGAATGAATTAGAATCTGAAGAAGTACTGTAAACATGAAAAATTTTATAGCAGGAGTAAAATATGCCGGAATTTTTATGGTCATTGTGTCCATCATGGGCGCTCTGTATGGTTTGATATCCGGGGTTGTATTTGGACCAGCAATCTTTGCTATAACCATAGTGGGAGTATTTGTTAGTATGAATTTTGCAGTAGCTATTGCTTCTTTGGTACCCTATCTCCTACTAGTTGTATCCAAGCGAAAAGCTCGCTTGCTGGCAAGATACATTGCACTTTCCATAGGCTTTTTCATTGTTTTCTTTCCCGTATTTCTATTTCACTATTTTTCGCCCTGGGTATTGTTTTAGCATAAAATATAGCATTCGCCATCATATTTAAAATATAAATGGAGGCTTAGGGATTTGGATTATCTTAATTCATTTTTTTCATTTTTTCTGGTTCATGCAAAATGAGGAGAGTGAACCTCCCAAGTTAGCTCATGCCTGATGTTGACTTGTCCTGTGGTGTAAAACAAACCAGTATTGAAGGCTATTTGGGGGACTAAATTGATGGCTACTATAAGTACAAAGCAAACTCACCTCTCTCCAACTTTTTAAAAGATTTATTATTCCTGACAAAATTCAATTTGTAAATCGCAAGAAACACAAAACAATAATGTCCTATCGAACACATGTCTTTGCTTCATCTCTCTATAAGGTAAAATTTCAGAGATAAAAAGGCTAAAAATTGCACCCCATAACTATCTAAAGAACAGGTTTTTATTAAAAATTTCAAATAAAAATAAAATAAAAAAAGGGAAACCATAGTAGGAATTAAAAGGACCCATCTGTTATATAATTCGAATATCAAATTTTTACAAATAAAGTAAAAACATTGATGTTCATCTTCCGGACTGCTTAAAACTACTACCCTTTCACTGGCCTCAAGCTGTTAATTCTGATCCTGTAAACATTTTCTATACTGAACCGGAAAATGTTCTTACAAAGAGCTTTTGATCATGGAATAAAAGTACAAATGAAGATGAATTTTATAATGTTAAAACCGAAAATGAAAGCGATGAATTTTATTAAAACAACGAAACGATCAATTTATTCTTTATTGATATTAGGAATACTAACTATGGCTTTTGCAGCATGCAGTGATGAGGAGGAGGCCACGGCCTCAGTATCTATTAATTCTGTAGGAAGCGATTTTGGAGGTGATGTTGTTGGTAATGGAGGCTCTACCACCCAAAGTTTTACCTGGAATAATCCACTGGCTACCGCAGATTACAATATGGATATCACAGCAGTTGCAGGAGGAAATTTTCAACTAACCATTACCGACTCGGATGGTGCAACGGTACTTAATCAATCTTTGACCAAAGGGCAGGGTGATGATTCGCGTTCAGGTGTAACGGAGATTGGAAGTAGTGGGAACTGGACCATAACCATAACTTTAACAAATTTTGCTGGTGATGGTAGTTTCTCATTAAGTCCCGGAAATTAACTTTTTAAAAATAGATTACGATAAATCGAAATTATAAAACATGAAACAATCAATAAAAACAATAGCTCTGGTACTTTTTGCATCAATAAGTGCCTTTTTAACCAGTTGTGATAACGATGAAACTTCATCACCAATGGTGCAACTCAAGTTTAACACCATAAATTCTACGAAAAGTATACCGACAGGTCGTGTGACGACAAACTCCCTTACCTTCACTGAAGGTTATATCAAAATACGTGAAATTCAATTTGAGGCAGAGACAGACACTGATTCGGTTGAAGTGAATATAGAACAGACTGTTGTCATTGACTTTGCAACTGGAGCTACCACACCAGACCTCAGTGGCCTGACTTTTCCTATGGGAACTTACGAAGAAGTAGAAGTGGAGATTGAGCTATTGGATGAAAATAATCAACCTTCCGTCGTAATCGATGGTACCTTCGTGGATCGAAATGAGGTTTCTCATGCAATTCGATTCGAATTTAACTCTGGTGAAACCTTTGAGGTAGAGAAGGAAGGAAGAATAGTCTTCGGAGAAAGTGAAACAGTCTTGGCCCAGGTTACATTCGATCCGGGGGTTTGGTTTTTAGGAGTGACATCCGAGCATCTTGAAGCGGCAACAAAAAATTCCTCCGACGTAATTGTTATCAGCACAACTCAAAATGTAAATATATTTGAAATTGTGGCCGATGGTCTTGACCTGGCAACTGAGGTAGAAATTTCAAAATAATACCACAGAATACCTTAATCTCAATATGGTCATAGCTATTGCTGCGACCATATTTTATGCTATAAGTTATAAAAGGTGGTCGGTTTTCGCTTAGCGAAGGGAATTAAATTTAACAGTTTTATGAATTTCGGCAACAAAAAATAGTACAGAAAATTACCCTCCTGTACTGTTAAACTTAAGGCAATCTAAAGAGAAAATTGACTATTAAATCACCTGTCAGTTTTATGTGTCGTTCAAACACTCATATTAATAATGCAAGTTAAAGGATATTGGAATTCTCTCGTCGGAAAGTTTCGTGATAGCTGTTCCTTTCGCATTCTTTTCCGATGAAGGCTCGAAAATTAAGGTTAACTCGGGAACATCCTCGATAAAAAACTCCGTTTTTGATAATGGGAAAATGCGGAAACTCCCTAGCTTGTTACCCTTGATAAAAAAATTATCGTTATGAGGAACCACTGAAATTTTACCAAAAAAAGGATGCTGATAATCTCCCTGATATTGTGCAAAGATCCTTTTGGACAGTTTTACTTTCCGTGGCGTTTTGTCTTCAAAGGTTAGCAATTCAAGTGCGGGATCCGGCGCTTCATTTTTCGATTTAGCATCTAGTGTAAGCTGAACAAGTTTATTAATGTTTTCTTCCCTTTCAAACTGATTAAGGTATGTATTTACATTATGTACGATAACAAGTTTTGACCTCGGAAAAATAAAAACCCTATGTCCTCCCAGACCACTTGCATAATAACAAGGCTCCGAAAAAGTGCTTTGATCAACCCACCAAAGGTATCCATAACCACCACGATTCTTGAAACCGGGAAGATCCGAAGAATAAGCAGATGTGCTTTTCTCCACCCAGCTCTCCGTAATTATTTGTTGCCCTCTCCAAGCGCCTTTGTTCAGGTAAAGCTGTCCGAACCGGGCCAGATCCCTTGTTGACATTTTAAACAAATAAGCCGGGTGGTCAGACTCAGGATTGTATCGAAAACTCATGTCTTCTCTTCTCAGATCCTGCATGCCCAATGGATTTGCGAGATCACGAATGGTTGCATCAAAGAAGTTAATTTGAGCAGATTGTTCCAGGATGGTTACGAGAACATTGAAGTCCCAATTGTTATAGAAAAATTCTTCGCCTGGTCTACGGCTTCCACGCTGTGGACGATTTTCTTTCATGCCTCTGGGCTCATAAGCCGCCGGATGATAAATACCTGATCTTGCTGTGATCAGATCATGAATCCGAGCTTGCTTTTCTCTGGTTGTGAGCCCCCGTTTATCATCGATTCCTAACTCATCCAACGTAGCATAGAGATTGACTTTACTTTTATCTACATATATCCCATACATAGCGCTCATAATACTCTTACGCATAGAATGACACATGAATCTTCGGCTAATATCGCCCAGACTCAGGACAACATGTCCACTGTGAACAACCATGTAGGATGCACTGTTCATTTGGCTAAATTGTTCTTTTACCATTTTCAATTGGTCATTATCAAAGCCTCCCTCAACAGGATTCGAATAGCGCATCCATTCGGACTTGTGTGGTTGTGTATATGCGAATGGCAGTGAATGAACAAGTAGAAGGTAAACAGCAATTCGTATAGTCTTATGGATCATGGCGATATGAGTTTACGTTTTGATCAGTTGTTTTTATTTCTGAAGACTTTATAAAAAATAATAAGCGCGGTGCCCGTGCATATAAGTATGGGGGCAAAATACAGCGGCATCTCAATCTGCGAAGGAAAGATGTTGGAACTTTCTAACCATACACCTATAAAAAAACCTATTCCTGCCCCTAACATTGCGGCTCCTAGTCTAAGGGCTTCCTGAAATATGTGATTGCAATAATCAGCGGGATCCATTCCCTTTTCTAACATGACCATCTTCTCTTTATGACGGATCTGGGCCGACACGTAATAAATAACACATACAAGTAGCACGGTTGAGAATACTATAAGGGCGATTCCTATTAACTCCATGTTTCTAAATTTTTAGTCGTTTGGTTTAATGACGGTTCTTGAGAGCAGACCGGTTACAAATTACTTCTTGTAACCAACTAAACTGTTATACCCGTCTTATTGCTATAGAATGCAAAACGACCGGAACCTAATAGTTAAGATTTTGGAATCGGGTTCAGAGCATGCTCTCATGATGTTGGTTCGTAAACATGAGCGCAGTGTTTACAACCTGGTGTTTCGGATATTGAAAAACAAAGAAGTGGCCGAAGAGGTAGCACAGGATGTATTTTTGAAAAGTTTTAAAGAATTAAAACACCTTGAGGATCCTTCAAAATATAAACCCTGGCTCTTAAAGATTGCCTACCGCAAATCTATTGATAGAGTAAGATTGAAGAAGGTACAAATGGCTGAGATTGATGAATTATCCATACCTGTGGAAAATCATAACGCCACTCCGGATCCATTGGAATTGCTCCAAAAAGAGCAGCTTAAGCAACAGGTAGAGGAATTACTGGAACAATTAAGCGAAGTAGACAGAGGGATCATGACACTTTATTATTTGGAGGATTTTAAAGTCGCAGAGGTGGCAGCGGTGATCGGTTTAAGTGAAAATAATGTAAAAATTAAACTAATGAGGGCCAGGGCCTTTCTTAAAAATGAATTGATTCAAAGGTCTACCGGAAAAGAAGATCTTTATTAAATATGAAACAGCAAAAAGAAGACATCTTAGAAAAGACCCTTAGAGAGCTTGATTTGAAAACTCCTTCCATAGATTTTTCTCACAAAGTATTACATCAAGTTCAGGTAACGAAGGGAATTCTCCGAAAAAGAAAAAATTACCTGCCGGTTATTCCAAAGATCTTAATGGGAGGATTTGGTCTGATCATAGTGATATTTTCTTTCTTATTGTTAAAAAATATGGATGCTATCGAATTAAACTTTGAAAATCAGTTGACCTCCTTTTTGATTATAACCGTATCGACAATGATTGGCTGGTTATGCTTTGTTAGTACGGATTGGATGATAAGGAAAATTGCCACCTAAATTCCAGATAAGGAATAAGCATTGTTTTGTTAACAGTTGATTAGGTTGAAAGAAACTGGAACAGATTATTTACTTGTACCTGATGAATCCCTGGTAAAATAACCACAGCGATATATTTCAAAAACCCCGGATTCCAACAATACCTCTTGCCTTATTGAAGTTGGCTACCACCCATATCTTAAATTATTCCGGTAAGGTTTTCTCCTTGTCAAAATCGTTGTATATCCTATGGTATTCATCGGATAATTCCTTCACCTTCTCAGGAAGTTCACTGGAAAGATCTTTCAATTCGGTAGGATCATTTTTCATATCATACAATTCCCAATCTCCTCCGTTAAGTCTGACAATTTTATAATCGCCACTTCTGAACATTCTGAATCTCTTCATGCCTGAAATAAAATATTCCGGTTCTTCCCGCTTGTCGCCTGAGAAAACTGGTAACAACGAGCTTCCATGAAGAGGCAAAGTCTGATAGCCATGTATTGAGTCGGGATAGCTAATGTTCAGCAGATCCAAAAAAGTAGGTGCTATATCCACCACATGTCCAGGTTGATGGGTAATGCTGCCTGGTGTGATTTTCTTTGGCCAATAAGCTATAAAGGGGGTATGACTTCCTCCTTCATGACCACATTGTTTGTATTGACGATAGGGCGTATTACTCAAATTCGCCCAAGAGGTTCGTAAACTCCAGTAGGAATTGGCCGGGCCTGGCTGAACATCAGGGATCTTATTTGCATAAAACGGGCATGATCCATTGTCAACCAAAAACATGATCAACGTATTCTCAAGCTTTCCTGATCTTTCGAGTTTGCTGAGCACCCTACCAATGTTTTGATCCATTCTGTCTATGATGGCTGCAAAAACTGCCATCTCGAGATCAAGCGAATCTTTTTGAGATTCCGATAAAGTTTCCCAAGGATAATAATCGGTATAACTTGGGATCAATGGTCCACGAAACTTGTTCAGATTACTTTCGGGTGGACTAAGCCTGGCACCTTCAGGAAGAACACCTAATTCCAGCATTCTCTTAAAACGTTCCTGACGAATTTTGTCCCAGCCTCTTAGATATTTGCCCCTGTATTTCTCAATGTCCTCCGGTCTTGCCTGTAAAGGATAATGCGCCGCGTGGTAAGGCAGATAAAGAAAAAAAGGATCCTCATTCTCAAATGCTTCATCCAACCATTTCAATGCATAATCTGTAATAAAATCAGTTTTATACATGGGCGTTTTATTGTATTCGATTTCATCAGCCCCTATTTGCTTTCCTTCGAGAAAAAATGGTCGCGTGAATTTACCCGATGGGGGCAGGAAGTATTCAGTGGTAGCCCAGAAATAAAATGAATGATCAAATGCATTTTCCGCCTTACAATAGTCAGGCACCCAGGAATCAAAATGTTCTTTACCACTCATGATGTTGAAGTAGCCGGCCTGCTTAGTCAGGTTTGCCAAGTGTACCGCCCCCTGGCCGCCGGTGTACAAACCAGTCAATAATGATGATCTGGTTGGGTTGCATTTGGCCATATTGTAAAAGGTAATAAAGCGTAATCCTTCATTAGCAAGTTGGTCAATGTTTGGGGTTTCAATTTCCCCTCCATAACAGCCTATGTCTGATATTCCAATATCATCTGCCATGATCAAGATGATGTTCGGTCTTTCGTCTTTTTGCTGACAGGAAAGTATGAGAATAGCTAGAATAAAAATTAGATTGATGGAACGGACCATTGCTAGATATAATATGCTTCAGATTTTTTTAATTTCTTCTAATGTAGCGGATTCATGCTTTAAATTTAACACTTAAATACCCAAACACTTTAACACTTATTCCCAGGTAATCTCCAACTTTTTGGATTGATCCCTGACTTATGTGGATAGTGTGTTAAAGCAAAGATCCATTGTTCACTTCCAATCGCTTAAAAAAAGTTCTTAAGCTGAATTGTAATTCGGGAGGTATTGGTTCAGGACGTTATATCTTAGGCACTGGATGCACTCTTTGTTAAGAGCTGGCATCATCTTCAAACAATGCTTTGAGTTTCTTTTTTAAATTATCACCCCTTAAATACCGGTCGATTATCATTCCATTTTCATCAATAAGAAAATTATCAGGCAGGTCACGCACTCCATAGATCATGGCGGCCTCATTGTCCGCTCCCTTTAGATCACTGACATTCTCCCAGGTCAAGCCGTCCTTTTCAACTGCTTTTGTCCATTTTTTTTTATTGGTGTCCAGTGATACTCCAATGATTACAAATCCCTTGTCTTTGTATAATTCATATGCTTCAACTAATTCGGGATTGGATGTCCTGCAGGGGCCACACCAGGAAGCCCAGAATTCCACCAGTGTATATTTTCCCTTTACTTCTGAAAATCTAATTGGCTGACCTTCAATATTTGGTAATACAAAGTCAACATATTTTTCTCCGACTTCAGGACTTTTATTTGATTCAATAAAATGTGCTATGGATTTTCCCTCCTTTGTTAATTGTAACTCTTCGTTCATCAATGAAAGCAGCTTACCTGTTTCTGTCGCACCTAACCTTTCCTTGGAAGCGTATAAAACAGTGATGCTTTCATATGAGTCTGGATAATCTTTAATGAAATTTTCATTGATCTCCACTTCTCTATCTATCATTTGATTATAAATAACAAAAAGAGAATCTCGATTGCTATCAGTTACCATTTCATTGATTCTTGTCATTTCTTTATGAATTGAATCTTTTCGTGCCAAAAGCAAATCCGCTTCCTTTTGTGTTTTGGAACCGATTATTTTACTGTTGATGAAATTGCCCTTTTCACCTATAATTTCAATCTTCTGGTTCTCCAGCCAGAACATTCTACGATCCCTGGTGCTTTTTATCCTTAACATTACTCTGGTCGGTCTCTCAAGTTTGCCCTTAAATTGAAATTTCTCGTTCATCACGACTGTTGAATCAAGAATGGTATTGGTGTCAAGGTACATTAAAACCGTGGTACCATCGGGAATATTTTCAGCAACTGCATTAACTAAATAGCCATCTGTTGAATCATTCTTTTGACAAGAAATCAATATGGATAATGTGAGGATAATGAGTACAGTTTTTTTCATAGTTGATTGTTTGGTTTGCTTGTAACAAATTGGGTGTATGATATATCTTAATGCACTATAACATTTTCTTACCAGCTTTTATTAATCAATTCCTTTTCCATCCTTCTTAAAATTCTTTTCATATACAGCCGATGGATGGGTTTCACAAAAAAGAAGTAAAATCTTCCCAGGATATTATGAATATTTACCGTTGTTGCCAATTCAACGATTGCGTGATTGTCTTTTTCATAACTAATAAAGGATAATTTAAAATCCAAATGTTTGTCCTTTTGTCCGGTCAACAGCTCCATATGGTCCTTTCCAATAACCTCGAATATCGCTATGCTGTCACCGACTTTTCCTTCAAACTCATTTAGGGTCTTCTCTCTTTCCGCCTGGCTCGTTTCACTTGCTGTTTTCAGTCCGAATATCCTGGCTATTTTTTCTCTAAGGAGCAAGAGTTTTATAAGGAAAGGAGGAAAAGACTTAAAAAAGGCGATCATGCAATCTTTTGGTTCCGGTATTTCATTCAATGATTTTGTCTTCATCTGAAATACATCCGAATAATCAATGGCACCACTTTGCTTTGAAATTAAATAGCCTTTGTTTAATTCAACTTCAATAACGTCCATTGTCATTTTGCTTATTGCAGCTAGTGGTTTTTATTCAAACGGCATTAAATCTGGATCTAAGCATTCTGTCTTTGCCTTTTCCGAGTTAAAGATATCAAAACTATGGTGCAATTCTATGTAAATACTCGCTATGCATATGTTTTTAAATGATCAGAAATCTATTACTAATTTCATTATCATCATGGTACAGTATAGAAATAGTTTCGGGTATTAGAAGTTTACTTTTTAAAACAAACAGTATTTATGCTATACAGCTTATGATCAATGTTTATCAAGAAAATCAATAACTTCATTAAAGGCTTTTCGTATATCTTCATTGCCCAAACCACCCTTCATAATATCAAAAACGTGATCGTAGCCTTTCATTGTAATCAGTTTATGCTGAACACTATTTTCAGCTAATTCTTTTTCTATCAGCTGAGACTGCAAAAATGGAACATCAGTGTCCTGATCTCCATGAATTAGTAAAGTTGGCGGATATTTGGGATGTATATTTTTAACCGGGCAATAGTATGCCAGTTCATCATGGTTTTTTATAGGATCCCGATGGCTAACTATTTTTGTCCAAAGGCCGTTTTGCCTGCAAAATATATAAAAGTCAAACCGATCGTAAAACGATGCATTCGTTATCATCGATTTACCAATCATCTTGTCAGCGTCTTCTTTTTTTATCAAATCCCATGTGCGATAATAAGCATCAGGTTTATTATACCAATCTCCCAGAATATCTCCATAACCATAAAAGGAAACAATACCTTTAGGAGGAGTATCCAAAATATATCCGGTCATCAATGCTAAATAAGCTCCTGCCGAATGTCCAATAATGAAAATATTGTTTGGGTCAATTCCCAGCGTTTTCTCACCATTGCTTCTAATCCAGACAATGGCATCCTTAACGTCACTGACTATCTCCCGCAATTTTGTTTCCGGTGCTAATCTATAATCAATTGAAATCACCGAATAACCAGCATCCAAGTACAATTTCATTTGTTCTTCAGAAAGGTCATCTCGACTGCCAAAAATCAAAGCGCCTCCATGGATCCATACAATCACAGGTTTTAGAGATTTATCCGCCCGAATTCTATATAAATCTGCCTGAATTTTTAAGTTTTCAACTTGCTTATAAGTAAATGTCGTTTTCTCGATTTGGTCATCCGGCACGAATGAATTTTGCCCAACCACTTCCGCCGTAACCAGTGCAGTTAAGATTAATACCCTTACTATCGTTTTCATAATTCAATTTTGTTTATGAGTACTTTCCTATCACGCTCCCGCCTGTTAAGACAATGTTGCTTGGAAAAATATGGCAAAAATCGTTCTCAGTTTGAAATGCTCTGTTCAAATGGCTTATCCAATCTATGAATTTTTAATGAGTGTTATGGTTATTTCGGCCCACTAGACGACCGAACTTATTCGCACTTAGCTTTGAGAAGTTATCGATATACTTCGTAAAAAAATGTGCACATATTAAAGAGACAGCAATCGTTAAAACGACCACAATAAGTGTTTTACCAAGTCTATCAAATGGTAGGTTTAAGTAAATGAAGCAAGAAAAAGAGCATATAATGGGGAAGTGTATCAAGTATAAACTAAAGGATATTTTTCCCAGCCATACTAAATAATTGCTTTCAAAAAAGGTCTGTATTTTTTTCGTTTGTAAAATGGTAATAACCAGCAGCGCGCTGATTGGTATATAGTAAAAAGAAAAGTAATTATAAAATCCTCCCAGGATCAAGAGGCATAGGAAATAGAATACGTTTAGTCTTTCATTTTTGAAAAAGAACAAGAACGCTTTGTAAGCAGAGCCATGTGTTTTTGAAAATTGCGCATCGCACAAAATATGACCTAAGATGAATGTGACCAGCCAATATTTCGTCAGTATGAAAGCGCCAATTGCTATGGCAAAATAGAAGTAAAATCGAAATTTGTTATGACTGAAAATACTGTAAATAATAAAACAAAAAAGGCTTCCATACAATTCCGGATTCATCGTCCAGAGCACAGGGTTATAATCTTCTCCACTCGAGCCAAAGAATGTATCCCAAAGACCGATTTTAATTGCTGATACCATGTTGGGGGTAAAATCATAATACTCAGCAAGCCATTCATTAATGTTTCCAGCTTCATTAAATGCAAGTTCTCTATTAAACATTAATCCGGATAAAATTAGGCAATATGCAACAAGAACAGAGGCCAGCACAGGAATGGCAAGACGAATGTATCTCTTAGAGAATGCTTGGGTCAGATATGAGTTGTCGTTAGTGGTAAAGAGCTTAATGGAAATCACATAGGCGCTTAAAAACCAAAATATAAAGACCGCAAGTTCACCATTAAAGAAAAGATTGATGCTGGCATGAATAACATGTGAAACAAGCCATGAGTCATAACTATTTTCAAGAAACAACTTTAGATCTATTAGCGTGTTTTCCGCGAAGGCCAATTGCAGATGCCTAAGCATTACCACGATAGCGGCTAATCCTCTAAGCCCTTCCAAGTATTTAAGTTTATTACTCATTTATTGACCCTAAATACTATAAAAAACATAATGTTCTCTATTGCGAAAATGTTGTAAATGAAGTACATAAAGCTTCGATGATAGGACACCTACCTTTTAAACAATTGTGCACCATGAAACATCTAACCAACTAATTTTTCGAAAACAAAGAAAGACACTTAGTTGAAAATCACTCAGCAATTCAATTTAAACTCAGAGAGTATCATAAAATGAAAGAACTGAATATACGATTATTGTGCGTTCTTTAAAATTAGTTGAATGTGCTGCTGGAGAAAGACTTTTAGCTGGCTTCCGTTTAAGTCAGACCTTTCTGTCAAACCAATCTCTTCGGTCCAATTTATAAACCAAACATTTACTATCACCAAAACTTCTTTTCTCGACAAACCGGAATCCCATTTTTTGGTAAAACCGAATCGCCTCCTTATTTGATTCAAGCGGGTCAATGAGGATTGCAATGACTTTGTCATTGCGAAAGCAACGTTCCACCGTTAGCTGCATCATGATTGTTCCATAGCCTTTTCCCAGGTCGTCTTTTTCACCAATCCAAATATCGAGCGCTCTTAGATTCTCTGGTACAGAACCCCAATAATGGGATTCTTCCTTAGCAGGGTCGATTATTTGAATGCAACCAATGGGCCGCCCATCAATTTCAGCAATTAGTTGTTCTCTCCAATCAGGAAATCTTTGAAGTTCGTATTCCCAGTCCCAATCCTCATCGGGGTCGGAATCTACTACATGTTGTTGTTTGTCCCAGTACCTTAAAAGTTCGAGATCTTCAATGGTAGCAATCCGTAGTGTTATTTGCTTTTTTTTGGTCATTTCCAATAGTCTCAAATGGTAAATACCGGTTTAGTAAAAGTTGGATGACGTGATTATTAACCATTATCACAAATCTGTTTTGAAGGGCTTTCTCTAACTTTCCATCTCTTTTGCCTGCTTTATAAAAAAGTCTGCCTTCTTCGCTTCGACATCATCCAGTGATCTGAATTTTAAATGACGACGAAACTTCCCACCACCTTCCAATAAATTTTCCGGATCATTAAATTTATATCCAAAACTAAACTCAAACGAAACATGACTTTTATAGACAAAAACACCACCAAAATCTTCATCGTATGAGAAAATAATGCCACCGTACATTATTCGCTCCTTTACCTGGGGAAAATGATCAAATACAATTCCCCGTAGTTTATTGAGAATTTGAAATTGAGTTTGATCAAGAATTTCAATATTGTCTATGAATTCCTGAGTCTTTGGGTCTGTAGATTTTTTGATCATTTTTCTTTTATACTTGCCAATGTGCTGTTAAATAGAGCATACCTGATTAGGGCCTATACGTGTATTTTGTAATCTGTTGTTTTTTGTTCTTCTTCCACATTCCTTGCTATCCTAAAACCAAGATCATCTATTTTAAATGAAAGCGGATGACTGCGTCTTCGGTTTGTTGCCATACAACCTCTTGCTTCATCACACCAACCACCACCTTTAAAGATCCGGTATGAACCGTAAACTGTTTCATCGTAAATATCTGAACACCACTCCCAAACATTCCCCAACATATCATAGAGTCCCCATGAATTTGGCTCCTTCATTCCAACATCATGGGTCATTTTATGAGCGTTATCTTTATACCAGGCAATCAAATCCAATTCACCATACCTGATTGTTGTTGTTCCTGCCTTACAGGCGTATTCCCATTCTGCCTCTGTTGGCAATCGAAATCCATTTGCTTTGGTGTCAAAAGCTATCTCCTCATTTTTGTTGCTAAAGGAATAACATGGTTTTAATCCGGTTTTAGCAGATAATGAATTACAAAAAATTACCGCGTCTTTCCAGGTTACCGTTTCAACAGGCCGTTTATTTCCATGAAAGACACTTGGGGATTCTCCCATAACAGTAAAATATAAATCTTGTGTCACGGGATATTTACCTATCAGGAATGGTTGTATCGCCACAGTCCATTTACGTTTTATCCTGTCATCATTTAATGTGATCTCTCCCTTTGGTATGGCCGCCATCTGGTTATGTATTGCGTTGAGCCCGGATATTTTAGGAGTATTTAGATTCACTGATATTTTCTATTTAAATAAAAGGTCAACTTTAATGCATGAATAATGGTATCACCATAAATTGCCATGACTCATTTATGTCAGAAGTTACTGACTCCTTTTTGTAATTAAACTATAGGTACCTTTCTTTGATTATATTTAAATGATGCATCGCATGCCCAATCGCAATGTATCCCAAAGCTCTTGCCGATATTTTATGCTCAATTCCATTTCCTAAAAATTCCAGATTCTGGTCCTCCATATTTGTAAAGATAAAACCAAACGATTTTCTCACAGCCAGAAACTCTTCAATTAGATCTTCCATACTCCTCTCTGTTACGTCAACATTGGAAGCATAGAAATCTTCATCCAGTGCATAAAGCGGGATCCTATCATCACTGCGGACACAAACCAATGCCCTGAAGGAAAATCCCCTTTCCGTATCAATCATATGCATAAAAACATCCTTTATCGTCCACTTGTTTTTCTCATATCGATGGTTGTGCTTATGCTTGTCTATTGATCTAAAAAAATCGACTACTTTGTTCGTATTTGCATTCAGTAGATCTTCAAAAGAACCTTCCCCCACCAAGTCGATGTATTTTTGATAACCGGGATTGTACTCTGTTGACTCTGGTCTTTTCATTGATAACATTTTTGATAGTGTCAATTTAAAATTGGATTGTGTCAAAAGTATCCAGGCGATTTAAAAAATGTTCAGGTGCTCCGGAAATTTTTAAATTCCGAAAATCTTTTTCAGGCATATATTTTTCAAGAATCGCCAAGCATTCCTCTAAATCATTTTGTCTGCTACCAAATTTATCACCTGACAATAGATAAAAGCCAAAATCAGAATATAATTTTATGGCCCGATAACTGCCCGGCTGTGTATGAAGGTAAACAGGATAATCTTCTTCATTCAAATTCTTCATAATAATGGAAAGTAGCGCTCTGCCTATTCCAAATCCTTCATAATCTTTCAAAACTTTGAACCAATGAATGGTATTAAACTCATTGTAAGCTTTCCACAACAAACAGGTAGCAACAGGCCTATCCCATGCGTCGCATACGAAGAGGGTCCTGGAATAAAACAAATCTTCTTTTCCTCCATAGGTCGTTTGAAAAAACTCCATCATAAACTGGTCATATTCCTCGGCCTCATTGGGCTCGTCAAAGGGCATAGCCTTCCAAATACCTAACTCATCTTTCCGGCAACTTCTGATGGAGTAACCATCAGGAAGTTTGGAAAGAGCCTCTGTATTTAAGGTTCTGCACATCATGAAAATATTTTTATCCGGTATTTCCTCCATACTTTGGGCTGTTAACGGTTCCGGTCTTTAAATTATTTAGATTCCACTTTAAATCGCAAAACTGTTTTCAATTTTTCCGGAGCTACTTTTCTAAAATCAGACAGGTAAATTTCCCTATGAGTTTTCGATGTTCTAAGTAGATTTTCCTTATCTGCAAATATCTCCATTAACTTAAAACTTTCAGGTTCATTGTCATAACTTCCCACATGCATCATTTGGACACATTTTCCGTCTGTTATTTTTTCAAATTTCACTTTTTCCAATAAAACATGCGGCTTTTTTTTCTTTGTTTGATCCATGATTTGTTTCACAAACTTAGCATCCACAAAGTCCGGTTGTCTGATCATTAATTTGAAGACCAAGTCATTTTTATCAATGGTGCCATCATACGTTTTCTTTGCTTCTTCATTAATATCCCAAATACCCTCCAGGGGATAAACCGTATAATCAAAATATCCTTCAGGCTCTATTCCCTTTTTAGGGCTCATTTTTATTCCATATGAAAGAGAATACAGAACGCTAATATATTCAGGAAAGAAATCACTATTGGGATTTCCTTCACCTTCAATGGTAAGAAACTTATATTCCGGTATTTCGACTGTTTCAGGTTTGTTTTTAGGTAGATAAATTTCCTTTTCTTTTTTTCTCCACTCGTGTTTCATATCGTATGCTTCTTTTAATGTTTATATGGTATGAAGCAAAAGTAGAATACAGGAGTGACAGCCCTATGTCAGCAATGCTCAGAGCAAACACATTTTAGATCTGTGATAAGGTCAAAGGGGACAATCCTTATCTATATTGGGAACATAAGTGATATTGTGTTCAAGTGTTGAGGTGTTGAAGTTGAAATACTTTTGAGATTTTGTTGGAAAGCTTGGATCGATAATAACACATCAATACGCTATAACCAAAGGGACATATGCTTCATACAGCCCATTTTAGAGGATATTGAATGCCTGCTCTTTTCTCCCAAACAAACCTTCACAACGATAAATCGGATAAAATACCTTGCGCTTGGACAGATCAGCATATTCTATACTTTAATATTTAAATACTTCACCGCCTTGTAACCTTCCTTGGTTTAATTAGAAATCAAATGTTGTGTCTCTTAACAATTAAGGCATTTAATGATATTGGGTAGATAGTGCTTCGAGCCAGCGAGATGTACAGACACCCCAGAGGTGTACGACATCGGTGATAGCTTGAAAGTTCAATGGTTCCAATCCCTGTATCTTCAAATAGACATTTTGGATGAAATTGATATGCTCCACAGATGCTTGATCCGTATTTTCTTGAGATAAATTTATATACAAGATCATTTTGACCTAAAAAATAGTCCCTGACCGGGACTATTATCTTCTTAGGTTTTATAAACAACAGTTCTTAGGCAAATTAATCATTCAAGCTGGTTTCTTTTTGCAGAAACTCTCCAAGTCTGTCAAAAACAGAAGCCCAACCATTATAAAAGCCCATTTCTTCCTGTTGCTTGCAGTATTCTTCTGTTGGATGGACAACGTTAAAAGTAAAATTGGTTTTATCTCCATTTTCCTCAAACAACGCTTGTATTTCCACTCCTTCAGTCATTGGTTTGAAGTTCGCAGATGAAAATATTCTTTCAAGCTCGACTATTTCCTTATATACACCATCCGCGATGAACTCTTTTCCATCGGGCATCATCATACTATACTTCCATTCACCACCGACACTAAAGTTATGTTCGATTACTTTAGTCTCCATACCTTTGGGTCCCCACCAAAGTGCAATATGTTCCGGTTGAGTCCAGGCTTCCCAAACCAGCTTAATGGGAGCGTTGAAGGTTCTTTTCAAGGTTAAGGTGCGATTTTTCAGGTCGTTCGTGTTACTCATCTTGTTTCTTTTTTGTTTGTAGTTTCATTAAATAATTCTCGAAGGAGTCCAGTTTCTCCTCCCACAGATTTTGATATTGTTCTATCCATAAAAAAGCAGGAACAAGGCTTCTGGGTTGAATTTGACAAAATTGCTCTCTACCCTGTTTATTGATAACAATTATTCCACACTCTTTTAAGATCTTCAAATGTTTGGAAACTGCAGGCCGGCTGATCTCAAAATGTTCAGCTACCTCATTAACAGTCAGCATCTCATTTGCAAGCAGTTCTATAATATCTCTTCTGACAGGATCGGCTATTGCCTGAAAGACATCTCTTCTCATATGTTACGTAACCATTTGGTTACAAATATAAATGTAACCAATCGGTTACACAAATGTTTTTAAAGAAATTTTAAGAATAGCTTATCATTTCACCCTAAAACCTGTAGGATTATGAAATACTTGAAAAAATAAGAACTTGTTTAAGTCTATGGATAAACCGTTATTGGCCATATACATTGGGTACTGTTTTTTTGACCAATTCCTTTGTTTCGGTGTCGAAGATCAATATTCCTTCATTCCTTTTGTCAAGCCGTCCGATCAAAGTACCGGTTTCATCCCAAACCGATGTTTGTCCGGCACTTTCAAAATTATCGCAGTATCCAACACAATTAGCCATGAGAACCGGCATGGTATATTTTTTAGCAATTTGTGGGAAATGTATAAAAGCTTTCCTGATCCCTTCATGGGATTTTGCTACACTGGCCATATATAATTCCGCACCAAGCCTGATCGCATTTTCCGCATGTTCGGATTGCAATGATTCATAGCAAATCGCTGGTGCAATCTTTACATCTTCAATAGTTATAATAAGTTGTTCAGCTCCTTCGACAAAGTAGGGTAACTCATCGGAATGTAATTTTTGTTTGGCATAAGTTTGTCTGGGTTGATGCGGCTGAAAAAAGATTATGCCTATGGAAATTCCTGACCGGGACTTTGCTGGCAAACCAATTCCAATGGCTATTTTGTTCAGATCGCTCATTTGCTGGAATTCGTCGAGTCTCATATCGTTTTGATCAGTAGCCAATTCACCGGCAAGTTCCGGTTCGTAACCAGTCAGTGATAGTTCCGGGAATACAATCAAATCAGCTTCGCAGGAAATGGCAGTATCAATCCATCTCTTATGATGAGCGATATTATACTCTATATTTCCTTTTTCCGATTTTATCTGTGCAACACAAATTTTCATTTCGTTGTCATAGTGTCATTTACAATTTCAAATATCCTTTACGCACTAACGCTACTATTTTAACTTCTTTTCTTTCTAAGCGATCATAATATCCGGTATAATACGCTATCAATGCACGTACTTCTCTCGCATCATTAATATCAAATATAACGCTATGCAATGGCCTTTGCTCAATCCAAAATTCCCCATTTCCTAAATTGTACATCTTCTCAGGGTCAACATATTTTGTTAAGTCCTCTCCTGTTTTCTCTGCAGTTTTAAAATTAGGCACTTCCCAATTCAATACTACTTGAAAAACCTTTTCAAAAACAGTGCAAGCATTTGAAGGAGTATTGTAGGTATTAACACAAACAACAATGGTCAAGGTCAAAAAAAGCTAATAGACGTCAAATTCGTAACTTTTTCTTTATTACCATCCTCCTTTACCAATTAAACCCAATTTTATGCCTGGACTTTAAAAATCTTCCGGGATAAAAGACAACCTGAATTAAATTATATTCCAACTGACTAAAATCAAATGATTTGTTATCAATATCCAATGAAGATAATGGATACCACCTCAAGTTGGTTCTTAATATAAGATACTCTTCAGTCTTACCAGGTAAAATATCCCAACCTACAGTGATACCGGGTTCGACTTTTCTGAATGTTAGTTTTCTGTCCGCATCATTGGTATTTTCGGAATATTGAATATGATCGTAAGCGATATTCAAACCAATATAAGGTACAAATCCGGAGTAATCCGTCAAGAATTTGCTTACCTCAAAGGCCAGGGAAGTTTTTTGAATAGTTTGCTTTGTTCCATACCCTGTGTTCTCATACCGGGGATTTCTAAAGGAAAGCGCGGAAAACAGATTTGCTTTATTGAATTGATATCCAAGGGCAATGTCATAATAAGTTGAGGAACTAAGTTTATCATTCAAATAAGGGAAATCACTTTTGTTGTATTCAGATTTCGCAAGTGAAAAGGACACAGAAGGACCTATTCCAACAAAAAAATCACCAAACCTGGTAGCATCAAGACTTAACCTGGAAACAGTGGGGTAGCTATTCCATTTTTTGTTAGTTTCAGGATTCTTATCATGACTGCTTTCGAAAGAATAAACCAATCCAACCTGTAAATTGAATTTAGGAGTACTGATCTCTTCAAATTCTGTTTTGCTCATTGGATACTGCCACGCATTGCTATGAAAATAATTAACTCCTATTCTAATTGCAAAGTCCTTGTAGCCATACAAAAAACCTATATCAGGAACCAACATAAAATCTTTTGAAAGAGTAGGCTGGTCCTCATTGGGTTTGATAATTTGCTTGAAATCCAATGCAGACCAACTGAAACCAATGTAAGGTCTGATTTTTTTCTCCTCAAATGCCCAGGGTAAAAACCTGGCCCCAGTGGCGACATAGTGTGTTAATTGAAAATCTGTTTCAGCCTTTCTTTTTAAGTTCAGTTGGGTCAATGGAAAAGAAACATAGAATTCAGCATGGCCCCAAAAATGAAACCCTCCCCAGTTCAGGTAGGGGTTAAAGGATCCCGGATGTTCAAAAGTAGTTATACTATTGCCCAGGAAACGTTTGCCTGTGAAAGACGGAAACAGATTTCCTCCCAACTCAAAGTATGTTTTGGCAAAATCCAGTCTTTTTTTGCTTGCTAAAGTATTTTCTTGCCCTGATAGGTTTATTGAACAAGGGATAAAGAAAATTAGTAAGAGAAATTGCTTCATCATTTTATTATGTTTTGGAAACGATGCTGCAATCTTCATTGTAAATAATGACGATGGCAATAAGGAATTTGTATGAAAAGGTGGGATTACTTAATTATCATACAAAAGTATGAGGTAGGATTCAAGCCAAACAAAAAGTATATAACTAAATGGATAACAGAGAAATAAGTTCTATTCTGTTATTTGCTTTACATTTTTTATAGATATTGCCAACATGTGTTTTCACTGTAGGCATTGATATGAATAGCTGTTCTGAAATCTGTCTGTAAGTATTTCCTTTAACCAAAAGTAAAGCAATTTCCTTTTCTCGCTTTGTCAGGGAATAATTGACCAGATTTTGTTCCCTGACAGTATTCTGAGGTTTAATAAGGGATAATCGATGTACATCGTCCCACAATTTACCTCCGGCCAGCAGAATGAAAATCATCGGGAGCACAAATCCAATTTTTGTAGCCACTCCATTTAAATCGGTAACAAAATTGGCAATTAAGGAAAGTGGTATAAAAATAAGAACAGCAATGGTGATATTTCGTTGCATCTTTTCTCTGTGTGCTATTTTCACGCGTGGTTTGGTAGTCCTTATCAGGATCATAGAGAAAATCACGGAAGCTCCTAAAAATATCGCTACTACGTATTGCAACAGGTCTAATATTTGGATTAAATGTCCAAGCATAATCAGTACTAGTAATCCACCTGAGAAGATTATTAGAAACTTCCTGAAGACAGGTCTTATCTTATGAAGCCTTTCTTCTAAAACGTTCAAAGGTGTTGTGAGTCCTGTGAGCACCATAGCAAATAATATAAAAACGTTTGCACTGCCGGAAGTTTGTAAGATGGTAAAAAAATGTGTTACCGTTAATGAAACAATGAGTAAAAGCAATGAAACCGTAAATGCGATAGTCTCAAGCGTTTCAATATTTCTTTTATAGCAAACAATTTCTAAAAACAGGGTGATGATAATAAGAGTATAGGCTATAATCAATAATGTAATTTCCAGTATTTCCATTAACCGTATAATTCAAACTATCCAAAGGCGATTATCGCTTTCATCATATCACGTACATCATTCGCCAGTAAAAGTAGTAGCCCGGCTATTTAGAGACAAGCTTTTGAGCGCTATTTCTTTTGCTCATGGTTGAGGGTATTTTTATTTGTTAAGTATTGCTCAATTGACCGGATAAGTTATTATTTCAACTTAATCGAAGTGTCTTAAATAGAGCTCCGGGTTGTTCAAAAAAGATTTGGTAACTGAGTAATGATCTGTATTCTCCAGGTCCGTTTTTTGCATTCCTGTATCTGTAATTTCATAAATGGTAGCACCCGGATAGGCCATCAGCATCGGAGAATGTGTCGCGATGATAAATTGGGACATATTGATCTTAAGGTGCTGATTCAGAAAATATATCAATGATAGTTGTTTCGAAGGAGAAAGCGCTGCTTCAGGTTCATCCAATAGATAAATACCCCTTTGATTGATCATTTCATTCATGATATGCAAGTAGGCTTCCCCATGCGAAAACGAATCCAATTCCTGCCCATAGTTCTTTCGCATATGATGTAACTGGTAGTTTGCACTTTCCTTGATCTGATCAACCACATCTTTTGGCACCTCATTTTGCAATGCACCAAGTGATTCCTGAATATGTGCATCGGTCCTGTTGACACTGTTAAGATAATCGCCAAAATCTTCAGCTCTAAAGAAAAAACCAACACTGCGTTGAATAGCCCATTTCAATACTATGTATGGCGACAAAGTTCTTGCCGCATCAAAACTTCGCTTGATATAATCCGAGCCATCCAAATGTGGAAGATGTAGCCGAAAAGCAATGGACTCCAGTAAAGTGGACTTTCCTGTTCCATTATCACCAATCAAAAATGTGATGGTGTTTGACAGATCTATGTCCTTGGCAAATTTTATTGCGGGAATATCAAAGGGATAAGGATGAATTTTATTTGTATTGAAATTTATGGATGACAAATAAGGCATATGTGAATTCGATATGGATTTGAACGCTACACTTTCACTAAAGAAGTATACCTCCGGCTTAGAATATAAGCTCTTTGAGTACTATGATTTTACAGGTATCGTAGTAATATCATTTTTTATTTGCTGGAGGTATTTAACTGCTATATTGCCTTTCGTTGGTATCATATTTTGCCAAACCCAGTTATAATGCTCTATTACCTTTTCTGCATTCAAATGTGGTCTTTCTCCCGTAGTATGTCCATCCGCAACCACGGTGATGTTGTAATCTTTCGTTAGAGCCGATTGAATAGTGGACTCAACGCAAAAATCAGTGGCGCAACCCGTTATATACAATTCATTTACATTCAGCTCCATTAATTTTGAATGAAGTTCAGATTCATAAAATACATCATTGGCATATTTGTCAATCAAAATGTCGGTCGGCTCAACCACCAGATCATCCAACAATTCCCATTCCGTTGTATTTTTTTCAAACGCTCCTTTTCCTGTTCCATCATGTTGAATAAAAATCACTGGAAAGTCCAGCTCTCTGCAAATTTCTGCCAGTTCATTTATCCGTTCAACAACGCCCTCAGTATCAAACCGGGGTGTTTTTGGGGTAAAAGAACCTTTTTGCATATCGATTATTAATAAGGCCTTTTTGTTTTTCATTTATTTACAACATCTTTTCGAACGATCCATATTTCGGAATTTTAAATATTTACTAAAATATCTGTTTTGAACGGCACTTTCAAATGGCTTTTATGATACCTATGCCCATTGGGAATTACATTAGGTGCAACAAATTCTTTGGTTCTACCGGTACTCTTATATTTTCTATGTTTGTATTCTAAAACAGTTTTTTGTTTTAATTACCTCCACCTATCGCTTTTAGCAATGATTTTTTTTAGCACGTCTGTATCAACATCTTCCAATCTCTTGATATACAGGCATCCTTTTCCCGTTTTGTGAGGGCCAAGTTGTTGAAGAAGCTCTTGTTCCTCATTGATGTCGTACATGACATAAACTGTCAGATGCGCTTTACCGGGTGAGAATCCTACGTTGAACCATTCGTATTCATCCCCATTTTTTCTTTGGTATTTGTACTTCCCAAAACCTAGGATGCCCACCCCCCATATCTTAGGTTCTTTGCCCGTGATCTTCTGAATGATCTGCAAGAGTTCCCTGCTGTCTGCTTGCCGCCGTTTGTTGGCAATAGCATCCATGAAATCAGGGACACTTTTATTGGTTTCAGTATTAACTAAAGTTTTCATTTCGAGAATTCAATCATATATACCCAATTTAAGATTTTATGATCTCTAAAATTCTAGCACTGGAAATCATATTTTCATTAATAAAGGAATTAAAACCAACGTCTTGTTTGATTGATTGAAATATTTCCTGCATTTTCATCAAAACAGATTTCAATAATGCCGGTCCGAAACTCAATCTGGCTATTTTTAATTGTTCAAGTTCCTTGATAGAGAAAGTATGCTGCTGGGCAATTACATTGACGGGTAGTTGTACATTAAGATTTATTTCTTTTAATTCATCATTCCCGCAAAGTATTGGATAAAAACAATCCGCCCCAGCCTCCATATACTGTCTTCCTCTACGTATAGCTTCTTTTAGCCTGTTTCCTTCAAAATGCTTTATTAAAAAAACGTCGGTTCTGGCATTGATAACCAACGGAACTCCCACATCATCGGAAACTTTTCTGATCAACTTAATCTTTTCACATTGCAGGTCGATTGGCTCCAAATCCTGTCCTTTTACATTGGAGTCTTCAATGTTCAAACCCACAATACCACAGTTGATCAAATTTTTAATATTTTCTGTTAATTCATCGAGTGTGCCAGCATAACCTCTTTCAATATCAGCAGTCACCGGTAAGGAGGTACTGTTGCATATGGTTCTAAGGAGCCTTAGCAAAATTGTGAAATCGATTTCCTGATTGTCATCATAACCTCTGGAAAAGGCAACAGAGGCACTGGCCGTAGCGATCGCCTCAAATCCTTCTGACTCTAATAATTTAGCCCCCAACACATCCCAGATATTGGGAAGAATCAATAGCTTATCGGAATGATGCAATTCAAGTAAAGTTTCGGCCTTTTTTCTTTGTATATCTTTCATAATCATTTTTCAGGCATGCAGTATTTTACATAAACCGTACTTTATTTCGATCCAGGCATGGCTGCGTCTTTTGTTCTATCTTCTTTAGCCTTTTCAATTATGTTGTTTATAAAGTCTTTTGCCTTCACTTCCTTCAATTGTGTATATTTCTTTCTGTCCTGATTGACCTCCTCTGCCATTTCAAATTTGAGATGTTGATATTGTACCCTTGCACCTTCATTTGCAATGAGGTAATCCCTAAATAAAATATGTCTCTCCAACTCCTTGCTATCAATGGGGCAAACATAAAGATGATGACTAATGAAATCCAATACCTCATGTTTTTCAATCATTTTGTCTCGTTTAAATACTTCCCGATCGGCAATCCCTTGATTTCCGTTATGATAGTATCCTATTTTCTCCAATCGCCTTTTTATTTCCCCAAACTCAGTATTTCTATCATGAATGACATCGATATCAATTATTTGTTTGGCCGCTAATTTGGGAATTGCCGTGCTACCTATATGTTCGATTGAAACTCTTAAGTCCAAAAGTGCCTCGTGCAGCACATTTCTTATTTGATTGAAATCTTTAACCCAACTTTCCTTGTATTTATGAATTAGCATTTTTCCGTTTACCAGTGATGTACAACTAAATTTAGCTCATTGAGAAAATATACTTTTCTGGTTTTAGGTTAAGCTTAGTGGTTCAACGACCTACAATCAACAAAAGCGGCAGCCCCTTGTTTGCTAAACCACTTTCGGCTATTCAATATACAAAACTTCTAATCTTCCATTATCTCCGGCATGGTGGATAGTGTAAATCATGCTATATCGATCCAATGAATTCAAGCCAGGGGTCTCTGCCCAAAACAAAAAAATAAAAGAAACAAGCCAGCCAGCCATGGAATATGCCCAGGACTAATACATTCCTGAATCTGAGGAATACAAAGCAATATGAAACGGCAAGAAAGAAGGTAGCTACCATTAATGGAATGGATGGAAAATGAACCACTGAGAATAATATAGAGGTGAGGCCAACGATTGATAGTTTACTAAGCTTAATGTCCTCCAGATAATGAATATTACCTCCAAAAAGAGCGATAATGAGCAATTGCTGAATGAAACCCCACAATGGGTATAAAAACATAACCGGTATTATATGCCAATTGAAAAGTAGCGTGTTACCCCTCAAACCGAGCCAGACAAAACCCAGTGTTATGACCAATGCCGGAATGAAAAGAAGCTGAAGTGTTTTCCTAAAACCGGCTACACCAATACCCCACTCATTGAGTACTTCTGGCTTCCTGTAAATTCTTACGGTCATATAAACTAGCCAGAATGTTCCGGTTGTTAGAATAAACCAAAACTTGGCATCTAAATAATCCACTACCAAGAATTTCAATAACCCCGTTAATAAAACAGCAATGATTTCAAACTTTCTGTAATTCAAGCTTATGCAATTATATGCTATCGATCCAGCTATGGAATGTGTCTCCGGATTCTTTTAATAACTACTAAAGTATCTGTTTTGCCTCGCACTTTCAAATAACCAATTCGTGGCATTAGCCAAACTACTCGTTGTGATTTTCATTCCTGCAACCGACTTATTTTTCAGCGCTCCTTTACACTCCATATATAGGGTAGTTGCCTTCATACGGTGTTTATTGGTTTGAATATTGGCCTATGCGGCTATAAATGTACATATGACTAACAACTGAACTCATTTAAAATGTATTTTCATTCCTTCATGTGATTTTCTGAACCCCAGTTCTTCATAGAATTTAATTGCTTTGGGTCGTTGTTTATCAGTTGTTAACTGAAGTAAATGAGCATCTTTTTCCTTAGCCCTGTTAATAGCCCATTCAAACATTGTTTTTCCAATTCCCAAACCTCTTTTGTCTTTTCTAATTCTTACAGCTTCAATTTGTGCTCTTATTCCACCGCGATAAGTCAGATATTGAATAAAACTGAGCTGCAAAGTCCCGACAATTTCAGCATTTTCATTTTCTATAACCATCAATTCTTGATTTTCATCCGAGCTGATCTTTTCAAAGGCTTTCAGATATTCGTCAGGTAAAGGAATTTGAAAGTTCTCTCTTTGCTTCCCAAGTTCATCATCAGCAAGCATTTCAACAATTTGTACAATGTCGTTTTCAGTTGCTTTTCTAAATTTCATTTTCAATGATGTTTTTCGACTTGTTACCAACAGTGAAATATAAAAGCAATAGTTGCTTAAAGCTCAATACTTTCAGAACACTACTAAGATAGTAAATTGCCCTAAGCTTAGCATTAGTAGCAGGTTGTGCTATGTTGTTAGACATATCCCAGCATAGTCAAGATCATTACGGTTCTATACATCAACAACAATTTAGGAATTTAAAGTAAAAGCGGTGTGAACGTTAATTCACATCGCTTTTACCTTTGTAAGTTGTTTCTTTCTCAGAGATAATGATCTAATACCCTATTGTAAATCGCGCTTTAATAAACCTGGCCTCATCAACCTCATTGAGTATACCAACTGCAAAATCTTCCATTGAAATAGCGCTCTCTCCCTTTTCATTGGTAAGCAAATTGTTATTTCCTATTCTGAACTGATTGGTTCTTTCTCCCTCAAAAATATAGGCGGAAGGGGATGCGATAGTCCAATTCAATTCAGTTTCCTCATAGTATAAATTTTCCATTGCTGTTCTATGTGCTAGAGCTATTGTCTTATAGACTTCCGGAAAATCCGGTGTATCTACCAATTGAGTGTTATCATTCACATACAGACTTCCAGCACCACCGACAGCTATCAATCTGACTTTTGCCTTCTTTGCTGCTTCGATCAAAGAACTTGAAGCCTTTGAAATCAGCTCGCTGTTGTCCGCCGGAGGTGCATAGGCACTAATCACTACATCGCTCCCTTTCAGCAGTTCTGATAACTGGTCAGTTTTGAAAACATCTCCGGATTTCACCTTGATGTTGTCTGCGCTTGCAAATCCAAAGAAATCAAGAGATTTCGATGTGATTAGCGTTAGCTCATGACCTCTTGTTGCTGCCTCTTTTGCAATTCTCTGTCCGATATTTCCACCGGCTCCAATAATTGTGATTTTCATAATTTTCGATTTTTAAATTTAAGTTATATTTATACTGTTACTATTTTTATTACAGTTATAGTGAAAAAAAAATTAGAACTGATTTTTAAACGCATCCAGTGTTTGCTTACTTAATTCCCTGATAATAGCATCATCGATGTTGTCAAAAACCGATTCCAGCTTCTCATTTATTTGACGGCCTACAGGACACGCCGGATTAGGTGTGTTCTTGGAAAGCGATAGCACATTGTGCTTACCCTTAACCAATTGAAATATATCAGACAAGTAAATTTCACTGGGATCTTTGAGCAATCGAACACCCCCGTTTTTTCCTTCTTTACTTTCAATCAAATTTCCTGATTTCAGATTCATAATTTCTTTTCTCACAATAACAGGATTAACATTTAAACTACCCGCAATATGTGCTGAGGTGAGCCAGCTATCTTTATCGAGTGCCAGTAATGTCAAAATATGCAAGGAGATTGAAAATTTACTCTTTATCAATGGTCATAAGTTATACTGTAGTAATTATTATTACAGTATAAAATTAAAAAAGGTTGCGATAATTCAAAAAAAAATTCTGCATACTTTTAGTAATTGAGTTGATGCATTTCATTGGGATTAATCTTAATACAACCGTTTTCTCTTAGTCATAGCACTGGATAAGGCAAAAAATCCGGGGAGCAATTGCATTTTGTAGATTGCAATGCCCAAAAAGCTTTTAATCAATTGTTCGCCAAGCGCTCTTCCAATATGTTTCGGCCTTGAAGAAATTGCGTGAAGAAAACCGGAATTTAAAGCGTTAAGAAATCATTACTGTTTGAGCAAGGCTGGTTGTGGGTAAGGGCGAGTTTAATGATTTTAGCTTTAAATGGAGGTTTTTAGCAAATTTCTTCACAGCCTTGATCCATAGCACTTTTGTTTCTCAAAAACATAATTGGAATGTTTCGAGGGCCTTATAATCAACATCACTCCGGAAGTGATTTCTTTCTGCTGAAAGTACGAGATAACAATGGGAATAGTATAAGTATTACGAGTCGAGATTAGGAATTATGTAAGCTGTTCCACGAGTAAACCGTTGCATACTGTATGACTTAATATAACGTCGGTATGCGTTGTATAACAGACTGTCATACTCTTATCAAAGGGTTCAATCTGCTTAATGGTCATTGTTGTTCCTAATTTGATTTCCTTATTATTTAAGAAGTTTATAAACTCTGTAGAACTTTCACGAAGCGCTCTGAGCACAACCTTTTTTCCTATTTCAACCTGTGAGAGCAGCCTGTAATCAGGCTTTACAAAATTTCCATTTTTATCCGGAATGGGTGAACCGTGAGGATCTTTTGTAGGGAAACCTAAAATCTCATCCATTCGATCGAAGAACATTTCAGATTTTAAATGTTCCATTTCCTCAGCCATATCGTGTACTTCTTCCCATCCAAAGCCCATCACCTGACTTAAAAACATTTCGGACAAACGGTGTTTACGAATAATAAAGGTCGCCTCTCTGAGTCCTTGTTTAGTTAATTGTAGCGGTTTATATTTTTCATACTTTACCCAACCTTTGGCCTGCATCTTTTTTACCATATCATTTACCGTGGGTTTACTCACCTCCATCTCTTTTCCCAAATCGGTAATGGAAATGGCACTGTTCTTTTGGTGCAGGTAATACAGTGCTTTTAAGTAATTCTCGTTGGTCTGTGTTGGCATAAACTTCTTTCTCAAATATAAAAAAAAGATTTATAAAATTTTGTTAGTCTTATCTAACTTTTTAAATTTGTATCACAAAACAATTTTTATTTATATTCAAAAAATTATTGTATGAACTATATGAGAATATTTGTACTGACATCTCTATTTATTGTATTTACGCTTTCTGCAATGGCTCAAAATGCCATCATAAGAGGAATGGTATCTGACAGTGTGGAGGTCATACCATTTGCCAGCGTATTTATAAAGGGAACAACCATTGGAACAACCACAGATGCCAATGGGGAATTCACTTTAAGAAATATACCAAAAGGGGACTATGTACTAGTGGCTTCCTTTGTTTCATATACCTCCATACAAAAAAATATCTCGGTTAAAGAAAACAGTGATATCACAGTGAACTTTGCATTAAAGCCCAACCAAACCAGGCTAGATGAAGTAGTTGTTACCGGAACAATGAAGCCCATTTCCAGATTGGAGAGCCCGGTTCCCGTAGAAGTTTATACACCGACCTTTTTCAAAGCCAATCCTACTCCTTCTGTCTATGAAGCTATGTCAAATGTGAATGGTGTTCGTCCACAGGTAAACTGTTCGGTTTGTAATACCGGCGATATCCACATCAATGGTCTGGAGGGTGCTTACACCATGGTAACGATTGATGGCATGCCTATCGTGAGCGGACTCTCCACTGTTTATGGTTTAAGCGGTATTCCACAGTCATTGATCGAACGAGTGGAAATTGTGAAAGGCCCTGCATCTACGCTGTATGGTTCTGAGTCGGTAGGTGGTCTAATCAATGTGATTACCAAAAAACCAAATAATGCACCTTTATTTACAGGAGATGTATTTACTACCTCATGGGGTGAAATAAATACTGATATAGCATCCAAGTTTAATCTTGGCAAAAAAGCAGAGGCATTGGTTGGTGTCAATTACTTTAATTTCAATCAACGCATCGATAATAACAATGATAATTTCACCGATGTTACACTACAGGATCGTATTTCTGTTTTTAATAAATGGAACTTCAAACGTAAAGGAAATCGTGTTTTTTCATTGGCAGGCAGATATGTTTACGAGGATCGTTTTGGGGGTGACTTAGGTTGGGCAACCGAAAACAGAGGAGGAGACGATATTTATGGAGAGAGCATTTATACTAACCGATGGGAAATTTTTGGAACTTATCAACTTCCAGTGAAAGAGCGTGTGATGTTTATGTTTAGTGCAAACGAACACGATCAAAACTCGGTGTATGGGGATACCTGGTACATTGCAGATCAGAAAATTGCATTCGGACAACTCACCTGGAATAAGGAAGTAGGCAAAAGACATGATTTTCTGTTTGGTGCTGCTATGAGATATACTTATTATGATGATAACACCCCAGCTACTGCATCGTCGGATATAGATAATCCAAGTAATCAGCCTTCGCATACTTACTTACCCGGTTTGTTTGTTCAGGATGAGATTGTTTTAGACGATTATAACAAACTATTGCTGGGCATGCGATATGATTATAACTCACTTCATGGAAACATATTTACACCAAGATTCAACTACAAATGGAATTCTAAAAACAAGCAAAATATTTTACGCTTTAGTTTTGGGACCGGCTATCGTGTAGCCAATGTATTTACTGAGGATCATGCTGCTCTTACAGGGGCGAGGGAGGTTGTTTTCTTGTCTGACCTGAAACCTGAGACTTCCTTCAATGTAAATATCAATTATGTCAAGAAAATATATACCAGGAATGATTGGTTCATAGGAATTGATGGCGCTGTCTTCTACACCTATTTCAACAATAAGATATTTCCTGATTACGATACCGATCCTAATAAGATTATTTATGATAACCTTTCCGGTCATGCCGTTTCAAATGGGGTTTCTGTAAATCTGGAAGTTGTTTATAAGGATTTAAGTATTCTAGCTGGTGTAACTGCTATGGATGTTTTCAGTGTACAGGATGGTGTGCGAGAAAGACAGGAGTTAACAGAGCAATTTACCGGCACCTGGTCCATTGGATACGTGTTTCCAAAAATTGGTTTGTCCCTGGATTACACCGGGAATTTATACGGCCCGATGGCATTACCGCTGCTGGGAGATGATGATCCCAGGCCCGAGTTTTCACCCTGGTGGAGTATTCAAAATATTCAGATAACCAAAGCCTTTGGGGATCACCTTGAATTGTATGGAGGAGTTAAGAACCTATTGAATTGGGTTCCCTGGAGAAACCTGGGAGATGCCGGACTTATCACACGTACAAATGATCCTTTTGATAAAAATGTTGTATTTGATACCAATGGAGAAGTTGTTGCGACACCAAATAATCCATATGCTTTTACATTTGATCCAACCTACGTTTATGGCCCCAACCAGGGAATCAGAGGCTTTTTCGGTTTACGTTATACATTTGACCAATAATTCATGATAAGGCATTTGTTTATTTCCATTACATTTTTGCTATTAGGGAACCTAACTCCAGAATACTCATTGGCACAACTAAACACTTTTAGTTTTGCAGACATTGATAGCCTGAATAGAGTTGAGAAAAGAGAAGTTGTTGTATTTATTCATACCGATTGGTGTAAATACTGTCATAAAATGCAAAGTACCACGTTCAAAAATGATAAAGTGATTGCTCTTTTGAACGATCACTTTTATTTCATCAGTTTGAATGCCGAAACCAAACAAGATATCACCTATCAGGGATACACTTTTAAATTTAAACCCACAGGGGGAAATACGGGAGTACATGAGATAGCCGAGCAACTTGGTACTATTGAAGGCAAGTTAAATTATCCTACTATTAGCATTCTCAATGAAAAAAATGAAATTGTATTCCAGTACGACGGACTGATGAAGTCTAATGAATTATCAGCTGTTTTGAATGAATTAAATAAATAATAGATCGTGCTTGCTTTTTGCTGGTATATCTAGTTTTAACCAATCTCAAGATAAACCTGGCTTTCATGTCGAATTGATATTCGTTATAATGTTCTTATATAAATGACAATAGCCCCGATTTGGGGCTATTGTCATTTTATGCCGTATGGTGGTTGTTTTTCTTTAGTTTTATCTCAAACTAAGCTAAATCAAACCTATCTAACATCATTACTTTGTTCCAGGCAGAGATAAAATCTTGTATAAACTTCTCCTTGGAATCCTCACAGGCATATACTTCTGCCAATGCGCGTAGCTCTGAGTTAGAACCGAACACCAAATCTACACGTGTGGCTGTCCATTTTAGCTCACCAGTATTACGGTCTCTGCCTTCGAACACTTCTTCACTTTCGGAAGTTGCCTTCCAGGCAGTACCCATGTCTAATAGGTTTACAAAAAAGTCGTTGGTTAACGTTTCCGGTCTATCTGTTAAAATCCCTGCTTGAGAATGGTCAAAATTAGCATTCAAAGCTCTCATACCACCTATAAGCACGGTCATTTCAGGTGCGGTCAGCGTAAGTAACTGTGCTTTGTCAACCAACATTTCCTCTGCAGACACCGAATATTTACCTTTCAAATAATTTCTAAACCCATCTGCCTCTGGCTCTAAGAAGGCAAAAGAATCCACCTCCGTTTGCGCCTGTGAAGCATCACCTCTTCCGGGTGTAAAGGGCACTTCAATTTCAAAACCCGCTTTACTTGCTGCTGACTCAATAGCAGCAGATCCACCAAGCACAATAAGGTCTGCCAGTGACACCTGTTTATCTCCGGATTGAGCACCATTAAATTTGTTTTGAATACTCTCTAAAGTGCTCAAAACTTTTTCCAACCGGGCAGGATTATTTGCTTCCCAATTTCTTTGTGGCTCCAAACTTATTCTTGCACCATTGGCACCACCTCTTTTGTCTGAACCACGGAATGTAGAAGCAGAAGCCCATGCAGTGTTCACCAACTCTGAAACGGACAATCCGGACTGAAGTATTTCGTTTTTCAAGGATGCGATATCCTGTGCATCAATTAATTCATGGCTGCCTGTAGGAATTGGATCTTGCCAAATAAGCTCTTCCTCAGGTACCTCCGGGCCTAAGTAGCAAGCAATAGGCCCCATATCACGATGGGTCAGTTTAAACCAGGCACGGGCAAAAGCATCAGCAAATTGGTCAGGATTTTCATAAAATCGCCTGGATATCTTTTCATACTCAGGATCAAAACGTAAAGAAAGGTCAGTAGTCAGCATCATAGGCACCTGACTTTTAGATGGATCGTGAGCATCAGGGATCTTTCCTGTGCCTTCACCGTTTTTGGGTTTCCATTGATGCGCTCCGGCCGGACTTTTTGTCAATTCCCATTCATAACCAAATAAGTTTTCGAAGAAATTATTACTCCATTTAGTTGGGGTTTCTGTCCAGGTAACTTCCAAGCCACTGGTAATGGCATCACCAGCTTTACCGCTTCCGAATTTGCTTGACCAACCAAGTCCTTGTTCCTCCATTGCTGCTCCTTCAGGATCCGCACCTATCAATGAAGCATCACCGGCACCATGGGTTTTACCAAATGAGTGACCACCTGCTATTAAAGCCACAGTTTCTTCATCATTCATTGCCATTCTCCCAAAAGTTTCTCTAATATCATGTGCTGCAGCGACAGGATCGGGATTTCCATTGGGTCCTTCGGGGTTTACATAAATCAGTCCCATCTGAACTGCTGCCAGTGGATTTTCCAGATCGCGGTCGCCCGAATAACGTTTGTCTCCGAGCCATTCTTTTTCAGAACCCCAGTAAATATCTTGCTCCGGCTCCCAAATGTCTTCTCGACCACCTCCAAAACCAAACGTTTCAAAGCCCATTGACTCCAGTGCTACATTGCCTGCAAGGATCAATAAATCCGCCCAGGAAATTTTCCTACCATATTTCTGTTTAATTGGCCAAAGTAACCTTCGTGCTTTATCAAGGTTGGTATTATCCGGCCAACTATTGAGCGGAGCAAAACGTTGGTTACCGGTATTTCCTCCTCCTCGCCCATCACTGGTTCGATAGGTACCAGCACTATGCCAGGTCATACGAATAAAGAATGGACCATAATGCCCAAAATCTGCTGGCCACCAATCCTGAGAATCGGTCATTAGTGCCTCAAGGTCTTTTTTCAAAGCTTGATAGTCAAGCGATTTGAATTCTTTGGCATAATCAAAATCCTTATCCATTGGGTCAGATAAAGAGGAATGTTGGCGGAGGATGTTGAGTTTTAACTGGTTGGGCCACCAATCTTTATTTGATGTACCACCACCCGCCATTTGCTTCAATTGTCCGTTATGAAATGGACATTTACTAATGTCAGCGCTGCTATGATCGTTTGTCATTTATTTGAATTTTTAAGTTATGTATCAAAAGTAGTGCTTATATTTGATTGATAAAAACGATATTTTTTATATTAATATTGATGACATAGATGAACATTCAACAAATCGAATACATACTTGCTGTAAAGGAGTTAGGGAATTTCAGCTTAGCAGCAGAAAAATGTTGTGTGACCCAGTCCACATTGAGTACGATGATAGGCAAGTTTGAAGAAGAAATAGGTATCAAAATATTTGACCGCAAGACTAAACCCGTTTCCATTACCAAAGAAGGAAAGACAATTATTCAACAGTTTGGAATAATTTCAAAGGAGGTCGATGTACTGAATGAAATCATTAAATCGCTCAAAGGTGAGTTGACCGGAACACTGAACATCGGTATTATCCCTACTGTTGCACCTTATGTTTTACCGGAGTTTTTAAATGATTTTGCTGAAAAGTTTCCCAATATTTCTTTTTCTGTAAGTGAAATGACCACCAATACTATTACTGACCTGTTATTAAAAAGAGAATTAGATGTGGGTATATTGGCCATCCCTATTAACTTAACAGACCTGGTGGAAATACCACTGTATAATGAGCCTTTTGTTTTATATGATTGTACAGAGGAAGCTGCTGAGAGTTTTGTAAAAATGGAAAATATAGATTTCAATAAATTCTGGTTGTTGGAGGAAAGTCATTGTTTAAATACCCAAGTAAAAAGCATCTGTGATTTGGACAATTGTAAAAACCAGGAAGGTATTAATTTTGATTTCAGGGCCGGTTCTATAGATAGTCTGATCCGATTTGTAAAAATAAATAAAGGGCTTACGATGCTTCCCTTTTTAGCATCTTTAGATTTTACGCCACGTGAGCATAAGAAAGTAAAGTATTTTCAATCACCTGTTCCGGTGAGAGCGATAGGGTTAGTTGTTCATAAGCACTTTGTGAAAAAACAACTTCTGAAGTTACTACAATTGGAAATTCAGGGAAAGATTGTCCCATTGCTAAATTCAAGCCCTAATGAACTAGTGGTATCTCCTGTTTAAATTCCCATAAAGAATTAGTGTAAAATGCCTTTTAATACATTTTCACAAGATGTCGTAAAGTGTTTATTCTACCATATCATTGAGGTATTCAACTATAATATCATTTATCTCATTGAAAAAAATAAAGTCCCTATCGCGAGAATTGAATAAGGCTACAAACGAAATATCTTTATTGAACTTGACCAAAGTTATACTTGTCCCTGGCAAACTTCCGGTATACTAAAAGACTGTTTTTTCAGCCATTAAACGCTGTATATATTTAGTAGTAAGTTTCATTTATTCTGTGAGCCAACATTTTTTTGATGATTGCCACGTCCTTTTTCAGTTTATCATTCGGCGAAATCTTTCTATGTCACCTTGCTGGCCATTTATATACAATAAATCATCTTGTGCTAATATTTCCTCCGGCTGAATGTTGTCTATCATTTTTTCGTTTCGAGAAATAGCCAAGATACTTATTCCAAATTCAGTTCTTAAATTCAACTCTTTTAAAGATTTCCCAATTAATGGTCCACTATCTTTATTTACTCTTAAACAGGTGATAATGAAATCAGGGAATTTTGTTAGTCTAAAAGTTCTCGGCAATTTCTTTTGATGTTGAAACAAATCATAATTATGAGCCCTGATGGAATCTATGAAGTGCTCGATATCATCCTGGGGCACCAAGAAATTGTGAAGGATATGCGAAAATATTTCAACTGAGGTCTCAAATTCTTCGGGGATCACATCATCAGCACCCAGTGCCAAAAGTTCATTGATCTCTTTAACATAACGAGTTCTTACGAGTAAATAAATTGACTGCGAAATGGCACGGATGTTTCCGATAATTGCCTTTGTACCCTTTGGGTCAGATATTGCCACTACGACGGCTCTTGCGGTGGACAGGTTTGTTGATTCCAGGATGTGACTTTGGGTGGCATCCCCGAAAATCATTGGCACACCATTTTGACGCTCCTTTCTTACTATGTCCGCATTCAACTCGATTACAATATAAGGTATGTTGCTGAATTGGGCCGCTTTAGCCAAATTAGATCCATTAATACCATAGCCAATGATAACAAGATGATTGTTATATTCATCAATTTGACTGATACTTTGGTCACTATCCGACTTGACAGAAGGACCATAACTAATCTTCTTTACCAATCCTGTTTCTAATAATCTGTTGGAAATGCCTTGAGAGAACATGATAACAAACGGTGTGAGCAGCATTGATACTATAGAGACTGCTAAAAAGTATTGATTGGTTTCTTCATTCAACAGATTGTACTCAACACCTACTTTGGAAAGAATAAATGAAAATTCACCGATCTGAAATAATGAAAGCCCGGTTAGCAATACAGTGCGAGGTGGATATTTTAGCACGGCAATTGCCAGTGATGCAATGGTCGATTTTAGTAGAAAAACAACCAGCACAATCAACAAAATAATCCCTGAATTTTGTATAAAGAAGCCCAGATCAAGCAACATTCCAACCGATATAAAAAAGATACTGGTGAACAGCTCTCTGAATGGCAGCATAATACTTGTCGCCTGGTGGCTGTAATCGGATTCTGAAATAATCAGACCTGCTAAAAAGGCTCCTAATGCCAATGACAGTCCGGCTTCTGAAGTTAAAAATGCCACGGCAAAACAAATTGTAATAGTTGTAAGCAGGAATAGTTCTTTACTTTTTGTTTTGGTTATTGTGTACATGAGTTTTGGAACTATGTACTTAATACTGATTATTGTGACTACAATTACAACTGCTGATTTAAGCAATAACGATGCAATACTCAAGGTAAGGTTGGTAGACTCTCCCGCAATGATCGGTGTCACCAATATCATTGGAACCACGATAATGTCCTGGAAAATAAGAATACCTAATACATTTCGTCCATGAGGTGTTGTTAGTTCATTCCTCTCCTGAAAAACTTTTAAAACAATGGCTGTACTTGATAATGAAAATAAAAAGCCCACAAACACAGCTTCATTCAAAGCGTATCCCAATGAGAAATAAACTGTCCCTGAAACGAGTATGGTTATTCCAACTTGTAGCAATCCACCAATAAAAACAGTCTTTTTAATGGATACAAGCTGCTTTAAAGACAGTTCCATTCCAATAACGAACAATAGCAGGATAATTCCAATTTCAGAAATCACCTCAACCTCCTCAACTGCCTTAATGAGGCTAAGTCCGTATGGACCAATAAGGGTTCCGGTTAACAGAAATCCCAAGATTGATGGGAGATTGATACGTTGAAGGATAAATACGATAATAACCGAAAACCCTAATAGAATAAATATGTCTTGTAATAGAGGTAAGTGCATTAATTGATCCTTGTTTTATTAATTTCTTCTTTTGACTTTTTGATTTCAGAATATAGGATTTCTACTATAGAATTGAAATACCAGCATCCGGTACGATCATAATCAGATCATATTTTGGCAAAGTACTTTCAACTGCTACTTTATTGAACAAGATAAGAAAATTAGCTTGATGAGAGAGGCATTGTGTATAGAGTATCCCTTTAATGATCACTGCTCGCTCTTAATTAAGTAATGTAAGGATCCTGGCACTCATTTGTTTTGTAAGAACCGGGCTTCACCATGCTCATTAAATTTTCGTTTCACTATGCAACACATGTTCATTCTTTTTTTATTTCATACCATAGTTCTACCATCCCGTCCTTGTAAGCTGTTACATCTTTAAGATGCAACTGCTGTTCCTGGCCAATGTAGTCAAAAAATAGTGTTCCGTTGCCTAGCATAACAGGCATGATTGATACGATTATGTCGTCCACCAGTTTCAAGCGGACAAAGTCTTTGGTGATCATAGCCCCCCCAACCATCCATATATTCTTGTAGTTTGGTTTTAGTCGGTCGTTTACAAGTTTAACCAGGTCACCCGAGTAGTACTCGACATTTTCTCGGTCAGACGTCAGATCTCTATGAGTCAATACAATAACCGGCACATTGCCATAGGGCCATCCGAGTTCCAGTGCATGTTCATATGTCCGGGAACCCATAACATAGCAGTCGATGGCATTAACAAATTCCTCTATAGCTTCTTCGCTAAGTGTAATTCCTTTATCGTAATTGTCAGTTGATTGAAGCCAGGAAATACTTCCGTCTTTTCTGGCTATAAAGCCATCAAGACTTGAAACCATGTGTATTGTCACTTTGGATGCACCTGTTGTCATTTTCAAATATGCACAACGTACAAATGTAAATGTAATGGTTTGACCGTTTGTGGGCAAGCCCCGAGAGATCAATACATTTATATACTATCCTCAATAGCTTTTTGATGAATAACATTCATAAAGGACTATAATTTAAATAACCTGGTTAGGCTATGGATTTTCTGTGGGTTGTTATTGCTTGTGATTATCAAGACGCTAACACATAACCTAAACCATTTTTTATGAAATCATTAGGAATGGCGTGTTAACTCAAATTTATTCAATGAGTAGAGATAAAATAACAAGGGAACTGCTATTACCATAGCCGACAGGCTTAACCAACCATTATGTACAAATTCATACTGACCAATATCTTTTATTAATCCATATTGCATAGGTAAAATTGTAAAATCCCCAATGGTGTGAAGCACAATTGACGGCCAAATGGATCGTGTGAGATAAACTAATACGCCATGAAATATACTATAGATAAGAAAGAAGAGAGCGAAAGCAATAGTTGCATAACTATGACTCAAATGAACTATATAAAATATAATTCCAGTCACTAAAATGCCAACTACCCAGCCATGCTTTTTTTGGATTTGTGAAAGCATGTATCCTCTGAACGCAGCTTCTTCGACTACTCCGGCTGTGGAGGCAATAGTCAAAAAAACTGAAGCTTGGGTCCACCAGGGAAATGGTGTTAAATCAAAAGGGGCCTCCAAAGCCTCGGGAGGCAAGACGGTATGTTTGGAAATTATAAAAACTAACCCAAGAACACCGATCATGCCTATACTTCCGGCCAGTAAAGACCAAAGCCATATTTTAAATGGTAGTTTTTTAGCTCTAAGGTTCCGCTTTCTTTGTTGACTGGTTGATATGGGCTTCCAGGATCCGTTTAAGTATTTCAAGAATATAAAAAGCCACGCTAATGTTATCGGCAAGAATAAAGGAAGTGATGGGGCAATATATAGATTTAAATAGACTATAATGCTCTGAGGAAACTGCCCAACGAATAAAATGAAGACCCCGACAATGATGGAACGAATCAATATTGGAAGTTTTTTCCAGATGTTTATGATCATAACCTAGCATGATTTGTTGTTGCGTTAATCGTATGGACACCCCACCTGATTCATCCTTTTTGCTGATATAGCTAACTCCTTCTAAAGACCTCCTACTATTGTTGGTAACGTGTTGCTTTGATCGAGATATTGATTGATGTCCACTCTTCTCTTATTGTTATTGGCAACAACAATAGCTTTCTTAATTTTTTCGATTTGATTTCTGTCAATCCTGTAGTTATTGAAAAATACCATTTCTATTTTTTTAGTATTATCAATATTTTCCAATGGATTACCTGAAAGCAATACCAGGTTGGCTCTATACCCTTGTTGAATTTTACCTGTCTTACTCTTCATAAACTCAGCTGGAATCTGTGTTGCGGCTTTCAAAACATCTTCATTTGTTATGCCGATTTCAGATAGTGATCTCATCTCATCATGCAGCGAAAAACCAGGAACCGTACAAGGCACATTCGCATCTGTTCCTACCATTATCCTGACACCATTTTTGTATAATGACTTTGTCATTATATGAATAGCCCGAACATAAGTTTCCCAAAACTTAACTGACTTGTTGAATTTTTCTGAATTTTCATTCAACTCCTTATCCTCATATTCATTATTACCCGGCAACCATCCTTTATAAAGATCAGACCCTTCTGCTATACCTGAATTGGCATACTCCAGAGGTATTGTCTTTATAAAATCCTCAAGATTAAATTTTTGTTTTGGTAGACTTTCCATTAGCCAAATGGTTGTAGAAACTGCGATGTTATTTTTCATCAGTTTAACAGCGATAGTATCCGCCGTGCTTTTTAGGTACTTTATGTACCCATCGGGATCATCATAGACGTAGCCTTCATAATCATTCATTGAACTCTTTATAAGTTCTTCAACATGGGCAATTTGTGTTTGTCCCGAACCATAAAGGTTTTTCAGGCCAATTTCATAAGATAAATGCCCAACAACAGGAATTTGCTGCTTTTTAGCTTCTTCCAATATAGCACGATACATCTCCAGGTTTAGGTAGCTACTTAATTTTAAAGCATCAAAACCGGCTTCTTTATGATTACGGATCATTTTCTTCACTTCTGCCTCTGATGTAACGTTGATGTGACCACCGGTCCAATTTTCAATTAGTGGGACAAGCCCTTCACGGCTACCGATTTTACGGCTGGCTACATATAAGTCAGGACTGATAGATCCCGCTTCAGCCTCTTTTTTCCACTGAATGTGTTCATCGGTTCCATACATTTCGAAAATGGTTGTTACACCGTTAACCAGATAGAGATATAAATCGTTTTTGCTGTCCTGAAGATGTACATGCGTGTCAATTAGTCCTGGAATCAAATACTTATCAGTACCGTTTATGTATTCAATGGTTGGTTGCAGTGAATCGACATCAGTTATGGTCTCGATCGTTCCATTTTTAAGGACAATATTTTTCAGTTTAAAATGGTTGCTGTCTGAGTAGAAAATATTGATGTTTTTAATGCCCAATGTGGAATATTTGGACACAAAAGGTTGAGGTTCGATAACTTCTATATTGCTTCCTTTATGGTGACGTATTTGAAAATATGACCATATAATTTCACCCCCAATACCTAAAATAAGTATGGTTAAAATGATAATTCCAATCTTCTTTAACAGTCTTTTTTTCATAGTGCCTGGACGATAAGTATAAATTGCGTTTAATACAATCTAGGTTTTGTTAACACCTGTTATTCATTTCTTCGACGGACAATGCATTTGGTTTTATAATAGGGATCGCTCAAAGTCTTACGTCAATATTTCGGATATGGCATGCTTCTTTGAACTTTTCAATATTTACTAAACTACCGATTTTGTACAGCACTTTCAAGTTACCCTTCAGAGGCGTATGCTGCATCATTTACATTAGAGGAGTAACTGCTCTAATAAAGTGATATGACATCATATGGAAAGAGAAACTGAATAAACGAAAATAGCTTTGGACTTAGCTGGTAAAGCCATTAATGATGTGCATAGCGTTGCTTTTGGTGCATCAATTAAAGATGGAGAAGTAGTTGGTAGAGTCAGGGCAGCTGTTTTTATTTAATTCATTCTTTTTGCTATCGGGTGTTCCGGATTCAGTTCCAATAAATCCCAAAGGTTTCCGTATAGATCTTTAAACACGGCGACCATTCCATACTCCGCCTTTTTAGGTTCTCTTACAAATTCAATCCCCTTAGAGATCATATTATTATAATCTCTCCAAAAATCATCAGAATTTAAAAACAGAAATACCCTTCCTCCTGTTTGATTTCCAATAAATTCTTCTTGTTCAAGTGTTGATGCCCTCGCTAGTAAAATTGTTGTTCCGATTGAGTTAGGAGGAGCCACAACAACCCATCTCTTATTCTGTTCCGGTTGATAGGTATCTTCAAGTAAATCATGTGAAAAATATGGTTCTCTTGGAATTGAAATCGGAATTTCGATCTAAAAACTAGGAAATAGTGGCTTAAATGGCCTATTTTGAAGCATATTTCTTCCTATTCCTTCCTAATGTTTCTCTTCTCATCCGAAAAACACAGTTTCTCAAGTGAAAATGATAATCAGATTTGGTTTTTCTGTGCTGCTGTTATTGTTTTTTTTCTCTGCGTTGCAAGAACATAGAAAAGCAATCCCCAAAAGAAGTAAAAAGTTTTTCATGATGGTATTAGGTTAATAAAGAAAGATTCCTAATTCTTCACGAGTTTCGTAGTAAAGATTTGATTCGATTCCTCATCAATTATTTGCACCAGATAAATGCCAGCAGGTAAATGATGTGTTATTATCCGGTCATCAGTTAAATCTATATCCATCGATTGGCCTGTTAATGAAAGTATCCTGACGGTATATGCACGAAGGCTAGTGTTGATTTTAAAAGACTCTATTGTTGGATTGGGATAGATTGAGAAGAGTGGTGATGCCTCATGGGTATTGATATGCAAAATCATATCGGCACCTACTTTCCCACCAACAATGGTAGGATGATCAACAGCAGTGGATGGCAAAATTTCACCTCCGAAAGAAGCACCATTAGTTTGTCCCAGTGCTCGTAGCTCCAGGTTTGTCTTGTTTCTGAATGCACCGGGAACCTGCCACTCAGGATCTGGTGTGCCCTCATCATCATCCAAGCGGAAATAGTTTGTATCGTTAATAGGGATAAAGTCCGGAGCTTGCTCATCAAAATACAATTTCATATTGTCGAATGGGCCGTAATCCAGCGTAATGTTTTCTTTTATCAAAAAGTAATACAAATTCTTCGCATCACCTGTAAAGGTAACCCCGTCCTGAAGTTCATGGTTCATATCAAAATTAGCCGCCATGACAATATTTCTATCAGGATTTGTAAAGGTTAGGTTCTTCAGCATCAAATTACGTTGTATCTGGCCGATAACTCGATCCTGCTCATCAGGTTCCAACCCGTATCTAAAATTACTCTCCCTGATCTTGATATCGGTATGAGTATTGTCAAAGGTGCTGTTCTCCACGATAACCGAATTGGCGTTCATGGGTACTGATAACGCTACGTTGCTGTTGTTAAACCCTTTTATCGTAATATTATTAAAGAGCCAGTTGTCCAAATTATGGAAGTGATCCGCATCAATACCTCTACTCGTCGAAGGACTCCCATACCCGTAAACTTCACTGTTTGTAACAGTAACATGTGAATTATAGAAGAACTCCATTCCTGTAATCCTAATATTCCAGATTATGGACCTGTCAATGTTTATGTCAAGCATATCTCTGTATGCTTGCGGCACCTTATTGTTTACTCCTACTTCCTCATCGTCTATAGCCAAAAATCTGGTGTGACTGTAATAAGAAGAGATTCCCTTGTTGGCAGTGTATGCAGTATTGTTTTTAAACGGTTTTGCTGGGATCATCCAGCAATCAAAAGTCCAGGGAAGACCACTTTCCTTGCTAGTTGTTCCCTCAACCAGTGCTCGCATGGCAGGGTCTGAGATGTGATAGGCAGGTGTGCCTTCTCTTCTACCCAATCCTAGCTCGAACAATCCTTCCGGCCAGAAGACATAAGAATGACCTGATGTACCTGCAGCTACATTGCCTTCGATGGTGACTCCCCAGCTGTGAAACCAAAAGGCATCTCCTTGAAAAGCAAAATCCATTCCGCCTTCTCTGTCATCAACGGTCGCCTCGGGCAAACGAACATCTTGAAAGGGATCATCAGGATTGACCGTTCTAAGTGCAATGTTTTCCACAAAGGATCCTGTTTCGTCACCGGCTTCGGTATTGAAGGCACCTCCAACAACGCCATAAGTGGCATTTTTGACAAAATCTACTCTACTGGAATGATTTACAAAACCCCATCCCGGATCGTCGAAAACGGTCACTCCTTCTACATGTGCCGGAGTAAGTGCCGGATTGACACCACCGCGGTGAAAGTGTACTGAGTAGCGCCCTCTCGGATTGGTGTTTGAGCCCAGGGGAGGACTAAAGTTAGGAGCTCTTGTCTGACCTTCATATAGATCCAAACCCCAACCTGTAAAGTCATTTACCCGAACTCGTTTATCTGTTCTTCCCAAATTTTCACATTCTACAAACTTCATCACCACATTGAGATTGTGCATGTACATGATATGTCCACGTCTTTTGGCTGACACGCTTGTATTTTCAGAGCTAATCTTGATGTTTCTCGTGTAATTGGCTACGTGTACTTTTAAATCGGGTGCTTGGGTAGGAGGTTGATGGTCATATGTTAAGGGAGATGTTAGCGTTACGGATGTTCCCGAAATACTTTCAATTGTTGCTACATCGTCACTGGTCATATTCTGAGGAGTGGTTGCAGCTACAACCAATTTATCCCCCACTTTCCATCCTGTAGGTTCAGTGCCTAAGGTCAACGTATTTGTGCCTTTTACGGCGTTGGTTCCCAGGGTAGTCCAAGTGGTTTTGGCTTGACCGTGCATGGTTACCGGTCCCATGAGTACCATACCTGGCACGTATCCCCAAAAGTCTGTAGTAGATCCACCCAAATCCGGGAAGGTAATCTCAGCGGTCACACCATCAGCGATGGGGGCCGTCGGGGTTCCGATCTCTAAAGTCCCACTTGCCATACTGTGCAAATACTCAACCCTTAGCTTTGTATTTATGCTATTCGCAAATTTTAAGGTTCCTTTAAGCACAATGGATTTAATTGCCTCAGGAATCTCCCCGTCAACGATCACGGTGGCTCCTGAAGGAATTTCAACTCTGGAATTGTCCGTGGGTGTGGCACCTCCCCAAGTACCGGCATCACTCCAGTTACCCGTTCCGGAAATTGCAGTAAAATCCGGTGTGTAGTTTGTTCCTAAGGGTTTCATGGGGTTGGCGCTGGCAGCTTCGCTACCCCATACAACCTGACCGAAGCAATCTAGTTCACAACCAAAGCATATCAATAAAATCAAAATCAAATTTCTCATATAAATATTTTATTAAAATTGAACAAAAAGGTTGAGGTTAATTAATAAGATTTATTAAGTTATCGAGACTCGATCTTTTTGCCGTGCTCTCACCAAACTATTCGGAAATTTGGATCTTGAAAGACCAAGCATAATCCCCGGGCAGGGACTGAGGAAGCTCATCGATCACCAGATCACTTCCCTCCATATGCCAGGAGAGGTCCTCATCTGACCCCAACATCCGAATAACTGATCCCGGAATCGGCACTGCACCCTTTATTTTAATGGGAGCTGTCGGCTTGGTACTGTCCTCATAATCGGCAAAACCTCTATCTGTAGGCCAAACATTGCCCAAATCAACAGCGTACAAATAATTGCCTTTTTCCATAAATCTGAAGGTTCCATTACTCCATATATCGATCCCGCCCTCAACGAAATGAGCCGGCTTGGCTGCATAAAGCGCTTCTTTATTGACCTGCATCCAATTTCCTAGTTCTTGCAAGCAATCGATCTGTTCTTGAGGAAATGTGCCATCAGCCTTGGGGGCCATGTTCAACAAGGTTACCCCGTTTTTACTGATTCTGTCAACTATGCCATCAACAAGCATATTTACCGGCCTGCAGCCAACGCCTTCGGCGTAAGCCCAATAATTACCAATGGGTACATCTTTCTGCCACCTTTGTTGCTGAGGTTCTGTCTCACCTCGCCATTCCCAGATGCCACCCGGGAATTCGCCGCCTTCAATATCCAATGCAGTGTGAGACAGCAAGTTGGAAGCCCTGCTTTTCTGAGTTATGACAGCACCACTTTCCCAATTTTGAGCAGCAGTGTAATAATGCGACACGAAGTCTGCCCAACGCTGCTCCCCATAAATTTCTGCAGTCTCAAACCACAATTGATTTGGCTGATAATTATCTACCAATTCTATCACTTTATTGTAGAGCTCCTCGCTGCTACTTAATTCATACAGGTCTTTGTATTGTGGGTCGTTGGCAGATTCAGGACACAGTTCTTTGGCATTAGCGTAAATTGAACCCGGATGTTCATGAATGGTAGCAATGGTTTTCATCCCTTGTCGTCTCGCGGCGGCAAACATTTCACCTAGTACATCACGCTTGGGTCCGTGATTCATTACATTGTAGGAATCATACTTCGTGTCCCACATCGGAAATCCGTCTCCATGCTCTGCGCATACACCGGCGAAATCCGCACCAGCATGTTTATATAAACTGGCCCAACGGTCGGGATCCCAATTTTCCGCTTTGAACAATGGCAACAGGTCATGGTAGCCAAAATCGCATGGATCTCCATAATTTTCCTTATGGAATTCATAACATCCCAAAGAACCGTCAGGTTCATACATGCAACCTCCATACCAAATACCGCTATCCACCCTTTCGCTTGGATCAAGAAAAGCAAAACCAGGTACCGAATAGGGTCCCCAATGGATATAAAATCCCAATACCGCATCCTCAAACCATTGAGGAGGTTGCCACGGTCCTAATGATTCCAAATTAGGATTGAACTCTTGTTCTTTTTGCTCCTCTGGTTCGATATCACGTTTCTGACAATTTGAAATTGTTAGGATAAATAGGACTAAGGCTATAACAATTGATGAACTTTTCATAGTTTTTTTTCATTAGTTTCTGAAACTTCTTAAAGTATCGTTTTAACCTTAAATACCGGTTAGTAGCTCATACCCTACCCCCCATCGGAATTTTAAATTTTGTGTTCATAACAGTGTTTTTGAAATTGCCAATTCGCTCACTTTTTAAAGTTTAGTTCGACAATAATTAATTTCACTTCACTTTATCGTAGTTAGAAACTATAAAACATCCTCTAAATTGGTTGACAAATCCAAGGGACGATAATGCTAAAAGTTATGTTATTGATCTTGATTTCGGAACAGACTCTGTCAGATCAGTTCTGGTAGATTCATCCAATGGTCAAACATTCAGATCAGAAGTTTTCTGGTATCCAAGGTGGAAAGAGGGTGAGACATTTGGCTTTATTTTTTTATTCAAATGGCTTAATAATTCCTATTTATTTGGTGGATTGGAAATGATTCCTAACATTTTCCCAACTTATCTGAGAAAAAGATTTGAAGCCAACATTTTTTTGTCCATATCTTGTCCAACGGAGCACACTAGAAGCCAAAATCACCTATTTTGAGCAATAGGGCAGTTTTTTGATCAGACAAACATATCATGTGGAAAATGTGGTTTTGTTAGAGTTGAGAAAATAGATAGAGAATTCTAGTTGGCATTATTATGGGTTTAAAATCTTAAACAACTATTAAAGGATCTGTCACCTAGCCAATGCATTTGAGCTTCAAGCCTAAAAATATTCTTTAAGATTTGAAATTTTGAAGAAAGAGAGATAAGACACTCTGTAATCTCTAAAAAACAGCTATGAACTCAGCAACCTATCTTATGAATCAAAAATGGCAAATCGTAAATTATAACGTTTTTTCAAAAAAACTTTTTTTATCCTTGCGCGATAATTTTGAACTTATTTAAAAGCGCTTGAATGTGAACCAGACTATGAAGAAAGCATGGGTATTCGCTACATTCATTTCCTTGTTAGCTACCCTATCATGTAAAGAAAATGAGAATTTACCAAATCCAGATCAGAATGTCGATCAATGCATAACCTTTAATATTACACTTCCGCAAGTTTCTAATTCCGAAGGAAGGAATAATCAACCAACCTCCATCCTGTTCAGTATTAAGGATCTTGAAAATGATGAAATTATCTTTTCAAATGATTCTTTGAATATCATCCCTTTCGGACAAGGTTATATCTCCGAACAAATTGAAATCTCTCAAGGAGCATATGCTCTCACATCATTCATGGTGCTTAATGCAGATGGCGAAGTGACTTATGCAAGTCCCTATGAAGGTTCGGAAAAGGCATGGTTGGTAAATGAACCTCTTCCGATTGATTTCACAATCGGTGATAGTAGCACTACGTTGTCCCCAGAGGTCCTTAAGGTAGGCGAGACCGACGATCCTTCGGCATTTGGTTATCTGGACTTTAAGTATAATGTAGTGGAAACCTTCGAAATTGATCTCGCTGTTTTATCTGATTGGGATGGTTCAGCGGTTGATGTAGATATTGAAATCAAAGGTTTCAGTGAAGATAGCCTGGAGCTAAAGAGTGCGGAGTTCAGTTTCGTAGAGGGGAATACAATAGAACTTCCACAAGGAGACATCGCCTATTTCACATTAAGCATTAACCATCCGGATTACCATCCATTATTCCATCATTATGAGCTGAATCAATTGATGAACGGTGAGCCTCTGGAGCTTTACCTGAGTCTTAAATCAGAAACCATTGCTGTACCATTTTCTACTGATTTTCTTCCCGATCAGCATGACATAAAAATTTATTTGCCAAAGAACGGTTGCGACCAATATCTTAGGGTTGATCTGGGTGGATTTGTGTCCAATTCTATGATCATGCTGCAAATAAGCTACGATGGTCTGGCTGAGAACTATGTCGAAATTGGTTATAATATCACAGGGAGTTACTTTATTAAAAGTTTCCAAAATGAACAGGAAAATATCTGTGATCAAATATCCGATCAATTTCCTGATACGACCTCTTATAATATCTTTTTTGATGTGCTAATAGACAATGATGGTGTCTTTAGTACATTTATAGGTACATGGGATAAACAACAAGAAAGCTGGGAATTTGAAATATTAAATTGAATATGCATGAAAGTACTCCTTGGCGTGATTCATGTAGCTTCTTCAGCCCAATTTGCTTGATCAACGAACTCCCTTTGAAAATCAATTTGCTGGTATGGTGGCAAAACTTTTTACCTACGATGATTTTGAAACAATAAGAAAACAACTTGTGTCCACGATATCTGGCTCATAGAACGATGTAACAGACAATTTCTAATTGGATTTTCAAGCCTTGAGCCCAACTGGTGTATATATGGTTCCGAAAAATTTCCCTCGGTTCAGTGGAAAAATCAAAATTTGACAAAGCTTCAAGAGGCCAATTCGGTTAAGTATAGAAAGCATATTGAATTGTTAAAGAAGGGTTTTAAAGAAAACTAGTGATACTATTTCATATCGTCTGTTATCATATTTTTAGTTTTCTTCTCCTAACAAATCTTATAGAATTGGCCTTATTCCCATCTATTTCCTATCTTTTAAAAAGTTGCGAAGTATTTCCCATCTTTTTCCAATCTGAAATGAGAAAAAACTGAGAAATGAACATGGTTTTGTCCGTTTTTGGTCCGAATAAAATCTCTGGTCACGAAAAAAAGCCTTTAACTGCAATAGAAGATTTTTTTTAATGAGGCACATATCAAAGTTCAGTTTTTTAGTGTAAAAGTCTATGGCTTCATCATAGTCCTTTACGACCAACGCAACATGTACAATGGATTGCTTCATTTCTTATCATTGGCTACTAAATAATTCTTGTGAGCCAGTATTCAAATTTTACTTACATCAATTCCAGGGTCCTTTCTTAGTAACACTAAAAAAGGATTTTCCGTCATAGCGAAAGAGTCCACCCCAACCACCAAACCAAAACCTTCCCTCTGTATCTTCAAAGATGGACAATATCCCATTAGTATTAAGGCCATCTATTGGGGTGAAATGGGTAAATGATTTGCCATCGTAACGGTAAACTCCAAAGTTTTCTGCTGCGAACCAAATGTTGCCGTTTTTATCTTCATAAATACCACCAACTTCAATTCCTTTAACAACTCCATTCTGAGTAAAATTGGTAAAAGACTCTCCGTCGTACCGGCTTATGCCCCCATACATAGTACCAATCCAAATGTTTCCCTTTGTATCTTCCATAATATTATGAATATTATTATCCGGAAGACCATCTTCTTTTGTAATATGAGTAAAGGTTTTTCCATCGTATTTGCAAATGCCAAACCCATCCGTACCAAACCACAAGGTACCATTTCTATCTTCCATGATACATTTAATCCGATCGTGAGTGTATGCTGTTGTCGTGTCCTTTACCTGGGCTTTTGGAATAGGAAAAACAGTGAAAGCTTTCCCATCGAATCTTCTTACTCCTTCATTAGTACCTACCCAAAATTCTCCTTTGCTGTCTATAATGAGGCTCCATATTGCATTTTTAAATGGGCCATCTCTTTCAAGAAAATTGGTAAATGATTTGCCATCATATTTGGTTAACCCTCCGTAAGTACCAAACCATACATTACCTTCTTTATCCTCCACAATTCCAGTCGTGCGCCCGCCACCAAATCCGTCCTCTTCACTGAAATACTCCAACGTATCTCCATTGTAACGCATGAGCCCATAGACATTGGTGCCGAACCAAAGATTTCCACCTTTATCTTGAAACATCACACGTACATGCTGGCATAACTGTCCATCAATGTAGAAAAGAGGATCAACATGGGTTTGATTTCCTTTCACAGATGTATCATTAGAAATTGCTTTTGGTTCAATAATACTATCTTTTGCTAAGTTCGTTTTTTCCGGTCCATTACAAGATGTGATGAAAACAAAAATGAAAAGCAAGAGTCGAAATTGTGAGATCACCAAAGACTTGTTCATAAATGTGTTAATTCTTTTTTAACAAAGATATGATCAAGTCTTTCCCATTGACTTTGCAAAGTGTAAATTAATGTAAACGAACTGTAAATATTTCAAAGGGTAGTTTTCGAACTAAGCGTGATATGCTTGCTTTGTAAGTTTATAAATTATGTTGTCTTGATTATCCGCATCTTTTTTACCTTTAACAAGATCAAAACCATTTCTTTCTAACAATTTTTTAGAACTTTCATTTAGTCTATGAGTATAGGCTTCAATAAATTCCAGATATAGATTTTTAAATCCGAATTCCAGAACACTTTTTAATGATTCATTCATTATCCCCATTCTCTGAAAACTTAGACTCAAATCATAGCCAACCTCGGCTATTTTTCGGTCTTTTGAAAAATTCCATAGGCATATACTACCAATCATTTTGTCATTATTTCTTTCTGTTATCGTCCAATAATAAATATCTCGATTTTCTATTCCGCGATTGATTTTTGAGATAAATTCAAGGGCTTTTTCTTTCAACTCGGCAGGTGGTCTTTTTACAAATTCATTTATTTTTTTATCAGAACGCAAATAAGAAATCATTTTCCAATCAGAATGTTTCAATCTTCGCAAAAACAATCGTTCAGTTTTTATTTCAGGAAATGAATTGTGTTCCATTAGTTTATTTTTTCTGCTCGCAGTCACATGTATGACAAAGTGAGTTTGCTTCCTCTCGCTTGTTCATTGATCTTAAAAATGGAGATTTATTATATCTGTTTCCGGAAGCATGGAAAGCAAATTCACTTTATCTTTTGTGATGCGCAGTACGTTTTATATTCTTAAATCTTTTAATCGTCAACGCCTGTAAATACTCATGATCACACCATTTGTTATTGCTTTTATTTTATCTATTCAAAAGTTTAAAGAAGTACAACAACGTGTAAAACGCATTTTACACGTTGTTGTGGCTGGCTTTATTAGTTGCCTGTTATTCCCTTATAAAATGCTTGAATTATTAACATTGAATATTCAATGTCCCAATCTTGACTTCTTGCCCATTCCTTCGCTATATAGGATTGGCTTTTATCTTCTAGATTAGCTTTGATTATATCTATTATTCTTTGAGATAAACTTTCTGATTTCTCAAGATATGATTTGGCTTTTCTACCCAAAACCTCAGCTGAAATAATTAATTGATCAAAATTTTCGTCTGGAAAAGTATCATTATGTTCTTCAACAATCTCATCAAAATTATGTTCGAAATAATGTTCTATTATCCTAAGTATATCAGTTAAGTCATTTTCTCTTTCTTCCGGTCTATCACTCCAGGAAACTAATTTTAAAACAATCATTCCTGGTAATGGAGGAATGTTTACAATTTTATCTTCAATTCCTATTTTTTCAGGGTTTTCAAGGACTTCTTTAAACCCCAATACATATAAATCTGAATAGCGTTTATTAAATTGAACAGTATCTTGTTCTTCAATTTCTCCAAATGGTAATAAGTCCACTGCGATATTATACTTTTCAGAATAGAATGTCCAAGGGGCTCTAACTTTATTGAAGCCTACTTTGGCAAGAGATTTACTCAACTCCTCGTATTTGTCGAGTGAAGATATCATTATTGCAAAATCAATGTCTTTTGTACCTCTACTTGGTTTGATGCCACTCTTTAATAACTCCAATGCAATTGCACTCACACCGATTAGGTAATAAGGAATTTTATGTTCGATCAAAATATCATCAATTAAATCAAATACTTCTTTAAAGTGTGGAATCGCAAGTTCTTTATAAGTTTGGTTCGATGTATTCATTAAAAATTATTTGTGCTACTTCTTCATTTCTTTTCCCTCCTTCTATCATAAGTTCCGCATATACAAGAATGGGAGGAGCGGTTTTGATCTTTGTATCTTTTTCCCAGAAGATATCCAGTGCTTCTAGTTGTCCCTCTTTATCTGGGATAAGTTTATAGTTTTTAATTAGATTAATATTATTCTCTTTAGTGTGTAAAAGAAGTTTTTCTGGTCTAAGATAATTGGTCAATAAATCTGCTGCAGGTTCTCCTCCCCACACTGTAATTTCAGTATTTAGTCTTATATCTCTCCATTCATATGGAACTTTGTATTTTCCTTTTACTGTCTTAGGTCTAAGTTCAACGGCATAATCATTTATCCAGCGATTAATTAGTTCTATTTTGTTTTCCCAGATATAGTTTTTTTTATCGGCGGCTATGATATATCCTGTTTCTTTTAGACCATTGATTACTTGTGGTATATTTCCTAATGCTACACCTGTTTGTTCCGCAATTTCTCGATGAGTTTTGTTAATAAGCATTGGATTAACTAAAAAATGAAAAAGAACTTTAAGTCCAGTTTTGGTGAACGCTCTATTGCTTGTTTTCTTTCGAACTTTATATGGTTTATTAGTATCAATAAACAGGTAAATTTGATTAGTCTTAATGAAAATATTTCCATTAGCTTCCAAATAAGCTATACCCAAATCTCTTAATTGCTTTTTAATTTTAGGAAAGATTTTTTCAGCAACAATGATGAGATTTTTTTGTGTTTGCTTGTAATGTTCTATTTGGGGTATCTGATGTTGACGTAGCTCTCTTTTAATTTCTGTGACACATACATATTTATTACCATCAATTTTGAAAATTGCAGTTCCATCAAGAGGACCATTTGGTGTCCATTTGGTATCTATACCCGCTGTTTTGGTGAGGTTTTCTAATGCTGTATCTATTATTTCTAATTCCATTTGTTCACAAATATACAATGTTCACGTAACGTGAACAAATAAAATAAGTGAACAAATAAATAAAGAGCGATCCTACAGCTTGCACACAACGTTTAAAGTAATTGTTTGAACTTTTGATGCGTCGGATAGAGTCTGATATGTCAAATGTCAAGACGATGGCTAAAAGTACAAAAGGTTAAATTAAGCAGCCGCAAAAGTTTTGTGATTACTTATGTCCTGTGCATTGTTTTCAAATGATAAGGGAATTTTAATGTCAGCGTAAGAATATAAAGTGAATAGCGCCATCTCATTTCGAGATATTTTCATGTTTTGAAATTTGTTAAACTCCCTTTTATTCACATTTTTGGATTACTTCATTTATTCCGATTCAACATTTGTTCGGAAGTTCCTAAGTGCAGCCTTTGTACAATATGATTGATAAGGTCTGCTAAAAACCGGTCCTATTAATTTAGTTAGTATATTACCAGGTGTTGAGAATGTATGGATCTTGAAAATCGTTCGGTCACCACCCTGTTCCATGGTAAATGTGGAGATTCCACGCTCGACATGTCCTTCCAAAGTTTCATAACTGAATCCAAACCTGTTGGTTTCGTCAATTACTTCCTTAATTCGTACACCGAAAATTATTTTTTGGGAAAAATCGATTAATGGCGGAATGTAAACTTGTTGGACTATTGTGTCCCCTTGTCGAATTTCCCTGTTTTCATATCTCCATTGAGTTAGGAAAGTCATTATTCTCTGCGGAAATATTCGGTAATCAAATAGTATTTTGCGATTCACTTTTTTAAAATTTTGTGCAAGTTCAATAGTTGAAACTTGTTCTTTCAATTTTGCTTGTTCGTAAGACATGATCGATACAGATTTCAATCTGTCCAGGTGTTCAGGAAGTTTGTGTTTTTGGTCTATTAGAAAGATTTTCATTAATCTCTATAGCAGTGGGTCAATGCACTACAACAGCCCATGTATGCATCGTAGCGTTGATACAAGTGTTTGCCATGTACGGCTATGATTTCATACATTTTGTTAGTTGCTTTTTTTTCTAATTAATTCTATTCGATCACATGAAGAGCACCACCAGTATTCTTTATCATTATCTTCCAATTTACAATCTGTTTTCTTACCACAATTTGAACATTCTCGTTCATAGGATTCATCTTCATAAGCTCCATAATGGCATATATGACAACCCCAATAGGTCAGAGGAGATTCTTCTTTATCAATCCTCCAAGTAAATGAATCTTCCTGACAATTTGGACAAATCTGAGTCGCCATAATTAATCGATCAAAGTGTCTTCAAGTGTTTTAATTAGCTGTTTTAGTTTAATGTTGCTCAAATCGTTAATTCGATATTCGCGATATATCTTATCTCCGTCCCTTAGAATTACTTCAAAGTCAGCTTTTCCAATGAACTCAATCCTGATATACTTCTGATCCGTCCTTAATCCAAAATCAACTGGCCGGGAGATAATTAAGGAATACATTGATGTTCCTAATCTAAAAAGTTTATTTTTACCTTCTTTTTTTAGTCTGCCAATAAATTCCAGGATCTTTTCAATAAATTCAAATCCATCATAATTCTCAAATAAATCTAGATAGAACTCTTCAGTCTCATTCCATGAGTTTTGAAATCTGGTGATTATTTCTTGTGTTCTATCTGTCATTATCAATTGCGACTAACGTTTAATGCAATGCATTTTACATAGTAAAGTTAGAATTGTTTTAATCCCGGCTTGCGTATAGACATTCACCAAATTCAAATGTTTCCGTATTAAACTCTCTCATCTCAAATAAATACCAACCAAAATTTATCTTGGTAGCAAAGACCTTTTCTCCATTAGAATTTGTTAACCATCGTATATCACTGAAATGCTTTGACAACTCATTTTCTTTCTTGTCCTTTAACGCTAAATCTGAAATCAGTTCTGGTACTCCTATAGTCTTTGTTAGCTTACCAGCGCTGTTATATACATAGAGTTGATTGCCACGATCCAACGTAGAACCTAGTTTTATGATAATTACTTTACTAAGTGAAAGATCAGGAAGTCCTCGGATAATCACATCTTTCTGAATAACTTTCACTGTTTTTCCATTATGCTGCCATTGAATTCCTTGAGTGGTTGAGTTAATAACCTCATAGTAAGATTTGTCATTTATTTTTAAAGAACCATTATCTTCAAGTTCAACTTTAATTGACACTCCTCTTTCATTTATTTTTTTGAAGTTTTTTATAGTCATCCTTAGATATACCTTTCCCAGTGATAAGCTCTAAACAAAGAATGACTCTCAAAAACGTAAAAGAATTCGTCTTTAAAGACTTTGTACGCTGACATAAAAGAGGATGTCTCAATATTTATATCATATAATTCTTCAAAAAAGTGGTCATTAACATATAGTGAAACCTCTTCCAAAAATTCCTCTTTATTGAGAAAAGTTAAGTCGTTAAAACCTTTAAATGTTTTTTCTTGATAGTCTTCTTGATCGTGATGCGTATTTTCAAGCACTAAACACAGAAATAAAAAATTTTCTAAATTATCAATGTCCTCTTTGTTACATTCAAATATGAATAGTCTCTCATAGATATGCTTATCAGTAAATTCAAGAAATTCATTAACCGATCTGATATCAAAATCTAATTCTATTTCTAATTCAGGTTCTCGGTTTACATAAAAGAATTGTGGATCGATACTATCCAGATTTTTAACTAATTCTAATAGGCGAATTGAACCTAATTTATCATATGTGATTGATTTTTTTCGCATTTAAAAATTAACGCTAACAACCTAGTAAAAGCCACAAATAGCATTTATTAGTACCGCATTTTATTTACGAATCTAACAAATTTTTTATTTTCCGGATATTCTTCACTTCTATACTGGTAGAAATTTCAGAAGCTAGGATGAGTTACTTAGTTATTCAATATTTTCCTTTCATTATCCCTACAATTTTTTGATTGTCCATAATCATAATCTTTCCTTATCCTCCCAAAATGTTCTCACCAAACAGCCTTCTCAATTATTTTTAGAAATATAATGCTGCAATCCTGCCAATTGTATTGAGTATCTATTAATTTAGTCGATTCGAATAGGCACGAGCCTTTTTTATGAAAAGTATAGGAAAGTATTGCATTTTTATAGGTTCTCTATTTGTCAACAGAGAAAGATTCAGCACCTACATAAAACTTATTATTAATGAGTGCATAGCCATTGGATTTAATTCTTTGGTACTGGTAAGCATTGTAGCCACATTCATTGGAGCTGTATCCACTGTGCAAACTGCCTTTAATCTGGTCAGTCCATTGATCCCTACTTATGTGATCAGTCAGGTGGTAAGAGATCTTACTATCCTGGAATTGGCTCCTTCCATTATGGCCATTGTGTTTGCCGGAAAGGTGGGATCCAATATCGCCGGTGAACTTGGGACCATGAGGATCACGGAACAAATTGATGCCCTGGAGGTCATGGGTATTAATTCAAGTTCCTACCTGGTGTTACCAAAGGTGATAGCGGCATTGATCACCTATCCTATGTTGGTCGTGATAGCCGCATATCTATCCATTGTGGGTGGGTATTTCGCAGGTATCCTAACAAAAGTGATCACTGAAACAGAATATATTTATGGTATAAGGGTTGACTTTAATGAATTTACGGTCACCTTTGCTTTAATAAAGTCATTCGTTTTTGCTTTTTTGGTTTCTTCCATATCATCCTATAAAGGATTTTATACCAGAGGAGGTGCATTAGAGGTAGGAAAAGCCAGTACCAGTGCGGTAACCAATAGCTGTATTGCGATCCTCCTGGCCGATTATTTACTGGCACAATTACTACTTTAACTGATATTTGAAATTGGCGTATGATTGAAATTCAGGATATCAAAAAAACTTTCGACGGAAAACCCATACTCAAAGGTATAAGTGGTAAGTTTGAAAAAGGAAGAACAAACCTGATCATTGGCGCCAGTGGAACCGGAAAGAGTGTCTTGTTAAAATGCATCGTCGGATTGATCAAACCTGATGAAGGTCATGTCTACTATGATGGTCGTGATTTTACCGATGCCGATAGAAATCTTAAAATAGAGATCAGGAGGGAAATTGGAATGCTTTTCCAGGGTGGTGCACTTTTTGATTCCAAGAATGTAGAGCAAAATGTCATCTTTCCCCTTGATATGCTCACAGACATGAGTAAAGAAGAAAAGCTTGACCGCGTAAATTTCTGTCTGAAGCGCGTGGGTTTGGAAAATGTCAATAAAAAAATGCCTTCCGAAATAAGTGGTGGGATGAAAAAAAGAGTAGGTATTGCCCGTGCTATCGTAAACAATTCCAAATATCTCTTTTGCGACGAACCGAATTCCGGGCTGGACCCTCAAACAGCCATTGTCATTGATAACCTCATCAAAGAGATCACGGAAGAATTCGATATCACGACCATTGTGGTGACCCATGATATGAACTCGGTGATGGAAATTGGCGATTACATTATGTTCCTTTACGAAGGGCACAAAGTATGGGAAGGGAACGATAGCAACATTACAGAATCCAATGTGAAAGAATTAAATGATTTTGTTTTTGCTAATAAACTAATGCGCACCATACGTAAAGAAGTCTGATCATGACTTCCTGGCCTTGATACTCAACATATCTGCCTGTTTGCTGACAACCAGCTTTGAATCAACAATGTTAAATCCTGCACTGGAAATAAGGTCTTCTGCCTCTTCTTTTGAGTAGATCGTGAAACGATGATTCACAAACTTAGCGTTTTCCATCCTTTCCCTGGTACCCAGACCGATTACCAGATCTCCACCACTTTTCAAAACCCGATGTAGTTCCTTAATATTATTAGTAGGATCAGGCCAAAAGTAAATAGTGTTAACCGTAAACACTTTATCAAAAAAAGCATTGTCATGCGGCAGATTTTCAATACTCCCTTGCTGAAGGATTAATTTTTCTTGAGTAATCCATTTATGGTTTCGCTTACGGGCCGATTCTACCATGGTGGTTGAAATATCAATACCGGAAATGAATGCCGGCTGATAGTCCATAAATATCTGATCAATAAACTTTCCATTGGCAAACCCTATTTCAAGGATCTTATCAGTCCTTTGAATTTCCATCATATCTATCACCAAATCATTGATAGATTTGTTTCCCTTATTCATAAGTTTGGCCACTACCCTGCCCCAGAAACCGGAAGGATGACTTAGCTGTTTGCTTAAGGAATCATAAAAGCCCATAGTTTTCTAATTGAGGGCGGGAAAATACAAATTAATGTTGTTTAGTCAAGTTTTTAGGTAGCAGGTTTTTGGCATTGGTAAAGTTGTTAACAACATAAGATGAACTTTGAATTATTGATTTTGAATGAATTACGAATTTCGAATGACGAATTACGGCTTTCTTCGACGCTTCAGTACCTCAACAAAATTGTCTTTCCTTTACTTCCGATCGAAAAGAATTAGTTATGTGTAAGGTTTAAGTATCGGAGGAATTATTGGCAACTTTCGATATGGCGTTCAAGGTGTCAGACATTTTAAAAATGTCTGACACCTCTATTATCGAAGCCAACAAGATTCAGAATATTGCTCTATTTCCGGATTTCGAAAAAGGATTTTAAGGCCTGATCACAACAATATGAAAGCTGATTGTTTCAATTCATACTAAAATAAGGCTCTCAGCTGCATTCTTCCTACGTGAATGGGTGAACGTTCCGGAGATTTTCTGCCATCATAGTGCAAGCTCAACTGGAGGCCTCCTGCGATCTTTTGTTGCAGGTTCAACGACCAGGTAAGGTTGTTGCCAGGTCTTAAGGCCCGTAATAACTCATAACCCACCGGTGAATTTTCTTCTCCTTCAAATGTAATGTCAATAAATTTAAAGGTAGCATTCAAGGAACTTTTACCAACTTTGGTCAACCGCATATTGAGTGAAAATTCATCGATGACAGAGCTTTCATTGGAATCGGTCGACAGGTTATTCTCATTGTCCGTACGTGCAAAAGAAGAACTGATTCTAAATAAATTATTAGGTTGCCAGGCTATTTCCGGAGTCACCCGGTATGAATTGATCAAATAATTTCTTTCCAGTAAAAAATCCGAGAGATTTGCCCTGTCCTTCAATTGAAGTTGAACACGAAAGTTCCATGTCCGTTGAACGCTCCATCGGATATTAAAACTATAGTCATCTTCTTTCCTCGTTTCAAATCCATTGGTGAGCAGCTGTTTGCGCTGGTTTGATTTGTAAGTGATATCAAATCCGAACTTGGGATTTACCCTATTGTAAAATAAAGTTGATCTTATCGCTTCTCTCGTAGATAAAATCTTCGCTTCATCAATTTCCTTAATGAAAGGAGCCAGGCGACTAATAAGATCATCATCGGTGAATTTCTTTAAGATATTGATCGATGTATTATTGGAAAATTTAGACAGAAATCTTTTGGTACCACCGGCTTTGAACCAGGCCGAAGGAGGCCTAATGTCAAGTTTGTAATTAAAATTATTGGTAAAAGCCTGAATATATTCACTGGTTGGAACGAATATTTTAATATAGTTTCGTTCATCAAAATTAATAGCCTCAAAAAACTCATTGAGATCCTGAACCTCGTCCTCATTAATATCTCTCCAGGTATGGGTTCCTTCTCCGGTTGGCACCATTAGAAAAATAAATTCTCTTTTCAATTCACGTCCGTTGGAAATAGCATAAGTTAAATTAGATCTCAGCACTTTGTTAAAGAAGTTACTGCGCCAATCCAGGCGCCCCATGATCGTTTCCTCATTTTTAACCTCACCTCCCTGTAAAATGGTTTCAAGATTTCTATAAGTAAAAAGCAGCCCTATTTGGTGATCCTTGTCAAAGGGAGATTCCAGGGAAACATTTAAGGTATTTGCTTTATTGCTATCAATAAGTTCACCAAGGTTAGGCACTTTGTCTTCACGAATGCTATAATCGATCCTAAAGCTCGTTTTTAGAGAATCATAGGAACGCAGGTAAAACTGGTGCTCCTGAAAATGCTGCGCTGAGCTAACTAAAGAATCGTTTTCAATACTTCTAACTTCATTTTTATCGAACCTGTAAATATACCCCGGAACAATTGCCTTTGATTCAAGATGAAAATCGAGATCTAATCTGGACCAATCAGATTGAAGTTTCTGAAGTTCACTATTCATCTCAAAAAACTGCCCTGACAATTGAAATACTCCAAGTCTTTTGGAAAGATCGACATGGTGCTGCTGACCGTCAACCAGGGAATCACGCTGCCTTTTGGCAAAACGATATTTGAGCCTGTTATACTGATCTTTGTTCAATCCGGTACTGAAATTAAAAATATTGTCCCTTGTTCTCGGTAATTCGTTAGTGGGAGCAACGCTCCAATCCCGATCAAATTCCACCCTTCTAAAACGATCGATCGGCTGAAAATCCTCTGTATCCAGTTCATAATCCATGGAAACCTCCCAATTGTAATCTTTCAAAAAGCCAACAGGCTTATCTTCCAGCACATATCCAATCTTCATGGCCAATCCTTTGTTATCTTCATTATCCAGTGTGGAGAAAAGATTAAGATCATGATCGGAAAAGGCAATTTCTCCGAATATCCGAGTATTTTCATTCAAATTAAAAGCCGCTCCCATGGTGATCATTTGCTTTTTTGCAGGGGCAGGAATGATCGTAGCGGGTTCAAAGTTACCCTGGGCAAGCCCACCAACAGGCGCGATCCACTCAAATATTCTACCATTAACGGTTGTATTTTTCTGAACGTAATTTCCCCTACCTGCTCCTACCTCTACAAAGTTTACATTGAAAAATGCACTGTCGGGATTTGATGAAAATTTGAAAACAGTATGAATATTATTATCAGCATCCACCGTGTCAATCTTCTTATATAAAATGGTATTTTCATTGAAAACTACACTATCGGCCCTGTTTGCATCAAGTAACGGTACATCATCGCCTATCTCACTGAGCAATGCCCTTTCACGGTTGCTCAAACCAATGGAAAGCGGTCTGTTTGGATTATCCCTTTCACTGTAGGCACTTACGAAAAGATCTAATTTACCGATGGATTGGTTATGGTCAGCTACTATGACACTTCTACTGTAATTCTGATCCGAATACTCAAAATCAACTCTTACCCTTGAGAATTTTGTTATTAATACTTTATTGGTAAATGTTATCTCTGCCTGGTTATAATCAATAATATAATCATAATTAAATCCCCTCTTCAGTAATCTTCCATCAAGGTATACTCGTTCGGAATTTACGAGTACAATAATGAAACGCTCATTATTTGGGCTTTGCAATCGGTAAGGGCCTAGCACACCTTCAATCACCGGAACCTGCGTGCTACTAAATTTCCCTTTGGCAACCGCCAGACCAAAGCCAGTTTCTGCTTTGGAGTTGGATGAAAAGTTATAGGTACCTTTTAATAAACCTCCCTGTACATTTCTGTAATATTTAAGAAAATTGGAATTACGCTGTTTAAAAACTACATCTCCTGCCGTAATGGACCCATGATCATTGTACAGTTGCAAAAATACATTATCGAATTCCTGTATCTGTTGCGTATTTCCTTCAGGTTGAAAAGGTATATTCTGATCGGATATTGATGCCCGGATATTGATATCTTCCGTAAGCTTTCCTTCCAATTGCAAATTCAGGGCCGAATTCACAAATACATCCTGGTTGTTACCAAAGGATATTCCCCTGCTAATGCTGCCGCTTTTTTCAATTCCGGGTGACGCAAAAAGTTCTTCACGTCTACCAAAAAGTTGTTCCTTATGTATCCGGTTATCTTTGAAATAAGCGTTGGAATCATATTCATTGAGTGTTCTTTTCGCGTATTTATGATGAAGCCTGTATGGAAAGACTTCAAAGCAAACCTCCAGTGAGTCAATACCTGGAATCGCCCAAACGATAATTTCACCCGTACTGAGATTGTATTCATGTCGGACCAATGAATCCACTACATGATTAAATTTTATAGTAGATGGTAATACGGAGAGAGAATCCAGTTCAAGCGGCTGGTTGAACTGTTTGATCCACATACATTTTTGAACAGACGATTGCTGCCCCTTTGAAGAAAGTGATATGAAAATAAACAGGAGTGCAATATAAACGCTTTTCCTCGCCATCAATCAATGATCGGCAATTCTATATAAAAGGAGGTTCCTTTATTCTGTTCCGTCTCAAACCAAATAGTGCCACCGGCATGTTCTATACCTCTTTTAGCAATGGCTAGACCAATTCCGGATCCGGTGTCCTTTGTACTGAAATTGGGAAGAAACACTTTTTCAATGATTGATTCATCAATGCCAGCGCCATTATCTTTGATTTCTATAATGGCTTTGTTATTGTTGTTCCGCCTTAGATAAATCTTAATCTCCGGATCTTCACCCTGAGGGACAGATTGGATACCATTAATAATCAGATTATTAATGATTCTGCCAATAAGTTTCTCATCTCCAATCACATAGAATTCGCCTGTTTCAATAAACGAACTTATAACACCTTGATGACTATTTCTATACAAATTAACCGATTGTCTTACGGCTGTAGCAAGTTCGAACCTTTCATTTTTAGGCAATGGCATCTTAGCAAATGATGAAAACGAGGTTGCTATATCACTTAATGTGTCGATTTGGTGCAATAGATTGCTAATAGATTTATCGGTGTTTTTTGCATTCTCGGAATCATCGGCACTTAAAGTTCTTTTCAAATGCTGAAGATTCAGCTTCATCGGTGTCAGGGGATTTTTAATTTCGTGGGCAACCTGCTTGGCCATTTCCCTCCAGGCCGATTCTTTTTCAGTTCTTGCCAATGCTTCTTTACTTTCTTCCAAATTCACAAGCATTCTATTATATTCTCCCACTAAAAGCCCTATTTCATCATCCGAGTTCCAAACCATAGGTGTATTATGCCCTGACAATGAAATTTTCTTGATCTTATCTGTGATATAATGTAAGGGATAGGTCAGGAACCGGGATGCAAAAAATGACAGTATAAGAAAAACAATAAATATGAAGGAAAAGGTATTCATGATATTGGACAGAATTTCAATGACCTGCCGCTCTCTCACACTTTGGGATTCGAAAAATGGTATACTTAAAATACCCAGCACTTCTCCTGTTTCAAATGATTTCACCCCATAATAGGAAGATTTAAAAGCGAGAGAGCCCACAGATTCATTGAGGATCACCCTTCCCTTTTTTAATTCTAAAACATCAATGACTGCTTGTGGATTGATATAATTAGAAAACAAACCGTTTTCAAAAATCAACGACTGTGTTGATGCTATTAATCTGCCATTGACATTGAAAAGATTTATATCCAGTTCGGCATACTTCGCTATTTCCAATATTTTATTACTCAGCACTTCCCTGTTGGAAATATTTCGCACATAATCTTCCAGGGTATTAGCAATATTCTCACCTAAATAAACCGATTTGCTCCAATACTGACTTTTGATTTCACTATTGTAGGAGGAATTGATCAAACTCAGGGTAGTAATGCTGACGATGAACAATGGAATGAAAAAAGCAAAATTCAGGTAAAGCTGGATCTTTGTGGCCAAATTGAGGTTGGTCCCTTGAAGCCTGAATCTCATGGCATAGAATATAACAATGATGAGGATGACGAAAACCAGAAACAGAAAGAGGAAAGAAAAGTTAGAAATAACATCTTTCAAAGGATAAGGCTTCGTAGATATGATCACAAACCTTCCCCCTTCGCCTTTCACGCCAAGATGCTGGAATCCCTGACTCTCTATACCTTCATTGAAAAGCTCGTCGTTTGTAAATTGTCTTGCATCGAAATCCCTTTCATAATTGTAATCGCCGGAACTGTAAGTCAGTTGATTACCCGAAAAGATTCCATAGGCATGATCATTACTGAATGTAATTTCGGAATAGGCTTTATCAACCAATAGTTTTGGATAAACACTATTGGGTATTACCCTTTTCAGTTGCAGGTCCAATACAATATAACCAGCATCCCTTTTATTCCGGGTGCTTCTGATAGGTATAAAAGCCAGGTATTTTTTCACCTGATCACTTCCTTTTTGATCGATCAGGAAAATGTCATTATAATCCGTCGTGTTCTGTTCTCGGTTCAGGCTATTTTTGAAAACTGTATAGTTTTCCAAGGGTTTGGTATTTTCAATTGGTCTTCCCTGCTGATCAAAGAGATAAATTTCCACATCATATTTATCAAAATAGCCACTCAAGTGTTTCCTTTTGATCTTTTGCCTGATAATGTCTTTTGGAGTGAACAGGTTGGTAAAAGTCAGTTCGATGAACACATCATTTTTGACTTTATCAATAACATCGGATAATAAGAACTCCCCCTGGATATCCCGCTCCGTAATTAGCTGTGTACCCAGATTTTGTTTATTCGTAAATTCCCTTAGCTTCTCAAAGTTGTATATCGCATGTGCCCCCATGATGGCACTCATTATGGCACCAACAAAGAAGTATATGAAGGTAAGGTAGTTGATTCTTATAAGATACTTAGGAAGCTTTAATGTGATAAGCGCTGTGACATAGAATATGTTCAACAAGCAAATCGTAACAACATGTAGCCCTAAAAAGAAGCCCAAAAGACTAAAAAGCAATCCACCAATAACTAAATAAACCAATGCAGCTTTAAGATCATATTTATTGAGCCTTATAAAAACCTTAAACACTACATGACTTAAGGCGAAATAGGTAATAGCGTAAATAAAGAATATGATCAGGCTAACAATCCTCAAAAAGGAGGAAAAATCAATGCTCTTTGTTATATCAAAGGTAATTTGGGAATTGTCATACATCGTCCGAAAGGCGCTGTCCAATCCTGCCAGGATGAAGAAACTCAAAGTAACGAGGGCTACAGAAACTATCTTTTTATCTCTGAGTTTCAGCTCCAGCAGCTTTTTAAAAAGTCGCGATTTGTAATAATTTTTAAACAGATATTGAGCGCAAGAAAATAAAACCAATGCATTCAACATCAAATCACCCAGGGAAGGGTTCAGGATGGAGGAAGCAAAGTACCTGGAATCAAACAGGTCAAACGCAATAACCGAGAATGGGAATTTAAAAAAAAGCATCAACGCACGGACTAAAACCAATGATCCGGCCAGGAACATCAAACCCTGAAATGCATGGGATTTTTGCGCTAAAACTTTTGTAATCTCAAAAACCCATATGATAAATGAGAGAATGCTGATGAAAACAAGTATGAGCACCAGTACTCTAATGGTCCCATAACGCAACTTATACCCCTCCTCAAAGATTACAGAAAATAAATAATAGTCATTATCTGCATAGATCTCATTGCCTTTCACTTCGAAAGTCTGGTCTATGCTCAAATTGGAGCTTGCAAAGATGTCCGTGTTAAAACCGGTTTTAAGATAGTTATTGGTAATTTTTGTATCATAGAACAAGGGTAACAATCCCACCAATTCATAGAGTCCGCCGGCATGCTCTACGTAAATTTTTCTAACTACATATTTACCCTTTGGAACATTGAGATACTTGTATTCAAAGTCTTCTTTCAAAAGATCATGGGCTGGCACAAAACTATAATCCGACCAAAAGATCACTTCACCATCGCGATAAACGTAGTAAGGGTAAACCGACTCAATACTGAGTTCTCCAAAATCCACCTGATCACCAGTAGTTAAAAGTTTATCTCGTAGTTTGAAGATATCCTCATTGACCTTTACCAGTTCAACATTGATCCTTTTGTTGATATCATTCAGGAATTTCTCATGCGTGTTGGCTCCATCAATAAAAAAATACCTTAGTATTAATGCAACTACTAAGGCTATCATTGCCAAAATCAGGCTCGCGCTTCGAAGATGGTACTTAAACTTCAATGGGTCATAAAATCATTCCTTAACAAATTTAAAATACTTTTCGACAAGCCAGGTGTATCAGATAGTGAAATTTGGGATTGCAGGCTGAATTGATTTTGAATAAATGACGAATTTCAAATGATGAATTACGATTTAGTGCCATTAAGATAAGCTTTCAGGCATCAGGTCTCAGGTGTCAGATAATTTTCTAGCACACTAGAAAACATCATTTAGGCTGAAATCTGATACCCGGAACCTGAAAGCTTTTATCATATTTCCTTAACTAAATGGCATTGAATTACGATTGGTAACGAAAATTCAACATCTTAACACCTCATCACTTTAACACTTCTGGTCTGTAATATGATAGAAAATCTTCTGGCAGACTAAAAATATCATTAAAGCTGAAGGCTGAAACCTGACACCTGAATGCTTTGTGATTCTATTTCTAAACTAAACGGCATTAAATTTTGCAACCTAAAACTTTAGCTTGAAACTTGTAACTCAAAACCTATAAACCACCCTGTTGTTTTTGGAATGATACTCCTCCAAACCAATGCAAAAACAGAACACGGGAATATCTAAAGATAAAAGGCATTAAAACGACTACCGATGTAGGTATGGTAGCCAGGTAAACCCAGAGCTCAGGGTCTCCAAAAATGTGATATAATGACAATCCAAGTATAAGAAATATGCCAATGCTAAAAGCATAGCTGATGTACATAGCACCAATGAAAAAGCCTGGTTCTACCTCGAAACGTAACTTACAATTGGGGCAGTAAGTGTTCATTTTACTGAACTTATCCACTCTGATAAGCGGATATTGGAACATATTCCCCTCCCTGCACTGTGGGCATTTAGCCTTGATAATAGCTTCTAAACCTGAATTACGCTGCATCTCTTCTACTTCTATAATACCATAAGGCGCCAACTATGGCCACCATTAAATAAGGTGTGACAAATAAATATAATATTCCGAAATTCAAACCGCTGGCAAGGGATGTATCACCTGTGCTGACATTGTTTTCAACAGTGGCCCTGCACATAGCACACTGAGCTGATGCACTCAGATTGATTATGAATAACAAAAAGAAAACAAATATTGAAACAACTCTTTTCCCCATCTTACTTAGCGTTGCTTGGTCTCTTCAATATATTAGAAATAATTCCTTAAGAATTATTTTTGATGCAAAGATATACATTAGATTTCAGTTTTTAGGCTATCAACAATGGTTTTTAACCGAAATCCAATACCTAAAACTAACTATAGTACGGACTAATCATCATATAAACTATCACACCTGTTATGGCAACATAAATCCAAATTGGCAGGGTGATCCTGGCCAATTTTCTGTGCCTGTCAAATCTTTTAGATAGTGCTCTGACAAACGTGAAGAGCACCAATGGAACGATCGCAACAGATAAAAATATATGAGAGATCAATATGAAATAATAAACATATCGAATCGCGCCATCGCCGCCATATGCAGTTGATTCACTGGTCATGTGATAAGCCACATACATGACCAGAAATGCGGCTGAGAGACCTATGCATATTTTCATAAGATTCTCATGCAATTGTTTTTTGCCGTTTTTAATGGCCAAGAATCCAATGATCAGCAGAACAGCCGTTAAGCCATTAATGCTCGCATAGATCGGAGGAAGAAATGAAAGATCATAACCTGGTACCTTCACCCTAAATAGAACTGCTACAGCCAAAGGTATCAAAATGGATAACACAATGATTAACTTCCGGTGCTTCTCTTCTTTATTTATTGTTGCTCCCAATTTACATTCAGTTTAACAAAACATTGATTTCCAAAATTAGCCTGTCCACTTCCTTTCTGCTTCCTCCATCGTAATAGCCCCTGATCCTTTTTTCTTTATCAATCAGCACAAGGGGGAATGAATCATCTCGTTTTGTCGGATGATCCCAAATTACAAACCCGCAATTCAGTAACTTTTGAATTTCTGATTTGTCGCCGTTCAAAAATATCCAATTGGACTTATTTTCACTATTAACATTCCGGTAAAATTGATTACCTTCCTGATCAACCGAATCGATTGCTATGGAAAGTATTTTTAATTGAGGCTCTGAAAATGCATCCTGTACCCTTGCCAGTTCAAAAGAAACGTCTTTATTTTCTTTTGAATTGGTCGATTTAAAAAAATGGAACACGGAGAAATGATCCTGAATTGAAGTTCCGGTTAATATTTCCCCATTACCGGCAAATAATTCAAAGTCGGGTATCGTATGAACTTTTCCTTCCGCATAGCTGCAATCTACACTGGATGATGATATCACACCTTGCTCATAAAATATTGGAAGATCATATTGATTCGTTCCAAAAGTCTTCAGGAAGATATATATGATGACAGGCACTAATAGTGTGATGATCAAAACAACTACTTTTGTGACCTTTCTCATCGAACCGAAATATTTTCCTATAGTCCTTAAACAACAAATCAGGTTAACAGTTTAATTTGACCGCTAACCTGACCGCATTATTTTTTCATTACTTATTATCGTACCAGTAGAATGGCGCCACCCTCGTAAATCAAAACGGCAATCAACCAAACTACGAAGAGCATTGGGCCAATAATTGACCAGATCAAAGATTTTACTTCGTGTCCCAGATGCATAAACTCAGATACTATATAGTAGGCTTTTACAATTGTAAGTGCGATAAATATTGTTGTTCTAGTAGCGCCTGCTCCCATTCCAAAGGCAAAACCGAATTCAATGGCTGTTACTACGGCTAGAATCCCAGCTACTTTCCATATGCCCATTATCTTTTTTCTATCGGCGGGCTGTACTATTATATTGTTTGTTTCTTCAGACTGCATAATTCCAAATTATGTAATGACAATTTTAAATAAGGTAAAAGAAGGTAAATACAAATACCCATACAAGGTCAACAAAGTGCCAGTAAAGGCCAACTTTCTCTACCATTTCGTAATGACCTCTTTTATCATATGTACCGACAACCACATTATAGAAGATAATAAAATTCAGTACTACTCCTGATAATACGTGTGTTCCATGAAATCCTGTGATGAAAAAGAACAGTGCTGCAAAAGGAGGAGGTCCATATTGGTTCATCGATAGGTTAGCACCGAAAAAGGTGATGGTTTCCCATTCTCCATTAAAAAGACCTGTAATGATAGAGCCTTCCTGAGTACCATGAATGAAATGTGACCATTCCCAAGCCTGACAGCCAAGAAATGCAATACCACCCAATATTGTCCAGAGCATCCATTTCTCAACAGCCTTTCTATCCATTCTGTGTCCTGCTTCCACTGCGAGTACCATGGTAACACTACTCAAAATAAGAATAAAGGTCATGATACCAACAAAAACCAATGGAGCGCTCACTCCATGCAAGAATGGAACAGCCTCAAAAACTTTTTCCGGAATTGGCCAGTATTCTTGTGAAAATGAAAATGCCTCAGGACTGCCCTCATAAGCGGGATTACTATACCTGATCAATCCATATGTAACCAACAAAGCAGAAAAAGTAAAAGCATCTGATAATAGAAAGAACCACATCATCAGCTTTCCATAACTTACTTTGAAGGGCGATCTTCCGCCACTCCACAAGCCTCCCTTCGATGAGCTAACAACCGTTGCAGTACTAGACATAAAAGTTTATTTTATAATTAATGATTCAAAAGTAAAAATATAAACAAATAGACCCAAAGTCCGTCCAGGAAGTGCCAATATGTAGCACACATGCCTATCAGGTTCATGCTCTTGGAATGTACTTTAAATCTGAAAGTAGCGACCAACACAATAATCAGAAAAACGACTCCTGAGATTAAGTGAAAACCATGTAAACCAGTGAATACGTATATAAAGGATCCGGCTGGTTTACCTTCGAAATGCACATCCATGGCAGCCAATTCGCCCCAGGATACGTATTGCCCCACCAGAAAACTCAATCCTAAAATGGTTGTGATGGTCATGGCAATTTTCACCAAATTCAAGTTATTTCGTTTTGCGGCTATATAAGCCATATGCATGGTTACACTACTTGCTACCAATACAATTGTGTTCAACCAAAAACTCTGTGGTAAAATGATATCTACCCAATCACCATCAGATTTTTTTACGATATATGCGCTGGTCATGGCGGCAAATATCATCACAATTGATACGATGAACAGCCACAGTGCAAATCTCTGCGGATGCATAGACAACGGCCTGACCGGCTCATTTTTCATGTCTATATGTTGATTCATGTTAATTAAACTCTCCAAATCTCTTCTCTTAAATCATCCCTATATTTTGTCAAGCATAAATGCTATTTGCACAATTGGCAAGTATAAGAATGAGCCAAACATGATTTTTAAAGCAGACTTTCTGGAATGATCTTTAATCAGATAGATTGTCTGACTTAAAAACAAAACACCACAAACTGTTGCAACAATGGCCGAGTTAATACCGGTAATTCCAAACTTCGCAGGTAGTAACCCAAGCGGAAGTAAAAACAAGGTATAGGTCATGATTTGAACAGCTGTGTTAATATCCTTTTTCCCCTTTCCAGGCAATAGTTTAAATCCCGCTCTCTTGTAATCGTCATCGGAAACCCAGGCAATTGCCCAAAAATGAGGGAATTGCCAGATGAATTGAATTCCGAAAATGATCAGTGCCTCATGACTGATCACCCCGGTTGCTGCAACCCAGCCTAAAAGTGGGGGTAATGCTCCCGGTATGGCTCCAACAAAAACCGCAATAGGGCCAACCCTTTTCAGAGGTGTATAAACAAAACTATATAGTATATAGGAAACAAATGATAAAATAACCGTCAATGGATTAGTGAATTGATAAAGGATCCAAAGTCCGGCAGATCCAAGCACCAAAGACAATAACAGCGCCTCCTGAACATTAACTCTTCCTGTGGGAAGCGGTCTGTTTTTTGTTCGTTCCATCAAATGATCATAGTCCTTCTCCAGTACCTGATTGACAATGATCGATGCCCCCGAAATTAGAAAACCTCCCAGGCATAACATCATCAAGACATTCCAGTTCAGTGTACCATAAGAGCCAAGCATATAGCCAAATCCTGAAGAAAAAGCCACCAGGAATGATAATCTGAATTTTACCAATTCCACATATGCCTTAAGCTTTAAGGTGATTTGATTTAAAGTTCCTATATGATTTACTCCTTGTGAGATCATTTCTAATTATACAATGCTTTCCTTTTTCGATTTTTCATTCACTTTTAGAATCAGTAAAAACTGGATTCCAATGGCCAGTGACCCAAGTACCAGGTGTATAGGTTGCAGCAATGGAGGGATAGCAAAATAGGCCATTCCCGCTCCCGAAGCTATTTCCAAAATGATCACCACAAGTAATATCTTGGTCATTTTGTAGATGCCGCTCTCCTTTTTAGCTTTATACAATACATAAACAATGTATGCATTCAGCAGTAATATCAACAAGGAATAAGATCTATGGACTAAAAAAGTGCTATCCAGTGCACCAATCCATTCTTCTCTCATCAAATTGTTGAATGAGACTGCTATGACATCAATCGCTTCTCTCACTTGAGTACCCAATACTATTTGAATTAAAGTAGTCGCCAAACCTATTGCCAGAAGGGCATTTAGCTTTTTTATTGGTAATTCATTGTCGGTTGACAAGCCTGCATCACTTACTCGGTGAACCAAATAGATAAGCAAAGCTACAATTACCAATGCAATCAACATGTGAACAGTGACCATCCAGCTCAACAAATTGGTTGACACAACAATGGATCCTATCCAGCCTTCTATGACTACTAAAACAAAAGTCAATAGCGATAAATAAAAAACCCTTTTATCTTCTTTTAGATAAGGGACCGAAGCCACTACCGTTAACAGAATCAGTAATCCAATCACCACACCTACCAACCTGTTCACATATTCTGTCCACGTTTTATATTTGTTAAATTCGGCTTCTACTAAAATGCTCTCATCATTCCGAATCTCATTTGCCAGATCTGAGAAGCCGAAAAACTCGAGATATTTCACAAAGCGCTCATTTTTCTTAGCTCTTTTGTTGGAATAAATATCCCGGTAATTATCAGGCAGTGCCTGAACATTTGTTGGCGGCACCCAACTGCCAAAGCATTTTGGCCAGTCCGGGCATCCCATTCCGGAACCCGTACTTCTTACAATACCTCCAACAAGTATTAAAAGATAAACCGCTACCAGGGTAACAAGGCTTATCTTTTTAAATCTAGAATCCTTATGATTCCTTGGTTTCATCTACAACAATTCCCTCTTCTTCTTTTTCCTCAGCAATCAACTCATTTTCATGAGGTAAGTTAGACTCAGGCGTTGCTGAGAATGGTATATGTTGAGGGATAAAATCATCCTCGGCTCCAGGCTTACTGTAATCGTATGGCCACCTGTATACGGCAGGAATTTCACCTGGCCAGTTTCCGTGCCCCGGATTAATAGGAGTGGTCCACTCGAGTGTATTAGATTTCCATGGATTTAAGGTAGCCCTTCTTCCTTTAAACATACTGTAGAAGAAGTTGAACAGGAAGATGAACTGAGCACCAAAGGTGATTATCGCTGCAACACTCACAAACATGTTCAAATCAGTGAATGATTGAAATGCGTCGAAATTGGTAAATGAATAATATCTTCTTGGGAAACCTGCAATACCTATATAGTGCATCGGGAAAAATACAAGATAAACACCCACGAAGGTGAACCAGAAATGCACGTAACCCAATTTCTCATCCATCATTCTTCCAAACATCTTAGGGAACCAATGATAAACACCGGCAACCATTCCGAAGAACGAGGCACTACCCATTACTAAGTGGAAGTGTGCAACAACAAAATAAGTATCATGCAACTGGATATCAATGGCCGAGTTGCCCAGGTAAATCCCTGTTACACCACCGGATATAAACAGAGAAACCAGACCAATTGAGAACAACATGCCTGGGGTAAATACAATGTTACCCTTCCAAAGCGTCGTGATATAGTTGAATACTTTTACCGCCGATGGCACCGCAATGATCAATGTCAGGAACATAAATATGGACCCCAGGAATGGATTCATACCCGTTACAAACATGTGGTGCGCCCAAACGACAAACGAAAGTATTGATATTCCAAACAATGAACCTACCATGGCCCGATAACCAAAGATTGGCTTTCTTGAATTGGTGGCAATAATCTCCGAAGTAATACCTAAAGCCGGTAATAGTACAATATATACCTCCGGGTGTCCCAGGAACCAGAACAAGTGCTGGAACAGCAAGGCACTTCCACCTGTATTCGGTAATGCTTCCCCTCCAATATATATATCCGACAGGTAAAAACTTGTTCCAAAGCTTCTGTCAAAAACAAGGAGTAATGCCGCAGAAAATAAAACAGGGAAAGAAAGTAATCCGATTACTGCTGTAAGGAAAAATGCCCAGATGGTCAGGGGCAATTTCGAGAAGGTCATACCTTTTGTTCGAAGGTTTATGACCGTTGTGATATAGTTAATACCTCCGAGCAAAGAGGATACAATAAAAATTGCCATGGAAACCAACCAAAGTGTCATTCCCAGCTCGGATCCTTTCATGGCCTGAGGTAAGGCACTCAAAGGAGGATATACTACCCAACTTCCGGATGCGGGGCCTGTTTGAATGAATAGTGATGACATCATGATAACACTGGATAAAAAGAAGAACCAGTATGATAACATATTCATGAACCCGGAAGCCATATCACGCGCTCCAACTTGCAATGGGATCAGAAAATTACTGAAAGTACCACTCAAACCGGCTGTCAATACAAAGAATACCATAATGGTCCCATGCATTGTTACAAGCGCCAGATAAAACTCAGGATCGATTTTACCCTCTTCTGTGATCCATTGTCCCAACAAAGGTTTTAACCACCCCACATTTGAATTGGGGAAACCCAGCTGGAGTCTAAAAATAATAGACATGGCTCCACCAATTATTGCCCAGAAAATACCTGTGATCAGGAATTGTTTGGCAATGGTCTTATGATCGGTAGAGAATATATATTTTGATACGAAGCTTTGGTGGTGATCATGGTCGTGATCATGATCGTCATGGCTTACTCCGTTACCCTCTAATTGATGTTCTGTTGCCATAAGTGTTTTATTTAATAAACCTCAGAAAAGGCTTAGTTCAATTTGTTTTCAGTTTCTTTATTACCCTTTGTGTTTTCTACAGATATTTGAGCCAATTCTTCCAGCTCCACAGGAATTTGAGACAAGTAATCAGGATTTTGAGATAACCATGATTGCTGCTCTGCATACCACTTATCATAAACCTCAGGTTCTTCAACAACCAACAGCAGTCTCATGGAGAAATGCCCTCTTCCACAAATTTCCGCACAGGCTATCTCATAATTGAATTCGGGATTGTTCGTTTCCTGCCTCATCTCTTCCGTAGTTTTGGTAGGAGTAAACCAGAATCTTGTTGGCATACCAGGCACCGCATCCATTTTCAATCTGAAATGTGGTGCATATACACTATGCAGAACGTCCCTTGCTCTGATTTTCAATTCGACCGGTCTGCCCTTAGGTACATAAAGTCTCGGGGCCATGAAGTCATCGAAAGCATTCCTATCACTTAAATCCATTCCAAAGTTGTTCGTCGCATCGATTCTTCTATAATCAACTTTGCCCAACTTTCCGTCTTTACCAGGATATCTAACTGACCAGGCAAACTGTTGTCCCATGATTTCGATAACTTCAGCATCTTCAGGAGCTGCATCAGTTATATCTGTCCAGGCTTTCCAACCGGTGAATACCAATACGGTCAACACAATGGCCGGAATGACAGTCCAGATTATTTCTAATTTGTTGTTTTCAGGATAAAATTTTGCTCTTTCATTCTCTTTATACTGGTACTTAAAGGAGAAATAAAAGAGTAGGATGTTGGTTAAAATAAAAACAAAACCTGTGACGGCAGTTGTTACCCAAAAGAGATTGTCCGTAACGACACCATGCTCTGATGCAACAGGCATGGTATAATCATCAAATCTTGCATAGGAGTACCAGCACAGCAGGATCAATGATGCTACCATAAACAGGAACATCAATAATCCATTGATCTTATTGCTCTTTGTCTCAGGATGCTTCTCCGCCCCCTTAACAACCGTTACCAACGTATTGATCCTAAACAAAAAGCCTAGTACGATAACGATTAAAACAACACCAGCTATTAATACAAATTGAAGCATAAATCTTTAATTTTAATCTTTAATATCTTATCAATTTTATATGTGATGGTGCATACTCTCTTCCAACATTGGATGATTTTTTGCAACAAGCGACGATTTTGCCAGGCGTTGTAGCGCTACAAATAAGAAAGCACATCCATAGATTACCATCAGTCCGATCTCTAAGAAACCGAATCCACCGTTTTCCTTCAAAGTACCTGGTGTTATCATGAGGTAGAAATCCAACCAGTGTCCGAAAACAATTGCGGAACATACAATTTTAAGGAATATGGCATGTCTCTTTGCATCTCTTGTCATTAGTAACAAGAAAGGAAAGAAGAAGTTTATTATCAAATTGATGAAGAAGTAAGGTGCATAGTGATCATTCTGCCACCTTTCCACAAAATAGATCGACTCTTCCGGAATATTGGCGTAGTAGATCAGCAGGAATTGTGAGAACCAAATATAAGTCCAGAAAATACTGAATCCCCAAACAAATTTGCCAAGATCATGTAAATGGTTAGCGTTAACAATTTTCAAATAACCATTTTCTTTAAGTGTAGCTGTAATTAGTGTAATAACCGCTAACCCTGACACCCACCAACTCGCAAAGACATACCAGCCCATCATGGTGCTAAACCAGTGTGTATCGATAGACATCACCCAATCCCAGGCTGACATAGAAGATGATACGGCAAAAAATACAATGAATCCCGCAGAAATTTTCACCATCTTCCTCCAATAATCCTCTCCCCCATTGAGATCCTCAGCAAGCGCATTTTTTCTTAGAATTCTGAAGAATATATACCAAACTCCAAAGAAAACGATCATTCTGGCCAGGTAAAAAGGAAGGTTTAGATATCCCTGTTTTCCAGCAATGATCTCATCATATTCCGGATTTGGGCTACCATCTTCCAAAGTTTCATGATATAGGTAATCGTGTGTCCAGTGGAAAATATCATGGTTGGCTACGAAGAAAGTTCCCAGCATCAAAATGGCAGCAATTGGTAACCAACTACCCATGGCCAAAGGAATTCTTTTGATTGGTGCTGACCAACCTGCTTGTGCAACATACTGAACGGCAAAAAAGAAAACACCTATAATGGCAAGTCCTGTGAAGAAAACATTATTAATCCAAAAATCAACGAAAATTCTCTTCAGTAAGGGGCTGGTTCCATGATGACCATCATCTGACGCACCATGTCCCGCCTCGGCATCTCCATGGTGCTCCGCTTCTATCTGTGTTGTGCCATGCCCTGCTGCATCACCATGATGTCCCGCACTTGGATCAAAAAGTATTGCACCTAGTACAACCGATAGAAAGCCCAAAAGTGCGATGAAGCCAATCTTCTTTTTTATTGCTGCGGTAAATTCAAATTTTTCCTCAGTCATTATTCTCTTGATATTAAATGGGTAGTTCAACCGTTAAAAGTCGCGAACCACTTAAATTATTGTTTTTGTAAAACTTGCACGTATCTTACGATCTTCCATCGTTCCTCGATGCTCAATTGCGATCCATGAGCTCCCATTCTTCTTACACCATGTGTAATTACATGGAAAATGTGCCCTTCAGATAAATTTTTTACGGCGGGCGAGCTATACACCGGAACACCTCCAAATACCTCAGCTACCTTACCATCGGCCTTTCCGTTCTCACCATGACAATGGCCGCAAAACTTTCCGTAAAGTACTTTGCCATCATTGATTACAGCTGCTGTGGAATCTAAAGGATTTTTTAGGCTAGTAGCAGCTAGTGATAAGCTATCTTTCGGTATTCTGTATGGTAAGTAACCATTTTTTGATCGCCTTACAGTATTAGCCACTGGTTCCCTCATATTCATACCATATGGATTCAGTGGATTTGAACTGTAATATTCTCCTTGCCCATCGTCCAATGAGCTCACCCAATTTCCAGCATCTTTATCTGTAATCTGTTTCAAAGGCTCATAAGACACAGCGTGGTACATATTCGGAGCATATTCTGTCCCCTGATTATCCCCATCAGCTCCACAAGCCATCAGGATTACCAATCCTAGCAGGAATGAATATGATTTCAATTTATGATATAAAAACATCCTTTTTATATTATGCTTGTTTAGTCAAAATTTTTAGTATTTACCTCTGAAGCACCACTGTCATTGAGTGCAGCGCTGATCTCTTCAGGAGACAGGCTATTTTTATCAAGATCTACAGCCATGACATGTTTGTCATCAGTACTTCTAAGATCAAATATCTTAGCCTTTCCCCAAGGTTTAAGATTACTCACAACAAAGAAAGTTCCTACCATTCCGAAAGCTGCAAACAGTACGGTCATCTCAAATGTCACTGGTATAAAATCCGGTAGTGGTGTATAATCCTTACCACCGATATTCATAGGCCAATCAATACCAAGCATGTAGAACATCATGGTAAGTGCCAATGTAGTTCCGGTAATTCCGAACATAAATGCAGCAATGGGTAACCTTGATCTTTTATACCCAAGCGCATCTTCCAGCCCGTGTACTGGAAATGGTGTAAATACTTCGTGAATTTTAACACCTTTTTCACGTACGTTTCGAACTGCCTTTAGCAGAACATCCTCATCTTCGTAAATTCCCAGGATAAAATTTTTACCACTTTCCATACGTATTATTTTTCTTTAAGAGAATCAGATTTAATGATTGATTTTACCTCAGCCATGTTGATTACAGGGAAGAACTTGGCAAACAAGAAGAAACAGGTAAAAAACAAGCCAAAAGTTAACAGGTAATCTCCTACATCATAGAAAGTAGGAGTAAACATAGCCCAGCTGGAAGGAAGATAATCCCTGTGCAGCGAGGTCACGATAATCACAAATCGCTCAAACCACATGCCTATGTTCACAACAATTGAAAGCACAAAAGTTGCTACCAGACTTGTTCTTATTTTCTTAAACCAGAACAACTGTGGTGAGATCACATTACAAGTCATCATTGACCAATAGGCCCATGCATAAGGACCAGTAGCCCTGTTCAAGAAAGCATATTGTTCATATTCTACCCCGGAATACCAAGCAATAAACAACTCAGTAATATAAGCCACACCCACGATGGATCCTGTCACCATCACAATAATGTTCATCAATTCGATGTGGTTAATGGTGATATAATCTTCCAGTTTATATACTTTTCTCGTTATCAATAATAACGTTAGTACCATCGCAAAACCTGAGAAAATCGCACCTGCAACGAAATAAGGAGGGAAAATAGTGGTATGCCATCCTGGTATCACGGAAGTTGCAAAGTCGAAGGATACAATAGTGTGTACTGAAAGTACCAGAGGTGTTGCCAAACCGGCTAATATCAGTGCAACAGACTCATATCTTGCCCAAGTCTTAGCTGCACCATCCCAACCGAAACTCAAGGCACTATAAACCGCTTTTGATATTTTGTTAGTGGCCCTGTCTCTGATAGTTGCAAAATCAGGAATTAAACCAATATACCAGAAAACAAGGGATACTGAAAAATAAGTACTGATCGCAAAAACGTCCCAGAGCAGTGGAGAGTTAAAGTTTACCCATAGTGAACCAAATGTATTGGGTAATGGTAGTGCCCAGTAAAAACCAAGCCATAACCTGCCCATGTGGATCATTGGAAAGCAGGCTGCACAGATTACCGCGAAAATGGTCATTGCTTCAGCCGCTCTGTTAATGGACATTCTCCATTTTTGACGGAAGAGTAATAATATCGCTGAGATCAAGGTACCTGCGTGACCTATACCAACCCACCACACGAAGTTGGTGATATCCCATGCCCAACCAATTGTTTTATTCAATCCCCACATACCAATTCCATCCCATAGGGTATAAAATAAAGTATAACACCCTACTGCCAAGAAGCCCAAAGAAATGGCCATGGCCAACATCCAAGTTTTGGTGGGTTTACCTTCAACCTGACGACAAATGTCTTCTGTAACATCATGAGTCGTTTTACCTCCGGTAACGAGGGGTTTTCGAACTGATGAAGTAACCTGCATATATGAACAATTTAAATTATTACTATTGAAATATTTTAAGCCTCTTTATCTGCGACATCCTTGTTTCTAATTTTGGTTAAATAAGAAACATTAGGTTTAACACTGATTTCCTCAAGCACATGGTAGGCTCTTTCCTCACCAACTTTTACCCCATTTTCGGTTTTGTCTAATTTCAGCATTTGAGAGATCTTGCTCTTTGGATCATTCATATCACCGAATACAAGTGCATCGGCAGGACATGAACTCGCGCAAGCCACATCAATTTCACCATCCTGAGGTCTTCTACCTTCTTTTTTCGCTTCAAGCTTTCCTGCCTGGATACGCTGAACACAGAATGAACATTTTTCCATAACACCTCTTGAACGAACAGTGACATCCGGATTGAGTACCATTTTGCCAAGGTTGTTGTTCATGGAAGTATTGACATCAGCAAATTGTCGATTATCGTGATACTTGAACCAGTTGAATCTCCTTACTTTATAAGGGCAGTTGTTTGCACAATACCTGGTTCCAATACAACGGTTGTAAGTCATTTGATTTAGACCTTCCGAGCTATGTGTTGTAGCAGCAACCGGACATACGGTCTCACAAGGAGCATTATTACAATGCTGACACATCATTGGTTGGAATGTTACTTCCGGATTGTCAGCTGCTTTTTCAAGATCTTTATATTCGCTGGCACCTTCAGGGCTGCTATAATAGCGGTCAATCCTGATCCAGTGCATCTCTCTACGATTCAATACTTCTTCTTTTCCAACAACAGGCACATTGTTTTCAGCCTGACAAGAGATAGTACATGCTGAGCATCCCGTACATGAGTTTAGATCAACTACTAGTCCCCAATGGTGATTCTCATATTTATGCCCTTTCCATAGTGTCACATCATAAGGGCTCTTTTTGCCAGTTGAAGTAGCTATTTTTGGAAAACTTCTTCCGGCACTTGGGTTTTTCTCATATTCGGGAAGGTAAGCTTCCTGAAGAATTGTCCTTCCCATGATCGTTTGATGTGTCTGGGTTCTGGCTACCTGGTAAGATTTACCGGTTGCTTCAACCGTAACACCTTCAGACATATTATAACTAATGCTTCCGTTAAGCGTAGTTACAAATGGATAAGCATCTAATCCTATTTCGTTGGCCACCTTTCCGGCATTCTTTCTTCCGTAGCCCAGTGCTAGTCCAACAGTACCCTTAGCCTGACCAGGTTGTATAACAACTGGCACTTCATATGACTGTCCACCTACGGTAAGATTCACCAGGTTTGTATCACCTTCTTTTTGTGCAACCCCTAATTCTGCCGCCATGGCTTGGGATATTGTCAGATAATTATCCCAGGTTGCTTTTGTTACCGGATCAGGCATTTCCTGCAACCAGGGGTTATTGGCCTGACTGCCATCACCAATGGCCACTTTCTGATAAAGTGCTAATTCAATGCCTGTATTATCGGCTTTATAATTCTTTTGTATCTGAGCAAAGGCCTGAGAAATATCAGCAACAGTTTCATCAGATGAGGATACTGTATCATCTGCATCCGTTGTGTCTACGGAAGCCTTATGCTCATATATACCATCATGCAATGTCTTGTCCCAGAACGATTGGAAACCGATCTGCGAAGATTGATTAGCATAAAAGTTGGTATTCCAATAGTTTCTTAGGTATTCGTAATATTCCGTATTGTTCCCAGCCCAGATCAACAAACTCTCTTGAGCCTGACGTGTATCAAACAAAGGTCTGATCACAGGCTGAACCAAACTGTAAGTCCCGGATCTTGGTGATGCGTCATTCCATGATTCCAAATAATGGTGGTCCGGTGCTACAATATCACAAAGTGCTGCAGTCTCATCCATTGTAGAAGCGGTAGAGAGTTTTAGCTTTGCTTTTTCCAATGCAGAAGCAATTTCTCCCCCTTTAGGATGATTATAAACCGGATTAGATCCTAAGAAAATTACCGCAGCAACACCTCCTTGTTTCAAACTCTCAACGAAAGTGTTCATTTGTGTGTCATCACCTTGTCTGTAATTAACAGGCAGATCAATGTCAATAGTAGATCCGTAGTTACCCAGCAATTGGTTAATACCATTTACAACAGCCTGAACAGCTGAATCATTGGAACCGGAAACAACAAGAGATTTTCCTCTGCTTGCCCAGAGATCATTAGCAGCTTTTTCCAAATGTTGAACGCCATCAATTTTAACAGCACTTCCGGAAACTCCTGCCTTTGCAGCAATCAGGTTATATAATTGGGCGACGGCCAAACCTTCCTGAGATGGTTTGGTGGGTGATCGGTAATCAGCATTAGCACCGGTTAAAGACAGATTTGATTCAAACTGATAGTGCCGGGACATTTTTGCATTACCCTTACTGATCTTTCTGGTTTTACTGTATTGCTTTGTAAATTCAATTGGAGATATCCATGTACCCAGAAAATCAGCTCCGAAACTGGCAATCACCTGGGCTTTGCTAAAATCATAGGAAGGTACAATGGCTTTTCCAAAAGTTGCTTCATTAGCCTTTCTAATTCCAAGAGCAGAATATGTATCATATATAACGTGCTCTACATTCGAGAATTTAGCTTTAAACTCCTCTACAACTGCCTTTGTACTAGGGCTTAATACAGTATTGCTGACAATACTTATTTTTCCACCAGTACCGGAAACAGAATTCAGTTTTCCAATTACTTCTTTATCAACATCTTGCCACGTGGCTTTCTCACCATTTATATATGGATGTTTTAATCTTTCATCATCATATAAGGAAAGTACTGATGCCTCAACCTGAGCGCTGACTCCACCCTGAGAGATCTTTGAAAGTTTATTCCCTTCTATTTTAATTGGTCTGCCTTCCCTGGTCTTCACTACCACACTGCAATAGTCACCGCCTTGTACATAGGCAGATGCATAATAGTTGGCAACACCCGGATCAACATCAACAGGTTTATTTAAATAAGGAATGGCCTTACGAATTGGTGCTTCACAAGCTGCCAAAGAAGCTGCTGCAACACCAAAGCCCATTAGTTTTAGGAAATCTCTTCTTGAACTTCCAACCGCCTCATCACCCTCAGTTGATCTATTATTTATTGGTAAATATTCGGGAAACTCCTTATCAGCGTATTTTACAAATTCCGGATCGTTCTTTAGTTCTTCTAAACCTTTCCAGTATTGTTTTTTATTATCTTTCATATTATATATATGTGGAGTCGATTTAAATCTTTTTTAACATTGACTAGTAGTGGCACTTTGAACATTCCAAGCCTCCGATGTCCTTCACTTTCAAGGCATCTTTGCTATCATGGAGTTCTACAAGTTTGTCATAGTATTCATTACCAACTGTGTTGACATCGGTTTTTCTATGACAATCAATACACCATCCCATAGTCAGATTGGAATATTGTCTAACAACTGCCATTTCCTCAATTGGGCCGTGACAAGTTTGACATTCAATACCTCCAACGTTCACATGTTGTGAGTGATTAAAATAAGCTAAATCAGGTAGGTTATGTACTCTGACCCATTCAATCGGTTTTTGATTGGGGCCATATTGGTTTGTGGCTACGTCATAGTCAAGCGCGGCATAGATCTTTTTAATTTCTTCAGATTCCGTCTTAATAGCACTATGACAATTCATACAGATATTAGCCGAAGGAATATTGGCGTTTTTACTCTTGGTTACTCCTGTATGGCAATAGTTACAATCAATTTCATATTGACCGGCATGAATTTCATGCGAAAATGCAATAGGCTGTGTTGGTGCATATCCTTGTTGTACACCTACTGTATAAAGACCATCAATGATTGTCTTGACAACAATGGCTGTAAATATAAATACGACAATGCCCAAAAAGCCAGGGCTCTTAAGTACTTTTTCCAGACCAAATTTTTGCTCAACAACCTCTCTGTCAATTTCATCAAGATCTTTTTTCTCTCTTAAATATTTGGTCAGTACGGAAATGATCAACCCTAATACCGCAAGGATCAATATCAAAACAATCAGCAATCCTACTAAAATGGCAGTCAGGTAATTAGAAGGAATACTACCTTCATCAGCAGCAGCCACTTCAGCGCCTTCTCCCCCTTCTGCAACCTCTGCAACAGCCGCATTTTCAGTTTGATCTTTTATATAAGCAACAATCGCTGCAACATCCTCATCCTTTAAAAATGGGAAAGGAGTCATTACCGTTTTATTGTACTCATTATAAAGATCCACCGCATACTGATCACCACTCTCAATTACTTTTTGAGAATTTTGTACAAATGCTGTAATCCAGGCAAGATCTTTTCTATTATAAACTTCCTTCAGCGCAGGTCCTACTACCTTTCTATCAACCGCGTGACAGGCCCTACAATTTTCTTCGAACATCGTTTTCCCCTGAGCAATTATTGCAGGGTCGGTAGATATGCCGCTATCTCCCTCTTGGGCATAGACGTTTGCTTGGCTTGCAAACAATGTCAGAAAAGTCAGGTAAATTATGAGAAGAGGATAAGATAATAAATACGGCACTAAGGCGTTATTTTTTCTTTTTATCATCAGTAGAGTATCCGTTTTTAAGATGCTGCAAATCTACTATGCGAACTTTTTTTTTCAAATTTATTTATCAAGCATTTTTATGTAAAAACACACTTATTATTACATATCATTTTACACATAAAATATTGAATAGCAGTACATTAAATATCCCCTCGACAAAAACTCATCTTATTTAGAACGATTATAAATTATTGGAAAACGAAACCTTTTGAAACCTGATCGAAAAATTAAATCCTGCCTTTTAGGCTCTCAGCAAAATACTCTATGGATGGGAAGCTGTTTTTAATATTTAAATTGGTATTATGATTTAACTCATAATTATTCTACTTTCTTCTGGTTTTGCTTCAATACTTGCGCGAATGTAGTCCTGTTCAATTTGCTTTGAATCCAGGCAATAATATTAATATAGTCTAAAGACGATTCACTACGCGCTTCCAAGGTTTTGATCTTTTCCTTTAATAGGATAAATCTCTCTCTGGCATTTGCGTTGTTGGTCTCACTGATCTGTTTGAAGAACTCAAGGATCAGTTTTTCAAATTCATAAAGTTGATTTTGCTTATTAATAAAGCGTTTTGTGGAATAGTATAAGTATTCAATCAAATCATAGTTCTTCATTTCATAGTGTAGCATAAGGTTCAATATTCTTGTGTAGGTCAGAAGATCCTTTCTCATTGAATCCCTGTTGCTCATGATCTGATTAACGTAAATCAAAGCTTCGCTATACTTTCCATCAGCAAATAAGAAATAGGCAAATTGATAATAAAACACGATGCGATAATCAGAAGTGACCAGCGTGTCATATGTATTTATAAAACTACTCACTTCCTGAATTAAATTGATCCCTTTGGGAATATCTCCAAGGTCCCGATAGAGCTCCAATTCATGATTATAAGTGCGAACAAGCAATCTGTATTGAAGCGTATTGAAATGACTTAGTTTGTATTGAACCGGAACAGCCTTTGCTCTCTGGATGAGTGTTATCACCTCATCATAGTGTCTCAATCGCAGGCAAACAGGAACGAGATTATTAATAGCTGCCACGTAGGTAAGTGGTTCTTCCTGGATTTGATGAGGATTTTTTTCAAGAAATGTTACATAAGATTTGGCAATGGAATAAGTTGAATTAATATTATTAAGGAACAGGCTATTTAAATATTTTATGAAGTACTTCATTCTGATGACCTGGTAGGAACCCATCTGATTTGGAGGTTCGCTGATTTCATTTTTATCAGGCCTGCTCAAAACTTGTTGTACCCCATTTCTTCCAAAAGGATTATTCATATTGGTTTTGATGATTTCAATGCTATCTTCCCAACTTTCATGTAAAGCACACAATAGTCGCAGCTGTTCTGATTCCTTTTGTAAAATTGGTTCCAGCAATGTACCCCCTGCGTAACTACCATGCTCGGCAATGATTAAATTTCGTTTCCAATGCAACAATTCCAAAAGCGCTGTACTCTTGTCAAATTTTTCAGCCAGAGCCTCCGCTTTTTTGATCAGTTTAGCGCAATGTTTATAAAGTCCTTTATTATATAATATCTCTATCTCCCGCAGTTGATCCTTCAGTTGAGCGCCAATGGAGATTTTCTGGTGGAAATTCCGTAGGCTTTTTAGAATAAGTTTAACAAGATAATTTTTGGTAACATGAAGTTGTTTACAAAAAGCTTCGTTGGAGAATTCTTCGTAGATAAGCCTCTCATCATATTTCCCTGTTCTCACTTGTTTATCTATGGCCTCAAACAATCTTAAGTGGTTTTTATCCCCACCGTACAAGGATGCAAATAATTTAAAATGTCTTTTCTCAGATTTTGTCAACGATTGTATCAAAGAAAAAAGCTCATCTTTATTTGCCATAAAAAACTACATTTTCAAAGCTTTAAAATTACTAATTTATACTAATTATAAGTTTAGAAGCCATTATTTTCATTCAACTCCTATTTTTAAAAGTTTACAATTTCAAGATACTTTGATTTTCAGCGAAATGCACTCCTCATTACATTTATCTAAAAGTTTAAACTCAAAATCTATAACACTATGGCAAATGCAGTAAACTGGTTCGAGCTTCCTGTTAATAATATGGAAAGAGCCATTGAATTCTACAACAATATACTTGGCATCAACTTAAGCAAGGCGAGCAATGGCCCTATGGAAATGGCGATGTTCGCAGCGGATCACGAGAATTATGGGGCCTGTGGAGCATTGGTGAAAGCCGATGGGTATAATCCAGCCGATTCCGGTTCAATCGTTTATCTCAATGGAGGGGAAGATCTGTCTGACCCATTGAATAGAGTTGAGTCAGCGGGAGGTAAAGTGGTTATGCCTAAAACGTCCATTGGTGAAAATGGTTTTATTGCTCACTTCATAGATAGTGAAGGTAATCGTGTAGCCCTTCATTCCATGAAATAGGAAAATGGTGCTTCCTTTTGAAGATGACTTTTGAATAAAGATCATTTATTGTTAATTGTTCATTGCTAATTATTAATTGAGTTATTATGAATGCAGTAAATTGGTTCGAAATACCTGCCAACAACATCGATAGGGCCATGGAGTTTTACAAAAATATTTTAGGATATGACCTCCAAAAAACAAACATGATGGGTACTGATATGGCTTTCTTTCCAGGGGAAGTTCAAAATCAGGGTGCTACCGGTGCCATTATTCAAGGGGAAGGTTATGAACCCTCTGAAAAAGGCTCATTGGTTTACTTCTCTGCCGGAGAGGATCTCACTCCTGTTCTTGAAAAAGTTGAAAAAGCCGGTGGGAAAGTAATACTGCCAAAGACTTCCATCGGCGAACACGGATTCATTGCACATTTTATGGATTGTGAAGGCAATCGAGTTGCATTACATTCTATCGGATAGTATTTTACCCTTTGAAATACTTCACGTGAATTACGAATGTCAAATTACGAATTACGGTAACAGGTTTACTCGTAATTCGTAATTCAAAATTCGTAATTCCCTTGCGTTGATTTTAATACCAAAAACTCAAAACCCAACATGCTACACCTAACAAAAGATTTTATCAACTTTTTCCAGGGACTTGAAAAAAACAATAATAAGGAATGGTTTGATGTTAATAGAAAAACTTATGAGAAGGCGGTTAAAGAACCTCTTAAAAACATTGTTGATGCCTTAATTGTAAAAGTTCAGGAATTGGATCCCTCAATTCAAATCACCTCAAAGGATGCGCTCTTCAGGATAAACAGAGATATCAGATTTTCGAAAGATAAAACACCCTACAACGTGCATATTTCAGCCAACATTGCCAAGGGCGGAAAGAAATCTCATCATTCCGGTTTTTACTTAATGGTCAAAGCCGACAAATTAATGATCGGAGGCGGTGCCTACATGCTTGATAAAGATCAGCTTAAAAAGATAAGAACCGAGATCTCTTATTGTATGGAAGAATTTAATGATCTTCTCAATGATAAAGAGTTCAAAAAATTATTTGGCACTATTCAGGGAGAACAAAACAAAGTAATTCCAAAAGAATTCAAAGAAGATGCTGAAAAACAACCCCTTCTAGCCAATAAACAATTTTACTATATGACCGAATATGTTGGGGCTAAGGATATACTACGAGAAGATCTTGTGGATTTCGTATTCAATCACTATAAGGTGGGCCACAAAGTGAATGCATTTATGGACAGGGCGATGGAACTTGGTTAACAAACATAATCCCCTCAAAAGGTTTGAAATTGAGATTTGATTTTGAAAATTGTAAAAGACCAACTCGTCCTTATTGAAAGAGCCGATTCGTTTAAAAATCGAACCGCTGTGGTTGAAGGCAATCAACATTTCTCATACGACCAGTTACTGAGTGCTTCTGCAAGTACGGCTGGTTATCTTCTCAAACATTCACAAGATCTTAAAGGAGCCAGAATCGCTTTTATGGTGGTTCCTGGTTTTGATTATGTAACAGTACAATGGGCCATTTGGAGAGCCGGTGGTGTAGCTGTCCCATTGTGCATCCAACATCCTCTGCCGGCACTTGAGTATGTCATTGACGATGCCACGGTAAGTGCAATTATTGTTTCAGACAGATTTGAAGCCTTGTTAAAAGAATCGGCCAGGTCAAGGGGTATTCAGCTTATCAATATGACGGCTATTGGTTGGGATAAAAAATCAGTCTTACCCATTATTGACAAGGAACGGCCCGCCATGATTCTATATACAAGTGGGACAACAAGCAAGCCAAAAGGTGTGGTTACCACGCACATGAATATTGAATCACAGGTTAAAACCTTAATTGAGGCCTGGGACTGGCAGCAGGATGATCATGTTTTAAACATCCTGCCATTACACCATGTACATGGTATCATCAATGTATTAACCTGTGCATTATGGTCTGGTGCCATCTGTGAATTTCTCCCAAAATTTAATGCGGAAACAGTTTGGGAAAAATTTATCGATGGTCGTGTGAATGTATTCATGGCTGTTCCAACCATTTATTTCAAGCTTATTGCTTTCTGGGAATCTTCAAATGCTATTGATCAACGAGCTATGTCTCAAAGCTGCCAAAAATTCAGATTAATGGTGTCGGGTTCAGCGGCTTTACCGATCTCCGTATTGGAAAAGTGGAAAAAGATCAGTGGTCACACATTGCTGGAACGCTACGGTATGACAGAAATTGGTATGGCTCTTTCAAATCCCTACAAAGGAATCAGACAAGCTGGCTATGTTGGCCGACCCCTTCCCGGGGTTGATATACGGCTAAGTACTGAATCCGGTGAGATAAATTCCGATCAGGGAGAAATACAAGTAAGGGGACCCGGTGTTTTTAAAGAATATTGGAATAAACCTGAGGCTACCAGAAATGCTTTTATCGATGGATGGTTTAAAACCGGGGATATGGCCATATTCGATGATAAAGGATACAAAATACTGGGTAGAAATTCTGTTGATATTATTAAATCGGGAGGTTATAAAATATCAGCCTTAGAGATTGAAGAAGTTTTAAGAACACATCCGTCCATTACAGAGTGTGCTGTTGTAGGCCTTGAAGATGAAGAATGGGGAGAGGTAATTGCTGTTGGCGTTGTGATTAAGGAGTCCATAGACCTGGAACTTGACACATTGCAAAATTGGTGTAAAGACAAATTACCTGTTTATAAGATCCCCAGAAAACTATTGGCACTCGAAGATTTACCAAGAAACACACTTGGTAAAGTAATGAAACCACGATTGAAAGAATTATTTATTTGAGTATGTTTGTTTAGTACCTTTTTATTTTTTATACACCACTAAAGATCTTTCTCTGATTCTGTTAGGTTTTTTACCTCTTAAGGTAATTCTTTCAGTTGAGTCATGTATTTCAGAATGATAAATGTTTTCTGAGATTGGTTTATAGAGTACTAACGCATTTAACTCACGTACATCCATGGTCAATACCTTACAAATAGCATGAAAATCCTTAACTTTTTTCAAGTGATTGATACAATCTTCTTCGGTTCTTCCTCCATCTCTATCAACCGAAACACCCTTTGAGTCCTTGAATGTAGCTGATGAAGGTCGGTCATTTTCAAAATCCCAACTGTTGATTACTATTCCTCTGAATAAAAACTCTCTATCTCCAACTTCATCTTCAAGCATAGAAATTAGAAATTATTTCTGATAGTTCCTCTACGCTAACATCTCCTTCAAATTCGGACCCATCTTCAATTTTATACATAAACTGCTCTCCTTCAGATATTTCCACTTCAATTAAGTTATTATCGTCTTTAAAATACTCTATTTGTATCGTGCCCCTTCCAGTTGGAAAAACTTGTGGTTGAAAGTCCAATTCACTAATTAAATGTTCTGTTTTCTCTATAATACTCTTGTCAATAGGTTCTCCGTTATAACCATTCCAATTAGATTTTAAATTAGCTAGGTTCTTCAGAATTTTTTTGTTTGACCTCAGTTTGTCCAATGAATATCTATTAGCATTGTTAAAACGAGTAGAAGTTGGTGTCGCTAATGGCAAATTAACTGATTGTTCTACCGAAGTGTTTAATATTTTTGGAGAGTTGCTTGTTGAATCTGCTGCAATAAAGCTCAAAGCAGCCAATACAAAAACATCTCCATAATTGCTTCTTGTCGTAGATATTTTATTTCTTGTCTTTCTGTTCATCAATTATTTGTTCTAAACTCTCTATGTGTTTTCCTAACCATTTATGAACTTCTTTTGCAGTTTGATAATTCATTACTACACCATTTTGGAAAACTCTAACAAAGCTATTTTTCAAATCTTTTGGTTCAACTTTATCAATATTTTCTTTACTTATTTTACCGTTTTCCACGGAAAAAGTTTGGGATTTTGGAAGAGCATTTCTTTCTAAATAGAAATTAATAATTATTTCACCAAGACTATTAATTCCACCTTGGGCTCCATTAACATATAAAGGATTATAATCTTCTTCAAAAATATACTTGCATTTGATAGTATCTTTGCTCATGCTTTTTAGATCAAATTAAACAAATATTCCATTTATATATAAATAAACAACCGGATTATCAGTGATTTTTTGCGAGTACCAAATATTGCACTCAATACTAAGGTATCACAAATTGTGATACCTTTTAATTTTCTTACCTATAACCAAAACATTTGATACTCAACATAATCGAAATTCATCAAATCAATCTTAAAGTTAGTTAGAAAGAATTCAACAGATTTCTTTGCTGGATGAAAATCTAAAAAGCTTTATTATTAGCAATCAACTCAAATATAGCGCAAGAGCTATGCAATTCAAAGTACTCTTTGAACCAATACTAAGGCTATATAATAAAAGGTCAATCAACTCTTATGCCTTGGTCTGTGTCGTTAAAGACTAAAATTTGTAGTGATTGATGAAGACACAAACAACGGTAAAGAGTATGCTTATAATGTAATGCTTATTGATTACCTGCAAGAACCTGAAACAACCCTAAATCTCCCAATCATTGTTAAGAATACTGATGGCATGATGAGCCGTCATATCAAATTGGCAAGGAACCACAGAGACGTAATTGTTAGCGATAGCCCATTCATCATTATCTTCTCCTTTATCGAAGTTCACAAAATTTCCGGCCATCCAGAAATAACGCTGCCCGTGAGGGTCATATCTTTGATCAAACTCTTCCTGCCATTTGGCACGAGCCTGACGGCAGATCTTGATGCCTTTTATCGACTCATTTTGTTTGGGTGGGAAGTTAACGTTGAGAGCAACGCCTTTCTGCAAACCGTTTTTCAGTACCTGTCCAGCAATAAACTTTACATGCTCAGTTATATGTGAAAAATCAGCATCAGCCGAATAATCACATAAGGAAAAACCAACAGCAGGCATATCTTCAATAGCACCTTCAATGGCTGCTGACATGGTTCCGGAATAAAGTACGCTAATCGAAGTGTTGCTACCATGGTTGATACCACTTACAACCAAATCAGGTTTTTTGTCTTTAAGCACATGATGTTTGGCGAGTTTCACACAATCTGCCGGTGTTCCGGAGCATTTGTAGGCTTTTACCTCCGAAAATATATCTGTTTCTGTTAGCCTTAAAGTATTGCCAACAGTAATAGCATGCCCCATACCGGATTGAGGACTGTCGGGAGCCACAACCACCACATCACCCAATTCACCCATAATTTCCACTAAGACCCTGATCCCTTTGGAGGTGATACCATCATCGTTTGATACTAAAATAAGCGGTTTTCCCATTGCGGTAAGATTAAAGTTTTGCTTACAAACAAATCACTATGTCAACTTCGCCTCAAAGTAAACCAAATATCATCTATCCACAAAAGAAAGATGATTGGTTTGTAATTAAGAATTTTGAGTTACAGGTTTTGAATTAAAGCTCGATATGATATCGATTTTAATTCCTCAACATTTGTCAAGAACTACTAATAAATCAAGGTAGTATTAAGAATCGATAAGGGAGTTGTAATAAGCTGTGATCCGCACAAGATCTCCACGCTTATCATATTTCAGGTTGTTGTTTTTCATAAATTGCTTTACCTCTCCGGATTTTCGCTGCATCACATCGAGCAATTCTTTTTTCTTCAAAAAATATTGATTGATACTCCCGCCTTTGGAGACAAAATAGTAATTAAAATCTAGTTTATAAGAAGATCGATAGGTATTTCCTCTTCGATAGTAACTGTATTGAGGTACAGTTTCCTGGGTAATATATTCTCTGCAAAGCAATGTGAGAGGTCCTTCATAGAGTACTTCAAACAATATAGGTGTTTCGTAGTTCGCAGTAGTTCTATAAGGCAAAGAGTAGAAATAGCGATAATTTTCATAAAACTCATCGAAAATCTCAAAGTAGAATATTTTTCGGGAGCTATAGGTTTTAATGACCTTGTTGACAGATATTTGTACAAGATCATTATCCAAATCATATTTCAGTTCGCCACTGATCGTATCGCTATCAACCGTAACCAGTTTTCCTTCATGCCATAATTGCGAAGGAAACTCCTGCCCAAAAGATGATTGAACAATAATTAAGAAAACAAGTACAAATAAAGTTCTCATGACATTTCAATTTGCATTAATCTTTGAGAATCTTATGTCCCATTTTATCTCTTTTTGTCTTAAGATATTCCTCGTTATGCTCATTAGGCAAAATTTCAATGGGTACATTCTCAACTATTTCCAAACCATATCCCATAAGTCCGGCGCGTTTTTTGGGATTATTGGAAATTAATTTAATCTTGGAAACCCCAAGATCTCTCAGTATCTGAGCCCCTACACCATAATCTCTCTGATCCATTTTAAAACCGAGCTCCAGGTTCGCCTGCACTGTGTCTCTCCCCTGTTCCTGCAACTTATACGCTTTTAGCTTATTTATTAAACCAATTCCCCTACCCTCTTGGTTCATATACAGTACTACTCCTTTACCCTCTTTCTCCACTATATGCATCGCCTGATGTAATTGATTACCACAATCACAACGGCAGGAACTAAAGATATCACCGGTTACGCAGGAAGAATGTACTCTCACCAGTACAGGTTCATCTTTTTCCCAGGAGCCTTTGACAAGTGCCAGGTGTGTATCGCCGGTATTGGTTTGTTTATAAGCAACCAAATCAAAGTTTCCATGTTCTGTTGGCATCTTCACTTCCACCTCTCTTTGTATAAGGCTCTCTTTAGCCAATCTATACGCAATTAAATCCTTGATGGATACCAGTTTTAAGTTAAACTTATCTGCCACTTTCCTTAGATCGGGAAGGCGGGCCATAGTACCATCTTCGTTCATAATTTCCACCAAAACACCAGCTGGCTGAAAACCAGCCAATCGAGCAAAATCAATGGCGGCCTCTGTATGACCTGTTCTTCTTAAAACACCACCTCTTTTTGCCTTCAAAGGAAAAATATGGCCTGGTTTACCTAATTCCTCCGGTTTTGTAGCGGTATTAACCAACGCTCTAATGGTCTTTGCCCTATCGCTAGCTGAAATGCCTGTGGTACAACCATGACCGATTAAATCAACAGAAACGGTAAATGGTGTTTCATGCAAAGCTGTATTATCACCAACCATGAGATCCAAACCCAACTCTTCACATCGATCCTCAATAAGAGGCGCACATATCAAACCACGACCATGTGTGGCCATGAAGTTGATAATTTCCGGCGTAATACACTCAGCAGCACATATAAAATCCCCTTCATTCTCCCGGTCTTCATCATCCACCACAATGATCACTTCTTCCCTTTTAATTGCCTCAATGGCCTCTTCTATTTTATCCAACATAGTTTTTTCAAGGTTTCATGTTCTTTAAAGGGTCTGGAGATTTTTCTGGAATACAATGAAGTGCCATATTACCCTCTTTTTAAGTTAATATTTTTATCATAAAAAAACACACTCAGAATTCCTCCTTCTCAAACCTTTGTAATATATCGCAAACTTACTATAAACTAAATCAACATTATCATCAAAACATTGAATTCAGTATCAGATATTTTCACTTGGAGATGACATTTCCTAGAATTTTAGCTACATCCATCTCCATTTTCTTATAAGCGCTAATAACTTGTAGAAGTTCCTCTTGTTTGGCCAGATCTTCTTCCTCCTTCAAAGCCTCAACATTGCTTTGAATGATTTTCTGGATGACTCTGAATTTTAACCTTTGGATATTGGTGAAAACAACATTATCAAGGATATCAGTTTCATTGGGCACTAATATTTGATAACGATCATACCAATTCTTACTCAATTCATATCGATTCATTTCCATTTCCAGGTTGATTATTTCCTGTTTAACAGCATTAGAACCATTATGAATGAGGTATTCCGTATCAATTACAACACCTTCCTGTAACTTTTGTTTATAGAGGGAAATAATTTCTGCGTAAATCGGTGTATCAAATTCTATGTCTTCCAGCTCTTTTAATATATAGTCACAAAATTTAAAATCTCCCTCCACTATTCTCGAACCATAGTTGATGAGCAACCTGATACTCTCTTTCTCCTGCAAAGAAATAAAATTGGTAACCTCCGGTTTGGTTGATACTTCTTCAATATCCCGGACGTCAGGAGGTGCTTCTTCTTTACTCTTTACTTTGTTCCTTTTCTCCTTATTCTGTCGGATCAGGATCTTGTTTTGTTCTGAAATCAGAACGGATTCATCGATTTCAAGGATTTTACTACATTCCTGAATATAAACGGTCCTCTTAATCGGATCAGGAATTTTAGCTATGCTTTCGACAATCTCACGAATTGTTTCGGCTTTCTTCAAAGGATCACCTGCTGCCTCACTGGTTAGCAGGGAAACTTTGAACTTGATGAAGTCCTGAGATTGCTCCTGAAGATATTCCTGAAATTTAGTGGTTCCCAACTTCTGAGAATAACTGTCCGGATCTTCCCCTTCAGGAAAAACAACGGTTTTGACATTCATTCCCTTCTCAAGGATCATATCAATACCTCTGATAGAAGCCCTTAGCCCTGCCGCATCACCATCAAATAAGACAGTGATATTCTCAGAATACCGTCCAATCAATTTAATCTGATCATCAGTCAGCGATGTTCCGGAAGATGCTACTACATTTTCCACCCCTGATAAATGCAATGAAATAACATCCGTATAACCCTCTACCAAATAACAATTATCCCCATTTCTTATAGCCTGTTTCGCCTGATGGATCCCATAGAGGATTTTGCTCTTATGATAGATCTCCGTTTCGGGAGAGTTTATGTATTTAGGTTGTTTCTTGTTGTTACTGAGTGTTCGGGCTCCGAAAGCAATGACTTTTCCGGTAACATTATGAATGGGAAAAGTCACTCTTCCCCGGAAGCGATCGTAGAAACGATCATCCTTGGAGATCAGCAGACCGGCTTTTTCCAGAATATCCGTACTATAACCTTTCGCACTGGCTGCTTTGGCAAAACCATCCCATTGATCCAAACTGTAGCCCAGCTCAAATTTCTTGATGACTTGATCGGTAAAACCCCGCTCTTTAAAATATGAGAGTCCTATGGCCTTTCCGTCAGCATGGTTCCATAACATATCCCGATAGTACTCGGCAGCGTAATTTATGACGATGTAAAGACTTTCCCTTTCATTTTGTTTTTGGATCTGTTCATCAGTTTGTTCTTCCTCAACTATTTCAATTCCATATTTTTTAGCGAGGTATTTAAGGGTTTCCAAATAAGAAAGGCCTTCATGCTCCATAATGAAGTTAATGGCATCCCCCCCTTTTCCGGAGCTAAAATCTTTGAATATACCCTTCGAAGGTGAAATGTAGAAGGAAGGTGTCTTTTCATTGGTAAAGGGGCTTAAGGCACGGTAATTCTGCCCTACCCTCTTCATCGTGAGGAAATCACTAAGGACATCGACAATGTCGATCTGACCCTTTATTCGATCTATGGTTTCTTGACTAATGCTCAATGTAAAATCAAAAAATCTATTCAAAGTTAATCAAAAGCGACGAAAAGTGTTGCTGCAAAAATTCTTCATGCCAGGGACCTACTCATTAAAATCAACCTAAAATTGCATTGATATTCACTTCTGCGGAAAATGATTTTTCAAAAAAAAATATTTTTTTGAAAAATCGGTAGGGTGAAATCATGTAAGACTGTAATAATAAGCAAAGGAACGGAGCCGATGGATTCACAGAGGGTGTATGATCAAATGGTGATTAAATTACTTAGCTTAAGACAGGAATCTTAAAATGATCAATTTAGGGGTAAATGGCATTTTCTGTGACGTGGAGAAATGAGTGATTCTGTTCCTTTTTTTAAAAAAACTATTCGTTGTTTACCAATAGATTCGTTCCACTTTCCCTTTAACCTAACAAGACGCCCCAAAAAGCGTCTTGTTTTTTAATGTCATGTTTCATACTTAAACAACTTATTTTAAAGGTTATTTGTTAATAAAATCAACTATTAGCACTAAATTGCGATATAATTTAAATTGAAGAAGAGATACTTATGAGTATCAGCAAAGAAAAAATACTACAGGCGCTAAGCACAGTTGAAGATCCGGATCTAAAAAAAGATTTGGTAAGTCTGAATATGATTCGGGATGTGGAGATTAGTAATTCAAAAGTAAGCTTTACCGTTGTGCTTACAACTCCGGCCTGTCCTTTGAAAGAACTCATTAAAAATAATTGTCGGGAAGCCGTTGAAAAAGCAATTGGAAAAGATGTGGAGATCATCATCAACATGACTTCCGATGTAACGACAACACGTTTAAATAATGCTCCTTTATTACCAGATGTGAAAAACATCATTGCTATTGCTTCCGGTAAAGGTGGCGTTGGAAAATCTACTGTTACAGCAAATTTAGCGGTTTCCTTAGCCAAAACCGGAGCGAAGGTAGGCATTATTGATGCAGATATATTCGGTCCTTCTGTTCCCACCATGTTTAATTGCGAACATGAACAACCGGGAATATTACAAAGGGATGGTAAGAATCTAATTGTACCCATTGAACAATATGGTGTAAAATTAATATCCATAGGTTTTTTAGCTCCGGCGGATAATGCGGTTGTCTGGAGAGGTCCTATGGCCAGTTCAGCACTTAAACAATTTATCAGTGATGCCGAATGGGGTGAACTGGATTATTTATTGATAGACCTTCCTCCCGGAACCAGTGATATACATCTTACTTTGGTTCAAACTGTGCCGGTAACGGGAGCGCTTATAGTCACTACTCCACAAAAAGTAGCTTTGGCTGATGCAAAAAAAGGATTAGCCATGTTTAAACAGGCCCAGATCAATGTACCCATTTTGGGAATTGTAGAAAATATGGCATATTTCATTCCGGAAGAACTACCTGATAATAAGTACTTTATTTTCGGAAAAGACGGAGGAAAAAAACTTGCCGAACAAAAAGAGGTGCCTTTCTTAGGAGAGATACCGATTGTGCAGGGCATAAGAGAAAGCGGTGATAATGGATACCCGGCAGCACTTAAGGAAAGTGTAACTGCTGAGGCATTTCAAAACCTGGCTGAATCCGTGGCACAGCAAGTGGCCATCAGGAACTCTGAGCTAGGGAAAACCCAAAAGGTTGAAGTAAACGTTTAATATAAAGTATGGAAGAGAATTCTGTTATGAATCCAGATTTGAAAGAAAGAGTCGAAAAGGCGCTGGATAATATCAGACCATATCTGGAAACAGATGGAGGCAATGTAAAAATTACCAATATCAGTGAAGATATGGTCGTGACACTTGAATTGCTCGGTGCTTGCGGTTCATGTCCAATGTCTACTATGACACTCAAAGCAGGTGTAGAGGAAGCTATAAAAAGAGCTGTTCCGGAAATCACATCTGTGGAAGCCATCAACATTACAGCTCCTGATGATCCAAATGCAAAACTTCCCGATAATTTACTTTAATTGCTCAGCTTATAGATAAAATTTCTTCAAAAATTACCTGGGCATTTTTAAACTTCGGAACGGAATGGAACTCTAATGGAAAAACATTTCGTTTATTCCGAGAAACAAAGATACTATTTTGCGAAAATCACTAGTCTTTATATTCCTATTACATGTGGGATCCATATTACTTGCTCAGGAAAAATGTGGAACCGTACTTCTTGAAGAAATAAAAAAACAGAATAATCCCTCCCGAGAATCAATTCACCAATTTGAAGATTGGTTACAAAATAAAATCAAAGACAGAAAATTTCGCAGTTCAGCGCAAGGTGAAGCAGAAAGACAAGCAGGTCCCTATATCATACCGGTAGTTGTCCATGTGATCCATCTTGGAGAACCTGTTGGAACAGGGAGCAATATTTCTGATGATCAGATCATTTCTCAGATCGATGTACTTAATGAGGATTTCAGAAGATTAAATTCAGATGCGAATCTAACGCTCAGTCAGTTCAAACCAGTGGCGGCAGATGCCGAGATTGAATTTCGTCTGGCGCAGAGGGATCCGGAGGGATTAGCTACTACCGGGATTACCAGAACACTCAGTACCAGGGCATTCTGGGGCATCAATGATGGAGAAGCACTTTCTTCGTTAAGCTACTGGCCTGCCGAAGATTACTTAAATATATGGGTAACAAATCTTTCCGGTACTTTATTGGGATTTGCCCAGTTACCGGTTTCAAACCTGGAAGGCCTTGAAGATGCCTCAAACAATCGTTTGTCAGATGGGATCGTAGTTCGCTATGAAAGCTTTGGATCCGTAAATAAAGGTGATTTCCCCGTTCTGGAGGAACCTTTTCATTTAGGTAGAACGACTACCCATGAGGTAGGGCATTTTTTTGGACTCAGACATATCTGGGGAGATGGTGGTTGTTCTGTGGATGATTTTTGCGCCGATACACCTCAGGCGTCCTCTGATAACAATGGTTGTAATTTGAATAAAACAAGCTGTGGCGGATTGAATATGGTCCAGAATTATATGGACTATACCGATGATGTCTGTATGAATCTTTTTACCCTTGATCAGAAAGCCAGAATGCAGACAGTGCTTGAAAATAGTCCTCGCAGAGAAAGTCTGACTGAATCAAAAGGTGCACTCCCACCCGTGGTTACTGATAATGACCTTGGCATCCGTGGAATACTTTCTCCCAATGTGGGTGTATGTGATAACAATACCATTCCCTCTGTGGAAGTAAGAAACTATGGAACAAATCAAATAACCAGCCTTTCTATTTCAGTGATCCTTAATGAAAATGTAATTGAAACAAAGAATGTAGTTGTCACATTGGATCCCTTGGAAATCACAACTATATCATTTAATCCTCTTTCCATAACGGAGATTGGAAAACATCAATTAGGGTTTGAAGTAAGTAGTGTCAATGGCTCCAGTGATAACAATCCCGATAATAACAATCAGGAGATGTATTTTTTCAATAGTGCCAATGTGACAAGCTCTTTTAGTTCATCTTTTGAAATACTCCCCGTTGATTGGATCATTGATAATCCAGATGGCGAAACAACATGGGCGATTCAGAATGCACAAGGAAATGGTAGCGATAACAACACAGCCATTGCTATCAATATGTTCAATTATCAATCTCCTTCAGGGGAAACTGATAGGTTGATAACACCAAATTTTGATCTTTCCAGTGTCCGGAATGCTTCAATCCGTTTTAAAATCGCCTATGCTGATAATGAGAACAGACCGGATAAACTCGCAGTAGCGGTTTCCAGGGATTGTGGAAATACTTTCTCCGAGCAAGATATTATTTATCAAAAAAGCGGCAATGAGCTGTCCACAACTAATAGTAGTACAAGTGCTTTTGTTCCTACCAACAAATTCCAATGGCGAACCGAAAACATCGATTTATCTGAATTCATCGGAGAAGAGAATATTCAAATAGCCTTTATGGCCCAAAATGGTGAAGGTAATAATTTGTTTCTGGACGACGTGGGGGTGGCCTTTCAGGTTGAAAACAATTATGACATCAGTATCTCGAAAATAACCAAACCTTCTCCAATTATTTGCGATGGAAACATTGCTCCGTCTATCGAGGTAATAAATCTTGGTACTGAATCCGTAAATACTTTTGAGGTAAGCCTGAAGGTAAATGGAAATGTAGTATCTACCCTTCAATATTCCGGAGATGTCCTGGCGCCAGATGCACAAACAACCATTGATTTTGATAACATCAACCTTCCTGATGGATCTAATGAGGTCACATTCTCAGTGGGTATGCCGAATGGTGTGAACGATAAAAATCAAGGTAATAATGAAAAAAGTATTACAACATTAATCGAGAATTCCAATGACATATTGCCTATACGGGAAAAATTCAAAACATCTCAGATAAGTGATTCGGATTGGATTGTCATCAATCCTGATATGAATACCACCTGGGAGGTTATTTCTGCTCCAAATGGCGAGACAAACAATTTTTCAGCATACATTAATCAATATGATTATCCCGAAATTGGTCAGAAAAATTGGCTGGTTAGCCCGGTACTTGATTTCAGCAAAACGGATAAGGCCAGTTTGACATTCCGTATATCACATGCCAGTACGGATAATTTCGCAGACACACTAAAAGTGTTGGTTTCTACAGACTGTGGTACCTCATTTGAGCAAATGGTGTTCTCAAGGTATGGCGTAGCCCTGGCACAGGAAAATTCGCAAGATCCATGGACCCCTTCTTCAGCCAATGATTGGCGGGAAGAATTTATTGATCTGACAGATTTTGCCGGTGAACCAAACGTCCGTGTTGCATTTGTTGCGGTGAACGGATATAGTAATAATTTGTACCTCGATGACATTGAATTTTTCCTAACCAATACTCAGGATCTGTTCAGACCAAATGAAGATCAGGCGGAGGTTTATCCGAATCCTGTGTTTAATGGCACCATTAAGACCGTTTTAAACTTAAGTGAAAGACAGGAAGTGATAATAAGTGTATACGACGCTCTGGGCAAACTAAACTTCCAAAGGAATTTTCCTAATTCACTCAACCAAACCTATGAGATCGATTTGACCAATTTGAGAAATGGCATGTACTATGTAAGTATCCAGGGTCAGACAACCAGATCTGTCAAGAAAATAATTTTCAACAAATAGAAAATTAGCATAATTAAATTTCAACACAGTTCCACTTTGTGACAAACAGGATCTCTACATTGTTATTACCTCAGAATTTTAGATTCGTTTTTTCAATAAATTATTTTTTGAAAGGAAATCACCCTTTTGGTAGACTCTTTTGTAAATTGCGGGTTCAATTATGCAAAGCCGGCAAACTAAATAAAACTATCAACAGGTGAAAGTATGTTTCCGGCTGGGCACAGTGATTCTCAATGATTGTCAAAATGGATTCCATTTAAAAATTGTGGCATGGACTATCTGGAACATTTAAATGAACCACAAAGAGAAGGTGTCATCAACACCGAAGGCCCCTGTATGATCATCGCTGGAGCGGGATCAGGGAAAACCAGAGTTTTAACCATGCGCATTGCTCATCTTATTCAATCCAAAAATGTAGACCCCTTTAACATTCTTGCCCTCACTTTTACAAATAAGGCTGCAAAAGAAATGAGAGACAGGATCGAGGGGGTTGTCGGAACAGAGGCACGCAATCTTTGGATGGGAACATTTCATTCAATCTTCGCAAGAATTCTCAGAACAGAAGCTGATAAACTCGGTTATCCAAGTAATTTTACAATTTATGATACCGACGATTCAAAGTCGCTTATAAAGAATATTGTAAAGGAAATGGGCCTGGATGATAAGGTCTATAAGCCCAATGGTGTTCTTAATCGAATATCCGGAGCTAAAAACAGACTCATTTCATGGCAGGAATATCTGAGAAATCCAATTTACAAAGCGGATGATGAAAGTGCCATGAAACCGGAATTAGGCAATATTTACAGAACCTATGTTGATCGTTGTTTTAAAGCTTCAGCAATGGATTTTGATGATCTGCTGTTCAATACAAATGTATTATTCCGGGATCATCCTGACACGCTCAACAAATATCAGCAGAGATTCCAGTATGTCCTGGTGGACGAATTTCAAGACACAAATATTTCCCAATATCTTATTACAAAAAAGATTGCTGCTGTTCGTCAGAATATTTGTGTTGTAGGAGACGATGCACAAAGTATCTATGCTTTCCGGGGGGCTGATATACAGAATATTCTAAATTTCGAAAAGGATTATGCAGATCTGAGAATCATTAAGCTCGAGCAAAATTACCGGTCCACACAAAATATTGTCAACGCGGCCAATTCCGTTATCAATAAAAACAGAGCCCAGCTCAAAAAAAATGTTTGGACTTCAAATGACATAGGTGATCAAATAGAATTGCTGAAGGCGACCTCTGATAATGAAGAAGGAAAATTAGTGGCTTCTTCCATATTTGAGGAGAAAATGCATCACCAGCTTACCAACAATGATTTTGCTGTTCTCTATCGGACCAACAGTCAATCAAGGGCCATAGAAGAAGCGCTCCGAAGGATGAGTATTAAGTATAAGATCATTGGTGGATTGTCATTTTATCAACGAAAGGAAATCAAAGATATCCTTGCCTATTTAAGATTTGTAATTAATCAAAATGACGAGCAAGCTCTGCGGAGAATTATCAATCTTCCCAAACGAGGAATTGGTACGGCAACGGTTGATAAACTTGTTGTAGCGGCCTACGACCATGAACTCTCTTTATGGGATGTTATAAGCAATATTGGCCAATTCATTGGCGGTAGATCCGCTAATGCCATTACCCAATTTGCAACTATGATCAAGGCATTTAAAGTAGAAACGGAAAGAAAGGATGCTTTTGAAGCTTCCAGCTATATCGCAAAAAATTCCGGATTGCTTCGTGAACTTTATGAGGACAAAACCATCGAGGGACTAAGCAGGTACGAAAACGTTCAAGAGCTTTTAAATGCCATCAAGGAATTTGTTGTCAATCCTGAAAATGAAGACAAAAGTTTGGGTGCATTCTTGCAGGAAGTAGCATTGATCACTTCCGTGGATGAAAGCGACAAAGATAATATGGATGCTGTCACGCTAATGACCATCCACATGGCCAAGGGATTGGAATTCAAAAATGTTTATGTCGTTGGGATGGAGGAAGATCTGTTCCCTTCACAAATGATGTTGAGCAGCCGGGCGGATCTGGAGGAAGAGCGAAGGTTATTTTATGTAGCCATAACCCGTGCAAAACGAAGGCTATATTTGTCTTATGCACTCAATCGCTATAGATTCGGAAGATTAAAAACATGTGAGCCAAGCCGCTTCCTGGAGGATGTTGATCCCGAGTACATTAAAGTCAATAAACTTTCAAGAAGTCGTGATTTGCAAGTATCCACCAATAGTAATCTGGGATATACAAAGAACTTTATCAATAGTGTAAAACAACCTGTAAATCAACCAACAAGAAAAATCCACAGACCGAGTGCAGATTTTGTACCGAGCGATATATCGAAACTAGCTGAGGGAATGAAAGTTGAACATGCCAAATTCGGATTTGGTGTGGTGACCAGAATGGATATTCAGGGTGCTAACAAAAAAGCCAAAGTCAATTTTGAAAATCATGGAGAAAAGACACTTTTATTAAGTTTTGCCAAGCTTAAAATTTTGTCATAAGGCGTGGATATAGAATGAATGTAAATCATGAGGTAAGGAATGGTGAAATAAATAAAGGTTTGAGTCAATCAATTTTAAATACCACTAGTCCTTACAAGGAAAAAAGACTTTATTTTTAATATTAATGATAATTAGATTTATATTTATAAGTCTATAAACGAAAGGATCATAAAAGCTTATGAATGAATATAATACGCAAAGGCCAAGGCTTATATTGAAGGAGTATGGAAGAAACATACAGAAATTGGCGGAATACTTAAACACAGTGGAAGATCCCGAAAAAAGAAATCTGTATGCATCGACCTTGGTTGAGCTTATGCGTCAAATCAATCCAAATATTAAGGATAACAACGAGTACACACAAAAATTATGGGATGATCTTATCATCATGTCGGATTTCACATTGGATATCGAAAGTCCCTACCCTATCCCAGAAAGAGATGTTCTGATAAAAAAGCCGGAAAGACTTATTTATAAAGATTATCGGTTAAAATATAAACACTACGGAAGGAATATCGAACTCATCATTGAAAAGGCTGTTGCCTGTGAAGATCCTGAAGAAAGGGAAGCCATGATCATTTACATTGGCAAAATTATGAAAACCTTCTACGGTACATGGAACAAGGAGGTAGTAAGTGATGATGTCATCATTGATCATATCAAAGAGCTTTCGAAAAACAAACTGGACATCGATTCTCAAAAAGTTAAGGACAATAATCTCTTTGAAGTGCTCTATAAAGAAAGAAAGAGCAATGGTGGCGGTGGCAGCAATAGCAGCAATGGTGGTAAAAACCGACGGTCAGGAAAAAGACGGAAAAATTAATGGCTTCTTTTATCATTAATGGAGGAAATCGCTTGCAGGGTGAGATTGTTCCTCAAGGGGCAAAAAATGAAGCCCTCCAAATTATAAGTGCCACATTACTCACAGAAGAAAAGGTCACAATACATAACATTCCGAACATCAGGGATGTTAATAAACTCATAGATCTTCTTAAATCATTGGGGGTGGAGGTTGAAAAGCTTGGAGAAGAGTCCTATGCTTTTACGGCCAAGAATATCGATCTGTCCATACTTGAAACCAAGGAATTTAAGGTAAGTGCATCTTCTCTACGAGGCTCCATCATGATTGTTGGGCCACTCTTGGCAAGATTTGGAAAGGCTAAAATACCTAAACCGGGAGGGGATAAAATTGGTCGAAGGAGGTTGGATACTCACTTTATTGGCCTTCAAAAGCTGGGAGCCAAGTTTGTTTACCATCCGGAAGATTCCTTCTATCATATTGATGCAACCAACTTAAAAGGTAGTTATATCCTATTGGACGAGGCCTCCGTAACAGGCACTGCGAACATCATCATGGCCGCCTGTTTGGCTGATGGAACAACGGTTTTGTATAATGCGGCATGCGAACCTTATGTTCAGCAATTGTGCCACATGCTCAATCGTATGGGAGCGAAGATCAGCGGAATTGGTTCCAACCTGTTAACCATTGAGGGAGTCTCTTCATTAAAAGGAACAGAGCATAGATTGCTGCCTGATATGATCGAGATAGGCAGTTTTATTGGTATGGCTGCCATGACTCAATCAGAATTGACTATTAAAAATGCCGCGGTTGATCAACTTGGTCTGATACCGGAAGTATTTAGTAGAATGGGTATTCAAATGGAGATACACCATGATGATATTAAAATTCCGGCCCAGGATAACTATGAAATCGAAAGTTTCATAGATGGTTCGATTATGACCGTTGCAGATGCCATCTGGCCCGGTTTTACACCTGACCTGTTGAGCATCATTTTGGTTGTGGCCACACAGGCAAAAGGGACCGTATTGGTCCATCAAAAAATGTTTGAAAGCAGATTATTCTTTGTAGATAAATTAATTGATATGGGGGCACAGATCATTTTATGTGACCCTCACAGAGCCACCGTCATCGGGTTAAACAGGAAACATGCCCTTAGAGGAATCCGAATGACATCCCCTGATATTCGAGCTGGGGTATCTCTTCTCATTGCAGCGCTTTCAGCTGAAGGAGAAAGTATCATTGATAATGTCGAGCAAATTGATCGTGGCTATCAGAACATTGACATTAGACTGAATCAATTGGGCGCCGACATTACGAGGATTAATTAATATTCTTGTGACACCATCATGGACCCTAAAATTCTGCAGTTCAATGCAAAATTTTATTTAATTCTATTAATATCATTTGCATTAGGGGTAAATAATTATGCCCAAATTAACAATCCCGAAATTGAATTGATCGATATCAAGCAATTGCACGGGGATCATAAAAATCAATTTGACCTTAGCGGTATCGTTCAGACCAACAACAAATTATATGTGGTAGCTAACCAACATTGGAACAATTATATCTATGAAATTGAGTTGAAAGGCGATTTTTGGAATATAAAAAATTCAGTTCCTCTGGGACTCACTGATCCCATTGCGCTGGAAGGTTTAGACTACTACAACAATGGTTTTTATATCATCAATGAAAAGGGTAACCTCATCTATGTTCTCGCTCACAACGGAAAAATGACCTTTGTGAATGTGGATTATTCAAATGTCGAAAGCAATTTAGCAAGTCATATTAAAAATGCAGGTCTGAGCGCTATAGCCATCAATGATCAGGATACTTTGTTATACCTTTCAAAAAGGAATAATTCAAGGTACCTGATTGAAGTAGATCTGAATCATGGAAAAGTAAATGAATTGTTTGATGTTCCTGAGAGTGAAGGGCGTAATTTCTGTGATATGAAATTTGAAAATAATTTTCTGTATTTACTGGACTCCAGAAATGATGATATCATTAAACTGGATATCAAGACTAAAGAGATAATTAACAAGGTAAGCTATAGAAAAAGCAGTACAACTTTGGAAGGAAAGATTTTGGAAAAACAATCTCAATTCGGCGCAGCCGGAGCTTTGTTATTAACTAAAAATGAAATCTGGATTGGAATCGATGATCGAACGGGCAGAGCTCCAAGAACAACGGACAATGAAGGTATCGGATCTGTAAACAGACCGGCTATCCTGAGATTCAAAAGACCTTCATGGTTTTGATAGCAAAAAACAAATCAGCTTTCAGGGATAAAAACTTAAGATATCAGCCATTGGCATAACTTTTTGTTTTATCACAAAGTTAGCTGACGGCCGATCATTTAGTTTATGATCTTAAATCGTTAAAGCTTTCTTCTTTGATCTTCAGCATCTCACTAAGATCCAATTATCCCGGGCATCTCTTTTTCACTCAAAGAATCACACTCCTCACCCCCTTTTTATCGAAAATCCAAAAAAAGTTGACAAAATTCAAAATAGTCATTATGTTTGAAGTGTATTAGTTAAATAGTACACTAATTAAGAGTATCTGTCACTGATTTTAACCTTTTATGTAAAACTGTTGTCTAACTGTCCGATTAGAATAATAAATTGGAAAACATTTTTTTACTTATAGCCAACACACCATCAATTGGTGGCGAAATTGAAAAGATAGCTTTAAGGTTGAAAGAAATTTATAAGAGCATTAGACCAGAATACATCGTGTTGATTTATGAAGATTGCAATACAGGATTTGTCTAAAATATATCCCAATGGACACAAGGCGCTCAGCCATGTGAACCTGGAAATTGAACGTGGCATGTTTGGGCTATTAGGACCAAATGGAGCCGGTAAATCCAGCTTGATGAGGATATTGGTAACCCTACAAGAATATAGTAGCGGAAATATCAAGATCAATGGCCTTGACATTAACAAGAAGCGGAAACAAATCAGAAAGTTAATTGGCTATTTACCACAAGATTTCACTTTTTTCTCAAAACTCAAGACCTGGGAATTTTTGGACTACGCAGCACAATTGTCTGGTAAAACCAGACGAAAGGAAAGAAGGCTTGCTGTTGAAGAGATGCTGGAACAGGTAGGGCTATTTAATGTCCGAAACAGATTGGCCAATAAACTTTCCGGGGGGATGAAACGCCGCCTTGGTATAGCACAAACACTGATCGGAGATCCCGAGGTTATTGTCATTGATGAACCAACCACCGGCCTTGACCCGGAAGAAAGGATCAGGTTTAGAAACATTCTCTCCAATTTGAGTCAGAAGGATGTAGCCATTATATTATCGACTCATATCGTTGGAGATATATCCAGTACCTGTAGCAATATGGCCCTACTACACAAAGGAGAGGTGGTATTCAAAGGGGCTCCGGAAGAACTGATCCAGCAAGCAAAAGGACATGTCTGGCAATTACAGGTGACTGATCAGGAATTTAATGAGCTTAAGGATCAGTATCCAATCGTTTCCACCATTCCATCAGTCGGACAATGGGAAATTCAATTGTTGGCTGATAAACTGGAAGGTATGGATGCTGTCAATATTGCTCCAAATTTGGAGCATGCATATGTCTATTTTATGCAAAACAAGTTAAATGTGTCACTTAACACATAGTGAAGTTAAAAGACACAATAAAAGACTAAGAAACAATATAGAAAGATTGATTTGATTAAATAATGTTCTCTTTCAGAAATATCGCCATTATTTCAAAATACGAAATGAAAGTACTTTGGAGAAGTTGGTTTTTCCGGATCTTTTCCGCTCTCATCATCCTGGTACTGGTATTTTTCAACATTGGTTCCTATTTCGTCCCCAATGCCCGGTGGGCTCAGAAGGCCATTACTTGGAGTGTTCCCTACGGCAATATGATCATTCTCAATGTTATACAGGCTGTTGTCTTGGTATTTCTTGCCACAGGTATCATCAAAAAAAATAAGAAACTTGATACCAACGAGGTATTTTTTGTGCGTCCTCTATCCAATGCAGATTATGTGTTGGGAAAAGCTTTTGCCATTTTCAGGTTGTTTTTCTGGCTGAACCTTGCTGTCCTGCTTGTTGCACTTACCTTTAACAGCGTCACCACCGATGCAAAGCTGAATCTTTTAGGTTATGTGATATACCCTTTGATCACCAGTTTGCCTACCATTTTTTTCATTACAGGGCTGTCCTTCCTTGTCATAACAGTATTAAAAAATCAGGCGGTCAGCATTGTTATATTGCTTGGATTCATCGGTTCGGCCCTTATTTACTTCCAGGACAAGTATTATTTTCTATTGGATTACATGGCCTTCAGATTTCCTATCATGCAATCTGATATTGTTGGTTTTAGCAATCTGGAAAAAATTCTGAATCACAGGGCTATCTATACAATGCTGGGAATCACTTTTCTAACAGGAACCATTTTCTTTATAGCGAGACTACCCCAGTCGAGACTTGGCAAAGCCTTATCAGGATTAATTTCCATATTGCTTCTGGCCATTTCCGGTGCCTTCATTTTTTCATACCTTTCCAGGGAGTGGCGTGAGCAAGACTTAAAAAAAGAGCTTATCGCTCTCAACAACGAATTAAGCATCCGGGAAAATATTGATATTCTTGCTAATGATATAACCTTACATCATCGCGGCAAGAATATAAGTTGTTTCGTCAACCTCGTTATACAAAATAATACTGATCGCCCCTTAGATTCTTATTTCTTAACACTGAATCCGGGACTAGAGGTAACACAGATCCTAAAGAAACAAGCTCCCCTGAACTTTGAAAGGGATCTTCATGCAATTATCATTAAACCGGATGCCATATTAGAAACCGGTGAAAAGGACACCATACAGCTTGATTACCACGGAACTATCCTGGAGGCTGCCACTTATCTGGATATCGATTCAATAAGAAGAAAACAGCCTTACAGACAATACCTATACAATATTGAAAAGCGATCCGCCTTTTTACAATCTGATTATGTGCTACTAACTGAGGGGGCGCAATGGTACCCTTCAACCAATCCAGGATACAACACGGTAAATCCTTCTCTTAACGTTAAACCCTTTATACAATTTAGCCTAACGGTCAATACGGCGAGTAATCTGACAGCCATTTCACAGGGCAAAATGGAACAGCATGAAGCAGGAAGTTTTTCATTTCAACCTGAGAATTTGCTATCACAAATATCATTGACCATTGGTAAATACACCAAGAAAAGTGTTGTAGTGGATTCCGTGGAATATAGCTTGTACAACCACCCACAAAATGATTATTACCAGGAGTACTTTGATGAAGTGAATAGCGATACGCTAGCCATGGTTATCAGAGAACTCAGGCAGACTTATGAACAGATACAAGGTTTAAAATATCCATTTAAGAGATTATCTCTGGTAGAAGCACCCATACATTTTTATGCGTACTCAAGATTATGGAACAATCATCAAGCCTATATCCAGCCCGAAATGGTATTGCTCCCGGAAAAGGGAGGGTCGATCAGGGAGGCCGATTTTAAAAGACAATTCAGAACCCTTGCCAGGCAATCGAGAAATAACAATGAAGTATTAAACAAGAAAGAAAGACAGATCCGAATATTCGAGACCTTCATCAAAGTGGTTTTGACGCGTCAATCTAATGGTCAGCGGTTTTTCTTTTCCGATAATAACAGAGAAATCGCTAACTACTCCTTACACCCTAATTTGTATTGGTACGTAGGAGGGATCCAAAGTAAAAAATGGCCATTGTTAAACAAAAACCTGGCTTCCTTCCTGAGCCGTGATATAGCAAGAGGTTCAAACGATATTTCAAGGAATCTTAGCGGTATTTCATTTGAGGAGTCATGCAATCAACTCATCCAGGAGAAGAAACTGAACGAAATCTTGTCAGCTGAAGAGGATTGGAATAAAAAAGTACAGGTAATCAAAGCCAAGGGAGATTATTTATTCACTTATCTCGAACATTTTATTGGGCAGGAGCAATTCAAAACTTTTGTATCAGATCTGTTAAATCAAAATAGATTCAGGCTGGTTGATTATGAAGATTTCCGAAATGAACTACTAAGGCAATTCGGTATCGACATCGATCCAATTATACAACAAACCTATGAACAGATTTCCCTTCCTGCTTTCTCTGTGGCGGAGGTAAAAGGATATCAGGTCAGAGACGGGGACAGAAATCGTTATCAGGTTAAATTTAAGCTAAACAACCTGGGAGAAACTCCCGGAATCCTAAAACTTAAATTCAACTATGGCAGAGAACAACGAAGATTTGGCATTACCCAACCTCAAGTAGAAGATAATGCTAACGTACGACTAGTATTCCTTGAAGGCAAACAAAGCAAGGAAATAGGTTTTGTGTTGGATTCTGAGCCGAGTAGGCTGATTGTTAATACGCTTATTTCCAAAAACATTCCTTCTCAGATAAATGTACCCTTTCAAAAGTTTGTTCTGAATGAAAGAGCCATTCCATTTGAAAGGGAAGTAGTTGTTAAGGGGGAACAGTTCGAAAATTCATTTGAGATTCTTGTCGACAATGAAGATCCTGGGTTCAGCACTTCCGGTCCTATTCGTGAGACCTACCTCAAAAAACTGATCAATGAAAGAAGTAAAGAAAATCAACAGAAATACCATGGTAAATGGAGAAGTTCATCTCAAAGATGGAGAGCAACAACCGGATCGGAATACTATGGTGATTTTGTCCGATCTGCACACTTTATCAGATCAGGGAAAGGGGAAAAGATAGCCAAATGGTCCGCTGAAATCAAGGAAAATGGCTACTATGATGTATACATATACCTTGGTGCCACAGGACAAACATTCAGATCGAGAGACGGAAGAAGAGAGAGCCAGATCTATCACTACACTGTGTATCATGATGATGGAAAAGATGAAATTACCATAGATTTTTCTAATGCCTCACCAGGATGGAATTTGTTGGGTGCTTATTATCTGTCGAAAGGTAATGCACGAATTGAATTGACCAATGAATCCAATGCATGGCAAGTGTATGCCGATGCAGTAAAATGGGTGAAGCAATGACAACAAATAAACAATAATGCGAAACAGCATAGTCAATACCAATATAGCTCGGTACCATAATATTTCGACGTAATGAAAAATAACCTTAAGTTTCTATATCTACTCATACTCCTATGGCCATGGATTCAGAATGTTCATGCCCAAACCGTACTTACATTAGACAAGTCATTAGAGATCGCTCGTGATAAAAGTCCGGATATCCTGAAATCTACATATAACCTTGAGGGTAACCGAAAACAACTGGAGGCACAACAGGCCGCACTCCGGTCAAAATTTTCGTTGTCGATCACGCCTCTTCAATTCAATCGTACCAGGTCATTCAACAACTTCTTTTCAACCTGGAACACCAGTGAAGAAACAAGTACGTTTGGGACTTTCAGAATATCACAGCCAATAAAATTTACGGATGGTACGATTACCCTTGTTAACAGATTTGCCTACCAGGATTCCTTTAGTGAATTCCAGGATGTAACCAATACTTCTTACAGCAACAATTTATATATCCAACTGGATCAACCCGTTTTTACTTATAACCGGACCAAATTACAGCTCCAGGAATTGGAATTGAACCTGGAAAACTCCCAACTGAGTCATGCGATGCAGTTACTTAATCTTGAAAAGAACGTAACTCAGAATTTTTACACTGTATACCAGAATCAGAATAGCTTACAGATTGCCAGGGAAGAATTCAGCAATCAGCAAATAAGCTATGATATCACCAAAAACAAAGTTGAGGCCGGCTTATTGGCAAAGGAAGAATTGTACCAGGCAGAACTTAATCTTGCTACAAGTCGATCCACAGTACAAAACCAGGAAGTAGCACTGGAAAATGCCAAAGATGCATTTAAGAGAATCATTGGGCTTTCACTCTTTGAGGACATTACAGTACTAGCCAATATCGCGCTAAATCCTGTCGAGATAGACCTTAATAAAGCCATAGATCACGGTTTGGAAAAAAGAATGGAACTGAGACAAAGAGAGATCTCCATTGAAAAATCTCAGTTCGATTTAATTCGCACCAACGCTCAAAATGAATTTAAAGGAAATATTTCAGTCTCCATGGGTTTGATCGGAGATAATGAAAGGTGGCGGGATGTTTATGAATCACCGACCAAAAATCCAAGCGTTGCAGTAACCTTTGATATTCCATTGTGGGATTGGGGAGAAAAAAAGGCCAGAATGGCTGCCTCCAGAGCCAATATGGAAGTAAGTAAAATTGACCTGGGTGATCAGAGAAATGATATTATCATTACCATCAGACAGGTTTACAGAAGTCTTTCAAACCTTGAAACTCAAATTGAAATAGCAAGACAAAATGTTAAAAACGCGGAGTTGACCTATGATATCAACCTGGAACGATATCGCAATGGAGACCTTACAAGTATGGATCTTAACCTGTTCCAAAACCAATTATCCGAAAAGAAAAGTGCTCTGTCGAATGCACTTATTAATTATAAATTGGAATTACTGAATCTGAAAATTCAAACATTATGGGATTTTGAAATTCAGCAACCCGTTTTGGAAGAAACTTCAGATCAGTGAATTATGAATTTTTAGTTAAGAATTTTGAATTGAAAAAATACACAACCTGATGATACCTAAAATTACCATAAACAAAATTGATGCTTCTGCCAATCAGGTAGACCCAATAGCACAAGCCTCAAGAATTGAAGCATTGAGTTTGATCCCTCAACACTTCAAAACATCAACATTTCAATACACCATTATGATAGCAGGGATTGTTTGTTGCCTGTTATTATTCTCGTGTAATGAAAGAGATCAATCCATTGATGCGGATATCAAGGTTCCTGTTTCTGTCATGGACCTCAAACCACAATCCATAGAGCGTTTTATTAAAACCACGGGTACGGTGTATCCCACACAGGAAGTTTACCTGAAATCGCAATTTACAGGAGCCTATTTTCTGCAGACCAATCCTGCTACGCGTAAACCATTTGCTTTAGGTGATAGAGTTAGAAAAGGTCAGGTAATTGTGAAGATAGAAGATAAAGAGTTTGAGAACAACACTAAAATAGAATCTCAAAGGCTTAACCTGGAAGTAACCAAAAACAATTTAGAAAAGCAGAAATCACTTCATGAAAAGGGCGGGGTGACTTTCAGAGAACTCAAAAATGCCGAAATCGAATACATCAATGCCAAATACGCTTACGATAATGCAGCATTACAATTGGAAAAAATGGTTATCAAAGCCCCTTTTGATGGCATCATTGTAGAGCTGCCCTATTTCACGGCTGGTGTGAAAGTGGATGCCAATGTCCAAATGGTAAAGGTCATGAATTATAGCAAGCTTTTGATGGATATTAAATTACCGGAAAAACATTTGGCAGAAGTAAAAACGGGTCAGCAGGTAAGGGTCATGAATTATACCATATCGAAAGATACGCTCACAGGAAGAATAAGCCAGATCTCTCCCGTGATCTCACCGGAAACAAGAACTTTTCAAGGGGTATTGGAAATCGACAATCCTAACATGGTTATGAGGCCAGGTATGTTTGTAAAAGCTGAGCTGGTTGTAGAGAAAAGAGAAAATACCATCGTAATTCCTAAAGAAGTTATCATATCAAAGCAGCAAGGGATGGTTGTGTTTGTTGTGGAAAATGGCAGTGCGGTTGAAAAGAATATCGCAACCGGGCTTGAAAACCCTGATCATATAGAAGTTGTCAAGGGGCTTGATATGAATCAGCGACTGGTCATAACAGGATTTGAAACACTTAGGAACAACTCGAAGGTCAGTGTTGTAAGATAGATTTCAGAAAGCATGTAGCAGATCAAAAGTTACAGGCGCCAAAAAAACTTCAACACTTCAATATAGATAGTATGAAAAATATTGTTGCTTTCGCTGTTAAATTTCCCATTACAATCATCATGATGGTATGCGGCGTTTTGCTATTGGGGATCATCTCCTTTGATAATCTAGGCATCGATTTATTCCCAAATCTCAATAGCCCAAGACTTTTTGTGGAGATCAAAGCCGGTGAAAGGCCTCCGGAGGAAATAGAAAAACAATTCATAGAAGGCATTGAATCCCTGGCTATCCGGCAAAAGGGTGTTACCCAGGTATCCTCCATATCAAAAGCTGGTTCAGGTCGCATCACTGTCCAGTATTCCTGGGATAAGGACATGGACCAGGCCTTCTTAGAGCTTCAAAAGTCATTGACAAGTTATTCACAAAATAGTGACATCGAGGAGTTGACAATAACACAGCACGATCCCAATGCCACTCCGGTCATGATCATAGGCCTTTATCATCCCAATGTTGATGATTTCAATGAGTTAAGGAAAACAGCTGAGAACTATATTAGAAATGAGCTTATAAGACTTGAAGGCATCGCAGATGTAAAATTGGCAGGGCAACTAGAAGAAGAAATCGTGATTGATACCGATCCTTTTTTACTGGAATCTTATGGACTATCGGTGGATCAGTTAGTTGGCAAAATCCAAAGTTATAATAGAAGTGTTTCAGGAGGTTCCATAGAAGAGCTTGGGAAAAAATACATTATCAAAGGAACAAGCATTGTCTCTAATGCCGATGATCTGGAGGAAATTGTGGTTGGTTATACTACGAAGTCTAATGGTGAGCAAAGTCCTGCAGCAGTACAACAGAATCAAGAGCAACAAAATCAAAGCAACTTTAACAAAGTTCCTATTTTATTGAGAGAGGTAGCCCGGGTATCGGTAAAAGACAAAGATGCCAATAATATTGTAAGGATCAATCAAACCAGAAGTTTGGGGCTTTCTGTTTACAAGGAAACAAAATTCAATACAGTAAAAGCTGTAGAGGAACTTGAAACTGCACTGAAAGAGATAGAAAAGGCACTGCCGGGGTATCAATTTGTGATCGTACAAAACCAGGGCAATTTTATTCTTCAAGCTATTAATGAAGTGGAAGAATCAGGTTTGTTAGGCGCATTGTTTGCCATTATTGTCCTGTTTGTTTTTCTGAGGCGTGTTGGCACTACATTTATCATTAGTGTGGCTATCCCGGTGTCCATCGTCGCCACTTTTAATCTCATGTATTTCAATGATCTTTCTCTCAATGTTATGACCTTGGGAGGTCTTGCTTTAGGGGCAGGGATGCTGGTTGACAATGCGATTGTCGTAATGGAAAATATTTTCCGTAATCTTGAATCAGGATTGAGCATAAAAGAAGCTGCTATCAAAGGGACTTCGGAGGTAAGCGGCGCTATCACCGCCTCCACAATTACCACCATTATTGTATTTCTGCCCATTGTATATGTACATGGTGCTTCCGGAGAGCTCTTCAAAGATCAGGCCTGGACTGTGGCGTTTTCACTGATATCTTCTCTGGTTGTTGCTATTCTGGTAATTCCAATGTTGTTTACCCGTGTTTTCAAAGCTTCATCATCAACTACCAAAAAGAAATCCATAGAATTCAAAGGTTATGGTAACTTCCTCCAAAGGATCTTAAAATTAAGAGTAATTGTGATCTTTCTGGCCGCTGTTGCTGTCGGAACAGCCTACTACTTACTATCTGTGATAGGCAGCGAATACATGCCCAAAGCAGATACACGGGCTATCGCGATTGACATTGAACTTCCTGAGGGAACTAAGCTGGAGAGAACACATAATACAGTAAAACAGATAGAGCATCAGGTATACACCTTGTTTGATGAACACATAAAAAATGTCTACAGTCATATTGGAACCAACGAGGACGAAACAGCTGTTGCCGAAAACTCATTCGAAGATGAGCACACAGCTAACATAAAAATAATCTTCAAAGAAGATAGTCCTATCGGATCTCAAAAAGCTATTACCGCTCTTGGTACTTTTTTACAGAGTGTACCTGAACTGAAAGTTCATTTCTCAGAAGATGAAAGTGCCTTACAAACCATCATTGGGACGGAAGAAGCCCCATTGGTTGTGGAAGTAAAAGGTAGGGATTTCAAAGAGATTGAAACAATCCTAAACCAGGTAGAAGAGCATATGCTGTCCAATACGGATTTCTTTAATATAAAATCTTCTATGGAGGATCGCATGACACAGATAGAAGTAAAGGTAGATAAATACATGGCCGGACTTCATAATATCACTACGGAAAGCATTACCAACCAGGTTAAAGATCAGCTTTCCGGTAAGGATGCAGGGCAATTGGAAAAGGGTGGCGAAATGCAGGACATTTTAATAAAAATACCAGAGGTAGCTTTGGGGCAATTGGATAATATAACCTTGAAGAACGGAACACAATCGCTTCGTTTGGATGAAGTAGCAAAGGTCCAAACAATTTTAGCTCCAAGTGCTATTCAAAGAAGAAATCAGAATCGAGTAGGCACCATCGCTGCACAGGTGAATGATGAAAAGCCTTTCGATAGGATTGTGAAAGATCTGGAAACTGATCTGGCAGGAATAGTATTACCACCAAACTATAGAATAGAAGTCATTGGTGAAGAGCTAAAACGGAAGGAATCTGTTCAGAACCTGACCTTTGCTTTACTACTTTCTATTGTATTGGTATATATGGTGCTTGCATCACAATTTGAATCATTGCTTCATCCATTTACCATATTACTCACTATACCGCTTGCAGGAGTAGGTGCTGTGTTGATTTTCTTCTTTTTAGGGCAGCCGCTAAACATTATGGCCTACATTGGCATCATCATGTTAACGGGTATTGCCGTAAACGATTCTATTATACTGGTAGATGCGATCAACAGAAACAAGGTTTCCGGAATGCCGCTGGTAGATGCCATTGTAAAAGCCGGCCAACAGCGCATCAGACCTATCATTATGACCAGTTTAACAACCATTTTAGCGCTGCTACCACTGACCTTTGGATTTGGCGAAAGTGTCTCATTAAGGTCCCCGATGGCCTATGCAGTTATCGGTGGCCTGGTCACTTCAACACTACTTACCCTGGTGATAATTCCATGTGTGTATATGGTATTGGATCAATTGTTCACACGTTCCGGAAGTGAGGTTTCAGGTCTTAGCTCTTAGTTTACAGGTTTTAATGATACAAAAATGTCTGACAATAAATTTCAACACACCGTTCTATGAAAGTAATTATCAATCGTAAGACATTGGTGAGCATGCTTTTTTTAGGATTAACCATGTTAGGTTATATATCCTTCAAGAAACTACCTGTAGAACTGTTCCCAAATGCTGAGCTTCCTGTGTTGATTGTACAGATCAACACGCAAACCGAAGTTGATCCAAGATACATTGAAAATCAAGCAGTCATACCGCTGGAAGGTGCTATTGGAACACTGGAGGGCATTGAAAAGATAGAATCCTCTGCTGATGCCAGAAGAGGACTGATCTTCGTTTCTTTCACCCAACAAACAAATATTAAATATGCCTACCTCAAATTGCAGCAGAAGGTAGATAAACTCAAAGCAACACTTCCTGAGGAGTTCTTTGTAAACATTATCCGGGTTGATACCGAACAGTTGAGCGGACAGTTTATGAGCTTACAGGTATTGGGGGAAGGTGGCGTTGACAGAGTAAGAAACGTTGCAGACCAGGAAATTGTCAATAAACTCAGTGATATTGATGGTGTGGCCAGTGCACAGGTTTTTGGTGGTCGTCAGAAGACCATTGAAATCATCATGAATGACAAAATTTGTGAGGCACATGGGATCACTCCGAATACCATCAGAAATGTTTTATCCAAAAACACATCCAGCAAAACATATGTTGGGCATGTAGGAGATGCTGCCAATAGATATTTTGTGAATGTAACCGCCGAACTGGATGATATTAAAAATATTCAGAACCTTGTAGTTGTAGAAAAAGGTCCCCTCCTCCTCAAGGATGTGGCCGAAGTATTTTTTGGTTTGAAAGAGCAAACCTCTTTGAGCAGAGTAAACGGCAAAGATGCTGTTTCCATTCAACTTGTTAAGGATACTCAAGTTAATATTATTGATTTATCCCACAGGACTATAGATGCAATAGAAGTACTCAACAACGAATTGGCACCTAAAGGAGTTGAAATTAATATTCAATTCAACCAGGCTGAAATCATGGAAAAAAATATCAACCAGATCATCAACCTTGCCCTGGTTGGAGGTTTATTGGCTGTTTTCATTCTATGGATATTTCTACGCAAAATACGGTTAGTGATTACCATGGCCCTGTCAATACCGGTTTCCGTATTTACAGCATTCAATTTCTTTTATGCATTTGATATCAGTGTAAACAGTCTTACCCTGGTGGGAATGGCCCTGGCTATTGGCATGCTGCTTGACAACAGTGTTGTGGTTATCGAAAACATCTATCGCCATGTAGCCAACAGAAGGAAAGCCGATGAAGCAGTTATACTGGGAACCAAAGAAATATGGCGGTCCGTGTTTGCCGCCACACTTACCACCATCACTGTATTTGTTCCTTTTATCTTTTCCGAGAACTACCTGGTCAAGCTTATTGGTACACACATAGGTGTATCAATTATTTCCACGCTGGTGGTATCATTGGCCGTGGCACTGATATTGGTGCCCATGTTGACACACTATGTTATCAAGCGTTCTCCCGAAGATGAGATCAGTCTGTTCAGAAATGTTTCTATCCGCCAAAGATTGATCCAGATCTATATACTCACTTTGAAAGCTTGTTTGCGTTATCCGGCCAGAACCACTGTGGGTAGTGTCGTTATTTTCTTTATTGCTATTTTGATCTGCTTGTGGGTAAGTGTAGGAAATTTAAGGGAAATTGAACAGCCGGAATTAAGCTTATTTGTCAACATGCCACAAGGTTCAACCTTGGCAGCCACTGATGAGATTGTCAGGAAGCTGGAGGAACAAATAGAGCCTTTTGAGGAAAAAGAGCAAATAACCAGTATTATCAATGAAGGTGAAGCTCGCTTAGGCATCAAGCTAAAAGAAGATTTCGAAAAAATCGGTGGACAAAGTGTCGAGGATGTCAAGACCAGGCTCCAGGAACTGGCGCGAGGTTATCGCAATGCCGAAATCACCATGGACCAACAGGCCGCAAATAGTGGGTCACCTTCAGGAGGTGGACAATCTGAAATGGGAGGCTTTGAGCGATTGCTTGGTATTGGCAGTGAACGGGAAAGAATACTTATCAAGGGACAGGATTTTGAGTTGATGAAAACCATTGCCAGAGATTTGAGATCATATCTTGGTAACCTCGCGTCCATTCGTCGAAGTTTTATGAACATCAATGAGAACAGACCTGAGGCACACATCCTATTTGATCAACACCTGATGAGCGAATATGATATAAGTCTTAATAACGTCATGGCTGAATTGGGTGGCTTTCAAAAAGAATTTTCTTCAGGAATAAAATTCAAGCATGGTATTGATGAATATGACATTACAATTAGAAATGGCATACAAATCGATGAAGAGCCAAGGTCCATGGATGATCTTAAAAAACTTGTTGTCAAGTCTAATACAGGCGCTAATTATGAGTTACAAAAGTTCAGTAATGTTGTTTATGCTACCGGAACTTCAGGAATCAGAAGGTTAAACCAGGAAAAACAAATAGAATTAACCTACTCCTTTATACAGGAAGTCCTGGACTCGGAATCGTTGTTAGAAGCCTCCAGGTTAGAAATTGATGAATTGGTAGCCAATATCAATGTACCCTCCGGTGTTGCCATAGAAGTGATCCATGAAGAAACCGGTTTAGAAGATTTTTATTTTCTCATCATCGCTGCCATTGTGATCATTTTCATGATCCTGGCATCGGTATTCGAATCGCTTTATCTACCCTTTGTCATTATGTTCTCCATTCCAATGGCGGCGGTAGGTGCTTTTCTAGGCTTAATTTTCACAGGTAATTCGCTTTTCAATGCCAATACGCTGATCGGATTTCTTATTCTATTAGGTGTGGTTGTGAACAATGGGATTATCCTCATTGATTATTCGAGGATATTAAGAAAAAGGGGTTATAGCCAAAGCAGGTCTCTAATCATGGCCGGCATCTCCAGAATACGGCCCATTTCTATTACAACCATCACTACCATTGTAGCCATGCTTCCATTGGCTATGGGACAAGCCGAGTATGTATCTGCGATTGGCGCTCCATTTGCCATTACAGTAATGGGTGGATTGGCACTCAGTACTTTCCTCACCCTGGTATTCATTCCAACTGTAAGTTCCGGTTTGGAAAGCTCGCTAAGGTGGTTCGGTAGTCTTACCTGGGTTAATAAGATAACCCAGCTTATGGCTATGATTGGTTTGGCTTATTTAATCTATACTCAAATAGATAGTTTATTATGGCAAATACTTTGTTTCTTCTTAACGATAGTATTGGTTCCGGGAGCAAGTTATTTCATCATGACCTCTTTGAGACAGGCCAACAGTAAACTGATCGGTCCGAATGAGAAGATTAGTATTCATATTCAAAATCTTGTGAAGATATATGGAAGAGATAAACGTTTTATAAGGGAATGGAAAGCTTCCAAAAAAATATATCATAAGAAAGGTGATAAAATATCCAACCTAAAAGGAGCCTTTGCTCAATTCAGTTGGAAAATGGGGATTGCAGCTTTTCTTGTGTATTTTATCTATTTTTTTCTAGGCAGTTATTTGTGGCAATTTATCATCGCCCATTTACTATTCTTTGCTATACTAGGTTCCCTTGCTCCTTTTAAACGTATTCTGGAGGAACAAAACAAAATCAAAGGGCTTAAGTTGGTAACCATCCTTTACAATATCCTTTTTTGGGGGTTCCCACTTTTCAATTTGTTTTATTTCCTGAATTCACCGGCAAATAATATACTGGTTTCTATCTTGGCTGTAATTTGGTTCTTTGGCCTTTGGATATATCATACAGGTCAAAAACTCAATAAGAAACCCATTGAAATCAGTACGATCAGAGGAAAGTTTGGTGGCCTTCGACGAGGTTATTACCGGCTGGTTTATGCCATGCCTTTGATAGGTGCTAAAAAACAGCCTTTTAGAGCATTGAGCAATGTAAATCTTACTATTGAGCACGGAATGTTCGGTTTACTCGGTCCAAATGGTGCCGGTAAGACCACACTTATGAGGATCATTTGTGGTATACTGGAACAAAGTTATGGCAAAGTCTGGATCAACGGTATTGACACCACTAAAAAAAGGGAAGAATTACAAGGGCTGATCGGTTATCTTCCACAGGCATTTGGAACCTATGAAAATATGAGCCCCTATGATTTCCTGAGTTATCAAGCCATTTTAAAAGGAATAGTTGATAAAAACAAAAGAGAGGAGATTGTACAATATGTACTAAAGGCCGTCCACATGGATGAGCACCAAAATAAAAAAATAGGCTCTTTTTCAGGGGGTATGAAGCAAAGGATCGGTATTGCCCAAATATTGCTACACCTTCCTAAAATACTTGTGGTAGACGAACCAACCGCTGGTTTGGATCCTTTGGAAAGGATACGTTTCAGGAATCTACTTGTAGAGCTAAGTCGCGACAGGATTGTTATTTTCTCCACACATATCATTGAAGATATTGCCAGCTCCTGTAATCAGGTAGGTGTGTTGATTGAAGGCAATATAGAATATCTTGGAAATCCTTCCGCCATGGCTGAAATTGGTGATGGTTACGTTTGGGAGTTCTACATTGATGCCGGTGAGTTCGAACATGTGAAAGATAAGTTCACCATTGTACATCACATGAAAGATGGTAACAGCATAAGAATCCGTTGCCTTGCAGAGGACAGGCCAACTGAAGATGCAGTGTCAGTAAAGGCCAACCTTGAAGACTCCTATCTGTGGTTATTGAAAGGAAAGAAAGAGGAGATTCAAAAAAGTGTTAATGTTTAAAAAAAGCTTGCATGGGCATGACTAGTACTAACAACCTGATAAATTACGGAACCCTGGTTCTTAAATTATTTCAATACAATATCAAGGTGATTTTCGCCAATAAATTCATTTACTTTCTTGTCGCAGCGGTATTGTTTTTTGTTATGCTGGTCACCATTGCGCTTTTCGATGACCCTGTTATGAATGAAGCGCTTATTTTTGGTTTTCTGATGTTCCCGGGGATTCTTCTTATGTTCTACCCTATTGCTTATGGTATCCAGAACGATGATGACTCCAAAATGCTGGAGATCATATTTGGTATTCCTAATTACCGCTATAAGGTATGGTTGTTACGTTTTGTCATGATCATTTTAGTAGTCTTATTTAATCTTTATTTGTTATGTCTTTTAGCCAATTTTACCATACTTCAGTTTGATATATTTCCAATGTTGTATCGCTTATTGTTTCCTATTACTTTTTTGGCCAGCCTTGGATTTATGCTTTCCACGCTTGTCAAAAGTGGCAATGGTACAGCCATCGTCATGGTAATTGTGGGACTCATATTCTTAATATTTATCGAGCCATTGGAATACAGTGCCTGGAATATTTTTTTAAATCCTTATGGAGAGCCAAGAGATATGAATCAAACCATCTGGATGCAGGTGGTGCTTAAAAACAGGCTCTATCTTACTATCGGCTCGATCGTAACCTTGCTCTACGCCATGTTCAACCTACAGTCCAGGGAAAAGTTTGTTTCGTAGCAGGTCCTAAGATCCGATCGAACTATACAATTGTATAAATACAGAGTCAAAGATTTCATACTTTTTTCAAGTATAAATACTTAATCTATCTCCCTGAATTTTAGGTATTTATTCGGTTGATTTGTTAAGAAAAATCTAAAAACTTTGTATGATCCAAAATCTTCCTTTAAGTAAGAAGATCGTCCGCCAATACAATTTACTGAATTATATAAATGGTGAGACACAAAGTTTATGTTTGGCCATGGCTCCATTAAAATGTGGACCCAAATGGTAGTTAAAGAAAAAAGAGACCTCTACACTAATTTTATATAAGAGGCTTGGATTGTCTCCGGATCATATGATCCTGTACATTTTCCTTATACCAAATGGCCTTAACAAGTACTAGGAACAATAGATGACGTGTAATGTTCCGTTCATTGTAAAATCTTTTTTTGGGTAACAATAAGAATTCTATTCGACGAGTTAATTTTCGTTTGAATAGGCTATAATTCTTCGATTTCTAGCGCAATGATACTTACCAAATCGACAATAAATTGGTTCCGGTAGTAAATATATCAGATATTCCCATTTCCAATTGCATCAGCAACATCTACAGGGAATTAGAAGCCTCTGCTGTTTTCGGACCTAAGCATATGGCAAACTGGTTAGTTCCCCAACGTCGTGGCAATAGGTTTGTTCTGGAAAAATTAGGAAACTCCCTTTATGATGGCCTGGCTGGGATTGGTCTGTTTTTGGCAGCACTTGAGAAAACCTGCACTGAATACAATATAAGAAAGTTATGCTTGTCAACATTTGCTACATTAATCCATCAATATAGGGAAAACGGACGGTACGGAATTGGTGGTGCTACCGGAACAGGTTCTATCATATACGCATTGGTGAGATCGGGACAATTGATCCATCATGATCAATTCATTGATCATGCATTGGAAATTAGTCAACATTTAACACCTGATAAGATAACCAATGATCATCATTATGATGTGATGGACGGTGCAGCCGGGACACTGCTTGCCCTATTGGCACTATATGAAGCAACAGGCAAAGCAGAAATACTCGATAGGGCTATCTATTGCGGTGAACACTGTCTGGAAAATAGGACTAAAAGTTTCAGGAGATATCAGGTCTGGAAAACAGTCGAAAACAAAGCCCTAACAGGTTTTGCTCATGGATCTTCGGGCATTGCGTATGCTCTCATGCGTCTATTCGAAATATGTCGCAATGATGTTTTTTTAAAAGCGAGTGAAGAAGCCATTTTGTTTGAGCAGGACCTGTTCAATACTTCCATAAAAAACTGGAGTATTTCCGAACCGATCAATGTTAACTCAAAAAAATTAATTGAACCTACTTTTCAAAATACTTGGTGTTACGGCGCTGTTGGTATTGGCTTATCCAGAATTGGAGTTTCACATTTATTAACACCACATCAAATTAAAAATGATATCCAGCATTCCATCAACCAATCCTATGATGATCTGAGAGTACTTGAAAGTGACATGCATCATTTGTGCTGTGGTACAATGGGTAGAATAGAATTGTTGATAACTGCTGGCACCAAGCTATGTGATTGCGATGCCATGAGAACGGCTGTTTCATCAACACTGGAACTGATCAATATCATGAATAAGCGGGGTTATTTCAATTTACCGGAAATCGTACCAGGACTTCATACCCCTTCACTTTTTCAAGGAATAACAGGTATTGGATATGAAATGCTTCGTATCCTTAATCCTGACAAAATACCATCGGTACTCCTTTGGGAGTAGCAAACAAGGGATAGTACAATTCCTATTCCTTACAAAAATTTGAATAAAAAACCGCTTTCAATTACATGTCAATAAAGCTTATGAGCTTCCATATTTTTCTCCCTTAAAATTTCCCCCCTTTTATTTCTATGTTAAGAATTTTTTAAGAAATATGAATCATTAGGAAAATCCAAACAGTTTCTGCAAAAATAGCAATTTGAACAAGGCAAAATTACCAATACCTAAACAAAAAAAATCAATCCAAATTCGTGACTTTTGACATAAAATGCATCTTACCAATACAATGCATCCCATTTGGCTGAAAAGATTACGTATCAAAACCAGTTCAATGAATTGTCCTATTTTTTTCACTTAATACTGCTCGTTATTTTTGATATGAAACCTTTAGTGTTCCATGAAAATCAGACTTAATTCAATCAAGAGCAGGCTGCTATTGGGATTTGCCTTTCTGACGCTCAACATCATTTTTTTATTGAGTATTTCCTATTACAATTTACAGAAAACAGAAGAGATCAGGCGAGTAACCAAATTGACGAATCAATTGCACATTTCTACATTGCAATTAATTAAGTCTGATATGGATTTCCTGAATTTCTGTGCTCGTGATCATGATTTTTATAAAAACCAGGAAATAACACAACTCATAACCCGGGACAGTACTTACAACAAACTTTTACGGCAAATCAAAGAAGTAAATGAAAGAGCACACAAATCTGATTTTGGTATCAATGATAAATTAAAAAACATTGAAGCAAATCTTGATCTTTATAATGAGACCTTCAAGAATATCATCTATAAAATAAAAATCAGAGGCTTCAAGGATTATGGCATAGTAGGCAACATGAGGACCTTCGTTCATGAAATTGAAAACCATCATCATAGCCAGGTCGCTATGGCTGATATACTAATGCTGAGAAGACATGAAAAGGATTTTTTATTGAGAAATGAAGATGGGTACATTCAAAAGTTAAATAATTTGAGTACACAAATCATCGAACGTTTTCGTGGTAAGGGGACTCAATATGGTAAAGTCCTTTCTTTAATTCAAAACTACACCAAATCCTTTAATGAACTGGTTGAAATTAAAAAGGAAATAGGGCTCGAAAAACAAGAAGGTATGAAGGGAAAGCTGAATATTTACAATCAGAAACTTTCCCAGCAATTTGATGAGCTTTCAAAAATTGCGGAACTCACAGCCTCAAAAATTGTAGACAAAGGGACCTTCATTTATAATTTTACAGTCATTTTTTCCATTATTCTTTCCCTTGTTATCAGTTATTGGATTGCGAATAAATTGACCAAACCTATCAAGCGTTTATCCAAAACTATGGACAAATTCATGATCCATAGATCATTAGAAGAAAGAAGAATAGACGCAAGCAGTAATTCCTATGAGCTGGATAAGCTCTCCAATTCCTTCATCAATTTGAGTAAAGAGGTCAAAAATCAGTTTCATGAAATTGAGCAGAAAAATTCCTTACTGGAAACTCAGAATGAGGACTTGAAAAATTTGAATGAGGAACTTGACCGTTTTATTTACAGTGTGGCTCACGATCTCAAATCTCCACTTTCATCCTTGACTGGTCTGGTCCATCTGGCTAAAAAAGACATCAAAGCTATTGGAAAAGAATATTACTTTGATATGATGGAAGGCAGTATTTCAAAACTTCTGAATTTTATCAAAGACATTGTGGATTACACAAGGAACAAAAGGATGGATCTGGAAATTGAGGAGATCGATATGGACCTGTTGATCCGTAACATTTTCAATCAGTATCGATTCATAGAAGGAAGGGAAAAGATCATCAAAAGGATCAAAATAGAACGTGGGGTACCATTTTATACCGACGAAAGAAGGTTTAACATGGTTGTTACCAATATTATTTCCAATGCCTTTCAGTATTTTGATCCAAACAAAAAGGCTTCCTTTATAGAAGTACGTGGGAATATTAATCAAAAACATCTGTGCCTTGAAATCGAAGACAATGGCAGAGGAATCAATCAGGAATATCTTCCAAAGATTTTTGATATGTTCTACAGAGCCTCGGAAAGTTCCAAAGGCTCGGGTCTTGGGTTGTTTATTGTCAGCGAAACGGTAAAGATCCTGGGCGGCAAAGTTTCCGTAAGATCTTCGGAGGGCGAAGGCACCACCTTTAGGTTAGAGCTCCCCAATCAATTCCAATTACATAACGTACATCCTGATGCCATTGGAAAAAATACCAGGATGGGGATTCCGATTTCTATCGGTTAGCCGATCTGTTTTGTTGGATATTAAGTCTTCAGCTATCAGGTCTCGGGTATCAGCAGGTTTCTTGCCAGGATCGAATATCATATAAAAACATAAATCCGGAGGATTGTTATAGTTAATTGGATCTGGTGGTCTTAACTTCAGGCTATTGAATAGCGACCAGTGCTGTGAAATCGAGAAAATGAATAACACTGGCTTTACCATATCAGATTTCGCTTTCATACAAACCTTCATCAATCGTATTTCGTAATACAAAAATCAATTGCATAACTTATCAAAGTATAAAACTAAAATTAACCATTGTAAACCATGAGAAAATTCTTAATCATTGGCCTGCTTGTGCTGGTTTCTTCAGGTGCAGCATTTTCACAATTCAGAGGACTCGATAGAAGCCCACTGGACATAGCTTATTTCCCTGATAATTTTGCTCACGATCGTCAGGCTGGAGAAAAGGCCATTGTAAAAGTTACCTATAGCAGACCACAGAAAAAGAGTAGAGAAATCTTCGGTGGCATTGTACGTTTTGATCAGGTATGGAGAACAGGAGCCAATGAGGCCACGGAAATAAAATTCTACCAGGATGTAACCATTGCAGGTAAAAAAATAAAAAAAGGTGTATATTCACTTTTTACAATTCCGGGAAAGGAAAAATGGACGATCATCATCAATTCGGACCTTGACTATTGGGGACATTACAGCTATAATGAAAAAAATGATGTATTACGAACAGAAGTAGCTGTAGGGAAAACCAGCGGAACAGTGGAAGCCTTCACCATACAATTCAGAAATGCAGATGGTGGTGCTGCAATGCAATTGGCCTGGGATGATACATTGGTTGAAGTTCCTGTAAAATTTTAATACGCCTTGACGAAAAACATAACTGAGAATTGATGTTGATCAAATTTTCATCATCAATTCTCTTTTTTTAATCTTTTCCGAACCTTTCTATAATAATCACGACCCATTCCTCATACATTTTCCATTAAATACTTTTACACCAATGTCATTAACTTAAGCCCTATCGAACAGAAGACGTCATTCCTGCGAAAGCAGGAATCTCATTTTTAGAAGTTTAAGCCTGATTGAGATTCCTTATCAAGCAAGGAATGACGCTTAAGTTAATGGCATTCACTTTTACACTTTAACACAATTCAACTTGTCTTTCCCTATAGTTTAAAGCATTGATTCATTGATGTAGTCACTGAAATTTAAAATGCGATCCTCATTGGCCTTCATAGAAGTTGGAAAAAACGCTTACCATCCCTTATCTTACCAGCTGATTCTAAAGCATCGAACATACTTGAAAACTCTTGAGTAATTACATGGCTGTCATTATTGATCTCTCAAAAACCATTCAATACAACAAAAAGGATCCCTGGTTTATGCGGATTAAGGTAAAAAACTATCCTCATAGAAAAAGTAAAAAACTGATCCGATATTTTTTAAGATTACCTAAGAAATTATGGCCTCAGGGATTTGAGGGATGGGCAGATGATAAAGTCATTAAAATGGGTGTACATGCTTCCACGCATATCGATGCGCCCTGGCACTATGCCCCGACCGTTGCGGGAGAAAAAGCTAAAACCATTGATGAAATACCACTGGAATGGCTATATGGACCGGGTATTGTTCTGGATATGAGTCATAAACAGGATTTTGACGAGATCACTGTCGATGATGTAAAATCTGATCTGGAAAAGAGCGGCGCAACAATAACCAGCGGTACCATTGTGCTCATTAGAACGGATAGGGATCAACTGGATGGAGAGGATTTTGTAAATAAAGGAACGGGTATGAGTAAGGAAGCCACTGAATGGCTGATTTCAAAAGGTGTTAAAGTAATGGGTATAGATCAGTGGGGTTTTGATCTTCCGTTGCGTCACCTGGTAAAAAAAGCCAGGGAGACCCAAAACCCCGAACTATTCTGGCAAGCACACTTGGTCGGAACCAAATATGAATATTTACACATGGAGCAGCTGACAAACTTAAAAGCATTGCCTTCTCATGGATTTAAAGTGGCTGTTTTTCCATTAAAAATTAAAGGAGCCAGTGCTGCACCGGCAAGAGTAGTAGCAATTCTGGAAGATTAATCAATTCGATTAAAATAGAACCACACTTTGTATTCTTCATAAACATGGGCACATTGCAGATATTGAAAATAATAGTGAATAATGATTTTTAGGTTAAACCCTTGGCACACCTTATAAACCAATGAAAGGAACTATAAAATTCTTCATTTTTTTTATAGCAATTTTTATACTGCTGGTTATGCTGATCGGTCGTGCTTCCGAATCAGATGAGGTAATCACTCAGAAATTAACAGAAGATTGCCAGGAACACTCCTTTAGGACAACCCTGGATAATAAACCTGCGATTCAGCATCGCAGAGCCTGGTTGGATTATTCACGTACCTCATACTGTACCGATTATCATGTTGCTGAAAAGAGTTTCAATATATCGGCCAGATCCAGAAACAACATAAGCATTAGCAATGTGGAAGATTATGCCAAGTATTGGGGAAATCTCTATAAAAAACTATACCAACTCGATGCTCCATCTTTGAAATTATTAGAAGATTCCCTTCAAACTATCAGAGATAAAAAGCAATTAAATCGCACTGATTTTGCACATGCCATAGTAACTTTTGTTCAGGACATACCTTATAGTTATATCATAAATGCTCCCTGCTCAGACCAACATAGAAGTCATCCGTGTGTGGAAAACATCAAATACGGTATTCTATCGCCCATAGAATTTTTGTATACATTAAATGGTGATTGTGATACAAGGTCTGTACTATTGTATGCTTTATTCAGGCATTTCAACTATGAGCCGTTAGTTGTCATCAGTGCTCAATATCAACACGCTATGCTTGCTCTGAACATTACAGCTACCGGTGAATACCTCGCGCACAAAGGGAAAAAATTTTATTTTTGGGAAACCACAAACGTTGGATGGAAACCCGGAATGCTTCCACCAGATGTTAATAACAAACGATATTGGAAAATAGCCCTGGATTATGAATACTAAAATTTCTTTACTGGCCATCATTGAAATATTGTCCTCATTGAGTATTGGGGTGATTATCTTATTCATTACTTACAAAACCCTAAAGTTCATAGGCAGGAAAAAATATGATATTCAGCATAACAATCAGGCCTATAGCATCTTTATGGCTAGCATTTTATTTTCCGTGGGATTTATGGTAAGCAGTGTGCTTCAACCCATTCTCTCCTCTTTCAGGATTCTAAGTACCACACATGGTGATACCTCCGGGTTTATTTTATCATTTTTGGGTTACGGGGCTCTTTATGTGTTTATTGCATTTTCATCAGCCATTGTGATCAGTTTGGTTGGTATTTCCATTTATTCCTGGCTCACACCGATTGATGAGTTCAAGGAAATAAAAGACAATAATATCGGCGTTGCTATTATAGTGAGCAGTATTATCGTCACGCTCATCATCATGAGTAAAAGCGGGGTAACTTTACTCATCGAATCGATCATCCCCTATCCTATGGCACCGCCGAGATAAGTATTGAAGTGTTGGTGTGTTGAAGTGTTGGTGTGTTGAAGTGTTGGCGTGTTCAAGCTTGAAAGCTTTGATGATCAACGTCTGATCTTTGCTTCAATATTTTCGTTACTTTCTGCCATTCAACAAATTTTTTAATTTTTTTTTCAAAGTTTTGATTAACAGAAAATACACATATCATATTTATTAATAGCTGAAAAACAATAACTTAAACACATCAACACTTCAACACACCAACACTTTCCTACGTTGTGATTCTTTTGTGATTTTTTCGTGACTCTTTGGGGATTCTTTTTTTTAATCTTTGCATTGGACCAAACTATTTATGCAAAAATGACACAAGTTTTATCCTATCCAACCGACATTAATCATGCATTGAATTTAGGTAACGCCTACAGCAGGACAGCAAATCTAACCCATACTTATAAGAAAGATGATCTGATCTATTTTCCTGACAGACCATCAAACCAGATTTACTGTATCACAAAAGGCAAAATAAAAATAACCACCTATACGGATGATGGTCGCGAGGTATTGAAAAGAATCCTTACTCAAGGAGATGTATTTGGAGAATTGGCCCTTGTTGGGGAAGAAAAACGGACGGATTTTGCAATTGCCATGGAAAATAATACGGTTATTTCCACTATTAATGTGAAAGATGTTTACGAGTTCATGAATGTCAATAAAGAGCTAAGTGCCAAAATATTTAATTTGATTGGCTCTCGGATTAAACAGCTTGAAAGAAAAATTGAATCCTTAACCTTCAAAAGCGCCCGGTCAAGAATAGTTGATTTCATCAAAGACCTGGCCCAGGAAAAAGGCAAAAAAATTGGTTATGAAACTTTAGTAGCCAATCACTATACTCATCAGGACATTGCGGATCTAACTGGCATTTCAAGACAAACCGTTACAACCATATTGAACGAATTAAAGAGTGAGAATCAGATCAATATGAACCGGAAGAGAATTTTGATTCGTGATTTACCAAGTTTGCAGTAATAATTAGGTTTTTCAACAGATTTAATGGCATGGCAACCTTGAAAAGTTCCATGCCATATTTTTTTACCTTCTACAAATTAGCATTCACACTTTTCTTCGAAGCTAGTAGCTTCCATTCAGGATATTTAAAGACTATATAACTTCAACATTATTTTTTTCAGGTTGATAGAATTTTTATTTCTTACCTCAGTTCAATCCGGAAAATTTGTTGCAATTCTCTAAAGAATTCGAATTATTTTTAATCATTAAAATCCGATGACATGAACAACAATGATTTCATTCAAATAATCATTCATGGTAAACTTTGATAAGATTCTGGAAGTACACAAATATTTTAACAACAGGTTAATTTTAATATTGAACGACAAAGCAAAGTCAAGGATTATTTCCGGTACCAGTTACATTCACCAAATAAGAGCTGCATCGAATGTTTGAAAGAAAAACAAGGAGCTCAGAAAATGTTGATTCAATACATATTAAATATGGTCCTAATAATCAATGAAGCAATCCAATCGAAAAACGAAATGAGCAATTGAAATTTATACTAAAAACTATCAGTATCTAATGAAACCAACATTACTCATACTACACGGGGCTCTTGGTGATCAACAACAGATGGCCCCATTGCAAAGGCTTTTATCAGAAAATTTTGAAACCTATAACATCAATTTTCCAGGACACGGCGGTAGAAAGATGGAAACAGACAATTTGTCCATTGCTCATTTAAGAGATGATGTAGCAAACTTTCTTATCAATAATGGTCTGAGTAAAATAAACATATTCGGCTATAGTATGGGTGGTTACGTCGCATTAGAGCTTGCCAGAAAACATCCGGAATCAGTGAATAAGATTTTCACTTTAGGAACAAAACTCAATTGGACTCCGGAAATAGCCGCTAAAGAAATAAGACTTCTAAATCCCGATAAAATAGAAGAAAAAATTCCAGCATTCGCTAATGTCCTGAAAAAAAGGCATGCCCCTTTGGATTGGAAATGGGTTATGAGTCAAACGGCCGAACTAATGACTAATCTGGGCAATGGGACTTCCATTAAGTTAGAAGATTTTAAAAACATCAACCACTCGACAACTATTGGGATCGGCGACCAGGATAATATGGTTAGTATAGAGGAAAGCAAGCAAGTGGCTGATATGCTTCCTAATGGGACACTATCCATCTTTAAAAATACGGAACATCCATTTGAAAAAGTTGATCTCTCTTATCTCAGTAAGATGATATGTCAATTTATGGCTGATTAGTTTGAAAAAAATGACAATGATAACAAAGATTGATCACTAGCAACATATCATCTTCACTTGCCAAAGCTTTTCATTAGACACCGTCATTGCTCATCGCTCAGGTGTCTGACACCTCCCACCCAATTACAGATTTAGAAAAGCGTATAGGTACGTTTCATAAGCCGGAATCGTAACTGTCGGTATTTGGACATTTCTTATTTTTCATCCCACAGAGCTGGTGGTTTGCCACTCCTCTTCTAGGAAATTGTAAGGGCTTACACTAAATTAGAATTAACTAACCACCAAATCGCTACGATCATGAAACTAGCCCTTAAGTCTCTCACGTTCGTCTATCTCATTGGCATTTCCATTTCACTGCTATGCTGCAATGGAAGTAACCAGCAAAATAACACCGAAGAAAGTTCTGAGGCAGATCATGCCATCACAAATACTAATGTTATCTCCATGAAGGGAGAGGAAATCCAAAACAATCAAACCGTCTTGATCAAAGAAGGAAAAATTGTAAAAATTGGAGATGCCGATAAGGTAAAGGTTCCGGAAGGTACTACCGAAATAGACGGAAATGGTAAATATCTCATGCCTGGGCTTGCCGAAATGCACGCACATATTCCAGGGAATCAAAATGGAGAGGAGATCGTTGAAGAGACTTTGTTTTTGTATTTGTCCAATGGCATCACAACAATCCGTGGAATGCTTGGTCAACCCTATCACCTGGAGCTAAAAGAGAAAGTTAATAAAGGTGAAATGCTTGGACCAAGGATCTATACATCCGGACCTTCCTTGAATGGCAATACTGTCCCTGACACAGCTATTGCCAGAAAAATGGTAACAGAACAAAAGGAAGCCGGTTATGATTTTCTGAAGCTACATCCGGGCATAAAGCTGGATGTTTTTAATGAGATTGTCGAAACAGCTAATGAAGTAGGTATCACCTTTGCCGGACATGTATCAACTGATGTGGGAATAAGAAGAGCTATCGAAGCCAAATACGCATCGATTGACCATGTGGACGGGTACCTGGAAGGTTTGGTACCGGAAAGTGCAGGTGTTGATCCGGGAGCTAATGGTTTCTTTGGCATTAATTTCACCAATCTAGCCGACGAAAGTATGATCCCTGAATTAGCCAAAGCAACCAAAGAGGCTAATGTTTGGGTAGTTTCTACACAATGTTTAATGGAGCGCTGGGCCGGTCCCGGTGATCCTGAAGCCCTCGGAGCAGAGGAAGAAATGCAATATATGTCACCTCAAGTGATATCGAGCTGGGTGAACAGGAAAAAGAACTTTATTGCTGATGAAAATTATTCCGTAGAAACAGCTAATAAATTCAATGAAATCAGAAGAAGAATCATCAAAGCACTGCACGATGAAGGAGTCGGACTCATCCTGGGTTCCGATGCACCACAAATTTTCAATGTCCCGGGGTTTTCGATCCACCATGAATTGAAATCCATGATTGACAGTGGGTTAACACCTTACGAGACTCTGAAAACCGGGACGGCAAACCCTGCTATTTACTTTGATGCCGAAGGAAGCTTTGGGACTGTTGAGGAAGGAGCTTCCGCAGATCTAATTCTATTAAATAGTAATCCCCTGGAGTCAATTGAAAATGTAAAAAACAAGGCGGGCGTCATGGTAAGAGGAAAATGGTTAAGTGAAAAGGAAATCCAGGAAAATCTGAAACAAATAGCTTATAAACATGCCAACAGTGAAGGCAAATAGCAGCTATTTTTTTCAATGTTTTTTCCTGATATGTCTCGCTTTATTTGCTATTGGTTGTCAGGATAACAATAAATCCGAAGGGACTCAAGTAACAAGCACTGTTCCTTATTTCCCGGAAGCGGGTGCACAATGGGAAAAGAGAAATCCAGAAGCATTTGGAATCAATAAGGATTCCCTGGAAATAGTAATGGATTTTGTTAGAAGTACAGAATCCGTTGGATCCAAAGACCTGGGCAAGATGCTAATGAGTCGTGCCAGAAGTGTTCATGATTCTCTGATCGGCCCCACCAAAGAACGGGGCAAGATGAATGGCATAATCTTAAAAGACGGATATATCATCTACGAATTTGGTGACACCAAACGAATGGATATGACCTTTAGTATCACCAAGAGTTTTCTGTCCACTATGGCTGCACTGGCTCTTGATTCCGGCTTACTTACAGATCTTCATGAACCTGTTTATCATAGATTGTCCATTCCGCAGTTTGAGGGGGATCCCCACAATAAAATAACCTGGCACCATTTGCTACAACAAACAAGTGAATGGGAAGGAACACTATGGGGGAAACCTGATCTGGCAGATCGCAGAAAAGGAGAAGATCGTACCTTAAATGAGCCAGGCACTTTCTGGGAGTATAATGACGTACGCGTAAATTTAGCTGCATTGGCTCTTTTGCATATTTGGCAAAAACCATTGCCGGAAGTTTTGGAAGAAGAAATCATGACACCCATTGCAGCCAGCGACTCCTGGCAATGGCATGGTTATAGAAATTCGGATATTGAGATCAACAATCAAACTATGAAGTCTGTAAGTGGAGGAGGTCATTGGGGTGGTGGCATGTGGATCAGCACGAGGGATCTTGCCCGTTTTGGTTATCTTTTTCTAATGAAAGGCCAATGGGATGATCAACAGCTCTTTGATGCCTCCTGGATTGATAACATCAGAACACCTTGTGAGGCAGAACCAACATATGGATACATGTGGTGGTTAAACACTGATCGAAAAATGTGGCCTGATGTTCCGGCTGATAGCTACGCAGCAAGAGGTGGAGGAAGTAATATTATCTGGGTCTACCCAAAGAAAAAATTGGTGGTGGTCATTCGCTGGATACAGGGTAACAAGGTAAATGATGCCTTAGCTAAGATCAATACTGCAATTAATTAATGGAGTGCTGTACTTCTTTTAAACTGGCATGGATGTTTGCATCCATGTCTATTTACTTATAGTACACTAAAGCGAGGGTTTGTAACCCGATTTATCGGCTAAACATTGCAAACCAAAACGATTTGTAAGAACTAATTTACTTCGTTGTATAACTTTTATCGAAGCATTTGAATACTAATAAACCATAGAACATGATCATTCCTCTGAGATTCTGTAAGCAATATTTTTGCTTCATTATTGGCATTATAGCCATCCTTAACACTGCCTTGTTAAATGCACAAAACACTTCAGACTCCCCTCTTAAGGTTGGCATAGTCGGACTATCACACGATCATGTGCACTGGATATTCAACAGGGAGGATCGTGGAGATATTAAATTGATTGGTATTGCAGAACCAAACCAAGCCCTTGTACAACGTTATTCAAAGTGGTATAACCTGGACCAGACACTTTTTCATAGCTCTTTAAAGGAAATGTTAGATAAAACAAATCCTGATGCTGTATTAGCCTTTAATCCGATTTATGAACACCTGGAGGTGGTCAAAGAGGCTGCTCCCAGAGGTATTCATGTGATGGTTGAAAAACCACTGGCGGTTAGCGTGGATCATGCTCAACAAATGAAAAAGTTGGCTGAGGAACATAATATCCAACTATTGACTAATTATGAAACCACCTGGTATGCCAGCAATCAGGAAGCTCACAACATAGTTCATGATAGTAAAACAATCGGGCCGTTACGCAAGATTGTGGTACATGACGGACATCAGGGTCCGAAAGAAATTGGCATAAGCCAGGAGTTCCTGCAATGGTTAACTGATCCGGTAAAAAACGGTGGAGGGGCCATTATTGATTTCGGCTGTTATGGTGCCAATCTAATTACCTGGCTCATGAAAGGACAAAGACCCAGTTCCATCACAGCAGTGACCAAACAAATCAAACCTGATGTGTATCCCAAGGTTGATGATGATGCCAATATCATTTTAACCTATCCCGAAACTGTTGGTATTATACAAGCTTCCTGGAACTGGCCGGTTAGCAGAAAAGACATGGAACTCTATGGAAAAACAGGGTATATATTTTGTGACTACGGAGAAAATATGCGTATCCGTGAGAATGAAAAAGAAAAACTCAAACCAGTCAAAGCAAAATCGCTGCAAGACCCTTATGACGATCCTTTCGCATATTTCGCAGCCATTATCAAAGGAAAAGTGAAACCGGAACCTTTCGAGCCGTCCTCTCTTGAAAACAATATGATTGTAGTGGAAATTCTGGAACTGGCCAAGAAGAGCGCCTCTAAAGGGAAGACTATTAAATTGAAGTAGAAAGATTTCGGATGATGGATGGAAGGCGGTTTTCAGTAACCAAGTTAAAGAGACTCATAGTGTTAGCCAGGTATTTTGATTGTACCTGGCTAACCTATCGTTAAAATGCAATGTGCTCCTGAAATTCAGGCGCTCTGCGATGCTCAGTCAATTGTTCATAGGCAAAGGCTAATTTTATCAACGTTGGCTCGCTGTAGGCTCTACCAAAGAAAGAAATTCCCACAGGCAAACCATTAATAAATCCTGCCGGCACTGTGATATTGGGATAGCCTGCTCTGGCTGCAGGAGAAGAGCTGCCTCCTCCAAAGTGATCACCGTTGATCACATCGATTGGCCAGGCGGGGCCACCGGTAGGACCAATGATAGCATCTAATTGATGTTCGTCCATTACTTTATCAATACCTTCTTCCCTGGATAACCGTAAAATTGTATCCAATGCTTTTTTGTACTCCTCATCATTGAGATCTCCCTTTTCTTCTGCCATTACTAAAATTTCCTGTTCGAAAAAAGGCATTGATTTGTCCCTATTGTTTTCGTTGTATTCAATAACTTCCTTCAGTGTTTTAACCGGAGCATTTGGGCCCAGGCTAGCCAAATATTTATTAACACCATCTTTAAACTCATATAAAAGCACGTCAAAACCAGCTCTTCCCATGCCATTGGGTGTCACCTCATCTAAATCGATGATGGTAGCGCCTGCATTTTTCATGGCCAGAATAGCCTTTTCCATTAGCGTGTCTACCTTTTCGTGAAAACCCATAAAATTTCTTCCGATTCCTATACGAGCTCCTTTTAAACCATCTTTATCCAGAAATTGTGTGTAATCTGTAAATGATTTACCTTCACTTTCAAGGGTCCGATCATCTCTGGGGTCAATCCCTGTGAGTGCTCCGAGCAATGTAGCGGCATCACTGACAGTTCTTGCCATTGGACCTGCTGTATCTTGTGTGATGGAAATTGGAATGATTCCGGATCTGCCAACCAACCCTACAGTCGGTTTGATACCCACTACCCCATTGGAAGAAGAGGGGCATACAATAGAACCGTTGGTTTCGGTTCCAATGGCAATGGCACAAAGGTTTGCAGATACGGCTGCTCCCGAGCCTGAACTTGAACCACAGGGATTTCTATTTAAAATATAGGGGTTTCTGGTTTGTCCTCCTCTACCACTCCAGCCGCTTGAGGACCTTGTAGAGCGAAAATTAGCCCATTCGCTTAAATTCGTTTTTCCTAAAATAATAGCGCCTGCTTCTCGAAGTTTTTGAACCACATATGAATCCTGAGGAGCGATAGATCCCTGGAGCACCAAGGTACCTGCGGTGGTTGTCATTTTATCACTTGTATCAATATTATCTTTGATCAATACAGGGATTCCATGCAAAGGCCCTCTCACCTTTCCTTCCTTTCTTTCCTGGTCCAACTGATCTGCAATGCTCAATGCATCGGGATTCAGTTCGATCACTGAATTCAATTTAGGTCCATTTTGATCAATGGCCGCTATTCTATCCAAATACAATTGTGCAATGCTCTTTGCAGTATACTTTCCAGACGCCATACCCTCCTGAAGTTGGGCGACTGTTAATTCTTCTAAAGCAAAAGTGACGTGTTCTTCTTTTGAATTCTCCTGAGAAACAGATGATTGGTTGCTACAAGAGCTTGATAACACCAGAATATGGAAAACTCCAATAATGGCAAAACTTGAAAGAAACTTTTTCCTCTTCATACATTTTTGGTTTACGTTGCGTAGGTAAATTGATTTATAGAGCTTATCAAACTATGCTGGAGATAAGAACAAGTCTGCAAATAATTTAAACCTACCTGCATACATCAGGCACCCTAAATTACAAAAAATTGGATTTTGTTAACCCTACCTGCATTATTATGTTGATTCTTCATGGATACTTGCTTCCCATCATTTCGTCTAAACCGATTACCGATCCAAATGACTTGAGTTACACAAAAAAATGTATAGCACATGCTTATTTAGTCCCCCCAAAAAAGTCCTCGTTACAGTAATAAGTAGCAAGAATTTAGTATAAAGACTAATAACATATAGGTTTAAGCCCGGCAATTAAACCTAGCTTTCGTAAAATTTAACATCATTATCTTTTTTACTTTATCCTATCACACAAACTTTGCAAGCTTATTGATCCCAATGCCATTCAATTAAAAGCTTGCAAATTTGGTCGTTCTATTTCTCTGAAGAAAAGAAAAAAGCCACAGCAATTTATCTTTCATCTTGAATCTTTTATCTAAAATCCTGTCTAAACAAGGCAATGAGCCTTTCTAAGAAAAACAAATGATACTTTTTTAGGACCGACGACCGACTATTTAATATCGCTTGAATTTATAATCAAAAAAAGTCATATCTTAATCAGCTTTGATCATCATAATATGTTTGTTGAAAGAAATCGGTTTATTTATACATTGTTAATCATCACTACAGTTTTCCTTGGACTGGCATCCCGAAAATTCGCAGCAGTACTTCCAAAGTTTATAGCAGATTATTCAGGTGATACACTTTGGGCCTTAATGGTCTATTTTGGTTTCGGTTGGCTTTTTAACAAAAGCAGGATTTTTTTGATTGCCATTCTCACCTTGTCTTTTTCCTATGCAATTGAAATCAGTCAACTTTATAGTGCATCCTGGTTGGATTCAATCAGAGCCACAAGGCTGGGTGGTCTGATTTTAGGATTTGGTTTTCTTTGGAGTGATCTAATCTGTTATACGGTAGGAGTTATCTTAGGAGTCTTATTGGAGAAGTTCTTTCTTTTAAAAGCTTCATTTAAAAAGACTAAATGAATCTGTATAAGTGCATCATGCATCTTATCGCTTTAATAAAGAGAAAGGAGCCGTAAACAGCTCCTTTCTCTTTTTGATCGCTGATATCATATACCCTGTTAAACATAATTGCTTAACATCACAGGCATGACCAGCATTAATATATCTTCGTTGTCGTTCTTGTCTTTGGGTAAAATCAAACCTGCTCTATTGGGTGCAGATAGTTGCAGCACCACATGATCAGAATCAATATTGCTTAACATCTCAACCAGAAACTTTGCATTAAAGCCGATCTCAATATCTTCTCCCTCATGCTCACATAACAATCTTTCGTTGGCTTCATTAGAGAAGTCAAGGTCTTCAGCTGATATCTGCAACTCACTTCCGGTAATCTTTAACCTTACCTGGTGCGTAGTTTTATTGGCATAAATGGATATCCTGCGCAACGATCCTAAGAATTCCGATCTATCAATCGTCATCAAATTGTTGTTATCAGCAGGGATCACATTTTCGTAATCCGGAAAACGCTCATCGATCAATCGACAAATTAATTTCACATTGTCAAATTTGAAAAAAGCGTTAGCTGGGTTAAACTCCAGTGTAACGTTAGAGTTTTCAGCAGGCAGGGAAGCCTTTAGCAAATTAAGTGCTTTCCGAGGAATAATAATGGTATTGTCTGTATCAGCGGCGATATCAACTCTTCTGTACCTAACCAGTCTATGACCATCTGTAGCCACAAAGGTGGTATTGGTTTCACTTAAATTCAGGTAAACACCTGTCATGGCTGGCCTGAGTTCATCGTTGCTGGTAGCAAAAATTGTATTGTTAATGGCGGCACCTAAAACGCCTGTAGACATGTTTACAGAATACCCATCGCTGACCGTTGGGACTTTTGGAAAATCGGTGGCATTCTCACCAGCCAGTTTATAGCGTCCGTTGTCAGAGCTTAATTCAATGCTGTAAGTTTCTTCATCGATTGAGAAAGTCACCGGTTGCTCTGGTAAGTTCCTCAATGTTTCCAACAATATTTTGGCCGGAACAGCAATGCTACCGGACTCTTTGGCCTCAACTTCTAACTCTGTGATCATAGAGGTCTGAAGATCGGAAGCCGTTACTGTTAGGATCCCGTCATTTATTTCAAATAAAAAATTCTCAAGAATTGGAACAACCGGATTTGAGGTGATGACACCATTGATACCTGAGAGTTGTTTTAGCAATGACGAGGAAGAAACAATAAATTTCATGCGTTTATATTTTTAAAAGATCACATAGTTTACCCGATTTACCGGGAGAACTCACCAAAACAATATAATCGCATTCCATGGATAGAATAAAATTATTTCGTAGTGGTTCAGTTCATAAGGTAAGATTTAAATAGCTCTAAAAAACTCGGTAAAGTTAAAAATAATATTCTTATTTCTATAAAATAAAAAACATTTATAAGAAGGGTTAAAATGGCTAATTTGCTATATAATCCTCCTTCTTTTTCAGCAAAAGTTCAGCACGCTTTTCTCCAATTATTACAAGCTGGTCTTCTTTGGAAAGTTTGCCCAAAAATTTATTATCATCAGGCAGCTTTGGATATAAAATTAATTGCTGGTTTTTTGAAGAATCGATTTCTTCCAATGAGATCTTTGCAAATGGATCGGTCCTGGCCAGGCTATCATATTCAGCAGATGTGCCGGCAGTAACGAACCTATCCACTCCAAAGTTCTCAAAAAGACTGACATAATCCATCATTACAGTAGTATCTACTTGATTGATACCAGGTATGACAAAAAAGTTATCCTGAAATATTATTTCAAAACTATTTTGGGTAGCCTTATCATATTCTATTTTCAAACCAATTAATGATCTCCATGACGTAGAGAAAATTTTATTGTCACGCCAGTCGTTTTCCTTAAGATTAAAAAAACCTGTCAGATCACTCGTGTAGCCCGGAATGTAAACAACATATGGATCACCGCTATCTTTCACTTTAAAATAGGAAACTGTTTTGGTATCATTTCCTCCAACAATGAAGGAAAGAATAACCTCGTCATTTTCATAAATTTCCACTAAAGTACCTTCATTATCCAATGCGTCATTGATCGATGACAGCTGTTGCTTGGCTACCGGTCTTTTTATTTTCACCCTGTTCATAATGGCCAGTAACAATTTATTCAGTCGATCATTCATCACATAATTGTTATTGACCATCCAACGGTTGCCCGTTTTCTCCAACCTGGTTGTCTCTCCGGCATTTTTCAACACGACTTTATCTATTCTCGATGTATCGGCAATGCTAAATTTGTATTGATCAATATCCGGTCTGGAATTAGAACCACCAGTGAACATGAGTGCCACTGTAACAACAATCAAAACAAGCAGTATGATCAGCAGTCTGATGTTCTTTTTGTTATTCATGACTTAAAGTTTGTAAACCTTCGCTTTCTTAGAAAAAATCGTAGAAATCCATAAAGTACGACCAGGACAACAGGTAATGCAAGGTTGGTAACCTGCCAAAACAATCTTTCTTCCTGTATCTTTATTTTATCCAATGGTCTGATTTTAATTTCCTTCGATTTGGCGGTAATTATCCCATCATCGTCCAGCATATATTGCAAAGCATTTTTGATAAAATCATCATTAGCAAATTTCTGCCTGGTTAGTTCATCAATGCCTAAATCCAGTGGTTGACCATTTTTTAAGCTAAACTCATTCCTTACAAAATCTCCGTCAGGCACTATCAACAATTTTGTAGGAACCCCTTGCTCTCTGAAGGACCCCTTATCAACTCCCTTTGGTAAAAATCTGTTTTTATACAAAGAGGTAAAAGATCCTTCCAGTAAATAAGCCAGGGCTATGGGATTCTGATTATAAAAATCCTCTTGTTTAATGCCCCTCAGATCACTCAAAGAAACTCTTAGGGGTGAGCCGAGTTTTCTGGAGTATTGACTACTAAACATTAAGGGTGTTTTAAGAATGCCTTCGGCTTTCACCGTGTCCATACTGTTAATAAACTTTGCATAGGTAGCATCGATGTTTTTAACGATCGGATGATCAGCATAGCGATTGATCATTGGAAAAAAGGGCCATTTAAACCCCTGGATTTGTGGTTGATCACCAATCATTCCGACGACAACCGGAACATTCCCTGCAGTAAGGTCCTGAACATAGTCTCTGTTGATGCGAATTCCGTATTTAAATAACTGATCGTCCAGATTAAGATCTATCGGCAAAGCATAAGTGGAGCTGTTCAAAGCACTATCAATATTGACCGCAAGCATATCCACAAAGAATAATACTTTTCCTCCCCTCATAATATATTGATCGAGCTTATACTTGTCCTGCTCACTAAAAGCCTTTTTCGGTTTGGCTATGATGACCGCATCATAGCCTTCCAAGGCTTGTTTCCTTGGAAGATTTACATTAAATACATGATAGGTTTCAAGCAAAGTGTTTGTCAAGCCGGTCAACTCCAGAGAGTCTGCCTCGTTATGGCCTTTTATTAAACCAATACTTTTCTTGTCATCGTTGGTGAGCCCCCTGATCGTTGAAACAAATTCATATTCCAATCCTTCAATGGATTCATTGATGGCCGATAACCCTCCCTGTCCTCTTAATAAGGCCACCGGTTTTTCTCTCCCTCCGTAGGACACGATTGCTCCCGGAAAAATAATTTTCTCGACTTTAGCTCCATCGGCATTATCAAAAAGACGCGTACGTTGGAGTCCCTTTTCTTCAAGGCTTTTGTAGAACTCTTCCCTTGCCCTGGCACTTGAGGCTTTTGAAGGATCTATAAAATTATATTGTATATTATTTGAGGCGTAAATTTTAAACTCATCCAATCGTTCCCTGGCAGCTTTTTTCAACTTTTTTAGTGGGGCAGGAAGGTCTCCTTCCAGGTAAATATCAATGTATACGGCATCATCCAAATTGCGAAGGAGATCCTTGGAAGCTTCAGTAATTGAAAATCGTTTTTCTTCCGTAAGGTCTATTCGGAAGATATATTTGGAAGCCAATACATTCGCCAAAATGATCAGCACCACTCCTATGCAGAATTTCAGGACAGACTCCCACATTTTTACTCCGGAATTTACCATTTTCTACTTCCCAAGATTAAATTGGTCAACAACAACATCAAAGCGATCATACTTATGAAATAAACAACATCTCTCAGATCAACCAGCCCTCTGCTTAAAGCATTATAATGATATATAATCCCGAGTTGTTCAAGCATCACAGCACTACCTCCCCAGATATCTATAGAGGCGATGGAATCAAATCCTACGTAAAGAAAAAAACAAAGGAACACCGCTATGATAAAAGCGATTATTTGATTTTCGGTAATCGCAGATGAAAAAACACCAATGGATGTGAACAATGCTCCCAAAAGTATCAAACCAATATAAGACCCAATTACCCCTGCCGAATCTATGTTACCCTCGGGACTGCCTAATTTGTACAACGTGAAATAGTAAATAACTGTAGGTATCAAGGCAAAAATCACCACCAATAATCCGGAAAAGTATTTTCCCAATATAATTTGCATATCCGTGAGAGGTCTGGTAAGCAGTAGCTCAAGGGTACCTGACTTTTTTTCCTCAGAAAACAATCTCATGGTAATGGCAGGGATCAAAAAAAGAAAAACATATGGTCCTAAGGAAAAAAGTGTATCCATATCAGCAAACTCATAGTCCAGCACATTTGTGTCGGGAAATACCCACATGAGCAAACCAATACCTGTTAGAAACACGCATATTACAATATAGGCTATCAGTGAATTCAGGAAGCTGTTTACTTCTTTGATCAATATCTGAAGCATATAATTATTTTTTTGTCAGTTTATGAAAAATACTTTCCAGTGATCTCTCCTCTTGGGAAAGCCCTAAGAGTGTTTTTTCATTTTCTGTGGCGAATTTGAATATTTCACCCCTGATATCCTTTCCGGAAGCCACCTTAATAATGTATTTCCCCGTTTTCTCCTCTGCTACTTCTATCACCCCCTCGATAGCCTCAAGTTTTGTCTGATCTATGCTATCGGAGAATTCCGCGCTGAGTATATCAAAATCTTCCTGATCCTCCTTGAGTTGATCAACCGGGCTATCCGCTACTATCTTTCCTGAATTGATGATAATAACACGATCACAAAGCGCTTGAACCTCCTGCATGATATGTGTAGAGAATATAACTGTCTTCTCCTGACTAATATTTTTAATGAGCTTCCTGATCTCCAGAATTTGATTTGGGTCCAAACCGGTCGTGGGTTCATCCAGGATAAACACCTTGGGATCATGGACCATGGCTTGTGCCAATCCAACCCGCTGTCTGTATCCCTTTGACAGCGCACCAATTTTTTTGTTTTGTTCAATAGTCAATCCACACAGTCCAATCATTTCCTCCACACGTTTTCTCAATGATTTTCCGGACAGTCCATGAAGAGAACCAATAAAACCCAGGTACTCATGCACATACATATCCAAATAGAGTGGGTTATGTTCAGGCAGATAACCAATCACTTTTCTAACAGCAATAGGCTTTTCTACTACATCATATCCACATACTTGCACAGTGCCCTCCGTTGGAGGCACATAACAAGTAGCTATTTTCATTGTAGTCGATTTTCCCGCTCCGTTGGGTCCAAGGAAACCCAATATTTCTCCTTCATTCACCTCAAAAGAAATATCATCCACCGCCTTTTGAGCGCCATATAATTTCGTAAGGTTCTTGACTGTAATTGACATGCACCCTTAATTAAACAAACAAATCTATACTATTTGGTGAATATAAAACAGTACCCATACACTTCGTTGTATAAAAGTAACCAGGAATATTTATCTACTCAGTGTTAAAATTTCATGGCAATTAAAATATTGATCTATGAAGTTGATCATAGATATGTATTTCTTACAAAGAAACTTTTCCAGTTTCAGAGATTGAAATCAATACCCTGTCCTTGTCTGATCAATCAAAAAAGAAGCTTTCTGTTTAACATAATGTCGTTAAGATGACGTGGAACTTGCAGGGTTCCCGGAATGATCCCTGTCTTATCGAATATCAAGATTATTAACAAAAATCTTTTTTAAGCGACATGAAAATCCAACTTAACCAAGTTAATACCGGTACATTTTTCCTTAGTTTCATAGTGTTAGCCATTTTTATAGCAAGCTGTAAAAGTGAGGATGATTCGACACCCAAGGTTGTCGTACCTGATACACTAACGGTCACTACTTTTAACAAAAGCCATCACTTTTTTGCTGGTTGGAGTGCTGAGGACAATTTGAGGACCATTCAACAAGATTTTGAATTTCCGGAATCACTTGATGATTATGATAAAATATTCATGGAAATTCAATTAGAATGCCCCGGTAACGGTTGTGACCCCTGGGACAGAGCAGCATTTATCGAAATGATTACCGAGGAAAATGGTCAGGAAAAAATATATGAAATCGGAAGATATATTACACCATACAAAATAGGCTGTAATTGGACGATTGATGTGAGCGACTATAGAAATTTACTGCAGGGAACGGTATCACTAAAATCACACATTGATACCTGGACAAATCCGGGTTGGTCATTGACCGTAAATTTCAAGTTTATTGAAGGCGAACCGGAATACAGCAATATACAGGTAGAAAATCTATGGTATACACAAGGTGTCGCGTACGGAGTCCCTGAAAAACCAATTCCATATCCGGATGGCAATGTAGATATCCATTCCAATGCACAAAAAGTAAAAGTGAAAATAGTGACTACAGGCCATAGCTTTGGAAACACAGGAAATGCTGCCGAATTTTTTCCAGCCGATCATCAGTTGATGATCAACAATGAGGCTAAATTCACACATCATCTCTGGAGATCAGATTGTGCGCAAAATCCCTGTTCCCCGCAATTTGGAACGTGGAAATTCGCCAGAGCGGGCTGGTGCCCCGGCGCTGATGTAATACCTGAAGAATTTGATATTACAAATAACATCTCTCCCGGTGAAACGATAAATCTGAAATACCAACTCATGGATTATACAAACGAATGCCGCAGAGACAATCCCAACTGTGTTACAGGAGTTAACTGCAGCGATTGTGAAAACCCTCCCGGAGAACCCTTTTATCGGATCTCCGTGCAGGTAATTAGTTATATATAGTCTTGTTTATCGCCTTTTTCCCTTAGGCCTTAATGGTCTCACTTCAATGTCTATATGATGATAGTTATCGGGTGTTTGTAAGACATGCAGGATGGTACTGGCAATGTCTTGAGGCATCATCATATTGTCATTGGCCTCAACTGAGGCGATGTCATCAAAGAAATTGGTTTTTACGGAGCCCGGATAAATACAGGTTACCTTGATCCCGAACTCGCGGAGTTCTTTATACATTGCATGCGAAATCCCAGTCACCGCATGTTTTGTTCCGCAGTATCCGGCCATGAAAGGGATTCCTGTGTTCCCCGCTATGGATCCAATATTAATTATGTGTCCCTGATCATTTTTCTTCATTTGGGGTACCATCAACCTGGAGCAATAAAAAATTCCATGGACATTTGTTTCAAACATACTGTGCCATTGTTCCAGTGTTGTTTCTTCAAAAGCTGATTCAAATCCCAAACCTGCATTGTTGATCAGTATGTCAATATCTTCACCGTGATCTTCAATCGTTTTGTTATAGGAAGAAAGCACGGAATCGTAGTTGCTAACATCCGTTTCATAAAAGAAACAATTCGGGTGATCAATTTTGGGTGCACTACGGCCCCACCCCACTACTATAACACCTTGTTTCAAAAGTGTCTTAATTGTTGCAAAACCTATACCTTTACTTACACCGGTTACAACAGCCACTTTATTTTTCAGCTCCATATTTTTGATTCTTTTTTTTATGTTTGTTCAAACAAGCAAATAAATATGAACAAAAAGATATTTATTTGGTCAGCTTCCACAATATTCCTGTTTTTCTGTCTCATTTTCAAGGCTAATTCACAAACACAGGAAACAACCAAGCCATATACCTATACGGTCGGTGGTAATGTTTTCAAAGGCTTCATCATGAAACATGATGAAATCATTGGTCATTTAGTACAGGGGCATCCTACCGGCTTTGAATTATTTATCAACAAAAATACTTACGGCAATAAAGATTGGGAGCACAGATTTAACTACCCGGATATCGGCGTATCGCTGACCTATTTTGATTTAAAAAATGAAACAATCGGCAAAGTGATCTCAGCCACATCCTACTTGGACTTTTATCTGCGCAGAAAAAGAAAGAGCAATGTAATACTTAAAATAGGTACAGGCCTGGCTTACAATACCAATCCCTATAACAGGGAAACCAACAACAAAAACAATGTTATCAGCAGTAGATTGAGTTTTGCCTTACAGGGAAGAATAGGTTATCATTTTAAGTTGAATGATCGGTTAAAACTGACCAGTTCACTTACCCTTTCACATTTTTCCAACGGAGCGTTCAGGCTTCCCAACAAAGGGATCAATATCGTCTCAGCCAATTTTGGGACTTCTTATAAGCTCGAGAGGACCAGTCCAGAATTGTCACCGGAAAACAACCAAACTACCATATCCTCAGAGATAAAGTATAATATTAATTTATCCGCCGGAGTAAAAGAGGTAATTCCTGTTGGAAGCAAAAAGTATCCCTTTTTTACCCTATCAATGTATGCCGATAAGAAAATCAATACGCAAAGTGCTCTTAATCTAGGCATGGATTTCTTTTATAGCCTGGCCGTGAAGCAGGAGGTTAAAACAGACAGAGATCTCGCCGGTGATGATAACCCGGATTTCAAACAAGTAGGCCTGGTAGTCGGACACGAACTTTTTGTAAGCAAAATTTCATTATTGACCCAATTGGGCATTTATGTATATAAACCTTATAAGTCTACAGGGCAACCAATTTATCAGCGATATGGATTAAAGTATTATCTAAATAATAAATATTATGCAGGAGTGTTACTCAAGGCGCATCTAGGCGTAGCTGATAATGTCGAGTGGACTTTTGGTATAAGGTTCTAAATATGCCATTATCAAAGTTGACCTGGAAATAAAATGTAATGGTGATTATTTAAGTTTCCACAGCATAATTGCAAAAAATATGAAAAGATTCATTTACCGGATTTTTGTTTATCTCAATCTTCTTGTGTTTACCGCAAGTTGCAATGATCCGGATTCTTTTGATTGTGTAAAAAAGACAGGCGAGGTCATCGAAGAAGAAAGAATCCTGGAAACCTTTACAAAGCTTGTTATACATCATGATATAAACGTGTCTCTTTTAAATGGTGACAATCAAAAGGTAATAGTCAAGGCCGGAGAGAATCTTATGTCCAAAATTAGCCTGGAAGTTGAAGGCAATGAGTTGGTGATACGGAACAACAACACTTGCAATTGGACCAGGTCGTATGGAGGCATTGACGTCTTTGTCACATCTAATGATCTGACTTACATTAAGAGTAGTGGTTCAGGAAATATAAATTCAGTCGATACATATCATATTGAAAAACAGTTGAACATTGAATGTAAAGATGGATCAGGAGATTTCAATCTGGACGTAAGCGGTAATAAACTTGTGGTGGTAAACAACAGTTTGGCCAATATCAATTTAAGTGGCTCAATAACGAATCTGACGGTTGGTTATTATTATAACTATGGCAGATGTCATGCCCGGGATTTGGTAGCTCAGAATATTTTCATCAATCATCTCGGTGTTAATGACATTCTTGTTAAAAGCAACAATAAAATAAGAGGTAATATTGAAAGTACCGGAAATGTCATATACTACGGCAATGCTAATGATGTAAAAATGAATATCACTGGCACGGGGCAATTAATTAAAATGTAGCTTCCATATAAGTAGATAAAAAGACCCGATCAGCTATTGCAATCCATATCGATACAGTCATCTTCTCTGGGTATAAAACAATTCAGTCAATTCCCATTCCAGTTATACTCTGAATTAAAGTTCCATACAACTCCGAACGTCCCAAAAGTGTTCATATTCGTGACACTTTTGGGACGTTTCCGAACAGGGTTAGATAATCTTTGAAAATTCAAAAAACATAATAACCTGATAATCAGCAATTTAATTTTTTGGCATCAATGTAGCCTAACGCAAACCAGGTCAAATTTTTAAATACTCAAAAAACAACGACATGAAAAATCTATTAAAACAATCATTTCTAGTATTATTAGCTGTATGTTCAACTTTAGGATCTGTTCAATCTTTTGCAAATGGAAAAAACGATGATCCTGAAAAAGGCAGTGAGAAGCTAACTTTCAATTTAGGTTCCTTCAAAGACACCAATAAAATTATTTTGGGGGTTGAAAATAACACTACCGAAAAGATAACAATCAAGTTCTATGATGAATCGGGAAAGCACATCTTTACCGATACTCATAAGAATACCAAAAAAATGCTGAGAAAATATGATTTCTCTGCAAATGGTCCAGGTACTTACACAGTTAAAATTGTAGCCGGTGATGTTGTCAAGACTGACAAATTTGAGGTTGGTGCTTCTAGTAAGGCTCAGGAAGCTCAATTTGGAGCTTACTTCTCTTCACAACTTAAAGGAGGAAAAATTCACGTTTCTTACTACAACGCAGAAAAACCAGTTCGTTTAAAAATATCTGATGCCAATGGTAAACAATTGTTCAGCCAAGTTCTTTCAAAAAATGCAGATTTCAGCAGTTATGTTAATGTTTCTAAACTCGCTGCAGGCGACTATACAATGAGCCTTGAGAGTAACGGACAGAGCATCGAAAATGAGCTAACCATAAACTAGTTTTTGTAAATTTCCAAGAAAGCCGGTTCCTAACAAGGAGCCGGCTTTCTTTTTTCCCGAATTTATATTTCCTGTGTAAAAGAATACTGTGATTGCCTTAAAAGTAAAATGCCCGACACATAGTGAGGATTGTCGGGCACTTAGCTGTTAGAAAGGGACCTTTGCTTTTTATTATAAACAAATTTAAGTGATTCAATAGCCTTATAAAACCGTATAAATACCTAAAATCAAAAAAATATAAGTCAAAATTAATACTTCCAAAAATTATTTTTTGATACAATAAATTTTTAATTAAATAATTTTATTCACCTTAGAATAAAGATTAAAGAAAAATTTTATCCTTAAATAGTATGAAACATCAATTTAAGCAAATCGTTAGTCTACCAAGCCATTTTTTAAGGCAAAACGTACCAAACCAGCAGTATTCTTAACCCCTACTTTATCTAAAAGTTTGTATCTGTAACCCTCAACAGTCCTTTGGCTCAAGAACAATTTGCGTCCTATTTCTGCATTGGTGAAACCCTGACATATCAATTCCAACACCTCGTATTCCCGATCACTTAAAGTGATATTTTCGGTATCTTTTCGTATTTTATGTTTGGATCTTTTGTTGATCAATCCATTCAAGACAATTTCCGAAATCTCACGATTGAAATAGAACCCTTTCATCATGACCGTTTTTATGGCATTCTCAACTTCATCTATTTCTGCATTCTTCAACAAATAACCATTTGCTCCCATATCCACTAAGTGCGTAATAAACTTTTCATCATCGTGCATGGTTAACATGATAACTTTAATCTCGGGATATTTGGCAATGATCAATTTGGTGCATTCAATACCATCCATCACTGGCATTTTGATATCCATCAAAATCACATCTGGCTGCTTGGTTTCCAATATTTCCATTAGATGTTCGCCATTTTCAGCTTGATCAATAACTTCCATTTCCGGAATGTCTTCCAATATGGCTGTTATGCCTCTTCTGAACAATTCATGATCATCCGCTATAATAAGCTTTATCTTTTTCATGTGTTTAATTTTTGTAGCCCATAGAAAGTGTGTCGTTTAAGCTTGATCGTCTGGTTCATCCTCCCCAGCGAGCCGGGTTTCGGAGATAGTCTACTTCATATGATTAAAAATTTATAGACTGGAAAAGGTGGGTTTTGAGTATATTCATCACCCCATTTATATTTAAACCTCAATTAACAAGGTCTTATGTTTTGTCCGCTTTACGCAAGAACTTTTTTCTCACTGGATTGTTCCTTACTTATTTTAACCTGGGCAAAAGTTCCCTTTGACAAAGAGCTTTTATACTCCAAAGTTCCATCTAACATACTTACCCTGCTTCGAATATTTTTAAGACCTAACCCCTTAGCTGCATTCTTCCCACCATCTACTTTATTGATACTAAATCCCTGACCATTATCTTCTACAGTCAATTTCACTATATCATCTGCAATTTCCAAGTCTATCAGGATCTCTGTAGCGCTGGCATGTTTAATTGCATTATTGATCAGTTCCTGAGCAATTCTAAATAAAGCCAGCTCAATTTCCTTATCAATGGGCTCTTCAAATTTTAAATAATTAAATTTAATCAAATGCGGAGAAGTATTGTTAATTTTATCTGAAAGCTCTTTTATTGCCTCAATCAAACCGAATTCATTTAAGGTGGAAGGCAACAGATCCCTCGATATCCTTTTCACATTCAAAATTATTTCATCAATCAATGCCTTAATCTCCTCGGTAGAATCCTTAAGCGTCCTATCTCTTGCCTTTTCACTTGCCCTACTTGCATTTAAGCGAACAAGCGACAACATTGCCCCTACATCGTCATGGAGGTCTTCTGCTATTCTTCTCCTTTCTTGCTCTTGTGCTTCTATGGACGCCTGGAGCATTTCCTTTTGATAAGCATTTTTAAGCTCCTGTAGTCTAGCCTTTTCGGTTAAAACCTTTTTCTTGTAAATATATACAAGTAGCACCAGAGAAAGCATGCCCATAGTGCCTGCTATAACCAATAAGAAGAAGTTTATTTCAGCTGAGACCTCTTCCATAAACGATAATTATAATTACATCTATTCTCAAAAAAAATGGATCAGCGCCTTTAAACATCATTCTGATGTTCTTTCAGAATGAAAATACTAAAGATAAATAGAAATAATTTGTCAGAAAAATCGATTCCTAACTGAAAGGATCGGTTCTCTCCCAGTCAAAGAAGTTGTTCAATCACGAGTTCAATCCAATGAAAACAAGTATTCTTTGAAGTTTTTCAATGTTATAATAAGTATAAGTAACTCAATCGTTTTATTTTTGACGGATTATAAACTTTGTTATCAATATTGGATTGAAGTTTGTTAGGAATTTGTGAATCTAAACAAAGCGAACTTGATTAAACGTATTCTGTTTTTAGCCTTATCTCTGAATATTGTCATCCATTGTGAATCCGAAGCCCAGGCATCATTTGGTGTAAGACAGGGTGTTGTCTTTTCCCAGGTCCTTTTCGATGATGTTGACATACAATTCAATACCGATGTGCCACAACGACAAAAACAGGGAAATGTAACCGGAATTATCTTTAAATACTTTGCTCAGCCAAATATTGGTATTCAGGCAGAATTAAACATTATTGAGAAAGGCTGGATACAGAAACTTGATGATGGTAAGGAATTCGAAACTACGCTTAATTATCTACAACTACCTTTGCTTACACATTTATATATTGGCAAAGGTAAATTCAAACCAATACTGTTGGCCGGACCATACTTTAGTATGCTATATGATTCCAAACGGAGTGCCATTCAAGATGACCAGAAAGAGCAAATTAAATTTCAATATTCAGAATCAGAAGATAATCAATACGAATTTGGAATTTCAGGTGGACTGGGCTTAGCCTTTGACAGCTCCATTGGAACTTTTCAGGTTGATGTGAGGTTTAGTCCGGGCTTGACTAACATATTAAATAAAGATGCTGAGATGAATCCAACTTCCTCAAAAAATCAACTCCTTGAATTTTCCGCCTCTTATTTATTTAGATTTAGCAAAAAGGACAAATAGATAAAAAATTTTACTGCCAGTACTTTTATTATTATTTACCGAACGCTTCTTTGCTATGTGAAAGACTTGTAGAGAAAACAGGGAAACTAATTTTCACCAATGCATAAAAACTTCTCTTTTTGATCCCCGGTCTATAACCCATTTCTGCACCATAGGCCCAGCCAAACTCTCTATTGAACTTACCTTCCATTCCTGCTCTGAAGCCAAGTTTGCTCGTCTTTATCGGCTCGGATGAAAAGGTTTGACCGTTGTACAGAATATCCTCTACGTTTACGGAAGGAGCAAAAATGATGTCCAGAAAGGTGGTGAATATTAAATCACTCGCTAATTCACTATAAGATTTGTCCGGTTTGATAGCAAAGTTTTTGATCCATGCTGATGAACCACCCAGGTAGACTGCTTTGGCATCAAAATTCCCGAATATGATAGCATCAGTATCAATCGGATTGCCATCCGTGTCGACGAGGGAACTACCCTGGCTTTCCAGGGCACGATTCAAATCTGTGGAAGTATCAAATGCCAACCCTCCTACACGAACACCATAGATCTTTCTAACTTTTGATGGCACAGAGCTATGATCAGGAACTTTCGCCGCCCATTTTCTTCCTTTGTAACGTTTGGAATATAGAATGATTTTTGTTTCAGTGTCCTCTTCTTTATCAACCACATGATAAGTGGCCCCCAATTCATAATAGTTATATACACTGGGTATATTATCCACATTACTATTCTTCTCAGCAATATCTCTTGAAAAATCAAACTTTGAAGTATAGGTTTTGCGGGCATGACCCCTGAAATCCAGCTTATCTTTCAAATAGTAATGCGCCTCCAGACCAAACCCAACATTCACATTGGCTACATATAGTTCTCCATACAAAGGCTGGAACATAATAAATAACTTGTTGATGCTATACGGTTCGTCGTAAAGTTCCTCATAGGTGAAGGTATTTCCTTGACTTCCCCTAAATTGAGCAGATACAGGTGTGGTTCCTATATAGATAAAAGCACAAAGTGCAAAAGCGGCACTCATTCTTTTAAAAACTACTCCACGTTTTAAAGTAAAAATCATCGTTAATACACCCATACGTTAAGTAAACCTACTTGATTAATCTACCCCAAAGGTTTGTAAAGAGATACTTTAGGGTCCTGTCATTTGTAAATATAAATCAATAAGATATGCAAATAAATGCATTTGGAATGATTACCTCACATGCAAGATTTTATAGCAAAAAGTGTCATAATCTTAAAAATCTCCGGATTTCCAGGGTGTTCAATAAAGGCTGGTGATTGTAAAAAATTTATTTAAATCGAATTAATAATTGAACTATTTTTACTATTTTTAAGATTATTTCAATGTAAAAACAACCCTTTTGCATAAGTTCAGAAAACTAACCATAGATCAACAGACTCTCCTTGTCAAAAAGAGAGGGAGTTATTTATCTATTCGAGAAAGTAACAGTTTCCTGATCAATCTGTATTTTATCGATGATTTTTTTGTGGAGCTATGGTATAGCTCAAATGGCATCAGTGTTAATCAAATAAGATCCTTTAGGAAGTTGAAATATCTCGAGCCTTATCTGAATACGATTGATATCAGTGATGTTGTGTCATCGAGCTAGTTTCTCAGATAATTTTTTGAAAGTTATCAGTTCAAACCACGCTAATTCCTTTGAAATTGGTATTGCTAATTAATCTAATAATTCTATTTTTGCATTGCCCTGCGCACGTAGTTCAATTGGATAGAATATCGGATTTCGGCTCCGAGGGTTGAGGGTTCGAGTCCTTCCGTGCGCACTATTTTCAAGAATCCCCATTCACATGGGGATCTTCATTATTAGGATATTCTTCCTATCGATTATAAAGAAGCCTATCAAAACAATATCTTAAGTTGAATATCAGAAACACCTTAAAACTTGCTGCTATTGACATCGGATCAAATGCCATTAGGTTTCAGGTTAGCTATGTCAATAAATTCGAAGGGAATTTTACATTCAAAAAGCTTGAATATATAAGGTTTCCTTTAAGACTTGGTCACGATGTTTTTAGTATTGGAAGAATCAGCCAGGCAACCGAAAGTAAATTTGTAAAGTTGTTAGGGGCCTTTAGGTCACTACTTGAATTGTATGAAGTAGATGATTTTATGATTTGTGCTACTTCTGCTATGAGGGAGGCATCAAACGGATTTGAAGTGGCTGATAGAATAAAAAATGAGTTGTCACTGGATATCAATATTATTGATGGTTCAAGAGAAGCGGAAATGATCAATAAGTCCTTGAAGCTGTTTTTGCAAGATGGCAATTATATACATATAGATGTTGGTGGCGGAAGCACGGAACTCAATATCTATGAAAAAAAAGAAAAAATTGCTGCCAGATCTTTCCAACTGGGATCAGTCAGGAGTCTGAAAGACACTTCTTCTCCCATCCAAATAAAGCGAAAAATGCGTACCTGGATCATGGCCAATCTACCATCCAATGAAGAGGAGATTGTTGCAATTGGAACAGGAGGAAATATTAATAAGATCTTTGATATTGCCTATAAAAGACCTGGTAAAGCATTGTCAATCAAAAAAGTCAATGAAATTAAGGAGCATATTGAAAGCATGTCGGTACAGGAAAGGATCTTTAAGCTTCAACTAAACCCTGATCGAGCTGATGTTATTGTTCCGGCTGCTGATATTTATATTGCTGCCATGCAATTCGCAGATGCTAAAAAGATCATTGTCCCTGATGTAGGACTCAAGGATGGGATCTTGGAAATGCTCTTTGAGAAAAATAAAGAGCGGTTTGAGGCTTAACCTTCGTATCAATTATTAGAACAACGAGACCTGCTTCACTTCTTCCATGTCCACTTCAAAGAAGTGTTTGTGTACATTAAATTCTTCCTGACCATTTTGTTGCCTTTTCACCTCATAGGAACCGTCCTCATGCATAATGTAGCTGTTAACATTATCTTTCAGATTGTAGGCCAAAATATTAATTGCCTGTTGCTTACAGGTTTCATCCACTATCAGAAAGAGGGATTCAAGACGCCGATCAAAACTCCTTACCATAATATCCGCACTTCCGGCATAAACCTTAGGATCATTGTTGTTATGGAAATAAAATATTCTGGAGTGTTCAAGATAATCTCCAACGATTGATTTTACCTGGATGTTTTCACTCAAACCCTCTCTTCCGGGTCGAAGACAACACATGCCCCGGACAATAAGCTTAATAGGTACTCCTGCCTGTGAAGCTCCATACAATGCTTCAATTGTTTCTTTATCCTGAAGAGAGTTAATTTTTAAAACAATCCCACTAGCTAAGTTATTTCTGGCATTCTCTGCTTCATTATTAATTAATTCAATGAGCTTGGTCCTCATATCCCCTGGTGCTGTAATCAGGTACTCATATTGTTGAGGCATTGAGTGTCCTGTGATTACATTGAAGAACTCTGAAACATCCTGCGCATAAATTTCATTGGTGGTCAAAAGTCCAATATCGGTGTATAACCGGGCCGTAGACTCATTGTAATTCCCGCTCGACATATGAACATATCTGGTCACTTTCTTACCCTCCTTCCGAACGATCAAAAGGAGCTTTGTATGCGTTTTGTAGTTACTAAGGCCATAAATAACAAAACAACCGGCCTTCTGTAGCTTTTTAGCTTCACGCATGTTATTCTCTTCATCAAACCGTGCTTTCACCTCAAATAATACAGAAACGTGTTTTCCATTTTCAGCAGCTTTCAACAAAGCCGAGATGATCCTTGAATCTTTCGCCAGTCTGTATATCGTGATCTTTATAGCCAATACACCCGGATCTTCAGCAGCTTTCTCCAGTAAGTTAATTACCGGATTCATACTATTATAAGGCATATGCAGTAGGATATCCTTACTTTTTAGCAATTCAAAGATATCTTCATGGCTTTCATTCGGATAGGTCAGAGGTGGTACAGGGACATGCTGTGCGGACGTCTGATCTTTAAATTCATCATGCTCAATGATCTGCCATAAACCTGTCAGATCCATCAGGTTTCCTTTAGAAACCTTAAAAATATTTTCAGGCGTCATATTCCAGCGATCAACAAGAAGTTTCATCATCCATTTGTTTTCATCATCCTCAACCTCTATTCTCACAACTCTGCCTGTCCTTCTTGTTTTCAACTTACGCTGTAGCTCCTCTATAAAGTTTACCTCCAGGTCGTCACTTTCTTCCAGGGTAAAATCTCCATTTCGTGTTATACGAAATAAATTGACTCCTAAAATCTCAACATTTCTAAATAGTTTACTGATGTGTGAACGAATAACCTCTTCTATCGGAACAAATACAATTTTGTCAGCTCTCTCAATTTCGAAAAAACGAGGTAAATTCTGAGGGATTTGAACAAAAGAAAGTTTCTTATTCTCTTTATTTTCCTTTGGAGTTCTGGTTACAACACCAAAAGTCAAAACTTTATTCCTAAGAATAGGAAAGGTATGATAGCTATCATACACCATGGGTGTTAACATAGGATGTATGAATTTCCTGAAGTAGTTCTTCACCTTGTCCTTTTCCTTTTCGGTCAGCTCCTTTTCATCTAAGATTGTAAAGCCATTTTCTTTGAAATGAGGTCTAAGTTCCTGCAGAAAGTATTCATTTTGATCTTTAAAAAAGACTTGTGCTTCGGAAAGCAATTTTTTTCTGAATGGTATTTCTCTGAGGCCTGAATAATCTACTCTTTCCTTCCCATAGTCAATATAGTTATACAAGCTACCCACTCTAATTACAAAAAATTCATCAAGGTTGGAGGCAGTGATAGCTAGAAATTTTAGTCGATCAAACAGCGTCCTGTTCATGTTTCTTGCCTGATCCAGTACCCTATAATTGAATTGCAACCAGCTCAGATCACGGCTAATGAAATCACTGCTTTCTATTAAACTATCTATTTTGTCTTTAACAAGCATAATCGAACTATTAACCTTTTCAAAAAGCAATGAAATAAAAAGGGTTCAATTTTTCAATGAACCCTTAAAATAGTTTTGGTAAAACCAAAACTTAAGTATCTATATTAGCGTATTTGGCATTCTTTTCTATGAACTCTCTCCTTGGGGCTACTTCATCACCCATCAACATAGAGAAAAGGTGATCAGCCTCTGCAGCAGATTCTATCGTAACTTTTTTAAGGCTTCTTCCTTCAGGGTCCATGGTAGTCGTCCAAAGTTGTTCCGGGTTCATCTCTCCCAAACCTTTGTATCTCTGGATGCTCACCGATTCCTCTTTTCCATCCTTCGCCATCTCTTTTATCATTCTTTCCCGATCATTTTCAGACCAGCAATATCGTTCGTCCTTTCCTCTTTTTAGTAAATATAGTGGTGGCAAAGCAATATAGAGATAGCCTCTATCGATCAACTCATGCATGTACCTGTAAAAGAAGGTCAGGATCAAAGTCCTGATATGGCTTCCGTCTACATCGGCATCTGTCATGACGATGATTTTGTGGTACCGTAGTTTTTCCAGATTCAATGCTTTATCATCTTCTTCAGTGCCAAAGCTCACGCCAAGAGCAGTGATCATATTCTTGATCTCTTCGTTGTCATAAATCTTATGCTCTTGTGCTTTTTCAACATTCAATATTTTTCCACGAAGTGGCAGGATAGCTTGAAACGCTCTGTCCCTTCCCTGCTTGGCAGAACCTCCTGCAGAATCACCCTCCACCAGATAAAGCTCACAAACAGCAGGATCTTTATCAGAACAATCGGCTAGTTTGCCAGGCAATCCGGTTCCGGTCAATACATTTTTTCGTTGGACCATTTCCCGCGCCTTCCGTGCTGCATGTCTGGCCTGCGCCGCTAATATTACTTTTTGTACAATTTGCTTAGCCTCCTTGGGATGTTCTTCCAAATAGTATTGCAAAATTTCTCCGACGGAAGTATCCACTGCTCCCATGGCCTCCGAGTTTCCAAGTTTGGTCTTGGTTTGCCCCTCAAATTGTGGTTCGGCTACTTTAACAGAAATAACAGCTGTCAGCCCTTCACGAAAATCATCTCCACTGATATCCACCTTAACTTTCTCCAATAATCCGGACTTCTCGGCATATGATTTTAAGGTTCGCGTAAGTGCCCTTCTGAATCCAGCTACGTGTGTACCACCTTCAATAGTATTAATGTTGTTCACATAGGAAACAACATTTTCAGTATAGGAGGTATTGTATGTTAAAGCTACTTCAACCGGAATTTCTCCCTTTGATCCTTCCATGAAAATCGGTTCCGGGATCAGCTTTTCTCTGGAGCTATCCAGATACTCGACAAACTCTTTTAAACCACCTTCAGAGTAGAATTCGTCGGATTTATCATTGCCTTGATCATCTTTCTCACGCTCATCGACCAATGAGATCTTGATACCAGCATTGAGATAGGAAAGTTCCCTCAACCTCGAAGCCACTGTTTCATACTTGTACTCAAGTACTGTGAATATTTCAGGGTCAGGCTTGAAATGCACGATAGTTCCCGTAATATCCGTATCGCCAATAACCTCTACTTTGGTTGTGGGCACACCTTGCTTATATTCTTGTTGGTGTATTTTCTTGTTCCGATGCACAGTAACTTTCAGCGGATCGGATAAAGCATTGACACAAGAAACACCTACACCGTGCAAACCACCAGACACTTTATAGGTGTCTTTATCGAATTTACCACCGGCGTGTAAGACTGTCATTACCACTTCGAGTGCAGACTTCTTCTCCTTGGGGTGCATATCGGTTGGAATACCCCGACCATTATCTTGCACGGTAATAGAGTTATCCTGGTGAATTTTCACCATTATTTCAGTACAATATCCAGCCAAGGCCTCGTCAATGGAATTATCTACCACTTCCCAAACCATGTGATGCAGGCCTTTCATACCAACATCTCCAATGTACATTGCAGGTCTCTTTCTAACAGCTTCTAAGCCTTCTAGAACCTGAATATTATCCGCTGAGTAATTACTTTTTTTGTTTTCTTTTTCGTCGCTCATATTTCTTGAAAAAACCGACCAAAAATACAACAATTAAATGTTTTTTACATGTTAATCATTAGGAAATAATCAACTAAGTATTTAGTTTTGATATGATGTTTACAATTAAAAAATTATGAAAAATATAATCGTTCTACTTTCAATCTTCTATGGTATTTGTCTCATTGTCAATGCTTTCAGTCAGCAAAAACCGGATGCGGAAAAACCGCAGGCCCACTTTCATAAGTTAAACATTGATTCATTGAAAAGAGCCCGTTTGACCGAAATGAAAAGAAAAGGTAAGGAAAGAGCTGAAACATTATCCCACCAAACCGACCAAACTGCAAAGTATCTAAATATATCCTATGCAGGCCTCACAGAAATTCCCGAATTTATTTATGAATATGAGAATTTGGAAAAATTGAACCTTGCACACAATCAGATCAAAAGACTTCCCAAAAAACTTAACAACCTCACCAAACTAAAAAGTATCAGTCTGGCAAATAACCAATTGAATAAACATAAAATCAAGTTTCAAAAACTTAAGCATATCAAAGTTTTGTATCTGTTTGATAATGATTTGGTAAAGCTTCCCAGAAGTATCAATAAACTGAAAAACTTGGAAGAAATTAATATCAGCAGCAATAGCTTCAACAAAATCCCCATGAGGCTCAGAAAACTTAAGAAGTTAAAAATCCTGAAAATCAATGACAATTATTTAGCAATACAAGGGCAAAAGCTGCACAAATTAAGAAGTTTACAACAGTTAAGAATGAATAAGTGCAGCATAAAAAATTTACCGGATAATCTTTGGGAACTCAAAAATCTAACTGAGTTACAATTATCAGGAAACATTATTGAAGAGATTCCGGCCGGAATAAAAGCTTTGGAAAACCTTGAATCACTATCGTTGTACAACAATAAGATAAAAGCGCTTCCCATTGAATTTTACGAACTTAAAGCATTAAAAACACTGGATATCTATTTCAATGAACTGGAAAAGATTTCTCCCGATATAGAGAAAATGCAAAACCTTGAAGTTCTTTATATGTCCAATAACAAGTTATTCTCATTGCCGGAAAGTATCGGGTCACTGTCCAACCTTAAACGTCTATATCTGCATCACAATAGATTAAGTGAAATTCCTGCCAGTATTAAAGATTTGGACCATTTGGAAGTACTTCATATCAACAAAAATTATTTCAGCGCTTTCCCTTCCCAAATCCTGGGATTGAAGTCATTGGTTGATCTGGATATTTCCGACAATGAAATTGTTTCAATTCCGAATGGCCTGGATAAATTGAATCATCTTCAATTATTCTTTTTTCAAAACAATCCTGTCAACCCTAATGATGTTGAAAACAAACATTTGGCTGCCATGGTAAGAAACTTAAGAAACAACGGGGCTAAGGTTAATTATAATTCCTATGATCAATCAATAGATCTGGAAGATCAATAACGTCCCAGTCTAAGCATGACCAACGTGCAACCATAGACAACCTCAATACCGTCCTCTTCAGCCATTTGTTTTAACTCCTGGTTTTCTGTCCCTGGATTAAAGATTATTCTTTTAGGTTTCAGAGATAGGATATAGTCATACCAGGCAGGCTGGTTAGCCGTGCCAATATACATTGTTATTGTATCAACTTCCGGGATTTCCGGCAGACTTCTAAGGTCCAGGATCTCTTCGTTGGCAACAACTCCTGATTTGATTCCCACCGGAACAATTTTATGTCCATGTGAAACCAGCAAGTTCGAAGCTATACTGGCATACCTTCCAGGCTTGGTACTGGCACCTAAAACCACTGTTTTTTTCATCGATCATTTTAACGCTTTGATAGACTAATTTAACTGCACTAGTTATGGAAACCACAAAGGATCAAAAATAATTTCATATGACTTGAAACAGACACGACGCAAGAAAGTTTAGTCGCTTGCCAAACAAAACTTTTTCGATGAATTCATCTACTTGCTTAAATAAATTGTTGGGATTAACTTTCAAACTTAATTTGACTTAAAACACAACCCATTTATTTATGACCAGAAAAGAAGCAAGAGAAATACTAACTGAATTAACCAAAGGAGACAGCCTATTGAGACATGCCAGAAGTGTAGAATTGGTAATGGAAAGTTATGCAAAAAAATTGAACGAGGATGTTGATGAGTGGGCCATTGCAGGTATGTTACATGACGCTGATTATGAGCAATACCCGGAAAAACATCCACATATGATCGTTGAAATATTGCGCAAAAAAGGAGAAGAAAAAATAGCGCACGCCATCTCAGCCCATTATACCAAATGGAATGTTCCTTATGAAACCCTCTTGGATAAAGCACTTCTGGCTTGCGATGAAATAACTGGTTTTATTATTGCCTGCAGTCATGTAAGACCCGATAAAATTAATGGATTGACTGCTAAATCGGTCATCAAAAAATTGAAACAAAAAAGTTTTGCAGCCTCGGTGGAAAGGGATGAGGTTCGAAAAGGCGCGGAGCTATTCGAAGTAGAATTACCCGAACACATCAATTTTATCATTGGTGTTCTAACCGAACACAAAGAAGAGCTTGGTTTGACCTGATCAATTTATTTCATTTTCCCTTGGGTCTTTTCTTTCTTTTAGTTGGTCTGAATTTCATGTCTTTGTAAACGAAGTATCGTTCTCCAATTTTGATCCAGGTCTCTTCCTTGATTCGTTTTACATCCTCAAGATCATCTTCAATCGTATGAATAGATCCATTTGTTCGACGTGCTATTGTAAAGTAATGAGGCTGGATCGCTACCTCATCTTTCAGGGTTGTTCCACATACTATAATTTTAACTGGTTTTGGAAGATCAGCGATAAACTTTAGATTCCGTACCGGGCTTACATTATCCGCTATCAGAATTATTTCATCCACATCCGGGAATTGTTCATAGGCAAAGGCTATTGCCTCAGCATCATTCTCCACCAGATCTTCATTTTTAGATCCTTTTCTTATGGCCTTAACCATTGTCTTAAATACCTTTCCAGTATTCGTGGAAGACGTGTAGTACATCCCCCCTTTTTTATCGCTCTCTTTAAGTGGCATGCCATCGACATCACAATCGTTAAAGAAAACAAATCCTTTTATGTTATCAGCGCCTTCGTGTTCCGATAACCAGGTCATCACCTGAGTGCCATACTTAAACATGCTTGTTGTCCAATCACAAACAACAACCGCATTTTTCCATTTCTCAATATTTCTATCCAAAACTTTATAGGTTGTTGAATCTTCTGAGATCAATCGATTCATTAATTCATTCCTGATTTTCAGTTCAACCAAATAAGTATCGAAGTTTAAAGGTTCCGAGTTCAGTTCATTGAAATTCTTAGGACTTAAAAATGAAATACTAGCACGACTATTAGTTGATCCCGAATCCATGTTAGATTTTGAATCAGGTGTCTTATTCTTTAGATGGATTACAAATCCATGGAAATATGATTCTGCCTGCGATTTGGTACGAGCACCAGTTTGTCTGAGTAAGGACCATTCAATATTATTGTTCGATTTAAGACCCGGAAGCAGGCTTTCCAATGTACCGATACGGTTCTTATTTAAGCCCTCAAATATTCGACCGTCCGGATGATCTGTATAGACTAACTCAATTCTAACAACATCCTGGCTTTCAATTATGGAGGCTAAATCCCTTTCATGATCAGGGTAACCATACTTCATAGGAACCAGTATTGCCCGGTCGGATTTGATTTCGTACTTGGCAATATCCTTTTTTTCTGCCCTGGCATATACGACTTCCTCGTAGACCTCCTCCTTTATTAATCTCTTGACCGGCTTATTTTTTTCGGTCTGCGCCAATGGTTCGATTGCTTCAGCAAATTTTTTGGCATCATCTATTGTATGCTCGTTTTCGTTAGCTACATGCTCTGTTTTAACCGTATCGGTCGCAACCATCTCAGAAGCTATCTTAATTTCATTGGATGAACTATTTTTTACCGCGAAATAAAGGCCAACTACTACGGGCACTGTAATTAACCAGCCAAAAGACTTAATAATACCTGAGGACACTCCAAAACCAGAAGAAGATCCATTTCCCGAAAAGCCTCCCATATCTATCCTTCCCTTCATTTGCACCCAATGATCAGGATTATATTCAGGCTCGAATCCCTTCAATTTCTCCCTGAAAAGCTCATGTAAATCTTTATCTTTCTCAGACATTTTCTTTTCTATATCTTTTCTCAAGCATTCCTCTTAACTTCCTGTTAGCCATCACCAAATTAGCCCTGGATGTACTTTCCGCAATCCCCAATTTTTTCCCAATTTCTTTGTGGGAGTAGCCTTCGATAACATATAAACTAAATACCATTCTATAACCAGGTGTGAGTTCCTGAACCACCTCAACGATCTCCTCTGCGGAGATATGTGAATAGATATCAGCAGGCGTAACTACCTCTATCGCATTTTCCAGTTTGACTGAATTATAATGCTTGGCATTTTTCCTATAGTGATCAATCGCAGTATTTACCATAATTCGCCTGATCCAACCTTTCAGAGATTTGTTTGGATCATGTTTTGTTATATGACTGAATATCTTTAAAAAACCGTCATTTAATATTTCCAAAGCATCATCCTTACTGTTGGCATATACTAAACATGCCGACATAGCATAGCCATAGAAATGCTTGTAGAGCATTTCCTGAGATTTGAGATTTCCCTTTTTACATCCCTCTATTATCCTTATTAGTTCTGTATCTTCCGCCAAATCTCCCAGAAATTTTATACTATCATCGCTAAGTGCTATGGAAAATGATTTAATTCATGCTGTTCTGCAAGGATTTTTTTACTTCATAATCAATTGTTTACATGTCAATTTATTTGAATTTATGTTTAAAAAATGTAAATTAAATGCTAGGCCCAAATAAACTTTTCTGATTTATCATTGTCTAAACAATGTTTTGGAATTAGTTAACAGATCTTAATTAGTTAGACGGCACTTTTAATAAATGTGCTGTGTCAATGATTTTTTACTGTCCTGAATCTATAAATTAATTGGGGGAATAGAGCGATTTGACATGAATTGTACTTGGGCACCCTAACCAAATACAACTTCATATCAGGAGATTTTATCTTCTGTTGATCGGATGGGTAACTTTGTTTGTAAAGAAAATTGATCGCTCATGAACTGTAAAAATGTACTAACCTCGTTTGTGCTTATCAAAGCGTTCTTGATCATAAGTATTATAAATGCTTATGCCAATACGCCAAATAAACCGGATAGATTTAGAGTAAAGGTAATCTCCGCTTTCCAAATAGATCTGACCTGGCGAGATCGCGCCAATAACGAAGATTTTTATATAGTCGAGCGTTCATTGGATAAAGAAAATTTTATCATAATCTCTGTCCTTGACAGGAACATAGAAGCATTCTCAGATTTTAACGTTGAAGCAAACACTACCTACTATTATCGTGTAAAAGCAAGAAACATTGATGTCAATGGTGTGATACACGATTCTAATTATACTGGGATTAAAGCAGGGACCACTCCCAATGCCATTCCGAAAGCCCCTACTGATCTGACCGTAGAAACACTTTCTCAAACCGAACTTAGCCTGACCTGGAAAGATAACTCCAATAACGAAACGCATTTTATTATCGAGAGATCTATGAGTGGTAGTGATGTGTTCGTGGTGATTGGAAGAGTAGACAAAGATGTTACAGTGTTTACAGATACAGGATTAAGTTCCAATACAACTTATTTTTATCGAGTCTCTGCTATAAATGAACTTGGTAGTTCAGATTATTCCAATGAGTCATCTGCCATTACATTACAATACCCACCAACACTGGATGACATTGCTGACCCTGAACCAATACAGGTCAATGAGGGGCCACAAACAATATTACTCACCGGAATCACTGCCGGGCCTGGAGAAACACAAAACTTGACCATTACGACGAACTCAGATAACCCCTCCTTAATTTCAAGTATTCAGACTGGTGAAATAAGTTCTCAAGGAACATCTGTTCTAACCTACGAGTCGGAAACTGATCAGCATGGGCAAGCGGTCATTGCAGTTACTGTCACGGATGATGGGCCCGGAGAGTTTCCCAATGTGAACTTTATTACCAAGAGTTTTACAGTTGTTGTGCTCGAACCAAAAGCAGATCTCTTAATTTCTGATGTCTCTCTAAGTTCCCTTGATCTTCTTCCCGGGGAACAATTTGATATTCAAACAACGGTTTTAAATCAGGGTAATGCGCCCTCTGAGGCCAATAAACTGCGATATTACTTATCTTATATTGATCAGGATGACATAGGGGACGAAATAGGCTCAAGTGATGTCGGCTCATTGGCAATAGGTGGTTCTGTAGAAATCTCAGAGACATTGACGTTGCCACATGAAATCGAAGAGGGGCAATATATTCTTACTTGTTATGCGGATGCAGACGATGACATCGACGAAAGCGATGAGGACAATAACACTTATGAGATAGAGCTAAATGTTAGGAATCTACCGGATCTGAGTCATATCGACTCATCGGTTGACCCGCCTATTGTGGGAATAGATCAGGATGTACACCTTGCTACCACAATCGTTAACATTGGTACAGAGAATTCAGAAGAATGTGCCCTCAAGTATTTCATATCCGCAGATGATAATTTTGACACCTCCGATGTCGAGCTGGGTGAAGCAAGTTTGATAACTACTTTGGAACCCAGTGAAACTTTGATTGTTAATAAGACAATTACCATTCCTTCTTCCATCACCGAAGGAGACTATTTTATAATTTTTTATGCTGACGCCAATGAAACTGTAGGTGAGCATAATGAGCTGAATAATTTCTCAACGGTTGGTATAAAAATTCTATCCGAATTGCCACCGGTCATCACTGCAACCAACTTTCCGGAATTCAAATATTCTGATGAAGATAATAGTTTAATTGATATCACGGCTGAGGATGATGAGGAAGTGGTAGATGTCAAATTTCATTATCGAAGCATAAGAGACTCGAACTGGAATAGCAGCAGTGTAAATCCTAATGGCTCAAATTATCAGGTATCTGTGCCCGAATCCATTTTCGATGAGCTCGGATTGGAGTATTATTTTGAGGTATTTGATAATGTTGGATTAAAAACAACCAGCGATACTGCCTATACTTATTTAAGTTATAAAAATGAAGGCTTGTCATTGCCTTATTTGAGCTTTGGAGACCAAATTGAAAACTATCGTATGATCGCAGTACCTCTGGAACTGGAAAACAACAGTGTTCAAAATTCTCTGGAAGATGATTTAGGGAATTATGATCCATCGAAATGGAGGCTATTTCAATATCCCTCGGGAGAATATAAGGAAGGATTTAATAACCTTGAACCAGGAAAGGGATATTGGATGATTGTAAGGAATCAGCAGGACATTGATACGGGAAAGGGTAATGTTGTCAAAGCGAATCAATCGAAGCCCTACAGTGTTCATCTTAAGCCGGGTTGGAATCAAATAGGTAATCCCTACAACTTTGATTTGCTTTGGTCAGAAATACTTGCACACAATGGATTCCCGTCAGGAGTAAGTGGCAATATTAAAATCTATGACAATGGTTATCAAAACAGTGATCTGCTCCAAAAATTTGAGGGCGGATTTGTATTTGCTGATGAGGCGATAACACTTGAGTTTCCGTTGACTTTTCCTGAAGGGATCCAAACATCTAACAGAAGTTCTTCCAATCCTCCTAAAAGTGAAGTCAGTCCTTCCTGGATAATAAATTTCAATTTAAGGTCAGATAAGTTTCAAAATAGTATCAGTGGGTTTGGGATGCATGAGCTTGCATCTGAAGGAGTAGACCCAATGGATGAAGTGGATTTGCCGAATTTTGAATTTATGAGGGATTTAAGGCTAACCTTTAAAAACAATTATCAAACAGACGTCGATCTCACAAGGGACATTGTTCCGTTCAATGAACATCATATTTGGAATCTCATACTATCAGATACAAAAGCCGATCAGGAAATTTCATTAAGCTGGAACATTGTTGAAGAAGCGGAAGCCTTCAATAAGCAACTCATTTTGTATGATCCGGTTAATGAAATGAGAATAGATATGTTGCACAAAAATCAATATAACTTTAAGGGCGATCATAATGTCTTCAAAATATTCTATGGCTCACCTGAATTCATTGAAAGGAACCTACAACCACAATCCATTTCACTTGGCGCAGCTTACCCAAATCCATTTAACCATATGGTGCAAATTCCTTTTACCTTACACAAATCTAATATGGGTTATACCGTAGCGATGAGTATTCATAGTGTTTCGGGTCAACACGTTAAAACGCTTATCGAGGGGAATTTTGATGAGGGTTTTCATCAAGTGAATTGGGATGCTACTGATGGATCCGGAAAATCAGTGAATCCCGGACTATATTTTTATAAGCTTGATGTAAAACAAAACAACTTAAGCAAGCAATTAATTGGTAGGTTGATATTGCTGAAATAAACATGCTGTAGTCTCTTAATTCAAATTGTTTAAGAATACCATATCAATGCCATTAAGTTAAGCCTTCAGGCATCAGGTTTCGGGCATCAGATGATCTTTCATTCATACAAAAAAATCATAAAGGCTAAAACCTGAGACCTGAAATCTGAAGGCTTTCATAGTATTTTCTTAACTGAATGATATTAAATGCTATATTAATTTACTTCCGTCAGCTATTGACATTTCTCAAGCCAGATTCCATGTTTTTCAGACCTGAACGGCTTCAATTTTGGGCCGATTGAAAAAAAATATCTTTAATCACGATATCTGGAAACACTTCTTATATTTGTGGTCCAAAACTAGAATGGTAAACTTAAACAACATAAACAATGATTATTGGTGTACCTAAAGAAATTAAAAATAATGAGAACAGAGTGGCGCTTACGCCCGCCGGCGCCAAGGAACTCATAAAAAATGGACACGAAGTATTCGTTCAATCAACTGCTGGCTTAGGTAGCGGTTTCTCAGATAATCAATACACTGAAGAAGGGGCTCAGATTCTTCCCGATATAGAATCTACCTACGCAAAAGCGGAGATGATTATCAAGGTAAAAGAGCCCATAGAAAAAGAGTACTCCCTTATCAAGGAAAATCAGCTGGTCTTTACTTATTTTCATTTTGCTTCTTATGAGCCGTTGACAAAGGCAATGATCGAAAGTAAATCGGTATGCCTGGCATATGAAACTGTAGAAAAACCGGATAGAAGTTTGCCATTATTGGTACCAATGTCAGAGGTGGCCGGTCGCATGGCTATTCAGGAAGGCGCCAAATATTTAGAAAAGCCATTGCAGGGAAGAGGCATCTTATTAGGGGGTGTCCCTGGTGTCAGGCCAGCCAAGGTATTGGTTTTAGGAGGAGGTATTGTAGGAACGCAAGCTGCGAAAATGGCTGCGGGATTAGGTGCAGATGTGACCATCATGGACATCAGTCTGGCTCGATTAAGGTATTTGGCAGATATCATGCCTGCCAATGTCAATACTTATATGTCAAGCGAATATAATATAAGAGAGTTGCTTGGATCACATGATCTTATTGTAGGCGCTGTTTTGATTCCCGGTGCTAAAGCACCGCATCTCGTTACTCGTGATATGTTGAAATTAATGAAACCCGGAACTGTATTGGTTGATGTGGCGGTTGATCAGGGTGGTTGTATTGAAACTTGTAAACCCACAACTCATGAAAACCCTACCTATATTATTGATGATATCCTACACTATTGTGTTGCCAACATGCCAGGTGCAGTACCTTACACTTCTACTTTAGCACTAACAAATGCAACATTGCCATATGCCATTGAGCTGGCCAACAAGGGGTGGAAAAAGGCCTGCGGTGAGAATAATGAATTGAAATTGGGATTAAACATTATCAATGGTGATGTGGTTTACAAGGGAGTTTCAGAAGCTTTTGATCTTCCATATCATGCTGTTGAGAATTATGTATAGTTTACAGTTTGAGACCCAATTAAGAAAATACTAGAGCCACTGAAAAGTGGCTTTTTTATTGACCGGCTATTGGGATATTGTCTAAAAACTCAAAGGATTGATCCTTATGAGAAATTTGACAACAAAAATGTTGCATACCATTGGTCACCACGATGTATGGTGCCTTTAATGTTTGATTGTATCGTGAAATTTGATCAAAGGCTTTTTGATCGATTTTAAATTCAAAAGATTTGCACTCAACAATCAAAAAGGGTTGGCCCTTTCTGTCATATACCAGAATATCAGACCTTCTGGGGAGGTTATTATATCTGAGCCCACTTTCTATTTTTATCAAGGGCTTAGCATAATGAAGGTCATTGATCAAGTATTGAATAAAATGCTGACGTACCCATTCTTCCGGTGTAAGCACAATATTTTTTTTTCTCAGGGGATCAAAAATAAACAATTTACCTCCTGATTTTGTGATCCTGAAGTCATATTCCGGTAAATTTAATTTCACCATGGTCCTGGTAAAGCCTTGTCAAATAAGATATAAAAGTGAAGATTATAATTTATTCTATAATTTTTATCCAATCACATCTTAAATTAGCATAAATTTCAAAGTTAGTGACACAAACATACTTTTAAGCTTCTTAAATTCTTAATAGTTGGGTCCATCTTCGATTATTAATTTTTTAACATGAAAATTGGTTTATGATTCCAATAGACTATCAACCTTATTTTGTCATCGCTGTAATCTTTCTAATTTTCTTTTTTATATATAAGAATCTGGTAAAGCCTTCCGTTAGCTTTCTTATGGCCATGATGGTTTTTCTGGTCACGGGTGTTCTTTCCTACAAGGAGGTACTGGTAGGTTTTTCAAATGATAAAATTGCCACTATTGTTCTGTTAATATTGATAAGTTCCTCCCTGAGAAAAAATTACAATATTGAGTTAATATTTGACAGGATTTTTAAACAAGCAAAGAACTACAAGAGCTTTCTCATTAGAATGATGGGGCAAGCTGCGGTTGTATCGTCTTCTATAAATAATGCCCCGGTGGTGGCTTTGATGACACCCTATGTCGTGAATTGGGGGAAAAAGAATAACATTGCTCCGTCCAAACTATTGATCCCATTGTCTTTCTCTACCATCATGGGAGGCATGACCACAGTCATCGGAACTTCAACAACCCTGCTTTTAATAGGTTTCCTGACAGAAAACAATCTTGATTCGATTAAGCCACTGGATCTTTTATTTCTGGGACTGGCAGTGACCATTGTCGGGATTCTATTTATCATTTTAATCGGGCACAGGCTTCTTCCAAATCACACCGATGTTATTGAGAAATTCAAGAAAAACACCAGGGAATATCTTGTTGAGATTAATTTCAAACCAGATTCTCCTCTGGTCGGCAAAAGCATTACGGAAGCAGAATTGCGAAATTTGAGAGGTGTTTACCTTGTTGAAATACTGAGAAATGGTCATGTTATTTCCCCGGTTGAACCCACTGAGGTCATAGAGCAAAATGACGTGTTAATATTTGCGGGTGATACCGACAATATAGTAGATCTAATCAATTCTGATAAGGGGCTTACATTTCCCAAGCCGGATGAAGAAAATCCGGATCATGGGGACATCGAAGTAATGGAATGCGTGATCAGTAGTAATTCAAGTTTAATTGGCAAAAGTGTAAAGGCCTCACAGTTCAGAAATAGATATGATGCGGCACTCATTGCCATTCATAGAGATGGTGAGAAGATAAGTGGTCAAATTGGGGAGATAAAACTCAAATCCGGTGATTTGTTATTGCTATTTGCCGGAGCCAACTTTAAAGAGAGGGTTGATCTTTATCGTGATATTCTAATTATCTCGAGCTTAAGAAAAATCAGAAACATTGGAGCCAAAAAATATTATGCCTTAGGAACAAGTGCCTTGCTTGTGGGACTGCTTGCCGTGTTTGGTCAAATTTCTCTATTCTCAGCTGTTCTGGTTATATTTTCTACCTTCATTAGCTTCAACATGGTGACCATTCAGGACATCAAGCGAGATCTTGACCTCAACTTAATCGCTATTCTGGTATTTTCACTTGCTCTAGGCCAAGCCATTTTGAAAACCAATGCCGGGAACATCCTAGCACTCGGCTTTATTAATTTGCTGGAACCATTTGGCATTGTTGCGATTTTGATAGGTCTGATGTTGATCACTAACTTATTAACATCCATTGTAGGAAATGCAGGAGCTATTTCTATTTCATTCCCGCTAGCCGTTTCCTTGACCCAAAATCTGACTATTACCGGTCAGCCATTTTTTCTTGCCATTTGTTTTGCAGCGTCTGCTACATTCCTGACTCCCATTAGTTATCAAACCAATTTGATTATTTACGGGCCCGGAGGTTACAACTTTAGAGATTTTTTTAAGATTGGGTTGCCAATGACAATACTTTATTTACTCGTTGCAGTCCTAGGAATTGTTTTCCTTTATAAGGATGCTTTACTCCCATAATCAGGCAATTGCTTCCTTTTGATGATAACCTTTGGCAAGAGGCACCTTTAGCAGCAACAAAAATCCCAATCCAACGATAAAGAAAAGAGCCAGTGCCAATGCGCTGTTTCTCATACTTCCGGTCAATTGGAAGATAAAACCATAAGAGAATGTTCCAAATACGATAGATAAATTGTAGGCAACATCATAAAAACTAAAATATGAAGTATGATCAATGGAATTTTCAGGTATAAGCTTGGCATAAGTAGCTCGTGATAAAGATTGAATCCCTCCCATTACGGCTCCAACAACAAAAGCCAGTGCATAAAACTGGTATTCGGTTTCTACAAAGTATGCAGCCAAACAAATACCAACCCAGATAAAAACCATAACCAACAGGGCAAACTTGTTACCTTTGGCCTTAGAAAGTTTTGCAAACAAATAAGCACCCAAAGCAGCCACTAATTGAATGATTAGGATTGTTGCCATTAAGCTTGCATCCGGAAGTTGAAGAGCATCTTTGCCAAATGAAGTCGCCAGATACATGACCGTCTGTACCCCCATATTGTAGAAGAAAAAAGCCAGCAAAAAAGTTTTAAGCACTTTTAAACGCTTAAGACTATTCCAAACCTTCAAAATTTCCCTATAACCTTCAGTCAACATATTTTTAGTACCTTCCCTATTGTAAATATTATCAGGCAAAACAATTAACGGAATCAGGGAAAAGCCAATCCACCAAAGTCCGACCAAGAGGAAAGACACGCGAGTTGCCAGGGCTGTGCCCTCACCTCCTTCTCCAAACAGATCTGAAAAACCCTGAATCAATACAACACTGATAATCATCAGGATCACACTGCCTATATACCCATAGGTATATCCCTTTGCGCTGACTGAATCCAATTTGTCTTGCGTAACAATTTCCGGTAGGAAGGCATCATAAAATACAAGGCTACTGGAATAACCAATACTCGCCAGAACCGAACAAATAATCCCCCATTCTATGTTTTCACCAACAAAGAAAAAAAGCCCCATACATGACAAAGAGCCAATCAAAACAAAGATCTTTAGAAATAATTTCTTTTTACCACTGTAATCAGCAATCCCAGATAGTAATGGCAATATGAGTGCCGTGAACAAAAAAGAAAAAGAAAGTGCGTATGAATAAAGCACAGAGTTATTCACCATAATACCGAAGAAATCCACTTCCGAACTATCATTGGCTCCTCGCGCCACATTGTAATAGTATATTGGAAAAATGGTGGATGTAATTACAAGTGAATAAACTGAGTTGGCCCAGTCATACATTGACCAGGCATTGATCATTTTCTTATTATTCAGTTCCATGTTTTGTTCAATCTGGTATTACTAGCCGACAATCATATAACAGATGCCTAGATGCCTGCCGTACATTTCAGGTGTGGTATTGGTTTTGAAAAACATCATCCGTACTAAGGCATTTTTACATTTGTTCAAATGCTTAAATTAATTTCATAATTGGTATAATCAAAATGTATTGTTTCAATTTTGAAATGAATTTCTCAAGAGAGATAGTGTTGACAAGCCAAGATCCTTGTAAATAAAAAAGCACCTCGATCAGATCAAGGTGCTTTATGAGCTAATTAATACTTATATTGTTCTATTGTTGCACAGCCTTAAGCGGTGTATTATACAATAGTTTTCTTGCATTTGCTTCCTTAAGCTCTTCCTGGACATCGGTCACAATACCCATTTTAGTGTCCCTATCTACCTTCATAGAGATAATAATTTGATCTCTTTGGCTCTCATCAAGTTTATCTTTTTCAGTCAACACAAATTGAACGATGTCATTTGGTTCGATAAAATTATCGTTCGCCTGAATTTTAGGTTCTGAACCAAACGAAGCGATATTCTTTGGTTTTCCAATATAAAGATAACTTACGAGCGACTTTTTCTCTATCTTCTTGAGCTGAGTAGCTTGGGGTAGTTTTTGCTCCACCAATTGCTCATCTTGTCTTATGACAGTTGAGATCATGAAGAAAAACAGCAACATGAAGATAATGTCAGGAAGTGCAGCCGTAGGTATTTCTTGACTCGATTTTGACTTCTTCTTAAACTTTGACATATTATGATCCTCCCGATTTTGAAGGTTGTGCTATAGAAATTGCCTTAGGGAAGTTAGGTTTTCCATCAGGTCCAAGATCTCTGGCCTGATTGTAGATCTTCTTTTGTTCGGGATCACTCAGATCCAGTTTTCGAAAATCGTCGGCACTCATGCCTACCCTTTCCCCGTACATTTCCATATAGGCCCATTCAACCTGGTCATAAACAGTAATAAACGTTTCGTAACTTGTTCCTCTATCTGCTTTGATAGAAACGATGGCATCCTTAGGACTATCAGATAAATCCGGATTTCTACCGTAGTTAAGAACAAACTCCTTCACCATATCTTTCAATGAATTAACATCCCTCAAACGCTCATCTTCAACTAAGAGATCATCGTTTGAGTTGATCAGGATCTTAAATACATTTCTTTGATTAAATTTAATATCCGGTGGGGGTTCATTCGGATCCGGTTTAGGTGGTAACTGAATCAGTATACCCTTATCCGTTGCGATCTGAGTAGTTACTAAGAAGAATATGAGAAGAAGGAACGCAATGTCGGCCATTGAGCCTGCATTCACTCCTTGAGTTACTCTATCTTTTCCCCTCATATTATTTTAAGGTTTTATTTACTTCTGTAAAAATGATGCCTATAATGGCCGCAAAAATCAAAATATACATGGCAGTGATAGCACCACCAACAAATTTAAATTGGCCAGTAGTAACACCCTGTTTCACTGCTGCATCAATCAGCTCGCTACCGGAGAGTGCATATCCTATACCAAAAATAACTAATAGGACACCTACACCTATCCCCACTTTAACCAATGATGAAAGATCGTTAAAAGCATTGATCAATGGTAAAATAATCACGGCTAAAGCAGCTATTACAACTAATATATACGTAAGGTATATTGCGAATTCTATAAAGCCTTCACTCATGGTTATTCTGGTTTAGATTAATTAGAAATTTTATGCTTAACTAACATGTCCACTAGAGAGATGGATGCGTCTTCCATATCATTAACCAGTGAGTCAACTTTTGAAACAAGATAGTTATAGAAAAGCTGAAGAATAACAGCAACGATCAAACCGGCAACAGTTGTCAAAAGGGCCACTTTGATACCTCCGGCAACCTGTGCTGGCTGGATATCTCCCAAAGCTTCGATTGTATCGAAAGCCTGAATCATACCGATTACAGTACCCATGAAACCAAGCATTGGTGCAAGAGAAATAAATAGAGAGATCCAAACCAAACCTCTTTCCAATTTACCCATTTCCACGGAACCATATGCAATAACTGATTTCTCAACCATTTCAATTCCTTCGGACGATCTCATCAATCCTTGTGTGAAAATTGAAGCAACCGGACCTTTTACACCGGCAGTATAATCTTTTGCAGCATCAACTCCTCCGGAAGCTAGTGCGTCTTCAACTCCGGCTAATAATTTTTTTGTATTTGTAGTAGCTAAATTCAGTGTGATGATTCTTTCAATAGAAATGGCCAAACCTAAAATTAAACATAACAACACAATACTCATAAACTCCCAACCCCCGTCGATAAAATATCTAAGAACCACTCTGTGGAAGCTCTCTTCTACTTCCTCCTCAGCACCAGCGTTGGCCTCTTCTTGCTGTTGTGCAGCCTGAGCAGCAGCCTGGGCTCTTTCAACGGAATCAGCCTGAGCAGCGGCAGCCGAATCAACAGCAGTTGTGTCCTGGTCAACCTGGGCAAATGAAGTAGTTGAGTAACCCAAGGTTAGCACACCAGTAAGCATCAATAAAGTCAATAACTTTTTCATAATACAGATTTTAATTAGTCTCAAATTATAAGGTTTTATTGTTTTTGATCTATAGTTTTAAAAAACATTACATTTCAAAATTGAGCGGAGAGGAAGGGATTCGAACCCCCGGTACCCTTTTGGGGCACACTCACTTTCCAGGCGAGCACCTTCGACCACTCGGTCACCTCTCCAATTATAGTTTTTTTTTTATTGGAGAAACAAATAAATTAATAAAAAATACTTTATGCAAATTTTGATTAATTTTAATTAAAATTGGTTTCAGTCATTTCCCCGCGTAATGGGGTAACGAGTCTTTTTCTTATATTTTCCGAAGATTCACGGTTGCTAAACAGGTACATCATCTTCGTAATTGCAGCTTCTGTCGTGATATCATTTCCGCTTAAAACACCAATATTATCCAGTGTTTTACTGGTTTGGTAACGTCCTTGAATCACTTTCCCTCCCATGCACTGAGAGACGTTAAATATGATAATATCCTTCTTTATTGCTCTTTCCAGGTAATCAAAAAACCATGACTCGGAAGGAGCATTTCCAGCTCCATAGGTTTCCATTACCACTCCCTTTAATCCTTCAATACTCAGGATACTTTCCACTACCTGTGGTGTCATTCCTGGGAAGATTTTTAGTATGGCAACATTCGTATCCACAATCTTTTTATAACCCAACTGTTCATCAGGCAAATAAGGTTTCAAAGCAGCATAATTATAATCAATCTCCACACCCGCTTCAGCAAGTGGCGGATAGTTCTCCGATTCGAATGCATTGAAATGCTGACTCTCCACTTTTTTGGATCTGTTACCTCGCAGCAATAGGTAGTTAAAGTAAATACAAACTTCACTGACGACACTTCTGTTTTGCTTTTTTAAAGAAGCAATATCCAATGCTGTTATTAAGTTTTCCCGAGCATCGGATCGAGCTGCTCCTATGGGCAATTGAGCTCCGGTGAAGATTACCGGTTTGTTCAGTCCCTCCAACATGAAGCTAAGAGCCGAAGCACTATAAGCCATGGTGTCGGTTCCGTGCAGGACGACAAAGCCATCGTAGCTATCGTAGTTTTCATAGATAATGTAAGCAAGATCATTCCAATGATCCAGTTTAATATTAGAGGAATCTATTGGCTTTGGAAAAGATATCGCAGTTATCTTTAAGTTATATCCTTTAAGGTAACTGATCTTTTCAATAATGTGTCCAAAGTTAAATGGGACCAATGATCCGGACTCATCATAAGACATTCCAATGGTTCCACCTGTATAAATAAGCAACACCGATGCTTTAGGCTCCCTCCCTGAATCTGATCGTATGTTGATTATTTTGTAATTAGATGGATTATCCATAATCGCCTTTAAATATACAATGCTTTAACTAAATATTTAGTTGTCTTCCTTACATTTTTTAATTTTCCTTCAACTTCCAATGTTTCACAAAGAGTTTTTCTGCATTCAATGTTGTTTTTTCCGCAACCTCGTCGACATCAATGTTCTTCAGCTCCGCGATCCTCCTCGCTACAAGAGGTACATAAGATGGCTCATTACGTTTCCCCCTATGTGGGACCGGAGCCAGATATGGACTGTCTGTTTCTAAAATCACATGATCCAGATTGATTTCGGGTAAAACTTTATCCAACCCCCCGTTTTTAAATGTGGCCACTCCCCCTATTCCAATATAGAACCCCAATGCTATCACCCTCTTCGCATCTTCTACCGAGCCCCCAAAACAATGGAACACTCCTGTTAATCCTTTTTCATATAAATCCTCAACTAAAGAAATAGTCACATCAAAAGATTCCCTACAGTGGATGACTATAGGTAGTTGATGTTTTTTGGCAAATGCAATCTGAATTTTGAAGGCCTCCTCCTGAGCACCTTGAAAGGTTTTGTCCCAGTAAAGATCAATGCCAATTTCCCCGACAGCTAAAAAATCTCTTTTAGCCAGCCACTCTTCCACCAGGTACAGTTCTTTTTCAAAGTTCCTTTTTACGGAGCAGGGATGGAGGCCCATCATGGCAAAACACCTTTTGGGGTATCTGGCCTCCACCTCCAACATATCATCGATCGAGGTATGATCAATGTTGGGCATGTAAATTTCATCCACACCTGCTGCAACCGATTTATCAATAATATCATCCAGATCCTTTTTGAAGTCTTTCAGATAAATATGCGCATGTGTATCAACATACTTCATTCCTCACGTCATTTATAAACCCTGTCTTTCCATTTAACCTTAATAGGTAATAAATAAAAAAACAAAGCGCACAAAGATAATATTCCAGCATAAAAATCATATAGTATCAAATGCAATAAATTAAATGACCTTTCAGTTTTTTTGAATACTGAAATGATGAATAGGCTTCTTAGCATAATTTTAATAACAAAGAAAGAAAGACCTAATGTGAGGCTATGAACAACAACTCCGATGATTGCCGGGAGTGTAAGTGCTTGCATCAGTAGTATGAAAATGAGTAAAGCCGGCAATTCAAACGCACCTGTCATCCATCTTTTCCTTTGATGCAAAAGCGCTACTAATGAGTTGACAGGCCGTGTACGCACCAACACTTGTGGATTTATCAGGTTTCTTATGGCAAATCCCTTTTTTAAAACTTCCTGAGACAGCTGAAAATCTTCAGTAATCGAAAACGCTAAAGATTCATAACCACCTGTTATGTTATAAGCTTTCCGTGTGATCATCATATTGTTTCCAACAGCTGTCACTGGATAGTTAAGATCTGTTACCACTTTGACCATGCCAAAAGCATACAACCAATCAATATTCTGAAGAGCTGCCCATAGCCCCCTTCCGGTTACAACAGTCGTACCTGATATGATAGCCACATTTTCTTGTACTGCATTCATCAGTCCATTTATCCAATGAGGTGTGACTACCACATCGGCATCTGTAATAAAAAAATAATCGCCTGTGGCTCTTTTAGCCAGATGGGCCAAAACATTTGCTTTTCCTTTCGCTGAGCCCAGGTTTGAGTTAATATTCATGACAGTTACATTGTCATATCTTTTTGACAATGATTGCATGACTTCCCAGGTTCTATCATTGGATTGATCATTACCAATTAAGATTTCCAGTTTTCCTCTTTCGTAATTCAAAGAATTTATGCTTTTCACACATCTCTCAATGTTGTGTTCTTCATTTCTGGCGGCTATAAGAATGGAGATGTTTGCATCAAACCGGACACCATTACTTGTTTCGTGCTCCTTAAAGTTGAAAAACCATCCAACCAACAACAGAATGTCGACTATAATGGTAAGAAAAGCCAACACAAAACAAATAATGAAAAAGGAGATCATAGTGCACTAAATGTGTAACCAAGATTGGAAAAATGGTCCAGGTACCGTGGAAGTACAAACTGCATATTTCGAGCTGCTTTTTCACTATCATGAAATATAACAATGGATCCATTCCTGGTGGACTCAATTGCCTTCTTAAGGCAGGTATCTTGATCAAGGTTGTGATCAAAATCACCTGTAAGGACATCCCACATAATGATATCGTAGTTTGTCATTAATTTATTGGCTTGGGCTCTTTTTATTCTTCCATAGGGTGGGCGAAATAATTGTCTTGAATCTACGGATATAAATTTTTTCATTTCTTCGTGACACCTTTCTACATTCTTGTAATAATGCTCCTGGGAATTATTCCAGCCATTCATATGATTGAATGTGTGATTCCCCACAGAATGTCCCTGATCAACGACTTTCTTAAATTCTTCCGGAAATCTGCTGATATTTTCTCCTACACAAAAAAAAGTTCCTTTGGCATTAAAATCACCAAGCGTATTGAGCGCAAATTGAGTTATTTCAGGCACTGGTCCATCATCAAAAGTGATGTAGATACATTTCTCTTTTCGGTCCTTATGCCAAACCAGCCCTGGATATAAGTATTGAAGAAATTTGGGTGTCTTATGGAGGTACAATTTGCAATCTTTTAAGTACTAGGGATCAACTTTGCAAGACAGAATGGTAATATCATCACTATAAGCCGTATCCTCTCTAAATGTATCAATTTCCTGCATAATGTCTTGATGGATCTCCCTGGGGCCCTTTTCAACATTACTCGTAATCAACTTCTCCAAACGTTCAATTCCAAATTCTTCACCACTATTGTTTCTTAGTTCAGTAAGACCATCGGTATATCCAAAAAAAAGAAAATCATCCAGATCAGTTATAAAGCCTTCATTCAAAAAAGGCAAAGGTTGAAAACTTCCTAATACAGTTGTTCCCATGTCAAGAAAACGTAAACCATTTTTAGAATCATACAACAGTGGTGGGTTATGACCTGCATTGACATAGACCAAAGTTTTTAACTTATGGTCATAGATAGCTGCAAAGAAAGTTATGAAATTTTCACCCTTGGCATTTTCCAATATCTGGTAGTTTAGCTCTTCAACAATCGTTGAAATATTGGACGTTTGTCTGATCAAGGTTCGCAGTGAAGCTTGAAAATTAGACATTAAAATTGCTGCCGGGATACCTTTACCGGACACATCTGCTATACATAACAAAAATTGATTCCTATTGATCGGTATATAATCATAATAATCACCTCCAATGGTGTGATGAGGCAAATAACTTGCTTCTACTTTCAACCGTGGTCCATAGGGTAAATTTTCAGGAAATAAATATTTTTGAACATCCTTGGCAATTTCCATTTCTTTTTTAAATGCTTCCTGCCGGAGTTCTTTCCTGGCCAACTTTTTATTTTCTATAGCCACTAAAATAATATTACTCAGGGCTTGTATAAATGTAGTATCTACATCTCCTTCGATACCACCTATTCTTTTTCTTATGCCATCTAAAAACACAAACGCCAGTATACTGTTCTTGTGCATCACAGGTATCATCGTCTCGAACTCTCCAAAGGGACTATTCTCGCAGCTACTTTCCAGATAGGTAATTTCTTGAATATCGAGGAACTTTTCCTCGAGTGGTATTTGGTAGAAATTGGCATCGGTGCCATGATTTGCTTTACAATCCCAACGATCATCCAACACATACAAAGCTAGTTTCTTTATATTCAGATTGGCCCTTAATGTAAAATGATAAATCTTATAAAGAGATTCTTCCGGAAGATTATTATTAATGGCCTGAGTCACTTCGAGTAATGAGTTTAACTCAAGTTCCTTAAGCTCATATTTATTTTTGATGATATCTTCCATTGCTTTAGTTCTGAACAATCACTGCTTATCTTAGAGTTCCCGGAGTTTTGATCCACTTTGTAAAAGTCAATTACTGTTGTGAGCCAATAGTCCTTCCTTTGTTGCAAGATAATAATATCTGAAATAGTTATCCTCAAAGTCGGTGTCATCTACCACAATTTCCCGATCAACGGCTTCAAAACATTTTACCCAACCTTTTTTTATCAATGATAATAAAAGTACCTTAATTACATCTTCCTGAAGATCCAATTCCTTTACTAAGACTTCAAATGATAGTACAAAATAAAGTTCATCAAGAATGTCAAATTCTTCATCACTCATCGATCTTATGATTTAATATTCTGCCTTTCCATTCATATTGACCAAAGTTCGATATAATTCCAAAAAAAATCACATATAATGGATAGACCAACTCCAAAATGAGAAAGTAAAAAAAAGAAAATCGATGTCCAAGGAACTTTAGCACATTGTAAGTGAAAAGAGCGTCCACGATAAGACGCGTAACAAAACCAGCAAAGAAGATATCCATAGGACAATTCCCAAGAACAGCGCAAAGGAATGTGGATAATGTAAAAAGGTTGAAAAGAAAGATAAACATTGCCAGGAGCTGTATTTTTATATCTTTATGAAACTTCCATTTTCCCGCCCATCTTCTTCTTTGAAACAAAAATTCCTTAAAAGAATCTTTAGCCGAGGTATAAGCTATACAAGATGCATTCCTGTTAAATACTACTTTGGAAGGACTGATTTTATAAATCTTTTGCATCAAAAATTCATCATCACCGGAGGGTAATTGTTCATAGCCTTCAAAACCATTTACCTCTTGAAAGACTTTTTTTGTATAAGCCAGATTAGCTCCATTGCACATATTCGGGAAACCAAGATTCAGAGAAGCAGCCCCTGCCCCGATGAGACCCGAAAACTCCATGGTTTGTAATTTTTCAAAAAGATTTTTACTCCTGAAAAAAGTAACAGGTCCACTGATAAAGGAATATCCCCCAAGCCTGAATAATCTTACCGTATCCCTAATCCAGCCTACTTTGAACCGGCAATCCCCGTCTGTATTAAAAATCAGTTCACCTTTAGCGAGTTGAACTCCCTGAGTAATTGATCGTTTCTTATGCGAACCATTAAATGGCTTTTCGTCTTTCTGCTCAATAAGTTGTAAAGAAAAATCAAATTGATCCTGATTCTTTTGTATAATATCGACCGTTGCATCTTCAGAATTGTCATCCACTACAATTACCTCAATCAAATCTTTAGGATATTCCTGGTTGCCGATATCAGATAAGAGATCAAGAATATTTTCCTCTTCATTTCTGACCGGAATAATAATCGATACAGCGGTTGAATGGCTATTGTTCTGTTGATTTTTTGGAAGTTTTTTTATACTCAACCACCCAAACAGAAAAGTTGATGTAAGTAAAAAATAAGCAATGCTTAAAATAATGAAAATCCACAACATCATTTTCTAAATATCCGCATTCTAAATGTAAAAAATAGTCCAATCAGAGCAGGGATCAAAATATTGATCAACCAAACAACCAAAGTAGCACTTATTACAATGGCCGTGTCAACATGATAGAAATTAAAGAAAATCAGCGCTGAAACTCCCCTTGCTCCAAGGTCGCTCAGGAAATTGATTGCTGGAATAACTGATTTTATCAAAAACACCCAGGTAATACCTGCAAATAAAATATGTATTGGAAGAGCCAATTCGAAAAATTTTAGAACCAATAAGAATTGAGTGGCAAACACTAGATATCTAATGGCAGATAGTGCAAATACAATGTGAATATCCTTTCTCGAATAAGAAGAAATTACGTGAAGCATTCTCCCGACTCCTCTACCCAATACACGGTGAATAAATCGTACAATACTTCCACGTCCTTTAAGTAAGAGTCCGGTCAACAACAAAAACAAGCTCAGAACGATCGTAATGATCATAAGAGCAGAAGCCGTATCAAAACCATAAAAGTTTTTAATAAACCACCCTAACCCAACCATTCCAAAAATATACGTGACCATCGTTTGAATAAACTGGTTCAAAGCAACAGCGCCAATCATTTCTTTTCTTGTATCATTTTGAAGCTGCCAGATTCTTCCGGCATAATCACCTATCCTCCATGGTGTAATTAATCCTATACATAAACCACATAGCACCCCTTTGATTGCCTGAGTTACACTGATTATTTCATTTTTTCGAACAAGAAACTTCCACTTAATTGCCTCAATGGTCCAGTTAATACACATGAGTATCAAAAGCACTAAATGGATCAAAATAGATTGATCCCTAAGCCAAAAATTCAATGTTTCAGTGATATCATGGCTTAGGCCCTCATCGTTATTAAATCTGGTTAGGAAATAATAAATAATTCCAATTAATATAGTCAGCTTCAGGAGAATTGAAATTGCAGTTCTTCCATTATTTTTTTTAAAAATGCTGATATACCTATATTGCATGAATGGCAGAAATTGAAGCAAAAAGAGGTAGTGAAAAAATTTTTCTGGGAGTAGATCCAGGCACTAGTGTCATGGGATATGGTTTAATATCTGTTAATCGGAGAGAAATGAAACTTTTACAATATGGGGTGATCCATCTGAGCAAATATACGAACCATGAGCTCAAATTGAAGAAAATATTCGAGCGATTGATCAGTCTTATTGATGACTATTCTCCTGATGAAATGGCGTTGGAAGCGCCTTTCTATGGTAAAAACATTCAATCCATGCTGAAGCTAGGCAGAGCCCAGGGAGTAGCCATGGCGGCAGCGTTATCAAGAGAAATTGCTATTACAGAATACGCTCCCAAGAAAGTCAAGCAATCTGTGACAGGCAATGGAAATGCATCGAAGGAACAAGTTGCCCAAATGTTGAAAAAGCTACTGAGATTCCAGGAAGAGCCAAAACTTCTGGATGCTACCGATGCCCTGGCGGTAGCCGTTTGTCATCATTTTCAACAAGGGAATCCACAATCCTCCACAAAAAGCTGGAAAGCATTTATCAATGAAAATCCCGGTCGGATAAAATCATAAGATAATTACGAATTTCGAATGATGAATTACGAAATGTGACAAAAGATGAACTTCAACACTTAAATACATCAACACCTCAACACAATTTCAGATAGTACCGATGTCAGACACCTTGATGGTGTCAGTACATCTTGTTTGATCGAAGTGACTGTTGAATTCTAAATGGCAAATTCCGATTGCAACGAAACTTCAACACCTCAACACTTTAGACCAGCTATATGAATGGTTTTATCTTGAGGTGTTGTCAGGAACATCACTAACACCTAAAACCTCATAGCTGAGAGCTTAAAAAATTATAACAAGGGAGTAAAAATACGGCCAATAGATTCTTGCAATTTTTTGATAAAGGGTCTTCTCTGGAAATTGTCCAGGATTATTTTTTCACTGTTTTCAATATCTTCCATGAACAATTTTTCGAGCTGGGTAGTAATATTGGTGTCATACACCAAAGCATTTACTTCGAAATTCTGGTCGAAACTTCGCACATCCATATTTGCGGTTCCCACGGAACAAAAAATGCCATCTACCATCAAAAGTTTACTGTGTGTAAATCCTTTTCTATATACATAAATGTTTACACCAGCTTCCAGAAGTTCTTCAATATATGAATTCGAACTCCAGTCATAAAGAAATAAGTCCGAACGCCCGGGAAGCACTATTTTCACGTCAACACCACTCAATGCTGCCGTCTTGATTGCAGTCAGTATACTTTCATTGGGCATAAAATATGGAGTGGATATATAAATGTAGTGATCAGCGGTGGTTATCGCAGAGAAATAAGCCTGCATAATACTGGCCCAATCTGAATCAGGGCCACTTGCCGTGATTTGAACCAAGCTTTTTATCGCTACATCATGCTTGGGGAAAAACTGATCTCCTTGTACAATCTTCTCACTTGAAAAGTACCAATCGGTCAGGAAAATTGCCTGTAAGCTGTGTACGGCATCACCTACGATCTTAAGGTGGGTATCCCGCCAGAAACCTAGCTCCGGATCACCTTCTACATATTTGTCTGCAATATTAATTCCTCCCACAAACCCAATTTTACCATCCACAACAATGATCTTCCGGTGATTTCTATAATTTACTTTATTGGCAAAAAAAGGAAATCGAATGGGCATAAAAGCAACGATCTCCACACCACGTTTTCTTAGTCCCCGTAAAAACCTCCTGTCAAGACTCCAGCTACCCACTTTATCATAGATAACCCGTACCTGAACTCCTTGTTGTGCTTTCTGAATCAGGATCCTTTTTATTTTTCTTCCGATCTTATCATTCCGAAATCGATAGTATTCCAGGTGTATGTGATCTCTTGCATTTCGTAACTCATCAAGAATGGAGTCAAATGTGGCCTCACCATTGTTCAAGATCTCTACCTCATTATTTTCCGTAAGTAGTGCCTTGCTGTTGTTAAGCAATAGTTTGATGATATTGATCTTGCCAAAGATCTTGCTGTTATTGAAATGTTGTCCTGAAAGATCCTCAATCTGATTTTTACTTAACAAATCTATTCGCTCAAAATCCGCAAGCCCTTTCCTTGAAAAAATCTTATTCTTACGATAATTTCTTCCAAAATAAAGATATAGCAACATACCAATTAAGGGGAAAAGGACTAAAACCAGAATCCAGGCGATGGTCTTTGATGGTTTTCCTCGTTCAAAAATGATCAGAAAAATTGTTGCGACAATGGTAAAGGAAAAAATGAGATTCAGAAAATTAGGCACAAAAACCCATTTACTTCCCCAATTAATATTCTCAAGAAATCCAAAATACTGATTAAGTGTAAGGATAAAGCCCGTGAACAAAACAAAAACCAGTATAATGGTCACTGATTTCTTCATGCTTTTCAGGCTTATTGATTAAAAATGAAATCCCCACCTATGCGGATAAACCAGCGGGGTGAATTTTATTTAAAAGCTTCTGCGATTGCTCGAGCAACTTCTGCCAATTCTTCCTGTCCTGGATTGAGTTTTGGCCTGCTGAAATTAATATCGTCCATGCTATTTAATGGTACTAAATGTACATGTACATGAGGCACCTCCAAACCAATTACTGCTATGCCTATTCTCAGACAAGGCACCGAATTTTCTATTGCCTTTGCTACTCTTTTGGCAAAGACATTCAGATCGGCCAAAACATTGTCTTCCAAATCATATATATAATCCACTTCAACTTTAGGGACAACCAAACAATGTCCTTTTACTAAAGGGTTGATATCTAAGAATGCAATGAAATCGTCATCTTCGGCTACGATATGTCCCGGAATTTCACGATTAATAATCTTAGTGAATATACTGGACATAACTAAAGGCTGATTTCCACAATTTCAAATTCCATCTTTCCGGCAGGAGCTTCAACCAGTGCTATTTCACCTTTTTTCCTGCCCAATAATCCCTTCCCGATAGGTGAGGTAACCGATATTTTATTTTGCTTCAAATCTGCTTCTTCTTCTGAAACCAAAGTATATTTCATTTCCATCCCGTTTTTCTTATTCTTGATCTTCACAGTGGATAAAATTGAAACTTTTGAAGTATCAATGGATGATTGGTCAATGACCCTGGCATTTCCAACAATCTCTTCCAATTTGGCAATTTTTGCCTCCAAATGGCCTTGCGCATCCTTTGCCGCATCGTATTCAGCATTCTCGCTTAGATCTCCTTTATCTCTTGCTTCAGCTATTTGTTTGGATATATCTGATCTTCCTTTGGTTTTAAGCTCATTAAGTTCTTCTTTAAGCTTGTTTAAACCTTCTTCTGTGTAATAAGAAATCTTGGTCATAACACTTATAGTTAAATCCCTGGCAATACAATTTTAATAAAACACCATAGTTGGTGTATCTTTTCTAACTTTACCCTGATATAAAAATAAAAAATAACGGCCCCTATCACCGAAACCGTTTCACATTAAAGATAAAAAAATTTATTTAGATTTCTATCAGAGCTGGCAAAATTAAGAATTTGTAAAAGTATCTCCAAAAATGCCTGTTATTATTCCTGTATAAACTTTTGTGGAGGCAATACAAAATCATATATTAGCACACATTCAATAGCTATAAACAAGATTTTTGAATCTTTCATTGATACAATCCGATTCATTTTTGATCTAATGTCAGGACAACGGTGTAAGCTAGGGCGGTTTAAATTCTTTTTCTTTGTCATATTGATTTCGGTGTGCATAAATCACACTGCCTTTCCTCAAGATGAAGAGAAGCTTATAACTTTAGAAACAAGACTTATTCTTGTCAAGGACCATGAAAAACCCCATATTCTGAATTTACTGGCCGAGGGATATCTACATATTGATTATGATCGGGCCTGGAAATGGGCGGAACGGGCTGAAAACCTTGCTAGGGCACTCAACAATAAAAGAGAAGAAGCCATAGCACTAAGAAATAAGGGCCGGATAAATCAGGTCTGGGGTGCTGATTATGAGAATGCGCTTAGCTATTGCTTTCAAGCACTTAACATCACTGATTCCATGCAGTTTGATATGGAAAAAGCTGAAACTATTATGGCGATTGCCCATATTTATGAGGAGGCAAGTGATCAGTTCCAGGCATTGAACTTCTATAAAGAAGCCCTGATCCTTTGGGAAAAAACAGGATATGCTGCTCCCGTTATTAAAACTCAAAATAAGATAGGTCAGCTCTACTTAAACTTAAATAACAACGAGCAAGCATTGATCTACCTTCAAAACAGTTTGAATGGAGCAGAGGAAGTCAAGAATGATACATTAAAAGCCAGCGCACTTTATTCAATGGGTATCTACTACAATAAAATGGGCAGTCATACCAAAGCATTGGATGAGTTAAAGCTATCATTGGAACTTAGAAGGAAAATTGAAGATAAAGATGGTATAGTTGAATCCTTGAATTTATTGGGCAAAATTAGAAGTAGTCTAAACCAGTTACATCAAGCGCTTATTATGCACAAGGAAGCCAAACAAATCAGCGAGATTCTAAAAGACACACTGAAGCTTTCAAGAACGGCTAATTACTTAGGAATGGTGTATTTACAATTGGGAAACAACGAAAAATCTCTATCCGAGCTCAAACTAGGTTTGGATTGCGCTATTTCGACCAACGATAGAAGGCAAATCCTGAACAGCTATGATTACCTCTATACATTCTATGCCATCAATGCTGATTATAAAAAAGCCCTGGAATATAAAGATCTTTATGCCGAAATGATCCAGTTCATTAGTAATGAGGAAGATAACAGAGAACTTGAAGGGGAACGGGCCAAATACAATGTTGCTCAAAAAGAAAGTGAAATTGCCTTTTTAAAGAAAACACAGGAACTACGAGAAAGTGAGTTACACAATGAACAGGTATTTAGAAATTTCCTGATTGTTTCACTTTTATTGACTTTTGTGATCCTTGGCTTACTGTATTATAATTTCAAGTCCAAAAAGGATCTCAACGAAAAACTGGCTGACGTCAATCAACAGATCAACCGTCAGAATGCAGAGCTCAACAGGCTTAATACAACGAAGGACAAATTTTTTTCCATTATTGCACATGATCTAAAGGGGCCTATTAATTCTCTCTCGTCTTTTTCAGATTTACTTATAAATCACAATAGCCATATATCGCAAGATGAAATAAAAACGATGGCAACTGATTTGACTAGCTCTGTAAAAAATCTCTCAACGCTTTTGGAAAACTTATTGAACTGGGCCAGGTCACAGACGAAGGGTATCCAATATACACTTGAATCAATTAGTCTACTTAAAATATTCGAAACCAATAAAGAACTATTTGAAACATCAACAAAGAGCAAAAACATTGACATAAGAATTCATTTGGATCAAGACATTGAAATTATGGCGGATAAGAATGCCATTGATGCTGTGATCCGAAATCTGGTTTCAAATGCTGTAAAGTTTACGCATCCGGGAGGGGAAATCATTTTAGAGGGGAACGAGTGGAAAGATTCCATTGAAATAAATGTGAGGGACAATGGCATCGGTATTAGGCGGGACCAACTTGATAAGTTGTTTAAAATAGAACACAAAAATTCTACCAAAGGGACCTATGATGAAAGCGGAACAGGATTAGGTTTAATTCTTTGTAAGGAATTCATTGATTACCATCAAGGAAAAATTACGGTAGAAAGTGAAATTGGTAAAGGCTCAACTTTCAGGATAACGCTACCTAAGCATTAACATTGATTATTGTTCGATTAGTTGAGGGCATTCTCTTTTAAGTTCTTCCAAAACCTCATCGTCAAATTTTGCAAGGTAGCATGTTTTCACCCTTTTTATTTGCTCGATCGTGAGACCAGTAACGTTTCTTAAATCTGCCCTGTACAGGTTAGCATTATCAAAAACTGCACCTGTAACATATGCTCCTCGTAAATCGGCTTCCATCATGAAAGCATTGTTGAAGTCGGCCTTAATTAAAAAAGCATTTGTAAGGTCGGATTTAATTAGAAAGGCATCTTTGAAATTTGCGCCACTGGCGTAAGCGCCCCTGAGGCTTGCCTGGTTTAAGCTTGCACTCTCCAGGTTTGTCTGGTTAAGTCTCGCCTCATCCAGGTTGCATTCTATGAGATTGGCATAGGATAAATTTGCCGAATTTAGATTTGAACCCTTAAGAACAACATAGTTCAGATTGGTTTTAGCCAAATAACAATTCACCAAATTAATGCTGAAGATCTGGTGTCTGTTCAGTCTTTTAATATTACCCACATTTCGAAAGGCTGCTTCATCAGATTCCCAAAGCCGGAAATCATCAATCTCATCTTTATAAGTTCTTATTCTAAGCCTTCTCTCCCCACTTTTATTGAGCCAGAAAATCAATATACCAATGATCAGAATATCGAAAAGCATACCATGAGCCTCAGCCAGGACATTGAGATAAAATTCTTCAAATTCGTGTAGGTAGAATCTAAGACTCAATCCAATCACCAAGACTGATAACAATAAAAAAACCAAAAAAGAAGTCAGAATTGGTTTTTCAATGGTATTCTCAAAAGTGCGCCGCCATTTCTTTAAGACAGTATAAAAAGACATAAGCAGTTTTGGCAAATATTTAAAGTGGCTAAAATAGAGGTTTGGGAAAGTATTTAATATTGAATAACAGGTCCAAAATTACATTACTATAGATTCAATATGATTTTGAAGAAGTGCCCAAATCAGAGCATAAAGGGCTATTTTCGGCTTAGCAAGGATATTTACAAGCCTTTCAGGAAATATTAAGTTTTTTTATCTTTTTGTAAAGAACCTGACTTATTTTTTCATAGGATTCATGAGACCAGCCGGCTACATGGGGTGTGAAGAGTATTTTATTTGAAGTTTTTAAATAAGTATAGACTTCATTTTGGCTGGCATTCAAAGAATTATATTTTTCATATTCCAGCACATCCAACCCTGCACCCAGTATTTTCCCCTTTTCTAATTGCCGCTTTAAAGCCTCCAGAACCAATATTTCCCCCCTGGCTGTATTAATCAGATATATGTTTTTTTTAAACTTACTCAGGTAGTCATCATTGATCATTGACTTAGTCTCATGGGTTAATGGGACATGAAAACTTACAACCTCCGACCTTGAAAAAATCTCATTCATTCCGACTTCCTTCACATATTTATCAGAGAAATTTTCTTTATACTTATCATAAGCGATCACTTCACAAGCAAAACCTGATAACCTTTGGGCCACGGCATTTCCCATATGGCCATACCCGATCAGACCAATTGTTTTACCCATAATCTCATGGCCCCGATTGCCTTCTCTATCCCATATACCATCTTTCACTTGCCGGTCTGCCAAATGTAGCTTATTAAAGAGTGTCAGCAACATACCTACTGTATGTTCCCCTACTGCATCCCGATTACCTTCAGGCGCATTCACTACCTTGATATTTCTGCGTTCAACTTCAGTCACATCAATTTGATCTACCCCGGCACCAGCCCTTGCGATGAATTTTAACTTGTTTGCTGCTTCTAAAAATTCCTTGTCAATGGAAGTCTTACTTCTAATGATCACACCATCGAAATCTCCGATAATTTCCAGGATTTCGTTTCGCCGTATTTCCGGTTGATAGGCAATCATAAAACCTTCTTTCTCCAGGAGCTCTACAATGCTCTCATGCATTTCATCAATAATCAGGCATGATTTTCCCATAACTTTGATCAGGCTGGGGTTAGTATAAAACGTAAAAGATGATAAAATAAACTCCGAGACCAAGCAGGTCGTTTGCAGTGGTAATAAAGGGACCGGATGCTAATGCAGGATTGATGCCCATTTTATCAAGTACGAGAGGTGTCAATGTTCCGGTGAATGATGCTAGTAAAACTACACTTACCAGAGAAGTGGAAACAACAATTGCCAATCTGATATCATTATCAATTAATAAATAACTTGTAATGAAGACCACGGCACCTAACACGGCACCATTAATGATTGCAACGAGTAGCGCTTTTAATAACCTCTTGAAAGTATTCTCTTCAAAAACTGATTTATTCGCCAAACTCTGAACAATGATTGAGGATGATTGGATACCAACATTTCCGCCAGTAGCCATGATCAACGGAACAAAAAAAGCCATAGCGGTAACACTTTTAATTGCCTCCTCGAAAAAGCCCATAACTTTGGCAGCTAAAATACCCCCGGCTAATCCAATGACGAGCCATGGAAGTCTAGCCCGTGCAGAAACCCAAAGGCTATCATCCTCTTCAACATCCTCAGAAATACCTGACATCAATTGTCTTTCCTGTTCTGCTAATTCAGTAATTACATCTACGATATCATCAATGGTAATTCTTCCAACCAATTTACCATGAACATTGACCACCGGCACCGCTTCCAAATCATATTTCCTCATAATTGAAGCCACCTCTTCCTCATCCATGAACGTTTCCACGGAAGCAATGTCATCTTCGTATATATCCGCGATCTTCTTGTTGTCATCAGCGAGAATGATCCTTTTCAGCGAAACCCTTCCCAGCAATTTATCCTTGTTATCAACAACATAAACAGAATAGATCTTTTGAACGTTACCAGCCTGCCTTCTAATCTCTTCAATACATTGTACAACTGTCCAATTGATGTTAGCACGAATCATTTCCTTTGCCATCAACCCACCGGCACTATCTTCTTCATAGCGCAATAGCTCAAGGATATTAGCAGTTTTTTCCTGATTTTCTATTTTTGAAATGACCTCCTGGCGAGCCTTTAAAGGCAGTTCATTTAATATATCAGCAGAATCATCCGAATCGAGGTAATCGATAAACTTGGCAATTTCTACTGAATCAAATTCCTTTAAGAAGCTTTTTTGTGTATCATCATCCAGATCACTGATGATATTGGCTCCTACCTCTACATCCAATAAGTCAATAACGAATTTGGAATCTGCCGAATTAAATTCTTCCAATACAGAGGAAATATCCGCATGATTCACACCATCCATTGTGGTTTTTATGAAGTCCTTATCGTCACCGTCTATGGCATTTTTGAGTTTTTCCAAATACTCCTTAGACAGCTCAAATTGTGCGTTTACATCCAACTTGATTGTAGTTTAAATGTCAGATCAATGAAATCATTGACCGAAAGTTGTTCAGCTCTTTTACCCAGCACATCCAATCCTTCCATTTCCGCTGGCAAATTTATCTTTTTTAATGCGTTGCGCAATGTTTTTCTACGATTTTGGAATCCGGATTTTACAACCTTCTTAAAAAGTTGTTCATCACATTTCAATTGCGAAGTACTATTTCTAATTAACCTGATCACTGCAGATTTCACCTTTGGAGGAGGGTGAAATACATGCGGTTCAACAGTAAATAAATATTCCACCTCATAGAAAGCTTGTAGCAAAACGCTTAGAATACCATAAATCTTGCCACCGGGCTTAGCCACAATCCTTTCAGCAACCTCTTTTTGCAACATACAAACCACCTCCGGAACCTGATCTTTTAGTTCCAGGGTCTTAAAAAAAATCTGGGATGATATATTGTATGGAAAATTTCCAATAATAGCGACCTTGTCCTTGATCGTATCAGAGATATTCATCCTGAGGAAATCACCATGAATCACTTCCAAGCCTTTCCGATCTCCATAGCGATCGTTTAAAAAAGCGATTGATTCTTTGTCAACATCCACCGCATATATATTTATCAATGGATGCTCTTTCATCAAAAAATCAGTAAGAACCCCCATTCCAGGACCAACCTCCAGTATATTTTGGTAATCCAAATGCCCGGTTAACGACTGTGCAATTTTCTCCGCGATCCTCAAGTCTCTAAGAAAGTGTTGTCCTAAATACTTTTTGGGCCTTACTTTAGTCATAATAATAAATTATATAAATTGCGGATTCAAAACTACTACAATACTGGTTAAAGCATAACAGATTATTGATAATAGTTCATCCTTTGAAATTGTGATTTGATCTTACCGTCTAAAGTGTAAGTAGCATTTAATAATGAATAAATCAAAACCTAAAACCAAGCCTGTTGTAGGCCTATCCATTGGAGATTTGAATGGGGTGGGTCCGGAAATTATTATCAAGGCACTATCTGACAATAGAATACTAAAACTGATTACTCCGGTCGTCTACGGTTCGACAAAAGTTCTGTCCTACTATCGAAAGAGCATGAATCTTGAGCCCTTCAACCATAATCCGGTTAACAATTCATTTGATCTGCACTTTAAAAAAATCAATGTTGTTAATTGCTGGTCTGAAGCTATTGAGCTCAAACCCGGGGAAGCTACACCTGAAAGTGGGACCTGTGCTTTTAAGGCATTGGAAAAAGCAACCGCAGATCTGAAAGAAGGGAAAATACATGCTTTGATCACAGCACCAATAAACAAAAAGAATATACAGAGCGACGATTTCAACTTCCCTGGCCACACAGAATACATTACGGAAAAATTTGAAGCCAAGGATAGTCTTATGATCCTCGCAAGTGATCGCTTGAAAGTTGGTGTTGTTACCGGTCACATGTCCTTGAAAGAGGTTCCAAATGCATTGACTAAAGAAAAAATTATCAATAAGGCATCCATATTACTGGAATCAATGAAAAAAGATTTCGGTGCTGCTAAGCCCAGGATTGCTGTATTAGGTCTTAATCCACATGCAGGAGAAGATGGTATTCTGGGAAACGAAGAACAAGAGGTAATAAGTCCGGCGATCGCTGAACTTAAAAAGAAAGGGCATTTGATATTTGGGCCTTATCCTGCCGACGGCTTCTTTGGAACTGCACAATATGAAAAATTTGATGCTACTTTGGCAATGTATCACGACCAGGGCTTGGTACCCTTCAAAACATTGTCATTTGAAGAGGGCGTAAATTTCACAGCAGGACTTTCTCATGTGAGAACATCTCCCGATCATGGAACGGCCTATAACATTGCAGGTAAGAATCAAGCTAATGAAAGTTCGATCCGAAGCGCCATTTTTATGGCAGTGGATATTTTAAATCATCGAAATGAGTTAAATCCTGTTTCCACTAATTAGTTAATTCATTGTACGTAGAATGTCACTATAAGGAACACCATATAGTGAAAGCAAATTAAATCCCTTGCTTTTATTATTAGAATTATATTTTTAACTTTGCCGTCTTAATTTTAGGGGTATGGTAAAGAAGGATATCAAAGAATTCGAAATTGATATTTTTAGTCTCAAAAATTCGACACATGAGTATCGTTTTGAGGTGAAAGATTCGTTCTTTACTTTGTTTGAAGGTGGATTGGTAGAAAAGGGTAACATTTCAGTTGATTTGATTCTGGATAAAACCGAAACGCTTATCAACATGACTTTTGAGCTCAAGGGTTCTATTGAGTTGGTCTGTGATAGAAGTTTGGAACCCTTTGATTATCCAATTGATTTAAACGAAAACCTGATTTTCAAATTTGGTGAAGAGGAAAAAGAATTGGATGAACATATAAGCATCATTTCTCGTGATAAAGAGAATATTAATGTTGCCCAGTTCATTTATGAATTTATCGGACTGGCAGTTCCGATGAAGAAGCTTCATCCGAAGTTTGAAGAGAGTGAAATTGATGAAGAAGGACAAATTGTTTATTCATCTGATGAAGATTCAAATGATGAGAATATTGATCCTAGATGGAAACAATTAAAAAATTTAAGAAATAATTAAACTGATAAATATCTAAGAAAAATGGCGCATCCTAAACGCAAAACTTCAAAAGCAAGAAGAGATAAGAGAAGAACGCACTATAAAACAACGGCTAAGAACCTTGTAACTTGTCCTGCAACTGGGGAGCTTCATTTACCCCATAGAGCCCATTGGTACGAGGGCAAACTATACTATAAGGGTAAAGTGATTATGGAAAAAGAAGTATTGGTATAGTTTTATGAAGGTTGCATTAGATGCAATGGGTGGCGATTTCGCTCCGGAAGCCGCAATTGAAGGAGCCAAATTGGCCATACAGGAACTACCGCCAGACGTTCAAATTGTTTTAGTTGGAAAAGAAGATATTATCACTAATCTCCTGAGTGAAAAAGGGGTAGAAAGTGATTTAATAGAGATCCATAATGCCGACGAAGTGATAGGAATGGCCGAACATCCCACAAAGGCGCTATCACAAAAACCTAATTCCAGTATTGCCGTTGGCTTTGGACTACTAAAGTCAGGTTATGTGCAGGCATTCTGTAGTGCGGGTAATACCGGGGCAATGCATGTCGGGGCTATGTTCACTATCAAAGCAATTGAGGGTGTAATCAGGCCAGGAATTGCCGGATTTGTTCCTAAGGAAAATGGCGATTTTGGTGTGATCATAGATGTTGGCGCCAATGCTGACTGCAAACCTGATGTACTAATGCAATTCGGACAGATGGGTTCCATATATGCCAAAAACGTGTTTGGTATAGATGATCCAAAAGTCGGATTGATGAATCTTGGCGAGGAAGAACAAAAGGGAACCCTATTGACTCAAGCAGCCTATCAACTTTTCAAAATTGATAAACAACTAAATTTCGTTGGTAATATAGAAGGCCGAGACATTTTTAACGACAAGGCTGACGTGATAGTTTGTGATGGATTCACAGGAAATGTTATACTAAAGTTTGCAGAATCCATTTATGATATCCTGAAAAAAAGAAATCTGTTGGATCCATTTTTTCACAAGTTTAACTATGAGGCCATTGGCGGAAGCCCTATATTGGGAGTCAATGGAAATGTGGTCATTGGTCATGGTGTCTCTAGCGGGACAGCAATAAAAAATATGCTTTTGCAGGCTCAAAGAATGGCTGGGTCCAATGTTCATTTAAAAATTAAAGAAAGCCTCGGGGCATAAACACTACAATTAAATTTTTCACCCATGAGTAGAACCAGAGCCGTGATCACAGGTATAAACGCCTGGGTTCCTGATTATGTGCTTAGCAATGAGGAACTAACAACAATGGTTGATACCTCTGATGAGTGGATCACCACAAGAACCGGAATAAAAGAAAGGCGAATACTAAAGGGAAAGGATCAAGGGACTTCAGTTATCGGAACCCAAGCGGTAAAAGGTCTTCTCGAAAAGACAAATACTGATCCGAACGAAATAGACCTTATTATCTGTGCCACTACCACTCCCGATATGCTATTTCCTGCTACAGCAAATATTGTTGCCAATGAAATTGGGGCGAAAAATGCCTTTAGCTATGATCTACAGGCCGCATGTTCAGGTTTTCTTTTTGCACTAACAACCGGATCCCAATTCATCGAAACAGGAAAATATAAAAAGGTTATTGTAATCGGAGCTGATAAAATGTCATCCATCATTGATTATGAAGACCGGACAACCTGTATTATTTTTGGTGATGGTGGTGGAGCAGTTCTGTTGGAACCAACTGAAGAAGAGTATGGGATTATCGATTCCATATTAAGAGCGGATGGATCAGGAGCCTGCCATCTTCACATGAAGGCCGGAGGGAGTAAGAGACCGGCCACCTATGAAACCATCGATGCCAAGGAACATTACGTTTACCAGGAAGGTTCTGCTGTTTTCAAATTCGCTGTGACCAATATGGCTGATATTTCTGCTGAGATCATGGAAAGAAATAATTTGTGCTCTGAGGAGGTTGCCTGGTTAGTCCCACATCAGGCAAATAAGAGGATTATTGACGCTACAGCCAAACGTATGGGCATTGGTCCTGAAAAGGTAATGATGACTATTCAAAAGTATGGAAATACAACAAGTGGTACAATTCCATTATGTTTGCATGATTATGAATCTCAGCTGAAAAAAGGAGATAATCTTGTCCTCTCAGCATTTGGAGGTGGCTTTACCTGGGGGTCCGTTTATGTGAAGTGGGGACTTGACCCAAAATAAGTCAATTCATTTTCATTTTATTGATTCATTTGTAATTTAGAATTAAAATTTTTCTCAATGGCAAACACCTCAGATTTTAAAAATGGATTGTGTTTAGAGTTTAACAATGATCTATATACAATAGTAGAATTTCAACATGTAAAACCTGGGAAAGGGCCGGCCTTTGTAAGAACAAAATTAAAGAGCCTAACCACTGGAAAAGTAATTGAAAATACCTTTAATGCTGGTGTTAAAGTAACCACAGCAAGAATTGAAAGAAGACCTCATCAATTTCTTTATAAGGATGATTTAGGTTTTCATTTTATGGATAGTAGCACTTTTGAGCAGGTAACGCTTCAAAAAGACTTAATTACCTCAGCCAAACTCCTAAAGGATGGACAGGAAGTAGATGTTATCTACCATGCCGAAACAGAGACTCCATTGAACTGTGAGTTACCTCCTTTTGTAGAATTACAAATTACATATACGGAGCCTGGTGTTAAAGGTGATACGGCTACTAATGCCACCAAACCAGCTACTTTGGAAACAGGCGCGGAAATTCAAGTGCCTCTTTTTATTGAACAGGATGAAATTATTAAAGTAGATACCCGAACTGGTTCATATTCTGAACGTGTAAAATAACCATTATGAAAGCTAAAGAAATCAGAGACCTAATAGACTTTATCTCTAAATCGGGCCTCGATGAGGTGAATATTGAAACGGAAGAATTCAAAATAAAAGTTAGAAAAAACGCTGAACCCAAAGCAAAGATTATTGAAACCGTTGCCCAGGCTGTTCAACCAAGTGTACAGCCAGTTGTTCAAAATACAACAGCCACTGAAGCAAGTACAAAGGCACCTTCAACTGATGCCGCTCCTACGGAAGCAGCCTCGGATGAGGGTAAGTATATTTCTATAAAATCTCCTATGATTGGTACTTTTTATCGGTCACCAAACCCGGATTCGGATGTGTTTGTTAAAGTTGGTGACAAAGTAGAAGCTGGTCAAACGGTCTGTATCGTGGAGGCAATGAAACTATTCAATGAAATAGAATCCGAGGTTTCAGGAACCATAGTTAAAGTACTGGTTGACAATGCATCACCAATTGAATACGATCAACCATTGTTCCTGGTCGATCCTTCATAAGGCCTTGATAAGTTTTATTGACTCTTCTCACTGAGACAAGAGTCAATGAAGCTTTTTAAATTCTATCAAAGTTTTTATTCTAAAGATAACCAACGTGTTTAAAAAAATACTCATAGCCAACAGAGGAGAAATTGCATTGAGAATTATCAGAACATGCAAGGAAATGGGTGTGGAAACAGTAGCAGTGTATTCAACTGTCGACAAAGATAGTCTCCATGTTAGATTTGCTGATGAGGCCGTATGCATAGGCCCTCCTCCCAGTAATTTATCTTATTTGAATATTCCTCATATCATGTCAGCTGCGGAGATTACCAATGCCGACGCCATCCATCCTGGATATGGATTTTTGGCGGAGAACGCAGAATTTTCTCGCGTGTGTCATGAGCATGGTATAAAATTTATTGGTGCCAGTCCGAAGATGATCAATCTGATGGGTGATAAAGCTACTGCCAAGGATACCATGAAAAAGGCAGGTGTCCCGACTATTCCAGGTTCGGATGGCCTATTAGATTCAATAGAGGAAGGTATAAAAATCGCCAAAAAAATAAAATATCCGGTCATATTAAAGGCCACAGCTGGTGGAGGTGGTAAAGGTATGAGGATCGTCAAAAGCGACAAGGAGTTTAAAAAAGCCTGGGATGATGCTAAAATGGAAGCTGGAGCTGCCTTCGGGAATGACGGTTTGTATCTGGAAAAATTCATTGAAGAACCTCGACATGTTGAAATCCAAGTTGTTGGAGATAAAAAAGGAAAAGCATGTCATTTGTCGGAGAGAGATTGTTCTATTCAAAGAAGACATCAAAAACTTGTGGAAGAAACTCCCTCCCCCATCATGACAAAAAAATTGAGGGACGAAATGGGAGCTGCTGCTATAAAAGCTGCAGAAGCAATTAAATATGAAGGTGCTGGTACAGTAGAATTTCTGGTGGATAAAAATAAGGATTTCTATTTCATGGAAATGAATACCAGAATTCAGGTAGAGCACCCCATCACAGAACAAGTAACCGCATTTGACCTTATTAAGGAGCAGATTAAAGTCGCGGCAGGGATCGAAATTTCCGGAAAGAATTATTTCCCGCTTTTATATTCCATGGAATGCAGGATAAATGCGGAAGATCCCGTTAACGGTTTTAGGCCAAGTCCTGGTAAAATCACAAATTTACACCTTCCGGGGGGGCAGGGAGTGAGAGTGGATAGTCATGTATATGCCGGCTACTCCATACCACCGAATTATGATTCGATGATAGCCAAGTTAATCGTTTCAGCGCAATCTCGTGAAGAAGTGATCGTAAGGATGAAAAGAGCATTGGAAGAATTTGTCATAGAAGGGATCAAGACAACGATCCCATTTCATTTAAAGCTTATGGATGATAATGAATTCAATTCAGGCAAGTTTACAACAGCCTTTATGGATTCCTTCGATCTGAACGATCTGTGACAAATAGCAAAAATAAAAGCCACATTTACAAACCCAAATCTCAATCGATTTGGGTTTTATTTTTGTAATTTAGGAAAATGAACAAGGGTATATTCGTTGCATTACTTTTACTTTTGCCAACCTTTTCAGAGGCTCAAACACCTTCCAAGTTGATTTACGGTGGCATCGGAGCCAGTGCTTATAGCGGAGATCTTGCCAAATTCGAAAAATGGAGTTCAAGTTTTTATCTTGGATTGAAATTTAACAATAGTAAAAGGATCAATGGAAATGTAACTTTTACTTTTGGTTCAGTGACTGGCCAAAACAGCAATTATGTTTTTCAAACGTCACAAGGACCCGCAACGCCTAATAAATTCTTTAAAACTGAGTTCATTTCACTGAACTATGATCTTCAGGTTAATTTTATCAAAAAGAAAAACTTCATTGCATTTATAAGTCAGGGGATCGGGCTTTCAAGTTTTGATCCTCAAGATGAGTTTTTCAACAAATTGATAGATCAACTTGAAACCAGAGAGGAAGATGAATCTTATTCATCCATTTCATTAATACTGCCAACTCAACTTGGAATAATTTATCTTTTTGACAACGGTTATGGTTTCGGTGCAAAAATTGGTTTTATCAATTCAGCTACTGATTACCTTGATAACATTGGACTCTGGGGAAATAAAAGCGGCAATGATAATATATTATCGGTAAAGTTCCTTTTCTATGTCCCAATTGAATTCAAATAACCGGTGGTTATCCAACCATTATTTTTCTTAAACAATACCGCCTCTCCTTCAAACCAGTTCAATATTTTTTCCTGTTTTGCCCTCTATTTTGGAGTTGCTGAAAGATTGTGAATTTTTTGGTAACCTTTTTGATAGATCAATGTCTTTAGGGCGCATAAATAAAAAATTCCATAAAGATATTGAACTATGAAAATTCTAACTCTTATACAAAAATGTTGTGTATTGTTCCTCTTTATTGCACTAGTGTCGTGCGATGGTTATTATAACAATGATTGTTTTTCAGGACATGGTCCCACGATAAGGGAAAATCGAAATGCTACCGGATTCAATTCACTCGTTAATTCTATCAATGCTGATGTTTTCGTTACACAAGGAGAGAATTATGAAGTAATTGTGGAAGCAAGAGAAAGTATCATTGGTAAAATAAACACTTATGTCAGAAATGATGAACTGAGAATTGAAAGTAATCATTGTCTGAGAAACACATCAATCAATGTCTTCATCACAACTCCGGATATAAATGCTATTGCCAACATAGGTTCAGGAACCGTCTTCGGTGAAAATTTATGGCAAACTAATGATCTGGAATTATCAGTTACAGGCTCCGGTGATATAAGGGCCGATGTTGAAACCAATACGATATTTAACAGAATAAGTGGCTCGGGAGATATCCGAATTACTGGTTCTACAAATAATCAGGAAATTAGCATTAGTGGTTCAGGGAGGGTAAATGCCTTCGGCCTTCTTACCAATACCTGTTCAATTACAATCAGTGGTTCAGGAAGGTGTGAGGTAAATGTTGATGATAACCTGGATGTCAAAATAAGTGGAAGTGGAAATGTTTATTATAAAGGCAATCCACAAATCACCTCTTCCATAAGTGGATCTGGGCGGGTGATAGACGCAAATTAGATAGACTTAAAGCTAAAAAGGTCAAATGGACTGTATTATCCATTTGACCTTTTTTAATACAGTACCCGGTTTTAGCTTTGCTTGATCAACTCAACATTGCAAGTAATCCGTACTTCTTCTCCTATCAATAATCCGCCTGCTTCAAGCGTCGCATTGTATTTCAAGCCAAAATCGTTTCTATCAATTGCTCCAAATACTTTTAATCCGGCTCTTGTATTTCCCCAGGGATCTTTAATAATGCCTCCAAATTTAGCATCCAATGTAACTGTCTTGGTTATTCCTTTTATAGTCAGATCACCGGTTACTTTATAACGATTGTCTTTTACTTTCTTAAACTTTTTCCCTTTGAAAGTAATAGTTTGATACTTTGAGGCTTCAAAGAAGTCACCACTCCTCAAATGTTCATCTCTTTTAGCGTCTTTAGTATTAATGCTTTCCACTTGCGCTACAAACTCGAATTGTGCATCCGTAAAATCTTCTTTATCAGCAAGCACTGTAATCGTGTAATCCTCGAACTCACCTGTCGTTTCCGAAATAACAAGGTGGTCAACGGCAAACCCTATAGAAGAATGAGATCCGTTTTCTTCTGAAATCCATTTGGTTGATTGCGAAAATGCAGTTGCTCCCAATACAAGTGAAGCTACCAAGGTCAATACAAATTTTCTGTTCATTGTTAATAGTGTTGATTAAAATTTAATGTATAAACATATATGTATCGACATGAAACGACATCTTACCTAAAAGGTTACTTTGCTAAGCAAAAAAATTGAAAAAAATTTCCCGAATATTTTTAGATGTCGCACATTAGAAAAGGCCGAGGACGGAGTGGTTACGGTTACAGAAGAATTCAAACAGTAAGCAACTGAATTTTAAAGGATTATAATGAATATTGGTAGTTCTTAATCGTATTCAATCCTATCAGAAGATATAATCACGCTTGATCATCGAAAATCAAAACACAGTTGAATTCACAATTTTCTAACTACTTCAAGAGATATATTTTCCCGTAACCCTTTTTAAATGCCTTGTCAGCCGCAGTTTCCCTATGTTCAAAATCATTAGCGCCGGCACCTCCTAAGATAACTCTGTACAAGTAAACTCCATTAGCCAGTTGATCTCCATATTCATCCCTTCCATCCCATGCAAAGTCAGAAATGTTATTTCCAATTCTTATGTTGCCCAGCTCATTTTGAGTAATCTCTCTTACTACCCTGCCGGTAACAGTCATTATCTGGATCTTGATAAATTCCGGCACCTCACTCCCCGTAAGGGTAAAAACAAATCGCGTGCTTGTTGAAAATGGGTTGGGATATGGATAAAAATTAGTAATGGTCGATTCGTTTATGACCAGGAAATTTATCTTATATGGTTCGGTTCCGGATTTGTTTCCACTTGCATCTGTAGCCTGAACCAGCAATGTGTACAAACCATCTTCCAAATCTTCTAATTGAAATTCGATCCGATAATCAGAATTTTCTGTAGCGGAAAACCATTGAACGTTATTGTTGGAAAAGTTAATTCTTTCAAAATCACAAGTTTCGCATCCTGACGAATTTGGGTCACAATCGACGCATGGCCTTTTTAACAAAATCTCCATACCTACAGTATCGCTTTTAAACAGCACTTGATTCTCGTCCCTCACAGTTATGGTAATCAAGGGATCCGGCGATACTATATCACCATCGATAATATAGGCGCCATCAAATGCAACATCGATCAGAGGGTTTGCATTGTCCGGTAAGACCTCTACATAGTTTGGAAGGTCAATAATATTGTTATTGTAGTCTTGCTCCGGTTGAATTCTGGGGTTAACAAAAACTTTGAGGCCATTTTTCCCCACTTTTCCCGCAGTATTAATATTGATATTGAATGAAGCTGAATCCTCGGCTTGCAGTGGCTTTAATTTAAGATCCAATTCGGTTGTACTCCTGCTATTCTGATTGAATAATTCCGTCTCAACAAATAAGGAATCCGTAAAATTTTTATCACTGATATTCTTAAATATAAAATTAGCGACAAAGTCTTGCCCTTCTTGTCCTTTTTGGTTATTAATTGTTGATACTTCAGAGCTTGGTATATACAAAATACCTTCCGGTGTCGGCTCGAAGAGTACCAACCATTCTTCCAATTGAGCAGGAGTCAGATTCGTCTCATCACTTGTTTCAAATTTAAGCCTTAAATAAGGATATGTTGCCGCATCAATTGAAGATAGATTTAACTCGCTTACCGAAACATCATTAAATAGCAGAGATTCGTTTCCATCAAAGTCTTCTCCTATCAAATCAAACAAAATTGCATCAGTCTGAGGTTGTTCGGAGATCCTGCTCAAATTGATAAATCTGTCCCATGATTGGGCTGGTCCTATTCTCGTAGAGGTAATGGTTCCGGAAGTAAACTTACCTGTAATAATGTCATTGAGATTGATTTCCTGTTCAAGGGAGGGTAAAGCTCCTCCAGGATCTGCTATAACCTCAATCGCTGTTCCAGCGGCATCACCCTTTCTACCTAAAATAATATACGGCTCACCATCCTGAAGCGCCTGGATCGTGGTAGCTGTTGCTCCAATTTCCTCCATTTTGCTAATGGTAGAGGCTGGCCATGACTGATAGGTAACATTACCAAGTGAAAACATAAGTACAAACTCACCATCATTAACAGCGTCTATGTATTGTTCAATGTATAAACTTCCTCCTTGTATTTCACTATTTATAAAGTTATTGATCACCTGCGGCGCTCTTCCGCATCTTCTGCTATCCAAGGCATCAGGCACCTGACCATCTCCTATCACTCTATAAGGTTGCGAAGTAGCCTTATCAAAAGCTACTGCATTCATAGCGTCATTTCTACAGATCCTATTTGATGGACTGGAAATAATAAAAGGAACGCCCTGAACATCCACCACAATATTCGTAGGACTACTATCAACACTATTTGCTCCAAAGGTAGTCACCTCTAAACTTGCTTCCGTTTCTTGAAATTTCCATTTACCATCTATTTCGTTTTGTTCAATTCCTTTCAGGGAGGCCTTATCAAATTGGTCAGGTTCCGATTGAGACCATCCTTCAGAACCATTATCAATGTACATAAAGGAACTAACAGTCCAGGATGTATCTTCACCTGCCAATGGTTCGGCAAATCTTGTCCTCCAATAATAAACAGTACTATCATTTTGAGGAACTGTACTTAACAAATCCACCGTCCACTCTGCCAATACTCTGGCATTGATAGTATTGCTTTTCATAAAGGGACTTTGAAAAGAGCTCGTAGTATCCAACTCAAATAAAAAATCCCTGGGTGCAGCTAAGGGGTCAGTAGCTTTGCTAAATAGTTTAACCGGTTGGCTATTTACGATGGCATAATTAAAAGGAAGCACATTCGATGTACTGGAAAGTGGGATAAAAAAATCGAGTGACGCAACATTATTATTTTCGTTCAACTCTTCAATTGTCGTATTAGAATCGATTGTAACCTCAAAAATGTTGTTCCCGAAAGCGGCGCTTGTGTTTGGTATCCTAAAAAAAATTGTATCCTGGTATAACACCTTTGGAAATTTCATAGGATCATAAGTAATATTGGTTCCATCTCCTAAAATTCTTTGAACACTTATCGAAATGGAATCATCATGCACTCTTCCGAAATTTTGTACTATTATCCCCAGATTAAAGGCTTCTTCCAATGCATTCACACTCCCACCATCCAAAGATTCCAAAAATAAGTTTTCATTTTTTATGGCATAATCCGGTTTCTCCACCGCAAACAGTTTCAAAGCCGGATCACCTTGTAGAACAGCCTGTTGTGACTGTGTGATATTTTTCTCAGAGGTAGAAGTAGCTAGAAACCGTTGAATTACTTCCAATTGTACGATACCTATAGGTTCATCAATAAAAGTAGAATCTCCAAAGGCTGTAGAATAAAAGATATCTGTATATCTTTTGAGTTGTGATATAAAACCAGTAGAACTATGAGCAATAAATCCAAGCGCTCCCTTATTCTCCGCCAACAACCAATCTTCACCAAAGGTGAAAGATTGGTTGAAAATATCTCCTGCATTGCAACCATTGACCATTATTAATGGATATTTACCCTGATTATCATATCCAAGCAGCGTATTGGAGACATTTCCAATTTCAATATCTGTGAAATTCCCGGATGAATGGCCAAAAAAAGTAATCAAAGCTAAGCCGTTATTCACCTCATCTGCAATATTGATCAATTCTACAGCTGCATTACTTGTTTTATTTAGTGTTTCAACTTTTCCTCCTAAATAGACATCCTGGGCTACCTCCTTGAAATCATCAACAAAGTTGTCAAATAAGTGTAACTCAGAGACAGTCCTTCCTCCACTTAAATGCACCAGGTTCTTTCTCCACAAGGCATCATATGGTAAGGCTTCCATCTCCTTAACTTTATTCAAATAGTTTAACACATCCGTTGAAGACCGTGCATTCAGTCTTCCTGTGGGAATAGCAGGTTCATGCAAGGTTCCATTAAGTCCAACGGTAAAAGCCAGGTCCGAACCTGGCACACCTGCTGTCGGCACTAAGTTTTCCACACTAAACAGCTCAGGGGAATTTCGATAAAAATCCAGAGATCCGATCAATCGGGTATCCAGATCAACCGCCTTTCCAATAAGATACAAAAATTGCGGATCACCGCCGTCCAACATAAATTTTGCGAATCGGCGAATTGCCAGCGGGGTTGTTTCACCATAAGAAAACTGATTGTAAAGTTCATCCATAGTTACTGACAAAGTATCGAAATCTCCACCTGCCTGTGATGCTCTGTACTCAGCATAAGCTTTGATCGGATCCGGAACTGAACCCGCAGATTGTCTTAGTTTCTTATGTGTAATAATCAAGTAGTTATGTTCGGAAGGGTCGATTTGTCTGAATTTTATCCTTTCGATAACCGGTGCCGGAAAAGTGGCATCTTGAATAAATAAATTGGTTGAACCAGCAGGAACCATCGCATTCAGATCTGAACCAACTTTGTTAAAGCCAATTTTTTTAATCTCATTAATATCTGTTATATCATATATAAATGGTTCTGCTGGCACATTGGCTACTTCGATATAAGATTTGTTAAGCAGATCCTCTTCAATGTTTATCGATTTTCTGGTTTCCCCAGCCAAATCCAAAGATTGCGCAAAATTCACCTTTATGAAACCCATCGCTATAGCATCAGCACCTCCTTCCGGATCCACTGAAACCCTAACCACCAGTTCTCCCGCAGGTCCAACATCCGTCCACTCCAACTCACCTGAAAATGAAAAACTTTGATAATAATTAAATTGAATATTAGTAAGCGTTCTTAAGCTACCCACTGCACTTCCAACTTCTATGAGTACATCATGGGGTCGGTTATTGGCTCCAAAAACCACCATTTCAATAGTTGGCTTTGGGCCTGTTTTCACGGCGTTACTGAGGTCAAAAGTGTAATTCTGGAATTGTCCCAGTGTAATGGGTGTTCCCATCCAGCCTTCCCCATAATCGAACTGAGATAACCTGGTATTACTATTATTCCCCCCTTCAGGAAAGTTTCTACCTATGCTATATTGATCGGTGAACAATTGTAAAGATTTTGAAAGATGATAGGGCTCAGCAGCTAGTCCATCTACATTGTTTTCCGAAAAGGTGTTCATCCGCTTTCCATTGCTTGGGCTCAATTTCCAGGTCAGAAAATAGGAAGTGGTATCAGAGAATAAATTATATAGCGTATGAGGTTGTGCTTCAGGCTCAATATAGAGTTCATTATCCAATGTGCCGTCATTTCTTCGCCCATAAAACTCAATAAAATCCCCTGGATCTAACCGCGCATTCTCCTGTCCTTCAATATGAATGGCCTGTTCAACACCTCTCCAAAACAACTGAATCCTTCTCGGATCAACTGATGATACTGGAAATCCGGCACTCAGAAGATCATTATAAGTTAAACGGTAAGCACCATCCCCTGCGGTTGACACTTTAAAATAGGTTTGGCTAAAGTCTATCCATTCATTGCCAAAATCATTTTGACCCTGGGCACGAAGAAAACATGCGGCTGTCAAAGTGATTAATAGCAGTAATCTAAATCCCTTCATAATTGACCTATAAACAAAAAATTTAGCCTAATAATTTAAATAAAATGTTACAATACACTATTTGTCAGAAAATTTGTCCATCGCAACCTTCAATGAAAACACATGCGAGTACAAGGATTCTGACTGGTCACCAATGTCTGTCAAAGCGTAATCGATGAAAACATTATTGATCCTTATGCCTAATCCAAAATTTGGTTGATAACTGGTATAAGTGCTTTCATCAAAATCCTTAATTTCCTGGAAGTTTCCCAACCCAAAACGCAGGAAAACTTTCTTAAGATAATTGAATTCAAATCCAATGTTAGGATCGATAGAAGCAAAATCAGACTTTATTAATACATTCCTTTTTCCATCAAATGAAGCTATCAAATCCAAAGCACCCAAAAGGCCAAACCTTTCTTTAATATTGAAGTATCTGGAAACTCCAATAGTGGCCTTAGGTAGTGTAATTTCTACTGAATTCTCCGGTATTTCATTTCCAGTCTGTGTGTATATATCCACAACAAGCTCAGAATTATGAGACCAGGCATTAAAGGTACCTGTTATATCTCTAACCATAAGGCCTAATTGCCAGCCTTTGATTTTCAGTTGAGCACCTGCGTCTAAACCAAAACCCCAGGCATTGGCAAAATTCCCAACATTTCTATGGATTATTTTAAAATTGGCTCCTAGTTTAAGCCCCGGTACCAAAGATGTCTTTCTTGCATAAGAAAATATGAATGCATAATCTGCAGCGGCAAAGAAACGAATGTTATTATAGTCTATAGCCCCGTTAGCATTATATAAAAAGCGGGTATCGGGGATATCATCAATAGCAAATCTAATAATTGATACTCCTAAATGACTGCTGGTATCTATAGGCGTTGCAAAACTAGCATAGTCGTATTTGGCTATTCCTGCAAAATATTCAGCATGCATTAATGAAAACTCGTATTTGGATGATATGTCCAATAAACCAGCCGGATTCCAATAACCGGATGTGACATCAGAAACATGTGCAACCCCAGTATTTGACATTCCCAATGATTTAGCACCAACACCTATGGCCAAAAATTCATTGCTGTATTTAGGGGAAGTTGCCTGTGAATAAACTTCTTTCCCACTGGCCAAACATAACAACAAAAGAATAATTATTAAGCTCCTTTTCATTCCTCTTACACTGAATCAAACAAAAGTATCAATATATCTCCTTAATACAATGTATTAAGCCTTTACAATAGAACTAATGCAATGAAAATTAGATTTTTAAACCAAATTAATTTTGTCAGAAAATAGTGTGATTGATACAACTTTTGCATTTGTTTATTTTAGTCAAATATAAGACGAGAAATCCAGGTTAAAAGTCTCTTCCACAAATTCCATAATCACAAATCAATTTTTGATCCTAAGACAGTACATCTACCGGAGAGTGCTTCAATTTTTGTCGTCGCTTCTATCAGATTCAAAAAAAAATCAATAATCTTATCCATTGGCAGTCAATATTTTACAAAGAGCGCTTATCACAAAATAAAATTTCATCAACTATCATGTTAACAACTAATAAATTTCATAATAATAAATAAGTCAAAATTTAATTTTTATTTAAAAGATAAAAACAATCCAAAAATTTTGTCACTAATGTACCGTACAAATTTTCTTATGAAATTGTAACAATTAAATGGAATTAATTTTTTAAAACTTACATCTAAATATTTGCATGAAAGATTTTTAAAGCATTGACTCATTCTAGTTTCTTTTTATTTTTTAAGCGCTTGCTTTTCAATATTTTGCATTTTATAAGCTTTTATTTGGACAAATACTAGTAATCGATCTAACCAGGAGATTAAACTTTCAATTAAAATATTTTATACATTTTGCAGTATAAATATTACTTCTGTGCGTTTACTACAAATTCCATCCTAATCCCCACCGATCTTACTACGTATATTGGTCATAACGATGCTGTAATGTTTGGTGCCTCCTGCTTAAGAAGCCTTTGCTCCTTTCAAAACTGAAACAGCGACTAATATCCGAGCCTTTTTTTGAGAAACAGTAAGCTATTACTAAGCTTTCCCTAGCTATGGGTGTGCCATGATAGTCTTGCTCAATGTTTAACCCTATTTGAAATACATTATTTCAAGCAATTAACAACCACATTTCTATGAAAAGTACAGTTTTTGAGAAATCAAAAGAAAAAAAAATTAGCTCAGGAAAGGAACCAATTGCCATAGTGGGAATAGGCTGTAGATTCCCGGGTGACATTAATGGACCTTATGAATTTTGGAACGCTCTCACGAATGGTGTTGATGCGATTACGGATGTCCCAAAGGATCGATGGGATGTAGATGCTTTTTACGATCCCAATCCGGACAAAGCGGGAAAGATTAAATCGAGAAAAGGCGGGTTTTTGAAAGATATTGACAAATTCGATGCGGATTTTTTTGGTATTTTTCCTGCCGAGGCCAATCGTATTGATCCCCAGCAACGCTTCCTGTTAGAGGTGACCTATGAAACGCTGGAGGATGCAGGCATTAAGCTCGAAAATTTTTCAGGTACTAAAACTGCTGTCTTCATGGGAGTATTCATGAACGACTACTGGGATGTTCAAACCTCAAGCCTGCAAAGAGAGCAAATAAGCCCTCATGTTCCTATGGGTGTATCTCTGACCTCCATTGCAAACAGACTCTCATATGTTTATAATCTGAAGGGGCCAAGTGTAACATTGGACACAGCATGTTCATCCTCTCTGGTTGGAGTGCATCTGGCTTGCAGGAGCATCTGGTCCGGTGAAAGTGAATTGGCTTTGGCAGGAGGAGTGAATATAATTCTTCGACCCGAATCTTCTATTATGATGTCCAAAGGAAATTTCCTGTCTCCGGATGGATATTGTAAGACGTTCGACAGCCGGGCAAATGGTTATGTTAGAAGTGAAGGCTGTGGCATGGTATTACTCAAACCACTTTCTCAGGCTGAAGCAGATGGTGATCATATATACGCCACGATTCTCGGTTCAGCAGTAAATCAGGACGGACATACAGAGGAAGGTTTTACTGTTCCAAGTCTTGACTCACAGATGGATATGCTTAAAACCGCTTATGAGGATGCCGGTATTAATCCTGCTGAGGTATCTTATGTTGAGGCTCATGGTACTGGAACACCTGTTGGAGATCCTATTGAAACAAATGCCTTCGGCAATGTAATAGGGCTCAATAGAAAAAAAGGAGATGAGTGCCTGATTGGATCAGTAAAAACGAATATTGGTCATTTGGAGGCCGCGGCTGGAATTGCCGGCTTGATCAAATTGACAATGGTGCTCAAAAATGGTCAAGCGCCTATGAATCTGCATTTTGTTAATCCAAACCCAAAAATACCATTTGATAAATATAAACTAAAGGTTCCAACCAAAACAGAATCTTTAAAAAAGTATTCCAAGCAATTAATTGGTGGTGTTAACTCCTTTGGCGCAGGAGGAACGAATGCTCACATTGTTCTGCAAAATTATTTACAACCAAATTCATCCAAAAAAGAAACTTACCCCAAAAAAATCAAAACACAACTCTTCATATTATCAGGGAAGAGTTTATCTGCATTAAAGGACAATGTAAAAATCTATGTAGATTATTTGAGTGATACAGAACATGATTTAAGAGAAATTTGTGGCTCAGCTGCTTCCAGAAGATCGGCTATGGATCACAGGCTTTCCATAGCAGCCGACTCAAAAGAAGCATTGACTGATTCACTCAACGCATTTCTCAATGACGAGACCAGGACTGGTATGACCTATCAAAAGCCTAGCAAAACCTTCGTTCCCAAAATGGGTTTTATATTTTCGGGTCAGGGACCTCAATGGTATGCTATGGGTCAACAGCTCTTAAAGAGCTCACCTTTATTTAGAGATATTGTTCTGAAAATCGATAAACTCTTCTCCAAAGTAGCTGACTGGTCATTATTGGATGAAATGAACAAGGACGAAGCAAATTCAAGGGTCAGCGAAACAAGAATCGCCCAACCGGCTATCATGGCTATCCAAATCGGTCTTACGGAACTTTGGAAGTCCTGGGGAGTGATTCCGGAAGGGTGTGTCGGTCATTCCATCGGCGAGGTAGCTGCTGCATACGCCGCAGGAGCATTGTCGCTGGAGCAGGCTGTGGAGGTAATTTATCATAGAAGCAGAGGGCAGCATAAAGCAACAGATAAAGGAAAAATGCTGGCTGTAGGCTTACCGGTAGAAGAAGTAAGACCACTCTTCAAGGAATATGAACAGGTTGTTTCCATTGCTGCTATCAATGGACCGAATTTGTTAACACTCTCAGGAGATGCTGAGCCACTGGAACATATTGCAGAAGAACTAGATCGAAAGGACATTTTCCATCGTTTTCTGAAAGTTAATGTTCCTTTTCACAGTCATCATATGGAACCTCTCAAGCAGGAACTCATTGCTTCATTGTCCCATCTCAAACCAGCCAGAGCTAAAAAAGCACTGTATTCCACTGTTACAGGAAACAAAGAGGATGGAAGTCATCTTGTCAGTGATTATTGGTACAAAAATGTAAGGGAACCGGTTTACTTCACCAATGCCTTACAAAGTATGATCGATGATGGTTACAATACATTTGTAGAAATCGCACCGCATCCGGTTCTGGCGGCAGGAGCAAATGAACTATTGCAGGTAAACAACATAAAAAATGCAATTATAGTACCTTCTTTAAGAAGAAAAGAAGATGAGGAAATGATCATGGTTGGCTCTCTTGGTCAGTTGTTCGCACATGGTGTGGAATTGGATTTGAATCACTTTTTCGGTAATGACAAAAAATATGTGAAACTTCCTCGATATGTGTGGCAACACGAAAGCTATTGGTTCGAGAACGAAGAAAACAAGAAAATGAGGGTCGGTTCCAAGATCCATCCTCACTTAAAAGGCTTCAATCAATCAATCTCAAATCCTGATAATTTTTTATGGGATATCGAACTCGATCAAAATGTTCACAAATACATTGAGAATCACAAAGTGGATGCTGCTATTATATTCCCGGGCACAGGACATCTGGAACTAGCCTATGCAGTAGCCAAAGAATCTTTTCCGAATGAGTTTGAGTTTCTTGAAGACATCCATTTTGAATCCGCACTTTTCCTACCCGATGAAGGTGAATCTCCACATGTGACCCTGGAAATTTCGTCGAATGAGGGAGATTATGTGATATACAGTAGCCCAAAAAATGAAGGGGATTTCCAGTGGACCAAACACTCTAAAGGAAAGATCAACTATCTAGGGGATTCTTTTATCTCCCGTCCTGTAGACCTTAATGAAATAAAAGAGCGTGTTATCAATAAGGTATCAATCACAGATTTTTATTTACAACTAAAGGAAAGTGGGCTCCAATACGGGGAAGCATTTAGAAATATTCAGAAACTCTGGAAATCGGAAAATGCCGTATTGGCAGCAATTAAGCTGAGTAAATCACTCTCTTATGAAGCGGATAACTTTAATATTCATCCGGCTTTATTAGATGCTTGTCTGCATACCATTTTTGCAGCAAAACCGGAAGTTGAATCTGAAAAAAGTGGAATATATCTCCCTATTTATATAAGAAGATTCAAGATTCATGAAAAGCCTGGAGCTGAAGTATGGAATTATCTTGAAATTACAGAATCGAATGAAAACTTTCTTGGTGGTAATTATTTTATCATGGACAAGAATGGAAAATTAATCGCAGAGATTCAGGGATTTCGGTGTAAATACATAGAGGGTTCAAGAGGTGAGGGTAAAAATGATACCTATGATGGAATGTATGAATATCACTGGGAAGAAACCGACATTTCAATATATGAGGATACCGGTGGTAAGCAAAAAAATGAAACCCTGATCCTGTTTAATGATCAAAAAAATATTGTAGGCTCATTTGGCAACGATTTTGAACGTGATCATTTCAATGTGATTAAAATAGATAAAGGAGATGCATTCAGAATTTATAGTGAAAATCATTTTGAAATAAATCCTGAAAATCAATTAGACACCGAAAGAATTCTTAAAACCTTAACAGATCAGAAAGTCAATATAACCAAGATCATTTATGGTTGGATCTTAGATCAAAAAAGGGATGTGCATCTTTCAGTATCAGAGTTACAGGAGCAACAAGGAGCTCTTTCACAGGAGTTACTAAATATGCTAAGAGCCGTTGTCTCTCAAGGATTAGAACCATCGATCGCTGTGATCACACAAGGGGTTGAATTACTTGGTGACAAAGATAAAATCAATATTAATCAATCTGCTGCATACGGTATTAGCAGAGTTACAATAAATGAGTATCCATTTATAAAAATGGGCACAATAGACATTGGTGATAAACTTAGTGATGATGATCGAAACCATCTTTACCAATGCTTGGCCGCAGATTTACCGAAGAAAAAGCATTTGGTTGAGTTGGCAATTCGAAATGATAAAGTCTTAACAAGAAGATTGCAAACTGTTGAAGAGGAAATTGCCGAAGATATGGCAGCTAAAAAGCTCCCCTCCCTTGGTTCTTCCTATCGCGCAGATGTAAGGGAATATGGCATAATGGATAGTATCGTTTTCAGGGAAACTCGAAGAAAACAACCTGAAAATGATGAAATTGAGATACAGGTACATGCAGCAGGACTGAATTTCAAGGACATAATGAATGTCATGGGACTCCTAAGTGATGAAGCAGTGGAAGGTGGTATAGCGGGTAAAAATCTAGGATTAGAATGTTCGGGGAAAGTCACCGCAGTGGGTAAAGATGTCACAGAATTTAAAGTTGGCGATGAAGTCATGGCATGGTCTTCAAATAGTTATTCCGGTTATAGCATCGCTAAATCAAATTGCGTGATTAGCAAGCCTGATAATCTTTCTTTTGAGGAGGCCTCCTCTTTAACGGTTGTTTTTCTGACCGCTTATTACTCTCTTAATTATCTAGGTAGAATTAACGAAAATGAGCGCATTCTTATCCATGCGGCCTCCGGGGGAGTTGGGTTAGCAGCTATCCAAATCGCTCAATTGGCAGGTGCTGAAATTATTGCTACAGCAGGTAATGAAGAAAAAAGGAAGTATCTTAAATCTTTGGGCATCCAACATGTTTTTGATTCTCGCAGCCTGGGATTTACAGATGAAGTAATGAAAATAACCGAGGGTAAGGGAGTTGATATTGTTTTGAATTCCTTATCAGGAAAAGGCATTACGCAGAGTATAAAATGTCTAGCACCATTCGGAAGGTTCATTGAGATTGGCAAAGCTGATATCTATAATGATGCCAAGCTCGCCTTGAGAAGATTTGGGGACAATCTATCGTATCACGCGGTAGACCTTGACAGATTAATGTTACAGAAACCCATCCTGGGGAAGAAAATGTTCAAAGATCTTGGAGAATTATTCAGCAGTAACAAACTTAAGGCACTCCCCAATAAAATCTTCCATATCACTGAGCTATCGGATGCTCTCAAGTATATGAGTAAAGGGACTCATATTGGTAAGATCACAGTAAAAATGGACCAAGAGCCAATTACTATGCTGCCATCCAATACTTTAGAATTGGACCCTGAGGCCACTTATCTTATAACCGGTGGAGCAAGTGGTTTTGGGCTTTCATTAGCTAAATTGTTAGTTGATAAAGGGGCAAAACACTTAGCATTGGTAAGCAGAAGCGGATGTAAATCAGAAGCCGATTGGGAAATTGTCAGATCGTTGGAGAATAAAGGAGTACAGGTTCATCTGATGAAATCCGATATCACATCAACAAAGGATATACGTTTGCTTATGAATATTATAAGAGATACCATGCCTCCTTTAAGGGGTGTTATTCACAGTGCAGCGGTACTTGAAGATGCTACCATCCCTAATGTTGATAATGAGAGATTCATGCGAGTTTTCAGGCCTAAAGTACTTGGAGCCTGGAATCTACATCAAGCAACTCAAAAAGAAACATTGGATTTCTTCCTGATGCTGTCATCAATATCATCGATTTTCGGTTTACCTGGTCAGTCGAATTACTCTGCTGCCAACAATTTCCTTGACAGATTAGCCCATTACAGACAATCCATAGGTCTTAGGGCTTCTTCGGTAAATTTAGGCGTACTAGGTATGTATGCCGGAATGTCAAAAGAAGGTGGTAATGTAATTAATGTTTTGGCTAACCAGGGATGGCTTCCATTGAGCTTACAGCAGGTAACAAGCAAAATTGAAAATGTACTGCTTCAACAACCGGCTCAGCGTATGGCAGCTAATTTGGACTGGAAGCGTTTCAGAGACTTCTTTGCGCACCTAATTGATGATTCACGCTTCGCTCATTTGATTGAGGCTGCTCAACAAAAGGGTAAAGTGGGTAGTGGAAGTACAACATTGTTAGATGAAATACTTAATGCCTCTGTTGAAGAAAGGCAGGGTAAACTCCAGGAGAAGCTTACAAACTCACTAGCCAAGATTCTTGGTACTTCAAGCGACAAAATTGAGACAGATATTTCTATTTCTGTCATTGGACTTGATTCATTGATGCTGAATCAGCTGAGGAATTGGATTCAACAAAAACTGGAAATTAATTATCCATTAATGAAAATTGCCAAAGGTCCAAGCATTGAAGAATTATCGGCGCAGCTCCTTGAAGAATTGAACCAGGAAGAGGAGGTTTCCACTAATGAAGATACCAGCGGTATCGACAACGGAGAAAATGTCGAAATAGTAAATGATTGGTTAGTTAGAAACAAAGGTAACAGGCAAACCATCAAAAAACGTGTTTTCTGTATCCATCCGGTAGGTGCAGGAGCCAGTATGTTCAGTCACTTTATATACAATCCCCCTAAAGATACTGATATTATGGCCTTCCAACTACCTGGCCGTGAGAACAGAAAGGACGAAAAACCATATGAGGACATTCAAAAATTAATTCCCGATATGGCAGAAGCAGTCTTGCCATTGCTCGATGTACCTTTTATTATCCTCGGTCATAGCTTTGGGGGCATCATAGGGTTTGAATTGGTTCGCTACCTAAGAGAACATTATAATATCTCTCCGGCCCAATTGTTCATAACCGGTACCATTGCACCTCAGTTAACCAAAGGCTGGAAAAAAAGAGATGTCATTAATGAAACTTCCATTGAATCTAATTCAGAGGAGAAGCTGTTATCACTGATGAACTATATTGATGATGTGGAATTTATCAAAAGGATTTTACCTGTCATGAGAAAGGATATGCCTATCATCATGACTTATCCTTATACTCCGTTGGAGCCACTTGACATTCCAATTACGGCTTTTGCAGCTGACAAAGATGAAGTGGTGCTCATCAATGAGGTAGCGTGTTGGAAAGAGCAGACAAAAAGCAATTTCACTTTGGAAGTGGTCGAAGGAGATCATTGGTTTTTAAGTAGGAACAAAAAGCTAATTCTTCAAAGACTTACGGAAGCCGTTGAAAAGGCCAGTACTCAAAAAGATATACAAGCAGTATGAGCCTGAAATAAACATTTCAGATGAGGTAGTATCCGAACCATGGATACTCCTCATCTGTCGTTAAGTTCTTGTACATTATACTGAAAGGCCTCTTTGAATCATTTATGGGAAATGTTATTGAAATTGATTTGTGGAGAGAAAATAGTGATTTCAAGGCGTACTTGGGTTTCACAAGACTTTCCTATGTCAAGTTAAAATCACTTAAGGATCAATATTTATCGGTAGAAGAACTGAGTATTTATCACAATACCAAGGGTCAAAAAAAGAAAAGTTCTTACTTGAAGAGCCGATACATTGCAAAAAAAACACTTTCAAAATTTACCAAGGAGCATGATCTCACCCAGCTGGAAGTCAAATCCGGTGTTTTCAATCAACCTTTTCTTAAATATTTTAGTGAAGAACCACCAGGTCTTAGCATAGCTCACACAGAACAATATGCCGCTTGTCTGGTATTTCCAATTGAGCATCCCATGGGATTGGATATTGAGCTTATTTCCAGTAAAAATGTTGAGATAGCCTCATCACAGGTAACACCACATGAATTATCACTGTCAAAGGCAAGTGATCAACACAAAGATATATTCCATTTGAAGTTATGGACTATCAAAGAAGCTTTATCAAAAACACTTAAGACGGGTTTGCTTTGTCCGTTTGAAATATATGAGATTTACAGCATAGAAGAACAGGAACACTTTACCATCAGCACATTTACAAATTTCGAACAGTATAAAGCCCTTACCTTTCAAGTTGATGATCATCTATGTTCCATTGTATTGCCTAAAAAAACAGCATACAAAATTCCCTTTAAAAACCTGGTGCTCCGAAAAGAATTAAAATAGTTCCCTATTCACAATTTATTCTCTCTTCTGTAGGAGCTGATCCAGTAACTCATAATTTCACATTTGTAATTAACTCAAAGTCCATTGTTCAATCAACTACTTTTTCAACTGACTCTGGAAACGATCAATTATCCTTCATAGCTTATCCTATAAATAACGCCTGCAAGATCGTCTGAAACCAGCATTGATCCATCTGGCATGATCAAAACATCCACCGGCCTGCCCCAAGCTTGCTGCTCTTTTTCATCCAACCATCCTTCAGCAAATGTTTCATAGCCCAGGGATTTATTTCCATTTAACTTCACAAGAGAAATTCGATAGCCAATTTTTGTTGATCTGTTCCAACTTCCGTGCTCAGCGATAAATATTTGTTTTTTATACCTTGATGGAAACATATCCCCGGTATAAAACTTCAGGCCAAGGGGAGCGACATGAGGGCCAAGATTCTGAACAGGTTGTATGAAATCATTACATGGAGCATCATCACCAAACTGAGGATCTGCCAAATTGCCACCATGGCAAAAAGGATAACCAAAATGCATTCCTTTTTGGGGAGCACGATTGAGTTCACAAGGAGGGATATCATCACCCAACATATCCCTGCCATTGTCGGTAAACCAAAGTTCCTTGGTATCAGGATGCCATGTAAATCCAACTGTGTTACGGATTCCCCTGGCAAAAATTTCCAAACCACTTCCATCCGGGTTCATTCTTGTGATACTCGCAAAGATTTCTTTTTTCTTGTTGCAAATATTGCACGGAGCACCCACTGGAACATAAAGCTTATCATCCGGACCGAAGGCTATATACTTCCATCCATGATGTGTATTGGTAGGGAAATCATCATAGATCACGATGGGATCCGGTGGGTTTTGAAGACTGTTTTCTATATCTGGGAATTTTAAAATACGGCTCACCTCGGCAACATAAAGGTCTCCATTTCTAATCGCTACACCGTTTGGTAGTTTCAAACCTGAGGCGACAATGTATTTCTCATCTGCTTTGAAATCACCATCTGTATCCCTCAGTGCGTATACTTTATTTCCACCTCTGTTTCCAACAAAAAGTGTTCCTTCGGGACTCAAACACATGGAACGGGCATTAATGACTCCTGAAGCAAATATGGATATCTTAAAACCATCAGGTAGTTTTATCTTGTTCAGCGGTAAATCTGTATCATGGCTATTATCATCAGTCACTAGTCCGGTTTCATTTGCCTCGGTACAATGAAAACTAAGGATGATGACCAAAAATGGTATCAATACATTTCTGACTCTCAACGACTTATATTTTATCATAGTTGGATTTAATTTAGAAATACAATCGATTAACGTCCATATTAGAAGTTCCGTTCCCTAGTTTCTTCTGATCTATAGTAAACGAAACTATATGAATACGCTCGGAAGTGATCAACATGTAATTTACGTCAATAACATTCCGATCGCAATAGCCGAGTATCAGCCCATGCTAACTTTTAAAAACCACTTTGATTGAAAACTTTTGAAATGAAGGAAACGATTACCAGGTAGTTTTTTTAATTTCTCTAATGGCCTTAAGAATATCTCTTCTACTAACCTGACCAACTAGCTTTCCATCATTCACAACCGGAAATTTTCTAAAGTTGGTGGTGAGAAATTCATTGGCAACATCCAGGATATCACTTTCTATTGAAACTGTTTTCACCACTGGAGACATATACATTTTTACAGTCCTGTCCTGATATGGCATATTACTATAAGCTGCATCAATGATCAGTTTCAGGCAATCCTTTTCTGTAAGCATGCCAATAATCCTTCTTTCATCGTCAAGAACAGGCGCCCCGGTAACTTTTTTATCCAAGAAAATATCAATGGCTTCATCAATAGTTAGTTCCGGGGAAAGTGTCACCTCGTCTCTGGCCATGTACTTCTGTACAGACGGGAAAGTCATCACAGTTGGTTCGTTGCGTTCAGCTTTTCTGGGTGTAAAATTCATGACTTGATAAAGTTAAGTTTGACTTACCACGGGTAAGGGTCTTTAGTTTCCACACAAGACTTTTCCCCCTCAATAATTTAGCTAAAAAACCAGAACTTTACAAGTTTAAAATATTGACGATAAAGGAATTACCCCTCAAGTGAAAACATGGCAGTAATTTCAATTAAAGTTAATCTAACAAATTAAATACTGTTCATACGATTTATAAAATCAAAAACTTTCTTATAATGCACCAAGATTCTCATTAAATAAGCTTTTTGGCTTTATTCAATTTCGAATGAAAATCACCATAGTGCCATAACCTGTCAACACATTAATCAAGATCAATGAAAAGAAAAACTTTACTAACCAAATCTTATATGGATTTCGGGTTATTGATACTTCGTCTATCAGTAGGAGCCCTAATGCTACTAGGGCATGGACTTCCCAAACTTCGATCTTTCGAAAGCAGCTTCCATAAGTTTCCTGATCCTATAGGTTTAGGAAGTGAATTAAGTTATTTACTAGCAGTATTTGCTGAGGTACTCTGCAGTATTGCATTGATTCTGGGCTGGTATACCAGATTAGCGGTCATTCCTTTAATGATCTTAATGGTTGTTGTTATCACAACAATTCATATAGACGATCCCTGGAATAAAAAAGAATTTGCTTTAATGTATCTCATCCCTTATTTGACTATATTTTTCACTGGTCCGGGGAAATTCTCATTGAATCGTAGATAATAAAAAAGAGGTCAAATGACCTCTTTCAAAGTTTCTTTACCGGCTTAGGCTATATTTGATTGTTACCAGTCAATAACTTCTAAACGTTGTCAGAGCTTGACTTAGCAGCAAAATATTCTCGATTTAATCTGGCAATATTGGTCAAACTGATTTCTTTAGGACAAACAGCAGAACAGGCTCCAGTGTTCGTACAAGCACCAAATCCTTCGTCATCCATCTGAGCTACCATATTTTCAACTCTTGATTTCTTTTCGACCTGCCCCTGAGGTAAAAGAGCTAGTTGTGAAACTTTTGCACTTACGAACAGCATGGCACTGGCATTTTTACAGGCAGCTACACAGGCACCGCATCCGATACAGGTAGCCGCATCCATCGCCTCATCAGCCACTTTCTTCGGAATCGGAATCTCATTTGCATCGGGAACTCCGCCTGTATTAACACTAATGTATCCCCCAGCCTGAATAATTCTATCGAACGAACTTCTATCTGTCACAAGATCTTTTATGATTGGAAATGGCGCAGCTCTCCAGGGTTCGACGGTAATAGTATCACCATCGTTAAATGAGCGCATATGTAGCTGGCAAGTTGTAATAGCATCCTTAGGGCCGTGAGGTTTCCCATTTATATACATACTACACATTCCGCAAATACCTTCCCTGCAATCATGGTCGAAATGAACAGGATCCTTTCCCTCTCTTACCAACTGTTCGTTCAATACATCAAACATTTCCAGAAAAGACATATCCGGGGAAATATCGGAAACGTTATAAGTTTCAAATCCTCCTTTATCTGAAGCATTTTTCTGCCTCCAAACTTTAAGCGTTAAATTCATTTTGTTAAATGTTAACTGTTATTCGTTAATTGTAAATCCTTTTCAACTACTTTTCTCAAATAATTAATATATCCATTGAGCAGTGCAAGGCTTTTATCAATTAACCTTCTAACATTTTCATATTCTTTTTTTGTAATATAGCTTTCTTCCAATGCAATAATTAAATGATCGATCAATTCAAAAAGTGAACCTCTACTTTGCCGACAAAATTGAGCATTCTCTTTATAATGATATCGTCCATAACCCTCAGCAATATTGTTTGTAACAGACCTGGAAGCTCGAACTATTTGATCAGCTAGTAAAAATTTCTCTTTGTCTGGAAATTTTTTAATCATTTTGCTCAAATCAACTCTTAAATCTCTACAAGATTTCCAGCAATCTAAATCCTCAAAAGACTTTATTGAATTTGGCAAAATTACTATTAACTATTTGTGATCAACCATTAACTATTTATAACTCCTCTGAGTCAATTTAACATTTTCAAATTCCAGATCTTCCTTATGAAGCTCTGCGGATTGGTCTTCTCCTTTGTATTCCCAGGCAGCCACATAGGAAAATTCATCATCCTTCCGTCTTGCTTCTCCTTCTTCTGTTTGTGATTCCTCCCTGAAGTGTCCTCCGCAAGATTCCGATCTGTTGAGTGCATCATCTACCATCAATTCACCCAGTTCAAGAAAATCAGCGACCCGGTTGGCTTTTTCCAATGACATATTCAATTCTTCGTTCTCTCCCACAACTTTCACATTTTCCCAAAACTCTTTTTTCAACTCCTGGATTTCACCTTTTGCTTTCTTCAAGCCTTCTTCAGTTCTCGACATACCACAGTACTCCCACATAATCTTACCCAACGCCTTGTGAAAATCATCAACTGTCTTGTTTCCATTGATACTCAGAAGTTTTCCAATTCTACCCTTTACATGATCTTCAGCCTCTTTGAAAGCTTCATGATCTGTTTCAACCTGGTCATAGGGCATACCAGCCAGATAATCTCCAATGGTATATGGCAATACGAAATAACCATCTGCCAAACCTTGCATCAATGCGCTTGCTCCCAGCCTGTTAGCTCCATGGTCAGAGAAATTTGCTTCACCAGCGGCATATAGACCTGGAACATTGGTCATTAAATTATAATCAACCCAAAGTCCTCCCATTGTGTAGTGCACGGCCGGATAGATCATCATTGGAACTTCATATGGATCATCACCGGTAATTTGTTTATACATATCAAATAAATTACCATATTTCCCCTCAATGACATCTCTCCCATCCCTTTTAATAGCATCTGCAAAGTCAAGAAAAACAGCCAACCCTGTTGCACCAACCCCTCTTCCTTCATCACAAACATATTTAGCATTTCTGGAGGCTACGTCTCTGGGAACCAGGTTCCCAAAGGAAGGATAACGCCTTTCCAAATAATAATCTCTGTCTTCTTCGGCAATGGATACTGCTTCCTTAGCTGTGAGTCCTTTTATAGCTTCCTTTGGTACCCAAACCCTTCCATCATTTCTCAAAGACTCAGACATCAGTGTTAGTTTTGACTGATGATCCCCTGAAACAGGAATACAGGTTGGATGTATCTGGGTATAACATGGGTTGGCAAATAAGGCTCCCTTTTTATGTGCTCTCCAGGCTGCGGTACAATTCGAGCCCATGGCATTAGTTGAAAGAAAAAATACGTTTCCATATCCACCTGTTGCCAATACGACTGCATGTGCGCTATGTGATTCAATTTTTCCGGTAACCAGATCCCTCGCTACTATTCCTCTTGCCTTACCATCAACCATCACAAGATCCAGCATTTCAGTGCGGGGATACATTTTCACTTTACCTTGAGCAATTTGTCTGCTTAGTGCACTATAAGCTCCCAATAACAATTGCTGGCCTGTCTGTCCTCTGGCGTAAAAAGTTCTGGACACCTGAGCTCCGCCGAAAGATCGATTGGCAAGCAATCCTCCATACTCCCTTGCAAAAGGTACTCCCTGCGCTACACATTGATCAATAATATTGACACTTACTTCTGCCAGTCTATGGACGTTGGCCTCTCTTGATCGATAGTCTCCCCCTTTAATTGTATCGTAAAAAAGCCTGAAGACACTATCACCATCATTCTGGTAATTTTTGGCAGCATTAATACCCCCTTGAGCAGCAATACTATGCGCTCTTCTTGGGCTATCCTGAAAACAAAATGCTTTGACGTTATATCCGAGTTCTCCAAAAGATGCAGCGGCTGAAGCTCCTGCAAGACCGGTTCCAACCACTATAATATCGTATTTACGTTTGTTGGCCGGATTTACAAGTTTGACATTAAACTTGTGCTTGGTCCATTTTTCCGCCAATGGTCCCTCAGGTATTTTTGAATCTAATTTCATATGAAACAATGATCAGAATTTAATCTTTAACTATTAAGAAACATCCATATAGGAATCAATGCAAACAGTGCAGGTACTACAATTGCGAATGCCGCACCCACAAATTTTATGATTGGACTATATTTAATGTGGTTTAGTCCAAATGTTTGAAAGGCACTTTGAAAGCCATGTGAAAGGTGAAAAGCAAGTACTGCCATACTTACAACATAGATAGCCACATACCATAGCTGCGAATAAGCTGCTTTTACGACTGCATAAAGATCCTTGGCATCATAATCTGTGGTCTCTACGCTTCCAAACTTCATCTCATACCAAAAACCTTTTAAATGGATGATAAGAAAAATAAGGATCAAAAAACCTAATACTCCCATGTTGCGGGAGGCCCAGGTACTTTGCGTTGGAGAAACAGCATAACCAACTGGCCTTGCTTTTTTATTTCTTCTGTTTAAAATGACGGAGGTAACGATATGAAGAAGAATGAAGAAAAAATTCCCGATTGAAATTACTTTGATCAGAGGATTTGAGGTCATAAACTCCGCATATATATTAAATTGTCGTCCTTCATCTCCTTTTAACAATTGTAAATTTCCGGAAAGGTGTACAGCCAGGAATAAGATTAAAAACAGGCCAGTTAGCGCCATAAGAACTTTTCTTCCTAAGCTACTGGTAAGTGAATCGATTAACCAACTCATTTTTGATAGATAGAATTTGATTTTTTGGTGATTAACAATGCGCCAAAGTTACACTAGAAACCTTTTCAAACAAAACCAGCTATTTATTTTAATATATTCTAAATTAAATGCTGCTGTAAGAATTCTTTTCTGCTTTTTATGGAACCATTTGTTCTGACGCATCATCATAAATATTCATTTTTTGCGTTAGGTTTTAAACAGCATAGCTATGAACAAGTTCAAGACGTTTTTGGTTTATTTTACCATTCTTTTTTTCTGTTCCTGTCATCTGAACGCTACACATTTAAAAGGAGGAGCGATTTCACTTAGAAGTAATCCGGGAAATAATCTTTCTTATATCATTATTCTTTCTTTCATCAATGATGGTTCAGGTGTAGCTGGAGGCAGTGGTACGCTGATGCTTGGTGATGGGCAAACAATGTCACCGGAAAGCGATGCTGATTCAAGCTCAACAAGAGTTTTGTATAACGGAGACATATTGTTACAGTATTTCCTTAGTCATACATTTTCCGGCCCTGGAAGCTATCAAATAAGTTATCTCGAACAAAATCGAAATGCAGGAATATTAAATATGACTGATGCTGTTAACACGAGCTTCTACATTGAATCCAATATTACAATAGATCCATTTTTAGGCATCTCTGAAGTGGAGTTAGACTCTTTACCATCCTTAATAGCTCAAAGCGGATTAATATATCAAGGGCGTTTTTCAATCTTAAGTAAAGAAGGGGACAGTATTGTTTACAAAATAATCACACCAAGACAGGATACCGAAAGGGAAGTTTCTGATTATAGACAACCCAACCACATATCCTTTCAAGGTTCAAATGAAGCAGGAACAGATGCTCCCAGTCTAAATATTGAGCTTGTCAATGGTAACATTCTTTGGAATTCTCCTGGTCTCATAGGCTCCTACACCATAGCCTTGAAAGCTGAAAAGTGGCGAAAAGCAAACAATGATTGGTTTTTCATTGGAGATATAGTGCTGGATTTTCAGGTTGATGTAGCAGATCCTGGTAATGATCCCCCACAAATATTTACTGATCAAGCCTATGAAGTAGTTGCCGGCGAAGAACTACAAGTACCTATAAACGTTGTTGATTCTCAAAATGATGGTGTTACATTGAACCTTTCAGGTGAAATATTTGAACTTCAGGATAGTCCGGCTACTTTGACTCAAAATCCGGTTGTCTCTCAGCAAACACCTCTTTTGGTTACGCTGGATTGGCAAACGATATCCCTTCATATTAGAGATGAACCTTATACTTTCAAAATAGTCGTCCAGGACAATCCTGACAATGGGCCGAGTCTTTCAAGCGTTCGTGTAATCAGGATCTGGGTACGCAGTGTAACCGATGTTTTCAAACCGATTTTATATGAAACGGGTCCTGTTCTATACCCTAACCCGGTGAAAAATGTTTTAAATATCGATATCGGAAACGAGACGCTTGTTAAACCTATAAATATTAAAATCTACAATCAGTATGGTCAGCTGTGTGTAGAAAAAGTACTTAAAAAAAATTCAGCAATTAATATAAGTAAGTTAGCAGAAGGACATTATTTTGTTTATGGTAGAATGGCCAATGGTAAAATTGTCAGGTCCAAGATTATTAAGCAGTAGAACTTGAATATCAACTAATTATTGTAAAAAAATGAACAAATACAATCAATTGTCGGAGATCAGGCAAACCAATGGGATTTTCAGGTTATGCTTAACTTACGTAATAGGTGGTACGTAAACAGTAATTGATATTCGGGGGCACATATCAAATTAAACGATGTATATTTTTAAATAAAATCACGTATTTATTATAAATCAGATAAATAAGGACTAACCGAACTTATTTTATTGTTGTTGGTTTAAATTAAAAAGCTAATCAATGAAATTAATCTATAAATGTCTTTCGGTTCTCATTACTATTATTTTCCTAGGCACTTTTGAACTTTATGCTACTCATATTCGCGCAGGGGAGATTATTGTTGAACGGATTTCCACACAAAGTTTAACTTTCAGGATCACAATCATAGGTTATACGGATACAGGATCAACTGTCCAGTTTGGTGGAGGGAGATTACAGTTTGGAGATGGAATTGAAGTAGATATCGACACCGAAAACGATTTTAATACTAAAGAGGATCTTGGTGATATGATCGCTCTTAACATCTTTGTTATAGAACATACTTATCAAGCCCCCGGAGAATATGTTTTGAGGTTTCAGGAGTTTAACAGGAACGCAGGCATATTAAACATGGCTAATTCTGTTGAAACTCCCTTTTATGTTGAAACAAAAATTTTGATCGATCCTTTTCTTGGCCTGAACAACTCTCCTCAACTGCTGATCCCACCTATTGACAGAGCAGCCACAGGCGCTACTTTTTTTCATAATCCGGGAGCATTTGATCCTGATGGAGATAGCTTATCCTATAGAATTGTAATTCCAAAGCAGGACATTGACAGAGAAGTTGGTGCTTACACCTTCCCTAATGATGCCCGGCATTATGTCGGACTTGATTTCGAACGTGCCAATGAAGCACAGACAGGCCGCCCTACCTATACACTCAATTCACTGAATGGTGATCTGATTTGGGATGCCCCGGGACAGGCCGGGGAGTACAATATAGCTTTTGTGGTAGAAGAATGGAGAAAGATCGGAGATACCTGGTTTCAAATGGGGTATGTAACCCGCGACATGCAAATTATTGTGGAAGAAACCGATAATGAAAGACCTGAACTGATTATTCCTAAAGATACTTGTGTAGTGGCCGGGACGCTCCTGGAGGAAATCATCCAGGGGCAGGATCCGGATGGACATAATATCATTTTAGAAAGTTTTGGAGGTGTGTATGAATTGACCTCTTCTCCGGCCAGTTTTTCGCCTGATCCACCCATAGTTCAAAGCTCGCCTGGCCTGTTGAACTTCACTTGGCAAACCAATTGCTTCCACGTCAGACAAAGACCTTACGAAATTCAATTTAAAGTAAAAGATGATCCGCCTCCCCTTAATCGCCCTTCGCTGGTAAGATTCGAAACCTGGAATGTGACAGTCATCGGCCCACCACCAGAAGGGCTTGCCGCTGCAGTGCAACCCGGAAGAGCCATCCAATTGAATTGGGATGCTTACAACTGTAGCAACGCCTCTGTGATGCAGATATACAGAAGAGTCGATGAATTTAACTATGAACCGGGACCCTGTGAAACGGGTATTCCCGCTAACAGTGGTTATGAATTAATTGGTACTGTTGATATTACCGAAGCATCTTTCCTCGATGATAATAATGGGGACGGACTTGATCCAGGAGCCAACTATTGTTACCGACTCGTAGCTGTTTTCCCTCAACCGGGAGGCGGAGAAAGTATCGTCTCCGAAGAAGTGTGTGCTGAAATCGCTGCCGATGCTCCGGTTATCACTAATGTGGATATAACCAACACCGGAACCAATGATGGTACCATCTGGGTAAGATGGACCTCTCCACTGGATGCTGATCCTGTTAACTTCCCTCCTCCTTATCGCTATGAAGTGGCCAGAGCTAATGACTTCGAGGGAAATAACGGACTCACTGTGGTTACATCCACCACAGACACTACTTTTACAGATACCGGGCTCAATACAAGGGATGAAGTATTTAATTACAGAATTTATCTCTATGATGCCAATGATGTCCTTGTTGATTCTTCTGCCACTGCTTCCACAGTAAGGTTGGAACTGGAACCTTTCCTCGGGGGTATTGAACTCAACTGGAGTGCTGAGGTACCTTGGTCTAATAATGTACAGGATTTCGCTTACCATTATATCTATCGAAACAGGGTGAATAATGGTAATCCCGATCAATTAGTCCTGATAGATAGTGTCAATGTTTTAAATACCGGATTTAATTATCTCGACGAAGGACAAAATAATAATGTGCCTTTAGAAGAAGAACTTGAATATTGCTACTTTGTTACTACACAAGGCTCCTATGGAAATGACAGGATCATTGAGCCTTTGCTTAATAAATCCCAGATTATTTGTGCGCAGCCAAATGATACCATACCGCCTTGTACTCCTGTAAATCTGACACTGGCCTCCTGCGAAGAAATTCTCCAGGATTTACCCTGTAATGTCAATTTCTACTCCAATACCATTTCCTGGATGATGAGTAATGCCAGCGAATGTGATCTGGACATCAGAAGTTACAATGTGTATTTCGCAGAAACACTCGATAGTGAATTCCAGTTGTTAGCCAATGTTACAGATACTTTCTATGTACATCAGGACCTGCAATTCATTGGAGGTTGTTACAGAGTAGCTGCAGTGGACAGATCTAACAATGAAAGTGAGATTTCAGAACCTGTTTGTCAGACACTCGATGCCGGTTGTCTTGTTTATGAACTACCCAATGTATTTACCCCTAACAGTGACGGTGACAATGATACTTTCAAAGCATTTGATACACAAGGTAAGTGCCCAAGATTCGTGGAAAGTGTGATCTTCACAGTGTACAATCGATATGGTAAAAAACTGTATACCAATGAAAATATTGGTGAAAATGATATTTTCATTAACTGGCCTGGCACCACACAAGATGGTAAAGTACTCGGAACCGGTGTCTACTATTATGAAGCTGAGGTCAGATTCAGAACCTTTGACCCAAAGGTGGCTACAAGAAAAATGAACGGTTGGATACATTTAATAAAGTAATTTCTTAAATCCAATAAAAGATTTCATTAAAGCCTTTGAGCCATTTCATAAAAATGGCTCCCATTCAAAATTTTTTGTACTAAATTGGGTTATAATAGCATATAGTGATTAGCTATTTGCTAAACATTTCTTTATAATTACGTTGCGGACAAATCAACTGATGGTACCCAAATTGATTACAATGAAATTATTTTATAAGTGGCTCTTAGCTCTGAGTATCTTGGTTTTTTTTGGTACTTCAAAGCTCAGCGCCACACATATCAGAGCAGGAGAAATTATTGTTGAGCGGATTTCCACACAAAGTTTGACCTTCAGAATAACCATTATAGCATACACAGATACTGATGGTGTAGAATTTGGTGGTGGAACACTAAATTTTGGTGATGGTACCGAAGTACCAATTGATACTGAGAAGGAATTCAGTGAAACCAGAGATCTGGGAAATAAAGTGGCCGTTAACATCTTTGTGATAGAGCATACTTACCCTGCACCTGGTTTATATACATTGCGATTTTTGGAAAGAAACCGAAATGATAATATCCTGAACATGGTCAATTCAGTCAATACACCTTTCTATATTGAAACTAAAATGCTGATTGACCCATTTATAGGTTTGAATAATTCCCCTCAATTATTGGTTCCCCCTATTGACAGAGCAGCTTCTGGTGTTGCTTTTTTTCATAATCCGGGAGCATTTGATCCTGATGGAGACAGCCTGGCTTATCGAATTGTAATCCCCAAGCAGGATATTGATAAAGCCGTTTTTGATTATAAGTTTCCCAATGAGAATGTAGAAAAACTTTATGGTGGCTTCGATTATAATATTGCCAATGAGACTGCTGATGGGTCACCAACCTATACCTTGGATCCGATAACAGGAGATTTAGTTTGGGATGCTCCAGGACGAGCAGGAGAATACAACGTAGCCTTTGTGGTAGAAGAATGGAGAAAAATTGGAGATGAATGGTTTTTGATAGGTTGTGTAACCAGGGATATGCAGATTATTGTAGAAGAAACCGATAATGAAAGACCCGAACTGATTATTCCTAAAGATACTTGTGTGGTGGCCGGGACACTCCTGGAGGAAACCATCCAGGGGCAGGATCCGGATGGACATAATATCATTTTAGAAAGTTTTGGAGGTGTGTATGAATTACCAACTTCTCCGGCCAGTTTTTCACCAAATCCACCGGTTGTTCAGAGTTCTCCGGGAACTTTGGATTTTACCTGGCAAACCAATTGCTTTCATGTCAGACAAAGACCTTACGAAATTCAATTTAAAGTAACAGATGATCCGCCTCCACAAAACAGACCGGCTTTGGTTAAATTTGAAACCTGGAATGTGACAGTCATCGGCCCACCACCAGAAGGGCTTGCCGCTGCAGTGCAACCCGGAAGAGCCATCCAATTGAATTGGGATGCTTACAACTGTAGCAACGCCTCTGTGATGCAGATATACAGAAGAGTCGATGAATTTAACTATGAACCGGGACCCTGTGAAACGGGTATTCCCGCTAACAGTGGTTATGAATTAATTGGTACTGTTGATATTACCGAAGCATCTTTCCTCGATGATAATAATGGGGACGGACTTGATCCAGGAGCCAACTATTGTTACCGACTCGTAGCTGTTTTCCCTCAACCGGGAGGCGGAGAAAGTATCGTCTCCGAAGAAGTGTGTGCTGAAATCGCTGCCGATGCTCCGGTTATCACTAATGTGGATATAACCAACACCGGAACCAATGATGGTACCATCTGGGTAAGATGGACCTCTCCACTGGATGCTGATCCTGTTAACTTCCCTCCTCCTTATCGCTATGAAGTGGCCAGAGCTAATGACTTCGAGGGAAATAACGGACTCACTGTGGTTACATCCACCACAGACACTACTTTTACAGATACCGGGCTCAATACAAGGGATGAAGTATTTAATTACAGAATTTATCTCTATGATGCCAATGATGTCCTTGTTGATTCTTCTGCCACTGCTTCCACAGTAAGGTTGGAACTGGAACCTTTCCTCGGGGGTATTGAACTCAACTGGAGTGCTGAGGTACCTTGGTCTAATAATGTACAGGATTTCGCTTACCATTATATCTATCGAAACAGGGTGAATAATGGTAATCCCGATCAATTAGTCCTGATAGATAGTGTCAATGTTTTAAATACCGGATTTAATTATCTCGACGAAGGACAAAATAATAATGTGCCTTTAGAAGAAGAACTTGAATATTGCTACTTTGTTACTACACAAGGCTCCTATGGAAATGACAGGATCATTGAGCCTTTGCTTAATAAATCCCAGATTATTTGTGCGCAGCCAAATGATACCATACCGCCTTGTACTCCTGTAAATCTGACACTGGCCTCCTGCGAAGAAATTCTCCAGGATTTACCCTGTAATGTCAATTTCTACTCCAATACCATTTCCTGGATGATGAGTAATGCCAGCGAATGTGATCTGGACATCAGAAGTTACAATGTGTATTTCGCAGAAACACTCGATAGTGAATTCCAGTTGTTAGCCAATGTTACAGATACTTTCTATGTACATCAGGACCTGCAATTCATTGGAGGTTGTTACAGAGTAGCTGCAGTGGACAGATCTAACAATGAAAGTGAGATTTCAGAACCTGTTTGTCAGACACTCGATGCCGGTTGTCTTGTTTA
>JAUJEA010000006.1 GCA_030442035.1 Splendidivirga corallicola
ATCTTTAAAGACTATATTTGAACTACAAGACATACTCCAAGATAACAATCTTGGAGGGCGGAGGTAGCAATACCTCCGTTTTTTTTTCAAAACCACAAAAAAAGACTGCCCTTTTGAGACAGCCTCTTTTTTTATTCATTCATCCTATTTAAATCATAATTGTGATATGAGTAATTGTATATTTCCCAAGTTTTTATGAAATTAAAAAAGTGCATAGGGGTGCCCGGTTCTTTGTCTGTAATACTCTTATAGATCATTTAAAACAAAGATTATGAGAACAGCATTATTTACTTTTATTCTTTCCATAGCATCAGTATTGTTTGCGGAAAATGTCTGTGCACAAATCAGTGTTGGGCTGAACGTTGTAAAAAGTAGTGCTATTTCCAGTGAATATGGAGATAATATTACCAACGATCCACTAGGAGTTTCAATAGCAGGATTTTATATGATTCCGAAAACAAGGTGGCAAATTGGCATCGAGCTTGGTGCCGCAATGTACGCTAATGAGGAGTACACCCTTGACCTGAGTGAAAAAGGATACAGCGGAGCAACTGCAGCTGTATATGAAGAAGACTGTTATTTTTTATATCAGGCCGTTGCACGTTACAGGCTCACAAAGGCCGGGTTGATCAATCCTTATCTTGAAGGAAGAATTGGAGGAGCAAGTTATTTTACGGATCGGTCTTATAGTGAGATCAGGTCAGTAGTACAGGGAGCCGACAAACCTGAATATTTGGAATCAGATTTCAAATGGAATGGCACTGCCTTTCAAACCGGTGCAGGTATGGGGTTTGCATTTGATTTTAACAAACTCACCAAAAAAAGATACTTCCCGCTAAGTTTTGATTTTGCTGTAACGACTTATTTAGGCGGACGTACCAATTATCGCAACGTTTCTGAGGAACGTAAACAGCTGGTTAGAAATGATCAACAGCTTGAATATAGATCAAGAACCGATAACCTCACTTACCATTGGGGAATATATTATTCATTTTAGCACTTGCTAAAATGCCGTGCACATAAAACAATCCTGGCTTTGATCTCCATTGTTAGCTTATTCATCCATCCGATCTGGCAGGAAAAATCAAAGCCAGGAAACCTTCAATCAGTCTCAAATTTTATTTCAACAAAAAAATACCTAATTTGTTATCTGTTCATTTTAGAGAACGTATTTTTTGAAATAATTCCTTTGACTCAGCAGTCTGATAAATGAAAGCAATACACAAATGGATACCCCTGTCCTTAATTTTTCTGATAACTATTTCCTGTAGGGAGGATGACGGACAGTCGTTATCAAATGGCACATCGGATAATGACATTATAACGATTCAATCTACCTGGTTCAAGGTGGATTATGCACGCCCCAAAACCTATTTAATACGTGAGCCAAGAAGCCAGCAAGGCAATGTGAGTTACCTGCTCATAGGTGATGAGCAAGCGCTTATGATTGATACAGGTTCAGGAGAGAATAAAGCTGAAAGCGGAAACAAGATAAAACATATTGTAGATCAACTCACTTCTAAGCCAGTGTCATTGCTTCTTTCTCATTTCCATTTTGACCATAATCAAAACATAAAGGAATTCGACCATGTTGTATTTCCTCAACTGGAATCATTAGAAGCACAAGTCTCGGATGACAGCATCTATTATTTTTCGGCGGAAGATCTTTTTATTGGTTCGGAGCCGCGTGAAGTCAAAGTAAACAAATGGCTTCCTTTAAACACGGACATTGATCTAGGAAATCGCGTGATTCAAATAATTAATATTCCTGGCCATACTGATGAATCGGTTGCCGTCATCGATAAAACCAATAAGATGGCTTTCCTTGGGGATTATTTATACAACGGAGCGCTATTCGCTTTTGATTATGCTGATCTGACAAAATACAAAAAAAGCATTCAGTACCTGATTGACAACCTGACCCCGGACTATCAATTATTTGGTGCCCATGGAGAGCCACAAATACCATTTAATAAACTGGAAACACTTCAGGGATTATTGTCCTGTATCACCAGCAATACCTGCTCCTCAACCTCCACTACCCTATGGGGAAAACCTGCGGATATCTATCGATATGAAGGTATGTCTATGGTAATTTTTTTAAATTTATGAGCGGTTGGTTTTCAATAGGCAATCAGGACACTTGTCTACATAAAAACTTAGAAGTTTGTCAAAATGATGGACTTAAGCATATTGAATGCATGTGTATTATCTTCTTAATAGTTTAAACCCTATGTCCCTTCCATGCCCCTGCAGGATAGCCAGATTGATCCAGCTCAGGGCAAACTTCTCCAGTAGTTCCACTTTATCCGCTCCACCAAAATCAATACATTGTTCAAATCCACAATCCAGAGCCAATTGTATGGCTACTTCTTTAGCTTTGTTATCATCACCGGCCATAAACATATCCAGAGCTGCTAAATCATAACTTGGGTTTAACATATTTTCAAAACCGGTTGTATTAAAACATTTTACAACCTCTGCACCTGATTGATCTTTAAAGGCATGATAAGCCGTTGGATAGGGTGAGGGCTTTTTCTGAATTGCATTTGTAGCATCAATAACCACCTTTCCGGCAATATTTCCAACTTGATCGATCAGCTCCGGTACAATATGTGCTGGTGTTGCCACCAAAATCACATCACAAAGTTTGGCCGCTTCCGCTACGGTCTTTGCCGTAATGTTATCCAACCTCAATAAATTTTGAACCTTTTGATCATGTACATTTCTGGCTCCAATGATTATTTCATGCCCTTTTTTAGACCATTTTTGCGCACGGGCACCGCCGACATTTCCATGGCCTATAATTGCAATTTTCATGAATAAGATTTTTTAGAGTAATACGCAATATGAAGAATAACTTGAGAAATCAACTCCTCCTGCTATTCCATTAACAATGATTTTAATAATTGGTTTATACAGGAATAAAGTCATTTTTCCTTAATAAACATCGCACTGAATTTTCTAATTAAACAGCGTAGGCTTCTTCCGGATTTACTGACAAATCAAAAGTTCTTTCCATGTCCTAGGTTTTTGCTTAGTCAAATCTCTATCTTTAGCTACATAAAAACCACATACTGACAATTTTGTATGATACTAACTTATTCGAAAGTATACTGATTATCAAATAATTAAAAATGCCAGAGTTCAGATATAACGGAAAACTATATTACAATCCTGTGGAATTTGCTATGGATCGTATCGGTGGTACTTGGAAAATGCCTATACTTTGGAGACTTAAGGACCGCGTTATGCGCTATAGTGAGATCAAAAGGGATATACCTCATATTTCGGATAAAATGCTAACCACTCAATTGAGAGAATTGGAAGCTGATGGTTTCATACACAGAAAAGTTTATCCTGTGGTTCCCCCGAAAACGGAGTATAGCATCACAGATCACGGAAAGAAAGCAATCCCAATTATTGATACGATCAGGAGCTATGGATTAGCACTGATGGAAGAAGCAGGTATAGGTCACTGAATGGTATTGTTAAATATATTTATTGAATCAATAAAAGCTATCATTAGCTGATCTATCATGCAGAACCACTATTTGGCTATTCTGGAGCTACAACCTGGTGCTACCAGGCAAGAGATCAAAGCAGCTTATCGAAGGCTTTCCAAAAAACATCATCCGGATATTAGTCAAGATCCAAGGGCAAAGGAACGGTTCATCGAAATTAATGAAGCCTATAAATTCCTAACCGATGTAGGCCCCTATCCCGGCAACCAAACAGTTAGCTATGATTACAATCCCCAAAATGATGAATATAATACCTGGCGTCGAAAGGCCAGAGAGCATGCATGGCGCATGGCTAAAGAAGCTGAAAGAAGGCAAAATGAATTGATAAAAAGTCTGCTAAGAACATTTAATATAGTGGCTTCTATAATTATCATATTCAACTTGTTATTGAGTCTTGACTATTTATTACCATGGAAGGAGCATGATGAAAAAATTCTTCAAATAAAAATGGGATATGAAACCGTAGGAAGGCGGCTAAAAGTATACAAATACGATGATGTTGAATTCAGCAACTTCAAAATGCGTTTCGTGGCCAGGGAGGTCATTGGATTAACCCAATATGAAAAAGCGGTTGTCATTGCCACACCGATTTTCAGAAAACCCATGTCAGTAAAAATCAGTGCGGAGGGTCATATCAACACACACCATCAGGCTTTCAACATTTTTCAAATATTCGGTTATATGATTCCGTTAGTGTTTATTGTCCTGATTTTTTATCTATTTATTCTAAAATTGCTGGATCATAAACTGACTCTTGCCATTTTTATGATTTTTCTCTTCATCACACAGCTTTATTTGTTTTTTCTTTATTGACGAAATCCATCTCGATGACTGGAGTATTGAGAATGATACATTTCATTGTATTTTCGATTACAACACCTTTAGGCTAATTCAAGCGAATGTTTATTGCAAAATTCTTTTAAGTCACGTAAACCTGTTGGCCTTTCAACAAAATCAAACAGCTCATAATAAGAACTGGCTCTTTCCATATCCTTTCGGCTTGGAGGAAAGGAAAGCATAGCGATAATCGTTTCTTTATGTTCGTGATTCAAGCCTAATTGCCTGTATTCATCCAAAAATTCAAAGCCATCCATTAAAGGCATGTTCATATCCAAAAAAATTACATCCGGAAATTCATGCTTTGATGCATTCTGTAAAAAGCTTAGTGCTTCATTCGCTTTATTTTTACAGATCAAATCACTTTTGAGACCTCCAAGTTCAAAAGTTTTTCTGATGATAAATTCAAAAACCTGATCATCATCAATCACCATGACTTTTTCAACTTTCTTTTTCATAGTTTAAGCTTTAGTTCGAAGAAAATGTGATAATTTGTTCACTCATGTAAATACCTCCATAGTATAATCAATCTTCGTCCTGAATGTAATCTGTATCAAGCAAGATTGCATCTCAATTCAACAACCTTATTATCAACAGGTTATATGCCTTTCATAGCAGACAACGCAAAGCTATTTTTGCTATGAATGTGTTTCAATAGTGTTTTTGCTAAAAAATAAAATTAGGAGAAACTACCTATTTGAACGGTTTATATTAAAGTATTTACCTAATGGAGATGAGTTTCTATAAAGGACTATTCATCGAGCTCCTGATCAATGATCTGCAATATTTCATCCATCCTTGTGCCTAAGGGGACTTCAAAATTGTAAGCAACAGTGACCCGATCTAACCGCAAATATAATATATCAAGAAACTTACGATCTGACAAAAGCCGGTTGATCCGTTGCCTTTCAGACCCCTCAGATGGAAAAAGATGCCTGTATTTTCTCCTGCCAAAGCTCATTAAAGCTCCATTTTCGATCAGATAGGGTTCTAATTGCTCTTCAATGGATTTTCTTTCCGTTCTCTCAAGAATTAAGGCTTTAGACTTGAACACACTGTATTCAAGCAACAACTTTCGCAGCTTCTGAGACTGTAGTATTCCCAGATTTCCGGAGGATATAAGATCATTTAAAACGGCCTCTGTGGGAGAATAAAAGCGTGATGGCAGCGCATAACTGATCAGCCTTGATAAAGAATCTACTGAGACATAATCCAATGAATCCCGTGCTGAAAGGAAAATCAAGGTATTCAAAGCACCGATTTGATCCTGCCTGAACTGCTGATCGCTTTCCAATTCACTTTGATTTATTAAAAATTCGTTTTTAAGCTCTTTCAAATAGTGTTGTTCCAAAGCTGTTTCATTCAATCTGTCCCTCCATGCATTCAATACAAAAGCCAGCAGAATACTAAAAACGATGACTGGTATTTCCAGTAAAACTTTCCACCAATTAATTTTAGAAGACATTCTTTAAAATGATTATCTTTTTAAGATTGATCCTTAAGTTAGTAAAATTAATTTTTACTGTTTATGTACAATAAAGTGTTGAAGTGTTGAAGTGTTGAAGTGTTGAAGTTTTTAATTGAATAATCTTCAAAAAGTAAATTATTTGTTGGTTTGAAAAAGATTAAATTGCTGATATTTAATTTATAGAAAATTGAAAAAGATCATGAAAAATGCCCTGTTCCTCTTCCCATTGCTTTTTACGCTTGAACTCCAGGCTCAACAACTAAAAAATACCGATGATTCGGAGGTGATCAAATTGGTGAACATGCAGCTCGAGGGGTATAATGCAAGGGATATTGATTTGTTTGTAAAACCATATAGCGATTCTATCAAAATCTATCGATACCCACATGAAAGCTTATATACCGGAAAGGAAATGCTTAGAGCCAGGTATCGTGATATGTTCAGTAGCAGACCGGATCTACATTGTAAATTGGTGAACAGAATTGTCTTGGGTAACACGGTGATAGATCATGAAGAAGTAACCTTGGTAAAAGGAGAAGCTCCTTTTCAGGCTGTTGCGGTTTACCGTATTGCTCATGGTGCTATCCAGGAGGTCACTTTTATATTTCCGGATAGGGAAAAATAAGATCGTATGATTTTCTAACAATCATCCACCAATTGACAAGACAAACAAAAGCATTTAGTTTGCTTTTGTGAAATAGTTCAAAATCCATTTAGCCAATAAAATCAAGAATTCTCACATAGGTCTACTTTAGGCTTATTAAGCACTTTTACTCTTTCATTTTTTTCCCACCTTTAAACCATGTTTTAAAAGGTAGTGGAAGTTGAATGCAAGATGGATCAATTTGTAGTTTTTGATAAGAACACCAAAGTAAGCGGCGAATCGATATTTCCTGTGGTTACAGCCTTAGAAACCGGTAAAAAAGACCGGTTAAGGATATTATTAAAAAATGGCATTGATCCTAAGCCTTTTCGCTGGTTTAATATGCAACACCTATTGAATGTTTTCAAAGAGATTTATGAATCGGCTGGAGAGGAAACACTTTTTTCTATTGGAAAGGCAATGCCTGATTATGCTAAATTTCCTCCCATTCTGGATTTGGAAATGGCCCTGGCTCAGCTTAATCATGCCTATCAGATGAATCATATTTGTGGTGAAGCAGGATGCTGGAAATTGATCGAATTTGATAAGAAAAATAAAAAAGCGATCGTCGAATGCCATAGTCCTTATCCGGCCGAATTGGTAAGAGGAGTACTTGCATCATTACTAAAAAAATTTAAACCTAAAAATTCTTACCATGATCAAGTGATTCTGTGCAAACAAATATACGGAGATGAATATTATACTTTCATGCTGATGTGGTGAGATGATAAAATTTTAATTCTTTCGATTTAAACAATAATACTGTTTAAGTCATTTTTTAATAAGCACATGTGGATTTCCATAAAGGCACCTTTCAATCTGTAGGGTGCCTTTTGTATTTTTATTTGTCCTAAGCCACAATAAGCAGATCTTTTAAACGCTCAACAAGTATTTATTAATCGCATTTTTTTGTTTGATTCCAAATAGTCTGTGGTCTTTTCTTTTAAATGCATGATTTAGGAGTTTTCAATTACTCAACTTATTTTTAATCAATATAAAAGCGGATATTGATTTAATATCAGGGATTCTAACCGAATGACCAAAAGCGTATTAAACAGGTCTGGCTTCTACATACTTATTTTGATCAGAATATAATATGAGCAAATACAATCTTTCTAAAACAAGCACCAGGGCACCGGAAAAGCTTGATAAGCTTGAAATAAAGGAAAAAACACTTGAATACATCGCACGGATCGATGAACTACAAAATATACTGTATGCTGAAAGTAAATGGAGTTTGCTGATCGTACTTCAAGGTATGGATGCAAGTGGAAAGGATGGAGCAGTAAGAGAAGTATTCAGTGCGATGAATCCCCAGGGTGTGATGGTGAAATCTTTCAAAAAGCCAACCAAAGAAGAATTGTCCCATGATTTTTTATGGCGTGTACACAAGTATGTTCCCAAGCGAGGAATGATACAAATATTCAACAGGTCACATTATGAAGATGTATTGGTCACCAGGGTAAAGGGTATCATTGATGATGATACAGCTAGAAAAAGATTCAGGTTGATCAATTCCTTTGAGGATCTTCTAAACGAAGCCAATACCAAAATTCTTAAATTTTACCTGCATATTTCAAAGGAAGAGCAAAAGGAAAGATTTCAGGATCGGTTGAACAATCCAAGGAAACATTGGAAATTTAACCCCGAAGATCTGAAGACATCTGAAAACTGGGGTGAATATGAAAAATATTATGAAGAAGTTTTTGAGAACTGTGGAAAAAAAATACCATGGATCATTGTTCCTTCAGATCAGAACTGGTACAAGGAATATATTATTGCCAAAACGATCGTTAAAACATTAGAAAGCCTAAATTTGAAATATCCGAAATTACAATTTAACGAATAAAGGGAACGTCAGATTATGCCGCTGATAGTACAATCATCATACAAAAAACCTCCGTTTTATCTTCCAAACAAACACTTTGAAACCATCATTCCAGCTCTTTTTCGTAGAATAAAGGATGTACATTATCAACGTGAACGTATTAAAACACCGGATGATGATTTCCTGGATTTAGATTGGTCGAAGGTAACCAGTAAAAAATTAGCGGTTATCTCCCATGGACTGGAGGGAAATTCGACCAGACCTTATATGAAAGGCATGGTCCGTACTTTCAACAGTGCGGGTTATGATGCCCTGGCATGGAATTACAGAGGGTGCAGTGAAGAAATGAATAAACAGAAACGTTTTTATCATAGTGGCGCTACCGATGATCTTGAAGTTATTATAAAACATGTTTCCGACCAGTCTTATTATGACACAATAATACTTGTTGGATTTAGTCTTGGAGGAAATATCACACTTAAATATCTTGGTGAAAAGGGTGAAAATGTACCAAAAGCCATACAACGCGCTATTGCCTTTTCTGTTCCACTGAATTTGCATACCAGTTGTATCAAAATATCTGAGCCGTCCAATTTTTTGTATTCCCGCCGTTTTCTGAACAATTTAAAATCCAAGGTCATCATCAAGTCAAGACTCATGCCAACGGAGTTTAAGATCAATGGCTTAAAAAAAATAAAAACGATCAGAGAATTTGACGAGCATTACACAGCTCCTTTACACGGTTTTCAAAATGCCCTGCATTATTATGAGTCATGCAGTTCCATTAACTTTCTAAAAGGGATCACTATTCCCAGTCTTATAGTTAATGCTGAAAATGACCCTTTTCTGTCACTTGATTGCTATCCTGAAGATGAGCTTCGCTCCCACCCCTGTGTTTATTTCGAAAAACCCAAAAAAGGAGGTCATGTTGGCTTTTCAAGCGGATCTGATAACGGTGCATATTGGTCAGAACTGAGAGCTGTAGAATTTGCAGAAAAAGCGATATGAGATAAAGTCTTTATTTTATCAACAAAATTGGTAATATTGAACTTGTAAGAATTGACAGATCGTTAGACGCAATGCCAGAAAGATACTCTATCAGTACTAAAGCCGGAAAACTTCAGGAAAGATTCAAAGTGGAAGTGACAGAAGACTACCAACAACGATATAATGCAGCGCCTTCACAACTACTTCCGGTAATTACAAATCATCAGCCTGACAGGTTATCATTTATGTATTGGGGAGTGGAACCTTCCTGGTCGAAGAATAAAACGATTAGCACTAAGCTCATTAATTCCGAAGCAGAATCTATACAGGAAAAAATTTCCTTACAAAGCGCCTTGGCACAAAGAAGGTGTGTCATCCCCGCTGATGGCTTTTTTGATTGGAAAAAAATCAGTAAAAAGAGCAAGGTGCCTTATCGCTTTATCATGAGTGATGGAGAGCCATTCTCTTTTGCCGGGATTTGGGAACAATATGAGGATGTCGATAATAATCAAATAGTTACTTTCAAAGTGATCACGGTTCAGGCTAATGGTTTGGTTGGTGAGATCAATCCCAGAATGCCTGCAATTCTAACTCCGGAAACTGAAAAAATCTGGCTGGGTAAAAATGAAAGTATTCATGAACTTTTGGAAGTCCTTCAGCCACTCTCTTCCGATAAAATGGTCAAGTACACGGTTTCACCTTTTGTAAATTCCATTGATAATGATTTCCCTGAAGTGCTCAATGCGGCTCCTGCAGCTGATCAATTCGGAAATTATAGCTTATTTGATTGATTTTTTATTTCGATCAGCTTCCTCTTTTTACTTTTTTCCAGTTAGGGATTTGGATTAGCTTGGCCACTTCACTTTCTAATTTTTTAAGTGATTCGGGTGCACCATCATAATCCATGACTCTTTTTCTTCTATTGTCGTCAGCGAAATATAAATAAGTGGTTGGAAGGTCGGTCATATTGGAAATATACTTCTCCTCAAAACTGAAAAAATCATGGGCATTGAAAAGATCTATCAAGCGTTTGAGTTCATTTTTGGAAAGTTTGATCTTAAACTCTCCCAGCTTATCGATGTTCTCTTTTCCATCCAAAATTACCAATCCGCTCTCATAAATATCAATGGTGTAAACCGGACAATTACCCAAGCAGTTTGTTTTTTGCATTGAAATAACAACATCTGAGTCAATCTCCTCTTTAGTAGCTCTACATGAAATCAATATTGATATCAAAATGATGAGAAGGTTTGTTTTTCTCATGGTCCAGGTTTGTTTTTAGACAGTTTTGAAGGCACAATCACAATCAACCAAATAGGTGCCAATAATTGCTGAATACTATTTACTAAAATAAATAATTCTTTTCATCCAGCGCAATATTTTGGGTGAATAAACATAAATATCCTTAATTAGTGAACGAAAGCTTATATTTATTAGTTTAAAAATATCGATTTAGATTTATTTCTTAACCTAACATCACAATTCACAATGGTTCGTAGCGTATGTGGGAGCTGTCTGTTTTCTTTTTTCGTATTTTTTCTTGGTATAACAATTAACGGTCAAGCTCAAAAAGTAGAATCTATTCCCGGGCCCGTAATTGTCTGTCCAGCGGATTTTGATGATCAGCACACCAGCATACCACCTCCTGAAAGGTTTTTAAAAGAACAATTTAATAGTGCCAGAAGAAAAACCTCCACTTTTGAAGTGACCTATGTCGGCTTTAGTACAGAGGCCCGGGCGGCCTTTCAGCAAGCCATTGACATATGGGAAACACTGCTCGTATCCGAAGTTCCGATTCGTGTGTTGGCTAACTGGAGACCATTAGCATCCGGAACGTTAGGATCCTCCAGTAGCGGAACACTATTTCGAAATTTTCAGGGAGCACCAAAAATTCAAACCTGGTATCCGGTAGCACTTGCCGAAAAAATAACCAGAACCGAAATGAATGACAATGAACCCGATATCGTAGCTAATTTCAATAGTGGGGCTAATTGGTATCTGGGTCTGGATGCATCTCCCGAAAGCGGAGAATTCGATTTGGTCTCAGTGGTGCTGCATGAAATCGCACATGGTTTGGGGTTTTCAGGTAGCTTCTCTGTAAGTGGCGTAAATGGCAGCTATGGTTTTTCCGGCTTTCCCCAGGTCTACGACCATTTCGTTGAAAATGGCAGTGGTTTGCAGTTAATTGATTCAGAAAATTTCAATAACAATTCTCCGAATTTAAGCGACCAATTGACTGGGAGCAGTTTGTTTTTCAGTGGAGATATTGTCAAAAATAATAATGGTGGAAATCGAGCGGAAATTTATGCCCCCGACCCATTTGATAACGGATCAAGCATTAGTCATCTAGATGAAACGAGATTTCCTTCCGGAACGGTAAATTCACTTATGACTCCTCAAATTGGTGCGTCGGAAGCCATTCATAATCCCGGACCTATCACTTTAAACTTATTTGCAGATCTGGGATGGATCCATACAAACATCGACCATGAACCATTGACAGATACCGAAGACCTGAGCTCATCGTTCCAGGTTACTGCTAATATTACGAGCGACACCATCGTTTTCTTTGATTCACTTTTCCTGCATTACTCCACGGATACCTTTAAAACATCAGAAAGGATAAAAATGCAGGCAACAGGAAATCCGAATGAGTACCAGGCTTTATTACCCGAGATCAACAATCCTGATGGAGCATTTTATTTTTATTACATCTCCGTTTATGATAGCACACAAAGACAATTTACATCTCCGGGACAGGCTCCGGATCTGACTTCTCATCGATTTTATGTTGGTGCCGACACCGTGCCGCCAAATATTATCCATACACCGCCATTGGAATTTCTAAGAGAAACTGATGAGACAGTCTCACTTGAAGCAATAGCAACCGACAATATTGGTTTGGATACGGTACTTATTGATTATTTCGTCAACAATGTACAACAGGAATCTTTTGGTTTGGTCCGCTCCATGGAACCAGATCAGGAGGATTTATATGAAGGGGAAATATCATTGACTGATCTTTCATTGCAAGTTGGAGATACACTCAAATATCGTATTGTGGCTATAGATTCTTCCTCCAATAATAATATGACTTTGAGTCCGGAAGACAGTTTACATCAATTCATCGTTGAGGAGGTCTTTGATCCTGTCAGTAGTTATTCAAATGATTTTAATACCGCTTCAGCCGATCTGGCCGGGGATTTCTTTGTATCCACGCCTTCCGGCTTTTCAGATGGAGCGTTGCATACCAAGCATCCCTATGATAGTGCCGGGCAACAGCGAGAACTTAATTTTATCCATAGATTAAGAATACCCATAACCGTTGCACCTGTAGATCAAAAACCTTTTATTGTCTTTGATGAAATTGTTTTAGTAGAGCCAGGTGAAGATGGTACCGTTTTCGGTAGTGATCAATTCTGGGATTTTGTTATTGTAGAGGGTTCTTCCGACGATGGTGAAACATGGCAACCTCTTGCTCCCGGATATGACTCCAGAAGTGAGCAGGAATGGCTTAACAGGTATAATAGCGCCTTGTCCTCCAATGGTCAATTGTCTTCGGCAGTAGGAGATCCAGCCTTGTTTAAAAGCAGAGTTATTAACATTACAGATACTTTTGACCCGGGAACCAATATTTGGATACGCTTCAGACTCTTCTCCGATCAACTAGCCATTGGTTGGGGCTGGGCCATTGATAATTTAGTGATTCAGGGAGATATTGATGACAAGATCATCAATGGGTTAAATGATTTCATAGACTCAAAAGAGGATGTGTCTTTATATCCAAATCCTACCAACGGATCATTTACGCTTGACGTGAGGTTCAAAAAGCCATTGAGGACTTTTAGCGTGGCAATCTTCAATTTGTTGGGAGAGCAGGTTTTTGAAAGGACATTTGAAAATACAGGTATCGCTTTCAGTAATGACATCAATCTTCAGCAAAATCCGGATGGATTATATTTGGTCAGAATGGAAATTGATGGTGAGTTTTTGGTCAAGAAGGTTTTAATAAGAAAGTAAGGGTAGTGTCTTAATATTTCTAAAGAGTAAGAGTGGGCTTTGAATTTTGAGTTTTTAGTTTTGAATTTTGAGTTGAAAAATGATAGTCTGGTATTTATTCTTTTGCGTATTAGCGAAATCTAAGAGGGCTAAATACCCGCCCGATAGAGAATAATAACAGCCCACTTTCTTCCTCGGAGAATCCAACTGATACATTGATTGTCAATCTTTCATCTAATGGTACAAGGAAAAATCCTCCGCCATAACCCTGGTGCCATTGTCCTGAAGTATCATTCGAATCATAGATCCTGCCTGTGTCAAAAAAACCAATGAGTCCAAATTTCATGGGGACAATTGAGGTTTTAAAATCAAAAAGATGAAAGCGAAGGTCTGTATTCAGGTATATAGTGGAATTTCCTGTAAACCTGTTTCTCAAAAAGCCTCTCAAATTATTGTTCTGACCCAGATAGGCTAGTTTATAAAATGGAACATCACCGCTACTTTTTGAACCTCCGAACTTAATTCCAAGTGTAATGGGTATACCGGTTCTCAAGGTACTGTAATGTTCCATAAAGCCCCTGGTTATATTGTAAGACTCATTACCTTTATTGGTAAGAATACCTGAGTGATGTCCCAGATAAAGTCTCATACCACTTTTCGGGAAACCACTATTATCCCTGAAGTCAAGATCAAGATCACCTCTTATTTCCGCAAGTTCGGTCTCATCGGAACCCGGCACACCACTATTCCCCGGTGTTTCCAAAATATTGCTTCCTTCTGAAACTATGTCATTACTTTCATAGCCAAACTGAAAAGAAATCCTGCTATTCTTCCAGAAATCTCTTAACAAGCCAATATTCAGTCTGTAGGAATTATAACGTGTTTTATAAAAATCGTTATCAAACAGATCCTCATCCTTCCGGGTATTGTTACCCTCACCAAAGAAATAGGTAAAATTATCTGGTCTGGCTGCCACCACACCAGTCGTAAGATCCCATTTTTTTATAAAATGATGCAGTTGAAAATTATAATTGAATACGGTATTCCCAACAGTGGTAAAAGATACGTTTACGCTGTGTTTACCGGCGAAATTCTCTTTGCCAAATTTTTGTTTAACAAAATCTACACCTAAGCTCAATCCAAATCCGTCATCTGCATTGAATTTAATAAGTGGAAGCGGGAAATAGGTATTATATGCAAAAGAGGTTCTATTATAATTATATACCTTCGGATTCCAGTGGTCAATACGTTTACCTTCAGAACCTAATAGAATGTTGGCTTTCTCACTTTTTTCATAAATCAAAGTATGTTTTCCTCCGGAGCGAACATCAGAGTTCTCTGATACATTATCTCGCCCGGGGCCTCCAATGATGCGAATTTTTATAGATTCTTTGACATTCCCGGTAATGTTGAATTCGTCTCTTCCATCTAAACCATATAATCGTATCTCCTTTGTTTCATGAGGAAAAAAATCCCGTTCATATAGAAGTTTTTCACCTTTGGTATTTTCACCGCTCATGTTGTAGACCATTACCTTCACTGATCCGTCAATATTTCTTTTAACATCAAAGAACTCAGGTTTATTTGATCCAACAACATCTACTTCCTTGGCCAGTAATCTATAGTATTGAAGTGTATAATAGTCCAATCTTTTGATCCTGGACCTAAGTTTAGCCGCTACCTCTTTTCCGGATGTTTCGTATACTTCCGGCGGCATATTTTTTACAGCCTTCTCAATTATTTCATCGGTGATGGATGCCTGAATTCTTTTGCTTGCTTTGAGCCAGTCCTCCCGATCCAATTCGTTTCCAATAAAACGATCCAAATGGCGCGCCTGCCACATCAAACTTCTTACATCCTTGATCTTATATCCAAAGTGTTCTCCACTGGCTTTTGCCCATTCCCTGTCTGCCAACCAGGGAAGCAGGCCATCCCATTGGGAAAAAACATGATCCCTGTCTCTTGGAATAGGCTCATATAAAACCTCTTGGCCATCAATAAAACCTGCCCATTTCCAATTATCTTCATGTTTACCCCAATCTCCAACCAATATATCAAAAACCCGGGCTCTGGCGAACGCCTCAGTATTTACTTTGTTGTTATGATCCTGGTAAAGCTTTCGGAACAACTTATAGCTCTTCAATACCTCATCAGCTCCTGCAAATGGCCTCTCTACTTTTTTTGGATTGGTAGGACGATCCTCCAACATACCAAAAAGATTCCCATATTGATCTTGAAAAGGCCCAAGAACCGCATCATCAGGTAGTACATAAAGTTTAGGATGCGCATGGAGGACATCTATCTCATTTAACAAAATATCCGCAGCCAATGCTCCGTAAGGATGTTGTGTTGTAGTCTGATCCCTTAATACATCCGAGACAAATGTTTCTCTCAGATTATAAGGCAGTGCTTTTACCGGATCCTTATTCACAGACCTGAAAACATACTCCGATCCATTGTTAGCTTTCATCTTTAAAGAGGTTGTTTGTCTACCTCCCCCCTTTTTAAGTACTTCCAATCCACCGAATACAGTATCCATGTTGAGCACTGGTACTGTAACTTTTGCTATCCAGGTATCGCGATAATGATCACCAAAAAACAATCTCTTCATACCATTCGCATCATATTCACTTCCGGCAATGACAGGTTTTGATCCGGGATGGCTCGGATCCATGCTTGATGCAACATTCATACGCTCCTGGCATGGTATGTAAACCGTATTGAAAGGACCCACATTTTCAGTGGAATCGCACAGGGAATGATATAGTACAAAATCATTTTCTTTTATCCACTGATTCCCATGAATCAATTGATGAACAATGGCTTTTATTCTGCCATTCTCGAAATAATCCAGTTGAATTAAACCTGACCATGATTTTGATAGCAAAGCACTTTTATGACCCCCAGCAAAACCCGGATTTGTCAACGACCCGCTATTAACGAAGTAGTTATTGTTATCTCTAAGTATCTGTAAGTTCCGTTCGTGGCCTGATGTATAAATAATGGATTCATGGCTTGTCATGATACTGGCCAGTTTTTTGCCAAAAGGACTATAGAGTTTGTTGGAAAGGTCTTCCCGAGATCCAATATTTTTTCTATACGCCGCTAAAGTGCTTCCGAGTACGGGAAAGGGAAAGAAAATGGTTTTATCTTTTTTGTTTCGAAAGGGAAAAATATGTTGTTTCAAAGGTATCCGGCCACCATATTCCCCCAGCGAAAACAATGGAAAATGCCCGGCTATAAGAATGTTTCTGTTTTGATTTTCCTCAATCACATCCTCCAGTTCCTCCCAAAAAATGTCCTCACTGCTGATTTTGCAATCAGCATCCGCAGGTCCTGGTTTTCTGTAAGGATGATTCCACCATTGTGTATTGATCGCAATTAGAAGAATACTTTCGTTAATCTCTATTTCCTTTGGCCCGGGGCAACCATCCTTAACTACCCAGGTCACCCTTTGAAAACCGGAGGCTTTAACCATTTTCTCGAGGGCCCTCACCGCTTTCCATCCATCCTCTCCGGAGCTGTTCCAATCACGATCCCCAGCCAAAAGAACAGTCTTTCCATTTTCCAACTGATCAATCTTCCTTAGCATTAATTCAAGTTTTTTATAACCAACTTCCAAATCATCATTGGCATCTCGCTTGACAATATCTCCATTAATGAGCAAGGTGAACGAGTGATTGACTTCTGCTAACCTTGAGTATAAGGAATTTGTAAGGCTACTGTCCTGCAAAACGTCGGCCAGATTGGACACCAGAAAAATACTGTGATTGGGTTTAGATATTTCCTGAGCTTTTGTAATCAATTGAGTTGAAAGAAGAATTAATAGAAGTATATATCCAGCTATGGGTTGGCAGGCTTTCATAGGTCCAGAATTTAGGGCTTCGATCAGAAAAATTGAGTAGATCTAATTTACGAATTTTGTTTACCTTATATTGAGTGCAGACGGATTTTCTCTCAATAAAAAGTGAAAAAAATAGAGATCTATCGCAAAAATAAAATTGTTATATTTCCATCATAAATATTATTTTTCTTATATTTGATAAATTACCAAACCCTAGTTGTTATGAGATTCTTTGTTACGCTGAGTTTTTGTTTGTGTTTACTTTTTGCCGGAACCAGCTGTGTTCGTAGTTATGATAGTGCACCTTGGGCAAATCAAAAATATAAACATAAGAAAGTAAGTAAAAAGACTAAAAACTGTCCTGTTTACAATGCGGGCAAAAAACCTGCAACTAAAAGACCACGCACTGGTAAATAAAATTCTTAAACAGGATAAATACTCCATAAAAGTAAAGCGGATTGATTTTCAAGGAGAAGTATCAATCCGCTTTATTTATTAGTTGGTAATACCTGAAATTATTTTGCGCTCAATAAATCAATATTCATCACTTACTTTTTTACAACCACCTCTACATCAATCTTCACCTCATTACCTAATACCCAACTCGATTTACCGACTTTGAAGTTCAACCTATTGATTTTGAGCTTTGCTTTAAAAATCCCTTCATTATTATGTTCCTCATAGGTAAAAGGTAATGCTATTGTTCTGGATATGTTCTTGATTGTTAGATTTCCTTTCGCACTAAATCCATCTTCTACTCGAACAATTTCAGTTGTTTTGAATGAAATCCACGAATATTGCTCCACATCAAAATAGTCATCCGAAAGTAAATGTTTATCTCTGGCCTTGTTATTGGTATTAATTGATTTCACCGGAATTTTTATGTCGAAATAACTTTTCTCCAACTGATCGGTATCAAACTGAATATCGCCTTCCAAGCCCGACAATGTTCCTCCGGTGTTGATGCCAAAATTCTTTACTGAAAAATTAATGTCTGACTTTTCTTTTTGAATCGCCAGCTTAGCTTGTGAGAAACTTTGGTCCACAGCAGATAGTGTAATAGAAAAAGCTACTATAATTTGAACAAGCCTAATCATTGTTTTGCTAGGTTAATGTTAGTACTCACTTATACAACAAAAATAAGCTGGATCAAGGATCAGGCCAAAACGCTTTTAGGGATAGTATCGATTATAAAATGTGGTAAGATTAAGAAGGCTATATTCAATCTTCTCTTTTAGGTCTTGGAGGTAAAATTGATTTCGAGGAGTATTAAACTAAAAAAGGAACATTGGATCAACAATGTCCAACATCCCTCTTTATCCTATTTATTTAATAATTAATCTTCGTGTTCTACATAATCCTGAGCCAATTTCTTTTGGATATCCATGGGTACAGGTGCGTATTCAGAAAATTTACTGGTAAAGCTAGCTCTGCCCTGTGTAATGGAACGCAATGAAGTAATGTATTTATCCAACTCAGCCAAAGGTGTTTTGGCTTTGATAATTTGGTAACTTCCTTTTGTATCCATCCCCATGATGATTGATCTTCGCGTTTGCAGATCTGTCATCACATCTCCCATAAGTTCATCTGGCACCAATACTTCCATATCATAAATTGGTTCCAATAGTTTAGGATTAGCATCTATAAAGGCATTTTTAAAGGCCATCATCCCTGCTATTTTGAATGAAATATCATTTGAATCGACAGGATGCATTTTACCGTCATGAACCATCACACGAATATCCCGAACATAAGATCCGGTCAGAGGTCCCTCTTCCATCTTCTCCATAACACCTTTAAGAATGGCTGGCAAGAATCTTTGATCAATAACGCCACCTACAATGCAATTATAGAAAATCAATTTTCCTCCCCATGGAAGCTCGATTTCATCTTTTCCTCTCACAGGAAAGTCTTTTGGTTCGGCCATGCCTTCATAGTAAGGTTCAATTTTCATAAACACCTCACCAAACTGACCTGCTCCTCCGGATTGTTTTTTATGACGGTATGAAGTAGCGGCCTCCTTTTGAATTGTCTCTCTGTAAGGGACCCTGGGAGAAATAAATTCCACGTCAAGATGATAAATATTTTCCAATTGCCATTTAACAATGGACATGTGAAGCTCGCCCTGACAGGAAATGATCAATTGCTTCAGCTCCTTAGAAAAGTTAACCTCAACCGTTGGATCTTCCTGGTGTATCTTGTGAAGTACCTCACCTAGTTTTTCATGATCACTTTTGCTCTTGGCAATTACAGCAGCCCTGATTCTTGGTTCAGGGAATTGTATGGATTGCACAGTAATATCCAGGTTCTTAGGGCGAAGTGTATGGTTCGTTTCAGTAAACTTGAGCTTAAGTGTAGCTCCAATATCACCTGCCTCAAGTTTATCCACAGGATGCCTGTCTTTTCCATCCATAATGAATAACTGATTAAGATGTTCGACGTTACCGGTCTGATGATCCACTAGCTCCATCCCTTGTTGAACCGTTCCGGAAAGCACTTTAAAGAAAGTCACTTTCCCCAAGTTAGGTACGATCATTGTTTTAAAAACAAATAAGATTGTCGGGCCATCAATTTTGCACTCAATATCATTCCCATCCTCAGTCTTTTCAGGGACCATATCGATGGCACCTGGGGCAACATTATCAATGAAACCCATCATTCTGCCACTTCCCATGTCATTTTTTCCAGAAAGACAGAATATTGGGAACACCTGATGATTAAGCATTCCTATTTTCAATCCTTGTCTCATTTCGTCTTCATCCAGCGTACCTTTCTCAAAATAAAGTTCCATCAGCTCCTCATCATTCTCAGCAGCCTTTTCTACAAGCTCATTGTGAAGCCGGTTTGCTTTTTCAGCTTCTTCTTCCGGAATAGGAAGTTTCTCCGGTTTTCCGCCTTGAGGTGGAAACTTATACATGGTCATTTTAAGCAGATCGATAATGGCATTAAAACCTTCTCCAGGATTAAGAGGGTATTGCATCAAAGTAGCTGAATTCCCGAAATGTTGTTTTATGGATTCAAGTGAAGCATCAAAATTCGCTTTTGGATGATCTACTTGATTGATAGCAAATATTACTGGTTTTTGAAATTGTTCCATGTAGTTCCAAATCAATTCCGTACCGACTTCAACGCCATGTTGAGCATTGATAAGCATTACACCAGTATCAGCAACGCGAAGTGTGGAAACAATCTCTCCTATGAAATCATCCAAGCCAGGAGTATCAATAATATTGATCTTATAATCTCGCCATTCAGTATGCATGGAAGTAGCATATACAGAATTACCACGATCATGTTCTATTTCATGATAATCTGAAATGGTGTTTTTGTCTTCAACAGCTCCTCTCCGGTTAATCAAACCTGCTTCGAATAACATTGTCTCGGCTAAGGTCGTCTTACCGGATTTCGCACTTCCGAGAAGGGCGATGTTCTTAATGTGTTTGGCATCGAATACTTTCATAGAATTAAGGGTTTAGTTATACGGAATTGATTGGAAAAAAAGCATGCGCTCTTAGTAAATTTATAAAAATGTGGGCACAATATCAAGGCCCAATTCGCTCATTTCTAATTTTTTATACAACCAGAATAACCTTCAAATCCTCTTAAAATGAATATTTCAAAACGACGAAAGATCATCCCTTGAATCATTAGAAACATTGTCAATATATCCTGCACCAGGCCAATAAACTATGATATAGCACAGCTAAAAAGTTGATTTTTTACACTGCCATGCATCTCCTAAATTTAGTAAGTGATTGTATTATCGGTGTTAATTTTCCTTAATCTCAAAACTTTTTTCTTTTATCTTTACAATCATTAGAAGAGGAAGCCAACCCAATTGAAAAGTAGCCTATATGTACTTAATTTTTGATACCGAAACCACCGGACTACCTAAAAATTATAATGCACCAGTCACCGACCTTGACAACTGGCCGCGACTTGTTCAGCTTGCCTGGCAGTTGCATGATCATCAGGGTAACCTTCTAAATGCTCAAAACTTCATTGTAAAGCCCAATGGCTTTACCATTCCCTATAATGCAGAAAAAGTCCACGGTATCTCAACACAAAGGGCAATTGATGAAGGGCATGACCTTGAAAAGGTACTGTCCGTTTTTGCTGAGGACATTGGAAAAGCACAACTACTGATCGGTCATAATATTGAATTTGATATCAATATTATGGGGGCGGAATACATCAGAGGTGCTGTGGACAGCAAGCTTCTGGAAACCAAATCGCTCGATACGAAAGATGCCTCTACAGATTTCTGTGCAATTCCGGGTGGAAAAGGTGGAAAATATAAATGGCCAACATTAACTGAGTTGCATAAGAAACTATTCGGTGTTGGTTTTGATGATGCGCATGATGCTGCCTATGATGTAGATGCCACTGCCAAATGTTTCTTTGGCCTGATCAAAGAAAAGGTTGTGAAGCCTTTTGATCAGGAGTCTTTGGAAAACATCAAATACGAGGCTCCAAAACTGGGAGATGCCAATTTTGCCAAAAAGGAAGAAAAGAGAACTACCGTAACCAAGGTCTCAAAAGATGTAAGTGAGATTACAGCGCCCTATGCACATTTGAGACTTCATTCCCAATTCTCTGTGCTTCAAGCTACACCGAATATTTCGGGAATCATTGCCAAAGCAAAAGAATTCGGCATGCCAGCTGTTGGCATAACCGATTTAGGAAACATGTTTGCCGCATTCAAGTTTGTGAATGAGGCTTTAAAAAACGATATCAAACCTATAGTCGGCTGTGAGTTCTACGTGGCGGAAGAACGACTTAAACTAAAATTCACAAAGGACAATCCGGACAAGCGTTTCCAGCAAGTGCTCATTGCCAAACACAAAGAGGGTTATTTGAACCTTGCCAAATTGAGTTCCCTAGCCTATATGGAAGGTTTGTACGGCCTATATCCGAGAATAGATAAAGATTTGATCAAACAGTATGCAGATGGTCTGATCGCTACCACAGGAGGTTTAAGCGGAGAGGTACCGAATTTGATCTTAAATGTTGGAGAACATCAGGCAGAGGAAGCATTCAAATGGTGGCTGGAAGTATTTGGCGATGATTTTTACATTGAGCTCAACAGACATGGTCTTGAGGAAGAGAACAGGATCAATGAAGTGCTTCTACGATTTGCAGAAAAATACAATGTTAAAGCTTTTGCTGCCAATGAACTTTACTACCTCGATAAAGATGATGCTAACGCACATGATGTATTACTTTGTGTAAAAGAAGGCGAGTTTAAATCAACACCAATTGGCAGAGGAAGAGGTTTCCGTTTTGGTTTCTCCAATGAAGAATATTATTTCAAGTCTCAGGAAGAGATGAAACGCATTTTCAATGATATTCCTTTTGCCATTGAAAACATTTCGGAGATAATAGATAAGGTTGAGCCCTATAAGCTTGAACGGGATGTGTTACTTCCTGCTTTTGACATACCTGATGAATTTTCCACGGAAGATGAGTTCCTGAAACATCTTACGTATGAAGGTGCCAAGAAACGATACGACGAGATCACTCCGGAAATTACGGAAAGATTGGATTTTGAGTTGGAAACAATTAAAAATACAGGTTATCCTGGCTATTTCTTGATTGTTCAGGACTTTACCACGCAGGCCCGGAAAATGGGCGTGAGTGTTGGACCGGGGAGGGGTTCGGCTGCCGGATCTGCGGTGGCCTATTGTATCGGTATTACCAATGTGGATCCAATTGCTTATGACCTTCTTTTTGAGCGTTTTCTCAATCCGGACAGGGTTTCACTACCTGATATCGATATTGATTTTGATGATGAAGGCAGAGACAAAGTAATCCAGTATGTGATCGATAAATACGGTCAAAATCAGGTGGCGCAGATCATCACCTATGGCACGATGGCCGCAAAATCAGCCATCAGGGACAGCGCCAGGGTTATGGAGCTTCCATTGGGTGAGGCAAATGCGTTGGCTAAACTAGTTCCGGAAAGGCCCGGCATATCCCTGGCTAAAGCGTTTAAGGAAGTAAAAGAACTTGAGACGATAAGGTTAGGAAGCAATCTGCAAGCCCAGGTACTCAACCAGGCCACGATTCTTGAAGGATCCGTCAGAAACACCGGTACTCATGCCTGTGGTGTCATTATTACTCCTGATGACATTACCAAATACATTCCGGTGTCCACTTCAAAGGAATCTGATATGCTCATCACACAGTTCGACAACAGTGTGGTGGAAAACGCAGGAATGCTTAAGATGGACTTCCTGGGGTTAAAAACACTGACCATTATAAAAACGGCTATTCAATACATCAAAAAAGGCCATGGAATAGATATTGACATTGAACATGTTCCTCTTGATGATCAGAAAACTTATGAGTTGTATCAGAGAGGTGAAACCAATGGGACCTTCCAGTTTGAGTCTCCTGGCATGCAAAAACACCTCAGAGCGCTGAAGCCGGACAAGTTTGAAGATTTGATCGCCATGAATGCCCTGTATCGTCCGGGACCCATGGAATACATTCCGAACTTCGTAGCCAGAAAGCATGGCAAGGAAGAAATTTCTTATGATATTGAGGATATGGCCGAATACCTAAGTGAAACTTATGGTATTACCGTGTACCAGGAGCAGGTAATGCTCCTTTCTCAAAAGCTGGCAGGTTTCTCAAAGGGTGATGCAGATGTACTCAGAAAAGCAATGGGTAAAAAAATCTTTGCCCTGCTGGAAAAACTCAAACCAAAATTCCTTGATGGTTGTAAAGAACGGGGGCATGATGTGGAAAAAGCAGAGAAGATCTGGAAAGATTGGGAAGCATTTGCTGCCTACGCTTTTAATAAATCTCATTCCACCTGTTATTCCATTGTCGCTTATCATACCGCTTATCTAAAAGCGCATTATCCGGCCGAATATATGGCATCTGTGTTGACGCATAACCAAAGCAACATTGAGAAGGTGACCTTTTTCCTAGACGAATGTAAACGACAGGGAATAAAAGTATTAGGTCCGGACGTAAACGAATCAGGTGTGAACTTTGAAGTAAATCAGGATGGTGAGATACGCTTCGGGCTTGGGGCTATCAAAGGTGCAGGGGAAGCAGCTGTTGAGAGTATTATACAGGAAAGGGAGGTAGAGGGACGTTTCAAAGAAATATTTGATTTTGCCGAGCGAATCAATCCTAGAACAGTGAATAAGAAGACATTCGAAAGTCTCGCAATGGCAGGCGCTTTTGATTGTTTTGAGCACTATCATCGCCGACAGTTCCTGCATGCCGAAAGTGGAGATACTACCTTGATAGAAAAGTCATTGAAATACGCAAATCAGAAATTAAATGAAAAAAATTCGGCTCAACATTCGCTTTTCGGGGGTGACAGTGCTGTAAGTATTCCTATGCCCAAAGTAGCTGTTTGTGAACCTTTTAGTGAAATTGAGAAACTAAAAATAGAAAAGGAGGTTGTTGGCTTTTATATATCAGGTCATCCCTTGGATCAATTCAAATTTGAGATCAACAATTTTTGCAATACGAATATTAGCCAGTTAACGGATATTGATAGTTTGAAAGGCAAAGATATAAGGATTGCCGGGATCGTCTCGGAAATTGCACATAGAACCACTAAAACAGGCAAGCCATTTGGAACACTGACTTTGGAAGATTACACTGATTCTCACACCATTTTTTTCTTTTCGGATGACTATATCAAATTTAAGGAGTATATGGTCAATGGTTGGTTTCTTTTTATCCATGGAAGAGTCCAACCGAGGTGGAATGGTGACAGTTTTGAGTTTAAGGTCCAGAATATTGAGTTGTTGAGCGAGATCAGAGAAAAAATGACTAAGGGCCTTCTGATCAATGTAAACATCCAAGATATCAATAATCATTTGATCCAAAACCTTGAAAAACTGGTTCAAAACCATCCGGGAAGCTGTTATCTAAGTGTTAACCTGATCTATGAAGATTCGAAGATCAATGGAAATAATATTCCATTGCGTTCTCTCAAATACAATGTCAATCCTACCAATGAGCTAATGCAGGAGTTAGATAGATTTGAAGAATTGACCTATAAAGTAGTCTGACAAGAACAAACGTATTTAAATTGAAACATGTGGATACAGAATATTTAAATGCTTTTATCCCAGCAGAATAACATTTTTTTTGTCCGTAAGAGTACATTTGTTTAATTTATAGGTTGGTACATTAATTCGGCAACGAACTTTTATCGTATATTTGCGTTCTTACTTTGGAAAATATTTTTTTATTATCATATTTTAAAATATCATGGCTAAAGCAATTGAAATAACAGACTCAAATTTTGAGGAAATTATTGGGTCCGAGAAACCTGTGTTAGTAGATTTCTGGGCAGAGTGGTGTGGTCCTTGTAAAATGATCGGTCCTGTAGTAGAGGAAATTGCAGGTGAGTATGAAGAAAAAGCTGTAATTGGGAAAGTCAACGTTGATGAAAATCCGGAAGTATCAGCCAAATTTGGCATTAGAAGTATACCTACTTTATTGGTATTCAAAAATGGAGAAATTGTTGACAAACAAATAGGCGCTGTTCCAAAAGCTGTATTGACACAGAAATTGGATGCCCAAATAGCATAGAAACTAAGTATAGTATGAAATACTAAAAGGCCTGCTCATGTGAGCAGGCCTTTTTTATTGGATCGAAATGGGATCACAAAATCATGCGATGTCAGACATCTTTAGGGTGTCAGTACATCTTGTTTGATCGAATGGATTGTTGAATTTTAAGTGAATTACAAATTTCGAATGACAAATTAAGATTGCAATAAAACTTTGACACTTCAACACCACAGATCAGTTAAATGATAGGTATCAGATCATCTTCTTTCAGGCTAAAAACATAGCAAAGGCTGAACTCTGAGACCTGACGCCTGAATGCTTTACAATTTTCTTCCAAACTAAACGGCATTGATTGGCAATTGGTGAAATGCAAATATTGTCTCTCCACTGAGGGGAAAGAAGAGGGTTTCACTTTACCTATGGCAGATATCTCTATAAGGGCAGTTTCTACATTTTTTTAGGTCTTCCGTCTGATCAAAGGGTTGATCTGTTCCAAATACTTCGGTTAATAATTTGGTTAAATGCTCATGTATCTCTTCCAGATAAGGTATAATATCATCCACAGCGTGGTAATGCTTTTCCTCCCTCATGAACAACCTCAGATCAAAATCATCACCAAACATTTCTTTGCTATTGAAGATACCTGGTAGAACTTTTACATTTTCATTGGGATATTTCGTTTTGTATAACAAACCATAGATGAAAGTTTGCATGGCGGCTTTATTTCGTTTATCATGATCCCTGTCAAACAACGATGCTATAGATTCTACTTTCTTTTCATCCCTGCCTGTTTTGTAATCGATTACTCTTACTACATCATCTTTCTTATCGATCCTGTCAATGATACCTCTTAATGAAACACTTTCAGCAACGTCACTTCGCCTGATAGGTATTTGGATTGAATAACCATCTCTGCGATCCGTTTCTAATCCTACAATCTCGAAGGGAGCATAAAGTTGATCCCATTCTAAAATTTTTCCGGCAAACTTCTTGATTATCTCCCTTACAATAATATTCCTTCCTTCAAAAGTGAAAGCCTTTTCCGAATCTTCCAATCCATATTGCTTCTTGAAGGCTTTTTCAACCACCTCAGCAGATAATTTACGAAGCGCTTCAAAGTCCATAGGATCAATGCTCATTGTCCCTTTACGCTCTGTAAATTCCTGATAAAGAAGCTCCATAGTATGGTGCAATAAATTACCAAAGACCCGCGGATCAATCTCTTCTTCTATTTCATCTGGTTCATAAAGGTCAACAACATATCTGAAGTAAAATTTAAGCCTGCAATCCAGATAGGTATTGAGAGCAGAAGGTGTTAATTGTTTGTTTTCTTCTGTTCCTTTCTGCAAGTACCTGTCCAATTGCCTTAGTACCTCGCTGCTTTTTTCAATGCTGATCTTTTTAGGTTCACCAAATTTTATTTCCGAATCAAAGGTACTTCGGTGAATATCATGTTTTGATTCGTAAATCAGTTGTTGAAGAAAACGACTCATTTCTCCACCGGCACTCAAGCCATTTTCGGTATTATAGATCAACCTAACATTTTTGGCTCTTTGCAGGAGTCTGTAGAACAGATAAGCATATATAGCGTCTTGCTGATCATAAGTGGGTAGATCATATGCTTTCCTCAGGTTATAAGGTACAAAAGAACGCTGCTTCCCAGAAGCTGGAAAGGCTCCTTCGTTGAGGGACAGGATGAATACATTTTCGAAATCCAGATTTCTGGTTTCCAGAACTCCCATGATTTGTAGTCCGTTCAGCGGTTCACCGGTAAATGGCAATCGAAGCGATTGAATGATCTGTCTGAACAACCGAAGGAAAGCTTCCAGACCCATCGCTATGTCCTGCTCAAATACAATTTCTTTTAATCTGTTTAACTGAGTATAGAAATGATAAACATACTCCTGTTCCAATATCCGGTTATATTTTTCATCATTCATACCATTTTCCCGGATAAACAATAAAATGGCCGTAAGGTAATCAAAGATATCCCTGGGGTCTTTTAGCTGATGAAATATCATTGGGAACAGCTTATCATCAGTTTGCAGATCATCTATAGTAAGATAAATCCTGTTCTCTTTTTCAATTAGATCGATATTGGTACGGGCCAATGCCGGTTCCAGATGATGGATGTAAGGATGTTTTAAAATGGATAAAACATGGTTATGGTTATAAAGGATCTGTCCGTCACTATTAAGTCGTAATGTTTGCTGTAAACCAAGTAAGTGTTCAAACAAGCTGTATAAAGGCGTATCTTTTAATGGGAAACCCATTGTCACATTGATCTTGGAGACATCCTCCGGCAAGGAATGTAACACAGGAAAAAGTAAGTGTTCTTCCGGCAGTACTACAACCGTGTTCTCAAAAGTTTGCTGGTTCCCATGTTTTTCTATAAGATCCTGCAATTGATCGCCTACTACTTTAGCTTGCGCCGCTTCATTCGGCACACCAATAATGTTGATATTTTTGGAAGTGTCATTAAAATAGGAAGGGAAGTCATTCTGAAAACTTTTCCCTAAGGTTTTATGATTTTGATATTCCCTGAAAAATAAACCTGCCTCTTGTCTTTTATCCTTCAAATAATACGTATCAACATCCCAATAGATTTCGGCTTTTGTGTTGGTTATAAACCATTCGATAATTATTTCTTCAGCCTTTGTCAATGCGTTAAAACCAGCAAATATGACCTGTTGAAAAGGATGATTGAATTGATCGGATTGAATTTGTTCAACGACATCTCTGAAGATCATACCCGAATATGCCTGGTTGCTGACACGCAAATTTTCCTTAAACTGTGAATAAACAGCATACAGTATGTCCCAAATTCTTTTGAAATGCTTCTTTTGTTCAGATGGGTTCTCTTCAAAGTTGCTCCAAAACTCCAGAATAATTTTACGTTGCTCTTCCGTTAAATAATCAAAAGTATCATCCAGTTCTTTCTGACGACTAACATTGATAAATAAGTTCTGTGCATTGACAAGATATTTATCGATATCCTCAAAATCTTTTAATAACATTTCTCCCCAAAAAAAGAAACGGTCAAACCGCTCGTCAATTGGATTCAGTTTTTTGTAGATCTCATATAATTTAAATATCAGGGAGAGTTTATCCAGATTTTGCAATGAAGACAATTGATTGACAAAGTCTTCAATGCTCAGCACGGACGGAGACCAAACAGGCTTCTCAATATGATCAGCCAGGTATTTTCGAAAAAAAAGACAAGCCCTTCTATTAGGAAACACAAGTGTTAGATCACTCAGATTTTCCTTATGTTTTTGATATATCTGTTGGGTAAGATCTTGTAGGAATGAAGTCAATTTAATTTCAAGTTAATAATTACGAATTACGAGATTTTATTGTTTTTTGAATTGAACCTATAATTCTTAGAAGTTCTTCATTGTTCATTAATAGATCTTCAGAAAGATCAGGTGCTAAAAAATGACTATCTCTTAAGAGGCGCAGCCAGTAATGAGTCTCTCTAGCTTCCTTATATGCAATTGTAATTTTATACAAAAAATCTCGTTCGCTCTGGCTCCCTATGGCCTCCTCTATATTTGCACCAATTGAAGTGCCGCTACGTAATAATTGCTTGGAAAGCACAAATTCTTTCTTTTCTTTCAAAAGAAGTTCATATGTCTTGATAATCCTCAATGCAAACGCATAACTTTTATTCTTTACAATATTTTCTTTCTTCATAGCTGTTATAGATTTCAACGATTTTTTACGATCAGAAATAATTATCTCGTAATTCGTAATTTAACATTCGTAATCAATTCAAAACTCATAATTAATATTTCATTCGATCGCAACCACCTCAACAACATCTGTATACAACAAATACCCCTCCACCGAAGTATATTCCATTTCCTTTAAGAGATTGATGTATTGCCTGACCTGAAGTTCATCTTGTTTCTTCTTCTCCCCTGTTTTAAAATCTATGATAATGGCGTTATCCCCTTTTAGCATAACTCTATCCAATCGACGGAGTTCACCGGTTTTGGGGAGAACCGGTACTTCTGTTTTGACTAACCAATCAGTTGTAAACCATTCATTAACCACCTGGTTTTCAAATAATTTTTGAATATCAACATTCAATTTTTCCCTTATATCAGCATCGATCTCACCGGAAAATGACATAGTGTCCAGCACTTCACTCAATTGCTTTTTATGTTTTATTTGAGCCAATAGCTCATGCATGAGCAAGCCATAATTGATCTTTTTGCTCTTTTCAGGCAACTCAGCTCTGAAGAAATCCGCTCCATGCTGCTTAATCGTCAACCTGGATCGCCATGATTTGGATATATATTTCTTTAATGTGAGCGATGAAGAATGAGTCCCTTTACTTTTTACCGTGATATTTTCAAAAGCCCCGTACTCATAACAATTTCTTTCCGCATCCCATTCTCCGGGGAAATCTTCATTTTTTTTGGATAACACATGATGGAGTAAAGCTGAAACATCAGAAAAACTCCCATTTGTTCTTTGTTTGCTTTTTGAGGCCTTACCAAAGGCAAAAAGTGTGTCCTCCGCTCTGGTAAGTCCTACATACAATAGATTTAAATTATCAATATGTGTCTGGATCAATTCTTCATAGTAGTTGCGTCTAAAAACGGTTTTGGAAAGTTTAGTGCTATATCGCAATGGTACATATTTCAGTTCATTAAATGGAGCTGATGGTGCCTCGCACCAGATGATATTGTTTTTTCTGGCATCGTGGTCTAAAGACCAATCACAATAGGGCAGAATCACCGCTTTAAACTGTAATCCCTTTGATTTGTGAATTGTCATGATTTGAATGGCATTCAGCTCTTCGGAAACCTTTATTGTTTTATCATGAGCATTATCTTTCCACCATTCCAAAAAAGAACTTATATCTCCTTTTTCATTTCTGCTATACTCCAAGACAACATCCTGAAAGGCATGTAGGTAAGCATGTTGATCCCTGAGATTAATCAGATCAAAAGATTGCACAAGCTGTTCAACCAATTCGTATAAAGGCAACTGGTTAAGGAAAGTACTTTGTCTGATAAATGATTCAGGTAATGATGACTTGAATTTTTCCTCTGACGAAACAGAAAACAGTTCATGTGATGAGGCATCCTCTTTTCCCTGTACATATACCTGATATTCATTGACGATATTAGCCTTGGAAATATTATCATTGGGATTGGCCAGATACTTCAATAAACTAATTAATAATCTAACAACCGGTGAACTGTTTAGAAAAAGTGATTCATTTGAAATCACCTCGTATTCATATCCATCTCTAGCTTGCTCCGAATTTTTATAGGCAAGCATCAGGTCAGCTACCATTTTTCCATCTCTTGCATTTCTCACCAGAATCGCTATATCGTTCAACCTGAAACCCTGGTCCTGAAGCGACTCTATCAATACAGGTAACCTTTGATTAACGCTGTCCTTCCAGGTCATCACTTTACCGTCAACTTCCGATTCCGTCTGAAAGAAACTAATATTAACGTATCCCTGAATTCGACCTTCATTCAAGGCGTCCGGATAAGTTTGCAAAACATCCCGATAGGCGCTTGCGATCTTATGACTTTGTTCTGTCAATTGATTTTTCAAAACTTCATCATGGATCTCCTCTAATTTACCAAGACAGGATTCATGTATTTTAGCGGAGGCTTCCATGAACAACTTATTGTTAAAATCAATGATGTTTTTCGTACTTCTGTAATTGGTTCCTAAACGCTCCTCTTGAAGGTATTCAGATGCAATATCTTCTCTTAACTGGTCTTGTAATAGTTTCCAGTCCCCTCCTCTCCAACGATAAATGGATTGCTTTACATCTCCAACTACCAGATTAGTATATCCCTGGGCCAGGCTATTTTCCACCAGGGGTTTAAAATTATCCCATTGAAATCCTGAAGTGTCCTGAAATTCATCAATTAAAAAATGATTGTAAAATGAACCAACTTTCTCATAGATGAATGGTGTATCGTTGTCCTCAATGATTTCTTTCAGAAAACGTGCTGCATCGGAGATGAGCATGATATCATTTTCGTTTCTGTATTCTTTAAGTTTACTAGTGATATCGGTGAGTATTCCCAAAGCATAAACGAAAGTCAGCACTTGTCTGGCTGATTCATATTTTTCACTATGGGCTTCGTATTGGTCAACGGCAGCATTGAGTAGCTCCATTAAGCTGTCCTCCACCACTTTTGCAATAAGCACCTTTTTTGAGGAACTTTTGCTATACCAGGATTCCACATTATCCAAAGCAGTAATTACCCTTTTACCCGGTGTAAAATCATTTCCCTCAATAATCTTTTTAAAATAATTCGCTACGCCGGCTTTTCCGTAGCTAAAATCCTCAATGGCCAATTGATTCGATTCAATCGCTCTTATACCTTCTTCACCAATTTTCTTCATGCTTCCTTCAAAGGAACCTACGATGGCCTGTAGTTTTTTCAAGTAATCCTTGAAAAAATCAGGGTGGTCAGCAATATCGATCAATTCACCTTCGAGGGTTTTAAAGCTTTCTTTGAATATTTCACCCGATAAACTTTTAATTTCGTTCCGGATATCCCAGGACCTGCTTTCCTGAACTTTTTCCTCGGAAAACCTGATAAGCCATTGTGTAAGTGCCTTGTTATCTTTTAGATCCTCCAGGAGTTGATCAATTACTTCCCGTAAGACCTTATCCTGTTGCAGTTCAAGTTTAAAAGCCCCGTGCAAGCCCATTTCCTTACTAAAGGCTCTTATTACCCCTTGGAAAAAAGCATCAATAGTACTGACAGCAAAATGTGAATAGCCATGGAGGATGTTAGAAAGCACTTCCTGATTTCTCTTTTGAAAGGTATCATCATCATAACCGAGCTGGGTCTTAAGCTTTTGGGCCATGTCATTATCAACTCCTCTGGAAAATTCAAACAGGTATTTCACAATCCTGTCTTTCATTTCTTTGGTTGCTTTATTGGTAAAAGTAACCGCCAAAATATGTTTGTAGTACTGAGGCCTTTTAAGTGCCAGTTTTAAATATTCTTGCGCAAGTGTGTATGTTTTGCCGGAGCCGGCAGAAGAGCGATATATTTTAAAAGGCCTGCTTCGGAGCATTGATGGGCAAGGAATTTATAAAGTAGAAATTACTAATAACTAAGTTTGAAACAATCAATCATATATCTGTTTCTTCACTCTGTTTTTTGATAAAGATAACATTACTTTATCTACTTTTTCCGAAAAAAGCCAATTGGTAAAAAAGACCGTAGATTGATCAAGAACTATTCCTTTGTTTCGTTGGATATGAGCTCAAAAAAGCAAAAGTTTTTTTAGAATACGAGATGAACCACAGAAACTGTACAAGGGGATTATACAGTTTCTGTAATCTTTCGTGAGCTTGTCTGGATTGAGTTCCGGAAATTCTATTATTCCAATGAACGAGCGAATGATACTAATTCACCTTAAATTTCACGCCAAATACACCGCCAAACCCATCATATCCCGCTACGGTAAATTTTAGTTCGGCAAAGGGAGCTACATTATCATTGATCGGATAATTGAGGCCACCACCAAGGTTGAATCCAACATTTGTATCTGAAAAGCTACCACCAAAACCTCCAAAGCCACCGATTCCTTCAAAATCGTATTTCACTCTGGTAAAGTTTAATCCGGCCAATGCATAAAGTTGTAAACCCTCACCCGTTGAAGTGAATAGATAATTCCCATTGGCATTAAATTCAAAAATATTCCAATCGAAGGTCCCTTCGGTTTTAGGGAAAAAGAAGGTCAGATCCGGGGCAAGTATGATGTTATCACTTATCTGATAACTTCCGCGGGCATTGATACCAATAAAGCTTGGTACATCTCCCACACCGCTAAAGCTCAGCGTTCTGAAAGCCAGTCCTCCACCAACCGTGATATCTCCTTTACCTTGTCCATTTGCCTCGATAATAGTTAAGTTAAAATTCAAAATTATTATACCGGCTAAAGTCAATAAAGTTCTTGTTTGCAATTTCATAGGCTATACGAGTTAGATTGAAAAAAATGATTTGTAGTAATCTACATTTACCGGTAAAATTAGCCTGTGGTACTATTGCTGTCCATTACCCATATGTAGTATTTTGGCAATGGCTTTTATCATCATGCTGGTTGCCCGTGATGGTGCTGTTGCTTTTTTTAAATTGAAAAGTATGGATAAATAGAGGGGTATAATTAACTCTATTTATACCAAGTAGAATTGCCCTACCCTAATTTTAATTCCTTTTTAAGGATTTGAAGTAATACGGCTTAGTTATCATCCTGCTCACCATCTCCTCCAAAAACAAAGTCTGTACTGTGATAAGTGGTCCCATAATTATAAACCAGGTTCTTTACCTGATTCATAGCATCAGTTGCCTGCGTATCGCTTAATTCTTTTAAGGGGTGAGCATAAACCGACCAAAGTATGCCATCTGCAATGGCGTACTTGGCATCAAGTGCGCGATCAAAGTTGGCGCTCATCAGTTTTTTTAAATCCTCCTCCTTTAATTTTTCCTCTTCAATAACCCCTGCCATCAAACGCATACGATTGGCATTTTCATCAACAATGAGATATATATTGACCCCTCCAAGTTCATATTCAACCATATTATCTTTTTCTTGAACGATCGTTGCCTTTTTAGCCAATACCAATTTTAGTTTCTTTAGATCCATGTCCTGACTGAAAGCATTACAGGCCAAGAAAAACATAAGAGCGGAAAAAATGATACTTTTTTTCATAGTACAAAAATGTTGAAGTTTGAAAAGTCCTAATAAACCAAGGCATTTTACGATGACTTGGTTTTGAAGTTGTTTTGGTCTGATATAAAACAATCAAACATGCCAGGTCTTTATTATTAAATTCATGTATTGCTATTTGCCTTGATAAGCTGAAGGTTTTATCTGAAAAATAATCGGATCTTCAATATTAAAAGATGTATGAATATTTAATCTATCCTTTTCAGACAGTCTACAAATTAATATGGCAAATAGTTCAAATACGAAATACTGCTATATTTCTGCCAGCATTAAGGAGTTCTGATATGTTCACCAAAAAATAACGCATTCAAAAATAATTTATTGGTCCCATACCAGGTTCCTCTAAAATTAGGGTTGTCTGCAAAGAGTATGACCTTTCCTCTTCCAAGTGAGCTGACAATCAAAGAAGCGGAATTTTTAAGTTGATCCAGGTTACCCTTTGAAATGTAACCACTTATTAATGGATCTTTAGTATATTTTATTACTGTGCTAAAAGGGTTTTTGCTTGGCTCCAGTATTACTTTACTATTCCTGTATATTGCCAGCTCACGATTAGAATAGCCAAAACCCAGGGGATGTGTAATGTCCAAATCGGTTGCATAAATAGAACCTCCTATCTGATCAGCCCCTCTTACATTTCCTGCGCTTACATAATCAAGACGTTTTGGTTCTTCTTCGGATGCTTCTTTTTTTCTAAGCTTTTCGTCTACAATTTTTTTGTTTATTGCCCAGCTTGTCGCCGCTCTAAGTGTCACCAAGGTGCCGCCGGCTTTTACCCATTCTTTTATGCGTTCTACCATTTTATCATCAAACAAACTGTAGCTACCAGAAACCATTACCAGTGTCGAGTAATCGTGGAGGTCAACCCATCCAAAATCAACTAGGTCAACTTTGGTAACTGGCATACCAACTTTTGAATCTAACAAATGCCATACCTCTCCGGCTTCATAAGAAGAAACTCCCTCACCGATAGGCATGATGACTTTGGGAACTTTAATAGTTCGAAAATTTCCACTTCCAAGATCAATACCGGTATTGCTAAAACCCGTTTCCACACTAAAAATTTTAACCTTACTTTCCCTCGCTACTTCCAGCAATGTTTTATACAACGTTTCCGAATCAACTTTTTCCTGTATGGCAGGAATCATTAGGGTGCCATAGCCAAAATCCTTTGTACTTCCATCATTCAACTTAATATTTAATGGTTTGAATGCTGCTTTTACAACGATCTCTGCTTTTAATAAGTGATTGAGTGCATTCGGTGCATAATAATCCTTCCAATCTATCAGGTAGGCATATTTACTTTTCCGAACTTCAGCATCAATGCCTGATAAATTTTCCCTGATTACTTTTTTGCCAAAATCCAGACTTTTTCCTGTTAATGATTCAAATGGAAGTCCATAGGCGTAGACAAGCGCCCAGGCTGACGCATCGTAAAAGATACTATCATGAAACTGAGTGACTTTCTCAAACATAGTTCTGACCATTCTGTATTGAGCCTGTTCGGTTGGTACTATAAAAGCACTTCCCTTTTCAAATGTTTTCCCATTCAAACGAAGTGTTTGCGGCACTTCATAACAATCAATCCTATGCCGTAGCAAGAGGTCCAAAAAAGCTTTGTTACGATTTTGGTCATGTAAATCCCCAAAAACATATCCCTTCACGGGATTTTTCCTTGATTCTGTGATAGCACTTGTGAAAAAATCCCTTTGGTGTTGTAAGAACACATCTTTCTCTGCTACAGCTCCTTCCACAGTTGCCAAACTGGAAGTAAAGTGATTCCTGATCGTGAATCTAAAGGATAGCTCACCGGTTGAACTTTTTTGTAAATGTCCTCTGGAACTTGCTTGTTCAAAAACCAATCCCAATCCACCATGAATATCCGGATAGGTAGAGCCATACCCGGGGTAGGAGTTATCAAATACCTCCTTTGTAAAATATAAAGAGCCTATATTGTCTAAAGCTTTGACAAAATATTTTGCCAATAAACTGTTGAGCTTATCATAATTATCCCTTGGCACTACCGGATTTTCGGACCCAAAAGGTTTGGTGGGCTCAAAAAAGTAGGTGTTGTTCGTTCCCATCTCATGGAAATCGGTCAATACATTGGGTAACCATTGATGGAAAAACTCGATGCGTGCCTTACTTTCTACGTGTGCAAGAGGTAGCCAATCACGATTCAGGTCGTACCAATAGTGGTTGGTTCTGCCTCCTGGCCATACTTCATTATGCTCTCTGTCCAGAGGATCCGAAACAAGAGGACTTCCCTTATGCATGTTGGCCCAATTAGAATGTCTATCACGTCCATCCGGATTGAATACAGGGTCAATAAAAATGATGGCTTTATCCAGGTAGTTCTTCACTTCATCACTTTGTGCAGCGGCTAAATAATAAGCTGTGAGCATGGCGGCCTCACTGCTGGACGGTTCATTTCCGTGAACGTTGTAACCCAGATGGATGATAATAGGCATTTTAGAAACATCAGGTGAAGTTTGTTTTGGATCACACAGCTCCAAATGTTGTCTCCTGATTTCATCCAGCTTTTGATGGTTCTCCTGAGAGGTAATGGTAAGCACAATGAGCGGCCTGTGTTCGTAGGTACGTCCAATTTCCTGAAATGATACCTTTTCAGAGCTTTCATCAAGTGCTTTGAAATAAGATACAATTTGATCATGCCTCGTATGATGTGTACCAACGGAATAGCCTAAGTATTCTTCAGGTGTTGGAATACTTTGATCAAAATTAGTTTTTTGATAGAAAAAATAGGGATCCTGTCCCATTGAGGAGGAACAGAAGGTTATGAATATGAAAAAAGAAACAGTAGTCTCAAGTATTGATCTTGCAGGGTTTATCATGTTTATTTATCAAAGCGGGTACTAATTTATTAATGTTCATTGACCAATGACCAGCTTAATTAATCAATTGGTCATATAAATCAAAATTTTCAACATCAAAGCAAACAAATATAATCTCCATTTCATTCACATCTTTTAAAAAAGCTTTGGTGGTATCAATGGCAATTTCAGCTGCTTCAGCTTTAGGAAATCCGTAAATCCCAGTACTTATATTCGGAAAGGCCATGGAATGGACATTGTACTCCCTGCCCAGAGACAGGCTATTCCAATAGGCGTTTTTAAGCAACACAGCCTCATTATTTCCACCGCCGGTCCAAACCGGTCCTACTGTATGAATGACATACTTAGCGGGCAGTTTTCCAGCTGTGGTAATCACTGCTTCGCCGGTAGGACAACCACCCTGTTTTGCCCTGATTTTCCTGCACTCCTCTAAGATCACAGGTCCTCCGTTTCTGTGAATAGCGCCATCGACCCCTCCACCACCCAATAAACTTGAGTTGGCCGCATTGACTATAGCGTCAACTTCAATCTTTGTAATATCTCCTTGAATAAGTTGGATAGGCATCGTGTTAATTTTTTATAAAAAACTCTCTCAAAACTGTTAATATCAACCAGGATTAAGCAATTCCAGTATTATTCTTAACTGACAGATTGCTTTGCTTCGCTGAAGTGATAATTCCTAAGAGTTTCATCTAAGGCAGCAGTTAAATTGATTACTCTCTGTTTTCATTAAAAGCTGTTTCAGGAATTGCTGTTACGCCTCCGGAAACTACAAACTTCATGAAATGTGTACTGGACACTTCAATTGGTTTGATGTTTATGCTGGGCACTATCAAAAGATTACCTGAAAAGTTATAGGAATGTGGAAAGTATACAGCCTTTTTATCATGAAGCCCTAAAGAAGTCAGGTCATCTTGCGTGATAAAACCCAATTTCTGTATTCCATTATTGTAATCCAGTGTTACAACCACAGGCTTATTAAATTTTCTTTTGTCACCAACAAATGCACTGGTTAGTTCTTTTAAAGAAGAATATAGCAGGCTCACAAAAGGAATCTTCATCAATGCTTTTTCGACATACTCCAGAAGTGACCTGGCAATGAAAGTGGATGTCAGGTAACCGATCAAAGTGATCGAGATTAAAACAAGCAGCAAGCCAAGGCCAGGTATTTTGAAAGCAGGCACCAGTCCGTCGATCCAGTTGATGAGGAGCGTTATAATGTAAAGTGTCAAAAACAAAGGGGCCAGTACCAGTATTCCTCTGAAAAAATATCTCAAAACCTTATTAAAGGTCAGTTTTTCGGGTTCGTATTTTACAGGGTGACTCATATCGTATTCTTATAAATCTGATTTTAGATTGTGCATGGAAAATGAGAATGAATCGTTAAACCAACTATATGATTGATTTCAAAGCTTTACAATCATCATATCCATTATCAACATCAATTTATAAAATAGTGTTGATTTGAACTTCATGTTCGCTGGACAATTCAAAAGATTATTACCGGTTTATTGAGATTAAGAAAAAATTGGTCAAAAAAAAAACTCCACTTAAAGTGGAGTTTTTTTTTTTCAGTTCTTTATAATCTATATCGCTATACCAATAAATGATTTAAAGGCAAGTCCCATTAATCCGGTGATGATCATGGTAAGTCCCAAGCCCTTTAGTCCATCCGGCACATTTGAATACTTTAATTTTTCTCTTATCGCAGCCAAGGCTACAATAGCCAACATCCATCCCACACCTGAACCAAATCCGAATACAGTGGCTTCAGTAACATTGTAATCCTTCTGAACCATAAAGAGTGATGCCCCAAGAATTGCACAATTTACTGCGATCAATGGCAAGAAAATACCCAGCGAACCATAAAGGGCCGGTGAGAATTTTTCGATGATCATTTCAACCAACTGTACCATGGCAGCAATTACGGCAATGAACATAATGAATTGCAAGAACTCAAGATTCACTTCTGCGAAACCAGCTCCCATCCAAGCCAGCGCACCTTCCTTCAATACATATTCCTGTAAAACCCAGTTCGTAGGAACCGTAATAGTCAAAACAAATATAACTGCTGCCCCAAGTCCGACAGCTGTAGATACCTTTTTTGAAACCGCCAGAAATGAACACATGCCCAGAAAATAGGCAAATACCATGTTCTCGATAAAAATTGACCTTATTCCTAAATTAACTAAATCCATTTTGGCTATTTTAATGTTCTACGTAACCTGTTTTTGTTCTTTGAATCCAGATAATGACACCAAGTACCATGAAGGCACCGATCGAATCAACCATCAGGCCATTTTTCGGGAAAGTCTCCCAACCTATTGCCTCGAATACCTTAAAATCAAATACAGATCCAGATCCAAATAATTCTCTTGCGAATGCAACGGCCAGGATGATCCAGGCATATCCGAATCCACTACCCAAACCATCAAGAAGTGAATCATAAGGTTTGTTACCCATGGCAAATGCCTCCAACCTACCCATTACAATGCAGTTTGTGATAATAAGACCAACGAATGCTCCTAATACTTTGTACATCTCATAGTTGTAAGCTTTCAACACTTCACTCACCAATGTCACCAATGAAGCAATAACCGCTAATTGAACGATTATCCGCACTCTGGTGGGTATCAGGTTCCTGATCAATGAGATAATTAAATTAGCAAAGACAATCACGAATACCACCGCAATTGACATGATCAAAGTAGGTTCCATTTTGACCGTTACAGCGAGAGCCGAACAGATACCAAGTACCTGAATGGTAATTGGATTATCGTCGTTCAGGGGATCTGATATGATCTTCTTTCGTCTCTTTGAAAGTAGCGCTTCAGTCTCCTTTTTAACTACTGGTTGTTCTAACGTTTCAGTACTCATATATCTTTTTCTACTTATTCAAATTTAATAACCAAATAGCAGTCTCTTAAGTTTATTTTACCAGATCCGGGTTTATTTTCTTGAAATACGCCTGATAACTTCCCAAATACCGTAAAAGCATATCGTTAACTCCTTTTGCAGTCAAAGTAGCACCGGATAATCCATCCACATGATGATCACCCAAAGGTTCTCCTTTCTCTCCTTTTAACATGGAAACAGATACTAAGCTCCCCCCTTGATCATAGATCTTTTTATTCTTAAATCTGTCCTGAACTTCTTTGTCAGAGATTCTGGCTCCGAGGCCTGGTGTTTCACCCTTATGGTCAAAAACAACTCCCTGAATTGATTGTAGTGATTTATCAAGTGCCACAAATCCCCATATCTTATCCCATAAGCCTGCTCCATATATTGGCAGAATGTATGATTCAACCTCATCAGGATTACTTTCGCTCATAAACATGAATACAGGATATTCCCGATCTTCGGCAGATTTTTTATAGTTCTTGAGAATGTTCACCTCTTCCGCAACTATTGGTGCGCCCTTGGCATTGGTGGTGATTTCATTCCCATTATAATCTACCACAAGAGATTTTATTCGCTGGTCATAGATCCCCAGTACATCGTCGCCCTCTTTAATTTCCATTACCGCTTTTAGTATCTGACTCTTGGTATCCAATTCAATGGATCTTTTTTGCGCAGGTCCCAATACCTGAGACGTAAATGACAGTGCTCCACCAATAATAATGGTAGTTATTACGGTGAAAATAATGATATATCCGTTAGACTGCTGCACGTTGTAACCTCCTTTTCTTATTAGCTTGTACTATATAAAAATCAATAAGTGGTGCAAATACATTCATGAATAGAATAGCCAACATGATACCTTCCGGATAGGCTGGGTTGAGTACTCTGATAATGACGGTTAATATACCAATCATGAAGCCATAAATCCATTTACCCATTTCCGTCTGCGCTGCAGTCACCGGGTCAGTGGCCATAAATACAGCACCAAATGCCATTCCTCCAATTACCAGATGATAGTGTGCCGGTAGGTCCATAAAACTATTTGCTCCGATGGCATTCATCAATAGCCCGGCTCCAAAGGCTCCGGCAAATACACTTACAATAACCTTCCAGCTACCCACTCCGGTGAATATCAAGATCAAGGCACCCACTAAACACATAAGGGCTGAAGTCTCTCCAATTGACCCCGGCATGAAGCCAAAGAATAAATTCGAAAAGCTAAAGATATCTGCTGCCCAGTCCTGACCAAAGCTACTCATTGATTCCATCATATTGGTGCCGTTAGCAACAGCATCTGCACCTAATGCCAATGGTGTGGCTCCCGAATAACCGGACACTGCTGTTCCATCTCCAATGTAGGTCCAAACTTCTCCTGAAATCTGTGATGGATAGGCAAAGTATAAGAAAGCTCTCGCTGTAAGTGCAACATTCAAGATGTTCATTCCTGTTCCTCCAAAGGCCTCTTTCCCCAAGATCACAGCAAAGATAGTCGCCAAGGCAACCTGCCAAAGTGGAATTGTTGGAGGAAGAACAAGTGGTATCAACATTCCGGTAACCAAAAAGCCTTCATTTACCGGATGCCTTCTAATAGTTGCAAAGGTAAACTCCACACCAAGACCTGTAGCATAAGAAACAACCAGAATCGGAACCACTTTCAATAAACCAATCCAAAATTTATCGATAAAAGCGGCTTCTTGTCCGAGTGCTATAAAATGCTGATGCCCTACATTATACATTCCAAAAAGTAAACAAGGGATCATAGCCACGATCACGGTGATCATCATTCGCTTCATGTCAACTGCATCCCTGATCTGAACCCCTCTTGATTTGGTGGTACTTTTAGGAGTGAAAAGTAAAGTCTCGTGTGCCTCGAATATATAGTAAAATTTTTCGTACTTACCTCCCTTTTCAAAGTGAGGCTTTTGTTTATCGAAAAAATCTCTAAGGAACTTCATACTTCGTTAACTATATTGCATTAAATCTAATCCTTCTCTTAATATGGCCTGTATGTCGTGTTTAGAAACATCTATAAACTCACAAAGTGCCAAATCCTCTTCAATCACTTCATATATGCCGAGCCCTTCCATTTCATCGAAATCTTCAGCCAAAATTGCTTTGATCAGATGAGTGGGTAAAATGTCCATTGGAGTAACTCTCTCAAATGTTCCACTCTGCACAAAGGCGCGATCCTCACCATGTGTATTGGTATCTACTACATATTCCTTATTTCCGGAATTCAGGAATGACAATAAACCAATAGCACGGTGAAAACTTAACTTCTTAAATGAAGGCATGATCCAACCAAACAGTTCATGATAATCTCCTTCAGGAACTATGGTCAGTTGGTTATCAAAAAAACCAAGATAACCGTCCGATGCAATTTTTTCGCCGGTCAAAACATTCCCGCCAATGTATCTTACATGATCACTTTTCAGGTTGTCCTGAACAAATTTCTTAATATTGGCACCGGTAAAGGTTTTATAATATTGTGGCGTTTTGACCTCAGAGCCGGTTACCGCAACTACTCTGGAAGCATCGTATTTTCCTTCCAGGAATAATTTACCGATTTGTGTTACCCCTATCGGATTAACTGTCCAGACAACATCACCTTTATTGATAGGATCAATATGATGTATCTGTACTCCTACATTTCCGGAAGGGTGCGGGCCGGAAAATTTGTTCAATTGAGCATTCTTGGCCTTTGTAAACACTGGTGATACTTCTGCATCAGCATTTACATTGATATGAACATGCTCTGAGAACTTATTTAGAATTTCAATGCCAGCTTCAAAGTATTTATCCTGATCTTTCAATATCAAATCGAAATCAGGAGCCAAAGGATGGGTATCAAATGTTGAGATAAAGATAGACTTCGGCTCATCATCGGGATTGGCTATAATTCCGTAGGGTCGTTGAATGATGTTAGGCCAAACGCCGCTTTGTAGAAGTGTTTGTTGACAATCCTCTCTGGACAAGTTGTTGATATCCGAAATACTATGTTTTGGGAATTCAACATATTCAATTTCCTTATCAGCGAGGATAACGATTTCGAGCAATTTTCTCTTTTCCCCTCTTTTAACCTCCACAATTTCTCCACTGACCGGAGCGGCATGTTGTATACGGTCATTCTTACCATCAATAAGAATGGGTGTTCCAGCCTTAACGGTATCGCCTTCTTTGACGAGTACTTTTGGTCTTTGTATTCCGTGAAAACTTGAAGGTTTTAAAGCGAAGGTTTCAGGTTGCTCAAAGTCTGCAATTTTCTTCTCAGCTTTTCCGACCAGGTTGATGTCGAATCCTTTTCTGAGCTTTATAAACTTTGACATAAATTATGTAGCAATGAAATTCTTATACGTTCAAAAACGTCGCAAAATTAATAAAAATTTACACAATTAAAACCTCATGAAAGATTATTGCTAATTATTTAATAAACTACTTCAGAGCTTATAATTAATAGCAAAAACAAAACATTAAATATCAATTATTTACCACATCCAAATCATATTTTTCTATGTATTCGGATATGGCCTCCATGAGCCACATTGGTGTACTTGTTGCACCACATATTCCAATAGAATCGGTTCCACTAAACCAATTCGGATCTATTTCAGATTCATTCTCTACAAAATAGCTTTGGGGGTTTTCACTTTTACAAACATTGTACAAAGCTTTGCCATTGGAACTCTTCTTCCCACTTACAAAAACGATCACATCGTGTTCCTTGGAAAACTTCCTAAGCTGCGGTTCTCTGTTCGACACTTGCCTGCATATACTATCGTTGGCATTGAAATCGGTGGTTACAAATTCATTTCTCTCTTCCCTGAGTCTTTTCTCAATTAATTCCTTAATATGATAAAAGCCTTTAGTACTTTTAGTCGTCTGACTGAAAAGTGTAACCTTTTTTGTAAAGTCAATTTTTTCCAGGTCCTCTTCCGATGACACAATAATCGCTTCATCCTTTGTCTGACCTGTTAGTCCGATCACCTCTGCATGTCCTTTTTGTCCGTAAATCACGATCTGTCCATCTTGCTGTTTGGCCTGATCATATGCGTGTTTCACTCTATTTTGTAATTTCAATACAACCGGGCAGGAAGCGTCAATTAATTCAATATTGTTCTCCAACGCCATTTGATAGGTTTCGGGTGGCTCTCCATGCGCCCTGATCAATACTTTGCAGTTTTTCAGTTCTCTTAATTCGTCTCTTGAAATTACTCTCAGCCCCTTTTCATGCAGTCTTTTCACCTCCATTCCATTGTGAACAATATCTCCCAGGCAGTATAATGTTCCGTGATCTTCCATTTCGTCTTCAGCCATTTTAATGGCAAATTCAACGCCAAAACAATATCCTGAATTTTGATCTATCACTACATTCATGTGTCTATCAATAGTGTTGAAGTGTTCAAGTATTTAAGAATTGAAGTTGATAAAGTATTGATTTTTCAACTCAAAACTTATCATTATCTAAAATTCATTTTCCACCAAAATTTCAAAGTAAAAGTGATGATAGCCCTTCATTAATGTACAATCGAAATTCCTTAATTCGATTCCTCATTTACTTTTTCACCAATCATTTTACTTGTTGCCAGGTTAATAATTTCCTCTATCTCTTCTTCAATGGTTAAATGAGTAGTATCTATCTCATAAGCATCCTCAGCTTTTCTTAAAGGATTTTCTTCTCTGGTAGTATCTAACTTATCTCTATGTCTCAGGTTTGCTTTTATTTCGTCAAGATTAACCAAATTATCCCTCTCTAAAAGTTCTTTTTGTCTTCTTTCAGCACGTACGTGAAAATCGGCAGTCATGAACACTTTTAGTTCGGCATCCGGAAAAACATTGGTACCAATATCCCTACCATCCATCACTACTCCCCTTTTTTTACCCATCCTTCGCTGTTGCTCTACCATTACCTTTCTGACCTGGGTCAGAGCACTTACTTCACTTACTTTTAATGAAACTTCCATCGATCTTATATCATACTCCACATTTAATCCATTGAGGTATGTTTCAACGGCGCCTGTTTTGGGATTTCTTATAAAGGTTATTTGAATATCATCAAGCGCCTTGTCAACAGCTTTTGGATTGGTTAGATTAACGTAGTTCTCAATGAAATATAAGGTAACTGCTCTGTACATAGCACCTGAGTCTATGTAGATGTATCCCAACTCATCTGCCACTGCTTTTGCAGCAGTACTCTTTCCACAAGCTGAATACCCATCAATGGCAATAACAATCTTCTTCATCAATCAATAGTCTTAATCAAACACCATGTTAGGTTCCTAATTGATGGCAAATATAAGAGAATATTAGGATCAATCCGAAAAGTTGAGCAGAACGTTAATATAATCGTGCGGAGGTACTAAGATGTTGGTGATTCGAAGTAGCAAAGCCATGCGGTTAGCAACCATAATAGAGAATGGACACAATCTTTATTATTCATTACTAATTATTAATTATTCATTGATCTAGCAGTCCTTTACAGGGCATGGAATAGGTTTATTCTTTTTTAGTTTTTTGCCTCTTTTTTGGGTAGACTTACAAGCTCCCAATGTTAAGGTGCCAATCAGGATCAAAAGAATGGTACGGAACAGGATTTTTTTCAAAACAAAATATTTATTGATAGGATCACAAAGATATAATGAAAGAGTTAAGATATTATTTTATAGAATAACTATTATTTACGTTTGTACTTTTCCTCAAGTGTTGTGATCCGGAAGTGTTAAGATTGAAAAATATTCTGGATCAAAGTTTCTATTTGAATTTTATCAGTTTATATATTTTTTGGTTATTTGGGTTTGGAACGAATTGGTCTAAAGTATCTTCACTGATATAAAAACAGTATCTAAATGAGCGATCAAACCATATCAGGTAATATTGTTGATGTTGTCAATGAAAAAATTTTTCCTGGTGAACTGCATCTGAATAATGGCACTATTGAAAAAATTGTAGAGACCCGGGATGTCGAGAATCAGTACATTTTACCGGGCTTTATCGATTCGCATGTGCATATCGAAAGCTCCATGCTCGTGCCTTCGGAATTCGCACGATTGGCGGTAGTACATGGCACTGTTGCCACAATTTCCGATCCGCATGAGATCGGCAATGTGCTTGGAGTAAGAGGTGTCAATTATATGATTGAGAATGGAAAACAGGTAAATTTTAAATTCTATTTTGGAGCCCCTTCCTGTGTTCCGGCTACTCCATTTGAAACTGCCGGTGCAGAAATCACGGCCAATGACATTGCCGAACTTTTTAAGAATAAAGAAATTAAATATTTGGCGGAAATGATGAACTGGCCGGGAGTCCTTAACAATGATCCTGGTGTATTTGAAAAAATAAGAATAGCCCAGGAACATCATAGAAAAGTGGACGGCCACGCACCAGGGTTGAAAGGAGACATGGCCAAAAAATATATCAGCGCGGGAATTTCAACGGATCACGAATGTTTTACAAAAGAAGAGGCGCTTGACAAGCTAAAGTATGGCATGAAAATCATCATAAGAGAAGGAAGTGCCGCAAAAAACTTTGAAGCCCTCGCACCTCTCCTGGATGATCATGCTGATCAGATGATGTTCTGTTCGGATGACAAACATCCGGATAGTTTGGTAGAAGGGCATATTAACCTGCTGGTGAAGAGGGCCATTGAAAAGGGTACAGACTTATTTAAAGTCTTGAAGGCCGCCTGTGTCAATCCCGTCAAACATTATGATCTGTCCGTTGGGCTCTTGCGAAATGGAGATCCAGCCGATTTTATTGTTATTGATGATCTGGAAAAATTTAATATCCAAAAGACCTTCATTGATGGAAAATTAGTTGCTGAGAAAGGAAACTCCCGTATTCCTTCAGTCAGGAACGATATCATCAATAACTTCCATATTACAAATAGGACTTCAGAAGATTTTGCATTAAATGTGGAAGGAAACTCAGCCAATGTTATTGAAGCACTGGATGGACAATTGATCACCAATCTAATAAAGTATGATATCAGTCATAAAAAAGGGTATTTTGAGAGTGATGTTGATCATGACATTTTAAAAATTGTGGTAATCAACCGGTACCGGGAAACCAGACCTGCCGTAACATTGATCAAAAGCTTTGGGTTAAAAGAAGGAGCAATTGCTTCTTCGGTAGGCCATGATTCCCATAACATCATCGCTGTGGGCGTAGATGATGAAAGCATTACAAGGGCTGTAAACCTAATTATTGATCACAAAGGCGGAGTTTCGGCCGTATCAAAAAACCAAAAGATGATCGTACCTTTACCGGTTGCCGGACTGATGTCAATCGAAGATGGCTATAAGGTAGCTATCCAATATTCTGAGATTGATCGGATGGCAAAGAGATTGGGATCCAATCTTTCCGCTCCTTTTATGACACTTTCTTTTATGGCCTTACTGGTGATCCCATCACTAAAACTAAGCGATAAAGGTTTATTCGATGGGGATAAATTCGAGTTTGTAAAACTTTTTTCAAATTCCCGGCATCCATAAAATACTTTGTTTTAATTTTTGCGTTAAATTGTAGAAAAATTTAACTGAATAATGGAAGAAACCAAAGAAGGAACAGTTGAGAGAATACTTAAAAAGTTGGGACAAAAAGTGGATGATTTAATTGAAAAAACAAAAAACTCATCCGGAGATCTGGAAGAAGATCTTAAAAAAAAGGTTCAGGAATTAAGAAAGAGTAGTGTGAAATTTGAGGAGGATGTAAAGAATTTCCATGAAGAAAATAAGGACAAATTTAAAGAGGTTGGAGAACAGTTGGAAAAATCGGCTGTTGAACTAAAAAAAGCTGTGGAATCAGTATTCTCCAAAAAAAATTAAGTATCACGCATTTTGAGTGATAAACCTTAAATCCAGAATTTCTTCCGTTCAAATAATATTAGATTGTGAAAAATCAATCTTTTTAGTCTTTTTAAACGTTTGTTAACCGGAGCATAATACTTTAAAGTAAATTTTAATTGTATAAAAAATATGGGCAGAATTATTGAAACCACTGAGATTTCAAAAGTTTATAAAATGGGAAGTGAAATCATCAATGCATTGGTTTCTATTTCGATAAATATAGATAAGGGTGAGTACGTAGCTTTTATGGGACCATCAGGATCAGGAAAATCAACTTTGATGAATATTATCGGATGCCTGGACACACCTAGCTCGGGAACCTATATATTAAATAATAATGATGTGAGTGACCTCACGGAAAATGAGTTGGCGGAAATAAGGAATAAGGAAATTGGTTTCGTATTCCAAACTTTTAACTTGCTGCCCAGAGCCACCTCATTAGACAATGTTGCACTACCACTGATCTATGCCGGATTAAACAAATACGATAGGGAAGAAAAAGCCATGGCAGCCCTTGCGAGCGTGGGATTGGCAGATAGAGCTTCTCATAAACCTAACGAACTGTCAGGTGGGCAAAGACAAAGAGTTGCAATTGCCAGGGCACTGGTAAATGATCCCAGTATTATCCTGGCCGACGAACCTACAGGTAACCTGGATTCAAAAACTTCCTATAGTATCATGGATCTTTTCCAGGAGCTTCATGATAAGGGAAATACCATTATTATGGTAACACATGAGGATGATATTGCACATTATGCTCATAGAATAGTGAGATTGCGCGACGGTTTAATTGAGTCTGATGAGATCAATGAAAATGTGATTGCCACCGGTCCTCAATAGTCCACTATTCCAAGTTTGTTACATCCAATAAGCAATGGAAAAAACTATCTAACTAGTAATACCTATTTGCTTTCATTTCAACATCTGAACCCTTTCGTGCCAATGGTGGAAGCATATTGTGTTTCTTTTCCAAACCATTACAAAAGGGCAAAAACTTTTACTTAATTATATCCTTAACTCATAATATAATTAAGTAGTGAATTCGAGTTCTTAATTTTGGTTTGAAGTTGATACTTTACCAACTTAGTTACTTTAATACTTCAGCACTTATTTATGCACTTATCAGCAAACAGATGAAAGTATATACCAAAACAGGAGATCAAGGAAGTACTTCCTTGTTGGGAGGCACCAGAGTACCAAAATCGCATGATAGAATTGAGGCCTATGGAACAGTGGATGAACTAAATTCCTACATTGGGCTTTTGCGCGATCAGGACGTCAACAAAGACATAGCAGCTATCCTGATAGAAATACAGGACAGACTTTTTACCATTGGATCATCATTGGCCTCAGACCCCGACAAGTCCAAAGTCAAAATTCCGGACCTTCTTGAAAGCGATGTAGAACTCCTGGAAAAGGAGATAGATACCATGAATGAACAGCTACCGGAAATGCGTTCCTTTGTATTGCCAGGAGGACACCAGTCCATTTCATTCTGTCATATAGCCAGATGTGTTTGCAGAAGGGCTGAAAGGTTGGTCATTCGTTTGTCCCAGAACGAATTTGTTGCTGATCTGGTCATAAAATATTTGAATCGTTTATCCGATTATCTTTTTGTGCTTTCCAGGAAGATAACACAAGAATTAGATGCAGAAGAAACACCCTGGAATCCTCGGAAATAATCTTTTCAAATGGGAGGATTTATATCGTTCGCATTGGAATTTACCTGATTTTAGGATTTCTAAGGTCCTGGTGCTGCATGCTTCATCGTTCTAAATTCTCCATTCCATAAATCCTGAAAGGATCAAACCTGAATAGCCTGTTAGTTAAAGCAAATTTGCCTGACCCTGAAAAGGGTCAAACGTTTTGTTTTCATTGTTTTACGAATATTCGACCCCGTAAAGGGTCGGCATGGAGCTAAGGTTATCGGACTATTAACATTTGAACCCTTTGGGTTACGTAATATGCTATTTTATATAGGACTCAAATACCAAACACGATATTCAAAAAAATTCTAACAGCTTTTTTTGATCTGACCTATTTCAATAGCAAACCAAGGTTTACCCACTTAAATACTTTAATACTCCAACACTTTTCAACTTCAACACCTCAACACATAAGCACCTCAACACTTATGTTATAAGGCCGTTTAGCTTTGCAATTAGTCTTATTCTTAGTAAATTCGTAAACATTTTTAGACAGATTAAATAAGCGAGTTTTTATGATTGAGACTATTGGTATTGAGGTACAAAAAACCGAACAAAGCCGAATTAAGGAAATTGATTTTCATAATATAGATTTCGGCAAGGTATATTCTGATCACATGTTTGTGGCTGATTTTGAAGATGGTGAGTGGAAGAATTTTCAAATCCTGCCATATGCAGATCTGAGCCTGAGCCCTGCCAACACTGTCCTGCACTATAGTCAGTCAGTCTTTGAAGGTTTGAAAGCGTATAAGAATGACAAAGGTGATGCATTGATATTTCGACCTTTTGATAATTTTCGCCGTTTGAACAAATCTGCCGCGAGGATGTGTATTCCTGAGTTACCGGAAGAAATATATGCAGAAGGGCTTACCGAATTAATCAAACTTGATAAAGCTTGGGTACCTGATGTTCCAGGAACTTCCTTGTATATCAGACCTTTTATTTTTGGAGCTGATAATTACATCGGCATCAGGCCTTCAACCACTTATAAATTCATTATTTTCACTTGCCCTGTTGGTGCTTACTATTCCCAGCCAGTTCGAGTGAAAATCGAGACTAAATTTTCCAGAGCTTTTGAAGGAGGAACAGGGGCTGCCAAAACCGGTGGCAATTATGCAGCTTCTTTATATCCGGCTAAATTAGCTCAGGAACAAGGGTACCATCAATTGATATGGACAGATGGCAAATCCCATGAATACATCGAAGAGTCCGGTACCATGAATGTGATGTTTGTGATCAATAATACTTTGATCACACCCCCAACGGGTGATACGATACTGCATGGAATTACCAGGGAAAGTGTTCTCACGCTGGCAAGAGATTGGGGTTATCAAGTGGAAGAAAGAAAAATATCAGTAAGGGAGGTTATTGATGCTGCCCAAAATGGTACACTTCAGGAAGCTTTTGGCGCTGGAACAGCAGCGACAATTGCACAGATCGCTACCATTGGTCATGATGGCCAGGATTATGATTTACCCCCGGTTGAAGGAAGAGAATTGTCTAATAAAGTTTTAAAGGCACTCGATGAAATTAAGACAGGCAAGCGAGAGGATAAATTCAATTGGATATATACCGTATAAATAAAATATAATTTAGCAGAATTGAAGAAATCCGTCCAACCTTTGGATGGATTTTTTCATTATAGAGGTCATGATCAAATCATTTTTTATACTCATCATCACATGCGCTTTTTGCTATCAAACTCAGGCTCAAAAATTTTTATTGCTGAGCCAAAGAGGGGCTAAGAAAAGAGTAAAAATCAATCAAGGTGATGTGCTTAGATTTAAGTTCAAGGGCGACGATAGATTCTACCAGGACAAAATTGTCAATCTCGCTGAAGGGTTGATTTTTTTGGAAACAACGATCATCAATGTGAAGGACGTGGGTGTTATTGATATCCGGGATCACAAAGATCGTAGTTTTAATTTACCTCAATATGCCGCCGCATTGCCCGTAGCAGGTGTTGGTTATTTTTTAATCGATCAGGTGAACAACAGTATTGTGGATGGAAATAAATTGCGCATCGATGAAAAAGTAGCCAGAACCAGCGGAATATTAATTGGCTTGGGATTTTTAATCAAATGGACAGAAAGAAAATACTTCAAAGTAAATGATCGAAACAGAATACAGGTAATCGACTTTACGCAGCGTTGATATAGAGGAGTGTTGAAGTACGGAGGTGTTGAAGTGTTTAAGTTAGGATTTATGATAATCGCTTTGGTAAAACATACTTAAAAGCCAATATTAGTTAATCAATTAGTACTTTTTCATTCTAACCTGCTTGAATTTTAAAACTTATTTCATGAGATTTGCCCACTAAAAATTAAAACATGACGACAGATCAATTGAAAGATTTGAAGGCAAGAGTAGATGCCTTGAGGAGGTATCTTTGACTACGATACAAAGATCAAAGAAGTAGAGGAAGAAGAGACTATTACCACACAGGAAGGTTTCTGGGATGATCCTAAAGAAGCCGAAAAAATCTTAAAAGGCATAAAATCCAAAAAACTATGGACCGACAGTTTCAGCCAGGTTAATGGTTCTTTGGAAGATCTTGAAACATTAAATGAATTTCACGAGGCCGGCGAAGTAGAATCATCGGAGATTGATGCTGAATATGAAAAAACTGTAAAGCTGGTTGAAGAGCTTGAATTCAAAAAAATGCTCAGCAGTGAGGAAGATCAACTCAGTGCCATGATCGAAATCAACCCGGGAGCAGGTGGTACTGAAAGCCAGGACTGGGCCGATATGTTGAACAGAATGTATATCATGTGGGGTGAGGCACAGGGATATTCTGTAAAACAGGTGAACTATCAGGCCGGTGATGTGGCAGGCATTAAATCCGCTACCCTGGAAATAGATGGTGACTTCGCCTACGGAAACCTGAAATCAGAAATCGGTGTGCATCGCTTGGTCCGTATTTCCCCTTTCGATTCAGGAGGAAGAAGACATACATCTTTTGCATCTGTCTATGTTTATCCCGTCGTGGATGACAATATTGAAATAGAAGTAAATCCGGCTGATATTACCTGGGAAACTTTCCGCTCAGGAGGTGCCGGAGGCCAAAATGTAAACAAGGTTGAGACGGCCGTACGACTGCGACATGCCCCCTCAGGTATTATTATTGAATGTCAGCAAGAGAGATCACAGCTTCAGAATAAGGATAAAGCCATCAAGATGTTGAAATCCAAGCTTTACCAAATAGAAATTGAAAAAAGAAATGCTGAAAGAGACAAAGTGGAAAGCGGGAAAATGAAAATTGACTTTGGATCTCAAATTCGAAATTACGTGCTCCACCCTTATAAAATGATCAAAGACGCTCGGACAGGTGTTGAAAGAAGCGATGTCCAAAATGTATTAGACGGCGATCTAAATGATTATATGAAGGCATTCCTCATGACACAGTGATGTACGAGGTTTCAGGTTACAAGTTATAGGTTTCAGGCTAGGGCAACACACAAAAAGGAGATCATTCCAATTCAAAACTAAGTCGTAATTTGTAATTCAACATTCGTGATTAACATAGCTATCTAAAAAAAGACCAATTACCCTTCCTTTATTGCACTCCTGGTTTAACCACCTCGACCCAATGTCCGGTTCTCCTTGCGTTGATCGTATTGTCATACATGGCTTCACAATTGATGGCAGGCAGATAAAATTTTCCGGCATAACTGGCATTCAATAGTATTCTGAAAGTTTTTCTTTTATTGGCATTTAGATTAAAGTAAGTATATACCCGGTCGTCTCGAATGTCCTGATAGGTTGGCGTGTGAGCGCCGTTGTTAAGCTGGACATCATCCATTCTTGTATTGATGATTTCCCATCCCGATGGAAAAATTTGGGTTAATGCTAATTCCTTATAATGTCCTCTGAGTCCTGGATTGGATACGGTTACTTCTACCATAAAATCGGTTCCTTGCTCAATCCTTGTTGGATCAAGCTCCTGGCCATTCATAGTCTTATAAATTACGTTGAGGCGCAAGTTATTCTCAGCATTTGTTTCGTTACCGGCTACGGGTGTGCCTTCCAAAACAATACGAGCAAAAATAGGTTTTGATCCATTGTTTGAAACAACCATTCTTCCATTGCTATTTTCATCTACGTTGAGCTCTTTCTGGACAAAGGGTAGTTCCGTACTGGCCTTAATTTCATTGTCATTATTTAATTTAAAATTGAATGAAAGCGGTTCCGGTTTTCCATCAACACCAATGAATTTGGAAGCCGCTATTAAACAATAGGCTGTTGTTTGGGTACTCATCCAGTAATTATCTCTGCTTAATTCTTTCGCTATTTGTTTGAGTAATTCCCATCCCTCAGTTCTTTCATCCATAAGACAATAGGTCTCCAAGATCATAGCCTGATCACGAAGGCTGGATCCATAGGTATATGATTGCTCAGTATACGCAGCGATCGTTGTATTCAATCGATTTGTCAGGTCCCTGGCGGCTTCTTTCTGACCAATTAACAGATAGGCTGCAGCCAAACGCCATTTTGCTTGCTTGCTCAAATCATTCCGTTCCCGTAATCTGTTCATTGCTCCTTTTTCAGGACTATTAACCAGGGCCAAAGTATACAAACGATAAGCCTGTATGAGGTCTGTTCTATATGAACTTTGATTATATCTCCAGTTTTTAGCAGCTCTACGTTGATACTTTTTCCATTTATTTATAAGATCTGCAGGTACATTATAACCTTTTGATTTAGCTTCAATTAAAAAATGTCCTGCATAGTTCGTTCCCCAGTCGTTCGCATTTCCCCTGCCAGGCCAATAACTAAAACTCCCCTCTGAATTTTGAAATGACATTAGTTTATCAATAGCAGCCTTGATATTTTTTTCAGTCATATCCTCACCTGTTTCATTAAGATCCATCAGATCACTCAAATACAATTGAGGGAATGCTGCGGAAACAGTTTGTTCAACGCAACCATGTGGGTAACGAAGCAAATATTTTAGCCTCCTGCCAAAATTAATAGGAGGTATGCTCGATACTTCCAGTATGCCGGAATTGGTACCTTTCATACCAACATTTTGAAAGTCAGCATTCCAGGTTTGTCCTGCCGCAACAATTGTGTCAATCACATGTACCTGAGGTGGATTAGGATTTCGTACCGCTATATCAATGGTGTGCGTTGCTTTTTTTGCGCCCGACGTTGCTGTTATTTCCACCTTTCCAGCCCCTATTTGTGGTTTTACCTTTAGGTTAAAATCTGTTATTTGATCTGTCGGCTGATCGAAAGTCATCTTCTTCGCATTAGGACCTACCATTGTAAACAAGTCATTCGCTTTCACAGCTATATCAACCTTTTTAACTGATTGATCATAAGCGAATACATTAGCTGGCAGTTTTACTTCTTCATCAGGTCCAAGCACCCTGGGCAGCGTGCCAAGTACCATGAGTGCCTGTCGAACGGGAGTGGCCTTTTCCGTATGGCCATAAGCGCCATTATCGTCTCCCGCAATTAACATCGTTCTGACCGAACCGATGTACTGCGGCATGGTAAAGGTATGTTTGGATTTTTCACCCGGTTCCAGGTAAAACGGCCCCATAAACTGAACAACCGGCTTGAATCGATTCACTTTTGTCGCTTTTTCACCACTTGCCGCTTCATCACCGCCTATAGAAAGCAGTCTTTCCAAACTTCCTCCATAGGCACCAATAACGTCCTCATATAAGTCCCATGTTTTTACACCAAGCGCCTCTCTTTTATAAAATTGATTCCAGGGATCAGGTGTTTTAAAACGTGTCAAATCCAGCAAACCTTCGTCCACCACTGCCAGGGTATAAGCCATAGCTTTTTTATTTTTCTCGGAAACAGTGATGGTCACTTCTTTTTCAGGGGCTAACACATCCGGCATATCAATTACAGGATCAAGGTGTGTTCCCGGATCATCAATAATAATGGGTATCACTCCATACAACCGAATAGGCAAATCATTTTCGGTCTGGGAATGAGGCTGCACCAGTGAAACATTAATATAAATATTGGGTGCCATATCCTGGGTTACTTTGAATATGAAGGGTGTTTCGCCTTGTTGTGTTTCCATCCAATGCGCTTCAATCACTCTGCTGCCATTTTCTATACTCACTAATGCCCTACCGGCCTTGCTGCTCGGGATGGTAATTTTCACATCTTCTCCTACCAGGTATTTTTCCTTGTCAGCTGAAAAGGATAACATGGATGCTCCTCCGGGGAAATCTCTTTGTCCTCTGCCAGCCCAACCCGGCCAATCTATGTAAACAACTTTACCCGTACAGTGCCCTGAAACCGGATCACAGGCCCTGACATAAAAGCGACCCCACTCCGGATAATCTACCCTGAAGCGCCAGGTCCCCTTTCCATCTGCATTGGTATTGATCTTCGAACTTTCGAAAACCTGGTTTTGATTTCTACCAATATAATTGGCTATATCATCCCCGGAATGATCCCACCACCATCGCCAGTTAAGTTTATATAATGATACCTCAACACCGGATCTTGAAACAGGTTTACCATTAGCATCAACAGTAACGATACTTACCGTGTGCGTAGTATCGGTAAGCAACATACCTCTTGCCCTGTCACCTTTTGGTGTCCTTAGCCCAACAAAACTACTGTATGGATAATATGGAATAGAGAATCTATCGATACTGAAATTCCCACTTTCTTCATATACTTTACCTCTGAAAAAGGCATAGAGCATACCAGGTGAGGCACTTTCCGTACTTAAATTGGCAGCAATTTGTGCAAAACCCTGTTCATTAAGATTTCCTTCAAAGATCCTCTGACTTTCACTATAAAATCTCCGAGCCTGATCATCAAAGATGTAGTCACCGTACTTGGAAAATTTTGTAGGCGCCTGTGTGAGCATGACATCAAATTCGGCTTTTAAATTTCTGGCCGGAGCACCATGCAACCATTTTACTTGCAATTGTCCGTTAACGTTACTTTTATTAACTGTGAGTTTTTCGGTTCCAAAGTCAAGCTTGATCTTCAGTCGGTTTGGTTTGATCGTTTCAATTTTGATACGTTTCTGAAAAGTGGCTCCTCCTACTTTTATTTTTGCCTGCCAATTTCCTGTGATGGCATCTGAAGAAGTCTTTGTGGTGAAATTATAGAATCCATGAACAGAAGTAGAACGGATCACTTTATCCTCAACTTGTCCCTGGGGGTTAATAAGTTCAAAAATGACCGGATGTGTTGCCGGGAGGCTTTTATTCTTATCTTCCAAAATAAATGACAGGTAAATATTGTCTCCAGGACGCCAGACATCCCGCTCTCCATAAATAAATCCTTTTAACCCTTTTTGAATTTTTTCACCGGAAACATCAAAATTGCTTAAGGATAATGAGGAACCATCATCCAATTTCAGATACCCTCTTTCCTCTCCCCTTTTTGCAATGACCAAAAATGGTTTTTTGTCCAATTCCACCAAAGCAAATCCTTCTCCATCGGTGTTGGTAGATTGAATTAACTGTTGCTGATAGTCATATACTTCCACTTTAATACCTTGAAGAGGATCTGTCGTCTGAAGATCGGTTACTGCCACAAGCAATTGTCGGTCATTACCACTTTTAGCTATGAGGCCTAAGTTGGAGGCCAGGATATTTCTTTGGACAGTTCTTCTATTGCCGGTAAAATAGGAAGTATGACAAGGGTTATCTCTTTCATTCCAGTCATAGTCAGGATCATAATAATAATCTTCATAGCTATCCCAATAACTGAACTCCTCCCCTTCAGTCTCTTCCCAATCTTCTTCAACAGTTGTAAGGGCTGTTTCACTTCCCTCCTGGCCCGGGCAATCATAAACAGAGTGTTGCGGGCGGAAGTTTAACCTCACTTGATATATAGCTCCTGGTTCCGAAGTGATTAAATTGTTTAAATCAAGTGTATACCGGTTCCATTTGCCTAAGTCATCTTCTCCACTTCCTAATGAAACTGTCTTTTTGACCACAGGTCGGCCTACTCGCCTCAACTGACCATTTCCACTAAGTTGATTGGTTTGCAGGAACTGCGCTATATTACTTTCGAATATCTTGATAATGGTGACGTCAACCGCCTTAAGGCTGACAGCTTCGAACGGTAATACAAGGCCATCCGTACTTGGTAAAACAACTCCTTTTCCAACCAATCTGACTGCAGGCTTAATTTGCTCGAATAACACTTCGATCTTGTCGCCCTGGTTCATTTTGTAACCTAGCATGTTTCTAATGCCAGCCAGTATTTCTATGGTCTTTTTTCCTGTTTGACGAACAGGAGGATATACTCGTATTTCATTTTCATAGATCAAAAACCTAAGACTGCTAAGGCTACCTATGTTAATCAGACCATCAAGCTCCTGATTCTCCTTGATGGGATCGGAAAATTGCAATCGTAAATATTGTTCCGGGCTTTGCACCACGTGGACATTTAACAATTTAAAATCGCCAAGAGCCGGAACTTCAATTTCCATTTCATCTTGTTTGGCCACTTCAATTGCATCCCCATTCCAGCTGATCATTACTTTACTTGATGTTTCGGAACGTTTGATTTCTTCTATTGTAAATTGATGATTATTATCTCCTTGATGATCCCAATCAATGGCCAGTGAATTTGTTCCTTGCTTGGCGGTTAACAGCTTTTCCACATCCTCATCGTTAGCGACATCTGAGGTGACAAGGTTTCCTACAAGCTTCTGTCTTTTCAGGTCATTCTTATCATATACCTTTAAGCCGTCAATACTTATTTGTAAGTTCTGCGTAATGGTGCGAAAATCGAATTGAAAATCTTCCAATTCATCGGGAACCTCCATCAGCTCCGACAATCTCAAAGTAGCTTTATACTGCTCACCTGATTCCATCATCACCTCCGGAACGAATTCGATGGTTTTAGAATCTACCCAAAAGGCTTCACCTGATATCCCCGGGGCAAATTTGAATATACTGCCACTGACCTTGCTTCCGATTTCTACCGAATCCTGTGTTTCCTGAGCCAGTCGTACACGAATGGTGGAAGCTTTGGAAATAACTCCGGAAGTATAAGCTGAAACGTAAGCTCCGAATGCCGGATCAACTTTTGCACTTAACGGACCTTTTGCGCTGGATGAACCTGGCCCAAGGTAAACAAACAAACTAACCACAATGGCTAAAGCCAATAAAAAAATACCTCCCTGCTTAAGGCTGAATTTGCCAAATAATTTTCGTTGTTGGTTAGCAGTCATAATGATAGGATTAACTGGTGATAGTTAACCAAATATCGACATTATTCATTAATAAAAAAGTGACATGTAATGTTTGAGACAATTAATAATTAGTAATGAATAATGTGCAATGGAAGAATTTTGGTAAATGATTGATATTGTGCATTTAAAGAATATTATTCTATCATTTTGTGGAGAGATTTAACATTTAAACATTCCTGATATTTGGTTATTGTCATGAAAGAACTTCCGCAGAAAATGAGGTTTGGTTACTGCAGTTAAAATGCCTAAACTTCTCTGCCATACTATGGATATAAAATCAGTGTTTTTAAGATTAAATTTTGCTTTTAGGATTTCATCTGCAACTAAACACTATTAGAAAGCATCATTAATATTAAAGTCGTGTAACTTTTTTGGTTACAGGCAGTCTACCATTTGAATACCGGAAATTTTCATGAAGGTAAATTGAAATATTATTTGGTTAATTTGCAAAAAACAGTACCTTGCATTACATAATATCAGCAACATATTTTTTTGAAAAACTCAAAATATCTCAATCATGTTAAAGAACTACCTGAAAATTGCTTTCAGGAACCTCCTGAAAGACAAGGTTTTTTCACTCATCAACATTTTCGGATTATCGGTAGGAATGGCCTCTTTTTTACTGATACTTCAATATGTACAATTTGAAAAAAGCTACGACAAATTTCTAACCAACGCCGAAAACATTTACCGCGTTAGTCTGGATCAATACCGTAACAATGAGCTGAGTATGACCAGCGCAGAAAATTATCCTGGTGTGGGCCCTGCTTTTAAGCAGGAATTTCCTGAAGTCATTGATTATGCCCGACTGTATAACATGGGTTACAAAAACAATGTTGTCATCACCTACGAGGACGCACCAAACGGACCTATTCAGTTTAAGCACAGAAGATTCCTGTATGCTGATTCATCATTCCTGTCAATGCTTGGGTATCCCATGCATCTTGGAGATGCCGCCACATCATTGACCGAACCTTTTTCCGCAGTAATCTCGGAGACCTATGCAAACAAATATTTTGGAGATACTAATCCCATTGGTAAAACCTTAAGGTTGAGAGATGATGACTATAATGATGAAACTTGTAAAGTTACCGGCGTCTTTAAAGATCTGCCTGCCAATACACATTTAAAGTTTGATGTTCTCTTTTCATATAAAACACTTTTTAATAGAGGTGATTGGGCACCTGGCAGGTACGACCAATCCTGGCAACGAAAAGATATGTACACATACATACAAGTCCGGCCCGGAACTGATCCTCAACAATTGGAAGCAAAATTTCCTACCGTAGTCACAAAGTATAACCCTGGCCTGGCTGAACAAAACAGGAGGGATGAATTACATCTTCAATCTTTAACCAATATTCATCTTCATTCTAATTTGGCAGAAGAAGCTGAACCTAATGGAGACGCTCGTGCGGTATATTTTCTTGGCATTATTGCCATCTTCATTCTGATCATTGCCTGGGTAAACTACATCAATTTATCTACAGCCAGAGCCATGGAAAGAGCGAACGAGGTGGGTTTAAGAAAAGCCATGGGAGCATTCAAAGATCAATTGATCTGGCAGTTTCTGTCCGAATCAGCTATTATCAATTTCTTTGCTATTTTACTGACGCTTTTATTAATGATTCTTGTATTACCCATATTCAATCAGTTAGCAGGTTTATCTCTTCCCTTTAGTTCTCTTTTTTCCGGTTGGTTCGTTGCCTTGATACCACTGTTGTGGATTGTGGGAACACTTCTTTCCGGTATTTATCCCGCTTTTGTATTATCATCATTTTTACCGGCCTCGGTATTAAAAGGAAAGTTACGAAATTCCGGAAGCGGTATATTGCTTAGAAGAATTCTGGTGATTTTTCAATTCATGGCCTCAGTTTTTCTCATTGCCGGGACTTTCATTGTATATCAACAATTGAATTTTATGAGAAACCAGGACATCGGGGTAAATATTGATCGGGTGCTGGTTGTTGAAAGACCTGGAGTTTCCAGTCGTGACAGAGATGCTTTCACTGCGAATGTGGACGCCTTTAGAGATGAGTTATTAAAAGAACCTTCGATCAAAGCTGTCTCGGCCAGTGTTACTATTCCTGGTAAAAAAAGAGAGTACAAGGTTGGTGTCAAGCGATATGGTCATTCCGATGATGAATTAGTAACGCTACGTTTTAACAGCATGGATTATCAATTTATGGATGTTTTTGAGATGAAGGTTGTTGCGGGCCGTGGTTTTTCTGAGGACTTTGTAAACGATCCTGATACCTCTGTGATTATTGCTGAATCTTCTGCCAGGATGCTCGGTTTCGAAAAGCCTGAGGATGCTGTAGGCCAAACACTAACCATTAGAGGCTTCAACTGGCATCCTATCGTGGCAGGTGTGGTAAATGATTACCACCAGGAATCATTGAAAAAAAGTAAAGATCCTATGATCTTTTATTGTACACTTTACGGTGGTGAATTCTACTCCATGAAAGTGAATACCGGAAATCTTCAAAAGACCATTGATCATGCCAGGGCTTCCTGGGAAAAGGCTTTTCCGGGCAATCCCTTCGAGTATTTCTTCCTGGATGACTATTTCAATGCGCAATATGAAAATGATCAGAAATTTGGCAACCTCTTTGCGGTATTTGCTGTCATAGCTATTATAGTCGGATGTCTTGGTCTTTTTGGTTTATCAGCGTTTACGGCGCATCAACGAACCAAGGAAATTGGTATCAGAAAAGTATTAGGTTCAAGTGTTATTGGTATTATGGTATTGCTATCAAAAGACTTTGCAAAATTAGTACTGCTCGCTTGTCTGATTGGCTTACCGTTGCTATATATCTCTATGAACAAATGGCTCCAGGGATTTGCTACCAGAATTGACATCAATTGGTTCCTATTAATAGCATCCGGGATCATTGTCCTGATCATCGCCTTAATCACGGTAAGTTATCAAACATTCCGGGCAGCAGTTGTCAATCCCTCGAAATCGCTGAAATATGAGTAAAAAATAAGCATCGCATAACCAAGTATAATTTATGCGGGGTTCCGGCTCATTGAGCCGGAACCTTTTTTATTTGTTAGGCCGGGAAACAATTGGTTTAGAATTTCAAGTCTACCCGCCCAAAACTGCCCAGCAATGGACAATGTTGTTTCCATCTCTGGGCAGTTTAAAAATTGAAAAAATCAACAAATACTCATAAAATGCTTTTAACCATCATTTATACACATGGCACAATCATTGAAAAAGTATTGGCAATGAAATCGAATTGTTATGATCAAAAACTACCTTAAAATCGCTATCCGGAATCTTCTAAAGCAAAAGCTATTTTCCTTTATCAATGTTTTTAGCCTTACCATAGGGCTCACGTGTACAATTTTAATCTACCTTTTTATTCATGATGAACTAAGCTATGATCAATTTCATCAAAACAAAACGTCTATCTACAGGGTGGTTCAAATAAACAACAAGCCCGATGGCACATTGAATTACAAAGGGATCTTTCATTCAATATTATTGGGACCAAGTATGGTGGAAGAAATTCCCGGTGTTGAGGGTTATGTTCGATTTTATCAAGACGAGCATTATGTATCACATAACCATCGAACTTTCAAAGATCAGGTGTTATATGGAGACCTTGAACTGTTTGATATCTTTTCATTCCCTGTTACCCAAGGAAGCATTGATAAAGATAATTTAAAGAGTGTCGTCCTATCCGAAAAAGCGAGCAAAAAATATTTTGGCAACTCAGATCCAATTGGGAAAACCTTATCATTCAAAATGGGCGAATCGTTTATCGATTTTACTGTGACAGCAGTTTGCGAAGAGATTCCTTCCAGTTCCAGTATTAAGTTTGAGGTACTGCTGCCATTCAGGTATTTGTCAGAGCTTGGAAAGTTCAGGGAGGATGCTACCTCTTGGGGTTTCGGTGCCATCATTACCTATATTAAACTCTTTGATGGAACAAACCCTGCTCTTCTTGAGGATAATCTGAAGAAATTCATTTTGGACCATTATCCGTATTATAAATCAATTGCTGAGGAAGAAGGTTATCCCTCCCCTCACGATTATCGTCGATATGAACTTCAAAACCTGACAGATGTTCATTTTGATTCCAGGATCACTTCCGGAATAACTCCCTCCAGTAACCGGCTTTATTCCTATATCCTTGCAGCCATTGTATTGGGTATACTTGGCATTGGCTGTATTAATTTCATGAACTTGTCCATAGCACGTTCGGCTAATAGGGCCAAGGAAATAGGACTTCGAAAAACGGTTGGCGCACAAAGACATCAGCTCCTGTTCCAGTTTTTAGGTGAATCCATTATTCTGGCAGCCATTGCCTTTGTATTTTCTTTTCTATTAGTTGACGTACTGCTACCAGTCTTAAGTTCCATAACAAACAGGAACTTCGAAATAGATGTGCTTTTTTCCTGGTATTCACTCATGATCATGATGGCAATCATCCTGGGTACTGGCATATTTTCCGGTGTCTATCCTGCTCTCGTTTTATCAAATATCCAAATTCGACACATTTTTGAGAAAAAGATCAAACTGGGAGGATCCAACCTTTTCACCAGAGTATTGGTAATCTGTCAATTTGCACTTTCTATTCTTCTCATTGTTGGAATGATCGTTATGGTAAAACAAATCAATTTCCTAAAAAACAAGGACCTTGGTTTTAGAGGCGATCAGGTATTGGTTTTAAAGAACACAACCTCCAATGGAAAAACCGTATATGGCCATTTGAAAAAAACGCTTTCTTTCCATACTTCAATCAAAAGTATTACAACGGCAGATCAGAATTTTGGCGTAGAAGAAATGGGAGGCAGAGGCTTTTCATACAAAGGGGAAAACATGCGTGTCGGCATTATTCAAGTGGGTCAGGACTATTTAGAGACATTCAAGATGCAACTTCTTGCTGGCCGGGATTTTGATATGGATCTGGACTCCGATAATGGGGAGGCCGTCATTGTGAACGAAGCTTGTTTAAAAGACTTCAGACTGTCAATTGATCAACCTTTCGAGGAATTTAGTTATTTCGGACATGAAGAACCTAACGTGGTGGGTGTCATAAAAAATTTTAATTATGCTTCCTTAAGACAGTTTGTAGATCCTTTGTTAATTGTAGCTACAAAAAAAGAAGATCTTAACTATGTATTTGTCAAAGTGGCTCCTGACAGAGTGAATGAATCCTTAAGCCTTCTTCAAAGTAAATGGGCCGAGGTAGTTCCAAACTTACCATTTGAATATGAGTTCCTGGATCATACAATGAAGGCTCAATACGCGCTGGAAGATCAATGGATCAAGGTTGTTAATTATGCTATGGTCATAGCTATTTTACTTTCCTGTCTGGGGCTATTCGGATTGGTAGCATTGGCAGTTGTTAACAAACGGAATGAGATCGGCATTAGAAAAGTATTGGGCGCCAAGATTAATCAAATTGTATGGCTATTTCTTCACAAATTCGCCAACCTAATTTTTATCGCCTTTATCCTAACGATTCCCGTCTCATATTATTTGTTGGAATCATGGCTCGATAATTTTGCCTATAAAATAGAAATCGGTATTTCCATTTATGTTATTTCCGGCTTTATTATCATGCTTGTATCTATGCTCACTATTGGCTTCAAAGTAGTTAGGGCTGCTATGGAAAATCCGGTTAGAGCGCTTAGGAATGAATAGATTTAACTTCACCAGAAGCCCATTAGCTGTTTAAGTTAAGTGAAACATTGTAAAGCATTCAGATATCAGGTCTCAGTCCCTCTATGGTTTTGGAACACTATTACAAATTGAGATAAGATAAGGGATGGTAATTATGAGTTGTGAATTATGAATTATGAATGAATTACGAATGAATAATTACGAATTACAATGAATGAACTTCAACACTTAAATACATCAACACCTCAACACAATTTTAGGGTACCGATGTCAGACGCCTTGATGGTGTCAGAACATCTTGTTTGATCGAAGTGACTGTTGAGTTATGAATGAATTACGAATGACAAATTACGATTGCAACGAAACTTTAACACTTCAACACCTCAGATCTTTATATGATAGGTTTTAGCTTTTACAATGGTTTTGGTCTGTATAAAAATTATTGATATCCAAAACCTGGTACCTAAGCGCTTATCTTAACCTCATTAAGTAAGCATACAAAAAAAGCGAATGACCCAATGGTCATTCGCTTTTAAACATTTAAGATCAAAGTCTATCTGGTTGCAGTACCAGTAGGATAAGTACTCGCAGCTATATTATTTAATTGATAAAAAGTAAGAGCCTGAGCATCCGTAGGAACATCTCCTGATAAAGGCTTTAATACAAATGGAGCCGGGTCATTGTCCGGAACAGGTTCAATCGACACTACAATGGCACCGCCCTGTAGATTAGTCGGAAAAGTAAGTCCTGCAGGTGCATTGTTAATGAAGTCCTCTCCGGGATATCCGGGACCATCACCATCCGTACCTTTGAAACTGGAAGTCGTGGCATTGTCATCCATTCCAGCTGCCTTGTTAAAGGTACCGGTAGATACAGGTGTTCCGTCTATTACTGCCCAACCTTCATAGTTCCAGCCTGTTAATTCCGTAAGATCCGGCAGATTCACAAGACCTGGTGCCGGGCTTCCTGAAGAATTGTCAAGGAACCACACACCGCTCAATTCATCTGTATCATCGGTAGTCGTGGGTGTAGCCAAAATATAGCCACCACTTACCCCGGTAAACCCTGTTCCTAAAGCAGTTGCATGGCTAATGGTAAGGTCAGCACTGTTCGCACTAAAATCACCTCCCAAAATATGAACAGCACTTGGTGCTTCATCATTATCGGGAATTGGCTCAATTGTCAAAACAAAATTTGTAGCATTGTCAAGATCTGATGCCTGTACATCAAAAGAAGTTGACGACAATTGCCCTCCATCATTAACTGTGAATGTTCCTGTACTCACCGGAGCTCCATTCACAATAACCCATCCTTCATATTGCGCTGCCGGACCCAAGTTGGTTAGACCAGAAATATTCAAAGTCAACTGCCTTGTATTCGGCCCGGAGTTATCATCGTCATTGCAACTCATAACCAACAACGAAATAGACATAACAAATAAAAAAATTTTTCTCATAGGTGTATTCGATTTAATTATGTGACCAAAAGTAGAGGTCAATTATCACGAAATGATCACAGAACTATCATGAGATATTAAATTTTAAGGCTTATTGACCAGATGTCGCGGACACGACCAGAAGTGACAACGAAATGTTCAAAAGTTAAAAGAGATAGCCAATCTGTTAAGGCGTCATTACCAAACAATATCGGATATCCATGGTTATAAATGATCTTAAAGGAAATGGATATTCCAGTATGACCCATTGTATGGATATTTTTTTAACCATTCCAAAATAAGTAGCTGTATAGCGGCTGAGTTCCTTTTCTTTTATTGAGATAATTTTTGTATTTTAAGAAGAAGGCGGTAATTGATTCAAAATACAACTCTTGCACATTGGAGTAAATTGAATTAGAACCCGTCTTATTACGCTAACTAAAACACTTCTTTCCTTTTTGAGCTTAATTGAAATCTCTAAAAGTTAGCATATGGACGGTATTGAAACGCTAATAGAATTTTTTCAAGATGTTATCGTCATCATAGATGAAAAAAGTATTATCAAACATTGCAATACACAGGTAAAGCACGTTTTTGGTTACGAACCAGAGGAACTCTCCAATAAAAATCTTTCGATTCTTTTGACCAGGGAAATGCAGGAAATGCATGAAAAATATGTGGACATATTTTTTAAGCATCCAAGATTCAGAGAGTCGGTTCACGGAGAAAATATCAAAGGAATCAAAAAAGACGGTTCTGAAATTTATCTTGAAATAGCTTTGGCACCTTATTTTAAAGAAGGAAAAGTTTTAGGGATTGCAGCAATCCGAGAGCCGGATGATCAAAGAAAGGTCGAGGTTGACTACAGAAATCTTTTTAATGTGCTAAACGCCAAAAAAGAAACTACTGCGAATCAAATACAAAAAAGTCAAAATTTACTAAGCACACTGCTCTTGTACCAAAGTGTCTTCAGAGACGCACCGGACCTTATGGCCATTGTGGATCTGGAATTCAGATTTAGTGCTTTCAATAACGCTTTTGCCAGAGCATTTAAAAATACTTATGATAAGGGTCTTGAGGTGGGTATGTCATTAATTGAAGCACTTCCTGATGATCATGAAATGCAATCGATTTTTATGAAGCATTGGATGGCAGCTGCAGATTCCCCCATCGACACAATTCTGAAATGGAAATTAAATGATACAGATGAAAAGCTATTCCCCAGTATCTTTAAAAGTTTGGAGGATAACAAAAACAATCGCATTGGTATCCTGATTTTATCATATACCCGTAAGCGTACATTTACTGAAGATCTTATTGAGAATAATTTCTACTTTGGGAAATATATCAAAATGAATGAATTCCTCCACAAGGTGAATCATGATCTACACGCACCTCTTAACAGCATACTGGGTCTTATACAAATTGTTGAATATGACAAAGGACTAAAAGAGGACACACAGGCTTGTATATCTAAAATAAAAAATTCAGCGGCCTTTCTAAAGTCCTATTTGGATGATTTGATCCGTGAATGTCTTGAAGAATTTAGTGATGACCAGCGTGTTTCTTTCGACCAGGTAATTTCAGATGTGCAGGACAGTCTGGGAAGGGTCGTTGAAGAGAACAATATAGATATCAGTTGCTCTTTTAAAATTCAGAATGTGCAAATTTCCAAGAGTCTTATTTACAGCATTTTTCTGAACTTTATAAGCAATGCTATCAAATATCAACGTAAAGATGTACAATCATTTCTCCACATCCGGACAATTGATGTGAATGAGTATGTTGTTATTGTTTTCGAAGATAACGGAATAGGGATTGATCTGGAAAAACATGGGCACTTGATCTTTGAACCAGGGAAAAGGATTTCCAACGATACTGTTGGAAAAGGCATTGGATTGTTCCTGATAAAAAAACAATTGGAAGAACTGGACGGAAAAATCGAAGTAGAAAGTACTCCTACCCAGGGCACTATATTTAAAGTTTTTATTAAAAATAATGGTGCATTGTGAATCTCTAAGAAGGATTCTTAATGAAACATAATTTTATTCACTTCTCAATGAGTTCACCGGATTGGCTATGGCGGCTTTGAATGCAAGGAAACCTACAGTAACCATAGCCAAAGTAAGTGCTGTAAAACCCGCAGTCAGGAATATCCACCAACTTATTGATGTTTGATAAGCAAAATCCTGCAACCACCGATTCATTATATAATAGGCAATCGGGGAAGCAATGATCATCGCGAGCAAAACCAATCTCGCAAAGTCTTTTGAGACCAACATGATAAGTTTTGTTATAGAAGCTCCCAATACCTTTCGAATACCGATCTCTTTGATCCGCTGTTCGGTTGTAAAAGACACCAATCCGAACAAACCCAGACAGGCTACAAATATGGCCAGAGCTGTAAAGAATCTAAACAATTTCCCAAGGGTCTGCTCAGACTTATAAACATCGTTGAAATAGTCATCCATGAAGTAATAATTCAAAGGTTCGCCATTAGCATAGTTTTCCCAGGTTCTTTCAACCACATTCATCACCTCTTTTAAATCGGTGGTATTTTCAATACGTACACAAACCTTAGAATAAAAATGTTCACGGCTTAGTTTTGGGTAGGAGAAAATCAATAGTGGAGCGATATGTTCTTTCAACGATTCATAATGAAAATCTTTTGTTACACCGATAACCGTAAACTGGTCCCTCCAACCAACTTGTTTACCCAAAGCCGTCTCAGATGTCCAACCAAAAGCGCTTGCGGCAGATTCATTTAGCAGAACAGACATAGAATCTGTGGCATGTTCTTTTGAAAAACCTCTCCCGGATATTACTTCAAAGCCTAAGGTATTCATGAAATCCTTATCGGCATTCATCAAATTCATCAATTTGGAATCGCTCTCGGCAGCTCCCTCCGCCTTGAAAACGGAATTGCCATAAGATTCAAAAGGAAGACTACCGGAAATAGATACTTTAGAGATATTGGCGTTAGTCAACAGATCTTCTTTGAACAATGGCACTTTATTGATACCAAGTCTGCTTGTTTCGTCTATCACCAATACCTGCTCCTTATCAAAACCCAGGTTAATGTTCTGTATAAAATTCAATTGACGCTGGATGATCAAAGTACCGATCATCAAAAGGATTGAAATACCGAATTGTAGTATTACTAAAATGGAACGAAGTGTACCACTTCTAACTCCTAGCCTAAGCTTTCCTTTTAATACAGTCACAGGATTAAATGCTGAAAGAAAAAAGGCCGGATAAACGCCCGATACCCCTCCAACCAGGATCCAAACAAGGACTAACAAACTAATTGTGTTTCGTTGATAAAGGAAGTCTCTGTTAAGTGTTTGCCCTGAAATGTCATTTAAAAGAGGGATTGTAATATCAACCAACAAAATAGCAAGCAGAAGTCCGATCAAAGCGACGATCATGCTTTCTATCATGAATTGCGCTATCAGGTGTTTCTTTGATGCCCCGGTAACTTTTCTGACACCTACTTCTTTTGACCTTGTTGAAGAGCGAGCTGTGGATATATTCATAAAGTTAATACAGGCAATCAACAGGATCAGAAGTGCAACCGAAGAAAAAATATAAATATATTGAATATCACCATTGGCTTCCATTTCACTCATCATATTGGAATATAAATGGATTGAAGTAAGCCCTTGTAAATGAAAATTGTAGCGGTTGCCACGCTTATGATATTCTCCCAGACTCTGATCAAAATATGCTTTTACCTCTTTTGCAATATATTTCTCCTGCAATATTTGAAACTTATCTTCCAGGACACCAGGCTCTGCATCAGGGTGTAAAAGTAAATAGGTAGGTACTCTGGCACTCATCCACCATTCCCCGAGATCTTTACCAGCCAATGAGGTAAAGACATCATAGTGAAAGTGGGCATTTGAAGGAATTTCTTCACAAATACCAGTTACTTTTAACTGTTCTTCATTTTCCAGAATGATCAGTTTATCCATAGGATCATCATCGCCAAAATATTTTTTTGCAACCTTTTCGGTGATTACCACTGAACCTGGTTCTTCAAGTACAGTACGGGGATCTCCTTTGATAAGTGAAAAAGTGAATAATTCAAAGAAATCAGGATCGACCTCGGCCAGGTCATCGCGAAATACTTGTCCATTGCATTCCATTTTCAGTGGACCTTTGGGATCAACACGCACGACCATCTCTATCTTGGGAAACTCTGTTTTCATTGTGGGTCCAACCGGCCAACCTACTCGTGGGATCTCAAACTCATAATCACCCTGCTTACCATCCACATACACACGATATATGTTATCGGCATTTTCATGAAAGCGATCATAACTCATTTCATGCTGTACGAAAAGATAGATTGACAAACAACAGGTAATTCCAATTGTTAACCCCGATATATTGATAAAAGAGAAAAGTTTATTTCTCCATAAGTTTCGAAAGGCAGTTTTAAGATAGTTCCTTAACATAGGTGCGATGATTTTCCTACAACCCGTTTGACAATTACTATGCCATTGGAAAAACGGTATATATAGCTTGAATTTAGAGGTTTAATGAAAGAACTACCAAACTGCAATGTCCATGCATGACCGTAACTGCCCATGGGTGGACAGTGTTAAAAAGTGTTGGAGTGTTGGAGTGTTGGAGTGTTGGAGTTGAACAGAGGTTTATAGACTAAGGTTTTAAAAATCTCAATTTTATATTGACTATCGTTTCACTGAAACCTGATGCCTGAAACTAATTGATTTTAATTGTAATCGGATCGCCCACCAAACTTGTCATTTCTCCCGTCTAGTTGAAGTGAGTTAAAAATTTGTGGTGTTCACCCAACTATTTTTTGAAGGTTCCGGTCCCTCTAAAAAAAACAAATTCTAACATGAGAGAAATGAAGAATATTTTAACGTGGATGGTTATCATAGGCAGTGTGGCTATGATAGCCTGTGACAGAATTGAGCGGGATGTTGTTCCTACTAACAACAACGATGAAAAGGCTCAACAGCTTTTTACTACTCAAAACTCACCGGCTATACTGAATGTAGTTGGCAACACTACCATTGTGGGTAACTTGAAGCTTGAAGTGGCACTAGCTCCGTCAAAAGGTAAAGTGAGTTTTATAGAAGAGGGTATGGCACTATATACCCCAAATACCACTTTCTCAAGTGGAGAGGATTCCGTTTCCTTTAACATTTTTGACAACGGCACACTTTCCGATACCAAAGGATTTACAATCACACTAAGCCAGGATTCAAGTTCACTCCCTTGTCAGAATGCATCTATCTTTTATCATACTACGACAAATAAAAATGATAGTGTATTTATTTTATCCCTAGATCCAAATCGTTATTGTGATGAGTTTGAGGAATTAAATACGATCAGGGCACCACAACACGGATCAGTTTCCCAAACGGGAGATGACCTGTACTATATGCCCGACCAAGATTACTGTGGCAGCGATTCAGTCATCTATCGTCTTAAATTCAAGGAGAGCATTATCAATGCGCTTATTAGTATTGACGTTCAGGAGAAGCAAGATTCAACGGATTGCATTACCTCTTTGATTGATGATCATATAATTCTTCAAAAGATCCCGGGAGAATCAATTGTATCTGCCGAAATCTTCCCGCTCCAAAACGATCATATCTGTGATGGCGCTCATGGAACTTTAGCGATCAAGGATCCTCCGGCTATTGGAACCGCAGTGGTGCATGGAGACAGCATCAGTTATGAAGCCACAGCGGTAGCACCATTCAGTGAAAATTTCACCTATTCGATCACCGACAAAGAAGGTACCATGCACAGTGCCACCATTACAGTGACTTATGATCCTATTCTCGGAACCTGTTCATTGAAAGCCCTCGATGATTCTTTCACATTCAAAACAGACACGATTCCAACAGATTCTCTTAATAACACACAATTTAGCCTGGACCTTAATGTCATTCAAAATGATAGCATTTCAGGGGAATGTGACTATCAAATAAATATTCTGGAGGAACCTCAAACCGGTAATGCTCAGGTTACTGACAGGAACTCCATTCTATTGACCGGTGATAAGAATTTTGTTGGTGAGATCAACCTCAAATATATCCTGGAAGATAAAACTGCTGCTGTCTCGGATACAGCCAATGTAACAGTGAGTATAAATGAGAATTAGATAAAATAAAAACAGTTGCGCAGAGGCACTCCAATGGTTAGGTCATTGGAGCGCCTCTTTTGCCATTCAAAATGGATAGAGCGGTACTGGTAAAAAAATGCATTAAGAAAGACAGAAAAGCACTAAGCTTTTTTTATGATACCTATAAAAGGAAATTAATGGGTATATGTCTCCGCTATGCCAGTAACCATTTTGATGCTGATGATATATTTCAGGAAGCTTTTATCAAAATATTTGAAAACCTCAAGCAATTAAATGAACCTAAAGCACTGGACATCTGGGTGAAGCAAATTGTGGTAAGAACCGCGATCAATTTCTATCATGATGCTCAGAAAACCAGACAGCATTTGGACCATGAGGAAGTGAATGAGCCCAATGAAGATTATCAAAAGATCATGGATGAAATGGGAGCAAATCAACTTGTTAAATTGATCAATCAACTCCCTGACGGATACAGGATGGTCTTTAATCTTTACGTGCTGGATGGATACAAACATAGAGAAATAGCAGAGATGCTTGGTATTTCCGAAAACACTTCAAAATCTCAATTAAGGGATGCCAAAAGTCACCTGAAAAAAATGTTACAAAGAGCAGGGATCAATAAATATGAAGCGTATGTCTGACAAAGATTTTGAAAAACTGTTTCGACAAAAGCTCGATGGTTTTGAAGCAGAACCAACTACAAAAAGTAAAAAAAGGATTTTTACTACGGTCATTGGGAAACAACTGAATGGTTTTCACCCTGGCCGGCAAATTCTCATGGCGGCATTGCTCCTACTTCTTTTTGGCTCAATGGTTTTCGTATTATATGTCCGACAATCTTCACCCTCAACGAAAACTTATCAATCGAAGAATATAAACGAATCTTCGCAAAATCAGCAATCCGATAATATCAAAGATTTCAATTCAAAAGACATAGCTACAGAGGAATCCGGATTATCCCAAAGCGAAGCAAAGGAGCAAAATACAGATATGACTTCGACAGATCAAAAATCAACCATTGAATCGCACCCCCTTGAAAGCAAACAAATATCTACTGTCGATCCAAAACGCCCGGAAGTATTATTACAAAGATCAGTTGAACAGGACCATTCAGAAAAGAACCATGAAAACAATGATTTCGTTGGATATGGAAAATCTCACAAATATCCTGGCAGCTTAGCGCCTTTGGATTGGAGTATATTTGATGGCATTAACACTTTGTATGAGCCTGAATTCTCTTACTCCTATGAAATTCATGAAGAAGAATCTCCGGTTGTCCCCCAACCTATTAAACGTCATAGTCTGTTTCTGGATGTTTCACCAATTTTAACCTACAGTCAGATCAAACCCAATAAATCAGATGATATATTGGTTAGAAACTTTAACACTCCCTCTGATCTATCTTTTAAAAGGCTGGGATATCGTTTGAGCTTAGGCTATGAGAAGGTGTTAACTTCCAGAATTACCTTAAGGGGAGGTATTACCTATTATGGGTTAAAATATGCTTTGAATTATGTTACCCAAGGTTCCAGACCGGATTCAATCAATTTATTATCGGCCTCTGAGAACACGGCACAATATCAGGTCTTTACACAACAGACCGAAGAGCGGATCAGCAAACGATATGGAAGCATGGGGTTGAGTGCTTCATTGAAATATCATTTAAAAGGAGAAAAGTTCAGGCACTTTATCGTCTTTGGCATGGATTATCAAAGAATGTTGCGTTATAATGAATTTATTAAGGAGAATGAGAACAATCAATTTTTAACCCCCAATCAGATTTATATTAATGCGGGCTACAAGATTGAGCGTGATATTGGAAAAAGAATATTGCTTAAATTCCAACCAAATTTGAGCTATTCACTGCTTGCCAATAAAAATACAGCTGCCACTTTTGATTTAAAACCGTTTGGAATAGGTGTTGGTTTTGGAATAAGCTATTATTTAAAATAATCCTTACGAAAAACTCCCAATTAGAGATCTATCTCAATCTCACCAATGAGATATGTCTTGGCATTTCCGCTTATTTCGACACGATCTTCATTTAGTTTACATTTAAGATCACCTTGCCGGCTGGATAGCTGTCTGGCAAACAGTGTTTGTTTCCCCAATTTCGCCGACCAGTAAGGAGTTAATGTTGTATGTGCCGAACCTGTGACGGGGTCTTCATCAATACCTGATTGCGGACCAAAAAAACGAGACACAAAATCTACTTCTGTTCCTGGAGCAGTGGCTATGACTCCTCTCCCATTAACCTCTCCAAGTATTCGAAAATCAGGTTTCAATGCTTCAAGGTCTTGTTGTGAAGGTAGCACCACCATATAATCCGTCTTTCCTTTGTAGGTTTCCGAAATATCCATTTGGAAGGCCTGTTTAATACCTTCAGGCGTTTCTGTTTTTACAAATTCATCAACAGGAAAATCCAATGTTAATAGATCCCCGTCCTTGATCACCTTGAGTGGACCACTTCTGGGTGAATAAAAGGAAACCTCATTTCCTGAGTGGCCTAAATATTTGAATATAACATGACCTGCAGCGAGGGTGGCATGTCCACACAGATCTACTTCTACCGCCGGTGTAAACCAACGAATCTCATATTGGTCTCTCACTTTCACAATGAAGGCTGTCTCTGCCAGGTTATTCTCTGCAGCTATGCTCTGCATAACGTCATCGTCCAACCAAGTTTCCAACGGACAAATGGCTGCAGGATTTCCTTTGAATAATTCTTTGGTAAAAGCGTCAACCTGGAATATCTTTATTTTCGACATAGACAAGTTCTTTTATTGGGTCAAATAAATGGCAAACTCCACGACATTTCAACTTTTCCCACGACTATTTTTTATGATTTTAAACCAATAATGGTTAGTATAAGCAAATTTTAAGAATTGGTTTCTCCCCCTCGGTACTTTAATTTCCAATTCAATATGCAATTTATCACTAATCCTATTTACGTACTGGCCATTTTATGTTTGAATATTGTCATCTCCGAATGGCTCTCCAAAAAGAAATTCTTCAAACATCTTGGAACTTCTCTATTAGTCATCATTTTAACCGCGGTTCTTGCAAATATTGGAATGATACCAACAGCCTCCGATAATTCGCCCGTTTATGAGGGTATTTTCATATATGTCGCCCCCATCGCTATTTTCTTTCTATTACTGGGTGTACATATTAAACAGCTGAAAGCTGCCGGGCTACCGATGATGCTTATGTTTTTGATAGGTTCAGGGGCAACTGCCATTGGTGCCATTATTAGTATTTATTTGATTTCCGGAGAAGCGGTTTTTGGTAGTATTTTTCATGCTATTGCGGGTATGATGACAGGAACCTATACCGGTGGAAGCATCAATTTCAATACGATTGCCTTGCATTATAATGTTATGCGGGAAGGAAATCTATTCGCTGGAATTGTCGCTGCAGACAGCTTTCTAACCACTATTTGGATGATCGCTACTATTGCCATTCCAAAATATTTCCAAAAGCGATTTCCCAGAAAAAGCTTATCGGGACAAAAAAACCATATAAGTCAGGAATTAACTGATGCGAATGAGGGTCGAGAAAAAGTCGAGCCTAATGATGTGGCATTGCTGCTTGCAATTGCTCTTTTCAGTCTGTGGATATCTAATACAATAGCCACCTGGTTCCAAAATCTTGGGGTAAATATACCGGCAATTCTTATTGTAACCACACTTGCGCTTATTATTGCCCAATTGCCGATCATTCAAAAAATTAAGGGAGCCAGATTGCTTGGGATCTATAGTGTGTATCTTTTTTTGGCTACCATCGGTGCTTATTGCGAATTAATTGCTTTCCCAAAATTGGGAGATCTGGCCATTACCATACTCATATTCACCACCATTATCGTTGTGGTACATGGATTGATTATTTATGGTATAGGTGCATTGCTCAAACAGGACTGGGACCTCATTTCAGTTGCTTCACAAGCCAATATCGGTGGTGCCGGTACGGCCCTGGCTTTGGCCAAAAGTCTCAATAGAAATGATTTGCTACTTCCCGGAATACTCGTCAGTGCATTGGGAAATGGTATCGGTACTTATTTGGGGTTTTTGGTAGCTTATTATTTCAATTAACAATTAACAGGGATACGTTTTTTTGGTGTGAGAGGTTGTTATTGATTTTAGATCAAAATTAGCATGCGTTGGGAACCGGGATCCCATTGACAGCAATGAGGTGATCAAGACGTATTTCCAAACCGTTGTTCAGTACTAAAAACTCCTCTTTATTTTTGGTATAGATGTTTTGGATAATGGCTTCGATTTCTTTTTGTTTTCCGTCTTCCCAAAAGAGGATCTTTACCATTTCATTCCTAGTAGACCAGGCTTCAAGCCGATCATAATAGTTGCAATCTATGGGTTGGTATTTTGTCATCTTATCAGCTAATTACGAGGTAAAAATACATTAATGCTTTATTCTTTTACAATCATAATATCCATTTAACCAATGTGAATGCTGCTAGAAGTAAAATGAGTATTGATATAATATTCAATAAAAAACCAGCCCTGACCATTTGATTGATACGAATCAGCCCACTGGAGAAAACAATTGCATTAGGAGGAGTGGAAATAGGCATCATAAAGGCGTAGGATGCCGCCATGGTAACAGGAATAGCCACCCAAATGGGGTCATAACCAAAGCCCTGCGCAATCCCAATGACCAAAGGTATGAATATTGTTGCCAACGCCACATTGCTCATAATTTCCGTCATAAAAAGCATGATACACGAAAGGATCAAAATTAATACGCCCAACCCTATATGTCCCTGGGCCGCGATGATATCTCCAATCAATTGAACCAGTCCGCTTGTCTCCATACCCTTTGCCAGACAAATACCCCCTCCAAAGAGAATCAAAATTCCCCAGGGTAGTTTTTTCATACTTTCCCAATCAAGAAGAAACTCGCTTTTTTTGATATCGACTGGTATGATAAACAGCAATACCCCACCAGCCATGGCGATTATGGTATCATTTAATATATTCTCACCAATCAGATTATTAATGGGTTGTCTGAGTATCCAGCAAAGAGCCGTTAGAATGAAAACACATGCCACTAGTTTTTCAGCTTTTGATATATCACCTAAGTCCTTGATCTTGTTATTGATCAGGTTTTCTGATGACTCAAAGTTTCCAAGGCGGCTGGGATACATTAATTTGGTCAATACCAAATAACATATGGCAATTAAGCAAGCTCCCACAGGCAATCCAACAATCAACCATCTGCTAAAATCCATTTCAACCTCCAGCATCTCTCTCATATAACCAATGGAAACAACATTAGGTGGAGTTCCTATAATCGTTATGGCTCCTCCAATATTGGCTGAATATGCAATACCCAACATCAAACACAGGGCGAAATTGCGATAACCGGAGGCGTTGTTCTCAGATTCCTTCATCAACAAACTAGTTACGGAAGTAGCAATGGGCAACATCATCACCGTGGTAGCGGTATTACTGATCCACATGCTCAAAAAAGCAGTTGCCAGCATAAAACCAAGAATGATCCCATTGGGGTGTGTGCCGGTGAGTCTGATCAGGTTTAAAGCAATCCGTTTGTGCAGGTTCCACTTCTCCAATGCCAAAGCGATAATAAAACCACCCATGAAAAGAAAAATGATAGGATTTGAATAAGCCGAAGTTGCTGTCCGTATATCAAATACCCCTACCAATGGGAACAGGATCATGGGGAGAATAGCAGTTACCGGAAGTGGTAAAGCTTCGGTGACCCACCAGGCCACCATCCATACGGCAATGCCAATTACCTTCCAGCCAATTTCACCAATAAGCTCAGGAACAGGAAAAAGATTAACGAGAACAAACAAGACAGGCCCTAATACAAGACCGATGATTTTGGTCACCGGAAAGTCACTTTTATGCTTTTGGTTCAAGAGAATCTGTATTAATTAGTAGAAATTGTTCGATAATACAAAAACTTCACATTTTTAAAAAATGCGGGTAACTGATGATCCTCTCTTAGTAGATTTATATCAAAATTCATGTGTGTAATGTTTTCCCCAATTAATTCATACCTTTAATTTCTATTTACTTATTTTTGAGTTAAACACCAGACGCCTTTAACTAAGAGATATGATCCAAAGAATATTCTTTTTTGTCTTCGCTGCATTTTTATTAAGTCAGTGTGTACCAGTCAGAAAGCAAACTCTTTTACAAAGTAAAACTGAAGAAAATAAACTTGCTGAAAATGCCAACTTCAGCAGAATGATTGAGGAGGTCGATTTTGAATACAGGTTGCAAACAGGAGATATCGTGACCATTAGAATCTCCAGTCTTACTCCTGACGAATTCAACCCTTTTCTAAGCCTGGACGACAGACAAAGTGAATCAACAGATCCTTTGCTCAGTGGATTTCTGGTCGATAAAGAAGGGTATATTATACTTCCGCATATTGGAAGAGTTCTTGTCAAAGGACTCACCATTAGAGAGGCGCAACAAAAAATTGAAGATCTGGTAGGTAAAACAATTGATACTCCTTCCGTATACATGAGGCTGGTCAGCTTTCATTTCTCCATTCTGGGTGAAGTGAACAGACAGGGTAAGTATCCAACTTACGAAGACAAAACCAATATTTTGGAAGCAATTGGTGTGGCTGGTGGTCTTACTGAATTTGCTGATGGTGCCAGCATCAAAATTGTAAGGACGGAAAATGGCATTACAGGAATTACCAAGGTGAACGTACTGGAGGAAGATATTATTGGTTCTTACTATTACTATTTAAAGCCCAATGACATTATCATGGTCCCAGCTTTAAAGACAAAGAACTTCAGACAGAACCAAGCGAATAATCTGGCTTTGATCTTCTCAGGAATAGCGACCATTGCCTCTGTAATCCTGGTCTTTGATCGAATTAATACTAACTAGCATCAGATTACTTTAGCGATTTCTTTATTGGTTAGAATTTTGATCAAAAGATCAGATTCCATTTCGGCACTGTAGTTTTTTAGCGTTTCACTAAGGGCTTTCTTTTTGTCTTCAAAACGTTCATCACTTTGGGCAATCTTTCTAATCTCTTTATATTGGGTAACCGTCAATAACTCTTCCAGGACATGGATAATCACATTGGCAATGTCACGTTCTTTTATCACTTCATCCGGTATACCAAAATTCTCCAATTCACTGATGCATACCAATAAAATTTCTTTTCCTCTTCTCTTACAAGATTCCATTTGAGTAACCGACCCGCTAGCATCGCGTAGTGACCACGAACTATAGTCGTACTTAATACTTTCGATATGCTTTGCTTTTAAATTGTCTTCTCCAAAAAACTTCTCAAGCAACACGATGGTAGAACTTTTCCATGCTTCCAGGTCAAAATCATCAGCGTCAAGCTTTTTGATCTGGTCTTTTAGTAGTGCTATTTGCTTATCGATCATATGAACAGGGTTTTATGGAGAAACAAATCTTCATCATACTAATATACCTAATTGGCTGGTAAATGGTAAGTGCGTTTCAGAGCTTATGAATTTTTTTTACTTGCTTCATAAAAGCTTTTAAAAACTGCTTTTTGGGAGCAAGATCCATAATTTCCATTTCTTCCTTTAAGTTGGTTTCCTCATCTAAAAATTTAAGTACCTTTCGAGGGTCATTCTTTTTAAAAAGATCAGTAAAAAAGTCCTTGGCAGGGTATAGGTTATTCTTTAGAACGTTCAGCAATATACTATCATAAAGTCTGAAGCGTTTCGGTGAGTATAAGCTTTTATTAATTGGTGGTTTTCCGGCTTCCAGATTTTTAACTATTTTCTTTACGTTTTTCTGAATCTTTAAAAAAGTATAACCTGTTGATGCCTTGGTATATCCTCCTGTCGTTCCGATGTAAATGATCCTGCCCTTTTTCTTTGGGAAGGGAAAATCAGTCATCGGGATAATGCCAAACTCCTCCTCTTCAATGGCGTAATCCTTAACCTTTAATTGATCTAACAGGTATTTTTTTAATCCTTTCTCGTATTCGTTCTCTTCGAGCAGCTGTTCAGAAAAAATAGTGTACTCGATTAAAGCTTCGTTTTCTGACGTTGGCAATACATAACAAAACCTCGTGTCGTTGTGTTGCTTTACCCTGAAATCCATATAAGTCATTACCTCAGGATTGAATACAGGCTTTTCCGTCCTGATAAACCAACCCTTAAAATGCTGTAATAATGTATTGTATTTCCCTGGTATCTCCAGCTCATCCCAGTGTTGAAAGCTATTGAAGATAAGGTCCGCATATATTCTCTGACCTCCAACTTCAACATAGCCCTTAGGAGATGCTGCTTCTATGTTTGCAGTTCTATAGGTGATATTGTCATTGAGTGACAGTTCTTTATGAGCATGTTTATAAAAATCAATGCTTCTGACCATCTTGTATTGGTAGGGCGATAACTGAAGTCGCTGGTCAAAATTGTTCCCATAGAAATTCGCCAGGCTCCACTTCTTGCTGATTATATGCTCCAATTCATTATCTCCTTGCTCCCAAAAACACCATGTTCTATCATTCTTATTTTTTTTATCCCTGTCAATGATTAATATGGATTTATTCCTTGAGGATCCTTTAGTAAACTCAAGCGCAAGCATTAATCCTGCACAGCCACCCCCAGCTATGATGTAATCATATTTTTCCATGATATGATCCTATAAGCCCCAGCTTTAATACTGCCTATTCACATGTTTGGTTATTTGCAAACTGGCTAAAGCACAATAACAAATTAGATGTTTAACCAAATATATATAAAATCAAGGTTTGTCCTAACGCTTTCGTGCAAATTAACATTTTTAATGCACCCCAAGGTATATAAAGCAAAAGCCGGTGATAGTCACCGGCTTCTTAAACTTATTGTATCAAAAACCTGGTTATTGCTTATATAGTCGTATGGTTTGACTTCCACTGACAGCCTTAAGCTTTACAATATACAGTCCTTTAGGATAACCACTGAGATCAACATTTAAATTGTCGATATTGGAATTATTTCTTTGATCCTTACTGAAATAAACCTTTCCGTTTGAATCCATGATCGTGACGTGATAGGTTTTATCTTTCAATTCAGCCCGTATATTGAGTCTATCCTGCGTAGGATTTGGATAAAGGCTAAAAACTGCTCCGGAACTTTCTATAGGATTGCTGATCGCATTCCCATCAGATGGGGGCAACAACACTTTATTGATCACATGGATAACCCCATTGGTTGCGCCAATATTGGCAACCACCACCTCCGATTCATTGATAAATACTTTGCCATTTTCAATGGAAACCTGAACATCTTTTCCCTGAAGGGTCGTGGCAGACGCACCATCGGATAAATCCGTTGATAAGATATTGGCTCCAAGGACATGGTAAAGCAGGATTGGCGTTAATTGATCTTTTGTGAGATCTTTCACACCACTAACTCCTAATTCTGAGAAAAGTGCATTGAAAGCCTCATTTGTGGGAGCAAAAACGGTTAGCGGTCCGTCTCCGCTTAACGCATCCACAAGCTCTGCTTTCACAACTGCTTCAACCAGAATGCTAAAATCATCATTGGCGCTTGCAATTTCTACTATATTTCTTGGGATCAACACATCATTGATGACGTGTATCACACCATTGGAAGCCAATACATCCGGGACCACGACGTGTACATCGTTGATGGTTACACCCATATCATTTTTCAATACTACTGCACTTCCACCTCCCAATGTAGTTACAGTTTGTCCAGCAGCTAAATCACCAGCTAATATCTGTCCTGCAAGTGCATGGTACAATAAAATTGGGGTAAGGTCTTCTTTGGACAAATCAGCCACACCGGATATGCCTAAGGCCATGAATAGTTTTTCAAAAGCTGCATTAGTTGGTGCAAATACCGTAAAAGGTCCATCAGAAGCAAGTGCAGCGCCTAGTTCCGCTTTAACCACAGCATCATACAAAATGCTGAAATCCGGATTTGATCTGGCTATATCAACAATCGTATTTGGTTCTGTGAACGTAACGGAAATTTCCATGCCCGATCCGGCGATTCCTCTGGCATATCTTTCTGTATAGGGAACTGCATTGATGGTGTATTCACCAGGTTCGGGAGTCCAATTCTTATAATCTCCCTGAGTATCACTAAACAAGGCATAGGGAAAGGCATTTTCAGTTCTTAAATCTTGTCCATTGAGATAGAATTTTACACTTCCCGTATTCATTGGGACAATGTTTGCCCGAATATTAAGATTTTTGGTTTCCAGGTCATTCAGATTAATTACATCCCCATCTTTGATTTCCTGAATATCCTCATCCGTGTCTGCATTGACTAATGTATACCCGACAACTTTCCCGGGAGGGATCAATACCCTGTTGATAACGTGGATAACACCATTGCTTGCCTGTACATCCTTTAGAATTACATGTGAATTGTTGACCCTGATATTGCCATGTGCATCTATGTTCACTTTTACATTATTGCCAAATAAAGTTTCGGCCTCCTGCCCATTCGACAGATCTTTGGAAAGTACTTCTATACCCAAAACATGATATAAGAGTATGGGAGTAAGTTGTTCCACTGTCAAATCCTCCACACCATTGATCCCTAGTTGTTTAAAGAGATGCTCAAATGCACTATTTGTTGGAGCAAATACGGTGAAGGGTCCATCAGCCTGCAATGCCTCAACCAAACCTGCTTTAACAACAGCTTCAACCAAAATGCTAAAATTAGGATTGGCTTGCGCAATGTCCACAATATTCCTTGAATCGATAAAAGATATGGTGATGCTTTGGTTCGTTCCTTCAATTCCCTTACCAAATCTTTGACTAAATGGAGTAGCATTGATCAGGTATTCTCCTGGCTGAGGGGTCCAGTTTTTATAATCTCCTTTGGAATCACTGAACAAGGCATAGGGAAAGGCATTTTCAGTTCTTAGATTTTTACCATTGAGGTAAAATTTTACACTTCCGGTAACAGCCGGGTTTATGTTTGCCCTGATATTCAACTTATCAGTGTCCAAAGTATTCAGGTCGATTATATCACCATCCTTAATCTCCTGAATGTCCTCATCCGTTTCAGCATTGACTAACGTATAACTTTCTACCTTTCCCGGAGGGATCAAAACGCTATTAATGGCATGTATGACACCATTACTTGCAACCACGTCTTTAATGATAACATGGGCATTGTTGACACGAATATTACCATGAGCATCAATGGTCACTTCAACATTGTTTCCAAACAATGTTTCAGCAACCTGCCCATTTGATAAATCACCGGACAATACTTTGGCCCCTAGAACATGGTAAAGAAGAATAGGGGTCAATTGCTCGGCAGAAAGGTCTTCAACTCCATTAACACCCAATTGATGAAATAACTTTTCAAAGGCACTATTGGTTGGTGCAAAAACCGTAAAAGGGCCGTCTCCCTGCAATGCTGTAGCCAAACCGGCCTTAACCACGGCATCTACTAAAATGCTGAAGTTGGGATTTGACTGAGCAATTTCTACGATTGTCCTGGAATCTGTAAAACTTACAGTAATGCTTTTTTCCGTGCCTTCAATTCCCTTACCAAAGCTTTTACTAAATGGTACCGCATTGATAGTGTAGTCCCTGGTCTCAGGTGTCCAACCTTTATAATCTCCTTTATCGTCACTGAAAAGTGCATACGGAAAAATATTTTCTGTTCTTAAATCCTTTCCATCAAGATAGAATCTGACACTACCCGTGGTCATCGGTACTATGTTGGCTCGAATGTTCAAATTTGATGTACCCAGATCTGCAAGATCAATAACATCCCCATCCTGTACTTCTTGAATGTCTTCATCGGTGTCGGCATTGACCAATGTGTAACTTTCTACGTTCCCGGGGGGTATCAAAACACGGTTGATGACATGGATAACACCATTAGTGGCCCCGATGTTGGCAGCTACCACTTTCGAATCATTGATTCTGATACTACCATCACGGCTATTGACATGGACACTGATATCATTACCAAACAAGGTTGCAGCTCTTTGTCCATTACTCAGATCAGTCGAAAGTACATTAGCTCCCAGGACATGGTACAACAAAATCGGTGTGAGCTGCTCTTTTGTTAAGTCCTGGATACCTGAAATACCTAATGCTGAAAACAATTTTTCAAATGCGCTATTGGTAGGTGCAAAAACGGTAAATGGTGAACCACTGGCCAATGTTTCCACAAGTTCGGCTTTTACTACTGCTTCAACCAAAATGCTAAAGTCCTCATTTCCCAGGGCAATATCTACAATTGTATTTGGCAGGATCACTTCATTGATCACATGTATTGCACCATTCGAGGCTTCTATGTCAGCGGCTATCACTGAAATACCATTAATTGTTACTTTACCATCATTCTTTAAAACAGTGGCGGACTGACCGGAAAGCATGCTCACAACCTGACCTGGAGCAAGATCTGAAGAAAGTACTTTGCCACTTAATACATGGTACAGTAAGATAGGCGTTAATTGTTCCTTGGTTAGATCAGCTACCCCACTAACACCCAGGGCATTGAATAAATTTTCGAAGGCATCATTATTTGGTGCAAACACCGTAAATGGTCCTTCTCCTGATAAAGCATCCACGAGCTCGGCCTTTACAACAGCTTCAACCAGAATACTGAAGTCAGGATTAGCTTGTGCAATTTCCACAATCGTTTGCTCCTCAAAGCTTTTAATTTCTCTTGCCATTGAAACTTGTCCAATAAGCAGAAAAATCAATACGGACAAAGGGATCAGCGTGATTCCTCTTATAATGGATTCAAAGTAGTTGTTTTTGAATAACATGGTATTATAGTTTTATTGTGTGAGTTAAGTTGACCAATACAAAGATCAAGAAGTAAACACGTGGAGGATTAAATTGTTTAAAAAATTTCAAAAAAAGTTAAACAAAAAAATTATTTCCAAAGAAATGCGTACATCGACTGATGGAAAGGACACGGTCTAAAATGTGGGATCCCTAAAAGAAAAAATCTCTTTCCGAGAACAGAAAGAGATCCTGAAGTGGCTAGGTAATTAACCTAACGTTATTTCAATAAAACTAAAATGCAAATGAATTAATTAATGCTTATTTCATCCACGAACAACCATGCTTTGCCTCCAGACCCACTATGCCATGGTGGACAAGTCCCTATATTTTTGGCAAAAACTTTTACATATCTCGCACGCTGATCGGAAAGTTTCTTTTCATAAGCTAACCGTTTAGCTGAGCTTTGTTCCTTTGGTGTTTCTTGTTGAAATGAAGCTACGGTTTCATAATTTTTTCCATCATCCGAAACAGCAAATTCAATGAGTATGGGTGGAAATATCCAGGGACCAAGATCCTGTAGAAATCCCGTTTTGATGATCTTAATATCTTTCTTTTGACCCATGTCGATCACTGCCTCGAAATCCACACCTTCAAAGCCCTGCCACTTTCCATCCGTGAACTTGGTAGAGCCATGTTGACCATCCAAAAGTCCCAATGTACCCCCTGCTGAATATTTCTGATTATACATGGAACTCAAATTAATATTATTAAAAGCCGCTTTATTCAAGTGAATTTTGGCTGTAGGGCTATTGATGTAGCCATCCTTTGATGTTATCGCTTTTAGTACAGTCGTTTTATTAATTTTAATTGGTTCTGAATAAGTCTGGGAAGACTCATTAGGTTCGCTGCCATCAAGACTATAAAGTATCCTGGTATTCTCCTGACCGGGAATTAGTTCGACCTCTATTTCATCGGAGAAGATTTCCGTTTCTACATTTTGCTTATCTCTCACACTGATTATTGGAGATGTCGCCACGCTCGCCGGTACACCTTGCATTTTAAAGACATAGGCATACATACATGGACGATTCGACTCCTGCTGTAAAGATTCAGGTAATTGTATGGTCAACCCATTTTCATGATCAACTTTCCAGCTTAAATTTTCATTATGACCTAATAATCGAATAGCAGAATTTTTATTTGGTGTGATGTATTTACACTGGAAGCTAGATCCCGGCCATTCTAAACTCGCTACATAAATATCTCCATTTCGATTAGCGATGTAGCGGATCTTCTCCCCCTCTTTATAATGATCCCACATCATACTACCATAAATAGCCTCACTATTGACTTCCATCCATTTACCCATTTCAGCCAAACGTTCCACACTTGCTCCCGGGATCAATCCTTCTGCGGTAGGGCCAACATTGAGCAAATAATTCCCTCCTTTAGAAGCTATGTCTATCAAGTTGTGGATCAAAGTTTCTGCAGACTTCCAGTTATGATCATTTTTCTTAAAACCCCAGGTATCATTCATTGTCATACAGGACTCCCAATCCAAGCTCTCAGAATTATGTTCCAGGATCTCTTGCTCCGGAGTACCAAAATCCCCTACAAAGCCTTGCCCTTTGTTCATACCCTGCATACCAGCGCGTCCTTTTCCTACCCTATTGTTAATAATCAGATCAGGTTTTATGTTTCTTGCGAAAGTATAGAGGTCTTTGCCTTGTTCCTCAGTCCATTCCTCAATCCATTCTCCATCAAATCATAACACCCCTATATTGCCATAATCTGTAAGCAATTCTTTTAATTGTGGTTTCAAATACTCTTCCCTGTACTTGGCAAAATTTTCACCCTTGGCGTCCGGATGGTGCCAATCCATAATTGAATGATAAAAGCACAGCTTGATACCAGCTTTTTCACATGCCTCGGCTAATTCTTTGAGTAAATCCCTTTGATAGGGTGCCGCATCCATAATATCATAATCAGATACCTTCGAATCCCATAGGCAAAATCCATCATGATGTTTGGAAGTGATAACCATATACTTCATTCCGGCATTTTTAGCTATGTCAACCCATTCTTCAGCATTAAACTTTACAGGATTAAACTGCTTTACAAACTTTTCATATTCAGGAACAGGAATTTTTGCAGAAGACATGATCCATTCCCCGATACCGCTCACTTCTCTTCCTTTGTAAATTCCGGCTGGCACAGCATAAGCTCCCCAGTGAATAAACATTCCAAAACGCGCATCCCGCCACCATGCCATACGGTCATCAAACGACCCGGATGCTTCTACTAAATAGTTTTTATAGGAGGATTTATGTAAAGCAAAATTCGAAATAACCGGGCTGGCCATGGAGGAGGTAATATTGAGGCGAAACTTAGAGGCAGTTGTCTCCGTTACCGGCAAGATCCTTTTATAACCGATAGAAGTACCTTCACCAATTGTTTCCCAGGTCCCATCGTTCCATGCATCAATGGTGAAAGCATCGACGCGCTGACCAAGTTTAATGTATTCCTGAATAACAACATTATCGATTGTTTGAGGCTCATCAAGATCCACCTCTAAAGAGGCCGTGAGCACATCATCATCAGTAGCCCAGTAAGTTTCCTTATTGCCATCTGTAGCATTCGATGCTGTGAATCGATTGTCATTACCCCTTACATCGCTGGCGCTTGTTTTCTTTCCTAAGGCAAAATCCGTTTTGAAAGTATTATCGATAACATTTTTTAATGCTTTCAATTTTTCAACATCATTCTCATGCACCAACCCTCGTCTGTCAACAGGCAAGTTCAATAACAATGAGGTATTTCTACCAATGGATTGATAATAGATAGTCAATAAATGATCCAATGATTTTACCTGATCATCTTCCTCCTCATGATAGTACCATCCCGGTCTTATGGATACATCCACCTCAGCTGGTACCCAGTGTGTACCTCCTTTGTTTCCCGCAGTTAACTCCTTATATCTTGGTGTTCCGGCGTAGTAATCATCTCTGTTAAGTGTTGCCCAGCTCGTTTCACTTCCGATGCCTTTTTCATTTCCTACCCATCTGACATCAGGGCCTGCATCACTGAAAATAACTGCATTTGGTTGAAGCTCTCTAACAATTTTGATGGTATTTTCCCAATCGTAATAGGTCTGTCTGTTAACATTTCGTGTTTCATTGGCACCACCATAGTATCCTGATCCTCCGTTAGCACCATCAAACCAAACCTCAAAGATATCTCCATAATTGGTAAGCAATTCCTTTAACTGATTTCGGAAATAAGTAATATATTCCGGTTTGCCATAGTCTGCATGATTCCGGTCCCACGGTGATAAATAGATGCCCATTTTCAGACCATACTCTTTACAAGCTTCCGATAGCTCCCTGATCAAATCTCCCTTACCATCGCGCCATGGGCTATTTTTTACGGAGTGTTCGGTATATTCGGAAGGCCATAAGCAAAAACCATCATGATGCTTTGCTGTGATGATAATACCCTTCATACCTGCTTCTTTGCATACCTTAGCCCACTGCCTGCAATCTAAATCTGTCGGGTTAAAAGTTTCGGGAGATTCTCCTCCTGTTCCCCACTCATAATCCGTAAAAGTGTTCATGTTAAAATGCACGAAGGCATAATATTCCAATTCATGCCATGCTAATTGTCGCTGAGATGGTAAAGCACCGAATGGTGGGGGTTCTGAAACCTCTTTGCATGAGCTTACAGCTATGAGCAAAACAAAAAAGCTGAACAGCAGATATTTAGCGCCTATTTTCATCTGTTTATATTGTAATTTCTAACCCCTGATTTGTTAATATCAGAAACACAGGATTAACAATTGATCATTCCCATTTGGAACAGAAAGGTCGATAAAATTAAAGTGTAGAAATTGCGATCTCCACTACTTTATTCACATGACATTGCACCATATTTGCTATGGTCAAAAAGGCGCTTGAGCAGATCCTTTTTTTACTTTAGTTAATGATTATTTCATCCACAAACACCCAACCTCTGTTACCTGCGCCAGGGTGGTTTTGAGGAATGCTGCTAAGGTTTTCAACCGTTATCTTTATATATCTGGCCTGTGCATTATTGACTCCTGCCAGCAGTAGCTTGTCTCCATTAGTATTGTAATTATTCTCCGGTCTAATGGTGGTTAAATGATCGAACTGCTTACCATCACTGGATCCTGAAATGGAAATTTGTTCCGGCAGATAAATCCAGCTATCAAAATTTTGGAGGCAATGCAATCCAACATTGTGAAGTTCTGAAATTTTGCCAAGATCCACGGTTATCTCCATTGGATCCTTATTGAATCCTAACCATTCTTTTAAACTATTGCCCCAATATCGTGTGTATTTCGTACTCAAACCATCGGTAAGGGCTCGCTCCCAGTTTTTACTGTATTGGGGAGCTGGTTGTTTTGTAAAGATCACTTTCTTGTGAATGGCTAAATGTTCCGTGGTATCTACTGGCGGGAACATCCATTCCTCATAGTTATCATCCTTATATTCAGTTTGCAACTGTCTTAATTTTTGATGCAACGTTTGTTGGATTTCACTATAGGCAGGGCTGTCATAAAGATTATTCAGTTCCTGTAGATCCTTTTCCAGGTCATAGAGTTCCCAAACATTGCTGTCATGGTAAAAATGGATTAGTTTATATTTATCAGTTCTGATACCATAATGTCTTTTTACAGCATGAATACCTGGATATTCGTAATAGTGATAATAAACTCCATCACGCCAGTCATCCGGCGTTTGCTGATTTAGGACCGGTTTCAGGGATCTTCCCTGGATATCTTCCGGTACTTCTACCCCGGCCAGATCCAGAAAGGTAGGAGCAAAATCAATATTTTGGACCAAGTCTTTGTTAACACTTCCGGCTTCTGTTACTCCCGGATATTTAATGATGAGCGGCATACTTAAAGACTCTTCATACATCCAGCGTTTATCATACCAACCATGTTCCCCTAAATAAAATCCCTGATCGGAAGTGTAAACAACAATGGTATTTTTATCAAGCCCTGTTTGTTTCAAATAGTCCAATACTCTGCCAATATTGTCATCAACCGAGGCAATGCATCGCAGGTAATCCTTGATATATCTTTGGTATTTCCATTTAATCAGTTCTCTACCTGTCAGGTTTGCTTTTTCAAAAGCCTCGTTTTCGGGTCCGTAGGCATTATTCCAGGCATTTAATTCCTCTTCGGACATTTTTTTGAACTGCGCTTCCATATATCCTTTCATCCAGGCTGGTGATTCCTCTTCTGATCCATTCAACTTCAGATCATAAACATCATACATATGATTGGCAATGGACATCTCCTGCGCTGCGGCTGTTTTTTCCCTGGTCCGATAATCATCAAACAATGTTTCAGGATAGGGAAGCTCTTCATTCTGAAACATGGATAAATGTTTGGTATCAGGCATCCAGTTTCTATGAGGCGCTTTATGATGTAACAGCAAACAAAATGGCTGATCTCCCTGAATAGTATCCAACCAGTTTAGGGCAATATCCGTGGTTATGTCCGTTACATAGCCATCAATATTTTTCCTTTCGCCCATTTCTATGAAATCCGGATCATAATAATCTCCTTGTCCGGGAAGAACATTCCAGTAATCAAAACCAGTCGGATCAGATTTTAAATGCCATTTTCCAACTAAGGCTGTTCTATATCCAGCTGACTGTAGTAACTTTGGGAAAGTTTGTTGTGAGCCATCAAAGCGGGTTGCATTATCAATCTGACCATTCAAGTGATTAAATTTACCGGTGAGCATTGTGGCTCTGCTGGGCGCACAGATTGAATTGGTAACATAACTTCTTTCAAAAAGCATACCCTCTACAGCCAAACGATCAATATTCGGGGTTTTATTAATCGTACTCCCATAGGCGCTTATGGCCTGTGAAGCATGATCATCAGACATAATGAATATAATGTTGGGCCTTTCCTGCTTTGCTTCTTTCGATGCTTTCTGACAAGCAGGTAATAAGCATAGAGCGGAAAAAGTAATACAAATAAGAGGGTGCTTGAATTTGTTTTTCATCGGAATAGCGTGAGTATTTGAATATTGAAGTAATGAAGATGGGAAAGCATTGACTTAGTTCAAAATTTTCAATTCAAAATTCATAATTGTTTATCTTACTCCGGATTTACACTATTTGGAATACTCTTTTTTATATATTCAAGACCAATAAGTTGATATAGAAAACTAAAGTGTTATTCTACATAATAAACACTTAATTCCTTAATAATGGGCTCTTGAACGGCTTCTTTAATTTTCAATCTTATCCTGGCCACATTCACTGTTTCAATTTTTTCAATTCTTTTATGGCCAATGCTGCTCCCTTCTGCCAATTTCTGCCATTTACCATTGATCAATCCCTCCAGTTGATAAGATCTTACTCTTTCACCCTGGGCTATGTCTTCCTTGATCACAATATGGTTGATCGCTGTGTTTCTCTTCAATTTCAACGTTATCGTCTTGCCTTCTGAGCTTTTAGAAGCAATTGATTGGCTGAAGCGCCTCCTTATCTCGTCACCAAATTCTTTCATTCTTTTGGCATCAGGCTCAGGCACTAATCCATTTGGATCCGGTGTGATGCCCAATATCAATGTTGAATTTCTTCCAACTGATTTGTAATACATGTCTACCAGATTTTCCAGCGGAAAGACATGCGCTTCATCTCCCGGCTCCCAAAACCATTCGTGTCTTCCATTGTGTCCTCTCAAAGGTGCATCCGACATAGCGGGCATCCAATACTTTCCGCTCGGATCACCATGCTTCAACAATGCAAAGTTGTTTTGGGATATCTCTCTTTTAGCACTTTCACCTGCGCCTGTGGAAGGATATGGGAAAGTTGCCCAACAAGGATATGCTACAGTACCACTTTCCGAACCTCCCCACCTGGCTTCAGCCAATTGATCGTTATGGTAAAACAGACAATTAGGTTGGTATTTTTTGACAATGGGCAACACATCAGGCGCTCCTTTTTCAGGGCTGCTTGCCCCACCATCAAACCAGATTTCAAAAAGCTCTCCATAGTTGGTACAAATTTCTTTCACCATACCTTCAACCATTTTATTATAATGAGCCTGACGGCTTTTCTGAAAGTCTCCTGTACCATTCACTTTAAAGTCATGTACACCATAAAATGAATTCCATCTAATCCCCAAATAAATGGCAGGCTTCACATCATATTTATGGCACGAGTTGATAAAATCTCTGACAATATCACCTTTACCCTCTTTCCATTTTACAGCTTTAAGGCAATAAGGATTTACATCAGATTGATATAGTGCAAATCCGGTTTCATGTGTGGCAGTAAGAATGGCAAAGGTAGCTCCCGCATCTTTAGCCGCTCGGATCCATTGGTCTGTATCCAGGTTTGTTGGATTGAAAATATTGTAATCAGGAACAGGTGTGATGCGATTGTTTCCTTGTCCATATTTCTTACCGTCGAAAACATGTAGATCGTAGTGAAATACGACACCTAACTCTGCCTCCTGCCAGGCCAATTGTCTGGCATTGGGTTTAGGGAGTTCTTGGTGATCCTGGGCCAGGCTCGATTGGCCAATTAAAATAATAAGGAAAAATGTTTTAAAATAAGTTTTGAGCATTTGCGGTGCAGGGTTGATTTATTAAATAATCACTTAATTATTTTGACATTGTGAAAAAACTTCAAATATCTCCAACAAACAATTTTCAATAGCAGCATCAATCATTCCAATCGGAGATCCTGTTTTCTGTTCTTATTCGACAACAATTTCATCAGCAAACATCCAGGCCTTTTGCCCGGCTCCCTGGTGCCAGTTCGGGCAGGTTCCCAAATTTTTAGCTTTTACTCTAATATATCTTGCCTGTTTGGAATCTATTTTTTGTGAGAAATCTTCAATTGCAGGTTCCAAATCTTCCTCGGAGGTTGTGTGTTTTAGATCTGCCACCACTTCATAACTTTGTCCATTTGTGGATATGGCAAATTCAACATGCTGGGGAAGAAATATCCAGGAAGAGGTGTTTTGTAAAAACCCAGCACTGATCTTATTCACGGTAGTCGATTTCCCAAGGTCAATAACAGCCTCCAAATCATTTCCCTCAAAACCTTGCCACAAATAGGTGAAATTCTCTAATAATCCGGCTTTCCCATTGATCAAGGCATCAGGCTCTTCTCCGTCATACTTGGACGAAGGAGGCGAAGTAAGATGAATCTTTTTACCAACTGCCAGGTGTTTCTGATTGATCTTCCTGGCTACCGGAATTCGTTTACCCCAATTGGATTTATCAATGTTCAGTTTATCACCGTAAAAGGCCATTTGATTCTTAAGCCGTTGGGTGAGTTCATTTAATTGATTGGTAAATGCCGGATGATCGGCCAGGTTAATGAGTTCATCAGGATCATTATTGAGGTTGAATAGCTGTGTGGTCTCCTGCCCCCTCACATGATATTTGATCAATTTCCAATTATCAGCTGTACGAACACCTCTTTGAAAATCCCGATAGAGATAGTAGATCTCATCTCTAAAATCTGCTTCCGGATTTCGAAATATAGAAGCCAGACTTTTTGCCTCGACCGTGTTTGGTTTTTCGACACTAAGCAGATCGCAAATCGTTGGAAATATATCGCTCAAATAACAGAGCGCATCACTTTTTTGATTTTCCGGAACACCAGGGCCTGCCATGATGAGCGGCACTCTCATGCTGTGCTCATATAGATTTTGTTTCCCCAGAAGGCCATGTGATCCTACAGCCAAACCATTGTCTCCTGCATAAACAAGAATGGTGTTTTCCCATTGTTCCGTTTCTTTCAATGTTTTGATGATCCTTCCAATCTGTGCATCCACTTCGCTGATCATGCCGTAGTACAAGGCCAATTCTCGCTGCACCAAATCAGGTGGACGAGGGGTTGGCAATAACAATTCGTCCCTTACTTTCAGTTCGCCATTATCGAATAATGGTTCCAGCATAAAATTCTCAGGCAAAGTGACTTCTCTGGATTTATAATATTCAGCAAATTCCTTTGGGGGTGTTCTAGGATCATGAGGAGAAGAAAAAGCTACGTAACAATAAAACGGCTGATCAACATCCTGTTGTTTCTGAATGAACTCAACAGCGGCATCTGCAAAATAATTGCTTGAAAAACCATTACCTTGCCATTTAGCCTCGGGAGGATATTTCCCCGTAGAATCAAAATGATAAAGCCAGGGGCGTTCATGTCCTCCCACGTCGGGCATGTGCATTCCTCCAAAGAAAATATTATCTCCGTCTGTAAAAGACCTGACAAATGAATTCCGGTCGTTATGCCACTTACCAGTTGCAAAGGTTTTATATCCCAATTCTTTTAAAAGTTCAGGCATCATGGTATGTCTGGAGGGAATGACCGCCCCATAACTAGCCAGGCTATTTATGTATCTCCCTGTGTTGAGCATGGCCCGGCTTGGTACACAAAGGGCTCCACTTTCCCCTCCCATAGTATGAGCCCTGGTAAACGTGGTTCCTTCAGTCATTAACTGATCAATGTTTGGCGTGCTGATCTCTTCATTGCCTAACGCATGAATTGTATTAAACCTTTGATCATCTGTATAAAGGATGACGATATTTGGTTTAGTGGAGGATTCCCTTCCAGTTTGCGAACAAGCTACCAAGCCCGTCAAGAAAGGCATCAAATAAAGTAACCGGGCCAAATAATCACACCTAACATGCATAGTCATTTTAATCTTTTTATGAAAACAAAATTCTTTTCTAATATCCAGGACTTAAAAAGAGGGGCTAAAGCTTAATTGCTTTCTATCACCTGCCCATCTTCTCTGTACAGGTCTACTTTTCCTTTTAATTGCAGTGCAATGACTGTCACTTGCTCATCCAATTGGTCTTCCGGGATATCAATATACAACAGACCTGGAACACTACTCCAATATTGTTTTCCTACAATTTTATGACTCAACTTAGTACCATTTCCCACTATCCGGATTCTGTTGATTTTGTTCTTTAATCCTTTTATTAAAATTGGGCCATTTGGTTTATGTTCAACAAACAGGTAAAGTGTTTGTAAATCTTTTGATAAAGTGGTTGGCCCGAAAAAATGTCCGGGAGGTAATCCGGCTTTTGTACCATAAATTGCTTCCTGGTGTTTCCTGGTCCACCGACCCAATTCTCTTAAAATGGTCACCTGCTCCTCAGGTATGGAGCCATCAGCCTTAGGACCAATATCCAAAAGCAGATTTCCTCCCATGGCTATGCAATCAATGAAGATCCTGATGATCTGGTTAGGTGTTTTGTAATTGTTGTCATTGTGTTGATAACCCCAGGAATCATTCATGGTCATACATAGCTCCCAGTATTTACTCTCCGGCCTGGTTACAGGCACTCCTTGTTCCGGAGTGGCATAATCTCCATAGCCTCTGAGTCTGGAATTAATAATTACATTAGGTTGAGCTGAAAGCAATAATTCTCTGGTTTCTTTTGCTTTCCATGCCTCGGCACCATGCTCCCAATCACCGTCAAACCACATCAGGTCAGGTTTAAAATTGGTTGTGAGTTCTTTTAATTGTCCGTGATAATAATCCAGGAATTTATTCCATCTCGCAGGATCATTTTCATAGCGTTTTTTATTTCTGGTAAATTGAGGATAGTTTTCAAAACTCCAATCGGGAAGTGAATAATATAAACCTACTTTCAATTTTTCTTTACGCAATGCCTTAACAAAGGGCGCTATTAAATCCCGTTTAGCCGGCGTATTTTCCACCACATTTAAATTACCCAATTTCGTTTCCCAAAGTGCCACACCATCGTGATGTTTGGAGGTTATTACGGCATATTTAGCACCGCTTTGCCCGATTAATTCAGCCCATGAGGCCGGATTATAATTTTCAGCAGTAAATCCATCAAGCTGCTTAAGATAATCCTCATGAGAGATATACCCATTGAAAAAAGACCATGATTCATCAATGCCGTTCACCGCATATATACCCCAGTGAATAAAAATACCCAATTTGGCATCTTTGAACCACTGCATCTTTTTTTCCTTTTCAGGATCCGGCTCTTGGGATTGAGCATTGGATATGAATGGTAAACATATCAACAGCCACGCCAGTAATTTCTTCATCTGAAAAAGTTTTGTAAATATCATGTTCATTATCAATGGACTCGTTTTTTGTTTACTACCCTGATAAGTTAGTTGGACAATTTCAGGACAGGACTGAAAGTTAGCCAGGATGCCGGCACTTTTCAACCTTTCTGTTGGCTGAGCTCAATACCTTGTTTGCTATCAAATGGACTTTCTGCCCTGGGTTGGGCAAATTTTGTATTGACCAGTTCATACCTCAATCGATTTTTCAGATCTTGATCTGTCAAGTATTCAATTCGTTGGCCTTCTAAAAAATATATTAGCATAAATATGCTGAAGTAGTTTAAATTACCCCCTTCTAATTTGTAATTTGAGATTCAGTCTTAAAACAGAAAAAAGTGCTTTATAAGAAATTCTCATTCAAGATCATCATACGTGTGATATTATTATTTCTGGCCTTATTGGCGCTGTCATTCATTTTTGGACGTAAGGAATTATTTTTCAACCAGATCATTCTGACCATTATCATTTTGACCCAGGTCATTGAATTGGTCAGGTTTGTGAATACTACGAACCGGGAGCTCTCCAAATTTTTATTAGCTATTCGCTATTCGGATTACTCTATCAGTTTTGGTAAAAACAGGATGATAGGTTCCTTTAAAGAGTTGGACAAATCGTTCCACAGCATTGTGGAAACAATCAAAGATGCTAAGATCCAGAAAGAAGCCCAGTACCAGTTCTTAAAAATGATGGTGGAGCACATATCGGTCGGGATCATTTCCTTTAAGGAGGATGAAATCTATTTAATGAATCAGCCTGCCCAAGAAATTCTAAATAGCAACGGAGCCAAAAATTGGAGAGACCTTGAATCTCGTAACTCGGAGTTTTTAGATGAAATCAACCGGATGGGTGAGAATGGAAGGAAACTGATTAAAATAAACTCAAATAACCAGCATCGCCAGCTTTATGTTGATGTCAGTTCTATAATGCTCATTGATCAGCAATACAAATTAATCACCTTTCAGGATATTCAAACTGAAATTGAGAAAAAGGAGATTGAAGCCTGGAACAAACTGATCCGCATTTTAACACATGAGATTATGAACTCCATCACACCTATCAGTTCACTGACCGATACCATTCTGATGTTATTGGAAAATAAAGCGGGTAAACAAAAGGAGCCAGCCGAAATAACAACGGATAATGTAGAGGACATCAGATTTTCTTTAAAAACCATTCAACGCAGAAGTGAGGGTATGTTGCAATTTGTGGAGGATTATCGTCGCCTTACGAAAGTTCCAACACCTGAGCCGGAACCTGTTGAGGTGTCACCCCTTCTAAAAAACCTGCATCAATTAATGCATGGAGAGCTCTCAAAGCATAGTATTGAATTGATCATTCGTGAGGAGAATGAACAAGTAAGTATTGAGGTGGACTACAAATTGCTGGAGCAGGTACTCATCAACTTGATCACAAATGCTATGCATGCCGTGGAAGCGGTTGAAAAACCAAGAATTGAACTGCTTTCCTATGCATCAAAAAATAATCAGATCATCGAGATCAAGGATAATGGCGCTGGCATTGACGAAAGTAAGCTGGAAAGTATTTTCGTTCCATTTTATTCGACGAAACAAAACGGTTCAGGTATTGGGTTAAGTCTGTCCAAACAAATCATGAATTTACACGGAGGATCCATACAAGTAAGTTCTGAAAAGGGTAAAGGCACTTCATTTTATTTGCTTTTACCGAAACCCACCGATTAAACTCCAAAGTCCCTAACCCGACGGTTCTACAGATTTTCGATGGTTGATTACAAATTGTTAATTGCTAATTGTAAATTGATCGCTTAGTTTTTATCAATCATTCATTCCTAAATATGATGTCAACATTTATCCAAAAAATAGTAGGAACAGCTTCTATAGGTATTTTATTAATTATTTTCTCATGTCAAAAAACAGAGAGGAGTACTGTTGTAGAACCAGGTGTATCCTTGACCCTGGCTAAGGATAGGGCCAGTGATATTTCCGATATACACTATCAGTTGTTCTTCTCTATTCCCGAATCAATAAATGATTCAATTCCAGCTAAGGCTACGATCCGATTCAATCTGAGGTCCACCGAAAATCCTTTAGTCCTTGACTTCAATGTAACACAGGACCACCTTTTAAATGTGCAAATAGATGGAAATGATGTTGACTACGTGTTTCAAAATGAGCACATTCTGATTCCCAAAAAAAGCTTAAAATCCGGTGAGAATGTTATTGATATTGTATTCATTGCCGGAGAAACTTCACTCAACAGATATGAGGAGTATTTATACACTTTATTTGTTCCAGACAGAGCCTCAACTGCCTTTCCTTGCTTTGATCAACCAAATTTAAAGGCTTCCTATAGCTTAACACTGGAAATTCCTTCCTCATGGCAATCAACTTCAAATGGAGTATTGAAGAAGATTGATACAAATAACGAAAGAAGTACCTATCATTTTGAAAAAACAAAACCGATCAGTTCTTACTTATTTTCTTTTGTTGCCGGAAAATTCCAGACTGTTTCTGAGACAAGAAACGGAAGAACGATGATCATGTATCACAGGGAAACAGACTCTCTTAAAGTGAAAAACAATGTACAAAGCATTTTTGATCTGCACTACAGCGCATTGCTATGGTTGGAGGAATATACGGCGATACCCTATCCTTTTGAGAAGTTTGAATTCGCCTTAATACCCTTCTTTCAATATGGCGGTATGGAGCATCCCGGAGCTATTCAGTATAAAGCTTCCAGTCTTTTCCTTGATGAAAGTGCCACACAAGGCCAGCTTCTGGGAAGAGCTAGTTTGATTGCTCATGAAACAGCCCATATGTGGTTTGGAAACTTGGTAACCATGGATTGGTTCAATGATGTTTGGCTTAAAGAGGTATTTGCCAATTTCATGGCTGCGAAAATAGTCAATCCGAATTTCCCCGAGGTGGATCACGAGCTAAGATTTCTATTGGCGCATTATCCCGCCGCTTATTCCGTGGACCGATCTTTAGGGACCCATCCCATCCAACAAACACTTGATAACCTTAAAAATGCAGGAACTTTGTATGGAAGCATTATTTATCAAAAAGCTCCGATAGTGATGAAACACCTGGAGCTGATGATCGGAGCTGATCAAATGAAAGCCGGTCTTCGCGAATATCTTAAAACATTCTCCTACGACAATGCTACCTGGGATGATCTCATTGAGATCCTTGACAGCAAGTCCGAGGATGATCTTGGTTATTGGAGTGAGGCGTGGGTAAAAAGTGCAGGCATGCCTATTATTTCTCTCGAAAGGCAATTTCATGAGAATACCGTAAATGCCATTGAGTTTCGCCATATGAATGAAAATTCACCATCAAAAGGTTGGCCTCAACCATTGAGTATAAGTGTACATAGAGGGGATGAAGCTTCTAATTTTTCATTGTTGCTCAATGATCAGTCCGCTACGCTATCCCTCCCTGAGCCATTGGAAGATCCAGATTTTATTCTGCCAAACATAAATGGTGTGGCTTATGGTTATTTCAAGCTTGACGACAAAAGCCTGGATTACTTACTGGAACACATACAAAATATACCAGAGGCTAAAACCCGTGGCATTGTTTGGCTCACACTTTGGGAAGCAATGCTCCATCATGAAATACCACCACAGCGGCTAATGGAGGTACTTGTAAGAAGTTTGCCTTTGGAATCCGAAACATTGAATATCCAGGAAATGCTTGGTTATCTCAGTACATGTTTTTGGAAATTTCATGATCAGGAGGAAAGGTTGGCTATTGCGGGTTCTTTGGAAGATCTGCTTTGGAAATTAATACAGGAAAATACAGATAATCGGTTGAAAGTTTCCTTTTATCGAACTTTCAGGAACATTGTTATAAGTGACGATGGAATTAAAAAATTAAAGGATCTCTGGGAAGGTTCCCTGACGATCGAGGGACTTCAACTTTCAGAAAATGATTACACCAATATGGCCTATCAGCTTGCACTGAGGGATATTGATGGAACTGATGACATCCTGAACAAACAGCTGGCTCGTATTCAGAATCCTGACAGGGTCGCCAGGATGCAATTTGTCATACCTGCTGTATCAAATGAAGAAGGGGTTAGAGATGATTTTTTTGAGCGTTTAAAACAAGTTGAAAACCGGCATAATGAGTCATGGGTCCAAGAAGCTGTTGGCTATTTAAATCATCCATTGAGAAGTTCATCTGCAGAAAAATATATTCTACCCAGCCTTGAACTTATGGAAGAAATCCAGAAAACCGGAGATATCTTCTTTCCTACCAGATTCATTACCAATACACTAAGAGGACACAGGTCTCAGGAGGCAGCTCAAACCGTTAGAGATTTTCTATCCAAAAGGCCTGATTATCCTGTAAGTATCAAAAACAAAATACTTCAGGCCTCTGATATGCTTTTCAGAGCCGCTGAAGGTAATGATGAGTTATGAGTTTTGAGTTTTGAATTGATTAATCTTAAGTGTATTATATCATTTAAATACCATCGTTTAAATTGCTTAAACACTTTAGCAAGCTAGTCTTCTTTTATATTCGGTAGGGGTTAGATTGGTGTGTTTTTTAAACACGGCATTGAAAGTTGATTTGGAGCCAAATCCCACTTCAAAAGCAATTTCCAACATGGTCTTTTTTGTATGGTTAGGATTCCTTAAAATTCGCTTGGCTTCTTCGACTCTTTTGTTGTTAATGAAGTCATAAAAGTTCATTTGAAAATTCTGGTTAATAAGTTGTGAAAGGTGGTGAGAGCTCATAGAGAGTACGTTGGCCAATTCAGTCAGTGTTAGCTCAGGGTTTCTATAGGGTCGATCATTTTCCATATTTTCCATAAGTCTTTTAGCGTAGACAGCTTTCATATTTTCAGACAAACCAGTTCCGGCATATTTCTCCTTTTGGGGTATATGATCTTCTTCTTTAAGCAAAGCCATTGGCTGGCGTAATCCAAAGTACCCTATGGTATATACAAACAGAGACATTGAAAGACTAAAAAAATATTGAAGATTTTCAAAATGTCTTAAGTTAAAACCAAACTGATAAGCACAGAACCAAATGAGGTAAACACTCCAAACAAAAGCATTCCCAATCGTTAATTTATATAACCAACGCAAATTTGGTTTATCAGCATTAGGCTTAATATTTTTTAATCTTATTTTAAATCTACTCAGATGATGTATGGAGATCATCAAATATATTAGAATATGGCTGGCTGTCAGTCCCCATAGTATAACGAATTCCCTGGTAACTCCATGGAATATGATCTGTTCATATAATTGAGCCTTGTAAGCTCCAGTTTGAATATACAAAGGAAATAAATACACAAAGCAAATGAGCAGCGGTACCAGATGCCAGAATATTCTTTTGTTTAGTTTAAATTCAACTTCTGTAATAGCGACAACATAGAAAAACAGAGAAGGTCCGAGGAGAAACATAACTGGGAAATAGGAAGCGATCAAATGGGGAAAAACCTTATAGAACGATGCTACTACTTCAGGCATCAGGATAAAGATCCCAAATAACAACACATGTAGCGCAAGGAAAAGATTAGCCAATTTCTTTCCTCGTTTGATAGTAGCCAACAATAATGCAAGAAAAATGGCCTGTATACCTCCCGCTATCAAGAGATAGGTAACTATTTTGATTATAACTTCTCTGGAATCATTTAGCATGAGATTAAAAATATACTACTTTCTTATGTAAAATGGCCAAACTTATAAGTCAGGTCGATAAAGAATCCCATCTTCTTTTGTTTTGGCTGAAAAATTAAAGCAAATATGTCATCCCTGACGAAGTGCAACGGAGATCAGGGATCTTCCAATCAGAACTCCAATGGTTGCATACTGATATACAACCTGCATCTCATTGGGAAGGGGGATCCCGGATATTTTCCCTATTTCATGACAAAAATTCCAGGGTGACTGCGGCGGTTTAATTGATTCTAATCTGTCAAAGTAAAATCATTATATTCCATTAGTCTAACTCTTAATGCGTAAAATATGAATGATGAAACATTTACTATAGAAGGTTTAACCATGGCGGTTACCAACATGGAAGCCATGGTTAATTTTTATTCTGATGTATTCAATGTTGAATTCAGGAAACTAGATCTATATGGTGGATCATTGTATCAGACTGATTGGGGTGACCTTCAATTGCTACTCTGTCCCTCTGAAATTGCTCAGGTATCGGTGAATCGCAACAGACATCAATTTGATATTGTGGTTTCCGATTTAAACATGATCATAGATAAAGCTAAACAAGCTGGGGGCAGGTTAATGGGTAACGTGAATGTCCACAATGGCCAAAAAGTTGTCTCGATCTTTGATCCCGATGGGAATTCCATTGTGTTTAAAGAAAAAAAATAAGGATATAAAAAGAGGGTCTCTGAGCTTAATCAGCAGACCCTCTTGTATGATCTAAAATTAATATTTTAATGGAATTGTCACCAAGGTGTTTTCCCACGCAAGGTACATGTTTCCAGCTCCTCCTGAACCATCAAAAGCGATACTGAATGCCTCTACCTCTTTTTCAGTATTGCCGGAGGCAATTTCAACTCTTGCCACATCTTTGCTTTCGTCATATTGGTAAGCACCCCAAGTATCAAGTTTGGAATTGATGATGATCGTCCACTTATCTTTGTTGGGGATTGTATAAAGCGAATATGTTCCTGCCTTTACTTTTTTGTTACCAATGGTTACATCCCTGTAAAACTTGATCTCTGTAGTTTCGTTAGCGCCGGTTCTCCAAATTTTACCATATGCCTCTTTTCCTCCAAGCATTTCCCTTCCCTTTTTTTGTGGTCTTGAATAAACTACTTTTGCCACCGGTTCAGAGCCTCTTCCGTCGGGTCTAAAATATGTGATATCTGCAGGACTGGAATCAACATTGGGAAGCTTTTGTGCTGAAGCGAAATCTGTAACTGCCAGGAAAATTAAAGTTATTAGCGCAAATTGTACGTTTTTTTTGGTCATTGTTAGGGTCATTTTCGTTGTAAATTAAATACCTATACTTATACGAGTGTATTGGAAAAAGTTTACCAATTCATCATTTTTTTAACCTTTTTCTTTTTTTATTTTCCAATAACGCATCAATCCCACAACACTCATCCACGATGGATTGGCTATTTCATATTGCCTGATGGTGTGATCATCCAATCCTTGATCTTTCATTTGAGCTGTTGTGAAAGCCTGAAATTCCGGAACAAGACTTTCAACATCCCGGTTCAATTCAAATTTATCCTTAATCCACATTGACCAGCCTGATAAATTGTGTTCCAGCTCTGCCAAGTGGTCTACGATGTTTTCTATTATACCAAAGTGTGTTAAATAGATCCTTTTAAGATCTAAGCCTTTAATAAGGGTCAATGATTCTTCCCAGGCCTCCAGATCAATATCAGGAGGGGGGCAAGGAGGCACAACAGGACCGTCATTAATTTTTACTCCTGCAACGTCTCCGGAAAACAAAACGTCATTCAGTTGCCAGGCAATATGATGCTTTGCATGACCAGGTGTATGCCATCCGGTGATCTCAACATCTCCGAATATCAATCTTTCTCCATGACTCACTATTTCCAAATTTTCCTGATCAATGGCTTGCATATCTCCCCAAAGTCTTTCCATATCATCTCCATAAATCAGTTTGGCTGAGTTCCATAATCTGGTTGGATCAGCCATATGTTTTTCCCCAAATGGATGTAAATAAATCTTTGCTCCGTGCTGAGCCAATGCCCATGCTGCTCCCGCATGATCAAGGTGGATGTGGGTAATGAGTACGTGTTGGACATCTTCTATAGAATAACCGTTCTCACCTATCTTCTGTTTAAGGTTTTCGAAACTTGAATAAGGCCCTGATTCGATGAGAATGGGTCCTATAGAGGTTTCAATAAGAAAAGAAGCAATGGTTTGTCCAGTTTCCTGAAAATTCAGATCAAGTACTTTTATCATAGTTGGGACTACTCCGGATTTGATTCCCGGAAAGTTATGGTGCTATCCGTATATATAAAATGATATTGGTTATTATTTCAATGAGTCAAACCAGGGTAATACCTTCTCAATCATAAAGACCACAGCAGAACCGTGCGATTGTCCCCCAATTTCGACAAACTGAACGTCATCAGCACCATTGGCCATCATTGTTTGTACCGTACTCTGGGAGTTCCCGATGGGTAAAACATTGTCATTCGGACTGTGATAAATCCTTAGAGGTGATTCGGGCGCCCAATCATGAACACTGTTTTTTGATAATAGTTCGGTTAGATCATTTTGCGCTCCATTCCTCAATTCTTCCAGTAAGTCACCATTGAATAAATCAGAGAGGTCCTCGGTCAATTGATCGTTGACTTGCCCCTGGGTCAGACTACCATCAAATAAATCGGGAATATTGGAAGCATAAGGTTCGTCAAAAAAATCTGACAATGGTGCGGTCCAATCATTGGTAAGGGCATAAGAATAAATAACAAATGCCAGATACGCCGGTGTGCCATAGGTCTCTTCTTTCAAAATCTCATCCATCACGCCTACAATATCATAACCACCTGCTCCGGAAGCTGAAGCCGTGATACTCAAATTAAGAGAAGGAGTCTCTTCTATAGCTTTTTGCACAGCCACAGTTGCGTAGCCACCCTCTGAATAACCCGTCAAAAATAATTTATCATTATAGCTAACCTCCAGTTTGTCCAACATTTCTTTACCTGCCATGATCATATCGATCACCGCCGTACCTGTGTATTGTGCATTATAATAGGGATGTAGGAGGTCTTTCGAATCCCCATATCCAATATAATCAGGGATAAACGTAATGTAGCCAGCCCCTCCGAAAAACTCAAATCCCGAAAAACCACCGGTCACCGAAAATGCGGAAGGTGCTTCAGCATTTGAGAAGATGGTACCATGATGGGCGCTCAATATTGGGTATGTTCCGTCACCATCCGGAAGAACTACCAGACCTGAGGCCGAAATTTCCTCATTTTTAAAAGTAGTTTTATAACTGATTCTGTAAACAATTGCACCACTTTCCAAAAAATTTAAATATTGTCCAAAACCTCCAAGAGTGATCAAAAAGGACATTTGTTCCTGTGAAAAGGTCGCCAGTTCAGAAAAGGACAGGAGGAATTCGTCTTCTACAACCGGAGGATCGGGATCATCTTCCTTACTACAAGATAAAAGAGCAAAAGAGATGATCACAATAAAACCATACTGAAAATACTTTCTTAATAAGTTCTTCAGTTTATCTAATTCTTTCTCAACCATATTATTCAATTCGTTTCCTTTTCAGGAATTTTTCAAGTTCAAAATGCCAACATTATTCAAACAATTTCTGTTCCACTTATTATCAACAATCCGGTCTACTTGTAAAGTACTATTAATTTGTAGATATATAAGTAAAAACATGTTCATAGATGTCATGTTCAAGCTGATAAAAAGCTGAACCTTCAGCCACTTGAAAATCTTCCTGGCTACCATTGGTCATAAAAATGACACCATTCTTTTTTACTTTGTCGAAATACATCCCACTTATCAGACCATAGGCCTCACCAGGATGTCCGACCATTTTTACATCCGGAAAAACAACATCTTCTTTCTCTCCATTATTTGTCAAATGAAAGCCTAGTCCCCAGGCCTGCATCAATTTGTCATGATGGTCGCCATTGTCACTTTCATACTTCCATTGATTTTTATGCATTTGCACAACAGTCGTATCATTCAGAATTCGGGTACCCTCAAAAATACCATTATTCAAGTGCATCAACATAAATTTTGCCAGATCCTTGGCAGAACACCTCAACCCTCCCTGCGGCCCAAAAATCACCGCATTCGAACCTGGCAAGTATTGAGACAAATCTCTTGCTCTGGGCTCTTTCCCTACAAAATCATCCACTTGCGGTACCCATTGACCGCTGTTAGTACGATACAGTGTGGCCAAATTAGCAATATTCTCAATGTCCCAGACATTGTTATAAACAGCCTCCATAGCTAAGGGCTCAAAAATATTTTCTTCACAGAAAACGTCAAATCTTTGACCACTTATCTCCTCGATCAAGCAGCCTATCAATCCCCAGGCTACATTGGAATAGGTGAAATATGTTCCGGGTTCATGGTCTAAAAACATATCGTCTGTATAATATATTCCATCAGCCAAGAGAAGATCTTTTAAGAAAATGTCCTTGATAAAAATGTCTCCAAGAAAATTGCCGTAACCTTCTCCATCAACCAGGCTTGAAGTATGGCTGAGTAACATCCTGAAGGTAATTGGCTTTTCAGGGTATCGTGGATTTCTCACCTTAAAACCAAGGTATTGATTGATATCATCATCCAGATCAAAAAATCCCCTTTCAAACAAAATCATTAAAGCTGTAGCTGTTACGCTCTTTGAAATGGAAGCCACCCTGTACATGGTTTCTTCTGAAATTTCAAGATTGCTTTTCAAATTAGCTTTTCCATAATTTCCTTCAAAGGTAATTTCATTTTGACGCACAATTAATACTGAAAGTCCCAGTAGTTGATGTTTTTCCATGATGTCCAACAAAGCACTTTCAAGAACGGCATCATTTTTATTATGCTCCATATTGGTGGTGTTTTTGTCCTTTCCTTTATCAGAGCAGGCACCTATCGCCAAAACAAGGAAAAGAACAAAGGTCAGTTTTTTCATGACTTTTGATTGTGTTGGACAAACTTTGGAATCAATGCTTAAATTATTCATCTCCTGACATTTTTCCAATCCATAGAGGTCCATGCATGATCAGGTAAACCTTCTAAACGTTAGGACAATATCAATATAGTCGCCCTATCTAATTATTAACAAAGGAAGTAGCATAGTGTTCACATGTTGATATGTTCAAGTATTTAAGTTGAAATAGGCAAAGATGTTAGTAGCATGAAACGTTTCATAGTTTTCAACACGAATTTGTTTGATCCTGGATGTTTTGTTTTTGAAGTCGCCGTGTTCTTTTTTATCAAAAGTGAATTAAAAGGAATCCGGTACTACACATAAAAATAGCCCCAACATATGTTAGGGCTATTTTTTGAGCAATGATTCCCAGATAAATCTTAGGTGGTAAAATCACCCGATACTTTATCTGTGATTCTAAAATATTTAGTTTGCATATCCAGGATTTTGCTCCAACAGATCATTTCTATCCCGGGCAGACTGAGGAATTGGCATCACCAATCGATTGTCATCATAAGGAAGTCCGCCGATATTTCTTTGAGTTCTTTTATAGTCGTGTAAAACAAATCCTTCAAAGGCCAACTCAAGCTCCCTTTCATTTAATATCAAATCAAGTGTTACCGCACCTAAATCAGGCGCCGAAGATCTTGATCTTACCGCATTGATATCTGCAAGAGGCGTTGCACCTGTCGATGTTCCCTCTCTAAAGTTGGCTTCTGCTCTGATCAAATACATTTCAGCGAGACGGATTGGTGTAGTATTGGCAAATTGTCTGGCATACTTTGAAGTTAGTGTTAAACCATTTTCATCATAAAAGAAACTAGCTCTTTCATCCAGGGGAGAATCAAATTTATCAAGATAAGCCTGTTCTACGGAAATATCCCCTCCTCTTCCACCAAGTGGTTGAGAAGCATAATGATTTACTGTGAAATTTGTTCCTTCCTGATTGTTGATGATCCACGAGAAGATATGCTCATTGGTATTATCATCAGTGCCAAAAACATCCGCAAATGTTGGCATTAAGCCATGTCCGCTATTGGCGATCACATCATTAGCTGCATCTCTGGCATTGGCATAATCACCCATCTGCAAATAAACCCTGGCTAAAACAGCTTGTGCTGCATATTTATCAGCAAACACCCCATTATCATCCGGTAATTTTGTATATGCTTCAGTCAAATCAGCAACAACCTGTGAATAGACCTCACTCACTGTATTTCTTGGCACCTTACGATCAACATCCGGTGGTAATAGTAGTACCGGTACGCCCAATTGACTGTTGGCACCACCTGCTGCATAAGGTAGTCCAAACAAACGCACCAGTTCAAAATGAGCCAACCCCCTAATGAACAATGCTTCTCCCTCAGCAGTATTCCGTTCTGCATCGTCGGTGAATTTATCCAGGTTGGCTAAAACCGTATTGACACTGCCTATAATAAAATAAGAATCAGCATACATATTGTTGGCAGAACCGTTTGCAGCGGTCATTTGTTTTGCAAACAGGTCACGTAAGTTGGCAAAAGTACCATTCCAGGCGGTTTGATCTGTGTTCCCTAATAATTCAACATACAGTGTCTGATTTCCACCATACAGATCATTTCTTCCGAAGTTATAGGCACCAATAAGAATGTTCTTGATGTTTTCTGCTGTCGCAGTAGCAATGCCTTCGGAAATACTTTGTCTTGGTTCTATATCTAATTCACCTGTACATGATACTCCTATCACAAAGAATAGAATGAATATAAATTTTGAATATTTCATGTCTTTTGATATTTAAGTAAATTAAAAAGTAAGATTTAGACCAAACGTATAGACTTTGGCCGGAGGAGCAGAATAGAACTCACTACCAATATTGGTATTAGTGTTTCCATCATCATTTGTAGCTTCCGGATCGTATCCATCATAATCTGTAAATGTCAACAAGTTAAGTCCGGAGAAATATACTCTTACTCTTGTCATGTTTAGTTTTTCCAATAACGATGTTGGTAAAGAATATCCAAGAGATACATTTCGCAAACGAATAAAATCCGATTTTTGCAAGTATCTGGTGGAGTGACTATGTCCGTTATTTCTAAACAATCTTGCCTGTGGAACATCTGTGATATCACCAGGTTGTTGCCATCTGTTCAAAATTTTGGTTGTTTGATTGTCCAATCCATTACCAAATCCTGTTTCCTGGAATGTTCCTCCTCCATTATAGACACTGGCTCCCCATTGCCCCTGGAATGTAAATGAAAAATCGATCTCTTTATAGGTCAAAGTACTTGATAAACCACCTATCCAATCCGGAATTGGGCTACCAACAATGATTCTGTTTGCCTGAGAAAAATCATTTGTCGTACTCTTGTCTAATGTTCCGTCGGCATTTTCGGAGTTTACAACGAACAAGGCATCCCCATTGTCGGGATCCACACCGGCGTATTCTACCAAATAAAAAGAATTAATAGATTCACCTTCTCTCAAAATGTTTCGGGCTGTTATCTGGTCATCACCGTTAGGTAATTTTGTTATTTCATTTTTATTGGTGGAAATGTTTAACGTTGTTTTCCAGTTAAAATCAGGCGTTTGAATGTTAACTGTGCTTAATGTCAATTCAAATCCTTTGTTTTCCAATGAGCCTATATTCTTAAGAATACTGTGTCCCGGAATTGCAGCCTCAAACGGCACTCGCTGATTAAAGATCAGGTCTTCGGTGTCTTTAATGTAATAATCAAGTGAACCGGTGATCCTGTTATCCATGAATCCGAAATCGACACCAATATTTATTTGAGAAGTTTCTTCCCACTTTAGATTAGGGTTTGCACCTTGTGTTGATGCCAGCCCTGAACCGCCATTATAGCTAACACCACCATAAAGCGCCAAACTACCAAAATTAGATGTTGGTGTATTCCCGTTGATTCCCCAGCTAGCTCTTAATTTCAGATCTGACAGGACATTGGAACCATTCAAAAAGCTCTCTTCAGAAATTCTCCAGGCTGCAGATACTGCAGGGAAATTTCCAAACCTAAAATCCTCACCGAAAACGGATGAACCGTCTCGCCTGAAGCTCGCTTTAAGTATGTATTTATTTAAATGAACATAAGTGGCTCGAATAAAGTAAGAAAGTTGAGACCATGCTGTAAAATCTCCATTCCCCGCAGAAATAGTTGCCGCACTGGACACAGATTTAAAATCATCGGTTGGAAAGCCATCACCTGTAACATCTGCCGATCGTCTGTCACTTTTGGTATAAGTCATTCCGGCTACCGCGTTTAAGTTGCCGGTTTCACCTATATTTTTATCAAAAGTGAAATAATTATTGGTTGATATTAACTGCCTTTCAACATTTGATGCAAAAGACTGTCCATTGGTGGATTGAAATGGCGCAAGTCTACCAGTATTCCTATCTACAGACTGTGCATATAAATCAAATCCAAGTTCAGTTCTGTACCTTAGCTCGGGTAGGAATTCATACTCACCATACACTTTACCCAATGTTCTTCTTACAATGGTTTCTCTGAATGAGTGCTTGTCTTGTAGCAAGAAGTTTGCATATAAAGTACCACCATTTGGTTCACCATCGGCCAGATGAGTAGGCGATGTGGGAACCTGCGCAATTGCCTGGAATGGAGTAACAAAGGCATTATCGCCCGCAATCCTATCTATTTGTGTATGTGAGAAATTAAAATTGATCCCAACATTGAATCGCTCTCCTACTTTGTTGTCAATGTTTGCTCTAGCGCTGAACCGCTCCAGATTATTTCCTCTAACAATACCTTTATTGTCCTGATATGCACCGGAAATATAGGTAGTGGTTTTTTCATTTCCTCCGGAAATAGAAATGCTTGCATCCCTAATGTGGCTTGATTGAAGTGCTTCATCCTGCCAATCAGTATCCACATTATTATAATCCTCATCTCCCTGGTATCTCTGTAACCTTGTATCAACCCATGCATCCGAGGCTGCCTGGTCGGCAAAGAAGCCACTATTAAATGCAGATTCTCTGATCAATTCAAGGTATTGTTCTCTATTGAGCCAATCCCTTAAATTTGTTGGTTTGCCAATACCATTAGATAGATTAACTGAAACAGTAGCCTTACCTTGTTGACCTTTTTTTGTAGTGATCAGTATAACACCATTGGTTGCTTTTGCTCCATATATGGCGGCTGCAGAAGCATCTTTCAAGATGTCAATTGATTCAATGTCGTCGGGGTTTATGGATAAAAGGGGATTCAAATTTGCTCCGATGGAGGACTCATTGGAGTTATTCATTTCAATACCATCGATCACATATAACGGTTCTTGTGAAGCTGAGATAGAAGAAAGTCCTCTGATGATCACTTTTACACTTCCTTCTACTTTACCATTGATCTGTGTGATCTGTACACCTGGTGCCTTGCCCACAAGTGTGTTTTGAAAACCAGGAGTTGAGATTCCCGAGATTTGAGAAGACTCAATATTGGCTACATTGTCAGTAAGAAGTGCTTTTGATTGCGTACCATAACCAACAACTACCACTTCTGATAATGTTTGAAGATCAGCGTTCATAGAAATATCAACTCTGGATCTGGAACCAACAGCCTCTTCAACCGTAGCGAAACCAACAAATGAGAATACCAACACAGCGTCATTGCTGGAAATTGTTAAAGAGTAATTTCCATCAGCATCTGTTATAGTACCATTGGTTGTTCCTTTCTCAATGACTGTTACGCCGGGAAGAGAGGAATCATCTTCCGAAGTAGTAACCGTACCGGATACACTCCGTTGTTGAGCCAATGCGTTACTCATACAAAGAGTAAACACTAGCATAAGACTAAGTAGTAATCTTGCTTTCATAGAAAATTGTTTTAGTGTAACATTTAAATTTCCTGTATTAATAAACTTAGCTGTTGAGGGCAAAGGCCATCAAATCCTGATTTTGAGTTTTTGGAAATGGGTCGATTAAATAAAAAAGAGGATAGACTAACAATCTAGAATGGGCTGCACATTTCTTAAATGCACCGGTTTGACCCTATTAAGGATCACACGTAACTTAGGAGAATTTAAGTTAGAATGAGTCATAAGTATAGAATCCTCTTGATTGCGATTTCAATGTAATTTTTCGATCTACAAAATCCTAATTTTTACAATTAAGATTGGTCATTTTGGCGACAAAATCCCCCGCAATACGGTATAAGATTCAATACAAATATAGGATTTACATATTAATTACCTAACGAAATATAGGTTATTTATTTATCAATTGTTGTGTAAGAAAATAATCTTCGTAGCAGTCTATATCTATTTTCCCAAGCGCAAAAGGAACTGATGAGATCTTAGTATGCGGTATGCTTTTAATAATGTTTCTGGCCCCCTTGTCACCCTTGAGTTTTGCTAGTTCAGGAAATAAAGTTTTATCAAATAAAGCGGGGACACCCAAATGATGCTCATATTCTGAAGCGACAACCAAGCTTCCAGTTTTATAATAAGTTCTGATCAATTCATTGAGTAAGACACCATCCACGAATGGTTGATCACAAAGCATCACCACCACAGCATCAAGGTGAGGATATATTCTTAAAATGCTATCCAGGCCATATTTAAGCGAATTTCCCATTCCTTTTTTCCAATTTGGATTCTTGTTGATATATACCGGAAGGTCTTCAATTTCTCGCATGATCAATTCCGCATTGGCTCCAAGAATCACGAGCACTGGAAAACATAAGGACCTTAAGCCAGTCCTCACTGCCCGAAATATCAATGTTTGATCATTCAATTTTAACAATTGCTTGGGTTCCCCCAGACGGCTGGAAGCTCCAGCTGCCAAAATAATTAACCCAACTGTTGATTCTTTATTTTTACCGGAATTGGGAACGATAGACATATTAAAAAAATGAGTATGTATCTATTTTTTTAGCGGTTAGATGATATCACCCTTATTCACGTTCTTGCCCAACATCTTCGGGCCTCACAATCCCCCCTTTATTCCCCCAACTATTTCTGATATAGTTCAAGACATCCGAAATCTCCTGATCATTCAAACCTGTGGCGTCCATAGAGCCATTATAGATGGTTCCGTTTACTTCCATTTCGCTGTTAGCACCATAAATAAGCACTCTTATAGATCGTTTGGTATCCTCCATTAGATAGTCCGACTTGGCCAACGGTGGGAATACACCAGTAATTCCTTCTCCGTTTTCCATATGACAAGTCAGACAGGTGTTCATATATACATCTTTCCCACGTTTAATGCTCTCTTCTAATTCATTTTCATAGTGAAAGGATCGATTATCAAAAGACATCGCCATCACACCAGCTAAAATTAAAATTATACTAACGATCCACAAGCTCCTTTTGATCATCTTTCGGTGTTATTTGTCAATCATGGTAAAGTTACCTATTTGACTATGTTTTTCAAATTGATTAAAACAGTCCAAACAGCTATCTCAATTTTAAATTGCCTTACATCTCCCGGGATTCCCCTGGAAAGTTATGTTTGACATTTACTAGCATGAGTCTGTATAAATAGCCCCTAAAAAAGCCCTCGCTACAGTAATAAGTAGCAAGGATTTAGTATAAAGACTAATGACATATAGGTTTAAGCCCGGCAATTAAACCTTGCTTTCCTAAAATTTAATATCATTATCTTTTGTACTTTATCCTATCACACAAACTTTGTAAGCTTATTGATCCATGCAATTAAAATCTTGCAAATTTGGTCGTTTTATTTCTCTGAAAAAGCCACAGCAATTTATCTTTAATCCTGAGTCTTTTATCCAAAATCTTGCCTAAACAAGGCAATGAGCCTTTCTGAAAATATCAAATAATACTTTTTTAAAACTCACTAAATACAAACTAAATCCGGTTTAATTTTTCCTGAGGAACAAGGTGTATCCGTATGTCAGCCTTCGTTCTCTCATGTCCCGGATCTAATAACCAGAGTCTTGTTTCGCAGATAGTCCAATCGATTCCTGACAATACCGAAGACAGGGAATGAAGTTTTAAAAATTATACTAATTTTATCTGCTTTATTTTAAATAGCAGTATTATCAAGGCATTAATAAAAAATATTAAAGATTTCATCCTAGAAGATTTTCACCCTTTAGCTTATGGATATCTTCTGATCTTTTTAACTGTCTTTCTATCACTCAATTATCACTTTGATTTTGAAAATGGTTTTCTGGATAAGCATATCGGAACAACCAATGGGGTTATATACAACATTCTCTTTTTTGCATTGGCCTATTATGGTACCGCTTTACCAATTTCATTGATCCAAGGCAATAAAGAACTTTTAAGAACACCGCATTTTTGGATAAAAAGCGCTGCCTTCATTATACTGATCGGCTTGTTTACAGGTTATTATCTGTTCCCGGGATGGGTGCAATCTTTATCCGATCCTTCCGAACTAATTTTTGCTTATTGGGTATCCAATTATCTGAAAGGCTTCGTCATATTCATTGTTCCTATTTTTATCATAAAACACCTTTTCGATAAGTCCCAGACATCTGCTTATGGTTTAGCGTTTCGGAAGTTCAACTATAAACCATATCTGACCATACTATTGATCGTTCTACCGTTTATAATCATCGCCTCATTTCAACCTGATTTTCAGATGAAATACCCTATGTTTAAACCGTGGACGGTTAACAGCGCATTTGGATTTAACAGATTGGCTATGGGAACCATATTTGAATTATTATATGGGATCAGTTTCGTTTTTATAGAATGGGTGTTCAGAGGAGCGCTAGTACTTGGCCTGGTTTCAGTGATGGGAAAGGGGGTTATTTTGCCAATGGTAGCGAGCTATGCCTTTCTTCATTTTGGGAAACCCCCGTTGGAGGCTATCAGTTCAATTTTTGGCGGTTATATACTTGGTATTATTTCTTTAAGAACTAAGAGTATTATGGGAGGTACTGTCATTCACGTAGGTATTGCCTGGGCTATGGATCTTTGTGCATATCTTCAGCATTATTTCAAATAATCTCGGATACTCCATCCATTATTGTTAGAGCAGCCGTATCTGTTTCAAAAGCCCATCTTTTTTACGCCTGCTCACAGGAATTACCTGGTTACCAACTACCAGATTTGAATCCTGAATGTCCATCACTTTATTGAGATTGACAATATAAGATCTGTGAATTTTGAAAAATCCCTTACTGGCCAATTTATCTTCAATATTCTTCATGGTGGAATGCACAATATAAGATTTTTCCTTTGTCTTGAAAATGGCATAGTCCCCTTTAGCCTCAATCCACATAATGTCATCTTCTCTCAGTCTTATCAGTCGTGAGTCTACTTTCACAAAAAAACCATCATGATTGAATTGATTTTGATCTTTTAAAATATTGGCTTCCTGAAGTATTTTGAAGTTACCAAGCGCTACTTCGATCGCAGCATGCAGATCTTTTATCCCATAGGGTTTTACCAAATAGCCATAAGGGCTCGTTTTTTTTGCTCGTGCAATTGTTTCGGGATCAGCAAAGGCAGTGGTAAATATATAGGGTAAATCGTAGCGTTCATCTATCATGGCGGCTAATTCTACACCATCCCGATCTCCTTTTAATTGGATATCCAAAAGAACAAGGTCAATCTCCACATCCGTCTCCAATACTGCCAATGCTCCGGAGGCACTATTCACGATATCAACCGCTTCATAATCCAGTGCCTTGAGTATTTCTTTTAGCGTTTCAGCAATGATCACATCATCCTCCACACCCAAAATCCTTAAACGCCTCATGATACTAAATTAAAGAAAACACTATTAAATACTAATGAAGGCTAAAGCTTAACATTACTTTTGTACCTTGTTCAAGGTAAGATTCAATTTTTATATCATTGTTCAAAAATCTCATCAACTTATGAACCAATACAAGTCCGGACAAAGCATATCTTGTATTTTGTCTATCTGAAAATAGTTCTCCTAGTTGACTTTTGGACACACCCATCCCCTTATCTTCAATGGTCAGGATATATTTCGATTGGACAACTGCTCCTGAAACAGTTACTACTGATCCTTTTTTAGAGAATTTGAATGCATTATCGATTACTTCATGAATGATGGCACTTAATCCTTCAAATGAAATTCCCAGGTTTCTTTTTTCAACTTCCTTGAAGAATATATCTCTTTCCCTGTCATAATTTTTAGCTATTCCAAACATTTTTGTTCTTATGATCTCCTCGATACAATTGCAATGAACATCTTTGAATTCCCTGGCTCGGGTTTCATCATTTTCAGCTTCAACCAATGATTGATATAATACTGCATTTTTTATAACCCTTTCTGCTTTTGTTGCTGAACTACGGATGTCCTCTATGATCTCTTTGATCGCATCTTCTGTGTAATCTTCGAAGTAATCCAAAATCATATTGGATAATCCCTGTATGTTGACAAATGAAGAGGCAATTTTATTATTGGCAATAGCTTCATTTAAAGGCTGGGAAAGCTTTATTCTGGAGGTCATTGCCTTGCCAGCCTTTTCCTGCTTAATAATTCTGGCCTCAATCGCTTCGAACAGCTCTTCTGCCTTGAACGGTTTGGTTATATAGTCATCGGCACCCAGGTTCATTCCCTGGCGAAGGGATGTTTTTTCGGCCTTGGCAGTTAGAAATATGAATGGGACATCTGAGTTGTATTCGTCACTTCGTAATTTTCCAAGCACTTCATAGCCGTCTGATTCAGGCATCATTACATCACAAATGATCAGATCAGGATTGGTTTCTTTAGCCATTCTAACTCCCTCCAGACCGTTTTCTGCTGTTGCCACTTCATAAGGCTTCAGGCTTAACAGTTCCGCAATACTTTCTCTTACATTCTGATCATCTTCAATTACTAATATCTTTTTCATAATGCTCTTATTTTTTTGGTAAAACAATGGTAAACACTGAGCCTTTTCCCTGTTCGCTCTGAACACTTATTTGGCCTTCATGCATGTCCAGGAACTGTTTGACAATACTTAAACCAAGACCTGTGCCTTGAATGTTATCCACATTCTTTGCTCGATAGAAAGAATCGAACAAACTAACACGCTCCTCTTTTGGAATGCCGATGCCCTGATCAGTGAATGCCAATTCGATGGTATCCTCATTATAATTCAATTGTAAACCCGGATTTCCGGCTCCCTTTGAATACTTAAAACTGTTTGAAAGTAGATTGACTATGATATGACTGAACAACCTTGGATCCAGATAAACATCGTATTTATTTCCTTTTATTGAAAAATCAGCAGTTCTGCCATCAGGTTGATTACTGAACGATTGTTTGATTATCTCACCGCATAATTCCTCAAGATCCGTATATGCGGGCTCATATAAGACTTTCCCTTCATCAATTCTCCCAAGCGTAAGGACATCATTCATCAGTTCTGTCAATCTGTTGATTTCGGAACTCATACGTTTGAAATTTTTGCCTAGTCTGCTTACTAATTCTTCATCGATATTGTTTAAATGAAACTCGAGCAATTCCAGATTCGCCTGAATGGTAGTCAAAGGTGTTCTGAATTCATGAGAAGTCATTGAAACAAACCTGGATTTCAGCTCATTAAGTTCTTTTTCCTTTTTAAGGGCTTTTTTAATTTCTGTTTCATATTTCTTTCTGTCAGTTATATCGAGATGAATACCAATCGACCCGGTAACTTTGCCACTCTCATCATACAATGGGGCTCCGCTGATCAATAACCACTTTAGGCTACCATCTTTCATCCTTATTTGGACTTCATAAGCGCTGTATTTTCCCTTTGCCCTTTCTCTTGATTCCTGCTTCATTTTAGGGGTAAACTTGGGAACTAAGAGAAGTTCTGTAGCATTCTTTCCTGACAGTTCTTCAATGGAATATCCAGTCATTTGACTAAAAGCATTGTTAGCATATTTTATTTCATCTTTCAGATCAACTTCTAAAAGTCCCAGCTTCATATTTTCAATGATCCCTCTATATTTTTCCTCACTGGCTTTCAAGCGTCCTACTGCTTTAACTCTGTCAGTGATATCTCTTGCAAATGCCGTGAAACCTTTAATTTCACCATCTTCCAAGATCATTTGTACTTTTTGTCCTATCCATAGTTCCTTTCCTTGCTTTGTCACAATAGGAAGTTCCAGATAGGTATCTTTAGTCTTCGATTTGATTTGTTGCTCGTAGTGATTGGTCACCTTCCTAACATAATCAGGCCTTGTGAATTCTGAAAAATGCTGGCCAACCAATTCTTTATCCTCACAGTCCATGATCCGGGCAGCCAATGGATTGACATAGGTACAATAACCATTAGCATCTGCTTTATAAATAAGATCGCTAGCCGTCTCCACCAAAAGTCTGTACCGTGCCTCGCTGGCTTTTATTACTTCCTTGTCTCTCTTTTGTTCCGTAATATCCCGAATGAAAGCACTAAATTGTATGTCTCCTCCGGTATGAATGGGAACAACACTTAATTCAACAGGAAATAGCTCCTTATCTTTTTTTATTGCTGATATTTCAATTCTTTTGTTAAGGACCGGCCCCTCCCCTGTTCTTAAATAATGTTTCATACCCCTCTCATGCATCTCCCTCATTTCCTCCGGAATAATCAGTTCACTTAATTTTTTACCAGAGGCTTCCTTTCTCGACCAACCAAATATATTCACCGCCTGGTTGTTCCAATCTGTGACGATACCCTCTTTATCAATTGTAATAACAGCATCTAAAGCATTGTCGATAATCAATCTTGTTTTGGCCTCGCTGTCTTTTGCAGCACTTTCTGCCAGCTTTCTATGCGTAATGTCCCGCGCATAGACATTAATATAATTTGCTTCATGAATCCTGACCAATTCAAAGGCATAGTATTTATTTTCTATAATCAATTCAAATTCCTGAACATGCTTTCGTCCTTTTCTTATTTTCGTTTTAATGTAATGGATCAACTTGGCAGAGACTCTGGCACCCAATTCAATCCCTAATGTTTTAAATAACTTAAGAGCGGATTTATTTCCATACTGAAATGTCCCAAACGTTGAAAATCTTGCCACAGCATTGGGGTTTTCCTCCGGAAACAAAGCAATGTTTTTTATCTGCTTTTCCTTTTTCTTCCGCTCGGCTATTTCATATTTCAGGTTGTTGTGTGCCATACAACCTTCTATGGAACATTTGAATTTTTTAAATACAGGCAAAAGTTCCTTAAGGTCTAAACAATCAAGATGATCTGAAATCTGGAGTACCACAAAACCAATGTTATCTAATCTGAAAAGGACATATTCACAACTTGTCAAGGGCAAGTCTCCATGGTGAGTTAGTTGATCAATGGAATTTATCTGAATAACTTTTTCATCACCAAATAATAGCTGGGTACTTTCAAGATGAACCAACTCCTTCAGATGATTTATTTTTTTTGGAATAGCCAAAAATTGGGTGAATCCTGTCATCCTATCATTTCTGGTGATCATACTTTTCTGCAACCATATGGAACCATGGCTAAGGTTTCCTATGCGCATGAGTGCCTTAAGAAAATTCCTGCAATTCGATTTGAGGTCCAATGATTGGCCAACGGACAAGGAGAGCTCATACAGTGCTCTCATATTGCTAAGTGCGGTATGTTGTTGATTAAGCATCTTCATAAAAACTTCCTACTAGTATCTTCCCATTGAACAATGTTAGTTTACCTTCTTGACACGAAGTGATTTCTCCAATACTCAAAATACCCTCCACGGATGCTGATGACTCACTTTTCCTTAATTGTACGTCAACCATTTGAAGCTCTTCATCAAATCGCTCATTGAGGAAAAGTACTCTTGAAACACTATCAATGACCAGGTAATCAACCGGTGGCTGATCTCCTTTCTTTAAACTTTCCATCGCTGCGTGTTTGGCCCCATCAATAAGTAAAAGTTCTGCCTCTGATTGGTTGGTTGGTTTCGATTCCAAATCCTTATCTGCAATGTCATAAGGCAAATGAACACAGGTGTCATATTCAAGAACTTCTTTGTTTTCTATAGTCGTTTCGTGACCACAATTTGAAGTGGTTTTGGTGGAGATCATAGGCCCCTTCAATTCCGGCAAACCATGTCCAACGCCAAGTGCAACATTCCTGTTGATAAATCCAACAATCGCGGCGTTTTGCAAAAGCCCCTCATTTGAAAAAATGCATGGTTGCCGTACCGTCAATGATCCGGCCCCTCCACCAAAATAATCCACTTCGCCACCAAGTTCGCTACATAGTTTTGCAAGAAAACCAGCAACATTTGGTGTCTGACCGTCGATCAACACGATCGCAGTATTTCTTTGCTGTCCACTCTTGTTTAGTATTTTTCGCAATGCTGGTATTTCCTGATTATCCTTGTCTATATCCCGGATCAGAAAAGGTGAAAACAACACGGGCAATACTTTAAAAATTAACCCTTTATCTAATTTCTCATTATTGTAGATGAGTCCAGGAAAAACACCTCCAAAAAACTGAATACCTTCTTTGTTGAATTCTTTGATCAAAGCCAGCAAATCTATCTGGCTATTCTCAGCAACAAGGATCATTACTACCTGCTGATCAGAAATAATATTTGATCTGATGGCCTTGTAAATATCTTTTGTATGCGTTAAATCCAAATACATAAACTCAGTGCGTTTACCCTTTATCCCATGGTCTAAAGGCATTGTAACTGAGCTCTTCGACAAGTGGTGAGAATCAATCGACGACCGGCAATTTATTATAGAAATGCTGATCTTAATTAAAATAATTACCAAGGTATTGAGGTGTTAAAGTTGAAAAGAATAAGGAGGGTATTTCGGACAAATGTGATCAGAAAACTAACATTTCTTCCCTTGCCAGGTTCAGTATTGAAAATTTCCAGTCCAATGATCGGCAAGCAAAAGTCGCTTGGCCAATAGCGTCCTACCTTGTAATGGAAAAGATTGCTTTTCAATTATCGAAGAAATACAAAGATCCAACCTGAAATATTGATCAGTTATCGAATGATTGAATCAGCGGCGGGGGAAACAGAGTAAATTAGCGTAAGACATTCATAATAATTGATAAATAAATGGATATGTCGGTTTAAAACGATTACAGTTTCATTACATGGTTTACACGACCTAACCTTCGTTATGCACCATCACGCTTTCTTTTTCTTCATTGATCTTCCCATAGATCATAGGGCATAACGGAGGTTTTTCCTTTAACATAAAACCTCCGGGATACACCATAAAAACTTTCAATTACACTAAACAAAAAACCTTCGTCATCTGGAATTTCTTGAGTGAGCGAAAGAAATATACGGAATCCCCAACTCAATGAGGTGCAGGTGGAATACCCGAACATGACTGTTTGAAGTTCTAATCGGGAGATCCCTGATCTTCGCTGCGCTCTGTCAGGGATGACGTAGTACTTATGATTCTGATTTATAATATGTCCGGATAAAAACTTTGGAGCCATCACAAAATCTGCTAACCTTTAAATAATATTTCCAGCAATCAGGTATTAGGTTTCAGCTATCAGTATTGCCATAGGACTTGCCTATAAAGACTAAAACCTGATAACGAAGACCTCAAAGGCTTAATTCTGACTCAAAGTATTTTCAACCAATTTGCAGGTCCTATGGTCTTCACTTTACTCAAAAACTCAATCCATTAATAAAAAGTGACCTCGCATTCAGGATTGGCCATCTTAAACTTCTCAACCTTACGGGCGGACAATCTGGTATTATAGCAAATGAGGGTTTTAAGATTGAAAAGCTTTTCAATTGCGGTGAGGCTACTGATTCCGGTATTGTGGCACTCTAATAACTCCAATTGCTCCAACCCTGAGAGTCCTTTTAAGCTTCTTATTTGTGTTCCGGAGCATTTCAAAGTTTTAAGTTCTTTCAGCGCTCCGGCCGTACTCAAATCACTCAAAGGAGTATTGGAGATATCCAGATATTTTAGCTTATGAAGATTTTTAAGTGGTTCTAAATCATCTATAGGGCCCTGTGCCAGGGTCAAAGTTTCCAGGTTCTTTAGCTCACTCAAAGGTTCAAGTCTTGTGATCCTGGAATTCGTGATTTTCAATTCTTTCAAGAAAACAAGTTTCCTTAATGGCATAAGATCGTCGATGCTTGAATTACCGTTGATCTCCAGCTTTCTTAGGTTAAATACCTGATGGAGTTGTTCCGCATTGGGAGATCCGTTAAAATTCAGCTCTTTCTTAAAAATGTTCTCCCACTCACCGGAAAGATTGAACCACCATGCTTCCAGTTCCTCCGACTTGTATATTACCAGGCAATTCGGGTGTGTTTCAATGAACAATTTCACATCTTCTTCTTCTACCTTGGTCAAATCACAATCTAACAATTCCAATGAGTTCAAATTAATCAAAGGATCAATATCACTGACTAAGGTGGCATTGATCTTAACGACTCTCAGTTTTCTCAAATTACTCAGGGCTTCCACTCCCGATATAGCTGTATTGGAACATTCCAATACTTCCAGGTTTTTAAGGTCTCTAAGGGGATCAAGATCATTAACGGCCACATGACTCAAACGTAACTCCTTCAGATTATAAAATATCCTGAGGGGCTCAAGGCTGCTGATATATTGATTGTTAGATACATCTATTTGTTCCAATTTGGACAAACTTGCCAATTCTTCCTTGGTAGGTACAGAACTTAAATCTTCGTAATTGGAAAAGATGTCTTTCCAATGCTTACGCAAACCCTGCCACCAGCTATTAAGATCTTCCGAGTGATAAACTACCAGAATGCCCGGATGAGAAGCCATAAATTCATTGGCATGCTCCTCAGATACTGAGCTATTGTCGCAGTAGATCTTTTCCAGAGCACTCAGGTTTCCAAGTGCTTCGAGATTATTAATACCGGTGTTATTTGCTTGAACGATTTTTAAATAACCCAGATCTGATAAAGGGTCAAGCGCTCTTATATTGGTACTGCTGAAGTTAATGGTATGAAGGTTCTCGAAATTTTTCACAAACCCTAAATCTCCAATGGTAGATTTCGAAAGGTCCAGTGTTTCCAAACCGTTGAGGTCAATGATATCGTCTAAACTGCTTAATGCATTGCCTGAAATTTCCAGTTGCCTGATGGTAGACAGTTGTCCTATGGGTTCCAATGTTGAAATTTCCACATCATTTAAAGCCAAAGTTTCAAGCACCCTGAAATTCCGTAGTATTTCAACGTCTTTAATTAATGTGTTGTTCAATGATAGATCTCTAATGTTGATCGCATATTTCAGAGGTTCCAAATCGCTGACAGCTGTATTGGAACAATCCAGTGTCTCCAATTTTGTTAAATTTCTCAAAGGAGCAATATCTGCAATTTTCGTATTGGAAATATTAAGTTCAAGAAGGTCTGTGAGTTCACTTAACGGTTCTAAGTTGGTAATGTATTGGTTATTCGAAATATCCAGGCTTTCTATGGTTGTCATCTTCTTAAGATCGCTCATCTCCGGATCACCAAGTAATTCAATCTCCCGTTTAAAAATGGCTCCCCATTCGTATGAAAGGTTTTGCCACCAATTAGTAAGCTCCTCCTCCCTGCTTAGTTTTGTGGTATAGATACTGACAATTTTCAGGTCCTGATTTTCTTCATCAAAATTGATCTCGATATATCTTTTTTGGCTGTTATTCAATTCTTTGTCTTCAACGGTGGTTCCCTGAAGATTCCGGCTTAGGGTCACTTTAAAAAACAACCCGCCTGCCTCATTGACGTAGTGACTAATGTCTTCTACATTTAGCTCGAACTTAACATGCTTGAAGAAGAAATCTATATCCTTTAAATAAGCCTGCACATCCTTGTTTGTAACCACCTCTCTATTTTCATCCAGGTCATCTTCTACCTGCACTTTATCATCCTTAAAAGCCTTCAGGTAGCTTTGTGTAATGATCACTTCCTTTTCCTTAACCGGAGTATCTTTATCTCCGATCGTATTCATTGCAAAGCCTAAGAAGGAAATGAGTTGTTGCACGCGTTGCTTATGTTCTTCCAATACTTCATTGGAAAGTGTATCTTGTGAAAGAACACGAGATGGCAAAATCAAAACAATAACAAATAGAACAAATAGGGGTAGTCGTCTCATAAATCTATAGGTACCTGATCAAATCATTGGATGACTTATATTCAATTACCGATTTTCAAAATAAATATATTTTCTCAACAGATCCTTTTCCTGTTCATTGGCTTTCACCAGGTTAGCAATGAGCCATCCGGTATTATAACCGGACCGATTAAACTCTTTTAATTCAAAATACCAATTATCTGCCTGAAAAAAATGGAATGTCAGGTCCGTTACTGATTTAAACTCCAGGGAAGATCTTTTTATTTCAAATAAGAAAAGCGACAAATGATCAGGTCTAAAGTCATTTGCCGTATATTCCTCCACTTCCGATTTGTCGCTGAAGATTCTTTGAAGGTTCATAAAAGCAAGTTCGTGGCTGAGCGGGTGCAGGAATTTCTCCTTGTTTTCTTTTTCCTTTTCGAACAATTTCACAAAAGGTTCAAAATATACATTTTTAATAACCCATTTTGACCCTACTTTTTCCTCCTGCAATTCCATGAACAGTATGGCTGTCTCTTCCTTTCCATGATACAGGAATTTTGTTCTTACTTCTGCGAACCATTCTCCACCATGAAAATCGAGAAAGAAGGGACTAGCTCCATTTGTAACCTGTGCAATAAAACCATTCTTTGCATCAGCATTTATCTGACTTGTTTCGTTATCAAAAAGTACCTTTAAATACTTTCTACGAGTCTTTGGGTTTCTAAAATGTTTGGATCCTTTGTATATCCTGTTCCCTTTGAGATCTTCTTCACTGTTGAATCTTCGAAAAAATTGGTTCACCTGCTTTGTAGCTGCATACAAAGCACTTTCATCACCCAGATAAGTACCGATTGTTTGCTGCCCCTTGCTACTTATTACAAAACCAATCAACAGTAAGAAAACGCCTGTGAGTCTTTTCATAGTAAAAGTGTTGGTGTGTTAAGGTGTTGAGGTGTTCATGACTCTTTCTGCACTTCAACACCTCAACACATCAACACAGCTATGTTGTTGTTTCAGTAACTCTTATATCTCCTAGCAGAACATCCCAAAAGCCAATAATACGGCCTCCGATTTGAGTTTCTTTTCGTTCCACATAGATTGTAATATCTTTTTTAGTGGTATCCATATATTTCAATCCATCATCCGATTCTCCCTGGAACCTTTGATATATGGTAATAACACCAACATATTTACCATCAGGTTGTCTTTCCAGGTCACTGATGTATTGAATATTGAACCATTGAATGGTTACACGATCATAGTTGAGGGCCATTAACCGTTCAAAATATTCTCTCACACCATAGTATTTTACATCTGGTCGGGACAGAGAAGATACACCCATTTGACTTCCATCTGCAAACAGTTCCAAAGCCCGTTCGATAACTCGATTCGCTTCCGAAAACTCGGTGTCTTTATTCCCAATAATACTAATGTATTTTCCCAGATCCTTTACTTTTTCCAAGGCTAATGAATCAATGGCTTGCTTTCTTTCAGGGCTCACTTCGTCCTGAGCAAACAGATTAACTTGAATCGAAGAACTGAGTAATATGACAAATAATATTTTATATAATGATTTCATCTGATTATAAATAAGTGTTGAAATATTTATGTTTTAAGGTATTGAAATGGTGAAATTGTCGGTTTTCAATTCAAAACTTAAAACTCAAAATTCATAACTATTTTCTGTGTTTTATTTAGAATGTTCCTTTGCTTTTACTTTTTGATCAGCTCCAGTTCTTTGATTTTACCGTTGGTATCAAACACAACGTTATCGATGGCATTGATATTTTTCCGCTGATCTTTTAGGTAGTTCAGATATTTCTGAATGGTGGTAGGCCTGTCATAATCTTTGGTACTGCCTGATTTGCTAATGATAATTAATACCAGTGCATCAGGTGAAGTAAACAAAGAAAGTGCCTCCTGAATGCTATTATTGGCAGCGCTTGTGCTGCTTGCATTGGCTACAGCATTAAAATAATTACCGAGTCTTTGGATCTTGGCATCCGGCGAATCTGCCGATACCCTATCATTTTCTTTTTCGAGGGCAGCTCTTTCATCAGCCAGTTTATTCTCAACCTGTCTGATCAATGCTTTCACTTCCACATCATCCAGATTCATATCCTTGATTCGTTGCAGTGCTCTCTCCTTTTCACTTAGTGACATGCTATTATTATCATCCAACAGGGCATTCAGTTCCTGTTTGACTTTCTCAATTCTTGCAGCTTTAGCTTCCGCTTCCTGCTTTTCCTTTTCCTTTGCCAGCTTTTTCTGACTTTTACATCCAACTCCTGCGAGGCTCACCATCACAATAAGCGCCATCAGTAAAAAGTTGCTCACGTTTAAAAATGATTTAGTTCTAGTGTGTTGAAAACTCATGTTTTTCAAATTTTTGATTTGATACTTATTCATGGATTGAATTTACAAATAATTTTTGCGGTAGACGTGATAATCAACCTATTGAAATAAAAACTGTGCCATCCCACAAAGATCACAGCTCATTATACGGCGTTCAATTGAAAAAGAACACTGTAAATCAGTATTTATTGTTCAAAAAAATTGATTTCCACAGTTTTTTCAAAGAAAGAAACCGTTTTCATTTGAACCCCCTAATAAACTTACCGTAATTGCCCCCAAAATCACCATAACGGGTATTTTTTCTACACTTAATTAACCGCCTGGCACTTTCCTGATTTTAAAGAATTCATCTACGGACCATTTGCCTCCTCCGTTAAAAAACAGGAACAGTGCTACTACCAATAAATGAATAGCCGGAGCCGTATTAGGATAGGCATCACCAATGTGGACCCCAATAATGGCTATGATAAAGTTTATGAACATCAAAAAGGCAAAAACCCGAACTTGAAAACCTATGATCCAGCTTATACCCGCTGTAAATTGAAGTATCACTGAAACAAAAGCAGCGGCCAGGGGAATTGGAAATCCATGATGCTCAAGAAAATCCCGAAACTCAAGCATTCGGTCATAGCTCAGAACATTATCAATGGTACCATATATTAACCTAAGCCCAAATGCTGCCCGTAGAAATAAAATGCCCAGGTCTGTGAATTTTGAAAGAGCATGATTGCTGATCGGTGTCATATCCATCGTATCTAAAATGACGAATCACATGTGCTTTTCGGTACCGTGTTGAAAAGTACTAAAGTTTGTAAGCTATGAAGAAGTTTATCAAAGGAAAACACTAATTGCTTAAACGCTGAAAAGCATTGTAATGCTCAAGAATTTTATTGCCATAGTCCTGCTTCTTTCCTTGACCGTTATAATGACCGGCGAATGTAACAAAATCTTTACTTTTTAAAGCCTGGATCATAGGAGTGGTGAAAAATTCAAACATGCCTCTTATTTGATAACTAATATGACTTGAAAAGCGATCAAACATGCCCTCAACCGAATCATAGCCGGTTTGCTTATAATTGAATCCCATTATCTGTGCTATCCCCATGCTAATGGAGCTTAAGGCGGCATCCTTGCTTAAGGACATTGCAAACTCTAACACATCCCATTCTCCGGCCTGATTTTTATGCATGGTTATCCATGGATCTGACGCACTCTTCCTCCATTTGTGCCCTGTCCATTTCCTGGTTTTATTGAAAGCAAAATGCTCATTGAACTGATCTTCGTGCTGCTTTCCCCACTGACTCCAGAAAATATGGTTTTCAAATCTGATGATCATTCTGTTTTGATTGTTGGGATCAAACCCCTTGCCGGAACTCTCTACACACAAAACCGCTATAGCACTGCCAGCTTCAATTTCAAGATCTTCTCCCAAATCTTCCAGTAAGCCTCCAAATTTATTCCACGTTCTGGCCACTTTCTTTTCTATGGCAGTTCCCGTAACTGGCAGTAGATTATCAGGTTTTAATCCCGAATCAACATCGCTGATAATTTTAATATACTTACCAAAAACAAAAGCAAATCCTTCATCAAATTTAATCTTTAGCCAATCTCCTTCTTTTGAAAGGATAACTACCTCTGTTCCTTTTCTCAATTGCCCCAGAATGGCAGCATTCGTACTGGTACCTCCACGTACATTTAATAAATTAGCGGTAACAGTACCCTTAACCACTGGTTCATCAACAATCACTGCAAAATTGCTGTGAATGTAAGCGGCCATGGAATTAAAATTGATCTCATACCATCTTCCTTCCTGATTAAGGACATTGACCATATTGTTCCGATACAAGAATCCTACTCTATTGGATTGAAGACTGGGCCTTCTTCTCACATTTAATTTTGATGCAGTAATTTTTACTTTCACCTGATTGTCACTGGTTAATGTTTAACAATGTTACAGAAATAAACACTCTAACGCAACCGGTAATTTCTCAGGGAAAAGAGTGGTTGTACCAAATTGGATTCTAAAAAATAAAAGCTCCGGACAGCCATTGCCCGGAGCTTTTACCTAAAAATATAATTAGTTGATTTACTTTTTACCTTTCCATTCAGCTAATAGCATTTTATTGCCGTTAACAAACCCCTCTTCATTAGCCTTTTTAGCAAGTTTATTCGCTTTTTCCAATGAAACCAAGGCAGCTTCATATTTACCATTATCTGCCTGCGCTTTGGCTAATTCCTTTAGTGTCCAGTAAGCCTCTCTAAGCTTTACGGCTGTTTCCGCCATTTCCAGTGCTTTTTTAGCATCTATCTTATTGTCGTTGTAAAACTGTGCGCCTTGATAATAAGGAGAGTATTTTTTATTAGGATCACTTTCTCCGCTTACGGCTTCAATTTTTGCTGCTACAATTTTTGTAGCTTCCTCAATGTCCAATGACTCCAGCGAGAAGCTGATTTTTGTTTTGTCCCAAGCAATGTCTACCCCTCCATTCATAGCACCAGCGCCAGAAAATTTAATTTCGAAACTTTCGGTAAAATCATTTTTTGCTGGTTTTACATTGAATGAAAGTACATCCTTACTACCATCATAGCTATAGGCACCCCATTGGTTATGTTGACTGTTGAAAATTACTTTCCACTGATCTTTTCCGGGAACGGTGAATAATGCATATTTTCCCGCTTTGAGCACCTGACCGTTCACCTTAATGTCCTTGTTGATCTCAAAGGTGGTAGCTTCATTGGCACCTGTTCTCCACACTTCTCCATAAGGTACCAGTTCACCAAAAATTGCTCTTCCTTTGACATTAGGCCTGCTGTATTTGATGGTCACATCAGTTAATCCAACAGTCTGATTTACGGAAGCGCTTGGGCTGGTTCTGGGCAAATTCTGTGCTTGAAGAGAACAAACACTTAAAAAAATAACAATGAATGTCTTGAAGTTTAAAATTCTCATGTCAGTTTTTGATTTGGTTTTTATTCAACTTGGTCCGCTAATTTATAAAAACTTATTCAAGGAATTGGAAAGTGAACGACATATGATGCTTGTGACTATACATTTCTGATGTTTATTTTAATCCGTTTCAAAAGATCTGTTGACATAGGGTTGTCACAGCGTGGTGTTTTCTTGCGTTGACACTAATTAATAATGCTATGAATCACAAAAATTGTCAGAGTTGTGGAATGCCATTAAAAAAAGACCCTAAAGGTAGTGGCACCAATACAGATGGGAATCCCAGTCAGAAATATTGCAGCTATTGCTATGAAATGGGAGAATTCAAGCAACCGGATTGGACTGTTGAGGAAATGCAGACTTTTGTCAAAGGTAAACTAAAGGAAATGGGATTTCCCGGTTTCATCGCTACATTCTTTACAAGGGGAATTCCTAAATTGGAGCGCTGGAACAATAATTAATTAATGAATGTACTAAACAAGCTGGCCTCTACAATGGGCCGAAGAGATGAAGTGCCCAATCAGAAACTGGCAGAGGAAATTACTGTCAGGGAGAATCATAAGGCAATTGAAGAATTATTCTACCTGATCGATCAACATGAAGATCGTAAAGTGCATCATGATTGTATTAAAGTACTGTATGAAATTGGTGAGCGAAAGCCGGCATTGATCTCAAAACATATTAAACGATTTATTGATCTGCTGGCAAATAAAAATAACCGCCTTGTTTGGGGTGCTATGACAGCATTGGATACAATTACCAAGGAGGTACCCGATCAGGTATACGCTAATTTACCCAAAATACTTCGCGCTATGAAAGAGGGTTCTGTCATAACCAAAGATCATGGCATTGGGATCTTGATTAAGCTATCCTGTTTGAATAAATATAAAGCGGAGGTATCTCATTTGTTATTTGAACAATTAATGATTTGCATTCCAAAACAATTACCGATGTATGCGGAAAGATCGTTTATCGCGATTGACAAAACGAATCAGGAAGATTTTGTCAAAATACTTGATACTAGGTTAACGGAATTGGAAAAGGATTCTCAGATAAAAAGGGTAGAGAAAGTAATCAAAAAATTGATTGTATAATTTCGGTAGGATATTCTATTTAATTCTAATAATCTGTCCCAATCTTTTAGCCTGAATTGACGATTATAATAATTAAGTTTATCAGTATTAAATTTGTTGGAACGGTCAAATCCGTTTCAACAATGTTTTGATAATCTTTATATTACCTCATCTACATGAAGCAGTTTTTAATTTTGATCAAAGGCAAAAAAGAATTGAGTTATGAGCCTGAGGCCCTTCAAAAGCGTATGGATGAATACCGGCAATGGGTAGAAACCATTGAAGATCATTATATATCTGACCAACGGCTTGAGCGTACCGGGGCATATATAAAAGATAAGCAAACTATTTCGACGGATGGCCCTTTTCTGGAATCTAAGGAAATCATTGCCGGTTACACGATCATACAGGCTGAAGATCTAAACAATGCAATCAGTATAGCTAAAAGCTGCCCTTTACTAAATCATTTTGAATTGATTGTCAGGCCAATAGTTGATTCAACACAGTGAAAGCTAAACCTGAAACCCAAGAGCTTGTAGATCATTTTTTCCGGCATGAATATGCCAGGATGGTGGCCGTGTTGACGCGCTATTTCGGATTAGATCATATTGAGATTGCAGAGGATATTGTTCAGGATACACTTACAGAGGCATTAGAATGCTGGGGATCTTCTAACTTACCCAATAATCCGGCAGCCTGGCTTATGGATGTTGCCAAGAAGAAAACAATCAATTTCCTAAAGCGTCATCAGCTTTTTGAGCAAAAAATAGTCGGGAACTTCCGAAAGGCTCAACAGGGAGATCACCAAGATATTCTGGAATTCAAAGACGAAATCATTGAGGATAGTATGTTACGAATGATCTTTTGCTGCTGTCATCCAACACTGCAATCAGAAGGGCAGATTGTTTTAGCTTTGAAATCTTTGTGTGGGTTGAGTAGTAAGGAAATTGCTTTTGCCTTACTCAGCAATACCGAAACAGTCAATAAGAGACTTTTCAGGGCAAAGGACAAATTTCGACAAGGAATCATAGCTTTTGAAATTCCGGACAAAACCAATCTGGAAAGCAGGTTGGAAAATGTCTTATTGGTACTATACCTTCTTTTCAATGAGGGATATCATTCCTCTCACCCTGATAAGTTAATAAGGGCGGATCTATGCACCGAAGCAATTCGGCTTAATAAGCTACTTTTAAAACATTTTCCTGAAAGGTCCGAAATCCAGGCGCTCATGGCACTCATGTTATTACAATTTGCCAGAGTAGAAAGCAGATTGGATGATCAGGGAGCCATTATAATCTTACAAGATCAGGATAGAACTCTATGGGACAAAACACTCATTACTCTGGGAATTGAACACCTTCATAGGGCGATGACCAACAATCAAATAACTGCTTATCATCTGAAAGCAGGTATCGCCGCAGAACATTGCCTGGCAGAAAGCTCTGAAAGTACCAATTGGCATAGCATATGCAAACAGTACGCTTTGCTAAAGAAGATTGAAGTCTCACCAATTATTGAGTTGAACAGTGCTATTGCTAACTTTTTTAGTGGTAAGCATTCGGAAGCATTTATTCAACTGGAACATCTGGAGAAACAAAATGCTTTACGCGATTATCCATTACTCTATGCCACATTGGGTGAGTTTCACTTAAGACTCGGCCACAAAACCATGGCAAAATCATATTTTAGTCGCGCTATAGAGAAAAGTCAATCCAATATCAACCTGAACCTACTTCAAAAAAAACTTGAATCATGCGAATAAGTGACCATTTCTTCCACTCTCACACTAGAAGTAGTAAATCGTGGGTTTAGTTTTGAGTTTTTAGTTTTGAATTTTGAGTAAATAGTGCTTTGTTCAGACAGCAATTTAACACTGAATCGTAATTTTTAACTTCATGTCATTTGGTTAAGGAAATATTGTGAAAGCGTTCAGGTCTCAGATCTCAGGTTTTAGCCGTTATGATTTTTTTGCTGTCACTGTTCAATTCTATTACTTGTTTGATGCCTCTTTTTCGATGCAGAGAATATCTATAAATCCACTTATATACCGAGGTCCTACTTACTTCATACATACGAGATAAATCGCTTACTGTGAAAAGATTACTTTCTATCTCTGAAACTTTTTGCTTCTTAAACGATTCACTGAAATAACGATTCTGATGTGCGCTTCTTTTTGACCTTGCATAATCTTCTTTAAATACCATCTTTGAGTCTAATTTGTAACCCCAAAACGGTCAACCATATTCAGGCATAGATAATCTGAAACCTGATGTCTGAACGCTTAACTTAATGGTATTGATTTTTAGTTTGAAATCCGCAGTTAGAAAGGCAGTTCAACATTTTATGTTATTTTCTTTTTTTATTGAATCTAATATCTTTTCAGTTCCTCCGAGGAAATTTTCCTTCCATTTTCAACATAGTATTTCAACCCTAGCACATATTTAGGAGGTGCTTTTTTAAATTGAGGCCGAATCATTGTTTTATCCAGGAATCGTCCTATAACACCATATTTAAGTTTATAGGAAAAAGAAAAATTTGCGACAGTTTTTTCATTAAACTCGTGCAATGCTATTGTTCCAGACATGAATTCATAGGGAGGTAACATAGCTCCTCCAATTACTAAAGAAGTATAACCGGAACCATTCTTCCAATCGGTTACCGTTTCTATCATTTTGCCCATTGGCAGCAACTCACATAATCTTCTGCTTCCATTACCACTGAACAAAGTCGATTCCGTTTTGCTCTTTTTGATCAACGGATGGAATTTTTCAATTTCGCCAGGAATACTGATCGCATTCCATACCTCTTCTTGAGAAGACTCAATGATTACCTCCGATCTGATTTCTACTGTCCCCTTATTCACATTTATGGTGGTTTTAGGTTTCATACAATATCTTTTATTGTTAAAAATTTATAGAGTGTCAAACAACACCAGTGAATTGGGACGATTTATACAAAGAATTTTTGTGGTATTTCTATTCAATTATTAAACTTAGAAAAGGCACTGAGGAATTTGAATGCTAGAGAAGTAATGTTGGAATATTCATGTGTTAAAGTTTGAAGCAGCAACAATTGAATAGTTCAACGCGCTAAAGTCACAATATGGTGAAAAGAGTATAACAGATTTCCTGAACTTCTTCATTTCCATATTGAAAAAAATAGGACCTGATCAAGGTCCTATTTTCACGTAAACCATAAAAAAAATGTATAAGAATAAAAATTGAAAAAATATCAGTAAAACTGATTCGGTTATTCTTTCTTAATTGATGAGACACACCTGAAGCCATCGCTACCATTTCCTCTGTGATAAGGAGAGGCGACTCCTCTGGCTTTTACTTTCAGTTTGCTGGGATCATCATTGTACCAGGCTCCTCCCTTTAGGATAATCAAGGTTCCTTCGTCATTATAGGATGTGGAGGTCCATTCCCAAAGATTGCCTGCCATATCCTTTACACCGTCCTTTGAAAAAGCCAGCTTTCCTACTTCACATGGTCCTCCGCCACTATCTGTTTCAGCATCCCATCGTTGCCAACAGGCACTTTCACGAGTTGGCGCACTATTGCCCCATGGATATATTCTCCCTTCACCCCGGCCACTGGCTACCCATTCCCACTCATGTTCTGTAGGTAATCTCTTACCTATCCATTGTGCAAATGTCTGTGCATTATGAAAGCTTATCTCATTTATTGGTAGTTTGCTATTACTCTTTTTAAAAGTTGCGGACCACAAGCCATTATCAGGGGGATGCGGACACACGCCCGCCTCCACACAAGCCATATATTGCTCAACAGTCACCATGGTTTCATCCATGTGGAATGCTTCTACTTTTTTTCCTTCATAGACACCACCTTCAATATAGATCATTTTAGTAGAACCTGCGAGCTTCCGAAGTTCCTCATAGCGCTGTGTTACTTTGGTTTTTGAGGAGTGAGAATCGGGATCTTCATCCTGAGCCCAACTTTTATGAGAAAACAGAAATGTGACAAAAAACAGAATAAGAGGATACGTCAACAAAAGGAATTGTCGTCTGAGTTTCATAGTTTAGGAAAAAGAAAATAAAAACAATCTGCCGTCAGGCTAATCTTAAAATTAGTTACTCGAATCGGTCATTACTTGACTTTATTTATCTATTTATAAAGATATTTTATCATTTTCTTCAAAGACCTCCACCTTTTCAAAGAATAGATATAACCACATTGTTAAGTGATTTATGGGGGTATTTTCACCATCTGGCTTCGGGGAAATGGTATTTATATTAAATTTAAAGATAGATTGGATTAGCCCGGAATCAAGCAATAAGACAGCATAAAATGAATTTAAGATTTCTGGATCATGTGGCACTGAAAGTGAGCGATATTGAGGCATCTGCAAATTGGTATGAAGAGGTACTAGGATTGAAAATCTATCGTTTTGAAAAAGAATGGGGATCATTTCCAATTTTTGCTCTGGCTGGAAAATCGGGTATAGCCCTTTTTCCTACAAAAAAAGATTATCCAAAACCACTACCTCCCGGGGACTTTAGAACCATGTCGCATTTGGCTTTCAATATTGATCGGGAAAATTTCGAAGATGCCAAAACAAAATTGGAGAAGCATGGTATTACATACGAGTTTCAGGATCATGATTTTTTTCATTCTATTTATTTCAGCGATCCTGATGGTTATCGTTTGGAGATTACCACACTGCTTATAGACGACGAAGATTTTTACTAAACACTGTTTACAGGATCCATTATATATTCTACTAACCTATTGAACACATTACCTTGGAACAGCTAATTAAATACGTCAATGAGGTTTCACCAATAACAAAAGAGGCAGAGGATGACTTTTTAAACATCTTCAGGAAAGGTAAGTTGACCAGGAACGATTATTTTGCCACATATGGGGAATACTCCAGTAAAATAGCCTTCGTATGTTCCGGAACATTAAGGGCTTTCTACAGAAGCAAAAAAGGACAGGAGTACAACAAAACTATTTTTATCCCACCATGCTTTATTGCTGCTTATAGCAGCCTAATTACCCGGAACAAAAATCAAATATATATTCAGGCACTGGAGGATTGCGAAGTTCTCATTGCCAATTATACAAGAGCGTCTGAGCTCTATGATAAACACCATTGTCTAGAAAGATTTTCTCGCAAGCTGTCGGAAAGCTTCTTTGTAGCCAAAGAACATAGAGAGATTGATATTGTCTTATTGTCGGCGACAGAGCGCTATGCAAAATTTCAGAAAGATTTTCCTGGTTTGGAACAAAGAATTCCACAATATCATATAGCTTCCTATTTGGGTGTAACACCCACCCAGCTTAGTAGAATTCGTAAAGAATTAAGTCTCCCCTGAGTTTTTCTTTACATATGTAAATGACTTTTGGCCAGCACACATGAATCTTTGTAACAAAAGATTTATGATGAAAGCTAATTTCTACTTACCATTATTTATTGCAATGATGTTGTCGTTCGTTAACAATCGTACGATAGCAAATAATTACAATGAACATTCTTTCTCTGTACTTCATTGTTCAGGCAGTAACAAAACAACAAATATGAAGCACACCATTTTGATCTTATACCGGGCAACGGAATATTGGTTGCAACTATCAAGAGAAGAAAGAGGAGAATTTTTCGAAAAGGAACTGGCTCCTATTATGGTCAAGTATCAGCAGGCATTAACCATTAGGCTTTTCGATTCCGAAGCATTTCACGCGAAAACGTCAGACTTTATGATCGTGGAATGTACTGATTTAGAGCAATATTATTTCTTTATTGAAGAAATCCGCGATACCAAACTCTTCAGTGAACCTTATATCGAATTAACGGATGTCATCATGGGCATAGAAAACGGCTTTAAACAATTTGAAGAATCATCAGAAAAATAATATACTACGGAACCGGCCATGCTCAAGACACTCGGAAGCATTGTTAAGCTTGTATATGAAAATCTTAATGGCCTATTAATTATAAACAAGTGAAAATATCAAATCATACCATACTCATAACAGGTGGCACATCAGGCATTGGATTGGCGTTGGTTAAAAAATTTCACGAGCTGGGTAATCAAATAATTGTAACAGGTCGTAACCCAGCAAAGCTGGATGCCCTAGCCGAAAACCTGGATGTTCATACTTTTCAAAATGATTTGTCCGATTCCAACGAGGTTGATAAACTCATTACATTTATCAAATCCGAACATCCGAAAACCAATATCATCGTTAATAACGCCGGTGTTCAACACAACTATCAGGTAGCTGAGGAGATGGAAGCGATGGCTAAAATCCGGGAAGAAATAAATACTAATTATATGGCTCCACTTCAACTCTGTGCCGGATTATTGCCTTTTTTGAAAACAAAGACCGAAGCAGCTATCATCAATGTATCATCCGGTTTAGCTCTCGTTCCAAAGCAATCCGCTCCGGTTTATTGCAGTACTAAGGCTGGAATACATATTTTTTCTAAAGCACTTCGATATCAATTGGAAGCAAGTAACATCAAGGTCTTTGAGATTATTCCGGCATTGGTGGATACGCCTATGACCAAAGGCCGTGGGAAAGAAAAGATAAGCCCTGAACAATTGGTGGAAGAATTTGTTAAGGCTATGAAAAAAGACCGGTTCGAAGTAAATATTGGAAAAATTAAATTGTTAAGGTTCATTCAAAGGCTTTCCCCGGCCATGGCCGACAAAATACTCAAGAATAGTTAACAGGACATTTTTGATCTGTTTTCAGGTCAGTGTATCTTTCTCCGCTTATGATGTGGCATCTAAATTTGAGACTTACATCTCAGCTGTAAGCTCAAAAATCCAATACTTTCTTCAACTTAGGATATCCCGTTCTGCTTACCTTGAGTTTTGTTCCATCATGAAGAATTACAATATAAGATTCTTTCTCAAACAATTCTAACCTGGAAATTTCACTCACTTTTACAATGTAGGAACGGTGTATTCTTACAAACTGCTTCGGGTCCAAATGATTCTCAAAGTATCGCATGGTTTTTTGCTTGAGATATTTGCCATCATCGGTGTAGAGCATCACATAATCGTCCTGTGACTCCAAATAATTCAGGTTGTCAACACTGATCACGTGAATTTTACTTCTGATTTTTACCACTACGCGTTCAAGTTGTTCCTCCTGCTCATCCACATGTTCTATCAGGTTATTGATCGTGTCTTCGCTTTGTTCTTTTGCTTTGAATCGTTCAACTGCTTTAGAAATTGCCTCTCCAAATCTCTCTGCTGAATATGGCTTCAGCAAATAATCCACTGCATTAAGTTCAAAAGCTTTTATAGCAAATTGATTGTACGCTGTGCTGAAAATGATAATGGGATGATGATCCAGGAGTTCCAACATTTCAAAACCAGTAATTTTTGGCATTTGAACATCCAAAATAACCAGGTCCGGTTTGGTTTCATTGATGGCTTTCAGGCCTTCAAATCCATTGCTATATTCTCCTAACAAGGTAATTTCATCATGTTTTTGCAGAAAAGATTTAATTAAATCTCTGGCAAGCGACTCATCGTCTATGATGATCGTATTAATTTTCATAAGCATTAGGTATTAATCTTCCTCCTGTGGTACAGTTAATTGTACTTCGAAGAAATTTTTACTTTTTTTTACTCGTAGCAAATCAGTTCTTTGATACGATAGAAGTAATCTTTGTTCTATGTTTCTAAGTCCAATCCCCTCCCCTTTTTTAACTACGGCATCAGGATCAAAATTATTCTTAACCTTGATCTTGAGGTTATTGTTTTCACAAATACAATTCATATTGATTGTCACGCCCTCTATGCTTTCATGCACTCCATGTTTGATGGCATTTTCGAAGATGGGTTGTAAAATGAGGTTAGGCAAGAATTTGTTTTCACAATCCTTTGATACCTCCTTTTCAAAGTTAAGTCTGTCCCCAAAACGTATCCGTTCTATATCCAAATATAGTTCGATATTCTTAAGTTCCTCCTTAAGTGATGTTTTTTGCTTTCCATCCTGACCAAGAGAGTAACGTAAAAAATCGGAAAGTTTAATCACCATCTCCTGGGCTTTTTCAGGTTTAATTAATGTAAGTGCACTGATGGAATTCAAGCTGTTAAATATAAAATGTGGATTTAGCTGAGATTTCAGTGTATTGAGTTCTGCAGTCTGCACAAGCGATTTAAGTTCTGTTTCATGCTGTATCTTTTCCTGTAAACTGTCATAGTTTATTGTCAAATAGTAGAACAGAATAGTCAATGAATAGTATAATATTCCACTTACAAAACGCCAGGGCCTTGTCATATTCAGGAAAAAGATATAATCACTGTCAGTACTAAATACTTTGTTGAGGATGTAGTGCCCCACATAAATCCAAAGTCCAACGGCAATAACAGCAGCTACTAAATGTGTGACAACAATGCTGGCAAAGGGTTGTGAGTCGACATTACTGAATTTAACGGCATACCAAAAACTCAGACCCAGGGCACCAAAAAGAACATTGAAGGTTAAACTTTCAACAACAACCTTGATAGGTTCAATGTCATAGAAATAATATATAATAAAAAAATGGGCCACTGAAACCAGCGCCCAAATAGAGATATAATAGTATAAATACCTTGATTTTCTTAAAATCGGATGGATCATATTCAGTCTTTGAGATCTATATTAGAAATTTTTGATCTCCCCCCCTCCGAAAATCACAATTCCTTTTATGAAAATCTCTTTTCTAGGATCAGGAATGACATTCGGATCCAGCTTTCTTTTATCCGAAAAACCTCCAAACAAAGGAAACACCTCCACTCTCACATTCCAGTCTTCCGGAACAATCAGTTTAGCGCCTCCAAAAATGGCGAAGACGTCAATCACCTTTCTGCCTTCTCCCAATTTAGCATTTTTAAGGTTAAGTTCACATCCACCGAAGATGGATGTGATTTTACCTCCTTTGAAATTATTTGAGCTAATCGTTTTGTCTCCGCCGCCGAAGACCGATACCTCATCGATATAATCCATATCTTCGCCGCTTCCACCTGATCCATCGGGGCTATCGGGGTCATCGCCACCTCCAATCTTACTCCGGAATATGATATATACTCCCAGAAGCACCAATAATATCGGCCAAATTAATCTTTGCTGTTGGTAGGTGAGATGGAAAATATCGTCTATGAGCCAATAAGCACCTATACCCATCAGTATGAACCCAATGATCTTGTGCTTGCTGGAGGTCACAATTATCAATCCCAGGATAATTAAGAATGTCTCCCATGAAAACAATATATCATCCCAATACCAGGGAATATAATTCAGTATATCCAGAATAAAAAAGACTCCTATTATAATGAATATGGAACCCAGAAGTACTCGTCTGTCTTTCATGACTAAAAATATTTTATTGAAACAATGATGATCCAAAAGTATCAATCACGTGAACAATATAATAAGTTAGATCGGTAAACGTATGCTAATTATCGGTAAAAAGAATAAGCGATAGGTGAGCTATTCTATGGTCACCCTAGTTAGTCCCCCTAAAAAGCCCTCGCTACAGTAATAAGTAGTAAGAATTTAGTATAAAGACTAATAACATATAGGTTTAAGCCCGGCATTAAACCTTGCTTTCGTAAAATTTAATATCATTATCTTTTTTACAGTGATCCTATCACACAAACTTTGCAAGCTTATTGATCCATTCAATTAAAATCTTGCAAATTTGGTCGTTTTATTTCTCTGAAAAAAAGAAAAAAGCCACAGCATTAATCTTGAGTATTTTATCGAAAATCTTGATAAAACAAGGCAATGAGCCTTTCTAACAATATCAAATGATACTTTTTTGGAACTAGTCAAGCAATCCTCTGAGCACAAAATTTCTATAAAATCTGACCTGATTTGTAGCAAAATCGCTCTTTTGGCCACATGAAATAAGTATAAAAATTTCACTTGTAATATTTGAAAAATTTTGAACACAATACCCTGTTCAAAAAGCTTACCTTTAATATGGTGTTTCATAAAGTATATAATAAGTTAGAGCCATGGGATTATTCAGTTTATTTAAAAAAGATTCCTCTTCAAATGATAAGAGCTACTTAAAACAATTACTTAAAGTAGCAATGGCTGATGGGCACGAGGACGAGATAGAGACAAAATTTATCCAGAAAGTGGCGGGTCAGTTTAACATCACAGCTGAGGAAGTACAGGAAATCAGAGACAATTTACATAATATAACATTTTCAGAACCTAAAACAGGAAAAGAACGTTTCAAAATGATCTTTGACCTGGTATGGATCATGATGATTGACGGACAAATTGATGTAGGAGAAATCCATACTTGTTCACGGGTGGCTATGAAAATGGGCTACGAACCGGAGATTATTGAGCAATTGGTAGAGGCCATTAAAGACAATGCGGATGAGGAGCAATCACCGGAAGAAACTTATGAAAGATTATTGTCCAGTCTTGTTTAAGCGGTTCCCCATCAAGTTATAAACTCCAAAACAATAATTTCAAGCCAATTATTTGGAAACATTTGCTAGTTTGCAGGAAATGAGTAATTCGTATTTCCAGTCATGTTATTCAATATCACGATTGAAAACATCAGAATTACCATAGCTGATATGTGGTGATGCCATCTATTCGCTACAGATCATCCACCTCCGCGACTACAAAAGTGCTTCCTCCGACAAAGATCACATCCCCTTCTTTTGCGCATACTTTTGCTCTTTCCAGGGCAATGTTAACATTATGAATGATTTCTCCTCCTAATCCGAATTGTTTGGCTTGTGCTGCCAGTATTTTGGCATCCAAAGCTCTTGGAACCTGTGCCTGACAAAAATAGTAATGAGCATGCTCGGGCAGTAAACTCAATATAGTATCAATTTTCTTATCATTGACCATCCCCCAAACGATGTGCAGTGTTTTATAATCAATTTGCGCTAACTGCTCCATAATAGATCTGACTCCAGCCTCATTATGACCAATATCGCATATGATTTTTGGTTCCTCCTGCAAACATTGCCAACGTCCCTTCAATCCCGTAATTTTTACAGTGTTTTCCAATCCTTCTTTTATATGATCTTTAGTTGTACTGTATCCTATGTCTCCCAGCAGTTCGATCGCCTTCAATATAGCAGGCAGGTTTTTTGCCTGATAATTACCCTTTAAGTTGACCTTAACGTCCGAGAGAAAATTATCTTCATTCTTAAAAAAGTTAAGACTTGGCTCCGAATATTCTTTTTTGTCATTTTCACGTGCACTGTACTCATTTTCTGCGAAGAATAAGGGGGCCGTTAATGATTGCGCATGATGTAAAAAAACAGGGGCTGTGAGTTCATTGTGTTCTCCAATGACGACTGGAATACCTTCCTTAATTATACCGGCCTTTTCTTCCGCAATTGCCTGAAGCGTATTACCCAACATATCGGTATGGTCTTTACTGATATTGGTAATCAAACTTAATTCCGGTGTGATCACGTTGGTAGAGTCCAATCTACCACCCAGACCAACTTCAATGATTGCAATATCCACTTGATGTCTGCTGAAGTGGTCAAATGCCATCGCTACCGTCATCTCAAAAAATGAGGGCTGTATAATTTCTATGGTTGCTTTAATGTTTTCAACAAATTCAACCACTTCTTGTTGGGAAATTTCCTTGCCGTTAATTTTAATGCGCTCAGTAAAACTTTTTAAGTGTGGCGAGGTATAAAGTCCTGTTTTGTAGCCTGCACACTGGAGAATGGCTGCAAGGCTGTGAGCTGTGCTACCCTTTCCGTTCGTTCCGGCAATGTGCACTGATCGAAACTTTGTCTGAGGGTCTCCCAGTTTTTCACAAAGTTTGAAAGTATTATCAAGGTCCTTTTTGAAGGCTGTCTTTCCTATCCTTTGATACATAGGTAAGCAGCTGTATAAATAATCCAATGTCTCCTGATAATTCATAAAAGTGAAAATTGAAAAGTCAATGAAGCAATAAAGAATGCAATATTATTGAATTGCCTCCTTATAAAAAATAACCTTTCAGTGTTGGAAAAATATTCTTTATTGAGATTTTATAATAAAGGTAATTTTGCCAGTGGATATGGCTGGCGGTCTGGCATTGGAAGTTGGTGAAAAAGTAAGTCTTTCAACTTCTTGTTTATAAATACGTTCAATCGCCGGACTAACGGTCTTCTCCAGGGTAATTACTGAAACGATTTCCCCTTCATCATCAACTTTAATTTGAAATACAATTCGCCCTCCTTCATTTGAATTATCATTTGGGTCAGGTAATCTATCCCATCTCCAGCCGGGCAAATCTAATCTGGGTCCATTGCCACCTCCTTGGTTGCCATAGAGGGTTCTGGAATCCAGAGTACCTTCTTTTTTCCCCTGATCACCCGTGGTATTTTCCTTATCACCATGACTTTTCTCTTTTGCGGTATCGCTCTTACCTTGCCCATCGTTCCCACCATCCTTCTTTACCTCTTTAACTGGTTCCTTTTTTACGGGCTCAGGCTTTTTCTCTTCTACTTTTTCTATTTTCTTAGGTTGAGGTTCTACTTTCTTCTTTTCTTCGACCACAGGGTCTTCCTTGGGCTGTACAACAGGCGTCTCAGTCACAACTTCTTCTACCACTTCTTCAACAGGTTCTTCCACCGTTTCTTCAACTACCTCTTCCTCAACCACTTCTTCCGTGACTGATGATTCTTCTGGTTGCGGTTCTTCAATAGATTTGGTTTCAACTGGCGGAACTTCAGGCTGTATTTCACCCGTTCCGGCATCATCCAATCCAAAATTGATCTCTATCCCATATTCCGGCAATGGCGGATTTGGTGGTCTCCAGGCCAGCAAGAAGATAAACAACAGCAATAGGGCTCCATGAATCGTAAGAGATACGATCAATCCTGTTTTGCTATTCTTTTTTTCCTGGCCTGTCATATGTTTAATTAGGTTTTGTGGCTATCGAAACCTTAGCATTGAGTGCCTTAGCAATTCCAGCCACATTGACCAAGTGCTCTGTAGGCACCTTCTTATCAATATGCAAAACGACAATACCTTCCTGACCATTCAGCTCCCTACTCAATAAGGTTTCCAGGTTCTTTTTGGAAGTCCTTGTATCATTTACGTAATATTTAAGGTCTTCGGTTATGGTAACACTGACTTTTTGAATAACGATATTGGAACTTTTGCTTGAAGGGAGGTTAACCGGCAATCCGGATGGCGTAATGAACGAGGAGGTCAGCATGAAGAAGATCAACAACAGGAAGATCACGTCCGTCATGGATGACATGCTAAATGCTGCATTTACCTTATGTTTTGATTTAAGTTCCATAATTATCTTGGCTCTTGTAGAAGATCGATAAAATCAATTGAGGTGTATTCCATACTATGCACTAACTTTTGCACTTTGGCCACAAGATAGTTGTAAGCCAAATAAGCCACAATGCCTACTAACAGACCTGCGGCAGTGGTAATCATGGCTTCATAAATACCTTCCGATAATAATTTCGGACTCACAGAACCTTCTTCCTGCGCAATGGCAATGAAAGCCTGTATCATTCCAGTAACCGTTCCAAGAAAGCCCATCATTGGGGCTGCTCCGGAAATGGTAGCTAAAAGAGATAAATTCTTCTCCAAACGATATATCTCAATTTTTCCTACGTTTTCAATGGATACTTCAATGTTTTTCAAGGGGCTACCAATCCTTGAAATTCCCTTTTCTATCATCCTTGCAATGGGTGTATCCGTTTGTGAGCATATCAAACGAGCCCCATTAATATCCCCACCAAGTACAAGATTCCTTATTTTGTCAATAAATTGTCCGGGTGTTTTGGAGGCTTTTTTAAGGGTGAGCATTCGCTCCACAAAAATAGAAATGGCCAATATTGAAAGTATCACGATCGGGAGCATCATATAGCCACCCTTCATGAGCAAGTCAATGATTGAAACGGCCTCTTCACCGTTGGCAGTCCCTACCGTATCAACGGCACTCGAAGTTGTTATTTGCAATAAGGTCATATTTATAAAACTTATGAAAAACTACACAAATTTGTGTGTGACTATTGATTTGTGGGCAATTCTTTTTAATGATCTATCAAATATCAAAATAAATGCCACTTAATATTTTAGTACCCAAATCTGATTGCCATAGGTGGCTCTCAGGCCGTCAAGTTCGCTCACGGCCTCACTAATGGAGCCATAATCAGCAATGGCTAACCGATAAAATTTTCTTTTGTTGTACGGGGGTATGATGGTCGTATTAAGACCTTCCTTGGCCAGTTTATTACCATAATCCTTGGCAAGATCCACATCTAAAAAGCTCCCAACAATCACATAGGTTCTGCCGGTTCTGCCGGTTAATTCCGTTATCTGTCCTACACCACTTGCTGAAATATTTCCAAAGCTACCAGTAGTTGAGCTACTTGATTCATCTGCTGCCTCGAGTTCTTCCTGTTGTCTCCTGGAAGCTTCATTCACTGTATCCAATGTGGCTGTTTCCGTTCCTGGCTGGGTAGTTTCCTCAGGTGTTTCCTCCTGTTGAGCAACTTCCGGCTCAGATTTAAAGAAAGCTAAAACCTCGTCTTTATAAATCCATCCCAGGATACCAACTATAGCCAGAAAAACAAAGATGAGTAACACAATAATCGGAGCATTGGACTGCCCTTGATACCTTTTGTTCTGTGTAGAAGACTTTTGGGTAGTCGAGGCACTTTTTGCGGCCCCTCCTCCACCAGCAATCGGTTTTAAATTAACCTCCGGTAAACCATAGTCTTCATCTCCCATATTGGTGCCAGGATCATGCATATTGGATGCCATATTTGTATTATTTTATACTAATGTTAAATCGCTTTCTCGCCTTCAAATTTACATAAATGTGAAAATTTATAAGATGCAAAGCAAATTAAAAAATTTCGTGATACAATGAGCTATTTACGCTCAAATCGTTCCTTTTTTTGATCTTTTCAAAGTTTGTCAAACGCATAGGTAAATCCTAACATGACCATCAACCCCCTGGAGGGGTAGTTTAAATATCTCTCATATTCTTTCGAAAAGATATTGTTAAAGGACAAAAAGCTTGAAACCTGTTTTGAGAACAAATAATCAATTTTAAAACTCATGTCTCCTATAGGATCAAGTTTGATTTCCTCACCCGTCCTAAAATTCATGATTTTTATACCTCCCATGGCGTAGAAATCTGTACTCAGAAGAATTTTATCAAAGATGTTGTAAGATCCGGACAAGCTTAATTTATACCTTGGTCTGTGCCAGGCGCTTTCAATAAGATTTGTTTTATAAGCATAGAAATCAAATCTGGCTCCTCCTCTAAAAGCACCCAATTTATCATAACCAACTTCTCCAAAGTAATTGAATCTCACCACACTTCCAAAATCATAAATCACATCGAATTTGGTGGTATCGATCACATCATTGACAAAAAATGGCAGGTTTTTGTAATCACCTAGTGAAATGCCGGTATTTACACTTAAGATATTACCAATAGAACCTCTAATACCACCATAGAGCTCAATTTCTTTATTTGTATTAAATAGTACGATTTCTGGTTTCAGATATGGATTTTCATTTACAAATGATTGCAGTGTATTTCTTTGCATGTCACCATCAATACCTCCGTAAACTGTAAAATTTTGCTGGATCTGATAGCTAGCCTCCCCGGAAAGATAGATATGTGTATTACTTTGATTTGGTACCGTATCATTTTCATAAACAAAATTGATACCTGCTCTGATCGTAAGATCACCCACTTCAAAAACAACCCGTGGTTTTACATTAAATAAATTCCGGCTGATCGAAGAGCCGTCCGTTCTTTTCGAGATATATGCCTTGCCTGTCAGATCAAACTTAATCTCATCATTCAATTTGAATCCGGTACCCAAGCCAAGGCCGAATTCATTCTCCCTTGCATTAAAATTATCTTTCAACAGATTGAACGATGGTGTCAGTCTAAAGGCGAACCCCTTATCCGGTTTATCTGTTTCAATGGTTCCTTCAAGGTATATTCTGCTAAATACCTGTTTCAATGTATCAGCATTAACCTCTTGAGATTGGTCATAACCATAAAAATTATATCTGTTTCGATACAGTTCTATATTACCACCCAGGGTTGCTCCTTCGGTAAACACTTTACCCCCGGCCTTAAGATGATTTTCTGCAGATCTCGAATTTTCGCCATCCACTGGCCCCCTGCTGGAAGATAGATGTTTCACATGTAATCCATACATGTGTTTTTTGCTTCGTTTATTGTTAAAATATCCTTCCAGGTATGGTGTTCCAAAGTTTCCGAAACCGGCTTTTACATAATTACCATAAAACTTAGTTAGCAACTGATCTTTTATAGTCAACACCCTGATTCTGGGTTTCAGATCTTTTAGTTGGTAATCGAAGGAAGTAAACTGGTAAGCAAGTTTTGTTCTCAATTTGTTCAACGGAACCGGAGGTATTTTTTCAAAACTTCTGCTTGCCGGAGGCAATTCAATCTTTCTGTCTTTTTCAATGACGACCTCCGCACTTTCTATTTCTCCCCCATCATCATCTTCCCAATCCTCCTGGGCAACGGCCTGTGTAATGAACAGGAAATTGATCATTAGAAGGCAAAAGAACCTCCTATTTTTTTGAACAGAAATATTTAAAAGAATGCTACACATGTTTAATTATCAATTTCCTGAAAGGTTGTATCTCCCTGATTGGTCTCTTGTTCCTGTATCTTCTTATTTTTCAATTCCTGAACCTGCTGTAATTTCACTTTGGCTTCCTCCACGATCGAAGGAAGCGGTGAACGCTCTATCACTGAATTCAAGGTCCCCTCAGCCTGAAAAAACTCTTCAAGCCCGATATAATTATCAGCTATCAATAAAAAGGCTTTACCAAGCCATAAATCATAAGAGGCGAAATTAGTGTTGAGGTCAATCAAAGTCTCAATAGATTGCCTGTATTCCTTTCTGTCGTAGAAAATTTTACCCATTAAGTATTGAGCTTCTGCACCATACTCATCTTTTACTGCATTGGATGTTTTAATGAACTCATCTATAGCAGCGTCATAATTTTTCTGAGCCAAAGCTATTTTACCGAGATACAAAGTGGCCTTATTCAATGCGTTGATTGAATAGCTTCCACCTTCCTGGATTTTATTTGCATATCGAGAGCTGGAATCATATTTAGCAAGTTGGAAATAGGATTCCATCTGTCCTTCCCAGGCATTGTAAGTGTCTTTCTTTCTTTTTGCCAGTTTTTCCAGCTTTTGGTAATAAGCAATGGCTTTTTCATATTGACCTTTTTGATGCTCTAGCTCCGCAATACGCTGTACCGACCTGCGAACTCTTGCGATTTTATTATCACTTTCAACTTCGTAATAATATCTCAATGCTTCATCATCCTGTTCCAGACGATAATAGCATTCCGCTATGAAATACTTCGCCTCGAAGGCATTGATATTTTGGGAATAACTTTGAATATAAGACTGAAAAGCACTGATCGCCCTTTGATATTCCTGGTTATTGTAAAGTGTTTTGGCGGTTTCGTACTCAATGGTCTCTAGCGACTCATTGTTAGGATTAGCTGTTTTGTATTTAGTTAAATAGGTTTGAAATTCAGCAGACCTATTTTGCAAAGTAAGCACTTCCTGCAATGAGGAAACAGCACTGCTAGCAGTAGGGTGGGCAATATGTTCGTCTAAAACCTTCTTGTAATCATTGATAGAAAGATCATATTTCTGAAGGTTATAGTTTGAAAAACCCCGTTTGAGTAAAGCATAAGGCACAAAACCACTTTCAGGATTATTCTTTATTAAATAAGTAAATCCATTGATCGCTTGTTGATAATTTCCTTGCTCAAAATCCAGCTGTGCTTTTTGATATATAGCATTATCATAATAGTTGGATGAGGCATATCTATTGATCACTCTATCGAAATTCTCTTTTGCTGGCCCTACCTTGTTTTGAATTCCAAGAATCACGCCTTTTTGAAAGTAAGCATAAGCAATATCCTCACTGCCTCCTTTTATAGCCCTGTCATAAAATGATACGGCATTATTATATTCTTTATTTACATAATAGCAGTCTGCTGTTCTGATAAGTGCATCATTATAAAAAACCTCGGGATTCCCACTTTTCGGCTGATTAATATATCTGTTGAATTGTTCTCTTGCCTGATCGTATCGTTTGGTATTGTAATAAGCATAACCAAGGCTATACCGTGTCTTCAGTGTATAATTTGATCTATTTCCCGGATCAACACCAAATACAGCCTGATAACTTCTGATCGCATCATCATATCGTTTGCCAATTGAATAAGCTTCACCTGACCAAAAGTTTGCCTGAATAACCATTTCCTTATCAATAGGGTATTCCAGTGATTTCTCAAAGCTCTTTACCGCACGATAATACTTACCATTGTTGAAATTCTCTGTGCCTTTATAAAACGTTACCTTCTGATAAGTTTCTTTCACTTTCTGGCTTTTATAACCAAGCCCTTCAATATGTTTTATGGCCTGATCATAATCACTGGTATTCAAATAAGCCTCACTTAGCAAATCATTCGCTTCATCCTGGAGTTTACTCCTTGGATACTTTTCCAGAAAGTAGTGAAAGGCATCAATGGCATCGGCATAACGACCGCTTTCAAAATTCACTTTGGCATATTTGAAGCTTGCTTCCTCCTTGATCTCGGTATTGAAATTCAGCTTTCTTGCCTTATCAAAAGCGGAAAGCGCAAAGTTCTGATTCCCCTCCTTGATGTAAATAAGGCCGAGATAATAAGAAGCATATTGAGCCAGCTCATCTTGACCGGAGGCAATCACTTTAAAATTGTTCTGCGCTTTATCAAATTTTTGAGCCAGGTATTGCGTGTAGCCAACTCTGTACAAAACTTCTCTGTCTGACTTATATCTACCACTCTCGGCAAAAGCTTCAAAGAAATCTGCGGCCTTCGCGTAATCCTTATTCTGAAAGTGAGCTTCACCTACAAGCAGGTTGAAATCCTCCTTGTTCTTCAAATTCCTGCCTTCGTTCTTTATTTTATCGCCATAATCAATCAGATCATCATAAAGGCCCTGTTTGTAGTAAACATTGGCAATCATATAAGGAACAATGGCGGCATAGGCTTCATTCTTTTCTGCTCTTTGTAAATCAATGAGTGCAGCTTCGTACGATTCATTTCGAAATTCAATGTAGCCTGCATAATAATTGGCTGCCGACATATATTCACTATCGGTATTCTTGATAGCGTTAAAATGTTCAAGAGATTTATCAAATGATTTCCGGCTGAAATAGGCATAACCCATTTTGAATCTGCTTTCCACTCTTTGATCATCGGATAACCTGGAGAGATCTACTTGTTCAAAATATTCCGTGGCTTTCTTATAGTCCTTTTGTCTGTAATAGAAATTACCTAGCTCATAATAGGCAAGAACCGCCTTGGGATGTTTGCTATGATCACTTACAAATCGTTTGATTAGATCTTCACCATCCTGGTGATAAAGGCTCATAGCACTGTATGCGGCATAATATTCGGCATTGATCGCTTTTAAAGTATGTTGTTCATACTTTAAGAACTCCTCAAATTCCAGGCGTGCTGCGGCATATTGCTCTTTATCAAGTAACTCTAATCCTTCTTTGTAATGCCTGTCATTATCAACTTGAGACAATGGTGTCTGGGCGTTCAAGGATAGATTGAAAATGCATAAAATGAAAGTAAACTTTACCCTGCTCAACATAAAAATATTGCTGAAATAACGATTAAATAACTAGATATCGCTACAAATATTGTGCGAAAATATATTATCAAATGGGATCATGAATGCTGAAACTAAATTTAAATAAGGATCGGCCCAAATCAAAAAACATATTATATAGCTTTTAAATTGCTTCAAATATTATGTAATTATTCAATGCAACAATTTAAATATGAGCTCTTTTAATATCTGACCTTCCGCAGCACTATTGTTCTGAATACCCTTGGAATACATATCAGCTTTCCTTAAATGATGAACATTTTCGATCACCTTTTGTAAAGAATAATTCCTTAATGCCATCTTATATTCTTTCACAAAATAAGGATTCACCTTAAGCACAGAGGCCAGATTCTTATCTGACTTGTCCTTTGCATGATGTCCAAGAAGTAATTTGCTGTAAAAAGAAAATAATGCAGCCACGATAGGTATTAAAGGATTACTCTTTGGATTGGCCTCAAAGTAATTAACAATTTTATTAGCCTTTACTACATTTCTTTCTACCAATGACTTTTGTAGCTCGAATACATTGTATTCCTTGCTCACGCCAATGTGCTTTTCAACCATGGCTTCGTCGATCGCAGAACCACTGTTATAATTAATAAGCATCTTATCAATCTCATTGGTGATCCTTTCCAGATTATTCCCGACAAATTCAGCAATCATATGGGTAGATTTAGTATTGATACCAAAACCTTTTTCTCTCACATATCCTGCTACCCAGTCAGGAACCTGATTATCATATAACTTTTTAGTATTGACTAATATGGCCTGTTTATCCAATAATTTACTGATGGGTTTTCGACCATCAATACTTTTATATTTGTGGCAAAAAACAAGGATCGTAGTAGGCAATGGTTGGTTTAGATAAGCTTCCAATTGTTTTACGCCAGCCTCTCTTCCAATGTCTTGGATCTCCTGCGCCTCCTTTACAATCACCACCTGCCTTTGGGCCATCATTGGAAATCTTCTGGCGTTGGTAATAACAGCATTCATGTCCACATCCTTGCCATACATGATCATTTGATTGAATCCCTTTTCTGATTCTTCCAGAGCATTTTTCTCTATATAATTGGAAATGAGATCTATGTAATAAGGTTCATCACCTTGCAAGAAATAGATGGGTGCGTATTTGTTGTTTTTCAGGTCAGCTAAAACAGAATCAGGAGTTTGTGCCATTCAATAAGGGTAATTAATAAATTACAGCCGCTAATATAACACGTTTAAGTATTATGATAGGTACATTTCAGCACTGAAATTAGGGCGAATATTTTATTTCTACCGGTGGGCGGCATAATATAAAATCGATACCAATTGTAAAGGGGATTACTGACTTCTCTGAGGAAGCTTAATAACAAAGGTGGTTCCCATATTCACTTCGCTGGTCAGGGATATTTTTCCACCTAGTTTTTCAACGGCATTTTTCAAAATATACAAACCCAGTCCGGATCCAACCCCGAAATCATTAGCCCTGAAAAACATATTGAAGACTTCAGATTGTACCTCCTGAGGAATTCCAATTCCCTCATCCTCCACCTTGATCCATAGTTGTTCGGTTTCATGATATTTTATTTCGACGTTAACCTCACACTTGGTTCTGGGTTTTGAATATTTGATAGCATTTTCAATGAGATTCTGCAAAATAGTGGTAATAAGGCCTTTATCACTTACAAAATCATTTTCCAGATCAATGTTGAGACCAAAGGAAACAAATTCAAAATTTGGAAGATTTGTAAAGGAGTTAATACAACTATCAATGATCTCCTTAAAATCAATCGGCTCGCTTCCAACATCCACTTCTTTGATCCGGGTAAGTTGAATCAATGTGATGATGATATTATTGAGGCGATCAATTTGTCTGTTATATAAATCGAAGTATTTTAAGGCATCGGTATCCTTTACCTCATTTTTAACGACATTATATAATCCGAGCAAAGAAGTCACGGGGCCCCTCAAATCATGGGATGCTTTGTATACAAAGGTATCCAGCTCATTATTTTTGTATTTCAGGTCCTGCTCAATTTTCTTTTGATTGGATATGTCCCTGATAATACTCGAATAATATTCTACTTCCCCATCAGGTGTTTTGTGAGAAAGAATTACCTGTGAAACAGTGATCAGCTCCTTATCATATCTTTGGATAATGTTCTCACCATTCCAAATTCCATTTTCAGCTGCTGCAGGAATAGCCACTTCCCTGGTGAGCTTGGCTGAATGCTCCGATTGTAATATCTTGATTGGGAATCCCTGAACATCATCTTCAGGGCTAAAACCATAAAAATCCCTGGCTGCCTGATTGATATATATAAGATTCAGATTCTTATCCAGGATGACCACAATATCAGAGGTGGCTTCAATAATTGCTGAAAAACGTTCTTTTTCTGCGACAGCTTTACGTATATCGGTAATATCCTGAATGGTTCCATAATGCTTGATATGATTACCAAAATCGTCTTTTTGAACCTTGATACTCACATAGATATTTCGAATCTCGCCATCATCTCGCTGTATACGATATTCCACGAAATCAATGTATTCTTTTTCTTTTGATTTCATGGCACGATCCAAAGCAATATAATAGGCATGGAGATCATCCGGGTAAATAATGCTGATATAATCCTGTACATCTACAATGTTTCCATCCTGAATGGGAAAATCATCACCCACCATTTTCGAGAAATTATCTCCCATCTTGAACTTCTCGGATTTCATGTCAAGTTCCCAGGTGTATAAATTGGCAATTGACAATGCATCCGACAGTTGTTCTTTACTCTTACTCAACTCATTTTCAATGATCTGGATCTCAGTAATATCCTGAATAGTTCCGTAATGCTTTAATTGATTCCCCTTCTCATCCAACATGATCTTAGTTGTCACATAGAGCGTTCGAATACTTTCGTCGGGCCTGACAATTCGATACTCCACATGATCCACATATCTTCTTGATTTGGATTTAAGTGCTTTACTGTATGATTCATCATAAATCGTGATGTCCTCAGGGTGTACGTATTTTCGAAAATCATCCTTTAGAATAATCTTTTCAAGGCCTTTTTTTGACTTCCCTTCAATTCCCAGAATTTCGTCTATACTGGCACCAAAGGTTATTTCCGGACTATTAATATCAGATTCCCATGTTGCAGTATTGGTTAACTTTAAAGCATCGTGCAACTTTTCCTTACTCCTCTGCAGGGCCAATTCTTTTTGTTCGAAACGCTTTTCCAGTTTCAGCTTGAAGAGTTCAATATCTGAAGTAATATCGGAAAGCCCGGTAACATCCTGAATAGTACCATAGGGATAGGATTTTCCCTCTCTGTTTTTGCCCAGTTTTATACTTAGCTTGAATCTGGAAACATGGTTACTTTTCCTTTTAACACCAAATTCAAACTCGTCCTGATAGGTATCTTCCTGTGTTTTTAGTGCTACTTGAAAAGCTCTTTCAATGTGGTTCCTGTCTTCCTTGAGCACAAAACTATTGATGAATTCATCAAGGCCAATTCTCTTATTGGAATTAGAATAATTCAGTTCCAATAAATCAGCTAATTTCTTATTTAGAAGGATGTCCCTTGTCTGAACATCCACTTCCCAAAAAGCCAATTGAGAAATTCGCTGCGCTTCCTTGAGTTGCTTTTCCTTTTTGGCCAGCTTAGCTTCTGATTGTTTATATTTTGTAATGTCCCTCCAGACAGAAAACAAAAAGGATCTGTTATCAGCGGTGTAACGGGTATTGGTCAACTCAGCCCAGAAAAAAGACCGGGAGGTGATAAAGAGAAATTCCAGCTTTTCGGCAGTATTACCGTTTACTCTTGCAATAAATTCATCAAAGGTATATTCCTGCCCTTTGCCGTCTTTTATGATTTTAAAAATGTTGGGGGAATCCAGTTCTTCATCAACCTCCAAACATAGTAGCTTAATTCCAGATTGGTTAGCTTCGATGATTTTATCATCATCTATGATAAAAATGGCGTCTTTTGAGTTGTCAAAGAAAAAAGACGTAGTGATAAGTGGGCTGCTTGTTATAAGGTTTTCAGACATAGTACTAGAGTCAAAAATATAAATAATGTTCAAAAATTATCATGTGATTTTTGCCACCAGCCAACATGTATGATTAATTCCTATAATTAAATTTTTTTAAACTTGTCCTCTAAGAACAATGCAAAAATAAAAGAGGTGAGTGCAATTTGAGCAGTTGGAATTATGATTAAATTTTACCTTTTATCACACTAAAAGTGTTACTTTTTATAAATCACATAAAGCTCACAAAAACTTTAGGTTATGATAAAATGATTGCCTGAAATTTAAAATAAAAACATTGACTAACGTAAACCGAGCTATTCAATTCTTTTTTCTCTATTTCTCAATTACTTGTCAGAGGTAAGATAACGGTCGACATTTTTAAATAAAAAATCAAATGTAATGTTGTTGCATTGTTTTTATTTTTTTGTCAAAAAACCTGAACCGACACTAAATATTCTGTTCATGACGCCTTAAACAAAAGGTAATACCTTAACTGCGCTTTCCATCAGAATTATTAGATTTTTCCAATAAAATTTTTTGACATCCATTTATCCTCTATCTATTATTTTTCAGACTTATGCCTTGCTTTATCGTGCATAATTTGATAATGTCTCGACAATTTAAAAATCCAACCAGATATTCGTTATTTCTAATCTTATAATTTGGAGGTATTTATTACAAGATGAAATTTTCTATGTTTTTGGTCATAACATCCTGGGGTAATGAACTAAATTTACGCCTTAACGCAATTACCACACGTTGAAATCAGGATACTAAAGCATGCTTTTCAATTCAATTGCCTTTCTAGTTTTTTTGCCGGTTGTCTTTATCCTCTATTGGTTTATTGTCAATAAAAACCTAAAAGTACAGAACTTCTTTCTGGTAGTCGCCAGCTATGTATTTTACGGGTGGTGGGATTGGAGATTTCTATCCCTCATCGTGATCAGTTCGTCCATAGATTTTATAGTTGGTCAATTTTTAGGTAAGGAAGAAAGGAAAAACAAAAGAAAGTTACTATTAAGTATAAGCATCCTGGCCAATCTGGGATTCCTTGGGTTCTTTAAATACTTTAATTTTTTTGTTGAATCCCTGCGATCCTCCCTCGAAACAATTGGTGTACATGCAGAACTAACAACCCTTCACATAATTCTTCCGGTGGGTATTAGTTTCTATACTTTCCAGACGATGAGCTACACCATTGATCTGTACAAAAGAAAAATTGAGCCTTGTCATGATTGGATGGCTTTCTTTGCCTTTGTCAGCTTCTTTCCCCAATTAGTAGCCGGACCCATTGAGAGGGCCAAACATTTATTACCACAGTTCTATAAAATAAGACGTTTTGATTATTCCAGAGCAGTAACCGGTTCAAGATTAATTCTCTGGGGAATGTTTAAGAAAATCGTTATTGCAGACCGGTTGGCAGAATATGTTAATCTTGTATATAATCACCCACAAGACCATCAGGGGATTACGGTAATATTGGCCACGATCTTTTTTGCTTTTCAGATCTATTGTGATTTTTCGGGGTATTCGGATATTGCCATAGGTGTGGCAAGGCTCTTTGGATTTGACCTAATGACCAATTTCAGGACACCATATTTCTCAGCTTCCATCAAGGAATTCTGGAGCAGATGGCATATCTCACTATCTACCTGGTTTCGGGATTATGTTTATATTCCTTTGGGTGGGAACAGAGCCAGCACTCCCAGGTGGATATACAATCTCATGATGACTTTTCTTGTTTCCGGGCTTTGGCATGGCGCGAATTGGACTTTTGTGATTTGGGGATTTATACACGGTTCCATTAATGCCATAGAAGCCTTGTGGTCGAAATACAAGCCGTTCAATTTGCGACTACCCCATTTGATTCGGGTATTCATAACATTTACCATTGTTTGTTTTGCCTGGATCTTTTTTAGGGCCAATCATGTTCAGGATGCATTTCTTTTAATTCAAAATGCATTCAATATTTCTTTTGATTGGGATTCCATTAAGCTGATTGCTGTCTTTAATTTCATGATCTTATTATTATTAATATCATTACTCATCTTTGTAGAACTGGTCATGCAATCTGATTTTATCAAAAGAAAAGTCTTTGTCTATCAACCGGTTCGTTATTTAGCTTACTCTATGGTCATTATGATCATGGCGCTTTTGGGAGTCTTTCAAAACGAACAGGATTTTATTTATTTTCAATTTTAATAATGGACGGATCTCAAAAGTATTTCTATGATTTAAAAACAAGAAGTAAAGGTATACAATGAATAAAAGAAGGAAAATCGTTTTCAGGGAATCACAGATTTTAAACACATGAAACAGGCCATGCCTGAGATTGTTGTTGAGATACACGAGAGCATGATGAAACGTAAAGCACACATTCTCAACAGCCCATAAATTTTGAAACACATGAAGAGTTATTTCATAAAATTTTTGATGCTCTTACTTATCGTTACGGCGATTGCTTATGTCATCGATATGTATTTGACCCATGAGTTCAATAAATCCAACTATTACAAACCCCTGTGGGTAGATAAATTTAAAAACGAAAACTTCGATTTTATTCTTTTAGGCAACTCCAGGGTTTACTCCACTATAGATGTTGAAAAACTGGAAAAAGCCACTGGATTAAAAGGACTCAACCTTGGTTTGGACGGAAGTAATTTCGCCTCCCAACTGTTAATGCTGAAAATTTTCTTAGAGAACCGCAATACCACCAAACGAATACTTTTTCAGGTCGATCCCGTGGTGTATAACAACTATGGAGAAGATGAATTTTCAACTTATACATTTTATCCCTTGTTGAAGCGTGATTATGTTTTTGAGCACCAAAAACAATTTGGGTTTAAATACTATTTATTAAGATACATACCCATGCTTCGTTATGCCATGTTCAATTTTAAATGGAGTCCTGAAAATTTCACCAAATTAAAACTTAATAGCTGGAAGCCTCCATTCGATTCACATGGTAGTTTAATACATGATGAGAACTTTAAAGGCCCGAAGCTGCAGAACTTTCTGGCAGAGGAGTTTTTTGAGAACAAGTATTTCAACCAAATTATAACATTGTCCAAAAAGCAAAATATACCAATAACTCTCTTCACAGCGCCTTATATAGCTTACAATGAAAAGTCAGGTAAAGTGATGCAATTGTTCGATCAATTCATTGATAAAAAGGGAATGGAATATCACAATTATCACAATATGTTTCAGGGAAACTATGATTTATTTTACGACAATAATCACATCAATGCCAAAGGGGTTGCCCTATTTAATCAACACATTGCCACCTTATTGACACCTAAGAGAAGTCAGAATTTATCTGCGACCAATCCGTAGAATTGATTTCGATCCTTGGTGTCAGACATTTCTCAAATGTCAGACACCTACGCCACATCACGTTTCCATTAATCAAACAGTAAAATTAATTGCTTCAAGCTTTAGCTTGAGCATTAAATTAAAATCCAAATGGGCTTTAGCCAAATTGGTTAGGTGGTTTTGGAAAAATCAAGTCATTCCTCTTTCAAGGTAACCGCAGGGTTGGTCTTTATAACTTTCAAAGTATATCCCAATGTGGTGATTAAAATGATCCCCATCACAACAAAGAACGGGACGAGATAGAAACCAAGATGCACGGTGATCCTGTTTTGGTAGTTGTCCAACCATTGTTGCATCAATATCATAATAAGCGGTACGGTGAGTACAAAGGAAACAATCCCGACCAGTACATATTCTTTATTTAAGATCACGAAAAGCTGACTATTCGCTGCACCCAGCACTTTCCTGATGCTAACTTCCTTCAGCTTTTGATTCATCAAGTGAGAGGATAATCCGATGAGTCCCAAACAGGCGATAATTAGTGCCACCAGCGTAAAGGAGGTAAACAGGTTACGAAAACGTTGTTCACTGGTATATTGCGCCTGAAATATATCATCCACATAACGGCTTTGATAAGGTGAATCGGGAAAAATATTTTTATAGGCTGCCTCAATGGATACTGCTACATGGTTTAGCTCACTTGTTGCTACCTTGACCGATAGATAATTCCCGGTATTGGCTGTATCCAGTTGAAAAGTCATTGGTTCAAAAGCAAACTGAACACCTCTTTGATAAAAGTTGCTCACAACCCCAACAATTTTAAAGGATCCGTCTGTAAAGTGAATCTCCTCATCAAGTGCTGCTTGGGGTGACTCGAATCCTAAATTTTTCACTGTCAGTTCGTTGACGATCAACGCTGTTCTATCCGTTTCAAAATCACGATCGAAATTCCTACCGGCCAATAACTGTATATCGTAGAGATCCATATAATTATACCCGATAAAACCTCTGTGTAAAAACACACCGGCCTCTTCCCCATTTCTGCTTTCAGTTGAGCCTCTCCAAATATTCTCAATTCCGGGTACTAAGGAAGAAGTAGAAACTGTTTGAACACCGGAAATAGCCAGAAGCTCATTTTTCAATGTTTCCATTTTTCCTTCGTAATTATCATTGTTCACTTCATTTACCGGGCCATCTATGAGAATAACCCGATCGATATTCACACCTAATTCATGGTCGAGCATAAACTGCATTTGACTTTGGACTACCAGCAAAGAAGCCACCAGGAATATGGAAAAGATCAGCTGTACAACTACCAATACCCTTCTCAACATCACTCCTTTGGAGGAAAATCCAAATTTACCTTTCAGCACTTCAATGGTTTCATAATTAGATAAAATAAAGGCCGGATAGGCGCCGGACAAAACTGAACCCAATGCAACAATCCCGATTACCAATCCAATGAGTAAATGATTATCCAGGACACTTGTGAAAAACGGAACATCGGTGATCGATTCCAAAAAAGGGATCAATGGCACAAGTGCGGTAATGGCTAATACAAGTGCCGCTACATTTAAAATAAAGGGTTCCAGCAAAAACTGCATGCGCAATTGACTTTTATAAGAACCCATTACCTTACGAATACCTACCTCTTTACCCCTAGTGACAGCCCTGGCTGTGGAAATGTTAACGTAATTGATCCAGGCAATCAACAATATGAAAATGCCTATGAGCAAAAATAAAGTGATCACTTTCTTTTCAATGGTTGGGAATGGTTCCATCTCAATACCAGTGGTGGTATGAATTTCATTGACGGGCTGTAACCAAATAGCATGTTTTTGATTCAACTGTGCATTGACTGGTGCTCTATTCCTTTCAACAATTTTATTGGCACTTTCTGTAACCCCATCAATATCTGCACCCTCTGTTAACTTCATATATGTATGGAATGATAACCATCTCCATTTGACCTGGTCGAAAGTAATGGCATTACCAAAAATATTTCCCGCCTCCCCGGTATGGATCAAACGGCTCATGGGAAGCATAATAGAAGTTTTAAGATGTGAATTAGCAGGAAAATCTTCGAAAACACCAGCCACCTTCATTTCCCAATTTTCACCAAACATATTCTGTATCTCCAGTATTTTGCCCAATGGATCTTCGTCACCAAAATACTTTAGGGCGATGGATTGTGGCAACATGATGACATCAGGATCTTCTAAGTCCTGATAGTTCCCCTGAATGAGGGAAAAACCAAACATTTCAAAGAATTGAGGCGTGGTAAAAATCACATTGTCCTCCTCATAAACTTCCTGATCTTTCTTGATAATACCGGTCACATTAAAAATATGGGTAGCTTTTTCGATCTCTGCGATCTCATTGCTCATAGCGTCTTTGGCCGCAAAAAAAGTGGTAGCATGCTGACTTGTATTGGAGCTATTCGTGAAAATATGCGAGACACGATAAAGGTTTTTGGATTGGGAATGGAAGGTATCATAACTGCTCTCAAAGTAACAATATTGAAAAATGGCTACGGCCGTGATAAAGCTTACCACCAATCCCAGGAGACTGATGAAAGTATTACGTTTGTTTTTTGTTAAGTTCCTAATGGAAGACTTAAAATAATTGATCCAAATGTCCATTGATGTGGTATTTTGATTTTTGCCTTGAAAATTCAGTAAGCTGTGATACCTGATAAAACCCATGGCAGATAGGACGAATATGCGATTGGCCTGGGCTCTTTTTCCTGTTTGCAAATTATCATGATAGTCCTCCAACAGATCACCATAAATACCATTGAAAAGGTAAGGGTCCAAAAACCTTTCCAGCAACTTTGTGATCCATTTGGGAGGTGTATCCTGACTCATATGGATTGATTAAATGATAATTTGGGAATGGTGCTCCAAAGGTTGTTTCTAAGATCCCGCGTATAGCGCATGGCCCTTTCGCCACTTGCTGTAATGGTAAACAATAACTTCGGACGACCACCACGTTCACCGGTGGCTTGTGAATCATAACGAGAGCTAACAAATCCCTTTAATTCCAATCGATGCAGGGTAGCATGGACGGTACTGATACTAACACTACGCTCGCACTTTGCTTTAATATAATTCCTTATGGCCAACCCATAAGCATCATCGTCCAGATTGGCGACTACCAGCAGCACTAATTCTTCCAGCTCTCCCAAGTTTGTTCCTTTCATAATCATTGAATACGGAACAAAAATAAAGTTGTTTCGATTTTATAGAAAAACTATGAATGCAGTTGTTTTAGCTGTCGTTTTTGTGGAGTGTTCAAGTGTAGCATGTCCACCCCCTACCCCCGCCAGCGGGAGACAAGTACGTTTTGTGGGTGGTCAATTTCCTTTTTGTATCAGGATTTTCAGGATTAATGGATTATACAGGATTTGGGAGTGAGAAAAGTCTAGTAGTACAACCCTGAAAGCTCTAATATCCAGTAAATCCTGATACTGACAAGAAAATTTATAGCTATATACTTCAACCTATTTAAACATGTGAGTGTAGCCAAGGTTTATTTCGGTAAAATCTGCCTGACCGAAATTGGCATTGATGTGGGCGCCTAAAAAGAAGTTATTCCTGGGTTTTCTATTGGTATTGAAAAGGTAAAAGTTTAATCCTAACCTTGTGGAGAACATTTGTTTTAAGAAGATCTTGGTCTCATCCTCCGTATTTGTAAATTCGTCAATATGAGTTCTAAAGAAAGGTTTAAACAAGTTTAAGCCACCTTCCGCATCCATTCCGATATGCCCGATGAGAAATTCCGAACCAAGGAAAAAGTAAATATTCGAAGCATTCCAGGCAGGGCGATCACGGAACTCCGATCTTTCATTGGCACGTATTTCGTCATAATAGTGCTGGTAGAACCTATAAGCAAAACCGGCTCTCACCCGAAGATGTTGCCTGTACAATACACCTGCCCCAAGCGAAAGTGTGTAAACGCTTTTTTTGGCTCCACCAATCGGTCCGTTCGCATCACCTAGCTCATGAAAACCATAACCTTTGCGGGCAACAAAGTAGTAATGTTTTGTCCGATCGATATCCACGGGCTTATTATGTTTATAAAAGTTCAGAGCCTTAGCTCCATCCAGGAACTGAGCTGATATGGACATCATAGCGGAATTCATTCCAAAATTGGGTAGTTGTGTATGGCCATTGGAGCTATGCCAAAAGCCGCCGCCAAATTTTAAGTGCATCTTTTCATTGACAAGCAAACTCCGGTACATAAAAGCCTGGAAAGTCCAGGTTAGTGAGGAACCAATTACCTCATTGGTAGGATTTTCAAGCACGTCAAAATGCTTGGTAAAATAGGAAGCTCCCAGCCCCAGTTTAAGATACCAGGAATGAAGACGCTTTTTGGAAAGATTAAGCGTTAGATAAGGCACAAGGCTGAATTCTCTTCCAAGTACTTTATTGTTGGCATAATCTGAAACAGCAAAAGCAATACCCGTAGTGGGATAACTATAGTAGGTTGCCCAGTGTTGATTTTCAATGGCGTTCAACCTGCCAAAATTCAATACCAATGAAGTTCGAATGTCACTCTTAGGAAAATCTGGAAAGTTAGGTACCACGGTGCCAATCATGATTTCAGGCTCCACAAAGAAAATACCCTTTTGGGGAGAGCTTTCCTGTCCGGCTGCGGTAAATCCTAAAGACAAAAATGTTAACAAGAAATATATAATCTGTAGGTATCCAGTCTTACTCGGCTTCAATCACATGAATGTTTTGGTTCAAGAGACTAAAATAATAGCATTTTTTATACTATTTGAGATTCTCCTTTGTCTTTCTATGGGAATGTAAGTTTGTTGAGGGAATTTTTGATTTTGATTTAACTAATGGTGTTGGGGCTATACGTTGGATGGATGGAATTCATTTTGTCTGCATCAGGATTTATTTGATTTTAGGATTTGCAGGATTATGAATTTGCATACTTCATAGTTTTAAATCCTGTCATCCTTTCATTCTGGGAATTCTGATACGGACAATAAAAGAAAACCGATCTGCAATAATAGACCGGTTTCTTTATTCTTATCTACGATTTCGAGACAAAGTCTCTGCTTTTCGTTTATTATTCGAAGTCAATGAAAACTTCGAACAATTGGTTAATAAACTAAATACATGGTAGTAATTAATAGAACAAGAGAACCTATGATATAACTCCAAACATAAATTGCCCCAACTTTTTGTTTTTTCTTGCTTTCAGACTCAAATTCTTCTATTATTTTCTTATACCTTCCTTTATAAAATAGAAGAAAATAATGGACTAAAAGATACATTATTAAAACAAGAATTTGAGCTCCAATATTTAAGTTAAAGTATTGCAATAAATCAACATTTAGAACCCCCTCAAACAGAACAACTAGGTTGGCTAAATTTACCAGTACAAGGAAAGCTATACCAAATAGTGCATTATACTCTGGAATATCACTTTTGCCATGTAGTTTCAAATTCCAAGAATAAATTTTGTAGTATGTGTACTTATATGCTTTATAAATCATCATTTACCTCCTTCAGTTCTAAACGCATTCCAACCTGGGCCTTGTATTGCTTGATTTCTCTGAATTAAATTGCCTCCCGCTCTAAATGCATTTTCCCAACCAATAGTAGTGTCTACAACAAAGTAAACCGTACTGATGCCTAAACCTATTGGTCCTCCAAAGGTGCCTATCGCCCCAAATGTAATATCAACTCCTGCTTTAAACGCTCCTGCTTTATCTCCCGCTCGATAAGCCAAAATACCTTGGTATAAACCAATACCTGCTCCTACGAAAAAGGTCCCTCTACCAGCAACTTTCCAAATTTTTGAAGCTTGTTGAGCACTAGCATAACCGTATCTATATCCTTGAACTCCTCTGACAAATTTACCATTGGCTTGTCTTTGTAATAACTGAGTACTTCTGAAGTTTCCGCGTGAATCTAGCCAATAGTGGTCGTTGTAAATAAGGCTTTCGCCAACTCCATACAGTATGGCCCCTGTACCAAGGGCCAATTGTGATCTTGTAAAACTAGCAGATCTGCTTCCTGAATTATCCACATATCTTGATCTAGTTTGACTAACTGTGTATTCACCGGAATAGTATATTGTAACTCCATTTTCTGTTTCTTCCCTATACACCTCACTGCCACCATATGGATTGAAATCAAAAGTATAGGTGGTAGTCGTACCATTTTGAGTAATACTCCACAAATAATCAACTAACTCCTGAGTAGAGGGAGGATCAGGTTCTGGTGTAGGGTTTGCTGTGCTATCAGTATTCATCAAACCCATAGGATCATTCCAGAAAATAGGATCATTGTAAGCAAATTGATAAGGATTCCAATCTGGAAATAAATCTGCCAATGGATCTGGCTGATTAAACCTTCCCAATGCCGGATCATATCCTCTAAAAGTAGTTTCATACAAATTCACACCAAGGTCAAGATTAAATTCGGTACCCTCATTAAACTTATACCTCTGATCTACCCCACCTATCTTCTGTGTACTGTTGAAGGTAAGCCCAAACGGATAATAATCATCCGAACTCACCACCGGGCTTTGGGTATGGGTGATGGTGAGGTCATCGAAGTCAACCGGGTTGTCTGAGTCGCTGCTGTTGTTCAAATACACATAGATGTACCCATCCTTTTCTATTTGAATAGGATTAAAAGCCATACGTGTGGAATTTACCGTCAGCGGGGGACATGTATTTCTCAATTGGTGACTATTTTGCTGTACTCACGGTTATGAGTTTCATTTTTGTTTGTATCGGGATTTGCTTGATTTTAGGATTTTCGGGATTATGAGTTTGCATACTTCATAGTTTTAAATCCTATATTCCTTTCGTCCTGAGGATCCTGATACAGACAATAAAAAGAAAACCGACCCACAAAAGCAGATCGGTTTTCTGTTTTTTACTTCATTGCTAAAAGCACAAGACTACAAGTCTCTATGCAATGCCTTCGATCCCATTTGTACTAGAGTACAACTCCCGAACAGTGGAAACCACAGAAACGTATTACTTTCAATCGCTCAGAGTCCTCTTTCGAGTGACTCTGAGGGTGGTTAGATCGGTTTTCTGTATTTTACCTTCGATGCCGAGACAAAGTCTCTGCCAATTCATTGAGCATTCGATGTCATTCAAGACTTGGAACAAGTAGGACAGGGGAATGAATATTCCTTTAGTTCCTCTAACTCTAGTTTAATCTTTTCTGACCATCGAATCTGTTGTTCTTTCAATAAACCGTGAGATGTTTCACTGTCATATGATTTATTGTATTTTTTTTTCTCCTCAAGCAAACTTTGAATAAGCATTTGGTAAGCTTCATTACTCAACCCCTTTTGAATTGCAAGCTCTTTACGTATTTTACGAGCAAAAACTTCTGCAATATCAAAATGTAGCCGTTCATGATTCAAAGTGTGCTCATCTTGATTAGTACTATCCTTAACCCAAGATTTCCTTTTCATAAACTTATTAGTAATATGAAATCGAAGTTCGCCATCTTCAACATAACTTTCCACCTCAATCTTTGTGGCGGTAACTGCTACCGCACCTAATCCGAGTGAGGTTTTAAAATCGCTTGGATTACCTCGAAAATCTGACCAAGTTAGTCTATAATTCTCGCACCAGTACAAAAATTCTTCATTTGAACAGGAAAGCGAATCATGTTTAAAAACACTAATGAATATTATAAAAACTTTAAAAAAGTTGATTATCATTTATTATCTCTAATTTTTAATCTTATACTATTCGTAGTAGATTTTGGAACAAAGCGATAAACTACCTGCGCAGGATCAACTCCCAGTTTGATTAAAGCAATTTGAATCGCGCTTCCTCGCTGATTAAGTAGGCTCTCAACTGACAGCGTTTTTCCTAAATCAACAAATATCGGATTCCCCTTACTATCCGTTAACGATAAATTAGTTTTAATCTCAATTGTTACACCAAGCTTGGTGTCAAATTTTAGGGCATCTGCTATAGGCGATAAATAATTGTTCAAAGTCGTCTTGTTCTTCAATTTTGGATCACTTGATCCAAATATTCCAAAAGTTATATCAAAATCCGTTCCAGCATCAAAATCCTCACCATGAACTTTAAGTGGTGGACGGTCCACTGGTGTCGGTAGGTCTTCTGTTTCCCTCAAAGGTCGTTCAATTTTCGAGAATTTCACATCAGGTTTTGGGATGTCAGGCAAATCAAACGAACTAGACTGCCGACTTGGACTTGTATTGCCATTGCTACCACCGCTCTTCTTTTTCCCACGTTTACGAGCCCCTTGTGTTCCACCCTTTATTTTAATTACTGTTTGAGGGTTTTTATCCCCAGCCAATCGCTGCCCAAGTCTTTTTATACCAAGTCTTATCTTCCTTATCAATTTTGTAAAGGGATCAGGCTTTAGCCCATCTGGATCATTAAATCCAATCGGATTGTTAAACCCAAACTGATAAGGATTTATACCAGGTAAAAATTCTGCTAGTGGATCGATCTGCATAAATCTTCCCAGTGCAGGATCATAGCCCCTGAAAAGTGTTTCATACGTACTTGTCATAGGATTTAATTCCACTCCGTTAAACTTATACCTCTGATCCACCCCACCAATCTTCTGTGCCGAGTTAAAAGTAAGCCCAAACGGATAATAATCATCCGAACTCACAACAGGGCTTTGTGTATGGGTAATAGTGAGATCATCGAAGTCAACCGGGTTGTCTGAATCGCTGCTGTTGTTCAAGTACACATAGATGTACCCATCCTTTTCTATTTGAATAGGATTAAAGGCCATGCGCGTAGAATTAAAATAGGCACCCTCTGGTACACTCAGGAATCCCCCGCCTTCCGGTACATAGTTTTTGTCGAACAGCAGGTAGTTCAGGTGGGCAAAGGGTTTGGTATCACTGCCTGTGGAACCACCAAAACCATATAAGCCAAAGCCACTCTCCACGCCATTGAAAATCGCTCCTGCCTCTCCGGCTACACCATTAATACCTCCAAAAGCACCAGCTATGGCAGCAATAATACTTGCCTGATCCAAGGCTGTACCATAGCCACTGTTGAATTCATAATAGGCCCAGGTCTCAATGTTAATGATATCTCCTGCTCTTACTTCCAAACTAATGGCCGGCCCCATAGGGTTCGTCTTATCCAAACGGGCTACCTTGGTACCGCCATGGCTACCTGGGGAAGTTGTGCCAGTTATATTCTGAAAATACTGACTCTCGGTAGAGGCATTCACATCTTCCATGGTGGCCTGGTATACATCATCTGATTGATCAGTGGTGAATGTAGCCCTAACATTGCCTAGATGATCGGTAAGGTTGTATTCATAAGTATAAGCACCATTGTCTTCCTTTACAACACGGCCCTCATGGGTTTGTGCAAATTGTAGTGCACCTGTTTCACTGTTTACTTTAGTATAATGAACACCCGAAACATAATCCGTTATGGTGGTGGTTGCACCCTCTATCACTTCTTTTCTTAGTTTGGTACCTGCTGCATCGTAAGTATACAAAATCTCATTACCATTATCAAAAATAATCCGTTGTGGTAAGTTCAGTATATTATACTCGATGCTTGTAATGCCTTTGTTTTCATCTTTTGTCATATTACCATTGGCATCGTAATCATAATCGTCACCAACCAGATGACCATCGTTGAAACCTGATTTATGAAAACTATCATCAGCCACACGCATTAGCTGGTTGCCGGAATAAGTATACACAAGGGCATCAATCGCTTCAATCTGGGTTCCCATCGCCTGGCGGTTCAGAGTTTCTATATTACCATTAGCATCATAACTAATGTTATGTACACTATGGGAACCTATGTTGGCCCAGCTTGCACCACTGCTTGTTCTATCAGCATTCCAGGCACTGGTTAAACGATTCAGCTTATCATATTCGTACAAATAGATCTTCTCCTTAGGCTCAAAACCAGCCTGGGTCTTCCATTTGATCGCTGAGATGTTACCATTGTATTGAGCACGGAAATTAAAATCATTATCCGCACTGACAACAGTAAGGGTCTGAGCGCTTGCCACATTACTTGGATCAGAATCACCTGAAGCAGTTCTTGTTTTTACTCTATAATAAACCGTTTGTCCAGGATTTAGGTCCATATGGCTATAGCTTGTTGTATTGGCGAGAACTGTAGCCAGTTCAACAAAGCCACCAATCGAAGCGTTAGACATTTCAATGACAAAACCTGTCTCATCACTAGATGGATCCGTCCAGGTCAAACTTATCTGTTTAACAGCATTTGATGTAGCAACCAAGTTTGTTGGGGCAGGTATGCCTCCTGTTCCAATGGTGATCACTACTCTTCTGTTACTATAAAGTGCTGGAGAACCATTGTCCTTAACAGTCAGAATCACGTGGATTGTCTCTCCTGTCTGACCATCAGAAGGAATTGTAAAATTAGTCAGGGATTGAGCAGGGCTGGCAATCGCTTGATCTAAATTAGTAGACCCACTATAAGTACCAGGCTCTTCATAAGCCCACCAAGTATAGGTCAAGGTATTTGCATCAGGGTCTGTGGTACCCGCAGCATCCAATGAAACTGTAGCCCCCGCAGCAGCACTAATGTGGATAGCATTCTTGGTAGCATCTCCATTGATATGCACCACGGGGTTGTGATTAGCGCTTGCATAAGTACCACTGGCCGCCCAATCCATACGGGCTGCAAAATCATTCTGATATTGCTCACGCCAGCGAAACAAGGGAGCCAAATCATTGTCTGTATAAGTAACATTCCCTCCTTCCCAGTACCAGGTATCACTAGCTTCAATATACATCTCAAATGGTGCCAGATACTCTTCTTTCTGGCGCAATTGTACCCAGCCGGATCTTGGCGGATCGGTTCCATTCTGTGTTCCAAGGACTTTATCATCGGTAAACCTTCCTCCCCAGGAACCCCAGCTATTTTTTTCATAGCCGTTCAAACCATTCCTGAATGCCCATAATAGCGTGGGGGTATCTCCTTCGTTGACGCCATTGGCCTCATCGGGATATGCTGTTCCCAGGTTACCATGTCCTTCTATATTGTCCTGTACCCATTGGTAATTGAAATTGTCGGGTCCCCCCTGACCTGGTGGATCCCAGGCCGGATTCTTAAAATAACCAATACCACGATGTTGCATGACATTACGGATCCAAGAAATAGCCGAATAGTTTTTGGCTACATAGGCTCCTGCATCATCTTGTCCTGAGCTTTCATGCACTACCATTTTTGCAATAAAAGCATCTAACTCTGCTTGTGTCCTGCTGGCTGCCACATCCTGGATCGTTTGTGCCAGGGTGTTGGCACCACCCCATATGAGGATATTGAGCGGTCTGGGGTCAGGATTATCCACCGCTGAAATGATAAAGTCAGAACCTTCGCTATTTAAACCTGTGCCTACATCATCCATTCCAATGATGTCGTCATTATCTACATCATCATTACCCTTTTTGAAAACAGACCAAACATAAGCCGGGTCCAACAAACCACTGGTATGCTGGCTCAGATTCGAGAAGTCATCTTCATAAGCTTGCAATATGCCCGCCGCTGGTGTCATATCAATCTGTGCACCATTGTTATTGTATTCCGTAGTCCAGTAACTGGTCGTAACAACAATTCCTTCCAAGTCATATTGGTCGGTATAGATCAAAGCCCTTACTAAGGATTGCAGGTCATCCGGATCCGAAGTAGCTGCCGGCCCAGCATCTGTTAATATCAATACACGGGCTTTGGTGCTGGCTTGATCATTGTCAATAATCGCGATACTTGTATTATTCCTTCCGTCAATGATATAATTGCTACTAGTACTTACCGTAAATGTTAATACTTCTAGATCTTCAGACTGACTATCATCAGTAGCACTAATAGTAAGTGAAGTGGATAAACTACCTGAAGGAATTGTGACTGAACCCGATAAGCTTTCCTGGTAGTCAGCACTTGACGCCGAACCGCCGGTGGTATAATTAATCGTAAGATCACCGGCTGTATCGTTCCTTGAGAACCTGATTGTTCCTGCATCCTGTCCGGCTTCATAGGCATTAGCATCTAAGGTGGTAATCGTCACAAACGGCAATGGACCTGATCCTGAACAGTTACTTGCTGCAGTTCCTGTTCCCGAAGGGGTATTCGTTGTATTGGTTAAATAAAACTTATCCAATTGCGCGCCATCTTCCCGGTAGGCTACATCAAAATAATGTGCGCCGGCAGATAAAGAATATTGCATTACCTGATTGTTATTGTCATTGTCATATACCTGCAACCAATCCCAGCTGGTATGGATGCCAAGATCATTCCATTTGATCCAGGTTCCTCCATCCATCCGGATCCAGAAGGAATCATCACTATCAGTAGGCGTAATCACCCTTCCCCAAAGATTGTAGGTTCCTGTTTCTGTGATATTAAATGATACCCTTATGTGATCAGATGAAGCAGTCGGTGGGTTAACAAAGGAAGAATTCCCATCAATCACTTTGGTATAACTGCCATTGGAGGCTGAGGCATCAGAAACAACCTGCCACAAACTCCCTACTGTACCACATTCCGGCTCCAGCCAAAGTTCGCTTGCACCTGGTTGGAAAGGTGCAGCATTTGTTTCATTACTATAGGCAGATTGTGATGAAGCATCCACCGCCCTTACCCGGTAATAGTAAGTAGTGCCATTGGTCAGTCCTGTGTCATTGTAAGAGGTGGCATTGGCTGCTGTGGTTGTCAACAGAATAAAACTGCTGTTATCTCCTACTGAACGTTCTATCTCAAAACCTGTCTCTGCGCTTGATTCGTCTACCCAGCTTAAATCGATTTGTGTAGCTGAAGCTACGGTTGCTGTGAGACTGCTTGGCGGCGTAAGGCCACCTGAGCAATTAGTGGCTGTTGTTCCTGTTCCCGAAGGGGTATTCGTTGTGTTGGTTAAATAAAACTTATCCAATTGCGCGCCATCTTCCCGGTAGGCTACATCAAAATAATGTGCCCCTACAGATAAAGAATATTGCATTACCTGATTGTTATTGTCATTGTCATATACCTGTAACCAATCCCAGCTGGCATGGATACCAAGATCATTCCATTTGATCCAGGTCCCTCCATCCATCCGGATCCAGAAGGAATCATCACTATCAGTAGGCGTAATCACCCTTCCCCAAAGATTGTAGGTTCCTGTTTCCGTAATGTTAAACGATACCCTTATGTGATCAGATGAAGCAGTCGGTGGGTTAACCAGAGAGGAATTCCCATCAATCACTTTAGTATAACTGTCATTGGAAGCTGAGGCATCGGAAACAACCTGCCACAAACTCCCTACTGTACCACATTCCGGCTCCAGCCAAAGTTCACTTGTACCTGGTTGGAAAGGTGTAGCGCTTGCTTCGTTGCTATAAGCAGATTGTGTTGAAGCATCCACCGCCCTTACCCGGTAATAGTAAGTAGTGCCACTGGTCAGTCCTGTGTCATTATAAGAGATAGCATTAGCTGCTGTGGTTGTCAACAAAGTAAAACTGCTGTTATCTCCCACGGAACGTTCTATCTCAAAACCTGTCTCTGCACTTGATTCATCTACCCAGCTTAAATCGATTTGTGTAGCTGAAGCTACTGTTCCTGTGAGACTGCCTGGCGCTGTAAGGCCTCCTGAGCAATTAGTGGACGAACCACCTGTTCCGCTTGGTGTATTTCCAGTATTGGTGATGTATAGTTTATCCAATTGGGCTCCGCCATCCCGGTAGGCGAGGTCTAACGTATGACTGCCGGCAGATAAACTAAAATCAACCACTTGGTTACTATTGTCATTATCATGTACTTCATCCCAAAGCCAGGAACTGCTATTATCTATGTTATTCCATTTAATCCAGGTGCCGTTGTCAATCCGAACCCAAAAAGAATCTTCCCATCCATCAACAGCGATTACCCTGCCCCAAATCCTGTAAGTTCCTGTCTCACTAACATTGAAACTATAACTGACCCGATCATTAACACCGGTCGGTGCACTTGCCTGTGAATACAGATTATCGGCCACCTTTACATAATCTCCATTGGAAGCTGCGGCATCGGCATTTGTTTGCCAAGTGCTTCCGATAGTCCCACATTCAGCCTCTAACCAGAGCTCTACACCACCGTTAGCAGTCGTGGTAGCATTGGCCTCGTTACTATAAGTCGATTGCGTTGAGGCGTCAATGGCTCTTATCCTATAATAATAGATGGTCCCACTGGTCAATCCTGTATCATTGTAGGAAGTAGCATTAGCCGCTGTCGTAGTGATCAAGGTAAAACTGCTATTATTTCCAGTAGAGCGCTCTATCTCAAAGCCTGTTTCCGTGCTTGATCCGTCAACCCAGGTTAGATCTATTTGACTGGAGGAGGCTGCTGTGGCTGTAAGGCTGCTGGGTGGAGCAGGTGGAGTAGAACAATTACTTGCAGACCCACCACTGCTGCTTGGCGTATTTCCGGTATTCGTTACATAGATTTTATCTAACTTAGTCCCCCCATCTCGGTAGGCAATATCAAGTGTATGAGAACCGGCTGATAAATTGAAATTCACAACTTGATTACTATTATCATTGTCATGTACTTCGTCCCAATGCCACGAAGTATTGTGATTGATGCTGTTCCACTTGATCCAGTTACCATTATCAACACGTACCCAAAATGAATCTTCAAAACCATCCACAGTTATTACTCTACCCCATATGATATAATTCCCTGCACTATTCACATCAAATGTATATGTAATTCGATCATTAGTACTCGTTGGAGCTGAGCTTTGTGAATATAAATTATTATCTACTTGTACATATTCACCATTTGAGGGACTACCATCTGTATTGGTTTGCCAAGTGCTCCCCACTATTCCACATTCTGCTTCTAACCAAATTTCATCTAAAAGCAAAGGGGAATCATTTCTAACTTTATTTTTTTCATTATCAATATCATCTGTGGAGTTTATTCTTGGCAAAAAAAGATTTTCATTAGAAGCTAAAAGCTCTTCTGCATTCACTTCAAAATCAATTTTCAAATCAGGTAAACTATTAGGATCTATATCCAAATTTAGTTTTCGATTATTAAAGCCTACTCCCTTTCTAACTCCCTTACCGAAATCAATATTAAACTCTGGCTTTACTGAAGGCGGTGTTTTAACATTAGGTATATTTGGGGTTGGTTGCTTCGGAAAATTTAAGCCAATCACTGGTTTTGGTTGGCCATCTTTCAGCAGGTGGGCCGGGTCAAAAGATGGTAAACTGAAGTTTGATCCCAGCACCGAACCGGCCGGCAGGTTATCGGGTTGTTCATTGTAAAACAACTCCATACCAAAATAATCTGCCACTTCATCACCGGCATTGATCCCTGTTTGATCCAGGTTGCTGTTGTTGATCTGGGTCAACCATCCCCTGATATTGTATCTGTAATCTACCGATTGCATAAAACTATGGGTGGTCAAATTTTCGCTGTGCAGATCCTTCTCTATCAACTCTCCCAATTCATTGTAACTGTTGGAGGTCATCAAGATCTTGTTCTGACCCGTGATCTGGTGATGCACTGTTTCTAATCTACCTGCATGGTCATAGGCATAGCTCATCGTGGTTTCCAAATTCTCTGAGCCATAAGCTGTGCCGCTTGTATGCGTCTGTTTGCTTTCTTTCAACCAGCCCGGAAAGAAATAAGTGTTGGTCACTTTATCTGTGCCATCCACATAGTTTTCCGTAATGGTTTGGATCACCCTATAACGATCATCATAATAAGTCACACTGTTTAACCAACGATCAGTGCCTAACACTTTGGTCTTACTGCCTGTAACCTGTCCTTTTACTGTTTCCAAATCACTGCTGGCAGTGTAATCAAAATCAGGAGCAAAGCTAAAAGTATGTCCTTCTGCATCCCAACCTGTATAACTTAGAAAACTATAGTCATCATAATAAGTAATTGTCAGATAAGTTCTTTGCGAACCATCCTGGTTCGTGGGATAGGTGCTATCAAGGGTGTAACCTTCAGCTGTGTTAGTTGCTGTTTCAAATCTTATCCCTTCATCCTCTACATCAGTTTCGATCGCAGAGAAAGATCGAGTGTCTGTATATACACCTGTTACAATAGGTCGGTTCAGCACATCGTATTTAGTGAAGCTCCATTGATTATTACCGCGTTGATTACCATCCTGGGTCAATACCAGTCTGTCCCATTGGTCATATACCAGGTACACAACATCCGCTCCGGGCACTTTCTTTTCCACCATCCACTGACGTTCGTCATATTTATAATAGAAAGCATAATCATCAATGATGGCATCCTGTAAATTCGAAGGAGAATAACTCGAACCTATTTGTTCACTTGCTTCAGGGGGAAATACAAAGCGCAGGTTCCCAAAATCATCATATACATAGTAGGTATCATAATAAGCATTGGTACCACTTTGTACTTGCTTGAGGATCGTTCTGCCCAGCTTATCGGTATATTCTCTTGTGTGATTACCTTCCTCATCTTCAGTTACAAGTACTGTCAGTTCTCCCGCTGCATAGGAACTTGTAGTGGTAGGCAAACCGGCTGAAATCGTCCACAGCCTGATCGCTCCATGCGCATTAGTATTGTTTACTTCATAGCTGAACTTAATAGTATTACCAGTATAATCCGTTGCACCTGCTTTGGGTTGCCAGGCTGTTCCGGGAGCCCCTTGTTCCAATACCCTGTTTAATGGTGAAGCTTCAAACTTCTTTTTGGCATAAGGATCACTGTCTGTAGCAACACCAGGAGTGCTATTATAAAAATTATAGTGAGCACTGCCGGTGTAGTTCCCTGCATTGCTGATAGGGTTGGTTTTATAGTTACCGGTATTCTCCGTACTCACATAAGGTAAATACTCAAACTCCTGGCGGCCAAAGACATCGTATTCCACCACCTGAACCACATCCTTTTCAGCTGGCGAGCCTCGGTAGATTACCGTTTGAACCGGACGGCCCAAGCCATCAAAATAACCTGTTTTTTTATTAACACTGTTCACATCTATAGGGAGTGCATTTTCATTGATCACCGGAACCAGAAAAGAGCTAGTAACTACATGGTTGACATCTTGATCCGAACAGTTCAGCACTGTGATGGTTACTTCATTGGAATATTTCGTCCCGCAACCACCGTTATCGGTAGTTTTTCGTCTATAAATTGTGTTAGTACTCGGGGTTGTCGGGGTATGATCTTCACCGGTTGCTCCTGAAATGGTAGTCCAACTACCTGCCCCTTCCTTCTTTTCCCATTGATAGTTATAACTAGCGGTACCTCCAGAAGCAAGCAAACCACTATACAAGGTTCCAGGAGAGATATTACCACAAATAGACCTATCACTAATTATTTTGCCCCCATCAAGCACCTGGCGCACGGTGGCCGTAACAGGAACCCGGGCACTTTCACAACCGTCTAAAGTCGCACTTACATAATAAGTTGTGGTCAATGTTCCCGTAAAGGCATAAGAACTCCCACTATGAAAAGGATTACCTCCATTGCTCAATGTATACCAGTTAAAACTCCCTCCTGTGGGTGTTTGGCCGCTATTCCAAGAGGCCGTAAGTGTATGGCTTCCAAGATAACAAACAGTTGCATCAGTAACATTTGGAGTCGGTGGGGGAGCTGTTGGGTTTACAGTTACACTAACACTAACCGCATCGCTCCAGCATTGTGTCGTATTGTCCTGAGCTCTGAGATAATAAGTTCCGGATGTCCCTGCGCTATATGTTGTTGCAGCATCTGTAGTACTGGTTCCATTGGCATTGGTACCCTGCCAATACCAGGTCTCTCCGGAGGGAGGACTACCCCTGGTCAGTATTTTAGGACCACAATTGTTATTTGAAACCACAGGAACAGATGGAACTGCAGGGCAGCCTGTAATGGTTACCGTGTGAAAATCAATAGGAACTGTAAAAAAAGCATGATAGTACTCAATACTTCCCTGTCCCTGCTGATTCCAGGTTACTGTTACTTGTGTATTGGTGGAACCAGCGTGTTTAGTTCCTCCCGTAACAATCCAGTCATAAATATCACATACTGCACCACTGGTTACAGTCAAATTATAGGTTACAGTTGAATTGTAAGCGGCGGTGGTTGAACCAGAAATATCACCGGTCATGGTATCGCAATTTCCCGAACCTTGCCCCAGTACAGTTTGTGTAATTCCAAGCGGTATTAAAACCAGTGTTAAATAGGAAACCATTTCAGCGCTTAGAAATGTCCTTAAACATTCCATGTATTTGCGCTTAACAACTCTTACATATTTTTTATGATTATAAATTTCTTTCATTGTTTTCGCTTTAGGTTGAAAAGCCTCATTAATTTTTCTGAAATTTCGTGGATGGAGGTAGATTGCCTGTAGCGTATTGATCGCGATCAGTTTTTTGTGTAAAAATGGCAATGTTCATTTCCGTGCTTGAGGTAAAATCCACGACTGCATACAAGGCAGTATCGCTTCCATTGTGATTTATTGTATAATCAATGAATTCTCTGCTGGTTATGGAAGTAGCTGATGTAGTATAAGTGGTGATCGAAAAAGTCCTGCTTTCCCGTTTGTAACTTCCGGTACTATCATTATTAAAGTTAAACTCTTGAATCGCCATTCCTTCGACGGCGGTCCACTGTCCTTCAATAGTCTGTTGTGCGAACAAATCATGTCCTCCCAGTAAAAAGCAGAGGATCAAGATACATGTATAAAAGTAGTAAGGTGTTTTATTGATCATCGTTTTCATAACTTTTCTCTTTATGGCCTTACCCAGGCATTTATTTCTTTATTGAATTATTTGCTAGTTGTTTTTCCAGTAGTGATAGTCAACTTTCTGAAGAATATTTCCTTCATGGTCTCGGACCAACTCCAGGCGGTTAAAATCATCATAGGTGTATGTAGTAACCAGTTCGTTCGGATCCGTTGCTGATATCATTCCAACAAGTGGATCATAGACGTAAGTCGTGATGAAGGCATTGGGTAATTGAGTCCGCAATGTTTGAATTTGGGCAGATGTCAAATTATCCATGGTTAAATTAAAGACGCCCGGCAATTCAGTTTCTACATCTGACGCAGATGCATTTTCTATTTTTGCAACAGGTAAAGTGCCTCCATATCCCCATATATAGGTGATTGGTGTATCTCCGGTTCTAGTATATTCTTTGATGTTGCCATTATCATCATATTGATAAGATGCTCTTAATTCATAGTTACCTTGGTTGACAAAATCCTGACCATCTGAAGGACCAGAGAAGCTAGTTAAAGGTATATCTGTTGCTATCAGATGTATTTCATCAGGAAGTACACGATCTTTGACTGCATCATAGACATATTTTGTTCCTGTGCCACCGATAACATTGCCACCCACTTTTTGCCACTGTTCAATAGCAACCCCAACTATATTTTTATTGATCATTTGTGTAATGGGTGTTGAAGGGGTAGTATAATCCTCGGCGTATTTACTAAGCGTTTCGGAAACCTTGTTATCGCTATTCGTTGCCTTCTGACGGGTTAACTGAAAATGATTGCCGCTTTCATAGAAGTACTCTGTAAGCCGGTCTTCAAAATTGGTCTCATCATTGAAATGATAATTAGTGACTAACTGTGATTTTAACTCGAAACGACCACTATATAGCTTATAGAACTTTACACCAAAGTAATTACAACCTGCTCCTTCGCATGCCGTGCTTACCCCTTTTATGTATTTTACCAAATTGGTTTCCGGATCCAATAAGGGTGGGATGCTATTAGTGCCATCATAAATTTGGCCAATGAAGGTATAGTCATTTTTCTGTTTCCTAACCTTATAATAATTACCATTATTATATCGATAATCAATTTGTGTATCCAATAACCCTCTTTTCCAATCTTTACTATTAGTAGGTGGTAATGGCCAGGAATCATATTGACGGTTCCCCCAAACAAAACGATCATCCCCTTCTACCCTTGTCCAGCCTCTTGTATAATCCGGGAAATCCTCAGCCGTTTTATAAGTAAGTTCAGATTTTCCATTGATCTTTTGACCCGACTTATAATGAATCGTTACACGGCTATAACCAACGTGACTGCCCTTTGTAACTGCCAATGGTAAATTGGTATTATAAGAACGTATCCACCCAACCGGTGTAAGTGTATTGTTGTGATCAATAGTTTGTACCCGTCCATAACGTGGAACTGTCACCAGGACACCAGAAGAGGCAGTACCATCTTCTTCAGTATAAACGAAGTTTCTTTCATAAATATCTCCCCCCTTTGTTGGGTCATAATCCCAAATTCGGCGAACCCTAACACCACCTATATTTTTATTCAGAACATATACCTCATTATTCCATGAAATTTGAATCAACACATCGACACTATTAAGGCAATCGCCAACATTATCAATAATCTTATATGTGGCCTCATATTCCGCTGGAGATAGAGTAATGGTAGAGGAGCCACTCGCATCAGAAATGTCAAACAGTTTAATCACTGTTTCAGCATTTGTGGTGGTATTCCTGAAAGTAACTTCTATATCACAACTTTGGCTAAGTGTAAGTCCACCGTGGGACATCGTTACTTCTGCAAATGGTTCATCTATTAAATTAATATTTAAGATCCCTCCCAATCCCTCCTGATAAAGTGTAATACTTTTAGTGTCTATGCCATTAGGTAATGCATCATTAACCGCTTGATGTTGCTCAAATTCAAACTCTGTATAGCCACCAGTAGGATATGTTATCTTCTTCAGTAAGCCAGCTTGAACAAAATCAAAGTCCGGTTCTCGATCAGCATCTCCAACAACATAGTGCACGATACTTCCGTCAAGTACACGAACATCAACTTTATATTTGGGTTCCAAAGAGGTATTATTTTTTCCGTTGTAGTAACCCCAGTGGTCTCTAGCGTAGGAATGCCTGCTTGGTAACCAGTTGTTCTCATAATATGTGAAATCAAATGAGGGTTTGGACTCAGAAGCATTTTTGTTCCATTCTCTGACTGCATCCAATCTGAGTCGTTTGTAGTAATCTCCGTCGAATAAGCTACCATTCAAGAAGACATCTGTTTCACAAGGAGTGCTGACAGGAACAGTCCCATTCGCACCAAAATAACTATAATCAAAAGTGAATTTTTTGATGAGCTGTCCCAGATCATCTTGAATCTCAATAGCACTTAAATATTTGTCATCGGCAAAGTCGCAACGACTATTGGTTGCTGTAAAAACTACCTTTCCATTACTGAATACTATTTCTTTTAGCCTTTTGGCATTAGTTTCGGTATGGCTATATTGATGTGCATTAAATGGATTCGTAATCGGAGAGGGAGCAATTTGCCAATGTACCGGGAATTCCGAATAAAGATCCGTACTATAACTGTCATAGATAAAGTCAATACTTGTTGAATTAGTAGCATCAGTTATTTTAGTTAAATGCCAGGATGACACTTTGAATGCGTTATCAGTCCAGGATGCCCCAACAGTTCTACTTCTCACTTCCTCCGGTTCAGTAAATAGATAACTGGTCCCATCTATATCAATGATTTCAAAAGAAATGATCTTTAATCCATTGTAGTTAGGTATGATTTTAACATCCTTTTGTGGTATTTGTAGTACGTCTCCATTTTTCTTAATAAAAAAGGATCCCGATAACCCATTTACATTATAAAAGAATTTGTCAGGCTCACCATCTTTCACCATTCCTGCGTAATCATAAAAGGTTTGATAATTACTAATATCAAAATCAGGAATGGATGGTAGGCTTTTAAATCCATTTCCCTCATCATCGGCCCTACCTCTGATTGTTCTTGAAACCGCACCTCCGGCTCCAAGTGACCAACCAAGCCCTATCCAAGAGGCCATTTCTTGCACCTTGATACCATTCGATCCCGAATAACTTAGTGATATTGGAACACTGAGACCTTTTTCGGTAATGGTATAAATAGGGACACTTACATTGGCAGAGCCAGTGTAAGTTCCCACATCGAGATTTCCATGCTGCTGAATGGCAGTGGCATTTGGCGAAGGTGGAATGATGTTTGGGGCATCTTGTCCATGTACTCTCAGGTTGATTATCAAGAGTAATCCCAACAAAATTTTTCTTTGTTTCATCTTAACTAGTTTTAGCTGATTTTCAATATTTCTATATGTTATGGCTCAAAAAGCTTATAATTTTATGCTGCAAATGCATCCATTGGGGCAAAAGAAATCACTAACGGTATGTGTATATTATATCGCTTATGGTTTGGAAAGAGTGTTATGTTACCCCCTGTTCCTTATTTTCTCTTCAGCCTATCGCTGGTTACATTTGTTTGCTGGTTATGGTCCTTTAATCATATTGTTGCTGTTTTAGTTTTTCTTTATGTATTTTTCTCAACTTGTTTCTTTCTCCAATGACAAAGCCCAAACGAATATTCCAGGCACTACGGTAAGGGCTTACACCCTTGTGAAGCCAGTTATACATCAATAGCATATGTCCCTCTATTCTTCCTAGAAATTTGTGGCTCCTGCCGATGCCTAAATGAGCGCCAGACACCCATGTATTGACTTGTTTTGGTTCGTGATTCTTTTTTCCATGCCTCAGGTTTTCATATTCTCCATAACCGAAGAATCCTTTCCAAATTTTCATTTTCGTCCAGGCCCTGTATCCATATACTTCCAGTTCTCTGGTTAACAAATAGCGCTCCTCATCATTGATCGCAGTTCGATAACTGCCTCCTAACCCTGCTGATAAGTTCTTAGTGAATTTATAGCCTAGTTGTGGAGAAACATCAATGCCCAAGGGTTGTCCTTTATGAACTTGAAGGGTTGCTCCAAGTATTAACCTTTTTTTCAAGGGTTTCCCTTTTAACGGGTTTTCAGGTCGCTTAGGAAGGTTCTTGATATTTTGAACATTCTCATATTTCTTTTTCAGCTTAGCTAGTTTCTTTTGTGTCTTTTCTAAAGATTCTGCCTGCTTGGTAAAGTGGTTCACTGCCTGTTCCTTCACCTTATTGGTGATTTGTTGTTTGGCATGTTTTTCCTCTTTCCAGTTTTGTATTTCTTCCTGATAAGGTGTCAATTCCCCTTTTTTACTTTTAAATGCTTTTACAGCCTCCAAATTTTCTACTTTTTGTTCCACTGTCTTAGGTAGTTCTTTAGCTGCAGCCAGTTTATCTGTAACTGCTTGTTGCTGCGCTTGCATCTTGCTACCCAAATCCTTGAGTTTTTGTTTATGTTCCTGGAAAAGTTGTAGGCTCTCATTTTCTTTTAGTTCCGAAATACTTTCTCTGGTAACTTGTTTTATCCCATCAATTTTTCCTTCGAGTGGTTTTAAAGGGGCAATCTCTTCTATTTCCTGTCGTAAGGGGTCAACATGTTTCGTTAGTGTCTCTTTAACACCTTGAGATTGAAGGTTAATTTTGTCCTTTATATTTTCATTCAATGGCTCCTGTATACCATCAACGTTTATTTTTTCCTTTATCTTAGTCGTTTCTTCTTTGATATCATCTGCCTGGCTTGTTCCTTTAGTCCATTTCTCAATCCTTCTGTTGATCTTTGTTTGGATAGAGTCCTCTACCTTTTTTACTTGGGTGTTGAAAGCCTCGATTTTCTCTTTGGCATCACCGAATGGGTCGTACTGCAGTTTTTCCGTAAGCCTATTGCCGATAGAATCTTCATAACTACGGAAAGCTGTTTGTGTATTATTCAGGGTATTTGTGAATTTCATAAAAGGCGAGATGGTCGCATATTTCTGCAGACTGTCTAATTTTTTCAGATACTGCTCATGGGAAAGATCCAAAGATCCTAGACTATCCATCCAATGTTTTAGCTGTTGTACTTGCCGCACAGAATCCAGCTTCAAACTATCTGGGGGTAGTAGTTGCATTATTTTGGTAGCTTCAGCAGTTGTTTGTGGTAGCTGTTGAGCAAAAACATACAACACACAGAACTGAAGCAAAAAGCCTAGCAGTATGGTGCTTTTAAGAGTCAATTTCTTTCCATTAAGTTTTAGACTGGTCTATGACCAATCAAAATAATTCAGTTTCCTATCTGTTCCGTTCGTTGGAGTCGCTGGTTCATAAATATCATTGCTAAAGAAGCGTATTGGCCCGTTTTATTAAATGGGCTAAAAATCATTCATCTAAACAAAAAAACATCTGTATCCTTTCCATGCTCAGTGATCTATGTTTCTTTGAGTCAAATCTAAGAAGATAATTCTTATTACGCAAACATGTTACAACGACAATTTTTTTGACACACCAATACCTCACTATAATATTTCACACCTAATCATTTGGTAATGTGATATTTATAAGAATGAAAAAAAACTTTGATTTTTTTGTTTTTTGATGGTCGACTGTCGGTTCTTTGAATCTATAGGTGACTACTTCCTACCCCTAGTGGGGATATATATTGATTAGTGTAGATTGCTTTGCCGTACTTGTGGTATGAGTTTTCTATTTTGTCTGTATCAGGATTTATTTGATTTTAGGATTTTCGGGATTATGAATTTGTATACTTCATAGTTTTAAATCCTGTAATCCTTTCATCCTGAGAATTCTGATACCGATAAAATAAAGAATGAGACGCTATCAATACATTTCCATTCTATCACTCAAACAGTTCGGGAATTTGATATTTCTGTCTAGATAATTGATATCCCACTCACAGTCACAGTGGTGCCTTTATTTTTCAAAGAGGTAATATTCAGGTGGGCTCTGATTCTTTCTGCTCTGTTTTTCATATTGACCAGTCCTCTTCCATTAGACTTTGAATTTATTTCAAAACCCCTGCCATCATCTGATAAACTGATACTCACTATCCCATTGTTTACTTCTAACTGAAAGTGAACCTTTGTTCCTTCCGCATATTTGAAACTATTGTTCATTGCTTCTTTGAAAATCATGATTATCTGCTTTTTTGTTTGTGCATCCAGTATCATGCTTTCCTGATCTATATATTGGCTCGCAGATGTAAATATGATATCCGTATTTTTGAACAAATCCTCGCCGAAATCCTTTAATCGGATATAAGCATCATACAAGCTGTCCTTTGCAGGATCGATGACCCAAAGTAAATCTCTGAACCCAATAGACAACTCATTGACATTATTTCTTATCTTATCCAACCAGGAAATCAGATCTCCTTTATCAGCCACGCTTCTCTCTGCCATTGTGAGAAACAAGGAGATTTTCGAGATTTTATTACCGAGCTCATCATGAAAATCTGCAGTATTCTCTTTTCTTAATTGCTCCCTTTCATTAATTAGTGCTCTTTCCAGCTTTGCCTGATCTTCCAGTTTCTTCATTTTCTGCCTTAGTCTCCCAACATATAAGACCCTCAAAGTGCCTAACAGCAATAATGCATATAAAGCCAAGGCCCAATTCGATTTCCAAAAAGGTGGGCTAATATGGATCGTTACTGCTATCGGATCAGTGTGCCAATTACCTTTATGATCACTTCCATCTAATAAAAGCTCATAGGTTCCGGGAGACAAATTAAAAAAGCTAAGCGTAGAATTGTAGCCTGTTTCTATCCATTCAGCATTTCCGGATAACAATTTGTGCCGGTATTGGTTTGCTTCAGGATCGGTTAAATCCAATGAGGTATATTCAACCGTTATTGAGTTTTCATAATGATTCAAATACAGTTGCCCTTTATCCATTGTTGGTAGTGCTGACCTGAAACCGGTCTTGTCTTTTTGGGTGGTCTTAATATCATTCAATACTAAATTGAAAGATCGTTTGAGGGTATCACTGAACGTTCTATTCAACACACTCAATCCCTTACTACTTCCGGCAAACACATTATCTGCCTCATCAATGAATATGACATTGCGATTCGAAATATTGTCGCTCAAACCATTTCTTCTTTGATAGTATTGCCTTCCCTCAAGACTCAAGTTTTCTTCATTAAAAATGAAACTCACAATGCCGTTGGTGGTAGTCACCCATAATCGATCATTCGAATCGTTCTCGATACCCAATATGTATTCGGAGGGCAGACCATCGGCATATCCGAATTGCACAAAATTATTTTGATCTTCTTGATATAAATTCAGTCCGGATTGAGTACCAATCCATAACCTTCCTTTGGCATCACTATGGAGGTGTTTTATGGAGTTATTGCTGAGGCTACTAGAAAGATTAAACTGATTTTGATAGTTTTCGAAAGTCCCTTTACCCTTGTCCGACAACATTCTGCTCATACCACTAAAAGTGCCGATCCATATCTGGCACCTCCGATCTTTCTCAAGTTCCATGGTATAACTGTTAACCAATGCATCAATCCTGTTCACATCGGAATCGTATACCTTGAAAGCAGCTTTTGACAGATCGCCATCTGGTATGGTCATTTTTAAAAGAGAAACATAGTTAGCAAGCCACACAGTATCCCTATGTTGATCTAATATTGAAAACAGCCAATTATGAGGGAGACCATTTTGTGTATTAAAATGATAAAATTGACCTGGTTCATGTGCATCATTTAATTGAGCTACGCTTAGGCCTTGCCGCGCAGTTACCCATAACCTTCGATGAGCATCGATATAGATTCTGTTTATAATCTTAAATTGAGTGGCATCAAATAACTTATATTCGGAGGGGCAGATCCTATTAACTACATCATTTCTATTGAATCTATATAATCCATGATTCGTTCCAATCCAAAGGAAGCCTTTCTCATCACCATATAGTGCTCTTATATTGAAAGGATCATCATCAAAACAATCATCGATGTGATTGGGGGGAAAGCGATAGAACTCAGTATGATCAAGGCTTAGTCTGAAAAGTCCATTAGTATTTGACAACCAGATATTGTTTTGCATATCCTCATGCAATGCGCCAACATTGGCGTACAAATCCTGATAACCATTGGTGAGGTTTACGGGTATGGCCTCAAACTTTTCTCCAATACTTCTTAGCCGTTTAAATCCACTACGCCATGTTCCTATCCAGATATGTCCATTCTTATCAACACAAACATCATTGATAAATTCTTTAACTATTGGCAGGTTATCCAAACCCCGGCAGTAGTCTATTGAATAAACCGAGTCATTCCTGACAGAAGCTTTCAATAAACCTACATTGGCTCCAAGTAAAATTGAACTCGAGTCAACTTCAATAATGGAGAATGTGCTGATCTTTTCACCACTCAGTTCACCTTTATATAGGGCTGGAACTGGTTCGAAAGTATAAGGATCCGTTCTTTCATTTATACTGGCACCACGATTTGTCCCAACCCAAATCCGGTTCCTGCTGTCTTCGTACAGACTCCATACTACACTTGCCTTATTAAGATCCAAATCTCCGTTGACATTACGGATATGACGTATCTCTATTGAATTTTTCTCAATAACAAAAATACCATTGTAGGTACCTACCCAGATGTTCTCTTTGGAATCCTCAAGAAGTGACAGTATGTATTGCGATTCTTCTTCATCCACCTTCCCGGACAAGTTCACATATTGGATTTCTCCATGCGCCATCACATGAAGCCCTTTTGCTGTTCCAATCCAGATCCTACCATCCTTTCCTTGCATGGCCTGCATGATTTTATTGTTTCTCAAACCGGTAGAATCTTTCAATATGGAATGATAAGGCGTAAAGGATTGGCCATCAAACTTGAATATGCCATTATTGGTTGATATCCATAAGAAACCGTCCTGATCTTGAAATGAATGATTGATCATTCTTGAAGTAAGCCCATTGTGATCGGCATACCTGGTTAATTTATAGAATTGACCAAAAGCATTAAAGGATATCAACCAGAAACACCAGCATAATAATATTTGCAGAGTTGATCTCAAGTGCTGAAATAAGGGTTTAGATTTTACAAGTTCAGATTAAAAAATGTTAATTCGGTTCTAATTCAATACCATTAATCCAGGCTTTCAGGTTTCAGGCTTACTTTTGAAAAATTTGAAAGCTTAAAAACTCAAACCTAGAAGCTTGCCGTCATAGATTTATATATAATGTTATTAAATTATAATTATTTATAGAAATATATCAACCCACTGATATTTTTTTCTTAACATATTCTAAATCAAATGCTGGAGTGTTTTAACACAAATTCGCTGGCCCTCTGCTAATATTTATACTTGTTTCATTAAATGTTACCCAATTCAAACTTGATTATATCCCCTTCTTTCACGTTGTACTTATCACAAAACCCGGCAACAACTTCTACTACATATTTGGCTTCTTTGAAAGATGGAATAGAATTTTCAGAATAAGGTATGGTGTGTTTGTAGATGGTGACGATCTCTTTTTGTGCGTTCACGTAGAGGATATCTAAAGGTATAAGCGTATTTTTCATCCAAAAGGATCTTTCAGCTTCCTCCTCAAAAATGAATAACATGCCTTGAATTTCTTCCATGCTGGATCTATTCATTAACCCCTGAGCTCTATCGGCGTTATTGTCCGCCACTTCGATATTAATTTTTGTGATAGTTGAATCGCTTCCTCCTTTTACAAAGGACAATTCACCTTCTTTGACAAATTGAGGTTCATTGGCTTTTGTCTTGATAGAGATTTTCTCTTCTGTTTTATTTTCATCAAAGATAAATTTCAGGCTAATCAATAAAACCACCACCAATGAAATCAGGATAAACCATCTGCGGTTATTTTTGGGTATAGGTTGTTGGCTTTTACTTTGTTCCGAAACTTTTGCTTTTGTCTTTTTTTTCATCATTTGGTCTGGATCATTACTCACAAAGAATCACTCTCGATACGGATAACTTATCGCTGCAAAGTTATAAAACCCACTCACTATCAATAATTTCCAGGCAATTTTAATTTTACTAAAATTTATAGTATTTCTTTCGAAAAGCTAAAATTTTATGTATTTTTGCTAAATATTTTAGTTTTATGCATTTAAACTGCCACACATATCTTAGCTTCAAGTATGGCACACTCTCTCCTGCAGAACTTTTCAAATTAGCCAAACGTCATGGCATAAAAAAATTGATCATTACGGACATCAACAATACTGCAGCATATATTGATATGCTTAGGATCTGTAATGAAGAGAGAAGCAATTATGATCTGAATATCGCCTTAGGTATCGAATTTCGAAGGGACGACCAGTTACTTTATATCGGGATCGCTCAAAATAATGAGGGTTTCCGGAAACTCAATGGGTACCTCTCCCATCACAATATGAAAGATTTACCTTTATTAAGTAAAGCACCCGAACTCGAGCATACCTTTTTCATTTACCCTTTTCAAACAATCGATCCGGAAAATTTAAGAGAAAATGAATTTGTTGGTATCAAGATACATGAAGTTAACAGAATTATTTCATCACCTTATCAACATTACCAACATAAGCTTGTGGTACTACATCCGGTCACCTTCAAGGACAAAATCACTTTTAACACACATCGTCTTTTAAGAGCTATTGATCAAAATACTATTCTAAGTAAGCTGGATCCAAAATATCAGGCACATCCCAATGAAGTCATGATGCCAGAAAATGTGTTGGCTCAATATTATGAACGGTATCCAATCATTATCCGGAATACCAAAAAACTACTGACACAGTGTACCATTGCATTTGATTTCAAAACAGATAAAAACAAATCTACTTTTTATGAAAGCAAAATAAAGGACAGGGAGAAGCTAAGATCAATGGCATCGGAAGGTTTTAAAGAGAGGTATCGAGGCAGTGATATTATGAAAGAAGCTGAAGAGCGCTTTAATCGTGAATTGGAAATTATTTCCAAAAGGAATTTCGAAGCTTATTTTCTCATCTGTGATGACATTGTAAAATTTGCTAAACATAAAAATTTCGAGCATGTAGGAAGGGGAAGCGGTGCCAACAGCATTATCGCCTATTGTCTCGGGCTCACCGATGTTGACCCTATAGAGCTCGATCTGTATTTTGAAAGATTTTTAAATCCGGAACGCAGTTCTCCTCCTGATTTTGATATTGATTTTTCATGGAAAGACAGGAATACAGTTATTGACTATATTTTTGAAAAATTCGGTTACGAACACACTGCATTACTTGGCACACATGTTACTTTTCAAAGTAAATCTGTAATTCGGGAGTTGGGAAAAGTGTTTGGGTTACCCAAAAGTGAAATTGATAATATTGTGGCCTATCCGCAATATCACCGCAACAAGGATCACATCACGAAACTTATATTTCGCTATGCCGAACATTTCAAAAAAATACCCAAGCATCTTTCCATACATGCCGGAGGGATCCTGATTACAGAGGAACCCATTTACACTTATACCGCAGTGGACCTTCCTCCAAAAGATTTTCCAGTAGGACATTTTGAAATGCATGCCGCTGAAGACATGGGTATCTATAAATTTGATATACTAAGTCAGCGGGGATTGGGGCATATCAAAGACAGTGTTGAGATCATTTCAAAAAATCAAAATATTCAGGAGGATGTCAAACGTTTTACCGATTTTAAGAAAGATCCCAAAATAAAAGCATTGTTGAGCACAGGCAAAACCATGGGGTGCTTTTATGTAGAATCACCTGCCATGCGAATGCTGCTAGGCAAATTAAAATGCGCTGATTATATCACACTGGTAGCGGCAAGTTCCATCATCCGCCCCGGAGTAGCTCGCTCAGGTATGATGAGGGCTTATATTGAAAGACATCACAGCAATGGTAATTACGAATCCATACACCCTAAAATGGACGAGTTAATGCAGGAAACTTATGGGGTTATGGTGTACCAGGAGGATGTGATCAAAGTTGCGCATCATTTTGCAGGACTTACCCTGGCTGAAGCCGATATCCTTCGCAGAGGCATGTCAGGCAAATTCAGATCCCGGAAAGAATTCCTTCGTGTTCGGGATCGTTTTTTCGACAATTGTAAAGAGAAGGGTTATAAAGACGAAGTCACTGCAAGAGTATGGTATGAAATTGAAAGCTTTTCCGGTTATTCTTTTTCCAAAGGGCATTCTGCCAGCTATGCAGTGGAAAGTTATCAGAGCCTATACCTCAAAGCGCATTATCCACTGGAGTTTATGGTCGGTGTTATTAATAATTTCGGGGGCTTTTATAAGACCGAATTTTACTTTCATGAAGCTCGTATGGATGGTGCTTCCGTGGAAGCTCCCTGCGTGAATCATGGTGAATATCTTACCAGCATCAAAGGAATAACGATTTATGTTGGCTTTATACATTTAAAAAGTTTGGAAACAAACTTAGGAAAAATGATTCCCATAGAAAGGGAACAAAACGGACCTTTCAAAAGTCTGGATAATTTCATCAAACGGATACCGGTAGGACTTGAGCAATTGCGATTATTGATCCGCATTGGAGCATTTCGTTTTATTGGGAAATCAAAAAAGGAACTGCTCTGGCATGCCCATTTCTACTTTGGAGAGAGAAAAGTCGCCAGGCATAGTCGCGATCTTTTTGAGGAGGAAGTTAAGGTTTATGAGTTACCGGAATTAGAGAAAAACCCCTATGAAGATGCTTTTGATGAAATGGAACTACTTGGTTTTCCATTGTGTGATCCTTTCTTTTTATTGAAAAAGTCCTATCGCGATAGAGTAAAAGCCAGTGATCTTATGCAACGATTACAACAAAACATTGAAATTGTTGGCTATTTGATTACCACAAAAAACACACATACCAAAGATGGAAAACCTATGCACTTTGGTACTTTTTACGACTATGAAGGGCAGGTATTTGATACAACTCATTTTCCTAACGTGGCTAAAAGATTTCCTTTCAGAGGTAAAGGCTTTTATTTACTTAAAGGAAAGGTAGTCGAGGACTTTGGCTATCCCATGATTGAAATTAGCTATATGCAAAGAATCCCTATGGTAGATAAATATAACGATGTGGAAGAGGAATTGGCAGTAGTTTAGTTTTGAATTTTGAGTGTGGCGACTTTGAATTTATGTCCGAAATTTTGTCCCTACAGGACAAATAGTTTAGATAATCTTTTTACCCATATTTAGCCCTTAACAGGGCTTGAAGGTTTTAAAATTTATGTATAATAGATATCCAGGTCAAAAAAGAGATTTTCATCATTTTCATATTTATAGTAACATCGATAAATTAGCATATTATAATCCTGTAGGGATTTTACGAAGGTAAACTTTAACAATACATATAAAATAATCCCATAGGGACTCAATAAAATTTCACAGCTATGGCCAATACTTATACTCAAATTCATATTCATGCCATTTTTGTCGTAAAAAACAGAACCAGTCTTATACATAAAAGTTGGGAAACTGATTTATACAAATACATCTTTGGTATCATACAAAACAATTCGCACAAAGCAATTGCCATCAATGGTATGCCCGATCATCTACACATATTTTTTGGTATGAGGCCAATTCAATCCTTATCAGATCTTATAAAAGATATAAAAGGATCATCATCTAAATGGATAAATGCTCAAAGATTTGTAAAAAGTAAGTTTTCGTGGCAACCGGGTTATGCTGCTTTTTCCTACAGTAAGTCACATGTTTCGCGAGTAGTTCAGTATATAAAACACCAGAAAATTCACCATCAAAAACAATCGTTCAGCGAAGAGTATATAGGGTTTCTTAAGGGATTTGAAATTGATTACGATGAAAGATATATTTTTAAGTCAGTTTTACAATAATGTCCTTTAGAATAGAATTTTAATAATTCAGTTCTTACTAACATTTGGAATATAATACTACTGTAGATTTTGATTTCCTTTGAAGATTGAAATAGTATCTTCATTCAATTACAATACAAAATTTCTCACACACTATTATTCACTAAAAATCAACCATTTATAACTCAATCTTGAAAAAAATTTATCTTTTTTTAATTTTTTTGAAACTCCTAATATCTTCTTGCGTTATGGTAGATAATCTATTTTTGACCGATTAGTAAAAAATGGCTGGTAGGTACAAAGCATTTAATGAAGAAGAAGTTCTTTCCAAAGCAGTTGAAGTCTTTTGGTTGAAGGGATATGAAGGTGCTTCCACACAGGATCTACTTGAAGCAATGAAGCTCAACAAAGGCAGTCTTTATAATACTTTTGGAAGTAAAAAAGAACTGTTTATAAGATCCATAAATCATTATGCGCAGGAAGTGTTGACGAAACTGGATCAAGACGTAGAAAACAGCGATGAACCTTTGGAAGTAATCAAAGATCATTTTCGCAACATTTGCGATACACCTGATTACGAAACGCACAATAAAGGCTGTTTCTTTGGAAATGCGCTTTCCGAATTAGCCAATATTGATTCGGAACTAAAAAAGGAAGCTGATAGAAAATTAAAAACTGTTGAAGATATTTATTTCAAGGGCCTGCAAATAGCAAGGCAAAAAGGACAACTTGCAAATGACGGAGATCTGAGAATCCTTGCTCAATATCTTCTAAACACCTGGAATGGTATAAACTTAACACGAAGGATGTACCCTGAAAGAGAGGATCTTGAAGCCATTTTAAAATTAAGTCTGAGTGTATTGAATTAATTTTTTTGGTCAATTTTTGACCGATTGGTACAAAATGAATTTATTAACTAAAATCAATAATTAAACATGAAAAATTTAGAAATCTTAAGCAGAGAACAAGTTGCTCCGGAAACGCAACAAGTATTTGATAATTTAAAAGGTGCCATTGGAATGGTTCCTAACCTATACGCAACAGCAGCCAACTCACACAAAGGTCTTACCGCTCTATTGGGACTAGGTGATGCATTAAAAGGTGGTGAATTTAGTGGAAAAGAAGTTGAGGCCATTGCGCTTGCTGTCGGTGAAGCCAATGGATGTAATTATTGCCTCTCCGCTCACACGGCCATAGGAAAAATGCAGGGTTTCACTGAAGAAGAAACTGTAAAATTAAGAACCGGGGAAATCGAGGACGGTAAATTAAATGCGCTAACCAGTCTAGCCAAAGAGATCACTGAAACCAGAGGATTACCTAGTCAGGATACAGTAGATCGTTTCTTCAGCGTTGGTTATAACAAAGCTGCACTCGTAGAGCTCATTGGTTTTGTGGCAAACAACACTTTTACCAACTATCTAAATCACATTGCTGATACTACTGTGGATTTCCCTAAAGTTTCAGCACTTAATCAATTAGCATAATCATATTTCAACATAATTAAGTCCCTGTTGCTCAAAAACATTTGCAATGGGGGCTAATTATTATATACCACTCTGAAGCACGTCCTTCTACAACCAGTCAAACTCTACCACTCCATTGTCCAATTCGTCTACAGCTATTAACAAAGCTTAGTGCTCATCTAATAAATGTTTAAGCAGGATTTATAGATTTTTTTAGAAGAATAAAATAAGGAAAGTCAGGAAATGGATCTGCTGGTTGGGAGAAGTGAAATAAGCAAAACTGGTACCATCAATACCATTGTGACAGCTAGGACAATGCTGCCAGCAAAAAAAATCAGGAATTTTGTCAATCGTACCATTTTACAGGAACATCTTAATTTAACTCGAGGTATCACCACCAGGTTTGTTTAACAAAAAAAGTCAATTCAAACCTCTAATAATGATAAAATAGTTCAATTCTTACATTTTAAAATTTAAGCACATTCAATATAATAAATTCCATTATTATATCTTGAATCTCTAAGAAAAATTTTTAAATATCCCCCAAGTCTACCCCAGGCTTATTTTGATGTGCTTCATAGATAATTAAAGTCAAAAAAACCTCAAAAAGTTCACTGTTTTACTTCTGAAAAGTTATCATTTCCTTTTTAATACTTCATAGGTGCTTTTTTCATTTTCAATTTAATAGAGTCCTATGATATGAGCCATCGATCTCTACATTGGATTGAACCCTAGCGAGTATAACTCCGAACGTTCGCTACTGAAAAAATGAATGAAACTTTTATTCAAGAAACTTCGTGCTTATGAAAAAAAACCTTAAACAAAACCACCTAAGTCATGCGTAAAATTTATACACTCTTATCCTTGTTGTGCTTCTTGGCATCAACCGCTTACGCTAGCGAAACAAAGTTTACCGAAGACTTTATTTTCGGTAAACCTGAAATCAAATCCATTAGCATCCTCACATTCGGACCGGAGGGAATATTATTCATTGGCGATTCTAAAAATGGTACTGTGGTTGCAGTTGATCTTGGAGATAATCAGTCTCCTGCTTCACCTGGTGCTTTTAATTTGGATGATGTTGAAGGGAAACTTGGCGCTTTGCTTGGAACAACACGAGATAATGTAATTATCCATGACCTTGCCGTCAACCCAATTTCTCAAAACATTTATCTTTCTGTTTCTAAAGGTGATGCCAGTCAGGTAGGTTTTTGGAAGCTACCAAATGACATTGGTTATGCAGAAATTCTTTTAAAGATCACTCCTGATAAAAAAATACAGGAGATCTCACTGGACCAAGTGAAATATTCAACTACCAACGTTCCAAGTCCTGCCAAGGAAGGGGATAAAAATTGGAGGAAAAGTGATAAGCGCACAGAGACTATTACTGATATGAGTTATGCAGACGGAAAGCTTTTCATTGCAGGTTTATCCAATGAAGAATTCGCATCAAGTTTAAGAGTATTACCATTTCCTTTCAAAGACAATGCTGCCACAATTAGTACAATAGAGATCTGGCATGGGGCTCATGGAAAATTTGAAACCACTGCTCCTATCAGAACTTTTTTACCCTATACTGTTAATCAAGAGCCTCAATTACTGGCTGCGTATACCTGTACTCCTCTCGTCAGCATTCCCATCAAGGATCTAAAAAATGGTAAGCATGTTAAAAGTAAAACATTGGCTGAACTAGGTGCTAGAAACATGCCACTGGATATCATTGCTTTTAAAAAAAATGGAAAGAACAAAATATTGATTGCCAATACCTCAAGATCACTTATGAGTATTGATGTTGAAGACATTGAGAAACAAAAAGAAGCAGTGACACATGATGTTGAAGGTCTTAATACCGCAGGGGTACCATATATGGCGCTTCCCGCTGTTGGTGTAATGCAAATTGACAATCTCAATGATGATTTCGTTCTCGGCTTACAACGTATGCCCAATGGCTCTCTTGATCTAAGATCATTTCCAACGAAGTATTTGTAGAAGAAACATTTTGATTCTAAAAAAAATATTTATGGCCACCTTCCTTTTTATTTGGGTGGCCATTTCAAGCCTAAGTCAAACACCCAAAGACAAAGAAGTTGAGGTGTTATTCAATACTAATCTCAGCACGATTGAGGTAGTAGGGCTAGATCGTCATAGTCTATTCGATCTTGCCAAAATGGAAATCACTCAGGATCACTGGACCTCGATACTTGCTATCTATGTCAAAGGAAATTATGCTGGTCAAGCTTCGGTATCCTTATTACCAGTTCTAGGAAAATATACGGTAACTGCTACTAAAATCCTTTTTCACCCACGTTTTCCTTTTTCTCAAGGAATCAATTATACAGCAAAATTCAATGCACCTTATTTTTATTCATTGCTCAACAGGAGCGATCTACTCAGAAAGGGTGAAGTAATTGAAACGCATTTCAATATACCACTTGAAAAAAAGTTGCCAAGTACCAAGGTAACACATATATATCCCAGTACAGATAGCCTTCCTTTGAATCAATTAAAATTCTATATCCACTTCTCATTCCCCATGAAAACCGGAAATATATATCGATATATAAAGCTGATTGATGAAGAAGGAAATATTGTAGAAGATCCATTCCTGGAATTGAACAGAGAGCTCTGGGATCAGGAAAAAAGGAGATTAACGCTTTGGTTTGATCCGGGTAGAATCAAACGCGGATTGGCGCCTCATGCATTACTCGGACTACCTCTGCAACAAGGAAGAAGTTATACACTACTCATTGATAAGGAATGGACCGATGCAGATGGCAAACAGTTGATTACAAATTTTGAAAAGCGATTCAAAGTAATTGGATCTGACAGGTCATCTCCCGACCATCAAGCATGGACGCTTACAACACCGGGGGTGCATACCAGAGAAACCGTAGAATTGAAATTCCCCGAACCGCTGGATCATGCCTTGTTGCTTCGACTGATCAAAATTGTGGATTCAAAAAACCAAACAATAGAAGGTGATGTCAAAACCTGGGAAAAGGAGCATGTTTGGAGCTTCCATCCAAAGAAGAACTGGGAAAATGATCAGTATAAGATAATCATTGATACTAAGCTTGAAGATCTGGCAGGGAACAATATTCAAAAATTATTTGATATGGACACCACTCAGGGACGAGGACCTTATTTTTCGGTGAAGGAGGTTTATATCGATTTCAGACCAATAGTCAATTAAATAGATTTCTGTACAAAAAAAGCTGATTCCGGTACAGCAATTATAAGTACCAAAATCAGCCTTCATTATATATTTATTTTCCTAATCCCTGGTTAATTCAATATCGATGGATCGATCTCCTTTCCTGATTGTAATGGCTCTGTCACAAGTGCCATTGCCATAATCAACTGTGATGTCCCCTCTTCCGGACCTTGTTATCAATTTTTCTCCCTGAACAGGAACATAGATATTGTTTTCCTCCACACAAACTCTTCTAATGATCAGTGCTGAATTGATTTTAACACTGTAACTTACACTTCTCCTTGTAGTTCCACTGGCAGTACCCTCAAATTCTACTCTGTCATCCTCTTGATTATCCGTAGGAACCCAACTCTTTGTACGGTCCACTTCCCTTGTCGCAAAAGTACCATCCGGCCATGTTACCTTTCCTCCTGTAATTGTTACCCTAAATTTCAATATATCTGAACCTTCTTCTGAGATATTGGTCACTGTTCTGGTACCATCAATCCGTCGTCCATCAATAAAGAAATTTTCAAAAGTAGTGGTAACCACCGAACCAATGGCATCCCTAGCACCAGTATACGATATGATTATCTTTCCGCTTCTCAAACGACCTCTAGGTCCTTCACAACCTTCGCCAAAATCAATGGTCAACGTTCTTTCCAATAAATTGGCTGTGATAATAGCACAACCCATAAATTCAATATTGTCATACCTTCCTCCACTGCTGGGATCGGCAGCGCCAATCGCCTCAATACCTACATTCTCAATATCATCAAAAAGTGCTTCGATTTCTGCATCATCAACGACACTCGAACTATCTGCTGTGTTAATGTTTGGATCAATAGGACTGTCAACTTCATCCTCACAACCTACAAAAGCAACTGCCATCACCACCATCATCATGGCGAAATACCTCACTAAGTTAAGCATGTTTAATCTCTTCATTTTTATCAATTTTTAAATACAAAGGACCATTTAACAAAAAAACAATCTCAAATATGGCAGAAAATAAATCCTGTTACTCAGCGAATTATATTCATTTTTTACCCAGGTATTTTTTGAAAAAAATAAAATTCAGCAGTGCAAACGATGTTATAACAACAAAGATCCGGTTACTTCTCAATAGTTTATGGTTAGAAAGAAATTCCTGAAATGTCTTCAAAAGACACTAAGAGGGCCATTTTGGCAGACCGCATCAGTTCACAAACCAAAATAATTCTGGCAGTTATGACTTGTTAAATTAATCTTGTGAACTTTGATAATTGTATTCACAAATAGTACTTATCCTTCAATTTATTATATTATTTAATTTTTTAGAATAATACCATATCGTAAGTTTTTTATCCTTAATGCAAAAAAAAGCGTTTGCGAAAATCCTAAATTATCCGATGCTATTATTAGCTGATTAAAATTTATCGACCAAATATTTAACAAACATCCAAACTACCTGAATTCATCTGATTATCAAGAGATAGTTATTCTTAACAGCGCTCTTTTTAAGCATTTGAAAGGGTAACAAATTAAAACACATGAAAAAGACAATTTTTGCGACAACATTAATACTTGCGGTAATCGGAAGTATAAGCACTGCCCAAGCTCAAAATAATGTAGTAAAAATCAATATTTTGAGCCCTATAGTCAGAACTATATCCGTTTTCTATGAAAATGCGATTCAGGAAGACAAAAGCTTCCAATTGGGTTTCTTTTATACCGGAGCTTCAGTAACTGACACAAAGTTTAGAGGTTTTGGTATTACTCCTGAGTTCAGGTTCTATTTATCTGAGACGAGTGCTCCTGAAGGGGTATACGTAGCGCCCTTCTTAAAATATCAAAATTTTGATCTTACGGAGGAAATTACTGATAGTAAAGCTACCCTGAGTACTTTTGGTGGTGGTGTAGTTATTGGTAAACAATGGCTTTTCAAAGAAAAAATAACACTTGATGCCTTCCTTGGTCCTAACTTCAATTCGGGTGACGTTAAGGTCGAATCAGGTAATGCAAGCTTTTCAACCGGAGCTTTTGAAGGATTCGGACTGAGATTAGGACTTACATTTGGATTAGCCTTTTAATTCAGAAACATATTTAAACCTGGGAAGCAATGATAGAAAAATTATCATTGCTTTTCTTTTGCAGTATGTTTAGCTTGTATTATGGATATTTTCAGGCTAAATTTTTCATTCAGATCTCCATTACTTTTTGCTCTAATAGTTCACGCCTCTGTCGTATATGCTCAGGAAGAAGCAAACCAATCAATAAGCACATTCGAACAAAGCATGATTGATGCCGGATTGGTAGACATTCAATCGATTATTCCGGATATCCTGGTCGAACTTAAATACTCAGGCAAGGACAATTTTGTGGGTGTCGATGTATACGGCAATCTTGAAAAATGTTATTTACACAAAGAACCCGCTCTTATGTTGGCCAGAGCCCAGCAATTTTTAAAGGAAAAATATCCTGACTATTCCCTTTTGGTTTATGATGGTGCCAGACCACGAAGTGTACAGCAAATCCTGTGGGATACTTTGGATGCTCCCATAGATGTAAAACCAAATTACGTCGCGAACCCAAGTAAAGGATCGATACATAATTATGGTTCGGCTGTTGACCTTACTATTGCTGATAAAAATGGAAATCCTCTTGACATGGGAACTGGTTATGATCACTTTGGAGCGCTTGCCTATCCGACCATGGAAAAGAAAATGTTAAAAGAAGGAAAACTAACTAAGGGACAAATAGCGCACAGAAAAATACTAAGAAGTGTTATGACAAAGGCCGGATTCCGAGGAATAGATTCTGAATGGTGGCATTTCAATGCTTTTCCACTTTCGGTGGTCAAATCCAAATACAGTATTATCGAATGAATTAAATTACCAGGCCGTTTTTAACATTGTTTTTGCCTTCCTGTAAATCGTACACAAATCCATTGACAATGGCATATCTCACTTCAGATCCCTGCCTGACGATTAACCCCGGATTAGATTCTAACTTCACCGTATCATGGCCCTTTTGGTCTTTATAAATAAAAATTGGCAAATTGATCATTTCTCTATCAACACAATCCTCCACCAAAACTGATGTAAAGCCCTCTTTCAGCAATTGAACCACTTTGACCATTGTTAACTGATTGATATTCTGAAAAACTTTAGGGAAGGATTTACCTATTTCTACTTGCATCGATTCAGTATCCAACTCGTTGTATCCATAAAAACCGGATAAGTCGCCAATATCTTCAATTTTAGCACGGAAAAATGTTTCGCGGCTTTCCCAGATGAACACTTCATCATGATTAAATCCAATATCCAACTTGTACTGGTCGGATCCATTAGTCAAAGTGACATTTCTCAGTAGCAGATCAAAAAGATATTTCTGATTAAAGGGAATATCATGATATGTTTTCACAGGTTCTTCCTGATAGGATCCATTAGAAATTATATTCAGCGCGGATAATAGTGTTACAAAATTTATCTGCCTTAAAAATTGCTTTTCAGGATCGCCGGGATAGCCTCCTGATTCTATTAAAATGGTGCTTGTTCCCCATTTTTGAATGTTGTCACCAAAAGCCCTTGATTCATATTCATCGGAATATTTAGCTACATGGCCTGGGATGATCTCCTTTATACCTTTGCTCAACTTACCTATGACCTTCATGGCTCTTTCCCTTACTTGATTAATCTCGTTTGACTCATTAAAGGGTGGGGCCAAAAAGGAAATTGCTGCCGCTTTCTCTGTATTACCTACTGTATAATGCGTGTCCTGATCGTGCAGGTTAAAACCAAAATCGGCGTTGATCTCATCTCTTATATTTTTAAGTATTTGAGATTCGGGTGACATTAAATTTCTTGCATCCCTGTTTAAATCAACTTCCATTGCATTTCTCCTTTGAAACCTTTCCGCTCCATCCGGATTGAGCATAGGAATGAAGTAAAGGGTCGCTTTTTTTAGAATCTCCGATTTAAAAGCCTCAAAACGATCATTTGATCTGTGAAAGAAATTAAAGATATCAAACAAGGCCATTGTAGCAGTGGCCTCATCACCATGCATCTGTGACCACAAAAGTATCTTTAAGCTACCCTGTCCAAGTTTCACCAGATTAATTGAACGTCCTTCAATGGATTCACCGAGTTTCCGGATATGAAACAGGTCATTGGCTTCATACTGATCAAGAATCTTCACCAGGTCCAGATGCCTGAACTTTCTATGTGTGATATATCCCTCTTTGTATTGATTGTAGTCGTTGAACAGTTGCTGCTCAATTGTATCTCGATGATTGGTCATATTCTATTGTCTTAAACACTTTTAATAGTGGTCCCATATGGACGGTTCAAAGCTTATGAGCCTATTTTCTTTAGTTTTACTCCTACAAGCATACTCACCAGTCCTCCTATTAGCGCTATGGTTAAAGCTGTAAGGATAAAATATGTGAGAGAAACACTAAAAGAAATGTCTTCAGGAATATTGATCAATTTATAAAAGTAGATAAACAATCCTTCTCTAAAGCCAAGGCTAGCAAGGGAAACAGGTAAAATGGTCAATATCTGAATGACCGGTATCAATGCAAGGTGATAATTGAAGGGTAAATGAACATCAAAGGCCATGAAGATGAGATGAGCGATCAAAATATTATTGATTTGATAGACTAATATCAATGGGCCAACTTTAGGAACAATTTTATCATAGGGCAATATGGTCAACCCTTCATGTAGCTTCTCAATATAATTAAACACCCGTCTTAAGAAGCGTATCTTACTTAAAAAGCCTGATACGATCTCATATATCTTTTGATTAATAATAATGAAGGTCAATAAAATCAGGAACCCGGTGAAAGCAAAAATGATTATTCTTATTCTTAACAAAGCATTAGTTTCTGGTAAATAAAAACTACCAAAACATGCTATAAAGCAAAAAATGATGAAACCAATCATTCTATCCGCAATTACCGTTCCTCCCGAATGTCCTCTTTTTTCAGGAAAGCGTTTCTCGATCATGTAGATTCTGAATCCATCTCCCGCCTGACCAGAAGGTAATAGCAGCCCATAAAAAGCCGACATGACATTGATCTTAATTAGATTTGCCATACTGTCTTCAATTCCTGAAAACTTAAGAAAGATTTGCCATCTTTTCGCCGAAATAAAAATATTGATGGTGATTGAAATAAGTAAGGCTAAGAAAATGAATCGATAATCTACAATTTTGTCAGCAATATCGAAGACTTCTATTTGGAATTTTTGGACTATCAGGTAGAGCAGTACAACTGCTATTATAAGTCTAAGCGCTTTCGATTTTAAAACTGCGGTGATCTTTTTCATTCATGAGACCCTAGGCCTTTTCGGGTATTCTGGAAACAAATTTAGTTAACTTCCCATTGGGTTCTGGTCCAATTTCATTTACATAGTCAATTTTCAGTTTTATTCCTTCTCCTACAAACTTATTGAAACGCTCCACGATATCCTTCTCCAGAATCTGTTCTTTGTTTTGATCTCGGAGTACTACTTCTGCTCTCACAAAATCAAAATCCTCTTGTATTACCTTATATTGCTTTATTTGCAAATCTTTTCCAAATACTTCAAAAATAAAATAACTGGACTTCTTTGATCCATCCTTCATCTTAAGTTTATCATCTTCTCTCCCTCTGATTTTCCTGATCATCGTAAAACCATCTCTATCCACTGTTTCTACATGATCGCCCAATTCATAACGAATCATGGGAAATGAATAAATATGAAAATCGGTGACAACATTACGGCCCTGGGAACACTTGTTCCCATGTTGATCCAATACCTCCAACAAATTGGTATCATGATTGAAATGTAAATAGTCCTCCCCTTTCCTTCGATATGCCAAAGTGCTGAATTCAATCGATCCGTAGTGATTGATTAAGTTCTCTCCAAAAACCCGGTGAAGAATTGGTCTTGAGCTTTCATCAAGTTCTTCACCGGTGCTGATATAGAATTTCAAAGGTTTTATTGAAATATTATTTTCTTCTATATAGTGAGCCATTTGGACCAAGCTTGAAATATTCCCATATAAAACGTCAGCCTCTGACTCCACAAATTTTTGCACCAATTTCTCACCTGATTCCGTGTAAGGTACAGATACTCGTGGCATGACTCCTAATTTTTGAAATACGGAATCTCTTTTACGAAACCGTGTTGGAGCCAGAATACCAAAGGTTGTATCAAAAATGCCATATCCGTTATCGAAAAAAACTCGTAAAAACTTGGACAATAGATAGGCCCTTTCATTCCAACTTCTATAAACCCTTAAGGGCACCCCAGTACTTCCACTGGTATGATCCTCAAAATATCCTTTATACTTCCCGGGGTACTTTTCCAGTTGATAATCGATGAACTCACGGTAGTCATGCTTGCTAATGGTTGGCAACAAAGAAAGTTCTTCGAGTTCTTTAAATTTTTGAGGGTCAAATTTTGCACTATCCATTAAATCCCTGTAAAAATCGAAGTTTGAATAGGCATGCGTTACAAGCTTTTTTAATTTTCTGAATTGTAGCTTTTTAAGTTCCTCTGCATTTGCCGGAACTCCTGCCTGCATTTTCTTAAGCTGGATGAAGGCATTTAGATGTACATATTTCTTTGAGATGGTCATAAAACTGTCGCACTAAAACCAAATTGTTTAACACTTTGGGCCCTGGAATATGTGGTCTATTTTAATGTTATTACATTATTAAATTAAATATTTTTATACAAATTTCACCGATCACCTTGATCAGGTGCAGTGAAATAATTGATTTTCTCGCGCAAAACACAAATTAGCCTGAACATACCGGAAACAACATAATCGTTGAAAGACAATTGCATAGTAATTTTTTTGTAATACAGCTATTCCTCAGTTTGAGCGGTATTCCTTATCAAAGATCTCTACTTGCCTCGACATTTGAAATTCCTTCAGAATCTTTTCTTTACCACCTTGGCCAATTTTTTTGCGGTTTTCGAAGTCGGAGGCAATTTCGTGTAATCTATGAGCAATTTGCTCCGGGCTGGCACATTCAACCAGATAACCACTCATACCATCATCGATGGCCTCCTCCATTCCACCTGATTTTGTGGAAAGAACAGGGACTTCCATCGCCATTGCTTCCAGGGCTGCATTGCTTATTCCTTCATACAGACTTGGCAACAAAAATACATCAGAACTTTCCAGTTTATTTCGCACGGTTGCTCCACTTTGCTTTCCCAGTAGCAATACGTGGTCTTGCAATTTGAATTCATCAATCAGGTAGGTCATCATGGGCAGATCTTCACCAGCTCCTATGATTTCATACAAAAAATTCAGTCCATCAGCCTTCAATTGTTGCATTGCTTTTAGAGCAAAAACATAGCCTTTTTGCCAATTCAACCGCCCTACTGTTAATATTCTCAATTGTTCATGTTCGGTGTATTCATTTGAACGATGGAATAAATCAGGGAATATAGCAGGGCGGTTTATAAATCCTTTCTCTTTTTTTAGTCCATATCGCTCAACCGTACCAAGCATGTCTTCGGAAACACAATGGACCCTATCAGCCTTTTGAAAGACTTCATTTAATATTTTTCTTCTATCCTGGTCTATCAAAGGTTTAACTTTTTCAGCCGAACCTCTGCAACTCAGGTATAGTTTAGCTGGTTTAATCAGGTCCAATATTTCGGCATTATCTGCGGCAATACCTGACATTTCAAAATGGACAATATCAAAATTAGCCACTTTATATGGGATAGCTTTAAGAAAGTTTTTCATGGAGTCTTTGCCAATTCCAAACTTTCTTATTACAACAAAAACCAGTTTGACAAACCTGATTGGATATCGTAGGAAGTATCCTAGTACTTGAAATGGATTATTGCCATTAGGAACATAAAGCTTTTTGATACGCTTGTTTTTTAATCTGCCCCTATAAAAAGAAGCATCATTTTTCTTGTTAAAGGCAATTACCGTTATCTCGAATCCCTTTTCGTTTAACCCAATGACTTTATTTACAATAAATGATTCGGAAATTGTAGGAAATGAATTAACAACAATGGCAATCTTCATTTTCACTTCTCTTGTTAGTGTAATTAATAAGATCTTTTGTTAGCAAAAACTGATAAGGTGAGTAGCATGCTTAATGGATGAGAAAACCAGACCGAATCTCCTTCTATGAAGTTCTTATATATTCTTTCCGCAATTTCCCTAGGAACCAATTCTTCAAAGGCTTTATTATCAAAAATATGTTTCCTTAGCTGAACATCATTCTCATGACCCTGGAATTGAATTTCCCAGTTTCTCAAAGTGATTGGTCTCTTTTTTAAGAATTTATGATTAACCGTTCTTTTTAAGTTATTCATTGCTCTCAATGGAAAATTACTTAATGAATAATAGCTCTCATAATTATAGAGATTTTTTGGGTGATAAGACTGCCATGGTATTTTAGCAAGATCAGGTGCTACCTGCTTCAGATATTCGATTTGTATTTGCCTTCCCGCCAAATACTTTTCAGGCAGTGTACAAATGAATTTACACATCTCATCATGGTAATAAGGTAGTTCCACCTGCCCCACATCCTGCCATACACAAAGATTGGTGCTTGTCCAACGAGGTGCCCAGTAAAGAGATTTAAATGCTCTTATCTTGGCATTTAAATTATCAATTTTTATTTCAGCTAGTTTATCGGTTAGTTCAGCTTTAAAGCAATCAACGAACTTCCCTTCCAAACCCCATGTTTTCCAAAGTTCTTCGGCAAGATCAACGCCTCCTTTCTTAATTAATTTTTTATATAGAAAATTAACCTGTTCCGTTTCGCTTAGATTCTCGTCAACGCGCATGTCATCAAAGAGCACATCTCCCCAATGCCCTAAAAAGAAGAGATCACCCATCTCACCTAGTTTCTCTTTGATAGCCATAGGCCTGGGATGTGTAAAATCAGATAGGCATCTGTTTAAATCAGCCAATTCATCTATAACTCCCCAAAGATAGGATCTGGGAATTATAAAAGAGTGGTGTTCAAACTGCTGAACCTTTGCTATTGCCTCTCCGTACTGGTTCTCGTTTATACCGTCCTCAAATTGATAACAGTAGCTTATTACGTTATCGTATTTTCCCAGTACGGCTGCCTGCGTTCGGCTGTCCAATCCTCCGGATAACGGTACAATAACCTTTCTTTCCTGGATTTGGTCTTTGGTGATTTTGTCAAATAGATGCCGAAATTGTTCAACAGCCTCCTTCAGTGAAATGTCTTGGGGTGTATAATGCCACTTCCATCTGCTTTCCTGTTTTTTGATTTTCCCATTCTCTAAATCAATTGTTGAAGCTGGCAAGAGTGCTTTAATTTTCTTAAACTGGGTTGTATCTCCAAGAAAAAAACCAGTAGCAACGAAATAGCATAATGCTTTGAAATCGATATCAGAATCTACTTTAAAATCAAAATCAACAATCTCATTACTTGAAGTATTATGAAATATAGTTCTTGACGGTATGATGCTTGTTTCCATGACTAAATCTTGCCTAAAATGCCTTTGTAAAATGATTCATGATCCTGCACTTCTTTTTCTACTGAGAATCTTTCTTCAATGATTTTGGAAAACTTTGTTTTTATGGCTGACTTCTTTTCCTCAGGTAAGTCCAAAACATCCTGAATTTTTGTTGCTAATTCTTTTGGATCCTCGGGATCATAAAGCAATTCCGGAAAGTCCTGTAATATAAATTTTATGCCATAAATATCACTGCCAATGGCTAAAATACCTGATGCCATGGCTTCCAATAATGCCACTCCAAGCGCCTCACTACGCTTTATATTTCTTGTAGGAAGTACAAAAAGATCGCTTGCCAACAAGTAATCTTCCACATTAGACTTCTTTCCTAAAAACTTAATTCTATCATCAAGTTGTTTGTCTTGAACCTTTAGTATAAGCTCTTCTGCATATTCACTGCTTTTATCACCCAACAAAATCAACTTGTAATTGCTATCAGGAAGTTGTTCAAATGCCTCGATCAGCTTGTCAATACCCTTTACTTCTAAAACGGCTGCAATACAGATAATTAGTTTATCGCCACTTTTAAATCCCAATTCTTCGCGAATAAGATCATTGCGTTTTCCGGGCTTAAATCTATTCTGATCCACGCTACATGGCACCAATTTAACTTGTTTCTTTTTAGGGAAGTATAGCTCTTTCATGAAGGGATTGATGGTAACTATTCCATTGGCCAGAGAACTTCTGATTTTCCAGCTCTTATTCCCCCAACTCATATTTTTTTTGGTGTAGATCCATTTCGCTCCAGCCAGCTTAGCAGCCAATGCTTCAGTAAAATCACTCGACCAATGAAAAGAATGCACAATGTCCGGATTGATCTTTTTAAAAAACCTGGCAACCTTTAAAACACGTGGAATTAAATTCAATTTGGGTGCCAGTGGTGCAGTGAATTCACCTATATGAACCTTGATGCCCGATTCAACAACTTTTTTAAAATATTCACCGCGATCATGATTGCAACAGATATGGACTTCAAAAATAGAGGGATCAAGATTTTTAGCAATGCCTAAAAGCACCTGTCCGCTACCTGCAGTATCGAAATTAGGTATTGTGTATAATATCCTGATCTTTGATGACATATTCTATGAATTAATTTACTCTTCTTAAATTATTGCTTTTTAATCAGACCTATTTTCCTTAATATTCTTTTAGTAACACTAGCCCTCAACTCGGAGATTCTTTTATCTCCGGCGTCATTCAGAAGCATTTGGAATATTCTTTTCAGACCTACAAATGCATTTAATTGAAGGCCTTCCAATAAATATTGTGTATTCATGGCAGTCTTATAGTCCTTGTCAGTGAGAATATTTGAAAATTCCCAGTAAAAACTACGAATCAGTTCTCTTGATGCTTTAAATTGTTTAACCTTGTTTGCCGTTAAAGAATTTCTATCAACGGCTCTGTCAATCTTAACAAGGGGCTCAGCAATTCCTCCGATTTTAGATACTAATGAAAACCTCAATACATAGGCCCAATCAATACCGAGGCTGGGATAATGTTGTGTAAAATAAAGGCCTTTGTTTTGATGTATTTCTTTTCGGAACATCATACAGGTGTTCACCACTTTGATTTGCTCCCGAAAGTTTAGTTTAAACATTTCTATTGAATCATCCGGATAATTATCTCCTCTGTCAAGAATATGTGGAAATCTGTAGTTGCGTTTTCCTTCTGAAACATGTTCGGCAATCCCCGACACCAATCCAACATCGGGATGCTGTTCCAGATAGTCAACTTGCATTTTTAATCTCTCCGGATAATACCAGTCATCTTGTTCAGCAACTGCAATATATAATGAATTTGGGTTTGAATGATAAACGAGTTTGTTCATCGTTCTTCCGAGTCCCATATTTGATTCATTACTTAAAACTTGGATTCTTTCATCATTTTGACTCTTTAATATTTCCTCGGAATTATCATTCGACCCGTCTATACAAGCAATTAGTTCGAAATTACTATAAGTCTGACTAAGCAATGACTTTAAGGTATTTTCCAAAGATTTTTCTCCGAAATACACCGGAAGTATTATTGAGACTTTAGGAGTTATGTTTTCCATGTAATATCAAAAAGCAGACTTTTTTAATAATTAATTTTTATGCATCACAAGTTTTCCTAAAAAATCCTCAAAGCCTGAAGCCATACATTCCTTCAAAAACTTTTGCTGCACTCTTTTTATCCCGTTATCTCCCAAAACTTTTCTACGCTCGGGCGATTCTATAAGTTCCTGATAAGCATTGATCAAATTTTGTGTAAGGTTATCCACATCTACCAGGATTCCTGTATTACCATTATCAACGACTTCCGGAATACCTCCTACTTTCGTTGCAATCACCGGTAGACCACAGGCCATGCTTTCAATGAGAAATACTGAATTACCCTCTTTATAGAGTGATGCCAAAACGCTAATATCAGCAGCGGCATAGGCATCTGTTAACTCGTTGTTTGGTATCCATCCGGTAAATTGAACCACACCCTCAGGGAAGGCCTCCAGTTTTTCCTTAATAGACTGAGCATACGATTCTTCTTTCCAATATTCTATTTTACTTTCTCCAATAATGAGAAAGCGAATATTATTATTTTGTTCGTAGCAGGTCTGAAAAGCATCCACAATATTGTCGAGGCCTTTTTCTTTGCTTATTCTTCCTGCATACAGGAAAACTATATGCTGTGCTTCAAAATTGTACTTCTTCCTCATTTCGGCTCTTTTTGATCGTGCAAGTTCCTCGTTGAAAAAATCTCCGTTGATACCGTTAAAAACTACACTTTTTAAAAGATCGGATGGACCAAACTTTTGTTCTGCACCGTCAAATGCTGCCTGACATATGGAAACTATACCGTCAAGGTTCTCTTCTAAAAACTGCCACTGATTATGGCTAAGGAAATCCAAATCACTGCCATGGAAATAATAAACATGTTGACCCCTGGGATGGGCCTTTTTACAAAATTTTATTAGATCGTAAGTTAAGTGAGTTACTACTATATCGGGCTTCAGTTTTTTCAGTTTGAAATAAACACTGAAGGAATAAGCTATTCTATCCAACTTGGTAAAGTTCAGAAGCCTTTTGCGTACCCGGTAAGGAACCAATGAAAATAGAAATTTTGTTAGTTTAAAAGTAAAATCAGATTCATAGATGTATTGAAATTTTCGAGGGTCAAGTTCTTGTTTCTTCAATTCATCATCCCATAGTGAAAGCGTAGAAATATTGTAATCAGATAGAATTTCCTGCGTGTAATAAGCCAGATGAGCCAGTGTGCTGAACTTTACAGGAGGCACAGTATGGTTGGAGCCCAGTACTAATAACACATTTTTATCCTGAATTTTCTTCTTGATCTCTTCTTTCATTTAAACTTGATTTTCATGCATTTTAAGCTAATGGTTTTACTAAATCTATATATTCTATAACAAGCACTTGAATTTCTCCACATTTGTGAGATCATTGGGAATCTATGAATCTCATAATAATATCTTTAATTTCCGCCGAAGCGATCGGAACATCATGCCTTACCTTTACCTTCTGAGCAGCAGCTTCCCCTAATTTTTTCCTTAAGGCCTCATCCTTCATGAGCAACTCGAGTTTACTTGTCATAGCCGAAATATCAAGATAAGGGACCACAAAACCTGCATCCTGTTCAACAAACTCGGATATTCCACCCGCGTTTTCAAAACAGATAACCGGGGTCTTGAGTGATGCATTCTCAAGACAAACAAGAGGGAATGGATCTTCTCTCGAAGTCATTAGAAAAACATCAAAAGTTGAAAAGTAATCAGCCGGATTTGGAACCCTTTCTATAAATCTGATCTTATGTTCAAGCTTTAATTTTTTTAAGTCTGAAATAAAGGTTTTATACGATGGAGAATCTAAATTAGCTCCAACCCAAACAAAACAAACCTCTCTATGAAGCTCTAAAGAACTCAATTTGATCAATGTCTGGACGAAAAGATCGACTCCCTTTCTAAAACCAAGCGCTCCAACACCACCTACTACAAATGTTCCTTCTTTAATGTTGAGCAATTGAAACATTTCCCTCCTTCTTTCCTCATTCACCCTTGCAATATTCCCAACAGGTACAAAGGAGTGCACTACATCTACCTTGTCTTCGGCTATTTCATAACTATCGACCAAATTTTGTTTTACAGCGCCTGAGGCAGCTATAAAGTGATCGGAATATTTTTCAACATTTTCCCAATTGAATTCACCATAATTTTTAATCACACGGTCAAGTTCATGAATGTGGGTAATTAACGGTGCTTTTATATTTGAAAGGTATTTATGGTAAGCCGTTCCATTAGCAATGGTATTGGCATAAACAAGACCAATATCGTTACTATTGATTTTCTTTAATAAAAAATAACGTTTGATCGGAGCGATAAAGCGAAGTTTTAATTTGTAAGCTATATACTTCGAGAATGTGGGGTTATCAGGCCTTTTCAGTTTCAAAGTATAAGTAGGGGCCAGTTTTTGGAAATCTTTGATCAAAGGCCCGTCATTGAGAGAAAGTATCAGAAAATCAAGGTCTGTATTCTCTTTTAGCCATTTTAAAAAATTAAGTAATACAATAGGAGCGCCGGTTCGGCTGGCTTCATTACTAATAAATAATATCTTTTTTGACATCAATTTGGGATCGCAAGTATTTAAAGATTTCTTATATAATCAGTTTCTGCCCATCAGTATATTATGGATCGGCCGAACCAAATATTTGAACCTTAGCTTATCAAATAGTTTTTTGTGTTTCTTATTAAGTGAATTTTTATCCACTGCTTTTAAGAATTTGCCAAGTAGTTCTCTGTTGGTATTTAGTGAATCCAGCTTCTTCGCATTCCATAACATTTGGAAATTAATTGCTTTTCTTGCCTCTTCTCCTTCTTCCTTTGATAAGTCGAAATCATACATGGCTTCCTCAATTTTCCCTTCTTTATATTGATTAAGCAATTCGGCCTGTTGGGTTAATGAAAGTTTCTTGGCAATCCCAAAAAAAATTGAATACAACTCCAATGAAAACAGCTCATAAAATTGGTCTGTTTTGGAATCCGGATGTATTCTAAAATTCGTAAGAACCTGGTGAATATTTTTAATATGCTCATCTCCGAAACGCAACAGATATCTGATCCAAATGTCCTGGTCCATCACGTAGTTGAGTTTTTCGTTTAATTCGCCAAGCTGCCTCAATTTATCCAATCTGAAAAAAGTAGAAGGCTGATGATTTCTACTCAGGCAAATTTTTTCCGTTAAAGTGTCAAATTCCTCCGGGCCGATCTCCCGATCCTGAGTCACTCCGGCATCGTTGAAAAATCGATAGAAACCGGATACTACCCAAACATCTTCCTGTTTGAAATTCTCTGCTAAGAGCTTAAAGCAGTCCTTCTGATAGTAATCATCACTATTGATCCAGTTAAATATTTCACCCGAACATTTAACCAATCCTTTGTTAATGGCATCCGTTTGTCCATTGTCTTTTTCACTTACCCAATAAGAGATCCAGGGTTCATATTTCTTGATTATCTCAACCGTCTGATCCGTACTGCCTCCATCAATGATAATGTATTCCAAGTTTGGATAATTTTGCAGTAATACGGACCTAATTGTTTCCTCTATATATCCTCCCTGATTAAATGATGGTGTAACAATGGATATTTTAGGCCATTCCTCGTTTTCATTATAGGCAGAAACAGACATTTCCTGATCCCAGGGATATCCGGTTTTGTTTTTGGGAGGGGTAGGAAGCATTTTTAAAAGTCCCATTTCTGTTTTTGTGCTAGCCATTAATACTCAATGATCATTTAAAGAATCGTTTGTTCAGCATTATATAGTTTTCTATTTAAACACATATTTTGCTGCTTTTTTTGCCCTGCTATATTTTTGATACAAGAAGTTCATGGTTTTAAAAGTATTTAGTTCCATATTCATACTAAATCCTGCATCTCTCACTTCCTGATCAAAATTTTGCTTAACAAATTCATAAAGTGCTATATCAAATTGATTGTTTTCAAGAATAATATCTATTATTTCCTGAGAAACAGTGCTATTCTTTTTCTCCTTTGAGACATTTGCCTTAATGTAATATGGGTTTCGCCAATTAAGTCTCCGTTTGTATAGAATAAGGCTTTCATCAAATCTTTCCATTAAACCCACTGCGGTAAAGTTCATTTTTAGATTTTTCTTAGCCATTTCAAGCATTTCATTTGAACAAGCTCCCAGAGGCACATTTAGTCCTGAGATCAATCGAGTTTGACCATTTTCCAACTCTATCGTTGGCATTTCTTGAACATACTCCATTAAGGTCAGTTTTTTTTCATTAATGTGGTTATACAGGTAATGATCCGGGCTCTTTTTTGCATAATAGTAGTGAGATATTACACGGGCTACCGGATCTCGCAACATGGTAATGAATTTCTTTTTATCATTCAAAAAAAATACATCCGAAAACCCAATGTGCCCTATAACAAGCTTTATCCCATTTCTTGACTTTTCGTCCAGGCCAAGATATTTTTTTTCGGACTGGTCAGGATTACCATCTACTGTATAAAATATATTTTTTCTTTCATACTGACTCAACAAAATATGACGGAGTGTGGTCCCTCCTGCCTTTGGTATATGAAGAAAAACAACTTTATCTGTTTCGACCATCTAAACTAGGGTAAATAGTTATTATCATTTCGATGATACATTTCGGGGTATGCAAAAACAGACCCTTTTAATGCAGTTTGGTTGGAGGCAAAATTAGAAAATTTTCAAAGTGCATTTGCTCGATAAGGCCATATTTATTACAAAAGAAATGTATTAAGATATTTATATTACTTTCGGGTAAAAAGTACATTTACTAAAAACTTATTGAACATTTGATTTGATTATATCTGAACCCCATTTAATTTGGCAACCTCATTTATAAAAATCTTTGAACCTATTTTTCCAGGAGTAAAATGCCAAAAATCGCTTTTATATCAAGAACAAATCCGGTTGATATTGAAAAATATTCTGGCACAACATATCACATCCATGAAGCCTTGGCAAACCAAGATTTTGATATCTATGATATTTACAAACTAAATGAGCGTTATTGGACCTATTTGCGATGGAAAAGAAAAATATATAAAGATCTATTTGGAAAAAGGTTTCTAATTGATCGTTCTCCTCTCCGAGCCTATGGATATGCCAAAGAGTTGAAAAAACAGATTAATGGACATGATATTGATGTTATTTTCAGCGACAGTTCCTTAACCATTAGTACCTTAAAAACAGAAATTCCCATCGTATTTTATACTGATTCCACTTTTGCCGGTATGGTGGACTATTATGATGGGTTCTCGAATCTCAGTAGAAAAACTGTAAAAGATGGAATGAGATTTGAAAAAATGGCATTGAAAAACTGTAGCAAAGCCATTTATACATCAAAATGGGCTGCCGATTCGGCTATCAAGGATTATGGAGCTGATCCTGCAAAAGTAGAAATCATTCCATATGGAGCCAATTTCCAGGTTGAAAAGAGTCAGGAAGAAATGCAGGATATTATAGGAGCTAAAACCTTTGACAAATGCCGGCTACTTTTCGTGGGAAAGGATTGGGGAAGAAAAGGTGGAAATCTGGCGGTAAACGTAGTGAAAAAATTAAATGAAATAGGTATTCCAAGTACCTTATCTATTGTAGGATGTGAACCTGAAATTGATCCTTCCATACAGGATTTTGTAGAAGTACATGGATATTTGAATAAGGCTAAGAAAGAGGATCTGGATAGAATGGTAGATCTTTATCACCGGGCGCATTATTTCATCTTACCTACCTATGCCGAATGCTTTGGTATTGCCTTTGCTGAGGCAAGCTCATTTGGCTTACCTAATCTCGCATTAGACACAGGAGGTGTTGCTTCAGCCGTAACTGATGGAAAGAGCGGAAAACTATTTGACATTTCCGCAACGGCGGATGATTTTGTTTCCTTTATAAAACCAAATTTTACAGATCAAAATGCCTATAGTGCGTTAGCCGAGTCCTCCTATCGGGAATATCTCCAAAGGTTAAATTGGAATGCTTCAGGGAAAAGGTTGAGTGAAGTTATTAGCAGTCTTATCTAACTTTAGGTGAGGCAGTATCTGATCAAGCCAATATTTCCTCCCATTTAAGCTCTTTGTAAACTTTTTCAATTCCGTCTTTTAGGGATATGGAATAGTGCCAGCCAAGCGCGTTGAGTTTATCAACATTCATTAGTTTTCTGGGAGTACCATCCGGCTTGGATGTGTCAAATTTAAGATCTCCTTCATAACCAATCACATCCTTCACGAGCATAGCCAGCTCTTTAATGCTTATATCTTCACCACAACCAATATTTACCAATTCCGACTCGTTGTAATTTTGTAGCAAAAAATAGCAAGCATCAGCTAAATCATCGGCGTGTAAAAATTCTCTTTTAGGGCTTCCTGTTCCCCATATCTCAACGAAAGGTTTGCCTTCAATTTTTGCAGTATGGAATTTTCGAATAAGAGCCGGCAGCACATGAGAGTTATTGAGGTCATAGTTGTCATTGGGTCCATATAAATTGGTTGGCATGGCGGATATAAAATTACACCCGTATTGACTTCTATAGGCTTCACATAATTTAATACCAGCTATTTTTGCAATGGCGTAAGGCTCATTTGTAGGCTCCAATAGACCAGTTAATAGATACTCTTCTTTAAGAGGCTGCTGGGCTAATTTTGGATAAATACATGAAGAACCTAAAAAGAGAAGCTTTTTAACACCTTGTACATAGCTTTGATGAATTACATTGCTCTCTATCATCAGGTTATCATAGAGAAATTCAGCTCGAAAAGTATTATTTGCATGAATACCGCCCACTTTGGCAGCAGCCAGAACTACAACATCCGGTTTCTCATTTTGAAAAAATGTTTCGACCTCCTGTTGGTTTCTAAGGTCCAATTCGGCAGAAGTTCTGAATACAAAATTCTCAAACCCCTCTTTCTGAAGTTTTCTTAAAATTGCAGAACCTACCATTCCCCTATGCCCCGCTATGTATACTTTATCTGATTTATTTAACACGTGCCTATGATTGTTATCTTATTCGTAATAATTAAGTATCCTATGCCCACCCTTCTTTAAATATTCATCTCTTTTGAATAATTCAATATCAGACCAGATCATATCTTTGACTAAAGCGTTCAGATCATATTTTGGTTCCCATCCTAATTTTTCCTTTGCTTTTGTCGGATCGCCAATCAGTAGTTCCACCTCAGTTGGCCTAAAATATTTGGGATCTATAGCAAGAATTACTTTACCTTTTTCCAATTGAAATTCCTGATTGTTGCACTTGGCAACTTTTGCAACCTCATTGACACCCTCACCTTCAAACTCCAACTCTATGCCTAATTCCTGAAATGACATTTTTACGAAGTCTCTGATGGTAGTTGTTATACCCGTCGCTACTACAAAATCATCGGGTGTTTCTTGTTGGAGCATCAACCACATAGCTTCCACATAATCTTTTGCGTGTCCCCAATCCCGTTTTGCATCAAGATTACCAAGATAAAGTTTATCCTGAAGTCCTAATGCTATTCTCGCAGCTGCTCTGGTTATTTTTCTTGTCACAAAGGTTTCTCCCCTTATTGGAGACTCGTGGTTAAATAAAATACCATTACAAGCATACATATTGTAAGCTTCTCTATAATTCACGATGATCCAATAGCCATATAATTTGGCCACTGCATACGGAGATCTTGGGTAGAAAGGTGTTTTTTCCGATTGAGGCACTTCCTGTACAAGTCCGTAAAGCTCGGAAGTAGAGGCCTGGTAAACCTTGGTTTGATCAACAAGTCCTAAAATCCTTACTGCCTCCAGAATTCTAAGTGTACCAAGTGCATCAACATTAGCCGTATACTCAGGGCTATCGAAGCTAACCTTAACGTGGGACATGGCTCCCAAATTGTAGATTTCGTCTGGTTGAACTTCCTGGATGATGCGTATAACATTGGTGGAATCGGACAGATCCCCATAGTGAAGTCGAAATTTTACATTTTTTTCATGAGGATCCTGGTAAAGATGGTCTATTCTTTCTGTGTTAAATAAGGAGCTCCTTCTTTTTATACCATGCACTTCATAGCCTTTTTCCAATAAAAACTCCGCTAAATAAGCGCCATCCTGGCCTGTAATTCCTGTAATTAATGCTTTCTTCATAAAAGTATTGTGTGTAAAAATAATGGCTAATTTAACTAGCCCGATTTATATTTTCTTCTAATAAAGGATATATTTCATACATCCTTTTGCTCAGAGGCAATCTGATCATAAAGAGTCATGTATCTCTGAGACATCAAATCTATATTGTAATGACTTTTAGCGTTGTTTGAAATACTCACGTGATCAAAGTGATTTGATAAATCAATGAACTCTAAAATTGCCTTTTGTAATGCCTCAATGCTCACTTCCGAACACAGAATACCATTTTTTCCATCATCAATCATTTCTTTAATGCCACCAATCGGAAACCCGATAACTGGTGTTCCACACATTAAAGATTCAATAACCGTATTTGGCAAATTATCTTCCAATGAAGGAATTACAAAAGCATCAGCAGCAGAATATGCCATGCTCATGATTCTTTGATCATGTATTGTGCCTAAGTTTATATGATTCTTGATATTATTTACCTCTTCAAATTTAACACCAATTGAGCAAAGAACCAGATCCTCTCTGTCCAAATGACTAGCAGCTTCTACTAATAGTCTAAATCCCTTTCTCTCAATAGTCAGGAATTGAGACACAAACAAAATAATTTTCTTGTCCTGGGGCAGGCCTAATAATTGTCTGGAGAAAAATCGATCTCTTCTTTGAAATGTATTCTCGTCAATACCATTTGGGATCACGGTATGGGGAAACTTACCAGTGACCATGCTGCTCATAGAAACTTCCGAGAGCCATTTTGATGGTGTGACCACATGAACGTTTTTATATGCTCCCAGTGATCCTTGCTTCGAACTCAGAACTTTATTGGCATAATTTGGGTCCTGAGTACCTTCAAGCTGAGGGCAATTTTTACAGTCTTTTTTAAATCCCTCACATGTTCCACTATAATGACATCCTCCGGTAAATGCATTGAGATCATGAAATGTCCATACTATTGGTTTATGGCATTTTCGAAAGAAAGACTTGTAATCCAAAAACATGGAAATCCAATGAAGGTGGATAATATCTGCTTCCTGAAAAGCCGGGCTTGAAGTTATATCACTTTCACTCTCACTTAAAGTAAAAATATCAAATTTGGAAGGCCTTCCCTGGAGAACATTCTTCCTTTTTTCCTTGAGTGTTTGTTTAATACCAATTTTTAAAAGTATCCTCTCATACAAACCAGGGGCTCTCTTAGCCAAACGTACTCTGCCCGGAAACATTGGTTTATTTACAACCTGGCACAAGAACTTTGAATCTATTTCTTTTTTTAAAAGATCAAGATGCAGTCTTATTGCAGCCTGAGCAGCACCACCATCATCTGAGGTATTAACGTGTAAAATTTTCATATTCCGGTCTGCCCTGGTAATTGTTCATGTATACACTGGAAGATTTCTTAATTCAGAGTTAATAAAAGTGTCCAATCATTTATTGAACAATTTTCTCCAAATATTGGAAATCAATTGAGAAAATAATGGTTTCACACTGGTTTTGAATTCTTGTAAAACCTCAATCTCTTTAATCATTTTAATATATTCTTCTCTAAAAAGCGTTATATGCTTCCTATTCATATAGTCAAGTAGCGCTGCTCTTTTTTTATCAGCATCATCCAGCATAGAACCTTCTCTTACCCGATAATCATACAATACTTCATTGACATAGTGTAACTTCCAATTATGTCTGATCAAATCAAGTAAGAGATTCCAATCTTCATATCCCATAACAGGCATATTTCGATCATATCCGCCAACCTGCTCCCAAGCTGTTTTGCGAACAACAGCACAGGCATCTACAGCATTCCAAATGAACTGCTTCCTTACATTAAAATCGCCTGACTTCCTAATACCATTTTGTTGATCAAATAATTCTGCATCACCATATACCAATCCCACGTCAGGGTATTTATCCAATATTGCTATTCCATGTTCAATATATTCCGGCCTTATTTTGTTATCACTATCCAAAGGTAAAATATAATCTGCTTTCGCCCTTTTGAAACCATTGTTTCTGGCATCCGCCAGCCCCATATTCGGTTGATTGAGCACATCATACCCTTCGTTTTCAAGCTCTTTGAGGATCTCTAATGTACGTTCATCAGTAGACCCATCATTCACTATGATAATCTCGTAGCTAGATTTTTCCGGATAGGTTTCAACACTTTCAATTGCTTCTCTTAAATATTGACCGTGATTATAACAAGGTATGACAATGGAAATTTTTGGTTGGTCTTTCATTCAATGATATGCTTTGATCGTGGCGATTACTATCACCACTTGTTTCAGCTAAACAATCTGCTTGTTGTTGTTTTTATATTTTTTAAAAATTTGAATACAAAGGTATGTCTGATGGTATCCTTGAAAGGTCTGGAAACTTTCCTGGCAAAACCCTTTTGTTTGCTTTTTGATTCACGTATGGGAATAACATAATACCGTCTAACAACAGCCCAAAATGACCGGAACGCAACAATAATTCGCTTTGGAAAAAAAATGTTACTGTAAACCTTTCGATTAAATAGAATGTCTCTAAATATATGCGACGCAATACTAAAATGAGTAAAGTTCGTTTCAAATTTCGATGCTCCTACGGCTCTTGAGTATCTGATAAGGAAATCACCCGACATCCCATCGAGTTTTTTATAATAACCTGGGAAATCAAAAGTTTTAACCTTGCCCAGGCTTGCCAGCCCTCCCAATACCAGCCAATCATGCAACATAATCCTTTTCAAAGGAATTTTTTTGATGCAGTCGCCTCTCATCAGGCCATAGTACATACCGCAATAATGCATGGTTTGAAATGACCGAAGCACTCTTCGTGCAGCACTTGTTTCTTCAAAAGTATAATCAGGCTCAATTAAATGGATTTTGTCATCTCTTAAATTAAGAATTTGTCCGGATACAACTGAATAGTCAGTATTTTCTTCAAGAAATTGAACATACTTTTCTATGACATTTTCACCCAACCAATCATCATCTGCAAGCCACATAAAGTATTTTCCGGTTGCCTTTTTTTGAACAAAATCGAAGTTGTAAATAAAGTTTATCCCTTCCTTTTGGCGAAAGTATTGAATCCGTTGATCCGATTCTGCCCACTTCCGGCATTGTACTTCTGTTTCATCCGGAGAGGCATTATCTGAAATGATGATCTCAAAATTTTTATAATTTTGATTCTGTATTGAAGTCAAGGCTCTTTCGAGCAATTGGCATCTATTATAAGTTGGTATTCCAATACTAACCAATGGTTCTTGACTATTATTCATTTGCTTATAAATTTAACATGTTTGTATTTCCGGAAACATTAAGCAAATCCTCCGGGGTACCAATATCAATACATTTTCCTGAATCAAATATGACACTTTGAACTCGCAATCCTTTTTCTATTGCCTCCTGAAAAACGTGTCCTAAATGAAATTCCGTACTTTGTTGGTTCTTATTGATTGCTTTCTGATCTGTTTTATGAAGAAATTCTTTACAATATTGATGATTGAAACTCGAAAATTTACTCCCCCAACAGGCAATGACCCAGGCATATTCAAAATCCGTTTCCCTGGGTTTCATTTTTATGTCGATTACCTCGCCACTGGAATTAGTTTTCACCATGTCCCATTTATGCTTTTCACGAACAGGAAACAATCCTAAAATAACATCATAATCTCCGTTATCATAATTCATCAATAACTTCCGGTAGGCATCTTTTGGAGAAAAAAGAATATCGGGGAAACCAAATAAGACAATTTTGTTTTTTGTAAATGGGTAAACCTGATCAATAGTGAAAGGTACACCAAACGGTTTTTCTACTACCGCATAGGCTATATTGGCTCCATATGCAGCTCCATCTCCGAAATAATTTGGAATGTCCCACTTCCCCTTCTTTATAACCATAAAAATTTCGGCTCCGCCCCCTTCTACCATTTTATCTATCAAGCTACTCGAAACCACCTTTGGTCTTTTCTTTGAAGGATCCTTTTCATCCGTAAAACCAATGGGATAAATCTCCTTGCTGCAGGGCAATGGTGAAATTCTCGAAGCATTACCTCCACATGGAATTATACCTATGATACTTTGATCTGGCATAAAAAACCTGTCTGGCTACACACTTACATTAAAGAAATCGTTTTGCTCTTGTCGTAGTTTATCCGCCAATCTTCCGTGAGGCAATTCCACATCATTGTAGGTCAATACACGGTCTTTGGGAACATCATTTTTCAATATACATCCTTCTGCAAGTCCCATGGGCAATAAATTCTCTGCATCCACAATTTCTGAATTTTCACATAGACCATAAGTCATATAAAAACCAATACCGTCAATTTTCTCTCCTGCCTTGAGATCAATCTTAGCGGTTGCCACTACATCAACATAGGGTTTCCCTAAAGGAGTTAAAGCTGCGTCATTAAATAAAACAGCCCTTGCCACTGTATTGGGTACCTCAAAATGGCATAGGTGATAAGGTGTATAAAAACAGTATAACGGTCCTTCTCCTAGTTTATAAAGATTCAAATAATGTTGTTGCTGAGGATGGTCATGAGTTCCAAGCACAAACACTCCCGGTCCCGGATCTGCTCCAACAATATAGTCAACAATTCCAGGGCCCTCCAGTAGCGCCTCGAGTGGATACTGGTTTACTGATTCTCTGATAGGAGTCCACGGTTCTACTGTAGGACCGAACATTCCACGTTTGGCTACTTTCATTCCCGTACCATTTGCGACGATAGCTTGCTCAAATGATATCTTACTACCATCTGCAAATGAAGTTACCATATGCGCTTTTTGGCCCCACTTCTTTGCAAATCCTTCTTGCGTAGTCGGATTTCTGTAAGGATCATGCAGGCCCTTAATGTTTCCACATAATACTGGTTTTACACCTATTCCTTTTACAAACCTGTAAAGATTCATAATGACTCCCGGCTGGTCGCCATCAGCATTGGTATAAACAACGCCTTCCTTTTCAGCATATACTTTTAATATCGGACCTAGTGTAGCATCAACTTCTGCATTCATCAGGATGATGTGCTTTTTATTTTTAATAGCTGTTAAAGCTATTTCAGTTCCAAATTCAACAGCACCAGTCACCTCAATAACAGCGTCAATTCCATCAGCTTTACATAGCAGGGAAGCATCTTCAGTTACTGCATACTTTTTTTGCCGAATCGAATCCTCAAGTTCCGCTACCGATTTCACCTCTTTTACATCGTTTATTCCGGCCTCATTATAGGCCCTTAAGGCTCCTTCTAACCTTCTGTTTGAGATGGCTACAAGTTCCATACCCTCCACGTAATTACAAATCTGAAGGGCAATTCCCCTTCCCATAAAACCTGCACCCACCATGGCCACTCTAACCGGATTGTTTTCTTCTTTTCTCTTTTTTAGAGCACTATCAATAAGAATCATATTATCTTTTCTTTTAGATCAAAAGTAGCTGAGTTGTTAAGTTTTTATATGGTTACATTTTCCTGATAGTCAGGATGCGACTGATCTTTATCTGAAACAACCTTCGGTGATATTGGCCATTCGATGTTAAAGGCTGGGTCGTCCCATCTTATCCCTCCTTCTGCACCTGGGGTGTAGAATTGAGTTACTTGATAAGTCGCTTCCGTCTGATCTTCAAGCGTAATAAAGCCATGTCCAAAATCCTGAGGAACATATAACATTTTGTAATTCTCCGCTGTCAATTCTACACCGATCCATTCCATATAGGTAGGAGAATCTTTTCTGAGATCTATGATCACATCATACAAGGCTCCTCTTGTGCATCTTACAAGTTTGGTTTCCTGATATGGATCTTTCTGATAGTGAAGGCCTCGAAGTGTTCCCTTTTCAATGTTGTAGGAAACATTTGATTGGACCACGTTAGCGTTCAGTCCATGATCTTCCATTTCCTTTTTACACCAGGATCTTGCAAAAAAACCTCTTTCATCCTTTAGTTGATCCAATTCAATTATAAAGGCTCCTTTTAATTTGGTTTCTGTGAATTTCAAAATTTCTTTTTTTATCTGTGATTCCACTTTAAATTATCATCCAACGTGCTCCCATCCTGCAACTGAGTAAGCACTTTCAATCTCATCAACTGAGAATTGCGAAAATCTTCATCCTGAAAGCTCATGGCTTCCAACCCCTCTTTTAATTCCTGAATAGATGTTTTCAAATCTCTTATAGGCTGATGATCCGGTGCGAGTTTTTTGTATAGATCAAAATTAACTTTGTAAGACCTTTTATCAGGCTCAGCATTGACGTTGATTGACACATCTACTCCCGGAATTACTTCAGCTACAGCATTTGCTAAATCTTTGACCTGGTAGTTCCATTCATTGCTGCCTGTATTAACTGCTAAAAATGCACCACCATTATCCTGATTTCTACCAATAGCCCAATCAATTGCCCGGGCCATGTCTTTCACGTTGATCAAAGGTCTCCAAGGAGTCCCGTCACTCAATATTGTAATTTTTTTGCTCGCCACGGCTGCTGCCACAAAATCATTTAAAACAAGATCAAGTCGCAGTCTGTTACTCATGCCACATGCTGTGGCAAATCGAAGGCATGTTATTGTAAATGATTCATCGGCTAACGGAGCCAAATCTTTTTCTGTAGCTACTTTTGATCTTGCATAGGCAGTAAGCGGATTTAAGGTGGAATCTTCTGTTTTAGGCTTTTCTTCCGCCGCCCCGTACATGCTGCAGCTTGAGGCAAAAACAAAAGACCGGACTCCTGCGTTTTTAGCCATTTTAGCTAATTCAATACCTGATCTATAATTGACATCCAGCGTAATGTCCTCAAATTTTTTCCCCATTGGATCATTTGAAATTGCAGCCAAATTAACGATGGCATCGACACCATCGAGCAATTCTGCCTTTATATCTCTGATATCACCAAAGTATTGCTGATCCAGTTTATTTTCCGGTAATATGTCAACATTAGTCAAACATTTGGCAAAGTAGCCCATATCGTATCCTATAAGTGTAGCATTCGGATACTTTGACCTGAGCTCATCTACTACTCCAGGCCCAACATAACCCATATTGCCGGTGATCAATATTTTCATTTGTTTCTCTATAATTTAAAAGTTGAATTTAATTCCAAACCTTCCAAGGTGCCTTTCCGCTTTTCCACATATCTTCCAATACATTCTTATCTCTCAATGTATCCATTGGATGCCAAAATCCATCATGTCTGAAAGCACTTAGCATGCCATCATGTGCGAGTTTTTCCATAGGTTCCCTTTCCCATACTGTTGAATCTCCCGAAATAAAATCGATTACTTTTGGTTCACATACAAAAAAACCTCCATTTATCCAGGCTGTCTCGTCTGTACCTCCTTTGGGTTTCTCCTTAAAGCTTGTTAAAACATTTTGATCTTTTTTAAGGTTAAAAACACCGAACCTGCCGGGTTGATGTACAGCTGTGAGTGTTGCAAGCCTTGATTCTGACCGATGAAACTCAATGGATTCTTTGATATTCACGTTACTTAAACCATCACCATAAGTTAAACAGAAAGTATCATCTCCAATATATTTTTTTACCCTCTTTAGCCTTCCGCCCGTCATGGTTCCTTCTCCAGTGTCTACCAAGGTGACTTTCCAGGGTTCAGAAGAATTCTGATGTACCTCCATACTGTTATTTTGCAAATCCAATGTAACATCGGAAGTATGCAGAAAGTAGTTGGAAAAATATTCTTTGATAACATATGATTTATATCCACAGCAGATGATAAATTCGTTCAAACCGTATGCGGAATAAATTTTCATGATATGCCATAGTATTGGCTTTCCTCCTATCTCAACCATTGGTTTCGGTCGAATTCCGCTTTCCTCACTTATTCTTGTCCCATATCCGCCGGCAAAAATTACTACTTTCATAAATTACTATTTAACAATATTTGAATAAGAAATTATATTGGATTCCCATTGGAGTTCCGGTCTGACGACACCTCCAATTTTTCTTTTAAAGTCGTGATTTCTTTTGTTCATATTCTCAATCACCTCAAAATACATAGCATCCTTTGCCTCAGCATGAACAATAAAAGGATTGTAACTATCTACTGCCAATCTCACCGAATAATTTCCATCATTAAGTAAATTTTCGGGTACCCACATAGTAGTTTTATGAAGGCCCACCTCGCTTAAACCGCTATGTGACTCTTCAATACCTACAAAAGCCAGTTCACCTTTTGAAGTGTTAATATGTATATTAGGATTCGGCTTATAGCCTGGCTTGTGAACTTCATAAATATATTCTATACCGAACTTTTCGTCCATTTTAACATAGTCAATGTTGTTGTATTGACTATCGATCATTCTGGCAGAATGAATGGTTACGACATCATCACCGGGTCTTTCTTTCTCTGACCATGTAACTTCTGTCATACTGGCATTCTCTGAACTCAGATACTCATTCACAATTTCACTGGCCTCACCGATTGAAACTATTCTACCATTTTTGAGGTACATACAGCTTTTACAAAGGGAATTAACAGCAGTCATATTATGACTTACAAACAGTACTGTTCTTCCCTGATTAGCTACGTCCTTCATTTTACCGATGCATTTCTTCTGGAATTCTGCATCTCCAACAGCTAATACTTCATCAATGATGAGGATCTCAGGCTCTAAATGAGCTGCTACGGCAAATCCCAATCGTACAGTCATACCCGAGGAGTATCTTTTCACCGGAGTATCCACATAAGCGCTTACACCGGAGAAATCAACAATTTCATCCATTTTTCGCTTTACCTCAGCCTTGGTCATCCCCATTATAGCTCCATTGAGGTATATATTTTCACGACCTGTTAGCTCGGGATGAAAACCGGTCCCTACTTCCAACAAACTAGCAATCCTACCTTTGATCTTAATTTCTCCTGTGGTTGGTGAAGTTATCCTGGAGAGTATTTTAAGTAATGTTGATTTTCCTGCTCCATTTTTCCCTACAATGCCCATTACTTCTCCTTCCGGAACCTCAAAATTAATATCCCTCAGAGACCAAACATAATCACTCTGAGCAGCCTGGTCTCTCACATTCTCCTGACCAACTTTCAGAAATGGATCTTCCTTCCCTCTTACTCTCGCCCACCATCTGTTTAAATCATGGGAAATAGTTCCTGTCCCTACCACTCCCAGTCGATAGAGCTTTGATAGATTTTCAGTTTTTATGACTATTTCAGACATTCTATATTTCGTAGTTTTTTTAGACCTTAAGCATCGAGATCCTACACGGTATCCATAAAGTTTTTCTCAATGCGGTTAAAGACAATTATTCCGATGATCAGAATAAATAGTATAGTTACTCCACTAATTACTAAATCAATTGGAGAAACCGTTCCTGCTCCTAAAAAACTATATCTGAATGCCTCAACAATTGGTGTTAATGGATTTAACATCACTATCTTCTGAATTAATTCATTTTTATCACTTAGTGCTGACAATGGGTAAACTACAGGTGTAGCATACATAAATAATTGCACACCAAAGGTAACCAAATGCGTCAGGTCTCGATACTTGGTTGTTAATGAAGAGATGATCAAACCAAGTCCCAATCCCAAACAGGCCATCATAAGGATGAGTACTGGCATCAAAAAAATATAAAAGTTCGGATTAACATCTGAGCCCTTTACCAAGAAGAAAACCAAAAATCCCATGAACAGCAGAAACTGAATTCCAAATTTTATAAGGTTAGATACTATTATTGATAATGGCATGATCAACCTTGGGAAGTAAACTTTACCAAAGATGGCCGCATTAGAAGTGAAAGTTTTAGAGGTTTTATTGATACAATCTGCAAAATAACTCCAAGCCGTAACACCGCTCATATAGAACAACGACTGTGGCATTCCGTCCGTAGAAAGTTTCGCAATGCCGCCAAATACGACCATATACATTACAGTTGTAAGTATTGGTTGTATAAAGAACCATGCAGGCCCTAAAATTGTTTGCTTATATACTGCGACAAAGTCTCTTCTTACGAATAAAAAAAGTAGATCCCGATATCGCCATAGATCTTTTAAATTTAAGCTTAACCAATTTGTTTTTGGCTTTATAACTAAGGACCACTCCTGATTTTCAGCTCCTTGAATACTTCTAACTGCCATTCAAATATATTGCTTTGTGATTTTAGCTTCAGAATAAAAAAACGGTATTATTAAGACCCAATAATTAAATCTTTAATGATACTCTTAAAACGACTTCCTAATGTTCAACATTTTCATACAATCCCCATCACGCGAATTGATCCAAAGATTAGAAATATAAGATTCTAATCAAAAATTTCAAGTAACAAATGGCGTATTAACATCGGGAAAAAATATAATTAATTCAGTAAATTTTTATAGTGACTGAAAAACTTACACTTATATACCAAACTTCTATGGTAAGTAACCCAAACAAAAACCCAATAGGTCAGCGTCCGGATCATTGTGATCCTCACTCAAATGCAAAAACCGAACATACGGATCAAATATTGTATTGATCCCTCGGAACAAAATTAGTTTGAATTGCAGATAAAAATGAAAAAAAGATATATGATCTGTTTCTGATGGATTTTATTGGATAAAATAGTGACTAAGGCAGACAATCAGTTCAGACTCCATTCGTAGGGTTTCTTTTAAACCAATGGGTAGCTAACACTTGTAATTTTTGAACAGTTTTTTGGATATTAATTCTATCATTTGATTAGTAATTAGCATCTTCGTTATACTCCTTTTATTTAATTTTAAATTTTTAAAATTAGATTCAACCGAGACACCAAAAAATATACGTTTTAGCCTAAATAGATTGTGAAAACCGGAAATACAAAAAGACTAACAAAGAGATCAATAATTTATCTGGTCATATTATTATCTAACATAAAAATTGCCATTGCTAATGATCAGCATGATAAAGAACCTTATGAATGGAAGAAAGATTGGCTGATAGAAGATGGTTTTAGAATTGATATTGACATAAAAGGCATTGATTTACCCACCGCACTGGCATTTGTACCTTCCCCTGGAAATGATCCGAAGGACCCATTATATTTCATTGCTGAGTTACGTGGAAAAATCAAGGTCGTTACGAATGATAGGACCGTCTATACTTTTGCAGACCTGACAGATGATTCTTTTAATTTTACTCCCAAAGAAGAACTTCCTTCCGGTTTAGGTCAAGGAGGATTGGCAGGCATTGGACTCGATCCGGTGAATGGATATGTATTTGTTACTTTCCTTTACAGGGACGAAAGCAATATTATGCGAAACAACATCATGAGGTTCAAAACCATTCCGGAAAAATTTGCCATTAACCCTACGGAGCGAAAAGCCTTTACAGAAATTTTTAATTCTTATGAAAGTGGACTAGCGCACCACATTGGGCCTTGTCTGGTTAAAGATGGGCTTCTCTACGTCAGTTTAGGAGAGGCATGGCAATCTTTCAAGACCCAACAGATAGATCAGCTCTTTGGTAAAATAATAAGAATGACTTTGGATGGAGAACCAGTAGCAGATAATCCGTTTTATCAAAATAATGATCATGCCTTAGCTCAAAATTATGTCTGGGCCAGGGGATTGCGTAATGCCTTCGGGCTCAAATTTGTAAACGACAGACTTTTTGCTGCCGATAATGGATTGAATATTGACAGGTTTATTGAAATATTTAGAGGTGAAAATTACTTTTGGAATGGTAATGACAATAGCATTGCCATGAATGCAGATTTTGTTTGGACACCGGCGGTAGGGCCTGTTCAAATGGACTTTGTATCAAAACAAACTGCTCTTTTCCCTGAAGAATATTCAGAGTCATTTTTCATTGCCTTGTCCGGAATGCATGAGGCTGGAAAAATGCCCGGAATATTCATGATCAACTACAACCTTGAAAAGAGTAGAATTCCCGAAGTACCCAAACACTTTTTGAAATATGTGGGTGAGAGTTGGCAAATGGTCACTGGGTTGGCAGTCGGGCCGGATGGATTGTATTTTACACCGATTTTCCCTGATGAAAACGGAGAGAGTAAGGTGTTAAAAATAACCTATGATTCTTTAGCCTCGCACCCGTACTCCATCATACAAAATAATAATCCATTCTCATTATTGGTAGAGAGAGGTTGCGTCGGATGCCATTCCATTGACGGCACATATGATTATGGAGGAGGTGCCGCACCACCACTCTTCCGTGGAAAAAAGCTCGTTAGAAGAATTGCAGCAAAATTATTCTCTGAGGGCTATAAAAAATCTCTTGAGGAAGTTGATAAACTCTCTGATGACCAACACCTTGCTTACAAAGAAGCTAGAAAAAATATCATGATAGCAAAGGATAGTGCGGAACGAGTGAAGCTGTGGATAGAGAACTTCTTGCAGGAACCTCAATTTGATAAGACTTATCAAGTACAAATGCCAAATTTAGGTTTAACAAAAGATGAAGCTAGTCTTTTGGCAGAGTTTCTGGTAAAAAAAGGGACCAAGGAAAAAAGAAAGAAAGGAGTTATTGAAACAATGAAATATCTCATTACACCACCTTACGGCATTAAACATCTCGTTGTAATTTTTATAGCGGGTTTCATATTTTGTTTTTCAACGGTAATCTTTTTCAGAAGAAAAAAAACAAGAGTGGGCTGAAGAATTAAATAGTTTCGCTTCGGTCCTTGATACAATTTGTTTAAAAGTTATTATTCATTTGCATACAAAAGGATAAATGATATTTAATTCTTTTCATTTTCTTATTTTCTTTCCAATAGTAGTATTTATCTATTTTAAAACTCCTCAGAGATGGAGGTGGGTGCATTTATTAGCAGCCAGCTATTACTTTTATATGGCCTGGAATCCAACCTACATTCTGTTGATCATGGGATCTACGCTTATCGATTATTTTGTTTCTCTGAAAATGTCAGAGATCTCTGAAAAAAGAAAAAGAAGAAAATATCTGTTATTGAGTCTCCTGAGCAATTTAGGATTGTTGTTCACCTTTAAATATTTTAATTTCTTCAGTTCGACTGGCAATTTGCTATTTGAAAAACTGAGCATATTCTATCATTTCCCTAAATTGAGTGTTTTGCTACCGGTAGGCATCTCCTTTTATACATTTCAAACACTTAGCTATACGATAGATGTCTATCATGGAAAAATTAAACCGGAAAAACATCTGGGAATTTTTGCGGTATATGTTTCATTTTTCCCTCAACTGGTCGCAGGTCCTATAGAAAGAGCTAGAAATCTTCTTCCTCAATTCAGGCAAAAATTTAAATTCAATTATGAATACGTCAGGTACGGGTTAATACTAATGTTGTGGGGTTTTTTCAAAAAGGTAGTTATTGCGGATAGATTGGCCACATTTGTTGACCCGATATACGATAATCCTACTGCTCATAATGGCGTGGAAAGTCTTATTGCTACTTATTTCTTCGCATTTCAAATATTTTGTGATTTCTCCGGGTATTCTGATATCGCAATCGGAGCTGCACTCATCCTTGGATTTAAGCTAATGCAAAATTTCAGAAGACCATATTTTGCGCAATCAATACAAGAGTTTTGGGGAAGGTGGCACATTTCATTGTCAACCTGGTTTAGAGATTATTTATATATCCCATTAGGCGGTAATCGTGTTAGCAAAGTAAGATGGCTCATAAATATAATGATTGTGTTCCTGGTGAGTGGGCTCTGGCATGGTGCGTATTATACATTTATTATTTGGGGATTTCTTCACGGATTCTATATAGTAATGGGCCATTTAACATCAAAAGCTCGGAAAAAAGTATTGGATGCAACTGGTCTCGTCAATTTCCCCAGGTTCATAAAATTCATAAACATTCTGATAACATTCCATCTGGCACTCTTTGCGTGGATATTCTTCAGGGCAAAGTATATAACAGATGCAAAAACCATTATTTCGAATATACTTAACATTAAGTTTAATGAATTAAGTAATGTCTTGACTCATTTCGTATTGTCACTTGGAGAACTAAAAATTCTGAAATCGGATGTTTTTACGCTTTACGAATCAAGGATTGCCATATATGCCTTGTTAATAATGGAGGCAGTTCATTTTCTTCAGGAAAGAAACTTTGATTTAAAAAATAACTTGCTTGGTCGTCCTGTTATACAGAGATGGAGCGCATATATGCTTTTTACATTAATGGTCATTTTCTTTGGTAAATTTTCTGAAGAACAACAATTTATATATTTTCAATTCTAAGAGAAACGATGCTTAACAGACTCATTAGAAATCTGATTTTATTTTTGATTGTGTTAGTGGTTATCGCAACAATTGTCATTACATTGTTGCCCACCAATCAGGATCATTACATGTTTGCTCTAAAGGACAAACATGAAAGATTGGCTTCTATCTCCTCACCTAAAATAGTCATTATAGGTGGCTCAAATACAGCATTTGGTGTGGACAGTAAACTTATCCAGAACAGGCTAAACAGACCTGTTGCAAATATGGGACTTCATCTGGATCTTAGAATCAACTATATGATAAATGAAGTAAAGCCTTTTCTCAAGGAAGGCGATATGGTCATTTTGATACCGGAATATAGTCATCTCTTTAGATCCCCAACATCAGGAAATACCAAAGCATTTCATAAGGCTGTGGAAGTTTATCCAAGTGCAATCAAATATCTGGATCTTAGAGAGCAACTACGTTATAGCTTAAATACCTACGTTTCAATCCTTCAATCTAAGCTGAACTCCATTCTACTTAACGGTGGCATTGTGGAAAGTGAAATAGTTGAAAATAATAAAAATGTTTACAGGAGAAGTAGTTATGATGAACTGGGTGATATGATTGCACATCTTAACAGATCCAGTATAGGATTTGATAAAAACGATGATAACTTCAACAATTTGAAGGGTAAAAACATCAATCCGGAATTTTGTGAAACTATAAACAGTTTTAAAAAATTTGCGGATGAAAAAGCCATCAGTTTTTTGATAAGCTTTCCTCCTACACCCCAAAGCATGTTCAATGAAGATGTATCAAAGGAAATCTACACCGAATTTGATGAAAATATTAAGGTTCCTTTAATTAATACCCCGGAAGATTTTGTTTATGGTGATAGTCTGTTTTTTGACACGAGATATCATCTGGTTTCCAGCAGTCGTGAATCTCGAACGCTAAAGCTAATCAGCAGTATACAACGAAATCTCTCTTTAAACGATTGATAACTTCTCAGTTTCAATACTTCAAGATTTTCTTTGTGACAAGATAATCACCTAGGTTAATTTTTAAGAGATAAATTCCCTGGTACTTATATGCTGGTTGCATTGAAAACTCAAATGAAAAGTTGTTTTTTGTAGTATGCCTTTTTTCCAATAGTTTCCCGGAAAGATCAAACAGATTCAACTCAACTTCACCCATTATGTCATTTTCAATCCTGACATTAAGGTAATCATTAAATGGCATGGGATATACAGCAATGCTTTTTGAAATACTCGGATCTTGTATGGCATTGGGATTTTCAACATCAAGTGTAAACATATCCTCAGAGGCATCCGAGCCATCCGAAACAGTTACGGTAACCATGACTTGTCCGGTCATCCCGGCAGCTGGGACTAGATTTAGTTGTCTGTTGCTATCTGTACCTGAAACGGTAATATTGGAAGTTGGCAAAAGAGTCTGATTATTGGATTCGAAAGTTACGATCAATGCATTGGGATCTGTTTCCTTGTCATTGATGGTAAAAGCTATACCATCGAGCTGTCCGCTAACCTCCACAACCTGATCAGTAATATCACTGATTGATGGCACATCGTTTACAGAAAGAACATTTATGGTAAAGATTTGCTGCGGACTTGTGTTATTGTTTGGCGGTGTATTATCTCCGTCATCTGATAAAGTTACTGTGATTACAGCTGTTCCAAAAGAATCTGGTTTTATTAAAAAACTTAGATCCCCACTAGTGTTAATTGTAGGTCCTTGCTCGAAGATATCAGGATTATTATTAATGATGTTAAAGGTGAGATTTTGTGTGAGCTCAGGGTCTCCATCATCTATATTAGTAGCCCAAGCAGTAATTGATTGGGCTCCAGCATCCTCATTTATTTCGACATCTGGTCCTTTTGTGAAAACAGGCGGAGCATTATCTGTTCCGACATTAATTGAAAAGTTATGGTTTGTAGAACCAACCAAATTCGTAGCTACGACTTCAATATCATGGGAACCTTGTTGCCCATCTACCGGTGTCCAGTTAATGAGACCAGAACTGCTATCAATAGTCATACCGGTAGGTGGAGTATTATTGAAAGCATAGCTAATGGTAAAACTACCATCAGCATCTACATCATAGGAATAGGCCTCACCAACCGTAGCACTTGTCACTGGGCTCGACGTAAAGCTTGGAGCACTCAAAAATGCATCCAAATGAGTAAACCACAGACTTCCCATCTTCCCATATCCTGCATCACTAGGGTGTAAATTATCGTCCATTTCGGTACTATAATTTATACCCGCATCATTCTCCATATCTACTAACTCTAATTTGTCACCAGCTGTAATTCTATTTTGTACAATAGTTTCAATCAGTGCATTGTATTCACTAGTAGGTGTATGGTTGGTCATTCTATTTATTATCTGGGCGACGAAGACCATTATTTCTATGCCGTTATCTGTTTCAAATCGATCGATTTCATCCAGAATATCATCTAAATCTTGAGAAATAGTCGTAGCATCACCACTGGTGTTTAACCCATTTGTGCCGATGTGCAGCAAAACTATATGCGGAATATTGGCACCAAGGTAGCTATAAACATTTGCTTCAATCTGAGAAGCCTCAAAGCCGGGATGTCCCTCATGATCAGGATCAAAATCTGGCAAGGCATCCTGTCCCTCCATTTGACCACCCACAAAATCGATATTATAACCGGCTCCATCCAAAGCAATATATAATGATTGTCTATAACCTATTCTTTGACCGACCGGTCTTGAAATTCCAGTATGAGATCCTTCTGTAATAGAATTACCCAGAGGCATTATTTTAATTTGCCCCTCACTAATCATTGATATAAACATCACAAAACAAAAAATGCTTATCCCTACCGGTTTACTCATAATCTTTCGGATTCAATTACTAGACGAAGACATTGTTAAAATAGTACGCAAAATACACAAATTTACTACAATCGCCATTAAACTATTGAAAGATGAATTCACTAGAAACTTTCAACATTCTGATTTTTAAACTTATAATAAGTTATCGTTCTTAGAATTTCTTGACAAATACACAAAGGATCAATATTCAGACTAATATTGATCCTTTGAAAATAATTTTTTAGCTGTTTTACTTAATTCTTGAATATTTTATCTTCAGCAATGAACTTATCATTAAATATTTTGAAAATATAAATCCCTCTCGGTAATTTACTTACATCCATTTTCAGCTCAATTGATTTGCCTTTCTTATGAAGATTGTTGGCATAATGAGACCGTCCTGATATATCGTATAGCACCACTTTAAACTCACCTGTTATCTCATTCTCCATCTTAAGATTGATCTCAGATGAGCTTATGGGGTTAGGATAAAGGGATAGACTATTAGATATATCTTTTTTATCAATTCCGGTTACATTGTTAACTGTTATAGTAAATGTTTGCACAGCACTTTCGTTGTTATTGGGAGCATCAGTAGCACCATTATCCGTTAGTTTAATACTAATATTTGCAGTTCCGGAGGATTTCGGAGCTGGTTCAAAACTTAAACTACCTGTTCCATCAACACTTGGAGCTGTTGCAAATAAACCTTCATTGTCATTTGCTGTTATTTCGAATGTCAATGTTTGTGTTTCCTCAGGGTCACCGTCATCAATATTAGTGGCCCAATTGGGTATTGTTTGAGCGCCATCGGAATCCCCAACTGTTTGATTGGGCCCGATATCAAAGGAAGGAGCATCATTTACTGCGTTAATTGTAATAACAAATGATTGATCTGCACTACTGGCTCCTGCTTCATCAGTCAACCTCAAACCTATAATGGCAGACCCATTGGCGTTATCGGCCGGTGTATAAGTTAAGTCTCCTGTGGAACTCAATACCGGAGCAGAAGCAAATAGTGATTCATTCGAATTACTAAACAGATCAAATGTTACCGTCTGATTAAGCTCCAAATCACCATCATCAATATTGGTAGCCCAATTGGATAGAACCTGTACACCAGCATCCTCATTGATCGTGATGTCCTCTCCTTTAGTAAAGGTAGGATCATTATTCACTGAAGTTACCTGAATTGTAAAGGTCTTGCTTATAGAATTTACGTTGGGTGCAATACCAGATCCATCATCAGTGATAGTCACCGTAATCTCAGCCTCACCAGTCACCCCTGGTGTTGCCTGGTAGGTCAGCTCAGCTGTAGCATTCGGATTTGTATACGAAACAGCCGGATCAGGTATCAAGGCGGCATTATCAGAAGAAGTTGAAATTTGCAATTGTTGATTTTCTCCCGGACCGGCCGAAATGCCTGTAAGTTGGACGGTTTTAGCGCCCGTTCCTTCGCTTATTGGTGTAGGATCCGGAATATCATCCAACGTTGGCGCATCATTGATCTCGTTCACTGTAATTGAAAATGATTCGTCAGCACTTGTGTTATCATTCGCACCTGAACTACTTCCATTATCACTCAAATTTAAAGTAATTGTTGCTGTACCAAATGCATTTGGATTCACCGCATAGGTAAGTGTTCCGTTTGAACTTACCGATGGCTGACTTGAAAAGAGCGCTGAGTTGGTATTATTTACTACATTAAAAGTAAGACTCTGTGTCAGTTCCGGATCTCCATCCGTCAAATCAGTTGCCCAATTTGAAATGCTCACAAGCCCGGAGTCCTCATTGACAGCCTGATCGCTACCCTTGGTAAATGAAGGCGCATCATTAAGTGCATTTATTGTTATACTGAAAGTTACTTGTCCACTTGTATTATTATCAGGATCCGTATTACTACCATCATCACTCAATGTAATAGTTATCTGGGCTGTACCATTGGCATTTGCTGCCGGGGTGTAGGTTAAAGTACCTGTGGAACTAATTGCCGGCTGCGTGCTGAACAAGCCTCCTCCATTATTATTGATAATGTTAAACGTGAGATTTTGCGTAAGGTCAGGATCCCCATCATCAATATTGGTAGCCCAACCGTTCACGGTTTGAGGGCCTGCATCCTCATTAACAACCTGATTTGACCCAGCCGTGAACTGAGGAGGGTCATTCACTGCGGCTACTTCAACTGAAAAACTCCTGCTATCGGACCCTTCTGAATTAGTCACCTGCACTGTAAGCGGATGTGTACCAGTCTGGCCGGAAGTCGGTGTCCAGCTCAACACACCAGTTGTATTATCAATAGTCATTCCAGCCGGTCCCGTTGTTAAGCTGAATGTAGGAAAAGGAACACCAGTGGCTTCTATTCTCTGGTTATATTCATTTTCCGTGGATGCTAAAGGCAGGTTTATTGGTGTTACAATTGCTGGTGCAAAAGGACAGTAATCCGTACCGGTAAGTCCGGAATTATAATGTCCGCTTACATCCAGTGCAGATAAAGCTCGATTGTACATCACAACTTCATCTATAATACCTTCAAAATGAAACTCCGGAGCCAGGTCCAACCAGCCTATATTTAAGTTTGTTGTTCCTACGAAATCTGCAGTATAATTAATTGTGGTCTCATCAACCAAAGCTCCATCAACGTAAAGTAAATTCTTATTTACAGTTTCATCTCTAACAGCAGCGATATGATGCCATTGCCCATCGTTCAATGCTGTCCCTACGCCACCACCTATATCTCCTCTTTCATTGGTCGTATTTGCCAAAACGAATCGAGCCGTCCCACTATCGTCCAGACCAAGCCAAAAATGTAGATCACTACCACTATCATCCCTTCCTAGTAACACTCTGTTTCCTGAAGTAGAAGATGAAGTATTGATCCAAAGTTCAAAGCTGAAACTTTCATTTGCAGCCCAATCAAAACTGTTATCATCTGGTACACTAAGGTTTGTAGTTAAACCAAATTCTTGAGCTCCGCCAATTCTACCTGAAGCAGGTGTTGGACATGAGGTACATGTTCCATCGTCATTATCAAAACTATCCAAATAATCTTCCGCATTGGCAACTTCCTCGAGTTTCCAGTAATGAGTAAGACCAGCAGAACAATCCGGAAGTCCGGCTACATTGATGCTAAAACTTTGCGTTGATTGCCCTTGACTATTACTCACCTGAACTTCTACGCTGTTGCTGCCCTCTTGTCCTAAAGCTGGCACCCATGAAATTAACCCACTTTGACTATCGATTGTCATGCCTGTGGGAAATGTATTCAAGGAATATGTTGGAAAAGGAATTCCTACCGCATTAACATTGTAAGCATATGCCTGACCAACGGTTGCATCTGTTACTGCAGTTGAACTTATATGTGGAGCATTAGTACAATAATTATTACCAACCAAGCCATCTGCGTAGTGATCACTTATCTCAGCTGTTGATATGGCCCTGTCATATATTAAAATTTCGTCGAGTGTTCCTTCATAATGAAATCCTGAACTTAAATTTAACCAACCAATGTTCAAATCCACTGAACTGTCAAAACCACTGGTATAGTCAACAGTTGCCTGGTCAACCAGTGTACCATCAACATACAATTTATTCGTATTGTCACTATCATCTCTGATTGCAACAACATGATGCCAACTACCATCATTTAGCGCCGATCCAAATCCGGTTCCTATACTCGTACCTGCACCACTTCTATCTCTTAGTACAAATCTTGCTACTCCGCTATCATCTAAACCCACCCAATAATGTAAATCCGTACTACTGTCATCCCTTCCTACAATTACTCTATTGCCGGAAGTTGAAGATGTGGTATTCAACCAAAATTCTATTGTAAAACTATCATCACTGCTCCAGTTCCAACTTGAACTACTTGCTGCACTCAAGGAAGTTGTCAGATCAAATTGTTGCCCTCCGGCTATTTTACCTGTGGTTGCCGTAGGGCAAGTAGAACATGTAGCATTATTGTCAAATAAATCCCGATAAGACGATCCTGAAGATTCATCTAGTTTCCAATAACTGATTAAATCAGCTACACAAAGTGTATTATTATTCACAGTAACTGTAAATGATTCACTATCACTACCTAATAAGTTAGTAATTGATACCTCTACGGTATGATCGCCAGCTTGACCAATCGTAGGCGTCCAACTTATCAGACCTGTTTGAGAATCTATGGTCATTCCTGTTGGAAAGGTTGTTAGTGCATAAGTAACCGCCGGATTTCCTGCCGCGTCTATTTGAAATTGATAGTTCTGCTGAACAAAAGCATCATCCAGTACGGTGGTATTTATTTGAGGAAGCTCCAAAAAGGCATCTAATATAGAGAACCAATGCTGTCCCATTTTGGCATAACCAGCATCATTGGGGTGCAGGTTATCATCCATTTCCGTAGCATAATCTAGTCCGGCATCATTTTCCATATCCACCAAAATAATGTTGTCACCAGCCGAAATTCTATTCTGAGCAATTGTTTCAACCAGTCCATTGTATTCTGTGGTTGGCGCATGATTAACCATTCTGTTAATAATTTGTGCCAGGAAAACGGTTATTTCCACTCCATTGTCGGTCTCAAACCGATCAATTTCATCCAGAATGCCCTCTAGGTCTTGAGAGATGCTTGTCGCATCTGCACTTGAGTTTAGTCCGTTGGTACCAATATGTAGTAACACAGCATGTGGAACGTTTGATGTTAGATAGCTATATACATTTGTTTCTATCTGAGATGCTTCGAAACCGGGATGTCCCTCATGATCAGGGTCAAAACTAGGTGTTGCACTTTGTCCCTCCATTCTATCACCAACAAAATCTACATTATAGCCAGCCCCGGTTAATGCTATATACAACGATTGTCTATATCCAATCCGCTCTCCAACAGGCCTTGTGATACCTGTATGGGATCCTTCCGTAATCGAGTTCCCTAATGGCATAATTTTGTATTGCGCCAACAGGTCTAGCGGATAAATTAAAATTATTATTAAAATTATCCTATTTAAATATGGACATAGATCGAACTTCATTACTTATTTATTTAAGTTAACTATCTGATTTTGGAAATCCAGTTATCGAATTGAGAACAGGTATAATAGTCATTACTATACCTGTTCCTGATCCTTATGTAGTTGTAAGAGGCTACTTAGTAGCACACGTCAGTACTTCAAAAATTTTTGTTCTGCAACAACGCGGTCATTATTGAGCTTAATTATATACATCCCAGCAGGCAATGATCGTGTAGGCAGTTGTAGTTCTAAAGAATTTCTTTTTTTAGCAATAGTGTTGAAATAGTATGACTTACCTGATAAATCAAAAATTTCAATATTCAAATCCCCAATGATATCATTTTCCATTTTAAGATTGGTGTTGTATTCAATAGAGGGATTTGGATAAACTGAAAGAGTACTTGATATATCCGTTTTATCAATCGCTGTTACATTATTTATTGTAATGTTAAAGGTGGCGCTTTCACTTTGATTCACATTTGGAGCGGTTCCGTCACCATTATCAGTAAGGTGTAGTGTGATTGCCGCAGTACCATCGGCTCCCGTCTTTGGTGTATAAGTCAAATCACCATTCGTATTGACGGCCGGTTGTACATCAAATAAATCTTCATTTGTATTGCTGGTAATCTCAAAAGTCAGTGTTTGACTGGCCTCAGGATCTCCATCATTTATATCGGTAGCCCAACCGGTAACCGTTTGCTGACCATCGCTATCATTAGCTGTTTGATCCGCTCCTTTTGTAAAGCTAGGTGCATCATTAACGGCATCCACGGTAATGGTAAAGAAGCTTTCCCCTGTTTGTTCACCGCCATCATCACTTAAACTAACAGTGACTACCGCCATACCATTGGCATTATCAGCTGGTGTATAAGTAAGATCTCCACTATTACTATCTATGCTAGGCAGTGTAGAAAAAAGTGCATCATTATTTGTTGATACATTGAATGTCAATACCTGCGTTAACTCCGGATCCCCGTCATCAATATCTGTTGCCCAGGCAGCAGCTGTTTGAGATCCCGCATCTTCATCTACAGTTAAGCTTCCTCCTGATGTATATGAAGGTGGGGCATTATTAATACCTACACTTATCGTAAATTCCTGTGTATCATCACCTACAGCGTTGCTGGCTCGCACAATCACTGTATGATCTCCTTGTTGTCCATCCACTGGTGTCCAATCAATGACACCAGTAGTTTCATTGATAGTCATACCAGTTGGAGAGTTGTCCAACGAGAAGGTTGGGGTTGGGGCTCCGGTAGCTTCAACTGTATAGCTATAAGCTTCTCCTACTGTAGCCTGTGTGACAGCAGTTGAAGTAATACTTGCGGCAGTTGTACAGTGTGCATTTCCCGCCAAACCTTTATCCCTCAAACTCTGCACTTCAGTAATTGACAGCGCTTTACCATAAAGAGCAACATTATCTATGGATCCTAAAAAGGGAAAAGTATTACCACCCGTTGTTAGATTTCCAACCGTAATAGGAATGTTAGTGCCTATCCAATCATTACTATAAGACTGAGCAGCTTGAGCTACTTGGGTACCATTTACATATAAGGTTATCTGACCCCCGGTAGCATCTCTAACAGCTACTATATGATTCCATTGTGCTTGAGAAAGTGCTGACCCCCCTACTATACTGGGAGAGGACATTGATTGATTTCCTAAGGTAAATGTAGGTTGTCCACTGGTATTCATACCAATCCACCAATGGAGGTCGGGCCAATTATCGTCCCTTCCAATGAATACTTGATTGTCGCTAGGTGTGACATCATCAGGTTTTACCCATAATTCGATAGAAAAACTCTCCGCACTTAACCAATCGAAAGAATCATCGTCCGGAATCTCTATTTGATCATCTGTTCCATCAAAAAGAAATGCTCCATCAATTAGTCCTGTAGTACTAGTAGGACAATTGGTACATGAGGCATTATTTCCATAGAGGTCAACTACTGTCACCACGGAAGTTTCATCGAACTTATAGTAGTGCTCCATTCCATCAGGACAATCTTCAGTTTGGGCTGAAGCAGTTTGAACAAGCGATAAGTGTATTAAAATACCTAACGCAAAAAACACTGTTAAACTACAAAATCTGGCTGTGTAATGTTTTTTCATTCTAATTTCTTTTATGCTACTTCTGAACAATTTCTGACGAAATTTCAGGTAATTAACTATTAATATTAAAAACTATTAAAATGTAACCAATTTCTTACATGGTCATTCTAAGAAATATCAAACTAAGGTCGATTCAAAATCAGTATTTACAAAAATATGACAATTTTATTTTTAATTAATATTACAAGCTGAACTAATACTTTTTACAGAATTTCAAACCCTGTAATACTTTTGATACCACTTTACAAATTCGGTAATCCCCTTTTCAACATCAACTTCAGGAACATAGCCAATAGACTGATTCAAATTCTCGACATCCGCATAGGTACTAACAACATCACCAGGCTGCAAAGGCATAAAGTTAATCTTGGCTTTTTTTCCCAATGAATCTTCAAGCGCTCTAATGAAATCCATAAGTTTAACGGGATTACTGTTGCCAATATTATAAAGAGCAAATGGTGCCGTACTCTGATCAGACGCAAGATCAGTTGCATCGGTTTCCTGTTTTGAGCTTCCGGATGGAATTTTTTCAATGACATGATAGATACCCGTTACAATATCGTCTATGTAAGTGAAGTCCCTTCGCATATCACCATTGTTATATACATCAATAGGAGAATCCTCCAATATATTTTTGGTGAACTTAAATAATGCCATATCCGGTCTACCCCATGGTCCATAAACGGTAAAAAAACGAAGCCCTGTTACTGGTAAATCATATAGATAAGAATAGGAATGGGCCATTAACTCATCTGCCTTTTTCGTAGCTGCATATAATGACACAGGATGTTCAGTAGGGTGTGATTCCTTAAATGGAATTTTACTATTCAGACCATAAACGGATGAACTGGAAGCATAAATCAGATGTTTTACCTTAAATTTTCTACAAGCTTCCAATACATTCAAAAAACCCTTTATATTACTTTCAATATAAGTATCAGGGCTTTTAAGGGAATACCGTACACCAGCCTGAGCTGCCAGATGAACAACATAATCAAATTTCTGATCACTAAAAAGCTTAAGGATGCTCTCTTTATCTTCTAAGTTTAACTTTATGAAAGCATTACCGGTATCTGAAGACAAAAGATTCCCATAGCTTATCTCCCCAGGATTGAAACCTTGTTCCTTTAATCTTCCGTATTTCAGATTTATATCATAATATTCGTTGATATTATCCAGACCAATTACTTGAAGCCCTTCATTAACAAGCCTATTAAAGGTGTGCATCCCAATGAAGCCTGCATTCCCGGTAACCAGCACTTTACTCATGATCCGGCCATTAACGAAAATTGGAAAATATAAAAACTCAAGATATTAAAGGCTCTTATAATGGATATTCTTAATAATATTTTTGAAAACACCCTTTACATCAAAAAATAATGAGTCGGGTCTAGTGATATCCTGAAAATAAGCTTCATCAAGCTGCATGTATTCATTATGATTAACCGCTAAAATTACGGCATCATAATCCTTATCAATGTTTTCCACCAGGCTGTAGCCATATTCCTCTTTTACCTCTTCGGAATCCGCCTGTGGATCAGTAACATGCACATTGACCATGAACGAGTTCAATTCATTGATAACATCAATCACCTTTGAATTTCGAATATCAGAGACATTTTCTTTAAATGTAGCACCCATAACCAACACCTTCGTTTCTTTCAGTGACTTACCTTGCTTTATCAAGTGTTGGACCACTTCTCTGGCAATAGTACCTCCCATGCTATCATTTATTTGTCTTCCTGATAATATTACCTTTGAATGATAGCCTATTTCGCTGGCCTTATAGGTTAAATAATAAGGATCTACTCCAATACAGTGTCCACCCACCAGACCAGGTGTGAATTTCAGAAAGTTCCATTTAGTTCCAGCCGCTTCAAGCACCTCATATGTATTGATATCCATTTTATTAAAAATAACTGACAACTCATTCATCAGTGCAATGTTCACATCTCTTTGTGTGTTTTCGATAATTTTCGCCGCTTCAGCAACCTTAATGGATGAAGCCTTGTGAATACCGGCTGTTATAATTGTTCCATAAACTTCTGATATAACATTGAGAGACTCATCGTCACAACCGGAGACTACTTTCAAAATCTTTGTCAATGTGTGTTCTTTGTCTCCCGGATTTATTCTTTCAGGTGAATACCCAACTTTAAAATCACTTCTGAATTTTAGCCCCGACTCTTTCTCTAAAACAGGTATACAATCATCTTCGGTACAGCCAGGATATACGGTTGATTCAAAAATCACATAATCCCCTTTTTTTAATACTTTCCCTACTGTTTTACAAGCTGAAATTAATGGTGTCAGGTCAGGGCTTTTGTGGTCGTCTATCGGTGTAGGTACCGCAACTACAAAAAAAGTGGCCTCCTTTAGGTCCTCAAGCTTATGGGTAAATGTGATGTCGCAATCTTCAAATGCCTCTTTATCCAGTTCTTTACTTGGGTCTTCATGATTCTGCATCATTTCTACCCTCTTGGCATTAATATCAAAACCTATTACGGAAAACTTTTTTGCAAATTCCAAAGCGATTGGAAGCCCCACATAGCCTAAGCCGATAACCGATATTTTTTTTTCTTTGTTTCTAAGACTTGTTATCATTTAGATTTGAAATTAATATTGACTATAATGACGCCGTAAGTATAGCTAAAAATATTGCTACCGGCGCTTTAAAAAATACCAAAAATGTTACATGAAGGAAATACCAGAATCGATTATTAAAAACTAGTTACTCTTACCGTTGCTTTCTGCATAATAACCCTGACCATATCCATATTTATAACCATTGGCCTGAGTCTTTACATCATTGAAAAGTAAACTTACCTTTTTCAATTTACCACTTTGATATAATTCCTGAGCATTTTTAACTGCTTCAATAGGAGTATAGTTTTGTCTGGTAAGGAAAATTGTATGATCCGCATGATTCATCAAAATGAAGGCATCAGTAACCAAACCAAGCGGAGCAGTATCAATTACGATATATTCGTATTCTTCTTTTAATTCCTTTATCAAATCTCCCATTTTTGGGGTCATCAATAACTCGGAGGGGTTAGGTGGTACAGGTCCACTGGAAATAATATCAAGATTAGGAATTTCGGTCCGTTGAATAATCTCAGATTTAAAGGCTGATCCGGCCAAATAGTTACTTAGGCCGATATCGTTTTTAAGGCCAAAATCATCGAATATTTTTGGTCTTCTTAAATCAGCACCAATCAGTAAGGTCTTTTTGCTGGCAAATGCGAAAACCGTTGATAGATTTATGGAGCAAAATGTTTTTCCTTCACCGCTAATGGAAGATGTCAACACAAATACTTTGTTGTTGATATCTGCCGTAAAGAAGTTCAAATTGGATCTTAATGATCTGAAGGATTCGGCAACAATCGATTTAGGATTTTTGCTTACTGTCAACATATCTTTGGTTTTGGCGTTTTTCCAAACCATTCCAAGTTGAGGAATTTGGGTCAGATCGTTTAATTCTTCTTTAGAAGATATCTTCGTATTAAAGAAATCTCTGAGTATAATAAGTCCTAAAGGAATGGTTAATCCTAGGAATAGGGCAACCAAGAAGTTACGCTTATCTTGATCGGTTATGGCACCACCAATATTCATTGGTGGATCAATCAATTGAATATCATTTGATGCACTGGCCTTTGCTACTTCGGCTTCGGCCTTCTTCTGATTATACAGTAAGTACAGCCCTTCACTGATTTTGTTCAATCTCTCTATGTCCACTAACTCTCTTTCAGCCTGAGGAATTGTGTAGATCTCACCTTCAATTCTTGAGACTCTCCTGCTCACATCATTATATCTACTTGTGATACTGCCATTCAAGATGTTCACAGTTTCTCTGATGTTGCCTTTTAAACGATCTATATTATCTCTTGCAATCCCAATCAAAGGGTTAGCACTTACACTCTGCTGACCTTGTGTTGCCCTTTCAATTTTGGACTGTTCATTCACAATATCACCAATCAATTTTTGTAAATTATTATCTTTGATCAGTGGTCGAAGTCCTGTTAAATCACCTATTTCTCCGGATCCGTTAACAATATTCAGAATGGTTGAGTATATATTTAGTTGGGACTCAATGCTCACCTTTTCATCCTCCACATCTTGCAATCTATTGTAAAGGGAAGCAACACTCTGACTCATTTGAGCGGACTTATTTCGTCGTTTATAAGCCTCTTTCTTCTGTTCAATATGATATAAGGAGTCCGTAATCTTCCTCAATCGATCATCTATAAAATCAACTGTTTTGGTAGCAATTTCATTTTTCCTTTTTAGCTCATCTTGCCTGTAAACCTCAATTAGTTTATACAAAAAATTAACCTCTTTTCTAATATTCGGTCCATTAATAGAAATTTCCAATACGGATCCATCAGGCGTAGCTGCCTTAACTCTCAACCTGTTGGTATAAGTCATTGTTACATTATGAGGATGGGTCAGGACTAATGTATGTTCTTTATCCTTAGAATCATTGAGATTAAAATTATTCCTTTTCCTGACCTTAAAAACAAATCCTTTGTAATCAGTTGTTTTATCAAATTCATAGAGCTTATTGAGGTACTGCTGATCTTGCTCATTTTTATTGTAAAATCGAAATTGACCCTCATCTACAATTGTGAATATAAATCTCGAACCATAAAAGCTACGTTTGGATACTGAGTCAATTTCTATTATCGCTGGCTCTTTTCCATATAGATCAACAGGCCCTACTTCCTGATCAACAAAAAGTTGCTGTGTAAAGTCGAGTTCCGTGATCGTTTGTTTTATAATGGGATAGGACTGCAATATAATTGATTCCACACCTTCTCCACCTCCGGCAGCGGCAATGTCGCTACCATATAAAAACTGTGCAGCCGAACTTTGGGCACTCTTACCTTTTATTAAAACGGTGCTGCTTACATGATAGATGGATTGAGTATATTTATTTATATAATAAGCAGTTGTAAAGGCTATTACCAAAGCGATAAGGAACAAGTACCAGCTTCTTAAAGCTTTGTTAAATATTTTTTTTATATCGCTAAAATTGTCCTTTTTCTGGCTATTTTGATTATTCACAGCTCTAAGTTTTTGTTAAGCAGGTCTAATTAGTATTAAAAATTCTATCGAAAATAAGAACTATACTTGCCGTTGAAGAGATTATCCCCAATACTAGCCCAATATTTTGCTGAAATGGTCTCGCATTTTTCGCCTTTAATGGATTCACAATAATCTGATCATTAGGTTGCAAATAGAAGTAAGGATCCCTCAAAAGATCTTCATCTAAAACATCAAGTTTCAAAATCCTGGCAATATTATTCTCATAACGAACAATTTGAATATTTCTTCTATCGGCAAATTCTGTGAGGTCATTAGCCTGGGCAATAGCCTCCAAAATATTCACTTTCCCGGTATAAGAGTTATAGGTTCCCGGAGATCTCACTTCGCCAAGAACAACATACTTAAAACTAAGGAGTTTCATCTTAACATTTGGAGATTGCAGGCCTGCTGATTCTAACAGCTCTTTGATCGTCTTTTGCGCCTCATCAATGGTACGCCCATGTATTAAAATTCTTCCAACAACCGGTAATTCTATGAATCCTTCTTCATCAATTACATACCCTGATAAAATAGGATCACCCCCACCAAGTTGCTTTTGTGCTCTTTCAATAAAGTTAAATTCACTATCAGTTAATGTAAAAACCCTTATATCAATAATATCTTCAGACTTCAACCTATAAGGCACATAATTGGTTTGATACTCGTTGCTTGAGATCGTGGAATTGCCTGATCTGTCCTGCAGATATTTCAAATCTTTAACTGGAACGCAGGACGAAGCCATTGCTATCAGGAAAAATAAAAGGAGTGTGATTCTCATAATAAAGTTATATGCCTGGTTAAAATATTTATATTTTTAATATTTGATTAAGTGGACAAATATAAGATTTTAAATCCACGATTGAAATAATAGATAAGCTTATTATCTGTGAATAAGGTACATGCAGAGAAAACCTAAAGATAACAAACTATTCCTTGACTACTAGCTGAAAATCAGGTGTATTTTTGGCCTAAGAGCCAGGCATTTTTTATCATTTCTAAAAAACTGCTCATTTCTTCAAGAGGCACCATATTCGGACCATCACTCAAAGCTTCTTTTGGATTGGGATGTGTTTCTATAAAGAATCCGTCAACGCCAACCGCAGCTGCTGCTCTTGCAAGATAAGGAGCAAACTCCCGTTGTCCACCTGACGAGCCTCCTGCTCCACCTGGCTGCTGTACACTGTGTGTTACATCAAATATAACCGGAGCATATTGCCGCATAGTTGGCAGTGATCTCATATCAACAACCAAATTATGATAACCAAAAGATACTCCTCTTTCCGTTAGAAAAGCGTTTTCATTTCCTGTTCCGGCAATTTTTTTAACAGCATACTGCATATCTTCCGGAGCCATGAACTGCCCTCGCTTAATATTAACAGCTCTACCGGAACTACCAGCCGCAAGTAGCAAGTCAGTTTGTCTACATAGAAAGGCTGGTATTTGTAAAATATCTGCTACTTCAGAAACGGATTCAATCTGGCTTGATTCATGCACGTCTGTCACAATGGGTAGATCGAATTCATTTTTAATTTTTCTCAAAGTTTCCAGTGCTTCCTGGGTTCCAATACCCCGAAATGAACCAGCTGAGGTTCTATTAGCTTTGTCAAATGATGCCTTAAAAATGTATGAAATACCGAGATTTGTAGTCAATCTTTTCATTTCGTCTGCCACCCTCATACAGATATCATAGCTTTCCACTGCACAAGGTCCGGCTAATAATACTAATTGATCGGACCCCAGGATAATATCCTCAGTGATATGCACGGCCTTTTGAAATCGTTCCATTTTAAGATATACAAAAAAATGTGATTGAAATAACTTTAATCAAGAGGCCAAAGGTATAAATATTTTAACAACTTGAATCAACGAAATTCGGATTTCAAAAGCGGGAAATGATTATTCAAGCCGATCGGTTCTTAAGAATTTTATCTTCCTTACAGATTCTTTCAAAGCAATACTGGCGGGATAACTTTCAGAGACCATAAAACTAATCAAATGGTAATCTGATTTAACCACCTTATCAACTTCATGGTTATCCATTGGGTATTCATTATGTCCATTCAACACAGAGACCTTCTTGAGGTTCTTTGAAAGTCCTATACCTGTCTCTTTCAGGATAGCTTCCTTTCTTGTCCAATACTTAAAAAACAAGGCCAGTCTGGCCATAGCCTGGTCCTGGTTCCCAATCTCAATTATTTCATTCTCAGTAAAAAAGTTATTGCTAACAGATTGATAGTCGAATTTTGGATTAATATATTCAATATCGGCTCCGATTGACTTATTACTGCAGGCTACAATTAATTTATCTCCGGAGTGCGAAAGATTAAAATCTAATTTCTTACTATCGGAGACCAGAAATGGTTTTCCATTCTCCATATATTTTATTTGTATTTCGGGCGGTGCCTCTCCTATATAACTGGCTAGTATTTTTCTCAATGTTGATCTACAGTATATATAGTTATTTTTAAGGTGATCAAATTTGAATTTCCCAGCTCTCCTTCTTTCGTCATGATTTAGAAACGCTGAATCCTCATATTCAGCATTGATGTTGCTTATCCAGATATCAACCCAACTTTCTTTACCACCTAAAGGTGTAAGCATGTCATAATCGACAAATTTCACTTCATCCAGATCACTACAATATATTTGATAACTTTTCATAAAATAGCCGGCAATTTATAAATATTGCAGCTTAAATGATAATAGGTCATTGGATTTGCCTACGAGCTAATTGGAATGGGGCCATTTATCAACCTGGAATAAATCCCTATGATTTTCTTAGCAATTGTGCTTATTTCCAAATGTTCGATATCCTTCCTTCCTGTAGTGCCATTGTCAAATTCCAAGGCCTTTCTGAGCTTATTTGCAAAATCATGTGCATCATACTTTGCTAAATAACACCCTGGGGTCCCGTTTATGACCTCTTTGACATCACCTACATCTGTGGAGACTACAGGACAGTTGCTGGCCATAGCTTCTTTGATCACGTTGGGTGATCCTTCCTGTAAGGAAGTTAAAGCAATAACATCAGCAGAATTGATGTAATAAGGGATATTCTCAGGCTCTGTAGGATAAGGATTTAAGATGTGCCAGGAAGGTTCGGCGGCTATTGCTACAGCCTGTTTCAAAAGTGTAAAATTTTTCCGTACATAAGTTGGGTGTCCAAGAAAAAGAATTACCTTTTTATCAGGATCAATGTTGAGTTTCTCTCTTATCTGATTTTTATCTCTTGGTTTAAACTTGTCAAAATCTACTCCATTAGGCACTAATTCTACCTTATTCTTTAAATAAACGTAGTTGTATAGATTCTCAGACTTTACAATAATCGCCTGTACAAAGAATTCCAAAGCCTTGGCTATCAATATGTCAATGAAACTCCGTAACCTTTTATTCCCTTCAAGTCCTTTGGAGCCATAAACATCCGCACCCATAAAAGATACTACAACAGGGGTTTTTCTGGCCGCCAAAAGGCCTACCCAACCACAATATGAATAGTGCCCATGGATCACATCAAATTTCTTATCCTTCAAGTATTTTTTAAGTTTTGAGATTGAACGGATATATCCTTTGATTCCACCGACATCAATGATGAAGTGTTCCACATCCATTCCCTGATCTATCAAAGAATTTGCCTGACTCTTAATAAATGGTACAATATCAAAATTGGGTCTTTTTCTGCTTATAAAAAGAATTCTCATGCCACCTATGAAAGAAATATCTAAAAATGGAATGGCCTCGTTCTGGCCGGACAAAATTCTGAAAAGTGTTTTGGTAGATTATAGGAACAAGTTCAAACTACTTTTTGTTCATTTTACTTTACAAATGAACCAATATTCACCCTATGGGATTATTGTAAATCCGCTTCAAAGAATGCTTTCGAAATCACTCAAATAGGAACGAATCAACAGGTCGTGTACAAATAGAACGAGTTGTTAAATCCGGATTAAACAATTTCAAAAGTGCCTTTATTTGCATCTAAGGTTGGTATCCAAGCTCATTTAGAAAGGCATTTAATCTCATCCCACGATTCAAATTAAGTGTGTGAAATTTTTGTTAAATCTGTCTCACATCTATTCACTTTAGAATGCGATGTAGGGCCTAAAAGCTTGGTTTAAGCGCTATTTCTTCTCTCTCGTGGAATAAGATTGGTGTTGAACCAATTGGATTGATACAACGATATTAGGTCTAAAATTTTATTAATTTTTTAACCGTTCTGTTTTGATTTTGAAGAATGTGAACAATATAATTTCCTTTAGGCAAATCTGCTATAGAAACCGGATACTCTAAAGTAGTTTGTTCTTTATTCAGAGAACCGCTTATATAGAGTTTACCTACTACATCGTATAATTGGTATTGTATTGGCCCCCTCTCGCGATTTTCTATTTTGATAAATACTCTGTCTCGACCGGGGTTTGGATATATTTTCGTATTTTTTGATAACGCTTTATCGTCGATTCCGGTTACCGAGCCAACGGTCAGTGTAAATGCTTCTTCTACCCAACTTTCCCCATCGGAAACCGTGATCACTATTTCAGCAGAACCATGCTTATCTGCCACAGGTGTTAACTGAATTGACCAATCTTCACCATCACCCTGCACTAACATATTTGATGAGGGAACCAATGTGCTATTATAAGACTGTACAGAAACAGTCAGCTCTTCTGCTGAAGTTTCTTCGTCTCCAATAGTAAAATCAATATTGGCAGGTTCATTGACAGGAATCGTCAAATCCTCAATAGCACTAATCATAGGTACATCATTTACAGATCTCACGATAAGTGTGAAATCCTCTACATACTCACCAATGCCATCACTTACCGTAATAGAAATTTGACTGCTTCCATGCTGATTAGGTAGTGGTGTTATTCTAATAGAATTTGTGGTGGCCGTTTTCTCAAATACAATGTTATTTACCGGTACTACAGACTCATTGGAAGATGTGCCTGTTAGGCTAAGTGTGGCAATATTGGAATCTTTGTCAGTAAGTGTCAATTCTAATGGTCCTAAAGCGACATCCTCATCTGTTGTTTGATCACGGATGGCCGCAATAAACGGTTTACTATTTATGGTAAAATAAAAAGAAGTTGCTGCCTGGCTGGCGCCGTCCGAAACGATCAAAGTAATTCTGGTCTCTCCAAATTTATCTTGATTAGGAGTAACGGTCAATGTACGTTGAGATCCGGTACCATTTACCACTATATTTTGATTAACTACGAGTCCCTGGTCATCTGAGGAAACGGTGATCACAAGATCGTCAACCGATGTTTCCTGGTCAGAGATCGTAAAGTCCACAGGGCCCAATACCTCATTCTCATTTACACTTATATTAGAAAGTGCACTAATTGTTGGTGCAGTATTGGTGCCGTCTGTATCATTCACAATGAGTGTAAAAGTATTTTGAACCTGAAGCTCTCCATCCGAAACTGTCACAGTAATGTCTGCAACCCCAGTTTGATCTGCCTTGGGAGTTGCGGTGAGTTGCCTATCCGCTCCCGTACCACTAAATGATATTTCAGCGCTGGATATAAGAGAAGTATTGTTGGAAGAGGCTGTAATGGTCAGTTGATCAAGCGGAGTTTCGAGATCACCAACCGTAAAACTTACAGGATCAGTTGAAGCATTTTTATCAATGGTCTGATTAGATATGATACTGATCGTAGGCGCTGTGTTGGGTATTTCATTCACGGTTAAGGTAAAAGTGCTTTGCGCCTGTAACTCTCCATCTGAAACGGTTATGGTAATATCAGCTGTTCCAAACTGATCTGTCTTGGGTGTGGCCGTCACCTCCCGATCAGTCCCCGAACCACTCAGAGATATGTCTGCGCTTGCTATCAGGGTATTGTTACTGGATGAAGCTGTAACTGTAAGTTGATCAGTCGATGTTTCCTGATCTCCAATAGTGAAATCAATAGCACCTGTTGATGTATTTTCATCTATAGTTTGATCAGATATAGCACTAATGGTTGGCGAGGTGTTGCTCGGTCCAACCTCATTTACCGTTAACGTAAAGGTACTTTGTGCCTGTAAATCACCATCGGAGACAGTTATCGTAATATCGGCAGTTCCAAATTGATCTGTTTTGGGTGTAGCAGTCACCTCTCTATCAGCTCCCGAACCACTAAAAGATATATCCGCACTTGATATCAGCGTATTATTGTTAGAGGAGGCTGTCAAAGTCAATTGATCAGCTGATGTTTCCTGATCTCCAATAGTAAAATCTATGGCTCCAGTCGAAGTATTTTCATCGATGGTTTGATCTGATATGGCACTGATGGTTGGAGTAGTGTTACCTGTTCCAGTCTCGTTTACTGTTAAGGTAAAAGTGCTTTGCGCCTGTAAATCACCATCGGAGACAGTTATCGTGATGTCGGCAGTTCCAAATTGATCTGTTTTGGGTGTAGCAGTCACCTCTCTATCAGCTCCCGAACCACTAAAAGATATATCTGCGCTTGATATCAGGGTATTATTGTTAGAAGAGGCTGTCAAAGTCAACTGATCAGCTGATGTTTCCTGGTCTCCAACGGTGAAATCTATAGCGCCAGTCGAAGTATTTTCATCGATGGTTTGATCTGATATGGCGCTGATGGTTGGAGCAGTGTTACCTGTTCCGGTCCCGTTTACAGTTAAGGTAAAAGTGCTTTGAACCTGAAATGTGCCATCGGAAACAGTAATTGTAATATCAGCAGTACCGGTTTGATCCGTTTTGGGTGTGGCTGTCACTTGCCTGTCAGCTCCCGAACCGCTAAAAGATATTTCCGCACTTGAAATCAGCGTATTATTACTGGAGGAAGCTGTCAAAGTCAATTGATCAAGTGGTGTGTCTTGATCTCCAATAGTAAAATCCACAGGACCTGTTGAAGTATTTTCATCAATGGTTTGATCAGCTATATTACTAATTGTTGGAGGAATTGGTGTTACCACATTGCCACAATCTGCATTTATTCTGCAATGGAGGTACTCTTCCAGATTCGTGTATCCATCACCGTCCTGATCAAGCTTGCCATCCGCTGCATCATTCGGATCTAAATTGTGATCAACTTCCCAACTATCTTCCATTCCATCACCATCAGTATCCTGATAAGGAGTACCCATTGCTATGGATGGCCAACCTCCAACACTAGCCGGTGAGGTAATATTATTAGTTCCTGTTTTATTTTTAGCATCATTAACAATACGATCGTCAACGGCATCTCTAAATAAAGAAGCTCCTGCTTCAGCTAAGACCTGATCATAGGCCTCAAAGGCAGTAAGAATACTTGTACCTTGGTTGAATGAGTGTGGCTGAGTTTTTCTATACTGACTTTCACTTGCATTTCCTGCAAAGATATCCCATTCATTCCCCGTATCAGGATTAGTTCTATAATCCGAATGATAATTACCATCTACGTATATGGCTTTGCTGACCGGTGTTCCACCCTGGCCGCTTATCATCATATATCCTTGATTCTTTTTGCTGTTGACACCTGATTTTGCATAGTTACCAATAACGTTCAATTGAGATACATCATCCAATGTAACTCCGCGTCCTCCCCAGTTATAAATAACATTATTGATCAATTCACCTGTTGCTCCATTTACATTTGGATTTCTTTGGACGTTATGTGCGAAAAGGTTTTTTAAGACTGAAATATTAGTCACCTGATATTTTATAAAACCTCCAAAGGCATGTGTTGCCAGCCCTTCACTAACAATACAGTTTTGTATGGTGACGTCTGAAACACCATAATATGGAGGAGGGTTTATAGTGCTGACTGTACCCACAACAGATAAATTCTCATCCTTAGCCCAGCTTATAGAACAGTGATCAATAATAATTCCATCAATGTCCTTGTCGTTGCCGGAAATACTCAAAGCATCATATCCACTTTTGTTAGCTTCATTGCCCAACCTAAATCTCATATAACGGACAATAACATTGGAAGCCGCAATAAAAACAGGAGACTTTCTGGTTGTTATTCCATTGGGAGAACTTTCACCGGCAATTGTTAAATTGCCTGATCTTATTCTAATAGGAGATTCAAGAACAATAGTTCCGGACACTTTAAATAAAACAGTTCTTGTCCCGGAAGCTTCAAGGGCAGCTCTTAAGCTTCCCGTTCCGGAGTCATTTAAATTTGTTACATAGATCACAGTGCCGCCTCTACCTCCGGACACAAACCTCGCAAAACCTTCGGCACCGGGAAAAGCAAGTTGCTGAGCCCTTAAGGAAGTTGAAAAGAGCATGCTTACGAAGAGAATTGAGAAAATTATGGAGAATTTCTTAGCTTTTGAGAAAGACAAATTTGAGATAAAAGGAGAATTTAACATCATATTATGGAGTACGCTTTGATGATATTGTTAGTGCTTTGAAATTTTGAATTCCGTCATTTTATATTTCGAAATTCCATTCATCTAACTCATAAAATTACGTGCCAAAAATAATTCTGACCTATCTGTATAATTTTTTAAAGCTGGGATAGAACTAATCCAAAATACTCCTCCATTTCTTCCTCAAACTCTGCTCGGCCACTGTGTCTAAGTTCAACACATTGAGGAAATTATCCACATCCAAATTTAAATAAATTTCATTATCAATGTAAAATATTTATAATAGTTTGCAGAATTTTTTATAATATTTTTAGTTTAAATTTCTCTTGCTGATCTCCATAAAATTCGTTTCCTGTTGCAATGAATGCCTCTATTTCATTAGAATTGGATCGTCTCACTTTCTACCGAAAAATTTATTCCTTTTTAAAACGGCATCCATAATGGAAAAATCACCAGCACGGTTAAAGGTATGAACAGCATTAATCGATGGATTCCAATCAGGCTCAATGGAGGAAATCTCCCTCTCTTCGTATTCGGATGTAGAAAGTTTAGTTATTTCCAAAAATTTCAGACCATAGCCATAACGAAACGAACAGTTTTGTGCCGGCCTAATTATTTTGCCATCCCTATTGAATATTTCGCCTGCCGGTCTGGATCTTGTCACGTCACTTACAATTGGGTTTTGCGGGTGTGGTATCCAATTTTTACTCAAAGGATTATCGGCGTAAAATAGGAATAGTTCATCCCATAGGGAGCCCCCCTCATTCTCCTTTATATTGGTAAACATCCACCACAGGTTGTTATGGAAAAACAATGTTGTATCAACTGCTTCGAGGTCTTCCATCAGATTATATTGAAACTCCCATTCATTGGGAAATTGTTTGCACTTGTACAGTTGAATATTCTTGTCTTTGTTACTCTCCGGAATCATATAAAGTTCATTCTGCCATTCCAGCAGGAAAGGGTAAGACATGTGATACGGTTGTTCAATGATCTTCTGAGGCTTGGAATGATTACCTTGCTTGTCAAAGGTCAGGTAAGACAGGTAGCCCTTTTTTTCGCTTCCCATTTTGGATTCTTCGATGAACACATAGTATTGATTGTTTCTTTCAAGAATGAATGGGTCAGCCCAAAAACGATTTTTTGGTGGTGTAATAATTTTATAGTTTTCGGGAGCACCTGATTGATTGTTGATTTTATACAATAGGGTCCATTGTTGTCGTATAAATCTATTGACAATTTTCTCTTTGATAAATTTGAAGGAGAAATCAATAATCAGTCTGACAAGATCTATTTGATTCGGCTCTTTATATATTCTGTTATCAAACTCTGTTTTCACATCTTTTACATCATTGATCTTCCCCTCAGCAATACCCTTTAGTTTTCTGGGGATAAAAGAAGCACTCTTCCAACAGGCAATAGATGCTGTCTGATAAATTGAAAAAATATTCACCAGGGAATTGGAGGTATATAAAATCTCTGATTGATCATTTTCACTCCTCAGATTCACCAATCTTGAGGTGAAGAAAGGATGTCCCTTAAGTACCTCCCAAAAACCCGGAAAATTGAATCCATTTGCCGTGGCGACACCGTGTTGTAGCGCCCAAATACCAAATTTGGTTGTTGGAAATTCTCTACCTATAGATGAAAAACCAACCTGGATAAAAACATCAATGTTATATGCTTTGATTTTTTGAATGTCTTCAGCACTCAATGAGGTTTGCTTCTTGTTTCCGGCAGCATTTATTTTTAAGCTGGGAATTTGCCCAAGTAAGTTTTCAGCATTTTTAATAGAAAGATGGTTGGGGATTTTTCCTACTTTTAGCCGTTCTAATTTTCTATATATTTTCATCAAAAAGGAATCAGACAAATTAGTAGATTTAGTATGTTTCTGCTCGTTGAGTACAATCAATGAAATACTGCTGTGGTCGGAATCCCTGATTTTTTCCAACATGAGAAAGACCCATGCCGGAACAGCAAATGAGTCCATTAATAATCCTACGCTTACTTTACTTTTGTTTGTCATTTTAAGTAGATCCGATTAAAACTAGATAGAATTTGTTGATTCCAAACGAGTCCTGAATTTATTAGGAAATAAAATAATATGAAGACATTTTTGCAAAATTGATAGATATTAACAAAGCTTCAACTACAAAATCATAATGAAAGTAACTTTGATTGCAGGTGCCCGCCCTAATTTTATGAAAATCGGACCAATCGTCCATGCTATTGAAAATGCCAAGGCATCTAATAAATCGATTGACTATCGATTGGTACATACTGGCCAGCACTATGACGAAAAATTGAGTAATTCTTTCTTCAAGGATCTCAATATTCCGGAACCACATGTTAACCTTGGAGTTGGTTCGGGAAGTCATGCAGTGCAAACAGCTAATATTATGATAAAGTTTGAGGAAGAACTGGCATCGAACCCCTGTGATTTTGTACTGGTAGTTGGAGATGTAAATTCTACAGTGGCTTGTGCGCTCGTTGCAAAGAAAATGAATACAAAAGTGATCCATGTTGAAGCTGGTTTGAGATCATATGATATGCGCATGCCCGAGGAGATCAACCGGATCGCTACCGATGCGCTGGCGGATGTATTTTTTACGACCACTCCGGAAGCCGGCTATAACCTGATAGAAAAGGGATGTAATAAATCCAATATCTACTTTGTAGGAAACACTATGATAGATTCTCTTGTTTCCAATCTGGGGAACCTGGTAAAACCCGCTCTTTTTGATGATCAGGCACTTTCGGAAACAGATTATCTTGTAATGACCTTACACAGGCCTTCTAATGTAGATGAGCAATCCAAGTTGGCCAAGATCATTAACCTGATAGGAGAAAAGTGCAACGGTAAAAAAGTTATATTTCCAGTCCATCCGAGAACAAAACAAATATTAGATCAATTTTCCAGTATTCCGGAAAATATTTATTGCACGGAACCACTCGGCTATTTGGAGTTCATGTACCTTGTAAAGAATTCATTTGCCGTGATCACAGATTCGGGAGGCATACAGGAAGAAACCACTTATTTGGGAATTCCATGCATTACCTTAAGAGAAAACACGGAAAGACCTGAAACAACCACATTAGGAACCAATGAGCTTCTTGGTTTTAATGTGGAGGCTATTTCCAATGCTTTTTCAAGGTTATTTAATGGAGAATGGAAAAGAGGCTCTATTCCGGGACTCTGGGATGGTAAGGCAGCCGAAAGAATTGTACGGGCTCTTATTGCTATGAACACTCACTAATTCTAACCTTTCTTCTATCCCAAATTCATTGTTAATCACAGATTCAATGCCGTTTAGTTCGGGAAAAATCGTAAAGCATTCAGGTGTCAGATTTCAGGTTTCAGGTTTCAGCCTGGATGATGTTTTTTAGTCTGTTAGAAGATTATCTGATACCTATCATATAAAGATCTGAGATGTTGAAGTTTCGTTGCAATTGTAATTTGTTATTCGTAATTCATTTAGAATTCAACAGTCACTTCGATCAAACAAGATGTACTGACACCATAAAGGTGTCTGACATCGGTACCCTGAAATTGTGTTGAGGTGTTGATGTATTTAAGTGTTGAAGTTACCGTAATTCATCATTTGAAATTCGTAATTTATTCATAATTAACATCCCTTATCCCAATTTGTAATAGGATTGAAAACCATAGACAACCTGTGACCTGAAACCTGTTACCTGAAACCTCAACTCAATGACACATTACCAATTGGTCAGGGGCTGAGCATATAAGCATCAGATTCACTCATGGACATGTTCCAGTTGGAAATTTCTTTTATGTTATTTTCAATTGGGGAATCACTTGAAAAGTTGCCAAACATCACTGTTTTGCCTTCCTTTCTGAAAAAACCAAATTTCTTAAAAATTCGAACATATCTATTGTCAGTTAAAATACAGTCAATTGAATCTGCCTTCTTTTGTTTAAAATATAGAATACTCTCTTTGCACAATGTTTTGATGACACTTTCATTTTCCGGATCACATACAAAATCAAGGAGTACTCCATTTTTATAAGGGCCATCATATGGAGAAAAGCAAACTATTGCATATCCGAGCATATCCTCTTTGTTAAAAAGGGCAAGAATCGTTTCTCTTTTGTATGGCCGATCAACATACTTCCAATTTAGATGGTCTGAATGCTTATACGTAGAATTTTTAAGCTTTACACTAAGGTCAATAAATAACTTTTCGAATCTTTCATCAAACCTATCTACCTCAACTAATTTCGATTTTCTTCCCAATGAACCCAGGAGAAAGACATTTCCTATGTTAAGAAACAGTTTCCCTAGTGGATTGAGTATCTTCACAAGTATCGGTTTCTGAAACTTTTTTGTCAATTGCTTGTGAGGATTGAAAATCTTTACAAATCCGGAGGTCTTCGTTTCAAAATAATTTCTTCTCCTTTGCATCTGGAGATTCAATGGCGTCATGCCAAACAAACAAAAAAATGCTTTTGAATCTTCTTCAATCGCCTTTGCTAAAGACATTGTAAGCCAAAACCCTAGTCCCTTTTTTCGGCATTCAGGGTCAACAAATAGATCATGCTGAAAATAACCTTTCTCCATTTTCCCGTCAATGAGAAACTTTATAGGCATCCTTCCATGATAAGCAACAAGTTTACCATTGTCATCTGCCACAAAATAGGTGGCTTCATTTTCTTCATTAGAGGGGTTATGGAATGCAAGCCATTCAAACAGCTCCGTTCTTTTTTTGATGGCCTCCGGAGTTATCTTTTCTCTGAGACTTATCAATCGCTCTATTTCGCTCATGTCGGAAGATCTAAGTCCCCTGATTTTGATATTGTTCATAAAATAATAGGTAAATCTTGAACCAATTAAACGTCTAAAATCAAAAAAATAATTTTGTGTAAATGTAAGCAATGGTTTCTGCAAGTACGGTCTTTGTACCAACACTCGAGTTCCACCAGCGCTTTGCACTATAGCTATCATTTGATAATGATATCACACCAATTTGAAAATCACTATTCTCAAATGCCCGTTCGAAAAGTAAAAAACTTCTTCTGGAATGTACACCGATGGAGATGATATTCATTGAAGTGAATTGGTAACCGGATTCTTGCAACCATTTTTGCACGGCAACAGCTGCCGTATAAGTCCTGTCCTGATCTACGACCGGAGAAGGTACGGAAACAATTTTCTCTTGATCAAAACCTCGCTCAATCATTTTGGCCATAAGCAATTCGGAAGAGCTCGCAAACTTTGTTGCATTCCAACCGGCTAAAGGCTGGCCTCCGGTGACGATTAGTAGCTGATAACCATTTTCATTAAATTCCCGCTGCGTTTTTTCTACTGCTCCATCCGGTAACCAATCATCGACTATTAGTACCTTTGCATCAACAGGTTTATGCATGGATAAAAAAGGGTGTATTCCCATTATTATAGCAGCAAGGATCAAAATAAAAAGAAAAAATAAGACCATCCATCCCTTCCAACTGGGCACCCAAACTTCTCTTTTTTTTAATAATCCAAAGGTTTTCATGGTCTCAAACTACAGGATCTTCAATATCTATGACCCTTTTGATAAACATCGACACTAAAAAAACACCCTAAGCATACAGTTATTGGTATGGTTAGGGTTTATTCATTCACAATAAGCCGTCAAATTATAAAAAAACCCTTAAAACATAAAGTTTGAATTTAGGTGATTTCTTACGATCTAATTATGATTCTTCACCATATGGCAATTATCAAAATTTGTGATAAGATATTTAGACTGAAGATTTTCATACCAGGTAAGAAAATTCTCATTCTGGATTTCAGGCTTAAGTGTATTGAACTATATTTGGAAAAAAGTTAATTATACCAACAATAAAATATAAGATAATGGCTAAGCAAATATCGGATCTATTCTGGGATTCAGGTCAGGTTCTTTTCAAATCACTATGAGAAAATTAATTTTTGGACTGCTCAGATTTTCAGGCATCGCATTTCTCTTCCGTGAACTATTGCAACAAAATAAGGTTACCATCGTGCTTTTTCACGATTTAAGTAAGAAGGCAGCGGAACGAAATTTCGAATATTTATCTGAAAAATATAATGTCATTGGCCTGGACGATCTTATTGAAGCTCATAAGAAACAAGATTTATCCAAAATACCTAAGAAAGCCCTGATCATCACATTTGATGATGGACATATTGGCAATTACGAAATGCTACCCGTTATTGAAAAAATTAATATCCCCGTAACAATATTCTTGTGTGCCGGAATAATCAATACCAAAAGACATTATTGGTTTAAGTTTAAACAATCCAGGTATACTTCTTTGGAGTTAAAGCATAAATCCAATCAAGAAAGATTAACCGCACTTTCAGAGATAGGTTTCCAACAGGATCAGGATTTCGAGGCACCTCAGGCACTCACAAAAGAGCAGATCAATGACATGAAGAAAGCTGTTAACATGCAAGGACATACCTTGTTTCACCCTTGCTTACCTCGATGTAGTGATAAAGAGGCAAAGGAGGAAATCTCCGAATCAAAGAAAATACTGGAAGATGAATTTGGATTGAACATCAATGCACTTGCCTATCCTAATGGTGATTATTCTGATCGGGACATTGAACTGGCAAAGGACGCTGGCTATACTTGTGCGGTAACTGTTGATGCTGGCTTTAATACTTTAGATACTGATCTATTCCGGTTAAAACGATTAAGTGTTAGTGACTCTGATGATAAAACAGCATTGATGGTAAAAGCCAGTGGTGCCTGGGCGTTCTTTAAAACCGATAAAAGAAAAAAGAATAAATTTGGCTGGACGGATAACGTGGTAAGATAAACATAGCTTTAATTAAAGGATTCCGAAGTCAATAAGTATGTTCTTACTTTTTAAATCTTACGCTGGACTGAAACTTATTTTTATGAGTAAAATAAAAGAAAAATTTGGTTTTACCTTTGGACAATTCGAATGGGGTCGAAATTTATCTTGTCTTACAACAACATGGAACAATCCAAGTACGGCCTTTTCAGAAATTAATCTTATTTGCCAATGATAAAGGTAGTTATGGTAATTGACACCCTAACAGGTGGCGGTAAGGAAAGAAGGCTGGTTGAATTATTAAAAGGTTTGTCGACATCTAATGAAACGATAACATACGCGCTGATAATTTTATCAGATATTGTTAGTTACAAAGAGGTTTATGAATTACCCGGAGAGGTACATACCATTCAACGAAATTCGAGCCGTGACCTGAGCGTTTTCAAAAAATTATATAAAATATGCCGGGTTTTTGATCCTGACATCATTCAGGCCTGGGAATCTATGGCTGCGATGTATTCGATGCCAGTATCTAAATTTTTAGGAGCAAAATTTATTAACTCGTCCATATCTCATGCACCTGAGTATATAAAGCCTTTCAGTAAAATGTGGATGAGAGCCCGGTTCACTTTTCCATTCTCAAGTGCAATCATTGCCAATTCCAAAGCGGGCCTGGACTCATACAAAGCGCCTTATTACAAAAGTTACTGCTTTTACAATGGGTTTGATTATAATCGTATCAGTGAACTAAAAGATGTTCAAGAGGTTAGGAATACTTTAAAAATAACGACAAAATATGTGGTCGGGATGGTTGCAGAATTTTCGGGGAAAAAGGACTATGCTACTTATATCAAAGCAGCTCAACTTATTCTTAAAAATAGAAACGATGTATCTTTCATTTGTGTAGGAAAAGGAGCTACATTGGAGAAAATGAAAGCATTGGTAAAGGATGAAAATCAGGAAAGGATAATTTTTGTAAATTGGACCGATGATGTGGAATCAGTCATAAATTCCTTTGACATTGGTGTGTTAGCCACTTATACTGAGGGAGTCTCAAATGCCATTATGGAGTATATGGTAATGGGATTACCCGTCGTAGCAACTGATGGTGGTGGAACAAAAGAAATTCTATTGGATCAGAAAACCGGGTACCTGGTGGAACGGAGTAATATTTCGGATTTGGCTGACAAGATTGAATCACTCCTGAGCAATGAACAATTGGCGCATGAAATGGGAAAAGCAGGCAAAGAAAGAATACGTCAAGAATTCAACCTGGAAAAAATGACGGAAAGTTATATTGAACTGTATAAAAAGTTATCTTCCTAGCTATCGATTTCAATTACAAATATTACAATTCTGATATGAATGACCATGTGATCTCTGATACTTCCTAGCACCTTCAAAGTGAATACAACGATCAGAACCCAAACATATTGAATCGCAAGATTATAAGCTCTTTAACCATGAAAGTCCTATTCATTAGTAGCAAACGACCAAGTTTTGATATTGTTCCTTTTATAAAAAGCCAAGGAGAATCCCTCAAACAAAACGGAGTTGATTTAGAGTATTTTATTATTCCATCCGGAGGTTTGACCGGGTATATAAAAGCCATATTTCGATTAAGGAAATATTTGAATAAGCATCAATGCGATTTGATCCATGCTCATTATTCCTATTGTGGATGGGTTGCCGTATTGACGTTTACAAAGCTACCGATTGTGGTATCTTTTATGGGATCGGACGTCTATGGCTCCGAAGGGCTCAAAGGAAATAAAAAATTAAGACGACGAGTGGATATCGCCATTGCCAGAATGCTTCAACCGTATGTTCAAGCGATTATTGTTAAATCCCAGCAATTATTTGATCATCTTCGGTCAAAGGAAAAAGCGGAAATCGTTCCAAATGGCGTTGATTTCAAAAAGTTTCAGCCAAGAGATAAAAGAGAAATTCGTAAAAAGCTCGGAGTCAGTACAGAAAAAAAAGTGGTGCTTTTTTTAGGGCATCCAACCTATACAATTAAAAATTTCGCATTGCTTAAGGCCGCTGAAAATGTGGCGAAAGATTCATCGTGGGAAGTACTTAACCCCTATCCTACCGATCCGGATAATGTTCCTCTATATATAAATAGCGCGGATGTGCTTGTTTTAGCATCCGTGTTGGAGGGTTCTCCTAATGTAATCAAGGAAGCAATGGCCAGCAATTGCCCAATAGTATCTACGGATGTTGGAGATGTTCGGGAGATTATAGGAAATACTGAGGGGTGTTATTTCACAAGTTTTGAGCCGGAGGATATGGCTCAAAAGATCAAGTTGGCTCTGGAATTTGGTAAAGAGACAACAGGCAGAAAAGATGTCGAACATCTGGAAATAAATACAATTGCCAAAAAAATCATTGGTATTTATAACCGGGTACTGCAACCAACACCTGTTTATCAATAAATTGTTAGATGTCATTGCCAACCATTGAAACATATTTTATCAGGCAAGTGCTTCCCAGTTCACGATTTACTTATTTTCCAAAATCCCGGCAAATTGGCTATTATTGTCAATGCATATAAATTAAAATCCCAAAATCGCTCAAACTTACAATTACGATGACGCACATAAAAAATATAAAAGGCCACGATTATACTTTATATGAAAGAGATACTTATCCTCCGGCAGAAGCTCAGGAGCGCAGTAAACAATTTTGGGATTGGATGGATACACGAAGAACTGTCAGGGATTTTTCTGATAAACCCGTTCCAAAAGAGTTGATTGAGAACCTTGTCATGACTGCCTCGTCTGCTCCTTCGGGAGCACATAAGCAACCATGGACTTTTTGTTGCATCAGTGATGCTAAAATCAAAAGTGAGATCAGGAAAGCAGCTGAAAAAGAGGAGTATGATAGTTATAATGGTCGCATGAGCGAAAGATGGTTGAAAGATCTTCAGCCATTGGGAACCGATTGGCATAAACCATTTTTGGAAATTGCTCCCTGGTTGATAATTGTTTTCAAGAAAGCCTATGAACTGGATGCCGAAGGAAACAAAGCAAATAACTACTATGTCAATGAATCTGTAGGCTTGGCTGCCGGCTTTTTGCTAAGTGCCATTCATCATGCAGGACTGGTGGCGCTTACGCACACACCAAGTCCTATGAATTTTCTAACCAAAATCTTGAAAAGGCCTGAAAATGAAAGACCTTTTTTACTACTTCCAGTGGGATATCCCGCTGATGAGGTTTATGTTCCGAAACTGACCCGCAAACCACTGGAAGAAGTAGCTGTTTTTTACGAATAGTTTATTTCGCCAATTCGCGGTTCATTACATCAGTTTGCCTTCTGATGGATTCTTCGTGAATAATGGCTAAGAGCTTATTCATGAAGGTCTCACTTAAACCGAGTGCTTTTGCCAGGTTTAATCTGTTGCGAATAATCTCATCCCACCTATTCACCTGGAGAATAGTTACGTCATTATCCCTTTTATATTCACCGATCTTTTCGGAAATACCCATTCTGGTTCCCAGACTTTGAATGATGCCTTCGTCAATCTCATCAATTTCGCTTCTCAATTCATCCAACAAGGATTTGAATTCCGGGTTTTGGGAACTTGGTTTTCTAATCGTTAATTCATCCAGTAAAGTCACCAATTGTGCAGGTTTCACTTGTTGTTTGGCATCACTTAAAGCAATCTTTGGCTGAATATGACTTTCAATCATTAACCCATGCATATCCATATCAATGGCCTTTTGGGATATAAATGGAATAAGGTCTCTGTTTCCTGCAATGTGTGATGGATCGCATATAATTTCAATTTCAGGACACACCCGCATCAATTCAATGGGAAGTTCCCACTTAGGAATGTTCCTGAAAGGTCCTTTTTCAAAAGATGAAAAACCTCTGTGAATAGCGGCCAGTTTGGTGATACCAGCCTGATTTATCCTTTCCAAAGCACCTATCCACAACTGAAGATCCGGATTGATTGGATTCTTTACCATGACAGGGATATCAATTCCTTTCAGAGCATCTGCTATTTCCTGAACAGAGAAAGGATTTACCGTAGTTCGTGCACCAACCCAAAGGATATCTACATCATACTTCAGACAAAGTTCAACATGCTGTGCATTGGCAACTTCAACGGCGATAGGCAATCCTGTTTCTTCTTTTGCCTTCTTAAGCCATTTCAAACCAATTTCACCCACTCCTTCAAAGGAATTGGGCCTTGTTCTCGGCTTCCAGATTCCAGCTCTAAGTACTTTCACCTTGTCGCTTTTGGCGACATCTCTGGCAGTGTTCAACACCTGCTCTTCATTTTCTGCGCTGCAAGGACCACTGATCACTACAAAGTCATCAAGTCCTAAATTCCAATCCCGCATAGGGACTGTTTTCAGTTTCGGCTGCATAGTCTACTTTTTAATTAAGTTATGTTCATTTAATATTATTCCTTCTAAAATTCTTCTGATATCATTGGCATTTTCCATCAGTTCAAACATTTTATCCTGATCCTGATTATCAATCAACTCCTTAAAAATCTGGAGGTTTTTGATATACTCTCCCAGCACCATAGATATGTTCTTTGCATTTTGATCGAAAATTGGTGCCCACATGGCGGGAGAACTCTTGGCTAGCCGTACAGTAGATGCAAACCCACTACCAGCCATATTAAAAATGGTCTTTTCATCTTTTTCGACCTCTAATACTGTTAATCCCAGGGTAAATGAGCTTATGTGTGATAAATGTGAAACATAGGCGATGTGTAGATCATGCTCTTTTGATGGCATGTAGACCACTTTCATAAAAAGGCTTTTATACAATCTTTCAGCCAGGTGAACGGCGTCCTGATCACTATCTCCCTCATCACATATTATTCCAACTTTACTCATGAATAAAGTTGGGAATGCTGCTCTTGGTCCCGTATTTTCAGTACCAGCTATCGGGTGAGTGGCGACAAATCTGCTTCTATTCGCATGTCCTTCCACTACCTCACAGATATCAGCTTTAGTAGAGCCCATATCCAGCACTATTGTATCTTCTGATATGCGATCCAGTATCGCAGGTAATAGTTTGCAAGCCGCATCTACCGGAACAGCGATAACAATGACCTGTGATAATTCAACAGCCTCCTGTAGGGATCTTATTTCATCTGCAATACCTATTTCCAAAGCCTCTTTGGTATGACGTTCATTGTTGTCTACACCGATAATCTTTGTGGCAAAACCATTTTGTTTCAGGCCCAATGCCAATGAACCTCCAATCAGTCCTAATCCTATGACACTTACAATCATACCTTTGCTATATTACTTTTTACAAATTTTTCAATTCTTACCATGGCATCTTTTACCACCTCCACTTTGTTACATAAGGAAGCACGGACAAATCTTTCACCATTGGAACCGAATATGAATCCAGGTGTGATGAATACATGAGCTCCATGCAACAATTCATCCAAAAATTTCTCAACATGCTCCACACGCTCCGGAACTTTTGCCCAGACAAACATACCTGTCTGATTTTTATTGTATCGGCAATCAAGTAAATCCAGGAGTTCCCATGTCAATGCTCTTCTTTGTTCGTAGATCTTATTTTGTTCCCTGTGCCAATCATCTGTGTTGTTCATGGCTTCTATGGCTGCATGCTGTAATCCCAAAAACATCCCTGAATCCATATTGCTTTTCACCTTGAGGACCGTATTGATATAATCAGCTTGCCCGGAAACCCAACCCAAACGCCATCCAGCCATATTATGCGATTTGCTCAGGGAGTTAAGTTCAAGCATCACTTCCATGGCTCCTTCATATTTCAAAAGACTCCGAGGATTATTGTTGAGAATAAGACTATAGGGATTATCATTACAGATGAGGAATTTGTTTTCCCTGGCAAGCGCAATTAGTTCATTGAAAAGCCCATCCGAACCATTAGCGCCGGTTGGCATATTTGGAAAATTAACCCACATTATCTTAACCCTGGAAAGATCCATATTCTTTAATTGATGAACATCGATCCCCCAATCATTGTTTTCGTCCAAATTGTAGGTTTTTATTTTTGCACCAACCAAACGGCTTACAGAAGTATAAGTTGGGTATCCGGGATTGGGCACCAGTACTTCATCACCCTCATTAAGAAATGCCATTGAAATATGCATAATGCCTTCTTTTGAACCTATCAAAGGCAATATTTCACGATCCGGGTCAAGTGCCACATTATAAATCCTTGTGTACCATCCGGCAATGGCGGAACGCAATTCCGGAACACCTTTATAGCTTTGATAACCATGATTAGCAGGATTGTTTGCAGATTGCATCAATGCTTCTATGGTTGCCTCAGACGGAGCGAAATCAGGATTACCAATCCCAAGATTGATAACATCTTTGCCTTGAGCTTGCATATCCCGTATTTCCTGGAGCTTCCTGGAAAAGTAGTATTCCTTTACGTGGTTCAACCGATTTGCTTCGGGTATGATCATGGTTCAATATTCTATTCAAAAATTAGCATAAAAAAACCTGACTCGTTTCGGAGTCAGGCTTATGTATTTTTGTTATCTTTTTCTTAGTCTAACATGAACATACTTTTACTGCTCCGAGATTTTGATTTCGAAAGTAAAAGTAGTAGTAATAAAATCGCGTGTTCATGAGTTTCATTGTGACAAAAGTAGTAAAGGGTTTTTAAAAACAAAAATTTTTAGATTTTTTTTCAAATAATTAAAGATACTTCCGTATCCGATATTTTACCAGATTAGCATCACTTCTAAGCACAAATCACTTTGATCTTTACTAAAAAATCTCTACTTAGAAAAAATATTGAACAACCATTCACCAAATCAAGCCATCATGGAAAATTCGATTGCAGTATTCGAAAAGTCATTAAATGAAAGTATCAGCCAATTCTCCAAGCAAAGAGGTAGAATGTTTAAGATTGTCAGGTATTATAAATATTCAATTGTAGGTCTCACTGCCCTATCGACCATTGTGCTGGGACTTCAAATTGAGGACTTTACGGTCTATCAAAAGAATATTGCCCTTGTCATTGGTACCGTTGTAACTGCGCTGACAACCCTTTCTACGTTTTGGAACGTGGAAGAATATTGGCTGCAGAATAAAGTGATTGAGCAACAATTAAAAAGTTTGAAATACAAATTCGAGTTTGATAAAAGTGAAAAACTAAGTATAAGTAAAGATCGCCTGCTTGAATTTTCCAGACAATTTCAGGAGATCACCAACCAGCAGCAAACTTATTGGAAGGGTGCTTTGGAAGAAATATCTGAAGCCAGCGATAACGAATAACTTTTTAATAGCATGATACTATTTCAAATTTATATGTCACACAATGGAACATATGGAGTAGCTATTATGATTGGCGCTTCATTTTATTGGTTTATTTCAGGATTTCGTGAAGATTACAAGTATTTTGCGTCAAAGCGTTTTGAGAGAAGAAATCTTTGGACCGCCTATTTTCTTCAACTCTTTTTTGTTGCTATCATTGGAATTATTGTATGGGTTATCATTTAATCATTGGTAATGTTCATTATGCCAGAACTAACTAAATCATGTATTATCTAAAATTGATCTTTCGTCTTTCTCTTTCATTAATTCTATTTAGCTCCTCTGCATTCTCTCAACAGAAATTTGATGCCATTGAGCTGCTGGAAAATTTTAGGATACTCTCCAGTGATGAATATGGTGGAAGGGGAACCGGCCAACCGGGTAACAAGAAAGCCAGGAAGTTTCTTGTAAAGAAATTCAAAGAAGCAGGTCTGACACCTTTCGGCAAATCTTATCTTCAACCTTTTGATTTTATCTATAAAAAAACAAGTGAACACCTGGAAGGTGCCAATGTAATAGGCCAGATCAAAGGCAAGAAATACCCTGATAAATATATCGTGATTGGAGCCCACTATGATCATTTAGGCATACAAAATGGTGCGATATTCAATGGTGCGGATGATAATACTTCCGGAACCTGTGCTTTGCTGGCTTTATCACAATACTTCAGGCAACATACACCGGATCATTCCATTATCATCGCAGCTTTTGATGCCGAAGAAAAAGGCCTGATCGGTTCCAAACATTTCGTTGACAACCCTCCTGTTCCTCTGGAGCAAATGATCTTGAATATTACCATGGATATGATCAGCAGGAATATCCATCATGAGATATACATTGCCGGGACCTATCATTATCCCTTTTTGAAAGCCCCTCTGGAAAAAGCAATAAAAAAAAGCCACTTGAAAGTTTCATTTGGTCACGATGTGCCTGATGACAAGGAAAAGGATGATTGGACCTATTCTTCTGACAATGCCCCATTTCATATCAAAAACATCCCCTTTGCGGCTTTTGAAGTAGAAGACCATCCGGATTATCATAAGGCCACTGATGAATTTAAACATATTGAGCCTGCGTTCTATTTAGAGGTAGTAGGTTTAATCATTAATGCCGTAGTTCAATTGGATCATGATTTCGAAAACTTGAAAAATAAATAGGGGTAATTATCTACTTGACTGTATTAATTTATGTACAACACAGATAATTGAGTTCTTGACGCCGCTTTAGGGCTATTTAATCTCTAACACTGAGGAAGAAATCGGGAGGTTAAATAAAGGGCTTTTGCGATAAATGCGCATACCTCAGTAATCAAAATTGATTACTGAGGTATGCGCATTTTTTATTGTATCGGATCAATCGCAATCTCAAACTGTGATCATGAATGAAAAATGAATTGAACATAAAATTTTCAACTTAAATAATAAACTCATGAAACATAAACAAAAATTAGCCATTGCTTTTCTTGCATTTGCTGTATTATCAATGTCTTGCAGAAGTGATGATAATGGCAGTCCTTCAAATCCAAGAGTTTTTGGAATATTTACAGTACAAGAGGATGGCGCTACTGTTTTATCAAACGGTGAAATTAACACGAGAACCTTAAATGATTTTAACAAGATGATTGCTGCTTATCCAAAGATCAGTTTAATCAATATCAAGGAAATGCCAGGTTCTCTTGATGATGAAACCAATGTTCAAATCGGCAGAAAAATTTATAATCAAGGGATCAATACCCATTTGTTAGACAATGGTCTCATCGCATCCGGGGGTGTAGATTTTTTTCTTGCCGGAAAGAAAAGAAGTTTAGGTAAGAATATCATGATCGGGGTACATTCATGGTCAGATGGCAAACAGGAAGCGACTGATTTCCCCGATAACTCTCCCGAACATGATCTTTTTATCCAATATTATAAAGACATTGGGTTTAGTGATCAGCTGGCCAGGGATTTTTATTTCTTCACTATTAAAGCTGCTTCTGCAGACGGCATCCATTATATGACGGCAGCGGAAATCGACCTTTATCAAATGATTAGAGAATAAATAATTGAGATGCATTAAAAGTAAAAGGCAACAGGCGCTCATGTTCCTATTGCCTTTGAAAAAAGCTGGGTAAGCTTATAGATCTTAAACTTGTTTTGATATAATTTGATATAACTATTATTCGCTCCTGATTATGAATGGAATGTCTTCATCCAGATCAATACTATAAGTGTATTTTTTTCCTGGCTCCAGTTCTTTCCAAAGAATCAGCCAATTCTTCGGCATTAGTACAATCTCCTGACCATCTAAATTAAATTTGACAAAGTCCGCTACATAGCTTAATTCAAAAACCTTAAAGTCAGAAGCCTGGCCACTCGTTAAGGTTCCATAGCTCCGTTCAAGGCCTGAAATATTGATAGTCAGATCTTCAAGATCATGTTGAGATAAGTTTTCAACATTGATCAGTGCAATAGGCTTTTGTTCGTCATCATCATTACAGCTGAATAGGAACACAAATATTAAAGCCGGTAGTATTGAATTAAATATCTTTTTCATTTTTCAACCACTATAGTTTAAAAAAGATTGTTCTTGCTAACTGATCCTAGGACACATCCTTTTGCAAAAGGGTTGGTTCTATGGGTTGAAAAGTAATGTTAAAAGAAATTAAAGTTTCAATCGGATTATTGGTTCTTCGAATTTAAATCTTCAACCAATTTTATCCATAAATTATTTCTCCTCCAACTTAGGGAATAGTACTGGGGTTTTACGATGTTTTGTTCCTTGCTCATAAGCATAGGCATATCGAATTAAGGTTGGTTCGTCAAACATTCTTCCCACAAATTGTAATCCGGCAGGAAGGTCATCGTAAGTATATCCCATTGGAACTGTGAAGGCAGGTTGCCCGGTATGGGGTGCTATCACCTGGCTATTATCTCCTTTATACCCCTCTGTATCACCAATTTTTGCAGGTGGATGATTCCAGGATGGATAAATAATCGCCCCAAGATCAAGGCTATCCATGACCGTAACAATAGCCTCTCTAAAGGCAATTCTTTTTGGATCTTCGAATGGACTTTCACATGGTCTGTCAAGTGGTTCTTCATTTACCAATCTTCCTGCAAAATAATCCAGGTCTTCTTTGATATAATCTGAGTATTTACCGGAGGCCATGATCTCCATTAAATTCTTAACCGGGACATTATCTCCCTGATCGGCGAGGTATTCATTAAGATCATCATGAAACACCGGGCACCATTGACCTCTTCTAAGGCTATCAAACTGTGGTATATCAACAGGGTCCAGGACTTCCGCTCCAAGTTCTCTCAAATCTGCAATGGCTTGTTCAAAAAGGGTAGTTACTTGAGGATCGGGATCGACATCACTCAAAATTCTCAAGACACCTATTCTGGCACCTTTCAAACCATCTTTATCAAGGAACTGGCGATAATTTTCAGGTACCTTCCCCTCGGAATATTTGGTTAATGCATCATTTGGATCAGGTCCGGCAATTACCTCCAGGATCCGTGCAGCATCAGCTACGGTCCTGGTCATGGGCCCTCCAACATCATTTCTTAAGTATAGAGGAATAATCCCATGTCGACTGGTTAACCCTAATGTTGATCTGAATCCAACCAAGGCATTGTGAGAAGAAGGTCCTCGAATGGAATTACCTGTATCCGTTCCTAACCCTACCAACCCAAAATTAGCCGCTACAGCAGCCCCTGTCCCACCGCTTGAACCAGCCGGCACATGTTCAAGGTTGTAAGGATTTCTTGTTTCTCCGGCAATAGAACTGATAGTAACCTTTGGACTAAAGGCCCATTCGGCCATGTTAGACTTAGCCAGTACAATAGCTCCTGCCTCTTTAAGTGCCTTTACCTGATAAGCGTCATAGACAGGCTGAAATCCTTCTAAAGCTGCTGAACCAGCTGTAGTTTACAAACCAATGGTATTATAGTTGTCTTTAACGATCACCGGAATTCCATGCAGCGGCCTTAGCTTCCCCGTTTCAAGGAACTCTTTATCCAAAGATTTGGCAACTTCCAATGCCCTTGGGTTCTTAACAACGATTGCATTTAACCCTGTCGATTGATCATAAGTATCAATTCGGTTGAAATAATCTTTGACCAATTGTTCAGCTGTAACCTGCCCTCGCTTCATGGCTTCATGTACATCTGCGACAGTAGCTTCTAATATCTGAAACTGACCAGCCTCGGAAGAGTCTGCTGGCTTTTGAGAATCACAGGAACTAAGTACTGAAAGTAAAAGGCATAGATAAACAAAGGTAGCTATCCTGGCAAACATGGCATTTCCGGGTTATGTGTTTGAAACACGAACAAAAATCAATCTCATAAGATAGCTAATATTTTAATAATAAAGTTCTTTTAGCACAACTGCCTTTTTTGTATATCCTTTCCAATGAAGGAAGAGATTTCAATGTTTTATTTTCACAGGAAAACTATTTTAGTTCTTTGGCTTGATCTACCCAGCCCTCTCTTTCAATTCTTCCGGGGAAGAATTCAATCGCTTCTCCAACTTTCTTAATTGTTTGAGGAGTAAATTCGCTTATTTGTTGAAATGTATAAACACCGAGGTTATTAAGTTTTCTCTCAATATAAGGACCAACACCACTGATAAGTTTGAGATCATCTTTTTTGTCAGGAGATACAACGCTAAAGCCCCATCGCTCTGCTATGCTCTGAGTTGCCAGATCAATGGTACCAGCTGAAGCTGCTCCCTGACTGGTTTCAAGACAATTGGCTAGTTTCAATTCCAACCTATCATATTTGGATTGAAGTTGAACCAGGTCATTCTCCAGTCCAGAAGCTCTTCCTTTCCAGCCATTTAATTCAGCTTTCATAATATCTATTTCAACGTTTTTATCATTTATCTTTCTTTTCCTGAAAAACCAGGCTATAATGAATCCTATGATGGCTGCCACCAGTAACATCACAAACAAAACAATGGTGGCTTCATTTTTATTTTCCGGATTTAAAAAAGCTGCTATGATCATGGTATTATTTTTTAGGTAAGTAATTACTGTATGGTGATTTCAACTCTTCGATTTTTTTTCCTTCCAGTGACTGTGGTGTTATCTGCAATGGGTTCACGATCCCCCTTTGATGAAACTAAAATATTCGCAGGGAGAAAACCTTTACTCACAAGCATATCTTTTATGGTATTGGCCCTGTTCATTCCATATTGATTATTTAGAGCCTCAGTTCCCGTGTTATCTGCGTGACCTGTTACTGATACTGTTTTCCCCTGTTCCATAACTTTTTGTACCAATACATCCAATTTTCGATTTAATACCGTATCCATTGAGGGGTTCACTGAAGCCGAAGGAAAATAAATGATAATCTTTCCCTCCAATTCTTCAACCTCAAAATCATTGAAAATCAAGCTTTTCTCCTCAACTTTCATCTCTTCCGTTGTAACATCGAAATCAATCGCTTCAAAAGGAGAAGCCAATGGTTCGGTCAGCTTTTCATGCTCAACTGACGCTACGCTCACTCTTTTGGTATATGGCGTATTTTTGAGCAGTTCTTTGATACTATTGGCACGTGCCAGCCCCAGGTTATCAAACCCTGATTGGTTATTCTCATTGCCATAATAAAAGCCTGTTATTTTCAATCGCCTAGAAGAATCTTCCGCGAGCTTTTGTAAGAGGTTGGTTTTAATTTCAGATATTGCCAATGTATCGACTGGAATATGCTTTCCCCAATGAAAAACAAAGTTTTCCGAATAATGATCAGCTTCAAATTCATTCGATTGAGCAGATGCAGATGTGGTAGTTTCCGTGGCAATAGCGTTTTCTCTACATAGCAACATAATGTTACAAACATAGTAGCGAATTGTGACGGAGCTCCACAGTAAAAAGGCTATCACACCAAGAACAACGATTCTCATATGCCTGATAGATTTAGGTTAGATTATAAGGTTAATTCCGGAATGATATTCGGCAATAATGAGGTGCTATGTCACTTTTTTGGGTGCATTATAGAAATTGCTCGATCAATAGTGGTTTTTGCACGGTGGAAAGGGTATACCATATAATAGCTAAGGGAAGCTCAATTTGTACCAGCTTAACAAAGCTTTGAAAAAGCACTCAAAAATCATGAGTGCTTTTCAAGACATGTTCAAGCATGTTGTTTTACATAAAAAACAGTTGGCTTTCCATCAACTACTTCTTGCTTATGAAAGCTCATCCCCAAACGATTTATGACCCTAATGGATGCAATATTTGGCACATCACAACTCGCTATCAATTCATCAAATTTCAAATGTTCCAAAGCCCAATCCATAATTCTTTGAGCTGCTTCTGTAGCAAAACCGAAACCCTGAAAATTCGGATCTAAGCCATACAACAATTGAGGGTGTTTTTCATCGAAGAAAAACCATAATCCAACAAAACCTATTGCTTCATTGGTATCTTTTTTCCGGATGAGCCACAATCCAAACTCATCTTTTTCAAAATGATTAATACTTGTTGAGATGATATCATCCGTTTGTTCAATGGGTATCATTATATCATCCCACAAATACTTTCTTACCTCTGGTTTTGTCCAGGTATGATGTAGTATATTCAAGTCCTGATGCTGAACAGGCACCAGTCTTAGTCTTTTAGTGACTAATTCAAGATTTTCCATGTTAATTACTTTAATATTTGGATAGAATATTCCCTATGAACCGTGCAGAGCCCGGTTAAAAGAATAATTTTGAACACTATATGCAGGGAACAAAAATCGATTTGCCAATTGGCAAATCAAGCAATATCAATAAGGGATATTGATAAACTAGCGATTAGGTGGAGTCAGTAATAACATGGTCAAGGTTTGATTTGAAAGATGCTAAGATAAAATCATTTTCTTTTTTATCATAATCAGCATAACACTTAATTGGGCAGTTGTTAAAGTGTTGAGGTGTTTAAGTATTTACGTTGGAAGAGGCATAGATCGTTAAGTTAAGCCTTTAGGTATCGGGTATCAGGTTTCAGGTACAATCCAAAAAAATATTGTGAAGGCTAAAATCTAAGACCTGATACCTGAATGCTTTATAATACTTTGCCCATCTAAACAGCGATTAATTGCTGATTTTAAAAGTACGTGAATTAGTAGATTAAATAGCTTCATTCACACCTCAGACCAGTATTTTCTAAAATTCTAAAAGTACCCATTCCTGGTTTTTACGTTTGGATGCCTTTGCAAAGAATGGTTATTTGAAACGAAACTTTTATCAAACTCTTTTTAAACATTTCAAGTAACAATTATGAAGGCTACCACCAAGACCTATCTAATAGACTTTCTGGCCGGAGCTCTTAACCTTGTCGTTACCATTCACCTTTTGAATGAAGATGTCAATTTTTCCATAGTATTCCTGACAGCCGGATTCGGCTCTCTGATAGTTGCTTTATTACGTGCAAGGATAGATAGTAATATCGAACTTTTGTTAAGGCTTAATGCAGGCTTTTTATTCTTTTTCTTAATTGGCATGAATGTATGGATCTTCCTTTTAATTCCAATCTCAGCACTTGGGATGTCCATATTAGGGCTAAAATTAAAACAACGTCAATTCACTGCTTTTCATAAATTCCTTTTTGCTGGTCTAGGTCTAAGCATCATATTTTTTATTGCCTGGAAAGTAGTTCCATCGATCATCCAAATGCAGACCAATACTAATGTTGAAAACCTGTCTCAAAAGATTATCTCAAACATAGAAGTAACTGACCTTGAAGGTGATCCAATTAAGTCCGACATGCTAAAAAATAAAGTATTGGTTTTGGACTTTTGGGCGACCTGGTGCAAGCCATGCTTGCAGGAGTTTGAAGAAATTGAGGAAATATGGTCAATGTATGAAAGAGATCCGGAAGTAGCCTTTCTCTTCATAAGTAGTGAAGAGAAGGAGAAGATCAAACGTTTTGTGCTAAAGAAAGGATATCCTTTTACATTTGCTCATGATCCTGACGGCCAGTTTTCACGAAAGATGCAAATATCGATTTTACCAATGGTTTTAGTCATTGATAAAAACGATTCTATCCGGTATGTCCATAAAGGATATATGGCTGGAGGAAAGTTTGGTACAAAACTTAAAGAGGAAATCGAATCTTTAAAATAGCGGAAGCTCATGGTAAGGATAAAAGGCTGTTTGAGTGATATGCCTTTTATCCCCGGCATTGTTAATCTAGAAAAGTTCTTTGGCAATCTTATAAACCGGTTCAGCTTTTCCCATAGAATAAAAGTGTAAGCACGGTACTCCAAAATCCATAAGCTCTTTTGATTGTTTTACTGCCCACTCAATACCAACTTGTCTTGCTGCTGCATTGTCCTTACACTTTTCCAACTCATCTGAAAGTTCCTCCGGAAGATCTATATGGAAAATACTTGGCAGCACGGTGCTTTGCCGTACTGTTGTAATGGGTTTTAATCCCGGTATGATCGGAACATTGATATCCATTTCCCTGCATTTTTTTACAAAATCAAAATATTTTTGATTATCAAAAAACATCTGGGTAACGATGTAATCCGCACCCATCTCAACTTTCTTTTTCAAATAACCCAGATCAAATTTCAAATTGGGTGCTTCGAAGTGTTTTTCAGGATAACCGGCGATACCAATACAGAAATTCGAAGGGTTGGCATTCTGTAATTCCTCATCAAGATAAACACCATTGTTCATACTCATTACCTGCTCCAAAAGATCAATAGCATAGCGATGGCCATCTGGCTCAGAACGAAAAGCCCCTTCCGTCTTGATAGCATCACCCCTGATCACAAGTACATTGTGTATATCCAAAAAATTCAGATCAATGAGTGCATTCTCAGTTTCCTCTTTGCTAAAACCCCCACAGATTATGTGAGGAACTGTGTCTACATTGTATTTATTTTTAATAGCGGCACAGATACCCACCGTACCAGGTCTTTTTCTTATCGATTTCTTCTCTAAAAGGCCATTTTCTCTTTTCTTATAAACATATTCTTCTCTGTGGTAGGTAACATCAATAAAGGGAGGATTAAACTCCATCAAAGGATCAATATGGTTAAAAAGGTTTTGAATATTCTCCCCTTTCAAAGGCGGTAGAATTTCCAAAGAAAAAAGTGTCTTCTTAGCGTTTTCGAGGTGTTCGGTTACTTTCATTGCGTGTTTAGGTGTTGATGTTTTGATGTGTTGATGTTAACTATTTTATCTGTTTGTTTAAATACCTGATCAATCCTATTGTTTGATTTATTGTTTTATTGACTTTGTTGTGCAGTTCTTGAATTTCTTCATTTGATATATATTTTAAATCTTCCAAAACATAAATGATACTTTTTACTTCGAATGCTGAGCCCACCGCTATATCCAGAAATCTCCTAAAGTCCTTATTACTTAATCTTCCAAATCCTTCAGCTATATTATTCATAATTGACAATGAGGCCCTTCTTAGTTGTCTTGAAGTCTCAAAATCTTGGTTTAGTTTTCCGGTATCAGACAAAACAAAAATTGTTTTCACTAATTCTCTTGCACTTTTCCAACATTCTAAGTCTTCAAACCTTTCAATTTTTCCCATAGCGCTTGAATTAAACATTAGATCAAACCAACATACGAACGCACGCACATCAACACTTCAACACACACTAAACATCATAAGCCAGATTTGGGGCGAGCCATTTTTCTATTTCTTTGGTTTTCATGGCTTTGCGTTTTGCATAGTTTTCGATTTGGTCTTTTTCGACCTTCCCGAGTCCAAAGTATTTTGAGGCGGGATTGGAAAAATAAAACCCGCTTACAGAAGCTGCCGGATACATCGCAAAAGATTCCGTAAGGCTTATACCGGTATTTTTCTCCACTTCCAGGAGATCAAATAGTATCCGTTTCTCGGTGTGGTCCGGACAGGCCGGGTATCCCGGAGCAGGTCTGATCCCCAAATACTTTTCTTTGATCAAATCTTCATTATCGAAAGATTCTTCTTTTGCGTACCCCCAAAGTTCCTTTCTGACTTTCTCATGCATCAATTCAGCAAATGCCTCAGCTAGTCTGTCTGCCAAAGCCTTTACCATGATACCTTTATAATCGTCATGTTCTTTTTCGTATTGAGCGATCAATGGTTCAATGCCAATGCCGGCAGTTACAGCAAATCCTCCGATATAATCTTTGATGCCTGTTTCTTTCGGTGCCACAAAATCCGCCAAGCTCAGGTTGGCAATATTAGCTCCTTTTTTACCTTGTTGCCGTAGAAAATGGAAAACAGTCAGTATTTCATTTCGATTCTCATCTTTATATAATTCCACATCATCATGATCAATACTGTTTGCAGGATAGATACCCGTGACAGCACTGGCCATAAGTAATCTTTGAGAGATAATGTCATCCAGCATTAGTTGAGCATCTTCGTATAATTTTTTTGCTTCTATACCAATTACCTCATCGTCAAAAATCTTCGGGAACTTGCCTTTCAGCATCCAGGTTTGGAAAAAAGGAGTCCAGTCGATATAATTTCTGATCTCCTCCAATGGATAATCCGTCAATACTCGATTACCAAGAAAAGATGGTTTAACAACGGAAGTTTGACTCCAATCTACCGGAACTTTATTTGATCTTGCTTCCTCCAGTGAAATATAATTCTTAGCCTGCTTTCTACTTGAATGATCATCTCTCAAGTACTTATATTCCTCCTTAATCTTTTTATGAAAGGCATCCTTAGTTTTCTTGTTGATCAATTCTCCGGCTACAGGGACACTTTTGGAGGCGTCCAAAACATGAACCACTGATCCACTATAATTCGGATCAATTTTCACCGCTGTGTGGATCCTCGAGGTTGTAGCGCCTCCTATCAGTAAAGGAAGATCGAAGTTTTGGCGTTCCATCTCTTTGGCTACGTGGACCATTTCATCCAACGAAGGAGTTATAAGACCACTTAGCCCAATAGCATCTACTTTTTCTTTTATGGCAGTCTCCAATATTTTCTCAGCAGGCACCATCACGCCCAAATCAACAATTTCATAGTTGTTACAGGCCAGGACAACACCTACAATGTTTTTCCCAATGTCATGTACATCACCCTTGACTGTTGCTAACAGGATTTTGGAGGCAACGGATTGCTCTTTGTTTTGAGCTTTTTCCTCCTCTAAATAAGGCAACAGATAGGCTACTGCCTTTTTCATAACCCTGGCGCTTTTCACAACCTGAGGCAGGAACATTTTTCCTGAACCAAACAGATCACCCACCACGTTCATACCATCCATCAAGGGGCCTTCTATGACCTGCAAAGGTTTATCATATTTTTGACGTGCTTCTTCCGTATCTTCATCGATATGATCAACAATTCCTTTCACCAAGGCATGTGTGAGCCTTTCTTCCACACTTTCTTTTCTCCAGGCATCGTCAACTACTTTTTTCTTTTCCCCACCTTTCACTTTTTCAGCGAATTCCAACAGGCGCTCTGTGGCATCATCCCTGCGGTCCAGTAGAACATCTTCAACATGCTCCAACAAATCTTTTGGGATCTCATCGTATACTTCCAGCATGGTGGGGTTCACAATACCCATATCCATTCCTTGCTGGATGGCATGATATAAAAAAGCAGAGTGCATGGCTTCACGCACTACATTATTCCCTCTAAAGGAAAAAGAAACATTACTTACCCCACCACTTACATGGGCTCCGGGAAGATTTTCCCTGATCCATTTGGTAGCTTTAAAGAAATCAACTGCATTTTTACGATGTTCCTCAATACCAGTAGCGACGGGAAAGATGTTAGGGTCAAATATGATATCCTGGGGAGCAAATTTCACCTGGTCTACCAATACATCATAAGAGCGTTTACAAATATCAATTCTCCTCTGATAAGTATCGGCTTGTCCTTCCTCATCAAAAGCCATCACAATGACTGCTGCACCATAGCGTTTTATTTTCTTTGCTTGCTCAATAAACTCGGCTTCACCCCCCTTCAAACTGATCGAGTTAACAATACCTTTCCCCTGAATGCATTTCAGTCCAGCCTCTATTACGCTCCACTTTGATGAATCGATCATAATTGGCACTCTGGCAATTTCAGGTTCGGAAGCTATCAGATTTAAAAACTTAACCATGGCTTCTTCGCTGTCCAGCATACCCTCATCCATGTTTATATCAATTACCTGTGCCCCTCCCCGTACCTGATCCATGGCTACCTCCAACGCCTCTTCATATTTTTCTTCCTTGATCAAACGAAGGAATTTTCTTGAGCCGGTAACATTAGTTCGTTCACCCACATTGATGAAATTTGATTCGGGTGTAACGATGAGTGGTTCCAAGCCACTCAATTTCAATGGAACTATATGATTGTTTTTTAATGTCATTCTACCTCTGGAGTCAAAAGAATTAATAGCTAAACTCTCCTATTTTTCTTGGCTGGTGCTGTGCTGCTTTTTCTGCAATCTTCTTTATATGTTGTGGTGTTGTTCCGCAGCATCCGCCTACAATATTGATCAAACCTTCATTTAAAAATTCTTCAATTTGTGCTGCCATTTGCTCTGGTGTCTCGTCGTATTCACCAAATTCATTCGGCAACCCGGCATTCGGATGGGCACTTACAAGTGTATCGGATTCTTTTGCCAGAACCTGTAAATAGGGTCTGAGTTCTTTTGCCCCTAAAGCACAATTGAGACCAATACTTAAAAGAGGCATGTGAGACAGGGATATCCAGAAAGCATTTGTTGTTTGTCCGGATAAAGTTCTTCCGCTCGCATCAGTAATAGTACCGGAAACCATAATGGGCAATTCCCTTCCTATTTCATCATATAGTTCTTGAATACCAAACAAGGCCGCCTTCGCATTCAGTGTATCAAATACGGTTTCAACAAGTAAAATATCTGCCCCTCCATCAATCAATCCCCTGGCTTGCTCCTTATAGGAAGCAACAAACCCATCAAAACCAATTGTTCTAAAACCCGGATCATTAACATCAGGTGAAATAGATGCGGAACTGTTGGTTGGTCCAATTGACCCTGCAACAAAACGAGGTTTATTAGGCTCTCTTTTGGTGAAGTCATCTGCTACTTCCTTCGCTATTTTAGCAGATTCATAATTAAGTTCGTAAACAATATCCTCTAATTGATAATCGGCCTGGGCAATGGAAGTACTGCTGAAAGTATTTGTTTCGGCAATATCAGCTCCTGCCTCAAAGTACTTGGCATGGATCTCTTTTATGATATCAGGTTGCGTAATGGATAATAGATCATTATTCCCCTTCAATGCACTCGGATGATCCTTAAATCGTTCTCCACGATAATCTTCCTCCTGTAGATTATACTGTTGGATCATCGTACCCATGGCACCATCCAACACCAATATTCTGTCTTCTAAAATTTCCTGAATTTTCACTCTTCTATGTGTTTTAGTTTGCTTATCAGAAAGAGTGAAGAGATGAGTCTTTCACTTATCTTTTCCCGATATAATCAGGATGGGAATTAGCACCAAGTTTGGCCAAGGTTGCTAAGACATCATAGGGCCCAATCCCTCCGTCTTTCTTGATAAGTAGCTGTAAAGAAAATGATAATTATGATAAAAGCAAAATGGTGAGTTTTACAACTCACCATATAATCTTAACTGAGTAATATAAATTATGGTTTCCTAAGTTCTCTTTATTTTTTTGAAAGCAAATTTTCCTGCAGTTCGTTTACCTGCGGATCATGTTTAATTGCCTGCATCCAATAACGATTATTCGCTACCAGTATTAAAGGTGTCTTTTCTCTTCCTAGATGGATCATTTGCATGTCTTTGGCATCATGCGGCGCAAAGAAACCACTCTCATGCAATGGAATGGGTTTAAAGTTTCCTTTACCATCTCCTTCCAGATACATTCCCATTCCAGCATCATTTCTGGGTGTTTCTATTTCGGAACTATACAAATTACCGGATACCAGCAAATCAAGATTCTTATCCCCATTAAAATCATGGGCCACAATATTGTTGATAGAGGAAACCTGCACTACATTGGGAAGAGGTGTAATTTTGAATGACCCGTTTCCTACATTTTCAATATAAGCGGAAGCAAAGGTATGGGCCTGATACCTTAAAGCCTCATCCAATCCGTTTCCATAAATTTCCGTCAGGTTTGCATCCCCAAACGATTCAAAAGTTGGGAATTCTTCCTTTATACCCGGTATTTGTTGCGAAGAACATGACCTCCCTCTAACGGGAACCATTTCACCATGCTCATAATAACTCAGTACAATATCCAATGTTCCGTTAGCATCAAAGTCATGGCTGTAAACTTCAAAAGGCTGCTCCAAAGAAGCCTTGTACTTGTAATTCAGCCCAAGGTTTCCAACAACATAATCATCATCCCCGTCATGGTCAAAATCCTTGGCAACAACTTCGTAATACCAACCTGCTGTGTTTTCCAAACCGAGTTCATTGGTCACATTTTTAAATTTGCCGTCCTGATTTTCGAAGAAAGTAACAGGCATCCATTCCCCTACCAAAACCAAGTCAAGTTGATCGTCATTGTTGTAATCCGTCCAGGCCGCTGAGGTAACAAGTCCGGCTTTTAACAATTCCGGTGCAATGCCTTCTGTCACATCATCAAAACGGCCATTGTTATTTTGAAGAATATAGCTACGTGCTGGCAAGGGGTAACTCCCGGGAATCAATCGTCCTGCTACAAATAAGTCTTGATCGCCATCCTGATCAAAATCGCCTGGCACAACACGGGAACCGCTTGTTAGCATTTGAGGTAAACGATCATTTTCCTTACGGAACTTTCCGGCTCCATGGTTAATGTATAATCTATCCTGCAACAAAGGATCATTTGGCTTGAATTCATTACCTCCACTAACTACATAAAGATCCAAATCTCCATCCTGATCGGCATCGAAGAATGCTCCTCCCAGATCTTCAGCGGCCTTATCTTCCTCCAGAAATGGGGTTTCAATTTTCTCAAACTGCCCGTTGGATTTTTGTTTGAAAATGGCTCCGGTATAACCCGCAGCTCCACCAATGAAGAAATCATCTAATCCATCACCGTTGACATCTCCTGTTGCTAAACCAGGTCCGAAATTAGACATCTTATGAGGTAATAAAGGTTCATTTTCATAGTCATCGTATTTGTTCTCTTTGTGTTGAAAGGTCAAACCAACATTTCTGCTTACATCGGTAAATGCCTTACCTTTACTGATTGCAGATTGAGCAAGTTGTATGTTTTGAGCATCTTTTTCATGCACTTTAACAAGCTGATTGGCATTTATATTTTCCAATACAATTTCTTTGCCATTAGGCCAGGTAACAATCGCCTTTTCTATCATTGTTTCTTCTCCCAAACCAAAATGCAATTGGTCTTCGCTCTTGGAAAAGAATCCTCTGGCATTACTCAAATGTTGTAATTGCCAAAGGTCACCATGCCTCATTAATTTAACGCTTGTTCCGTATGCCGGTGATCCATATTTGGAGCGAACATCAAATCTCAAATAATTACCCTTTCCTTTTTGTATTGCATTGTTTTGATATAAGAATGCGTATTCATCAATATTACTTACTACAATATCGATATCCCCATCATTATCAAAATCTGCATAAGCCGCGCCGTTTGATAAGCTTGGAAGTTCCATTCCCCATTCTTCAATCTTCTTGGAGAAAGTGAGATCACCATTGTTTTTAAATATGTAATTGGGCAGTTTATCCACAGGAGCCATTTCAACAAACTCCATAATATCTATCATATCCTGAAGTTTCTCTCCTTTTCTCTTGGCAATTAATTCAAGGCTATCGAGTACGGTGGTATAAGTTTTATCCAAATCGCCATGCCTCATATTTCTTTTGACTCCATTGGTAACAAAAAGATCCTTCCAGCCGTCATTGTCAAAATCAGCAAATAAAGGTCCCCAACTCCAATCAGTATTTGAAACACCACCCAGGTGAGCCAATTCACCAAATGTTCCGTTGCCGTTATTCCTTTGGAGGGTATTGAACATGTATTGATAGTGCCAACCCTTTTTTACAACCTTCCAGAAGTTATCAGGATTCATACCGCCCATGAAGGTCTTAATTCTTTTATGATCTTCAGCTACCATGTCCAGTACCATGACATCCATTAATCCGTCATTGTCGTAATCAGCCACATCAGTACCCATACTGAAATTTGAGATATGTTTTACCGCTTGGTTGATTCTATTCTCGTAAGTTCCGTCTCCCCGATTAATATATAGATGATCAGGCAAATCAAAATCGTTGGCTACGTAGATATCCGGATATCCATCATTGTTGAAGTCACCAACACTCGCAGAAAGTCCGTAAGCAAAATTAAAAACACCCGCGTATTCGGTAGCATCAGCAAAGCCCTTGTTATCCACATTTTTATAGATCTTATCACTGTATAATAAACTCACATGATCATAAGGATCTATTTTACCTCCCCTCCTGTTTCCTAAGCTTGGCGGTTGATTGACAAGATACATATCCAAATAACCATCCATGTCAAAATCAAAAAAAGTAGCCTGAACAGAAAACCCTTTGTCGGCCAAGCCATAAGCTTCAGCTTCTTCTTCAAAAGTGAGATCACCTTTATTGATATACAGCTTATTGATACTCTTTTCAGAGTCCTGATTTACATTTTTGCATATATAGAGGTCAACATAACCGTCTCCATTGACATCCGCGAAAGTTGCACCAGTCGACCATGTTTTATCCGGTGCAATTCCAGCTTTTTCAGTAATATCTTCAAATCGCATTCCTCCTTTATTGAGAAACAGGCGATCTTCTACCTGATTTCCGGTGAAGAAAATATCAGCTAATCCATCATTATTGATATCTCCCACTGCAACACCTGCTCCTGTCACGAATTGATCATTGACCAGGTGATTATTTTCTTTGTCTTCTTTAAGCTGGTTTTTGAATTTGAGATGAGTATCATCCGGAGAGAGCAAAGTAAAAAGTTTATCCGTATCGCTTACTTCCTCGGTGCTCTCAGAAGAATTACAGGATTGAAGTAATCCAAATATGATAAGTATGATTAAGTATTTTTTCGACATAACCCTTCCTCCTTTGCAATTGTGATTGGTTGGAACAAAAAGAGCAACTTTGAATGTTGCTCTTTTTGCATTAAAATTATTTGTCTATTGTCTCACTAATCCGGTAGGATCATTAGCCCCTCCAAAGTTGTAAGGTTCTAATTCGAATACTTCTAACTCTTCAGCAGGGACCGGCAAGTGACCGGGCGTTCCCATTTGAAGGCCACCAAGTGCATCCAAATTATCAAATGCAACTCTATCACCAATTCTTCTTCTATCAAAAAAGTGACCGGCAGGTCCGGTGTTGAGTGTTTCAATGAATCGCTCATACAAGATAGCCTCAAGGATCTCAGCCCCGGAAGTAGCGACGGCGGGCAAGTTTCCTCTGGTAACCCTAGTTCCGGCATTCACAACAGCAGCAGCATCGGCTTCTCTTCCAAGTCTGTAAAGCGCTTCAGCTCTTAGCAACTCATTGTCTGTAGTTGTAAAAGCGGGCATAGGTCCGGCAGAAACACCATCTCCCATGTATTCGGGCTCACTGAGGTTACGGCTGTGTTTATAATGAGAGAAATGCCACAAACCTCTTTCAGGTCTGAAGTTTTGCGTTTCGACAAAAGTAAAATCTGAAGCCAATCTGGAGTCCGCAGAAGTAGCCGTAGGATTTGCTAATCCATTACCATCCTGAGGGAAACGAGACGGTTGGCTTGGATCCAAAGCACTAACCAAGCGTTGATCCAATCTCGCCCATGAGCCAGTGGGACCACCATTTCCTATATGTGAATATCTCCAGTAACCGAACCAATTAGTTCCATCAGCTAAAGGTGCAAAATCAGCAGTGATACCATTTTCGGCAAAGCTTAACACTTTAGCCCAATCAGCGGCATCATTCTCTGCAGCAGTTCTAGCGCTCTGAGCTAAAAATCTGGCTGCATAAGAATTGGCTAAAGCGGCCAATTGCGTATTGGTCATAGACAGTCCACTAATGAAAGAAGGATCCATCGTGAATGTGTTTGCATTTGCCAAACTTGCGGCCTGTTCCAAATCTGATACAGCACCAGCAATCATTTCCTGATAAGTGGTGAAGTCCAATTGCTGTGAAAGGTCTGTATTCTCATCGGTCAGGTAGGCCTGATCAAAAAGTAATCCAAGATATCCTCTTGCTATTCCTCTAAGAAAAAACGCAGACGTTTCCAACATTTTATCCTGACTCGCATCACCTAATGTTAATCCGTCATTCAAAGACTTGATCACATTATTTGCTGTAAATTGAGCTGATAGATTTCTGAACCATGGGAACCTCACAACATCTTTGTAATCTGTTGTTTCAGCAGAGCTATTGTTATATGGATCTCTTGGTTCTTCGGACATACGTCTCATACCAAAGTTACCCCAAGAGCAGGACACTGCATCAGAGGCTACACCAAGCGTTAAGCCCGGACGAGATTGGTGGTTGGCTTGCCACCAAGTAACAAATCCTCCGGCAAGGAAGCCTGGTAAATCGTTACCTGTTGCCAGTACTTGTTGGGTGTCGGGGTTATTGAGGTTTTGCGTATCCAAATCCTCACAACCGGTCACCACTGATATCACCAGGGCCAACACCAATATATTTATTTTATAAAGAATATTTTTCATCTTCATCATGATTTAATTCTTAGAAAGTAATTTGAATGGAACCGGTGAATGTTTTCGTCTGAGGATAAACAAACGAATCAAAATAGAACAAATTAGGATCACCATTAGGTGTATTAGCGTCACTACCTACACCATCTTGAACGCGATCTGTCAACTGGTTCTCATCTCTAGGCACAGAAGTAATATCAGGATGGAAACCTGAGTAATCAGTTACTGTAAACAAATTACGTCCGACAAATCCTAATCTTATTCCTTGTATAGCATTGCCAAAAATCTTAGAAAGTTGTTCTTTCTTGAATTCATAAGATACGCCAAGCTCACGAAGCATGAAGAAAGTTCCATCTTCAACAAACGCATTGTTGGGTACATTCACATTATAAAGATTGTTCCAGAAATTAGTGGCAATTGGATATTTACCAACATCTTCATGAATCAAATCTCTGAATAACCACTGTCTTGTTTGGTTATAGATATCACCACCTTTTTTCCAATCAAACAGTGCATACAATGAGATGTTTTTCCAGGAGAAATTATTAGCAAATCCCATTCTGAAATCAGGATTGATATCTCCGATGATATCAACCACAGGGTTACCAGCGGCATCTACCAATTTAACAGGAGCTTCACTTGTAGTTCCTATTTCATCATTTCTTACTACAAAACCTACAGCATTGATCGTATACTCACTAGGATCAAGTTCCATAGCCCTGATCTGATCAAGGTTTGTAGCAAAAACCTGACCTCTCATAGCACCAAATGAAACACCTTCTTCGATTCTGAATATGGTAGACTGTTGGTTACCTGGTCCTGTATTGTATGCAGGTACATCAAGTTGTGTGATTTCCTGGGTTGTTCTGTCCCAGTTAATTAATAAATTCCATTTGAAATCGCCTTGATCAAGAATAGTAGTGTTCAAAGAAAGCTCAAAGGTATTTGCCTCAATTGTACCGGCATTTCTCCACTGTGCACTAAATCCTGCAGCACCTGATAGCGGCACCCTCAAAACCTGATCTTCCGTTTTTGTTTTAGCATAGTTGAACTCAAGATCAAATCTGTTCAAGAAAAATGCATTTAATCCAAGTTCTAATTCACCAGATCTGGCAGGTGTCAGGAATGTATTACCCAAAGTACCAGGAGAGAATGATCCGTTTTGCAATGTAAACGTTTCAAATCTCTGCTCAAATGTAGGTCGAATACCTGCAGTACCATAAGAAGCTCTTACTTTCAATTCCTGGAAGCCAGGGATATCAAAATCTTCAGTAAGCCTGTAGGCACCGCTTGCTCTGAAATAAGTTGCCCATCTTTCATCAGGTCCAAATAGTGAGGAACCTTCTCTTCTTATCAAACCACTAAAGATATATTTCTTCTGATAGTCTATATCTGCAATGGCAAAGAAACTATTAGCAATAATTTCCTCTGCATGTGACTGCAATCTGAAGTTTTGTGTTATGTTATCAAGTGATCTGATACCAGAAACTGCCAAATCGTCTCCTCGAGCTGAGTTAAAATCGATTGTCAAATCTTCATACAAATAACTTAATCTGATGGCAGAATTGAATTCACCAAATGATTTTTGCACAATGGCGTTTACCCGGCCAATAAATGAATTGTTAATTCGGGTACTTCTTTCTAATCCTCCTCCGGGGCCATTGGCCTGATTGGTTGGATCAAATTGAACACCAGCTCTCAAGTCATCTGATAAGAAACCTTTTCTGATAAATTCTTCAAACTTGTTAGTTGATCTGTCAAGGGCAGCCGAAGCGTTGAAAGATAACCAATCAGTGGCATCGTAGTTAACTTTAAAATTGGTTATCAACCTTGTTCTGTCAACAGTGGTTTCTCTGTTATGTAATGTGTACAATGGGTTTCGTATTGTACTTCCCAAGGAATCTATATCCCAATCATAAAGAGAACCATCTTCTTCATTAGGAGTGGACAGGTCATAAAATGGAGGGAAGAATACAATGTTGTTAATCAAAGCAGTTGTTCCATTGGCAGGAAGTCTGTCCTGAGTAGAAGTGGAGTACATGGAGCTCACTTGTACATCAACTTTATCTGAAAGTCTATGGTCAACATTTAATCTGAAAGAGTTTCTTTCATAACCATCAACACCATCTATCACACCAGTCTGATCAAATCTCTGGCCTGATAAAAGGAAGTTTGTTGTTTTAGATCTTCCAGATACTGCTACGTAGTGAGAACCAAAATAGCCGTCTCTAAAAAGAAGATCCTGATAATCCTGGAAATTAGGCCATGGATTGTCCGCCAATTGATCATCATCAATAACTCTGGAACCAGAGCCATCAAACACAAAATTTCCACTACCATCTACCTGGTAATGGTGTGTTGTAGCAGTAGGGAATCTGTCAGTAGCTAATTGAGATACGCCATATTCTCCTCTATATATAACTCTGGTCTTTCCTTCATCGATCCCGGCACCTCTTTTGGTGAAAATCTGAACTACTCCATTTGCAGCCTGAGAACCATATAATGAAGCTCCTGCAGAGCCTTTAAGTACTTCGATTCTCTCAATATCTTCAGGGTTTATGTCCGACAGCGTAGTACCATTTAAGAATACACCATCCACAATTACTAACGGGTTTTGACCTGCAGTTAAGGAGTTCGCTGCTCTTGCCTGGAAGGCAACTCCAGAACCTGGTTGGCCTCCTCCGGAAACAACTCTCAATCCAGCAATTTTACCTTGAAGGCCAGCTCCCAAATTTGGAGCAGGTACTTCTTTAATGAGTTTTTCATCAATCTTACCAACGGAAAAACTAACTGTTTTCTGCGATTGTCCTACCGCAGAACCTGTCACAACGATTTCTTCCAATCTGGTGACATCAGGAACTAGTTCAACATTGATTACCGATTGAGAATTAACAGCAATTTCCTGGGTTAAAAAGCCGATGTAAGAGAAGAGTAGTGTCGCATCGCCTGAGGGAACGTTTATTTTATAGTTCCCATCGATGTCAGTGGTTACTCCAGTTGTAGTACCTTGAATCAGCACATTAACTCCCGGAATACCGGATCCATCCTCCGACGAAGTTACTGTACCAGTAACCGATCGGGTCTGTGCCAATAGTGCGGAAAATGGCATAGCCATAAACACTAGCAGCAACACTAGTAGTGTTTTTTTCATATTATACTTGGTTTTAGGTTTAACAAAAGAGCTGTACTTTCACGTCAAACACCGCTAAAAAATTACTCGTTCAGTGTGAGAGAAGTGTATACATATAGCCCTATGGTTACCAAATTTACAGGGATTATGTTTTGCAAAAAATCACCTATAATGGGGTAGTATATTGGATTTTAGAATGGATTAATCAAAAAAATACCTGCCAAACTTTTCAACTATTCGTCATTTATTATAAATAAATATTGGAATAGTGCAGTTTGTATATAATGATTTAAATTTTTAAAAGCCAATATGATCGGTATTAAATCACCCAAATTGGATTAAAAAATTGCTTCCTTATGAAAAACACCAATACTATTTTAGCATTTTTTTATATTATTATGACATTAATAATATTACGGAAATCGAACAATTCAAATACTTAATGCTTTACAAAAAAATCATAATCAATTGAAAATCAACAAGAATAAAATAATTACGATAAATCTGTTTAAACATTAAACCTCACAATGTCATTTGTGTTAAAATAATGTAGGTTTTTAAGCCCCAAAATGCGGCATCACGAAATTATATTGATAATAACAAAAACGTGAGAATACATCTGACGATGCAGCTTTCGCGAAAATCAACCTATTTAGGTTATAACCTTACACCATAAACTGCGTAACCCATTGTTCAAATCATCTTTGTTTTTACATAGGTATTTGAACTAATTATATGCATAAATCTATTGCTATCCTTCTATCGATAAACGGGTGGTGACCATCGTGTTTTAACCTTGCCGAGAGAAATTTACTTTCGTTAATTTTTTAAATTTTCAAGAACCGCCCCAAAACTCCGGGACGGTTCTTCTCAAGTCTTACTGACTAAAAGAATGGAACTACATTCGCATCAGTTCTATTGGCTACCAAAACCGCATTCATATTGTGGGTAATTGTAACTTCATTTGTACCTGCATCAAATGTAAATGCATCCATATCGGTCGGCACAAAGGAAGGCACGAAAGCCTGTAAATCCGAATCAGTAACATTGCTATTAGTCAACATTTCATTTTCAGAAATTGGAATTCTTATACCAAGGTCTACAAATCTTCTACCCTCAGCAATGAATATTTCCTGTCTCATCAGATAAAGTAATTCCAATGCGCCGGTAACAGTGGTTAGTGCCGTTACATCACCGGAGACAACAGATGTACCGGAAATTGTAAACACAGGAATTTCACCTGATTGCCTATCAAGCACCAAGTCGGCTTTAAATGCATCAGCAGCACTTGCCCTAACTGTTACGCTGGTACCAGTAGGCCTTTCATTTCTGTTTTCCACTGCATCGTCTAACATGGCCATACCTCTGGCCGCCACAACATTCAAAAGTATATTCATCGTTGTTTGGGCTCCAGCCAGATCACCATCAGCCAATTGACCTTCCGCAATAATCAAATAAGCTTCTTCAATTTTCTGTATGTAAACAGGACTCTCTTCATCTCCAACCACAAAATACTTAGGATCAAGAAAATCTAATCTTGGCAATGGCTGATAATCATCGAAATTTCCTCTTTGGAACAAACCATCAGCAAAATCATTATCAGGCAGGTTCGTACCATCAAACTCAACAGTCCTTGTAAAAGTAGGATCAAGTGCGATTGCCTCCTGAGCTTTGGTAACAGCGTTAGCCTGATCTCCTAATCTATGATAAGCTCTGGCCAATGCAAGTTTATAAGATGGATTATTACCATCAATAGCTTCAGCCGCCAGGAAATCACTTACTGCATTGTTCAAATTTTCAGTTGGTGACAAAGGTGCTCCTGCGCCCTCATCGGGCAAGGCCACAAAAAGCTCCCCGGCTAATAACTTAGCCCAGCCAACGTAAAACTGCAGTTGCGCTTCTTGTTCAGGCGTTGCCGTAGGATCTGCAGGAAAAACATCATTCAGGCCTATTTTTCCAGATTCCCGAAGATCAGCAATCCTGAAAGCAATGGTATTCACATCTGCGTCCTGAAAAGTAATATTCAGTCTATCAAACTGTTGATTGAAAAATGTTTGGACATTGACATAGTTATCACTGCCTAGTTCCGTTAATTCCAGTACCTGATTATAAACAATGGCCATTTGACGTTCTTGTCCAACGATCCACGAATTAACAGAACCTGGAGAGCCAATGACATTTTCCAGTAACAAGTTGGGGTTATTTATATCTCTGGTTGGATCAATCTCCTCACATGAAAGGGCTAAGAAAATTGCCAGAATTATTAATATATTCTTTTTCATAACTTCAAAGTTTACAATCCGAGTCTTAGGGTGAAAATATACATTCTAGGGGCTGACACTGTACCAAACCCAAAGCCACCGGTAGTTACAGCGTTTTGTGTCCTGGTATTTGTACCTGGCAACAAGTTGTTAGAGCCAGAACCTGTGATTTCCGGATCAAATACAGAGGAATGAAAGTTAATTGGGTTTAAAGCAGTAAAAGCTATTGAGGCATTCCTTAAAATACCAATATTGCTTACCAATGATCTCAAATCATAACCCAACGTGATATTCCGGACTTTGAGAAAATCAGTGTCTTCAACCCAAACACCAGCCAGGTCAAAGAAACTAGCAGCTGCAGGGCTATTAGAAGCTTCAGGGATCCTATCATCTTGTAATCCTCTAAAGAATCTCAGCACCTCATCCGTATTTACAGCAGCTGCTCCATACTGATAATCACCTGAAACAAACAAGCTCAAATCCCTCCATGAGGCATTGATGCCTAAGCTACCAAATGCATCCGGGGTTGGTTTTCCCAGAACAGCATTTTCTTCTACGCTGGCTATTGAACCATCTTCAGCGAATGTAGGTTGCGATCCCCTGAAATATCCTACAGGTAATCCTTCTTTAATAAATGATCCCAAAAAGGTAAATCCTCCTACACTGAATTCTGGTGCACCGCCGCCACTTACGACAACATTTTCCTGCTTGTTCCAGGACAGATTTGCACTCAATTTTAAATCATTGTTATCTATAATATTGACTCGTGTGTAAATTTCCCAGCCTTTATTTTCAATCTCACCTAAGTTACGAACCTGATTTTCCGAGCCAAATGAGGGTGCAAAGGGAGCTGAGAACAAAGCATTCTTGGTTGTTGAAGTGTAGTAAGTTACTTCCAGGTTGATTCTATCACTCAAAAGCCCTAAATCAACTCCACCTTCAATGGTAGTTAGTTCTTCCGGCGCAAGCACCGATGAACCAACCTGACCCGGTTGAAATGCTAGTTGGCCATTGAAGGCATTGGCGTTCAATTGAGCATCCCTGGTATATGGAGGTGGAAAGTTACCAGCTCTACCGAAGCTACCTCTTACTTTCAAATTGCTAATGATGTTTGAACTATTTAGAAAATCCTCCTCGCTTATATTATACGATATTCCCGCCTTGGGATAAAACTTGCTACTTGCATCATCTCCGAACGCAGTATTGAAATCATTCCGGAATCCTATGTCCAAAAATACTTTATCCTTCCACCCAATATTTTCAGATACAAAATAACCATAGTTCACCACACTGGACTGAAAGTCCTCGACAGACTGATCTGCGGATATGTTAATGGTAGTGGATGTTTCAGCCTGATTTGTGGTAATCACCTCTTGCTGATCATCAACATTTCTAAAAAACTGAGCTCCGGCAACGGTATTGAAAGTAAAATCTCCCACCTTGGCAGTCCAATTTGCAGAAATGGTACCTGTTGTAGATAAAAAGCTTCTATCGACCCTTTCAATGCTACCCTCTGTGGTAGTTCCTGGCGCCACCGACAATTGTGCTACTAGATACTCATTTGTCTGGATCTCCTGGGCACGACTATTTCTGAAGTCCAGACCAATAATAGCATTAATTGAAAGTCCCTCAATTACATCGTATGAAAATTTATGTGAATTGGTAAACCTCCTTATCTGAGTTGTAATATCCGAAAGACTGGCAACATCTCTGATCAGTTTACTTACGATATCTTTATCTTCAGCCGTCCAATCGGAGGGTTTGTTGGTTGATAAACCTAATTGGCCTGCAGGTAGACCCTGGTCAATCCCAAATGTCCGGTCGAATGAACTGTTGGCATTTGGCAATCTTGTATAATTGTTACTGATATAGGAGAAGGATCCCTGATAGTTCAATTTTTTAGAAATTGTAGCATTGTATCCGCCACCTATGGTATACCTCCGTTCTTCCTGACCAAACTGGAAAGAATTATCATCTCTGTATTTTGCAAAGAAGTTATAGGTAATGGCATCGTTTCCTCCACTAATATTAAGTGCCTGACTATTTAAAAATCCGGTTCTGAATCCAAGTTCTTTTACTTCATCAAACACAAAATAGTCTCCGGTTCCATTGATAGCTCCCAGTTGTGCCTCATAGGAAATTCTTGTTCTACCAGCTTCTCCTTTTTTGGTTGTGATCAACAAAACTCCGTTTGCCGCATCAGATCCATACAACGTGGTAGCCGCTCCACCTTTAAGGAAAGTGATATCATCAATTTGATCCACCGGTATATCCGCCAAAGAGGAACTTTGTGCTCCACCTGTAGCTACATTCAATCCGCCTTGGGTATTCAGGTTATCCACCCTTACACCATCAACATATACCACAGGCTGCTGACCTGTTAATGCAGAATTAATACCTCTTCCGCGAATCACACCTGTGGTGCCTGGCGCACCTGAACTTTGAAGAATTTGTGTGTTGGGTAACTTGCTTTGCAATAACTGATCAATCCGTACAATGGGCGTATATTTCAGATCGTCAGAGTTGACTGTATTAACAGTTGTGGTAAGTTTGCTACGATCAACTGCCCCGCCCAAACCGGTAATTACCACTTCAGTGAGTTGTTGCACATCCGGCCTCATCGTGACATTGATAATAGATCTGTTACCGATCTCGACTTCCTGGGCGGTTAACCCTATATAGGAAAAGATCAATATGCCACCCTCAGAGGGAACAGATAATTTCCAATTACCTTCAATATCAGATGTTACTCCGACGGATGTTCCTTTTAAAACAATATTTACTCCTGGTATTGATTCGCCGCTCTCATCGGTAATTTGCCCCGAGACGGTCCGTTCTTGTGCTATTGATTCGGCTGTGAACCCAAATAATAGCATCAAACAAATAAGTAGAATCTTATTCATATTGGTTTTAATTATTAGTAGTGAAATAAATTAAGGTAAGAACATTGCCAACCACTAATTGGTCCACAATGATTTCTTCTAATTCCAGTTACCCGGAATTAGCTAAACATTGATTGTCGCTTGATAGTTAACTGCAATTTCCTTTGGTTAAAAGGTCTATATAACGAAACAGCAGTGTTATATCACTTTATGGAATTTTAAATTCCAGCTGATATTATTAATTGCTTCCGGGATTGCGCTTTCAGCATTATGATATCCGGAATATTGACTTTGTCTTCTGCCTAGATGTCGTGCCAGTAACTGTTTGAATTTATGCCATGGATCCGAAAAGGCATAGCCACAAACACTAACAGGAACACCTGCAGTGTTTCTCCATATTATACTTGGTTTTAAGTTCAACAAAAGAGCCTTAATTCATATCAATCGTGACAAAAAGGTTATTATAGTTGTCATGAAAGAGGTGATATTATATAGCCCTATGGTGGTCAAATTTACAGGGATTACATCTATCATAAAATAACCTATATTACGTTAATAAATGTGTTTTTTGAATTGTTCACCCTGATAGGTTTTAACAAGTAATTCAAATTTAATATTAAATTATTACAAAATAATATTTATAAAATACATTTATTTAATCAATAAACCTTTGTCAAACTGCTAAAACAACCATTATATAATCACCCATTTTGGACCAAAAATTTTTACTCACCGAATAGTTTTGATAGTATATTAGCATTTTTTTGTACTATCTTACTGTCATTTATTTGGGTAAAGTCGTGAACATGACTTTTGAACTTCAAGAAGAAAAAATTATAAGTCATTGATAATGAGTGATAAATAAAAAAATAGAGAAAAAATATTTTTCCTTTCGGTAAAAAAATAATGTTTACGTTAAAATATTCTGGATTTTTAGTTCAAAAATAAAACCCCGGATGAGCTTGAATTTACGTTAGAATTCATTTCTAAAAATACCCCTATAAAAAATCAAGTGTTTTAAGTGATAAATCCCGCAAAATGGGAGCTTAAATAGTTATCAATCAGCAGCATGTATTCGACAAAGCATTAAAAGAGGTCTTTGTAGATTTCAATTTATCCCAGGGCATAAAAAAGAAAAACTACCAAATTGCTTTAGTCTTTCTAAACAAAGGTCAGCTTTCAACTAAACTCTCCTCCAATGTCCGGGAATCCATTTATAACCACCTCTCACTTTTTTCCAATGTCCTGCCACATAAACATGTCCTCTTCTATTTTTGACCCAATGTCCTTTAACCCATATATACGTCTGGGATCTCTTATGCCATTTCCAATGACCATCCACCCAGGTATAATTAGCTCTCTTTTTGACGGGCTTAACCACAACCACTTTTGGCCGTACCGGTTTTATAGAAACTATAACCTGTGCACTGGCCTCAATACTTTTGAAGGAAATCAATAAAATTGCTATGGCTAATATTCTCAATATTTTTTTCATGTTATTCAAATTTGTTTGCCTTTAGACTGAGGTGTAGACGGAAGGTTTAATCATCAAAAAATTCCAACCTAATATTTCTAAGCTATTTTGACGGTCTCAGCATTGTCTAACTTCTCAAACCTTGAACTATTACTTTTGTATTCGGGGACGAGGTTTTTTATTAAAGAAACAAGTTCAAATTCATCATCTTTTTGTGTCGCATCTATTATTTTGGCGATCTGCAATTTCACTTCTTCAAACGCTTGCTCTCTTATTTTTGCGATCATGATTTTAGGATGGTGGGTAGGAATGGTATTTTCCTTGTTGTTCAATAGTTCTTCGTACAACTTTTCACCAGGCCTAAGTCCGGTATATTCAATTTTAATATCTTCACCAACCCTGAAGCCTGATAGTTGAATCATCTTCTTAGCTAGATCTACAATTTTTACTGATTTACCCATATCAATAATAAAGATCTCACAGCCGTTCCCCATTATTCCGGCTTCCAGGGACAATTGACATGCTTCCGGAATGGTCATAAAGTATCTTGTCATTTTGGGATGTGTGACTGTAACAGGCCCACCTTTTGCAATTTGATTCTTAAAAAGAGGGATTACTGATCCGTTTGATCCCAGTACATTCCCAAACCGGGTAGTCACAAAGGCAATATTATTTTTACCTGATTTTCTCAGAGAGTGATTCAACGATTGGACATATATCTCAGCAACACGCTTTGAGGCTCCCATAACATTTGTTGGATTCACCGCTTTATCTGTAGAAATCATCACAAATTTCTTCACCTTGTATTTCACCGAGAGATCTGCTAAAGTTTTTGTACCTAATACATTACATATCACTGCTTCCACAGGATTGTTTTCCATCATTGGAACATGTTTATAGGCAGCCGCATGAAAAACTATCTCAGGTCTGTACTTGCTGAATATCCTTTCAATGCGATTCTTACTGGCTACATCGGCTATAATTGGAATTACCTGAACTTTATGTTTTAGATCCTTGAGTTCATGATCGATTTCATATAGTGGTGTTTCTCCCTGATCAACCAGTAACAGTGTTTCAGGATTGTAACCAAGTACCTGTCTAACCATTTCGCTACCTATCGACCCACCCGCTCCAGTAATCATGACACATTTTCCCTTTATATCTTTTTCTATTTCAGGATTATTAAGTTTCACAGATTCTCTCCCCAGAAGCTCCTCGATCTTGATGTCCTTAATCTGATTTAAACTCAATTCCCCTTTCACCCAGCTGTCTGCTTGAGGAACCAGTCTTACTTTGATATTATGTTTGAGACAAAAATCAACTATATCATTTTTTCTGGAAAGACTGATATCACTAATAGTAATAATGAGCTCATCAATGTAGTACTTCCGTATTAAGTATGGTAGATCCGTACTCGCTTTGAAAACTCTGGCGCCATTGATCACCTTTCCGATTTTCCTTGGATCATCATCCAAAAATGCTACAACTTTCAGATTGGAATTAGTGTCCTGATTGATCACTTGTTTTGTAATGATCCCAAATTCCCCCGCTCCAAAAATCACTACATTTGAATAGTGTTTAATAGCATTTGTGAAATATGAAAAGACGTATTTGACCAGCAATCGATAGGAAAACAAAAACATAATGGAATTGAAGTAGCTAATTATGATCACCGATCTCGGAATCAGGCTTAACCCTGCATTCATGGCCATCAGGTTTACTACCAGCACGATCAAGGTTCCAATGGTACACATATAAACTATCCTTAGTCCATCCTGAAGTGATGTGAATCGGATGATACCGGCATAGCTTTGTGTTATAAATATGGCTATGATAGAAGCGCCTAAGGTCAGGAGGATTCCGCTGTCAAGGTCATTGTTTAAGATGTCACGGACTATAAAATTGAACCTTAGTGCATACCCTAATAATACTGCCCCAAAAATGATCATAAGGTCGATCAGCATAATGATCCACCTTGGCAGTATTTTTAATCCTTTAATCAATCGTTTCATAGTGTCAGTGGTTATTCATTATTTGCAGTAAGGCTGCTGCAAATAAATCTGTGTTTTAAAATGCGATTCACTCTCATAGAGGATCACACCGACACCCAACATTTATCTTATACAATCTCAGACAATGATTAGGTGTAAAAGTTTAACCACTGATTCCAAACCAGGTGCCAACTGCTAAAAAACCTAAAATCCAGGCCTACAGCTCGTTTTTGAACTTTTGAAGATTAAACAACATTTCCCAAATCGGGAGAATGATTCAAATTTGAAACGGTATTTTGGGTGTGAAGTCAATCAATTTGGGCTTTCATACCGGCTTAATTAATAGCTGATTAAGCTTAATATTTTCCGGATTGAGGCATTCTTTGGAGAATGAATTGTTTTTATTTTTATATTTAGCCCAAACAATTGCTCTATATATTTCATTCATGAGGATAAGAAGAAAGTCAAATGGCTGCATGAACTGCGGACATACATTGGATAGCATATACAACTATTGTCCAAGTTGCGGTCAGGAAAACAATGACAATAACATTTCTTTTGGCACACTCATCAAGGACTTTTTTACCAACTATTTCGCTTTTGACTCAAAGTTTGCAAGAAGTGTTCTACCATTCTTCTTCAAACCCGGCTTTCTTACCAATAAATATAATGAGGGGAAAAGAGTAAGTTATGTTCACCCTGTAAGGCTTTACTTTATAGTGAGTCTCTTCTTTTTCTTCATATTCAGCTTGGCCAGTAAAAAAGTGATTGAGGAACAAATATCTAATGCTAAGGAAATTAAAAATGCAATTCAGCTGAATTCCATAACTGGGTTAGATGAGGAAACAAGAAAAAAGATATCTGACGCACTCGACAGCAATACTATTGATGACATTAATGATGATTTGGAAAATGGCAATATTGAAGAGCTAGTAGACTTATTGGATGAGAAAAGCAAAGAAAAGCTTCTTAAAGTATTGGATTCAACAGAAGTAAAACAACTGAATTTAAATTTAAAAGAGTTGACCTTAAATAGCCTAGATACGCTCAACAATCAAGTGGATAAATGGGTAAATGATCCTACCATAGCCTCATTGACAAAGGAAAAGAAAACCGAAAATAACTGGAATCGTATTGAGCGACTCAAAGAAAATGATGATCTGAGTGATGCTATGATCTATGACTCCCTGGATTTGGAAGACACCTCAAATTTTGAGAGATATTTCTGGAACCAATATATTCGAACCAGAAGATCTGACGAAAGACTTTTAACCAATTATTTTCTCAAAAATCTTCCTTTGATGATGCTCCTGCTACTGCCAATCTTTGCATTTGTCTTGAAGGTTCTGTATTTGAGAAGAAAGGTTTTGTACATCAAACATCTGATTCACGCGCTCCATTTGCATTCTCTGGCATATATCATTTATGGAACCAGTATCCTCCTGATGATGTACTTATTCAAAGATGATGACAGTACTGGATGGGTCAGCTTCATAACATTTGTACTGGTCAGCACTTACTCCTATGTTTCCTTTTTGAAAGTTTATGGTCAAGGTTGGTTCAAGACTTTGGTTAAATTCAACCTGTTGGGGTTTATGTACATTAATTTGCTTGGACTCTCTGTTGTTATCGAAGTGTTTATTTCAGGCCATGATCTAGAATAGGTTTGATTTCGCTAGTCGGCGTTGTTTTTCATTCAGGACTATGTACCGATGAGTTATCACATGTGATTTTGTGCCTTTTTTCATCTTATAATTGTGCAATTTATGGTTATATTTTATTGATTTTCATAGGTTTAGAGAGGTTTGGGCACACTGATCCCTGGGATTTACTTCCCTGTTTTGAGTTAAGCAACTTGTTGTAATGGTGGTGAGTTTGCTTTTCGTTTGGCCATGATCACTGCGTTAGCTGTCATCACTCCAAAAAAGACCCATACCACTTCATTGATTTTGTTTTTGGCTTTGATCTTATGAAGTCCATAAGCAGTTTTATGTATGCCAAAAGCTCCTTCCATCGTGGTTGCCCTTTGAGTAGCCAGTATTGATTTGAGTTTAGCTTCTGATTTGGTAGGCTTCTTTGGTCCTTTGTTAGCAAAACAGGTAAAGATCTGCTTATCGGTGAGGAACTTTCGGTTTTTGTTGGTTGGGTAAATGTTGTCAGCACCCAACTGATGGCAGTCTTTGAAGATGGCCTTGTGTTTGAATACACTGGTTTTAAGTCGAGTGGTTTCATTGAAAGCGTTGAAACTAATCTGGTCAAAATAACTAATGCCATCGCTCTGAAGCATGTGGACTTTCATACCAAATTCAATTCGTTTGTTTTCTTTTCCTCTGATAATGGGTCGAATATAAGGTTTGGGTAGTGAAACGATTCTGTCTTTAAGCTCTTTGGCTGAACGGGTTTGTAGAAAGGTTTGTTGTGCCAGAACAGTCTTGATAGTTTTCAAATAGGTTCTTTGATGTCGGTTCAGTTCGATCTGTGGGTTGTTATTGAGTAGCTCTTGTAGCTGACCTAGCCCTTTTTGAAGTAAATGAAGTAGGGCCTTCTTTCGCTTTTGGCCTTGCTTGTAGGTTTTTCTTCGCTGACGATCATAACTTCTTTGCTTTCTTTTCTGATCGATGTATTTGGAACGAGGGCGTCTGATGCCATCGAGTTTGCAAAGGTTAAAGAGTTGCTTTTCAAAGACCCATTGACAAGACTCCCATAGTAGTTTTACATCAGTAGGAAAGCGAATATAGCTTTCATAACAGGTCGCATCCATCAACAGCACATGGGTATTGGACATGTCTCGTTTCCAATGATCAAGCAGCACATGTTGAAGCTGTTGCCAATCAGCGTTTTCTCCAATGTAGGTGCGAATACGGCTTACAATTGATCTGCCCTTGATCCGCTCATTGTCTTGTAATAGTTTGCCACAAAACAACTGCATGGCATAATCAGTATTGAACCGTTCAATCAGCTTTGCATCACTAATGTTGAGATAGGCTTTTAAAAACATCAAGCCAAACATGCCTTGAGCTGAAAACCAACGAGGTGCACCTGGACCTCGATTCTCCTGTGGCAAACAAGCCGCTAATTCATCCCAGGGAATAGCAGAGTGAAGCTTACCTAGTGCTGTAGCCGACTTGAAAATGTACAATTTGGAAGAATAATGAAGATGGTCTGGGAAAAGAGGATTTTGCATCGTAGATTGAAATGTTAGTTGATTTTAGACACTTCAATCTAACAAAATCGAAACCCCGGAAAAAGCTATTTGTTGCCTATTTCGGGGTTTTATTCTTAGCAGAGCTCAACTAAAAAGTACTCTCAGTACTCTCAAAAACACTTTCTTGTCAAAAAATAATTGTGAATCAGGGCCTATTTCATTCCTATTATTTTAGCTTACTGTCTGATCAAATAGGAAGTTGAGTTCTTTAAAGTGCTAATGCATGGAGTTCAATACCTCATAATTTGCCTGGATGATCGCTTCAGCCAACTCCTTTGTTATGGCAGTGGATATAAACAATGTTTCAAACTGCGAGGGTGCCAAATAAACTCCCTGGTTAAGCATTCTCCTAAAATATTCACCAAATTTCTTGGTATCGGAAGTCTTGGCCGTATCAAAATCTATCACCTCTTTCTCCGTAAAAAACAAGCTAAACATTGATCCAAGATGATTGATTGTATATGATAAATTCAACTTTTTTAAATTTTGTTGAATTCCCTGTACAATGAATGAGGTAATTTCCTCCAACTGGGTATAAATTCCGGGATTCTCATTCAGGTATTCCAGCATGGTATAACCGGCAGCCATTGCTACAGGATTACCTGATAGTGTACCTGCCTGATAAACAGGCCCCTGTGGAGAGACATAATCCATAATTTCAGATTTTCCACCATAGGCACCCACCGGCATGCCTCCACCAATGATTTTCCCTAACGTTGTAATGTCTGGAATGACATTAAAAAGTTCCTGGGCTCCACCTTTTGCCAATCTGAAACCTGTCATCACTTCATCGAAGATCAAAACTATATTTTCTTCGTCACATATTTGTCTCAAACCTGAAAGGTATCCGGGTTCAGGTAGTACACAACCCATATTTCCCGGAACAGGCTCTAGAATAATTGCCGCTATTTCTGAGGGGTTTGACTCGATAAGTTCTTTAATACTTTCCAGTCTATTAAAAGGAGCCAACAGTGTATCTTTGGCTGTTCCTTTTGTAACACCGGGGCTATCCGGTGTACCCATGGTTACAGCTCCACTTCCGGCGGCGATGAGAAATGAATCGCCATGTCCATGATAACAACCTTCAATCTTTATGATCTTGTCTTTTCCGGTATAGCCTCTGGCCACTCTGATAGCTGACATAGTAGCCTCCGTGCCGGAATTAACCATTCTAACCTTTTCAACAGAAGGAACCATATTGACAATGAGTTCCGCAATCTCACCTTCCTTGGCCGTAGGAGCTCCAAATGAAAGAGAATTCTTCACAGCTTCGATTACCGCCTTTTCAATCAATTCGTTGGCATGTCCTAAAATCATAGGCCCCCATGAATTGATCAGCTCAATGTATCTGTTGTCATCAACATCATATAAATATGCTCCTTCAGCTGCGTTTATGAACAACGGATCCCCTCCAACAGCTTTGAAGGCCCTGACAGGCGAATTCACACCTCCGGGAATGAATTGCTTCGCAGATTCAAATAGTTCTTTGCTATTCCCTGTTACCACTAAAATCTAAGATTTAATTACTTCTGTTTATTATTTTCAATTCGGATTCTTCAAATTTCACTATAGGCACATGCTGATTGTCGTTTTCCTGTCCATAATAAAATCCACTATATAATTGACCTGGTATCAGGCCCAACCTTGGAAATTCTTTCTGAAAATATGTTCCATGATCGATTAGTAGTTTTCCAAAAAAAGTCATCAACTCATATCCCGTATAAGCATATATCGACGGATATGAATTGGTATTAGCATGATAAAAAGTTCGGAATTCTTCCACTTCCTTTTTTGTATAATCAATATAATTAGGAGAGGTGAAGCATATTCCCAAACGTTCCATCTGATCGAATTCCGTAGTTTCCATCTTCAGCCAGTCTTCCACTCCCACTACAGGGAGGTTATCACCCCGGGCTTCCAATGCACTAATGGTATTGGCAATGATCAAATCATCACTGGACGCCAGATAAAGATGCCCTAAGCTGTCTGCAGGAATATAGATATCCTCATTTTCCACATCTCGAGCAGTGAGTATATTAATAATGTCTCTTGATTCCTTGGCCAGGACTTTATGCATTCCAACTATCTCAAAAGAATCAAGTTCTATCCTTTCTTTATAATTAAAAGCTAACAGAGAATCCTTAGGTGAATCTCCATAAATGATTCTAAGTCTTTTATTACCTGAAAAACTCTTTGTAGCGAAATCAGCCGCAACCTGTGCCTGCGTTTCAAGGCTGGGACGAAACAAAAAAGAAAATGGATTATTACCTACCACACCGGAGTTGTATGATAGCGGGTTAACCATATTGATCTTTTTGTAAAATGAAAAATTAGAAGTAAGCTCAATAGGGTCTTGAAACAAAGGACCAATAATAATGTCCATTTCGTCCAAGGCACCGCTGTCTATCATTTTCTTCGTATGAATACTATCTCTTTTGGTATCGAATACATGAAGTTTGAGTTTTTGATCATAAGTGTTGACTTTCTGAGCTCCAAGTTTGATTCCTTCAAACAGTTCAAGAACAAAATTGTTTCGGAATTTGATATTTTCCGGATCTATGGATTCGCTATTGAGAGGAAGAAGTATTGCTACATTATACATGTCCTTTTTCACGGACTCTGCTATAACACTCAGTCCATATTTCTCTTCATCCAGGCTAAACTCTGTTACTAAAAATTCCAGCAGATTGTGATCCTGTTCAATAATGGGACTATTGATAATCGATGCTGCCAAAGCCTCCGCAACAACGGCGTCATAAGGGTTTTTTGAAAGAATTAACTCAAGCTGTTCGAGGTTATCAAGTTTTTTAGCCAGGAAATGACGCTTTATGTTATCCACATCATTTTTCATTGCGGCATCCTTTATGTTAGCCAGGTTGATAAACGCCTTTAGATAGTCATCTTCTTCAAAATTTAACTTAGCAATCCATAAGTAAACTTCATCGATCCGTTCCCAGGAAGCATGTCTCCTCTCGATTTGATAAAACATACTTTTTGCGACAAATGACTGCCCGGCATGATAAGCTGACAAAGCAAAATAATAGGAGGCGTATTCAAGGAAAGGGTTATTTTCAGTTCTGGATATAAGCTGACGGAACTCTTCCATAGCCAGTTTATATTTGCCTTCCTGAAAGAGATATTTACCATTACGGTACCGGCTCTGGTAATTGCTACTGTTTTGGCCCCAAGTGACAGAACATGCCAAAAGCATGATCATGGTAAAAAATAACTTAGCAATTTTCATTGTAAACAAATTTAGAAGTTACTCCCATTCAATTGTTGCAGGGGGTTTCGAGCTGATATCATAAACCACCCTGTTCACTCCCTTCACTTTATTGATTATTTCATTGGATATATCACTCAGGAAATCATGTGGCAGATGACTCCAGTCAGCGGTCATTCCATCAACACTGCTTACAGCGCGCAAGCTAACCACACTTTCATAGGTCCGTTCATCTCCCATTACCCCCACGGATTGGACAGGCAGCAGCATAGCTCCGGCTTGCCATACCTCGTCATACAAATCCCTATCTCTCAAACCTTTAATAAAAATATGATCCACCTCCTGTAGAATACTTATTTTTTCAGGGGTAATATCGCTAAGAATTCTGATAGCCAATCCCGGTCCCGGGAAAGGGTGTCTCCCCAAAATATTCTTATCAATTCCAAGTGTATTGCCGACCAAACGGACTTCATCTTTAAATAAAGTTCGGAGTGGTTCCACAACATCAAGTTTCATATAATCCGGAAGACCGCCAACATTATGATGGGACTTGATTGTGGCAGAAGGTCCCTTCACAGAAACTGATTCAATCACATCAGGATAAATGGTACCCTGCCCAAGCCACTTTGCCCCCTCGATATTATGTGCTTCCTCATCAAATACATCTATAAAAACTTTTCCGATGGCTTTCCTCTTTGCTTCAGGATCTACAACCCCATGCAATGCCTTGTAGAATTTATCCTTTGCATCGACACCTTTGACATTCAATCCCATTCCTCGATAAGAGGCCAGGACATCATGAAACTCATTTTTACGTAGCAAGCCATTGTCAACAAAAATACAATGTAAATTCTTCCCGATAGCCCGATGTATCAACATGGCGGCTACCGAAGAGTCAACACCACCGGAAAGGCCAAGAATCACTTTTTCTTCTCCCAATTTTTTCTTCAGTTCTTCAACCGTCGTTTCCACAAAAATATCGGGAGTCCAATCCTGGGAACAATGGCATATATGAACAACAAAGTTTCGTAAGATTATTTTTCCCTCCACGGAATGCGTTACCTCTGGATGAAACTGAATACCATAAGTATCTTGTCCCTGTACTTTGAAAGCTGCAATTTCAACACTTGGCGTACTGGCAATTACCTCAAATTGGTTTGGCAATTGAGCGATGGTATCACCATGTGACATCCATACCTGGGAATTAATGGACATTTCTTTCATCAACTCATTGTGTGTATCTACGCTGCTCAATTTGGCTCTTCCAAATTCTCGTATCTCCGAGGGTAGAACAAAACCACCATTCTTATTTGCGATAAGTTGCGCCCCATAACAGACGCCAAGAACAGGTATTTCCCCATTAAAATTCTGCAGGTCTATATCCGGGGCCTCATCCTCTCTTACGGAACACGGACTCCCTGAAAGGATCACTCCTTTAATCCGATCATTGAATTCAGGAAGATTGTTGTAAGGATGAATTTCACAATAAACATTAAGTTCTCTAACGCGTCTGGCAATTAGTTGTGTGTATTGAGAGCCAAAATCTACGATCAAAATCATTTCTGCCATGCCACAAAAATAATATTCGATTCCACTTTATACTAACGATGGAATAAATATTTACAATGCAGTTTTTCTTCATTAAGAATAGAGTCTGTTGAAGCACACTTGCTATTTATACTATGTGATCAGGCAGCGATGTTGATGCTTCATCAATAATAAAATTCCCTTACATTGGATTGTTATATGAAATTCACTAGTATTGTTAAACAGGAATTGCGATCCAACTCAATTGTCTCTTTTTAGTTAATATCTAATCTGCTCGAAACAGTTTTGTTGCTCACCTTTTCTAAACAATTTAGATATTCCGGTTATTTGAAATTCAGGCTGATCACATTATTAGGCATTTTAAGAGAAATCTGCCTTTGTCTCCTGGTTTTAACAATCGATAAAATTTACTCAAACGAAACAAGCCATGTTTCTGCCCCATCATAATGGGTTGTGGGCAAGGGCTAAATTCGGACATTATATTTCAAGGAATAAAAACTACAAACATGAAAGAAGTAAAATTGAACGATACCATAAAAGTACATTATACCGGCAAATTGAATAATGGCAACATTTTCGATAGCTCAGAGAACAGAGAGCCTCTCCAGTTTATTGCAGGACAGGATGGGATTATCCAAGGGTTTAATGATGCAGTTTTGGGCATGAAATTGAATGAAACCAAAACAGTCACGATTCCATCTGAACAAGCCTATGGCGCTAGAAAAGAGGAATTTGTTCAGGAAGTGAGCAGGGCACAACTTCCCCCGGATATGCAACCTAAAATAGGCGATGAACTTATGGCACAAGCAGAAAACGGACAAAGCCAAAAAGTTAAAGTAATCGATGTAACCGAAGAAAGTGTTAAGATCGATTATAATCATCCATTGGCGGGAGAAGATCTGACTTTCGAAATTAAGGTGGTAGAAATTCAGTAAGGAAGCATTAAAAACATTTCACCGACTACGCTATAATTGGAATCAAAGGCTGTGTTTCTTCAGTCTCAAATCCTATTGACATATTGGGAAGTGTGATCGTAAAGGTGGTACCAACATTGATGGTAGAATCCAGTTTTATGGATCCGTTCAAAGTGGCAACACTTTCTTTGACAATGTATAGTCCAAGCCCGGATCCTACATTGTCTTCAGCAGCCCTGTAGAACATATCAAATATCTTTTGCTGATGTTCTTTTAAAATACCGGAGCCATTGTCTTTTACTTTGATCCTCACCCGATCGTCCTTAGTCTTAACCTGAATTTTAACATATGGATTTGGACGTCTTGGATAATAATAGCGCACGGCATTGGATACCAAATTATTGATAATAATACTCAGGCGGTTTTGATCGGTATAGAAATCTACATCTTGTTCTATTTCAACGATTCTATCAATGTGAGATGCACCATTAACAAATTGCACGTCCTGCAAACATTCCTCTATTAATGTTTCAAAATCAATTTTATCTCTATGTAAATCAAGCCGTGAATTTTTGGAATATTCAATAATCTCACGAATAAAGGAATCCAACTTCTGAATACTTTTCTCCATGTATTCCAGGTATTCATTTTTCTTAACTTCCGAGCTTTCCATTTTACTGATACTTATAAGCCCTAAGACCGAGGCCAACGGAGCCCTAAGATCATGTGAGGCACTGTACACGAATCGATCCAGCTCGGCATTTGTTTTTATTAATTCCTCATTCTGGGCTCTCATTTTTTCTTCATTTTCCCTTCTGAGACTAATATCCCGAGAAACACCGATCAACCCTAAGACCTGGCCTGTCTTATCCCTGAACGGTTTAATAATCGACTCTGTCCAAATGGTAGCGCCATTTTTGCATCTAAGCTCCAATTCCAACTGTCGATTCCTCATGTTTTTTTTATTTGAACCGACAATCTTGGTAGTAAGCTCGAGCAATTGCTGGGCTTTATACACAGAGGAAGGGGCAATGATTTCTGTTAGTCTTCTATTAAGCGTTTCATCAGTGGTATACCCAATGAGTTGGTGGACCGATGGGCTGCAGTACATGAACTGTCCATTCAAATCAATTGTCCAGATTACATCTGCTGAATTTTCCGCTAAAAGTTTGTATTTTTCTTCACTTTGCTCCCTGGCCAATTGAGCTTTATTGCGATCTCTCATCATTTTATTGGCCGCTTCTGCTAATCGCTGAAATTCGGAAAAGTGAATTTTGGTTTCTCGGATCTTAGTTGACCCTGAAGCTGCGCTGGCAAAAAAATCATTAAAAACCTTAAAGTTCATTCTTGTTTTATTCGCCAGATACCGGGCGGCCATGTACGTAATGAAGAATGAGGCAAGAAGGATCAAAAGAATATCAGCAATATGATTCCCTATTCTTTTTTTCATTTCTTCTCTTCTTTCCATCATCTGCAATTCAAGATTTGTCCGATTTATCGAGGCACCTACATATAAATTTTCACCAGGCAAGTTTTTCAAGTAGGAAATCTTTTCAATGATTTCCGTACCATTTTTCCCGGCTACCGAATATTCCAGATACCCTCCATCTTTTCGCTGGGCAAGCTCGCTAAACTTCTTTAGGATCATGGTACCACTGTAGGATTCGTCACCAACGGCTGTAACCCTGGAATCAGGTACAGCGGCATTGATTGAGGAGTTCATATCGTGGGATCCGACAAACAGCGATATATCCCGTAAATCGGTTCCTATGTCTGCGATATAACCGTTAAAATCATTCATCAGATCCTGTTGCAGGACATGTAAATGGGCTGATGCTCCGACATACCAATCTAATTCATCCAATCGCTTAACATACACCAATTCTCTTTGGTTGTTTTTTTCCGAGTCTGATTCATGAAATATGGTTTGTTCCAAAAGACCTTCTGTATTGCTGGCAAGTAAGTCTAACTGCTCCCTGACATTTTGTTTTTCCATTTCTTCCAGCTTATCCTGGTTTTGAAAATGTCCGGGAACCAAAACCCTCTCTCCTTCCGAAGTACGTATGAATATTTCCCCTTGCTGCTCGCTTAGCTGAAGTGGTAAGACAGCATCTTTTATGATACTAATGAGTTCCTCATTAGAATAAATTTCGGCATTTCCGCGATACAAACTCTTTATGACAGCATGCGTTTGCCTGACTGTCTCCTTAAGATCATGTTGTAGATCTTCCTGGGCGTGAGATTTTCTATTTTCAAAGAAGAGGACAATGTCCTTAACCTGATTTTGTATTTTTTTTTGCTGAAGGTCAATGGTTGTTTGACGCAGATTATCCAATTCCCCCTCAAACCTGGCATATTCATCCGAAACCCACAGATACCCGACTATTCCAATGGTTACCACTGAAACAATTAGCATATGTAAGAGAAAAGAATTAGCCAAGCTACCCTTGTTTCTTATCTTCATTGCATCAAAAATAAAACCGTGTATAGGCCACGAAGGTGCATCAAATGCTGCTTCGGGCTTGACTCGTTCCCTAAGATCAATTCATGAAGAATGAAGTTTGTGTATCAACCGCCTATGCTGAGACAGAACCTGCCGGTAATGAGCATTTATATAGTTCATATTCAGAATGCTTATTATTACCATGCTTATATAGAACTCCACTCACACTCAAAATAAGCATAAATTAGGGTAGTAAATGTGACGGATGCTTGGAACTTGTTACAGGTGTGACAAATGCAGAATATTTTTACAAAGTGTTAACCACCGACCCTTTTAGCCTTGTATCCTTCAGAGGACAAAATGTTTATTACTTTTTCTCTAAAATCTCCTTGAATAAGAATTTCTCCATTTTTTGCGGTTCCTCCTACACCACACTTAGACTTTATTAGTTTTCCAAGTGTTTTCAAATCTTCTTCCGTACCAACGAATCCTTCTATCAAGGTAACCTGCTTACCTCCTCGCATCTTTTTATCCAACATCACTTTTAAACTTTGTTGTGATGGGGGTAGCGTTTCCTTTTCTAATGGTACATCATTTTGATATTCAAAATCGGGATTGGTGGAATATACAACTCCAATACGATCTTTGTGTTTATTTCTTTTGGCCATACTACAAAACTAATAATAAGGTAAGTTCGATGTAACTACAAAGCCAAATATATTTGTTTGGTTTCGGCACAGGTTTTGGAAAAGCTCTTTTGAGACATAGTCTTTGTTGCCATGGAGCTTTCCCCAAGGCCTGATATTTGAAGAAAGGGCCCAACTGTAAAAACGGTTAGATCCACCAAAGTTCATTTATATAGTTTACTGGATATTGTCTAATATGTGGTTAACCAGTCCCTCCTAAAAAAGCTCTTGCTACAGTAATAAGTAACAATAATTTAGTATAAAGACTAATAACATATATGTTTAAGCCCGGCATTAAACCTTGCTTTCGTAAAATTTAATATCATTATCTTTTTTACTTTATCCTATCTCACAGACTTTGCAAGCTTATTGATCCCAATGCCATTAACTTAAGCGTCATTCCTTACTTGATAAGGAATCTCAATCAGGCATAAACCTCTAAAAATGAGATTCCTGCTTACGCAGGAATGACGTCTCCTGTTCGGTAAGGCTTAAGTTAATGACATTGTTCTTGATCCATTCAATTAAAAGCTTGCAAATTTGGTCATTCTATTTCTCTGAAAAAAAGATAAAAGCCACAGCAATTTTTCTTTTGTCTTTAGTCTTTTGAGGCTGTGTAAAAACGATTAAGAATCCATGAGTTATTCGGGTACCTATCTGAGAACTTTTGCATACGCGTAAATCTCAGACATTAGAATTTAGTTTTTACACAGCCTCTTTTATCTAAAATCTTGACTAAACAAGGCAATGAGCCTTTCTAAAAATATCAAATGATACTTTCTTAGAATCGACTTCTACGGACCTCTATCTTTTTAACAGAATCATTGAACAGTGACTACTTTTTTCAAAGTATTCGACCAGGAGTAACCGCTTTTGTCCCAAATGCGAAGTGATATGGTATAATCACCTTTGTTTTGCAAGGTTATTTCAGGGTGCCTATCATTGGATACATAGTTTTTTTCTCCTTTTATTTTCCATTCATACTTTTCTGGCACAAAGGGCAAAACCGAATAATCTACCAACTTAAGTACCCCTCCTTGGTTTATCTCGGTATTGTTATATGCAATACGAACATCGGGTCTACTTTTTTCTTTAAGGTCAGCTCTCCAGATACCTCTTCCGAAAGTTCCTATGACCAGTTGCCCTTTTTTGTAGTCTATGGTTAATTTTATCACATCACAAACCGGAAGACCCGTATGGTAGGGCATCCATTTATCCATATCGGCATTGCGGTAATACACCCCTCTATGAGTGCCCACATACATGGCATTGTTCGTACCTCGTTGGATAATAATGGAATTGACTCTTCCTGCTGCCGAAGGAATGCCCTGGGAGAAATCCTCCCAGGATCTTCCACCATCCATTGATTTCATGACTACTTTACTATTGAACATATTACGCATGGTAATATACAGTGCATTGTCATCAATAGGATCTACGGCAATATCCAACAAACGTGACTTATAGATACGGCTCTTTTGCCATTCTTCGTTATCACTGCTATTGAAATCGTGAACGATGGTCCAGGTATGGCCCTCGTCAACACTTTCATATATCCTTCCCCCGTTTTTATAATACAGGCGATCCGGGTTATTCCAACAAGATACCACTTTGCTTTTAGCTGCATAGGCACGGGCATTATGGCCCCGACCATCGTCACTGTGCAAGGAGTCCTTGAGTACTAATTGCCAGGTTCTTCCAAAGTCAGTGCTTCGATAAAGGGTACTTCCGTTGTTATCTACAGTTCCGTTGTATTCTGTGAGTCCCTGGAATAACAACTGGTGGTTTTCCGTATGTATGCCAAGTTCCCCGTTTGGCTCTTTTTTGGATAAGGTGGCATTGTTATCAATCGAGTCCAAGCCCTTTTCCCAAAATGCCATGTTGTGAACATAACCGGCGCCATGTGCAAAATGTTTAACATCACTGATTCCAAACCCTCCATAATTGTCATCAGCGCCTCCCAATGTAAACCAGCCTCCCGATTCGGGTTCAAAGAACATGCTGCCCACGTGCATAGAGGCATTCACCATCTGTTCAGGATGATGGAAATTAATATCGAAACCTAAAATTTCCAATGCGTTTATACCACCGGTCTTATCGGTAAAGGTCTTTGATTTGTCATTGGAAAAACTAATACCCCCATCATGGCCCACCCAAACATCATTATGCGTGGCATAGATATCATGAATATCAGCATGAATATGGTGGTTTAGGTTATTCTTGTTGGCATACCAAGGACTATGGTTTTGCCAACTTTTTCCTCCATCCGTAGATTTCCACATGCTTATGCCGGCAACGTACATTTCATCGGGATTGGTCTGCGAAACTGCAAAAGCAAAGCAGTAGCTTAACTGGCCTCCTGGTTGATCTCCTTTTTCGGAGTAGCCCAAAACATTGGGGTTCTCAACACTGTAGGGTGCACCATCGATTTTATTACCCCGAAATTGCCAGGTTCTTCCTTTGTCCCGTGAAATGTAAAGTGCGCCAAAACCGTGACTTTTGATATTATTGGTGACCATGTATACATGATCAGGTGCGGCTTTGGATACATCAAGGCGTGTACGCCCCACTTTACGCCCCTCATAGTCAGGCAAATCATACTGTTCGAACGTCGCTCCACCATTATGGGTCACCCATATTTTCACCTCGTTATCAACAATTTCAGTAACATAGAGTGTTTTGGGGTCCTTAGGGTTCATACGCATGGCATTGGCTCTGACGGAAAAGATCTTTTTCCAGGTCTTGCCAGTGTCGCTGCTATGGTATATACCTTTTTCTGAGGCAGCATAGAGTTCATTAGGCGATTGGTGATTAAAATAGATATCTCTTACCAAAAGGGTGGTGTCAGCCACGCGTCGCCATGTTTCACCCGCATCCTCCGTTCGGTATAAGGTAAATTTATCCCCCAGAACAATAATATTGGGATTTTGGGGATGCTCGGCCATGGCCCATACTCCTGTGACCGGTATTTTTGAGTTGGTCAGATCCTGCCATGTTTTTCCCTGATCGTTGCTACGCCACAATCCTGCCAAACTCATGGCTGCATATATAGTATGCCTATTTTGAGGTGATGGGTATACCCTGTGGAGCCTTGCCAGGCCTTTATTGCCTGGAATGCTCTTTGACCTGGCAGACAGGCGATTATTTGTGAAGGGTTTCCAATCCGGTTTAAACACCGAGTTTTCTTTTTCTTTTTGGATGGCAAGGATATTTTCAAATTGTTCTTGCCCGGAAAGCAAGTTACCATACTGATCCAATTCATTGGCAATGGAACGAGTCCATTTCAAATATTCTTTGGACATGCCTCTAATGCTAGGGGTGCTATCCAACAGAAAAGAACGGTTGATCAAAAGAAAATTCTTACGAGTATCCTTTTGCAACGAATCATACCACTCTTGTGCATATATGGTATTGCACAGGAATAACATGACGACTCCAAATATGTTCAAAACCCTATTCATATGTTTATTTTTAAATCATGGATATTTTGTTCTGTTCGGCCCTTACGGCATTATTTATTCGAAATGGTTGTTGGCAACAAACACAAAATACTTCATCCCGGCATCAGTGAAAGTCTTCACCTACTAATCTGCATCAAAACTCTGTAACGTCATTTTGGGACAGTATCTGTCAAATTCTTCATTGAACTATACCAAACCAAAAACAGGTTTCTTGGTTATCCACTTGCCCTCTGTAAAATCCGGAATTTGTTGTACAGCACCTCCTTCGCGTATGGATGCTTCAGATAAAGGTGTTATTGCCCTCATGGTAGCTGCATCGTAAACATCGATGACGGGTGGTGTGTTGTCCTTGGCAGATTGGATGAACTGTCTATCCAAGAAGAAATCCATACCGCCATGACCTGCATCACGAGCAACATCACCAAACTCTTTCCATAAAGGGTGGTCATATTCTTTAAGCCATGGCTTGGCATCTTCCCAACTATGTGCTTGTGTTTTTTCCTGTATATGAATGCGCTGTGTGCCATAATCAAAATCAATGACCCCTTCAACGCCCTGTACCCTAAAATCCAGTGAATATGGCCTTGCAGTATTGGTGTCGTGAGTGATAATGATCGTTTCACCATTGGCAGTGGTAATGGTAGATGTTACAATATCTCCCAATTGCCAATCCAATTGAGTGTAAGCATGGTATTTTCCACCCTTTGGATGTTTGGCTACATAGCTTTGTAGCGAACGTGACTTAGTGGCAAAAGAACTAATGCTCAGGAGCCTGTTCCCTCTGTTCATATTGACCATCATACTTACAGGACCTAATCCATGTGTGGGATACAGATCGCCATTGCGTCTTAAGGAATGCTCAGTTCGCCAACGTGCTTCAGCAAAACCGTTTTCTCCAAAAGCGACACCTCCTTTGCCGTCATCAAACTTCACATGTCTTAGATCGTGCATATAGCCCCCTCGTAGGTGTAGCAATTCGCCAAAAACATTATCACGAACCATATTGAGTACGGCCATTACGTCTCTTCTATAGCATACATTTTCCATGAACATAAGGTGTGTACCAGTACGCTGGTGGGTATTTACCAGATCCCAGCATTCGTCAACGGAAAAAGCACCGGCAACTTCGACTCCAGTAAAAACACCAGCTTCCATGGCATCTATACACATGGTGGTGTGCCATTTCCAGTTTGGTGCAATCACAACGGCATCCAGATCTTCTTTCTCCAACATTTCCCTATATGAATACTCATGCTCTCCATATACCTTTGGAAAACCGACATTGTATTTGTCGAACAACTTTTTTGTTTCTTTAACTGCTTCAGGGTCGATATCACTAATAGCCACACATTCCACGTCTTTCTCAACAATCATGTTGCGTACATGATTACGCCCCCGAAGTCCGGTACCGATAAATGCCAAACGTAGTTTGCTATCCTTTTTCCTTCCTGCTCTTAAAATATTCGGTGCTCCTAATGAAACCCCTACTAATGCCATCGATGTACTTTTGGTAAATGTTCTTCTTTTCATCTTTTTGTTTATTGTTTTATTTTTTGTTTTTCCCAAATCAAATGGGCTATTTTTAATACAAATATTGAACTCATTAATGTTTCTTTTAACACTGTTATCGGTTCAGAACAGACAAAGTATTCCCTTTATTTTGGTGTGTTTTCCAAAATAACTACCTGATAAAGATGGTTTGGAACAGCAGAACACAATTCAGCATGCCAAAAGCCAGCTTTTGGTCTTCGAGCACCTCGTTGGCAGTGTGGCTTACTTCTGAAATTCCTTTGCTAAGCCATTCCCCATACCTATTTAGATTTTTTTAGATTCATACAACCCATCATCAGCAAGCTCCAATGGAGTGAATAGAACGGAAAATCAAGAAACAGTAAAGGAATACATAAAAATCATCGACGTTTTGTCAAATGAAATAATCATAACAAAATGTGCATTTACATATTCGTTCTTCGCGAAGTCTGGTTTTTGATTATCTGTTCTGAAAATAAGAGGCATATACATTGATTACATATTGTAAACAAAGCCTTTCCAACAAATATGTGGGAATTCGGCAATAAAAAAGTGTAATTTTTCGGCGTTTTAAGGGTAATTTTTAAGATTATCTGCCTACTCGATCCTGATTTCCGGTCAGAAAACCTGTTCGTTAGTTTTCATATGAGCTATTCTGCACTTTACCGAAAATTCTAAAGCCTTGCAAGTATGAGAATTGTTGAATTCGTTCGGATGATGCGACGTAAAAAAGTGGCCATTTTCCTAAAAGAAGGTAATTACTCCATTGTCCTAGCAACTTATATAGTTGGTTTCAACGATGCAAAGTATTTTTCAAAGTATTGCAAAAATCAATTTGGAAAAAACCCATTGGATTATAAGAAGAGCCTGTGAATCCATAACATTTGGAAATTCTTGTAATATTGAGCATCAATTCCTTTCAAACAGGGTAACTGATTCCGGATCAATCCGAAAAGTTGGGGATTACCTGGGAATGAGCGTTAAAGTGTTTGAGTATTTAAATGTTAAATTTAAAGCCTAATGCAGCTATTTTAGACATCTTTCAACTTAAACGCCTCAACACTTCAACACAATACCAATAACCTTTCTCCACAACAATTCCGCTTGATCCTGTAATACGATCCACTTTGTGAGAATAATAAACGATCTGTTAACTATTTCGAAACTTCGAAACAGGTAGCGAATACTTAGAATAGTTTAGATGATAAGATCAAACCTGCTGGCTAACTTTTCATTGTAAAGGTCCAGACTGGTCTCTTAGTATGATTTACAATATCTTCAGCGATACTTCCACTAAGTAAGTGTCTGAATCCGGTTCTCCCATGTGTGGCCAAAGCAATGACATTAGCGCCAATGTCTTCAGCAAAATTTAAAATTCCATCCTCCTCTGTGATATCACTATAGACATTAATGGTATAGTCTTTTAAGTCATATTTTACCGCAAAATCATTTATCAGCCCTTTATTCAATCTGTCAGCATCAAAGTTGGAGGGAGTGTTGATTTTCACTAAGTGCAATGTGGAACCGGTTGTGCTCTGAAGATCTTTTAGCTTAGCAATGACTTTTTCCAGCTTACCTTCAAAACTACTGGCAAAAACTATATTTTTAATGTCATCGAAATCTACTTCATGTTTTACGGTAATTACAGGACAATGGGCTAACCTCACAACTTTCTCGGTGTTAGAACCTATTAATAATTCATCCAATCCGCTAACGCCGCGGGTTCCCATCACAACGAGATCAACATCATGATTAACAATAACCCTGGTAATACCATTAAATGGATTACCAATTTGTATTTCTGTTTTGATATCGATACCATCATATTCTGGCTTTTGCGCAAGTTCATTGATGTCTTTTTTAACTCGTTTCATCAATTCGATAACATAAACATTGCTAGCCATATCGTTGTGAACCACTTCTCCTGAGGCGCTGAAAGTTTCGCCTCCTGGCTGTTCAATTACATTCAGTAGAAGGATCTCAGCATTAATTTTTTTTGCTATTTGGTAAGCCAAATCCAAAGCATATCCTGCTTCCTCTGAGAAATCTGTGGGAACTAATATCTTTTTCATATTTCTAAATTTTGATCCGGGTTTAATTAAGCAGAGTACCAGTTTCTATCAATTCACCCCATCAATTATCTTAATATTGAGAAGGTTCTGATAATTGTTTGGTATCTATACAAGAGTAGTATTTATGGACATACTTTGCACTGATCAATATCAAAATGAAATATGATATTGATCATGTTTGACAGTGTTTGCCTAAGGTTGGAATTCTATTCCTTGAAATCACCATTCCGGATCAAGGCCCTTCATTCTCTTTCACACTAATGCACAAAAAAAGGGAAGTTTACGTGAACAGCAATCCCAGTCCGAATGATAATACAAAGAATAATGTAGTAATCGCCATTTGTTTAAGAAAGGGATCGAGCTTTGAGCTATCCTTTATGCTGGATACGGCCAATCCATTTTTTATAAGCAAAGGAACTACGATCAAAAAAGCCCATTGAATCATTGAGTGAAATTCAAGGATTGTATATAGTATTGCAGAGATCAGGCCTAAGGTTAACAGCAACCAATGATAGCGAATTGCGTTCTCTCTACCTATCCTGACCGGAACCGATAACTTTCCCGCAATTCTATCTGAGTCTATATCGCGAATGTTATTGACGTTTAAAACTGCGATAGAAAAGAGTCCGCAACTCATAGCCGGAAGGATATATATCCAATTGAAATAACCAACTTGTAAATAGAAAGTTCCCAAAACACCTACAAATCCGAAGAATACCAATACTGACAAATCACCTAGTCCAATATATCCGTAAGGCTTGTTTCCTGCAGTGTAGGCAATTGCGGCAAGTATGGAAAGAACCCCCAATAAAAAGAAAAACAAAAAACCTTTGAAATTCCATCCAAAGGCCAAGTATAACAGTATGGTCCCACTGACAAGTGATAATAAAATGAATATGGTGATGGCCCTTTTCATAGCGACCAAGGTAATGTTGCCAGATTGAACGGCTCTGCTTGGCCCTTCCCTGTAAACATTATCGGCTCCGTTAACAGAATCACCATAGTCATTTGCAAGGTTTGACAGGATTTGTAAAAAAATTGTCGTGAGGGCACTCAGTAACAAAATGGGTAGCTCAAATTTACCGATGGAAGCGGCCAAAAAACTACCCATACCTATACTTGCCAGAGCCAGAGGAAGGGTTCTAAGGCGAAATGCTGCGATCCATGGTTTTATTTTAGCACTTGATATCAAATCAGATAAATTAGTCTATTTTATTTCATCAAGAATTTCTTCAGATAAAGGGTTAATGGATGAAGCGTAAAATTTGATCAGCTCTCCATTCTCATTTACCAGGTATTTACAAAAATTCCAATTAGGTTCCTGATCATTCCATCCGTTCTTCCCACGATCACTTAACCATTGATACAGGGGAGCTTTGTCTTTTCCAACCACAGAAATCTTTTCAAACATTTGAAAGGTAACGCCATAATTCTTCTGGCAAAAAGCTGCTATCTCATTATTGCTTCCGGGTTCCTGCCCTCCAAAATCATTAGCCGGAAAACCCAGAATGGTCAGGTTATGGCCATGCAGCTCGTGAAGTTTTTGCAAGTCTTCATACTGTGGGGTGAATCCACACTCAGAGGCTACATTGACCAGGAGCAAGTTCTTTCCCTTATATTTTTGGAAGTCGATCAAATTGCCATCTATCGACTTCATTTTTAAATCATAGATAGGAGATGTTCCGTCTTGTACCATAGATAAATGCTCGGGTCTGCTTTCAACTTTCGAAAATCCGCAGGCTGTTAGAACAGCAAATACAAAATATGTCAATTTCTTCAACATTTCAACCGCAGTCTATAAATTTTCGAGCCTTTACTTTATTCTTGTCGCCTTTACATTCTCTCAGGCACATCTATACCTAGCAACGCCATTCCCTTTTTAATTGTTTTGGCCACCTCCTCAGAAAACGCAATCCTAAATTTAAGCGCTTCCGGATCTTGTTCATTGAAGATGGATACCTCAGCATAGAAACGATTGTACTCTTTGGCAAGATCATATACATACTGTGCAATAATATATGGTGCATATTCCTTGGCTGCCAGCTGTACTTTATCGGGAAATTCATTTAGTAAAATGATAACGCTTTTTTCCAGTGCATGCAATGATGTTATATTAAAATCATTCCTCCGGATCCCAAGCTGCTCAGCTTTTCTTACGATTGAAGAGATCCTGGCATGCGTGTACTGGATAAAAGGTCCTGTATTTCCATGAAAGTCCACGGATTCTTCAGGATTAAAAAGCATTCTTTTTCTAGGATCTACCTTTAAAATAAAATACTTGAGCGCTCCCAAACCAATAGTTCTGTATAACTCCGTAGCCTCATCCTCACTGAATCCATCGATCTTTCCAAGCTCCTCAGTTCGCTCTTTGGCAGTGCCTATCATTTCATCCATTAAATCATCAGCATCTACTACTGTACCTTCTCTGGATTTCATCTTTCCCGTAGGCAAATCTACCATACCATAGGATAGATGATAACATTCCCTGGCCCACGAATAACCCAGCTTTTCCAATATGAGGAATAACACTTTGAAGTGATATTCCTGTTCATTACCTACAGTATAAATTTGTTGACTCATTTTGGGATAATCACGGAAACGAAGCAATGCAGTTCCGATATCCTGGGTCATATAAACAGAAGTCCCGTCGGATCTCAGCAAAAGTTTCTGGTCCAACCCGGCATCAGTCAAGTCCACCCAAATAGAACCATCCTCTTTTTGAAAGAAAATGCCCTGCTCCAGGCCTTTTAATACTTCCTGTTTTCCTAAAAGAAAAGTGTCGGATTCGTAATATAGTTTATCAAAATCCACCCCCATTCTTTTGTATGTCACATCAAAACCATCATAAACCCAGCCATTCATCGTTTGCCAGAGTTGGTAGGTTTCCGGTTCCTTTTGTTCCCATTTGATCAGCATGTCCTTGGCTTCCAACATGATAGGGGCATTTCTTTCTGCATCTTCCTGTGTTTGTCCCTGATCAACAAGTGTTTGGATCTCCTTCTTATATTCCTGATCGAATTTCACATAATAGTCACCTACCAACTTATCACCTTTGATCCCGGAGGATTCAGGTGTTGCTCCATTTCCATATCGCTTCCAAGCCACCATAGATTTACAAATATGGATACCCCGGTCATTGATGATTTGAACTTTATGTACAGTATTTCCAGTAGCTTTTAGTATTTCAGCCACGGAATAACCAAGGAAGTTGTTTCTTAAATGCCCTAAATGAAGCGGTTTGTTAGTATTAGGGGAAGAATATTCAACCATCACCTCTCTTTCAGAAATGGACTTAAAACCAAAATTCTCTTCATTTCTGATATGCTGAAATGTCTCAATCCAAACTTTATCATCGATCACAAGGTTCAGGAATCCTTTTACCACATTATAATCCTGGACAAAGGATGAATTTTTAAGCATATGGTCACCGAGTGATCGTGCGGTCTCCTCAGGTGACTTCCGGGAAATTTTCAGGAACGGGAAAACTACGAAGGTATGTGATCCTTGAAATTCTTTTCTTGTAGGTTGAAAGTTAATCTTTTCCCGGTCTAATTCTTCCGAAAAACATGCTTGGAATGCCTTTGCCAAATCTTTTTTTAACGGCTCCTCAATACTCATTATTTCTTTAAATACTTTTTTGTGATCAAATTTCCTGTATTCCCAAAATCATTCAGGCTGCAAAGATTGCAAAATTATGCTAATGCGCCAATTGTTTGTGATAAAGGGCCCGGAATCACTTTGTATTCAATGATAACTCCTGCAAAAACGATTCACCCTAATATTCAAAAGATCATCATGCTCAGGAGCAATTCTAAAAGCAACCAAACTAATTGTCCTTTTTTTGTGTCACTTAAAATGTATAATAAACTGTTAGTCAAAGCAATAAAGGCCTTAAGTCTTTTTACCAAAAGGTATATTGAACTCTGCCCCAAAGAAGGAAATATGAATTTCTCAAAAGAAAAAACTCAATATTTTTACTATTTTTGGCATTCAATTTTTTGATGTTAATCAGAGATCAGCGTGAGTGATTCCCTAGTAATTATCCCTACTTATAAAGAAAAAGAAAACATTGAAGCTATTATTCAAAAGGTTTTTGCATTAGAAAAATCTTTTGATATTCTGATAGTAGATGATAACTCGCCCGATGGCACACCTGAAATTGTTGAGAAACTGCAAGAAGTTTATAAAGACAGGCTTTATCTTTTAAAGAGAGAAGGAAAACAAGGATTAGGAACAGCTTATATTGAGGGTTTTAAATATGCATTGTCCAAAGACTATCAATATATTTTTGAAATGGACGCTGATTTTTCACATAATCCTGAGGATCTGGAAAAACTGTACCATGCTTGTACTAAGCTCGGTTTTGAGCTGGCCATTGGTTCAAGGTATATTAAAGGTGTGAATGTAGTTAACTGGCCAATTTCCAGAGTATTAATGTCATATTTCGCTAGCTCCTATGTCAGGATGATCACGCGAATGCCTATTCGTGATACTACCGCTGGTTTTAAATGTTATAGACGTATTGTCCTGGAAACAATTGATCTGGACAGAATAAAATTCGTAGGTTATGCCTTTCAAATAGAAATGAAATTCTCAGCCTGGAAATATGGTTTCAGGATCAAAGAGGTTCCTATTATTTTTACCGATCGCTCAAAAGGCACATCAAAAATGTCAAAAGGCATTTTCAAAGAGGCCATACTGGGTGTTATACAAATGAGATTAAATAGCTTTTTTAAAAAATATCGAAGAGCTGATATTCAAAAACCCCGTACTGATTAAATCAGTCAAATCGTATCGCCTTAATCGGTCTGATCCTGGAGATGATCATAGAGGGTAGAAGGAGTACAACAGACACAATAAATATTGTTAATATATTTAATACAACAATAATTCCCCAGTTCCACTCAATTGGAACATAGTTCATAAAGTAATTCTCATAATCCAGTGGAATGATCTTAAAATAATACTGAATTGTAGCAAATATCAAAGCTATGGCATTACCGATCAGCGCCCCCTTCACAATGATTAATATTCCATTGTAAATAAAAAAACTTCTAATCTGGTTATTGGTGGCACCCATGGCTTTCAGCAAACCAATCATTTGGGTCCTTTCCATGATGAGTATCAATAAAATAGAAGCCATATTGAAACAAGCCACAAAAAGGATCAAACCCAGGAATATAAGCACCTGGCGATTGATCAATGTTAACCAATCAAAAATCTGCACAAACCTATCCGTTACTTTTTCCACATACAGGTCATAATCCACATTACTATCCAATACCCGCTCAGCTTCTTCCAGGTCATCAAAATCTTTTATATAGAGCTCATATCCCCCAACCTCTTCATCACCCCAACCATTTAATCTTTGAATCATGGCAATGTCTCCAAGAATTATTTTATCATCAAATTCCTCTAACCCGGTGTCATAGATGCCGCTCACTTTTAAGAGTCGTCGTCTTGGAGGATTTTGTATAAAATGCATCACCACTTCGTCATCTACTTTCAGGCCGAGTGTGTTGGATATTCTCTTGCTGATCATAATATCTTTGGAATAGACTGAATCATTGAACTGGATAAATTCACCTTCAACTATGTTGGTTTTGAACCTTTCCAGATCAAATGTCTTTCCTATCCCCTTTAGAATAATGCCTGAAACAGCGTTATCTGTTCTTACAAGTCCGAACTTATAACTTACCTCCTGAATATGTTCTATGAAATCAAATTGTTGATAATTTTGATATAGATCATTTTCGGTCGAAATGGGCATTTCATCATAGGAGTTGCTCTGAGTAAATTTCGTAATGTTCAAATGCCCTGCAAAGCTGAAATTCTTCTCTTTGATGGTTTTTTCAAAGCCCTCGAGAATCAAAAATGAAACGATCATAATAGCCAAACCTGTAGCAATACTGGCTATGGCTATTTTATGTATTGTAGAAGCAAAGCTTTTTGCTTCAGTTTTATTGATTCTTTTAGAAATAAAATAAGAGAGATTCAACTTAATAGCTAATTTTGAATTGGTTCCCTTGCATAAAATATCCTGATTAGTTTAATCAGGCAATGCAATGCTAGGGAAAATTATTGAAAAATGCTTTGCAACATCGTAACATTTTATATCTGTGTGGTTATTTGGTAAATTAATGGATCAGATAAAATGCCTATTATTAGTTAATTATGAATTTTGAGTGTTGAGTTTTTAGTTAAGTAGGACTTACTCAACTTTCAAAGCGCAATGCTTCAATTACTAAGTCATGAAACAAATCATTTTCCTTGGATCACTCCTTTTCCTTCTCGCAGTTTGTCAACCAAACACTAAAAAAGAATATCATAGTCAATCAGCTAATTCAGACGTTCCTGATCCGGGGATTGTTATGGGAGCATACCAATTTGATGAATATTTACCTGCGCTCACCAATACCAATGTAGCACTTATTGTGAATCAGACCTCGACGGTTGAGCAAACACATCTGGTAGATACTTTAATTGCGTTGGGTGTTAATGTAAAAAAAATTTTTGCACCCGAACATGGTTTTCGAGGTACAGCTGACGCCGGAGAACATGTAGAAAATGGCATTGATAAAAAAAGTGGTACACCTCTTATTTCTCTCTATGGGAAAAATAAAAAACCAACTCCTGACATGTTACGGGATATAGATGTTGTGTTATTCGATATTCAGGATGTAGGTGTACGATTCTATACATATATAAGTACCATGCATTATGTGATGGAGGCATGCGCTGAAAACAACAAAAAATTTATTGTGCTTGATCGACCAAACCCAAATGGACATTATGTTGACGGTCCTGTATTAGATCTTAAATTTCAATCATTTGTAGGCATTCACCCCATTCCAATTGTGCATGGGCTGACCGTAGGAGAACTTGCTCATATGATTAACAAAGAAGGGTGGTTGAATACAACGAAAAAATGTGAGTTACATGTAATACCCATGAAAAACTATACACATCGAACGAGTTATTCTCTTCCTATAAAACCTTCTCCTAATCTACCCAATGATCAATCTATAAAGCTTTATCCAACACTTTGTCTATTTGAAGGTACTGCGATTAGTGTTGCGAGAGGAACTTATTTCCCGTTTCAGGCAATTGGATTTCCAAATGAGAAATTCGGTAGTTTTAGTTTTACGCCTGTGAGTATTGACGGAATGTCAAAATATCCTCCTCATCAGGATAGGGAGTGTTTTGGATTGGATCTCAGAAAGGTAGAAGTAAAAAATGAAATTAGTCTAAAATACGTGATAGACTTCTACAACAAAGCTCCTGACAAAACTTCCTTTTTTAACAACTATTTTTCTACGCTGGTTGGTAATGACACTTTGAAACAACAAATTATGAACGGTGTATCCGAAGCAGAAATTAAAAAAAGCTGGGAGTCGGAACTAAGCTCATATAAAGCCAAAAGAGAGAAGTACTTACTTTATCCATAACCAGGTTTTCCTGAGTTCTATTTTTTGTCAAAATCAATTCCTTTTGATTTTTTATCATAATTTTGACAACAATATCATTTTTCATTATTTGTATGAATGAGCTGCGCATTATTTTCATGGGAACACCGGAATTTGCGGTTCCAAGCCTGGAAGCATTGGTTGAAAATGGGTTCAAAGTGGTGGCTGTCGTGACCGCCATGGATAAACCCAAAGGAAGGGGGCAAAAAATGGCTACCAGTCCGGTTAAAGATTGCGCTTTGAAACATGACATACCAGTATTGCAGCCAAAAAATTTAAAGGCGCCTGAATTTATTGAAGAACTTCGTGAATATAATGCCAACTTACAGGTTGTTGTAGCCTTTCGCATGCTTCCTGAGATAGTCTGGAACATGCCTGAAATCGGTACTTTTAACCTTCATGCTTCCTTGTTACCTCAGTATCGGGGAGCGGCGCCCATCAATTGGGCTATCATTAATGGTGAGAAAGAAACCGGTATCACAACTTTTTTTCTTAAACATGAAATAGACACAGGCAATATTCTTTTCCAGGAAAAAGAACCCATATATGATGATGATACAGCTGGATCACTTTATGAAAGATTGATGAAGAAGGGGGCTGAACTGGTGTTTAAAACTGCCAGGGCTATTGAAAAAGGTGAATATGAACCTCTCCCCCAGGAGACTAAGGCAGAACTAAAACATGCTCCGAAAATATTTAAAGAAACTTGTGAAATTAACTGGCGACAACCTTCTCAACAAGTTTATGATTTTGTTAGAGGTCTTGCTCCCTATCCAACAGCCTGGACAAAGATAAATGGGAAAACCTGCAAAATTTATAGTACCGAAATCGTGGAGCAATCTTCCCTGGCAACAACTGATCCATTGATAACAGACAATAAAAAATATTTATATTTTAAAACATCAGACGGCTACATAAGCGTCAAAGAACTTCAGATAGAGGGCAAAAAGAGAATGGGAATTGAAGATTTTTTAAGGGGTAATTCGATATCCACGACTAGTAGCTAGTGTGCAATGCTAAGTCTTATATCTTTGTAGCTTTCATAGTGAGTCACACGATAAAACCTAACTATAGCAACAGAAAATCAGAATGATCAAATCGATTATAGCAGCAAAATCCAATAATAATGTAATTGGTAAAAACAACGACCTGGTATGGCATATGCCGGCTGACATGAAATATTTTATGAATAAAACCAAAGGGCATTATGTAATTATGGGGAGAAAAACCTTTGAATCTTTAGGTAAACCATTGCCGGGAAGACCTACCATCATTATCACCAGGAAAAAGGGTTACAAAGTAGAAAACTGTTGGGTAGTACCAACCATTGAAGAAGCGTTTAAAATCGCCGAGGATGAAGGGCAGCAACATGTCTTTATTCTGGGAGGAGCTCAAATATATAAACAAACGATGGACGTTGCGGATAATATGTTCATTACTGAAATCAAAGGAGAATTTGAGGGTGATGCTTTTTTCCCTGCAATAGATCATAATAAATGGAAAGAAGCATCCAGAGAAGAACATCAACCGGATGAAAGGAATAAGTATCCTTATGCCTTTGTTGAGTATGTGAGGAAGTAGGGTTGCAGGTAAAGTCGAAACGATATGCTTATATATAGGGTTTCATTTCAACAAGGAAATTGAGAAAAATCACTTTGAAGCTAGAAAGAAAAGTGATTTAAAAACTCCTCTATTTCTTCTTCAAAACGCTTATTGTTATCTATATTCAGGTATTTTTTGAGCTTTAAATCTGGGTTTATCTTAATATCTCTTAAGCTTAAATGTTGGTTAACAAAAATAAATTCTAATTCCGGGATCAGCATTTTGAAGGTATCTACAATCTCCAACACCTCCATATTACGCTCAATGATATTATATATACCTGACGGGACTTCAGTCGTGAGTAAATCTGCCAAGGCCTTACTCAATAAATCAATGTGAATAAAGGCTCTGTTCTGTTTTCCGTTACCATGAATTGAAATCCGCTTGTTAAAATTCGCTTCGAACGCGAATTTGTTGATCACCGCATCAAAGCGCATACTCTTGCTATAACCATATACATTTCCACATCTCAAAATATAAGTACTGATGTTATCAGAAAGCCTGGAAATATGTTCCTCCCCTCGCATTTTTGAAATGCCATAAAAAGTTCGTGGATTTAGATTCGTTTCCTCGTCTACAATTTTCTTGGAAGAGCCTCCATAAACTGAAACACTACTGGTATAAATAACTTTTTTAATCTGGCTCTGCTCTATGGCATAAGTCATTTCTGCCGTTCCCCAATGATTCACTTGCTCAAAGAAATGAGCATCCATATTGGCAAATGGCGTGGTTACATTGGCAGCCAAATGATAGACAACATCCACGCCATCAAGCTCTTTTTTCAACTTGCGGGAATCAAGAATATCTCCATTGATAAACCTTATCTTGGCATGATTATCCCTCCTATGCCCCAGAAAAAAGTTATAATTTATCCTGCTCTGATTGTCAAAAACCGTTACACTTTCAACATCCTCATTTTTAACTAATAACTTAACAAGTTCAGTGCCTATATAGCCGGCACCCCCCGTAACCAATACTTTCATTTGTTTATATTTTGTAGGCTGTTGAGATTGTGCACTTTAAGTTTCATCATGCTCTCGTGTGTCTCAATAACAATCTCAGGCATGGCCTGTTTCATTTGTTTATATTTTGCAATCAATTAAAATTGGGATACTTATGCTCAAGCCCACCTGGTATACCTCTCTTTATAGACACAACAGGCACCGCCTACTATGTTATTTTTTTATAAGGTCAGTGTGTAAACCGCACTCCGTTTTATTCATTCCATACCAACGAGCTTCTCTTTCCTGCATTTCAAGGTCCATTTTTCTGGTACATGGTTCACAACCAATGCTAAAATAACCCTGTGAGTCAAGTGGGTGGTCCGGAAGATCATATTTCTTTCTGTAATCATAGATCATCTTGCTGTTCCAATCAAGCATCGGATGAAATCTGACTACACCATGCGGGGCATTCTGTTCCACTTTCATGGCTTTTCGTGCTGCACTTTGATCAGCTCTAACGCCATTGATCCAAATATCATTGGCAGCCATAATATTTTCCATGGGCTGTATCTTATTCAGATAACAACAATGGTCTGGATCAGAAGTAAAAAAAAGCTTTCCATCATGTCCCTTTTGCATACTCTTTGGAGTAAGGGAATGAAGGTCAATGGTATTCAAACCAAGCTGCGCACTGATTTGATCACGGTACTGAATTGTTTCAGGAAATAAATAGCCTGTGTTCAAAAAATACACTGGAATAGATCGATCTATTCTGCTCAAAATATGTAATAATACAATGCTATGCGACTGAAACGAGGATGTGGTAAAGATCCTTTTACCATCCTTTTGATAATTTTCAATCTGTTGTTTGATCCCTTCGAAATTCAATTTTCTTGTGTTTTAATTTTCAGAAGATACAAGAAAGCTAGCGCAAACTTAAAGGTTATAACCAAATAACAAGTAATGGTTTTAAGAATTTTGAGGTCCGATAGCCTATGAAATGAAAAAATCACCACTTTAATCGTTTCGTAAAATTCTAATATCTTTTTTCACTTTTTTGTATTGTTAAAGGATGTTTTGAATTCCAAACCGTAGTTGAGTTGCTGAACTATTCGGCATTTCATGCGTTTAGCTTTAAGTACAGTTAACCCCAATTTTTTATATTAAGTTTAATTAATGACTTTTGCGAAACATTTTCTTTTGTCATGTTAATTTTTATCCAATTATTAATTGATGAAAATTTCGGTTTACAGAAAAGAACATTTTAATGCAGCACATAGATTACATAATCCGGCATGGTCGGACGATCAGAATCAAAAGATCTATGGAAAATGTAATTTACCCAACTATCATGGACACAACTACGAGTTATTCGTAAAAGTCACTGGTGAGATTGATCCGGAAACAGGTTATGTAATGGATATGAAATTACTCAGTGACATTATACAGGAGAATATTATTAAAAGATTTGATCATAAAAACCTAAACCTCGATACCGATGAATTCAAAAACCTTAACCCAACTGCAGAGAACATTGCTGTGGTTATTTGGAATATTTTGAGAGAAAAGGTAGATAAAAAACACGATTTAAAAATTAAGCTCTATGAAACAGAAAGAAATTTCGTTGAATACCCCGCCGATTAGTAAAATGAATATCAGTGATGAAACTGAGGATCATTTTATTTCTTCTTATAACACACCACTCAGAAAGGATGCATTCGACATCGATGACCAAAAGAAAATTGAGTTAATCGAATCGAGATTTAAAGAAATTATGGAAATCATGGGGCTCGATTTAAACGATGATAGTCTCAAAGGTACTCCACATCGGGTGGCTAAGATGTATGTAAAAGAAATTTTCAGCGGACTCAACCCCAAAAACCGACCAGCCACCAAGCTATTTGAAAATAAGTACAATTACGATGAAATGTTGGTAGAAAAGGACATTACTTTTTATTCCAATTGTGAACATCATTTTGTGCCAATCATTGGCAAAGCGCATGTAGCCTATTTTTCAAGTGGGAAAGTTATCGGGCTATCCAAGATCAACCGAATTGTGCAGTACTATGCCAAAAGGCCGCAGGTTCAGGAGCGCCTGACTGTTCAAATTGCTAATGATCTAAAGGACACTTTGCAAACCAAAGATGTGGCTGTGGTCATTGATGCTACACATCTGTGCGTTGCTTCTCGAGGTGTAAATGATACTAACAGTACTACAGGCACAGCACACTTCAGCGGTAAATTCAGAGAAGAACTAATAAGAAAAGAGTTTCTCAATTTTATTAACGCTAAATAAACCTCAGTCAGGATTCTTAAAATTATCAGCATCATTTCCATGAGCAAATTTTGATAATTGGACTATTAATATCATTTTTAGATTAATAAGTATCATTTTACATAGTAATTGATACCATTTTCTTATCGACAAAGCATAAATAAGTTCTCAAAAATGAGTTTGGAAAAAGATATTGTCCAAAGCAAGTTCAGCAGTGAGGAGCAAAAGGCATTTATTAACATTATTTACACTCATAATTTTTTAATCAATAACCTTAATTCAATTTTCAAATCACACAAAATAACAAGGCAGCAGTACAACGTGCTCCGTATCCTAAGAGGACAACATCCCAAACCTGCCTCAATCAACTTGATTAAAGAAAGAATGCTGGATAAAATGTCGGATGCTTCACGAATAGTTGACAGACTGAAAGCAAAAGAATTGGTGACCAGCGTTCCTTGCAAACATGACCGTCGTGCGACAGATGTTAACATATCGAAAAAAGGTTTACAGTTGCTGGAACAAACAGACGGGGATGTAGAAATTGCAACGAACCTTCTTAGAAAACTCTCCAGGAGTGAACTTGAAAGTCTGAATACACTTCTGGATAAAGTTAGAGCCTGAGGCCGGCTGTTTTCCAATGAATGATATGATATACCATATTTTTTGGGGATAAGTAGTTATAACTCAAATTTTTATCATCAAAATAATGTAATTCCCCTGCATAACTTACTACTTTTTAAGATTTTGTTTCATAATAAACCATGTTATTCTATCTTTGCGGATGTTTTAAAAATGCCCACGTAATCGTGGGTTTTTGATTTGGGTGGCATATTTTTTAAACCTGCCATTCTCGAAAACAATTTATCAAACATTGATTTAAACAATTAATATGGAGAATATTATTTACTTGATCCCTGCGCTTGGAATTTTGGGTCTTTTAGTTATGGCTGTAAAATCGGCTTGGGTTTCAAAACAGGATGATGGTGATGAAAATATGAGAGAGCTTGCTGGTCATATTGCCCAGGGAGCCATGGCATTTTTAAAAGCCGAATGGAAAGTATTGGGGTATTTCGCTGTAATTGCCGCTTTATTGCTAGGTTATTCGGGGACTTTAGTTGAAGACTCTCATCCAATTATCGCTGGAGCATTCATAATAGGAGCTGTATTCTCTGCATTAGCAGGATATTTTGGAATGAATATAGCAACAAAAGCAAATGTTAGAACTACACAGGCTGCCCGGACAAGTTTGTCGAAGGCCCTGAAAGTTTCCTTCACCGGTGGAACTGTTATGGGTCTGGGGGTTGCAGGACTTGCTGTTTTTGGACTTGGTGGATTATTCATTGTTTTTGTTAAAATGTTTGTTCCTGATGGCGTTTTACCTTCAGGCGTTGAAATGAAAACAGCCATTGAAGTACTTGCAGGATTCTCCCTGGGTGCTGAATCCATCGCATTGTTTGCCAGAGTAGGTGGTGGTATTTATACGAAAGCCGCTGATGTTGGAGCTGATCTTGTTGGAAAAGTTGAAGCAGGGATACCTGAAGACGATCCAAGAAACCCTGCTACCATTGCAGACAATGTAGGTGATAATGTAGGTGATGTAGCGGGAATGGGTGCCGATCTGTTCGGATCTTATGTAGCAACCATATTGGCTTCTATGGTGTTGGGCCAGGAAATCACTTCAAATGATCAATTCGGAGGGATGGCACCAATATTGTTACCCATGGTCATCGCTGGATTAGGAATTGTTTTCTCGATAATAGGAGCTGCGTTAGTAAGAGTAAAAAATGAAAATGATAGTGTCCAAAGGGCACTAAACTTAGGAAACTGGTCTTCTATTATACTTACAGTTGTTGCATCATTTCCATTGGTAAAATGGATGTTGCCTGAAACACTTTCAATTAGAAATTATGAATTCACCAACATGGATGTCTTTTACGCTATCCTGGTTGGATCTGTGGTAGGGGCGTTGATGAGTATAATCACTGAATACTATACGGCCATGGGTAAAAGACCTGTAAATTCCATTGTTAAGCAGTCTTCCACAGGACACGCCACGAATATCATTGGAGGTCTTTCCGTAGGTATGGAATCAACAGTGCTTCCTATCATCGTGTTGGCCACTGGAATTTTTGCTTCATTTCAATTCGCTGGGCTGTATGGTGTGGCCATAGCAGCAGCAGGAATGATGGCCACTACGGCTATGCAATTGGCCATTGATGCTTTTGGCCCAATCGCAGATAATGCTGGTGGTATAGCTGAGATGAGTGGACTTCCGGAAGAAGTTAGAGGAAGAACTGATAATTTGGATGCTGTAGGTAATACAACCGCGGCCACAGGAAAAGGATTCGCGATTGCTTCAGCAGCACTTACAGCCCTTGCCTTGTTTGCAGCATTTGTTGGAATCGCTGGCATTGATTCTATTGATATTTATAAGGCAGATGTTTTGGCCGGTTTGTTTATTGGCGGAATGATCCCATTCATATTCTCTTCGCTGGCCATTGCTGCAGTTGGTAGAGCGGCCATGGATATGGTACAGGAAGTGAGAAGACAATTCAAGGAAATTCCTGGTATCATGGAGCATAAGGCTAAACCGGAATATGAAAAGTGCGTGGAAATATCTACCAAAGCATCTATCCGTGAAATGATCTTACCCGGTGCTATTGCGCTAATTGTTCCTGCAGCCGTAGGTTTCGCTTTCGGCCCTGAAGTACTTGGAGGTCTGTTGGCAGGTGTTACGGTATCCGGTGTTTTGATGGGTATGTTCCAGAATAATGCGGGAGGTGCCTGGGACAATGCTAAGAAATCATTCGAGAAAGGTGTTGAAATAGGTGGCAAAATGGAATACAAAGGTTCCGAACCACACAAGGCTTCCGTTACGGGAGACACCGTTGGTGATCCTTTCAAAGATACTTCCGGTCCATCTATGAACATTTTGATCAAGTTGATGTCCATTGTGGCCTTGATCATTGCTCCTCATATTTCAGTTGATTCTTCTCACCACGGATCAATGGATGTTGATACAAAAAAAGAAATTACTGTGCAAACTGAAGTATCAAATCCGGAAGTCGCTATGGTAAGTGTTGAAGGCACAGATGAAATAACAGACGAAACTTCGGACAATGCCATTGTAGTTGCTTCTGAAAACCTGACTGATAACTCAAAAGAGGATCAGGATAAAGCAGGTAAAGAGAAAAACTGATTTAGAATACATTAAGATATTTGGAAAGCTCCTTTTTGGAGCTTTTTTTGTATATATGGAATTCTAACAAAGAAAATCTAAAAATGAAAAACCTCCTCATCTTAATCACACTAGCTATTTCGTGTATTTCAGCCAACGCTCAAAACAACATATTTGGCAAATGGAAAACTGTGGATGATGTTACGGGAGAAGTAAAGTCCGTAGTCGAAATATATAAAGAGAGTGGAAAGGCTTATGGTAAAATCATTGATATAACGGATCCGGAAGAGAAAGATTCGGTATGTGATAAATGCGACGAGGACGATCCCAGAAAAGGAAAAAAAATTATGGGAATGATCATTATCACCGGACTTGAACAGGATGGCAAGAAATGGGATGATGGTAAAATTCTAGATCCTGAAAATGGAAAGGTTTACAGTTGTAAAATATGGGTAGAAGATGGTAAGCTGTATGTACGAGGTTATATTGGAATATCATTGGTAGGACGCTCTCAAACCTGGTTGCCAGCTCAATAATGTTTCTGATTTTTTGATAATAACGGAATGATCTTTCCTGGCTATGGTTGATTATCATATTTTATATGGTCGGTGGATCAAAATTTTTCTTTTTTACTATATTTGATTGGCCTCCTGCATGTAAAACATAAACCTAACACATTTCGATTATGTCTAAATCATCAATCTTTATTCTTATTGCGCTTTGTTTATCTACCTCGCCAATGTTTTCCCAAAATAAAAAGAAAAAAAATGTCGCTCCGACTATTGGTGCCATTGAGCAAAAAACAGCTGGGATGGATAAACGGAGTGGTTATTTTAATTTCTATTGGGATGAGAAAAAGGGAGAAATTTGGTTAGAGATTGATAAGTTAGATCAGGAATTTCTTTATGTGAACTCCCTATCAGCAGGTGTAGGATCAAATGATATTGGTTTGGACCGGGGGCAGCTGGGAAATGAGCGTGTCGTGAAATTCTTGAAGATCGGCCCGAAGGTACTACTGGTACAACCAAATTATTCATATAGAGCTGTGAGCGATAATTCTGAGGAAAGGCTCTCAGTTGAAGAAGCATTTGCCAAATCTGTTATTGCCGGATTTAAAGTGGAAGCAGAACAGAATGACAGGGTACTGGTTAATCTAAGCAATTTCTTATTAAGAGATGCCCACAATGTCATTGGCAGATTAAAAAATACAAATCAAGGTAATTATAAGCTGGATAAAAGCTTATCTGCGCTCTACATGCAGCGGACGAAAAATTTCCCAAAGAACTCAGAATTTGAAGCGCTTCTCACCTTCACCGGAGAACCAAGAGGAGGTTATATAAGGTCAGTAACACCAACAGCTTCGAATGTTACCGTAAGGCAACATCATAGTTTTATAGAACTTCCTGATGACAATTATAAACCAAGAAAATTCGATCCGAGATCTGGCTATTTTGGAATTCGATACATGGATTATGCAACACCCATCAGTGAGAATATTGTTAAAAGATTTATTTCAAGGCATAGGTTAGAAAAAAAGGATCCTACCGCTCAGGTTAGCGAACCTGTTGAGCCCATCATTTACTATCTGGATCGTGGAGCGCCTGAACCAATCAAATCTGCTCTTATAGAAGGAGCCAGTTGGTGGAATCAGGCCTTCGAAACGATTGGCTACAAGAATGCCTTTCAGGTTAAAGTTCTTCCTGAAGGCGCTGATCCTTTGGATGTCCGTTATAACGTAATCCAATGGGTGCACAGATCAACTAGAGGTTGGTCTTATGGTTCTTCAGTACAAGATCCAAGGACCGGTGAAATCATTAAAGGGCATGTTAGCCTTGGTTCATTGAGAGTGAGGCAAGATTTTCTAATTGCCGAAGGTCTTTTGGCCCCTTATGAAACTGGAAAAGCGGTTTCTCAGGAAATGCAAAAAATGGCATTGGCCAGACTGAGACAATTGTCCGCACATGAAGTTGGTCATACAATTGGTTTGTCTCACAATTATATTTCCAGTGTACATGGCAGGGCATCTGTGATGGATTATCCGCATCCTTTGGTACTAATTAACGACAATAATCAATTTGACCTTAGCAATGCGTATGATGATAAAATTGGTGCATGGGATAAAGTAGCGGTTGCCTATGGTTATCAGGATTTTGCTGATAATGTTGACGAAGACAAAGCATTGAACAAAATATTGGATGAAGCACACACCAATGGATTAAAAGTCATTTCAGACGCCGATGCAAGACCTCAGGGTAGTGCCCACCCACAGTCTCATCTTTGGGATAATGGTGCAAGCGCAGTGGATGAACTTAACAGGGTAATGAGAGTCAGAAAAATCGCATTGGAAAACTTCTCAGAAGATAATATTAAAGAGGGAGCTCCAATGGCTACTTTGGAGGAAGTATTGGTTCCTATGTATATGTTTCACCGTTATCAGGTCGAAGCCGCGGTTAAGGTGGTTGGAGGTCTGGATTATAGCTATGCATTGAGAGGAGATGATCAATTGGTAACAAAAACGCTGTCTTCCGAGGAACAGCAAAAAGCACTGGAAGCGTTGTTAGCCACACTCAGCCCCGAAAACCTGACGATACCGGAAAGAATATTAAAATTAATTCCACCGCGTCCCGTTGGTTATTCCAGGTCTAGAGAAACTTTCGCTTCCAGAACAGGTTTAGTATTTGACCCGTTAAGTGCGGCAGAGGCAGCCGCAGATCATACGTTGACTTTATTATTAAATAGTCAGCGTGCCACCAGGTTGGTGCAATTTCATGCCAGAGACTCACAACAACCGGGTTTGGGTCATGTTATTGATCAATTGCTCAATACAACGATCAAAGTAAAGCAAAAACAAGGTTTGCAAGCCGAAATTCAAAGGTTAACGGGAAGTCTGGTATTAGATAAACTGATCAAACTAGCTACAAATCAAAGCACAACTTATCAGGTAAGAGCAATCACATTCACGAAACTGGATAATCTCGAAAATTGGATGCGACAACAAATGAATAAGGTTTCGGGTGAATCTCAAAAGGCCCATCTTAACTATGGTATTTATACCATTCAGAACTTTAAGAAAAACCCGGAGAATTATAAGAATATAGATACAGTAAGCCCTCCGGATGGTTCACCAATAGGCAACGGGAATATTCATTATTTGAATTTAGGATGTGACTTTTAGCATTTTATCAAACATTTTCACCCTTAATTCAACATAAAATATTCATTATTTTTAATTCATAGTCGAAAAAATAATTTCGGCTATTTTGCTTTGGTTTTTTCCTTAATCTTAATGAACTTTAAACTTCTGAATTTCAGGCTAGTTTGATAAGGGTATTGAAATTTCCAGTTTAATTATGAAAAAATCTCACCAAATGTAATATTTACAATATTTCAGTACATGAGATTACAGGCGACTTTTCTATTTTTCTATTGATTTTGATTTACAAAAAAGGACCAATTATTATGTTATTGAGGAATACTATAGCATTAGTATTTGCATGCTTAATTTCGTGTATCTCACTGGCTCAGGAAGTTCTTTGGGCCACCAATGTGATCGAGTTTAGTTCAGAACTATCACCTGTGGAATACTCCGCAAATCAAGCACTCCATAAACCGAATGTTTATCCGGTTGGTGGAGAGAACCCTAACGCCTGGCTACCAAAAAAGTCTGACCGAATCGATTTTATTAAAGTTGGGTTTGAAAAACCTACCAGAGTTCAGCAAATCGCAGTAGCGGAATCAATGAACCCCAGCGCAGTCAAAGAAGTTTATGCCTATGATGCGGCTGATACCGAGTATAAAATTTTTGATCTGATACCTGAAAAAATCAATGTTTCCCGTAGAATACTTAATATATTCATCGACCGGACTTCATATGATGTTCATGCCATCAAGATCGTACTGGACGGAAAATCAGTGGATGGTTACAATAGCATTGATGCGATTGGTATAGCAGATTCTAAAGAGCCTATTAAAATTGAAGTAAATCTTCCGGAAGACCTTAATACCGATCTGAAGTCAGAAAGACTGAACAGAAATGTTAATAGTTCATATCCTGAAATCAAGCCTTTGGTATCACCTGATGGACAGATTTTATATTTCAGTCGACAAAATCATCCCGAAAATACCGGAGGCCAGGAAGACAAAGAGGATATTTGGTATTCTGAAAAAGATAATAATGGCGAATGGACAATGGCCAAAAATATAGGTGCTCCTCTAAACAATGAAGGGCCAAACTTTATTTCATCCATTACACCTGATGGCAATACGGCGGTGATCTTATTAGGAAACCGTTATGAAAAAAGTGGCAAAATGAAAGCTGGGGTTTCGGTGAGTACCAGAACCAGTGAAGGGTGGACTGAACCTACATCACTTAACATTGAAAATGATTATAATTTATCTAAGAAAGTTGGTTACTATTTAGCCAATAACAGAAAAATATTATTAATGTCAGTTCAAAGGGATGATACCCGCGGCGGTCGTGATCTTTATGTTAGTTTTCAAAAAGGTGACAATACCTGGACCGAACCAAAGAGTTTAGGTGATGACATCAATACTGCGAATGAAGAACACGCCCCTTTCCTGGCAGCTGACGACAAGACACTTTATTTTTCATCAAAAGGTTTCAGTGGTTATGGTGGAGATGATATTTATGTATCCAGAAGATTAGACGATACATGGCTCAATTGGTCGGAACCTGAGAATCTTGGTCCAAGCGTCAATTCTGAAAATGACGATCAATTCTTCAATGTTTCTGCGGATGGTGAACAGGCCTTCTTCTCAAGAAGTGTTGGTGAAAATGATGCAGATATCTTTGATATTTCATTACCGGAATTATTCAGACCTACTGCTATAGTGATGGTGAAGGGTAAGGTATTCAACAGAAAAACGCAAGAGCCTGTGAGTGCCAGAATTTTCTATGAGTCCTTGCCGGCCGGAGAAGAAATTGGCACAATAAATTCAGACCCTGTGACTGGTGAGTACCAAATACTTTTACCATCCGGCGCAAGGTATGGATACCTGGCCGAAGCTGAAGGCTTCGTAGCGATCAATGAAAATATTGATCTGGACAATACCGCAGAATACAAAGAAATAGAGCAAAATCTGTTTTTGGTTCCCGTTGAAACCGGAGCGGTGATTCGCCTCAATAATATCTTCTTTGATTTTGACAAATCAACGCTTAAGGAAGAGTCCTTTCCGGAACTCAACAGGATTGCAGATCTGTTAAAAGACAAGGCTACTATGGAAGTAGAACTAGCAGGGCATACCGATAATATAGGTAGCAAGGCATATAATCAAAGGTTATCAGAAAGAAGGGCGAAAGCAGTATTCGATTATTTAGTGAATCAGGGAGTAAATGAAAACCGCCTAACTACCATAGGTTACGGAAAGGACCGGCCAATTGCAAGCAACGATGATGAGGAAGATGGCAGAGAGTTAAACCGAAGGGTCGAGTTTAAAATCTTAAAAGAATAAATCTTATTTAGCGTAGAAAGGAGCTCTTGCATTAGTTATGTGAGAGCTTTTTTTATTTATAGCCTTGTAAGTGGGCACACCAACTTATCATTAATAGCTTGTATCTAAAATTACCAACTCCATTTTCAAATATTATTTTTTTATCATACTTTGAAATCCAATCACTAAAAACTGGGGATAATCCTATAGATCTACCGACACTCATTTGAAGAATTCTGTATATGGTGAGAAAAAAGCTCAAAAATCAACAAGGAAATTCCTTAAATGGTTTTCAACTTCGTGGAACAGATAATACAAGAATAGAAGCGTTAAGCGATGGTGTTTTCGCTATCGCAATAGCGCTCTTGGTCATTTCATCATCCATACCGGAAACTTTTGAGCAACTGCTGATCTTCGTTGAAGATGTCGTGCCATTTGCTATTTGTATTACTTTGTTGATCGTGATATGGTATCAACACTACATTTTTTTCATTCGATATGGATTGAAAGATGCGACAACGGTGGCTCTTAATACCATGTTATTATTACTTATACTCTTCTACGTATATCCACTGAAGTTTTTATTCAAAATACTCTATAAATTAGCGACTTCTTTGATCACAAATGACAAAGAAGCACTTAAAATACTCTTCACTGAAACTATGCCAGCTGAGGACAGCCCTCAGATAATGGTCATTTATGGTATTGGTGCTGCATTGATCTTCATATCACTGGCACTTCTCTATGCTTATGCCTACAGAAAACGAAAGGCACTAGCACTCTCCACACTGGAAAAATTTGATACACTCACAAGTATTAAGATAAATGTACTTATGGCTGCTGTACCTATCTGTTCCGTACTGATTGCCCATTTCGAACTGACCCGGAATCCTTTTTCTGCGGCTGGAATGTTTTATATGATCTATCCCATCATTATGCCTGCCTATGGCATTATAAATGGAAGGGCCAGAAAGAAACTAATAAGTACTTTAAATAACGATATAGTTAGTTAGTCTTAAGAAACTCGATTACTTTATCAATAATCAATTCATCTTTGATAATATCATAATGGCCAAAATTCTCAGTGAATAAGTATTTTGGCCTATTGGCATCTTTCATTAAGGCATAGGTGTGGCTTACTGGAACAACTTCGTCTTGCTTGTCATGTACAATTAGAATATCTTCGGCAGATATATCCTTGAACCGGTTTGGAAGATTAAAGTCTTTTAATTCTCTTCCGGTTATCCTCAGAATATGATCAAATATTTTTGATTCAACTGTTCCCGAAATACTCATATATTCACAAAAATCTGCAATGACCTTGTCAACCAGAGCTGGCATACTGATCAATATTAGTTTTTTGACCGGCATCTTCTCCTTCAGGTCCGAAAGCATAAGGCTTACCGCTCCGGCTCCGAAAGAGTGTCCCATGATATAAGATACACCACCTGAGTATTCGAAATAATCAATTACCGATCTGATAGCCTTGGAAAAATTGACCAGGTTGGTCTGCTTTCCACTGGAATCTCCATGTGCCGGACCATCGAACGCTACTACCCTATAACCCTCTTCCAGCAATTTTGGAACGACATTTCTAAAAGTACTCGCCCTTGACTCCCAGCCATGAACTAATAAAATTCTTGGCCCATAAAAACCCCAGGAATATACTTTCAGGTTTCCTCTATCATAGGGCAGATAATAAGTACTGGCCGATTCAAATATCTCCGGAAGCGGTTTTTTCTTTTTACTCTTCCTTGGAGTAAGGAATAGGTTTGTAGCTATTTTGGCAGTCATCGTTGGAACATATTTTCCTCCAACAGAGAAAAAGAGTCGTAACGCATTTAATTGTGGTGAAGCGTTTATCTCTTTTTGACGGAAGCTGGTTTGAGCGGTTGCTTCCGTTCTTATTATGGTTGGATGGTTTAATTCAATGGTATTCATATTGTTATTTTTAAAATAAACCGATCGGTTTATTTTTGATCAAAAAAAACTAAACTTCTAATTCATTTTTAATAACACTCTTGATATGTTCGAATGTATCATTTAAATATTTGTTATTCTGATAAGCCTTTGACATCATCAAACCACCTTCTATCGCTGCTATGAAGACATTTGCATATTTCTCACTTTTAATATCTTCTTTCATTTCTCCCCGAAGTTTTCCTCTTTCAATAATTTTTATAATTGAAGTTCTCCAAACATTTAAAGCTTCAATTACTTTCAATTTAAGTTCAGGATGTGTATCATCAGCCTCAATTGATGTATTTAATATAGGGCATCCACCATGAAACAACGGGTGATAAATGATACTCTTATGAAATCCCAGCACCGTATGGAGTCTGTCAACTGAACTTTTCTGCACCTCTATAGCACCTCTGAAAACTTCATATAGCACCTCCATATTATAATCAAAAGCAGCCAGTGCAATTTCATCTTTACTTTTGAAATTCCCATAGATACCACCCTTAGTGAGCCCGGTTACATCCATGATATCGGACATAGAAGTTCCCACATATCCCTTCTGGTTGAATAACTGAGCCGATCGCTCAATTATATACCGTTTGGTTTTTTCTGCCTTTGATAGTAACTCCTCTTCCATCCTAAACTAAATTCAATGCTCCAAAAATAAACCGATTGGTTTTAAAATACAAACAAATGTTGCATTTAATTGAAATAATACAATAATTATATACCTCAGAAAAACACAATCATGATAATTCATTCTTTTCAAATTAATGACCAATTCCCTGTTTTTTAGACCTTATACACAGGCTTTTACAAAAAAATCACCTTAATGCATGATATTCCGGTTTCTCAAAAAATCACAAAATAATGTCCTTACTAGCTAAATAATATTAACTTTATATAAAATTGATTCCATGGGATATTAGCCAACCTGATTATCAGCTCCAAAAAATTTTGAAACTTCAGGTTAAAATTTATTCTTGGTTCCAATTATTTTATTTAATCCTAAAGTTTTAAAGAATGAATATTTTTGTAGCCAACTTGAATTATAAAATTCAAAGCGAACAACTAAAAGAGATTTTTGAGGAGTTTGGAGAAGTAGAATCTGCCAAGATTATCATGGACCGAAACACAGGTCGTTCCAAAGGTTTCGGGTTTGTAGAAATGCCCGATGATCAACAAGCATTAGCAGCCATTGAAAAACTTAACGAAGCTGAAGTTGATGGAAGAACAATTGTCGTAAAAAAAGCTAACCCTAAAGATTAACAAGAAGATATTTCCATTAACAAAATAAAAATAAGCAAGACGCTATACCTTGCTTATTTTTATTAAAAAAAATGAGGTCATACTCCTAATGACCAGCCATCTCTGTAATCTCGTTTTACAAACTGATTAGCTTGATCAAAATTAGTTACCTTCATATTATTGCTATCCCATAATAATTTCTTTCTACCAGGGTATTGCCACGGAGCCCAATCACCAGGCTTTTTACCGGGCTTCAGTTCTTTATGTAAATAGCTTCGGATGGCCAAATTACCTATCAATATCATCTCTGTTAATGGTCCGGCTATATCAAAGTTAGAGACAGCCTTAACCTCACCTTTGCAGGCCTTTACCCAGTTCTGATGATGCCCTTCCGGAACTCTTTTGAGTGACTTTTCAGGTTGTTTAAAATATTGCATTGAGGAGGTAGGCAATAATCTTGGATTAGCCCCATAGCAATCCGTCATGATCTTACCCTTCGTTCCTTCGAAGAGCAACCCACCGTTCCAGTCACCCATTTGTTCATCAGCTCCAAGTTCCTCAGGACGTTCAGGCATTATACCACCATCATACCAAATCAATTTTACCGGGGGCATGCCATCTCTGGCCGGGTAGTCGAAATGTATCTTTGATGAAGGCGGACAACTATCAGGGAAATCCCCTTCAACAAAATCTGATACGTAAACGAGCCCTACACTGGCTTCAACAGCAGTTGGATAACCTAATTTTAATGCCCTAAAAGCAGGATCAATAATGTGGCAAGCCATATCTCCCAATGCGCCGGTGCCAAAATCCCACCAACCTCTCCATTTAAATGGCAGGTAAGCGGGGTTATAGTCTCTCCATTTGGCGGGTCCTAACCAAAGGTCCCAATCCAAAGTATTTGGAACTTTTACTTTTTCCTTTGGTGTTGCAATACCCTGTGGCCAGATAGGTCTATTGGTCCAGCAATGTACTCTGTCCACATCCCCAATGATCCCTGCTTCCATCCATTCCATCACTTGAAAAGTTCCCTCCCAGGAGCTTCCCTGATTTCCCATTTGCGTTACCACATTGTATTTTCGCGCTGCTTCTGTCATCACCCTTGCCTCATAGATGTCATGAGCTAAAGGTTTTTCAACATATACATGCTTGCCTAATTGCATAGCAGCCATTGCTGCCACGGCGTGTGTGTTATCAGGTGTTGCAATAACTACCGCATCAATGTCTTTTTGCTGCTCAAGCATAACCCTGAAGTCCTTGTATCGCTTTGCTTTTTTATAAGCTTTGAAAGTGGCAGCAGCTCTCGTTTCATCGACATCGCAAAGCGCAACAATATTTTCTGCTCCTTTATTGTATACTCCGGCTAAATCATCCTTACCTCGTCCTCCAACACCTATTCCAGCAATATTCAACTTATCACTTGGTGCCACATATCCCTTACCACCCAATACGTATCTTGGTACAATCATTACGCCTGCTGTTGCCAAAGTGGAATCTTTGATAAAATTTCTTCTTGAAGTTGTTTTGCCGTTAAGTTTGTCTTTCTTACTGTTTTTCTTCATTAGCTATGTGGTTTTGCTTCTCTAAATCTAAATTTCTATAATACTTTTTTCAACATGTCATACCGCATAGGAAAGTGGCTCCAAATCAATGTCCTTTGTTGGAACCTGGACCATATCGAGGACCGTTCCATCACTTGAAATCCTAATTCCAGTCAGTGCAAGATTCAAATAAGCCCCAGTATCAATACAATAAGCATTTGATTCAGTGAAAAATTTAGGTTTTCCATCTCTCTGAGGAGTATGTCCTATGATCTGTAGCTTTCCAATATTCTTAAGAGTTCCCCTATTCCATAAAATACCATTCAGGTCATAGGGATTATCCAAGTTACCATTTTCTCCGATACCTGCGTGACTAACAAATACATGCTCATTTTCCCAAAATAAAGGAAGCTCACTGAACCATTGTGCAGCTTCTTCAAAACCTATGGAAGATTTTGAAAATTGCCTTAATGTTTCAACTCCTCCGTTATAGAACCATGCTTCATTCATGTCCCCTTTGTAATGGTTAATTGCCAAGTACTCGTGATTACCCGCTAAAAAAACTGCTTCGGTTTCCGGGTCATTTTGGAGTGCTCTTGAAAAATCAACCACCTCCGGAGAAAAATTTCCTCTATCTATGAGATCACCTAATTGTATGAGCAATTCATTGTTCCTATTCCAATGATTGTTCAAAAGCTCCATGAAGGTATGATAACAACCATGCACATCTCCCACAACGAATATGTTATCTTTTGTCATATCAAAGAAAATCAGCTGATAATTAATCCATTCTGTTAGAGAAATGAAAATACCTGAAATGGTCTTGAATCACCTCGCTACCTCAAATTATTTAACACAACTAATTTACCGAATTCATATCCTTTGAACAACAAAATCATCGCTTTCGCAGATTCTTGCAATATTCATTTATCCCTCTCTTAATTGCGTCTTTAATAAAAAAGTAGTCTATCATAAGGAACAGCTTTTCCTACCTTTTCCCTTAACAATCAAGACTAAGATAAAAACCTGACACAATTCCGGATTTTCTAAAACCAGAATGCTTTTAATATCGTTATTGGGTCACAGACTATAATTTATGGCAAGCAAAAAACAATCACTACTATTTATACCGGATATTACGGGTTTCACCGAATTTGTAAATGAGACGGAAGTACAACATGGACAACATATCATTTCTGAGTTATTAGAGATCATCATTGATTCCAATGAATTGGAAATGAAGGTATCCGAAATTGAGGGAGATGCAGTACTTTTTTTTAAACACAATGAGGTCCCTACTTTTGAGGAAATACTGGAGCAGGTACAAAAGACCTTTCTCAATTTTCATAATCATCTAAAAAAGTATGAATCAAGACGCATATGCCCATGTGGTGCGTGCAGTACAGCCATTAATCTTTCCTTGAAATTTGTTGTGCATCAAGGTGAAATCGGATTTACCAAAGTAAAAAATATAGAAAAACCTTTTGGATCAGATCTGATACTCGTACATAAATTGCTCAAGAACGATGTTGATAGTAAAGATTATGTATTATTGACCAATAGTTTCCTCCCCCAAAATGGTGAGCTAAAATTGCACGAGCCATTTGATTGGGTAAAGCTCAATCAAGGCAAAACAAACTATGCGAAGATTGGGGAAGTGTCTTATCAATATTTATCGCTTAACCATCTAAAGCAGTTTATCACTGTGCCAGTGCCTCCCCCACCTCCTGAAAAAATGAAAAACCCTGTTAGAGATTCCGCCTTCATTAACGGATCCATGCAAAGTATATTCGAAGAAATTACGAATCTCGAAAATCGCCTGAACTGGATACAGGATGTGAATGAATTAGAGTTTGAGAAGGGTAAAATGAATAGAATCGGAACCAGGCACCGGTGTGTTCTTAACAATGGTGTGGCCGACTTTGAAACGGTTACAAATGATTTTGGCAAAGATAAGTTAGTCTATGGTGAGCATGTTCTGAATGCTCCTCTTATGAAGGAAATGTATATTTACTTTATTCTAGAAGAGCAACAAGAGTTAGTAAATCTAACTGCGGAACTTCACTTCAAAGCATTTCCAGTCATTGGATGGATTATAACACCAATTATCAGAAAAAAAATGTTGAAGAATCTGCAGCGAATGTTGAAAGGAATTAAGGCTGCCTCTGAACGGGCAGCCGCATAGCACAGCTATTTGTCCAATTTATCACATGCCCCCTGACTCCAGGAAATAACCCCATCCCTGGAAGCCGCACAAGCGTTTCCATAGGTTTTACCATCACATCCGCAAACCGGAAGATATTCTTCGGTACAAATCTTATTGGAATCTTTTTTGTCCTCGTCAATACAGTTATTATCCTCCTTATGGCAACCAACAGTTATAGCCAACAAGGTTAATACAATGATATATATTTTCATCCTTTTTTACATTGACCCTAAATCTTTGTAAAGGGTTGTGAACAAAAGGTGAATTGAAAAGGAGGCGCTTTATTTACAATTTAAAAAACACACCAAATGAATAGGAAGGACTTGCCAGTATTCTTTTACCTGAAAAGGCTTTCCCATAAGAAACAGAAGCTCCCCATTGTTCATTAAAATTGTATACAACCTCCGGGCTGAAGGTAAAAAATTCAGTATTATTAGAAAAAACACCATTCGCTTGAGTCTCACTATCATCCCCGTTTTCAAGAGATGACAAATTGTAAATTCTGGCTATTAGCGTTAATTTCTGTTTGAATGTGTAACCGGCTTCAGCGCCAATCCTGATCTCATCGGAAAAGTTTTCTGTACGGTTATTAAATCCTACCGAAGCAGAGATATAAACCGGGACCTTCCCAAATGATCTGCTGGCATCCAGAGTTATCATTTGGTTGAATTCTCCATCACCTGTTTGAAGTACTTTTGTATCTCCACCTGTAGGGCTTCCTAATGGCAATCCCAAAGTTAATGTTGCACTCAATACAAATGGCTTGTTTTGAATTAATCCATACTTCAAACTGATATCCGTATCTCCAATGGTATTTGACGCATCCCCCGGGGCTAATAACTCTCCGGTCGATGCGGCCACCTGCTCATTCAAAGTAGCACGGCTAAAAAATGGAAGGTAAACCACGCCGGTGAGTCTGTCGGTGAATCCATATTCACCATATATGCTTGTATTATAAATTCCGGTTGTTACGATCGGAATGATCTGTCCATTCGGAGTATAATATCTATCTGAGTTTATCCACCAGAATCCCAGTTTAAAAAACCCTTTTCCTTTTTTTTGTGTCCAACCGCCACCAGCAAAACTACTTACCGAAAGCAGGCATAAAACAATGATGATAACACTTTTTATAAATTTATTCATGAGTTTAAAATTTGTCGAATGTGATAGCTTGTTTAGTTGTTCCTTCGTTAAGGTTTGTTAATTTAGTTAGGCATCAGTCATTGAATGTCCCGACACCAAAAGCAACTCCAAATGGTTTACAATAGACCAGCACATGGTTATAGTCGTTAAGCTCCACACTAGCTGGCACATCATATGATTGTTCGCCTGAATTTGCTTTTAACTTACCCAATTCAACACCACCACCAACACTGCTCTGACTATTACTCAGATAAATATAGAGTCCGGGCCCTCTGGAAGCAGTAAAATTGCTTGAGAACTCAAGTACCAAGCTACCGTCAACCTCCTTCAACGTAAACGTACCCTGTACATCGTAATCGAAATTACCTCGAAATGATCCAGTTCGCTCTGTAGCAACTTCGGAAGTAACCTGACCTGCATTGACCATAATAACATCCATTACATTACCAACACTGGCGGTAATAGTGATATCACCTTCGCTCAGTGCAGTTGCCAAGCCGGTATTGTCAACAGAAATAATATTGGCATCGGAACTTTGCCAGGCTATTTGGCGAGGTTTCTCTTCTCCCAGGCTATCATAATATTCACCAACGAACTGAAAGGACTCGCCAACTTTCAGGCTATCCACTTTGGCTGAAATAACCACTCTTGGCGGAATGAGAACATCTTCAATGAAATCAGTGCCTATACAACCTGATACAATGACAAGCATCAATAAGATACCTGAACTGACGGACTTTTTCATAGTTTTGATTTTTGGCCGTGTTTAAAAAAGTTTAAAGATTCAAAAGTATATCTGGTGTTGGCTTTACGGCTTGTTATATCATTGGTTGAAATAAGTAGATGAAAACTTTGGCTTTCGTCGGGTTGAAGACATAGAATCAGACCAGGATATCTTGGGCTTTACTTAAATAGGTTTCTACTATGAAATAATAAATTAAATCGATTTGAACAATGAGTGAAGGATCTTTAGTTTTGAGGAAATTTTAGAATAAATCGAATAAACAATTAATTATCCATATCATATGTTCTACTTAGCAACATTTAAAAAAACCATAAAAAAGGATATATCATATCCCGGAATAAGTACTGAAACCTTCAACAAACTGCTCGATATTCATCCATTGGTATTCCTAAAGGAAAACAATACCGATCCTTCCCAAGAACTGACCTTACTCTTTTATGATGAAATCTCAGAAGAGCTTTTTAAGCAAGGTGCCAAAATCTGAGACCGGTACTTTGTTCCTTAGTTTAAATGCTAAAAGAGGATGAAGTGGTGATGTATATCAGAAAATTAAACACCTGCTCAATTTGGTATTAATGCCACCACTCGTACAGGCCCTCCACTTCCTCCTTTTATTTTCATGGGTAAGGCCATCACCCACGAACCGGTGACAGGCAATTGAGCAAGATTGGCTACATTTTCAATAGCCGGGATATTTTTTTCAAAAAGGATCTGATGTGACTCGTATTGGGAAGATTGCCCAAAATCAATACTGGGTGTATCCAGACCGATAGCTCCAATGTTTCTGTTATCCACCAGCCATTGGGCCGCTTCCGGGTGTAGTCCCGGAAAATGAAGATTAGCAACTCCCTCCTCACCAAGAAGATCCGTTCCCATATATTTAATGCGATCTGGCCAAAATCGTCCATACCCTGTCCGTATTAGCACAATAACCCCTTCATCTATTTTTCCATGGCTTTCCTCCCATTTTTGAATATCATCGACACTTATTAGATAATCCCGGTTTTCCAAAGCGCCTTCTGAAACATCAATGACAATGGCAGGGCCACTCAGTTGATCCAAAGTCAATTCATCTACTGCCCTTTTTCCTTCAGAAAAGTGGATGGGTGCATCCAAATGAGTACCACCATGTTCTGCAGAGCAAAATTTAAAAGCAGAATAATAGTACCCTCCATCCGTGGTTCCTTCAAATACAGTATCTAATTGAAATGGTTCCGAAGTTGGCCAGTAAATGGTATTTTCATCATAAGGATAAGTTAGATCGATCCATTTTCCGACAGGGTGGGTAATCTGTTTTTCCTCTATTTCGCTTTCCGCTTTTTTTTCACCTGGTTGACAAGCTGACCAACCGAAAACCATGACAAAAATGAAATATCTGGCTTGCATATCGCTTTGAAGTTTTTGATAAATCAATTTATGCTATTTTCAATTAATTTACCAGTGACAACAAAGTTTAAACATTATTCATTTAGCTGTACGCTGCGTTGTTTTTCCTCTTCCAAAAGCTTAGGTAAATCATCATTGGAAAAGTAATGATAATGTACAACGAAATATGGTTGTTGTTTACCTTTCGACAATTTATAGATCGTCTTTTTCTTAAGCTTCCAATCATCAGAATATTCAAGCTTTTCAATCAGCTTGGTTTTGCCAGGTCGCTGAATAAGTTTTTCACTAACCAGAGAAGGATTTAAATGATTATACTGTAGTTTTATTCTCTCCTTGTATTTCTTGTTTTTGGTTAAAACCAGGATCTCTGAGATCCTGTTCCGTTCATCATATTTAAAGCGGCAAGCCTTTTCCACCCAGTCATTGAGCCGTACGAGACGCCTGGCCAAAAGCTTTGTGCTCTCCTTCTGGTATACCCAGTTTTCTTCTTCGTAAACTAAATGTTCAAGACTAAAGTGGTTTATAATATTGTCATGATAATGCTCAGCACTATCGGCGTAAAATCTAATCTCATCGAAGACCCCATTTGGTCTGAAGTGTTTCGTATAAACCAATTCATTACTGTCTTTTTCCAGTGTAAAAGCTTCCTGAAGAGCCACGTATTTATCCAGATAATTGATATTTTCGACGAACTTTAAACCAATGCCTCTAAGCTCCGAATAGTTTACAGATGATTCTTCAAAAGTATCATCATTTCTATCGAACATCGTGAGCAATACCTCTCCAAAAGTTACTTCATCCTGGTAAAAATTATCGCGCTCGATGTAGGCTACAGCATCCATTCCTTTTTCAGCGGCCTTTTTTTTCAATAATTCTGCCAGTTGCCTCGACTTCTTACGACCTCTCATGTTCACAGCGATCTCACCTACTTCGATATATTGCTTATCAGGAATTTCATCATCCTCAAAGAATAGTTCAACATTTCCTATTGGAATACGCTTCATTGGTATATCTGTCCAAACAACTTCCTGTGTGGATTCATAAGGTTTAAAAGGTAAGCATCCTTGTAGAAAAACCAGGAAGAAAACAAAGGATATATTGGTAAGATAGATTGTCTTGTTCATTGTTGAATAGTCTAGGGTATTAACAAGTGATAAGCAAAAAACATGCCTCAGATAATATTTAAATTAATTTAGAAACATTAATTTGCACTAAAGTAAATGGGAAAGGGATCATGCATTTATTTTATCAGCCCGACATTATCCAAGGATCTCATTTTTTGAATGAGGAGGAGTCAAGACATTGTGTAAAGGTAATGCGCCATAAGATAGGGGACATCATCAAAGTGATAGATGGTAAGGGAGGATCCTTCACGGCACAAATAACCAAAGCGGATTACAGAAAATGTGAATTTGAAATCATTGAACAAAGTAAGTCTCCTGAAAAAAGATTTAATATTCATATAGGAATTGCTCCAACAAAAAATATGGATCGGTTGGAGTGGTTTGTTGAAAAATGTGTTGAAATAGGTATTGATGAAATTTCGTTCATTCAATGTCAACAATCAGAGCGGAAACACCTTAAGCTCGATCGGCTGGAAAGAAAAGCCATCAGTGCTATGAAACAATCGACCAACAACCAGTTTCCAAAATTATATGATCTAATGTCCTTTCAACAGTTTATCGAAAACAATTCAAATCCGGATCAGAAGTTTATCGCCTATGTTGATGAGCTTATTCCTGAGCATCTATACAATTTGGCGGAAAGAAATCAGCGTTACTTGGTGCTCATTGGTCCGGAAGGGGATTTTTCAAAGGAGGAAATATCAATGGCTAAAACCAATGATTTTGTGCCAGTGAGCCTTGGAAAAAGTCGGTTGAGAACAGAGACAGCAGGAATTGTCGCCTGTCACATATTGAACTTAATCAATTAGAAGTTGATCAAAGTATTTCAATAACGTAGATCCACGTGTTGAAGCCAATATATCTTATTTCAATATATAATCTTCTTCTACTTCGATCTCAGTCTGATTTGTAGTTTCAGTAAATGAGATGGTTAAAATCTGAGAAGTAATGTTCTTAATTGTCCTGTAAGTAGTGTCATCATTGACTATGTAGAGCAATGAATCGGTATTGGGTAAGTCTCTGGCATTTACCACGGACCAGTTGCCAAGGATTAAGGGTTCACTTTGGCATCCTGTGTGGTACAGCAGCGAATCTTTTATGATATTATCTTTTGCAAGGATAAATTTCAGACTATCATTCCTCTCACAATCCTGCAGGTTAATCAATGTTCCCGACTCACGCCGTACAGTCCGGATCCAGGTCTTGACAGAATCTCCTGCCAGAAGTCTCTTAACTTCAGTAATGGTAAAACCGGCTTTCTGTTCATCTTTCTCACAAGCTAATACCATTATTAACAGTACTGTGGTAAAAAAAATGATTCTTGAAATACCTTTTCTTCCGGATAAATTCAAATCCATATCAAACGCTTCCTAATTTTTTTGCATTGTAAATATAATGGAACCTTCGACAATATTATTGTTTGTAAATCTCAATAAAAGGTATTCGGGTTTCAGGTGTCAGGTGTCAGGTGTCAGGTTGTCTATGCCTGAGACCCGATGTCTGAGAGCTTATCTAAACGGCATTGATTGGCAAATATTTTCCTGAACATTTTTTTCATACCATGGAAACCCTTGTTATGAAGCCTTGTCATTGACCCAAAATCAATCCTAAAGATCTGACAGTGAAATTTAACTTAAAAACTATGAAACAGGCCTTACCTGGAACAATTATCGAGATAAGTAAAAATGCACATAAATTCATGTCCAACCTTTCAAACAAATTAATCAGCATCAGGCAAATGAAATTCAATTTACAACTGATCGTAATTCTACTCACCATTCTGTTATTGCATCTTTTTATTAGCACACAAATATTCGCGCAAAACCTTTCACAAACGATTAGAGGTACCGTGGTTGACAAGCAATCAGGTAGCCCAATTATTGGAGCTAATGTTGTGATAATGGACACTGATCCGATTTTGGGTAATACAACAGATATTGATGGGCAATTCAGAATTACCAATGTACCTATCGGAAGACATCACCTTAAGGTATCTTTCATAGGATATGAAGAAACAGGAATCCCTGAACTTTTAGTCGGTACGGGTAAAGAGATCATTCTCAATATCGAAATGGCGGAATCCTTGATCAAAATGGATGAAATTGTCATCCGGGCCACAGAACATGAAAAAGGAAAACCATTAAATGAAATGGCACTCATTAGCGCTCAATCATTCAGTGTTGAACAAACCAATCGCTATGCTGCCACATTTGATGATCCCGCCAGAGCAGTACTCTCTATGGCAGGTATCACAGGTAGTGGTGATGACGGGACCAATGAAATAGTGATCCGTGGTAACTCTCCAAGAGGAGTATTATGGAGAGTCGAGGGTGTAGAGGTGCCAAATCCAAATCATTTTGCCGGCGAAGGTTCTTCAGCCGGCGCGATTAGTATGTTAAGTGGAATTATGCTTAGCAACTCCGATTTTTTTACAGGTGCCTTTCCTGCAGAATATGGCAATGCACTTTCCGGTGTGTTTGATATCAATCTACGCCAGGGTAATAACGAAAAAAGAGAATATGCCTTCCAGGCTGGACTATTGGGTTTAGCATTCTCAGCAGAAGGGCCTATCAATAAGAACTCAAAGGGTTCATACCTGGCCAATTACCGGTATTCGACTGTGGATCTTATTGATAAATTGGGCGTTGATATCATAGAAGAGCGAGAAAGGGTAACCTTCCAGGATTTTTCCTTTAAGGTACACCAACCCTCAGAAAAGTTTGGCTCATTTACCTTATGGGGTATCGGCGGCGCCAGTAAATATATTTATGAAGCTGACCCGGAACAAAACGATTTTTTTCAGGAAGATAGCTACAATAAGATGATGGCATTAGGACTTTCACATATTTATTTTTTGAATGAAAATACTTATCTAAAATCGAAGGTTTCCTGGAGTGGATTGGAAAACAGGTTTTTGGAAGATTCCTTGGGCCAAAGAATCAGATTTGATGAAACATTTACCCATAAAGCGCTTAGAGCATCTACTATGATCAATCATAAATTTAATGCTCAACATACGCTCAGGGCCGGTATTAGGCTCAATCATTTGGATTACGATCTGAATGCAAAATTCTGGAACAGAAGATTAGGTCGCTTAGTTACCGATCTCGAATCAGATGGCAGTACACAACTGTTGCAAAGCTATGTTCAGTGGCAATTTAGAATGAACGAACAGTTGACATTGAATACCGGAGTCCATTATGCTCATTTCGCATTGAATGGTAGCGGATCCATTGAACCAAGATTTGGTGCAAAGTGGCAATTCAAAGACAACCAGGCTTTCAGTCTGGGATTTGGCATACACAGTCGCTTAGAACCAATACCCTTATATCTCGCGCAACAGGAACGGCAGGACGGAAGCTTTTTCCAGCCGAATAAGAACCTTGCTATGACCAAGGCAGCTCACTACGTTTTGGGGTATGAAAGAACTTTCGCACAAAACCTGAGATTCAAAACGGAGTTCTACTATCAACAACTGTTTGATGTGCCTATAGCCCATGCCTCCACCGCTGTTGAACCATGGGAGTTAACTTTCTCTTCACTGAATGAAAAAGATGGTTATACAAACTACGCCTTGGTCAATGATGGCACGGGAAGAAATTACGGTGTTGAACTTACATTTGAGAAGTTCTTCAATCGTAACTACTACTTCATTATTACCGGCTCCTTGTTTGAATCTAAATATAAAGGGGCTGATAAGATAGAACGAAATACCCGTTTTAATGCAAACTATGCCACAAATATCACTGCAGGAAAGGAATTTAAGGTAGGCAGATCGGGTAATAATATGATAGGTATCAATGGAAGAATGATCTGGGGAGGCGGACAAAGGGTTTTACCGATCGATCTGGAAGCATCCAGAAGTGAAAATCGCACGATTTATAAATGGGATGAGTTGTTCGAACGCCAGTTGCCCGATTACATGAGATTTGACATTGGCATACAATACAGAAGGAACAAGCCAAGTCATGCTAGCATTTTGGCTTTGAATATCCAGAATTTCACCGGCAGATTCAACGTGTTCGACGAATATTATGACAGGTCCAGCGGCACCATAAAAAATGAAGAACAATTAGGGCTATTCCCCAATTTAAGCTATCGTATCGAGTTCTAGTAATTGAAAAATATTGATCACAGTACTTCCAGATGAGGTTTTAGGCTGCAACTCTGAATTTCATGTTTGGTACAGTACTGTGATCTTTCCTTCATATCTGTAATTCATTTAGATTCCAATGCCAAGCATATTTATCAGTCAAGCATCATAGTCAATGTTTCTCTCTTCAAATGCAAAACACTCAAATTCTAATTCATTTTATTGATCCAACCTCGTTAGGTTGCATACTATTTCCTGCTTAAGGTCATTATTATTCTTGCATATTAAACATAGATTAGAAGTAGGGAATAAATCGGGGTTTAGTTCTGCACCGCCATCATCGAAATATTTCCCGTTTCTCATGGTTTACCCAAATATATAGTCATTTTATTAAGATTGAACTTAACAACTATTCGCTAATTTTCTTATCTCAATCTACTATCTTACTCATTTATAACTTCTTACAAACTTTATCTTCTTCCTATCTCTTTTCAGTTTAATGTGGTTCGAACCAATTTTTAATATATCAAACTCCATTGTACTTCCTGCTTGTATGGTAGCACCGTAAGCAGGATTTAAAATAATTTTATACTTTGTGCTAATTGGTTCAATGTCCTCCCGTAATGCATTAAACCCTGCATGCTCCACTCTTAACTTTATTGGCAAAGCCTTTGCAGGAATCTTTAATGTAGCTGATCCTGAATCATCGGAAATCGTCTGATGCAGTGAACCGTTTTTACAGTAAACTGTAATGTTAACTGCTGAAATGCATATTGAATCATTATGCTTTGATAAATAGATGGTTTTAAATCCATATACCAATGTATCTCCCACAACTTTCTGATTATTTTTTATTGCAAGTGAAACAGGAAGTTTCCCTTCTTTAAACTCCAAATATAGTTTATGATTCTTTTCAAAATATATTCCTGAACCGTATCTACTGCTTCCTAAGTCATCGCTGTGAAAAAAATACTCGAATCTGCCATTCTCCTTGAATAAAAGTTCTTCACTCTCGAATAGTGCCATATCAAATCCCACAAATTCTTCATAAATGCCTAAGGGAATTCTGCGCTCAAACGAACAAGCAATAAAGCAAAATAATGGTGCCAATAGAAAGTATTGATATATCCTCCTATCAGGATTTCTGTTCCAGTGGTTGAAGTTGAAGTACATTGTGTTTCTTTTGGTTTAAAAATAATTATTAAATTTTATAATCCCTCCCACTTAGAAAAAAGAAGAAATATCTGGTAAAATCTGATCCTGCATACTTTTTAATGAATCATTAAATTGCCTATCCATGTCATTTAAGCCATCATATGTTCACATATTTCAACTTAAATACTTGAAACACTTCAACACTTGAACACAATTCTACTTACCTCCCCAATAGCGGATAAGATCAATGCGCCAATGCTGTCTCAGAATTTTAAATGCGTTTGTTTGGCTTAAGCATCTTTGTTAGTTATTTATTATTTTTATTAAATCTAGATCAGGCCCCTTTCATCTTTTTAGAATTATTTCAAAAGATCCTATTGAATTGATTATGATTAGAGTAGTCATGGCATTATGCAGTTGTGATGATCCGGTTTCCATGACAAAAGGTTTTATAAAATTTATAAAAAAGCTTCATCCGGATTTGGTTGAAGTCATTTCATTTGGTGTAATCGAGGTTGTGGTAGATTGAGATATGGTTAAAGAAGTCATCAAACATCTGAATATCATGGTCATAACCAGTCGAATAATTGTTAAAAAACCCGTAAAGCAGGTTTGGGATTTTTTTGACAATCCTGATAACATGCATCTTTGGTTGAAGGATTTTAAGCATTTTGAACCGATCAGTGGTAAGCAAGGTGAGGTAGGCGCCAAGGCACATCATGTGTATGAAAACAAAGGCAAAAAATTCATTCTGGAAGAAGAGATTACCAAAAAAGTACCTTACAAAGAATTTTCAGGTATTTTGAGACATAGGTCAATGGAATCTATTATGCTCAATACTTTTGAGGATGTGGGACATGACCGAACTTCATTAGTATGCACGGTAGATACTAAGTTCAAATCACTGCCTTTTAAACTATTTGGGTCAATGATGAAAAAGAGTTTCCAGAAAAGACAAGATGCTGACCTTAACAGACTTAAGGAATGTCTGGAGCTTGAATCATGACTTTCTCAATTTTACCTTCATTCAGTCCTACAAATTTTGTAAACCGCTGGAAAATTGTGCATATTGTTATCTGTTTGTCTTGTCGACTATATACTTATATCTATATCATACCACTAACTTTTAAATTTTAATATGGAACAAAATCAAGTACCCCCGAAGAATTGGTTGGTTGAATCAATTCTTGTTACGATTTTTTGCTGTTTACCCCTGGGAATAGTGGGGATTATTAATGCATCCAATGTAAACACCCGGTTTGCAGCAGGTGATTACGAAGGGGCTCAGAAAGCCTCACAAGAGGCCGGGAAATGGACAAAAATAGGTTTCTTCGTTTCTCTGATCGGAGGAGTGCTTTACCTTATTCTTGTTTTCTTCTTTGGTGTAGGTGCAGCACTATTTGAATTCTTATAATGCTTATTGATAAAGTATTTAAATACGGACCACCAATAATAATTGTCATATTGGTGGTTCTTTACTTTACTATCAACCCTTCCAACAGCGACATTTTCCCAAGTTGTCCCTTTCATAAAATCACTGGCTATTATTGTCCCGGTTGTGGATCACAAAGAGCTTTTTATCAATTACTACATCTCAATCCAATTGCCTCTTTAAAATACAATCCGTTGCTTATTGCCGGATTTATTGTTTTAATTTATAATCTAAGCATTCGGTTAGTCAACCGCTTCAGAACAAAAAAAATAAGGAATCTGCTTCATCTTCCTAAAACACCCCTTATTATCGCAGGAGTCATTATTGTTTTTTGGATAGCCCGCAATATTGATTATCCAGGCTTCCATATGCTTGCTCCCTGAGCCAATAGTCTGTTTTGAATTATCACAAATTGAAGTTCCGGGATGAGTCCAATGTGTCGTCTGTAGGACCAATACTCATATAGATTGAGAAACGCTTGGCTGGTTATGCAAAGATTCAAAAATTTGTCCTTTACATAAACCATTATAACCATGAAACTACTGCGATACTTTACTACCAATGTAAAGGAGATGACTATTAATGTGCTATTGATTGCATTATTATTGACTACATCATGTTCACAAAATCAGCAATCAGAAACTGCAAATGACGCTCCCCAGGAAGAAGTTGTAGAAGAACTACCTGGCCATACTGCTAATTTTCCTGAGGAGTTTGCCAGCGCCTTAAAGGCACACGGTGGATTTGAAACCTGGCAGAAATACAAGACTTTGGAATATGATCTCGTGAAAAAGGATGGTGGTGATCATCAAATGATCGACCTTCAAGACAGGCGTGTTCTTCTGAACAATGATACTTACAAAATAGGTTTTGATGGGAACGAGGTTTGGATATCTCCAAATAAGGAAGCATTGGGCAGAATGTCCGCACGATTCTACCACAACCTGTATTTCTATTTCTTTGCCATACCCTTTGTTCTTGGTGATCCGGGAATTAATTATGAAGTGCTTGAGCCCCGAGAAATGGATGGAAAGACCTATGATGTTGTTAAGGTAAGTTTTAACGAAGGAGTGGGAGATTCTTCCGGAGACTATTATGTAGCTCACTTTGATCAGGAAACGCATAAGATGCATTTACTGCTGTACACCGTCACCTATTTCTCTAATGAGTCGCATGAAAATTATAATGCGATCATTTATGATTGGCAGGAAGTTGACGGGTTAACAATCCCTAAAACATTAAAAGGATATAAGTATGAAAACGGTGAGCTTGGAGACCTTCGATACGAAGCCGAATTTGCCAATGTGAAGTTTAGTGAAAAAGCACAATCTGATGACATGTTTGCAATGCCGGAAGAGGCCGAAATTGATTCGTTAGTCAAGGAGCAATAAAGATTGAATTTTAGTTTTATTGAATATAAATCGAAAAGGTGCCGGTTAAGGAATGAGTTTTCCAAATCGGTGCCTTTTTTACTGTTCTGTCATAGATTGAATCCTCTTCTGTCAAAACTAACCAAATGAGATCATTCCTGTTAATCATTATCTCCATGATGACAATGTTTTCCGGCTGTCATCAAAAAAAATCAAATGGTAGCACACCGGAAAAAACCAGGATGAATGAAGTATTGGTTTTGGGAGCGATCCATAGAAAGCATCTTACCAGTGAAAAATACGGAACAGAAACATTAAAAAATCTCATCCGTCAAATCAATCCTGATGTGGTATTGACGGAAATCCCTCCTGATCGTTTTGATGCTGCCATGAATGAATTTTTGGAAAAGGATACCATTACAGAATCGAGGGTTTCCAGGTTTCCAGAATACGTACATGTCCTGTTCCCATTATTGAAAGAAATGGATTTTGATATTATACCTACCGCAGGTTGGACAAAGCAAATGGCAGATGCCCGCAGAAAAAAATTACAGGAAATTAGCCAGGACAGTACAAGGCAAAAAGACTGGCAGGAGTATTTGACAGCATCCCAGAAGTCCGATTCCGTATCAAAGGCTCAGGGGCAGGATGATGATCCATATTGGATACATACAGATGCCTACGATGAAGCTGTTGAAATTTGGGCCAGCACCTACAACCGCCTTTTCAATGATGAATTAGGACCCGGCGGTTGGGATAACATCAACAAATCCCATTACTCTCATATCGAAAAAGCTTTGAATGATCATCAAAATCAGGGAAAACGGATTCTCATCATTTATGGTGCCGGTCATAAAGGATGGTTTTTAAGACAGTTAAGGAAAAGGGATGACATCAACCTGTTGGAGATGAAGCCTTTTCTGGATCAACTTTAAATTGAACCAACCGCCGGCTATCAAATATCTCTTTCCAAATATCCTTTCCGCCATTCATAAAATAAAGTCTGGATGACATAGACTTTATAGCTATCTTATGTATTCCTATTTAACTGGAAACCAAAAAGTTCAATTAAAACTCAAACTAACAATGAAAACCCTTTATGCATTATTCCTTTTTACCGCGCTATCGTGCCTGATTCCTCAAACCATGGCACAAGAAGCTTTTAATTTTAACATCGATGAGCTTAATATTCCGCACAAAAAATTTGTTTTAGACAATGGTTTGACACTGATCGTCCATGAAGATCATAAAGCTCCCATTGTAGCTGTGAATGTTTGGTACCATGTCGGATCAAAAAATGAAAAAACAGGCAAAACTGGCTTTGCTCACTTATTTGAGCACTTAATGTTCAATGGAAGTGAAAATTTCAATGATGACTATTTTCAGGCCATGGAAAGTGTAGGTGCCACAGATTTAAACGGAACCACCAATTTTGATCGTACCAATTATTTCCAGAATGTACCTACTTCAGCATTGGATGTAGCACTATGGATGGAGTCTGACAGAATGGGACACTTTGCCGGGGCTATTTCCCAGGAAAGATTAGATGAGCAAAGAGGTGTGGTACAAAATGAGAAAAGACAAGGAGAGAATCAGCCCTATGGTAAATTCTTCAACTTTGTAACCAAAAGTTGTTTCCCGGCAGGGCATCCTTATAGCCACACCGTGATTGGCTCCATGGAAGATCTGAATGCAGCATCTCTTGAGGATGTTAAAGAATGGTTTAAAGACTACTACGGAGCAGCCAATGCTGTCATCGTTATTGCGGGTGATGTAAATACCAATGAAATCTATGAAAAAGTAAAAAGCAATTTTGGTGATATTCCCTCAGGCCCTCCGGTGACAAAACAGACTGTCAATATTGCCAAAAGAACAGGTACCATCAGAGAAGTTCAGCAGGACAGGGTTCCACAAACCCGTATTTATATGATCTGGAATGTTCCTGAATGGGGTAATCCTGAAGCCTTTCAGCTTGACTTCGCTGCCAGTGCTTTAGCCAGCGGAAAAAACTCCCGATTGTATAAACGATTGGTATATGATGAGCAGATAGCCTCTTCAGTAAATGCCTTCAATTTTGAAAATGAAATTGCAAGTATTTTTGTTGTACAAGCTGATGTGAAACCGGGTATTGCCAATGAAACAGTAGAAAAAGCACTCAACGAGGAAATTGACAAATTCTTAGCACAAGGTCCTACTGAGAAAGAGATGTTAAGAGCCAAAACACAATACTTTGCCAACTTTACCCGAGGCATTGAAAGAATTGGTGGGTTTGGTGGAAAATCAGATATTCTTGCTCAAAATACCATCTACAAGGGAGATCCTGAATTTTATAAAGTCCGACTTAAAGGTATGCGAGATGCACAGGCCTCTGAGGTACATAAAACTGCTCAAAAGTGGTTGTCCGATGGTAAGTATGTCTTGGAAATCAATCCTTTTCCTCAATATGCAACAACAGGCGCAGATGTGGACAGAAGCAAATTACCGGATGTTGGGGAAACAGCTTCCGTAAAATTCCCTGAACTTCAAAGAGCAACGTTGTCCAATGGGTTAAAAGTTATTTTGGCTGAGCGGAAATCAGTACCGTTGATTAACTTCAATCTAATGGTTGATGCTGGCTATGCAGCCGATCAATATGCCACACCGGGTACCGCTGCTTTAACCATGAATATGATCGATGAAGGAACCAAGGACAGGAACTCTCTGCAAATCAATGAAGAGTTGGGTTTACTTGGCGCCAATCTTGGGGCTTTTTCAAACTTGGATATCTCCTCTGTTACCTTATCAACACTAAAGGCCAATGTAGATCAGAGCCTGGAGCTTTATTCCGATGTGATCCTCAATCCTGCATTTCCTGAAGGCGATTTTGAGAGATTGAAAAAAGAACAATTAGTAGGTATCCAAAGGGAGAAAAAACAACCCATTCAAATGGCCCTTCGTGTATTCCCGAAATTCATGTACGGTAAAGATCACGCCTATGGTATGCCATTAACCGGTTCAGGTTATGAAGAAACCGTATCCAAATTAACAAGGGATGATCTTATCAAATTTTATGATACCTGGTTCAAACCCAACAATGCTACCATGGTGGTAGTCGGAGATATTTCCATGAACGATCTAAAACCAAAACTCGAAGGATTATTTAAAAAATGGAAATCAGCGGACGTACCGGTGAAAAATCTTGCAAAAATTGATCATCCTGAAAAAAGCAAAATTTATCTAATGGACAGGCCTGGTTCATTACAATCCGTAATTATCGCCGGACATGTCATTGATCCTTCAGGATCACCCGATGATATTGCCGTGACCACTATGAATAACATATTAGGTGGCGAATTCACTTCAAGGATCAATATGAACTTAAGAGAAGATAAGGGTTGGGCCTATGGAGCCGGAACCTTTATGCTTGGTGCAAAAGGTCAGCGACCATACCTTGTTTATGCCCCGGTCCAAACTGATAAGTCCAGTGAATCTATGCAAGAAGCTTATAAGGAAGTAAAAGAGTATATCACAACTCGCCCTCCTACTGAAGAAGAATTTAGAAAAACACAGAAAAACGATATACTCAGCTTACCTGGTCAATGGGAGACTTTAAATGCTGTAGGAGGTTCCGTTTCCAACATTGTTAGATTCAATTTGGAGGATGACTATTACCAAAAGTATGCTGATAATGTCAAAAACCTAATATTGGAGGATATTATAAAAGCTTCCAAAAAGACCGTTTCTCCGGAAAATTTCAGTTGGATCGTGGTAGGAGATCGGGAAAAAATTGAAAAGAAAATCAGAGCACTGGGACTTGGAGAGGTAGAAATCATTGATACTGATGGCAATATTTTGAAGCCCAAAGGACAAAAACTCGCTGTTGAAGGGAAGGGTAAATAGTATAATTGCAGATCACAAAAAGGGCACAGCTAGTATTTAGCTGTGCCCTTTTTTTATGGATTAATTTGGCCAAAATCATCCGCTTCCATACTCATTTGGTTTATTACAAAACTTGCAGTTCAAATAGCGGGTATATGACAAAATCATGATTCTGACAGGCTTATGTTAAAAATGGCACGATTTATGAAAATATTTGGATAAAATATAAATAGTGTAGTAGTCATAACTGACTTTGAATTGAGATACACAAACAACTTTTAAAAATAGATTTTACACACATGAAATAATTGCTACTCAATTTTTATCGAATTGGAATTTAAGACATACCAGATTCGATTATGTACAACAATAAACATACATCAATATGAAAAGAGTAGCATATTGGATCGTGGCGATCATGATGTTAGTCGTTGCGGTTCCCGCACATAGTCAGAGCAAAGAAGCTAAAAAGGCAGTCAAAAAAATTCAGAAGGCTGAAAGAAAAAAAGAAAAAAATGCTCAACTCATCGAAAACCGAAAGCAATTTCTTTCATTGATAGAGGATAAAACATTCGTACTGGAAGCACACACACTGTACGATAGATATTTCAACTCATATTTTGTAACACCCAGTACAAATTTTGTTATGGTAGATGGAGATAAGCTGGTGATGCAGCTTGGATTCAATCACAGAGTAGGTTTCAATGGTTTAGGTGGCATTACCATTGAAGGCAGAATTGCAAGTTATGAGATCATTGAGGGCAAAGAAAATGGTCCATTGACTATCAGAACACAAGTAACTTCTCCCATCTTAGGGGGTTCAACCGTAACAATGAGTATTTATAACGATGGCCATGCGACAGCTAACGTTATAAGCTCTTTTGGTTCTAAAATCACATTTTCCGGCAATTTTGTTGATCATGAATCGACCACAGCCTTTAAAGGATTTCCGAGTTACTATTGATAGTTTCAAATGCACATAACTAAAAAATGGCTGGTGAGAACACCGGCCATTTTTATTATATAAAGAAAAGATTTGATGATCAATACAAGTAACTATAATAACGTGGTTGGTCTTTGAAAGGTTATTGAATCCTGATACCTCCAGCTGTTCGACTGTTTACCTTCATAGACCTCAATTTCTTCATATTAACTAACAGAATTGCTTCACTGCTCTCGGGAGCCAATTTATAAACCTTGCCGTCATAATCGATTTTGGCGGAGCTACCAGTCCAATCTCTTGCCAGAATAGCATAATAACCTCTTCTTTTACTGTTGCTACCAAAGATCAAAAAGCGATCCGGTCCTTTTTCAAAACTAACTCCAAAACGGTCACTGTTAGGTGCACTCACAAGTACACCAGGGGTGTTTGGATTGATCACCACCTGCTCAATCCTTTTACCATCAATAATCTTGATTTCACCCGAAACTACTTCTGTGGTATTTTTACCAACCTCACGATAGAGGACAATTCTTTGAGAGTTGTAAAATTGCACCTTTTTCAATTGCTCTCCTGAAAGTCCTGTCTCACGATGAACACGGGAAGTATAAGGCGTAAGTTCCTGTACACAGGACGAAGCTGTGATCCCAATTACCAAAAAAATAAATAAATTTCTCATTTGACTTCACTTTATATGTTTCCAGGCTATAAAATCAAGTACTGTGCCAAAATGACCAATCGATTTCAAAAGAATATTTTGTAACCTTTTCTAACCACTCTTATCTAATAGTTACTGGAAAAGTGCTTTCTGAAATGTTGGCCTCCTTATTATGATAATTTCATCATTTCATAACTGTTTTATTTAAGCTTCTAACTAACCCTAAAACTACTACCATGGGAAAGATCAACGCTTTCAAAGAAACCTTCACTACTATTGTTCTCACGTTTATAATGATCCATGGAGCTCCTGTCATTGCTAATATGCCGGAGAGGCCGGGAGATGTCAAAAGTACTTTCAATGTTAAAAACACATTTGAAAATTTAGCCTGTACCACTCCTACAGGGCTCTTTGTTCTTGGCATAGCCCAAAGTCAGGCGACCCTAACGTGGCGCAGTGTTTCAGGGGTGTCCAACTACAATGTGCGCTATAAAGAAACTTCCGCCTCCGGATGGACAACCCAAAACGTAGCAGGAACAAATCTTTTGGTGGTAAGAGGGCTTACTCCCTCAACGCAATATGAGTTCCAGGTCAGGGCAAACTGTTCCTCTGAAAGCTCTCCATTTTCCGCTTCTTACATATTTACAACGGTAGCTGTAAGCTGTGCAGTTCCTACAGGATTAACAGCAGACAATATAACCGAGGATGAGGCCACCTTAAGTTGGAATGCTGTTTTTAATGCAGAAACATATCAAGTACGTATTCGTGCAGTGGGTGCTACAAACTGGGATACTTTTATGCCTTTCTTCAATAGCTTCCATGCCACAGGCTTAACTCCGGGAGTGACCTATGAGTTTCAGGTGCGTACAAATTGTTTGATAGATAATTCGAACTTTTCTCCTTCCGAATTCTTTACAACCATTTTACCTGATCAGTGCCAAATCCCTGAAGGACTGCGTGTCAGTTCTTTAAGTATTGATCTGGTACTCTTCAGCTGGGATGATGTTTTTGATGCACAAAGCTATGATATCAGGTTGAGACCGGTAGGCAGCACAGATTGGGACACTAATAATGTATCCCTTAATAATTTTGCAGCGTTGGGCTTACTGGCCTCCACAACCTACGAGGTTCAGGTTAGGACCAATTGCAGTGATGATAGTTCTGAATTCTCGAACTCAATTAATTTCACTACCCCGGATCCCTGTACTGAAATCCCAACAGGTTTGAGAACCACGCAGGTAACCTCAAGTCAAGTGGGTCTGATTTGGAATACAACTCCCTCTGCCCTTACCTATACAGCGAGGTATAGAGTTCTCGGCACAAGCAGTTGGACAAGTTCAACGGTCTCTTTTCAAGTAAAAAGCTTCTCAGGTCTGGCAGCTGGCACTACTTATGAGTTCCAGGTTAGGACAAACTGTGCCGGAGCCAGTTTCGATTACTCACCATCACTCATTGTCACCACTTCAGCCGCCAATGTCTGCGATGTTCCCAACGGGCTTTTTGTTATGGGGCTCGCCAGTAATCAGGCTACCTTGATTTGGAGCAGTATTGAGAGCGCTGTAAGCTACGATGTTCGTTACAAGGCGTTAAGTGCTTCATCCTGGACTACTTCCAACGTTGCAGGGACCAATCTATTGGTAGTGACAAACCTAGTATCATCCACTCAATATGAGTTTCAGGTTAGAAATAACTGCTCATTCGGAAGTTCTGAATTTTCTTCTTCAAGGAACTTCACTACCTTATCTGCCCCGGCCACAAACTGTACTGCAACCGTTTCTACCTTTCCATATTACGAAAGTTTCGAAAATGGCACGGGATATTGGCAGCAGTCTACCTCCGATGATTTTGATTGGACAGAAGGATCCGGTGGTACACCTTCCAGAAGAACAGGACCATCGTCTGCCTATGATGGATCTGAGTATTTGTATGTCGAATCATCCAACCCGAATAACCCAAATAAAACCACCATCCTCAATGGGCCTTGTTATAATATTGGAAGCAATTCCACCAACTTCCAATTCAACTACCATATGTACGGATCCAGCCGAATGGGTAGTTTAACATTAGAAATTAGTGAGGATGGGGGAAATACCTGGACGTCCCTATGGACATTGGCAGGTCCTCAGGGAAATCAATGGCATAGTGCTTCTGCGGATCTGTCTTCTTATACCGGCAACACAATTCAACTGCGTTTTGTCGGAAAAACGGGGAATACATGGAGGGGTGATATTGGTATTGATAACCTCGTGCTCTCCACAGGCGCTTCTTTGAATGTTGCTGGTAATAACCAAAAAGCAACGTTGTCCAATGACAAACAGGAAGGTTTCATTGCATCATCGAAAATAAATCTCTTTCCCAATCCCGTTAGAGATAACCTTACGCTACTATTTGAGAGTAACAATCCGGGGAAGGCAAAAATAGTGGTTATGAATATCCTTGGGAAAAAGGTGCTTGAAAGAACCTTCTCGATCAATGAGGGAAAAAATGACTTACCATTGAGCTTGAAACAAGGATTATCTGGCCATTATGTTTTACAGCTACATCTCAATGCAGAAAATATCATCACAAAAAGGTTCATTTTAATGCGTTAGGGTTTAAAGGGTGTTTTATTTTTAAAGCGCCCTTTTCTTTAATTTTTTAATTTGACAAATCAACTTTTTACTTTGTCATTATACCCCCGTCAATAGTAATTGAACTTCCCGTAATCCAGGCCGATTCTTCACTGGCCAGAAATAGTGCCAGGTTGGCAATATCTTCCGGTTTCCCTAATCTTTTTAGTAAGGTTGCATTCTTAGCCCCCTCAACTGCTTGTTCCGGTTGATCGAAGGCTTGGGCGGAGTTCCATATAAGAGGCGTATCCACAGGTCCAGGGCAAATAACATTAGCCCTTACTGAAGGGGAATAATCGAGTGCCACCTGTTTGATCAAGGAAACAAGTCCAGCCTTTGATGCACAATAGGCCGGATGGTTTGGGAAAACTTTAAAAGCCGCTATAGAACCATTGGCGATAACATTACCCCCACCATTCTCAAGCATTTTCGGCAATACGAATTTTAAGAGATAAAAAACAGCATTGAGATTGGAATTCAATGTACTATTCCAGGTTTCATAGCTTACATCGGTAACGCTACCCAATCCTAATTCGCCAGCATTAGTAACCACACAATCGATCTTTCCAAATTTTTCGATCGCTCTGGTCGCAAGCATTTCGTTCGTTTCTATCAAACCAACATCTCCGGCTATAAATTGGCATCGGTCTGCCGGTAGTTTATTAATCAACTCAGTGCCTCTTTGTTGATTTCTTCCGCTTAATGTCAAATACGCTCCTTCTTTTGAAAATCTCTCCGCGATAGCCTTGCCCATCCCACTTGTTGCCCCGGTAATGATGATAGATTTATCTTTTAGAATTTCCATTGAATAAAATTATTATCTATTAAAAATGTAACACATGCTTCGGCCTTCCGGTTACACACCTCATTTATAATGAATTCAGTCATATGTTCTTAAACCGGAATATTCCAATAATTGAATCAGTAAAGATCAAAATTTCTAACACTTAATGAATGTCATTTATGGAATTCTCATAATTATCCCCAATAGTTCTTGATCGCCGACATCAATTCTATCTGAAAATGTTATATTCAAATTCCAATTTCAAATATTCATGAAATGATGCTCACTTGGCAAGAACAGTATAAGGTCAAATCTTATGAAACGGATTATAGTGGTTGTTTGAAACTAGGAGCACTTTTTAATTACTTTCAGGATGCTGCCTGGAATCATGCCACTCATTTAAAAGCCGGGCAAAAGGATCTTGAGAATATAGGACTTATCTGGGTTTTACATAAGATAAAGATCAATGTAACTGACTATCCAAAATGGCAGGATTGTATTGCTCTCGAGACATGGCCCAGTAATAAAGATCACCTTTATGCTTTCAGAGATTTTGTTATGCTTGATGGAAATCAAAATGCATTAGCAGCCGGAACTTCCTCTTGGTTATTGCTCAACACAGATAGTCGGCGACCACAGAAAATCGATACATTGAAAGATCCGATTCCTGTCATTAAGGACAAACAGGCATTGATTGATCCATTGAATAAACTCAATGGCCATGCTGCGTTAACGGGTATTATGGAAAGGCGAATTTCTTATAGTGATATTGATATCAATGAACATGTGAACAATGCAAAATATATTGAGTGGATTGAAGATTGTATTTCTGAATATTTATTTGAAAAGCTTCGAATTAAGGAACTTCAAGTTAATTTTCTAGCGGAAGTGAAATTTGGACAAACCCTTGCATTCCATATCAGCGAAATCAAAAAGAATGAATTATATATAGAAGCCTCAGATATTGATACACGTAAGAGAATTTTTCAATCAAAACTTGTGTTAGGTTGATCTGGTATTTAGCCATGCCTGATTTGGAAAATAAACTAGAATAAGAAAAAGGTATATGAAGAACTTCAAAGTTGCAGTAGTCCAATCCTCTCCTATATTGTTTAACCTCGGGGAAACCATCCTAAAAGTAGGTGATCTGGTTGGGGAAGCCTCAACACAAGGAGCAAAGCTTATTTTATTTCCGGAAGCATTTATACCAGCCTATCCGAGAGGACTTACTTTCGGAACTATTGTCGGCAGCAGGTCAAAAGAAGGGCGAGAACTATGGTTGAAATATTGGGAAAATGCCATTGAAATACCCTCTTCCGAAATTGATGTCCTTGGAAATTATGCCAAAAAAGCCGGGGCTTACCTTGCTATTGGCGTGATTGAGAGAGAGGCAAAAGGCGGAACACTTTATTGTACATTGCTGTACTTCGGGCCAAATGGGGATTTACTGGGAAAACATCGAAAACTTAAACCTACAGCTTCCGAGCGTATCATTTGGGGCGAGGGAGACGGATCAACCTTATCCACTTTTGACACGGAATTTGGTACCATAGGTGGATTGATTTGCTGGGAGAACTATATGCCATTAGCACGTATGGCCATGTACCGGAAAGGTGTGGACATTTATTTGGCCCCTACAGCGGACCATAGGGACACCTGGCAAGCCACTATGCAACATATTGCACTTGAGGGGCGCTGCTTTGTTCTTGCCTGTAATCAGTTTGTCACAAAAGACCAATATCCAAAAGATCTTCCCGGATTGCACGAATTAGAAAATCAACCTGAGGTCATGACCAGGGGTGGAAGTGTGATCATCTCACCAATGGGAGAAGTTATGGCTGGTCCATTGTTTGGAAAGGAAGGGGTCCTATATGCCGACATAGATATGCATGAAATTGGGAAGAGTAAAATGGATTTTGATGTGATTGGTCATTATGCCAGGCACGATGTTTTTGATCTTACCATTCATGACCAACCCGAAACAGTTTCAGTCAACAAGCACAAAGAATGTTAGCGCTTAAGTATGATGATTGGAACCAGCATGTCCATTTAAATGCTGTATGTCATTAAAGTTATCCAGGGATAATAAAGAACCCGTATAGGTCAATTCGTACAGACAAAGATTAGCATGTGGGAAAATATCCATATGTCTTAAATGGAAATTCAATAAATGACAAAGCAAAATGCGAATAGCCCGACCATGCATACAAACCAATATTTTTTCCTCATCAGGTTTGGATAGTATGTAATCGAATGCCGAACTGACCCTATCTTTTACCTCTACCGGGCTCTCTCCCCCACCAATCGCCAAATCAACTTGCCCACTCCTCCATGACTCCGTAACACTCAGATAGTGATTGTGATCATGTCCTGAAAATGATTGTCCCTCTTTTTCTCCCCAACTTATCTCATTCAAATCTGGAAGAATTTCATAGGGCAAGTTTTCTTCCTTTATAAATTTATGAACGGATTGAAAGGTCCTTTGCAAGGCAGAGATATACACTTTATCAAAGGCCATATTTCTATATGATTGATAAAAAGACTCCGCCTGTTTTCTACCCGTTTCATTGAGGGGAGCATCCACACCACTTCCCTGGACCATGCCATTTTTATTGAAATCTGTCTGTCCGTGACGAATTAGATAAATTTTTTTGCTTCTCAATTTTAGATTATTTTTGTTGCGCCCAGGGCACAAAATAAAACAATTTTATTCAAAGCTTGTATGATAAATCCCAACGTTACTGTTGAACATCTCAATAAGATGAACAAAAATACCATGATGGAACACATAGGTATAGAATATACAGAGGTTGGGTCGGATTTTATCAAAGCCAAAATGCCGGTAGATCACAGAACGCATCAACCACTGGGATTGTTACATGGAGGGGCATCGGTTACACTGGCAGAAACTTTAGGAAGTGTGGCCGCCACCTGTGTGATAGATTTGAGTAAACAATTTTGTGTTGGATTGGATATCAATGCAAACCATATTAAAAGTGTAAGAGAAGGATACGTCTTCGGAACAGCCCGACCCATTCATGTCGGTAAAAAAACACATGTTTGGGAAATAAGGATTGAGGATGGCAATGAACAATTGGTTTGCGTTAGCCGTATTACTATGGCTATATTAGATAAAAAGTAAGGTATGGAGCATTTGCAAGAATGGAGAACTTTTCAGGAGAACCTTATTGGTGCATCCGAACGATATATATTCAAAACACTTTTTAATTTCTCCGTTGAACATGATTGGGCCATTGCACTATGGCGCTTACCCCATCAAACTGAAAAACACCTTATCATAGATTCTTCCCAAACGACAAAAGTTGTTAAAGCAGATCTTGAAGAACTTCCGGAGGGCTTCATCATCGCTCCGTTTGATGGTTCAGGAGCAAACCAAACTATATTTATCAACAATGATCTGTATTTCAGCTCGAAAGAGAAAAAGTTAAGTATATCTCCTGCACTGAAGTGGGATGAATCTAAAATACAACTGGAAGGGCTTTTTGAAAAATTTTCAAATGGTATGGTCAAAAATAAAGGAACATCCTTTTATACGGCCTCATCGGATGAAACACAAAGCACCTCGAAAGATCAATATATCGAAATGGTCAGGAAGGCGGTTGGGGAAATTGCCGAAAATAAGTTTGAAAAAGTGGTTCCCTCCAAGATCAAACTGGTTCCTCTTGACCAAAACTTTGAGATCATTGAAATTTTTGAAAAACTTTGTGAGGCTTATCCTAATGCCTTTATTTCAATCGTGTCTCATCCGGAAATCGGCACCTGGGTGGGCGCCACACCCGAAAAATTGATCAGTATTGATAAAAACAAAATGTTCCAGACTATTTCATTAGCGGGAACCCAAAAAATTGATAAGGACACTGATCTCCGTGAAGTTGCCTGGAAACAAAAGGAAATTGAAGAACAGGCCATGGTCAGCCGGTATATTATTAATTGCTTTAAAAAAATAAGATTAAGAGAATTTACAGAGAAAGGTCCAAGAACGGCTCGGGCAGGAGCACTAGCTCACCTTCAAACAGAATTTAATGTTGACACCGAAGCCACCAATTTTACCCAGCTAGGTACTGTGATGCTTGATCTGCTACACCCCACTTCAGCGGTATGCGGTATGCCGAAAGAGCCAGCTAATGCATTTTTACTCAAAAATGAGGTACATCAAAGGGCTTATTTCAGCGGATATTTAGGACCGGTGAATGTGTTAGAGGAATCCAGGATCTTTGTGAACATAAGATGCATGCAACTGCTTTCCGATTCAGCTGTGCTTTATTCAGGTGCCGGAGTCACCGAAAATTCTGATCCGGAGCACGAGTGGGAAGAAACAGAAATCAAATGCGAGACTATTCTTAGAATACTCAAGGAATAGATTAGTTGATGTTTTTTTGTTTAGATCCTGTTTATTACAATATAATCACGGTTTAATGTCCTTCTCTCTAAAACTCACGTTATAAGAATTGTTAATTTAATGCCATTTTTTAAGAAAATATTTTGAAAGCTTTCAGGTTCAGGTATCCGATTTCAGCCTAAAAGGTGTTTTTAGTGTATCAGAAGATTATCTGTCCTAGCCTGAAACCTGATGACTGAAAGCTTATCTAAATTGCATTGATTTGATTACTCATTGCTAATTACTCATTGTTAATTGCCCTTATCTTTTCTATTTTAGCCGAATCTTTTAATTGCATTTATGATCCTACAATCCATCATTAATATTGCAGAAATATGTTCTCAAAAAGGTATTTCTGAAGCTATTTTATCACCTGGATCAAGATGTGCTCCATTAACATTGGCTTTTGTAAGGCATCCAAAAATCAATACAAGAACCATTGGTGATGAACGATCGGCTGGTTTTATTGGCCTCGGATTAGCGCTGAAAAGCAAAACTCCAACAGTATTGGTTTGTACATCCGGATCGGCAGCTTATAATTATGCACCGGCAGTAGCCGAGGCATACTTCCAGCAAATCCCAATGGTCATTTTCACAGCGGACAGGCCTCCTGAATGGATTGATCAGCTTGATGGCCAAACGATCAGACAGCAGCAAATTTACGGAAGACATGTAAAAAAGAGTTATGAGCTTCCTGTGGATCAGGAACATCCGGATGCACAGTGGCATGTAAATCGAATTGTTAATGAAGCCATCAATGAGAGCAAATCATTCCCTCCCGGGCCTGTACATATCAATGCACCATTTAGAGAACCGTTTTATCCTTCCACTGATGAGGCTTTCAAATTCGATCAGGATATTAGGATCTTCGAAGAGGAATCGTGCACGGCAAAACTTTCTGAATCACAAATTGAGCTCTTCAGCAAAAAGCTAGGCAATAAGAGAATTCTTATTCTCGCCGGACAGGATACTTTAAATATCAAACTTTTAGAGCATCTAAATGAATTTTCCCAAAAACACCATGTGCCGGTCATTGGAGATGTAATTTCCAATTGCCATAGCGCTGATAATATTATTCAGCATCAGGATGCATTCCTGGCGGTAAGGAGCAATGACTTCCGTAAAAACCTGAGCCCGGATATTCTTATAACATTTGGAAAATCAGTGATCTCAAAGCAGCTTAAAATATTTCTTCGGGAACTTGATATTGATGAGCATTGGCATTTACAGATTGCGGGCGAGGTTGCGGATACCTTCCAACAACTCACCAAGATTATCAGAGTAGCTCCGGAAGTTTTTTTTCAGGAAATTAAATCAAAGTCATCCGGCAATGAAGCAAGCCATACCTATCTGATGCATTGGAAGCAAAGCAATGAAACTGCAGGTAAAACGTTCTCAGAAACCTTCTTTAATCAGGAGTTTTCGGAGTTTGAAGCAGTAAAGGAATTGATGAGTACGCTTCCTTCAAATTCAGACCTGCATTTAGCCAATAGCATGCCAGTAAGATATGCCAACTATGTTGGGCTTAAAGACAAAAGCATCGAAGTATATGCAAACAGGGGCACAAGTGGAATTGACGGGAGTAACAGTACGGCCTTGGGAACAGCACTAGGCACAAAGCGGATCACCACATTGATTACGGGCGACATGGCCTTTTTCTATGACCGTAATGCTTTTTGGAACAATTATATTCCTGCAAATCTGCGTATAGTTATTTTGAATAATCATGGGGGAGGAATTTTTGGGCTAATCAAGGGGCCAAGTCAACAACCAGAATTAGCAGAATATTTTGAAACTGAACAACCTTTGTTTGCTGAAAGCTTGTCCAAAGAATATGGCCTGGATTACTATCATTGTAAAACCAGGGGCGAGCTCATATCATATCTGCCGTCCTTTTTTAAAATGGGGACAAAAGCAAAAATTCTGGAAATAGAAACAGATAAAAATATCAATAAACGTATTTTTGCAACATTCAAATCCAACATTCAGAAAACATATGGAGTCTAAATTTAGCTGGGAGACAATAAAGGAATATCAGGATATCAAGTTCGAGTTTTTCGAAGGTATCGCAAAAATCACAATTAACAGGCCAGAAGTATACAATGCGTTCCGACCTGAAACCAATATAGAAATGATCGATGCCATGGACATCTGCAGGGAAAGACAGGATGTCAGGGTGGTGATCATGACAGGAACAGGTGACAAGGCCTTTTGTTCGGGCGGCGATCAAAATGTAAAGGGCAAAGGAGGCTATGTGGGTGAAGATGGGGTACCTCGCTTGAATGTTCTAGACCTGCATAAAAGAATCAGATCCATGCCTAAACCAGTCATCGCCATGGTCAATGGTTATGCTATTGGTGGTGGACATGTTTTGCACGTAGTGTGTGATCTGACCATTGCTTCGGATAATGCCAGGTTCGGACAAACCGGACCTAAAGTGGGAAGTTTCGATGCCGGCTTTGGATCATCTTATTTGGCCCGGCATGTTGGCCAGAAAAAGGCAAGGGAGATCTGGTTCTTATGCCAGCAGTATACTGCTAAGGAAGCCGAAGAAATGGGTATGGTGAACAAGGTTGTGCCTTTGGAACAACTGGAAGAAACTACTGTTGAATGGTGCCGAATCATCATGATGAGAAGCCCTATGGCTGTTAGAATGATCAAGAGAGGCTTAAACGCGGAACTCGATGGGCAAGCGGGCATTATGGAAATGGCGGGAGATGCTACCCTTATGTTCTATTTGATGGAAGAGGCCCAAGAAGGGAAAAATGCTTTTCTTGAAAAAAGAGACCCTGATTTTAATAAGTATCCAAAATTTCCTTAGAAGATCTTTAGAAGCTACTTCGATCCTGATTTATTGAGAGAGGCATCTTGAGCTATTGTTTAAAAACAAGCAGGCGCTTAAGGTAGGCGAGTAGCGGAATTGTGTGGAAAGGTTATTGGTATTGTGTTGAAGTGCTTGAGTGTTGAGGTTTTGATTTGAAAAATTTCTTAACCTATCAGAAGAGGACTTCTTTGAATAGCTGGTAAGTGCCTGGTATAGAAATAAACGATCTGCAGGTAAACTTTGTAAGCTCTTGCTGAAAAGCATTGATATAACCACCTAACCTGGACAAGCCGGAATATGAAAGATGTAAGATATAAGCAAAAAGACTTTTGCCCGAAGAATATGTAATATGCTAAACCATGATCAGTACAGATCGAATCCTGTTGAAAAAACGCAAAGCATTTGGATCTCAGCTTCCTGATGGTATGTGGAGACACAAACCATGGTTTTAAAACATCAACACTTTAACACCTCAACACTCCAACACTTTTAACACTCATTGGGCAATGAGTTTGAATTTTAATACTTTTGAAACTGTTGAACTACATATACAAAAGTGCGAGATTTTTCAGGTCCAGCATTCCTTAGGCTAAACAATAAGCGGATCACCTACGAAGAAATTGCCAATCATCAGGGTGATTTCAAAGTTAAAGATTCCTTTGAGCAAGCTACCTTAAATTTTGCCAGGGACTGGCTCAATGGTCAAAATACTTTTGTGATCCATACCTCCGGTTCCACAGGATCGCCAAAACCAATTCAAATAACAAGATCACAGATGATCGCTAGTGCACAAATGACCGCTAGTGCACTGAACCTAACCACAGGAAATACCTCCTTAATTTGCCTGAACACCGAATATATAGCAGGGATGATGATGCTGGTGCGAGGATTTGAAATGGGTCTTCAAATGATTGTTGTTTCGCCTTCCTCTAATCCCTTTGAACATCTGACTCATGATACTAAGATTGATTTTACCGCATTGGTGCCATTACAACTACAGACCGTCTTAAGTGGATCAGACAATGCTTCTAAACTAAATGAATTAAAAGCCATTATAGTCGGGGGCGCGCCAATAAATTACGGGTTACAAAAACAAATCACCAAGGTCAAAGCACCAATATACGCCACCTATGGTATGACTGAAACAGTATCACATATTGCTTTGAAACGATTAAATGGTCCCGAGGCATCCAACCGATATACGGCCTTTGAAGAAGTACAATTAAGTCAGGATCATAGGGGCTGTTTGACGATTCAGTCTGTTCTGACGAACAATGAGAAAGTAGTCACTAATGATCTGGTTGAACTGATGAATAGCCATGAATTTAAATGGCTTGGAAGGGCAGATCATGTCATCAATACCGGAGGGATCAAGGTTTCATCAGATCTACTTGAAAGTAAAATTGAAGAAATCTTTTATGAACAAAAGTTGAATAGAAGATCTTTCATTTCAAAATTAGATGATGAGCGGTTGGGTCAAAAAATTATTCTTGTCATTGAAGGTGGCCGGTTAAGCGAAGCAGTAGAAAATGGCTTGAAAGACGCTCTCCGTGATAGGCTTCAAAAATATGAGTGCCCTAAAGCAATGTATTTTGTTCCCAAGTTCCATGAAACAAATACTGGTAAAGTGCTAAGAAGCGGTTATGATTTTGATCTTTTAGGAAAGCAGACCATCTAAAGCTTCACTCAAAAGGTTATGAGTAATTTTAGCCTGGTCAATAATATCAAATATAAAAGCTAATCTTAAAATTATTTATCCTTCAATTTAATCACTTCCTGTTGAAGGTCCATCACAATGCCGGTTAGTTTATCAAGGGTCATATCTCCTTCAGGGTCCGGGAAAGATACACTGATAAAGGCCTTTGCTTCCCAAATTTCAAGTATGTCTGTGGCATCAACCTCGTAAGGAGCATAGATTTTATTATCAGAAACTAAAAAAAGCTTTCCGTTTTCATCCAGGTAATTGAATACCCGCTTATATACCACCCCCTCCTGCTTAGAAACCAGAACATATGTTTTGCCGCTTTTTATATCATGGGCACTTTCCAAATATTTACCGATTACAATCGTTCCGGGAACCAAGGGAAGCATGGAATCGCCGCTGAGTTCGAAGGCTCGGTAGGTGCCATTTTGTGGAAGATTTGGCAATTGAAACTTCGGAAGCTCCTGTAAATATTCAGGATCTGAATATCCATTTAAATAACCGGCAGAAGCCTTCTGAGGCACTAATTCAATATTTTCATTGTCATCTTTGTCTACAGTAATGGACAAAATTTTTAATCCTTCACCATTCTCTTCTTTTTGTCCCAGGACCTTTAAGTCATCTCTGGAAATCCCCGTCACATCCTGACTGATCAATACATCCACAGACACCCCAAATTCCTTTGCCATATTCAACAAATTATTCAGCCTGGGATCAGCCCTTCCTTCCTCATAAGCTCCGAGCAATGATCTTTTAATCCCAATCTTTTCGGAAAATTGTTCCTGGGTAAAAGCATGAAGTTTTCTTAAATACTTAATGTTTTTGCTAACGAGGGTCATGACATCAGTTTGTAATAATAAAGCAGTATCTTTTTTATCAGACAGGTCTATTCACAATTCACAAAACAGCGTTTAAAATTAACAATTAAACGAACATACACCAGCCAATTAGGCTTCAAAAATCATAAAATTTGCATAAGTGTGTTTTCTTTTTCCCAATGAATATAAATGGGCGTGATTGTAGCTATCCTCAGAGTGTCTGATATCCACCAAAGTATCTTGAATATTTCTAACAACGTTTTTTAATGTATCACCTGCATCGACTAATGTATAACCATACAACCCTTTTTCATCGGCTCCTGATACACAAAACTTGACCTGGTACTTACCGGAGTTCAGCTTCTTAGTAGAGAGTTTTAACTTTAAATTAATTCCCTGTTCCGGATTAGTCATGATACACATATTTTTCTAACAGTTATGACAATAATTAATCCCAAATCTTGGGCCTATCCACATTCATAGTTCTTAGATAGTCCAACATTTGTCCGGTATGAACAGCCTCATGATAACCAACCCTAAGTAGGAAGTCTCCTAACTTTCTGGTATATCCTGCTTCCGTTCTATCGATATTTATTTCTTCAAGATCTGTTTCTGAGAAGCTTTCAACCATTTGCAGAAATTCATTTCTGTATGGTTTACTAAACCTGAGCTCTCTCTGAAGATTTTCTATTGGTCGAGCCTTAAAGGGAGAGACATAATCTCCCAGATTACCCCTGTTTTGAATGATAATTTGGTACAAGTGTTCTCCTTCCAGAACATGCCGGATCATCTCAATGCAAGTCATTGCTTCACTATCGGGTCTCCATTGTAACTTCTCCTCCGGAATACCCTCCCATACTTTAATACTCCTTCTCCTGATTTCACTAAAATTCTCTATGATTACATCGATGGCGGTCATTGGAACAACTAATTACTATATTATTTAGTAATAATGATCATAAAATTAGCATTAAATGTAAACAATGCAAATTTTAAACTAAATAATTTAGTATTTTATTTAGGTAAAGGTTGTTTTTCTTCCGTTCACCTCGCCCAATACACTTATATTAAACTCATCGTGAGGAACGAAGCGATCTCACACAATTAGATACGATCGGTTATAAAGGGACTATCACGCTTCGCTCGCAGCAAGGGGAAGATTTATTAACAGCATTTTTGTAGAAGCTGAGAGGAGTCTTAGGCAACAGGAAATTAAGCATTACATATCATGCCAATCAGCCAATCTTTTCCAGAAAATTTTTGTAATTAAATGTATGATTGAAAATTTCAGATCATCCTGAGTTTGCCCTGGGAAACTGCCATGAGACAAGACAACATGTATAAAACCCTTGCACCAACATTCCCGTCCCACTGGTCATTTTTTCCTGGTGCTACTTCACAGAGATCAAATCCAATGATTTTCTTTCCGGATTTAACTAATGTTCTCAACAGAAAATTTATCTCTTCAAACTCAAACCCTCCTGGTACGGGTGTGCCTGTATTAGGACAAAGTTTAGGGTCCAGCCCGTCAATATCAAAGCTAACATAAACGTGATTAGGTAATTGATCAATGATCTCTTCACAGATCTCCCTCCAATTTTCACCTTTAAACAAATTCTTTCGAATATTGCGGTAAAAATAGGTCTTTACTCTTCCCGATGACCTTCTGATAAAATCCAACTCCGCTTCACAATAATCCCTGACTCCTACCTGGACCAATTTTGATACCTGAGGATTTTTAAGGGCATTGTACATAATAGAAGCATGAGAGAATTCAAAACCTTCGTATGCCTCACGAAGATCGGCATGTGCGTCAATTTGTAAAATACCAAAATCTTTGTAACGCTCACAAAGTGCGGAAATCAATCCATAGGGAGTACTGTGATCACCACCAATTACCCCCACCATTTTATCACTATACAACAAAGTAAGGGCCTGATCTTTTACCCATTCATTTAACTTTCTTGATATGACATTAACGGCTTCCGGAGTATTTCTAATAAGATTGCTGTTTGCTTTGGGTTTTCCGTTTTCAAGCCACTTTATATAGGGTGCACTATGCTTTCGCCATTGTTCATTTTCTTTTTCCCAGTCGGAAGAAATTGGGAGCATGGTAATGCCAAGCTTCCAGGACTCGGTAATATCATCGATAGCAAAATCAATCTGGGGTGAAGCTTCCAGAATGGAGGCGGGCCCTTTTGAAGCTCCTGAACCATATGAGACAGTCACCTCCCAGGGAACGGGAATAAGCACCAATTCAGCATTTTCCACACTAAACGGAAATCCGAAAAGCGTACCATCGATCCCTACCCCATTAGGATCAAATTCGGCTAAAACTTCATCTTTGGTCACAAGTTTGGAATGCTAGGAATTAATTTCCAGATAATAATCAATGAAGTGAATTTAATAAAAAGATTGAATAAAAACTCAATTCAAATGCTCATTAATTTTGAGTCTCTAGTTTTGGATTTTGATCAAAAAATTGTGTAATCCTAAATAGCGTTGATTATTTTATGAACTGATGTTATTACAAATCTGGTTTCGCTTTTTTCCTAAATTTAAGATCTAAAGTCTTGTCATCCAGTCAGCATAGTAGATGGCATTTATGTGGGATGACATTTCAGAGAGGGAAATTAATTAACCATAAATTCTACATCGCTTCAATTTCTTCATTCATCATTTGTTTTACAAAGTTCGGCAGGGCGAATGCAGCCTGATGCATTTCAGCATTGTAGTAACTCAGGTTATTCTTGGTTACGAACTTCTGAATGCGTTCTTTATTGGAACCACTTTTGGGATCAATGTTTTTTCCTTTAAATGAAAAAGAAAAGCTCCACATTCCTGTTGGATAAGTAGGTATGTGGGCTAAATAACAAAATACATGGTCATGGCCGAAGATACTTCTATAGCATTGGTACACTTCTTTAAAAACTTTCTTGTTAAATCTTGGAGATTCACTTTGGGTAACCATAATTCCATCCTCTTTCAGAATTCTATACACTTCATTGTAAAAGTCTTTGGTAAAAAGCCCTTCACTCGGGCCAACAGGATCTGTAGAATCAATGATCACAATATCAAAAGTGTTATTTTCTGTTTCTTTAACATACTTAATGCCATCCTCAATCCTGATAGATAGTTTGGGATCATTTAAAGCAGAAGCAATGGCCGGTAAATATTCTTTGGATGCTTCGATCACACACTGGTCTATCTCAACCATCACCACTTCTTCCACTCCCTCATGTTTAAGCAATTCCCTGGCGGTACCTCCATCTCCTCCACCAACGACAAGGACTCTTTTGGCATCCGGATGCGACAACATGGGTACGTGACTGATCATCTCATGATAAACAAATTCATCTTTTTCCGTGCACATGATCATACCGTCTAGTGTCAGCATATTGCCATAGGCAAATGTGTCATATACTTCCACTTTTTGGAAAGCTGTTTGCTGCTCAAACAATTTTCCATTATGTTTTAGGGATAATGCTATGTTATCATTTCGCTCGGTAAACCAAACATCCTTTGTTTGAAGTGGCCTTCCATCTTCCACACTTTTTTGATCCCTCACTTGAGATAAATTAAAATCTCTTTTTTTCAATAGATGCAACTCTCCTCTCCTCATTTCAACTGCAGAGCCGTGCTCGGCCTGAAAAGCTTCTTTAAGAAATTGATAGGAGGTCCATGGATTCACAGTACCTCCACAGGTAAACAGATCTACTGAAGCAAAACCATATTCAGGCCAGGTGTGTATAGCCAAATGACTTTCCTGTATAACCACTACTCCGGAAACACCATAGGGTGAAAAATGATGAAATGTTGAATTGATCAGAGTGGCTCCAGCCTCCACTGCGGCTGCTTCCATACTCTTTTCTATTTGTACAACGCTATTCAGAATTTCCGAATTGCATTCATAAAACTCAACAATAATATGTCTTCCCAGTGCACTCATGCGATAAAATTGATGATTTATATATCCTTTTAAAGTTTCTAGAATCAGGCTTTGTATATCAGTTGGTCGCCCTCAATTAACTCAAAACTATATCCTTTTCCGGAAACCAGGAACTGGCCATCAGTAACAAATTATTCAAAGGTATGTTTGTATGCTTTCAGCATGGCCGTACCTTCTGAAATTTCGTTCCAGCTATCTACTGTAAAAGTCAGGTGAAGTACACCAGCCGGGACTACATTTCCAATGCTCTGCTTTGTAAGGTATTCACCAAGATAAGTGAGTGTTGGATTATGGCCAACCATGATCACTGTATTCCAGTGATCATCGAGCTGATTGATTGCATGAAGGAAAGTTCTTACAGAGGCTTCATAAAGATCATCGTTTGTTTTGATCTTCTGTGTATCGAAGCGAAGCTGCTCTGCCAGCAAATGTGTTGTATTTCTGGCTCGTTCGGCAGTGCTGCAAATAATTGCATCGGGAAGTATTTCTTCATCCCTCAAATAATGGCCTATATGAGAAGAATCTCTCAGGCCCTGAGGTGACAATTCCCTGTCAAAATCTCTTTGGCCGGTCTGCGTTTCTTTAGCCTGAGCGTGACGTATCAATAATAAACTTTTCACTATCAGTAATCAGCAAATATGGACAATTCCAACTAAAAGGATATAACTTAAATTTAGATGGATTTCATATATAATAATAATACGCTTTGCTTTTTTTAAAAAAAATTATTGATATTTGAATCGTTCAAAATTTTAACGTATAGCGTATAATGCCAAAAAATTTAGTCATCGTTGAGTCACCGGCGAAAGCAAAAACAATAGAAGGATACCTTGGATCTGACTTTAAGGTGGCTTCCAGCTATGGTCATGTTAGGGACCTGCCTAAGGGAGATAAAGCCATTGATATTGGCGACGGATTTAAACCGACCTACGAAGTTTCGAAAGATAAAAAAGAGGTTATAAAGGAATTAAAAAAGTTGGTAAAGGAAGCCGAAACGGTCTACCTGGCAAGTGATGATGACCGTGAAGGAGAAGCCATTTCCTGGCACCTGAAAGAAGTCTTGAAGCTTGACGATTCAAAGTCAAGAAGAATTGTTTTCAGGGAAATAACGAAAAATGCCATTGTCAATGCCCTGCAAACTCCAAGAGGTATCGACATTGATCTGGTAAATGCACAACAGGCCAGAAGGGTGCTGGATCGCCTGGTTGGTTTTGAGCTTTCTCCTATTCTATGGAAAAAGATCAAAACAGGTCTTTCGGCCGGAAGAGTGCAATCCGTAGCGGTAAGACTTGTGGTAGAAAGGGAAAGAGAGATCGATAAATTTGAGGCAACCTCATCTTATAAGGTAACTGCCACATTTATACTTGAAAAGGGAAAGGAGCTTCATGCGGAGCTTTCTCAAAAGTTTGCTACCAAAGAGGAAGCCATGGAGTTCTTGGAAAAGTGTAAAGGAGCTGAATTCTCCATACAAAACCTGGAAAAGAAACCCGGCAAAAAATCTCCTGCTCCCCCTTTCACTACTTCTACATTGCAGCAGGAAGCCAGTAGGAAGTTAGGATTTTCCGTAGCTCAAACTATGACCCTGGCCCAAAGGCTATACGAGGCTGGAAAGATCTCCTATATGAGGACTGATTCCACCAATCTTTCCAACGACGCTGTTAACAGTGCATCGAATGAAATTCAAAGTGCTTTTGGCAATGAATATTTGCACCAAAGGCAATTTAAGACCAAGTCAAAAGGAGCCCAGGAAGCTCACGAAGCCATTAGACCAACCAACTTTTCCGAAAAGGATGCCGGATCAGATAGAAATGAGGCAAGGTTATATGAACTCATCTGGAAGAGGGCCATTGCTTCTCAAATGGCAGATGCACAATTGGAAAAAACCATTGCCACCATCGGTATCTCAACAGTTCCACAAACTTTCGTTGCATCAGGGGAAGTGATTAAGTTCGATGGATTCTTGAAGGTCTATATCGAATCAACGGATGAGGAGGAAAACGACGAAGAAAGCAAAGGAATGCTGCCGCCATTAACGGTTGGCCAAAACCTCACACTTGATCATATCAAGGCAAAGCAAGGTTTTACCAGGCCTCCGGCAAGATATACGGAAGCCAGTTTGGTAAAAAAACTGGAAGACATGGGTATCGGTCGACCTTCTACTTATGCACCGACTATTTCAACTATCCAAAAAAGGGAATATGTCGTTAAAGAATTCAGAGAAGGAAAGGAACGTGAATATCAGGAGATATTACTTAGAAACAATGAGGTAAAAGCAAAAACTAAGATTGAAGTTACCGGTACAGAGAAAAACAAACTTTTCCCAACCAATATTGCAATGGTGGTGAATGACTTCCTCATCAAGCATTTTCCAAATGTCACTGATTATTCATTTACAGCCAAAGTAGAAAAGGAATTTGATGAAATTGCCGAGGGGCAAAAGGAATGGGATAAAATGATTGAATCCTTTTATGGTGGATTTCATTCTAAAGTAGAAAGTACCGAAAGTATTGAAAGATCTGAGGTTGGTTCTTCCCGAGAGCTAGGTGAAGATCCGGTTTCGGGTAAAAAGGTTATTGCAAGGCTGGGAAGATTTGGTCCGATCGTTCAGATTGGAGAAAATGATGACGAGGAAAAACCTAAATTTGCCAGTTTAAGGAGAGGACAGTTCATTGAAAGCATTGCACTGGAAGAAGCTTTGGAGCTTTTCAAATTACCTCGTGACGTAGGAGAATTTGAAGGGGAACAAATGGTTGCTGCCATTGGAAGGTTCGGGCCTTATGTTAGACATAACGGAAAATTCTATTCACTTGGAAAAGAGATAGATCCATTGAATGTTACGGTCGAAGAGGCCATTGAAATCATTCAGGAGAAAAGAAAGGCGGATGCTGAAAAATTCATCAAAGCATTCGACGAAAATCCTGATGTACAAATACTCAAGGGACGTTGGGGGCCCTATATCAAAGTCGGCAGAAAGAATGTTAAAATTCCTAAAGACAAAAAACCTGAAGAACTAACGTTGGAGGAATGTCTTGAGCTGGCTGAAAAGGCGCCAGCTAAAAAAGGCAGAGCTGCTAAGAAGAAATAGTGATCCGTTAAAGGTTTATTGATCAATTGTTAGGCGACTTTTGTTTTGACCTGGTGTTAAGGCTGTGGTTGATATTGATAAATCCTGGATTCAGGATATCGAACTGGAAAATCACCATTGCAGCGCTTAACACAAAAAAAAGCTGACGCTAAAGCACTTATTATTAACATATGAAAATTGTAGTACTATCCGGAGCGGGTATTAGTGCTGAAAGTGGGATTCCCACTTTCAGGGACTCAAATGGGCTTTGGGAAGGATATGATGTGATGGAAGTTGCTTCACCCGAAGGATGGAGAAAGGATAAATCCCTCGTATTGGACTTCTACAATCAAAGAAGAAAAGCAGCTTTGAGTGCTCAACCCAATGCCGGACATATAGCTTTGGCTGAATTACAGGAACATTTCGATGTTGCTATCATCACCCAAAACATTGATAACTTACATGAAAAGGCCGGATCCAGACATGTGATCCATTTGCATGGAGAAATCTTCAAATCCAGAAGCACCCTGGATCCAAGCCTGGTTTATGATATTGATGGCTGGGAATTATCGGAAGGTGATAAATGTGAAAAAGGATCCCAGTTGCGTCCGCATATTGTCTGGTTTGGAGAAATGGTTCCCATGATGGAAGTAGCTGTAGAAGAAACCCTTCAGGCCGATATTTTTATTGTGGTAGGGACTTCGCTTGTAGTCTATCCTGCTGCAGGCCTTTTAGACTATGTCGATGCCTCAATACCAAAATACATCATCGATCCAAACATGCCTGGTGTCGCATCTCGTGAAAATCTTTTCTTGGTTGAGGAAAAGGGAAGTGTTGGCCTGGAAAAAGTATCAAAAGAGTTGATCGCTAAATATACCTGATTTCCAAAACGAGTGTAGTCATTGCACAATTAGTATTTTCGCTGCAAGAACTTTTCAACCAGAAAATCAATAGGCTTTAATGACAGGGCAAGGATCCCTTTAAACAATAAGCTAAAATAACCCCCATTGTCTCCAACCATTTCCTCAATTACCGGATCTAAAAATACTTCTGAAACGACAAACAGGACTGCCGCTATAACCAATGCTATACTCCCTGCCTTTTTGCTAATTTTAATTTTGATAAGTTGATCAATTGTGTCCTGCAGTATACTATTGTTGTCATAAAGCTCTTTATTAACTTTTTCTATTTCGTCCGTTCTAATTTGCAATTGTTTATTGACCCCATTAAGCTTAATATGAAGTTTATCGCCGATCTTTGTAATCAGTTTTGCCTCCTTCAAGAGCTTCTCATAGCTCTTGCAAAGTGCCTGATATTCCTTGATAAGCTCTTCTCTGGAGATCCCATCATTTTCAGCTATCAATTTAACCTTTTCAAGAAGCACTTTCTCTTTGTAGAAAACCTCGGATTTTCTCTGGGTCGTTTTCTTCATAAAACTTCATTAAAAAATAAGAACTTTAGAAAGCCTTACTCCCTCAAAAATTTCAAAGCAGAATCCTACAAGTTCATTATTCTGCCAAGAGCAAATCCTCACCGTAGTCAGTTTGGTTATTGAATTTATAATTGTTGCTACTTAAGCAATGCCCTGTTTTTTCGGGCAAAATTGATAATTTGATCAATTTCATCAGGCACAATAAAAAATTGCCAATATATAAACCTTCATTTCAGGACGATTGTAACCTGACTTCTGAGGACCTACTGAAAATTTAAAAAATGTAATGTAAAGTAATGCAAATAGGACATTCAATGGTTTCCAATTTGAGTCTGATATTACAAGGCACAGATATATCAATAATTAGTTGATACTGAGAAAATAGACCTGTGCTCATTATAACCATGATTTCAGCCGTTCACTAAGATTTAAGATTAAAGACTAGAGAAAAAAGAAAAATTGAAGTAGTCCCCCCTAAAAAAGCCCTCGCTCGCTACAGTAATAAGTAGCAAGAATTTAGTATAAAGACTAATAACATCTAGGTTTAAGCTTAAGCCGGAAATTAAACCTTGCCTTCGTAAAATTTAATATCATTATCTTTTTACAGTTATATCCTATCACACAAACTTTGCAAGCTTATTTATCCATTCAATTAAAAGCTTGCAAATTTGGTCGTTTTATTTCTCTGCAAAAAAGATAAAAGTCACAGCAATTTATCGTCCTTTATCTAAAATCTTGCCCAAACAAGGCAATGAGCCTTTCTAACAATATCAAATGATACTTTTTTAGGACCGACGAAGTAAAGCCTTCCTGCATTGGAAAGTAATGTAACCATACAATCATTTATATAACCCATTCAGGATCAGGATTATAAAAAGTACTTTGCTAAAATTTCACCAACAAAATAGGCAAGAAAAGCTGCCAGGCCTCCCAATGCTAATGTTTCAAACATTCCCTTTATTCGACTGGTTTGTGTTACGATACTCTTAAGATTACCGATAATTGCCATGGCAATACCAGTTGCCACGCATGACAAAGGGAATAAACTACTCCTGTCTATATCTACCCAAACGGCCATCAGGTAAGCAGCCAGGGGTATCAGTCCAATGATGAAAAATGAAACGAATGTGGCAAAGGCAGTATGAAAGGGTTTCTTGGCATCCTTGGTCATTTCAAGTTCTTCTTTCATCATGGTATCAACCCAAACATCTTTATTAGAGGTAATCACCTCAACTACCTGCTCTAATAATTCCCCCTTAAATCCTTTAGCGCTGTAAATTTCACGGATTTCCTGAACTTCTGTTTCTCTCATATTATCAATTTCCCAATACTCTACAGCTTTGTGTTTTTCAAAATTATCTCTTTCGGTTTTAGTTGAGAAATAATTACCCACCGACATTGAAAAACCATCAGCAATGAGATTAGCAAAACCAAAAATCAACACCCACGACAGGTCTGCTCCTGCTCCAGCGGCCCCGGCTACCACAGCGAAGGTAGTTACAGCTCCATCTATTCCTCCATAGACAAATTCTCCGATATAATCTTTGTTAAAAAGTAAGAGTTTCCCACTGGCGTGTAATCTATCTTCTGTTACTTTAATTTCCATGATTGCATTTTTTGAATTTACGATCGTTACAAGGCTCAATTAATTTGAATTAAAAATAAGGCCAGTATTCCAGGAAGCATCCTCATCATATTTCAGGAAGCCTTTTTCAATGATAAGGGGTGAAGGTATATTGTTATGATAGAGCTGTCCGGTACCCAATCCCTGCAACATATTTGTATTAAACTGTGCAGTAAATTGAGCAATAGCATTTAATCCAATATTTGATTCCAATGCCGAGGTTATCCACCAGCCTATATTCAATGCTTCGGCAAGATGTATCCACTCCCTGGTCTCTTTAAATCCGCCTAGCAGGGTAGGTTTGAGAATAATAAATTGAGGGCGGATATTTTCCAGAAGGATCTTTTTGTTTTCATTGCCATGAACACCAATAAGCTCTTCGTCCAAAGCAATTGGTATTATATTTCGGTCACAAAGTACTTTCATAGCCTCCACCTGGCCCGGCCATATCGGTTGCTCAATGGAATGAATATCATACGCAGCGAGCTTCTTAAGCCTTTCAGTGGCTTCATCCGCTTTAAAAGCTCCATTAGCATCAACTCTCAAAGTAATTTCATTTGATGAATAGTTTTTCCGGATATGGTTTAACAATTTACATTCCTGTTCAAAATCAATAGCACCGATCTTCATTTTCAGGCAATCAAATCCAGCCTCAAGCTTTTGTTCAATCTGCGCTGACATAAAATCTTTATCACCCATCCATATCAGTCCATTGATGGGAATACTTTCCTTACTTAGACTAAAATCGTTTTCAAAAAGCAGTCTTTTGCCTCCATTAATAAGATCCAGGAAAGCTGTCTCAAAACCAAATCGAACTGCGGGTAATTCTGCCGGAACTTTTTCAGCGATTATTTCAAGTGCCTCTTCCTTTTCAATTGGCCAGGAAGTCTGTTCAAATTCAGTGCAAAAATCAGCCAGTATTTCCTCCATATCATCCCGGTCGTCAATACTTAATCCCTTTAGTGGGCCACATTCTCCAATTCCTGTTATCCCGGTTTGCGTATCATGAATAATAATAAAATAGGTAGTCTTTGTTTTTAAGGTTCCTCTGGAGGTTCCTGCCTCAAACTTAAATTGAAGAATGTGTTTTTTGAATTGAATTTTTAGCGCCATGACCAATACCTTTGCAGCTAATTATTTATCAGTGTCACAGCATTAAGCTATCAGGTACATACTTCAGGGAAACTTAAAAGTTATGAAGAACTAAAACCTGAATACTGAAAGCCAGTTACCATGGATACGTGATAAATGATCTAGAATTATTTTATAATGAAAAATCTATAAGCAATTACGCTAATACTTGTTTAAGATTACCAATGCTTAAAAATAATAAGCCAGGAGCTTTATGAACCGTAATTTACCGACGCTGGACCTTGCAACATTTCAGTATGATTTGCCGGAAGAAAATATCGCAAAACATCCACTAAAAGAACGTGATCAATCCAAACTCCTCATTTACAATAAAGGTAACATTGAACATGATATATTTAAATCAATCACGCATTATTTACCAAAGAATAGTCTGTTATTCTTTAACAACACTAAGGTAATATCAGCCAGGTTATTCTTTTACAAATCTACCGGAGCCAAAATTGAAATATTTTTACTTCAGCCTGAAGCACCTACCAAAGACATCAACCAGGCCATGTTACAAACCGGCAACTGTACCTGGCAATGTATGATTGGCAATTTAAAAAAATGGAAAACTGGTCAAATCCTTGAGACAACTTTTCAACTTAATGGTCAGGATTTCCGGTTGAAAGCCCAAATAGAGGACAGAGAAAAGCAATGGATCCATTTTACCTGGGAGGGTCACAACATTCGTTTTGTGGATGTGATTGAACACTTTGGTCAAGTGCCACTACCTCCCTACATAAATCGGTTGGTTGAGGAAGAGGATAAGTCGAGGTATCAAACAGTTTATTCAAAGTCTTCCGGAGCAGTTGCTGCTCCTACGGCGGGATTACATTTTAATGAGACCCTATTAAATGAATTGACGGAAAAGGGGTTGAAAAAGGATTACCTGACACTACATGTAAGTGCCGGAACTTTTCAACCTATTAAAGAAAATAGCATTCACAACCATCCAATGCATTCTGAACAGGTCTTGGTTACAAAAGAAAATGTCAAAAATATCATTGAGCATGGGGAAAAGATCATCTCCGTAGGAACCACCTCCATGCGTACTTTGGAAAGCTTGTATTGGTATGGGGCAAAAATATTATTGAAGCAGGATGCTCATTTTCATATTGACAAATTAGAGCCCTATCAGTATCAATCAGAACAATTACCAACCAGACAGGAAGCTGTGAAGGCCGTACTAAATCACATGGAACATGCCGGTTTGGAAACGCTTAATGGAACAACTGAAATTATGATATTCCCTGGTTATCAATTTAAGGTTTGTGATGGACTCATTACAAATTACCATTTACCGGGATCGACATTGATTTTGTTGGTTGCCGCCTTTGTTGGTGATCAGTGGAGAAAGATTTATGAAGAAGCACTGGATCAAAACTATCGCTTTCTTAGTTATGGTGATTCATCACTTTTGTTGCCCTAGACAGAAAATCCAAAATGCTTATATTTACCTGTATATAAGGTTCCAAAATGGAAAAATTGAAAGATTTCTTAAGTAGTATCTATGATTGGCTAAAGCCTATCGGAGAGTTCTTTACTTCTACCCTGTTCAAAATCAAAGATACTAACATTACCCTTCTGTGGATTATTTCCTTTGTACTGTCTTTTGTCCTTTTGGTCGTTCTGGCGAGCAGAGTAAAGAGATTATTGATAAAAAAGATCCTACCACGCTACAAACTTGATTCCGGTCTTACCCAATCGATCGGTACTATGACCAAATACACCATACTTGTCATTGGATTCTTCATTATTATCACTACGGCAGGGATTGACTTAAGTGCACTTGGACTAATAGCGGGAGCCCTTGGTGTGGGTATTGGATTCGGGTTACAGAATATTACCAACAACTTTATTTCCGGACTGATTATCTTGTTTGAACGTCCCATAAAAGTCGGTGATCGTATTGAAGTGGGCGACATTAGTGGAGATGTGGTTGAAATTGGGGCAAGAGCGACAACAGTGCTCACAAATGACAATATCAACATCATCCTACCCAATTCCCATTTCATTGATAGTCAGGTAATTAATTGGAGTCATAATGATAGAATGGTTCGCTTCAGATTTCCCGTAGGTGTATCATATAATGAAGATCCGAGATTGGTTAGGAAGTTGTTGCTGGAAGTAGCAGAAGAAAATCATGGTGTATTAAAGAAACCACAGCCTGATGTGTTGTTTGATGAATTTGGGGAAAGTTCTTTGAATTTTTATCTGGTTGTTTGGACAAAAAATTACACTGAACGGCCAAAGATATTGAAAAGTCAGCTTTACTATGCTATCTTTAAAAAGTTCAAAGATAACAACATAGAGATACCATTTCCGCAAAGAGATCTTCATATAAAGTCAGGATTATTGGCGGAAAATAGTATGGAACTTCAAGAAAAAGAAAGAAGCTAGACTTTGAATATGAGGATAATACACTTGCTCTATGGTTTTTCACTTGTTTGTAAGAAATCATTCTATTATCCATCATTTGGCTGGTAAGAATTGATTTTATTTGTATTAAGAATTAGCTGGGATTTTTAACTAAGTTTTACTGTTAAAAGGGATCTGCAATGAGAAAAGCCAATGCCGTAATGGTCATCGACGATGACAAAGTAAACAACTTCATTTTCAAAAAGGTAATTACTTCTTCACAAATAGCCGAGGATATTATTATGCATTATGGCGTGACGGATGCGCTTAACGACATCAACGAAATGTTGGAAAACCATCCTCATGATCTACCGGATTTAATTTTTTTGGATATCAATATGCCTATTCTAAGCGGATGGGACTTCCTGGAAGCTTACAAGGAACTTGTTCCGAAATTCAGCAAGAAAGTCAATCTTTTTATGTTCTCCAGTTCCGTGTCCAGCAATGACATTGAAAGGGCTAAAAGTTATGATGAAGTAGAAGATTATATTTCCAAACCGTTAACGCTTGATATATTGGAAGATATCCAGAGGAAATACCTAAGCTAGGTTTTCTTTCCCCAATTAGCGTGCCTCTTTGCACTTCGGTGATACGTCACATAAGAAAGGAGCTGCCATTATTTTGACAGCTCCCATAAAATCAACTACCTTAATTAAATAGTCGGATTTGGCGGTGTATTCGGATTGTTTTCTCTCTCCACTGTTGGGTAAGGGTAAAAGTTTCTATTCCTCTCATTAGTAGTATTCGCTTCCAAAGGCACCTGAAAGTTTGGATGGAATCTCCTGCTATCTTCCAATCTCATTCCGGTCAAAAACATCTCAATGGACCGGTTTTTATATATTTCCTCCAAAATATCATTTTGACTATTCTGGTCACCGGTCCAGGCACCCAGGTTTGCATTTACTCCCAACGGATCATCATTTTTCTGTCTGACAAGATTCAATTGAGTTACAGCATTGCCTAATTGATTTTGTCTGGCATAGGCCTCAGCTTTATTCAACATCATCTCTCCGGGAAGATAAACCGGAATAGAAGATGTAGAGGTCGCAAAAAAACCAATCATTTCACTAAGAGGTTGGCCTCCGGCATCAGCATTTGCATTACCGGCTGAAGCCCCAAGGTAGAAATTGACCCTACCATCTGTTGCTTCCGGAATGTATATACCTAATAAACCGAAATTAGTCTGTGGATCCAGATCAGCAGAATTGACCGTTCTATTCCAAATTGGGTTTTGGTTATTAGCATCATAAACCCAAAATGAATTCTGAGGATCACTCGCATCACCAAGTACTGCATCAGCCGCGGCTATGGATTCTGCATAATTACCGGCTATAAGATTATATCTGGAAAGGTAGGCATTGATACTCTTCAAAAGATTTATTTCTTCCCAGAGCACCGTCGACCGGAATTCATCAGACATTGGTGTGCTGGTAAGTGTGTTTCTCGCTTCTTCCAAAAGATTTATGCTTTCTGCAAGAACCGTTGCCCTATCGCTGAATATTGCATCACCACCTTCGGAATTGTTGATAGGCACTTGTTCAAACATCTGGATCAAGTAACCTAATGTTATGGCTTTGAAAAAATTACCATAGGCCAAAAGTCCACTCCTCGTTTCGTCCGATACATCTACAGCATTGGTTCCTTCTATTAAGGACTCTGCCATACCTTTTGCCCTGAGAAGTGTTACCCAGGGATTTGTAATACCGCCACTCTCACCTGGTAATTCTGCGCCACCTCTTGCCAGTTCATTAATATTCAAAAAGGTATTGGTCACTCCCAACTCCCTGGTTGTAATGCCTGGAGCTTCTATAACCTGCCTCAGTGCTGTTACGGAATAATATCTCCGTATTCCAATAGCCAATGCAAAGAGCCCTTCTTTTGTTCCAAGAACGACATCCTCAGTGGGATTATTTGGATTTGCAAACTCCGTTTCACATGCAGGGAATAATAAACTGCATGAAACCAAAACGAATATGAATTTATAGTTTATTATTTTTTTCATTTCTTATTTTCTTTATGTGACAGCTAAAAAGTGGCTGTTAGACCTAGCCTTACAACACGAGGAATGGGAACCAATCCCATAATACCTCCTCTGGAACCGTTACTCTGAGCGTCCATATTCACCTCAGGATCATAACTGGAAAAGTCATCTATGGAAAACAGGTTGCGGCCTGAAAGGGTGAACCTCAAATTTTTAATGCCTCTGATCGGATTTCTCCATTGATAAGAAGCTGAGATCTCACGGAGTTTGACGAAAGAGCCATCCTCAATATATGATTCGGCAATACCAAACTTGGCTCTGCCTGTTCCCCGTACTTCGTCACCCCTCAATTCACTCCCTTCCTGGGGACCACCTCCAAATCGGTAAAACATTCTGGTATCCCAACTTAAAACATCAAAGCCCTGAACGGCATCGAATTGAACCCTGAATGAAAAATTTTTGTAATCTACTTCATTGATCAGGGACGCAATGAAATCAGGATTAGGGTCACCTATCACCTTGCTCAAATTTGATCCGCTTGGCTGCCCCTGGGCATCTCTTTCGGGAACAGGATTTCCATTTTCATCGAACGAACCTTTTTCTCTTTGCGGTAAGCCCTGAGGTGTCAATAATAAACTGCCATCAGGATTTCTGGCATAATATCCCTGATAAAATACACCAAGTGGTTGCCCATTTTTAGCTACTGAAAACCCAAAGTTTCCAATGGATATTTGTTCTCCCTCGACGCCATTTACCTCATTTTCATTGGTAGAGAATGTACCGGTAACCGACCAGGTCAGATCGTTCGTTTGAATTGGTGTAGCGGTGATTAATGCTTCGAAACCTTTGTTGGTCATCGTTCCTATATTTTCAATTCTTGAGGAGGCTCCTGTAGAAGGAGATAATGTACGTTCTAATAAAAGATCCTCAATATCCTGAGTATAATAAGTCAATTCCAGCCCTAGTCGGTTATTGAGCAATGCTACATCAACACCTATCTCTACTTCTGTTTGTCTTTCAGGCTTCAAGTCCGGATTTCCTAATTGACTGGGAGCCAATAAACCGGAGCTACCATCTATGCTTATGGCTGTATAATTGGATAAACGATCAAATGGCCCTATTGCAGTAAGGTTGCCTGCTTGTCCCCAGGCGGCTCTGAATTTGAAGCTATCGAATGTACTACCGAGTAGGTTCTGCCAGAAATCCTCCTGTGAGATGAGGTAAGACATACTGACTTTTGGATAAAATTGATTTCTTTCGTCCTCACCAAAAACGGAAGCACCATCCAATCTGATAGCACCTGTAACAAAAAGTTTATCTTTTAAACCGAATGTCTGCTGTAAATATCCTCCCCAAATAGATCTTTTGCTTCTTAATTCATCAGTTACAATTGTTGCGGCTCCATCTGTGGTTCTTACGCCAAGTGCTAATCCTGATGCGGAAATGGTACTAAGTTCCGATTCATCAAATTGCCAGGTAAATCCACCAGCCGTTGTTGATTTTAATTTAGTACTAAGCTCTTTTTCATAAGTAACGTTAAGATCACTGTTCAACTGTGTGGTGCCTATTGTGGATGTCCTGGCTGTACCAAGATTGACCGTTGTAGTGCCAATAGGAACATACCTTGTTCCTGTTGACTTGGAATGGTCATAACCCAGCACATAGTTTACATTGAGCCCTTCGAATGGAGACAAATTAAACTGTAAATCACTGATTGACCTGTTATTTTTCTGTTGGAAATCAAAGGTTTCAATGTATTCCAGAATATTCGGATAAAAGGTCATAACAGGATAAACACCATCTGCGTTGGGAGCAGGATCAATGCGATTGTTGGTAAACAATATTGTTTGCAACACGCCGAAACCATAGCCCCCATTGGGCATATCATTACTATGGCTTCTGGCAATATAGCTTCCCAATGATACGGAAGCCCAATCATTAATTATCTGATTAATTCTTATTCTTCCGCCGACCCTTTCATAATCTGTGCCTTTTAAAATCCCCTCATTTTTTAAGTATGAAAATGAAGAAAAGTAGTTGGTATTGTCCTTCCCACCGGAAATAGAAATGTAATTATCAGTACCAGTGGAATTTTCAAAAACCATGTCCTGATAATCATACCTGGTAACAGGCTCTCTATCCAGAACAGTAATATCACTTGAAGTCCAATTAAATGGCTCTTCATTAAAATCACGTTTCTTCCTTAAAGAATTGAAGTTTACACTTGTGGATAATGTAATCACAGGTTTCCCCGCTTTTCCTTTTTTGGTAAATATTTGAACCACCCCATTACTTGCCCTGGAGCCATAAATAGCGGCAGCAGCAGCTCCTTTGATCACTTCCACCCGCTCAATGTCCTGTGGGTTGATATCCGATAGGCGATTTTGAACAACGCTGGTTACATTCAGAACATTGGTAGAATTGTTGTTAACGATCACCCCGTCTATTATATACAATGGGTCTGAGCTACCATTAACTGTGCTGGCGCTTCTTAATCTGACACTTATACCTCCAGCCGGATCTCCGGAATTCTGTGTTACCTGGATTCCTGCCAACTTTCCGGAAAGTGAACCGGTAATATCCAAGGCACCGGATTCCCTGATGTCCATACCACTAATGGTTGAAATGGTATTTCCCAATTGTTTTTTCTCAGTTAGGCCTCCTGTTCCCGTAATCACAACGGCATCCAGTCCCAGAATATCCATTTCCATGGTGATGTCATTTTCTACGACAGTCTGCGTGCCTAAGCTCAGTGGGATCTCTTTTGTCAGTAGTCCCACCGATCTGATTATGAGTACATAGCTGCCTGGTTCTATGCTCACCTGGAATGTATAGTCCCCGGAAATATCGGTGATGGTTCCAAGTGTGGTATTCTTTATCTGAACAGTAGCGCCGGTTACCGGTTCACCATTATCACTGGTTACCTTGCCCTGTAGTGTAAAGTCTGTTTGACTCCGGGCGTTTAATGCTAACAGCATGAGCATCACAAAGCTGCTCAGGTAGCGGAGTCTCTTAAAGGAATAAAGACTCATCATTGTACTTTTCATACATATTTAATTAAGGTTAGATTTTAAATTTTCGTTTTGCAAAGGCTTAAATAGCCCCGGAATCAGGAAGGTAAAACCATTTAAATCTGGTTTACTGTTTCAGGTTACGATCCTGCACATGCTGTTCGGACTTATTGGGCAATATTCATCCGCAGGAAGATGATCAAACGACCAAACCCAGACCATCTCTTTGATAAAATTTAACGGAATAATCACACCCTTGTTGGACTACAACAGATGGTCAACCCCACGTTTTAAACCACCTCTTGCAGCCTTTTCTCTTATTCAATTTAAATTTCCCATACCATAAGCTGAGAGGCCTAGACAAGCCTTTTATCAGCAAAAACTCTTTTTCTCTTAAAATTCATAGACTTTCGCTTTATGAAAGTAACTATCACACTTTCCGGTTTTATATTATAAATTATTCCAGCGCTAAAATTTCATATCAATTTACAGCAAATTGAAATAATCCTATGCATTTTTTATTATTTTTTGCAATAAAAAACAGCAAAAAAATATTTAAAGCTATTTATTTCGGCATTTCAATCAAATATTGACATAAAAAGCTGGTTTTATCCTATATTTATTTTCTGTAATAGTTTATTATTCGATAATTAATGACAAAAAGAGAGAAAAGGCAGCAATTCATCCTGCACGAAGTCAGCTTACACAGCAGAGTGCTTCTGACAGACCTGGCACATCTTTTAAACGTTTCGATTGATACTGTAAGGAGGGACATCAAAGAGCTTGATGAAGCTGGTAAACTCAAAAAAGTACATGGCGGTGCCATTTCTATTGGCTTTCTTTATAGTACTGATAACAGAAAGGAAATCTACGCGTTTGAGAGCAAAACGATCATTGCTCAAAAGGCAGTAAAATTAATTGAGCCCAAAAGTGTGGCACTGATCAGTGGGGGTACAACTAACCTGGAATTCGTAAAACATTTACCTCCGAAATTAAGCGCCACTTTTTTCACACCTAGCTTGCCCATAGCCATAGAACTCATGGCGCATCCCAATATTGAAGTAATTTTTATAGGCGGCAGATTATCAAGAGATGCTCAGATCGCCGTTGGTGGCAGTGCCTTAAATACGCTTTCAGGAATTAAAATGGACATTTGTTTCATGGGCACAGGCTATCTCGATCCTATCAATGGCTTGACGGAATTTGACTGGGAAGTGGTACAAATGAAAAAGGCAATGATCAATGCTTCAAAAAAAATAGTTTCATTAACAATTTCAGAAAAACTCAACTCTATTCAGCGTTATAAGATCTGCGAAATACAATCAATTGACACACTTATCACTGAGTTGGACGGCTCAGCAGAAGTTTTAAAACCATACCGGGATCAGAACATCAACATACTTTAAAGAAGTGTTGTGCTGATACCAATACAAACAAAAACATTCTAATTCCTCTTTATATTTCTCTTTAATAAATCACACCCATTGTGGTTTATTATGCTGCGACAGAGCTTGTGTCAAAGGCTTGAAATTTAATTCCCAAATAATTTCAAAAAATCAAAAGTCCTTTAAACCATTTTGTACCAGATACATCTAAGTAAAAAACCTTCGTAAGCAAAATGGTCAACGAGCAGCATTTTAAAATAAAACACTTCATGGCGCGGGCTGCATTCGGTCAGCGTATCATTCAGTACCATGCCAATACTAATCTTGAGGAAACCATCAAAAAAACATTTACCGATGCAAAAAGATATCAATCCATTGAGCTGATAAGTCATGCTCAATATGATGAGCTCAGAAGGTCCATGACTTTGAACGGATCCAAGATCAGGGAAGTAATTAAACGCTCACGTGAGAAGATCAAGTCCATCAACATAGCCTGGATAGACCAACTGACAGATCCCGACATGGCATTGAGGGAAAAAATGACCCTATTCTGGCACGATCACTTTGCCTGCAGAAGCAATAATGCCTATTTCGTTCAAAAACAAAATAATACCATTAGAAAACATGCCCTGGGAAAATTCGGGGACTTGTTAACAGCGGTTTCTCAGGATGCGGCTATGCTTCAATTTCTGAATAACCAGCAAAACCGTAAAAGCCAGCCGAATGAGAACTTTGCCAGAGAGTTATTGGAGCTTTTCACTTTAGGGAGAGGCCATTACACTGAACCTGATATCAAAGAAGCAGCCAGGGCTTTGACCGGCTGGGGCTTCAATTTACAAGGTGAATTTGTATTCAGAAAAAGGGTGCATGATTATGGTCAAAAAACATTTTTAGGAAGAAAGGGAAATTTCGATGGGGAGGATATCCTCAGCATTATTCTTGAAGAAAAACAGACCGCACGATTTCTGACCGAGAAGATTTATCAATATTTTGTGAATGATCAAATCGATCCCGAGATAACAGAAGTATTGGCCATGCGCTTCTACGACAGTGGTTATAATATTGAGCTGCTGCTAAAAGAGATCTTTACCTCAGCATGGTTTTATGATCCCGGTAATGTGGGAAATAAAATTAAATCACCTGTTGATTTCATCGCAGGTTTGATGGTCAATTTCGATTTACAATTCGAGGATCCCGAAGCTGTATTATTCCTCCAAAGGGCCTTTGGTCAGGTGCTGTTTTATCCGCCCAATGTTGGTGGCTGGCCAACGGGTAAAGCCTGGATCGATAGCTCCAGCTTGGCTTTCAGATTACGATTACCTGAATTTATCATCAGGATGTCTTCATTTCGATTTAATAAAAGCGATGAAGATTTAGGCGATTTATCCAATTTCAGAAAAGAAACAAAACGACTAAGATCAAAAATTGACTGGAAACAATTCGGTGAAAGCTTTAGTGGAACAACAAACGGAAAGCTCATATCAGACTGTGCTGACTACTTGTTAAATGTCCCATTGGAAGATACCAATATGAAATTTATTGAAGAATATCTGAATAGCATTGGCGACGCATATGATCCTGTCAAGGAGGTAATGCTTTCCATTGCTTCTTTGCCTGAATATCAACTTTGTTAAATAGCATTTATTGAATATACCTGTATTTATGAAAAATTCATCCAGAAGAGATTTTATAAAACGTTCATCCATGCTGGCTTCAGGGAGTTTGTTAGTGCCGAACTTCTTAAAAGCAATGAATGCTACAAATAGCAATCTGACAAAGGGTCCGAACGGAAAAATATTGGTGGTCATACAATTGTCCGGTGGAAATGATGGTTTGAATACCATTATTCCTTATCGTAATGACATCTATTACCGTGAGAGACCACAGCTCGCCATTGAGAAACGACATACCCTAAAAGCCACAGATGAGCTTGGATTTAATAATTCAATGAACAAATTCAAGGAGTTGTTTGAAGAGGGTTATGTGAGCATCATCAACAATGTAGGCTATCCTAATCCTAACCGGTCTCACTTTCGATCGATGGATATCTGGCATACGGCAAGCAACTCACATGAATACCTGTCAACCGGTTGGATCGGCCGATACCTTGATGCCAGTTGTGAAGGCTGTGCAAAACCCCATGACGCTGTTGAAATAAGTGATTCACTGAGCTTAGCCTTGAAAGGAAAAGATGTGAAAGGCTTGGCTATGAGATCACCCCAATCTTTGTATAGAAGTATCAGTACCGGAAGTGCCAAAGACTTATCACAATTACATCAGGATAAACACCATGAAAATGATCAACTTCATTATTTATACAAGACACTCATTGAAACAACTTCTTCCGTAGATTACATTCATGAGCACTCGAAGATCTACAAGTCTAAGGTACCTTATCCTCAAAATCCCTTTGCCAGGCAACTTAAGACCATTGCGGAAATGATTGGCTCAGGGATTGACACCAAAGTATACTATGCCTCATTAGCCGGTTTTGATACACATATCAGACAAAAGATGCAGCAGGAAAGATTGTTGCAAACATATTCAGATGCTGTCCATGCTTTCATCAAAGAGCTTAAGGAATACAATCGGTTCAATGATGTTATGATCCTCACCTTCTCGGAATTTGGAAGGAGAGTGAAACAAAATGCCAGTCAGGGTACTGATCACGGAACTGCCAATAACTTGTTCATTATGAACGGAAATCTCCAAAAGCCAGGCTTCTATAATGAAGGCCCAAACCTGAAAAATCTGGATGCCGGAGATTTGATCTATGATATTGATTTCAGGTGTGTTTATGCCACACTGCTTGATAAATGGCTGGATATTGATGCAAAGGTTATTTTAGGTGGTGAGTTTGAAGGGTTGGGGTTTGTGTAGAAGTGTTATTAGATGAGGGAAGCATTGAAATCTAATTGTTTGGCAGGATTCATGATTCACTTCCATCCAACCTATCTCTAAGTTCAATTAAGGTCGATTGGGCGGCTGCGCAGAGTTTTTCCTTCCCATTTTTGACAATGAATACTTCAGATCTGCAAATGGTAAGGGTCCTCCCATTCTTTAAAACATTGGATTTACCAATTAACATTTCTCCGTCTCCGGGAGAAATCAGGTTCAGTTTGAATTCTACACTCAGTATGGAAGAATTTTCTTCCATTAAAGAAAAGCTGGCATAACCTGCTGTATTATCTGCCACCGTGCTAATGATACCTGCATGGAAAAAACCATGTTGCTGTGTCAAGTTTGGATCATACGGCACATGAATTTCACAATATCCCGGTTGAACATCGATCAATTTTGCCTTGATCAATTTCATAAACTTTTGGCGGTTAAAGCTTTCTTCAACCTTCTTCTTAAAGTCACTTGATTTCGGTTTGAATTTCATTTCCTCAAATAACCATTAATATGGAAGACAATAACAATGAAGCATTGGTATTTACACCACAATATATTCAGTTTTCGCCCAACCTGAGATATATAGTAGTTTTTTACGTTAAAAAATATTGGATCGACAGAAAGCTTCCAATCGTTTTTCGATAATTTTTTCTAAGTGCTGGTTAAGTCTAAAACAAAAAAGGGCTTTTTACAAAGCCCCTTTTATTATTCCTTCATGATCTTTTTTGTTAATCTTCGACCATCCTCTGTTTGTATCCTTAACAGATACAGACCAGTTTGCATATTGTTCAATTCAATATCGGTCCTAACCGTTGTGCTCCTCGGAGCAATGTATTGTTGTTGAACAATCCTTCCGGCCAGATCAGTCACAAACACCTCCAAATTCATAAGAGTAGGTAGCTCCAAAGATAGGTGAAATTTACCATTACCCGGATTTGGCCATATTTTGGTAGCCTTGCTTAACAGTGCATCCTGGATCCCAGTGACATCATCAACACGTACAGTGAATGCCTTTTCAAATCCTCCTCCTTCATTGTCTTCGGTCCTCACCCGGACACTGAATTCAGTGATCTCGGAAACATTAAATGTGTTGTTAGTTTTTAATACACCATTGTCAATCGTAAAATCAGCATTATGATCATCCCCTTCTCCTGATACAAGGCTATAGGTGAAACCTTCCGTATCATCAGGATCTGTGGTTGTCAAAGTCCCAACTTCTGTTCCCACTGCCACATCTTCCTCGATCAGATCATTGCTCAATGCCATATCGGTAGGCAGGGCATTTACATTGATGGTGAATGACTGTGTTGCGGTATTATTCTCGCTTTGTTGATCATTAGCAGTGATCGTAAATGTTTCTGTACCAAAAGCTCCCACGGAAGAGGTAATTGAAACTGCTCCTGTATTTTGGTCAATCTGTACATTAACCAGATCTGATGAGGGAGGATCAATACTGTACGTCGGTGTTTGATCATTCTCATCGGTGGGAACTGTTCCCGGAACTACATTGATTGTTATTTCCTGGTCGAATTCCTGGTTCGCGGCAACATCAGTTTGATCCAGCGTAAAATCAGGAGCATCGTTAACAGGATTTACCGTCACCAGAAAATTTCTTTCAAAATCAATACCATTGTTATTCACTGTTACGGTAACGCTTGCTTCACCATTGGCATTCGATAATGGCGAAAGTATAAATGATCCTGTTTCCGTTCCATCGTGCTCTACAGCAATGACGGAAAATAGATCACCATTATCTGTTACCGCATCAACTGTTACAGTTTGTGAATCACCCAGTCCATTGGTTATACCACTCAGATTTACTGTAGCTGATCCATCTTCCTCAATAACAACATCTTCAAGGAAATTCAGCGTGGGTACTGTCCCTAAATTAATATCACCTGGCCCTGCAATTTGTGCTGTAAAATTCCCTGACTCCAATGCATTAGAGGAAGTAACTACCATGAAATATTGCTTTCCTGCAATTAACTCCTGATTCAATGAAGGAAATATACCCAAGTTGCCTGCAAAGTCATCATCGTTACTATTAAGCACATTGCTCAAGGGAGAAAATGGACCGAAACTGGTTTCATAAAGCGCCAGAAAGGGATTGAAATTGGCATTTATCACACTGAGCGTATACTGACCACTTTCAGTAACTGCAAATGGCTGCACGTAATAAGGGAAATCGGCTCCAACGGTGCTGAAAGGAGGTGTTCCAGCTTCCGGTCTGTCGAAAATAGGACCATCTGTAGTAGAAGCTGAGAAATTGATAAAGTTATTCACAGAAAGTTCAAAAGTCTCTGAGGTGGAATCAATCCCATTGTTATCAGTACCACCATTATCAGTAACTGCAACGGTTATGTTTGCAATCCCTACTTGATCTGCTACTGGTGTGAAGGTAAATGAACCGGTAGCATCATTCGGAGTATAGGTCAGGTTAAAATCAGCCACCAATGATGGATTGTCAGAGGATACTTCAACACTCAGATCCTGTGTTTCCCCGTTTCCTGCACCAATTCCGAAAAGATTGATTGTCTGTTCTCCGCTGTTTCGAATAATGGCTAGATCATTCAACGCATCAATGGTTGGAGGAAGGTTCGCGGCAACCTGAACAGTAAAGGTTTGGCTAAATGCATCAATACCTCCATTGTCAGTTCCACCATCATCCGTTACGGTAACTGTGATTTCCGCTGTTCCGCTTGCATCGGTTTCAGGAATAAAATCAATAGTCCCGGTTGGATCCGAAGAAGTATAAGTTACGGTCGGATTTGGAATTACTCCTGTATTATCCGAAACAGCAGTTACTGTCAACGTTTGTGTTTCGCCGATACCAGGACTGATTCCAGCTAAGTTTATAGTTTGCGCCCCGCTATTTACAGGTAGGATCATGTTATTCAGAGCATCAAGCGTAGGAGCGAAATTGCCACTTACTTCCACTTTAAAGGTTTTAGTAATCATACTCAAACCGCCATCAACTGTACCTCCATCATCCTGTACTGTAACAGTGATATTTGCCACACCAAACTGATCATCTACCGGGGTAAACTTTAAGTCCCCAGTAGCATCCGGTGACGTGTATGTCACAGTAGGATCAGGAATTAAAGCAGGATTATCTGAAGTGGCCGAAATGCTAATGTTTTGAATACCGCCATCTCCATCACTAATTCCATCTATAAAAACCGTATGCTCTGAGGCATTGACTGCCAGTCTTACATCACTGATATCATTAATACCCGGAAGCTGATTGGCATTTACCTTAACAACAAAAGAGGTAGTGAAAGTATCATTTCCATTATTATCCGTACCACCATCATCCATAACGGTAACGGTTATGGTAGTTTGTCCGGTCACATCCGCATTTGGGGTAAATCGAAGTGTGCCATTATTAGCAGGACTAACATAATCTACAGATATATTATTATTGGCAATAAGCGCTTCATTGCTGGATGATGCACTTATTGTAATGGTCTGACTTTCACTGGTATTTTTTCCTGCGTTGATTCCAGTTAAATTAAGACTCTGCTCCGTACTGTTGATCGCAAGAACCAAATTATTGAGTCCATCCATCTCAGGAGGAAAATTACTGTTCAAATTAACCTCGAAAGTCTTCACAATATTGTCGACCGCACCGTTAGCGGTTCCACCATCATCGGAAACCGTTACCGTAATGGCAACAGTACCAAATGCATCTGTTGCCGGTGACAATAGTAGCGATCCTGTTGCATCCGGACTAGTATAAGTCACTGCAGGATCTGGTAAAATAGCCGGATCACTGGATGTGGCAGTTATAGAAATATTTTGAGTTGCTTCGCTAATACCAGCACTTATGCCAGTGAGGTCAACAGTAAATGGGCTTTCATTCACACCAACAAAAAGGTCATCGAGATGATCAAGTGTGGGAGTGGCATTTTTGAAGGGTGTAAAATTCTCAATGGTCAAAATGCCTGGTCCTAAAACGCCATCTTCAGTATAGACCCTAAATCCAAAGGTGTCACCGTTTGCCACAGTTATAGAAGCTGTTCCATTTTGGTTTGGGGGGCCACCCGTATCAACCAATGGAGTGAAAACACCATTAAGAACATATCCCCCCGGATCGTATGAAGCACCGTCTACATCGGTACTAAAGTAGGTCCAGCTAAATTTTATATCACCATCCTGTGTAATGGGAATCGTGTAATCCGTGTTTCCCTCATTCTCATCATTGCCTCCCGTTATAACAATGGCATTAGGAATCTGAGAGAGGTCGATGGATCCATCTGCATTTTCCGTCGAAAAAGTCCAGTTTGCAGGTTCAAAATCTCCGTCAAATTGGGCAAAAACCGTATGTGATGAAAACAGAAAAAAACAAATAAGTAATGAAGTGATAAAATTTCTACAAATGATGTAGATCGTGTGTAATGGTTTATTCATATTTAGTTATAAGTTGTGAGGTCCCGAAATGAATAATGCATAATTAAAAATTGATAGTGAATAAGCACATGAAGAAAGTACGGCTATCTTCTTCGAGTAATTTTTATATAAAAATCAAACTATTTTTAGCTGGTATGTATACATTGAAGAGCATTTTAGAAGATCTTTGGTTTTAAGCAAAGTATTAGTCAATACATTGATTTTTGTGATCACGGGCACCTTTGGTTAGCTTGAAAACTTAGGCTGTAAAAGTTTGATAAACCTACGCTTTTGTTTTGGCGTAAATTCAGGAAGATGAAGCCATGACGGATGAAACCGAATTATAAAAAATTGTAACTTTCAGCTAATCAACAGCAACACATATGAAGTTAAGTATTATCCTCACGACTGTACTTTTGACAACAACAATTCTGTTTTCTGCAACCGTACTTTTGAAACCGGACAGAAAAGAAGCATTTTTAGAGAAGCGAGCACATTTGGTGGTTAGGGAAATCGGACATCGCTTGTTGCTTCATGCTGGCGATTCGGCATCGCGCTTGTTACCTGTTCAACAATTGCCTGACGGGGTTTTTCAGATAACATTTCAAAATGAATTGTCCTTCAAGCCGGATTCATTGGTCCGAATTACACAAGAGACATTGGCTCAAAGTAATCTCTCGTTAAACTATATGGTCAACGTATTTGATTGTAAAACAAATGAAATAGTCTATGGCTTTGAGATCAGGCCTACTGAAAGTGACATTGTCCCTTGTCTGGGCAGAACACAGCCGAATGGTTGTTATACTGTTCGGATCACATTTTATGATTTAGCCAGCTCCCCTGAACATTCTCAACTTTATTATCTGGCTTTCATTGTTCTTACCGGATTGACGCTATTTGCTTTCATTGGCAAAACACTGAGTAAAACAAAAAAACAATCCGCCAAGGACAATGCTCAGCCTATAGCCATTGGGAGATTTGAGTTTAATGAAAGCAGGAGAATTCTGAAGAATAATAATGAAATCATTTCGCTATCAGATAAAGAAACCAAATTACTGCGGATATTGGCTACCAATCAAAATCAACTCCTCACCCGTGACTATCTTCTTCACGAAGTATGGGAAAGTGAGGGTGTTATTACCGGACGCAGCCTTGATATGTTTATTTCAAAGCTCAGAAAAAAATTAAGCTCGGACGATACCATTCAAATTACCAATGTCCATGGAAAGGGGTATAAACTGGAGGTTGTTTGATTTGGTTTTAGAAACTGGTTTTAATTCACCGTCATATTATCATCGATCATTCGAGTATTGTATTGCTGTACAATGGCTTTGATCAGGTTTTCCATGGGTTTTTCAACCTCCGGTTTCTTACCGGCCAAGTTCTCGAGCAGCAATCTATCAGTCTGATAATTGTATAGGCCAACCACCCTTTCCCCGTCAAACTGCAATACATGCTCATTCTGGATCAGCTGGTAAGCATTGCCGGTATAGTTCAGGGCAAAGTGCCGGGTGGAATCATTAAGCATGTCATTTCCAAATGAAACAAATGAACCATCATAATTCAGGTAATTCAATACGGTGGGCATCACATCTGCTTGTTGCACGACATAGTCCTTTCTACCTACGAGATCGCTGCCCGGTTTAAACAAAATAATAGGCACAGCATGTACACCGACCGATGTCCTATATTCCGGATAGGAAGCTACCGAAGTATGATCAGCAGTGATCACAAACAGGGTATTCTTATACCAGGGCATTTTTGAAACCTTCTGAAAAAAGCGTTTCAATGCGTGGTCAGTATAGCCGATACATTGGTGGAGTGGCACCTTTCCTTTATCAAATCTGCCTTCATGCTTTTCAGGGACCTTGAATGGGTGGTGAGAGGAAACAGACATCAGTACCGAGCAAAATGGCTCAGGCATCCTATTCAGGTTATCCGCTGAAAATTGAAAAAATTCTTCGTCCCATATCCCCCAAATACCATCGTAATCATCGCTATTTCCATATTCATTCATCCCAACGTACTCATCAAAGCCAGCTATGTTCACAAAGGACTCATATCCCAATGATCCATTTGGGCCTCCATATAGGTAGGCTGTGTGATATCCCTTTTCCCCAAGTAAACTGGCAATACTATTGATCTTATTACCGGAATAATGTGATAGCACATAGGAGTATTGAAATGCCGGAATACTGGTGGTTACTGAAGGCAGGGCATCAATGGATTTATGGCCATTGGCAAAGGAATTCTGGAATGTATAACTATGTTGGATCAATGAATCTAAAAAAGGAGTGTAACCTTTATAAGCACCATTTTCCAGGTGTTGGTTCAAGGTACCAAAATATTCTCTTCCGAAGCTCTCCAGGATGATAACCATTACATTTTCTTTGCGAAAGGCAGCAGTATCGGAAACACTTTGAACCGGATCGAATACCGAAGTCAGTGCTTCATCGGTTTCAAAAAACTTTACTTTTTTTGGTGCAGGTTTGTCAATGGTCCTGATCAGGCAAAAGGGCGTGTTCAACACAATGGCCATCTCGTTAGGCTTTTCCACATATTTCCCTGCATTGTTCAAAGTAATAGGACGCGTACTATGGCGAAATCCTCCACGTATCCCCCCTACAATAAGATAGGCCAGCCCTAACATCACTGCCGTACTTGTTAAAAAATATAAAAAGCTGAAACGCTTGTTGCTCTCAACGATCTTGACTTTATTATACAAAAACACCATTAGAACAATTAATCCGATCCAGGTGAGGGTGACGTACCAATAGTCGAACAAAAAACGTACAAACAAACCTCCCATTTGCCCTTCTCCGGCAAAAGCTTCAAAAACGCTCGAGGTGGTTCTTTTCAATATGAATTGATAATAAATAAAATCGCCGCAGTTGGCTGCAAGTCCGATTCCGTTGGTAACGAAAAACAGATACTTCAGCACCCGTTGATAAACAACATTGGTCCTGAATTTGAAAGGTATTAGATTAAAGAAAATAAAAAGCAGGTTGATATAGAGGATGGCAGACAGGTCGAATTTTAGTCCTCCCCACATAATCCTCGTAAATTTTCCAAATTCCATTCCCGGGAAAAATCCCTGATTCACCAAGTAAAATCCAATTCTACACAGAGAAAATAGCAGCATTGCAATAAGTAATCTTATGATCAACGCACTATAAATGCTCCAGTCAAGTGGAACTGCTTTTATTACTTCTTTAAATTTATTATTGGATGTGTTCATTTTTGATCCTAATCACTTAGCCATAAGGCCTTTTAAATAAAGGATGCAAATATACTTAAAATTGATTTTTTCGATAAACTCTGCGTATCTATTACAGAACAAACGCATTTAAATATCGGGCCGTATTGATGATAGCCATCTCATCCCTATTAGAAATATGATTGGTATTATGTTGACGTGTTGAAGTTGAGAAAGTGTTTCCTTAATTCAACATTCAAAACGCATAATTTATCATCGTAATTCGTCATGGTAAATTCGTAATCATCCTCAATAATGTGACCGTAAAGCTTAAATGCTTTTTCCCTGGTACATATTAATATTGGTAATGGCTGAATGCTTATTCGATGGAGTCATTAGATAGACGGAGCCAAGGTGTCAGACATTTTGAAAATGTCTGACACCTACATGATATCATATATCTTGCAATATTTATTGCAAAGTCTTGATAAAAACCTGTTGCCGTTTTCCTGGTTTAAAACCTTGTTGATGATAGAATTTTTGTGTTTTTTCTCTGACCACATTGGTTCTTACTCTCATGTTGAAGCATCTTTTTCCAATTGACCAGTCCTGTGCCGCCTTAACCAACTTAGTACCAATTCCTTTACCCCTAACATTTTCGTCCACCACCATACCACCAATCTCACAGAAAGAACCCGATTCTAATCTATGCGTCAAAAATACATGGATCCATCCAAGCAGCTGATCATTGGAGGCATCAACTGCCACGAAAGCCTCATGGTCATCTGACACTTTGATCATCTCAATATTTTGAATCATACACTCCATTGAAGTAGGATATCCCAATTGATCGGAAAGTCGTGTTACATCTTCAACGTCTGTCTTTTCAAGTTTTCTGATCAACATATCACCTTGTCCCATTGTTAGATAACCAAGTTAATTGAATGAATTTAATCTTGCCAAATTTACAATTCTTCCCAAACGAAATCACACATAGTGAATGGAAAGATGGATCCAAATTCCATGGTCTTAAGGACGAGCAAACAAATTTGATTTTCTATTACGACAATTATGCTTTAATATTGACGAGTAAATTTTTAGCCGAAATAATAGAAAGACGGATAATTAAAGTTGTGAATTTTGAGTTTTTAATTTTGAATTAAGAATTAATGCTCTAGCATCTTAAACACTTAAGTACTTTAACACCTAAACACTTGCCCTAATCCATGAAAATTGATTTCAAGAATCAGGTCTTACCCCATATTGTAGCCATATTGGTTTTTCTGGTGATCGTAATAATTTTTTTCAACCCAACTCTTTTTGGAAACAAAGAGCTTTCTCAGCATGATGTCTGGCAGGGCCGGGCTGGTGCCAAAGAACTCAGGGATTACCGGGCCAGCAGTGGCGAAGAAGGTTTATGGACAAATTCCATGTTCGGTGGTATGCCGGCATACCTGATCACGGTGGTTTACAACGGGGATTTGCTGACACATATTCAAAATGCATATAGCTTATTCATGAAAAGTCCGGCCAGCATTATATTCATGGCCCTTTTATCCTTTTATATTCTGCTATTGGCTTTCGGTGTAAGACCCTATTTAGCTATTGCCGGTGCCGTGATTTTCGGTCTCTCTTCACATCATTTGATAGGTTTGGGAGCCGGACATAATTCGAGGATTACAGCGATAGCCTTTATGCCTTTGGTACTGGCAGGCATTCAATTGGCATTTTCCCGTAAACTTATCTGGGGCTTTGTGCTTACTGCTTTGGGATTAGCCCTGGAAATAAAAGCCAACCACCTTCAAATCACCTATTATCTTTTGTTGATCGTACTGATCTATGGTGCTGTCCAATTGTATGATGCTTCTAAAAAGAAAACGCTGGCAGAATTTTCCAAAACCATAGGCTTGCTTGTGGTAGCCGTAATCGTGGCTGTTGGTTGTAATTTCGGCAAGCTTTGGACTACCTATGAATACGGGAAATACTCAAACCGAGGTAAATCCGAACTGCAAGCGGAGAGCGCCGATGGGCAAACTGGCTTGGAAAGAGATTATGCTTTCTATTATAGTAATGGCATCACCGAACCAATTACATTGTTCGTACCAAACTTCATGGGAGGTGGTATGCAGGAAGAACTAAGTAAAAGCTCACATCTTGCCGAAGCCTTAAGAAAAAATGGTATCCCTCCCGCTCAGGTGAGTCAGCAAATTAAAGCTGTTCCAACATATTGGGGCGATCAACCGAACACAGCTCCTTATTATGCAGGAGCTATCACGTTGTTTTTATTGATTCTTGGGATTTTCTTTGCGGAAGGCAAATATAAAGTATGGATCATTATCTCCAGCCTTCTGGGTATTGCACTAAGCTGGGGCAGTAGTTTCGAAACATTCAATTACCTGATGTTCGATTACTTACCCGGATACAATAAGTTCAGGTCGGTGACCTTTGCCATTATCATGCCGATACTTTGCATGCCAATACTTGGTTTTATGGGATTGGAGAAATTTCTCAGCGATAATAAAACTTCCCAACACCAAAAGAAATTTTTTCTCACGATTGGTATTACGGCTGGTTTCCTGCTATTGTTAGTCCTCTACTCTTTTGGAGGAGGTTTTAGAGGAGCTGTGGACGAAAGACTGGGTAACATACCGCAGTGGTTCCTGGATGCTATAAGAAAGGACAGAGCATCAATGTTGAGAAGTGATGCCTTTAGAACGCTATTTCTTGCTGGTGCATTTTTCGCCGTGCTATATCTTTATATAAAGGAAAAAGTTTCTTCAATCGTTGTTTTCAGCTCATTGATCTTCTTAACCGCTCTTGACATGACATTGATCAGCAAGCGTTATTTCAATGACGATAATTTTTCAAGGAACGGACAAAGAACTTTTTTTACAGCAAATGAAGCTGATCAGGAAATAAAGAAGGATCAGGACATCAGTTATAGGGTATTCAACCTGATTGACCCTTTTAATGATGCCAAAACTTCCTATCATCACAAATCAGTAGGTGGATATCACGGCGCCAAAATCAGAAGGTATCAGGACGTTATAGAACATTGCCTACAAGAAGAAAGGTCTGGTTTTATACAAAGCATTCAGCAGAATCAACCCAGTACCGCTGGAATGAGTGTTACCAACATGCTGAACACCAAATATTTCATTTTTGGAGAAAGTAAGGATGCTATATGGCGAAATACCGATGCCAATGGTAATGCCTGGTCTGTTTCATCTGTAAAATTAGTTAATAGTCCTGACGAAGAGCTGGATGCTTTATGCTCTCTGGACACTAAAAACACGGCGGTAATCGACCAAAATAAATTCCCGCTTGCTCAAAGTGACTTTGGAAATGGTAATATTCAATTGGTTGAATACAAGCCAAATTATTTGAAATACAATGCCAGTTTTGATAGCGATGGTCTTGGCGTATTTTCAGAAATCTATTATCCAAAAGGGTGGAAAGCAAAACTCGACGGAAAGGAAGTGGACATCCTGAGAGCCAATTATATACTTCGTGCCATATTGATCCCTCAGGGCGAACATACCATTGAATTCTCTTTTGAACCAAATGCATATTATATAGGCAATACGATCATGATGATATTTAACATCATTTTAATTCTAATGTTCCTAGGTGCCATAGTCATGTCTTTGAAAAACAACAAACCTGAAGCCTCTACTAATACTGATGTCTAATTCGAATTTTAATATTTTAAACTAAAAGCCATAAGTCTAATGAATATCAAGCTTGTTGTCACGGATATAGATGGAGTTTGGACCGATGCCGGTATGTATTACGACAAACAGGGAAATGAATTAAAGAAATTCAATGCCAATGATGGTGCGGGTGTTTTGCTTTTGAAAGCGTTAAGCATACCCATATGCATCATAACAGGTGAAGACACCGAAATGGTGAAAAGAAGGGCTGAGAAATTGAAAATAGAGTATCTTTTCCAAGGCACACAAAACAAGCTGCAAAAAGTGCAGTCTCTATGTAATGACTTGAATATTCAATTAGATGAAATAGCCTATGTGGGTGATGATTTTAACGATGTAAAACTCTTAAGAGCAGCGGGTCTATCAGCCTGCCCGGCCAATGCCAGCGAGTATATCAAGCGGGAAGCCAATTGGCAATTACAAAAAAAAGGAGGTGATGGTGCCTTCAGAGAATTTGTTGAAAGGATATTGGATCATCACAACATCCTCGAATCAACCGTAGCCAAGGTATTGGAAAATTTTTCCTGAAAGAGTTTGTTTGTATTTTGAGGCACTTGGGTGTTAAAACACAAAACCGGAAATTGAAGGTAGTTCAACCTAAACACTTCAACACTCAGGCATGTCAACACTTTAAAAAACTATTCAATTCCCTTAAAGAATCTATTCCACCTGATCTTCTTGAAAAAGCTTTCATTTTTATCCAGCGATAACCAGATGAATAATGCTTTTCCAACCACATGATCCTCCGGAACAAAGCCCCAGTATCTGGAATCCAATGAATTGTGTCTATTATCTCCCATCATGAAATAATAGTTTTGCTTGAAGGTATATTTATCCTGCTTTTCTCCATCTATAAACAAGGCATTGTCTTTTACCTCTACATTATCATTGCCCTCATAGTTTTCAATGACAAAAGAATATTTATTGATGTTTTCCTGATCGAGTTCGATAGTTTCTCCTTCAGCAGGGATCTTAATCGGACCATAGAAATCACGATTCCATTTGTATATGGATGATTTCGGATAAATACCTCCCTCACTTCGACCTTCTGTATACTTGATCAGTTGAACATCTTCGATGAAAGAAAATCCTCTCAATTTTTCAGCGCTTTCGGGCGTGGCTCCTTTGACCAAATAACCTCCTCCGGCAACATCAAGGCTATAATCCCATATGTTGCACCGCTTAAAGACTCTGTCATTAATGCGCTCTTTCGTTTTAACAAAATAACTAAACTCCATTTCAGGGGGATTATTCAATGACTCACCATTGATGTAAACCTGCGTATCGATAATTTTCAATTCATCACCAGGTACCCCTACACAACGTTTAATGTAATTTGTTTTTAAGTCTGTCGGATGCTCAAATTCTACCGGATAGTTAAACACCACCACATCGTTTCTTTCCACATCTGAGATTCCGGGAAGCCTGAATTGAGGTAATTGAATCCAGGTCAGATAAGAAGGTATTTCGGTACGCCAGATCTTTTGATGTGTCAATGGAACCTGTAGTGGAGTTTTAGGGGTTCGTGCCCCATAATGGACTTTGCTCACAAATAGAAAATCTCCCACTAAGAGTGAATTCTCCATGGAAGGTGTGGGTATGGTAAAGGCCTCCAGAAAAATCCATCTGATCAAGGTTGCGGCTACAACAGCAAACACAATGGCATCTACCCATTCTCTTACTTTGGATTTTGGCTTCGCCTGTGATGCATCTTTCTTTTTCCAGAATTTGAGTCTCATAATTTTAAGATCTTGACTTTATATGCTTCCAAATCGCCAGGTACTTCAAGCTGATCGATTTGGAGTTAATAACCTGCTTTAAAATACAGGTTGATGAAATCTTGCTTTGGGTATATATTATCCTTTTGCAATTCAGGCATCACCTGTCTTTGTGTATTTAGCTTTATTTCCAAAGCTAACATGGAATTAGCAATCATCTTTAGTCATCCCGGATTGGCATAATTCGAAGCGATTAAAGTTTATGCTCATTTCATGAAGCAACAAAAATATAAAAAAAGATGTATATGCTTCTTAAATTTTACAAAATCAATAAATCCCCGTATGATGATATACCGTGGAGTTCAATTGTATTATTAATCTGTCAGATGATATCGATCCCCAAACGGCAACTAATCCATTGTTCTTAAATTCAGGTATTTGGGATATCCAGAAAATCATCCATACCAAGAGATCCCTTTTTGTCTTTGAGCCATTCCGCCACCAAAACTGCCCCCAATGCAAATCCGGTACGGCTATGAGCTGTGTGTTTTATTTCAATATCGTCTATTTCAGAGGCATAATTTATTACATGAGTTCCAGGCACTTCTCCTTCTCTTTTTGAGGTGATGGAAATTTGTGTTTCTGTGCCACCCGGTCCTAATGCCCAATGATCTTTGCGTTTCATTTCACTGGCAATCCCCTCAGCCAGTGTGATGGCCGTTCCGCTTGGCTCATCTTTCTTATGAATGTGATGTATCTCTTCCATCCCGACATCATAAGCAGCATAGTGATCCATTATTTTCGCCAGGTATTTATTCAGTTTGAAAAAGATGTTCACACCTATGCTATAGTTAGAGGCATAGAAGAATGCTCCATCTTTTTCGGCACACAGTGCATCAATCTCATTTTTTTTCTCTAACCAACCGGTAGTTCCCGAAACAACAGGGATGCCATTTTGCAAGCAGGTTTTTATATTTTCAAAAGCTGAATCCGGTTGACTGAATTCAATGGCTACATCTACATCATTTCCACCTAACTGAAGCAGATCGGCTGCGTTATATTGATCGATCTTATACGGAACTGTATGCCCTCTGTCCAGGGCAATTTTCTCTATGGCTCTTCCCATTTTTCCGTATCCCAAAATCAAGACCTTCATGTGTGATTAGTTAAAATGTTGATATAATTTTTCTCTAAAATATTGCGAAGATTATGTTGCCTGATCAGCGATTGTCATTCAAACAAAAAAACAAAGATTATGATTGATCAGGGATTTATTCTCAATTGAACTGTCAGGCCAAAATTAGGAACGTTGAAATCGTTGGGAATCATGCCTGGTCTTAAGTTAAGGCTCAACTCATCACTAATGTCAAATTCCTTGAGATGGGCGTCTACATGAGCATCAATAATATTCAATGCATACCAAACCCCGGTGAGGATCACAAAGAAGTCACGGTTCCTTCGAAAAAATTCTACCCTCCTTCTGATCTGAGATTCATTGAAAGTTGTTGGATTCTCTGTGTCGGGATTGCCATCCACCACAGCAATCAACGCATCAAAATAAAAGCTATGTTCATCATTGAAATTGTTTATGCTGCTGATCAGGAACACGGCTCCGGTATAGATCAATGGTATTTTCCAATATTTCTTATTGTAGGCCTGTCCAAGACCGGGAAGCAATGCCGAATAGAGAGAAGCCTTTCCCGGAGCATTTTTGGGAGTTGTGGTAACAATGTTTTCAATCTGTTTTCCACCGATGATTACCGGGCCACCTTCTATATGCAATGTATCCTCCGGGACTTCTTTTTCCTGTGACCAGGCACTAAAGCTGAGAATCAGAAGGAAAATAAACGCTGAACCAAACTTCATTATTAGTTATAAATCAATTATCTCCAAAATCCGGTTCAAATCTTCTACAGAGACGTAGGGAATCTTTATTTCACCCTTATTATTTTCTTTATGAGAAATCTGAACCTTGGTACCAAAATGTGAGGAAAGCTTAACTTGAATTTGTTTGAATTCGTAACTATCGTCACTTTTATTGGTATCTTCCTTCTTAGCAACAACCTTACCAAATTGAAGTTCCCTTACCAACGCCTCTGTTTTCCTAACTGACAGATCATTCTTGATCACATTAAAGAATATATCCAGTTGGCGATCGATGTCATCAATGGTGATCAGGGCTCTCGCATGCCCCATGGAAATCCTTTTATCTCTAATGGCCGCCTGAATATCCGGAGGTAGTTTCAGCAATCTCAGATAGTTATTGACAGTTGTTCTGTTCTTGCCTACTCTATCCCCCAGCTCCTCTTGCTTCAGCTCACATTCTGTAATCAATCTTTGATAACTTAATGCTATTTCAATGGCATTAAGATTTTCTCGCTGAATATTTTCGATCAACGCCATTTCCAGCATCTGCTGATCATCAGCTGTTCTTATATAGGCAGGGATCTTTTTTAGTCCGGCCAGCTTGGAAGCCTGATATCTCCTTTCACCGGAAATCAACTGATATTGATTGCCTGATAGCTTCCTTACGGTTATAGGCTGAATAATGCCCTGAACTTTTATGGAATCTGAGAGCTCCTGCAAAGCCTCTTCATCAAAATGGCTTCGGGGTTGAAATGGGTTTACTTCAATTTCATCCAGGGGAATTTCATCAATAGCACTGGAGGACCTTGGTTTTGCAATTACCTTTTCCTCACTTGTTGACGAATCATCCAATAATGCTCCCAATCCTCTTCCTAAGGCGTTCTTTCTTTTAGGTGTTTTTTTTGTACTCATTCAAAGGCTATTTTCCTATCAGTTTTTTTCCAGGATCTCTTTCGCCAGGTTTAAGTAGCTCACAGCTCCTTTGCTGTCAACATCATGAGCTATAACCGGTAAACCAAAACTTGGTGACTCACTTATTTTGATATTTCGTGGAATCAAAGTATCAAAAACCATGGATTTAAAATGATTCATCACATCTTCCACCACCAGGTTTGACAACCTTAATCTCACATCATACATGGTTAATAATATACCCTCTATTTCAAGCGCAGTATTCAATCGCGTTTGTATGATTTTTATTGTATTCAACAACTTACCCAATCCTTCCAATGCAAAATATTCGCATTGAACAGGTATGATAACCGAATCAGCCGCAGTTAAGGCATTAATGGTTATCAGACCAAGTGACGGAGAACAATCAATTAAAACAAAATCGTAATCTTTCCTTACACTGCGCAAAGCCTTTTTCATTTTCTTTTCGCGGTTCTCCAAATCAACCAAATCTACTTCCGCCCCGACCAAATCAATGTGAGATGGTAATAAACTAAGGTAATTGAGCTCTGTTTCTACAATCGCACTTTTTGCATCAACGCCATCCACCATACACTCATAAATGCTGTTTTCTACCTCCTTTGGGTTTATCCCAAGTCCTGAAGTAGAATTAGCCTGAGGATCCGCATCTACAACTAAAACACTCTTTTCCAACGCTGCCAAGCTAGCCGCAAGATTTATAGCTGTTGTAGTTTTTCCAACTCCACCTTTTTGGTTGGCAATCGCAATAACTTTGCTCATATCGTATTTCAAATGTTTAGGGTTTCTCCAATTTCGACCAAAAGTAATTCTTTATTTCCTTTTTCTGCTACTTTTTTTGCGTTACTTTGATCAATCTCAATATATGGGAAAGTGTCATAATGTACTCCAAAAATCTTGTCGGTTCCAACGTAATCGGCGCACTTCACAGCATCATCGATTCCCATGGTAAAATTATCTCCAATTGGCAAAATGGCGACATCAATAGCAAACTCCTCTCCTATCTGTTTCATGTCCTGATGCAGCGCCGTATCTCCGGCAAAGTAAAAGGTTGAATCCGCTAGCTTAACCACAAAACCAGCGGGATTTCCACCATAGCTTCCATCCGGAAAACTGCTGGTATGAACAGCGTTGACCATCTTTACCGTTCCGAAATCAAATTGCCATTTCCCACCATGATTCATGGGATGAGCATTTTCCAAACCCTTGTTTTGGAACCATGATACGATCTCAAAATTTGATACGATTTTCGCATTTGTATTCGCATATATTGCCTCAACATCCGCAATGTGATCCTGATGTGCATGTGAGATCAAAATATAATCCGCTTTCAATGCATCCATGTCAATATGACTCGCTAATGGGTTGGGCGAAATAAATGGATCGAAAAGCAATTTGGTACCGTTGGACTCAATTTCCACACAGGCATGACCGTAAAATGTGATTTTCATAGAAGTCTTAGAATTTGGGCCAAAAAATTTAAAGGAACTTCCAATAATTTCCCTGCAAAGATAGAAGTTTAATTCTAATTTTTTGTTGCCACTTACCCCTCAGTCATTGGATGGTAAGGCTATTGTTTTGATTTATAATTACTTAATAAAGAATATTGATTTTGCAAGGAATATATTCAACATTTGTCAATATATTAGATTGGCTTATACAAAGGGTTGAAGTGTCTGAATAGTGAGGCTGACAAGTTTAACACTTCGACATAGCTTGATTAACTTTTGACTAAATTCAAAGGTTAATCCAAGGTTATATTGTCAGACACAAAAAAAGCAGTTGCTCGGGGAACAACTGCTTTTTGATTATTAGTTTCTTATTTTTTTCTCTGTTGCTGTTTTTTCTTGGCGTCTTCACCTGCCTTCATCGCCTCTTCCAACTTCAGCTGAAATTTAGATTTTTTCTTGTTTCGATTTTTTTTGCGATTCTCATCCAGTGTTTTTCTTATTTTCTCTTCATCAACAAATCTTCGAATCAATGTTTGCTGTCCAAACGTAATGATGTTCGCCACAAAATAATAAAAAGTCAATCCCGCAGGATAGCTATTGAGCACAAACATAAACACTACCGGCATAATATAGCCAATGGATTTCATTGGACCCTGCACGGCACTCATTTGATTGTTCGACCAGGTATACAGCATGGTCGAAACAGTCATGAGTAAAGTAAACAAGCTTATATGGTTCCCGAAATATTTTGTGACCAATGGAATGTTGCCGCCCCATGAAATAATGGCATCATAGGTAGATAAATCATGCGCCCAAAGAAAGGCTTCATGCCTTAGCTCCACGGAATTCGGAAAGAAATTAAAAAGTGCCAACAGGATCGGCATTTGAAGCAACATAGGTATACAACCGCTGATAGGGTTAACCCCTACCTGAGAGTATAACTTCATCTGCTCCGACTGGATTTTTTGCATATCATCCCCATATTTCTTTTTCAACTCGTCCAGCTCAGGTTTCAAGACTTTAGTTTTAGCCATTGAAACATACGACTTGTAAGAAAGTGGTGAAAGCAGAATTTTTATGAAGATTACGAGAATAAGAATAATAATCCCATAGTTGCTGATATAACCTTCAAGAAAATTAAACACAGGAATAACCAGGAATTTATTGATCCAGCTAAACATAGACCATCCCATATAAACATTCTTCGAAAAGCCGCCGGTCACTTTTTTAAGTATTTGGTAGTTATTGGGGCCGAAATAAAAACGGAATTGTCCACGTCCTGAATTAAGATCATTAACAGGAATGTTCAAATTCACGTGTGCCTGCTTCACTACCATGGTATCTGTTGGCTCAGGAGCCAATTTAAATTCTCCTCCTACAAATGAATTTTCGGAGATGATAGCTGCATTAAAAAATTTCTGTTTTACAGAAACCCAACCCAATGGTTGATTAATCGTCTCTACTTCAGGGTCGGTTGATGTATAGTCCAGATGGTCATATTCCCCATCCTTTGTATAATAGTTAACAGTGGTATTCTGTAATGAACCATGATAGCCTGTTAAATGTTCTTCTGTCCGTTTTACTTTGTCATTCCAGTCGAACTTCACAGTTTGTCCTTCGACCAGCCCATCCATTCCTTTGAAAGAAACATCATACATCAGTTGGTAACCTTTGGGAGGTAGTGTATAGGACTGTTCTATAAATCGACCATTGCCAAGCGCCAGCTTAAAATGAAGGTTTGTAGAATCGGACTGCTTTGAGGTAACTCCTTCAAAATAAAGTTCATTTAAAGAAATAGACCTTCCTCTTGAAGAAAAGTTCAGAGACATCTGGCTACTTTCCTTATCCAATAAAATAAGCGGCTCATCAAGATAGGTCTCATATTTTTTTAAGCGAACAGCTTCAATCATTCCGCCTTTACTATTGAATGTAACGCTTATATCCTCATTTTCCAGGGTATATTGATCTTCACTCCCTTTTGCCGCCACATAAAATGCTCCATACCTATCCTGAAGTTCCCGGTCTACCAAAGAATCACTCGTGGCTATTGGATCTTCGCTTGTCACAACATCCTGATCAATTTCCGGACGTTCCTGAACAACTTGTGTGGTATCAGCCAGTTGTTGTGGGTCTACTGGCGGTTTTTCAGGTGTGAAAAAGTAAAAATAGACCAGCAGTAGTAGTGAAATCAAAACTAAACCCGTTGCTTGGTTTTTATCCATGTTAAAAAAACAATTTTGTCCTAATTATTATTTTGTCTTTTATGGTTGAGTGCAGCTCTTATAAAACTTACAAATAATGGCTGAGGATTCAATACAGTACTTTTCAATTCAGGGTGGTACTGAACTCCAATGAACCATGGGTGATCCTTTAACTCAACGATTTCTACAAGGTTCGTATCGGGATTAATTCCAGTTGCAATCATACCGGCTTTTTCAAACCGTTCCTTGTACTTGTTATTAAATTCATATCTATGACGGTGTCTTTCCTGAATCTTTAGTTTACCGTATATGCTATGTACTTTACTTCCCTTCTTTATCTCGCAATCATAGGCGCCAAGTCTCATGGTCCCGCCCATGTCCTTGATATTCTTTTGATCTTCCATGAGATCGATGACAGGGTTCTTGGTTTCCGGCATCATTTCAGTAGAAGCCGCATCCTTGATTTTCAAAACATTCCGGGCAAATTCAATCACCGAGCATTGCATACCTAAACAAATTCCAAAAAAAGGAATTTTGTTCTCTCTCGTATACTCTACGGCGCTTATCTTTCCTTCTATACCTCGTTCCCCAAAACCAGGCGCCACAAGAATACCATCGAGGTCGTCAAGGATGATATTGATATCGCCATTTTCTATGGCTTCCGAAGATATACATTTCAGGTTGACCGAACACTCATTGACAGCACCTGCATGTACGAACGATTCAACAATTGATTTATAGGCATCCGGAAGCTCTACGTATTTTCCTATCAACCCAATATTAACTTCACTCGTTGGGTTTTTAAGCTTTCCTAAAAACTCTTTCCATTGATCAATTTTTGGTTCAGACTTCGCAGGTAATTTAAGTTTTGCCAATACTCTCTCATCTAGCTTCTCTTTTCTCATGAGCAACGGAACGTCATAAATAGTATCCGCATCCATTGCTTCGATCACCGAGTTTATTTGCACATTACAAAAAAGCGCCAATTTCTTTCTGATATCATTCGGCAAATGATGCTGAGAACGACAAACCAGAATATCCGGCTGAATACCGGATTCCAGCAATTGTTTTACAGAGTGCTGCGTAGGCTTTGTTTTAAGCTCCCCGGCTGCTTTAAGGTATGGTATCAAAGTTAAATGGATAACCAAATAATTATTCGGACCAAGATCCCATTTGGCCTGTCTCACCGCTTCTATAAAAGGCAGTGATTCAATATCTCCTACACAACCACCTATTTCTGTAATAACAATGTCATACTTACCGGTTTCTCCCAACAGGTAAATATTCCTTTTGATTTCATCAGTTATATGAGGGACGACCTGAACCGTCTTACCCAGAAAGTCTCCTTTTCTTTCCTTGGTAATGACATTATAATATATCCTGCCCGTTGTCACATTATTCGCCTGGGAGGTGGGCCTGTTCAGAAAACGCTCGTAGTGTCCCAGGTCTAAATCGGTCTCAGCGCCATCATCAGTTACATAGCACTCTCCGTGTTCATAGGGATTGAGTGTTCCGGGATCAATATTAATGTATGGGTCAAACTTCTGAATTGTCACTGAAAAACCTCTTGCTTGAAGTAATTTGGCCAAAGAAGCGGAAATAATTCCTTTACCTAATGATGAGGTTACACCACCCGTAACAAAAATATATTTAGTGGTTTTAGCAGCCGCCATATGTTTTTGGATAATTTTTGTTTACGGGATACAAAGGTAAAATTTTAAAATGAAATTATGATGCGAATGTTACTATTTAGTTAAACCAGGACCAGCCAAATACGCAAACACTAAAATGAATGCATAAAAAAAGTACAAATATTGGTTACCTAAAAGAACTTCCATGTATTAACAGGAAATTAATAAAATATAATAATAGTGTCATTTAAAAAGCAAGTATTACATTAAATAAACACACATTATTATATTGAATTTCAGCAATTTAACCAATTTTCAGCTTAATTAAACATAAAGAAACAAAACAAATTTATATTTAAATAGTATAATTTTCGTTAACAATTAGCTGAATAATAATTATAGAAAAAATAATGTTTATAGCTGAAGACATTATTTCCTGTACTTGCGTGTGTGTTATTAAAATGGAAAACTGTTTTAGTAAAATTAGATTGGAGCAATATGGTGTTGAAGAGATACATATTAGTAGTTATTTGCCTCTCAGCTATTATTTCCAAAGCTTATGGCCAGCCTTGTGGACTTCCGCCTATTCCAGGTTTGGTTGTAACAAATAACGGTGCGGGATGTGCTCCTCTGAATACTGAAATCCGAACAGAATTTACCAATCTAAATGCAGGGTCTGTTATTACTGTTGATTGGGGTGATGGAAGTCCCGTTGATACTTATACTTCAACGGCTACAAACCTCAACACTACCATGACCCACGCCTATCCGAGAAATTTTAATGTATGTGAATATACCATCACCGCCACTGCAGTAAAAAATTGTGATGATAGCCCCAGCGCAACCATCAATGCTGACATCACAGTTTGGGATGATGACCAAACAGGCATGGATATTTCAGGCCCTTTTTATGTGTGCCAGGGATTTGCCGCAAACATCCAATTTACTGATTTGAGCGCCTGGAACTGTTTTCCCGGCACTGGTTTACCAAATCGCGACCCAAGAACATTGCAATGGATCTATGGGATAAATGGCTCAAATCTTCAGGGAGTTACTGTTGCCGGTAGTCCTTCGCCACCGATTATCAACGGAACGCCATACACCGCTGCTAATCCCGGCTCTCAAAGTTTGCAAATCACGGTTCCCGCTGACAGGGGTGGTGGTGTTCCCCACAACATTGGTGATTTTTTCGAGGTACAGTTAAACAACTGGAACTTCTGTAATCCTTATCCAACCTTTGCACCTGTTACCACAACAGGACAGATCGTTATTGTAGATGCTGTAAATCCTGATTTCATTACCAGATTGGATAATGCATCAGGAACCGTTAAAACACAATTCTGCCCGGGTGACGTAGTCTACCTGGATAATGAAACGCCTGGCAGCAATAACTATAACTGGGAAATATTTGATGGTCCCAATGACACTGATCCACCAGCGGGGACATCAACAAATAGAAATACTACGGTCACATTCTCTACTCCGGGAACAAAGCTTATAAGACTAACCGCACAAAGAATTGGCGTCATTGGAAATTGTGATGTGACCATTGACAGAACGATTGATATTGTACCTGTTCCTATCGCGGATATTCAAATCAATGCACAGCCTTCAAGTGATGACGTATTTCAATTGTGTGAAGATATATCATTACCCGCTGGTTATGCGGTAACTTTCAGTGATGTGTCAACCGGATATTCTGCCAATACGGAATTCTATATGGATATCTATGATGAGAATGACAGCCTTAGGTTTTTCTTTAGCTCTAATTTCATTCCTATTTCTCCCAAAACCGTAAATATTGCAAACCCAGGTGTTCACAAAGCCATTTTAAGGGTGGTCGATCCGGTCACTACCTGTGAGACTTCCGACACTGCTTATGTGGAAGTATACTCAAGACCAACAGCTAGTTTTGAAATAGATGGCTCAATGAATATCTGTGATGGAGAAATAGTAGACTTCAAGGACCTTTCTCAGAACTTCACAACTATCTGGAGTGGTATCCCTAGTGATACCATAACAGAATGGAGATGGTGGTTTGATTACAATGGGAATCCGGCCAGTGCTCCGGACGCGGTTATTAACACCGGTAGCTCAGGAGACATTTCTCATACTTTTCCTTCCACCGGAACATATGATGTGCGATTACAAGTTTCAAAACCATTCACTGGTGTTTGCGAAGTCGACACCATTATACAGATCGTTGTCAGAGACGTTCCCAATGCGTCTTTTACCCCTGATATCACCGAAGGTTGTCCAGATCTACCGGTCACGCTGACCAATACCTCTTTTCCACAACCTGGTGGTATCACCATCAATTATGATTGGATTATAGGTGATTTATTCAATGGGACATATGATACTATCCCATATCTTAACCCTGTTAATGATACAACTTTCATGTTTTCGCATACCAGAGGGGATAATTCAAATCATCAATACACCGTTCAATTAAAAGCCGTTTCAAATTTTGGTTGCGAGAGTTACAGTACTCCTGAAACAATCACAGTCTACCCGGCCCCACAATCAGGATTCACTTCGGATTTTGATCCTTTTGATCAGAACTGTTCTCCCGTTCCCGTCAATTTCGAGGTTAATGCGTCTACACAAAGTATTCCAAACATTGATTTTTACAGATGGATAATCAATGATGGTGCTGGTACTATTGATACTGTTATACAGTCCAATACGAACCCTACGTTACTCTACAATTTTACTAATACCACACAGACTATTTTAAATTATACAGTTACACTCCAAGTGGAATTGACTACTGTTGGTTGTGTGATACCCTCGAATCAGTTGGTAAGAGTGAACCCCATTCCATCTTCACAGTTCACACATACCGTCATTGACGAAGATTGTGATTTTGTTACAGTCAATATTGATGCACTGCAAAAAGGTCTACCTGCTTATAATTGGACACTTTCGGCACCAACCATCAACAGCCCAATTTTCGACGACAATTTCGACCTGATCTTTGATAGACCGCTCAATTCAGGAAGTGATCTGACAGTGACGATGACTTTGAGAACTGAAAATATCACCAATTGTGAAAGTGTGATCACTACCGAAACATTTATCATTCCTAAAAAAGATAATATCCCGGTAGACCTGGACTTGATAAGCAGCAATGACGGATGTCACGCTTATGTTGCTCAATTTGAAAATAATACACTTTTAACACCACCTGGAACAACCTGGGACCTGTATGTCACACAAGGAAGTGGAATACCAGAATTAGTGACCGGTGATGTGGCAGGCAGTCTCACTCCAGGAGCCGGTACATTCTCGTACCAATTCACAGCTCCGGGTAATTACCTGATCGAATTGGTCGCTACTTCACCATTAGGATGTACATTTAAGGACAATACAAATGTTACGGTATATAATGATGTTACAGCCGCATTCGATCCTAATATTCTTGAAGGCTGTGGCCCCCTGTCTGTCTTAATGAATGAAAATTCTTTCAATGCAATCAATATTCAAAGCAAATTCTGGACGATTGTTGACGTAACTAATGGTACAACAATTCTCCCAAGAACCGATACAACTTTGATCGCATATACATTTGAAAATCAGACTAACAATTCCATAGATTACGCCATTACGCTGGATATTGTATCTAACAATAACTGTACTGATGATTCTACTATTGTTGTTACTGTACATCCTGAGAGTGATGCGAATTTCAGCATATTAGGACCTGATCCAAGTTGTACACCATATGAGGTGAGTTTTGAAAATATTTCTGATAACCCTGTAGGAACTGTCTACACATGGTCCTGGGGAGATGGCACATCGACTACGGTCAGTGATACGGATCCCGGTTATGATCCGGTCATTTCGCATACATTTACCAATCCATCTTATACGGCTGACAGAAATGTTAGTGTAACATTGTCAGCTTCCACACCCAATGGCTGTAGAGCAGATACAACGCTTTCCATAACGTTAAATCCTATGGTGCTCTCCGACTTCTTGCCTGACAGAACCATTGGATGTGCTCCGCTTACGGTGAATTTTGATAATTTATCTATGGGAAATACCAGTACCAATAGTGCCTGGTATTACACCGACTTAAGCAGTGGCAGCAGAATTCAATTTTCTACCGATCTTCATACCAGTTTTATTTTTGACAATAACACAACCGGTGATAAGCAATACCTTGTTGAGTATGAAGCAGAAAATAATGGCGGATGTAAAGATATTAGTAGTGTGGTCATTACCGTTAACCCTGAAGTTGTGGCTGATTTCACCAATAATGGTCCTTCCGAAGCCTGTACACCACATACAGCCACTTTTACAAACAATGATATTCGACAAGATGTTATCTACGTATGGTCCTGGGGAGATGGAACTCCAAATGATACTACTACAGTAGAAACCACCATTGATCACATATTTGAAAATAATTCTACTATTGCGGCAAGAAATTATGGCATCACATTGACCGCTATACACACAATCACCGATTGCCGTGTTTCTCAAAGTAAAACAATCGAAGTATTTCCATACATTGATATCCGCATTGAACAGGATACGCCACAGGGATGCGCGCCGCTTTGGGTCAATTTCACAAATAACACTTCCGGTATAGGCTTAACACATAAATGGTATTACCGCGTGAAGGGAACTACTGATGAACTGGAGATAAAAGATACAAAATTTGCCAGCTTCGAACTGGACAACAAAACACAAGAACCCATTATTTATGAAATAGTATATGAGGTGGAAAATGCTCATGGCTGTCGCTTGACAAAAATGTTTGATGCCGAGGTATATCCGGAATTGATTCCAATGTTCTCAGCTGATCCGGAACGACAGGTATTACCGAACAAAACAGTTACTGTCACAAATTTAACCAATCCCGGTGATTGGGTATTTCATTGGGATTTTGGGGATGGTAACGGAACGTCTACCTTGAAAGATCCTCCTGCCTATGAATATGCCACTTATGGGGACTATTTGATAACACTTACCGTTACTGACCCTGATGCTGATTGTGTTGCCGAAATATCTCAGCTAATCAGTATTGAACCGATCGTTCCTGTGGTTGATTTTGATTACGATCCCGAAACAGGTTGCCAACCATTGACCGTAAACTTTAAAAATCTGACGCAACATGCGGATGCGAGCTCTTATGAATGGGATTTTGGGGATGGTATTGGCAGTTCGTTTGCAGAAAATCCATCATATACCTATTACAAGCCTGGCATTTACACGGTAAAATTATCAGCCTCCAATGAAATCGGCATACGAGTAACAGAAACCAAAGAAGAGATTATTGAAGTATATCCATTGCCAAGGGCTTCATTTGTGACCCGTCCTTCCATTGTTTACTTACCTGACGGCCCTGTCTTTACACAAAATTTATCCGTTGGAGCAAGCGAGTATATCTGGGATTTCGGTGATGGGACTATATATGAAGAATTTGAACCACAGCATATCTATGAGAATCCGGGAACCTATGACATTAAACTCATTGCCATTAGTGAATACGGATGTCGGGATACGCTGTTGATTGAACAGGCTGTTACCGCTATTAATGGTGGTCAGGTAAAAGTTCCAAATGCTTTTACGCCTAAACTCGATGGACCACCTGCCCAAAGTAGCACATTCGCCAGTAATGATATATTCTTACCACTTATTGAAGGGGTAACAGAATATAAAATGCAAGTCTATAATCGTTGGGGAGAATTGATCTTTGAAACACAGGACCAAACCCAAGGTTGGGATGGTTACTACAATGGTCGATTAAGTCCTCAAGGTGTTTACCTGTATAAGCTTGATTTGAAGTTCATCAATGGACAAAGCACCACAAGGGTTGGAGATGTCACGCTAATTCGATAATACGCTAACATAAGTATATTTTGAATATCTGTTTGCAATGCACCCGGTAGCATTCATAATTATGCTACAAGGTGCATTTTCTTTCTGGCCTATCCAAGATGCATTTAACCTCAAAAGGATAATGATTCTATTTCTCAGATTAACCTGAGTAGGTAATAAATTCCAGTAGAATCAATTTTAATTGGCTTCCGAATTAGGCAATTTTCTAATTGCATTTGTCAACCGGATCTGTGGGCAATAGAGCCATTTAAGACCTAAAAAAATGGCTTATTCATGGTTCACAAGCATAAGTTTGGCAGAATCTTGTTCGGTAAAACGTTGGAGGATCGATGAAATTTGCAGGAGTATTACTTTCATTTTTGAAGAATTTTCAATCAAAATGGTTATTATTTGGCTTCATCATACTTATATATTCACCTGTTTTTCCACAGGTTGGAATAGGTACCGAAAATCCAAATAGCTCAGCTGTTCTGGATCTGTCATCAACCGACAAGGGTCTACTGGTTCCAAGGATGACAAGTGCCCAAAGAACCGGAATTTCTTCACCAGCTACTGGCCTGCTTGTATATGATACCGATGACAATCAATTTTATTATTATGACGGATCTACCTGGAGTGAATTAGGATTGGAGGGTCCGCAAGGGACTCAAGGGCCGGCAGGACCGCAGGGTGTGCAAGGAATTCAGGGGCCTAAAGGTGATAAGGGAGACCAGGGAGACCCAGGCCCTCAAGGGCCGGCAGGGACGGATGGTTCTGATGGAGCAGACGGAGACGATGGTGCTTTAAATGCATGGGGACTGGATGGAAGTACCGGAACAACGGCCGGAACAAATTTTGTAGGAACAACCGACGATCAAGCCCTTGTTTTCAAGACCCAGAATATCGAAAGAATGAGGATCCTAACAACCGGTGGTTTTGGATTTGTAGGCATTGGCAATCAATTTCCAACAGCCAAGCTTCATATCCAGGGAACCGGCTTTGGAACTGCAACCTCCTCATTACTCGTACAAAATGGGAGAGCACCCAGCCCGGATAACTTGTTATTAGTAAGAGATGATGGAAGTATTGGCATGGGCCTCAGTAATCCCGAACGGCATTTACACCTTGCAGGGCGAGCAACTTCTTCCATTTTAATGGAGATTAATGGTTCAACATCATTACCACCAGGGTTTAAAAGAGGTGTTGAGATCCGGGCTTCTGCTAATGGTGTCGAAATAGCTAATAGTATTAACAACCGTCCCTTTTCATTTATTACAGCCAACGGAACTGTACGGGAAAGGATGCGACTTACACAAGATGGAGAACTGGTAGTAGGAGATGTTCCTTCTCTTGATCCAATTCAAACGGGAGGTATTGACAATACCCTGACCCTGTATGGAACAGCCTATTCAACACAAGCCAATTTCAATACTGTTTCTGATGGGCGTTTCAAGAAAAATATTCAGGAAATTTCCGGAGGACTGGAAAAAATTAAACAATTAAGGCCGGTAACCTATGAATGGAAAAATGGGATTGAGGAAAATCTTAAACTTAAAAAACATAATTACGGTTTCATTTCCCAAGAGGTAGAAAAGGTGTTGCCCAATATGGTCACAACCGGAACATTTTCTATCAATGGTCGACTCATTAATGATTTCCGTTTTCTTAACACCTCCGACTTAACTCCAATATTGGTCAATGCTGTTCAGGAACAAAATCATATTATTGAAAAACAACAAGTTGAAATAGCATGGCTTAAAGAGCAGATCAAAACGCTGAAAGATGAAAATGAATCAGAATTGAGAGCCATGGAAAAAAGTAATGGTAGAATCATTCAGTTGGAAAGTGAGTTTGACGCCTTAAAAAAAATCTTAAAGCAATTAATGAATAACACAGAAATGAGAACTCCTGTTAGTTCAACCAGTAAGACAGGAAAATCTCTGGGAACAGAATGATCAAAGCCGTTTGATGGATATGAGGACAATTGGTGTTAAATATGGATTACTTCTGGCCGTAATGATTTTTTCAACGTTCTGTGGCCCCTATTGCAGCGGGCAAATTACCCTTTACAATACTGGCACTGATGGTTTGGTATTAACCATAGCAGAAAATGAAATCCTCACCATTCAAGGAAATATGGAGAACCAGAGTACCATCAATAACTATGGTACAATATTAGTAAGTGGCGATTGGACTAATGCCGGCAATTTCAATGCTTCCAATGGGTCATTAACATTGAATGGCAACAGCACACAACATTTCGATCATGCAAATCAGTCACTATTTCAGTTTAATATCTCTGGAAGTGGTGAAAAAATATTGGAGAGCGATCTTGATGTTACCGGCGGGCTTAATTTAACATTGGGCATACTGACCACGGGTTCAAATCAGTTGCAAGTTTTACCAAACGCATTGGTTGAAGGAGGGTCCCAGGAATCATTTATCAATGGTGCATTAATTATTCATGGAACAGGAGATAAATATTTTCCAATAGGAAAAAATGATGGCTTCTTCCCCGTTAATCTATTTAATATCCAGGGGAATGACCCTGTAATACGTTTTGAGTTATTCGAACCAAACCCCGGTCCACAGAAACCGGAAGAATTGGAAACCGTCTCATCTATCAGATACTGGGAAAAAAGCTTAATTTCAGGCATATTGGAAAATGCCCGGATCAATCTGAGTTTTGATACAAGTGAGGAATTAACCGAAGCCAGCTTTGCTGTGGTAACAGAAGCTGAAAGTATTGGTGGTTTGTTTCAAAATCTTGGAAGATCAGAGATGGTTGGGGACATCGAAGATGGTAGCGTAACCTCCGATCTATCCATCAGCGTGAATGCAAATTTCTATGCCATCGGTCAGGAAATTGACCTTACAGGTATTGATTGTATACCAAGTGCCTTCTCTACTTCAGCAACGAATATTGAAGACAGGAGCATAAAAGTTTATTGTTCGAATATTGAAGCTGAAGGTTTCTCTTTCAAAATTTATAATAAATGGGGCATTGTAGTTTATGAAACAAACTCGGTTGAAGAGGCCACTACCACTGGCTGGAATGGGATCAATAATAATACACAAAAGATTGAGAAAAATGATGTCTATCGCTATACCATTTCGGGTCGCTTCAGCAATGGTAGAGAGTTGAAAAAATTTGGCACAATTACAAAAATTAATTGAGGTGGCTCCAATTTTAAAAAAGACATCGAACCATCTGGCACATAGATCCCATAAAATCATTGAGATCGGAATCAGGTATTATGTATTAGTATGCCTTTTTATTGTATCAATATTGCTACAACATCCCGCTGGAGCCCAGGACGCTAACTTCTCACAGTATTACGCAGCTCCATTATATTTAAATCCTGCCCTGGTAGGTACAACGCCACACATTTCAGTGGGTGTCAACTACAGGTCAAAGCTAAAAAGTGCCTTATTCCCAAGGCAATCCAGCCAATTATCGTTTATATTTCCTATTACAACGAAAAGTAACAACAACTTCCATAAGGGAGGGATCGGTCTTTCGGCTTTCAATGAAACGGCCGGACAAAATGAAAACTTTAAGGTACTGGGTTTAAACATTTCCGGGGCATATAACTTAATGTTAGACTCAGAAGGAAAAAGTAAAATCACCTTTGCATTACAAGCGGGCATCGTTAACAAATCCATTGATTTTCGTAACCTGACATGGGGATCACAATTTGACCCTTTTATAGGTTTTGATACCTCAATTGATCCATCCGTTACTACAATAAGAGAAAGAACAAGTTATCCGGCATTCAATGTGGGTCTTATGTTTTACAGGTCACTTGGTGACGCTGAAGATTACGGATCCAATGTATACTTCGGATTTAGTGCTGGAAATCTCAATGAACCAAACGAATCACTCATTGAAGGTGAAGAGGTTAAACTACCAAGGTTATTCAAACTACATGGTGGTTTTGATATCGGGGTCAGCGAAAAGGCATCAATCTCACCTAATGTCTTAGTGAAGTATCAGAATGAAATACTGCAGATCAACGCGGGGACCTATGTCTACTATAATTTGTCCAATATAAGTTCTGATTCCGAAACACCTTCAACTACCAAGCTCATTGCAGGTGTTTGGTTCAGACATCGGGACTCCTTTATCTTCGCCGGTGGTGTAAGTAAAAATAAACTAACATTTGGATTTTCCTACGACCTTAATGCCAGTGATCTCAAAAATTTTGAACCGGGACCAGGAGCCTACGAAATTTCTGTTACCTATAAAGTACTGAAAAAGAAAAAAGTAGTAGAACAGGAACGAATTCACCGGCCAAGATTCACTCTGTAAATAAAAAAGATATATACTTACCGTTCAAATCAGGTTCAATTTGAATATCTGCTTTATTTGAATTATTAATTACACTTATTGTTCTATGAAAATACTCGATGATACTTTCCAATAGCTAATTCGATATCATTATACCAATATTAAGTTGATTTAAAACAATAAATTCACTCTTCATAGTAACTAAACCTTCAATTATCTTGGGTTTTACTACATAGGTTTTGAAAACCTGTACATTCAAAATTAAATCAAAAAACATTATTCTAAATTTAGGCTCGATAACCAGAGGAAAGGTTCTCCCATGGTAATTCAACACCATATTGGTGCTCCTATCTTCATGCTTATCACTTTTATTAGCAGACAATCCCACACAGTTTGACTTGTATCAAACGATGATACTTCATCTTAATTAGGACACATTAAGAAGGAAGATTAACACGATTTTGAAATTTGAGTGTATTCAGATTATGAGCGGTAGCAGTTTGAAGTTATTGACCCTGAGTCTTTTCATGATCCTTATCTTCTCATTCGAAGCTAAGAGTCAATGTACCAGAGTACCTAGTGCTGGAGGAGGTTTTTTCCCCAGCCAGACTTGTCAACCCGTGACAGTCACATTATTAGAATTATCATCAGCTGTACCCGGCAATGTAAGAGCCGGAGACGTTTATACTATCGACTGGGGAGATGGGACAATTGTCACCCATACCACCACCGTAAATAATGAGGCGCCACCAGCTGGAATTATGACACACGTTTACGGTCCAACTGCTACTAATTGTTCTTACGCAACTATTTTCCGTGTAGAGAATCCTTGTGGTGTTGGGGATCAAATTACAGGTATTGTAAATGTACACGATACTGACGAAGTCGGTATGAGCATCACACAGGATTATGTGATTTGTGAAGGTTATGGAGGCACTTTTACATTTACAGATGCTACAACCATGAATTGTTTGGCACCAGCCTTTGGTGATGCTAATGATGGCCCCAGAACTATACGATGGGAATATGGAACTGGAGCATCATCCTTAGCAAATGTAACTGTGTCTGGTAATGATGCAAGTTCTTCACCTTATTTAGGGGCAACGTCCTCTGTCACAGGACCAGGGTCAAACAGTGAAACTGTTGTGATACCCGCTGCTTCTACCGTTGGAATGGCTGGGTCTTATTTTGAAGTAACACTTCATAATTGGAATGACTGTAATCCATTTTCCAGTGGCACCACAGGTTCTGTAACTGTTACGGCACGCATTACTGTAATGGCTTCTCCTGTTGCACCAACAGCACCAGATCAGGACTATTGCTTTGGAGGTGTAGGGCCTCTTTTTGCTACCGGTGCAGGTGGAACACTAAGATGGTACGAAAATGCTACTTTGGATGCACAAGGCCTGATAGCTTCCGGTACACAAGTAGCTACCGGAGGAACCTTCGCACATGGTCAAACGGCTCCCGGAAGCTACACATACTGGGTTACTGAAACTGCCGCTAATTCCTGTGAAGGCCCTGCAAGGGAGGTAACTTTGAACATCAGGGAAGATCTTAATCTTACCGGTCCAATTTCCGGAGATCAAAATATATGTCCTGGAGAAACAGGTATTACCTATTCTCTTCCATCACCTCCTGCCACACAAACGGTTGGAGGTACTACTGAATATGTCTGGAGCGTTCCCGTCGGATGGACCATCACAGCAGGTCAGGGTACTCAAACCATTACCGTAGACGCACCAAGTACAACCGGTACGGATAATATAACAGCCTATTGGCAGTATACCTCAGCGCCCAATTGTGCTTCGAATACCTTAACATTACCAGTCACGATCAATATCATGCCGGCCGGAAACATTTCCGGAACACAAACCATATGTGAGGGCAGTGCACCAACAATTACACTGAACATGACGTCGGGTGTTGGAAACACCGGACCTTTTGAAGTTGATTATACTGATGGTACTAATAATTTTACGGCTACTGTGCCATTTGGATCATCCACTGTCACACCATCCATCGATCCTCCTGTTGGAACTACTACCTATACGATTACGGAAATCAGAGATCTTAATCCCAATGGTTGTACCACAACAGCACCGAATGCCCTGATTACAGGAAGTGCTGTAGTGACCGTCAGGGAAGATTTAAACCTGACAGATGTCGTTTCGGGACCAACCAATGTTTGTCCAGGCGATATTGTTAACTTTTCCTTGCCAGTTGACCCTCCCACAATGCCGGTTGGCGGTACAACGGTCTATCAATGGAGATTACCAAATTCCTCGGGGACCAACCTTGGAACAATTACCGCAGGACAGAATACAAAAGAAATTACGGTACAAGTAGGTAACAATACAGGTTTGAAAACGGTGCAAGTGAGATGGCGCTATTCAAACAGCCCAAGATGTTCAACCCCCTGGCAAACTTATAATGTTACCGTAAACATAGAACCCGAAGTTGAAATTAGCGGAGACCAAACTATCTGTCTGGGTGATAATCCCGTACTCACTTTCAGTAACCTGGTGGGTGTCGGTGGTTCAGGTCCCTTTGATATTGATTATACACCAGATGGTGGTACAACGATTTTTACAGCAACTAACGTAAACATTGCCGGTGGTACCGTTAATGCCCCGGCACCTGCAAGTGCGGGAGTTTATACCTACACCATAACCGAAATTAGAGACAATGCAACAAATGGTTGTGTATCTACAGCTCCAAGTAGTAATATCACAGGAAGTGCTACGGTAACGGTAAGAGAAACATTGAATTTAGTGGATGTTATCACTGGTCCTGCCAATGTTTGTGCCAATCAGATAGGTGCCATATTTACCCTTCCCAACCCACCAGCAAGTCAGCCTGTGGGTGGCACAACGGAATATCAATGGACTGTACCCGCAGATTGGACTATAACAAGCGGACAAGGGACCGAAACACTTACAGTGGATATAGGCAGTTCAACAGGTCCCGGAAGAACAGTTAGTGTTGTTTGGCAATATCCAACGGCACCAAATTGTACTTCCGGCTCGGTATCTACCAATGTTACTGTAGATCAGGGCCCAACCATTGCTACTGTTGGAGCAGGTCAGAGTTTCTGTACCACAACAGATCTGGTCTCAAATGGCCTGGGAGGCAATACTCCAACAGTCGGTACTGGTCAGTGGACTCAGGTAAGTGGTCCGGCTGTTGCTACGATTACCAATAACCTTGATCCAAATACCACAGTAAGTATAGCCAATGCTACCGAAGCTGGTGTATATGTTTTCAGGTGGTCTATTTCCAATGGAACCTGTCCGCCCAGCACGGCCGATATTACAATCGATTTTGGTACGGCTCCAGTCGCTGCTGATGCACATACTGGCTCAGGAACCAATACCGATGAAACCTGCGGAACAGTATTTACATTACAAGGAAATACACCTTTGAATGTACTTGGAGGGGCCGCAAATGGGCAATGGACTCAACTTTCAGGTCCTGGCATAACAACTTTTGGGGATGCCACAGATCCTAATTCAACAGCGACTGTTAGTGCCTTCGGGACTTATCAATATCAGTGGGCTATAACCAGTGGAACATGTCCTTCAACTACAAGCACAGTAGATATAACTTTCCATGAATCAGCCATTGTTAATGTACCGGCAGACTTTGATGTTTGTAGAAATTCATTAACGCTGGTTCCCGTAACTGCAAGTGGTACGGTGAGTGGTAGTGTATCCACAGGTACATGGTCTGTAGTAGGTGGAACAGGATTAGGAACAGGGACATTGGTTTCTACAGATATGGGAGGTGGAAACATTGATTTAAGCTATACACCTGTAGTTGGAGACTTAGGACAGGTAATTATATTCGGGTTGACTTCGGCAAATCCGGGAACAAGTTGTACAGCTGTTGTTGAACAGCTGAGTATTACAATTAAAAAAGAACCAAATGTAACCAATGCAACACTTACACAGACCATTTGCTCTGGTGGAACAGCTACTTTTACACCAACATCTGACGTTGGTACCGCAACCTTCTCCTGGACAGCCTCGGTGATTTCAGGAGGAACCGTAACCGGTTTTTCAACGAGTGGAACAGGAAATATATCGGAGATACTTATCAATGGTGGTAATAATATAGAAACTGTAAGATATGTTGTCACAGCCACTGATGATGGTTGTACAAGTCCGTCTGTTAATTTTGATGTAACTGTTAATCCAACACCTACAGTCCAGGCTGATAAAAATTCGGAGACGATTTGTAACAATGGAACAACAAGCATTGATTTGGATGCTGTCATACCAGTTGTTGGGACCACCTATACATGGACCGTGGTTGATAATCCTGATGTCACAGGAGAATCTGGAGATGCCACAGGTACTTTGACTGAAATTACACAAACATTAACCAACACAAGTAACATTGCTCAAACTGTTACCTATACAGTAACACCAACGGCCAATGCTTGCTCAGGTCCAACTGTAGACATTATCGTAACTGTTCAACCGGAACCAACCATCACCAACGGAGGGGCTATTACTATATGTTCCGAGGATCAATTAAACTTTACTCCTACCGGACCGGTAAGCGGAACCAATTTTACCTGGACATCCAGTTCTGATCCTAACATTACCGGAAACTCAGCTTCTGGTTCCGGAACGATTACAGATATTTTAACCAACAGTGGTACTGATCCACATACCATTACCTATACGATCACACCAATTGCCAATGGCTGTACAGGACCTACAGACACATATGTAGTAACAGTGAATCCCAAGCCGGATATTACCAATATGCCAGTTGGGGCACAATCAATATGTTCAGGTGATACCTACACATTTAATCCCACCACAAACATCACTACTGGTGTCACAACCTATAGTTGGACAGTCGTAAGTACAGGGAACATCACAGGACTACCCGGAACCGGAAGTGGTACCGGAAATATTTCTCATACATTAACAAATACCGGTACTAATGTAGAAATTGTCACCTATGCCATTACACCAACAGCAAATGGTTGTGATGGTGACCTTGAAATAATCACAGTGCTGGTTAATCCAGTGGCAGATGTCTCCAATGCCGTGCTTGCCGAAACGATATGTGATGGAGATATATTGAATTTCGTACCGACCAGTAATGTTGTGGGTACTACTTTTTCATGGACTGCTGCCCTGACATCTGGTACTGTAACAGGTTTCACAGCTGCTGGAACAGGTAGTATTACTGATCAGTTATTTAATACTACCAATGCAGCAGGTGTTGTTACTTATACCATCACACCAACTGTGAATGGATGTACGGGAACACCTGCCAATTATGTGGTAACGGTTAATCCCTCTCCTGAAGTAACCAATGCTACATTAACCGCTACCATTTGCTCTGGAGATATAGTGAATTTCGTTCCTACCAGTGATGTAGCGGGATCATCTTTTAACTGGTCTGCCGCCATTTCAGGCAACCTGGTGGGCTGGACACCTACAGGTTCGGGAAATATAAGTCAAACGATCACCAATACTGGTACGACAAATGAAACATTGACCTATACCATCACTGCAAGTAAAGATGGATGTTCGGGTACTCCGGTAAATTTTGTTGTCACAGTAAGACCTGAGCCAAATATCTCAAATCCAATTACAGATCTGACACAAACTATTTGTTCGGGAGGTACGGCGACATTCACTCCTATTGAAACAGTGGTTGGAACGACCTTTAATTGGACTGTAGCTGTTACCAATGGAACGGCTACGAGTGCGGATATTACCGCAGGAAGCGGAACAGGTGCTATAAGCTCTGTGATCACTAATACCGGAACTATTGATGCAGAGGTAACTTACACATTTTCACCTGTTGCTAACACTTGTCCTGGTCCGAACTTCACAGTTGTGTTCACCATTACGCCAACACCTGATGTAAACAACCTACCTGCCACTACTACTATTTGTTCAGGAGAATCTTTAAACTTTACTCCTACAAGTTCTGTAGCCGGCACTACTTTTAGTTGGGTTTCATCGGTAAATGCAAATGTCACAGGAAATGCTGCCAATGGCTTTGGGCCAATCACCGATGCACTGACCAACACAAGTTTTGTACAACAAACAATTACTTATACAGTTACTCCTGAGGTTAATGGTTGTCCGGGGCCAGCCCAGGTATATACAGTCAACATTGACCCAAAACCGGATGTATCCAATGCACCTTTGACACAAACAATTTGTTCGGGAGATCCCTTGAATATCGTTTTAACCAGTAATGTTGTCGGAACTACTTTTTCATGGACATCTAGCATTTCTGGTAACATTACAGGAAACACAGCTGCCGGAAGTGGTAATATCACTGATAATCTTGTCAATACAGGAACAAACATTGAAACTGTTACTTACACAATCATACCAAGCGCTAGCGGTTGCAATGGTGATCCGGTAAATTATGTTGTCACAGTAAATCCGACACCAAATGTAAATAATCCTGCACCAGACCTGACACAGACGTTATGCTCAGGAGGAACAGCAACTTTCAATCCAACGGGAGACGTGGCCGGAACCACCTACAATTGGACCGCTACGGTAAATGCTAATATTGCCGGATATGGTGTAGTACAGAACGGGACAGGTGCTATTTCCGAAGTCTTAACCAACACTGGTTTTAATATTGAAACAATCACTTATACTATTACACCTGTCGCTAATGGTTGTAATGGCCCAACGGTGGATTTTGTAGTGACGATAAACCCTGAACCAAACATTAACAATAGCCCTGGAAATCAAACTATCTGTTCCAATCAAAGTTTCAGCTACACACCGGCAGGCGATGTTGCAGGAACTGTATTCAACTGGACCAGTTCGAGTTCCTCTGTCAATATCGTCGGCAACACCACAAACGGTTCAGGTGCTATTAATGATGCGCTTACCAATAATGGTGTTACTTCAGAAACAGTAACTTATCAAATAACACCCGTTGCCAATGGTTGTAATGGCCCAACAGAAACAATTGTTGTGACAGTAAATCCGAGGCCAATTGTCGTTCCTTCCGTATTTTCTCAAGCCATTTGTGATGGGCAGGCAACCAACATTACTTTAACCGGAGATGTAAGCTTTGGAACCGGAACAACCTTCAGTTGGACGATCGAGAGTCCTGGCCCGAATATAACAGGTGCAACAGCAGGAACAGGCAGCACCATTGCCCAGACACTTAATAATACCGGATCAGCAATTGAAACCGTCACCTACCGTGTAACGCCATCGGCCAATGGCTGTGACGGAAACTTTAGAGATATTATTGTAACAGTATATCCGACACCATCTACAAGTGCCATCACTTCCGCCACCGGGGGTTCAACTGATGCTTGTGTAAATGGCACAAATATTTACAGAGTAGACGGAATTACAGGAACTATAGGATCCACTTATACATGGTCTATAGCACCTCTTGATGGAAATGAACCTACAGTAACAGCATTTAATAACAATGTTATCCTTGATTTTGGTCCGAATCCCTGGACTGGAACACTAAGTGTTGTAGAAACAACCAATGGCTGCGATGGTCCTACACAAAATCTGGCGGTTAGCTCATTTGCACTACCGGTTCCTGATGCAGGAACAGATGTTACGGTATGTCAAGGTCAGTCAACGGTAATAGGTGGAACTCCTTCCGCGAGTGGCGGATCAGGAACCTACAGTTATCAGTGGACACCTGCAACGGGTCTTAATAATCCTTTTATTGCAAATCCAACTACAACACCAACTTCAACCATTACCTATACCCTGGAAGTAACCGATGTAACAACTGGATGTATAGCCTCTGATATTATTACGGTTACAGTTGAACCTTTACCCCCTCTGCCTACGATATCAGTGGCGGCCGGAACACCTACTTTTTGTGAAGGTACAGGAACAGTAACACTTAGGTCATCCAATGTTGGAGCTGCGACTTATCAATGGTACAAAGAGGATGGTTTTGGAATCCCTCAAATCATTGTTGGCGCTACCAATCAGGATCTTGTGTTAAGCACTGAGGCGGAATCAGGCATTTACCATGTCGAGGTAATAAGTGCTTTTGGTTGTGTTAGTCCAATGTCAATCGGACAAAGTGTTACGATCAATCCGGTACCTGCTCAACCCACCATCTCCATTGTAGCGGGTGATGCAGATGCCCAGTTCTGTGATGATGCCATTACTACAGTTACACTGGAGGCAATTCATCCTGTAACCCCAACAATTGTATCATATGTCTGGTACAAGGATGGCAATCCGGTTGTAGGAGCCAATACGAACCAAATCACCCTTTCCAATGCATCTGAAAGTGGAAATTATACAGTTAAATTGATAGGCATAGCTCCTACGAGCTGTGAATCCATAGAATCAGCACCGCAGGCGGTTGTTATCAATCCAATACCATCACAACCGTTCATAACAATTACAACAGGAGCTCCCGATCTTTGTGAAGGGGATAACCTGACCTTAGAGTCATCCAATATTGGTGCAGCGACTTATCAATGGTACAAGGACGGTATTATTTTGCCTGCTGAGACTAATCAAACGCTAGTGATAACGGGAATTGTCGCAGCTGATGCCGGCGATTATACTGTTGAAGTAATTGGTCCTGCCCCTACAAATTGTGTTAGCACACTATCCCCCGCACAAACGATAAACGTTAATCCAATTCCAACAAAAGCAGTTATTTCAATTGCCGCGGGTGATGCAGATGCCATCTTCTGTGATGACGGAGCAACATTCGTAACACTGGAGGCTAATGCAACTGACGCTGACTCTTACAAATGGTTCAGGGATGGAGTGGAAATTATTGGAGCAACAGGAAATCAATTATTATTAACTTCCTATACGGAAACTGGTAATTATACGGCCCAGGCAATAGGTATTGCCAACAGTCTTTGCGCCGGCACCTTATCAGATCCATTTGCTGTTACCATTCATCAAAGTCCGGATATCCCGGTTTTCTCCGGTCCCGGACAATCCTGTAGCGGGGCAACGGCATTCCTTCAAATAACACTTACTCAAGGAACTGCCCCTTATACAATTATCTATCAGGATGACCAGGGAAATCCTCCTGTTACTTTGAACAATTACAATAGCGGTGATTTCATTCCGGTAACACCAATTAACAATACTGCATTTCCAATAGTGGTCCGATATACGATTACATCAGTTACGGATGCCAATGGTTGTACTTCACCAAGTTTTGGTTTACCATATGATCTTCAGGTTAAACCCCTGCCACAGGTATCTCCAATTGTTGGATTGACAGAAGTTTGCGTGAATGATACCAATGTCAGATATGAAGTGACACCTCATGCCGGATCAACTTATAATTGGCTGGTGGATCTGGCATTTTACACTGCAGGTGGTACCATTGCCAATGGTGGCGGTATTAACGATCCTTTCATTGAGCTAAATCTAGGCGCTACCAATACGACATTTAATGTGAGTGTTTACGAAACAAGATTGGGTTGTGATGGTCCGACCGAAATGTTGACTGTCAGTTCTTACAATCCGGCTATCGCGGATGCAGGAACTGACCAGGCGATATGTTTTGGAGCAAGTACCGTGATTGGTGGTGCGCCAACAGCAACCAGTGGTTCAGGGGATTACTCCTATCTGTGGACACCAACTACGGGCCTAAATGATCCATTTATTGCCAACCCTACTGCATCACCATTGGCTACAACGGATTATACCGTAACAGTAACTGACAATAGATCCGGATGTACTGCTGCCACTGACGTGGTGAGGGTTACCGTTCATGATCTCCCGGTGATAACTTTCAATCCAATCCCCGGTATTTGTGTGACGGCTACAAATTACACTTTAACAGAAGCTTCTCCCGTTGGAGGTATATATAGTATAGCTAGTGGTGGAACACCTCCGGGATCAATAACAGTGAGTGGTTCTGATTATATATTCCATCCAAATGTCGCCGGGGTCGGTTTCCATACCATAAGATATGATTATACAGACGGAAACGGATGTTCAAACTTTGCAACTCAAACCATTGAGGTTTATGCTACTCCTACGGTAACATTGGATCCATTTAGTGATGTTTGTATAGATAATCCACCGATACTTTTGACAGGTGGCATGGCCAATGGATTCCCGGTAACTGGTGGTGTATATTCTGTCCAGGCACCCACAAATCCTGCTGCAGTAACATTCGATGGATTAAATTATCATTTTGACCCCTCAGTCGCAGGAGCCGGAACTCATACAATAGAGTTTAACTATACTGATGGCAATGGTTGTTCCAATGTGGTACCAGCCACTTCAACAATCGTTGTTAACCCGCTTCCAAATGTTTCAGTGGTCGCCTTCCCTAATGTTGGGATATGTAATACACCTTATACACTCACAGAAGGAAGAGTGGACGGCAATCCCGTTGTTGGCGGAACTTATTCAGGAACAGGCGTTATTGAGACAGCTCCGGGAATTTTTGAGTTCCACATCGCCACGGCTGGCGTAGGTACGCATACAATAACCTTTGAATACACAGATCCTGCCACCGGTTGTACAAATCAAAGTACTGCTGATATTACCGTTGATGATCTTCCTAATATACAATTGGCACCATTGGCCAATGTGGGTATGTGTACAGCGCCATTTGCTTTAACCGGAGGTACACCTGCAACACCCGGAACCGGTACCTATTCAGGGCCTGGTGTCTCGGAAGTCACTCCTGGCACTTTCATATTCGATCCTGATGTGGCAGGAGTAGGTATACACTTAATCGTCTATAATTATATTGATGAACATGGTTGTACCAATGTCCCTGCAACACAAACTATTACAGTAGAACCTCCTCCTTTCATTGCATTTGGTCCTATCAATCCAATCTGTGAAAATGCAGCTCCAATTGTGCTGGACATGAGTCTACCAACAGGAGGTGTGTATTCAATGGACGATCCGGCATTGTCGGCAGCCATAACATTCAATGGATCGGATTACGAATTTGATCCGAGCATTGCGGGCGCCGGCACACATATAATTAATTATTCAATAACTGATGCTTTCGGATGTTCAGCTACAGAACAGCAAACTATAGATGTTAACCCGCTGCCTTCAGGAAGTATTTCGGCATCCGGAGCTTATTGTAATGGAGGTCCGCTACAGTTTGATTTAACAGGCATTGCTCCATTTAATATAGTTTACGAAGATGATCAGGGAAATACGTTCACCGCGAATAATGTGGGTAACATTTATGTTCAAAATGTCGATCCTCCGGTAAACACAGTTTATACATTGGTATCTGTAACAGACAGATATGGCTGTACCCAGAATAATATACCGCCTTCTTCTGCAACTGTTACGATAACACCGGTGGCAAGCTTTACGGTTGATCCGCCACAGCAAATAGTACCAAATCAAACCGTTACCATTACTAATAACACTAATCCTGGCAACTGGGAATACACCTGGGACTTTGGAGATGGAAACAGTATATCGGGAACCAGTGGTAACCTGAACATCACACATGCCGATGGTGCTGTTACAACAGGTACTTTAGAAAATCCTGTTCACACATATGCCACCTACGGTAATTATACGATTGAGCTGACAGTAACAGATGGTAATTGTACTAGTATTACATCAAATTTGGTTGTCATTCAGCCATTACCACCTATTGTAGATTTTGAGTGGACACCTTCCGTTGGATGTACTCCTTTAGAAGTTTCCTTTACAAATCTGACACAATTTGCAGATGAAGACTCATACTATTGGCAATTCGGTGAAAACGAAGGGTTCTCATTAGCACAGAATCCGGTATACGTTTACAATCGCCCTGGTGTATACACCGTGACACTGACGGCTTATAATGCACTGGGCATAGGCGTAACTGAGACGAAAGAAATGATTATCGAGGTACATGAAATGCCCGTAGCCAGATTTACTGTAAGACCAACACAGGTATTTCTACCGGATAATCCTGTATTCTTTACAAACCTCTCTTTCGGTGGGGATTCCTATCTATGGGACTTCGGAGATGGCAACACTTCAACAGAATTTGAGCCCATCCATATTTATGAGCAGGCTGGTGTTTATGATGTTACTCTAACGGTTACGAATGCGAATCAATGTACTGATGTAATCACGATCAGGGAAGCAGTTGTAGCCCTTGATGGTGGTCAAATCAAAGTTCCAAACGTCTTTACACCGAATCCAAATGGTCCTTCGGGAGGTAATGTTTCACTTGGCACAGTACAAAATGATGTATTCATACCTCTTATTGATGGGGCTACGGAATTCAGTATGGAAGTTTATAGCCGCTGGGGAGAGCTAATATTCGCTACTCAAAGTCAAAATGTAGGATGGGATGGATATTATAAAGGAAAAATTGCACCTAACGGAGTTTATCTATACAAGATAGAAGCGACTTTGAGAGATGGTAAAAAAATTACACGGGTGGGGGATGTTACCCTAATACGATAGCGGTTTAGAGCTAAAAATAGTTAGTTTGTATAGTTTATGATAAGTGCTGATGATTAGAAAAATTGTAAATACAGTTGCAATAAGTCTTTTGTTTTGTGTTAATCTTTTAGCGCAAGACCCTCAATTCAGTCAGTTTTATGCTGCACCACTTTACTTGAATCCTGGCTTCACAGGTACAACCATAGAGCATCGATTTAATTTAAATCATCGATTGCAGTGGCCGGCATTACCTCAGGCTTTTGCAACATATGCTTTTTCCTATGATTATAATATGCGAAAGCTGAATAGCGGGTTTGGGATTATGGCTACAACTGACCGAGCCGGGTCAGCTGATTTAAGATCAACAACAGTAGGGCTTTCCTATACTTACAAAATCCATATGGGCGATAGCTGGGTTGTTTCACCTGGAATACAATTTGCTTACGGGATCAAAAGCCTGGATTTTGATAAATTATTATTTGGTGATCAACTGGATTTCGGAGATGGTAATGCACCAACCCTGGATCCATCCTTTGGAAGCCTTGGCACCAATAAATATTTTGATTTCAGCACAGGGATAGTCATTTATAATAAAATCTTCTGGGCAGGTATTTCAGCACACCATCTGAATAAACCAAATAATTCATTGATTGGAGAGATAACAGAACTTCCAACTAAGATCTCCATTCATTCCGGAGTCAGGATACCTTTATTTCCTAGTCCTCTAAAAGGTGAACAGATCTCCAGTATTGCCCCCTCATTCGTTTACAAAAAACAAGGTGACTTCGACCAGTTGGATGTTGGTTTGCACTTTCACTATAATCCGATCATGGCAGGTGTTTGGTATCGTGGTATTCCTATTCAACAAAATATCAAGGACAATATCAGTCAGGACGCCATTGCCGTTCTATTCGGACTTAAGTTCGACAAATTTGATGTTGGTTATAGCTATGATATTACAGTGTCCGAACTTGGACCAAGTACCGGAGGTGCCCATGAGATATCGGTGATGTATCAATTCTCTATGGCCAAGAAAATCAAGAGAAAGGCACAGAAATTTATACCTTGTCCAACATTTTAAAATTCAGGTCGAATACGTTTTAACCCAGGGTCTTTTTAGTAATCTGAACACTACTACTTAAAGGTTGTATTACATGCTTTCCGTGTGGAAGATAGCTTCCTTAACGGTTTGCTTAAAAGGTTATCTTTATAATCTGAAGTAACTACATGGATCACTTTCAAACCAGTCTTTACCCTAAATCATTTACCACCTTCTACCCTTTCAGGTCATTTTGCCGCCATTTAATTATATACTAACTTTGAAAAATGATTAAATGCAGGCATACGCTTAACAACTCATCATTTAGCGTTCGTTCTGATCAAAGTTCCTGCATAACTGAATGGAGGTGATCTTTATATGAATTTCAGATTAGAATTAGACAAATCCGATATTTTTCAAACGGTAAGGAAAAGCGCTGAGGCACTGGGATTGGAAACATATGTGATTGGTGGTTTTGTAAGGGACATGATTCTTAAGAGACCTTCCAAGGATATTGATTTTGTCTGTGTTGGAAGTGGTATAAAACTCGCTAAAGAGGTCGCAAAAAATTCTGAAAGAAATACGAATGTAACCGTATTCAAGAATTTTGGGACCGCTATGCTCAAAATCGGAGATTGGGAGTTGGAATTTGTTGGTGCCAGGAAAGAATCGTATCAGAGAAACTCGAGAAAACCTATCGTCGAAAACGGCACCTTGCAAGATGATCAAAACAGAAGGGATTTTACTATCAATGCCTTGGCAATTAGTCTGAATAAAGAAAATTATGGAGAGGTGATTGATCCTTTTGATGGACTCAAGCATTTGAAAAGCAAAATCATCAAAACACCTCTTGATCCGGATATTACATTCTCCGATGACCCCCTCAGGATCATGCGTGCAATCCGTTTTTCAGCACAACTTAATTTCGATATAGAACCAATCACGTTTGATGCCATTATAAAAAATGTGGAACGGCTGAAAATCGTATCAAAGGAGAGAATTACGGATGAGTTGAATAAAATTATTCTGTCCAGGCAACCTTCTTATGGTTTTAAGCTTTTATTTCATTCAGGGGTATTAAAAGAAATTTTCCCGGAAATGGTAGCATTACATGGTGTTGAAACGATAGATAAAAAATCGCATAAGGATAATTTTTATCATACTTTACAGGTATTAGATAATGTGGCCGCTGTCTCAAATGATCTTTGGCTAAGATGGGCCGCCATCTTGCATGATATTGCGAAACCCCCCACCAAACGGTTTAATAAAAAGGTAGGTTGGACTTTTCATGGTCATGAAGATAAAGGAGCAAGAATGGTTCCCGGCATATTCCGGAAGTTGAAATTGCCAATGAATGAACATATGAAATTCGTTCAAAAACTTGTGCTTTTACACTTAAGACCAATTGCTTTGGTAAATGAGCATATTACGGATTCCGCCGTGAGGAGATTGGTATTTGATGCAGGGGATGCATTGGAATCTCTCATGATCTTATGCAGGGCTGATATCACTTCAAAAAATGATAAAAAAGTAACAAGATACCTACAAAACTTTGATAAAGTAGAAAGAAAAATCCTGGAGGTAGAAGAGAAAGATCAAATCAGGAATTTCCAGCCTATCATAACAGGAAAAATTATTATGGAGACATTTGACATCAAACCTTCCAAGGTTATTGGTGAAATAAAGGACGAAATAAAAGAAGCGATATTAGATGGAAAGATCACCAACACTTTAGAGGATGCTTATCCTTTTATGTTAGAATGTGCAAGAAAAAAAGGCCTGAAACCCATTGAACAAGATTCAAGGACTTAGAATATTTTCACTAAAAAAGTTTTAGACACAAAAAATTGTCCGAATATACTATATTTGAAGAATGTCAATAGTTTAAACCATTGGCGTGATTGTTGAGAGGTCAATTCTAATGGATTAGAAGGGCCTTGATAAAAAATTTAACAATAAGGGGATGATTGGTGTCAAATTGGACACCTTCGTGCATCAATACAAATTATAAACGAATGGAACAGGCCATACCTGAGATCCTGACTTTGGAGGTTGAGAAGCCAGTAAGGACATATTAAAGTCAAGTTTCATCATCTCAATGGCCTAAAAACTTTAAACAAATGAAAAATAAATTATTCTACACACTGGTTTTCATAAGCATTGCATTTGTTCAGCAAGTCTCTGGCCAAAGTGAAGTTAAAAACTCTGAAGAGTACAAACATCACAAGTCAATTTATGACCGGGCTGTGAGATATAGCGACATCGGTGTGGCTAAAAATGCTATCTATAATCTACTTGTCCTGGATCCAAATGATGTTTCATTACTGGATTCCCTGGCTATTTTGTATTTCGACTATAATCAATACGCCCAAAGCCTTTTGGTTTCGTTAGATATTCTCAAGAAAAATCCCAATAGTCTTGTAGCAACCGAAATTAGTGCTGTTTCCTATGAGAATTTGCAGCTTTACGATAAAGCACTTACTTCTTATGAATCTCTTTATTTAAAGAACAATAATATATACACATTGTATAAAATTGCCTTCCTTCAATTTAATCTTAAACGATACAATGAGGCCCGAACTTCCACTGATATTATTTTAAAGGATAAAAAAAGTGAAGAATTAAATATTGTGTTTAACCCCAGTAGAAACAAACAAGAAGAGGTAAGCATGAAAGCGGCCGTACTTAATCTCAAAGGACTAATAGCCAAAGAAGAAGGAAACAAAGATGAGGCTAAAAAATTGTTTGAAGAGGCTCTGGTATCCGCACCGGAATTTACATTTGCCAAACAGAATATAGAAGATCTGGAAAAATAAATAATCAAACAATATCAACAAAAGAGGCTGTCTCAAAAGGGCAGTCTTTTTTTGTGGTTTTGAAAAAAAAACGGAGGTATTGCTACCTCCGCCCTCCAAGATTGTTATCTTGGAGTATGTCTTGTAGTTCAAATATAGTCTTTAAAGAT
>JAUJEA010000007.1 GCA_030442035.1 Splendidivirga corallicola
CGCCACTCGTCATCTTCCCGAGGGAAATGTTACCGTTCGACTTGCATGTATTAGGCCTGCCGCTAGCGTTCATCCTGAGCCAGGATCAAACTCTCCATTGTAATAGTTCTTTGTCCTAATCACAAAAGATTAGAACACCTCATACTTAGTATGAGATTGTGTCATTTGAACCTTGGCTTTTGTTCTCTTTGTTGACGTACATAAATGTCCAAAAACACCTATGTGTCCACTAGAGCGGTTTGCTATCTTTTACATCCATTCAAAGAACTTCTGTCCAGGCTTTTTTAACAGCTCCTTTTAAAGCTGTCTCCCGAACTTTGTAACAGAAAATACACTGCTGTATCTTATGTCATTTGCCTACTTTTAAACTGCTTTCAGCGGCCCTTCCAGCCTCTTTTTTTTCGCAGCTCCCTGTCAAAGCGGTTGCAAAAGTAGATAAGGTTTTTATTTATACCAAATGTTTTTTCAATTATTTTTTTAACCCTCTACCACACTAACTAAATAACCCCAAAACATCACGCATCAACTCAATAAACCAACCCCGCTCTCTCGCAAAAGGAAGGCAAAGTTAACCCTATTTCCTGCCAACTTCAAAATATTTTTAACACTATTTAAAAAGATTTTATCTGTAGATGGATAAGCTCCTTATTGTCAAGCAGCTTGCAAAAAAGCTATAAGAAATTTATCTGAAATTCTCCCTTGAGGTCCGCTTGGTTTAAGCCACTACCTGGTTCCTAATGATCGTTTGTGTTCTATCCGGTCCAACGGAAACAATATTAATAGGGACGTTCAATTCTTTTTCCAAAAACTCGATATAATCAAGTAATTCTGCAGGCAATGATTCAAAATCACTGATACTCTCAAGGCTTTTATTCCAGCCTTTGAAATCTTTGTACACAGGAACAAAATCCTGATCTATCACCTCGAATGGAAGTTCTTCGGTAGTTGTACCATCCTTTAACTTGTAATGGGTACAAACTTTAATTGTCTCAAATGCATTAAGTACATCTGCTTTCATCATGAAAAGCTGTGTGACACCATTTATCATGATTGCATATTTTAATGCTGGGAGATCCAACCAACCACATCTTCTGGGTCTTCCTGTGGTTGCTCCAAACTCATTCCCTTCTTTTTGCATCTTTTCTCCTACTGCATCAAAAAGCTCCGTAGGGAAAGGGCCACTTCCAACACGTGTACAGTAAGCTTTAAAAATACCATAGACCTCTCCAATATTTTTAGGTGCCACACCTAAGCCTGTACAAGCTCCGGCTGACATGGTATTGGAACTTGTCACAAAGGGATAACTTCCAAAATCAATGTCTAATAAGGAGCCCTGTGCACCTTCAGCCAAAATCGTTGAATCAGATTGAATAGCGGAATTAATAACATATTCACTATCCACCAGGTTAAATTCTTTAAGAAATTCAATAGCCTCAAAGAAAACGCTTTCTACTTTTTCAAGGTCGTAATCAAAGTCATAGAAATCCAAAATAGACTTATGCAATTCAACAAGCCCTTGATACCTTTCCTTAAAGTTTTCAGATAAAATATCCCCAACCCTAAGGCCTAGTCGTGCGATCTTATCCTGGTAAGTCGGACCAATACCTTTTTTTGTAGATCCAATTTTATTCTCACCCTTGGATTCTTCATAGGCCTCATCCAGTAAGCGATGTGTTGGAAGAATTAATTGCGCCTTTTTAGAAACAAATAGATTTTCCTTTATATCAAGTTCATATTGCTCCAATCCCTCCACTTCTCTCTTAAAAATCACGGGATCCAATACCACTCCGTTTCCAATAATATTTTTGATTTGAGATCTGAAAATGCCAGAAGGAATCTGATGCAAAACATGTTTAATACCATCAAACTCCAATGTATGGCCAGCATTGGGGCCTCCTTGGAATCTGGCTACTACATCATACTTTGGAGCGAGGTAATCTACAATTTTACCTTTTCCTTCATCTCCCCATTGTAATCCTAATAATATATCAACGTTCATTTTACTTAAGGCTGTTCAGTTCTTCAATAGCGTCTTCTTTGCTATCAACAATATTAAAAATGGCATTCAGCTTGGTAATGATCAAAAGTTTTTTGACATGATCCGAAGGGTTGATCAACACCACTTCTCCATCTTTATTTCTAAATTTTGTTAAAATGGTAATCAACACCCCTATTCCACTACTATTAATATATCTAACATCTGAAATATCAATGGCGCATAGAACTTGTCCTTTTTCAATTTGATCATTGGCAATCTCAAGAATCTCGGGCCCGTTATTTTCACCAATCAAATCGCCGGAGAAGTTCATCACCAAAACATTGTCTTCAACAGTGTATTTATATTTCATGTGTATAAAATTTATTTCCAATGGTCATATGGAGTTCATTAAATTCAGTTCATCCTTAGACTGGTATCCTTGGGATTTCAAAATTCATGCTCATCTCATATGTTTATGTTTGTAATAACAATATTTATATGGCATTACACATATTTGCACCAAATCAATTGTTATAGCCATTCCGCCCCTTCTATTGGCACAACAAACTTTTCAGACAAAGGTCCATTATCTTTCCCTGATTCCTAATACTAAATTTCGCTACTTGCAACCCTGGTAAAAATGACATAACTCGTTCCTAAAATTTTGTTGAACATACCAAACCAATTGCAATGAAATTTTATTTAGTACTTTTTATTCTGGCCCTGCAGTCTCCACAAATGCCATATAAATTCAGAGAATGATGTAAAATATCGAAGTTCAAAAGATCTCCAACCATCGTTTGAATATTATGAATACGTGGATCACAAAATTCAACAACCTTATGACATTCGGTACAGATCAAATGATCATGTTGCTTATAACCATATGATTTCTCATACTGAGCTAGATTCTTACCAAATTGGTGTTTACTGACCAGGTCACACTCCACCAATAGATCAAGTGTATTATACACCGTAGCCCTGCTGACACGATAATTTTTATTCTTCATGCTTATATATAAAGATTCGACATCAAAATGCCCATCTCTTGTATATATTTCTTCCAGGATGGCAAAACGCTCAGGTGTTTTCCTAAGGTTTTTATTCTCCAGATAAGCGGTAAAGATTTTTCTTACCTCAGCAAATATGTTCTCATTTAATGCCATTACATGCTATTCATATAAGCAGGTCACAAATATAAACAATAAGCTCATAAACTTATCTTGACATTTAATCATTAAATTAAAAAAGACTTGGGATTAAATAAGTTATAGCGGTAGCAAAGGTTAAACAGTGTCATAACGGCTAACCTTTACCACTCCGGGGACTTTTTCCAGTTTTTTAATAAGAAGGTCAAGATGGATGGTGTCATTCACATAGAGTGAGATACTTCCGTCAAAAATTCCAGTATCCGTATCAACAGTAATGCTTCGCATATTTACCTTTAACTCATCGGAAATTATTCTGGTAACATCATTGATAAGTCCAACCCTATCGGTACCAATAATTTTTAAACCTGCTAAAAATGCCGAACTTTTTTGTGAGGCCCATTTAGCCTTCACCACTCTATATCCGTAGTGTGACATAAGCTCTGCTGCATTGGGACAGGACGTTCTATGAATCTTTATTCCTTCGTTAACAGTTATAAAACCAAAAACATCATCTCCGGGAATAGGATTGCAACATTTTGCCAGTTTGTAATCCACCCGGTCCATATCCTCTCCGATAAATAGAATGTCCTGATTTCCTCCTTTTATCTTGGAAATTTCTTTTTGGAAAGTCTTGGCGTCGGAAATTCGCTCTTCAGAAATTTTCCTTGATATCTCCCGGGCCTGCTTGAACTTTTTAATATCCCTTGGATCAATTTTACCCTTTCCTACCTCCGAGTAAAAGTCCAACAAAGTTTTTGCGTCGAAAAAGGCTCTAAGCTGCTCAACAGTTTCGCTATTGAGCTCCATTTTAATTTGTTTTAATTTTCGCTTAATTATTTCCTTCCCTTCGGCAGCCCATAATTTTCTATCCTCTTTAATAGCATCTTTTATTTTAGACCTTGCTTTAGAGGTTTTTACAAACTGCAACCAATCCTCATTTGGCCTTTGCTTATTGGAAGTAAGAATTTCCACTTGATCTCCATTGTGTAAAGTATGATTGATGGGAACAAGCTTTGAGTTAACTTTTGCTCCAAGACACCTGGCACCGACTTCTGTATGAATGTCAAAGGCAAAATCAAGAGCCGTTGATCCGTTTGGCAGTATTCTCAAATCTCCTTTTGGAGTAAAAACAAAAACTTCCTCATTAAAAAGATTGGACCGGAAATCATCCACAAACTCAATTGCAGGAGAATTATTTTGCTCCAATAGATCTCTCACTTTACTTATCCATTGTTCCAAACCGGATTCCTGTGCACTTGCGTTATCTTTATATTTCCAATGAGCCGCATATCCCTTCTCTGCAATGTCATCCATTCTTTTTGTTCTTATTTGAACCTCAACCCATTGACCGGAAGCACTCATAACGGTTGTATGGAGTGATTCATAACCATTAGATTTTGGTGTACTTATCCAGTCCCTTAATCTATCCGGATTTGGCTTGTAAAAATCAGTTACAATTGAATATACCTTCCAAGAATCAGCTTTCTCATTTTCGGGGTCAGAATTTAAAATGATGCGAATGGCAAAAAGATCATAAACTTGTTCGAATGGAATCTCCTGTTTTTTCATTTTATTCCATATGGAAAAAATAGATTTTGGTCTTCCCTTAATTACGAAATCAAATCCCTGATCTTTTAATTCGGATTGAATAGGGGCAATGAATCTTCTTATAAATCTGTCCCTGGAAGTTTTAGTGTCATTTATCTTATTAGAAATCTCTTCATAAATGTCACTTTCAGTATATTTCAAATTGAGATCTTCCAATTCGGACTTTATGGCATAAAGGCCTAATCTATGAGCCAACGGTGCATATAGATAGATTGTCTCAGAAGCTACTTTCAGCTGCTTATTTCTTGGCATACTTTCCAGGGTACGCATGTTATGCAGCCGGTCTGCAAGTTTGATCAATATAACCCTCACATCCTGTGAAAGTGTGAGAAGCATTTTTCGAAAATTTTCGGCTTGTTGGGAACTACCGTAGTCAAAAACACCTGAGATTTTTGTTAAACCATCAATGATTCGAGCGACTTTCTCACCAAATACCCTTTTTACATCCTCTATTTCCATCTCGGTATCTTCCACCACATCATGCAGTAAGGCTGCTATAATGGAGGTCGTTCCTAATCCGATCTCCTCTACACAAATCTGTGCCACAGCCAAAGGGTGGAGTATATAGGGCTCTCCGGATTTCCGCCTCATTTCGCGATGCGCATCCAGGGACATACTAAATGCCCTTTTTATCAACTTGGCGTCGCCAGCTTGAAGGAAAGGTTTGGAATGTCTTAATAGCTTACGGTATTTGTTAAGTATCTCTTTCTTTTCAACTTCTTCATCTATCGTCATCATTCTAGAAAGTCATTTAAAATTATTGAATGGAAAATAAATAAAAATTAATATTTTGATTGCAACTTTTATTCAAATATTTATACCTTTGCACTTCCAAAATAAGCGGATGTGGCGAAATTGGTAGACGCACTAGACTTAGGATCTAGCGCCGCGAGGCATGGGGGTTCGAGTCCCTCCATCCGCACTTGATACAAGAACCCTCGATCTAGATTGCGAATCATATCAAGATTGGGGGTTTTTAATTAAAATTTCATCACATAAAATTCAAAAGCCTTGGATATCACATTAGAAAAAAAAACCTCCACAGAGGGTTCTATTAAAATTACATTAAAGGAGGATGATTATCAACCTAAGGTTGAAGAAAAAATAAAAGAATATAGTAAAAAAGCTAATGTAAAAGGTTTCCGTCCAGGAAAAGTTCCTACCTCTTATATCAAAAAATTATACGGTAAATCCATTTTGGTTGAAGAGATAAACCAAATCCTATCTCACTCACTCACCAATTACATCCGTGAAAACAAAATTAACATCCTCGGTGAGCCTTTACCGAATACGGATGAGCAAAGTTCGATAGATTGGGATCATCAAAAAGAGTTCGATTTTGAGTACAGCGTTGGCATGGTTGATGATTTCAAATATGATCTATCAAAAAAAGTGAAAATCACAGCGTACGACATTGAATTGGACGATAAAACTTTAAATAAGACTTTAGAGGATTTAAAAGTTCAGTATGGTGAAATGACCAATCCTGAAAGCAGTGAAGAGGGCGATTCACTATATGGCACATTACAACAGCCTGAATCTGAATTTTCCAATGATACACTACTTAATATCGACGATATAGAAAAAAAGGAGCGTAAAAAGTTTATCGGAGCAAAAAAAGACGATTCAATAAAGTTTGATCTGGGAAAAACCATCAAAGATGAGTTGGTTCTACAACAAATAACCGGCAAGTCAAAAGAGGAAGCAGCAGACTTAAAAGGCGATTTTGAATTTATTGTTAAAAACGTCAACCGAAAAGTCCCAGCTGAGTTAAACCAGGAATTCTTTGACAAGATATTTGGAAAAGATATAGTGAAATCGGAGGAAGAATTTATTGAAAAGGTAAAGTCAACCATTGGTGAGAACTACCAACGGGAGAGCAATATGTTCCTAGATACTTCTATCCAGAAAGAGCTTATTAAAGCCACAAAGATGGAGATTCCCGATGAGTTCTTAAAGCGTTGGCTATTAACTTCGAATCAGGGGAAAGTCACTGAAGAGGACATCGAGAGAGAATATGACATTTATGTAGAAGACCTGAAGTGGAATCTGATAAAGAATAAAATTGGTGAGGATAACGAAATAAAGGTTGAACATGAAGATGTAAATGAAAAGGCCAAAAATCTGATCAGGGAACAACTTGGTCAGTCTGGATTGTCCGAACAGCTTGAGGCAAACATCGATTCCTTCGCAGATAATTATCTAAAAGGAGAAAATGGTAACAACTATATGAAAGTTTATAATCAGGTTCAGGCCGAAAAGATTATGGACACCATTAAAGGATCAATTACCATAACACGGAAAAAAGTAGATGTTGAGAAGTTCAAGAAGATTGTTCAAAACTAAAGTTTACCAATTATAGATATTTTAAAAGCTCTTTGATCAAAGGGCTTTTTTTTTATTTTTGTAGAAACTAAAGCATTTAAAATGGTCAATAAGGAAGAATTTAGAAAATATGCTATAAAAGGTCAAGGCATTAGCGGAAGTAATTTTGACGGCTACGTTCAGCAGGTGGAGAATATGACAAGAGCCGTTATTGAAGAAAGACCTACCAACTTTAGAGAAATTGATGTATTCTCCAGGTTAATTATGGACCGCATCATATTCTTAGGCATGCAGGTGGATGACAACATTGCCAATATTATCACAGCCCAACTTCTCTTTCTACAATCCGTTGATCCTAAAAGAGATATATTACTTTACATTAATAGTCCTGGAGGATCTGTTTATGCAGGATTGGGAATTTATGATACAATGCAATTCGTAACGCCTGATGTTTCGACTGTATGCACAGGTTTGGCGGCCTCTATGGGAGCTGTGTTACTGGCAGGAGGAGCGGCAAATAAAAGGGCAGCGCTTCCCCATTCCAGAATCATGATTCATCAACCAATGAGTGGCATGCAGGGACAGGCATCAGATATGGAAATATCGCTGAAACAAACGCTTTCTGTGAAAAAGGACTTGTATAATATCCTGTCTAATCATAGTGGTAAAACCTATGAGGAAATTGAAAAGGACTCTGATAGAGATTTTTGGATGCGAGCGCAGGAGGCGGTAGAATACGGGCTTATTGATGAAGTTCTGGAAAAAAAGAATTGATTTGAACTAGATATTGAATAATGACACAAGTTACTTGTTCATTTTGTGGTAGAAATAAGAAGGACGTTGATCTGATGATTTCAGGTATTCACGCCCATATTTGCAATGTTTGTATTTCTCAGGCGCAGCAAATTTTATCAGAGGAAATTAAGGCAAAAACCAAAATTGATGCCCCTCAGTTCAATCTTATTAAACCAATTGAAATGAAAAGCTATCTTGATCAGTTTGTTATTGGTCAGGACGAAGCGAAAAAAGTCATCTCCGTTGCTGTTTATAATCATTACAAAAGGTTAATGCAAAAAAGCCATGATGAAGAGGTGATCATAGAAAAATCAAACATCATCATGGTGGGAGAGACCGGTACCGGAAAAACATACCTGGCCCGTACCATTGCCAAAATTTTACAAGTGCCTTTCTGCATCGCTGATGCTACTGTTCTAACAGAAGCCGGTTATGTGGGCGAAGATGTGGAAAGTATACTCACACGGTTATTGCAATCTGCAAATTATGATGTTGAAGCTGCCGAGCGTGGGATAGTATATATTGATGAGATAGATAAAATTGCACGAAAGTCCGATAACCCATCAATCACCAGAGATGTAAGCGGAGAGGGCGTTCAACAAGCTTTATTAAAGCTGCTGGAAGGCACTTCAGTTAATGTACCTCCTCAAGGTGGCAGAAAGCATCCCGATCAAAAAATGATCAGTGTAAATACAGAGAACATATTGTTCATTTGTGGTGGTGCCTTTGATGGCATTTCGAGAAATATTGCTGCTAGATTGAATACCAAACCGCTCGGATTCTCTTCTAAAGAAGATCATATCGACATTGACAAGGATAACTTGTTAAAATATGTTACGGCACAGGACCTTAAATCTTTTGGGCTTATTCCGGAATTAATAGGACGACTGCCGGTGCTTACCCATTTGGACCCATTATCGAAAAGTACTTTAAGGGAAATTCTAACTGAACCCAAAAATGCTTTGACCAAGCAGTATAAGAAACTTTTCGAAATGGAAGAAATCAAACTTGAAGTAAGGCAGGAGGCGCTTGACTATATTGTGGAACGTGCAGTGGATTTTAAGCTGGGAGCAAGAGGATTGAGGTCAATATTTGAAGCCATTGTAACTGATGCCATGTTTGAGCTACCATCAAGTCCTGATGTAAAAAAATTAGTCATCACAAGGAGTTATGCAGAGGAGAAATTTGAAAAATCCAAGTTCAATAAGTTGAAAGTTGCTTAACTCACTCAGCAAGATATTTTGTCACAAGCCTCGCGAGATTCTCCGAGGCTTTTTCATTTCCTAGAATTTCTTTAATTCTTTTGTATCCTTTTAGCTGACCCTCTCTTTTTCGTCCGCTAATGATAATGTCATTTAATTCCTTTTCCAGATTTTTCTGATTCAGATCGGATTGAATAAGCTCTTTTACAACTTCCTGGTCAGCAATCAGATTGACTAATGAGATATAAGCCACTTTTACCAATCTCTTGGCTATAGCATAAGTAAAGGCACTGGTTTTATAACAAACCACTTGTGGCACCTCGAAAAGCGCGGTTTCCAGTGTTGCAGTACCGGAAGTTACGATCGCGGCTTCAGCATTTGAAAGCAGATCATATGTCCGATCATAGATAATCTTAATTGATGGTTTCTCATTGATTTGTTGATAAATATCAGGAGGTAAAGTACTGATTCCCGCAACAACGAAATGATAATCGGGAAATGAATCCACAATACTCATCATTGAGGTTAGAATATTATCAATTTCCTGTCGCCTGCTGCCAGGAAGTATAGCAATAATCGGCTTATCTGTTAAATCATTGTTTGCCTTAAAATCCGGATCGGGTTGAAATTCCCTGACGGCGTCCAATAATGGATTCCCTACATAATCAACTTCATAGTCAAATTTTCTGAAAAAGCTTTTTTCGAAAGGTAGTATTACGAACATTTTATCAACTACAGCTTTGATCTTCAAAGCGCGCGACTGTTTCCAGGCCCATACTTTAGGCGATATATAATAAAATGTTTTAATGTTGTGGGATTTGGCAAATTTAGCCATCCTCAGGTTGAAACCACCATAATCTATCATGATCAGAACATCCGGAGCAAATGACAAAAGATCTTGTTGACAAAACTTCATGAATCCGCGAAGTTTTCTGATATTTTTAAGCACCTCCAAAAAACCCATCACAGCTAATTCATCATAGTGCATTACCAAATCTCCACCAGCTTCTCTCATTAAATCTCCTCCCCAGCATCTGATTTCAGCATTCTTGTCGTATTGTTTCAGTGCTTTTATGAAATTGGCTCCATGGAGATCGCCCGACCGTTCTCCCGCTATAATATAGTATCTCATATCTAAGTATTTGAATGGATAGAGATTTGTGGGCAGATAGATTTCATACGTCAATTGAATTGTACTGGGATCGAGTAGGCATCAGGTCACTATTCTTTTAAAAAATGGTTCTAACCAAAATATTCCACATAATTTCTTGGTGTTTCATACAACTTTAATGAGTGCAATTTCCCAGTGTCAGAAATTTGATTAATAGCTGGTTCTAAAATTTTCCATATTTCCATTACCAATATTTCACAGCTAGCCATTTTACCTTTCATAAAATCCACATCAAGGTTAATATTTTTATGATCCAGCTGTTCAACAACTTCCCTTTTGATAACTGTACTTAACTGCTTGAGATCAATAACAAATCCTGTATCTGGATGTGGATCTCCTTTAACTGTTACAATCAATTCAAAATTATGGCCATGCCAATTCTCATTTGCGCATGGTCCGAAAACCTCAACATTCTTTTCCTTTGACCAGTCAGGATTGTATAACCTGTGTGCTGCATTAAAGTGCTCTTTCCTACTTACGTACACCATATCTCTAATAAGCTTACCAAGGCACAAAGATACAAAAGGTAAAAGAATTTCAATTTAGGTCATGATCAACACCTATTAAAAAAAGGTCAGTTTATTGTATTTATTCTGAATACAATAAACTGACCTTATCAATTAACTTAGTACAAGACCCAAAAGGATCTTCTACTAATTTTTATTATGAGTTAGTAACCTGGGCTTTGAGCCAAATTGGGATTCAAATCAACCTGATTCTGTGGAATTGGAATAATTACTTTATCATCTCCGGGGCTAGAAATACCATTTCCAACGGGAGCACTGGCTGGTAAGCTAGATGCTGTTCTTAGTGGTAAACCCCTTCTCAAAAGGTCCATTCTTCTGTGACCTTCAAAACAAAGCTCTTTTCTTCTTTCGACTAATATGACATCAATAAGTTCCTGAGTAGATGCAAAATCTCCTAGTGTATAAGCAGCAAGTCCTGCCCTGGTTCGAAGATCATTGATCAGATCAACAGAGGTTTGATTCACACCATTCAATTCAGCCAGAGCCTCGGCCCTGTTTAGGTACATTTCTGTTGTTCTAATAATAGGCGAATCAGAAACATCGTTTTGCGCATCATTGAATTTGGTGGTAAAAAAACTTGTAAGACCCTGAGCATCAACACCATTTTCTTTAAGATCAAATCTCAGATCTCCCGGCTCTGCCATAAAAGCATCTATCAGATTTTGTGAAAATGTAGCATCGCCACGACCATTCTGATCGGATCCTTCATAATAATTATCCCAACCACCACTACCGGTGGATCCGTTATCCTGATCAGAATTCACTACAACAAAGACATCTTCCGATGTCAACTGATCATAGAATGTATAATCAGGAGCCAATGCATACAAGGATGAGGAAATAACCTGATCTGCAAGATCTGCTGCCTGCTGCCACTCTCCCCTGTATAAGTACAACCTTGATAACAAAGCCCTCGCAGCACCTTGTGTAGCACGTCCTCGAGTTTCGATATTTGCACCAAAACTTTCATTTAGATCAGGAAGTGCAGCGTTAAGATCAGCCATTATTTGTTGATGAACTTCTTCTACTGTTGCTCTTGAAGGAAATGTAACTTCACCTGTAAAAGCTTCTAGTACAAGTGGCAAACCCAATGACTGTCCGCCATTCACCTGGACCGGCTGCGCGAATAAATTAATCATGTGGAAATAGGTGATCGCACGAATGAATTTTGCTTCAGCAATAATTCTTGCCCTATCTGCATCAAGCAGGTTTGGATCATCTACTAGAGGTAAATTATCTATCACCAGATTAGCACTTGTAATTGCTTCATATCCATCTCTGAACCAATTGGCCGTAGAGCCATTTGTAGCTAACTGATTAAAGTTATTTATGTCCTGTAATGTTGGAAATGTACCAACAAAATTCACATTGTCGGCCATATAATCAGATACTACTTGTGGCATTCCGCCGAAAACATCCAAATCCTGCATTAAGCTGTAGGCACCAATAAGCACACCTTCTGCAGTTGCTCCATCAGCAAATGCTGATTGATCTGAGAGTGACTGTTGAGGATCTAACTCCAATTCATCCTCACAAGCTGTCAAACAACTAAAAACAAAGACAGCCGCTATTAAATATTTATATATTTTCATGTCAATTAATTTTAAAAACCAATGTTTACACCAACCTGAACAGATTTAGCCTGAGGTAAAGAAAAGAATGTCTCTCCCTGCAATTGAGTTCTATCTCCGAACTGGTTAACCTCAGGATCTAAGCCAACGGCTTCTGCCTCATCATCAAACCACGTAGCTAAATTGTTCCCACTAACATAAACCCTAAACGTTCTGATCAATTTTGTCTTCTCCAATAGGGTTGTGGGCAGGTTATAGGAAACTGTCACGTTTTTCAACCTCATATGGCTACCGGATACTAACCTCAAAGTGGAAGCATTGTCGTAAGTTGTTAACAATGGACTATCAAGTCTGGGGAAAAGCGTTACATCACCAGGTTGTCTCCAATAATCCAGCACTCTGGTAGAATGATTGAAACCACCTGATCCCAAGTTTTCAACAAAGCCTTGATCGTCATTGAGTATGCTATTTCCTTTTACAAAGGAAACAAAAACGCTGGCTGTTAATCCCTTCCAGGTAAAGGTATTGGTTATGCCACCGGAGTAATCAGGGATAGCGCTTCCAGCAAATACACGATCCGCGGCACTTAATGAGCTGGTTCTTTCACCGTCTTTGGTCAGCCAAACTGGATCGCCAGTTTGCGGATCAATTTCAAGAAATCTTGTAAGGAAAAATTCATTGATTGAGCGTCCAACAACTGCTCTTTGATTCCCTGAGGCAATAAATTCATTTCCATCATCATCTTGCGCAGCACCTGGTAAGGACAACACCTCATTCTTCAAGAAACCTACGTTATAGTTTGTCTTCCAGGTAAATTCACCCGCTCTAATGTTAACAACATCAATCGCGAGGTCAACACCAGTATTACGGATCTCTCCCACGTTCTCAACTCTGCTGGTAAAACCTGTTGTTACGGGAATTGGAACGTTCAACAAACCATCCGAAGTTCTCTTGTCATACCAGGAGAAATCAATACCTAATCTGTTATTGAATAGCTCAGCTTTCAATGAAATATCAAGTTGTGCTGTTTGCTCCCATCTCAAATCAGGGTTCGCAGGTTGTGTAACCTCAATACCTGAAATACCAGCATAATCATTTCCAGCACCAAACAGTCCTGCAGAAGCAAAATTACCAATTCGATCATTTCCTGTAGTTCCGTATCCAACACTTACTCTTAAGAAATCTATGGCTCTGAAATTACTTAAAAAGGCTTCCTCAGAAAGAATCCACCCAGCTTTTGCAGACCAGAAAGTTCCAAATCTATTATTTGCGCCAAATCTGGAAGATCCATCCCTACGAATACTACCTTCTAAAAGGTATTTAGAGTTGTAATCATAATTTGCTCTGGCAAATGTACCGGAAAGGTTAAATCCAGTCTCAAAAGAACCACCACCTGTAATATTAGCGGCGTTATTGAGTGTAATTAATTGATCTGAAATAAATGTATTTCCGTTAGCAAATAATTGCGATTGTTTCTGTGATTCGTAAGTAAAACCTATTGTACCGGAAACGTTATGGTTCTGACCAATTGTGGTGGCATACCTGGCTGTTACAGTTGCTAACCATTTGTTCACTTGCTGAATATCTTTATCACCGGTACCGGCCGGAGGAGCTAGCAATGCAGGTGTTCTTCCAGTTTCTTCGGATTGCTGAATGTCAGCACCAAAATCCGCTTTAATGAAAAGTTCCTCAATAGGTTCAATTTCCAGGAAAGTATTTCCGATTACCCTTCGGGTAATGAGTTTTGACAAATTAAGTTCTTCAATGGCTATAACATTCTCAATAAAACCCGTTGAAACAAAATTACCATTGTCATCTACCGGCAGTATGTATGGAAGCTGCAAATTTGCCACGGTATAAGGAGAAAATGTTGAGTTCTCAGTATTACTTCTATCTCCCTCAGTTCTTGAAATACTTACGTTCCATCCAAATTTCACATAATCGGATGCTTGGTGTGAAAAGTTAAATCTTCCATTGAATTTTTCAAGATCATTACCTATCCAATGGTTTTCTTGCTCGCTGTAAGAGCCTCCCATGTAATACTGTGTTTTATCACTTCCTCCTGATGCGGAGAAATTGTAGTTATTAACCCGGCCAGTTTGAAGTATAGCATCTAACCAATCAAAATTTCCCTGAGGCAATTGATCCGGTGTCAAAGATCCACCCCTGGCTTGGCTAACTTCAGAACGGATTTGCCTGAATTGGTCAGCAGTCAGAAGATCTCTGGTAATGGTGGGTTCACTCCAGCCGGTATAAAAATCAAAGTTGAAGTGTGTTTTACCATCAAGATCTTTTCCACTTTTCGTGGTAATTAAAACAACACCATTTGCACCTCTTGACCCATACAGGGCTGTAGCCGAGGCGTCCTTTAAAACGGCAATGTTCTCGATATCATTGGAGTTGAGATCAATTAATGGGTCTAATCCATCAGCACCACCTAAACCATCAGAGATATCTACATCATTTAATGGAACACCATCTATTACATATAATGGTCTTGTTCCAGAAGTGATTGATGCCACACCTCTGATCTGTAAATTGGTTTCTCCTCCCAGAATACCGGTTGTACCGGTAAAGCGAACACCAGCAACTTTACCATTCAGGGCTTGTTGTGGTGTAATGGTAGGCACATTTTGAATTTCACCTCCATCGATTTCCGAAATTGATTGGATATTTTTGGCAGCGCTTTGAGCACCGTAAGCCTGTATCACAATCTCACTCAGTGTCTTTGTATCAGACAAGAGATTTACATTTACAATTGATCTGTTACCTACTTCTACCTCGGCAGTTGAAAAACCAATGAACGAGAATATCAGTATTGCACCCTCTCCCGGTACTTCAATGGAGTAATTTCCATCAACATCAGATGTTGTACCAACAGAAGTTCCTTTTAAAATAATATTAACACCCGGCAAACCTGATCCATCTTCCTGAGATGTCACTTTACCGGTTACGCTTCGCCCCTGCGCCCATGCTTCAGCAAATAGGCCGGTAGCGAACAAGAAACTAATAAGTAGAATCTTCTTCATACTCGATTTTTTAAATGTGAAATGAAAAATTTAATTGTTGCGTAATAAACTTATGATTAATTAACATGAATAGGAAAGATTGGTTCAATTTTATACCGCAAATGTCGTGATCATTACCGTATAATTGGTGATTTTTTTGTTAAATATAGGAGCAATAAAAAGTGATTTCTACCGATATTTGTGATTTGAGCTTATGAAAATTTTGCTCTTCTGCTTATTTCATGAAATAATATTTCAACTTTATTTTAGATTAACAAAAAATCTATCATGGCAATGAACGGATAGGGTAAACGTTGATCAGTCCAAACAAGATTATCAACCAATTGAAAAAAAATAAGGATAAACATTAAAAAAAAGACCTGTAATTACATTAAAGCGTGCTATAAAGATAATATTGGTGAATGATTCTAATGTGGCAGGTTTTCTAATAATCAATGCATCTCTTATACCTGAGAATTGATCAAAACAAATTATTTTTTCTTCTTTTTAAAATCTCCTCGCTTAATGGATTTAATAAACTGGGACCAGGCAAATGGATTCAATAAAGCTCCCAGTGCATTTGGCTGATAGGTGTATCTGTTATGTGTGGAATAGAATTGTTGATTCACAAAATTATAATAACCCTCCTGGCCATCTAAAGGCAAAGTAGCAGCCATCTCCGATAAAACTTCAGCACTTAAACCATCGTCATTTAGATCTTCGGAAGGAAGTTTCAAAGCCAATACAGCTTCTTTAAACTCTTTCTCAGTAGGAAAAGGAAAAATTTCAACTTCTTCCAAGTAGGTGGTATCCAGCTTTAGTTCAAAAATTTCAGTGATATCCTCTTTTTGAGATTGTGCGACTATATAGGACTGACGTTGGTAGCCAACAGCACTGATGATGATGCTATCCCCAGCTAGAACGGGCATAGAAAAATAACCATAGAAATTTGTACTGGTACCTCTTCTGGCCTTCGGAACGTAAATATGAACTCCAGGTACTCCCGACACACTATCTTCACCAACAACAACTCCTGAAAATTGTAATATTTGTTTCTCCTGCGCTTTGGATTCAATGGTAAAAATTGTCCCAAACAGTAAGCTAAAGAATACCAAGATCACTGGCTTGGCAAACAGAAAACACTTAACAGATTCCTTATTCATTACAAAATTATACCTCAATAGTTCCTCCTGATATGGGACTTTTCCGCTTCAACTAAATTACTAATTTATTAATTACAGCTTAATTTTAATAGTAAATGCAAGATTATATTAAAAGGTTTCCTAATATATTTGTTTTATCATATGCGACTAAAAAATTTTAATCTTAATTTCGGAAAACAAATATTCAAATCCCTTGCTGACGAGTCCAGGATCCGCATTTTGTTTTTGTTACATAAGAATCAGGAACTGAGTATTTCCGATTTGGAACACATTCTGGATTTTACCCAGACCAAAACAAGCAGGCATCTTATCTATCTCAAAAATGCAGGCATTGTCAATACCAGAAAAGTTGATCAGTGGGTTTTTTATTATATAAAAGATGAAGTAAAGGATATCGTGAATCAAATATTCATGTATCTGAATAAGGATCAGACATTGCAAAGTGATCTTGAAACTTTTAAAATTTTGCATTCAAACAGGGAGTTGGCCATTAACAAACTTAGCAATAGAAGTTGGCGCCATTAAGCTTAAGTAAGTGAATCAATATAAACATCTATTTTTTGATTTGGATCATACTTTGTGGGACTTCGAAAGAAACTCTCAGGAAACACTTTTGGAGTTACATGATTCATTTGAGTTGAACAAATTTGGTGATTTTTCAAAGAAAGAATTTCTTGCCGTTTTTAAAACCATCAATGGGAACCTTTGGAAATTATATGATCAGGGGCTCGTAGGCAGAGAAAAACTGAGGAATGAAAGATTCACGATGGTATTTGATGCGCTGGGTATCTCAGACAAGTCTATGTCAGAGGAATTCAGCGATATTTATCTCAGTTCCTGTCCAAAGAAATCAAACGTATTCCCCTTCGCGATTGAAGTGCTTGATTACCTCAAAGAGGTTTATTCCTTACATATTATAACCAATGGATTTGAAGATATACAGGACACAAAATTAAAGAGTGCTGGACTCAACAACTATTTTGATCAAGTAATTACCTCAGAATCAACAAGGTTTAAAAAACCACAAAAAGAGATTTTTGAGTATGCCATGCAAATGACAGGAGCAAGCAAACAGGATTGTGTCATGATAGGAGATAACCTGGAAACTGATATCAAGGGAGCAAAGGCAGCAGATATCGACCATATACTTTTCAACCCCGAAGCTTTTGAACACAACGAATCGGTTACTCATGAAATAAATTGCCTCAGCGAGCTAAAAAGTTTGTTATAGACCGATTTTCGACCTAAGGTTTATCATCTATAATAATTCAAAATAAGGATTGAAAATTCGTCATAATAATTAAATTTGCCGCAAGTTTGATTCTATGAATAACATAAAACCTTAAGTTGAAATGTCAAAAGGATTCTTTAACGTACCAGTTCCCAAAAATGAGCCTGTATTGAGTTATGAGCCTGGTTCAGAGGAAAGAAAGAAACTCAAAGAAGCAATTGCAGAAGCCCGTTCTAAGAAGATCGAGATTCCAATGTATATAGGAAGTGAGGAGGTAAGAACAGAAAATAAAGTCAATATTGCTCCTCCTCATGACCATCAACATGTGCTGGGTACCTATAACCTTGGCAATGCTTCTCATGTTCAGACAGCCATTGATGCTGCACTCGAGGCAAAAGAAAAATGGACAAATTTATCTTGGGAACACCGTGCAAGTATTTTCCTTAAAGCAGCTGACCTAATAGCCGGCCCTTATAGAGCAAAGATTAATGCTGCTACAATGCTGGCCCAATCCAAAAGTGCTTATCAGGCTGAAATAGATTCAGCTTGTGAATTGGCTGACTTCTTGCGATTCAATGTTGGTTACATGACAGAGATTTACCAGCAACAACCTGAATCTGCTGCCGGTATTTGGAATAGAGTGGAACAAAGACCATTAGAAGGCTTCGTGTTTGCACTAACACCGTTCAATTTTACGGCCATTGCAGGAAACTTACCAGCCGCTCCCGCCATGATGGGTAATACAGTTGTTTGGAAGCCATCCAATACGCAAATATATTCTGCGAATGTAATCATGGAAATTTTCAAAGCGGCTGGAGTCCCCGATGGAGTAATCAACCTGATCTATGTAGATGGGCCGACAGCAGGTGATGTTATTTTTAATCATCCCGATTTTGCCGGAATTCATTTTACCGGGAGTACTGGTGTTTTCCAACATATCTGGAAAACAATTGGAGAGAATATACATAAATATAAATCTTATCCGCGTATTGTAGGTGAGACAGGCGGCAAGGACTTCATTGTTGCTCACAAATCAGCGGATGCAAGAGAGTTGGCTACGGCCATTGTCAGAGGTGCATTTGAGTATCAAGGACAAAAATGCTCAGCCGCTTCCCGTGCTTATATTCCCACGAATCTTTGGGATGACGTAAAGAAATATATTCAGGAGGACGTCAAAAGCATTAACATGGGTGGAGTGGAAGACTTCACTAATTTCTTTAATGCTGTAATAGATGAGAAGTCATTTGATAAAATTGTTAACTATATTGAAGAAGCCAAGAAAAGTGATTCGGTTGAAGTGATTGCTGGTGGTGATTATGATAAATCACAGGGATACTTTATCCAGCCAACAGTACTCTTGTCAAGCGACCCTGAATATGTCACTATGTGTGAAGAGATTTTTGGGCCTGTGATTACGATCTACGTCTACGATGAAAATAAGTATGAGGAAACATTAACATTGGTGGATTCTACTTCCCCGTATGCATTAACAGGAGCTATTTTTTCCAGAGACAGATATGCCATTGAATTCGGCGCAAAAAAATTAACAAACGCTGCAGGAAACTTTTATATCAATGACAAACCTACAGGGGCTGTCGTGGGTCAACAACCATTTGGAGGTGGTAGAGCCTCAGGAACTAATGATAAAGCTGGCTCTATGATCAATCTCTTGAGATGGGTTTCTCCAAGAACAATAAAAGAAACTTTTGTACCTCCGGTTGATTACCGATATCCTTTCATGGATGAAAAATGAAATACTAAACTATAAATCTATATATAAGGGCTCCTTTTACCAAAGGGGCTCTTTTTTTATCCTATCAGCTCTTTAAATGCAATCCCATTCAAAACCAACTTCTCTGGTATTCTTCAAGCTATTCCTATCTATATAGCGTAATAATTCTTCAATCCAGGGTTACCTAGTGATACTTTATATTATTAAATGGTACCATTATGTGATTACTATATGCGCACTTACAAATTCCTTACTATTTTCGGTCTGGTTCTTTTAACTCAGATCTCATTGGCTCAGGAAGTTTCCAATGTAAACTGGGAAGTAAAAAAAGATTCGGTTTACATATCTTATGACCTCATAAATACTTCAGAGGATTTTGTTTATAGCATCAAACTCTTTTCAATCATCAAAGGGTATCCTCATTGCCTCAGCCGAGCAAGTGGAGACATTGGCAGGCAAGTAAGTGGTGGCGAGAATAAAAAAATAACCTGGAGTAATTCCAGTGAATTAAGCACTTATCGCTTGAGTGATATGCAATTTATGGTTAAGGTTTTTAATAAAACTAAGAAAGAAAAGGTTGAAGTTTCAGACGAATTAAGCTCTAGTAAGCGAATTCATGAGAATTACAAACCCTAATTCTCATTAAAATCAACCAGCTTGATCCAAGTCTTTAAAAATTTCTGATCCTATCTGGCACAATAAATTGTCCTAATCACTCTTCAGGAATACGGAGATAAGAATCCAATATTTCTTTAAGAATAGTTTAGGATCAACTATAACTTTCTTTGATGACATATCCAAATTGACTTAATTAATAAATCGACCAAGTTAATCAGTATAACCAACTAATAATACCGTATTTCTACCTAAAATACCCCGTATAAATACCTATCTCCTCCACGATTTTTGCTAATATTTTCTGTAAATGTTTATATTGTAACGTAGAACTGGCTATTAGGAGTCTCATTTTACTTAGAAGCCAAACTAGCTGTGAGGATGCAAGAGCCTATGGATATACTTTCGAATGATCTTAGAAAAAGCACTCTGAAAATATAGATTATGATTTGGAAGATCCTGTAAAAGGAACTCGGTTTGTTAGGAAATTGGTGGATGCCTTGAATCAAATAATTGGAGTTAATTAACATGAAACATGTTGAATCCATACTGAATAGATTTTTGCCATTATTGCCTGCACTAATTTTTATGCTCATTGTTATTTATGCATTATGGTCTACTAACCAATACAACCAGAAAATCAATATTCTAAGTTCCGACAAAATTTATAAACTTAAGTTATTAGCTTTGAATTCATGGTTCGATGAGTATAACACAGCAAGGTTTAAGAAAAGTATTGCAAGTACAACCTCATATTACGATGCCAGCTTTGAAGCTTTATCTGTAATAAAGACTAGAGTATCGCATAATGAAGATTTGAAGGTCAATTTTTTTCTAAAGTTAAGAGATATAAAAAGTGAAGTGAGATTTAACTTTAATTCATTTTCAAGATTTGTTAGAGACCTGAAAACAGATACCACATTGTACTTTCAGTTACTTCAAATTCCGGAATTTAAGTTTGTAACAGAAAAGGAATTCAATCTTTATGGTGAAGTATTTTTGTCAACTTTAATGTTTCCTCCCTATCTGAAGGATTTCCCAGACTTCCATAATTATGTTGATAGTTTGAATTCTCTTGACTTAGCGGGTCTTATCCGTGCGGACACGACCTCAGCAAAGTTCGATTTAGGATTGAAATTGTTAGCAAAATATAATGAAGAACTATTTATATTCAATTATGATTTTTTGAAAGAGTTTAGGTATGAGAATATACTTATCCTTATGGTTACAGCATTCCTACTTACCTTTATTGCCTACCAAATTCCAAAAATTGGATTCAAGTCAAGTAAACAAATTTTAGTTACGCAAGAAATAAAACGCAGTATTGACCTTCCTGATATTCTACTTAAAGATTTGAAAATTTCGGAGGAAAAATCCAATGAGCTTTACAATAGATCTTCAATAATGCTGGTAAGTGGGATCATTATGTCAATTGTTGGTATACTTGTATTTGCACTTTCAATCCCAGACACTGAAAGAATTGATAAAGATAATTTGCTGACTTCATTTACTATTCAGGCTGTAAGACCAACCTTGACGCTAATTTTCATCGAAAGTATAGCCTTTTTTTTGTTGAGGCAATACAGAATATTAATTGAAGATTTCAAGTATTTCCACAAACTCTATCTAAAAAGACTCAACTATGCTGAAAGTTTTCAATTGAGAGAAAAATATGACTATAAAAAGCATAAAACCTTGATAGACTCTTTACTTAATGAAGAACTTGACAGTCGCTTGGCAGAGGGAGAATCAACGGAAAATTTGGAGGCCATCAAGAATACCGAAAACCAGGACCCGGCTTTGACACTTAAACTGATTGTTGAGGCCTTGAAGAAACAAGGCGTAAAGATTTAATTCAAATATCCTACTTTTTTTAACCCTTTGAACCAATAGCTATTATGTATATAAATAAGGTGATTTCCTATAAAGGAGCTTGGCGTGAATTTTTTAATAACCATTCGGAGGAACTTGAAGATATAATAGATGGATTGAGTAATATCTTTAAATGGTGGGAAAAAAGTAAGATACCTCTGACTAATATGAATGTTCATTTAATGTGGCGACAGGTTTTAGAAAAAAGAGGTTGGGAAGGACTTTACCTCGACCATGGTGGGGTATATGGAGAAATGGGGCCTACAAAGAATGGAATTAGTGTTTATATGTCACTAGAATCAAAGGAAGGCGGATTACATAAATGGTTATTCTTTGAATCATTGTTAGCAATAAAAAATGAGGGTATTAAAATTCCAATTCTTCTAACACAATCCTTAAACCAATCAATTAACAATGGTGGGCTATCAAGTTTTCAAATTTACCAGAAGGAATTAGAAACTTTGAACATGCTAAATTTCCCATATCCTTTCATAATTGCAGGTTTCGATGATGAATATCTTAATAGTGATTTATCACAGATTGATTTGAATTCAATGTTTTCAATTGAAAATCCAATTGTTGTGGATAAATGCATCGAGTTCCCGCCGGAATATCACCAAGCCGGCTTAAACATATTGAACTTTTTTGGAACTTATCTAAGAGAAAACTATCCAAATGAAGAGGCTAGGGTGAAAATTGAACAAGATGGATTAATCGTAAGACTCATAGTTGAAAAAGAAGATGGTAATTTTGAAGTTGTTGAGAAGGCACTCCATGAGTATGAACTTATAATTACTGAAAAAGAGCCTCCTGAAAGATTTACTGATAATGAAAAACTCATTTTAGAGTTAAGATACGAACTGAGGAATGCATATAACAGAATAGAATCACAGAAAGAAATTATGCTGGTGCAGTCCGGAAGATATGATAAGTTGTTAAACATTGTAGGACAAGGTCTATCTGCTAAAAACAAAATTGATATTGATGTTAATCAAACTACTTCGAATTCCAATACAATCGCAATAAATCAAAATGTTAGCTCAGCAATAGGTTCAATTAATGAAATAAAAGATATGCTTCCTAAGAACTCTGAAGCTCAAAAGGAGCTTAAAGAACTTGAGGAGTCTCTTGAGAAAATAGACGAAGAGAAAGATCCTAAAAAGGTGAAGAAGTCCCCTGCAATGAGCAAATTCAAAAGATTCATAGAAAAGGTATCTGAAGGTAATGAAGCTGTTGGAAAAGCAATAAAAGCTGCTGAAGGTGGTTGGGAAATATTTAAAGACCTTTCCGGTAAGTATAATAAGATAGCTGAGTGGTGTGGGCTTCCTCAAGTTCCATCAGTTTTTACTAAATAGAAATTCCAATTTATGGCAAAAATTTTCACTTATTTGTTCGGAGCTGGAGCAAGTTTCTATAGTTTGCCTCTAGTGAAAGACATTCCCGATAGAATGGAAAAATATAGTAATGGACCAATAACAAAATTTGAATTTCGCGAAGAGGTTCTAAACTTTCCAATGGAATTTAGAAGATCACCTAACGGCATTCAAAGAAGTTATAGAGCTTAGCTTAGCGAGCTTATACGTGAATGTAGATCTCATGCCTCAATTGATACACTAGCAAAAAAATTCTTTTTGACAGAATGGTATCCAGAATATAAAAAATTGAAACTAATCCTAAGTGAATTTCTTATTTATGAGGAAGTAAAATGTGGAATAGACAAAAGATACGATACCTTTTTTGCTGCAATCTTAAATAAGAATTCAACTGGAAAATTAAGTATACCGGAAAATTTAAGAATATTGAGTTGGAATTACGATAGACAGATTGAATTTTCTATTGGCCAATTTCAAAAAATACATGAGCACAGTGACAAGATTGCCGATTTAATTCAATTATACCCACGAAAGAACAGTGAAACTTATAATGGCGGATTCGCTGTTTTTAAACTAAATGGATCGGTAGGAGGTATTACTAAAAAAAATCAATTTATTCCTTTGAGCTATAATACCAAAGAGATTGGCAGTAAATTAAATAGTGATACTCTGGATAGATTGATTACCCAGACATTACTTAGATATGAAGATATTCAGTTTCCTGACTCCTACATTGAGGATATTTTGATAAACTATTCTTGGGAGTATGAGAACGAAGTTGTTAACCAAACTAGGGAACAAGCTTTAATTGCCACCAAAGAGACTACAGATCTTATTGTAATAGGGTATTCCTTTCCAACATTCAATAGAAAATTGGATTCTGAAATATTGAATAATATGGAAAATCTAGAAACAGTTTATGTCCAATCTCCAAAAGAGAGCATAGATGGTGTTGTCCAAAGATTGAAGGCTTTATCTAACAAGGCCATAGAACCGATAAGGAATGATGATGTAGAGGAATTCTATATACCTTTTGATTTTGATTGAAGAAAAATCATCATTGCATCCCTCCCCAATAATTGTTAATTTGATTGACTGGCTAAATTCAATAGTTATGAAAAAGAATGTGTATTTAATAATTCCTCTCTTTTTAACCTTGTCATGTAATCTAATAACGAAAGAGTCAAACAACTCCAATGATAGTTTGGCTGAAGCCAATGAAAAGAAATTGTTAGCTGATAATGCAAGACAAGATAGTATTACTAAAATTGAACAAGAAAAGGTATTGGGTGATATAATATTTGGTTTGAAAAAGAATAAAGTATCCAATTTATTGAACGAATTTAAGAGGAAAAATAGAAAGTCCCAGGTGATTGCTGGCACAGCTTTTTATGATGATTACATTGGCAATTTTCGTGTTGGTATTTATAGAGATTATTATTATCAAGGAAAACTGTACATGTTGGTAATAAATGGAATGCCTATTTCATGGGAGAATTTCGATTTAGAAGTCAAAAAAAATGTTGATTGGATTTCAGACATAATTGAGACGAAATATGGAAAGCCGACAACACATTTTAATCTAAAACCAAGACACAAAATGGAAAATGGATATATCTATTTGATTAATTCTTAGGTCATTGGAACCAAAGAGATTCAAGTTAGGATATCAGATGACCAAACATCTTATACAGTAAGTTGTATTATTAAACAACCAGAAATAGAAGAGTTAATTGAAAAAGAGAATAAATTAAAAGAAAAAAGGAATACAGAAGATGCAGTTGATGTATTTTAAATATTTCTGTTCGGGACGCAATATCGTTGTGATTGGATTTTTGATTTTCATTAGTTCATGTTCCTCAACTGTGGAAGTTCGAGATGCTTCAATAAAAATTTTACCTTACAATGACAATGATCGTGGAAAATTTTGGGAAATATGCATTGATTTTCTTTCCGTTGGATTTTCTGATAAACCAGTTGCATATTTTCAAATTACTGCAAAGGATGGAACAACACAACAATATACTATTGATTTTGTTCATTTAAATCAAAGGTGTAAAAAATTCAATATCCTGACTTACTTTACGCATAGACATACACCTCCGAAAGAATATAATTGGTTAAAAGAACTGGATGCTAGAAAAATAGAATATGTGATTATTAAAGTAAAGAAAAATTACAAGGACAATAATTACATCTTTGCAAAGAAATTAATGTCTGAAGATCTAATATGAAATTTCAATCCCCTTTAAGTCATCCTCACCTCTCTTTGAGTTCCTTCAGCTCTTCAATTCCATCTCTTACTTCTTTTATAAATTGTTCCTCTTATCAAATTTCTATGGTTCAAACCCGATGACTCCCGTGTGACAGATATTGATTATCAATATTAATTACTTGATAATCAATCAGTTATGATTGTCAAAACTTAACAACAACTCCAAAATACTACGAAAACTTAATAGTGGTTCTAGTGATTAACCAAAAAACAACTATCATGGTATAGTCCTAATCAATGAATTGATGGAGGAAAAAAATTGCAGTAAGCCTAATAAGAGGATTCATCTACAATCTGTTAAAATTTTAATGAAGCTCACTTTCAAAACCAATTGTCTTTCTAAGTTTTTTCTATATAGTTTTTATATAAGTTTCTGTTTTATAAAATTCCCATTCGAATAATTCCAAAAGTAAGGCAGGGCTTTGATTTATGAATCCATCGATAAGTATCCAATATTTGGAATCCTGCAATTCATCCAAACTATAAGGATCATATCTTACAAGAGAGCCTAACCAAAACAAAATAGAATATCTGCATTGTAATTGTGTTAACCTTATTGGAAAATTTTTTTGTACAGAAAATAAATATACATTACGATTTGCTTCAGGATGAGAAAACAAATTGAGAGCTTTTTTCTCAACATTTAAAAGTGAATAAATATTTTTCTGCGAATTATTATGTATCGTTTTTGGATTGGATTGTTCAAATATCCAGTCATCATTATCCTCACTTTTAACATTTTGAAAGGAGATTGAACTATTTGAGATTAAATTCAGAAACTTAGGTCTTGTTAAATTTGAATTTTTCAAATTTTCTTTTCCAATTGAAAAACATATCCAAACATTTTGGAGATTAACATCATGTAGAACATCAATATTTTTAATTTGTATTAGTTTATTTTGAGCGTGAAAGGTCCTTTCATACTCAATCGCGACTTCAGGAATCACTGAAAAAAGATCTCTAACTTTTAATTTTGTTGGATTACGTATTTGAACTTGTTTGTCCTGTTGGAACTCTAACAAAGTATGCCAAACACCTCTCGAAGTTATGCTTATCTCTTCGGTATTGACATTTACTAAGTACACTCTACTGGGGGACCAAGATATTCCATGACGGTAATATTCATTGTTCTGGTAGAACTTAGGATATCTAATATTACTCAATGCTTTTGCTAAATTAAGGAAGGAGTAATAATAGAATAATGGTGATGTAATTGCCTTGGCGGACTTTGCTATTTCATAAAATTCGTAAGATTGGCTTATATGTGTTTTCAAACTTCTGACTATAGAGTCAATTTCCCTAGATTTTTTCTTTCCATGTATTAACCTCAAAATATTGTTTGCCACCTCTGATGAACATAAATGTTTAATAGAAGACCAGGTAGTCTGTTCTCGATCACCAACTGTAATTTCGTTACTAATTTCATCATATAAATTAAATCCTATTTCAAAACCTTCTCTTTTACTTTTCATTCCAAAATTTATTTTATCGTATTGCCCAAAAAAAGATGATATCTCCTTTTAGTATATTAATGAGTAGCTAAATTTTGAAAATAACAAAAAATTATACCTCAAAAATTGATAGCTAACATTAATATTAAAAGAGATGTGTAAATCAACTAACAATTTATAAAGATTAAAAGGAGCCCCATCTCTGAGATTCCAAGCAGCACCAATCACAATCTTTCGAATATTAGCTCTAAAGTTGAGATTATTTTTTTAACCTTAGAATCTTTACTTTTCATTGGAAGCAGGCCACAACCACTTCTCATAAGAAACTAAAATTTTCATTTTGAAACATAGTACACTCATATTGCGATATAAGTGCGATCTGTTATTTCAGTTAATTTGCTGATATTGTTAATGTAAACTATTAAACGGATGCTGAGGACGAGAATACCAGCGCTTTTCAATATGTTCAATGATAATATTATAAAAATGAGAAATCCTTTATTATGGACTATAATTTTCTATATCCTCTCCAGTCGGTTTGTTTTTGCATTTGAAACATCTGACACCATAAACGTGAACAAGCTTTATCAATTAATACAAGAGAAAAAGAATATACTAATTACAAATAAAGTAATCGTAGGAGATTTTATTTTCGGCAAAATAAATCATAATCCAAATGGACGCTCTACAATAAATGTTCCAATCAAGATTTATGAATCTGTATTCATGGATGATGTAGATTTTACGTTTTCGGAATTTCAAAAAGAATTGAACTTTACCCGTTGTGTTTTTAACAAAAAAGTTCAACTAGGCCTCAGAAGCAAGGCACCTTTGCCGATAAAACCTATCATTCATAAAGAAATTGTCTTTGATGGAGCCATTTTTAAAGATGAATTCATCGCAGAAGGTGGTATAGTTTTTAATGGAAAGGTGAGTTTTGGAATTCCTCAATGGCCACTGATTTATATTGGAATTCCTGTTTATACTGAAGGGGCCGTATTTCATAAAAGACCAAAATTCTATGGGGCTGTATTTAAAAAATCTCTGGATTTCACAAATTCAACTTTCTTAAATGGAGTAAAGTTCGAATATATTCATTTCGAAGATGAGTTAATTATGGCAGGATGTGAATTTAATAAGAATACTGAATTCAATGAGATTCGTGAATTAAAGAGAATTGATTTAAGAGGTGTTGCAATTAATGGAGTGATTGATATCCCTTGGGAACTTATTGAGGATAAGTTTAATTACGATGGTCGTTTTTTTATCGAAATTATTAAAAACTACAAAAAGTTAGAAAAATTTACTGACGCGGATGAGGCCTATTACATCTATAGGGTCGAAAAAAGGAAAAAAGAACATTCATGGTATAGCATCTCAAACTTATTAGAGATGATACTTTTGGATTGGACTTGTGGATATGGTGTTAAACCTTTAAGGGCAATAATAGCCAGTTTTGCCATAGTCTTGGTTTTTTCATTTTTTTTCATGGTTGATGGTGCTATAAAAGAAAGAAACAATCCCAATTCCAAACCCAATTTTTCGGATGCATTATATTTCAGTGCAATCACATTTACAACAATTGGTTATGGAGATTGGTACCCAACAGCTAATCAATATAAAATATGGAAGTTTAAATTGTTTAAATTTAGAACTCTTGCCACAATTGAAGGAATGTGTGGCTGGATTATGTTGTCGTTGTTTTTGGTTTCATTAGGAAAAGTTTGGATTAGATAACATATACAGAAAATTGAAACCAGATTAGCCAAATAATTGAAAAAAAGAAGTCTCATTTCTAAGGCTTTTAGTAGCTCTAATTACAACCCTTCTTCCAACAAGTACTAGATTTTATACTTGAGGTGCTTTCATACCCTACCATTTCCATTGAAATAAGAGATTAATCAACGACTAAATCCGATACTCGTCATAGACGGACTGCCTAATGCCGTAATTAGGGATCCAAACAGGTGTAAAATTGTATACTAAACGTAAACCACAAAAATAAAAAAGCACTCGCAAACTATGCAAGTGCTTGATAATTAACAGCTCCCCCTCTTGGACTCGAACCAAGGACCTACTGATTAACAGTCAGCCGCTCTAACCAACTGAGCTAAGGGGGAATTTCATTGTCCCAAAACGGACTGCAATATTAGTTGCTGCTTTTAAATTTTGCAATAGTTTTCAGAATATTTTTTCACAAAAGTTTGTAGGCATTGATATGTGAAATGCTTAGGTGTTATTCATTAAATCTTATTAGTTTTTTTACCATTGATATTATGAAAAGCTTATGTGATTGAGCACTAAAAAGATATAAATTTATGTCACAATGGCGCGATTATGCGCTATAGCTTACCAAATCAAGACATAATGTCTTATTTTTTACATAAAAAGCAGCTGGTATAATTTTTACTATAGGTAGTGCAAATACAATTGCATGTTAAACTAAATAAATATTGATATGGCACTAGTTAAGTATAGAAATCGATTTAATGATTTTGCACCAATTTCTTTTAATTCTTTATTAGATAATTTCTTCAATGACTCCTGGGACAACACATCAGAAAATAACAGGTTCTTTCCAAAGGTAGATGTTGCTGAAACCGACAAATCATTCGAAATTAGTCTAGCTGTACCAGGCATCAAAAAAGAAGATTTTAAAATTGATGTCAATGATGGTTTGATTACGATAAGTGGCGAAAGGAAGTTTATCAATGAAGATAAAGGAAAAAACTATCATAGCATTGAAACTCAATATGGATCTTTTAATAAATCGTTTCAATTACCCGACAATGTTAAAGTGGACAAAATTGAAGCGAAGTATGAGGATGGTATATTGTTAGTTAATGTTCCAAAAGATCAAAAGAAAACCTTAAAGAGTAAGATAGAGGTTAAATAGTCAAAATCACACATTTTGAAGGCGAGTATTAACTCGCCTTTTTTGTTAAATATTGTTAAATTGTGATTCAATATAATTAACGCGATAACTGTTCACCTTTCTTTGCGTTAAAAACACTGAAAAAAAAGATTTTTAACTCACACTAAATATATCATAAGATGGGAAAACGACAATTTTTATTAGGGATGATATTGGCCTCTTTTTTGGGTGGGTTGATTGCCATTGGAGGCTACAAAATTTTATCACAGGAAAAGAAACCTTTTGAATCATTTGAACAAAAACAAGATATAAAATTATCCAGCTTTCTGGATGAAAATGAGTCATTTAACGTTCCGGAGGGACTAAATTTTATTTATGCCGCTAAAGAGGTTACACCCGGAGTAGTACACATAAGGTCAAGTTATGACGGAAGCCAGCAGGGTTATTCCTCTCAAAACCCTTTGCGAGATTTCTTTAGAGATTTCGGAGATCCGGACAGGAAAAGGGAGGCAAGAGCAACTGGATCAGGTGTGATCATTTCAGAGGAAGGTTATATAGTCACTAACAATCATGTGATCGACAATGCCAGTAAGGTTCAGGTGACACTAGATGATAACAGAAGATTTGAGGCAAAAGTGATCGGAACCGACAATACAACCGATCTGGCATTGATCAAGATAGACGGCGCTAATCTACCTTTTGTTAAGTTTGGCAACTCGGATGATTTAAGAATTGGGCAATGGGTTCTCGCTATTGGGAATCCTTTTAATCTTAATTCAACGGTAACCGCTGGAATAGTAAGCGCGAGAGCCAGAAACATCAATATTATAGAAGATAGGGATCGTATGCAGATCGAATCCTTTATTCAAACTGATGCAGTGGTTAATCCTGGAAACAGTGGAGGCGCATTGGTAAACTTGAAAGGTGAATTAGTTGGTATCAATACTGCTATAGCTTCCCCTACAGGATCGTATACAGGATATTCTTTTGCGGTACCGGTATCACTTGTTAAAAAGGTAATGGACGATCTCCTTGAATTTGGTGAAGTTCAAAGAGCTCTCCTTGGAGTAAGCATCCTGGACGTAACCCACCCCGCAATAGTGGATGATGTTGATGAACTGAAAGGCGTTTATATCCAGGCAGTTGGAAAAGGAAGTAGTGCAGACGATGCCGGACTGGAGGCAGGTGACATCATCACCCATATAGATGGACGAGAAGTTACCACTGTACCGGAACTACAGGAAATTGTTGCACAAAACAGACCTGGTGATAAAGTGAGTGTTACTTTCAAAAGAGAAGGAAGAATTAAGGAAGTATTAGCCACATTAAAAAATAAGATGGGAAATACAGAGGTTGTAGAAAAAGTGAAGCCGATCGAAGTGAATGGTGCTACCTTTGAAAACCTCTCCAGTATAGAAAAAACAAGATTAGATGTTGAAGGTGGCGTAAAAATAACAGGTTTGGATGATGGCAAGTGGAAGGATTCCGGCATCAAGCCAGGCTTTATCATTACAAAAATAGATAATGAAGAAATACCGGATCTGGAAACGCTTAATAAAATCCTAGATAGAAAAAACGGTAGGATTACGGTCTTGGGATTATATCCCGATGGCAGAAAAGATTATTATTCTTTTGAATGGTAGTTTAAGTTAGTCTGATCATAAGATTTTTTAAGAGCATCTCTATTCGGGATGCTCTTTTTAATTCTACCTAAACATAAACTCTCCCCAACACTTTAATTCATACTTTTTTTTAGTTTTGTGGAAATTTGTATTAAACCTAAAAAACTATGTCGGAAGATAAATTTGGGATGAAGGAAGCTTTATCCCTACTTGGAATAAAAAGCGAAAACAGTGGTGCTTCTACAGGGAAGAATTGGTTAGAAACTAAGGGGGAGCAAATATCATCGGTTTCACCAGTCGATGCGAAGGTTATTGCCAACGTGAAGGTAGCCACTGAATCGGACTATAATCTTGTGGTGGAAGCAGCACAAGAAGCTTTCAAAACATGGCGACTAATGCCGGCACCAAAACGAGGCGAGATCGTTAGGCAGGTTGGTGAAGAGTTAAGAAAGAACAAAGAGCCTTTAGGAAAGCTTGTCTCCTACGAGATGGGAAAGTCCTACCAGGAAGGTTTAGGTGAAGTTCAGGAGATGATTGACATTTGTGATTTCGCGGTTGGATTATCGCGGCAACTCTATGGTCTTACAATGCATTCAGAACGTTCTCTTCATAGAATGTATGAGCAATATCATCCCATAGGTCTTGTAGGAATAATTTCAGCGTTTAACTTCCCTGTTGCCGTCTGGTCATGGAATAGTGCATTGGCATGGGTATGCGGCGATGTTTGTATATGGAAACCCTCGGAAAAAGTTCCTTTATCCGCCATAGCCTGCCAAAACATTGTCCAAAAAGTATTTGAAAGAAATAATGTACCTGAAGGGGTCAGCAATGTAATTATTGGTGATTATAGAATAGGCGAACTTTTATCTCATGACAAAAGGGTTCCACTTGTCTCTGCTACAGGATCTACTCGCATGGGTAAATTAGTTGGAGCTGCTGTAGGAGCCAGATTGGGTAGGGTTCTACTGGAACTTGGCGGTAACAATGCCATCATTATATCAAAAGATACCGACCTGGAAATGGCTATAAGAGGGGCTTTATTTGGAGCTGTAGGTACTGCCGGACAAAGATGTACAACTACCCGGCGTCTAATTATCCATGAAAGCATTTATGAGGATTTTAAGAATAAACTTGCAAGTGCATATACACAACTAAAGATTGGAAATCCTCTGGATGAAAATAATCATGTTGGGCCTTTAATAGACCAGGATGCTGTACAAAACTATTTAAGCGCTATTGAAAAAGTTGAGGCTGAGGGAGGAAAAGTAGTTGTGGAAGGAGGCGTACTTGAGGGCGAAGAGTTCAGTTCTGGGTGTTATGTTAAACCTGCTATCTATGAGGCTCAAAACAATTTTTCAATAGTTCAACATGAAACCTTTGCTCCAATATTGTACCTGATAAAATACGGGGACATTGAGGAAGCTATTGCGATCCACAATAATGTGCCGCAAGGATTATCATCGGCAATCATGACAAACAACATCAGGGAATCGGAATTATTCCTTTCACATGCAGGTTCGGATTGTGGAATTGCTAATGTAAATATCGGTACCTCCGGAGCTGAAATAGGAGGAGCCTTTGGTGGTGAAAAAGAAACTGGTGGTGGACGTGAATCAGGGTCAGATGCATGGAAGGTTTATATGAGAAGACAGACCAATACCATCAACTTTGGGAAGGATCTTCCATTGGCCCAGGGGATAAAATTCGATTTATAATTTTTTAAAGATCAGGTTCCTGAAAATAGGAACCTGATCCGATAATATCACAAATTTATCAACACCTTACACCCCTTTATTAGGATACAATACCTCAGTTATTGATTAAAATAGAGACTATTTTTGAAGAGTTATGCAAATCCTTTATATTGGCGTATATTTTGTAAAATTCCTTCTATAACCCTATATTTATTTCAAAACAAAAGACAAAATTTTAGGACATGCCGAATAAGAAAAGTGACAAATATCACGCCGTGATGCTAATTGATGATAATGAAATTGACAATCTCATAAATCAGAAGATGATAGAGGCATCAAACATCACAGAAAACATATTTACACACACAGGAGCGAGAAGTGCAATTGAATATTTAAAGAATATTGAAAAGTTAGAAGGCATTGCAAATAATGCACTTCCGGATATCATTTTTTTGGACATTGATATGCCACTTATGGATGGTTTTCAGTTTTTAGATGAATTCGAAAAACTAAGGGATGAGACAAAAAGTAAGTGCAATATTGTTATGTTAACTTCCTCCATTAATCCTCAGGACCTAAACAAATCCAAGAATTACGATTCTGTTAAAAAATATATCAACAAACCGTTGACGCAAGAGAATTTACAAAAATTAGATATATAAAAAATAAGTTGAGCCTTAGCTCAACTTATTTACAAACTTTTCATCCAGCTTGACATATAACGTAGGCGCAAAATAATTCACATCCATATTTTGCATTTTGTCAACCAGGGCTTTTATCTTATCAGATTTATTCTTCTTCACATCATTGATTGACGTCTTGAGGATTTTAGTGAAGATTAAAATATGTTCACAGTTCTCCTTGCCAAGTAATCTTATTTGTCTTTGAATACTATTGATTAACTGATTGAACAAATCATAATCATTCAATAGACAATACTGGAGAGCCAAAATCACTTTTACTTCAAGTTGAGCGTAGGGGTAGTTCTTAAGGCTGATTTCATTTAACAGATTATTAATCCATCTCGCAGCTTCGTCATATTTGTCGGCATAGTAGCAAGACAATGCCCTGTAAATAACATAGGTGACATACTTCGGAATATCATTCATGTCACACTCAAAATCATGAAATAGTCCTTCATTCTCATCATACATCTCACTTTCATTTCCAAGTCTATTGTGCCTTTTAATCTTGGTCAATAAAAATTGAGGAGGATATGTGAACAAACTATAATTAGAAATGAGTGTACTGGCCGATTCATTCACTTCTTCAAAGAAGTTTTCAGCTTTCCTATAAACCTTATAGTGATTATAATATTCCAGCTTCAAGAATTCATAAACAAGTTTCAAATGATAGTAGATGGAATCCAGATGATAGGAATTGAAGATCTTCTCTATCTTATCCAACATATCCTCGATAGGCTCCAGATCATCATTGATCGATTCATCAACTTCTACAAACATTCGATGAAAGATGGACATACAGCTTTGATATACATATAAGCGGTGTGATTGATATAAACCACAAACATTGCCCATTTCCTTATTTAATAGCGTAAGCTCCAACTGATCATTTTCAGAACCTGATAGAGAGTAGTTACCATATTTCTTGAAATACTCGGCCAAAAGATCCTCTGCTTTATCTACTGCCAACATGTAGGCCACGTGCTGGTTGTAAAGCTGAGAGTAATTAAAATGATCAGGAGAATTTATATGTAGCTTTTTTAGAGACTTATATACTACGGTCAATTCGTTAGATAAATCATAATCCAAAAGCTCTTTTTCCAATTTCTTTAGCGTTGCTATGGCAATTGCTTTTTTCTTAGTGAAGAGGATCTCATTAATATTGGCAACTTTCTTCAGAATATCTGTTCGGGGATTCTCCATTTGTTGCAATAGATACTCCTCTATTTTTTGATTAAGCCTGGATCTTAAAGTATAATATGCATTTGTATTCACCTCCAGCTCATCCATCACCTTACTGTCCGACATCGACTTCTCTCTCATGGATTTTAATAGGTAAGCAGATTTCTCCGCATTGCTTTCAATGAGCTGATCATAAATTGCTTCGTAATCTGATTCCGATAGTTGCTTAATAATGTTTTTTAACTTAGCCATAGAAGCTCAAATGTTTTTATTTACGGTTCAATGAAATTTAATTTTTGTTTAAATCTAAGAAAAATCTTACATCTAAAAAACTTAATAAATATAGGTAAAAATTCAGTTCGCCTTTAAAATTGATCTTTTCCAACTTCAAAATAGACTATTCAAATAGCCCTTCTTTTTACACCAATCCCTTTTTCTACTTTTAAGGAGCAGTAAATCAATATATTAAATATAACCATTTAAAATTCTCTTTAACACCCCGTATTGCCTTTTTTTAGGTACTTGTTTTTGTCAAATATTGCCTCTGTAAGGCAATTGTCAAATTATGGCATCCCATAATATTTCAATTGGGTGCAATGCTTGCCTGCCTGTTCCATCCATTATTTGGTGCCTGCAACTTGTACCTGGTGCCGCAATAAGAACTCCTTCCGGTTGCTTTCTGATGGTGGGAAATAGAACCAGCTCACCAATACTCATAGACAAATCATAGTGCTCTTTTTCATACCCGAAGGAGCCCGCCATACCACAACAACCAGATCTTATAAGGTGAGCCTCATAGTTTTCCGGAAGAGAAAGTAGTTTTTTAGTAGGCACCAAAGAAGATAATGCTTTCTGATGACAATGACCATGTAGCTTAACTACCTTTTCATCTTTATTGAACTGTGCAGATGAGATCTTTCCCTTATCAAGTTCGTTTGACAGAAATTCTTCAATCGTAAAAGTACTGTCAGCAATTTTCTGTGCATCCTCCTTCAATCGATCCAGAACAAGGTCCAAATATTCATCTCTCAGTGTAAGGATCGCAGAAGGTTCTATTCCAATGATCGGTGCACTATCGCTACCCTCCTTTTGTAGAAGCCCTAGCTTTTCAACATTTTTAATCGCAATCTCTTTGGCTTGCTTTAACAATCCTTTAGAGATATAAGTTCTTCCACTTTCCGAATGATCCGGGATTATTACTTCATATCCCAGTCTTGTCAACAACTTAATTGCTTTAATGCCAATATTCGTATCATTAAGGTCTGTGAATTCATCGCAGAACAGGTATACCTTCCCCAGGCTTTGATTTGATTGGGGGCAACCGAAATTCTTTTCTTTGTTTCTATGATACCATTTCCTCAGAGTTGTAGTATGTAACACCGGAAGAGGCCTCTTAGCCGCAAAACCTACAACTGACTTAAAGATCCCTGACAATAATTTATTCTTCACAAAAAAGTTAAATAATCCCGGAGCTAACGAACCGAGTTGATATCCTTTACTAAAACTGCCTATCAGTTTAGTACGAAGAGGCACCCCATTGACTTTATAGTACTGATTGAAAGATTCTGCTTTCAGTTTGGCAACATCTACGTTAGATGGACATTCCGCTTTACATCCTTTGCAAGAAAGGCATAGATCCATTACTTCCAGGATCTCTTTATGATCAAATGCATTTCCTTTTTCAGATTGTGTAAGTGTCTCTCTTAATATGTTGGCCCTTGCCCGTGTTGTGTCTTTTTCATTGCGAGTTGCCATATAACTCGGGCACATGGTCCCTCCGGTGAGTTCGGTTTTTCTACAATCTCCGGAACCATTACAAAGTTCAGCCGCTCTTAAAATTCCCTGATTTTGATCGAAGCTAAATGTTGTTTCGAAGTCAGGTGTATCTTGTCCGGGTGTATATCGCAAATTGGTATTCATAGGTGGTGTATCCACAATCTTACCCGGATTGAAAATATTATCCGGATCCCAATCCTGCTTGATGCGCCTGATCAATTCATAGTTACGATGTCCAACCATATACTGAATAAATTCACCACGAAGTCGACCATCCCCATGTTCACCACTCAATGATCCCTTGTACTTCTTAACGAGTTTTGCAATCTCCTCCAGGATCGTTCTGAAAAGTTCATTCCCCTCTTGAGTTTTTAAATTTAATATAGGCCTTAAATGCAATTCACCGGAACCTGCATGGGCATAATGAACACTATATAAATTATATTTCTTTAGTATTTGGTTAAACTCCTCAATATACTCAGGTAGTTCCTGAACATCGATTGCAGTATCTTCAATGACCGGTGCTGGTTTTGCATCTCCTGGTAAATTCGACAAAAGTCCAAGTCCTGCCTTTCTCAAGTTCCATACCTTAGCAATATCTTCACCTGTAACAAAAGGGTAATGATAACCCAGCTTGGCTTCTTCCAGATCTTTCGTTAAAGCTTGTCTTTTCTTTTCCACTTCTTCCATGGAATTTCCAAAAAGCTCTACTACCAAGATAGCGCCGGGATCACCTTTGACAAAAAATCTATTTTGGCTTTGTTCAATATTTTGTTTGGTGCATTCCAAAATATAATGATCCATCAACTCACTGGCAGACGGATGATATTTCAATGCTACCAGATTAGCTCTTAGTGATTCGTCGATGGTCTCACAATGGATGCATAATAAACCTTTGTTCTCAGGTGGGAGTGGATCAAGACTTAACTTCACCTCTGTAATAAACCCAAGAGTTCCCTCTGAACCTGCCAGCAATTTGCAAAAGTTAAAAGATTCATCTGAATCACTGAAAGGTTCTGTTTCCAGTAATAAATCTATTGCGTAGCCGGTATTCCTTCTTGGGATCGATGGTTTTGGAAATTCCCTTCGGATCTCTTCTTTGTTATCTTCCTTACTTAGAATCTCTTTAATAGAGCGATAGAGATTGGCCTCAAGATCATTCTTTGTTTCACCTCCAGTGCATTTTGTTTCAAATTCTTCATTAGAAAGAGACTTGAAGGTTGTTTCGGTGCCATCGCTAAGCACAACATTTGCTTCAAGAAGATGATCTCTGGTACTTCCATAAATAATGGAATTCGAGCCGCAGGAGTTGTTTCCTACCATTCCTCCGATCATTGCTCGATTGGCTGTGGATGTTTCAGGTCCGAAGTAAAGGCCATATGCCTTCAAATAAAAGTTGAGTTCATCCCTGATAACTCCTGGCTGCACTCTCACCCACTTTTCTTCCTTATTTACCTCCAGAACTTTGGTGAATTTCTTGGAAACATCTACCACAATGCCACTTCCAACCACTTGACCTGCTAACGAGGTTCCGGCTGTTCTGGGAATAAGAGAAGTTTTATGTTTTTTCGCAAACTGCACTAAAGCTTTGATGTCATCAACAGTTCCAGGTATAGCTATTCCCTGTGGTACCTCTCTATAAGCGGAAGCATCAGTGGCATAAATCGTCCGCATCACTTTGTCAACATATAATTCGCCGTCAAAGTGCTTTTTCAATTCCAGAAATTTCTCCTCAAAATCGATCATATAATGAATAATGTAAATCAGCTTCTAAATTAAGGTAAGTATTCAAGTTTGACCTAAAAGCTGATATTTTTTCTATGTGAATACTCCTCACTGTAAGACAATCTGAGTTTAATATTTCCTTATAACACGACAAATATTTTAATCAAAGATTGAAATCAACGGTTAGAAAGGCATATAACAAAAAAGGCACTCTCTATGAGTGCCTGGTGGAGCATATCGGAGTCGAACCGATGACCTCTACGCTGCCAGCGTAGCGCTCTAGCCAGCTGAGCTAATGCCCCAATTATGTTGCAAATATATCCAAAAAATGTTAATCAAAAAATGGTCTTCTGGCTTTTACAAAGATGCCTTTATAATAGTTTGACAAGAGGTTATTCTCAATTACACCCAGGGATGATGACGCATGAATAAACATAATTTCTTTCTTGCCTTTGACTTCGGTAACCATTCCAACATGAGTGATTTTACGCCGGTTTTTCTTAGCGGCAAAGAATACTAAATCACCCGGCTCTAGTTCCTTAATTTTAACACCTTTGCCAATTTTGCTTTGATCCTTTGAGGTTCTCGGAAGATTAATTCCGGCCGATTGGAATGAAATTAATAAAAGGCCAGAACAGTCCATACCAGTTCTAGTAGTACCTCCCCATCTGTAAGGTGTCCCTACGAAAGACCTTGAAGTCGCTACTATTTTTTTTATTTTTTTTTCTCTGGCTGAAAGTTTTTTAGCGGATGTACAAGAGGCGCCCAACATCAAAAGGGAAATTAAATAAATTGAGTACTTTAGCGCAGCTAAGTCTATATCCTTGTTCAAATCAAATTGTTTAGTTCACAGCAAATATATAGATTGGTCGTTGACCACTGAATATTTCAAAAAATTTTATTTGAATTATTAACACAAGTTTCTTTTAAATATTATGTGCGGTATCACCGGAATATATGCCTTTAACGAAGTGGGAAGATTTAACATGATCAATCTTTCCGGCGCTACAGATAAGATAAGCAGCAGAGGGCCCGACAGCAAAGGTATGTTTACGGAGTACAACGTTGGGTTAGGACACAGGCGACTTTCTATTATAGACACCTCCTCTGATGGCAATCAACCCATGCATGATGATAGCGGTAGATTCACAATTATATTTAATGGTGAAATTTATAATTACCGTGAATTAAGGGCTGGGCTGGAAAGGCTGGGTGTTACCTTTCAATCTAATTCGGATACGGAAGTGCTATTAAAGCTTTTTATCCGGGAAAAGAAAGATTGTCTTGGAAAGTTAAATGGCTTCTTTTCATTTGCCATTTTTGATAAGGAAGAAAATTCCTTATTCATAGCAAGAGATCGGATAGGCATAAAACCTCTTCTTTATTACCACGACGAGGACAAATTGATTTTTGGATCAGAGATGAAATCAATCCTTGCTTATGGTATTGAAAAAGAAATTGATTACACATCCCTCTACCAATATTTACAATTTAATTATATAATAGCTCCCGCAACTATCTTAAAAGGTGTAAAAAAGTTATTGCCAGGTCATTTCATGATGATAAAAGGCAAGCAGGTTCAAATCGAGAAATACTATCAGGTTGCCTATAATAGAAATGCTTTGAACCCAAACAACTTGAGCTATGAGCAACAAAAACAACAATTGATAGATAAACTGGAAAAATCTGTCAAAAAGAGGTTGGTAGCAGATGTTCCATTGGGAGCATTTTTAAGTGGCGGCATCGATTCTTCTGTAATTACAGCGCTAGCTAGCAGGCATGTAGAAAAACTCAATACCTTTTCAATAGGTTATAAAGACGAACCATTCTTTGATGAAACCAAATATGCCAACCTGGTTGCCAAGAAATTCGATACTAACCATACTGTCTTTTCATTATCCAATCAGGATTTATATGAGCACTTATTTGATATTTTGGATTACATAGATGAACCCTTTGCAGATTCTTCAGCAATCCCGGTTTACATATTGAGTAAGCATACCAGGGAAATCGCTACGGTAGCACTGTCAGGGGATGGCGCTGATGAAATGTTCTCCGGCTATAATAAACACAGTGCCAGTCTTAGAGTCGCCAAAGGTGGTACAGCTGCTCAACTGGTAAAAGGAGCCCTTCCATTGTGGAACATATTACCAAAATCCAGAAATAATGCTGTTGGTAATAAGATCAGACAGTTGCAAAGGTTTGCCATTGGCATGCGACTTAGTAATAAGGAACGATACTGGAGGTGGGCACAATTCACTTCCGAATCTGAAGCATTCAATGTATTGAATAAATCTTCCAAAGAACAACTTGACCAGGATGATTTTAAGCAAAAAAAGCTTGAAATACTGAAATATATAAATGGCAATGGCGATATCAATGATGTACTTTACACAGATATGCATTTGGTACTCACCAATGATATGCTTACAAAAGTGGATCTGATGTCAATGGCCAATAGCCTGGAGATACGTGTTCCTTTCCTGGATCATGAACTGGTTGATTTCGCTTTTTCTCTTCCTCAGAGTTCAAAGATAAACGAGAACATGAGAAAACGCATTTTGCAGGATTCGTTCAGAGATATCTTACCTCCCGAATTATATAATCGCCCTAAACATGGTTTTGAAATCCCCTTGCTGAAATGGTTTAGATCAGAACTTAGATCCTTAATCGAGCATGATCTTTTACGTGATCAGTTCATTCAAGAACAAAATATTTTTGATGGCGAGGAAATTAAGAAATTAAAGAAAAAACTTTTCTCTTCAAATCCAGGTGATATACATGCCCGTATTTGGGGGTTAATAGTATTTCAATGGTGGTGGAAAAAAAATATGGCCTGATCTAATTACCTGGATTATGGTTATTGGGAGCCATTGTTTTTTAAATTTCCAAATAACTAGCGGCCATAAAAATGGTAGATGGCTATTGGCAGTCGGTCAACATAACATTGAGGTATCCAACTACCAAATAGCCATACCTAAACCTATCTTTTAATTCTTCTCTCCAGTTTAAAAAAACTCTTCAACTTAATTATTTCAACCAAGCTCTGAACATCCAGCTTGTCTTCTCATGCACTTTGATCATATCTGATACAAGTGTTGCGCTACCTTCATCATCCGCTTCATTCGCCAAGCTCAACACTTCTTTCTCTTTGATGATCAACTTCTGCAAGTTGTTAACTACCGTCATCACTGCCGTTTCCGCATCGTGAACATTCGTAGTTGATTGTATACCTGAATTTGATAGGTAATTTTCAAAGGAGTGAAATGGGACAGCGTCTAATGCTAGAATCCTCTCTGCAACGTCATCAATATTCACCGCCGCCTCATTATACAACTCCTCGAACTTTTGGTGCAGGTCAAAAAAGCCTTGACCTTGTATATTCCAATGAAATCCTCTCAGATTCTGATAAAATATTTGTAAGTCAGATAGTAGTCCGTTTAATTCTTCAGCTATTCTTTCAGCTTCCTGAATTTCAATGCCGATCATATTCACATTACTCATAGTTATTATCGTTTAGGTTTATTAATCTATACGCAAAGAAATTTTTTACGGATGATAATTGCAATCTATTGTTTTTATATGAACATAGAAGAAATCTATCTTTCACAATAGATCGGTCAACACCATTGTGTGGAGGGATTATTTAAAGTAATAAGGCAATGTATTGCTATACCTGGGGGAAACATTTAAGTACAACAGAACCCATTAAGAGACTTTACAGGTTCATATCATTTAACTCTTTTTGATTAAAGCCGTCTTCAGACTGTTTTTAAGAATTTGTCCCATGGTTTCACATTTGAGGAATACTTTATTTTTGTAATGTTCTGCCAGTTCATTTCTTAGCAATTCAACATTTTCCTGAGTAGAAATAACATCATTCTGCATTGCATCCAATAATTCCTTGATCACATATCTGGATGTTTTGATCCTGGTGGCAATTAATGATCTTTCTTCCTTTTGATATTGCCTTACGGTTTCAGGTGTCATATGCCTAAGCCCGATTTCAATAATGGGGTTATTGGGTTTAAAGTATTGTGGCATGTAAACTGCCTTCCTCCCCTCATATGATTGCTGATCAAAATCGATGGCACGTATTCTATAGTGGATCTCTTCAAAATCCGGGGTGATATCTATCACAAAATTACTGGAATGCATATCTCCCAATAATCTCACAAAACATCTTTCGTTAAACTTTACAAATTCCTTGGCTAATCTTATTTCATTCAACCTGCTGTCTTCCAAATGATGCTTAATGAACTGATCCCCCGGGATCCCTGCAATGTGCTCTTCAATCAATGTCTCCTGATCTACCATATAGCTTATCCTGTTAGGAGAAAGCAAGTGTTCCAATTCCAATCCGTAGATCCTGGAAGCATCGGCATTCTTTACATAAAAATAATCGAAATTATCATTGATCTTATTCACTATTCTGATCCTGAAAGGCTGGGTATTCCCATAGACACATACATCCACTCTATCCACAAATAAATGATCCATAACAGATATATCACCAGCCGCTTTCAACACGGAATAGATCTTTTTTAGGTTATGGTGGATACTTTCCATATCAGATTGCGGATAGAAAACTGTTTCCCACAATGTATCATCACCCCAATTGTCATATAATGCAATGGAATTATCATATCGCAAAAGATCGGAATATCTTATGGGCACAACAACCTCACGTTCCTGTTCTTTAAGGTATCTGCGCAGCCCCGGGCTTATTTTAAAAGGGATCTTTTTCTTGCTTATCAGCGCCATAACAAATCAAAAGTCTCATCTAGGACCCAGCCTCAAGGTCACCAACCACATCTTCCAACCCCATGCTCCTGGAGGCTTTTATCAATACCAATGAATTTTTGATTTCGTGTTCTTTCAGGTATGCCTTTAGTCTTTCACGGTCTTCGAAATACAAAGCATGGCTGTCTATTTCCTTAGCACATTTCATCAATGCCCCACAATACAGGACTTTTTTAAATGACTTCTCTTTTGTAAGTGCACCTATTTGCCTGTGTTCTTCTTCGCTTATATCGCCTAACTCCTTCATATCCCCCAAAATGGCCACCTTGTTTTCCGATTCCATGCTAGCCAGATTGTTAATAGCGGCCTGCATGGAATTTGGATTAGCATTATAGGCATCCAGGATCACCGTATTACTTCCGATCTTACTAATTTGAGAACGATTGTTTTTGGGACTGTATTGACTTATTCCTCGATTTGCTTTTTTTGGTGGAACATCAAAGAATTTACCAATACAAAGTGCTGCTGCAATGTTTTCGAAATTATAATCACCAATCAGGTTTGTTTCGACTAAGTTTCCTGCTTCACTTTTAATTACCAAGAAAGGATCAGCTGTAACCAATTGACAATGGTAGTAATCAGCATAGGCCGGATACATATAAGGACGTTCGAATCGCTTGGCCATGTTACTTAATATCTCATTGTTAGAATTAATAAAAACCTTGCCATTGGTTTCCAACAAGTATTGATAGAGCTCACTTTTACCTCGGATTACACCATCAATTCCTCCAAACCCTTCCGTATGCCCTTTTCCAATATTGGTAATAAGCCCGTGAGTAGGTTCAGCAATTTGACACAATTCGGCAATATCCCCTATTTTACTCGCTCCCATTTCAATAATGGCAATCTCAACTTTTTTACCAATGGAAAGTAATGTTAACGGCACACCTATATGATTGTTTAAATTGCCTTCTGTGGCCAAAGTGTTGAACTTTTTACTTAAAACCGCATGGATCAATTCCTTTGTAGTGGTCTTCCCATTGGTGCCTGTAATACCAATCACCGGAATTTTTAACTTTTTCCTATGGAAGTTTGCCAATTCCTGTAAGGCCTTTAAGCTATCCGATACCACAACACACCTATCATCAACTTTGTATGATTCATCATCTATCACAACATAGCTGGCTCCTTTTTCAAGGGCTTCTCCGGCAAAACTGTTTGCATTAAAGTTGGGCCCCTTCAAAGCAAAAAAAATGGTATCTTTTTGTATATCCCTGGTATCGGTAGATACACCTTTGCTCTTCAGAAATTTTTCGTATAACGCTTCTATCATAGGGACTTAAATTTTGAGACTTTAAATTAACATTTTATTTTGATTATCAGGATCGGGACAAATAGAATAAATTAGCAAGACTTTATAAAACAGTCGTAACTTCCGTGCGTTAATTAACAAGGTTGAAAATCAAAAAAGATCATTTTGGCAAAGATAAAAACTGTTCTTATCCTGATCCTAATTTGCATTCATGTAAAAACGCTGGCTCAATTTTCATTTCAATTTGACAATTCCATAGAGATACAAATCCAGGGGCAAAGTCTGGCATACGGATGGTCAGGAGGGTTAAATGCAGGGCAATATAATACCATTGACCTAAATAATGACGGAATTGAAGACCTTGTTATTTATGACAGAACCAGCAATAGGTTAATTACTTTCCTGAATGACAACAATCAATTTGTTTATCAACCTGAATATGAATATTTCTTTCCCGAAGATGTGAATAGCTGGCTTGTTTTAGCAGATTTCAATTGTGATGGGAAAAAAGATATTTTCACAAGCACTACAGGGGGTATCAAAGTATATGAAAATACTTCGGAAAATACATTGAGTTGGCAAAGTGTGGCTGATCCGCTGTTTACTCAAGGTTCTTCCTCTCAGATCAACTTACAAGTGAACAGCTCAGATATCCCGGCAATCGAAGATATTGACGGTGATGGGGACCTCGACATATTGGTTTTCAATTTTTTCTCAGGAGGAACTATAGAATATCATCAAAACCAGTCCATTGAAACATCAGGCAATTGCAATAATCTTGATTTTGTTCGAGTCGATAGAAATTGGGGGAAATTTGAAGAATGTAATTGCGGGGATTATGCTTTTGGAGAATTTTGCCCGAACGGTAGCAGAATTGCCCGCCGGCCTGAGCATGCAGGGGGGAAAGCATTACTGGCCTTTGACAATGATGGAGATGGAGATAAAGATATTTTGTTTGGAGATGAAGAATGCGAAGAGCTTGTTTTCTTTGAAAATGAAGGGTCGAGTATAGAAGCCATTATGTTATCTTTTAATGATCAATTCCCAAACACTACCAATGCTATTCAGTTCCCGATATTTCCCGCAGCCTACTATGAGGACCTGGACTTCGATGGAATAAAGGATCTTATTGTAGCTCCAAATACCGCCTTTAATGTCAACAATCAAATAGATTTTGCTCGTTCAAGTAGGTTTTACAAAAATTCAGGAAGCAATGATCAACCCATCTTCAACTTTTCTACCAACAACTTTTTGCAAAATGAAATGATCGATCTGGGAGAGAATGCTTCTCCCTTATTTTTTGATATGGATGTTGATGGAGATGCTGATTTATTGGTGGCCAGCGGAGGAATGGTTCAGCCGGATGGTTTTTATGGCACCATCTCCTTGTATGAAAATATCGGCACACCTGTGGCTCCCATTTATAATCTTATTGATAATGATTATTTGGGTTTCTCTAACCTTAAATTCAGAAATTTACAAATTCAATTGACAGATGTAAATCAGGATAATCGTCCCGATTTGGTCTTTTCCGGAATAGAAACACAGGATAAGGATATTTACTACTTACCTAATTCTGGCAATGTCGGTTCTCAATTTAATATAAACGACAGAACTAAAATTCCACAGTCGCTCAATGAGCAGGATAACCCATATATTTTTGATATAGACCAGGATGGTCTCAGTGATCTGTTGATTGGAAAAGCTACCGGTCGAATCGAACATTACAGAAATACAGGGAATGGCAGCTATGAATTGGTAACAAATGAATTTTTCAATATAGCCGACGACATTTTTAAACGTAACCCATCCATAGCCATTGGGGATATCAATGCCGATGCCAAGGTAGATTTCCTTGTCACAGATGCCACTGGAAAAATCAGTATTTGGAATGATCTTTTTGAGCAATTGGATGGTCCTTCGCTCCCTCAAACCAATATATTGAATCATACACTTTTAAATGATAATATTGATATTCGCTTAGGAAGATTTAACAGATTAACGTTACAAGATATTGACGGTGATGGCTTAGCAGATCTCACCATTGGCAGCACCTTAGGTGGTATACAATATTTAAAAAATGTGAGTGAGAGAGTTCCAGGAGGTGAAAATCAAAAACTAAGTTTAAAGCTATTTCCTAATCCCTCCCTTAACAATCAAACTTTAAAAATCCAGGCAAACGATGATGCCTCCATAGCTGTTTATTCTGTTCTGGGTACCTTGATCATGTCGGATATTGAACTCAGGAATTTACAGATATTGCAACTTGATCTAAGTTTTTTAGCCAATGGCGTATACATTGTAAGAGGGCGTGGGAATAATTTGGGAGAAGCTTCTGAAAGATTGTTGATCCAAAAGTAATGGCCATCTTCTGCACCAAACACATTCTATTATAGGGAGGTATCATAAGGGACCTGCCAAAGCCCTGGCAAAATCAATCACAGAACCTTCAGTAAAACAATTGTTAGATCCATTGGCTGTATCACCGTTGACTTCTAGATATATGGTGTAGGTATCCTTGACAACTTGAATAATAGCAAGATCAAGCTTATTGAATTCGGTAGTTAGTATGGCAAAGGCATCGTCGCCTAAGTTGTTTATCGCGGTGTAACCGGTTACTGACAGGGAATTGGCTTTCTCGTCATCATACTCTTCCTTAGCGTTGTCTTTCGAAAAATGGTTGAATACCCGTATAGAGATCCGGTCATCGAATGGAAAAGAATTTTTTTGATCTGCGTTGCATATATCATTTGGAATGGTATTAAAATCAAAATTGCTCGTGGTGAGGCCGCAAAAATCAGCAAATTTAACTTGTGACCAGTATTCCACGCAGTTTAAGTTTTTATTGCTGTTGTTTTGACTGTTGCCTCCACAGGAAACCAACAAAAACAGGGAGAAGATTGATAAGAAGATTAGGTTTTTCATAATTTCATATTGAATTAAACAGCAAGATCCGGTAGTGGGTAATCCAACCAAAGGAAGGCTGGTTTAATTTTTAGTAAAAAAGATAAACCACCTACTTAAACCTCTTGCAAATCCGGCATTTATGATTCCATTTATAAAATGGATGATTCTTATATGAAAGTCAATTGATTTGATTCTTTATACATTGATTACCAATACTTTAAATTCTTTTCAATCCCTTACCTTGCCAGGTAGCCGTGACTATGTTTTTTCCCCGGAATTGTTCCTAAGTTTAGCTACTAAAACCAACTTTCTCACAAACCAAAATAACCGGTTTTTCGTCAGGACCTTTTGTTGCGAATAAGTAGGTATTGCCTCCATCTTTCAATCCTGTTTTCTTTCGTATCTCTTTTACAGAATAAGGAAAATTTCTAGTGGTGACATTGGCTTTTTTCTCCGGAATAAATTTTATGATCTCCTTCTTATCAAGCCTGGTTATATGCGTGCATTTAAATATTCTTCCCGGAAAATCTTCAATCAGTTTTTGGGAAGTATATAGATGACTGTTAATATTCAGCTTATTGACCTGAAAGGCGTCTGCTATTGCATTGAAACCACGAGCTTTTAAAATAGAGGCATTCGGTTCGTATATAAATGATAAAGGAGCAGAAAGGGCTATTTGAAAACCGGATTCAGCTGCCCTATAAAAAGAAAACTGTTGTTTTCGTTGTTCTCCAAGTAAGTTTACAGTAACAATTTCAGGCTCGGAAGTGGCATTTTTTTTTAGCATGTAAAGCACTTCTTTGCAATCATTCTTTACAGAAACCACAAAAACCTTTTTCACATATTCCAGTTGAGAGATGGCCTGTTTAATGTCAAGCATTGGTGAGGTTTTAATCAGAACATTATCTGAATGTTTAAAAAAAATTTCTTTTAATTCTAAAACATCCGGAACACAATCAGATAGTTTGAAAACTTTACCATGATGATCATCCCTTCTTGCCGGATCTATATAAATCCAATCAACCTGAGGTGAATCTTCCTGTAAAAATTGCGCTGCATGCTTGGAAAGCACTTTAATATGATCGGCTCCTAAAATAGAAAAATTGTGATCGGCTATTTTGCATAAGGCCGGATCCCGTTCTACGAAAAGAGCCCTTTTAAAAGATTGACCCATATAAAACGTATCAATTCCAGTTCCTCCGGTAAGATCCACGAGTGTTTCGCCACTGACCAATGCAGACTTGAACTTGGCTGTCAGCTCGGAAGAGCATTGTTCCATGGATAATGTGGGCGGGAATATAATACCTGGTTTGCTATGCCACTCAGGAAGCTTGATTCTAGCGGTTTGTCTGGACTTAATTTGTTGAATGGCTTCCTTTATTGGTATCCCTAAAAATTTATGACCCTGCAGCGCCAGTGCTACAGGGTCATCATATTCATGTTCTTGAATAAATTTTTGAACTTCAGATTTTAAGAGCTGATCAATCAATACACTAAACTATGTTCCAGTAGGTATTCTGCAATTTGCACTGCATTTGTTGCAGCTCCCTTTCTGAGGTTGTCTGCGACAATCCACATATTTAATGTTTTAGGTTGTGATTCATCCCTTCTTAATCTTCCGACAAACACCTCATCCTTGTTATGTGCATTGAGAGGCATCGGGTATTTTAGATTGTCCACATCATCTTCCACCACAACACCTTCAGCATCATTTAAAAGTTTTTTGACATCATCAAGGTCAAACTCTTTTTCAAATTCCACATTCACTGATTCCGAATGGCCGCCAATCACAGGAATTCTTACGGTAGTGGCGGTAATGCCAATGGAATCATCCTGCAGAATCTTTTTGGTCTCATTGACCATTTTCATTTCTTCTTTGGTATAACCATTATCCTGGAATACATCAATATGCGGAAGTACATTCAAATCTATCTGGTAAGGATAAACCTTGCCATTTTCTATGCCCTTTCGCTCATTCATTAACTGGTCTACAGCAGCTTTACCTGTTCCGGTCACTGACTGATAGGTAGAAACGATAATTCGTTTTATTTTATATTCTTTGTGCAAAGGGGCTAAAGCCACCACCATTTGTATGGTTGAGCAATTTGGGTTTGCAATGATGCGATCATCAATCCTAAGCACATGAGCATTGATCTCCGGAACAATCAGTTTATGTTTAGGGTTCATTCTCCAGGCGGAAGAATTGTCAACAACGATAGTACCTGCTTCTGCAAATTTTGGTGCCCATTCCAATGAGGTGCCGCCGCCAGCAGAGAAAATAGCTACCTCCGGTTTCTTACTAACAGCATCAGCCATTCCGATCACCGTATAATCCTTACCCTTATAAGCAATCTTCTTACCCACGGATTTTTCAGATGCCACCAATAGAAGTTCTTCCAAAGGAAAGTTTCTTTCCTCGAGAATCCTTAATACTTCCGCGCCAACCAAGCCGGTTGCGCCTACAACTGCTAGTTTCATTGCTACTTTAACTTTTTAAATATTGATAAATTAAAACTTAATGCAAAACTACTATATTTACCTAATATAATCTTATTTCAACCCAGCTATAACATGAAATTCCCATCAGTTTTAATACCATGGCTGTATGTCTGTGGTTTTTCAATCTTATTCAATATCCCTCAGGTCCTTCAATTAAAGATTAATTGGAAAAAAAGCTTATCGCATGATCATAGACCTACATTATCTCAGGTTTCCACTAAAAGGAACAAAAATTATCTCGCTGATTTTCAGGTTAACTCAAGGAATATTGGATCAAGGAATGTTGTAATTAATGAAATACTCAGTGATCCAACACCCTCTCAAGGACTTCCGAACAGTGAATTTGTCGAAATATTTAATACCTCTGATAAAAGTTTGAATCTCAAAGGGTGGCAACTGGAAGATCCGGGTAAAACCGCAACGTTTGATGACATCATCATTCAACCAAATGAATATGTCATTCTATGTCCTAAAAGCTCTGAAGATCTTTTTGTTGATTTTGGTAAAGTTCTGGGATTATCTAATTGGCCTTCATTAAATAATAGTGGAGATCTTATCAAATTGAAAGATACCGAAGGTCTGGTTGTAGATTCTGTAAATTATCAGGTCAGTTGGTTCGAGTCCTCTAAAAAGGACGGTGGTTGGAGCCTGGAACAGATCAATCCTTTTATACATTGTTCTGGTGAAACCAACTGGGGAGCCTCCAAGAACTCTTTAGGAGGTTCTCCGGGGCAGGAAAATAGTGTATTTAGTGCAGTGCCAGATAACATACCTCCTATTGTTTCTGAGATTGAAGTAATTGATTCTACCCAAATTAAAATTATTTTCAATGAGCCTATTGACCCTTCCACACTTTTAATTGAACATTTTGTAATAAGTCATTCTATAAAAATACAAAACGCCCCCTTCTCGCAGTCCTCGAATGAAATACTTTTAACAACCAATGAAAAATTAAATCCTGGAGAATCCTATCAAATTGATATTACCAAATTAAAAGACTGTCAAGGAAATCAAATGGAAGCTTACACTGATATATTTGGTATTGGTGCCGTTCCAGGCTTCAATGATTTGATCATCTCTGAAATTATGGCTAATCCCAGTCCGAAGATCGAACTGCCGGAGGTTGAATATCTTGAATTGTACAATAGAACTTCCAAAATAATCAGTTTGCAGGATATAGGTATTTCTGATTACAAGGACACCATTCACTTACCCAATAGTACCATATTACCGAATCAATATATCATTCTTTGTCACCAATCCAACAGTCGGGTCATGCAATCGCTGGGGCAAGTTATTGGGTTAAATCGATGGTTGACATTAAACGATTCAGGGGATCTCATCAATCTTTTCCAATCTGAATATGGAGCAATCTTTAGTATAGTTTATAGTGATGATTGGTACGGGGACCCGGACAAAAGTCGTGGAGGATGGTCATTGGAAATGATTGATAGCAGCTATCCCTGTGTTGAAAAGAAAAATTGGTTGGCATCAACATCAGTGTCAGGAGGAACACCGGGTAAAGCAAATAGCTTTCCTTCAACCAATCCTGATCTGATTGGGCCAATACTCACAGATGCTATCGCCGTAAGCGAATATGAAGTATGGCTTCAATTCAACGAAAAATTGGACGCCGGAACAATTAATCATGGAACATTTATGATCACACCTGAAGTGAATATAGATCAGGTTCATATTAACGAGTTCTCATTAAAAGAACTGCAACTGGCACTATCAGATCCTATAAAGACTCAAACAATTTACGAGATCAAAATCGAGGGTCTCACAGATTGTGCCGGGAACCTCATTTCATCAAATAATCCTTCCTTGGAATTTGGTTTACCGGAAATAGCTGATTCATCAGACATTGTTTTGAATGAAGTTTTATTTAATCCAAGGTCCGGTGGAGTGGATTTTGTAGAAATATTTAATCGTTCCAATAAATTCATTAACCTAAAACATTGGAAAATAGCGAACCAAACCATAGAAAGAATCACCAATGAATATCTTATCATTCCTCCAAAACATTTTATTGTCTTTACAGAAGATATCAAACTGCTAAAATCAGATTATCCTTCCTCCAGGGTCGAAAGCTTATTTCAAGTTTCTGAACTGCCTTCTTTGCCGGATGATGAGGGTAAGCTCATCCTTATAGCTCCATCAGGTGACACATTGGATAGATTCGATTACTCGGAGGATTTTCATTTCCCACTGATTAAAGATCAGAATGGTGTTTCTCTGGAACGGATCTCGGTTGATCAAATGACCAATAATGCTAATAACTGGCATTCAGCAGCAAGTACGGTAGGATTTGCAACACCTGGATATCAGAATTCACAGAGCAGGCAGGGAGAGGCATTGAACGGTACCATTTCAATAACACCTAAAGTCTTTTCACCGGATAATTCAGGTACAAATGATTTCATCACCATTCAATATCAATTCGATAACCCTGGTTATACAGGGTCCCTGTTTATTTTTGACAGTTCCGGAAGAAAAATTAAAGAAATTACCGCCAACAAGCTTCTTTCTCTCAATGGTTTGTTTACGTGGGATGGCACGGACGAACAAAATCAAAGAGCGTCAATAGGTTATTATATAGTGTATTTCGAAGTATTTAATCCCAATGGAAGCACTCAAATTTTTAAGGGAACAGCTGTTTTAGCCACCAAATTTTAATCTATTTTAGAAAGATTATAACATTTTGAATTTTATGGGAAATGGTCACCCGGAAACTCCAATATTCTTGGAATAATTTTGTATATTCCCTATAACTAACCCTAAATTCCTGAGATTATGAACTGTCTGATCGATAACATATTGAACAGAAATCTAAAAAAAGGAAGAAAACTTGAAGTGATCAAGCGTTACATCAAGCTAAGGTATCATATCAACATTGATGCAAGGGCTATTGAGAAAAGAGTACAAGGACTTAATTTGAGCTACAGGCTCAACTAGAACCTATAGCTCGTAGGTCTATTCTTTATAGATGAATACCTTTCCTTCGCCTTTTTGCTTGATATAACCACGATACATGCCTGCAGTGTTAAAAGGCATTGCAACATTACCTTCTTTATCCACTGCAATAATTCCTCCGCTACCTCCTCGCTCAACCAATTTCTTCATAACTACTTCATCAGCTGCCGCTTTCAAGCTCATATTCTTATATTTCATTAAAGCCCCAATATCATAGGCTACAACTGATCTGATAAAATATTCTCCATGCCCGGTGGCAGAAACCGCACAAGCATTATTATCAGCATAAGTACCGGCTCCGATAATTGGTGAATCACCTATCCTACCATATCTTTTGTTTGTCATTCCTCCTGTTGAAGTACCGGCAGCCAGGTTACCGTATTGATCCAATGCCACGCATCCAACTGTTCCGAATTTGGAATCCGGGTATTTCACCTTGATACTGCCTCTGCCTTCACCATCAGCATTTCCATTCGACTCTTTTTCAGTACTCTTTATCTTTTCCAATTGTTTAAGTCTTTTTTGGGTATGAAAATAAGAAGGTTCTACAATCTCCAGCCCCATTGATCTGGCAAATTTTTCAGCTCCCATACCTGCCATCATCACATGTTCGGATTTATCCATAACAGCCTGTGCGGCAGTAATCGGATTTTTTAACCGTGTCACACCGGCAACAGCTCCGGCCTTTAATGTCTTACCATCCATAATGGAAGCATCTAATTCATTCTTTCCTTCATTTGTAAATACCGCCCCTTTTCCAGCATTGAATAAAGGTGAATCCTCCAGTATTTTAATTGTTTCCACCACCGCTTCTAAACTGGTACCTCCATTCTCAAGGACCGTATATCCTCTGTCCAAAGCCTCCTGTAATTTCTCTTTGTAAGCTTTTTCCAACTCTGAGGTCATATTCTCTTTTGTAATGGTTCCTGCACCACCATGAATCACCAATGTAATTTTTTTGTCCTTTTCCTGGGCAAAGATTACTGAACATAGTATGGTGAAGATGAATACTATTATAATTCTCTTCATGATAAATATTGATTTAAAGTGTATATAAACATAAGATAATGAACCATTTACATTAATAACCGATTGAAATAAAATTTGATTCTCCCCGATTCAGCATAATTTTTTTTCACCCTTATGACAAACTAAAAGGTAAAATTCCAAGTATAATTCCCATAAAATGGGTAATTATTGCACATCTAAATTTAATTTAAAATTATGTTTTTGTTTTGACAATCATACTTTATTTTTGGAGCAATTTTTTCTCAAATCAGGGGTCGATAATCTAGAGAAAACCTAAAATTTTGGTATCATGAGCGAAGAAAAAAAAAGATATTCTGAAGAAGAGCTTAAAGAATTCGAAGCAATCATAAACGATAAATTAGAAAAGGCACAAATTGCCTTGGATGATATTAAATCTACACTGAGCAGAATTAACGATAATGGAACCGACAATACTGCTGGTTCTACTAAGGTATTGGAAGATGGTGCTGATACTGCAGAAAAAGAGAATTTGAGTCAGTTGGCAGCCAGGCAACAGAAATTCATTACAAACCTCGAGAATGCTTTAGTCAGAATTAAAAATGGAACTTACGGTGTTTGTGTAGATACTGGCAATTTGATCAGCAAAGAACGTCTTAGAGCCGTGCCGCACACCATGCACTCAATAGAAGCCAAACTAAAGCAAAATCAATAGTTGGATTTTTTATCAAATCATATTGAGGCATTGATCTTTTGCTCTCCTAGTCCTATAAAGAAGAAGGAGTTAAAGGAATGTCTCTCTGAGATGTTCGAAGCAGATGTTCCTGAAAAAGATATAGATCAGGCGCTTGACCAGCTCAAGAAAAAATATGAGGGTGATGACCATTCATTCTCCGTAGTACATTCAGGTGGTGGTTATCAGTTTTTAACAAAACCTGCTTACCAGGCGAGCATTAGCATTTTACTTAAACAACAATCAAAAAGAAGATTGTCCACCTCTGCACTGGAAACGCTTTCTATCATTGCCTATAAGCAGCCTGTTACTAAGGCAGAGGCGGAACAGATCAGAGGTGTAAATTGTGATTATTCTATTCATAAGCTACTCGACAAGGAGTTGATTGAGATTAAAGGAAAGGCAGAAACTATTGGCAGACCTTTACTTTATGGAACCAGCGATAAATTCATGGACTATTTTGGTATCAATAGCCTGAAAGATTTGCCAACTCCAAAGGATTTCGCCAGTGAAGAGAATGAAATTGGAGAGAAAAACGAAGAATAAGAAATAATCCGGCAATTGAATTAAACGAAGATACAGTATTAGAAAATTTCATTTTTCTTTTCGACCATGAAGTAGGTCTAGATTTTAAATTTGCTTTATCAAGCAATCATTTAGCACATAATAATACACAGAGTTACATTAATATTTATGTACTGTCAAAAATTCACCATTCAAATGATCAAAATCTCCATCCATAGTGATAAGCTCAGCTTTAGCAACAAAGGCTGTAGCTGCAATCCATAGATCATTTTTACCCATGTTCTTTGCTGAACTTCCCAAGGGCCTATCCTTTAAATCCCCTTGACTAAATGCATCAATTGTATAATAGGCTTCAATAAGCTCTTTATCTGAATTACTAAACTAATATCAATAATGAAAAGTTTTTCCAGGAGCCTATTAAGCTTTGTGAGTTTTTGATTTTCCCAGCCGCGCCTCTTTCCTAATGAAAGTAATTCCGCTTTGGTCACAACTGAGATAATTGTAATAGTATCATCTTTGTTTAAAGACAAATCACTTTCAATTTGCTGATATACCTCGTGACCTCTTACAAAAGCAAGGCAAATATTCGTATCTAATAAAAACCTTCTCATTTAAAGCATTTTTATTAGGTCCTCAAATTTGTCCTCATCTGACCATTTACCCACTATGTCTGATAAGCTGTTTGCTGATTTTCTATCTATTTGGTATTTAATTTGATCTTCGACCGACAATGCTTTTTTGGATTTCCTTGAAAAGTATTTATCACTTGCGCTTGGTTCATGAATTCTTTTTATCTCAATTACCGAGGTTTTATTTGATTTATAGTGATTAGTGCCTGTAATGGTAATTTCCTTCCCCCAAAAAAGAGAAATATCTTCAGCTGAGAGTTCATCTGAAAGAAATCCGTTTATTGTCCCTTCTTCAGTAATGATTTTAACTCTTAGTTTACTGTATTTCAATTCCTCAACTATTCCATTTAAGATAATTGACTCTGCCTCAGGAGTCTCCCCTTCTAAAATATTTATTTTTTCAAAACTTTTTTTACTAAGCTCAAGGGATTCAAAAGAGTCCTCATTTGAAATTATGAACGTCTCATTGTCCTGTAAAAAGGCCTTCTTAAAATTCTTAAGTTCTTTCAAAAGTGATTTGTCCAATAATTCTGATTTATCGCCATTATTTGATATTTCGTTGAATGAAGAAACAAAAAGTGAAATTGGCGTTTGCTCTTGCAAATCAATTTGAGTTTCACTTCTAAAAATATCCAATTGAATATTGTCTAAAGTATCTTTAAATTTTTGAGATTCTAGACAGAGTATTGTACTGCCCTTTTTTAGTCCACTCAAAGTAACTTTTAAAGATTGCTTTAACGATTCTTTTTTTCTTCCCTTTGATATGCTAATGCCTTTTAAACGGATTTGAAGAGCTCCTTCAGCTATTTTATGTATGCTTTCTGAAATAGTAGCCAACCTGACTAGATCAATCTTGCCATTATCTTCAGCTGCATTCAATATTTTGAGTTCATAGTTCACAATTGCAAAGTAAAAATTTTACTGATTTAAAACTACTATTTACTCAATTCAGGTTTAAGGCTCAAATTATCTTAGGAAAATCAATTATTAATTACTCATTGCACATTATTAATTGATTTAAAATACTTTTGCATAAAATACAGTAGTGATACTGAATACCTATGAAAAAAAATGAGAGAAGATCCTTATCAGGGTCAAGGAAAAATCAATCCAAAAAGTTTGTTGGATCAAGGAAAAAGGAAGACAAGAAGTTTTCAATAAAAAAGAATTCTCAAGATCCTGGTTCGGAGCCACCACGTTATAACTTGAAGCAACGAAAACAAGATTCAGCAGGCCCCAAAAAACCTAGTGATTCCATAAGATTAAACAAATACATCGCCAATGCCGGTGTATGTTCCAGGAGAGACGCTGACGCGCTGATAGCATCCGGGAAGATCATAGTGAATGGTAAAGTAATAACACAACTTGGTCATAAGGTAAATAAATCAGATACTGTAGTGTTTGATGGCAAGGTCTTACAAAGAGAGAAATTAGTTTATGTTTTACTCAACAAACCTAAAGACTTTATTACCACCATGGATGATCCGGAAAACCGAAGGACCGTTATGCAATTAGTTACTAATGCTTGTGACGAAAGAATATATCCTGTTGGTCGATTGGATAGAAATACAACCGGCCTACTACTATTTACCAATGATGGTGAAGTCGCCACAAAACTTTCACATCCTTCCAGGAATATCAGAAAAATTTACCAGGTAGAATTAGGTAAGCCTATCACAAAGGTTGATTTCGATAAAATCACAGAAGGACTAACCTTGGAAGATGGAGAAGTAAAAGTGGATGATCTAGCCATTGTTTCATCGGATAAGAAAACCCTTGGGATAGAGATCCACGTTGGAAGAAACAGGATTGTTCGAAGAATTTTTGAACACCTCAGATACGAAGTTGTAAAGTTAGATCGTGTAGTGTATGCAGGCCTTACCAAAAAAGATCTCAAAAGAGGCCGGTGGCGTTATTTAACTGAAAAAGAAGTAGTCAGACTGAAGTACTTGAAATAGTTTAGCTTTGAGATATCAGTCCCTCTATGATTTTGCAACCTTATTACAAATTGAGATAAGGGATGGTAATTTTGAGTTATGAATTATGAATTTTGAATAAATTACGAATTTCGAATGACAAATTACGAAATATAGTACAAACAGAACTTCAACACTTAAATACATCAACACCTCAACACAATTTCAGGTCTTTATTTGGTAGTACCGATGTCAGACACCTTGATGGTGTCAGTACATCTTGTTTGATCGAAGTGACTGTTGAATTCTAAATGAATTACGAATGACAAATTACCATTGCAACGAAACTTTAACACTTCAACACCTCAGATCAGTTGTATGATAGATTTACTTAAAAAATATTGCCATGTCCGGACCTGGGATATATCTCATTTAAAATTCAACATTTCTATCAAGTTACCTTTATAAATATGTTTAAGAGAATATTTTTATTCATCATCTTGCCTTTAATTACAGGAAGTCTCTCGCTTGCACAAGATAAACTTTCAGCGATTCAGGCAATTTGTCAGATCGAACTGAAAAATGGAACCAAGGAGGAGGGCATAATTTCATTAGGAAGAATAGAAAATGATACACATTATTTTCCCAATGCATTTTATGTCAACAGTAAAGGAGAGCACCTATTGTTTACCATTGATCTTAACTTCCGAGTATTTTACCCGGAGTCTATTCCAGGTGATATCCATTTTGCCAAGAGTATTTCCAATACGCCAAAATTCATCAATAAGGTAGGCTCATCAGGAGGGAAAAAAGTACTGAGCAGAAAAACATTAAGGGATGAAAGTTATTCTCTTATCAAAGAACTTGTAATTTTCAAGTCGTTGCCATTGGCCATGCATGTAGATTCTCCCCATAAAGAAAAAGAGCTCACTTCAACCATTAATTTGAATCAGGTTAAATCTTTTAAACTAATAGAGAATCCATCTTCACAATGGCTTGAAGAAATTAAAAAGAAAAAAGCAGCATTAAACAAAAAAATGGAAGCTGACAAAAAGAAGGGAAATCTTTGGTTAAACTATCAGGATCCTGTTTGGTACCATGACATTATAAATGATCCAAAGGCGTTTACCTATTATAGTGCATTCTTCAAATAACAGTAAATTCAATACCCGACACCTAATGGCTTAATTATGAAATCAACAATGTTTATACGGATACTCATTATATTATTGCTTGTGTTTGTCAATATAGGTTGTGATCAGATCTCAAAATCTGTGGCCAGAGAGAACATAGAATATCACGAGCATATTGAAGTCATTGGCAATCATTTGATCCTTACAAAAGTTGAAAATACAGGTGCTTTTCTAGGCCTGGGATCATCACTCCACCCAGTCCTGAAATACTTTCTACTTCTAATACTTCCCTCCCTTGTGCTCATCATCCTATTGGGCATTTTAATTGCCAAACCCCAATTTGATAGACCCGTTATTGTTGCCCTTACCTTTATCATTGGCGGTGGGATTGGTAATATGATCGATCGGTTCGCTTATGGTTCTGTCACTGATTTCCTGCACATAGATTTTGAAATATTTCGAACCGGCATTTTTAATATGGCTGATGTGTCGGTAATGGCAGGCACGATCATCATTGTGCTTTACAGCATACTAATGAATCGAAAGAAGTCTAAAGTTGAACAGGCTCATTAAATGTTCAAAAAGCTTTAACTTTACCAATAGTCAATCAATGTCATTTAGTTAAGAAAATATTTTGAAAGCTTTCAGGTATCAGATTTCAGCCTAAATAATGTTTTTTAGTGCGCCAAAAAAACCTGATGCCTAAGACCTGACACCTGAAGCCTTATCTTAATGACATTAAATAGTCAATATTAACTCAGAAGCATTAAATGCCAAAAGAGATCATCAATCACAATAATTTATTCAAGGAATTCTCTGGTGTTACAAAGGAGGATTGGGAAAAAAAAGTGTTGGAAGATTTAAAAGGCAAAACTTTTGAATCTCTTTTATGGACCACTGATGAAGGGTTTGTGGTTCGACCCAATTACACTAATGAGGATCTTAAAGACTTATCCTATTTAACAAAACAAGGTCCGGGCTTCGTCAACACGACAGATAAAAATTACCCGCCGCGTAAATGGATCAATAATGAATTCATTGAAGTAAGCAATGAAAAAACCGCCAATACACTAGCCCTGGATGCATTGAATATGGGCGCTGATGGTATCGTCTTTGATTTGTCAAAAATAGAGGAAATCAAAATCGATTCGCTATTGAATGATATCCATCCCCATTATTGTGAAGTATCATTTATCATAAAATCCAATGCCTTAGAGACCTTGAAAAAGTTTTTCCATTGGATCGATACAAATAATTTTGATCCGGGTCTGTGCAATGGATTTTATCATTTCGACCCAATAGCCAGTTGGTGCTTATCAGGTGTTTTTGTAAACCATTGGGAGCATGAGCTTTCTTCGATTCTCCGGCTCACTGAGCAAAAGCCATTCTATGGATTAACGATTAACAGCCAGATTTTTCACAATTCCGGAGCAAACATTGTTCAGGAGTTAGCTTTTAGCCTTAGTATGGCAGTAGCTTATATTGAAAAGATCCAGGAAGGCGGAAATGATGTGGAAACAGTAATTAAGAACATTGCCTTTTCTATTGGCACTGGCGATAACTATTTCATGGAAATAGCCAAACTCAGAGCATTGCGAATATTATTTCAACAAATTGCCAATGCTTATGGTGTAAATAATTACAAACCCAATGATTTAAAAATCAATAGTGTTTCCTCAATATGGACTAAAACGCTATTTGATCCGTATGTCAATATGCTCAGAAATACCACTGAAGCAATGTCGGCCATTATCGGTGGATGCGATTCAATGACGATCCTTCCTCATGATATTATATTTAGGGATCCTTCCAGCTTCTCAAGGCGAATTTCCCGAAATATATCTAATGTCCTGAAAGAAGAAGCATATTTCGATAAAGTGGTAGATCCTGGAGCAGGATCCTATTATATTGAGAACCTGACCGACTTATTGATAAAGGAAAGCTGGCAGTTATTCCAGGAAATAGAAGCGAACGGTGGTTTTATCAAATCTTTTGAAAAAGGGGTAATCCAAAGCAAAATTGAAAGTGCCAGAAAAGAGAAATCAGAGAATATAGCCACACGAAAGGATACTTTAGTCGGTATCAATCAATATGTTGATGGCAACGAAAAACCAGAATTTCCAGCTTTAAAGCCTGATAAAGAATCAAAGGATACAACAATTTCGGTACTTCCTCAATTAAGGCTCGCTTCTGATTTCGAAAAACTCAGAGTCAATGCTTTGGGCAATAAAAAAAGCCCCATACTGTTGATGTCGATAGGTAAATCCTTCATGCAAAAAGCCAGGGTATCATTTTCTAATTCATTCTTTGCATGTGGAGGATTTGAAACAACAGCGTTAGGTCCATTTAGTGATTTGGAAAAGGCGGTATTGGAATCAAAAAAGCATCCCAGCCAAATCATTGTGATTTGCGGTTCTGATGATGATTACAAAGAATATGCTTTACCCTTTGTAAAAACATTTAGAGTAAAAGATCGAGATAAAACACTATTGCTAGCAGGAAACCTCCCGGAATTGCGTGATGTTTTGATGGAAGATGGGCTGGATGGGTTTATTAACCTTCAATCAAATGTGATAGAAGTATTGACAAGACTGCAGCAGAAATTAGGAATGGTTGAATTAAAGGCAAGTGAAGCATGACAAAACCTGATTTTTCCAAAATCAATTACCAGGATATCATCAATAATCAACATGATAAATCCGAAAATGGTATTGCTACCGTGAATTGGGAAACTGCTGAAAAAATTAAGGTAAAACCAGTATTCCAAAAGAAAGACATTGAGGATCTCTATCATTTGAATTTTGCTTCCGGCATTACTCCTTACCTAAGGGGTCCTTATTCTACTATGTATGTCAGCAGACCCTGGACAATTCGTCAATATGCGGGATTTTCCACCGCAGAGGAATCCAATGCCTTTTATCGCAGAAATTTAGCGGCAGGACAAAAAGGACTGTCCATCGCATTCGATCTTGCCACTCACCGAGGTTATGATTCCGATCATCCAAGGGTGGTTGGAGATGTTGGGAAAGCTGGTGTTGCTATCGATTCCATCCTGGACATGAAAATATTGTTTGATGGAATACCGCTGGATAAAATGTCCGTATCCATGACTATGAATGGTGCAGTGATCCCCATCCTGGCGCTTTACATAGTAGCGGCTGAAGAACAAGGTGTTAAACCTGAACAGTTGAGTGGTACCATTCAAAATGACATCCTGAAGGAGTTCATGGTAAGGAATACATACATCTATCCACCTGCTCCATCCATGCGGATTATTGCCGATATTTTCAAATATACATCAAGGGAAATGCCTAAGTTCAACTCCATCAGTATCAGTGGTTATCATATGCACGAGGCAGGTGCTCCCGCCGATATTGAGCTTGCTTATACCCTTGCTGATGGTTTGGAATATATTCAAACGGGGGTTAATGCAGGAATGGATATTGACCAATTTGCTCCGAGGTTATCTTTTTTCTGGGCTATTGGCATGAATCATTTCATGGAAATAGCGAAACTGAGGGCAGGCAGAATGTTATGGGCCAAGATTGTCAATCAGTTTAATCCAAAGAATTTAAAGTCTTTAGCACTAAGAACACATTGCCAGACCTCGGGATGGAGTCTTACAGAACAAGATCCTTTCAACAATGTGACCAGGACATGTGTAGAGGCCATGTCCGCAGTTTTAGGTCATACGCAATCACTACATACTAATGCATTGGATGAGGCCATAGCGCTACCCACCGATTTTTCAGCTAGAATTGCAAGGAATACTCAGCTATTTATTAAAGATGAAACAAAAGTTACCAAGGTAGTAGACCCCTGGGGTGGTTCCTACTATGTTGAATATTTAACTGATCAATTGACCAAAAGGGCCTGGGAGCTGATTGAAGAAGTGCAATCTCTTGGAGGAATGGCCAAAGCAATAGAAACCGGCATTCCCAAAATGCGCATTGAAGAAGCGGCAGCAAAAAAACAGGCACGCATAGATTCGGGAAAAGATACAATTGTAGGTGTTAACAAATATCAAACAGAGGAAAAAACTGAAATAGATTTATTGGAAGTGGACAACACTTCTGTAAGAAATGCTCAATTGGCAAGGCTAAAACAATTAAAGGAAGAAAGAGATCCTGAAGCTGTTGAAAGTGCCTTAAATGCGTTGACAGCATGTGCAGCGAGCGGTAAGGGCAATCTATTGGAACTCGCCATTGATGCAGCAAGAAAACGAGCAACCGTTGGTGAAATATCAAGTGCCATGGAAAAAGAATTCGGAAGACACAAAGCCACTATCAGATCCATTTCGGGGGTTTATTCAAGCGAAGCCTCCAATGATGAAAAGTTCAAAGCTGCCAAGGATTTAGCAGATAAGTTTGCTGAATTGGAAGGTAGAAGACCAAGGATCATGGTGGCTAAAATGGGACAGGATGGACATGACCGAGGTGCCAAAGTAATAGCCACCAGCTTTGCTGATCTCGGTTTTGATGTGGACATTGGTCCTTTGTTTCAAACACCTGAAGAAGTGGCTCAGCAAGCAGCTGAAAATGATGTCCATGTTATTGGGGCCTCAAGCCTGGCCGCGGGACATAAAACCCTGATACCACAACTCATTGCTGCGCTGAAAAAAATAGGCCGTGATGACATCATGGTAATTGCCGGTGGGGTGATCCCTCCCCAGGATTATGATTTTTTATTTGAAGCCGGTGTTGGAGGTGTTTTTGGACCTGGAACTGTTATTGCCGAAGCTGCTGCTGATATACTAAAGAAGTTGATGCAACAATGATCTAGAGAAATTCTGGGGTAAATCTAAATTTAGAACCCGGTAAGACTCATCTCCTTCAAAGAAAAATCTCGTCGGGATATATTATTTCTGTTAAGAACAATCCCTGCGCAGGTGCTGCTCGACCAGCCTTCTTTCTGTCTTTGCTTGCTATGATCTGCTCAAAATCCTCCAGATTTATCTTTCCGGTACCTATATCCAGCAAGGTCCCAACGATTGCACGAACCATCCCCCGCAAAAAGCGGTTAGCTGAAATGTGAAAAATCAATCTTTCATTTCCTTCGTTGACCCACTCGGCTCTTTTGATATCACAGATAAAATTATTTACCTCTGTTTTTACCTTGCTGAAACATTGAAAGTCGTGTTGGCCAAGGAGTATTTCGGAGGTTTCATTCATCAATGAAATATTTAACTCCTTTGTAAAGTAATAGCTGGTTTCAAGTAAGAAAGGATCCTTGGCTTGGTGAATATGATATTCATAACTTCGAGATATGGCATCAAACCTGGCGCTTGCTTCAGATTTAACCTGTCTAATGGATCTGATACAAATATCCTTTGGTAACAATGAATTAAGCTTGAATCGAAGCTTTTGAAAATCGATTTCCTTATCGAGATCTGCGTGAAGGTATTGCTGTGAAGCATGTACACCGGTATCGGTTCTCCCACTACCAATCGTTTCAATTTCCTTTCTAAAAATGGTTTGCAACGCTTCATGCATGACACCTTGCACGGTCACAGCGTTTTTCTGAACCTGCCAGCCATGATAGTTTGTTCCTTTATAAGCAATCTCAAAAAATAATCTCACGGAATTATCTGAATCTGAAAACAAATAGATAATTTATTGAATTAAAGCTTTTCATAGACAACAGCAGCTCCCTGTCCTACTCCGATGCACATAGTAGCCAATCCATATTTCACGTTTTCTCTCTTTTGCATTTCATGGAGCAAAGTTGCTGAAATCCTGGTCCCGCTAGCTCCCAATGGATGCCCAAGCGCTATGGCTCCGCCATTCACATTGACAATTTCCGGGTTAAGATCCAAATCACGGATACAGGCAATGGATTGAGAGGCAAAGGCTTCATTGAGTTCGACCAGATCAATATCCTTGACAGTCAGGCCAGCTCTTTTTAAAGCTTTTTGAGAAGCTGGCACTGGTCCAACACCCATGCAATCAGGAGTTACACCGGCTATTGCCATTGAAACCACTCTGGCCATGGGTTTTAAGTTTAATTCTTTGAGAATATCTTCATTTACAATCAAAGTAGCTGCAGCTCCATCATTTACACCAGACGAGTTAGCCGCTGTTACGGTACCATTGTCTATGAAAGCAGGTTTAAGGCTGGCAAGTTTCTCCATAGAAGAGAATCTTGGATGCTCATCGGTTTCGAAAGTAATTGGATCCGCCTTCCTCTGAGGTACTTTTACTGGCACAATTTCTTTTTGAAATCGATCTGCTTCCATGGCATTTTTGCACTTCAATTGGGAATGGTAAGCAAATTCGTCTTGTTCCTCTCTGGAAATATTCCACTGGTTGGCCACATTTTCGGCAGTTTCACCCATCGTATATGGATAATACATCTTAGCCAGTTTTTTGTTAATGAACCTCCAACCAATGGTTGTATCATAAGTCTCCACCTTTCTGCTGAAAGGTGATTCAGCTTTGGCTGTAACAAAAGGAGCCCGGCTCATGCTTTCAACGCCACCTGCGATATAAGCCTGTCCTTCATTTAACATAAGAGCCCTTGACGCATCCATGATTGCCTGAAGGCCTGATGCACATAATCGATTGACAGTTACACCACCTGTTTCAATAGGCAGGCCTGCCATCAAACCTGCCATTCTTGCCACATTCCTGTTATCTTCACCGGCCTGGTTAGCCGCGCCAAAAACAACATCTTCCACTAAGGAGGTATCCATATCAGGATTCCTGGCTATGATCTCTTTGATCACATAGGCAGCCAGGTCATCAGGGCGCACTGAACTCAAAACCCCTCCAAACTTACCAATTGGTGTTCTCATAATATCTACAATATAAGCTGTCTTCATCATTGAATATTTTCCTTGGTTTTATTTGTTTATCTTAAATGTCTGAATTTTGAAATCCGATAAGTGTTGAAGTATGGCTCACCCTATTAATATATTAATCACCATCCTTTAATCATAATATTCCATTTCACTTCAACAGGCATTATCTGAAATATATATTTCAATGCCATTTAGTTTAGAAAAAATCGTAAAGCATTCAGATGTCAGGTCTCAGGTTTCAGCCTTAATGATGTTTTTTAGTCTGATAGAAGATTATCTATCAAATAACTGACTTAAAATGTTAAAGTTTAGTTATCAATCGTAATTTGTCATTCGAAATTCGTAATTTATTCATAATTCAAAACTCACCATGCTCTTCTACATATCTTTTTTGCGATGGAACGAGAGATTAATACCCGAAACCTAATACCTAAAGGCTTAACTCAATGGCGTCAATTTATATTTTTAATACAACAAAACTTTTATCTCATTAGCTAAACTCCTTATTCCCTAAAATTGGTTCATTCCAAAGCAAATCAAAATCCTCAGTGCTCAAGGCACATTCTCTTCATTGTAAATATGGAAGCAATTTTCAAATAGGGAGATTTACCAGTTTTGATCAGGTTGGCATTTAACAAATGATGACAAAGTCTGTTTTTTATTGTCAATAAATTCATAAAATTGCAGTGCAATTTAAATCAATCGAAAGATGTTACAAAGAATACAAACCATATTTCTCCTGGGCGTGGCCGTAGTTATGGTAGCCATGCTGTTTATGACAATATGGGAAAAAGGAAATCCCGATGAGGGTATAGCAAGTTTGACTGCCTTTAAACTGACTTATATTCAAAATGATGCCATAACAGATGAAGGAACTCCTCAGATTGAGGCTACTACTAACACTTTTTATATAGCCATATTTGCCGTGTTGGCGATCGTAACCTCTATCTATTCCATCTTTCGTTATACCAATCGGCTTACTCAAATTAAACTGGGAGCGCTCAATGCACTTTTACTTGCCGGATGTATGGGTTCAGCAGTGTATTTTGCTTTTCAAGGTGAAAAATTGCTACTTGAGAATATCCAGGGGCAATATAAAATGGGATTCTTTATGCCAGCCGCAGCGCTCGTCCTAAACATGCTTGCTAACAGATTCATTAGAAGAGACGAAAAATTAGTAAGGTCGGTGGACAGGCTGAGATAGATCTAACGATCTCAGGCTTCACTATTTTTATTTTCAGGGCTAATGCGCTGAAATAAATCCTCAATTTTAAGTGCTCCAAGGTTATCAAAAATGAGACTAGGTTGATACGGATATTGCTTTAAATCTTCTTTTGAAGTATTACCACTCAGAACCAATATCGTATTAAATCCCAATTCAAAAGCTCCCTTTATGTCAGTTTCCATTGTATCACCGATCATAATGGTTTGGGCTGTGGATAAACCTAATTTCTTTCTCGCTGCACGCATCATAAAGGGACTTGGCTTACCAACAGAATAAGCCTTCTTTCCTGTAGCCCTTTCCAGACTTGCTACCAGGGCACCACATCCCGGCCTGTAACCTTTGGATGTGGGACAGGTTTCATCCATGTTGGTTGCAATCAAATGTGCTCCATTGAGAATCATATTTTGAGCAATTTCCAGACTTTCATAGTTCAGGGTTCTTCCTTCCCCGACAATAACGAAATCCGGATCATGCGTGGTAATACCATAATCTGCATCATGAAGGGCTGTGAGAATTCCCCCTTCGCCAATCACATAGGCTGTTCCCTCAGGGTTGCATAATTTTAAAAAATCCACTGTGGCCATGGCGCACGTGTAAAAATGTTCCACACCAACAGCGAGTCCGAATTTTTTAAGTTTAACTTTAAGATCCTTTGGAGTCGGAGAGCTATTATTTGTTAAAAAAAGAAAAGGAATTTTCTTTTCAATAAGATTGGAGATAAACGTTTGCGCGCCTTCTATCAATTTCTCTCCTCTGTATAAAACGCCGTCCATATCCAGTAGAAAACCATAATTACTCATGATATTGGGTTTGTTAGATTTTTATTACTCAATTTTACAATCAGAACAAATAAAATGGTTATTCTATAAAATATTAATAAAAAAACTTAAGATTAGTTACATATCATTTAACAATAAGTACACTTCATTGTGACATACGAAAAGCTCATTGCAAAATATGCTACTATTTGAAGGTTAATTAATTTTTTTTCATAAAACCATTTAAAAAACATCACAAATTAAAAATATGGAAATCACTTTTTGATCCTGTATTTAACTCAGGATCATTGTAGTATTAATATGTAATGTTTGCGGCAAAATACTACTTTTTTGTAGCGCAGGAAAATATGATTTTTTTCAACTAAAAAAGTGGCTTTCTATGATCACAGGACTATTCGAATAATAGCAATTTAATCCTTTGTTGTAAAAATGGGACCACTTCCTCTTCAAACCAACCATTTTTCTTCAGCCAGATTTGATTTCTCGGAGAAGGGTGCACCAATGGAAGATATTCAGGTAAATATTCTTCGAAAGCTTTGACAGTTTCTGTTAAAGTTTCTTTTCTTCTATCTCCCAGATAATATGCTTGTGCATAGGCCCCGATCAATAGTGTGAGTTGAATTTCCGGAGCTTTATTGAGCAATGGTTTATGCCATAATGGAGCACATTCTGGCCTTGGTGGCAAATCGCCGGATTTCCCTTTACCCGGATAGCAAAATCCCATTGGGACGATAGCAATCTTGGTAGCATCGTAAAAGATCTCAGGGTCAACTCCCATCCATTCTCTTAATCTTCTACCACTGGCATCATCCCATGGCACACCACTGGCATGGACCTTTGTACCAGGTGCCTGTCCGATAATATTAATCCGGGCTGTTTCCTTAATCCGAAAAACAGGATTCGGCCCCAGAGGTAAATCTTTTTTACAAACCTCACAGGCTCTTATTTCTTTGCTTAAACGTTCCAATTCATTGTTCATGGAATTCTAAAATAGTCATTTAGCTTAGAATTGCTATTCATTTTAAGGAGAGATAATCAGTAATGTTGTTCCCAAGACAAATTGGTTGAGACAAGTACCAGTGAATTGACAAAAAAGCATTGAAATTATGACAACCTGTCACTTTGTCTAAATTATTTGCATATGGAATGAAATTTGACCAATGCCATTTTTGAAAACATTGCTCACAAAAAAATTATAGCACATGGAAGAGAAAGGTACTATTTCCATACATACCGAGAATATATTTCCAATCATTAAGAAATTCCTTTATTCAGATCATGAAATCTTTTTGCGGGAGTTGGTCTCAAATGCTGTAGACGCTTCTCAAAAAATAAAAAGATTATCGTCATTGGGAGAGTTCAAAGGTGAACTTGGAGACATTCGTGTTGAGGTCGAATTTGATGAAAAGAAGAAAACCATCACAATTCGTGACAAAGGTATTGGTATGTCTGCCGACGAAATCAAAAAATACATTAATCAAATTGCATTCTCAGGTGCGACGGAATTTGTGGAAAAGTTCAAGGATGCCAAGGATGCCAATGAGATTATAGGAAAATTTGGCTTAGGTTTCTATTCAGCCTTTATGGTGGCAAGTAAAGTAGAGATCCATACTAAATCTTATCGTGATGAGAACGAAGCCGCTAAATGGGTTTGCGATGGCAGTACGGAATTTGAAATCACTAAAGGAGATAAGAAGGAAAGAGGGACCGATATAGTTCTTCATATAAATGATGATTCCAAGGAGTTTCTTGACCGATCCAGATTACAAGGCATTCTGGACAAATATTGTAAGTTCTTACCCGTTGAAATCAAATTTGGGACCACCGAGGAGAGTGTTCCCGATGGAGAAGATAAGGATGGGAACCCTCAATATAAGACGGTTACCAAAGATAATATTATCAACAATACCAAGCCACTCTGGTCAATTGCACCTTCGGAACTAAAAGATGAAGACTATCTGAAATTCTATAAAGAGCTCTACCCATTTTCGGAAGATCCACTCTTTTGGATCCATTTGAATGTGGATTATCCTTTTAACCTCACGGGTATTCTATACTTTCCGAAGGTCAAGAATGATTTTGAAGTTCAGAAAAACAAGATCCAGCTATATTCAAGACAAGTATTTATTACCGACGAGGTAAAGGATGTGGTTCCTGAGTTTTTAATGTTGTTGCACGGAGTAATTGATTCTCCTGATATTCCATTAAATGTTTCCAGGAGTTTCCTGCAATCGGATAGTAATGTTAAAAAGATCAATGCCCATATTACAAAGAAGGTAGCGGATAAACTCAATGAGTTATTCAAGAAGGACAGGAAATCGTATGAAGAAAAATGGGATCATATTGGCATATTTGTGAAATATGGAATGATCAGCGAAGAGAAGTTCCACGAAAAAGCCAAAGATTTTGCTTTACTAAAAAACAGTGAAAACAAATTCTTCACTTTAGAAGAGTATAAGAAACATGTTGAGCCCAACCAGACCGATAAGGATAAAAATATCGTTTACATATATTCAACGGATCCTGGTAAACAAGACGCCTACATTCAAACAGCTAAAAAACGGTCGTACGATGTATTGACCATGGATGGGGTGATTGACAACCACTTTATTAATACACTTGAACAAAAGCTTGAGAAAACAAGCTTGAAACGTGTCGATGCGGATATTATTGACAAGCTCATCGATAAAGATGAAAAACAAGAAAGTGTTTTATCTGACACTGAAAAAGATAAGTTGAAAGTGGTGTTTGAAAAGGCCATTGATAAAAAGGATGTAATCTTAAACCTCGATTCACTGGCCCCGGATGAGTTACCGGTTACCGTTACGATGCCTGAATTCATGAGAAGGATGAAGGACATGGCGGCCATGGGAGGTGGAATGGGTATGATGGGTAATATGCCTGAAAACTACAATGTAACGGTCAATACCAATCATCCTATTGCGAGCAAAATCCTCAAGGCCAAGAAAGAGGAAAACAAACAAAAACTCGCTAAACAGGCCTATGATCTGGCCATGTTGTCTCAAGGCTTGTTAAGTGGTTCGGACTTGACAAATTTCATTAATAGAAGTATCGAATTAGTCTCAGAATAAAATCAAGTGGCAGTATCAAAATTATTTGGTACTGCCTACTTTTAAAGGTCAAAAATCTCCTCTTCATCAACCAGAATGCCTCATTTGCTCGTAAAAATAAAAAGACTCATATTTACGTTTATATAAAAAATCGTAGCATCACCCATGTTTAGGATCAATTCGATTTCACTCATATTTATTTTCGTACTGGCAACTTGTAGTTATGTTTTTGGTCAGGAAAATGAAACGGATGCCATCTCTTTAAGTGAGGAGCAACTCGGTAAACCTTTAACAGTAGACTTTTCAGAATCCAATGAGGAAGAGGGTGACAAAAAAAAGGAAAAGAAAAGAAAAAAGAAGGTTTTCTATGGCATTAAAACAAAAAAAATGGCCATCAGAACTGGCATTGGAGAAAAAGCAACATGGGAAATATTTCACTATTTGAGAGATTATGAAGATCCGGATCCCTATGTTAGGGATATCTATTGGTACGACTTTGATGACAAAAAAATAAAAAGGACCCGTAATGTAAATAAGAGAAATGGCATCTTGCTTCATGGGACTTACGAAAAAATTCGAAATGAAAAAGTCATTGAGGAAGGCATCTATTTTAAAGGCACAAAACATGGACGTTGGGTAAAGTATGACAAAAACAACATACTGCTAGACAAGAAAAAATATTTTAAAGGTTGGCCCAAAGAGTCACTGGTCAAGTACTACGACAAGGATCAAACAAAAATTAAGGAAATTGTGCCAATCGAATACGGCAAAAAAGAAGGCAATTACTTTCTCTTTCACGACAACGGAGCAGTAGCAGTAACCGGAGAATATCAAAGTGGAGAGCGTGTGAAAGTATGGCAGGAATTCTATAAATTCCGCAGGAAAAAGAAAAGAGAGGTCCAGTTCAAACCTGATGCTTATACCGATGATTTTAATACACACATTCTCCGGGAATGGAATGAGAAAGGAGATCTTCTTTATGACAAAAAAGCTTTCGAAAACAGCTTGAAGTAATTAGTAAAAAGCATCTTCAAAGTGCTCAATCTCCAGATTTGGTTTCAATGAAATCGCGATTATATCAAATCGTATGTTCCCATGCCATTGACAATCATAAGTGTATTGTTCAGCGGCTTCGGTAATCAGGTTCTCTTTTCGTCGATCAACAAAGCTTTCAGGAAATCCGAATCTATTATTAGTTCTTGTTTTCACCTCAATGAAAATCATTAGATTTTCATTTTTTGCAATTATATCCAACTCAGCTTTTCCTATTCTGTAGTTGCGTTCAATGATCTCGAATCCTTTTTTTTGTAAAAATTCAACAGCCAGTTCTTCTCCTTTTTTGCCGGTTTTTAAGTGTTTTGCCATGATGTACTGTGAACATACTAAAGGGGTTTCTAAATGTCAATTTTTCTTAAAAAGCACACTTTTAGGAAAAAGGAATCTTTTACTTTTTATAAAGTAGAAACTTATTAATTTCGCAACACAATTAACCTCCTTTGAAGGGATGAATTCATTGTTTCTGAGAGATGGAGTAGTCCCACCAATTGAACAAACTAACATATAAGAGTAATGCGAAAAAAGGTCAGTCCTCAGGAAACTAGGGCATGGGAAAAATTGCAGGAACACTACAAGTTGATGTCTGACAAACATATGAAGGATATGTTTGAAAAGGATCCTGAACGTTTCTCCAAATTTTCAACTTGGTTTGATAACATATTGATAGATTATTCAAAGAATATCATCAATGAGGAGACAATGGAAAACCTATTGTCACTAGCAGAGGAGGTTAATTTAAAAGAAGCCATTGAAGCAATGTTCAATGGAGCAGTTATCAATGAAACTGAGGGCAGATCAGTTTTACACATAGCATTGAGAAACCAATCAAATAGAGCAATCAAGGTAAATGGCGAGGATATCATGCCAGAGGTGAACGCTGTTTTGTCTCAAATGGAACGTTTCTCGGAAAATGTTATTAGTGGGGGATGGAAAGGTTATACCGGAAAATCAATTACAGATATCGTGAACATTGGTATAGGAGGTTCGGATCTTGGCCCTGTCATGGTAACTGAAGTCTTAAAACCTTATAAAAAGGATCATCTCAATGTCCATTTTGTCTCAAATGTTGATGGAACTCACATAGCAGAAACATTGAAAAAAGTGAATCCTGAAACAACATTGTTCATGATTGCCTCCAAGACTTTTACAACGCAGGAAACCATGACCAATGCACATTCTGCCAGAGCATGGTTTTTGGAACATTCGGAGAATGAAGAACATATTAAAAAACATTTTGTTGCGATCTCCACGAATGAAGAAGAAGTAACGAAGTTTGGTATAAGCGCAACTAATATGTTCCGTTTTTGGGATTGGGTTGGAGGAAGATATTCGCTCTGGTCATCCATTGGATTATCAATTGCTTGTGCCATTGATTTCGAGAATTTCAGGGCCTTGCTGGAAGGTGCTCATGCCATGGACAAACACTTTAGAGAAACTGCCTTTGATAAAAATATTCCGGTATTGCTGGCATTAATTGGTATTTGGTACAACAATTTTTTTGAAGCCGAATCGGAAGCTATCCTACCTTACGATCAATATATGCACAGATTCCCTGCTTATTTTCAGCAAGGTAATATGGAAAGTAACGGAAAATATGTGGATCGAGCGGGTAAAGAAATCAGTTATCAAACAGGGCCAATAATATGGGGTGAGCCTGGCACCAACGGGCAGCACGCTTTTTATCAATTGATACATCAGGGGACAAAGCTTATTCCTTGTGACTTCCTGGCACCTGCTCAGAGTCACAATCCTATTGGAGATCACCATGCAAAGTTATTGTCAAACTTCTTTGCTCAGACAGAAGCATTGATGAATGGAAAGTCAAAAGAAGAAGTAACCAAGGAGTTAGAAGCTCAGGGAAAATCTTCTGAAGAAATTGAACGTCTGACCCCATTTAAAATTTTTAAGGGTAACAGGCCTACCAATTCTATTCTATTCAAAAAACTAAATCCCAAAACGCTCGGTAGTCTTATTGCCATGTACGAGCACAAAATATTTGTTCAAGGAGTTATCTGGAACATTTTCAGCTTTGATCAATGGGGTGTTGAATTAGGAAAACAATTGGCAAAAAAAATACTCCCTGAATTAGAGAGTAATGATTCCATAGATACACATGATAATTCCACAAACGGTTTGATCAATGCTTATAAAAAGCTTCGTTAGTTTTCTACAAGGCTATGCGTAAATTTTTCTTCAAAAATGGTTTTGATCCTTTTGGCTATTATCTCATTTCCATTGGCGGAGACATGACATGCATCTACATATATATATTTATCCAGATCAAAGGCATCTGACAAATCGTATATCCAGTCATAGTCTTTTTCTTTGATTTTAGCCTTAAGTATCTCATAAAATACTGTATAGGTTAATCTTTCAGCTTCACTTCTCATATTCGAACCAACCTTACCCATTTCCAAATGATCTACCTTCGGACTGCCCACATAGGAAACAGGTTGTAGAATTGCAATAAAATCACCCCCTCTACTTGTGACCATGGAATGCGCCATTTCCCAACATTTTAACAGTCCTTCCGCTACCATTTCCATTTTTTCCGGATTGGAAAAACAATCATACCCATACTCGGAAGTATCAAAAGACTTCAGGTTTATTTCCTTCTTATCGCTAAGTCCCCGACGTATTTTTCCTGTAAGCTCAACGGTATTTTTTAAAAATGCATAGTTAAGCGCCCCAACTACCTTACTTTGAAATGTTGCTTCAAGCTTTTGTTTAAAGTCAGTCAGCTTAAGGTGAGAGGGAAGTTCCATTTCATTTCTACATAGAATAAGCACTTCGTTCACGCCATCATAAAACACCACTTTGTCAATAGGTTCATTTTTATAGATCAAATTAGTCAATCTAGCCAAACTTTGTCGGCTGGTATAGGCTATTTGACCATGATTATAGATTGTATATCCTGGGTGTACAGTATCGAAAAGTGCTGGAATCGTATTTTGGTCATCTGTGCCTACACCCCACATTGTCGACCCACCAAAAAATCTTATACTCCCTTTCTTCCCTGATAGAGAGGCCTTATTTGGTTCATGTACCCGATCTCCTGCCTCATTGATAGTAAGAGTTGTACCTCGATATGGTTTATTCGTCCAACCAACAAACGGTTTGTAAATGTTTTCAGTGCTTCGATAATCAGCGTAGATCTTTTTAGCATATTCGATCTCATCTTTATAATTTGGCAACTCTGTTTTATCTGGCTTGAGCACTTTTCTCATATATACACCGGACAGCCAGTTTATCAATACCATTAGACTTAGTAAGATCAAAATGTTATATAGGATAACCTTGAACCCTTTTCTCATTTTTGTTTTTATTGTTGAAAATCATGCTGGACCTGGTTCTATCATTTTGATACAATCGTCACAACAAGATCCTCTTGGAGAGTCTGCGAATAATTATATCAAATCATTGAAGTAAACTTGCAACCCTTAAAAACCACCAAATCTTTTCTAAACATCGAAAAATTATGCATTATATCTTTTGGAAAGGATGTCTATAAATTCACACACCTCTTCGCTATCCATATTCCAATCATGCTCTTTCGCATAAGATTCATTCAGTATTTTCATAGCGCTGTCGTAGGAATCACAAACTTCAAGGGCTTCAAGCGCCTGATTAAAATGATCACTGTCTCCACCAAATAACTCATTTACGAACATGAAGCGTTGATTGATGGTAATATTCTTTTTAATGCTTTCTATTTTTTTATTTTGATGAATATCAGCTATGGTCTGTTTTGCTTCGATTTTTATTTCATCGTGCAAGGTTTTGATTTCTTTGGAGAATTTTTCATTTACATTGCTCGCCCCGTTTTCGTCCTCCTGATTCTCATCACCAGACTTTTCATATGAAACAGACTCCGCAATACTTTCTTCAGGTTCTTCGCTATAAATCATTTCTATGGTGAGCGGCTCAACATCTGAAAATTGAGCTAAATAGTTTTCAAAATCCTCAGGAGCCGCATTCAGCTCTGAGCAAACTATATCCAAAAATGTAAGCGCTTCATCAATTGATACCTCTCGAACTTTTTCTTTTTCAAACTTTTCTATCAGACCTTCGTGTAGGTGTTTATTGATCTGAATGTATTTGTTTATTTTTTTTAGCCCCTCTAGTGTAACATACGAGCCGTTATGCTTTCCAACAAAATGTCTGTAAAAATCATATGGGGAGAAAATCAGGAGAATGGTATCTTTGATAGCATTTACTAAAAGTTCTTCAAAATTGGCTCTATCGATAGAAATGTTTTTTGAAAGCACATTCATAAAGTTAGTCATAACGCTCTTCACTTCTTCCGCCTCATAATTGAAATATGGGCTTTTGAGCTTTTTGAGTTCAGATTGCCATTCGAGAAAAAGATTTTTCAGAATAAATAAATTGATCTGTTTGAGATTACAAAAATTCAATATCTGCTCTCCATTGATACGATCATGCTTTTCAAAAAAAGGGTCAGCCACTTTTGCCGAATATTTAGTGCTAAACTCTTCAATTGAGGTATGATTTAGTTTGCTCTCCATAAAGTAATTCACATTAAATTTGCAATCGCGAATTGTAAAGGTGTTGTTTCAAGACCCCACTATACAATTAATGAACCTAAAAGAATAAGAAATTTCAATACAAATTTAGTTAATATGCTTAAGATAGTTATTCGGAATCTTAATAATAAAACTATTATTAGCAATAATAACTCAAAAACTGTGCTCAATATTATTCATGAACACTATGTTGATTGGATGCATGCTTGTGGGGCCAAAGGCAGATGTACTACCTGTAAAATGATCGTTCTGGAAGGTGCTGAAAATCTTAGTGAGGACAGCCCTTTTGAAAAAAAGTGCCGGTCATTGAATAAAATAGAGTCAAATGAAAGACTTGCCTGTCAATGCACTTTGGAAGGGGCAATAATCATAAAAGTTCCCCAGGAATATAAGCTTCCTCATCAAAGCTATTCTGATTGAACATTGATCACTTTTTAACCCTCTAAGTTTATCTAATGAATATCGTTCTATAAAACTTGCATTTATTAGTTGGGTTTATTAAATATCAAAATTAATACCTTTGCCATGCATATTTTGAACCATTAAACTTATTTAATGTTTATTGAGCCACATTTCGGACAAAATAATAGCGAAAGGAAAGCAGGGAGCGGTTGGATCGAAGTAATTTGCGGTTCAATGTTTTCGGGGAAAACCGAAGAGTTAATAAGGCGGTTAAATCGTGCTCTACTGGCTAAAAAAAATATTGAAATTTTTAAACCGGAAATAGATAAGAGATATCATCATAGCAACGTTGTATCTCATAACGAAAACGCTATACGATCAACGCCGGTAAGTTTTGCAAATGATATTCTGCTTCTGGCATCCGAATGTGAAATTGTGGGAATTGACGAAGCCCAGTTCTTTGATGATCAATTGGTAGAGGTTTGTGTCAAGCTTGCTGATAGTGGAAAACGCGTGATAGTTGCGGGATTGGATATGGATTTTTCAGGTAAACCTTTTGAACCTGTACCAAGTCTCATGGCTGTGGCAGCGTTTATCACAAAAGTTCACGCCATTTGTATGCGTTGTGGAGATGTGGCTTCATATTCTTATAGATTAAATAAATCGCAGGAAAAAGTATTGGTTGGTGAGCAAGAAGAATATGAAGCAAGGTGTAGAAGATGTTTTATTCAAGGCATGAAGGGAAAAGATTAAAAAAGAAAATCAGCCTTCCCAATAAACTTGTTGAGATAGAAAATGAATAACAATAAAAGGTTTAAGGTAGTGGAACAAATGGATTTCTTTTTGCCAGGAGGTAAATTCACTTTGACAATTAAGCTTTTCGTATTCGCCGCTGGTTTGCTTTTAAGTGTAAAGGGTTTTCCTCAGGATAATATCCCGATTGGCAGTTGGCGCTCACATTTTTCTTTCGAAACAGCTACCAATTTGGCACTCGTCGGTCAACGTGTCTATTGCGCTGCTGAAAATGGTTTTTTTTTCTTAGACAGAGAAGAAAACTCTACTACAAAACTCTCTAAAATTGATGGCTTTAGCGATGTTGCCATAAGTAGTTTGGAATATGATTTGGAAACAAATACGCTGATCATTGCCTACGAAAGTGGGAATATTGACCTCCTGGTTGATAACGAAATCACCAATTTTAATATCATTAAAAACGCTAATCTAAGTGGTTCAAAGCGAATTAATGATATTTTCTTTGCAGGAGATTTTGCTTATCTGGCTACTGATTTTGGCGTGGCCGTCTTCGATCCAAATAAGATTGAAATAAGAGAAACCTATAGCAACATTGGGCCTAATGGTACGGAAGCCAGGGTATATTCGATTACCACTTATCAGGACAGCCTTTTCCTGGCCACCGATCTAGGTGTGATGGCCAGTTCTTTGGATCCAACTGTTAATCGTTTGGATTTTAATAATTGGAAACTTTTCTCGATGAGTGAAGGAATTCCTGAAACATCGATAACGGCCATTGAATCTCGAGATAATGCCATATATGCAGGTATTGACGCAGATGGAATATATCGATATGACGGAAGCAACTGGGCAAAGCTCTCATTTACAATAGATGAACCGATCATTTCCATTAATAGATCACAGGATGAATTACTTGTTAGCTTAGAAACCCAATTATTGATACTGAATGAAAATAATGTGTTTTCTTCCGTAAATGATCCTTTGATTGAATTACCTGTGGCGGCCTTCAAGGATTCAAATGGAGAACTTTGGGTGGCTGACAGAACAAATGGCTTAATTTCTAACCATAATGGTCAATTCCAAATATTTAAACCAAATGGACCATTTTCAGATCAGGCTTGGACACTTGAAAGTTTTGATGAAAAAGTAATGGCAGTGTCAGGCGGAATAGATGAAAATGGCAATCCTCAAAATAACGAGAACGGCTTTTATGTCTTCGAAAAAGGAACCTGGACAAATTATAATAGCACAGGAAAAGATGGTAGTGTCATGATTCCTCAAGTAAGAGATCTGAATAGTATTGCCTATGATCGAATCAATAGAAAAACATATTTTGCTTCTTTTGGCTATGGCATATTGGAATGGGATCAGGAAAACAATTTCAGGCTGATAGATGAAAATACTCAAGGTTCCACACTGATCAACAACAACCCTCCTGATCGATTCACTCAAATTGCAGGTTTGGCATTGGATGATGAAAATAATTTATGGATTGGTAATAATGCAACAACAAACTTTCTTCATGCCTTAAGCAGTGACAACTCTTGGTCTGGTTTCACCATTTCAACCCCATCTTTTAGATTTCCCAGACAAATATTAGTTCCTTACTCCGGAAACAAATGGATACGCTTGGATCCAAATGAAGGCGGTGGTATACTTGTTTTTGATGATCAAAACAATACCTTCAAACATCTAAACAGGAATCAGGGACAAGGCCGTTTACCAAGTGCTATTGTTACTGATATAGTGGAAGATCTGGATCAGCGTGTTTGGATCGGCACTTCGGAAGGAGTTGTATTTTTTCAGACTTCTTTTGATATTATTGAAGCTAGCTCAATAGACGATGCGATAAGACCGGTTTTTGAAAATCGCTTTCTTCTCATAGATGAATTTATTACTAGTCTGGCAGTAGATGGAGGCAATAGAAAATGGATCGGTACCCGGGATGGCCTATGGCTATTTGGAGAATCGGGAGAGTCGTTAATATTTAGATTCACAGAAGAAAATAGTCCATTACCCTCGAACAACATCGTTGACATTGCTATTGAATCCAAAAGCGGAGAAATATTTATTGCTACTGATAAAGGATTAGTGTCTTTTAGAAGTACCGCATCAAAAGGAGAAATTACCCATAGCGATGTTAAAGTCTTTCCTAATCCTGTAAACAAAGATTTTACGGGATACGTAGGCATATCGGGCCTGGCCAACAATGCTACCGTTAAGATAACCGATATCAGTGGTAAGCTGGTTTATGAAACAAGAGCGCAAGGTGGCACGGCCACCTGGGATGTTCTGGATTATCAAAGAAAAAGGGCCAGTACTGGAGTGTATCTGATCCTTAGCAGCACGCCAGATGGAACCGAAACGTATATTGGGAAGATAGCCGTAATCGATTAAAAATGCTCCACAAAACAAGAGGCATTGTTTTAAACTATATCAAGTACCGGGAAACCTCCATCATTGTTAAAATTTTTACCGAACTTTTTGGATTAAACTCTTATATCGTTAACGGCGTAAGAAGCGCGAAGGCAAAAAATAAAATTGCCTTATACCAACCCTTAACCATCCTTGATTTGGTGGTATATCACAAGAAAAATACAGGCTTGAATCGGATCTCCGAAATCAAATGTTCGGAACCGTTGATGGATATTCCTATTAACATAAAAAAATCCAGTATTGCTTTATTTATCACCGATCTGCTCAATAAAACCATCAAAGAAAATGACGAAAATGTTGAATTGTTCGAATTTTTATATCAGTCTGTTCTAGTCCTGGAACACCTACAGCATCATTATGAGAATTTTCACCTTCAGTTTATATTAAAATTGAGTCGTTATCTCGGTTTTTCCCCTGTATCTGCTCAGGAATTAATCAATGAACTAAATGCACATGTTTCCCATCAATCATTAACGGATCAGGAGATGGAAATTTTAAATGAACTGATTGATGCTGGTTATAAAAATGACATTCATTTGAGCAATGAATTTAGAAGAGTGCTTCTCCATAAACTAATACTATTCTATAAGCTACATGTTGATTTTCCCGGAGAAATAAAATCTCTCACAGTTTTACACGAAGTGCTAAATGATTAAAGTGATTATATCATAAAAAAAGGCCAAACCAGTTCATAAGTTTAGCCTTAATTTCTTTAAGAGTATGAACAGCCGATCTTTTACATGTCATCCACGTGTAATTGCTGCTTGGTTAAATATTTACTCTTAATGATCTCTTTCGAATCCTCTATCCCAGGTTCCAATAACCCTTTGATTATTCGAACAATGATGATAGCATTAAATAACAAGACCACTGTTCCAAAACCCAATAATGCTACTTCAATCATAATATTTAGTGGTTTTTTTAAATATAACGCTATTTTATTAAAAATTGTTTATTTCAAAGATAAACTTTTTGCCGAAATTCAGTTTTAAGTCCGTTTAATGACATTTCTTAAAAATGATCAAAACAGCCCTATATTCCTAATAACCTACTTATTGTATTTATTCAAGAGGATCATTTCTCGTAAAATTGGTATAATATTGATCTCAAAATCTTTTAAAAAAAGAAAGAAATATCACATGATTTAAATCATAAAAATTGAACTTTTTCAATATTTTACAGAAATTATTGAACAATATTTAAACGATCTTCTCACTCACAAATACGTAAATCTTTAAATTCAATTTCAATAGAGGTTGAATTATTCCTTAGAGCAACTTCTAAATTACCATTTAACCAATACACATTTGTTTTTTGTTTATTCTCAAAATCTGCCATCCCATATTCTTTGCTTAGATACTCACGCATCATTCGGTAAGTAATCTCAGCATCTTCCAAAACTTCTCTGGATTCATCTAATAGTGATTTCAATAAGCCTCGTCCAAAATCCAAATCTTGCTCTCCATCCAAAAAATGATTGATGACCGGAGAGTTAACAATCTTAAGAATATGTAATCTATTATGATGAAATTCCGGTTTAAATAGCCATTTCAGGTTCCCTAACCCTTTTTCATCAAATTGATAGTAAAACAAATTGTATTCTTCCAACTTGAAAGTTTCATTCCTTAAAGAATCAGGAATGATCCTCTTAATGAGATTTAAGGCATACAAGCTATCCAATTTCTGGTCAAACAAAGTCTTGGAATCTCCAAAGGCAATGCCCAAAAAAATATCATTTATTTCCAAATCAGAGCTTAAAGAGTTTTTCTCCAGCTCGTCAAGAATCCTACGCTCAGAGGGTGAGCTCAAGCATGATGTCAGCATGCAGAAAACAAAAACAATATGACTTTTTCCCAGATTCATAAAAACCTCTCAGATCTGAACACTTCGTTTCAGATATGTAATTAAACGCTATTTAAATAAATACATTTTTGAGTAAAAGGTTACATATGTGCCATAAACTATATATATAATAAAAATTAGATGTTTAAAAAGGCTGCTTTGTACCAGTCTTTATTGTTATAAGATCACTGGAGTGATTACCCTAATTTATTTAAAGGGTATCATTAATAGTAAAACTTTTGAATGGATGGTTAAGTTTTTACAGGCGTTTATAATTTGTTTTATATTAATCAACTACTCTGCAAGTTCTCAAAATATGGTTCGCAATCCAAGCTTTGAGTCATCCTTATCATGTCCAATGGGATTGGATGAACTCATGGTCTGTAACTTCTGGGAACCCTTTGGAACTAACCATCCATCACCGGATTATTTTAAGGGATGTGCGAATCCCGAAACAGTAGGAGCTCCGGAAAACGCATTCGGTTATCAGCAGGCAAAATCGGGAAATGCTTACGTAGGGTTGATTGGTTACCTGAGCATTGATAGTAAAAACAAGCAAAATTGGGAGCTTTCCAACAACCACAGAGAATTTATTCAAACCAAACTGAAAGAACCTTTAAGACCAAATCAGAAGTATTATGCGGAATTCCATATCAATCTGGTCGAGGATTGCGACTATGTGATATCAAGTCTTGGAATGCTGCTTTCTGAAGAAAAACCAGAATTGACCTGGGCGAAAATACAATTTGAATACCATAAACCTCAGATACAGAGTGACTCCACAAGGCTTTTGGATAATGCCGATAGATGGGTAAAAATATCAGGAACCTTTGTAGCCAATGGAGAAGAAAAATATCTTACGATCGGTAATTTTAGCAATGATGAAAATACCGTTGTAGAGAGAAACACTGTGAAAAAGAATAAAAATGTTTTCAGGAATAAGCATCTTCCCAAGATGGCCTATTACCTCATTGATGATGTGAAGCTAACTCCAGTAGATAGTCTTGGATATTTTGAAGCACATCCGATTTTGGTTTCCAATGAAAAAATTCAGAGTGATTATTTTGGGCCACTAATCATTGGTAGTGAAGTCACTCTTGACAATATTTATTTTGAGTTCGACAAGGCAATCCTTTTACCTGGATCCTTCGATGAACTCAATAAGTTAGTCGACTTACTTAATGAAAATCCTGAAATACAAATAAAGATTGAAGGTCATACAGATGGCGTTGGTAGCAATCATTATAATCTCAATCTTTCAAAACAAAGAGCCAAAGCGGTAACTGATTATTTAGCCAGTCAGGGTATTTCCAGGGAAAGAGTGTCTCATGTTGGATATGGAAAGAATTATCCAATAGCAGATAATACAACGGAGGACGGAAGGGCTCTAAACAGAAGAGTTAAGTTTGTGGTTATCAAGAGATAACCTTACCAGCGTTCGTATCTCTGAGAAATTGAAGTAGCACTTTGGTATCTTTTTTGCATATTTAATTTAAATAAAGATATCGCAATGCAAGATCTGATCCTATCAATAGTTTTTATGATCACTCTTCCAGTCTTGGCAATTGCTTTTGGTAAATTGTTTGGCTGGATCACAAAGAAAATTCTTTGGTAAAATTTTTTGTCCAAAGGCCATGCCCTACAGTTAATCTTACTGTGAGGTGAGTTTCTCATATAACTTACAATTCCTCTACAAATTATATTTATTTTACTAACTTTAGTTGAGATCAATTCAAAAACTCAAACGTTAAACCCATGAAAAACAAAAAGTTAGTAATCCTTGTTGTTGTCTTATGCTGTATTCCTTTTTTTGCGTTCAAATATTTTTCTGATAAAGCCGAAGCAAAGGAGGAAGTAAAGTCCTTAATTGAAAAAGCCTATATTCATGGGGCTTTCAATGAATTAAACCCTGAGGCCATGGCGAACGGCTTTCATCCCGATTTCTCGATCTATTCCGCGAAAGGAGAAGAAATAGACAAGTATCCAATTAAGAATTGGGTTGAGAGTGTTCGTAAAAGAAAAGCAGATCCGGATTTTGACCCATCCAAAAATAAATGGGAACATAAATTTGCCAATGTCGATGTCACCGGTGCCTCAGCTGCTGCCAAGATCGAACTTTACAAAGATGGCAAAAAGGTGTATACAGATTATCTTTCTTTGCTCAAATTCCCAAGTGGCTGGAAAATTGTAGCTAAGGTTTATCACAAGCATTAAAATAAGGAGAATGGCAGGTATCATAAATTAGCTCCTGCCGTTCTGTCCTTTCTTTCTTCTTATCAGCTCTTTTTTTATTAATTGAAATTCCCGGTTAGTCTGACCAGCAATAGCGGAGTTTTCTGCAGCTCTCCGGATCAAATATGGCATTACTGATCTGACAGGTCCATAGGGTACGTACTTTGCTACGTTATAGCCAGACTTGGCTAGGTTATATGAGATATTATCGCTCATTCCATATAACTGAGCAAAATATATATCAGGGTCATTTTTACTCAACGCTTTTTCTTCTATTAATTGCGTTAAATAGTAATTACTATATTCATTATGTGAGCCTGAACATAAGGATATTCTATCTTTATTCTCAATGCAGAATAACAAAGCTCTATTATAGTCATTATCGGTATCTTCCTTTGTTATTTGAATCGGACTTTCGTAGCCTAACTCTTCCGCTCTTTCTCTTTCTTTCTCCAAATAGGCTCCTCGCACTAATTTTGCTCCCAAATAGTAATCCTCAGACTGAGCTTTACGGAATGCCTTCTTTAAGTTGTCAAGCATATCATGCCGATACATTTGATAAGTATTGTAAACTATGGCCTTCTCACGATTATATCTCCTCATCATTTCGTAGACCAGGTCATCAATAACATCCTGTATCCAACTTTCTTCCCCATCAATGAAGATCCTGACTCCCTTTTCATAAGCTCTTTTACAAAGAGCATCAACTCTTTCAATTACTTTTTCATAGGAACTGTGCTCTTCCTGACTTAATTCAATACCACTTTGTTTTTTAGTTAAAACATGTGTGGAAGCAATTCCTGTTACCTTGAAAACACTAAATGGAATACTCTCGGTATCTGATGCCTTTTCTATAGTTCTGTGGATTTCTTTGGCCGTAACATCAAAACCGTGTTCATTTTTCTCTCCTTCCACTGAATAATCGAGAATGGTTCCAATATTGTATTTACCAAGCTCCTGAATAGTTTTTTCACTATCTTCAATTGTTTCCCCTCCGCAGAAATGCTCGAACACTGTATGTTTGATGAGACCCTTTATAGGGAACCTGATACCCAAAAGAAAAGTTATCAAAATATTCCCTACTTTTACCAACTTATTAAAATTCATGCTTCCAAACAGATAGTACATTTTTCGCAAGCGCCTATTCGATTTGGAAGAGAAGGCTATAGAAGTATCGTCAAATGAAACGTTTTTTTTCGGATCCATGATGTTGTTTTGAGCCGCAAATATAAAAAAACAAAAAGTGAATTGATCTCAAAAAATTTGATTATTCCAAGGACACACAAAATTAACCGCTTCTGATCTAAAGTAAAACTTTGTAAGCAACTAGGTCAATAATGATCAAAGGATCGCTAAAATAATATTGTAAGAATTAATGGTGATGATTGGCAAACAAGAAATAATAATTACAACTGAAATCAAAGGCATTTTAAAGGAACTTTTTACTTCAAAAAAATATACAAAAATTGGTGTTTTAGTAGATGAAAATACCAGGACGCATTGTTATCCATTGATCATTGATAGTTTACCGAAGCACAATGTTTTTGAAATAAAAAGTGGAGAAGAAGAAAAGGAGTTATCTACTTGTGAGCAGATCTGGCTGGAAATGACAAACGCCCATTTTGACAGGAACTCCTTATTGATCAACCTCGGGGGTGGTGTGATCGGAGATATGGGAGGGTTCTGCGCAAGCACATTTAAAAGAGGAATTGAATTTATCAATTTGCCTACTACCCTATTATCTCAGGTTGATGCCAGTGTCGGGGGAAAGCTAGGTATTGATTTTCATGGCTTCAAGAATCATATTGGCGTTTTTCAAGAGCCTCGGATGGTTTTAATTGATCCCACATTCTTAGAAACACTGGATCCACGTGAGCTCAGATCTGGTTTTGCAGAAGTAATAAAGCATAGTTTAATACGTGACAAAACACATTGGTTGGAATTAACACAGAAAGAATTAAGCCAGCACGATTGGTCTAAAATTATTGAGCATAGCATCAATATAAAGAAAAGCGTAGTAGCAAGTGATCCTTTGGAAAATGGGCTTAGGAAAATCTTGAACTTTGGTCATACCATCGGTCATGCTATCGAAAGCTATTATTTGAAAATTAAAGGGAAAAGGCTTTTACACGGAGAAGCCATTGCTATTGGAATGATTGCAGAATCATTTTTATCCGAAGAGAAACTTTCTTTGTCCAAAAATGAATTAATAGATATACAGGAATTTATTATTAAGATTTTTGGAGCTCCAAAAATCGACAATGGTGATTTGGAAAAAATTGTGCAACTGACATATCAGGACAAAAAAAATACAGGGAAGATTATCAATGGAACATTGCTTAGTGCTGTGGGATCTGCTGAATTTGACATTCCTCTCCAGCCCAAAGAAATTGAAGGGGGACTAAAATATTATCAAGAGTTGACCAATAAGAATTAAATTAACTCTGGTTTGAAAGATCTGTGGGATGTTTAAATCAAAAAGAAGCTTAATAGAGTAGGTTAGACTAAATCTCTAACATGAGGTGTTAAGTGCTCCAAATTCTCTTTGATGTTCTTACTGATTTCATTCGCTTTCTTGGTTATTTGCTCTCTTGTTTTTTTACCACTCTCTGGTGCAAATAACAAACCTGCTAAGGCTCCGGCGGCAGCTCCTCCCAAGAATGTTAAGAATATTTTTCCTGAAGTTTTCATAATTTTTAAAAGATATTTCTATAAACTTTGCGTTAATTTGAACTACAAACTAACTCTTGCTAAATTTAAATTTTTTCTTAGTATAATATTAACTCATTAAACGTTTGAATACCTACAAAAGTTGTAAAATTTCTTACACAAATCATATAAAAATCCAAGATATTCAACTCCCCGCTTCAAAAAGCGAAAGCAACCGAGTTTTGATCATCAATGCGCTTAGCCAAAGCCCCGGAAAGCTTAGTAATATTTCAGAAGCAAGGGATACAAAAACCATGCAAAAATTGCTTTCCAGTCAAGAAAAGATATTGGATGTTTTGGATGCAGGCACAACCATGCGTTTTCTAACTGCTTATCAAGCAATTAACAAAGACGAACGAATACTTACCGGTACCGCCAGAATGTGCGAAAGACCAATTGAAATTTTGGTTAATTCATTAACTGAAATCGGCGCTAATATAGAATATCAAAAAGATGAAGGATACCCACCAATTCTATTGAAAGCTTTCAGTGATCAAAAGAAAAAGGATATAGCCGTGAGAGGTGATATAAGCAGTCAATATATTTCGGCTTTACTCATGATTGCCCCGGTACTGCCTCAGGGTCTGAATATAACTTTAACCGGCCGTGTAATGAGCAGACCATATATTGAGATGACTCGAAAATTGATGGAGCGATTTGGTGTCAAAACGGAATGGGTGGATAATGTCATAAAAATCTCCTCACAATCGTATTCCAGTGGTGAATATACCATTGAATCAGATTGGTCCGGCGCAAGTTATTGGTATAGCTTTGTAGCCCTGGCCGAAACTGCGGAGGTTAAATTATTAGGGCTTAGAAAAAACTCCTGGCAAGGAGATATTAAGATTGCCGAAATAATGTCATCTCTTGGTGTTGAATCAACCTTCTTAGAGGATGGTGTTATATTAACAAAGACTGATCACAAAAGTAAAGTAGAGATTGATTTCAGTAATTGTCCTGACCTGGCACAAACAGTTTGTGTGGTGTGTGCTATTAAAGGAATTCGGTGTGAGATGGTTGGTTTGGAAAGTTTGAGAATAAAAGAAACAGATCGGATTGCTGCATTGCAAAATGAACTGGCGAAAATAGATGCAAAACTTCTGGAAACAGAAGAAAATTCGAAATGGGAGTTAATACCCAGAGATCTTTCAAAACCCGTTAATAAGTCAATAACTTTTGATACCTATCATGATCATAGAATGGCGATGGCACTGGCTCCTGTTTGTACACAAACAAACATTATTATAGATGATCCGTCGGTTGTAAACAAATCATACCCTGGTTTTTGGAATGATTTGGAAAAGGTGGGAATCAAATTAGAACAAGTCCTTTAAGCTTTCATATTCTTACCTAATGCTTGAAAATAAGGTATGGCATATTGTAATCTGGTTCCATACCAGGAAAACATTTCGCCATCTGCCAAAAAGATTTTTGACCGTGGTGAAATTTCTTTGAACTCATCAATATGTTTCTGCTTGAAGGGGAAAGGCTCCGATGAAAGGAGTATTACCTCTGGACTGTGCTTGTAAATCTCATCAGGAGAGATCTCATAATACCTGTCTTGTTTTGATGCCAAATTCATAAAACCGCATCTTTCCAGCATATCATCGATAAAAGTTCCGCCTCCCACAACCATATATGGCTTTCTCCATATAAAATAGAGTGCAGTGGCACTGACGTTAAGGTGAAAATCATCAAAATCTTTTCCTAATCCATTCACCAACCGGATTGACTGCTCTTCTTTACCTGTTATCTTCCCTAATGAGTTCATCATATGGAAAGCATCCGATAATGTGGTTATGTCACTCATCCAAACCGGAAAATCTTTTTTTAGTTCCTCAATACCCTCTTTATAATTTTCTTCTTTATTGCCAATAATAATATCCGGAGAAATATTTCTGATCTTTTCGAAATTGAATTTTTTTGTACCACCAATCTTTTGAATTTTTTGGACCTGGTTCTTTGGATGAATACAGAACTTGGTGATTCCACGAATCTCTTTTTCCAAACCCAGATCAAACAGAAATTCAGTTTGGGAGGGTACTAAGGAAACGATTTTCCCTGGTGGATAGGCAAAGGTTATCTCAAACCCCATTTGATCGATCACTGTCCTTACCATATGGGTTATTTACTCAACGGAAATTTCCTGTTCTATGAAAGTTACCCCGGCTTCTGCCAGGCCGTTTAGAATAGGATCATAAATTTCTTCAATGATTGGAATTTGAACACCCTTTGCTTTAATCTCTCCTTTCAATATAAGTTCTGCTGCAATACCCAATGGTAAACCAACAGTTTTTGCCATAGCGGTATCTTCGGCATTTTCTCCTTTGACAACAGAATGAGAATGGATTTTTTTAGGTTGACCATTTTCAAGGTATTCAAATTTATGCCACATAACAATCATGTCTTTATCATGTTCATCAATGGTCCATTTCTTCTTCAAGATGTGTTCAAGGATTTGAGCTGGTGTTCCCTTTTCAATACCTATCAGTTCATCTTCAAATACCCCAAGCCATCTCAGTTTAAACATCTCTTCCGAGTCGATATCCAAATGAAGATAGTGCGCCAATTTTAGTTCAACAGAATCATGTGGATTGTAAGAAAGGAATGAATTAATAAATTGGCGATGTGTCATTTTATCAACTCCTTCCAGATAATAACTGTCTTCAGTGGCTCCAAGTTGTACAAAAAGATCCCATGCTCTGCAATACCCGGGTCTCCGGAATGTTCCCCTGTACAATGTTTCTATATCCTCCAAACCATATACCTCAAGATACTTGAGCGAATCACGATTAGCATACCCTTCAAAATATCCATATTCCGGAATTTCAACAATTTCCGTTCTCCTGAATAATCTGTGATAAGGAATGTATTTGTATCTACCTTCTTGAATAAACTTAACAGTTCCCTGTCCGGCCAACACAACATTTCTGGGATTCCAGGTAAATTTATACTTCCAGGGATTGTGCTCTTCAGACTCGGGAGCCAGTAGGCCTCCTGTAAAAGTTTCAAAGGTTGTTAGCTTGTTTCCACTTTTTCTAATTTTATTGATGACCCTCATGGCCGACATATGATCGATCCCTGGATCCAAACCACATTCCATCAGAAAAATCAATCCTTTCGCCTTAGCATCATTATCCAGTGTTTTTATTTCATCGGATACATAGGACGCTGTCAGAAGATTTTTGGAATGCTCCAGGCATGCTTCGGCTGCATGAATGTGTAATGACGCTGGTAGCATGGAGATGACGATATCTGCTTTCGAGATTTCTTCATTTCTTTGCTTTTCATTAAATATATCAAATGTCAATGCATAAGCATTGTCATAACCTTGTACCTTGCTTTTTGCCAACTGGATATCAAAATCGGCCACTACCACTTCCCAGCCATATGTATTATTAATATTCAACAGATATTTAATTAAAGAAGTGGCAGATCTTCCTGCGCCCAGAATTAATATTCTTTTCATACCCGCATTTTGAAATTTGCGTCCAAAATAGACCAATTAATAATTCATGACAAAATATTTTCCCACATTTATATTTCAAAAAAAGCTTCACAATATTTTGATTCAGCGTATCCTTGAAATCAAAAGACCGGAAGGAAGATCCATTTTTAAACTCCTCATTTATTTTGATAAAGCTGAGTTGAGTTAAATAAAAAGTCTACCCGGGGAATCTTTTCAAAAAGCAATTACAATAGGCAATGTTTTACGAATGTAATAAAACCAGATTTTTATGATTGTTTGTCATAGGGTGCCGTAATATCTTTCGCTTATAACAATTTAAAAGTTGAACTGAACTAAAACTTAATTGAAGCATAATTAAGTGAAGGTCCAATCAACTATTCACAAGTGGGGCTGAGGCTTTTTACTAAACACCTAGGGAAAAGAGCAGTTGATCCACTGTAAGAAAACATCGGTTGTTATGCTTTTTAAGAAAAGTAAATAAAAACAGCGTTTAAATATGTTTTCATTTTTTGGTTGAGAGGTGTAATCGAGTGAAATGATTCTGTGAAATGCATAATATCGAAATTACAGATTTAAGAAAGTTAACCGAATTTATTCAAAACAAATATGGCTATGATTTTACCAACTACGCCATGTCTTCTTTCAGAAGAAGGATTGGCAGAGTCTTAGAGTTGAATAAGTTTCCATCCATCGACCATCTGATTAAAAAGATCAGTAGTGATGCAGAATTCTTTGAGGAATTTGTGAGTGAGATTACAGTAAATGTGACGGAAATGTTCCGAGATCCCTCTTTCTGGAGAGAGGTCCGGGATCATATAATTCCTAACATTTTATTAAATCACCAAAGCATCAACATTTGGCATGCTGGATGTTCGTCGGGCGAAGAAGTTTTTTCTATGGCCATTCTATTAAGGGAAATGGGCATTGAAGATAAGGTAAAGATCATTGCTACAGACATAGACAAGTCTATTTTAAGTAAAGCAAAAAGACTTTCGGTACCTATAAAAAATATGGATCTGAATGAGAAGAACTACATCAGATTTCAAGGTTCCGAGAATCTTTCGAAATATTATACCGAGCAAAACGGAAGAGCCGTTCTGGACACTTCTCTTGTAGAGAATGTATCCTTTCGTGAGCATGATTTAGTCAAGGGAATTGTATTCAACAAATTTGATCTGGTATTGTGTAGAAATGTGATGATCTACTTTAATCAGATTCTGCAAAATGATGTCCTGAAAAAATTACACGAAAGCTTGTTCAGATATGGCTATTTGATCATCGGATCTAAAGAATCACTGATCTGGTGTGAGATCGCTAACAAGTTTATTGTAGTAAATAACGAAGAAAAAATATATAAGAAAATAAAAGATTAGGTGAGGTAAAGCGGCTGGGACAACATGGGCAAGTTTAATTTAAGTAATAAATATAAAGCCATCACCATCGGTGGGTCAGCAGGGAGTTTTCAAGGTATAACTAAAATACTTTCAAAGCTACCAAAAGGTATGTCACTACCAATTGTGTTGTGCCTACATAGATTAAAACATGTAAGAAACGGTTTTGTAGAAGCTTTATCGATCAAAAGTACCAAACCTGTTGTTGAACCTTATGACAAGGAAAGTATTAAAAGAGGAAATATCTACTTGGCACCATCAAACTATCACTTATCAGTGGAGTTGGGGAATAAGTTTTCCTTGTCAACAGAAGAAATGATAAATAATTCTAGACCTGCAATTGATATTACAATGGAAACAGCGGCTTATACTTATAATCAAAAGCTTATCGGGATCCTGTTATCGGGAGCCAATAAGGACGGAGCCAAAGGTATGAAAGCAATTAAAGACAGAGGGGGGTTAACAATTGTTCAGGATCCGAGTGAATGTATGATCAATACAATGCCACAGGCTGCATTGGATATAACCGATATTGATTACATCCTGAAAATTGAGGAGATCGTGGAATTTTTAAATGAATTGGATAAATATTATCACTAATAATACTAAAGTCTATGAAAAGCGGACTTAACAAAACAATATCAGTACTATTTATAATTGGGATTGCCTTCTCAAGCTATTTTATTTATAAGCTTCCTACTGATCTGATTAACAGCTCTCATGTCATTGACATTCTGGAAATGGATAATGTCCAGCCAGTGTTGACAAGACTTAATATATTGATAGGAGTCGTCTTCCTATTGGGTGTTTTTCAGGTCATTACGATGTACATAAAAAAGAATGAAATTATAGCTGCTGCAGAGCCAACCGCACTACATTCTTCAAATCAATCCAAAATTCAAGAAGCTGAATTGGAAGCAGAAGATCTGGAAGTATCTGATATTGACGAAGACAATCTAGAGGAAATAATTCAAATTATTCATGAGAAACAGGATCATACTCAGCAAAAACTAGAGAAAATACTTCAGAAAGCCTGTAATGAGCTGGAGGCCGTACAAGGGGCATTGTACCTATCAAAGAAAGAGGGCAAATCAAGATTTATAGAATTGGAAACCTCCTATGCTTATCATACGCCGGAAAGTCAAAAGATCAGATTTGAATATGGCGACGGGCTTGCCGGACAAGTAGCAAAAGAGGGGAAAACAGTTAATATCTCTAAGGTTCCTGAGGGTTATATCACCGTCATATCAGGATTAGGAAATACAACACCGGGTTACCTAGCCATTGTTCCAATGAAGAATAGTAACAATGTAATCGGTGTTGTTGAAGTAGCATCTTTTAAGGAGTTTGCAAAAAAGGATATAAGGTATTTGGAACAGGTATTTGCCTTGGCCACCAAAAAGGTTTTGGTAAAAACGACTGAGACAAAGAAAGTAAGAGCTACAAAAAAGGAGTCGGAAACGGCTAAATAGGAATAACAAAAGGATAGTGTGAAAAAATCATTTTTCAAATAGGCTTATGTTCAAGAAAATAAATATTGGAAGTAAAATAACAGGACTGGTGCTAACAGCCGTGCTGCTAGTCACCATTGTGGTAAGTTTTATTACTTTCAGTTTCAATAAAAGCGCACTTGAAAAGCGACACATTGAAAAAATCAATGCCATCGCCAATTTGAAAAAGGACAATATCAGTTTGTTCTTTGGACAATTAGAGTCAAACATTGGTCTGATTCAAGATCAAAGTATGGTGAAAGATAATTTTACTTTACTTGAGGAGTTTGGAGGACTTGATGCTGACAGTATAACAAATATTGTAAAATACAATCTGAGTGATCAAATTTCACCTTTTGCAAGAACATTTCCTGGAAAACTGTACGTCACAGATATTGATGGAAAGCTCTTATATACAACTGATGAAGATCCTGAAAATGGCACAAAATTTCTCGAGCAAGACAAAAAGATCTTGTCAGAATCAAAAAAAGGGGTTTTCTATAGCGACATCTTTAAAGAAAATGGTGAGATTTACTTAGGTGTAGGTGCTCCATTGGTCAGCACAGCCTCTTCTCAAGCAGGCTCCATTTTCCTTAAAATAAACATGGACACCATTTTTAGCCAGTTGAATGATTCTGTAGGCTTGGGAGAAACCGGTGAAATATTGCTTGTTGATAAGTATAGCAGTGATAAGATAATCTATCTTAATCCATTAAAATTCAAGGAAAACGGCGCTTTTTCCAAAGCCGCTGATACTGCCATGGCTTTGAACAGTCCCATATTGCTTGCTACAAAAGCGGACCAGCCCGGCACGAAGTATTATAAGGACTATCGTGGCAAGAATACATTGGCAACTTGGAGAAATATACCGGAAACCACATGGGGTCTTGTCGTTAAAATTGATGAAAGTGAGATCAGAGCTAACTCGGGAAGTTTACTGATAAACTTCCTAATTGCTGGATTGGTCATTATGACTTTGGCTTTGGTAATCAGTATTTTATTTTCCAGAATACTCATTACTCCTCTGTTATCATTAAAAGAGACACTACAGGTATTGAGTAAAGGAATATTACCGGAAAAGGTCAGGAAGTATGGTGATGATGAGATCGGTCAGATGGCTGAAACTACCAATGATCTGGTACAGGCATTAAAACGGACTGCTTCCTTTGCGCATCAAATTGGTGAAGGAGACTTTGCCGCAGACTTTCAACCTTTAAGTGATCAGGACAATCTAGGAAATGCTCTCATTAATATGAGAGACAGTATCCAGGATGCTGAGAAAAGAGACACCGAACGTAACTGGATTGTAACAGGTGTTGCGGAAATAGGTGAGATCCTAAGGTCACATGATACCTTGAATGATTTGGGAGATGATGTAATTGCTTTTGTAACCAATAAGATCGATGCCATTCAAGGTGCTTTTTATGTGGTGAATGACGAGGATGAAGAAAATATTTTTATTGAGATCCAGGCCAGTTATGCTTACAATAAAAAGAAGAATCTTAAAGGTAAATTCAAATTTGCTGAAGGGTTGGTTGGTCAATCCGCGGCTGAACAAGCCACCATATTAAGAACCGAAATACCCAAAGATTATGTCTCCATTACTTCTGGTATTTTAGGAGATCAGAGGCCAAGTTGTATACTACTTGTTCCGTTGATCACTGAGGAGAAAGTTTATGGCATATTGGAGTTTGCCGGTTTCAATAAATTCAATCCAAGTCAAATTAAATTTGTCGAGGAAATAAGTATTATCATAGCCAGAACGGTTTTCAATATCAAAGTGAACGAAAGGACCAGAAATCTTCTGGAAGCTTCTCAGAAAATGAGTCATGAACTTCAGATCCAGCAAGAGGAACTTCAGCAAAACGCTGAAGAAATGGAGGCTACGCAGGAGGAATTAAGAAGATCAAATCAACGACTCAATGATCAAATAGAAGAAGTTAACAGAACTCAAAAGAGGATGCAGCTCTTATTGGAAAACGCATCCGAGGTCATTACGATTTATGAGGAAGATGAAAAAATAAGATATATAAGTCCTTCGGTAGAAAATATTCTAGGGTTCACCCAAAATGAAATGATAGGGCAAAAGGACTCTGAAAACATTCATCCTGCCGGGATTGAAAGCTTCCATGATATGTTTAAGGAGCTTATAGCAACCCCTTACAAGCAGATAACCATTCAATATAAGTATAAAACGAAAAGTGAAGAGTACATCTGGCTTGAGGCAACCGGAACTAACAAGTTATCGGATCCTGCAATACAGGGGATTATTGTAAACTCAAGGGATATCACTGAAAGAAGGCTTGCAGAAGAGGAGCAAAGAATGAGAAGTAAAATGCAGGCCTTATCGGAAAACTCTCCGGATATTATTACCAGGTTGGAAGAAGATGGCTCCATCTCTTATATCAACCCGATGATAGAGACTTATGCCGGACATGATTCCGAATACTACTTAAATAAGCCACTAAAAGAAATTGAGTTAAATGACACCATTACTGATCACTGGTTGAAAATTTTGCAGGATGTAACCAAGAGTAATGAAAAGGTTTCTCAGGAGATGGATTTTCCTTCTGTGATCGGAGATAGGATCATGCAGGTAAATGCTATTCCGGAATTCGATGAACAAAGTAAACTGGAATCAGTTCTATTGGTATCCCACGACATTACAGATCGTAAGCTAATTGAGCTTGAAATTCAGTCGAAAAATAAGAAGATCAATGATAGTATAAACTATGCCAAAAGGATCCAGGGAGCCATTCTGCCCAATACAAGAGTAATTAGCCAGGTTCTTCCACAATCATTCATACTATACAAAGCAAAAGATGTAGTTAGTGGTGATTTTCCATGGTTCATGCAGGTAGGAAAAGAAGTTTTCATTGCTGCAGTAGATTGTACTGGTCATGGAGTACCGGGAGCACTTATTTCATTAATCGGATATTTCCTTCTTAATGACATTGTGAGAAGTAGAAAAATCAATGATCCGGGGCAAATTTTGGATCTGCTTGATGAAGGCGTAACCAGTACTTTAAGACAGGATCAAGATGATTCAAGGTCTAAGGATGGAATGGACATCGCATTGTGTAAAATCAGTGTAGACAAGCAAGAGGTAGAATTCGCAGGAGCTCACCGGCCACTTTATTTCATGAAAAATGGTGAACTGGAAGAAATAAAAGGAAATAAATTTGCTATTGGTGGAGGTATTTATAAAAACCAGACAAATTTCACCAATCACAAAATTAAGGTGAAGAAAGGGGATTCTATCTACTTCTGTTCAGATGGTTTTCCAGACCAGTTTGGTGGACCTGAGAATAGGAAGTTCGGACCTAAGAGAACCCGGGAGTTGATCGGTGAAATTCACAAGAAAGATATGACAGAAGTTCACAAAATCATGAGTGATCAATGGGAGGATTGGAAAGGTGAACACAAACAAACTGATGATGTATTAATGATTGGAATCAAATTCTAAAAATATGAAAAGATTCTTTTATATTAAAGGGGGCAATTCAACAGCTCCCCCCTCTGTGTTAATTTATAAAAAAGTAAAATTGATTAAACTAAATATATTGTCTTATGAAGTATATCTATGACCTGCATAAAACCATGCTCGCTAATAACCTCATACTTATCTATGAGGGCGAGTTTACACAGGAAATAACCAAATCTGTGTTGGCGATGGCAGAAAGAAATATGGATTCGATTGGAGAGGAGTCAAGTATTAAGAGGAAGGTATTTAATGTTATGGTTGAATGCTTACAAAATATAGTCAAGCATAGTGATGAAATTTCAGACCCATCACTGGGAAAATATACAGCCATTTTCATGATTGGGAAAAAGGATGAAGAGTATATTATAACGACTGGAAATCCAATCAAAAATGATAACATTGATTCTGTGAAAGACAGGCTTGACAAAATCAATAGTCTTGATAAAGACGGGTTAAAAACACTCTACAAGGAAATTATCAAAGGAACTGAAATTTCAGAAAAGGGTGGAGCGGGATTAGGATTTGTCGATATGGCACGTAAATCCGGAAATGCACTGGAATATACGTTTGAGCCAATGAGCGATGATTTTTCTTTCTTTTCATTAAAATCAACTGTATCCCGACAAGCTTAATTTTAACTACTTAATCAAAAAAAAATTAAATCATGGAAATTATAAATTTAGAAGGCACTGAAGATACTCCAAAGATACTGCTAGATCAAGGGAATGGAATTTTTGAAATTTCTGGGAGGTCCTTACCGGAAGATACTGCTGAATTTTATCAACCAATATTGGATTGGTTAGAATCATATTCAAGCAGCCCTAATGACAAAACCGAATTCGTTTTCAAATTGGAATATTTCAACACTGCGTCGTCAAAATTAATTCTGGATATCCTTTCATCTTTGGAAGACATCGAAGGAACCTCTGTTGCATGGTATTTTCATGAAGATGATGAAGATATGGAAGAGGCTGGAGAAGAATTTTCAGAATTGGTTGAAATTCCATTCGAATTCAAAACCTACTAAAAGCTAACCTTAATACAATTACCTTAATTCTTTCCTCCTTGCCATAATGCAAGGTGCTTATTAACTCATAAACTTGCGCCCAGGTTAATGGCATTTTATTGTCTCAATTTGGCGATTGAGTTTCTTTTTAACAAAAGGAAATTGAACACATACTTTAATTTCATAGGAACTGATAAAGCATGAGTGAAGAAATATTAAAGGCTCTGACCCAATTGTTTGCCATTATTAGTAAACAAGATGAGGGTGTTACGGTGACCGAAAGGGACTTTGTCATCCAGTTTTTTAATCAGGAGCTTGATAAAGATTCCGTAGAGGAATATATCAAGTTGTATGATGAATACATTGGAGATAATAAAAATGACGGAGCCGAAAAGAAAAAGAAACTCACTTCGGTTAAGGATTCTGTTAGGATTCTGGGGATATGTAAAAAAATTAACAAAACACTAACTCAAAAACAAAAGGTAGTTGTATTGATCAAAATCCTTGAGCTGGTTGCTTCTGATAGCAACTTAAGTGATAGAAGGATGGAGATTATCAACACTGTTTCAGAAGTATTTAAATTCGAAAAAGAGGAATACGAATTAATCCTGAAATTTGTTCTTGAAGATAAAAGCTCTAAAATACATCATCAAAACATATTGACCGTTGGCCCAAAGCCGGGCAGTGCATCTGAAAATGGGCAGCAACAAGATAAATATGTTGAAGCAGATATTGATGGTGAAATAATATTCCTGAGAGTAAAAAGTGTTGACATGTACTTCGCTAAGTATGTGGGATCAGATGAGCTTATTCTCAATGGATTTATTATTAAAGAAAATGGTGTTTATCTTTTCTCCCAGGGTAGTACCATTAAAACACCTAAAGGAGCCGCTCTTTATTATAGTGATCTCATCAGATATTTCATTTCTGACCATAAAATCAGTGAAATCTCCTTCAACGCTAAGAATATTGAATTTAAGTTCAAAAATGGAGAGATCGGGTTAAGAGACATCAATGTATCTGAGGGGCCGGGGAAACTCATAGGCATTATGGGTGCCAGTGGAGCTGGCAAGACAACTTTGCTTAATGTCCTTGCGGGAATAGAACAGCCAAGCTCCGGAGAAATTTTAATCAATGGCATCAATATAAATACTGAAAAAGAGAATATTAATGGAGTTATAGGCTATATAGCACAAGACGACTTGCTCATTGAGGAGCTTACCGTTTATGAGAACCTATACTATAATGCTAAACTTTGTTTTGCTGATCTCAAACATGATGAGCTCCATGAAAAAGTCATGTCCGTTCTGGAAAATTTAGGGTTAGATCAAAGAAAAGATCTAAAAGTCGGTAGTGTTCTTGATAAAACCATCAGTGGCGGGCAACGAAAAAGATTGAACATTGCACTCGAGTTAATTCGCGAGCCTGCCGTTATGTTCGTCGATGAGCCTACCTCAGGGCTGTCGTCAAGAGATTCCGAAAATGTAATAGACCTGCTCAAAGAATTAACTTTAAAAGGGAAATTAATATTTGTGGTAATCCATCAGCCATCATCAGACATCTATAAAATGTTTGATAAAATGTTCCTGATGGACACAGGCGGATATCCCATTTTTTACGGAAATCCTATTCAGGCCGTTACCTACTTCAAAAAGGCGACAAACCAGGTTGATAGTGATAGAGGACAGTGTCCTGAATGCGGCAATGTCAATCCCGAACAAATCTTCAATATCATAGAAGCCAATGTTGTTGATGAGTATGGGGAATACACAAATAAGCGAAAAGTTAATCCGCAACAATGGAATGATCTGTACTATGAAAAATTTAAGTTAAACTGGGTTGAGGACGTTAATGAGACACCACCTAAATCACTGAAAATACCTTCGAAAATTGTACAGATTTTCATTTTCACAAAAAGAGATGTTCTCTCAAAAATCAGTAATAGTCAGTATCTCTTAATTAACTTTCTGGAGGCCCCCCTCCTGGCACTCATTTTGGCTTTCCTGATTAAATACAATAATATTGAAAATGGGACGGGCTATTCTTTCCGATTTAACGATAACATCCCGGCATTCATAATGATGAGTATAATCGTTGCGTTGTTTATGGGTTTATCGGTAAGTGCTGAGGAGATCATCAAAGACCGCAAGATCCTGAAAAGAGAATCCTTCTTGAATCTTAGTTGGAATAGTTATTTATTGTCCAAGTTGATTATACTGTTTTTTTTGTCAGCAATCCAAACCCTTAGTTTTGTGTTGATAGGCAATATCATTTTGGAAATAAAATCAATGACATTTTCATTTTGGCTGGTGCTTTTTTCCGTATCGTGCTTTGCCAATGTTTTGGGATTAAACGCCTCTTCGGCATTAAAATCTGCAATAAATGTTTATATCCTGATCCCAATTTTGCTTATCCCTCAAATGATTCTGAGCGGGCTATTATTTAGTTTCGATAAATTAAATAATTCCATTAGCACAAAAGGCAAAGTTCCTGTAGTGGCTGATCTTATGGCATCACGGTGGGCCTTTGAAGCCATGGCCGTTGATCAGTTTAAAAGTAATCCTTACCAGGCACCCTTTTATAAATATGAAAAGGACATCCGTCAATCGGATTTCAAAGTAAGTTACCTTATCAAAAAATTGGACGAGAAACTCCAATTTATAAATGACAATCTGGATTCTAATGATGAATTGGTCAGAGCACAAGTTGAACAAGAATTGAAGCTCATTAAGGCCGAAATTGAGAAGGAAAAATTCAGAGAAGGCATTGAAACCATTGATCTGGATCAAACACTCACGGCATCCGCGTTTAACGCTGATACCTTCAAGATGTTAAGCGGGTATTTTAAAGCACTTAAACAGCATTATCTGGATGAATTCACGCTTGCGGAACAAAAGAAAATCAAGGCCATCGAAATTTATGAAAATGCCGAAAGTTTTGATTATAACCTGGATGAATTCAAAGATAAATATCACAATGAAAGTTTATCTGAACTTGTAAGAAACATCAATACCAGTGACAGAATTTTAGAATACCGGGGAGAGTTTATTCAACAAATTGATCCGATTTTCAATGAACCAAAAGCTGCGAGTAATTCACTTGACTACAGAACACATTTCTTCGCACCAGTGAAGTACCTATTTGGGCTTTCGGTGGACACTTATGTTTTTAATATTCTTGCCATCTGGTTCATGGTGATTCTGCTTTACATCACACTGTTTTTCGAAGTATTCAGGAAGTTGCTGAAAATGCTCGGAAACATAAAATTTATGAAGTCTATTAAAAAATAGAGATACTGAACAATGGCCATGGATTACTATTCATATCAAATTATTAGAAGTGTAAGAAATGGTTTAAAGTTCAAATTATTAAACCTGTTGTAATTTATATTTTTGTTTTAAAAATTGGTTCTATGAGAAAAATATGCTTTGGTCTTGTGGTACTCTTCTTATCTGCCTGCGGTTCAAACGGCAGCAAGGAGCAAGCACTGTTGGATAGTCTGGATACTTTGTCTATTGAGGCGCCTGAAGTATCCGAAGAAGTTATTTCGGATATTGTTCAGCAAATCCCATCACCTTTGGAAATATCTGTTCTCCTGAAGGAATCAGGTACAAAGTACAACTATAGCATGTTGAACTCTCCGGACAAAGCATCTAACTACAATAACAATTTCCAAAAGGCGATCAATCTTGGTATTTATGGAACTGACTTGGGATATACCAATATCTATGAGCAAAACCAGGATGCCATCGGGTATTTGAGGTCTATTAGAGATTTGGCAGATGGTTTAAGCATTGGTCAGTTTTTTGATTTTGAAACGATCAGGAAGCTGGCTGTAAACAGCAATAACCTGGATTCTTTGTTACTGATCACAACCAGAAATTTTAATAATATTAATTCCTATCTTCAGGATCAGAAAAGAGCTAACCTAAGCATTTTATTGTTGACTGGAGGATGGCTGGAAGCTTTGAACATCACCTGTCAGGTATATTCGAAATCTTCCGGTAATGAGGTGCTTAAAGAGAAGATTGGAGAGCAAAAAATTATTCTTGAGCAGATCATGCTTTTATTATCATTGTATGAGCAGGATACCCGGATTAAGGCTTTCTCCAAGGAATTGGAGCCTCTTAAGCAGGTATTCGATAATATTGAAATTACAACTACCTATGCTGAATCTACTTTTGAAGAAGTTGATGGTGTGTTGATGATTGTGGATAATAGCACAAGTACAATCAATATTACTGATGAGCATATTGCGGATATTACACGCATCACTCAAGAAATTAGAAACAGACTCATTAATTAAATCAATTCCCTATATGAAAAAGATAATTGTAGCTATAAGTTTCACAACTCTACTATTTGTAGCTCCCAATATCTATGCACAGTGTGACGCTGATGTACATGCTGAAGCCTGTATCCCCAAGTTAAAGGAGGGCTTCAATTTTGTTAAAAGCTACACTATTGATGGAGAAGGTGGTTCAAAAAGTAAAGTAGAATATTCTTATGTTTTTGCTAAGGGAACTCAATATTTTATCAATATTTGCAGTGGAGTAGCCGACGCTACCGATGGCATTGTGGTAAGCCTTTATGATTCTACAAGAAAGCTTGTCTCAACAAGTGATGCAAATGGAAAATTGTATAATGCTATTGCCTATCCCTGCAATGCGACAGGAATATATTATATACAGTTTACTTTTAAAGGATCACAAAATCATTGTGGAGGAGCTGTGCTTGGCTTTAAGCGATAAAAAATAGGGAGTAATTATAAAATATTAAAACAGTCTTGAATATTTTCGAGACTGTTTTTTTATTTAAAAATTAATGAACGAATTCCATATCAACTTTAATTACAAGGCCCGCTATTTCAAGCACGGCAAGATCAATGAACAAACGGAGCACATATGGTTCGTTGCTCACGGTTATGGACAACTAGCGAGGTTTTTCATCAAGAAGTTTGAAGTATTAGATCCCAATCGGCATTGTGTCATTGTACCTGAAGGATTATCCAGGTTTTATCTTTATGGTTTTACTGGCAGAGTTGGAGCAACCTGGATGACTAAGGAAGACAGATTAACTGATATTGAAAATTACATTCAGTATCTCAATAGTGTCTATGAACAAGAGCTTTCGGAAAATATCAATGAAAAAATAAAGGTCACATTACTGGGTTTTTCTCAGGGCGTAGCTACAATTTCCAGATGGGCCATGCAGGAGCACCTGCAATATGATAGACTAATACTCTGGGCGGGGGTTTTTCCTCCAGACATGAATTTTGAGTTCGGTAAAAGTAAACTGCGAAATGTACCTGTCCACATTGTATATGGTGATCAGGATCAATACATCCATGAAAGCAAGATCGAGGAACAAAAAGCCGCTATCGAAAAACTACAAATCCAACCCAAAACAACTATTTTCAGCGGCGAACATGATATAGACCAGGAAACCTTGATTCAACTTAGTGAGGGATCAATCTAATTGTCTGTTGACCACCGTTGAGCTGGCCTGGGCTGTAGGGAATATAACAATATCACTTAAATTAACATGGGCAGGCCTGGAGATCACAAAAGAAATGGTTTCTGCAACGTCTTCTGCCCTCAAAGGCTGGATACCTTTATAAACACCTTTGGCGCGTCCCTCATCACCTTTAAACCTAACCATGGAAAATTCGGTCTCAACCAGCCCTGGATTAATAGAAGTTACTTTAATGCCATATTGGTTGAGGTCAATTAACATAGCCCTGTTCAAAGCGTCTACAGCATGTTTAGAAGCACAATAAACATTACCATTCGGATAAACCTCTTTTCCTGCTATCGATCCAATATTTACAACATGTCCTCTTTTTCTGGCTACCATTCCAGGCACAACAGCTTTTGAGACATACAATAAACCTTTAACGTTGATGTCCATCATGGCATCCCAATCATCTAAATTACCCTCATGGATAGGCCCAAGTCCATGAGCGTTGCCCGCATTATTGATCAGAATATCAATTTCTTTAAAATCTTCAGGCAAACTGTTGATAGATCGAAAAACTTCTTCTCTATTACTAACATCAAAATTTAGTATTGTTACCCGGGTTGCAGTTTCAAGATCATTTTTCAAATTTTGCAACCGTTCAACCCTTCTTCCACATAAAATCAGTTTAAAACCTTGTGTACCGAGCAGTCTGGCACATGCCTCTCCGATACCTGAAGTTGCACCAGTGATAAGGGCTATTTTTTGCATGATAAGTTAATCTCCGAATTGAAGGTATAAAGTTACAGAATTGGTGGTTAGTCTTCTGATTCCTTCCGACAATTCATTGGAATCTGGTTTCAGTACATTGACCAACCCTTTAGAAAATCTTATTTCAGGGGAAAATCTGAAAAGGGGAAAATAAAGATCTACTCCAAAACCGAATTCAACTGAAAGGTTCGTTTTTTCAACCAAAATTCTATTTTCAGGTGCTTCCAGATCTTTTTTATCATTGGGTCTGAATGAAGGTGTAGCGCCTCCTACAAAATACATCCTTGCGTTTCCTCTTCTGACCGATTTATACTTAAATAAAACCGGAAACTCAAGCATGGTAACTTCAGAAAGCCCGGTTCTGGTTTCTCTATTCGTATAGCTATATTCTAATTTGTTTTCATAGAAACCGAACTTGACAGAAACGATAAGGTCGGCATATTGAGCCAGTCTGAAATTGGTAAACATTCCCAACGCGAAACCTGCCGAATTTTGAGCATTTATGGAATGCAAAGTATCAAAACTGGAAGTGGCAAAAGAATTATCATAAGTCGATCTGAAATTTGACGAGTGGATTCCCATGATGAAGCCATATTTGATCTTCTTCTCATCAGAATTTGGCAGGTTAATTTCTCTACTTACTTGACTAAAGAGTTGTTGATGTCCAACAAGCACAAAAAGTAAAAATAGAGGAACTATTTTTGACCAATGTAAATAGAGCTTATTCCGAAAGTTAAAGGTTTGCATTGACTATCTTTAAATCCAACACTTTTAAATATATTCAGAAAATCATCACCTTCCGGGAAAGCTTTGACTGATTCCGGCAAATAGGTATATGCCGCTTGATCTTTAGAAATCAATCTCCCAATTATTGGTAAGATATATTTAAAATAGAAATTATAAATCTGTTTAAATGGAAATGACTTTGGTTTGGAGAATTCAAGAATCACAGCAGTTCCGCCGGGTTTTAAAACCCTCCACATATCACTAAGTCCTTTTTTGAGATCAGCAAAATTTCTCACACCAAAAGAAACGATGACTGCATCAAACTTATTATCTTCAAATAGCAGCTTTTCGGAATCACCCAACTGCAGGTCTATCGTGCTGTCAAGTTCAAGTTTCTTCATTTTCTTCCTGCCAACTTCCAACATTCCTTCGGAGATATCCACCCCAATGATCTTCTCGGGATTTAATTTCATGGCAGCAATGGCAAAATCACCTGTACCGGTAGCTATGTCCAGAATTACTTGAGGTTTTTTGGGCTTCAGGAGTTTAATGGCCTGTTTCCTCCAGTAAATATCTATCCCTAAACTCAGAAAATGATTAAGGAAATCGTATCGCTTACTGATATTATTGAACATGTAGGCTACTTGTTCCTTTTTTCCTAGTTCCCGGTCCTTATAAGGTAATACTGTCATAGCAGATATATTCAAAACTGCATGCAAAGGTGATGAAAAATATCGATTATTGGACAAGGTTGGTGGAATTTTTGGATCCTAAACAAAAAAGGAGCCGAAATGACTCCTATAACAAATGGCAATATTTCATCTTAATTTTTTTCGGTAACTTTGAATTCGACTCTTCTGTTTAGTTCCCTCCCTTCATTTTCATCGTCATTACTGGCAAGGGGTTTTGATTTACCATAACCTACGGCGGTTAATCTCCTGGGATCAACACCCTTCTTTTTTAGCCAACGGATAACGGCATCCGCTCTTCTCTGTGAAAGATCTTTGTTGTAAATAATGGCTCCGATTTTATCGGTATGTCCACCGATCTCAACTTTCATTCGCGGATTTTGAGCAAGTAATTTCTCCAGCTTATTGAGTTCAACATATGACTCCTGTGTAAAAGTAGCTTGGTCAAAATCAAAATAAATATTTCTTAGTACTGAACTCAAACCTTCCCGAAGTTTATCCAGTTCTAATTTTCTTCTAATCTCTTTAGGCTCTGTAGTGGCTGCAGGAATCTTTACTTTCAATGACTTGAACATGTAACCGTCCAGTTCCGCTGTGAGCCTATAATCTTTTGCTTGCGGATTCTTAATAAGAAATCTAAAGAGTCCTTTTTCGGTCTTTCTTACAGCAATTACTTCATTGTCTTCCAAACCTGTTAAACTCACTTTAGCTCTGCTCAGGGTAGTGGCATTGGCGTCGTCCTCTACTCTTACCAGTAAAGTTACAGGCTGAAGAACCGGTTCAGGCGTCGTTTCAACTTTTTCAATGTCTTCGTTTTCTTTTGTCTCCGGTTCTTTGATATCCTCGGGCTTGGAGGCCAGTGGTTCGTCTTCCGATAAAAGATCAGGAATTGTCACTTCATAAATATCTGTGTAACCAAATCCATCCTCCCTAACGGATGAATAATAACCTCTCTTACCATCTTTTGTAGATACAAAAAATACATCATCATCCGGTGTATTGATGGGATAACCAAGGTTCATCGGCTCTGCCCACTCTCCAGCTGTACTATCATATTCGGATTTGAAAATATCATATCCTCCCATACCTTTCCTGCCCTTGGTACTGAAATATAATGTCTTTCCATCATAGTGAATAAATGGGCTATAATCATCTTGCTCTGTATTAATGACCGGCCCCATATTCTTGACCCTGCTCCATTCACCTCTTTTATCCTTAGTAACATAATAAATATCGATACCACCCAATCCACCAGGCCGGTTACTTGCAAAGAAAAGTATGTTGCCATCTGGTGATTCGGAAACAGAGTTTTCCGTAAAACTTGAATTTATATTTTCACTTAACAATTCCGGTTCACTATAACTCCCATCAGCATTCATATTGGACACATAAATATCTCCATTACCAGTGTCATCACTGTATAAATAAAGCTGGCTACCATCCGCGTTCAGCGAGATATTGGAATCGTGGTAAGGCGTGTTAATAACATCACCAATATTTTGGGCTTTCTTCCACTTATCGTTCTCTTTATAGGCAATGAAAACGTCCTCATATGAAAAGTTATCAGCAGCCACGTCCTCACTTAAATTACCATCTCTCCTTCTGGTTGTAAAAATCAATACATTTTCATCAGCATTTAGCACTGGGGCATAATCCGGCATGTCTGAGTTAATTTCCTTACCAATATTCTTTATTTTGAAATTGGCGGGATTTGCTTTGAATTCCATTCCATTCTCACATTCATAGATGCTCCGTTCCACCACATTCAGTGTAATAACATCTAAACCACGGTAATTTTTCTCGGATATGAGCTTCTCCTTATATCTATTAAAATAGAGGAGTGCATTCTCAAAATCTTCTCCGTATTGATATCCTTTACCTATCCAATAGAGCAAATCAAATCGATACTTGGGGTCAATTCTGTAGGCTCTTAAAAAGTATTGGGCAGATCTATCTTTATTGACTGACTCAATGTAAGTCTTACCAGCCATGTAGTTGGCCTTAATATTTGCTGTATCAAGTGTTGCAGCTTGAACATAGAGTTCATTGGCCGCTACAACAGCTTTTTGTTCATTGTAAACTTCATCCGCAATTTCCAGGAACTGTACCGCTGCTTCTTTGTCCTGACTAATCGCGAAGTGGTTTACAGCCAAAATTGATATAAGCACAAAAAATAATTTGAAATATTTTTTGTCCATTGTTCCAAGCATTTTTATCGACAATTTGATTTGATAGAACACCGGTTAATTAGATAGAAACTCCAAAGACTCAAATACATTGATAAATTGCCAATCAGTTTAGATTTACTATCGAACCAACAATATAGGGTTCGGAATCTTCTCCTGATTAGTTAAATATGGGGTTTATCTAAGTTCACTAACTTAACTTGCTTCAACCAAAGCTTTAACTCTGTTCGCTAATTTATATCATATGCCTTTTAATAAATTTACTAATTCCGGCTACTTATTACACTTATAGTATTAGTAGCTATTTTTTATACTTTTTTCCTATTTTTGACGACCCAATTCAAAATCGGGATGATAATAAAAACAGCAGAGTTTATTTGCAGCAACACTGATTTCAAAAAATGCCCAAATACAGAAATATCCGAATTTGCATTTATCGGGCGTTCCAATGTGGGTAAGTCTTCTTTGATCAATATGTTATCAAAGAATAAGAAATTAGCCAAAATTTCTGCAAAGCCAGGTAAGACACAACTTATCAATCATTTTTTGATCAATAAAGAGTGGTATCTTGTTGACCTACCCGGATATGGGTGGGCTAAAGTCAGTAAAACCAAAAAAGAAAAATGGGGAGATATGACAAAAGATTATTTGCTATATCGCCCCAACCTGGATTGTGTATTTGTATTGGTGGATTCACGGCTGGAGCCTCAAAGAATTGACCTGGACTTTATTAGTTGGATCGGGCAAAATGGTATACCATTTGCTATCATTTTTACAAAATGTGATAAACTCTCTAAATCAAAGGTTCAATCCTCAGTAGCATTATTCAAAAGAACGCTCTTAAAAGATTGGGAAGAAATGCCACAATATTTTGTTAGCTCTTCTGCCGACGGAACAGGAGGTAAGGAAATATTGCAGTTTATTGAAGAGGTAGTAAATAGTCGAGCGAAACAATAATTTTAAATGAAATATTATATTCTATGGAGCTAAAAGACATTGCATCAGTATCTGGAAAGGGTGGTTTATTTAAAGTAATTAAACCAACCAGATCAGGAGTAATCTTGGAATCAATGGATGAAAAGAAAAGTAAGTTGGTTGCCAGCGTTAACAATCGGATATCCATACTTGAAGAGATTTCAATTTATAGTCATACTCCGGATGGAACAACTCCTTTGAAAGATGTGCTTGTAAATATTCACAATGAGTTTGGCGAAGATCCTGGAATTGACAGTGGCTCATCTTCCGAGGAACTCAAGGCATTTCTTAAACATATTTTACCGGAATACGATGAGGAAAGGGTTTATGTCTCTGATATAAAAAAGGTTGTTTCCTGGTACAAAATAATATTTAAATATGCACCAGAAATATTGCAGGAAACGAAAAACGAAGAAAGTCAGGAAGACGAAACCAAAAGTGAAAGTTAATAATCGGTTCCCTAAAAATGGATGTATCCAAATATAAAGAAGAGCTGATTGGCCAAAGTATTGTGCTGATATCGCAGCATTTAAATATAGATGCGGATAATCTCTATGCAGGACCGGAAATGGAAAAAACTTCTTTCACAGAGCTGCATGAAAAATTGACAAATTTAGTTTCACAATTAATAGATCATGATTTCGAAAGGTTGTTGAATGCCTTGTATAAAATTGATGTAAGCGAACAAAAGTTCAAGCAAATTCTTGCCGTTGAAACTCCTGATAATATATCTGCGGAAGTTGCAATGCTCATCATAGAAAGAGAATACCAAAAAGTAGTTACCAGATTAAAATACAAAGGGGTTAATTAACCCCTTTGTATTTTAATCTTAAGCCTTTTTTCACCGACAAAACTTCTATCAGTTGTGGATCATTTCGTGAAAGACCTTGGCTTTTTCAACCATATTTTTTGAACCAACAAAGAAGGGTACTCTTTGGTGAAGTGAAGTGGGTTTAACGTCTAAAATTCTATTTATACCATCAGTAGCTTTGCCTCCAGCTTGCTCTACTATAAAGGCCAATGCATTGCATTCATAAAGTAACCTTAATTTACCATTTGGATTTTTTGCTGTGCTGGGATATATATAAATACCTCCTTTTAACATATTTCTATGGAAATCTGCTACTAAAGAACCAATATATCTTCCTGAATAAGTTTCTTCACGGCAATACTCGAGATATCTTTTAACAGGTTCGGAAAAACTAAAAAGTGATCCTTCGTTTATTGAGTAAATCTTGCCATCCTTAGGTATCGTCATATTTTGATGGGACAGAAAGTACTCTCCCAGAGAAGGTTCATAGGTAAATCCATTTACTCCTGCTCCGGTAGTGTAGACCAGCATGGTAGAAGAACCATAGAGCAGGTAGCCAGCAGCTACTTGTTCCGTACCTTTTTGAAGGTAATCTTCCTTCTGTATAGGGCTACCAATTGGAGAAATTCTTCTATATACAGAGAAGATTGTTCCGACCGAAACATTAACATCAATGTTGGATGAACCATCCAGTGGATCAATAGCCACCACATATTTGCCTTTGCTATGATCAACATCTATCACTTTCTCATCCTCTTCAGAAATAATGGCACAAACTTCCCCCCCTTTTGTCAGGGCTCTAATAAACCTGATATTGGCAAGAACATCCAGTTTTTGTTGTTCTTCCCCTTGTACATTCATAGTCCCAATGGCTCCTGCAATATTGATAAGCCCGGCTTTGTTCATCTCTCTGTTTACTACTTTTCCGGCCAAGGCAATATCGCGAAGTAATTGGGAAAGCTCTCCGGTGGCATATTGGAAATCATCCTGATTCCTCTTAATGAACCGGTCCAAAGTAGTGCCGATGGGTAAGGCAATTCTTGAATCTTCCATTAATTATTTTTGGGTCTTGGTGAAAATATAATTTTTCTATGTTTGTTTTGACTCAAAAATAGTATTTAAATCTATCCCAGTAAAATGAATTATACTCAAAACCTGTCTAGGTGTTTACATACAATCGTTCAGCATGTCAAAAGATTTTAAGCACTAAAAGAAACCATCTCTCATGCCAAAGTAGCTTAAAATATTTCCATTCTTTTTAAATTTGGCCCGAATTGTAAAGGACAGCTTGTCTATCCGGTTAAGACTTAATCTTAAGAATAGAATCTAAAGTATGCAGGTTTTCAAATTTGGGGGTGCTTCAATAAAAAATGCTTCCGCCGTTAGAAATATGGCAGAATTGGTTAGAAAACATAGTAATGACAGATTACTGGTGGTTGTTTCAGCCATGGGAAAAACAACTAATTCTTTGGAAGAAGTATATAGTCTTTCCCTTAAAAACCGGGACTTTGATCAAAATATTCTGGATCTCAAGCATTATCACCTTTCAATTCTGGATGGTCTGCCATTAAGTGCCAATGATGATATACTAAACGAAGTTGAGAATATATTCGACCAAATAAGGAAGGATTTATCACATGGGTCCAATATAATCGATTCAAGGGAATTGTATGATAAAATCGTTTCAAAAGGAGAGATGCTCTCCTCAAAGATTGTGCATGCATATTTAAGAGACACAGGACTTGATTGCCATTGGATAGATGCCAGCAATTTTATCAGCACAGACAAAACATTTAAAGAGGCTAAGATAAATTGGGAGAAAACTCAGGAGGTCATCGCAGACAGACTCCCTGAAAAGTTAGGAAATGGCATTGTTTTGACACAAGGCTTTATTGGTGGAACAGATGATGGAAGGTATACAACATTGGGAAGAGAAGGATCTGATTTCACGGCAGCGATTTTTGCTCGATGCTTAAAAGCTGATTCCGTAACAATTTGGAAAGATGTTTCCGGTGTTTTAAATGCAGATCCTAAAGTAATTCCTGACGCAATAAAATTTGATAGCCTTAACTATCATGAAGCAGCTGAAATGACTTATTACGGTGCATCGGTCATTCATCCAAAAACCATCAAGCCCCTGGCCAATCTCAATATACCGCTATTGGTCAAATCATTTGAAAACCCGGAGGAGTCCGGAACTTGTATTAATCATATGGAAATGGAAAAGGTGGTTCCATCCATCATCTTTAAGGAAAATCAAAGCTTGATTTCATTTAAAGTCAGGGATTTCACATTTATAAATGAGAATAATTTAAGTATCATTTTTCATTTGCTTGATCAACTCAATATCAAAATAAACATGATGCAGAACTCAGCCATTTCTTTTTCAATTTGTATAGATAATCAGGAAGAGAAAATTAAAGAGTTACTACAATCTCTCAGAAATGACTTCGAGATTTATTATAATACTAATTTAAAATTGATCACGGTTAAAAATTATGACCAACAAACCATTGATCAAGTTTGTAATAATCAAGACATTCTATTGGAACAAAAGACAAGACACAATTTTCAAATCGTCGTGGCGTCACATTAATTCATATGTAGCACCAAAATCAGGCTCTCTTTAAATTGTGTCTTTCTATCAAAAATTCGAGGAAATTTTGGTTAGATCTTTCCAATATTTCAAAGACTTCCTGAAATCCCTTTTCACCACCATAATAAGGATCTGGAACATCTGCATTGGTCTCCAGACGATCAAACTCCCGCATCATTAAAATCTCATACGATTCTTGATTACCTGAAGGTTCTATCGATTTAATTACTTTCAGGTTTTGTGAATCCATAGCCACTATGTAGTCGAACAGTTTAAAATCTGCCGGATCAAATTGTCTTGCCCTGCTTGTGAGTATTACTCCATTTTCCTTGGCATTTTGTACAGTCCGCCTATCAGGCGGATCTCCGATATGATAGTTGGAAGTACCGGCAGAATCGCACTTGATAATCCCATTCAGTTTTCTGTTTTGAACCATCAGCTCAAAAATACCTTCCGCCAGCGGCGACCGGCAAATATTCCCAAGACAAACAAATAAGACTTTGATCATAAAGTTTCAATATAAGTTCGGTATACGAAAATAAAATTCTGTATTACTTTAATTAAACCTTTCATTGATTTTTTTTGATAAATATTACTTTTGCATCTGAATTGAACGAGGATGATATTCCAGCAATATTTTAAACTGGATAAGTTGCCTAAATCTATTTTTGAAGTTTTTAATATTTATAGTACATAACCAATGTTTAAAAGTATTATGGTATTATTATTTCCTGTGAATCATTCATCTTTATAGTCCTGAAGAAAACTGAGTTGAGAAAAGGGTGATAATGATAACAATGGACAAAGAACGTAGTAACATCTCTTTTACTTTCAAAGTTCTAACGCTTATTTCAATCCTTGTAGGAGGATATTTTGGTAAAGATAGTTCTCAAAGTAGAACCAGAGATGAAGTGGATTTGGTCTCTCCAAGAGCTATTGAGAATCCATTTGAAATGAACAACTCTCTTGTGAAAGAAGCAAGCTTTGAATCGTTCAACTTTCCTAAAACAGAAAAAAAAATCAAAAAAAATTAATTTTTTTTGATTGAAGGGGTTACCTAATTAAAGTGTGTAGTATACACAGTTACATAACACACACATTTTATTTTATTCATACACCTGTTTAACATTTTTCTAAGAGAAACCTTCCTTAAAAAGGGAGGTTTCTCTTTTTTATAAGAATTGTTTTCCTCAATTTAAGGTTCAAAAAAATCCAACGAAATATGAACTTTATAAAAGTAATTGAGGAGCAAGAAAAGCATATTGGATTAATTCAACTCAATCGTCCAAAAGAACTCAATGCTCTAAATCTTGAGCTAATGGGTGAACTCAGAGATGCCTTAAAGAACCTTGACAATAACAATCAAATAAGAGTGATTGTTATAACCGGAAACCAGAAAGCCTTCGCCGCCGGAGCCGACATCAAACAGATGGCAGATAAGAGTGCCATAGAAATGTTGCAGATAGATCAATTTTCCACCTGGGATCAAATACGAAAAACCAAAAAACCTATCATTGCCGCGGTATCTGGCTTTGCCTTGGGCGGAGGGTGCGAGCTGGCCCTGACCTGCGATATGATTATAGCCTCTGAAACCGCTAAATTTGGACAGCCTGAAATCAAGATAGGTGTGATGCCAGGAGCCGGTGGAACACAGCGTTTAACCAGGGCTGTTGGCAAAGCCAGGGCTATGGAAATGGTCTTGACTGGAAAATTCATTGATGCTGAGGAAGCCATGAAGTACGGTTTCATCAACAAAATTGTCCCGGTTGAAAAATACCTTGATGAAGCCATGAATCTAGCAAGGAGCATTGCCCAAATGTCGCCCGTGGCAACACAACTGGCCAAGGAAAGTGTTAATAGAGCATTCGAAACACATCTGGATGAGGGGCTGCATTTTGAAAGGAAAAATTTCTATCTATTGTTTGCATCAGAGGATCAAAAAGAAGGGATGGCGGCATTCGTTGAAAAAAGAGCTCCTGATTTTCAGGGCAAATGAATTTTGAACAAGCATCAATAAAAAAGGGAGCTGATCTCTCAGCTCCCACTACTAAACCATAAACCTATTGAACATTTCCTTTATCTAACATTGAAACCAAAACCAACGGTCAATGTTTTATATTCCTGTAACGTATAATCAGCATGCAAAGTAACAATGGCTAGTTTCACTCGAAAACCGGCCGTAGCCCGAACCCCACTGCTTTTAAAATTGAGGTTCAATGGATCCGTTAGTGTTTTTCTTCCACCTATATCAAAAGTACCGTTTAATCTAAAGTCCGATTTAACGGCATTATAACCTAACCCTCCATATATGGTTAAAACTGCTATTTTTTTGGAGGCAAGAATTTGATAGGTCCAGGCATTCACATCAAAAACACCTACCTGATCATTCGATCCTGTATTAAACTCAGAGTCTGTAAAATCATAACTTGTTTCTAAATCTGTAAAAGCAATTAATACCGATAGATCGAAAGGCAATAATTTTATTCCCGGGATCCACTGCTTTACATCATGCATGATACCAATACCAAGCAATTTTACCTTCACATCATCAAAGTCCAGACTTGGAGTATATCTCAGTTTCAAATCAGTTCCCTTGGGTATTCCTATTCCTAATTGTGCCATAGGCACTGGCACAGCATTCGTACCAATTTCATCTTTCAGATCAAGTCCATCAAGCGCTTCTATAGAAACGCCACTAGGTGGGATTGGATTCCCATTTTCATCTAAAATCTCCAATAACGTTATAGTCTCAGTACCAAAAATGGTAGGTAACTCAGTGGAGGTTGAACCATTATCTAGTCTAATGGTATTATAATCACTATTCCTGAATGTAAAAACCAAATCTTTGTCCGGGACAAAGGCAACATTCCCGGTAATTGTCAGGTCAAAACCCAGCAATTTGTGTGGCTTTGCGGTATTGTACCAGCCATTGGTCATTCCAAATCCAAACCCTTTGAAAAAAGGCTCGATATAGCTTTCGACATATTTGCTGGCATCATCTGTCCCTGCCTCTAAAATTTGATCAATTTCATCTTGAGCATAGCTATTCACGCTTATTATCATAGCAAATAATATCAGGCAAGTTCCTTTGTTAATTCTCATAGTTAGTTTTAATACTTTTAATAGTTAACTCTACAAAAATTGTTATTCTAAATTGAAATAAATAAGTGCTTTGCTTTATAAACTTACACAAGTTTGTAAACACATTATTAGCAAATCGAGGAATTCTAAGAATTATTTTCAAAGACAATCAGGCCTATTTATAACATTGAAAATCAGCAAAAAGCATCACATTCCTAACTAATCAAGCTTAGTTTTTGAAATAGGTATTCGCACTTTTGTTTTTAGTAAGCTTTCGTAATTTTGTGGCTCTTTAAAGTCAGGATTGATCTATATGGCAATTTACCTTTATAATGTTTCCATTTTCCTGTTAAAAGTAGCTGCATATATTGGAGCTATCTTTAGCAAAAAAACCAAACTTTTTGTTGATGGAAGGAAAGGTCTTATTGAAGCAATAAGCAATGACCTAAAGGAGAATATTGCGCCCATAGCCTGGTTTCATTGTGCTTCATTGGGGGAGTTTGAACAGGGAAGACCAGTTATGGAGTCGTTTAAAAAAGAGTTCCCTGATTATCTAATCGTACTCACATTTTTCTCACCATCGGGCTTTGAGGTTAGAAAAAATTATAGCGGCGCAGATTTCATCTATTATTTACCTTTAGATACAGCTAAAAATGCGCGATTGTTTATATCGATCGTCAATCCTACGCTAGCCTACTTTGTGAAGTATGAATTTTGGCATCATTTCATTCGAGAACTTTATAAAAATCAAATTCCCATTATTTCTATCTCTTCCATTTTCCGCCGGGATCAACTTTTCTTTAAAAACTATGGTAGCTTCTATAGAGAAATTCTTTTTCGTTTTAATCATTTCTTTGTTCAAAATGTGCTGTCAAAAGAATTACTTAATGATATAGGTATCAAACAAATTACCGTATCAGGAGATACCAGATTTGACAGAGTATTTTCTATTTGTCAGGCAACTCAAAATCTACCGCTCATTGAGAAATTCTGTAAAGAGAAACTACTCATGGTTATTGGTAGCAGTTGGCCTCAAGACATGGAAATATTAACTCCATTCATCAATCAAAACAGGAATAAGCTCAAATTCATTATTGCACCTCATGAGATAGGTGAAAGAAATATCAGGAAAATTGAAACGGACTTGACTTGTTCAAATGTTCGTTTATCCAAAACTTCAACCGACGAAGTATCTGATTTCGATACACTGATCATTGATAATATAGGAATGTTAAGCTCCATCTATAAATATGCTGATTTTACCTATGTAGGGGGTGCTTTTGGCAAGGGATTGCACAATATTCTTGAAGCTGCGACTTTTGGATCACCCATATTCTTTGGAAACAGGAATTACAAAAAGTTTCAGGAGGCGAATGATCTAATTGAGTTAGGGGGAGCTTTTGCGATTGGAGATTCGGATGATTTGGAACAAAAGATGTCTGAATTCATCAACGATCCTGAATCCATTAAAAAAACCGCCAAAATCAGCACAGACTATGTGGAGCGGCATACCGGAGCAACAGAACAAATTATCAGGTATAGTATCGAAATTTTGAAAGGATCTATGTAAGTCAAGCATAACTTTGGTATCATGGATAAAGCATTCAAAGAAATTTTCGATCAAGTTTTTAATGAATATAAAAAAACTCCTATTGACATTTTTGGAAATGGGAAAGGAGAAGTAGAAACTCAAGAATTAGAGGTTCTAAAATTGACCTATGAGCGAACAATTCGGGATATTACAAACTATTTTAAACCGGTAGTTAGAAATTTTGAGGATATTAAAATCCTGGAGATTGGACCATGGGTAGGTTTTGTAAGTACCGTACTAAAAAGAATAGGATTTAACATCTCAGTCCAGGAAATACCGGATTTCGTTTGCCAAAAAAATCTTAAAGCCCACTTTGAAAATGAACAAATAAACTATTCTCCGGTTAACCTGCGCCATTACAAGTTGCCTTTCCATAACGAGGAATTCGATGCCATCATCATGTGTGAAGTCTTGGAGCATTTGAATTTCAATCCATTGCCTGTTTTATCTGAAATAAACAGAATATTAAAAATGGATGGGTTGTACTACTTGTCACTGCCTAATTTGGTCTCATTGCCAAACAGATTGAAATTTTTATTTGGTAAATCAGTAAATACTCCAATTCAAAAATTTTTTGACCAGTTAAAGCCGGGAACATCCGAAATAATAGGTATCCATTGGAGAGAATACACTACCGAGGAAATTAGACAGCTACTTGAAGCTACAAGTTTCCACATTACGAGGCAATATCTATTTCATCATGGACATATTCGTAATCCAATTTTGAAGCTGCTTTTATTTCTACCCTATAAATTCCTCCCTGGCTTATTGCCTAATCAAACCACATTGGCCATTAAAACTGAAAATTGTCAATATGATTTCTTCTTTTCTGATGTTACAAAATTTTAGAATAACCTTAATGTACATTCCTTCAACGGATTATTTAATTTTACTAAAACTTTCATTTTAAATGCAAGGACGAGTTATCAAATCAACTGGTTCATGGTACAATGTTGTCGACAAAAACGATAAGCAATATTCCTGTAGGTTAAGAGGAAAATTCAAAATCTCCGGGATCAAAGTAACAAATCCAATCGCAGTTGGTGATTATGTTGAGTTCGAATTGGAGAAAGAGGACGTTGGACTAATCATTAATATACTACCAAGAGAAAATTATGTTATCCGAAAATCGATCAAAAGTGCTAAGGAGGGACACATTCTTGCAGCGAACATTGATCAGGCTGTTTTAATCGTTACTTTGACAAAGCCTCGTACCTCTTTGGGTTTTATCGATCGTTTTTTAGTGACTGCGGAGGCTTTCCGGATACCCGCAATTCTTATTTTTAATAAATCAGATTTGTATGACGATGAATTGCTTGAGTCACAAAAAGAACTATCAAAAATCTATGAAGCATTGGGATACCAAACGCTATTGGTGTCCGCCTTTAATGAGCAGGATCAACAAATATTTTATGATCTACTTAAAAATAAAACTTCACTGATAAGTGGTCATTCCGGTGTCGGTAAATCTACGTTGATCAATAAGATAGCGCCCGAAATAAATCAAAAAACTCAGGAAGTATCATCATTCGCAAATAAAGGAGTTCATACTACTACGTTTGCTGAAATGTTCAAAATAGATAGAAATTCCTATGTCATTGATTCTCCTGGAATCAAAGAATTGGGTATTTTGGATATTGAAAAGGAGGAACTCAGTCACTTTTTTCCGGAAATGAGAGCGCTTTTAGGAAAGTGTAAGTTCCACAATTGCATGCACCTGCAAGAGCCAAAATGTGCTGTAATCCAAGCTATCGAACAGGGAAACATTGCGCTCAGCCGCTATGAAAGCTATATGAGTATTTTAGAAAACGAAGATAACAGAAGATAGAGGATGATTCTTAAATTAAATGGTCAGGAAATAAATCTGGACATAAAAGGTGAACGCGAATTTGGTGCCGAGGTAAATCTACTGCAAAATGATGATGACCTCACCTCCGGAACCGATTGGAAAGAAGTCGGTTATACTATTGAGTCATTTCTTGATGAATCTCATTTCAGTGCTTTTGAAATTGGTATAAAGAATTTAATTATAAATTACTTAAAAGAGTGCCATTTTGAGATTGAGGACAATTTTGATCTGGCTCATTATCATTTGTTAATTGGGGAACATTATGAAAAGCACCTAAATGTAATAAACAAAACCAAGCTAATTGAAAACAAAAATTTTCCTATAGATATCTCAATTCTGGAGCAAAGAATCTCTGAAATTTGTAATGTTCCGGTAGTGGTCAAAAATCCACACACAAAAGAAGAAGTTTTTCATTTAAGAATCATCAGACCTAACACAACGGATCATAACCCTTTGCATCGAGATATCTGGCAAGAGGAAAATAAAGATGCCATTAATCTTTTTGTTCCCATTATTGGTTGCAACGAATTATCCTCTTTACCCTTAGTTCCAGGAAGTCATAAATGGCCTGAAAGCTATACAGAGCGAACTAAAAAAGGCGCCATTGTAAACAATATCAAGTTTAACGTACCTGGTCTGACACAATCCAAAAAAGAGCTGAATATTATCCGTCCGAATCCAAAAAGAAATGAGGTCCTGGTTTTCTCTCCTTATTTAATTCATGGAGGAGCGATTAACTTGAATGACCACCTTACAAGAATTTCGCTTGAGGTGAGGCTTTGGAGAAAAATGGAATGATTATTTCAATGAAGTTTACGATCAAGCATATCGCAATTTCATGTAAAGGTTTCTTAAAAAGGAAAATCGAATTCTATAACGACTTATCGCTCGCAGTAACTTATAAAATGCATTCACCTCATCCAGTTCCGCAAGCATTTTAAGGAACATATCTGCTTCTCTAAAATTTTCAGAAAAAACAGATTGCCTTATTTCATATTTAATTCTGTTTATCAATGCTTTTTTTTCTTTATCATTTTCAATCAAACCAACTATCTTACCGCAAATGATAAAAGTTGATTCCAACTGTGGGTCCCCCGGTATATACCATCTCGATGAAAATGAATTTTTCAACCTCCTTACTTTAGTTAGAACCTCATCCTGATAGGCATATCTGAATAATCTGGAAGATCGAATCCAAAAATCATAATCTTCATAGGCCAATGACTCATCATAACCACCCAGCACTTCCAACACCTCCCTTTTAAACATCATCGAAGGCGTTGAAATAAAATAAGTTTCAATCAGCTCTGAAAAAATATCTCCTTGCGGAATTGTTTGAATGGTTCGCCCGGTTGAATCAATTTCATAGTGGTATTTGATAAACTCTCCGTTTTCATCGACATAAGCTGAGTTTGAAAAAATAACTCCGTATCTCTCATCCAAACTTTGAAAAAAACCTACTTGTTTTTCTATTCTATCCTTATAAAGAATATCATCGGTTGCTAAATCTATAATGTATTTTCCTTTCGATATTTCGAGTCCCCGATTAAATGCCGCACAATTGCCGATATTCTCAGGTAACTTTATGCACTGGATTTTTGGATAATCTGATAGAATTTTATCCATGACCAGTGCACTATCATCTGTACTACCATCATCAATCATAATAATTTCAATTGATCCATAGGTTTGTCCAACAACCGAATCAATGCATTCTTTAAGATAAAGAGCATGGTTATAACATAAGCAGATAACGGTAACTAGCGGCTCATTCATGATTTTATTCCTAATCTTGCATTATAACTTTTTTTTATTCCCTTTTATCTTTTTCGGCATAATGGTAGAGAGATGAAAAATGCTTAATCATACTAATTGCATGCTTCACTACTAACTTATAGCCAACGCTTTCAGGAAGGTGTCTGCCTAAAAAAAGATTATAACGACTTTTATGATTTAATGAAATGTCCTGAATTATATTATCAATTTTAAAATCCGGTAATATCTCAATAAAGCCAGCTGCAAGTGAGGTTGGAATAAGCATATTTGAGCCATGAACACCTATAACCAAATGACTCTTTTGGTATTCTGTACACCAATTAATTTCTATATGCTCATCAATAAGCCCATCAACTCTCAGATCGATGATTGTGCTATTCAAATTCCCTGTTCTTCCCAAGCCAGTAGCTACCAAACGCACGTCTTTAAGTCTTTTTTTTAAGGCTTTTGCCGTTTTGTTTATAAGCCCATTTTGTCTTCGAATAAAGTACCATTTGAAGGTATCAATTAGATTTACTTTTTTCAATAACAAATAAAGCTGGCTTTCAATCCGGGATCCTATCCAAAAGCGATCCTCTCTTAACACAAAGGAAATCTGTAGTGTCAAAGTTTCGAATTCGGAGAGATTAAATCTATTCTGTTTGACAAAATGCTCAAGATTAATATTTGAAGTATCCAAATATGGGTATGTTTTACTCAAATAAACTGTAGTAAATCTTTTCAACTCCTCCCCAACAAATTCATTCATATTCCCGATCCAATTCTTAAAAAGACCTAAGGGTGCATTAACGTACCATATTTCGGATATACCGTGCGGAACCAGCCAGACAAAGTTCTTAGGTATAATCACAACCAAACCCAAATCCGGATTTTCTTTCAAATGCCTCTCAATATTCATGAGTCTATAAAATACATGACCATAGCAGCTATCCAGACAGTTGAGAAGAATAACATCATCGGAGTTCTTAAATATTTTTTTTCCGAACTGAACACTTACTCTTTCCTGCTTAAAGAAAGCTTTAAAAAGTGGCTCTCCAAACCATATCTTAGCCCCATTGGAGCATTTGAAGTTATTACCTTCCTCATCAAAAGAGACTGGAAAGCTTATGGCATGTCCAATAAATGGTGTATGATAAAATTGAATAGAACATTGATTGCAACGACATTTCACCAATAAGTTGGACCCACCAAATAAAGTCTCTTGGATCTCATAATGCTTCCCCTGACATTTTGGGCATGAAAAGTCAGTTTTATTTTTTAAAGGGAATTCAATCATCGAGCTTAAGCTTTACTTCAACTAGTCCGTAAATTTGCCCCACTTCAGTGAGAATAATATTTTTATTTCTCAGAAATTGCTCTTTTACCAGAACAATATCAATTATTTTATTAAATCATTATGTTTTGCTATCTGCCAAGAGAAACTCTCGTATGTAAAGGAAAAATCTAATCAACGCGTAAGTCCCGATAAAGATCAACGGGTATAACATGAAATACCGCATTTCGAAAAATATCAAGACGAAAAGAAAGGCTACCACCACATAGTTAACTATCCATATTTCAAGTATCTCCTTCATAGAAAACTTGAATGATTTGTAAAACCCAAAATAACAAAGTGATGGAATCACAATGAATAATGTATTTAAAATAAAGAAATAAATCATTGTCTTCATAGAGAAGAAAACGCCTACCGTAAGGGCTCCAATGGTTGAAATACCAGCAATTGTACCATGCTGGTGCAGTCTCTTTTCTTCTCTAAACAAAATAAATAAAATAGGTGTTGTTCCTGATATAACGTATAACACCATAGGAATTGCCAAAAGACCTAAATAGTCACCAACCCTACTCCAATTTTCACCCCATAAAAAAGTGGAAATTTCAAATGGAAAGTATAACAATAAAATCCATGGAACAATTGAAATTGATGAAATCAAATGAAGGAGCTTTTTGTATTCCTGTTTAATATATTCTGGCTGATCAAATTTTTCCTGAAAAATTGGGAAAAACACATTACGAAACAAAGGTGCCAAAAAAACTGAGGGGAGATTGACAAGCATATAAGCTCTATTATAAATTCCCAGATCAGATTTTCCATAAAGCCTGCCAATTAAGAATTTATCAGCATTTTTCTCCCAATAATTCGTAAAGTTAAAACTCCCAAGATGTATAAACAGAGAACCAAACTTTATCCTTATCAATTTTAAATCTGCTCTTGTTAACAATCTAAAAGGCACTCTGTGAAATGATCTGTAATAATAAAAATATATAAAGGGTGATAGCATATATGGTAAAACAAGAGACCAATAAGAAAAGCCCGAAACCGCCAGAATGAATATAAGTAAAACCGTAAAAGATGCGACCAAAAATTCCGTTCGTGCGGTAATGATAAACTTTTTTTTCTTTAATAACACCGCCTCGGAGGTCAGGGGTAATCTACGTATGAACAGTATAAATGCATATAATAATGAGAGATGGAATAATCTATTGTCATGAAAAAAAATGGAAATTGGGTAGGCCAGTAGTAAAAGAATGAGGCCTATTAAAGCACCATTCAATAAAAAAAATGTCTGAGCAATAGAAAGAAACCTCGAATCTTCTTTCTCTCTGACTATTGCCGATGTAAACCCCAAATCAGAAAATAACGCCAGGAAATTGTAAAAGATAAGGACAACAGCCACAACACCATATTCATCAGGAGTCAGATATCTTGAAATAAAAATGGAGCCTAAAAAAACAACAAACTCTCCTGTATACTTGTAGCCGCCAACTTTAAGAAAATTTTGGAGTAAGCTCCTTTGCATCTAACTTCGCTTTTTGATGAAGGAAAATTTGGTTGAAAAAATACCTCCCATTCGTTCTTTAAATTTTATCAAGCTAAACTGAGGGGTATTATTTTCTGATGAAATACCCAGATCAAGAATATCATAGCCATGAACCTGACAATAATTATATATTCCTTCCATCAGGAAAACAATAGGACTTAGGGTTCGGTCTTTAAGCTTGTTGGCAGGGTAAAAGTTGTACAAGATGCGATCGTTAACCCTTACCGCAATGGTTGCAGCACGTATCTCACTATCCGATTGCACGGTAAAAATTTTATACTGATCCGGCAGCTTTGTTACTGTACTTTCCAGTTCTTCATAAGTCATAGAAATCGTAATTCCTCTTTCCAGCCTACACGCTTTGATGTAGTCATATATTTCTTCCAAGTCTTTCAGTGCCCTCTGTTCAAATCGAAAATTTAATTCCTTAGCTTTTAACAGTTTTCTCTCTTCCATCAGATGAATTCTCTCATCTAATCCGGTTTTATTCACTTCGATGTGATGATTTACTTCGGATGAGTAAATCTCATAATCTTTATTCAGCAAACATGTTGTTACTTTTGATGAGGTAAGATGATCATAACCGCTTGCTGCATTTTTTATTGTGATGGTATTGACTCTCAGATCAAAAAGATTACTTTCAAAAAAAGTAACAAAATCGTATAAAATTTCAAGATCTATTCCACTGTTTAATTCGATCCCACCAAAAGGTGTTCTGACCAAACTCTTTGCATATCCATTGTCAACAAAAAATTTAACACTTCCCAGCACTCCTTTGGTTTTATGATCAACTATGAAATACCTTTTTATGTTATAGCCAGACCGTAGATTTATAAACTCTTCTTGATTATACAAGTATGATTCATAACGATGTTTGTATCCAACAGGTGGAGTGCAATCCAGGAATTCTATGTTACTAGTGATGGTCATTTATTTATGGCCAGAAATGCTTCGTGGCTTCTTATATAATCTTGTTCTTCATAGATCTGGCTGGCCAGGCAAATTAGTATGGCACCTTCTCCAAATTTAATTCTTGACCAATATAAATTGGGAATGAACAGTCCTTCTTTAGATGATTTCAGGGAAAAGGTACTTTTTTTTCCCTGAAGGTCCTCCAGCTCAATTTCTACACTTCCTTTTAAACAAATCAATATTTTAAGGTTTTTTCTTTGGGCGTGCTCACCACGTACTTTACCCTTCGGGACATCATCCAACCAATAAATTCTTTTCACAGCAAAAGGAAAATTAACATCAGTGAAATTAGCGATGGTAATGTTACCATTCGGATCAATGATGTTTTGAAAGTGAATTATCTTAGGTTCCAACATAAACAACCGAGTCTGCGCAATATTAATAATTTTTTAAGGCTTAAAACTATTAAAATCGTAGTTTTGATGGTTATGGAAGATACCTACCTGACTCTGGCACGACAGTCGGAAGGAAGTTATAAAGAAAAGGGAAGTAAATTTCTTGCTTTTGCTTATCCGGTAAATTCAGAAGAAGACATCAAAGAATATTTAGCAAATCTAAAAAAGAAATACTTCGATGCCCGGCATCATTGTTACGCTTATATCCTGGATCAGGACCAAAGTAGATTCCGGGCTAATGATGACGGTGAGCCTAATCATTCCGCGGGAGATCCAATTCTGGGTCAAATACGTTCCAACAACCTAACCAATGTACTGATAGTTGTTGTCCGCTATTTCGGCGGCACCAAACTTGGCGTTGGCGGATTGATCAATGCCTATAGAACCGCAGCAGTCGAAGCAATCGATAATAATCAAATTGTTCAGAAAGTTGTAAAAATTCTTATCAGGATAAATTTTGATTATCTACAGATGAATGAAGTGATGAAACTGGTCAAGGATTACAATCTTGAAATAAGGCAACAGGAATTTGATAATCGATGCAACTTTTCTCTTCTGGTGAGATTGAAGCAAAAAGAAGAATTAACTGAAAAATTAAAAAAAATAGCCACACTACAGATGATTCAATCATGATACCATCTTCCAAACCAACTAATCCTCAATATACCCAAGCTCTTTCAGTTTTGAATAAAGTTTAAGGTTTACCCAGGCATCTGTAGCTGCATAACTAATCTGTTTTTCAGTAAGTACTGGATTTTCCCAGTTGGACGTTTGCTGTGCTTTGGATATATTAATTCCCATCAATAAGGCGGCAAGCCCTCTGGCACCAGCATTCCGGAATCCTCCCTCTTTGGTAATTTCCTGCAGTTCTATGAATGATCTTGGTTCGAAAGCACTCAGTTTCTGGAGATCTTTAACATCATCATGCAACGCAATACCAATTTTCTTAATACCAGGATTGCTCAACAAATTGATAAGATGCGTGTCCAATCCGATCTTATTTGTCCTAAACAAAAAAACCTTTTCAGGCAAAGCGATCTGCAGCAATGCTACATGATTGTAAGTACCGGCTTTAAAAGCAGGCTTGGATTCCGTGTCAAAACCAACCACATTATATTTGAGGATTTCAGCTACTGCATTTGGTATGGCCTCGGCCTTTTGGATCAGTACAACTTTACCCTCAAATTTTCCCGAGGGCAGTTCGTTGATCTCTTCTTTGGTTATGTACTTCTTAACCATAAAAATCTCAGGCCGTCTCTTTAGCTGGTTCTTCTTCAATCTTTCTTATTTTAATTCCGGCATAACCAAAGAACATACTCATCAAAGGGCTTATTATATTGAAGAAACAATAAGGAGCATATAGTATAGTGGCCACACCCAACACACTTGCTTGCGTAGCTCCACAGGTATTCCAGGGTACAAGTACAGAAGTAACAGTTCCCGAATCTTCAAGCGATCTGCTCAACACCTCTGGTTTGAGACCTCTTTTTCGATACGTATCGGCATACATCCGTCCTGGCACTACTATGGCCATATATTGATCTGAAGCAGTAACATTGAAAAACAGGCATGTTCCTACCGTAGCACCAACCATACCTCCGGCGGTATGCACCATGGAGATCACTGCCTTTGCTATCCTCTTTAATAGTCCGCCAGCTTCCATCATACCCCCGAAAGTCATAGCGCATAAAATCAACCAGATCGTATTCATCATACCTGCCATTCCTTTTGAACTAAGGAGTTCATCAACATTTTCATCTCCCGTTGCGAAGCTGATTTCCTCATACATTGATCGCATAAAACCTGCAAAATTAATCAAGGCAGATGAAGTGCTCTCTTCCCAACTTGCAAATTCCTCCTGAGATAAATCAGAGTAAACACTCTCGCGTAAGGTAGTGAGCCCTGTTTCATAGGTACGATCCGGCTGAAAGATCAAGGCACATACACCACCAAGAATGGCCCCTGCCAGTAGCGATGGCACTGGGGGTATTTTCTTAACTATCAAAATAATCACTATAGCAGGAACAATAAACAACCATCCCGAAATATGAAAGGATCCTTTGATCGCTGCCAAAATATTCTCAACATCTGCACTACTCGAAGTCGTTTCACGGGTAAACCCAATGATTAAAAAAATAATGAGCGTTATGGTAATTGATGGCACTGTTGTGTAGGCCATATATCTGATGTGCGTAAACAAATCTGTTCCCGCCATGGCAGGTGCCAGGTTAGTAGTATCAGAAAGAGGTGACATTTTATCACCAAAGTAGGCTCCAGAAATGATCGCTCCTCCTATGAGTCCAACGGGTAATCCCAAGGCCTGACCAATACCTAAAAGCGCCACACCAATAGTCGCAATGGTTGTCCATGAACTCCCAGTTGCCAAAGAAACTACCGCACTGATTATACAAGCAGCAAATAAAAATATGGTGGGGTTCATGATCTGCAGACCATAGTAGATCATCGCCGGTACGATGCCACTCATGAGCCAGGTTCCTGCCAAGGCACCGATCATCAATAGAATCAATATAGACCCCATAGCAGAATTAATGCTTTTTAGGGCCTTTTCATGAATCGCTTGCCATTTCACTCCTAAATTGAGCGCCACAAAGGCTGCCACAGCAGCAGCCAGTAAAAGGCTTATTTGATTGGCTCCATCAAGCGAGGCACTTCCAAAGATGTAAACATTAACAGCTAAAAGAATCATTAAAACAACAACCGGTATGAAAGCTTGGAATAGGGTTGGATTTGGAGCAGTCTTATCAGAACTCATTGGCCACTTTTTTTTGATAAAATTGCCATGAAGATATAAAAAGATTTTCAATTTGTGAGGCTATCTCAGCATTTCTGCCATTTTATGCCCTAGTTCACTACCTATGGCTACACCCATTCCTCCCAATCGTATGCCAGCGACTATCCTATCGCTATACTTATTTAAAATGGGTTTCTTGCTTGAACCAAAAGCCATGATTCCTACCCAAAATTGATCAATTTCATAAGTTTCTTTTGGAAGAATAATTTCTTTTAATTGTCTCTGAAGCTCCCGGACAATCTTGTCATTCAATTCAAAATCTGTGCTTATTTCGTTTTCATGATCAAAATTTCTACCACCACCAAAGATGACTCTGTTTTCATAATTTCTGAAATAATAAAATCCTTCATCATAGTGAAAAACTCCCTTGAATTTAAGATTCTTAATTGGTCGGGTAACCAATACCTGTCCCCTGCCAGGATAAAGATCTATATCTTCAAAGAATCTTTGTGAAAAGGCATTGGTACATATCGCAACTTTCGAAGCGCTAAAATGCAATGGTTCTAAATTCAAGATATTCTTTACAACTATATCAACACCGTCAGTATTTTCATGAATATCCAATACATCTGCGCCGGTCAGCTGTTCAACACCAAGGCTTGCTGCGAATTGTATTAGATTTTTCATCATTTTTCCGGTATCGATCTGCCCTTCAAATGGATTGAAGACAACTCCTTTGATCTCATCTTTATTAAAACCAAAAGTGTCCCTTAAGTGACTCTGCTCCTCAAAAACCTTTTTTTTGAAAAGCGGGTTAAGTAACTTATTGACATGTTCAATAGAATCAAGACAATTAACCTCCTTATCCCGAAGGAGTTCAAAACCACCATTATTCTGATAATCTATTGGCTCATCACCAAGTCGATTTCTTAGTCTTAGCAGTCCTTTCCATCGTTCTTCCACCAGCTGGCAGGCTCCGTCCTCTCCCATCCTTTTAATATCCGCAAGAAGCTCTGTCAAGCTACCAAAACAAGCAAAGCCGGCATTCTTGGTACTGGCTCCGGAAGGAAAAAGCCCACGCTCCAAAACCAGAACCCTTGCTTTTGGTTCAAGTTCCTTAAGTGAAATAGCTGTTGATAACCCAACAATTCCTCCACCTACAATTATATGATCGTAAGTAATAAATGATTTTCTTTCCCAGAAACTCAGCATAATCTATATTTATATGAAACGAATATGGATTTTTGAAATCCCTAATATACTAACCAAGTGGTGAACAAAATTTATCAAATTCCGAGTAGTTCCTCGAGATAAGTTTCATTCTCTTGAAATCCTTACTAAGTAAAAGATTAATTAGATCATAACCATGCTTAATCCTAAGGCACTCATCGAAAAAGCAAAAACCTCAAAATTTTATTTAAGAGCTCTGAATTTTGGTTTGAGCCGATTAATTCCTTTCAATCGGCCTCATGGAATTAAAATTTTAAAAGTGGAGGATAATCAGATAAAAACAATTCTACCATTCAGAGGGAATAACCTGAATCATATCAGAGGTCTTCACGCATGTGCCCTCGCAACCATTTCCGAATTCACCACAGGTTTGTTATTGCTGAATAAACTGGATCCAAATGTATATCGCATCATTCTGCAACATCTGGAAATGGACTATCATTATCAAGGGAAAACAGATGCTACGGCTACTTATGAGTTAAGTGATGAATGGCTTCAGGAACACGTACTGCAACCACTTCAAATTCAGGACTCTATTGTAATAGAATGTCAGGTTAAGGTGCATGATATTGAAAATAATCATTTGGCAACTGGTAAAATACATTGGCAAATTAAATTTTGGAATAAAGTGAAAACTAAGCTAAATTGATATATTGGGAAGTACAATATAATCATCTAGCAGGTATTAAATTATGAGAAGGATTAATGCACTACTTGAGGAATACGGAGAGAGCCATCAGAACAAAACCAATAAACTTATCCACTGGATTTGCGTTCCTCTGATTTTTTTTAGTATTGTCGGGCTTATTTGGTCTATCCCATCCGAGCCACTTAGAAGAATCCTTAATATTGATTGGGTATATATTAATTGGGCCTCCTTGATACTTGTTTTAGTTGTAATATATTATCTCAGTATTTCTTCATTGCTAGCCATAGGTATGCTGTTGTTTTCCGCTTTATGCTTGATTTTAGCAAATAGATTATCAGGATTGGAGATCGCACCTTTATGGCTGATTTCGCTTGGCATTTTCGTTGTCGCATGGATAGGACAGTTTTATGGGCATAAAGTAGAGGGCAAAAAACCATCATTCTTTAAAGACATCCAATTTTTGCTGATTGGGCCGGCATGGCTCATGCACTTCATTTATAAAAAATTGGGGATTCCTTATTAGGATCTTGTTAAAGATCAAGGGCATTGATTCCATGCAACACTATTATCATAATGGTTGAAGATTTATAATCTTTCATATATGTAAACAGCAAAGATGTTCTCCCAGGTAATTTGAGATAGCAGGTTCGGGCTCCAAACATTTGAATATGTGAGGAGGGAGTATATTTATTTCGTCTGTTTCTTGAATTTGCCAGAATATATTTGACTTGACCAATACAAAACAAAGCCATTGAAGGATAATCCTGATCGTAAGATTAAAGCGCTCGAAAGAGAACTTGTGAAACGTGATCGACAGATCGAAGCCCTAAAGAAAAAACTGGAGAAGAGCACCAAAGAGCATTTATCGTTGATTGAAGAATATCAAGCAGCGAATGAAGAACTTTTTGCCTCTAATGAACTTCTCACAGACACCAATCAGGAATTGCAGTCAGCATATTCAAAGATCCATAAAATAAATGTGGATCTGCTAAAAAAAGAATCAGACCTTGAAGTGTCTCAAGCAAATCAATCAGCGCTATTAAACAATACCCTGCAAGCTATATGTTTGCTTAAACGAAACTGCATTGTGGTAGCTTTTAATAAACCTTTGGCTGAAGCAGTGCATAAAGCTTATGGCATAAAGCTAAAACCCGGGATGAGCTTCCTTGATTTTATAAATCCTCAGGATGTACCCTGGTTCAAGAGAGAATTCAACAGAGCAGTAAGAGGGACTCAAATCATAGGTGAAATAGAAATAACGCTCAAAGACTCCAAAAGGATGTTCAGGAGCTATAATTTCACTCCTGTTAAGGTCAAAAACAAAAAGATCGAACTGGTTTCTTACGGCAGTTTGGACATAACAAAGGAGAAAGAAGCTTTGAATAGAATTAAGCAAAGCGAGGAAAGATTTCGAGCCATTTTTGAGAATTCTCCAATAGGAATAACATTAGTCGACACCCAGAATAATTATCTTGCCATCAACAAGGCTATGTGCAGAATGATGGGGTATAGTGAAAAGGAGTTAAGCGAAAAAACTTTTCTCGACATCACCCATCCTGAGGATGTTCATAAGGATACAAAACTGGCCGAACAAATCTTCAAAGGTGAAATTCCATTCTATAAAATGGAAAAAAGATTTATCCATAAAAAAGGGAAAATTGTATGGGGTAATTTAATTGCAACAGTAGTGAAAGATGAGCGAGGACAACCTCTTTATGGTATTGGTTTGGTAGAAGATATAACAAGTCGAAAACGGACCGAAGAAGAAATAAGAAAGCTTTCTACTGTTGTAAGCCAAACGAAGAATCTTATCACCATTACCAATGCCAAAGGTTATATTGAATGGGTTAATGATGCATACCTTGAGACCCTTCAGTTTACTAAACGGGATGTTCTTGGAACCAAGCCTTCATTTTTCAAAAGGAGGAAGCAAAACAAAACAAATTGCGATACTGAAATTTTAAATGCCCTGGAACATGGCCTGCATTATTCCGGTGAAATACCATGCAATTCAAAGGAAGGAGTGGTCAGGTGGTTTCACATCGATATCACTCCTATCCATGATCAACATGGTCATTTGACCCATTTTGCCATTATTGAAACAGATGTTTCAGACAAAAAAGCTGCTGAAAGAAAACTTAGGGAAAGTGAGCAATGGTTCAAAAACATTCTTAACGCTACTGTTGATGCTATTTTGGTAGAGCATAATGAAAAGATCCATTATGTAAACAAGGCATTTCTCCAATTATATGGTTATGGATCGTCTGAAGAAGTTTTGGGTGAACATGTTACAAAAATGTTCGCTGCTGAAAAAAGTGATTTACTCATAGAATATGGGAAAAAGAGGTTGAAGGGTAAACGTGTTCCGGAGGTATATGAGACCACTGGCCTTAAAAAAAATAACTCAAGTTTTGACCTGGAAATATCGGCCTCAGTATTCAAAGTAGGAGAGGAAGTGTTTATTATCTCGATCATAAGAGATATTACAGATAAAAAACTTGCTGATGCACAGCTTAAAAGCCAAAACACCGAATTGAGAAAAATCAACGCTGAACTTGATAGGTTTGTTTACAGCGCCTCACATGATCTGAGAGCACCTTTATTGTCCATTCTGGGACTGACTAATATTGCAAAAAAAGAGGTTGATCCGGTCAAAAACAAGGAGATATTCGGAATGATCGAAAAAAGTGTGAAGCGTCTGGATTCATTTATTCAAGATATTGTAAGTTACTCACGAAATGCCCGACTGGAAGTTGAATCCGAAAAAATAGATCTTGATTTGATGATCGGAGAAATTTTTAAGGATCTTCAATATATTGACGGAGCCGAAACTATGGAGCTCATCATTAAAGGAGAGAAAGGCAAACATTTTTATTCTGACGAACGTCGATTACGCATCATCTTCAATAATTTAATTTCAAATTCCATAAGATACTTTAATCCTAAAAACACTAAAAACTTTATTGAGATCCAATACAAAATTGGTAAAAAGAATTTGAAGGTTACTTTAAGAGATAATGGAATAGGCATTGCCAAAAAACATATCCACAGTATTTTCAATATGTTTTACAGGGGGTCGAACAGTAGTTCCGGATCAGGGCTGGGGTTGTACATTGTTAAAGAAACCATTGACACATTAAATGGTTCTATTGAAGTTGAATCCAAATTAAATAATGGAGTGAAATTTATAATGGAAATCCCAAATCAAACTTCCAACGCTAAATAATATTTAACCCGCTTTACTTATCCGGCATGAGATGTTTTTGAATCCCTTTAATAATCAACCATTGAGCAAGAAGATAAGTCACCATAATGATCACCCCTGCATAAGGTACGGAAATTTGAAACTTGTTAATCGCCAATATCGAATCGGACAATACAAACGAAATGGCGCCTATAAGAACAAATTGAAAACTCTCAACTTTTGTTTTCCCAAATCTTGCTATGGCCAGGATAATCATAGCAATCAAAATCAGGGCATAAAGACCCACCGGCAAATACATTCCTTCGAGTCCGGGGTAAAGATATATATACAATGAAATTCCAAATATTACCGGAATTAAATACCACAACCATGACAATTTGAGCCCATAGAGTGTAGATGACACTGCTTTTTTGTAAGAGATAATATAAAAAATATGTGCTATCAGAAATGCAATCAAACCCAATATGAAATACAATTCCTGATCATTTTGGAACATCAAAAATATATCTCCCAGCCAGGAGAAAGTTAAGGCAAGGAGTATAAGTTTTGTGATAGGATCATTAATTCTTCTCGTAACAACATAAAAAAAAGATCCAAGAATGGGCATTAAAATGGGTTTGACAACTGAGTGCAGGTCTTGCTTGTCGAATAGCTGGGCAATCACTTCCAATATAGCTACCAAAAAATAGGCTCTCTCTAAATGCCTTCCAAGTTCCCGCTCATCCATATTTAAAAATATATCAAAAAAATGGCTTAACTATCTAAATTATTGACACAAAGATATGCTCATTTCAGGGTGATAAGGACAAGTATGCTTACCAGAATTTTGAAAATCGACAACCAAATTACTGTAAACATCTTTTCCCCAATGAATTGGATCTTCTAAAAGAGAAATGGCCTTTGCTTCATTTACCTTAAGAACATACCAATCATCAACACTCTGGAGTTGTCCAGAGATCCGGACTGCTTTACCCACTTTATCCAGTATCTTTTGATTAATTGGCCCCCAACCATAATCCGTCAACAAAACATAATTCATTTCTCCTTGTTTATCTTTCATCATTAATACCGGAGGAATTCCTCCTGATATACATCTCACGGCACAGGATCGATGGACTTTGCCAAATCCGGGTTTCATAACCCCAAAATAACATTTTGGGTCTATGATCTCACCTTGTAGTATGGCTTCTTCCTGTAACGTTAAGAAGTTTGAAACCGGCTCGGTGCCATCTCTTTTCTCGAAATTGATTATTGAAGCAGATTGGTTGCTAAGCTCCAATAACGTTTTACCGTCGAAATAAATCAACGTTCCCTGAACAGTCACCTCATACTGATCCAGAGGTTCATCCATTTTTGAAGCCAGATCATCTACCAGCTCATAAACTCCCATTTTTCCAAAATTAACCAGAATGAATGATCTGTAAACTTCCTTTTTATCCGGATCGATTCCCATTTTCACTTTCAGCATTGGAACAGGATGTTTAACAATAACACCTTTCAGCTCGGTTAATTTCCCATATTCAAAAGTGCTTTCGTCAAACTTCTCCTCATTGGCTACCACCATAAAGGCAACAAAGGCCATAATCAGCATCAATAAAAAGATGATCAGTTTCAAAGAACCGGAAATTTTCTTTGGAGCCTTTGGAAGATAGCCTATATAGAATTCATCTTGGTTTTGCATAATTTTTGCGCTTATCCTTCTTAACTACTAATGACTACAGGTGACCTTTCAGTTCCGGGCTCATAAGGTTTCGGGTTCAAATAAACTTTATTGTCTTCCAAAACAATATCAAATGTTTCAACCTTTTCAGTGAATGGAGGGGGCGAACATCCATTATGGGGTAAGTATTGATAACCATGCCAGGGGCATGTAATACATCCATCTACAATTTTACCTTCACCTAATGGACCATTCTGATGTCTGCAAACATTAGAAACAGCTGATAACTTACCATCATATTTGAAGATTGCAACTTTTTCCCCATTCACATTGATGGTCACAGCTTTATTTTCAGGAATTTCCTCTACAGTTCCTACCAGCACATAACCTCTTTGGTTAAGGCTTTTCTCACGATCATTTTTCACCTCCTTAAAAGCTGTCATCAAATGCAAAATGACAATGGTAAACAAACCTATTCCCAATAGAGTAAGCATAATGGGCTCCGGTTCTGATTGTGCAATACCTAAGGCCACGTGTAAAATTACCAGTGCATATGCAACATAAACCATCATATGCATCGCCTTCCAGAATCTGGGACCTAAATTGGTCAACCAAAAATCATGGCTGGTTGCAGCCATCAGGAAAAGGATGATCAAAGCAAAGAACCCCAGTGTTTGGAATGGAAAGTTTAAAAGATCTCCATATTCGTTGTTCGATACGAAAATTGAAACAAGAGGATTGACATTACCTAATGCATGAAATTGAATAATACTGAAACCGCCATGTATAAATGCTATCAAAAACATGGTAACACCAAGGTGTCTTCTATTATAGAGTAAAGGAAGGAACCTGGTATTCAAGCGGCTCAATGGGCCTATGATCAAAATGATATGCAGTATTAATATGGACAGGGAGCCGGAAGCTCTAATAATGAGTGCTTCCTCTGTGATATTAGGCTTAAGTATCATCGTAAGAACAATGAATGCTAGTAAGTAGAGGATTATTCCCAGAAATATATAAAGGTCATATAGTTTCTTTTGACGGTTCCAAAGTACCGCAACATATTGATGAGCCATAAGCTATTTTGTCGTGTTTATGGATGATAAAATCTTTTTATGGATTTGATCATAGATAATGATGTTATTCGGAACACTCATATTATCCAGTTTTGTGGAATAAACCTTGGGATCACCTATAGCGAATAAGAACTGAGCGCCTTTGATATCATTGTTGTTTGATATGTAAACCCCAACAGCAGGCGAGTTAAAGGCTTTTTTTAAATCAAAAGATAGTTCTATGGAACCATCATTATTTTTTCCGATTTCGATACTAAAGGATTCCAAATCTTCCTGGAAAGCAGCTTGCTCAAAATGTTGTGTATCCGCTTTAGCAACTGTATCATAAGGAAACTCCGGAACATTAAAAACTGCGATTAAAAATAATACCGGAAGAATAACACCGATTATCATCCACATCAAACGATGCCTTCTTCTTAACGGACTAATCATGATACCCCCTTTCTTCAAGTGGCGAGGTTGATCTTTTGCTTTTTCTCCACCTTTTGAAAAGCAATGGCCAAAGCGCAATGGCTCCCGGAAGAATGATCAACCTAAAGCCAATACCGGTGCCTTTGGCATTCTCATCCATTTGTCCCACTAACTTTGTCACAAATATGATTGAAAATATTAATCCAATAAGTAAGTAAATGCCCAGGAGGGCAAAAATATAGGATAAAATAGTAGTCATGTCCAAATAAAATTCTTCTGAATATATTGAATAATTGAAGTTTAATCAATGTAATTAAATATAATTACGAAGCGGCTGATTAAGTTTGTCGCAAATATTACAATTGCAAAGGAGATGAGCCTAGAATTAACGGAGAGCAAAGACATCAGGGAAGAGGAAGTTGTCAATCTTTATAGAGCCAATAAGTGGTCTTCAGCCAACAAACCCAAACAACTGGTAGCTGCTCTCAAAAACTCCCACACGCTACTAACTGTACGGGATAAAGGGAAATTAATCGGCTTGGGAAATGCCATTTCAGATGGGCACCTGGTTGTTTATTATCCTCACTTACTTGTGTTGCCTGAATATCATGGAAAAGGTATAGGTAAAATGATCATGCACAGGTTTCAGGAAAAATTTAAACATTTCCATCAACAAATACTTGTTGCTGATGGAAATGCCATAGAATTCTATAAACACTGCGGGTTTAGTCCTGCTGGAAATACTCAATCAATGTGGATTTACACAGGGAATGATCATTAAACTGATTTATGGTATCAATGTATTTGAATAAATTACAAGTTTGGAATTACGATATAAGCTCCGTTCATCGTAATTCGTAATTTTCAATTCGTCATTCAATCGATAGATTCAGGCTCTCATCCCAAAGCCACAACTAGATCGTCCTGCTCTACCATTTCCCCTTCGCTCAGCACTACTTCTTTTACTTCACCATCAAATGGAGCTGAAATAGTAGTTTCCATTTTCATGGCTTCAATGACAAACAAAGGTTCACCTTCTTTTATCTGCTCTCCGGAATTGACCAGTACTTTGGCCAACCTTCCTTGCAAAGGGGCCCCAATTTCACTTTCTGTTTCTGCTTTTTTATGAGCAGGTTTTACCGATTGATAAGAGTTATCTCTAACCTCTATACGCCGTGCCTGCCCGTTCAATTCAAAGGTAACTGTACGAATACCGTCCTCATTCGGTGCAGAAACGAAGAGCATCTTTATGATGATCGTTTTACCCTGACCAATTTCCACAATGATCTCCTCATTGTTTTTCATTCCATAGAAAAAAGCAAGGGTAGGCAAATGCGTGACTTCACCGTAAAGCTGTTTGTGATTATAAAAATCCTCAAATACCTTAGGGTACAATAAATAAGAAATGAAATCCAGCATCGTTAAAGAACTATCAAACTTCTGTTGAAAGGTTTCAAATTCCAAATGGAAATTAACTGGCTCGAGATGTGCATTAGGCCTGTCAGTAAAGGGCTTTTCTCCTTTTAATATTATCTCTTGCAGCTTTTTAGGAAAACCACCAAAAGGTTGCCCCAAATCTCCTTTAAAGAATTTAACAACAGATTCCGGAAATGCTAAAGCAGCGCCATTGCTCTCAATATCCTCGGCAGTTAAATTATTGGAGGTCATGAAAAGAGCCATATCACCCACTACTTTAGAAGAGGGTGTTACTTTAACGATATTTCCAAACAGCTCATTGACAATAGCATAGTTCCTCTTGATATCTTCGAATTTGTGTTCCAGGCCTAAGGCAATAGCCTGGGGCCTAAGATTAGAGTATTGACCGCCAGGAATTTCATGCTCATATACTTCGGCAGTTCCTGCTTTCAGACCAGACTCGAATGGGTAATAAAACTCCCTTACATCTTCCCAATAATTAGAATATTCATTTAGTGAGTGAATATCGAATTCAAGATTTCTGGGTTGATTTTCCATATAAGCCACAACAGAATTGAAGTTAGGCTGAGAGGTTAATCCCGAAACCGCACTTAGTGCTACATCAACGACATCCACACCGGCCTCAATGGCTTTCAGGTAAGTAGCCGATTGAATCGATGAGGTATCATGTGTGTGCAGATGTATTGGAATATCAATGGCTTTTTTGAGTTCAGTAATTAATTTCTGGGCAGCGAAAGGCTTTAGAAGACCAGCCATGTCCTTTACGGCCAGGATATGAGCCCCTTCGTCTTCTATTTGCTTGGCAAGATCCAAATAATATTGAAGTGTATATTTCTTGTTATTTGGATCAAGAATGTCACCAGTATAACTAATGGCGGCCTCAGCAAGGGCTTCCGTTCTTTCTCTAACGGTTCGGATACTAACCTTCATGGCTTCCAGCCAATTTAAGGAATCAAATATTCGAAATACATCTATTCCATTTTCCCATGATGCCTCGATAAATTTCTCAATGAGATTATCGGGATAAGCCTTATATCCCACGCCATTGGAGCCACGCAACAACATTTGGAGCAGGATATTAGGTACCGCTTCCCGGATGCGTTGCAATCTCCTCCATGGATCTTCATGCAAAAACCGCATAGCCACATCAAACGTAGCTCCTCCCCAAACTTCCATAGAAAATACCTGAGGATGATTTTTGGCAAAGCCTTCAGCCACCTTCAGCATATCCAGTGTTCTTACTCTTGTGGCTAACAGCGATTGATGTGCATCCCGAAATGTTGTATCCGTATATTGGATCTTTGGATTGTCTTTCAGCCAATCGATAAACTTGTCCCTACCAAGTTTAGTCAGTTTGTCTTTGGTCCCTTCGGGATAAGAAGAATATTTATCAAAGTCCGGAACCTTAGGGAGTCTAAAGCTTCTGTTAGGATCCATTTCCTTAACATCCGAATTGCCATTGACTATCACATTGGCCAGGTACCTCAGTGTTTTAGTACCTCTATCCATTCTTCTTGGGATTTCAAAAAGATCAGGATGATTATCGATAAAGCTGACCGTTGCCAAACCACGATAAAAGGTTTTATTGGATAATACATTTTCCAAAAAACCAATGTTTGTTTTAACCCCCCTGATTCTGAACTCCCTCAAAGTTCTGTTCAAACGTTGCGCAGCACCCTTCAAAGTTCGGCCTGATGACGAGATTTTAACCAACATGGAATCAAAGAAAGGAGAAATCTTCACACCGGGATATGAACTTCCCTCATCCAATCTTATACCAAAACCACCGGCATTTCTATAAGCAATGATGGTCCCATAGTCAGGTTTAAAACCATTCTCGGGATCTTCGGTAGTTACCCGGCATTGAATGGCATAACCGTTACACTTAATATCTTCTTGGCTATTGATAAATATTCTGGGATCTTCAAGTCTTGTCCCTTTTGCAATCAAGATCTGAGATCGAACAATATCCACTCCGGTTACTTCTTCAGTGATAGTATGTTCAACCTGTATCCTGGGGTTTACCTCAATAAAATATATGTTCTCATCCCTGTCTACTAAAAATTCAACCGTACCAACATTGTTATAATTGACCTGCTTACAAATTCTTAAGGCATAGTCATAGATCTTATCTTTAGTTTCCTGTTGAAGAACAGGACATGGTGCAATTTCCACTACCTTCTGAAACCTTCTTTGTACTGAACAATCTCTTTCAAATAAATGAACGATATGTCCATAGTTGTCGCCCATGATCTGGACCTCTATGTGCTTCGGCTCCTGGATAAATTTTTCAAGAAAAACAGTATCATCACCAAAAGCATTGAGCGCTTCATTCCTGGCTTCTTCAAATGCATTCTTCAACTCCTGGTCACTTTTCACCACGCGCATACCACGTCCGCCACCTCCAGCAGCAGCTTTCACCATTACCGGATAGCTAATTCTGTTTGCTTCTTTTTGGGCAATCTCGAAGCTTGTTAATTCCTCTTTACTATCTTCAATGATTGGAACCTCTGCAGCAATAGCAATATTTTTTGCTGCGACCTTGTCGCCTAACTGTTCCATCACTTCCGGTTCCGGGCCAACGAAGATAATGCCCTCCTCCCGGCATCTTCTTGCAAAATTTACATTCTCCGACAAAAATCCGTAACCCGGATGAATCGCATCAATATGATGTCTTTTAGCTAAGCCAATAATCTCTTCAATATCAAGGTATGGTTTTAGAGGATCATCATCCCTACCAATTTGATAGGCCTCATCTGCTTTGTAACGATGTAGTGAATATCGGTCTTCATAGGTATACATAGCAACCGTTCTGATCCTTAATTCAGAAGCGGCTCTTAAAACTCTGATGGCTATCTCTCCTCTGTTGGCAACTAAAATCTTATTGATTTCCTTCAATGGATCTTGTGTCATTCTTTAAAATAATAATTAGATGATAAGATTAAAACTGAGGGTTATGCAGTCTATTGAGCTTTTGAAATGATTGCGGAAAATTAGTTTATTTTCATCAATCAGGCAACGATCACCGAATAAAATGCATTTCAGTAAAGAAATAAAGATAGATAGGTTACCTCAAGAATAATTTTCAATTAACAACATATACTACACTGATAATTTTTATTAGGATTTTTATGAACATTAAAAGGATTATATTGATTACAGGGATAGTCGTTGCGCTTATTTTGACTTTGGATATTATCAGTGTCGGTATGTATGACTACAGAAAGAATACTTTATCAAAAAAAGAGTTCTTACAAAAAAGTGATCAAACCAGAGAACTTGCTGCTATCAAAAGACCGGAACAACTTTTCTCAAATATTGAAAAAATAACAAAAGCAGCTAAGCCTGATTTTAGTGTGAAGTCAACTTCGAAAGGGCAGTTTTCGATAAATTTGACTACCTATAGTCACGAACCGGTCACAGTAAAAATATACGACATCATCGGAAATCTTTTGTTACAAGAATCCTTTACAAACAATGCTTTTCCCAGAGAGTATAAATTCCATGGCAGGAAAAACAAATGTTATGTGGTAATGGTCACTTACGCTAACCACACAAAAACCAAGAAGATTATCGCATAAGAGTCAAGGGTCCTATGAATTCATGAAGGAACCAATTCTTATTAAACCATACCGGCTATTGTTTGAAGTTTGTTAAAACAGAATAACCCATCAATTTTCCCTTTTTATTGTAGGACTCAGTTTTTACAGTACCAACATCTTTGCTATACCATGCCACGGATTTTGCTTTGACTTTGGCTATCATGATCTGTGAGTCAATATTTTCCGAAATTTTAATACAATTAAAAGTTCCAGCATCCGTAGTGACATTTTCAATAGCTTCAACTTTTCTGTCGGTAACGTTCACTCTCATTTTGATGACAGGACCAAAAGTTATTTCCATGAATCCATCGGCAAGCTCATCACCGGCCTTAGGATTTGAGGGTATTTCCAGTTGATCTGCGTCTACCGTGGCTTCCATATTTGCATAAGCCTTTGTTTGTTCCAGATTTATCAAGGATCTCATATCTACTTTAAACACTCCTCCCTCGCATTTTACCTCATATTCGCCTGAATTCACCAACTCATCTTTCTTATCGTATAATTCCATGCTCACTTTAACCATTACATCACCACCACTGACTGTTTTTTCCAAAACTTTGTGTTTAACTCTGGAATCCGCTTTTCCTTTTGAATCATAATTGGTCATTTCAAATTCAGTTCCCTCACTCATAGGAAAATAAGCGACGCAGTCTTGAGCTTTTGCATTTATGACTAAAATTGAGCTTAAAAATAATATTAAAGGAAGGCTAGTAAGATGCTTGACAATTGTTCGGTCCACTAATTTTTTCATTTCACAGTTTAGCTTAGGGTTATAATATAGTTTCTGTGGTAAGTTAGTAAAGTAAGTTTATCAAATAGTTATTTCCAATTTAACAAATGATTGACAACAAAGAAAGAAGTTTATTTCAGGTTTCATAAAAGAAACACACGTCAACTTGTTCGGTATTGGGACAAAAAAGTGTTCGTTTTTGAACAAAAAGGTTAGTTAAAAATTTTCAGTATCGTGCGAAAATGAACATATTCGCATGAAAGGGTTTTTGGCACAATTTAAGTTGAAGCCCAAACAGTTTTAAACTCAAAATTTAGCACCGTGGATAAAGAACTTGGTAAAATTTTAATTATTGATGATGATGAAGATGTATTGTTGGCAGCAAAACTCTTGCTTAAAAAGCATGCACATGAAGTTATTATAGAGAAAAATCCAAAGAAGATCCCTTTCTTAATGAATAATGACACTTATGATGTGATCCTCCTGGATATGAATTTCAGCAAGGATATTACAAGTGGAAAAGAGGGGTTCTATTGGTTAGAACAAATTTTAGATATTGATCCATCTGCGGTCGTTATTCTCATTACTGCCTTCGGTGATGTTGAAATGGCAGTAAAGGCATTGAAAGTAGGCGCCACAGACTTTGTGCTGAAACCCTGGCAAAATGAAAAGTTATTGGCGACAATCTCTACCGCTATCAAACTTAAAAAATCCTATACGGAAGTGGATAAGCTCAAGCAGGCTAAAAAGCTGCTTGAAGATGACATGAATCAGCCTTTCAAGGATATTATTGGCCAAAGTGAGGCCATGAAAAATGTATTCTCAATTATAGACAAGGTGGCTAAAACTGATGCAAACGTATTGATTTTAGGAGAAAATGGAACAGGAAAGGAGTTGATCGCAAGGGCATTGCACCAGAAGTCAAGCCGGCAAGAGAATGTTTTTGTTGGTGTTGATATGGGTGCCATTACTGAAACGCTCTTCGAAAGTGAGCTGTTCGGTCATAAAAAAGGTTCTTTTACAGATGCCAAGGAGGATCGAGCCGGACGTTTTGAAGTAGCAAATAAAGGAACATTGTTCCTGGATGAAATTGGTAATTTAAGTTTACCATTGCAATCAAAGTTGCTTACTGTACTTCAAAGAAGGGAGGTAACAAGAATCGGCTCAAATAAAAGTGTACCCATCGACATCCGTTTAATTTGTGCTACTAACATGCCAGTTCATGACATGGTTGGTGACAATACTTTCAGACAAGACCTACTCTATCGGATCAATACAGTGGAAATAAGATTACCTGCATTGCGGGAGAGACTGGAGGATATTCCTTTGCTGGCTGAACATTTCATGAAAGTTTATTGTGGTAAATACAGAAAGCAGATAAAGAAAATGTCAGCAGCAACATTGAAGCGATTGCAGAAATATTCCTGGCCTGGTAATATCAGGGAACTGCAACATGCAATAGAAAGAGCGATAATCATGAGCGAGGGAAGTACATTGAATCCTGAAGATTTTTTCTTCTTGGCAGATAAGACTGAAACAAAAAATGAATCTGATGACAATTTCAATCTTGATGAAGTAGAAAAAAATGTGATTCAAAGAGCGATTAACAAACACTCCGGTAATATTTCAAAGGCGGCAAAGGAACTTGGATTGACAAGGGCTTCGCTTTATCGAAGGTTAGAAAAACATGGACTTTAAAAACTTTAGAGTAAATATCGTTGTCAGGGTGCTCTTGATCATCCTGACCATCTTTTTATTGGCAAATCTTGTCAACGATTCCAATGATGACCTGATAGTTCCCTCTTTGATAACGGTATTGTTGATACTCCAAATATTATCATTGATAAAATTCCTTGAAAAAACAAACAGAGAGTTGGCCGGTTTTCTAAACTCAATCAAATATGATGATTTTTCACATACTTACCCCACAACCGGCTCCGGGAGTTCTATGGATATGCTGTACAGAGAGTTCAACAAAGTAATGAACAAGTTCAGGGAAATCCGGGCGGAAAAGGAAGCGCATTATCACTATTTGAAAACAATAGTACAACATGTGGGGATTGGTTTAATTACTTTTAATAAAGAAGGTGAAATACAAATCATCAATACGGCTGCCAAAAGGCTCTTTAAAATAAACCAGATAAAAAATATTAATGGTCTTCGGTCATTGAGTGAAACGCTGGTGGAAAGTTTCTTCCGCCTGAAAACCGGAGGGAGGGACCTTATTAAAATAGACCATGGAGGGGATAATGTTCAGCTGGCCATTTATGCCATTGAACTGACTTTGAGAGGAGAAGAATTTAAGTTGATATCCGTTCAGAATATTCAAAGCGAGTTGGAGGAGAAAGAAATGGAAGCCTGGCACAAGCTTATTCGTGTTCTGACACACGAAATTATGAACTCTGTAACTCCAATTTCATCTTTGGCCGCTACGGTAGAGGAGGAACTTGGTTCCCAGTTGGATAATAATGAGGAAATGAACACCATCCCCAATGATGAAATTCAGGATTTACAATTGGCTGTAAGTACAATTCACAGAAGAAGTGAGGGACTCATTCGATTTGTAAGCGATTTCCGAAACCTCACAAGGATTCCTGAACCGAAATTGGAGAATGTGAGGGTCATGGATCTTTTCGACCGTATTATCACTTTGATGAGTTATGAATTTGAGGAAAACGATATCAATGTTTCGGTCAGCGTAGTTCCGGAAACACTCGTACTTAACATTGATCAAGAACTTATAGAACAGGTCTTGATCAATCTTATTAAAAATGCCAGCCAGGCCATGGTTCAGGATGATGATGATCCTGAAAATCCAAAGGAGAAGAATCTAACGCTTAAAGCCTATCAGGATAGTAAACATACCTTCATCATTATTAAAGATAATGGTCCTGGTATTGAAGAAGAGGCACTTACAAAAATCTTTATTCCATTTTTTACCACTAAGAAAGATGGCTCAGGCATTGGATTGAGTTTAAGCCGTCAAATCATGAGACAACACAATGGTATTATTACTGCAAAATCAACAATAAATCAAGGCACAGAATTCACACTTAGGTTTTAACAATCTCTACTAAAAATGCTTTCATCTTCTGAAACAAAAAGCGAAAAAAACTTCTTTTAGTGCACTAATAAATGTAGTTGAATATTATTTTTGATCTAAGAATTAAAAAGTTAAATTTATCGCCGAAATCACTATCGTAAGTATGGAAGACATTGGCAATGCAGTAAAAAAGATACTTGTTGATAAGTTAGGAATTGCCCCTACGGAAGTCACTCTAGATGCTAATTTTGTAAAGGATTTAGGCATAGATTCATTGGATTATGCAGAACTGGTAATGGAGTTTGAACAAGCATTTGATATTAGAATACCGGATGAGGATGCCGAACAGTTGCAAACTATTGAGCAAACGGTGGAATACATAAGATCCAAAACTTAGAACTTAAGTTCACCATTTTTCATTTCATAAACCTTAATACTTTCTCACTGATTTTGTTGGTAGCAACAAAAACTGTTAATCGATTTAATTTCATCCTAACAGTTTAAAGGAACTTAACAATGTGAGGGATTTCATTATTGCTAAGATTTTGGGTATTTTTTCAAATGTTGAATGGCTCAATTTGCCTTCCATCAATATCTCTGAAACCATACTCCTTACCCAGATCTCCTACTTTCAAAGCACTTCCATTTTTGGTGAACATGTTGGGGTCCTTATACAGATTGACAATGCCTCTTCCAACAAATCTTGGTGAATGTGTTAATTTGAGTTGATCTTCTGATATGCCTGATGTAACTCTTTCTGTAGCTGTAAAGCCAGGGTAAATCGCCACAGATGTTACGGAATACTCTTTCAATTTTTCCGATACGGCAAATGCCAGCCTGGTAGTGGTATATTTTGCTACATCATATTGCACATCTCCCAAGAATTTATTCTCATCTCCAAATGAAATATGGACATTCAAAGGTTTTTTAGATCGAATTAACAGCGGTGATAAAAACTTCACCGTCGTATAATGTGCTCTAACCCCACTATTCATCATTTTATCCCATCTTGTAATGGATTGGTCCCAAATAGGCAATTCAAACAGACTTCCATCATACTCCTCATAACCACCCCAAACGTTGTTAACCAGGATATCTAATCTACCAGTTTCTTTTTGAATTTTTTCTGCCAGCTGCGCTATATCTTGATCATTTGTGTGATCACAATAGACGGCAATCCCTTTTCCACCTGCTTGCTCAATTATTTCGGCTGTTTCATTGATAGTTCCAGGCAAATTATCTGTTGTACCACTGTTTCTTCGACTTCTGCCTGTTACAAATACTGTCGCACCAGCTAAACCCAGTTCATGGGCGATACCCTTTCCCACGCCCCGACTACCTCCTGTAACCAATGCGACTATATCTTTCATTCTATCTTTATTTTACATTAGATATTCCACCCATGGAAAGCATCTAACCTCAGTGTCTTTAATGATTTAAACTCCTCATGTCTTCTCCTGGTTGTCCTCTTCCTTTTCAAAGCCTTCAATCTCCTTTAAAAAAGACAGAACATTATTCAGCGAAAAGTTTACAGATTGATCTGTCAAGAAAGATTCCCTTTCCATTTTTGCCCAGAATTTTGAATCACCATTCACATTATCATATTTCTTAAGTAGCCAAAAAGCCAATGGAAACCAAATCACTAGCATTCCTACGTGTATAATTACTACTATAGGTGCCTTCACCCAAATAGCCGGGATTAGTAATGATAGATCCCATTGGAATACCAACGTAATCATTAACCAAAAATACAGGTTACAAAAAATGAAGATAAATCGATTATGCTTTATTCTCCTAATCTTGAGCTTCTCTATCGCTTTTTGCAATTTTATAATAGGCTCCGAATAGTTGATTTTTGACAATCCTTCCAGTTGCCAAACATTTTTATAAAAAACGATCTTAGATAAAACAAGCATTAAAAGTGCTGGAATAGCAATTGGTAAATTGGATAAATTCTCAATCAAAACTAACCATGAATAAATGATTACGATGAGGTTAAAAAGCATAAATAAGATGTTAAAAAAGATTAGTTTATTTAGTGCATGACTAATTTTACTTTGTCGCGATTCTTTAAACAGTCTGATGACCAAATCGTTTTGATTTCCTTGTCCGCTGTATTGATTTCCCCATTGTTGTTGTAAATCCTGCAAATTCATTGTGATATTGTTTTTTCTTGAAACTTCTTTTTTAGATGTTGTTTAATTCTTGATATTTTGGTAGCAACATTGGTTTTTGAAATCCCCAATGTCGAAGCAATTTCTTCGTGACTATACTTATCCAAATACAATAGGATCAGTGCCTTGTTTAATTCATCTAATTGTGAGATATAATGATAGAGCATTCTAACATTTTCAGATGAATCATCATCTTCTCCACCATCCACAAAAACTGATTCCTGCTGAATTGTTTCCCTGAGCGTATTTCTTCTATACGTTTTTCTATAAAAGGAAATCGCTACATTCAGGGCTATTTTATACATCCAGGTTGATAGCTTAAATTGATCATTGTATCTATTCCAGGATTTCCATAAATGGATGGTTATCTCCTGAATAAGATCATCTCTGTCCTCAACATTCTTGCAATAAGAATTGGCCACCTTCCGGATGATTCCCTGATTGTCTTGTAGAACCTCAATAAATCTTTCTTCGCTCAGGTGCATTGTTTATTGTTTTACCTGATTATTCGCTTGAAATCTAAAAAAATCACAGGGGAGGTCAAAAAATAATGGGAAAGAGGTTCCTTTTTAAATAGATATCGAATTATTATAACTTGAATGTCCTTCCACTTCTCATGGTTTTTGAATCGCAAGAAATTTTGCATTGGCCTAACCAAATGCTTGATCCATCATTTTGGTCATGATCTATGAAATCTATCTTCTGACCATTTAGAGGGGTTATTTTTGATATAATTCGAAATATTTTGGAACGATGGATAATTACGTATTATATGATCATGATATCGTGGCTGCCAGGCAAAATCGGCGTGAATGTGACGGGCATTTTTGGTCACCCCAATTTTAAAACCACGAATGATGGATGCCAGGTTTTTAGATTGTGGACCGAATTTGTTTTTAGGTTTGGTATGATCATTATGCGATTGTGGTGGTAGAGACACAAAATTTTGTGTCTCTTGATCATCGTCTAAACGTCCATCACCTGGTTTATCAATGATAATAATACCATGTACATGATTCGGCATGATAATATGATTTCCCAATTTCACAAATGGGAAATGTTTGGGTATTTCCAACCAACACGTATTGGCAATTACACCAATTTCTGATAACCGCATTTCACCCTTCTTGATATTTCCAAAATAACATATCCTATCTTGAGTGCAGATAGTTACAAAATAGGTTGCATTCCATCCGTAATCCCACCACGAAGCACGTGTGGTTGCAATACGATATTTGTTTTGATATAGATCTTTCACGCTGGTCTTGTATCATTTAAATGGTCGGAGTCCATCAAATTACAAAACCATTTTCCAAATTCCTAGTCATCCAAAATATCCTTTCTAATACTGGACACACTGTCCAATTCCATGCACTTTTATTTTGACAAAAACTTGTTTAAGTTATTGATTATAAGATAGTTAATTCATGGCATTTCTGTTGTATAGCTCAGCTTAAATTAAAGGACCTACAACATGTTTAGCAGCGCCAGACCAACCAGTAAAAATCAAGCCCAGTCTAATGTTTTCTTCGGTTTCATACGTTTTGTATTCCTCTTTCTGGGCCTCACCTTGTCTTCCCTTACCAGGTCATGTCCCCAGGAATCTAATGGGAATTTAAACGAGGGGATCTATGGCATTAAAAATAGTTATGCGGTGGAATTACAAGAGTGGACCGATCATATAAATAAGACAAAAGAGCTCATAGGAAACATGGCAATGGATGTCGAAAAACAAAAAAAAATGAAGGGAGTTTTGAAGCAAATGCTTGCTAAAAGAGATGATCTTCTTAGAAATTATAATAGAACACAAGAGATCATCCTAACCTTAAAACTAATTGATCCAGTGCTTTTTAATGAAATTGATCAAATTAAAGATAAAGAGGGTAGCAGAGTTGCTGTATATGTAAAGGCAATTGATAAGTTCGGTGAAAAGAATGGTATATATGCTACAACCAATCTGGATCAATGCAAGGGAAATGAAAATATATACACTTCTCCTTATGGCGATAGAACCGTTTCAGTCACCGTAAATTCCGGACAGGAAGCAGTATTGTTATTGGCGCATGAATTTGGTCATGTTAAATACCAAGTCCCAAACCTTGCATTCTATTATAAGTACTTTAAAGAGACCTATCTCAAGGATGGATTTAACCCTGCTGTACCAGGACACTTTTCCAAAGATCCTAGTCGTTTATCGGTCAAAAAAACTTTGACCAGGTTCAAAAGATTGTATCGACAATATAAGCAAGATACCAAGCACACTGATGAGATTTTCGTCTCACATTGATACAGCAAATTGATCATTAGCAATGGGTATTTGGAGTAATTATAGGGCTTAAAAGTGGTATGCTGAGAAGACGACAAGAGAATAATCCATATCTGACTGGTAGAATCATACTTTAAAAGATTCAATAGAACTTTAAGAAAGTTGTTGGATCAGAGAGAAATGTCTTATATTATGGGACCTGCTGCCGTTTAAATTCGATCTGAAAGGTGGTGAGGTTATGGCCGTTAGTTTCCAGGCGAAATCTCAGGTCATGATTGATTAATATTTCCTTAATGATTGTTAATCCCAATCCCTGTCCTTTTATTTTGGTACTGAAAAAGGGTGAAAATAATCGATGCTTGATTTCCGGAGAAATTCCCATACCATTATCCTGGACGTTGAGAATGATTTGTGACGACCGATGTGTAAAAAAAACTTTAATTTCACCATTCTTTTTAATGGCTTCAATTGAGTTTTTAATGATATTCAATAAAACCTGCTCCATCTGCTTAACATCAATATCAAAATAAAGTGGGGTATCACTTAATGCTACGTTCAGGTCAATACTTCTTTTTTGGCACTCCGGATGCATCAATGTGAAAGTTGATTTAAGAAGGTTATTTAAATCATATGGCTCTTTCTGAGGCTCACTGATACGGACGACATCAGCAAAATTTTTCATCAGGCTGATCAAACTTTCGTTCCGTTGGATGGCTACGACCAACGCATTTTCATAATCAACACGATCTATCTTACTGATTTGATTTTTATAATTCAGTGCGGAATTTAAAATGGAATTAATGGCACCAATAGAATTGTTTATTTCATGAGACATAAGACGGATCACTTTTTCATAAGCAACTTTCTCAGTTTTCAACATTTCTGTTGTAAAGTCCTGTAGCATGATGAAATAATGATGAAATCCTCCATTGAAAAACCGGGACTTCTGGCATTTATAATATTGGACACTATCAATTTGAATGACCTTAGAATCGCCATCGTTTAAATGATACAACTCATCTGCCAGCTTACTTTCCAAAGTATTCAATTTTTTACCGGTAATATCATTTTCATTCAAGCCAAATAACAACAGCGCCGCACGATTGAAGGTCACAATGTTTTGGTCGGAATCCAGGATAATGATCCCAGTTGGTGAAGCTTGTATGAGCTGATCCAAAAACAGGTGTTGCTGGCGTTGATGTACCCGTTCTTTTTGTATCTCTTCTATCATCTTATTACACGCCTCTACCAACTTATCCATTTCAGGCTGGCCTGTTTTTAGAAATCTGGAGTTAAAATCATGATGCCTTGAATGGCAGATCTTAGATGAAAAGATCGTCAATGGATTGGTAATCCGTTTATATAGTTGAAAGAAGGTTAGTAAAGAGAGCAGTAGAACGATTTCAATGGCTATCACTAAATATATGTTTTCCGGCCATGTCGATAAAAGAAGTAATACCAATAAGGCATGAATAATTACAATGAGTAATACCAATTTAGTCCTAGGCTTCATCAGGTATATTGTATTTTTCCATCCTTCTGTAAAACGCTCCACGACTTAAGCCTAGTGCAACAGCAGCTTTACTTACATTGTTATCGTAAAATTCAAGTGCCTTTTGGATCATAGAAATTTCCATCTCCTCCAATGTCATGGCACCAACAGAGGGTAATCCATCCTTACCTTTCTTTCGCGTGATACTCTGCAATTGTGCCGAAAAATCTTCCACACCTAAAGAATCCCTCTCGGTGACCAATACAGTTCTTTCAACTAAATTTTTTAATTCACGCACATTTCCCGGTAACGGCAACTCCTTTAGCCAACCCATGGTGCTTTTGTCAATTATGAGATGTGGGCGCTTGTAGATCTTTTTGAAATTATTGATGAAATAATCAACGAGCAAAGGAATATCTCCAGGTCTTTCCCTCAAAGGAGGAATTCTCACAGTAATTAAATTAATACGATAAAAAAGATCTTCCCTGAACTCAATTTTTTCCACCATCCGCTGCAGGTTTCGATTTGTAGCACTGATAACCCTTACATCAACAGTTCTTTTTTGGCTCTCACCCAACACTTCGAATGTCCGGTCTTGCAAGACTCGCAACATTTTGACTTGGCAGCTAAGGTCCAGGTCCCCAATTTCATCAAGAAAAATGGTTCCTCGGTTCGCTAATTCGAAACGTCCTGTCCTGTCATTTCTGGCATCTGTAAAAGCACCTTTCTTGTGGCCGAACATTTCACTCTCAAACAAGGCTGTGGGAATTCCACCCAAATTCACTTTGACAAAAGGTTGATTGGATCTCTGACTGTTTTTATGGACTGCTTCAGCAATGAGCTCTTTACCGGTTCCGCTTTCTCCCTGGATCAATATGGAAGCATTGGTTTTACTGACCGTTCCAATGGTTTTTAATACTTTTAAAAAGTCCTGATCTTCTCCTATGATTTGGCTAAAGTCATATTGCTGATCTAATTTTTTTCGGCTTATTGAAACGGATTGCTTTTCATAAACTTGTTTTGACAACCTGATAGCGGTTCGAACAGATTGCAACAGATACTTGTAATCCCATGGTTTATTGATAAAATCTGCTGCTCCGGCTTTCATCCCCTCCACAGCCAGCGGAATAGAGCCCCAGCCGGTAATCAAGATTACAGGTGTTGATGGTGTGATGTTTTTAATCTGTTTTAGTAATCGCAGTCCTTCTTCTCCTGATGTATCTTTAGAATAGTTCATATCCATAAGAATGATTTCCAATCTATGAGCATAAACCACTCTTAAGGCTTCACTAGGTTCACCAACACTTACTGTTAAATATCCGGCTTGTTTCAGTTGCAAGCTAAGCGATGTTCTTACCGCCTCATCGTCATCAATTATCAGGACCATTGTCTACCTCCTTTAATGAGATTCTCCGCTATATTCCGCTTATAAAATCCAAGTTGCATGATTGCTTTCTTCCTTTATTTAAGATGTTATTCAATAGTTTTCCGTTGTATGATATGGTGTAATGCGAATCATAGTCCAACTGCAATTGCCTGTCGTGCAATTCATTTTGGACTTTTATAAAGCATTGCATGCCATGTTTATCATATGTCATGTAAACAAAAAGCCAACTATTGCTTATACCTGATTTGATCAGGTATAAGCAAGCCATCTTAAAATCCAGATATTTTCACTCAAATTTTGGAGGTTGAAAGTTCAAAGGCCTTCATGCTTCCATAGGATTAGGAAATTGATTCGATTTATGGAAGAGCATTACATTTATTATAAAACCCTTCTCTTTCCAATTTTTCTAAGGGCTTATTCGCAGTTCCTTTTTTGAGTTCTTAATTTTCAACCAAAGTCGACCAATTTCTTTCCGAGATACAGAATTTTTGTTTCTTGTTTTCAGTACGATATAATGGTCTCCACATTTTTTGGATTTATGAGATTTTCAAATCCGGACTCGATTGGCTATTCATAATACTTAACATTTTTTTGAGTGTCACACACTTCATTAACTTCCTCAATGCTATCTCGTTCGCCTAATCTTATTAGAATTTATATTTTTCCCATAATTATGGATCTGTATTGCTTAACAATGAACTGGCCGTTCTAGCGAGTTTTAGTGTTACGTCGTTTCTTTTTAATCTGGTTGTCTTAGTTGTCATAAATAATGATATACAAAATCAAAACTTAAACCTCAAACGATATTACCAATAAAAATATTTAACATTTGATTAATATCTAATATTATTCATTCATCAAAAGGTAATTTTTTTAATAAAAAGCGAATTCTGTGCCACAAAGCAACTATCTGATTATTAAATATTTATAAATATATTATGTTGAATGGAGTGTTTGATAATGGACAGTATGTCCATTATGAATCAATTATTTGAATGTAGGTTTATAGATTAATTTGGAGGGAAAATTATAAAGATTTTAGCATTGATTTTGAGTAGCTTTAAAAAAATCATCTCATAGGAAAAAGCCCACTCATTTTTTGATAAGTGGGCTACCATTGATCCGCTGGTTGTCCGGATACAACTGAAACAAAAACCTGACTGGGTTGGCTGACTACTCAGACGAGGGTTTTATTTTTAATTTCTGTGACCGCATCAATAATTGAACATTTAAATCACTGATCAATGCTTAATTGTATGCTCTTCAGTTTATTCAGCCTACCAATTTTTTGCCCTTGTTGAACTCCAATGGCGTTGAAACGATTTTTTTCAAATAATAGTAGCACTGTAGATCCACCATAGGCAAAATGTCCTAGCTTTTCTCCTTTGTATATTTTCTTTTCCTTGCCATTTTTGATGTTTTTAAACTTCTCTTCAAATACTACAGATCCTATTGTTTGAAGGCCAACTGGCACTACACCTACATATCCAAATTCCTGTGTTTTAATTATGAAGTATCCGTGACGAAAATTTTCCAATACACTCAAATCTTTGTTATACCCAGGATTCCCGTTGTTGATCAAATCCGGTATATCAGACATCCCAAAAAGATGATTACCAACTAGATCCTTGGATTCGATCAGCGTACCGGTCACTGGCGAATGGTAATGATGATAGTTGTGGGGTAAAAGGAAAACAGCCAGAACTGTACCTCCAATAAATCTGTTGGCATACTCTGAATTGTCTAAGAGTTTGGTCAAATTGAGCGTCTTTCTACCCTTGATTGGAATTTGGCTATCTGATCTCAGGTCATTGTTGATCATATTAATGATACCATCGGCTGGTGAAACCAACACAGAGTTATCTGTTACAGCTTCTACAGGCCTTGCTCCTGGTTTTAGCTCCCTGGTAAAAAAATCATTGAATGATTTGAATCCCCCTATTGGCAACACATATTCATCATTATTGATTGATTCATTGGATAACCATTCTTCCACTTTCCTTGCGGAGGCATAGCTATCCATGTACTTACCACGTTCTTCAACAAAGTACTTGGTCCAGCTGAGACCAGGTTCCTCTAAAACAAATTTTAATCCTTCAGGATTTCGATAATAGAGCATAGAGAATTCGATGATTTTATCTAATCCATTATGTGCATTGGGCAAAAAATAAAACCAATCATTCAAAAAATTGTAGAGGTCAGTCATGGTTTTACCTCTCCATGGATTAGAAGATCCATCGGGTAAATCATGAAGGTTTTCAAAGGCTGATCGTATTGTTTTTCTAAAATTTTTGTCAATAGCATACAATTCTTTCAGCTGAGTAACCGGTGGGCTATCCTGCTGAGCAGAGGCGATATTTACATTGAGTATTATCACAAACAATAACAAAGGGTTAATTAAGTTTGAAATTTTCATAGCTTTAAAATATTAGTGTGAAAGATTTTGAGGTCCTTATTTGAGGTTGAAGAGATTAAGCATCGGTTACATTTCAAATAAGGGTCGATTTATAATTTATGTTAAAGAATCATTTTTATATATTCCTTTTTTACTCTAATTCCAGCGTTCTAAAAACATCCGTTTCCTGATCAAATGACATATCTCCGGTTAATCGCAGTACGAACAACATCACAGAAAACATTAACTGAACCATCAGGCCGGCAGTGATCCACTTATACCTGGTCAGTATCCATAGTCTCATTCCTTCTTTGACTAAATTCTTATTAGTATATGCTTTCATAACTTTTCCATTGCTTAGCATGTCAAGGCAAAAGTAGAGGGGGTTTTACTTTAAACATTTGGACATATCTCCCAAAAATTTGGACATATGTAACATTTTTCATAGCAATCTCAATATGAGATTGTTATGATATTCATTTTCATTAAAAAATTGAATTTTCTCAATTTTCGGTTGCCGTATCAGTATAAGCAGAAGGGGAAATACCGAATTGTGATTTAAATGATTTGGTAAAATGGGACAGATCTGAGAAGCCCACTTTGTATGCAATTTCCGTAACGGAAGCTTCTTTTTGCTTCAATAGTTGTGCCGCCCGTTTTAACCTGATAAGCCGCACAAAACCAGTTGTAGATTGGTCAGTAAGTGCTTTTAATTTACGATGAAGCTGCATGCGGCTCATAGCCATTTCCTTTTGGAAAGATTCCGCTCTAAAATCATGGTCAGATATATGTGTTTCAATAACTTCAATAGCCCTGTTTAAAAATGCTTCATCTTTATCATTGATGATGATATCCTTAGGCTTTAGTGTAATTTCACGTCCGTACTTCTGTCGAAGCTCTTCCCGTTGTCGTATTAGATTGCTGACTCTGATCCTCAGTTCCTCGGTATTAAATGGTTTGGTTATATAATCATCAGCTCCTGTTTGAAGTCCCTCCAGGCGGGATTCTATATTAGCCTTGGCGGTAAGCATGATCACCGGAACATGACTTACCCTTTCATCTGTCTTTAGTCGTTGGCACAAAGTTACACCATCTACCCCTGGCATCATAAGATCCGTGATAATCAGATCAGGAACTAATCTCAAAGCTTCAGACCAACCTTTCTCACCATCTTCAGCTGTCTGACAATCATATTGATCAGACAATTGATTGATGATATACTTTCGTACATCCAGATTGTCCTCTACGATCAATACTATAGGTGTTGCTTTTGGAGTGGATACGATCGACCCATCTTCCTCAATATTCTTGGGATTTACACCGCTGATCTCCAAACCGGAGGTTGAAACAACAGCTTCAGTTGATTGGAATTCATCAATCTCATATTGTTTATACTGATCAAGAGATAATGGTATAGAAATAGAAAATGTTGCGCCATAGCCAAATTCACTTTCAGCGGTAATCTTGCCTCCATGTAATTCCACCAATTCTTTAGTCAGTGCCAGGCCTATACCACTGCCTTCATATTCTCTGGTAACAGAGGCATCTACCTGGTAAAAACGATCAAAAAGTCTTGGGATTTCTTCAGGCGGTATACCAATACCTGTATCTTTTACCAAAATGATCATACTATCCGGTTGATCTTCCCGATCAGTACGAGAGCTGGAGGGAAATTCAATTTTCAAGCAAACTTCTCCATGACGATCGGTAAATTTAAAAGCGTTGGATAATAGATTACTGATGATTTTTTCCAATTTATCTGCATCATAATATCCATAATAGATTTTCTCAGGTACATCCAATATAAAATGAATATCATTTTGAGCAGCATAAGGTTCAAAGGAAGCAGCAATATCTTTCACAAACTCAACCACATTCGACCTTATTAATTTCAATGATATTTTTCCGCCTTCCAGTTGGGCAAGGTCCAATAATTGATTGACCAATCTGAGCAAACGTTCCCCATTCCTTTTCATGGTCAGGAACTCATCCTGCTTAAGAAGATATTGTTCAATATTAGAATCTTTCTGTAGCGGTCCTAAGATCAGGGTAAGCGGTGTACGGAATTCATGTGATATATTGGCAAAAAACCGGGATTTGGTTTTATCCATTTCTTTTAGTTCCAGCGCCTGCCTTTCCAATTGTTTGGATTGTGCTCTCACCTCTTCGGTTCGTTGTGCTATCAAACTTTCCAGAGCCTTATTTTTTCTTTTTAGCTGAGCTGATCTCCATCTTATCAGACCAAATACCAGACTTAAGGATATCAAAATGTAAAGTAAATAAGCCCACCCGCTGCGGTACCAGGGAGGTAATATCTTAAATGGGAAAGACGCAACTGTGCCCAGATCACCGTATAGGTTCCGGGATCTCACCTGGAACGTATAACTACCTTCTTGAAGATTGGTATAGCCCTTTATAGTTTCACTGGTCCAATTTGACCATCGCTTGTTGAAACCATCAAGCCTGTATTGATAGCGGTTCGATACCTCGTTCTTAAAAAAACCTGCGGTAAATTCGAAACGGAGGTCCCGGTCTTTGAATTTTAATGAAGGAGCAGTACTTGATCTCCCACCCTCAAAAATAACTGAGTCACCATTTACCATGATTTTTCTGATTAAAGTCGGAAAGGTGATTTGGGGAGTAGAAAAATTCAAATCATATCTGAATAGTTTATCCTTCCGCAATGCCCATAATATGCCCGTATCATCAATGATACTTTTAAACTCAATATCGGCTAACCTGTTGTCAATTTTTTTTACGAATTCGAAGGTTTGCCCATCTGTCCTATGAGCCAGGAAAACCTGATCAAATTTCGAATTATTAGATTTTTCATAAAATATGATAAATCCATCAGCAGTTTCATCAGAAAGTGGAGTGATGCTCCTGGCCTCCAGGCCCTGTATGATAAAATTTTCGGCCCTTTTAAACCTATTGGAACCATTGTCAAACTGATAAAGTCCACTCCCAACTTCAAACAACACTTCATCATTAATTAAAAAGATGTTGACCACACCTTCCGGTAATCCGGCTTCCTTACTGTATTTTTCCACCTTCACCTTACCCTTATCAATGGGTTGAGCTACTCCTAAAGCTAAAGATCTTATATCAATCCTGGTTACCGATGACACTGAGGTTTTCAACCATAAAATTCCCTTTTCCGGTTCAATAATATCATAGACCGGTTCCAGATCGGTTACAATATTTCCATGATTGATCCAATCACCATCTACTTCCTGCATAATCGACAAGCCTTCGTGACCCACAAATACCAAATTCGGATCAAATGGTGACCTTAACAAAGCCGTAGATTCATAGTCGGCTAATTTCCTCTGTTCTTTTTTATTTAACATAAATAAACCTTCATTGGAAGCTGCTAATAGATTGTTATCATATGAGACAAGTGACCAATACTGTGTTCTGATTGAACTATACGAATTAAAATGTGCGGCTGAACCGTCCTTGGCCCTGTTTAAATAATAAACACCAAAAACAGTGGTGGCAAATAATGTATCTCGATGTCTTTTGATATCTGTAATACCACCACTCAAACCATTTATATCGGAAAAGACAGATAAGGGCGATGGTTCTTCAATCTTACTGATACCGCCATCCAAAGCCAGCCAGAAGCCACCGTCCTCACTATGAAGCATATGATTTACAATATCATCTTGCAAACCAATGCTTTTATCCAAAACATTAACAAAACCGCTTCGCAGGTCCATTATATACACACCTCCTCCTTGTGTGGCAATGGCAAGCCTGTGGTCCGGAAGTAAAACCGCATTGTACATCCCATAGCGATTCATGGCATCCTGCAACTTGAAAGGCAACTTTTGCACAGATGATCGATCATAGATCAATAAACCTTGCTTTCTGGTACCTATTAGCAGTTTGTCTTTCTGATAGGGAAGTATGAAAACGACAATATCATCTGCAAACCTTTCTCCCATTGGTAACAACACCAAAGAATCGGAGTGCACCGCCATTAATCCAACATTCGATTGCTGGATATACACCTGGTTTTTTACTTTAAATGAGTTGATGAATATGTTGCCGGAATCAGGCTTATAGGTATGGAAACCATCTTTCCAACGAAAGAAAATGTGGTCAGTCAAAGAAAAGATCCCTTTATCAGTTGCGTGTGTCTTCCAAACACTCTGAAAATTACGGTCATTTTCAGGCAAGTGATCAACGAGGGAGGAGTATTTAATAGCGCCTGTGGAATCCGGTTCCAAATAACCAAATTCCGCTATACCTCCAACAAATACACTACCGTGCTCATCCACATCCAATGAAAAAGCCGGACTTCTGTTGGAAAGCGGATAGAATCTCCAGGATATTCCATCATATTCCAGAATTCCCTCGGCATTGCCAAAATACAACAATCCCTGAGCGCCTTGTGCTATAGCAAAATTCTGGTAAGATTTCCCATACTCCTCGGGGTTATAGTTTCGAAGGATAGGTGACCCGGACTCTTTGACAATAAGGGAATCGCTCTTACCAATTAAAACGGAAATTTCAATAAACAGAAGGGCTAGTATCAACAAAGATCTTAACAGCATTTCCATTAATTTCAAATCACAACTAATTGAATTCCAGAATGTATATTATATAACACTCCGTAGTCTAACGGACTTGCTCTCCATCTGATAATATATCATAAAGGTAGGACTATATTACCTACCTGCCAAGTATATGGATGACATTGTCATGTATCGTGTACAAGACAGCTGTATTTAATGGATAATTCAGAAGGTCAATCTGATATCAGATACAATCAGCTCAACACCAATATAATTATATGCTATGATCTCTTGGTAAAATCATCAGTCTTGGGATTCTCACATGTCCAGGTTGTTTCATAATAAATCTGACTGTCTCAACAATATCTTCAACAGTCAGCGGTTCGTCAATGCCCAGGCTTTCCTTGGGGTGAACCTCCCAGTCTTTATGCAGTTCAGTCATCACTAATCCGGGTTCTATACAGGATATTTGAATACCAGTTCCTGCAAGTTCCATCCTCAAAGCTTCTGATAATGCTTCCATAGCATACTTAGTCGCCGCGTATGCTCCTGCCGTGGGCCTGACTTTTGTGCCAAGAATACTCGAAATGTTAATAACATGTCCAGATCCCTGTTTTTTGAACCTCTTTAAAATCTTATAGGTTAATCTGAATGTTGATTCAATGTTCAGTCGGAGCATTGAAGCCATTTTATCAATATCGATCTCTTCAATGGTACCCACCTCCATTGCACCGGCGCAATTGAATAGATAGTCGCATTTACCATATTTTTCACTAATAAACCCGTCTATAGAGTTTTGAAAATCAATAGAGTTAAGATCTCCTGTCAATATATCAACATCCTCTGAATCCAATTCATTTAACCTATTGCTTCTACGAGCAGTAACGATCAGCCGAAGATCCTGCTCCTCCTTTAATGATTTGGCAATAGCAAATCCTATTCCGCTACTTGCCCCGGTTATTAAACATACTTTTTTCTGACTATTCATTGTGCATGGGTTTTCAAATATTGATGCCAGCAATATAGTGTTTTATGTCATGTTTGTATAAAGAACTACCTGATAATGGATCATTTTGATCGGAATTATTAGCCAAAACCCAAAGCTGAGATGTTTCATATCATTGGTGGATAGCTCCTGATTTTATCTCCCTGTTCCTTTAGTTTGATTTTGACTACAAGCAATGCAATTTGATCGTGTTTCGAATGATTAGCGCTTTCCATTGTATTCTGAAAAGTGTAAATTTTCCTAAGAAAGGTAAACCTGAAAATCATGGCAAATGAAATGAAACTGGAGGAAGCCATTCTCGCATCATGGAGAACCAATAATCAAGTAAATGTTTATCTTTTTGAAAACCTTCCAGGGGAATTATGGCCCCTAAAAGTTCCCGGTGCACCCAGGCGTACTGTGCAAATGATAGCTGGTCACATTCACAATTGTCGTTGCATGTGGATAAAAATGTTAAATAAGGAGTTTAACATAAAAGTTCCCGGAAGTGTCAATAGGCATAAAGTCACCAAGGAAGAGCTTATCCCTGCTTTGATGCAAAGCAGTGAAGGGATTATAAAACTCATTGAACTCAATCTGACCTCAAAAGTGAAAAAGATCCCAAACTTTCATGCCGGAAATGTAGTGGATTTTGTGGCCTACTTCATCGCACACGAAGCACATCATCGTGGTCAGATATGCATGCTTGCCAGACAACTTGGTCACAGGCTCCCTAAAAAAGTTGCAGTAGGGATATGGGAATGGACAAAACGAAGAAAAGAGTGGAGCAGATGATAGTTAATAATTTCCTGGCGGTTCCAGATACATAAATGTTTAAATTGATTCCGCCAGACACAGGAGTGCAGAGTAAATTATGTAGTGACTTAAAATATCCATGGTCTGTAATTATTAAACAAAATCATGTGAAATGATCACTATGATCAGGAAGTTATCAAAGTAGATTTGACCATCATTGATGAATACATCATTTAAATTGAGCAAGCGCTTGCAAAATATTTAATATGACACTACTTTTGAAAAGCCTTATTGGAAGATCTATTCTCCGCTCCTGCATCCTTTGTTTGAGTGAATATGCTTCCATTACCAAAAAAATTGAATTTAGGTCGAACTACACATAACAAATCATGAAAAGTAATTATTCAAGAAGATCGTTTTTAGCTTCTGTCTCAATGCTTGCGGCGGGAACAGCACTGAGTACTTCCGCTTTTAGTTTCGGCTTGGGAAGTAGAAAATTAAAGATAGCGCTTGTAGGAACTGGTGTGCGCGGCACATCTTTCTGGGGTAAAAGGTTGGTTGATGTCTACCCGGATTTGTTGGAATTTGTTGGATTGTGTGATATAAATCCCGGAAGAGTAGAATATGCCAAAAAATATATGAAGGTGAAATGCAATACTTATACAGATTTTAGTAAGATGATTGCAGAAAATTCTCCGGATTTGGTCATTGTCACCACAACAGATGCTACTCACCATGAGTATATCGTGCGAGGTTTAGAATTGGGATGCGATATACTGACTGAGAAGCCATTAACGACTGATGAAGACAAATGTCAGCAAATACTTGATGCGGAAAGAAAATCCAAAAAGAATGTGATCGTTGGTTTCAATTACCGCTGGAGCCCGTACAATACAAAAGTAAAAGAATTATTACGGGATGGTTCCATTGGGAAGATCACTTCTGTTGATTTTCACTGGTATTTGAATACTTATCATGGCGCTTCGTACTTCAGAAGGTGGCATGGTTTGAGGCAGGAAGGTGGGACACTTTGGGTCCATAAAGCCACACACCATTTCGATCTTTTAAATTGGTGGTTGGATTCCGATCCTCAGGAAGTATTCGCTTATGGCGACCTGGAACACTATGGAAGCAACAATCCGTTCCGTGGGAAAAATTGCCGAGACTGCAAGCACACACAAACCTGTAAATTTTACTGGGATATTACCAAAAGTCGCAGAGATGTAGATCTATATGTTAACAATGAAAAACATGATGGATATATCAGAGATAATTGCCTGTTCAGAGAAGAGATCAATATCTATGATAAAATGTCCGCCCAGGTAAAATATAAAAATAATGCGATTGTCAATTATTCTTTAACAACTTATTCCCCTTTTGAAGGCTGGAGGGTAGCCTTTAATGGTACTAAAGGTCGCATTGAAGCCTGGTTGGATATTCCTTATCACAAAAAAGAAGCCTTGAGCCAGGAGGAATTGCATGCCCTGGAAATGAGTCAAGGTGGTCAGGAAGTAGCTCGTTATGAGCCTGTGATCCTGCACAATGTTTGGGGAAAACACAAAACCATACAAGTGCCCTATGAGCGGGGAGGCCATGGAGGTGGAGATAAGAGACTGCATGACAAGGTATTTAAGGATCCTGATAAGAAAGACCCATTTGACAGAGCAGCTGGTGTACGAGATGGTGCAATGTCGATTCTGATCGGTATCGCGGCCAGGAAAAGCATTGAAAGTGGAAGGCCGGTGAAAATAGCAGAATTGACAGATTTGGAACCTAGGATTTCAAGAATATAACATGAAATGAATAATTGCATTCAAGCAGAGCTAGTTTTAAATATTAATGCAAGCGCTTGTTCAATATGTTTTCATAAATAATCATAAAAAGAAAAAAATGTCTAAGAAAATTGTTTTTTCAGCAGCAATCCTCATTTGTTCTTGCCTTTGGGTTAACGCACAAACTCCAAAATTAAAAAAAGCCTTCAACGGAAAGAATCTGAAGGGATGGGCTGTTCCCGAAAATAACATTTGGTGGTCTGCCAATGATGGTGTACTTACCGTAAAAAATGGCCCCGACAAAAAAGGATCCATCTTGTGGACAGAAAAGGAATATGAAAACTTTATCATCGAAACAGATTTTTTATTTGGAGAAGGAACAGTTGATTCCGGTATCTTTCTAAGAACTGATAGTCAACAGATCCAACTTGGTATTTCAGGTTCGCTTAAGCGAGATATGACTTGCTCTCCTTATATCGCTGGCAAAGGATATCCTGTGGAGGCAAGCAATATTAAGCAACTCCTGAAGCAGGAAGACTGGAATACTGTCAGAATTCAAGCTGTTGGAAATTTGTATACTGTTTGGCTGAATGGCGAACAAGTTCTGAATTATGAATCTGAAAATGCTGCCGCCAAAGGACCATTAGGTCTTCAGTTACATGCAAACAGGGATATGGCCATTCATTTCCGCAATATTAAAATTGGCAAACTGCCATAATCGCCCTTCATTGCTGGTAGTCACAAATCAAAGGAAGTGCTATTAGAAAATGAACAAATGACATCATGAAAAAAACTAAATAATATGTTGAAGAAATTTTTGAGTGCCCATACATTACTGTCAGGGCTTTTAATTACTGTATTTTTATATGCTTCCTGCAATGCTCCTAAAAAAGAAAGTCAGCAGGCTGAAGAAACTAATGCGGAAAAAAGAATCAAACTTGTCAGGAATGATGGCCAAAAGAAGGTAGATGTGTACATTGATGGCAACTTTTTTACTTCATACATCTATCCAAACTCAATTAAGAAACCAGTGCTTTACCCTTTGCATACACCTAATGGCACCAAAATTACTAGGAAATTCCCAATGGAATCTTCCCCTGGTGAACGTGTGGACCATCCACACCATGTAGGAGTATGGTTTAACTATGGAGATGTGAATGGTTTGGATTTCTGGAATAATTCAGATTCTATAAAAGTAGAAAAGAGAGATGGTTATGGAACAATCGTCCACAGAGAGATAGATAATATACAAGAAGGGGATGAACAAGCGAATCTGGAAGTTTCTATGGATTGGTTGGCTCCAGATGGCGAATTGCTCCTGAAGGAAAATACGAAATTCGTTTTTAGAGGAGAGGGGAAAGAATATGCCATTGATCGTGTTACTACACTCACTGCACAAAATGAGGACGTTCTTTTTAAGGATAACAAAGAAGGCGTGCTTGGCATCAGGGTCACACGTCAGCTGGAGCATCCGTCGGATAAACCCGATATTTTTACAGATGCTAATGGAATACCTACAGGAGTACCAGTACTTAATAATGAAGGAGTGAATGGAAAATACATCAATAGCGAAGGTATTGAAGGTGCCGACTGCTGGGGCAAAAGAGCAGATTGGGTAAACCTCACTTCTACGATAGGAGAAGAAGCAATTTCACTAGCCATTCTGGATCACAAATCAAATATCGGATATCCGACTTATTGGCATACCCGTGGTTACGGATTGTTTGCTGCGAATCCACTAGGACAAGAGGTTTTTAGCAAGGGACAAAAAAACTTGAATTTTAAATTGGAAAAAGGAAAAAGTGTAACATTTAAGCATCGCATTATTGTTGCCAGTAGTAAGTTAGGAAAAGAAGTATTGGATTCCAGATTTGCAGAATTTTCAAACAATTGATCAACCAAGTTTCTTTACATTAACTTATTGCCAAACGAATTTATTTACGCTTAATCAATAAAAAACAGATATGAGTAATAGAAGAGATTTCATTAAAAAAACAGCCCTGGGTACCGCCGGAGTCGCCCTTGGAGCGACCGCTTTCTCAGCAAAGTCATACGGTAACATTTTGGGTGCAAACAACAAAGTAGTACTTGGATCCATAGGTATCCGTGGCAGAGGTAAAGGCCTGTTGGATAGTTTTTCCAAAATGTATGGCGATGGCGTAACTATCAAAACGATTTGCGATGTGGATACACAGTTTTTTCAGGAGAGGGTGCAACTGGCAGCCAACAATCAAAAAGGCAATAAACCAGGTACCGAAATAGACATGCGAAAAGTTTATGATGATAAGGACATTGATGCTGTGGTCATAGCTACACCGAATCATTGGCATGCGCTTGCTACCATATGGGCTTGTCAGGCTGGTAAACATGTATATGTTGAAAAGCCAAGTTCTCATAACGTCTGGGAAGGACGTAAAATGGTGGAAGCAGCAAGAAAATATAATCGAATTGTACAGGTAGGTTTCCAAAACCGTTCGATTAGCAATGTTATGCAAGCCATGAACTTTTTGCATAGCGGTGGTATAGGCGATGTATTTATGGCTCGGGGAACTTGTTTTAAACCGCGTGATTCTTTTGGAATTTCAAAAGACAGTACTCCTCCATCTACCTTGAATTATGATCTGTGGTTAGGGCCCGCAACATATCGTTCCTATAATGAAAAGAAAGGGCATTATAATTGGCACTGGCATTGGGATACCGGAAATGGTGACACCGGGAATCAAGGGCCTCACCAATTCGATATTGCCCGATGGGGTTTGAATAAAAAAGTTCATCCGGTTAAGGTTCAATCAATGGGTGGTATTTTTGGTATATCACCAACCGAATGTTCCCAGGAAACACCGAATACACAAACCTCTGTTCTTGAATATGAAGATGGCAAAATATTGGAATTTGAAACGCGGGGTCGCTACACCAATGCTGAGGCGAATGCCGGAGTAAAGATTGGTAACTTGTTTTATGGTACTGACGGATGGATGGAAATCAGTGGTTCAAATTGGAAGGCTTACAAAGGCCGTGAAAATGAACCATTTGCCGGATCAGGTATGGCAGAAGGTGCTGCCGTTGGTGGGGATCAGACTTTCCGCACCGCTCCTGACAGTAAAGGGCATTTCGGTAATTTTATTGATGGTGTGCGGTCAGGAAACCGCCATGACCTTAATTGTGATGTGGAAGAAGGCCATATGTCAACAGTACTTCCGCTAATATCCAATATCGCTTATAGAGTCGGGGAAACTTTGAAATTTAATGGAGAGTTTGAAGAATTTATTGATAACGAGACAGCAGATCTAATGCTAACAAGAAGGTACAGGTATCCATACATCGTTCCTGAAAAAGTCTAGTCATAGTATTTATTTAAGGTTTATGAACTATTGGAATGGTAGCCAATCCTATTCGGATTGGCTACTAAATATATTATTGCACAGGGCTTTGTTTCCTGTTTGTATACAACTCAAAGAAAATTCATTGAACAGATCCATTTTATCTTTTTTTATATTTCTCCAGGTTGCTATAAAGATGAATAAACATATCTACAAGCTCTTATTACTTATTTGTCATTCATTGATGTTGAGCCATTCAACAACTATGGGACAGGGTACTGAAAAAATTTATCTGTCAGGCACCGGAGCAGAGAATACCAAAACCTGGGACTTTTATTGTTCTGATGGCATGAATAGCAAAAAATGGACAACCATTGAGGTACCCTCATGTTGGGAACAGCAGGGTTTTGGTGCCTACAACTATGGTCATGATGAATATAAGAATCGCCTTAACGAAACAGGGACCTACCGATATACTTTTAGTATTCCGAAAAACTGGAGTTCCAAACAGGTAAGGATCATTTTTGAAGGCGTGATGACGGATGCCACAGTAAAAATAAATGGCAGATTAGCCGGACCAACACATCAAGGGGCTTTTTATGAATTTGAATATGACATTACAAAACTTTTGAAATTTGGCAGGCAAAACACTGTTGAAGTGTTTGTTGAAAAACATTCGGGAAATGCTTCGATAAATGACGCCGAACGAAAAGCGGACTTTTGGATTTTTGGTGGGCTGTTCCGCCCTGTTTATCTGGAAGCAAAACCTGGAGAGAATATACACAGGGTGGCTATTGATGCAAAAGCCAACGGTTCATTTAAAGCTGATGTCCATATCTCCAACATTAGAAAAGCTGATTTATTGGAGGTAAACATTCAAAATGCAAAGGGTGAAATAGTCGAAACATTTAAAGCTGAGCTTAACGGAACACCGAGTCGAATTTCAGGCAATATCAAAAACCCGGTGACATGGAACCCTGAACAGCCATATTTGTATCAAGCGATATTCAAATTGAAATCAGGAGATAAAACCCTCCACCAGCATGTTGAAAAATTCGGGTGTCGTACAGTAGAGGTAAGAGCACATGACGGCATTTATGTCAATGATGTTCGGATAAAATTCAAGGGAGTGAACCGACACACTTTCCATCCCGATTATGCACGTACATCATCCAAGGCACTCAGCATTGAAGCAGTTAATCTGATGAAGGAAATGAATATGAATGCCGTAAGAATGTCACACTATCCTCCCGAAAAACATTTCCTGGATGTATGCGATTCCTTGGGTCTATTTGTTTTGGACGAGCTCTCCGGATGGCAAAGACCACCATACGACGAGAAAATTGGACGCAAACTATTAAAGGAAATGATCGTACGGGATGTAAATCATCCAAGCATTATTTTATGGGACAATGGAAATGAAGGAGGATGGAATGATCAGTTGGATAATGATTTCGCTAAACTTGACATTCAACAACGCAAAGTTTTACATCCCTGGGAGGATTTTCGGGAAACGAATACCAAACACTATATCGATTATAATTACCTGTCGCTGGATGGTTATAGTAAACGTAAAATATTCTTTCCAACGGAAGTATTACATGGACTCTATGATGGTGGACATGGTGCTGGTCTGGAAGATTATTGGTTAAGGATTTGGAATCATCCTCTGGCAGCCGGTGCATTTCTGTGGGTATTTGCGGATGAGGGTATAGCCCGGACAGATAGGGATGGCCAAATCGATATGGATGGTAATCATGCGCCGGATGGTATTTTAGGACCATATATGGAAAAGGAAGCCAGTTTTTTCACCATAAAAAAAGTGTGGAGCCCGATCCATATAGAAAAAAGATATATAACACCGGACTTCAATGGCATTTTCAATATTGAGAACAGATATCATTACACAAATCTTAGCCAATGCACATTTTTTGTGGAATGGCTAAAGTATTCAGAGATACATGATGGAAAATCTATAGAAACTACCTTCAAGGAAGAAGTAAATCTTAATTTGATGCCAGATCAAAAGGGGAAACTCAAAGTAACTCTGCCCTCAAACTGGAAAGAATCGCATCTTTTAAAAATAACTGCTAAAGATTTGAAAGGCAGTACAATTGCTACATGGACCTATCCTGTGCAAAGTCCTGAAGCTATCGTTAATCAGTTGAGCGATATGGGAGATACATCGGAAGTTATTCTAACAGAAGATGAAATTCAATACAAGGTACAGGTTGCTGAATTGATTTATACCTTTAACAAAGAAGACGGACAATTAACAGAAGTTCGTAGTGGCGGCACAATTAATCCTTTGAAAAATGGGCCTGTTTTCGTGAGCAAAGAGAAAGCAGTAAAACAAGTTGAATCAATCACAAATGATGATGGCTCTGTTTCTATCAACACAGTTTATGAAAAGGGTGATTCAGTTGGTTGGAAAATTAAGAAAAGCGGGTTACTTGAATTGAAAGTAGCCTATGAACCGGAACGCATGGCACCTTATGCCGGTATCAGTTTTTCTTATCCCGAAGAGAGTGTATCAGGCATGAGATGGATGGGAGAAGGACCTTATCGTGTATGGAAAAACAGAATGGTCGGAACGAATTTTGGCATATGGGAAAAATCATACAATCAAACGATGACAGGACATTCCGGTTTTGATTATCCGGAATTCAAAGGTTATCATGCTGAAACCTATTGGGTTGAAATTAATGGTAAAGACAATAAAGGCTTTAAAGTCTATATCAAATCAAATGACATATTCTTCCGTATGCTGACACCGGATCAATCGGATGATGGCAGAACCACCATGATAGATTTTCCAGCCGGTGATATTTCGTTTTTACATGGAATAAACGCCATAGGTACAAAGTTTAAAGAAACATCAAAATTGGGACCGCAAGCGTCTAACTACTTTTATCATCCTAATAATATTTACAGAAGAAAGCTTAGAATGCAACTTGTTTTTGATTTTCGAAAATGATAAATGTCCTGAATCCCCATTTGTACATTATGCTAACTATCATATTTAAATTCCATTAACATATGGCTTCATCCAAACTCAATTTCGGTGTTGTAGGCATGGGAAGCATTGCCAATCATCATATTCAAAGTATTCTTGAATTGGAAAACTGTGCATTAACGGCAGTGTGTAGCCGGAATAAAGCCAAACTTCAGGCCGCAAAAACCAAATATGATGTAAACACTTTTACAGATTATCGGGAAATGATGGAGCATCCTGATATAGATGTTGTCTGTATTTGTACTCCAAGTGGTTTTCATTTGGAACCAACCCTGGCAGCAGCTAAGAGAGGAAAACATGTTATTGTTGAAAAACCCCTTGAAATCTCAATGGACCGAGCGCACCAAATGATAACAGCTTGTGATGAAGCCAATGTAAAACTGGCATGTATTTTCCAAAATCGATATAACGCTGACTATCAAAAGCTATATAGTGCTGTAAAAAAAGGTGGTATTGGCCAACCTGTCCTGGGCAATGCCTATATAAAATGGTACCGGGATCAGGATTATTACGATGCTACCAATTGGAGAGGCACACTCAGAGGCGATGGAGGGGCGGCCCTTATTAATCAATCCATTCATACCATCGATCTATTGTTGCATGTGATGGGACCTGTTAAATCTGTTATGGGAAGAGTAAAGACACTGACGCACGATATTGAAGGGGAAGATATTGGCACAGCCATTCTTGATTTCGAAAATGGTGCTTTGGGTACTATAGAAGGAAGTACTGCTATTTATCCCGGGTATCCGGAAAAACTGGAAATATATGGTTCCAAAGGCAACATTATTTTGGAAGGAGGAAAAATAAGCCGATGTCAATTAGAAGGATCTTCAATTGATCTGGGTACCGGCAAAATAGCAGAACAAACTGGTTCCTCAGATCCGATGGCTATCAATTATAAGCTCCATATGAAGCAAATTAAAGAGATCGTTGATAACATCATCAATAATGAACAACCAAAGGTAAATGGAGAGGAAGCATTAAAATCGCTGGAGGTTATTCAGGCCATTTATAAATCTTCTGAATCCGGTCGGCAAATAGTATTGGCTAAATGAAAAATCAGTTTTGTAATGAAATATGATTAAGAATATAAAACCTCTATTGGTCATCTTCCTTTTATCTCATATAGGATGTAAACCAACGATAGATCTCAAACAGCTAAATAACCCCGTCCTCTTTGCGGGTGATGAACGCACTGCATATCGCGACCCGGCAGTAATATTTCATGAAGAAACCTTTTATTTATTTTTTACGCTGGTGGAGATCGAAGATGATGGAAAAATCTATAGTTATACGGCTTATTCAAAAAGCAAAGATCTGCTTCATTGGACAATTCCAGTCAAAATTACCCCAAAGGATCAAAGGCTAAATTATTCCAGTCCGGGAAATATCATTCGTTTTGAAAACGAGTGGATCTTATGCCTACAAACATATCCGAGACCAGGCTATAGCATAGCAGATATGCCTGCTTATGGAGATGAAACTGCCAGGATATTCACTATGAGTAGTCCGGATCTTGAGAAATGGTCAGCACCAAAACTCCTGAAAGTAAAAGGACCGGATGTACTCGAATCTGATATGGGCAGAATGATTGACCCCTATTTAATCGAAGACAAGGATGAAAAAGGGAAGTTTTGGTGTTTTTATAAACAAAATGGCGTTAGTATGTCCTGGTCTTATGATCTACAAAACTGGACATTTTATGGTTCAGCAGATGCTGGCGAAAATGTTTGTGTATTAACCAAAAACGACGAGTATATTTTATTTCATTCTCCTTCAAATGGTATTGGGATGAAACGATCCAAAAATCTTAAGGATTGGACAAACTGGGACGATTTAATTACACTAGGTCAAGCTGAATGGGAATGGGCTAAAGGTAGAATAACTGCCGGAACAGTGATCGATGCAAGAACTTACAATGGCGTGAATAAGTACTTAATGTTTTTTCACGGTTCAGGTCCAAGAAACGAAAAATGGGACTTCGATAAAAATAGTTCAATAGGGATTGCCTGGAGCGATGATCTGTTGGAGTGGGAATGGCCAGGCAAAAAATAAAAGTAATACCTGCAAAAAAACGGAGATAACATAGAGGGAGTAACATTGATTACAAACTGGAAACAAAATCGTTGCTCCAAACTGAATAACTAATATGAATCCTTTGATCATTTCAAACCAGAATATGTATTCATGAGATTAGTATACTTTACTTTAATATGTCTTTTTATCGTCAGTATTTCTTTTTGTCTTGGACAAGAAAAGAGGAATACATTAAAAAAGCCTGTTAACATTCTTTTCGCCATCAGTGACGATCAGTCGTATCCTTATGCGGGTGCTTATGGAAACAAAACCGTGCATACTCCTGCTTTTAATAGCGTTGCTAAGCAGGGAATACTTTTCACCAATGCATTTGCCGCATCTCCGGGTTGCGCTCCCTCACGCTCAGCGATATTAACAGGCCGCTATCCCTGGCAAAACGAAGAAGCAGGTGGACATCAAACTTTGTTTCCTTTGTCATATAAGGTAATGGTGGATGTTATGGAAGAAAACGGATACTTTATTGGGTATACAGGTAAAGGTTGTGCACCTTTCAATTGGAAATTGTCAGGCAGAAAAAGAAACCCTGCCGGACCGGCATTCAACAAGATAAGATATAGCAATGAAAATGAGCTACCTGCCAATGGCATTTCAGGGGTCAATTATTCTGCTAATTTTGAACAATTCCTCTCACTAAAGCCAAAAGATAAACCTTTTTTCTTTTGGTATGGCGCTTTTGAACCACATAGGAGATTTGAACAGGGGTCGGGCCTCAAAGCTGGCAAGAAACAAGAAGATGTTTTTGTACCAGGCTTTTTGCCGGATCATACACCTATACAAACAGATATAATGGATTATGCCCTGGAAGTAGATTGGTTTGACTATCACTTAGGTAAAATGATCAAAAGCCTTGAAGAAGCGGGAGAGCTTGAAAACACCATCATTATTGTCACTTCGGATAATGGCATGGCATTCCCAAGAGCCAAAGCTAATTGCTATGAATATGGCATCCATGTGCCACTTGCCATTTCGTGGCCCCGGGAGATCAAAGGCAATAGAGTGGTTGATGATCTGATTTCCTTAGCGGACCTGACTCCTACCATATTTGACATAATCGGTATAACTCCCGAAGGGATGAAACCAATCACAGGTAAAAGTTTTTATAATATACTTTCTTCAAATAAGCAGGGCCTCATCGATCCAACAAGGACAGCCGTGTATTCTTCGAGAGAAAGGCATTCCTCTGCCAGATGGTCAAATTTAGGGTATCCCATTCGATCTATTCGAACGCAGGATTTTCTGTATATAAGAAACTACACTCCGGAAAGATGGCCATCAGGCGCGCCGCAAATGTTGAATGCTCATGACCCTTCTCAAATGGAAAATATGTATGGACTAAATGCCGAAGGAAAATTTGAAGAAAAGGCATTTTGGGATATTGACGCTGCTCCTTCCAAAACCTATTTAATTGAAAATCATGCTAAAAAAGAAGTAGCTTATTATTTTGATCTATCCATGGCCAAAAGGCCTAAAGATGAACTTTACGACATCAAAAATGATCCCTATTGCTTAAAGAATCTTGCCAACAGTCCGGCTTATGCCAAAAAATTAGAACAACTTAAAAATAAACTTACAGAATTTCTTAAGGAGACCGGTGATCCCAGACATGTTGGCCCGGATCCGGATATCTTTGAAAATTATCAAAGGTTCAGTATTATGAGACCATTTCCCAAGCCGGATTGGATTAAACAAGATGAGTAGAAAATTTAGGGAATATTCGGCAGGTTGAATCTTTATTAATAACAGACTCCAACAATAAGATATTAAGACAATTATATGAAAGCATCATTGATACCAGCAAGCATATTATTAACTGTGCTTACATCCATTCAGTACACCTTTCCTGATCAAAAAAAGATTCAGGCATCACATGGATCTCATGGTATGGTGGAAGCAGCACAGCAGTTCTTAACTTCCCTGGAAGATAACCAAAAGAAGAAAGCCTATTTTAATTTCAAAGAAGAGGAGCGTTATAACTGGCATTTTATTCCAAAAACCCGGAAAGGCCTGTCATTTGAAGAGATGGACCCCACCCAAAGGAAAAAGCTTACCGAATTACTCAGAACGGGATTAAGTGCTAAAGGCTATGATAAGGCAAGAGCAATCATGAATCTGGAACTAGTATTGCGAGAAATAGAAGGCCGAGGTGATAATGATCGAAGACGACATCCGGAGCTATACTACCTGGCTATTTTTGGTAGTCCTTCTAATGAAACTCCCTGGGGCTGGAGATTTGAAGGTCATCATCTTTCACTGAATTTTACATTTGTAAAAGGAGAAGCTTCGGTGACTCCAGCTTTTATTGGTGCAAACCCGGCAAAAGTCCGATCGGGAAAGTGGAAGGGTACACAGGTATTGAAAGAAGAAGAAGATTTGGCCAGGGCACTAATCAATACGTTGACAACCGACCAAAGGAAAAAAGCCATCTTTGACGTAAAGGCACCTCAGGATATAATAACAGGTGTAGCACGAAAAGCAGAGCTAAAAAAAATGAGCGGATTGCCATTAAGCGATATGAATTCATCTCAGAAAGAGTTATTGTTACAACTGCTGAACGTTTATTTAGGAAATATCGAGGAAGACATTGCCCTAAAACGATTAAAGAGTATTAAAGATCATAACATAGCATTGTTACATTTTGCCTGGGCCGGTTCTACGGAAGTTGGAAAGCCGCATTACTATCGGATCCACGGACCATCGATCCTCATTGAATATGACAATACACAAAATGATGCTAACCACATACATACTGTATTTCGTGATTACGAAAACGATTTTGGTGAGGACTTGTTGCACAAGCATTATAAAGAGCATGACCACGATTAATCGCGTTATTTAGAGATCGAAGGTGTGATTGTGAAACGGGAAATTCCACCCCCTGCACATAAGGCAATAACCAAATCAAAGATGAGAAATTTCAATCGATCTTTTTAGGTTTGTTAAAATGATGTCCTCCCTTTGGGCAGGTGTAGAAGGAGGTATTAACTCATGAAAAGAAAGTTTTGAGATTGATGATAAATAGGTTTTGAATCATGTTGATCCTTTGATATAAAAATCATGGATGTGATTGTGAAAATTAGAAACATAAAATTTCAATCAACTTTTCTAACTATCAGCCAGCTATCTCAAATTTGTGGCTTACATATTGATTACATAATTTGAGCACATGAAGAATCATAAAGTGACATGGGGTATTATTGGTGTTGGAGATGTTTGTGAGGTGAAAAGTGCTCCTGCTATGAATCTGGTTGAAAACTCTGAGTTGATCGCGGTAATGAGAAGAAGAGGTGCATTAGCTAAGGACTATGCTCAACGACACAATATTGCAAAATGGTATGATGATGCTGATGAACTCATTAACGATCCCGATGTTAACGCCATTTACATCGCTACCCCTCCTGCCTTTCATGCAGAATACACTAAGAGGGTAGCAAGCGCCGGAAAAGCGGTATATGTTGAAAAGCCTATGGCCAGAACATATGAGGAATGTCTGGAAATGATCGAAGCATGCAAAAATGCAAATGTACCATTATATGTAGCTTACTATAGAAGATCTCTTCCTCATTTTTTGAAAATAAAAGAATTGATTGATCAGCAAGCAATTGGCGATATCAGAATGGTCAATATCCAACTTATACAAGCTTGTAATCCCGACATTGTATCCAGGCAAGAACATAATTGGCGTGTAGATCCGAAAATAGCCGGTGGTGGCTATTTTTATGATTTAGCTTCTCATCAACTTGATTTTCTGGATTATGTGTTGGGTCCTATTGAGACTGCCAATGGTCATGCTACCAATCAGATGGGACTGTATAATGCTGAAGATATAGTAACAGCTTCATTTCGGTTTGAGAGTGGTGTCTTAGGCGTCGGAAGTTGGTGCTTTACTTCCAGCGAAGTTTCAAAAAACGAAAGGACTACCATTATTGGAAGTAAAGGACAAATTTCCTATCAAAGTTTTGGAAAGGCAGAAGTAATATTAGAAACTACCAAGGAAGAAAGGCAGATTTTCACATTTGATTTACCCCGTCATATTCAGCAACCTCATATCCAATCGGTAGTGGAAGCTATACTTGGTAGAGGTAAGTGCCCGAGTGACGGAGAATCCGCCTCCCGAACTAACCTCATCATGGAATCTATAATTGGTGATCTGAAAAAAAAGTAAGGGGAGACCATTAGATGATAGCTTTCTTTCAAATCAATTTTCGGATACTTCTGTTAGTGTTAGCGTGTTGAACTCTTTGCAGTATCTCACTAAGAAATATTCCCATTCCATCAGCTTAAAGTTCAGATAAAACACTCTTTACATCCATAGCAGCTATTTGATAAAAGTAATTAGCTGTTAGTCCCGATAGCTCTGGCATGACACTTAGATCTTGTCCCCAAAGCTCAATATTGCTCAATATGTTTTTGATAATCGTATGAATTGCATCAAAAGAATTCGTCGAATTGATCCAGGCATTTTTTATAAAATCAATGTATTGCTGGTCATCCTTAAGGTCACTGCTCTCCTTGTATAGGTGCAATAAACTTGCAAGGGCAAAAGCGAGTTTTTTTGGTATGTGGCCATTATTTTTTTGATAATCAACAATGGAAGGAAGTACTCTTGTTCTGAATTTTGAAATAGAATTTAGGGAAATGTCTTTGAGATAATGTTTTATAAAGGGATTTGAGAAACGTTGTAGAACAGCCTCTGCAAAAGATCTTAGCTCTTCTTCCTCCAAATCAAGGGTAGGAGTAATTTCCTGGTAAATTGTTTCCTTTAAGTATTTGCTGAGAATAGGATCATCCATAACCTCCTTTACTGTATTTATACCACAAGCAATAGCTGTGGAGACCATAATGGTGTGAGCACCATTTAAGATCTTCACTTTACGATCACGGTATGGTTTCAGATTATGAGTGAATACTACGTTGAGATCTGTTTTATCTATTGGAAACTCATCTTTTACAAAATCAGGTCCTTCAATTACCCACAAATGAAACTGTTCTCCTTCTACGATCAAATTATCAATATATCCCAACTCTTTGCTGAGTTCCTCAGCTCGATCCTTAGGATAGCCGGGAACAATGCGATCCACCAGCGTATTGCAAAAGGTATTAGAGGCATTAATCCAATCTATAAATGAAGATCCCAAACTCCAATGATCAGCATATTGCATAATTGCTTCTTTCAACTTACGCCCGTTTTTATCTATTAATTCACAAGGCAGGAAAATCAATCCTTTGTCTGGGCTACCTTCAAAATGAAGAAAACGTGCATGAAGAAATGCTGTAAGCTTTCCAGGAAACGTTTTTTGAGGAAACCGGGACAACTCATCCTCTTCATTAAACTGGATGCCAGCTTCCGTAGTGTTTGAAATAACAAATCTTAGCTCAGAGCTTCGAGCCATCTCGAAATACTCATCAGCCTGTCGATAAGGGTTAATGGCTCGTTTGATGCATTCTATCAGATACCTGTCAACTTGAACCGAATTGTTCTTTAGACCTTTTAGATATACATTGTATAATCCATCCTGATCATTGAGGACATCAATCATACCAGATTCCAATGGTTGGACTACCACAACACCTGCATTAAAATCCAACTGCTGATTCATTTGATCAATCATCCAATTCACAAAAGCTCTCAAAAAGTTTCCTTCACCGAATTGGATTATTTTTTCCTGAAGGCCATTTTTCTCACGGCCGATAACGGGATTGTTCAGTAATTGTAAGGACATTATATATACTGATAAATAGTTATTTGAAATTATGCTTGTTTATGTAAAACAACGATTCTTAAAAATTGTTAAATGGACCCGCTAATCTGCTTAAAGTGATATACCTCTTTTCCACGGGATAAAGTCATCCTGTCCTAGCTGAACTGACTTTGGAATTTCATCTCCGCTGGCAACTTTGATGATATAATCTATCAGCTCTTCACCCTTTGATTCGATTGAATCTTCCCCGCTTATAATGGTTCCTGCATTGAAATCAATAATATCATTCATTCTTTGAAACAGTGCAGTGTTACTGGATGCTTTGATGGTTGGAGCAATTGGATTTCCAGTGGGTGTTCCCAAACCGGTTGTAAAAACAATAACATTTGCTCCTGAGCCTGCCAACCCGGTTGTAGATTCTACATCATTTCCTGGTGTACACAGTAAACTTAAACCAGGCTTAGTCACCTGTTCGGTATAATCCAATACTTCAACAACCGGCGACGTACCTCCTTTTTTTGCAGCACCTGCTGATTTCATAGCATCTGTGATAAGGCCATCTTTTATATTCCCTGGCGAGGGATTTGCTTCAAAGCCAGAACCTGAATCCTTGGCCCTCTTATTGTAGGTTTTCATCAGGTCGATGAATTTGGCAGCATCTTTTTCATGAATACAACGATTTATCAATTCTTGCTCCACACCGTTCAACTCAGGGAATTCTGCCAAAACAACTGATCCGTTAAGGCTAACCAGGATATCTGAGGCATGTCCCAAAGCCGGATTAGCTGAGATACCGGAAAAGCCATCAGATCCTCCGCATTCGACTCCAAGAACCAACTTGTTTAAAGGAGCCGGTTTTCGTTCAAACTTATTTGCTTCTATCAATCCACAGAAGGTTTTTTTTACAGCATCTATGATATACTCCTTTTCTGAGGCGCTGTTTTGTTGCTCAAGAATATACAAAGGTTTGTCAAAGCCAGGGTCGTATTTATGGATATATTCCATTAGTATTTTCTCCTCTGCATTTTGACAGCCCAAACTTAAAACCGTTGCACCGGCAACATTAGGATGGGTGATATACCCCGCTAGTAACGCACAAAAAGCTTCAGCATCCTGCCTTGTTCCCCCACACCCTGCATTATGAGTTAGAAATTTTACACCATCGACATTGTTAAAAACCCTGGAATCCCCCACCCCATTGGCATCTGATGCAATATCTGATGCCAATATTTTAGTCACATCAGCTCCTCCCTTATACAACTTCACCAAGGGCTTAATATTGAGGCCATATTCCTTTTTTGGGCCATATCCCAGTTCATTTTCTAAGGCTTCACGGACCAGCTCAACATTCCGGTTTTCACAGAAAACCAAAGAAACCACCAACCAGACATTCATGGTACCCACAGAACCATTCTCACGATGATATCCAAGAAAGAACTTATTCTCCCATTTCGAAACGTCTAATGAATTCCAATGAGTCGTTTTCTTATCCGCGGAAAAATCAAGGGAATGATGGATTACGTTTTCAATGGTAATCGCCTGACCTGCGGCTATATTTGTAAGGGCCCTTCCAACCACAGTACCATACATAAAAATCAATTCATCCTTGGCAATCTCATGAATGGCAAATTTGTGTTTAGCTGAAATGTCTTCTGCCAGGTCAACCGTTGACCCTGATATGTCAATTCTTTCACCTGCTTTTAAATCACTAAGGGCAACCAAAACATTGTCGCTTGGATGAACCTGAAGTATTTTCTTATTTCTCATCTGTAAACATTTCTTCAGTGAAGAACCTCACACTTTTGTTGACAACCTATAGTTAGGCGTAGACAAAATTACGAAAAATATTTTGTTTACAAGCGCTTGCCAAACTATTATGTTCGAAATAATTCTCAATTTTGTTCAATCGTTTGAATAATCAAGTGTATTGCTAGATCTAAAGTTGAAAGGACAATTAAAATTATTCGGTATATAGCCTTTAATTAGGCATTTTTGTTCAATCAGACTATTTTAAAAATAATTATCATAAATAACTGAAATTATTTATCTTTAACGCAAGCGCTTGTTTATAGTTGAAATCAGAGTCATTGTTAAGCTTATGAGATTCTTCTAATACAATCAATGGAAATGGAAGCAAGGCAATTCACCGATTTGATATACATTATAGTTGTGTTGGTATTTTTTAGATTTGTGCGAGCAATTATCAAACATTTTGTCATTGCACTATAAAATAAATTTTATCAGTTATTGTGAACATCAATACACAACCAAGAATTGTTATATTGTCAATTAACCAAAATTGGTTTTATTAGGGTGTCGATTTATAAACTGAATTAACCTGGGTGTTTTAATTGCCTGTGGAAAATTTGAAATTCAATTAATGAAAAGAAAAACGCAAGTCAATATATATGATGTAGCCAAGGAGTTAGGAGTCTCTATTTCCACTGTCTCAAGAGCATTGAATGATAATCCTAAGATCAGCGAAAAAACAAAGAAAAGGGTCAAAAAGGCAGCAGATAAATTAGGGTTCAAGAAAAATATACTGGCTTCCGGTCTTATGACCAATAAAACCAAAATCATTGGTGTTATCGTTCCTTACATCAACCGTGAATTTTTTGCTCAAGCCATCAACAGTATTGAAATGACCGCCTTTGATTTAGGTTATAAAGTAATGATCTGTCAGTCCGCTGATTCTTTGGAAAGAGAAAGAATTAACATTGATACTTTGATTTCAAGCAGAGTCGATGGCATTATCATGTCCCTGTCGCTTGAAACTAATGATTGGTCTCATCTACAAAGAGCCATTGATATGGGAATTCCCATAGTGTTTTTTGACAGAGTATGTTACGATATTGAGCATTCAACCAAAATTATGGTTGACAATTTTTCAGCTGCCTACCGAGCAACCAGCCATCTCATCGAAAAAGGACACAAAAGAATAGGGCACATTGGTGGCTTTATGAAAATTAAGATCTTTCAGGAAAGATTTAATGGGTATAAAAAGGCATTAAATGATAACAATATCCCTTTGGATGAAACCATTGTGAAAGAAACGCATCTGACTAAGGATGATTGCAATAAAGCGGTAAAAGATATTTTGGATCTTGAGAATCCACCATCAGCTGTATTCTGTGCGAATAATCTTACGGCAATTACGGCCATTTTTTATGCACAAAGCATCGGCATGAATGTCCCGGGTGATTTAGCGGTCATTGGTTTCAGTGTAGACCCTTTTGCAACTCTAATGAAACCTTCATTAACTGCAGTAGAACAACCCAGCAAGGAAATGGGAAAGTTGGCCACAGAAAGGTTGGTAGAAGAATTAAATGGTTTGGCCGAAGAAAAGGCAACTATTTATGGAAAAATTATTCTGGACACAAAATTGGTTGTAAGAGAATCGTCTTAGAAAAACTAACCAGCCAAAATTTGAATATCATATGGTTTCAGAACTCTTTTATCATACCCATTTTTTGTGACATTTATCATGGCAAGGCCAATTTGAGTAGTGTCCACAACTGCTTTTGGTGCTATCATTTTTATAAGCTTTATTAACCATTTGAGGTAACGGATTAAAAACTTATATAATTTACTGCTAGGCTCGACACCGCGCAGGGGAATTATAGCCCCTGGCCTGAACATAAAGGCCTGTGCAAATCCGAGATTCAACAAATCGTTCTCAGTTTTTCCCTTGACCCGTGCCCACATGCCTCTTCCTTTTTCGGAGGAATCTGTTCCTTCTCCTGAAACATAATTGAATGTCATATCCTTGTTGAGTATCAGTAATTCTTTTGCCAAAGACAATGTGAAGGTGTGGGTCAACTTTGTATACTGTTCTTCCTTCAAACCTGCCGCACTGACACCCATACAGGCGTAGCACGCATCATAGCCTTTTAACTGATCTGCAACTGATGCAAACTCCGAGAAATCCTGATGAATTAGTTCTTTAAGTTTAGAATGCTCAATTTCTATAGGTTTTCTTGAGATGGACAATACCTCAGTTATATCACTATGGTCGAGGCACTCCAACAAAACGCCTTTGCCAACCATACCTGTTGTTCCTGTGATTATCACTTTCATTTTGTTATTTGGTTAGTGATTTATTGATTTTTACCAAATGTGGTAGTAAAAATAAGAACTCCATGATTATTGCAATCTTTATTGTTTGATCGTAATCATCGCACTTTAAATTGTACTTAAGGTAATCATTCGATTGGGATGGAAACCAAGCAAGCGATTATGGAAGAAATATTAGTAATATTATCTATTTTTGATTCTTAAGCAAATACAATTCTAATTACCAAATGAAAGTACTGAAGACCATTGACCGAAGAAATTTTATTAAACAATCAGGTTTACTGATGTCAACGGCATTGGTTCCAATTTCCGGTTTTTCTATGACAAGTCTAAAGAAATATAAGATGGGACTACAGCTCTTTACCATAAGGGATGCGATGGAAAGGGACCCACTCGGTAGTTTAAAAACAGTTGCATCTCTAGGCTATGAAGACCTGGAAACATATGGGTATGATAGTGATCAGGGAACTTATTATGGTTTCAAAGCTGCTGAATTCAAACAAGTTTTAGCCGACCTGCAACTAACTACCTCCAGTGGCCACTATAGTCTTTTTACATACCTGAACAAGCCTTTGGATGCCCTCAAGCAATATGTTGATCGCTGCATTGAAGGAGCTCATGCTGTGGGGCAAAGTTATATTACCTGGCCATGGCTGGATCCCGATTCAAGAACACTTGAAAAATTCAGGATACTTTCTGAAAAATTGAATATAGTGGGAGAACAAGTCACTAAGGCTGGTCTCGGTTTTGCTTACCACAACCACGACTTTGAATTTATCGATCAAGGCGGCGAAACCGGCTATGATATTATTTTGCGGGAAACCGATCCTTCACTGGTAAAGTTACAAATGGACCTGTACTGGGTGATGCATTCCTCGAAGGAGAGTCCAGCCGAACTCATTGCCAAACAACCGGGACGTTATGTGATGTGGCATGTGAAAGATATGGATAAAATCACCAGGGATTATACCGAGCTTGGCAATGGGTCTATAGACTACACTGTTATTTTACCAGAAGCATCCCGCGCAGGCCTGGAATACTATTTTTTAGAACAGGGTGGCAATTATGCCAAAAATTCAATGCAAAGCATCACTGATAGTGCTGCCTATTTCAAAAAGCACCTTCAGAAGTATTTGTAGTAGCATAGTGTCTTCAGGCTGATGATCATGTGAGTGTTTAAAATGTTAAAGTCGGGATACCTAGCCGTCCAAACCATATCAAGCTTTATCTAAAAAATACACTCTAAATTCCCTTTGATAAAGTATCTGTTCTTGCATTTCTTCAAATGGGGCTCAGATTGCATTGCCTAAGCATGCTACATTAAGTGCAAAATCGGTAGAACAATTGAACAAAGCATATATTTTAGTATGCGGGTGTTTGAATTTAATACCATTACTTTTTTCAAAATAAACCATCGTCATTCCGTAATTTCTTGAGTAAGCGAAAGAAATATACGGAATCCCCTGGTACTGAACGGTGAGGACGGTATACTTTCAAAAAAATTGATAGCGCCTTCTTTTGGAAGATTCCTGATCTTCGTTACACTTCGTCAGGAATGACGTAATACTAATGATTCTGATTTCTAATATGCTTCGATAGAGACCATTTGACTGATGATCCAGCAATCTTTGTTTAAGATCACTCGTGGAACCATAATACCATCGCTGGGTAGATTCCGATTGATCCAAAAAATATAAGGGATCAAGCAATATTTCCAGGGAGTGATTTCACTAATCAGGTAATTCTAACGTACAACTTTTGGAAAGTTTGAAACTTTCCAAAAGTTAACCACCTGCTTATGAGCAAATTCAGATTAAATGTTTGATTCAGTTATTGACAGCTCCGGTTCATTGAAGTTGGACTATGGAGGGTTACTCCCCAGGTTTTCCGCTTGATCCAATATAAGTGCAGAACATAGCTTATCGAAAAAGAAAGGGTCACCAAAACATGACCCCTTCTCGTCGGGATGACTGGATTCGAACCAGCGGCCCCCACGTCCCTAACGTGGTGCGCTAACCGGACTGCGCCACATCCCGAGTATTTTATATTTATCAAAATTCTTTCAATTGGGAATTCCACATTCAATTGATGGCCCTCCCGATCTCATCGGGATGCAATAACATGAACTGCGCCACATCCCGAAAAGGAATGCAATATTAATAAATTTTTAATTACTCTTTTACTTCAAAAATAAATTAATTGGCTGTAAAATTCAGCTTAAGGCATCAATCAATTTTCCAATTCGTTAACACCATATTCCAATACGGCACTTCCAACCTTTCCATCTTTGGATATTCCTTGGATTTCAATAATAAAATCGGATGAAATATCAGCGTTATCAAATTCAACTACAACTTTTTCATTTTCCGATGTTTTCAGATTGGGATTCCAATACAATAATCTCCTGAAATCAGGAATTTTATCTTCTCCATGATCTAATGCTTTTCCATGAAATTCGAAGGGATAGGTAATTCCATTTATAACAGCCAAGTTATTATAAATGGATTCCAAGGGGTTCTCATAACCCTCTTTCAATTCAAAAAAAATAGCCCCTCTTAACCCAAAAGTTCCAAAATCTCTCAGAGTCCGAACCGAATTGCAAACTTTGATTCGTTCAACGGATTTTGCATCCAAACTCAATACATGATCGTAGTCAAATGTTGGGACATTATTTATAAATATCAAAGGTGAATCATCGTATTTGTAACTACTCTCTTTAGGTGTTAACAATAATTTATAACCGTCCTTTTCCTTTTTAAAAGTAGCTTTTGAGACCAGCTCATTGATGATTTCTTTTGTGGTAGGCAGCGTAACATAGTCTTCCAGGTCAATGGTGTTATCCACTTTTCGATCAATACCTAATTCTTCTGTTTCATCCGAATATATATCCTGCCTGCTTCCATAAGAAAGATTAATTAAGTTTTCTTTTTGCTTAAAACTCAAATAATCTATAATATCTTCATTCAGGGCAACATCGCGGTTGATAGGCATATATTTCTTTTTGTGCCCCGTTTGACTTGAATGCATCTTTATTTCCTGAACACGTTCTCCTTTATAATTGAAACCATATACCCAGATATGTCTTTTTCCCTGGTAGTCGGGCATATCAATCTCAATGATCTTGCGATTGTCTACATACTCTTCTATAACCAGCTTATCTTCCAAACTCATCACTGAAACTCTGGAAATTTGTTTATATATTTCCGGATCCAACTCGCTCAAATCCAATACAAGCATGTTTTGTTTGGACCTATCGTCAATGGTATTTGATCCTCTGCCTCTCTCATTCTCTTGCCAGATCTTATTGGCATTTTCTATGGTTAACAAAGCTGCATCAAGTGCTGATAATTTTTCTTTGTTTTTGAAGTATAGATCTACATGGTCCAATGAAGAACTTATTTTATTTCCATACTTATAGGACACCAGACCAGCTAACTTAGGAAAGGCTCGATTAGATATTTGCTGATCATACACCTTGACAGACAGCTCTGAAGAAACCGGAACATCAAGGTAATCCGTGACACTTATTTCTAAACTCACCTTTCCTCTTTTTGTATAATTCAATTGATCAGTCTGAGCGGAGATGTTTAGACCCTCCTTTTTATCGTTGAATACCAATCGACTACTTATCCATTCTCCTTGTTGATTAAAAAGGCCGAAATTTATGATACCTTGAGGTAAAGCAGATGTAGAAATATTGATTTTTAAGGGATCAGTGAAAGGATTCTGGTTTAGACTGAGTTTATTTTTGTAACATAATTGATTATTAAATTCTCCCAAAAGGTAAAAGTCTTTGTTTGTATCGGTTATTAAGTAATCATCACCTGCTACAATTCGAAAATTTAAGAAGTTGTCGGATCTGTCGTTGAACTCCAATTTAATCTGGTCAGTATCAATTGACTTCAAAACGTCAGCTTCGACTAAAGCTCCCTGAACATAGATCTTATATTTTCCAAGTTTCTCTGGTAATAATATAAAGCTACCAATGCCATTTTGATCTGATTGGAATTTAGTGATAGTGGCACCTGTACTGTCGACTACTTCTCCATCAACCTTAAAGCCTCTACCATACTGATCCGTAGCTTTGAACCCTATTTCATTTTCCACATTACCAATTATCCTGCCGCCCTCCGGAAAAAATGATACATTCTGAAAGCGCCGTTTAGCGCTTGTTATGGTTTTATTACTTTCTCTGAAATTGTAAATACTCACCTCTGTCATGAAGGACCCATATTCATTTCCAATATTAGCAGCCTTTAAGCGATAAATCCCTTGAGGAATATCAGCAGGTAGATTTATTTGTCCCCCTCTTCTTCCAGGTTCAATTCGAAATCTGCTTTCCAGGTAAACTTCACCTTCAGGTGAAATTACTTCAATATCAATATAGCGGCTGTCAGCAATTAAGAGACCCTGATGATTAAATGGATAAATTTTCATCCATACAGTTTCTCCATTCACATAAAAATCTTTGTCAAACTCCACAAAAAGATATTCCACCTCAGGATTATTATGTACTTCGAATTGTTCTTGCATTTTTCCAATGAAACTGGAATTCCTCTGACCATATCCGCATAAAGTAATGATCAAAAACAACGAAACTATCAATGCAATTCTTAATTTCATATAATCTTCTCCTTAGTTAGAATCTTAAAAAGATGTACAGCATTATTAGAATTTAAATCATCGCCACCAAGGCGGTTTTTGATTAGTTATACTGGTGGAACCACCTCCATATTCAAAGCAACTCAGGCAGTCAGGTGTAGGAATATTAGGCACGCCCGGAGGTGGATCACAGGGATTCGATTCCTCCAATGTATATGGCAGCTCATGGATGTTAACAAACCATCTTTTCTCTGATTCACTCGCCACACTGAAGTATCCCAGGACTCTGTCATCCGGATCATTCACATTGATAATATTACCTTTTATGGTAAAAGGGGGCGGGTCAAAAATACTTCCCACACTCTCTCTTTGTTTCTTTAGGGATTCCCAGAAATCATAAGCCTTTTCCGATAGTGAAAACTGACGAATAAGCACGCTGAAATCATGTTTCAGTTTATCATTTCCGGTGACTGGCAGAAAGAAAAGCTGCTTTGGATAATTTCCCTTTCCAAGATTGTCTTCATGTAATACTATATCCTTGAAGTAGTAATCATTGGTCACCCAGCATGTTTTTAACGGACTATTATCACTTGGCAAAGGAGCAATATAGACCCAGGTTGGTATAATATCCCATCTGTAGTAGGCCGTTTCAGTTGTTTCATTGTCCGGTAAATTTGTAAAGACATTGATACCTTTAATCAAATTGGGCTCCTTTTTGCCGCCAATATCTTGAATAATCAATTTTTCATCTAATTCATAGTATGGCCAATCCTGGGATTTAGCTTTATGCACTCTTTCAGGCAGAGATTCATAAGTTTTACCATCGTTTGTGATAATTTGAAGTTTATATTCCCTGCTTTCCTGAGCTTTGAAGTGTTGATCAATAATATAGTATTCTCCTGATTCCGAGAATTCCTGAAGTATTATTTCGCCACCGGAATCATCCACTATTTTCACAGTTGCTCCGGAAACCACCTCATCTCTTTGATTAGAGACAGGGCTCGAAATACTCAACTTGACCTTAAAATAACTTTCAATGGCGTATGGGTCGGATCTTTCTGCAGCCGACAGATCAGAAATAAAACCTTCTACCACCAATCTGGCTGGCTCACTGGATGTGTCGAATTCTATCGGATCGACGCAAGTAGAAAAGCAAAATATACTTAATATTAATATGGCTATTCTTGTTTTCATTGCTTCAAGTCAAAAAAGGCTAAAATTTAAAATTGTAGGTGATTGAAGGAAAAATGGAGCCTAATACAGCAAGTCTGAATGCCTGTCCATTTTGGTTAAAGAAAACCGAATAAGGATTTTTTCTTCCATACACATTATAAACCGAGAACACCCATTCTCCTTTGATTAACTTGTTCTTTTTATGCCCCTCACTTAGTGTCACAGACAGATCCAAACGATGATAATCAGGAATCCTGAATTGATTACGTTCCGAGTAATTGAGTACTGAAAGAATTCGATCATAGCTATACTTGGAAACCGGGACGGTTATAGGTCGTCCTGTACTGTAGGTAAAATTGGCTGATATTTTGAATCTTCGACTTGCTTTATAATTAAAAACCAAGGTGAGGTCATGTGGTTTATCATAATTCGCGGGATAATATTTTCCCAGGTTTATCTGCTCCTCTTCATTCTCTGATTGAAATAGTCTTTCGCTCTTTGAATAAGTATATCCTAACCAACCGGTAATTTTCCCTTTGTTCTTTTGCAATAATACCTCAACACCGTATGCCCTACCGGATCCTTTCAGAAGATCCGCCTCCAATGTTTCATTCAAAATGATACTGGCACCATCCTTATAATCAATTACATTTTTAATTTTTTTGTAATAGAATTCCACAGAGGTTTCAATGGCATTATCTTTAAAATTCCTGAACAAACCAATTGAAACCTGGTCACCAATTTGTGGCTCTAAATAAAAGTTGCTTGATTGCCAAAAATCTACCGGAGCAACAGCTGTAGTGTTGGAAATCAGATGGACATATTGTCTTGTCCTGTAATAGCTAAATTTCAAAGAGCTTTGGATACCCATAGCATAACGCAAGGAAACCCGAGGCTCAAAGCCACTATAACTTTTTATAAGCTGACCTTTGGAGTAATGAGTAGTATCCAGGATGGTTGTTGGTTCTTTTGGTCTGTTTGGGTCGTATAAGTACACATCTCCTTCGCCAACATTTTGAAACAAAGAATATCGAAGTCCATACATAATGGATAATTTATGATTGACTTGAAATTCATCTTTTATGTAAATACCGGATTCAATGGATTGCTCCTTCCTTACCTTTACCGGATCCGTATTGGTGTTAAGTTCGCCAGCCACTAGATCCCCGGGTTCAAAACTGTATTTGGTCGCACTTATTCCAAAATCAACTTTATGTTTGTTTAAAGGGACATAATTAAAATCTACTTTTACTCCCGTATTTTCTATGGAGGATCTCAGTGTAAAAGAATCAAATCCCTGATCATCGAATGTTTTATTTTTATAGGATCCATGTGATAATGATATGCTCGACAGTAGTTTTTCATTAAATATATGGCTCCACTTTAAAGAATTATTTATAGTACGCCACCCATAGGTGGTATCAGCGGAAAATTTAAAACGGTCATTGCTGATATATGAGGAGAAAATTAGTTTATTTTTATCATTTACATTATGACTGATCTTTAAATTGGCATCATAGAATTGTGCTGAACTTTGTTGTAAATCAGCATTTTTTATTCTTTTCAATATCCAATCAGAATAGGAGGATCTGCCCCCAATAATGAAAGAAGTTTTGTTTTTGGCAATAGGACCTTCCAATACCAATCTACTGGAAACCAAACCTATACCACCCTGGCCATGAAACTCTTTTTGATTACCGTTTCTGGTACTAACATTCAAAATGGACGATACTCGCCCTCCAAAATTAGGTGGACCACCACCTTTGTAAAGTGTCACATCTCTCACAAGATCTGCATTGAAAGAAGAGAAGAATCCAAAAAGATGTGAGGCATTGTAGATAACAGCATCATCCTGCAGCAAAAGATTTTGTCCTACACCCCCACCTCTAACATTAAAACCTGAGGCTCCTTCACCAACAGTACTCACTCCCGGAAGTGTAATTATACTTTTGATCACATCTATCTCACCTAAAAAGGCAGGCATACCTTTGATCGCTTCAATACTCAATTTTTCCTTACCGGCCATCACCCCTTTAATGTTTTCATCTTGCGCTTCCGCTGTGATCGTTATTTCCTCGAGCTCTACAGTTTCTTCAAACAGATCAAAATTCAATGTGCCGTTTGATCGAACATCGATTGATAATTTCTTTTCTTCATAACCGGTGAATCCAGCACGAATTGTGTATTTACCAGGAGGTAGTTTAACAGAATAAAACCCTCGTACATTGGTAACCGAACCATTTTCTGTCTCTTCAACGAAAACCCTGGCACCAATCAACTCATCATCATTGCCGGCATCCTTGATAAAGCCACTAACAATAACCTCGTTGTTGTTTGGGTTTTCCAGAGCATTTCCAATTACTTGATAATTTGCCGCTTCAGGTAAGTTGTTTGAGGAGCTTACAACCATCTCTGGTGAAATATCTCCTTTTAATAAGACAACATTATTGTTATAAATGATGTATGAGATCTTTTGATCCTTCAATATTTCATCCAGGAATTCCGTTAATTTCTTATTCTCAAACTTTTGAGAAATTTTAATGTTGGAGATCCAATTTTTTTTATAAAAAAATTCAACAGGTCGACTAGCTTCTATTTGATTGAATATTTCAATTAGTTCCTGATTTTGGTAACTATCTGATATGATGATTTCTTCTATGCTTTGTGCATAGATACAGACTATACTTCCTACTGTTAGGAAAATACAGAGAGAGATTCTTTTAATAAGCATAGATAATAGGCAATTATTTAATGCGTGTGATGCTTTAGGTAAAATCAATTTTTGGGTCTATTCAATCAATAATCGCCTTTGAAGAGTATATCAAAGCGCTGGCCTTCTTGAAAAAATATCACACTTACACTTAACAAAGAAAGAGGCTGTTTTGATTAAACAGCCTCTTATCAATTTTATAAAATCATTTTACTAGTTTGTATCCCACCAAATCCTAGTATCCAAATCATCCTCTCCTTGTCTTGCAACAACAGCTGCATAATTATCTGCATTCAAATTTGGCTCGGTTGTTGGATAGCCCTCTCTTACGGGAATCTGTCCACTTTCATTTTGAGCGGCTATTGCCGGAGTTAGATTAGGATAACCTGTTCTTCTCCATTCTGCCCAAGCTTCATATCCATTCAAAAACAGGGCTACCCATTTTTGATTACCAATTTGCTCCAGGGCTCTGGCATCATCATAAGCCACTTCGGAATTAGTGATAAAGGTAGCATACTCAGAACCTACACCATATTGATTTAAAGAAGCCTGAATGGCATCATTATAATACTGCTCAGCACTACCTGAAATCCATCCTAGTTTCACCGCCTCAGCCATTGAAAATAGTACCTGTGCAGAGGTGAAAATATAAGTTGGAGCTCCCTGTGCTCTCATAGCTGCTCCAAGGAAAGAAACATCGGAGTTATCAATAGATCCGGCCACTGCTTCACTTACTCCATAAGTCATTCCCACATACTCTGTGAAATTAGAAGATTCCGTTGCATCAGCAAATACAGGTAATCTTGGATCCATGGCCACATCCATCGTTCCACCGTTAGCAGTCGATTGCATGTAGTCAACTAATGTATTAGCCACTGTGTAATCTCTTCTGGTTCTGAATCGGCTGAACCAAGGATTTTCGTTGTTTGCTTCTTCCAGGTGCGTATAGCTAATATTCTCAGAATTATCAGCCGCAATGACACCCGCTGAAATAGCTGCATTGAATTCTGAATTTCCCTTGGAAGGATCAACATTCGACAACCTTAAGGCAGCTACTAAACGTGCAGTATTCGCAAACTTCTTCCACATGTCCATATCACCACCAAACAAAATGTCTCCTGAAACACCAGCGCCACCATCCATCATATTAACGGCATCAGCAAGTGTGCTGAATATACCATTATAAACTGCTTGTTGTGTATCAAAAGCTGGAGCCAAAATTCCCTCATCATTTCTTAAAGCTTCAGAGTACGGAATATCTCCCCATCTATCTGTCATATGAAGATAAATGAAAGATTGCAAGATTTTAGCTACTGCTATTTGATTAGCATTTGAACCATTGGCAGATGCTATTTGCTTGGTTTCTTCATCAGTATTGAGATCAATGACAGTTTCCAAATCCTGCAACATTCCTGAATACCATCCATTGTAGCTGAAATTTATGGTTTGATAGGTATCCGCAGAAGTATATTGCGAGTTAGCAAGATACTGTACATAAAGCTGTCCCTGAGTGGCCGTAATTGTGCCAGGAATGCCTCTCAATGCATTGGTCAACAAGTTTGAAGTAATAGGAACTGTTGTCGCATTTGGGTTGGTAGTAATATCCGAATCGAAATCTCCCGGATCGCAGCACACAATACCCATTGCAAGTATTGCAAGCCAAATATATTTAATTAATTTTTTCATCTTTTTGATCTTATTTAATTAAAGTTTCAACATGATATCAAATCCTATAGATCTGGTTCCAGGTAGGTTACCACTTTCTACCCAAGCACCATTATTTCTCGCATTTACAGTGTCCCCACTGATCTCAGAAGGATCAATACCATCAACTTTTGCGTGGATCAACCAAGGATTGTTTGCAACAATTGCAACACTTGCACCTTTGATGAAACTAATATTGTTCAAAAGAGATTCTGGTAACTGATAGCCGAATCTAATCTCTCTAAGCTTCACAAAAGTGGCATCATACAACCAATTCTCGTGCAACGGGAACAAGCTTTTCCAGTAGGCATCGACCTCCAGGTAAACATTGTTTGGTGTGCCATCTTCAAATACACCATCGAATTTCAATCCACCGCCATCAGCAACCGGATCTCTCATGTTATTACCTTTGTCATTCAAGCCAACAGTTTCACTACTAAGGCCTGAGTATGCAGTGAACATTCTGGTGATAGAATGGAATTTACCTCCAACTTGGAAATCAATAGTAAAGCTTAAATCAAAATTCTTATAAGTAAATCTGTTGAAGAAACCTCCTGTGTAATCAGGCAAGATTGAACCAAGTTCCTGATCGGTGTCAAAAAGAGGTCTTCCATTGGCGCCAACAATGATCTGACCAGCGTCATTTCTTCTGAACTTCCTACCTATGATGGTTCCCCATTCTTCACCGGCAATCGCTTTGGCACTGATACCTCCCCAGCCACCAACAGTGCTGGTACCTCTCCATCCATTAGCCAAAACAATAGCATCCAGACCAGGATAGAGTTCTTCAATGAAGTTCGTACTTTTTGCAAAGTTCAAATTCACATCCCATTTCAAATCACTTGTTTCAAGAATGGTTGCGCCAATGGCAGCGTCCCAACCTCTTGTGTATCCTTTACCAGCGTTAAGTAACAGTCCGGTAAATCCACTTGTAGCAGGAGTAGATACATTAATTAGCTCACCAGTATTATCATAGTTATACCAGGAGAAATCAGTTCTGATTCGATCCTTCAAGAATGAAAGTTCAAAACCAACTTCAATAGCACTTGTAGTAGCAGCGGTCAAATCAGGAGCTATCTGAGAGTTAGGCACACTCATTGTAGCATTACTTCCATAAGGAGTTCCAAGACCATAGGTGAGTTGTGTAGCCCAAGGATTAGTAATTTCCTGGCCTACTTCAGCGTAACTTGCTCTGATCTTACCAAAAGAAAGAATGTCTTGATTGTTTAGCAATTCAGAGAATACAAAGGATGTTGAAACTGAAGGGTAAACGAAGTCATTTCTACCATTTGGAAGTGACGAATCCCAATCGGTTCTGAAAGTGGCATCAATAAAGAATGTTTCTTTATAACCAATAGATGCTTGTGCAAATACACTTCGAATACTTTTTCTTGCCTTAGTGTTACCAGTACTTGGTCTGTCTATGGATGCTCCAATATTATATAATTCAGGCACAGATAAACCACCTACCGTTCCCAGATTCCATGAAGAGAAGTTATAGTTTCTAATGTTTCCACCTACTAAAGCCGACAATGAGAAGTTATCATTAATTTGCTTATCATATTTGGCCTTAAATTCGATGTTATCTTCCCTTAGTGTCCATGTGTTGGTGGAGTATCCATCAACTCCTAATGTACCCGATGCAGCAATCGCATCAGCCCATCTTGTATCTGTATTTCTATTCAGGCTTGCACCTACAACCAGTCCGTCAATTAATTCATAATCCAAACCGAACTTACCCTGGAAAACCTCTTTTTGCTGATTTCCAGTATTAGATAGTAGGGAGGTATATGGATTGTCCCAATATAAAGGAGTTAGGTTTGTTGGAGAATTGATATTCCAGCTAGTATAAGTTCCATCAGGTAAACGATAAAATTGTCTCAAAAGATCAACATCCAATTGTCTTTGGAACCATTGGTTCACGTTTGAACCAATTGAGTTGTAACCTTCAAAAAAGTTACCATTTGTATTGGTTTTAGAATAGTTGGCAATACCTTTTAACTTCAATCTTTCGGATAGATTAATTTTTGAATTCAAGTTCAAAAAAGTTCTGTCCTGATCTGTGCCAGGCATTACTCCAGTTCTTTGTGAATTTGTCAATGTAACACTAACTGAGTAGTTATCATCGGCTTTGGAAACAGATAGACTGTTATTCACAAAAACACCAGTTTCAAAAAAGTCTCTCACGTTATCGGGTTGAGGTGACCATGGTCTTGTTTGACCATAGCCCGGTAGTCCGGGTGTAAAGGCATCCCATTGTGCCACCTGTCTTCCATCAAGCCTTGGTCCCCAGCTTTCATCGGCATAGAACTGTGCAATTGGTGCTCCATCCAAACCTGATAAAGCGGCGTCATGAATGGCCGGATCAAACTCAAACGTATCAAAGGTTTGAGAGTAACCTCCTCCGTACTCATTTTGATATTCAGGAAGAACTGCCACTTTTTCAAAAGTAGTGGTAGTGTTGAGACTAATATCAAGACTTCCCTTCTTAGCTTCTTTAGAAGTGATCATCACAACTCCATCTCTGGCTCTGTTACCATAAAGAGCAGCAGCATTGGCACCTTTCAATACGTTGATGGAAGCCACATTATCCATGTTAATGGAAGCCGGATCATTAATTACGATACCATCCAACACATAAAGAGGCGAACTTCCATTCAATCCTCTGATACCTCTGATTTTTATGGCAGCGGCTCCAAACTTGGCTCCGGAACCGGAAACAACCTGAACACCAGCAACTTTACCAGCAATGGCACTGTTGATGTTTGTTTCTCTTGCCACCCTAAGGTCTTCGGCTTTTACTTCTTGAGTTGAATAACCCAATGTTTTTTTATCTCTCGCAACACCCAAAGCTGTTACAACAACCTCTCCCAATTGCGTAACATCTGATTCCATTTTTACATTGATGGTGCTGCGACCACTGATTTCTACTTCCTGAGTAGCGAAACCAATGAATGAAAATAGTAATGTACCTTCTGTGCCCGGAACAGACAATTTCCAGGTACCATCAACACCAGTGGTGGTTCCTATGGACGTACCTTTTAAGATGACATTGACACCTGGCAGTGTCGAGCCATCCTCCGCGGAAGTCACCTTACCTGAAAGAGTTGTGTTTTGGGCATAACTTTGCAAAACAAAAGCCATACTTACCAAAACACTCATGAGTAGAATCTTCTTCATTTTGTTTAGGTTTAATTGAAAATAAATTTTAAAGGATTAACAAACATAAATTTTTTTTTCTTCTTTCAAAAGCTTTTTTGCCCTATTTTTCACCTATTATGGGTTACAAAAATCACAGTATTAAGAGCATTTAGATGCATATTCGGTATTTGAATAACTATCTTTTCAAGCGTTCCAATGCTCAATATTTTGTCTTCTTCACGACAGAAAAAAGCAGCATACACTACGCAGAGGTAAGAATTTCAGATTTTTTTTGGCTAACCGGTTATGTAAGAAAATTGGAAAAATGTGAAATTGTTCTTCCTTCGAAACAACAAGGGAGCAGTTTCCGGTCAATCATTTTTGGAAAAACCAAAAATGATCTCAATTAAAAGGATCGATTGTATAATATGAGAATAAGGTAAACTTTTTAAAATTAAATCATGTTAGATTAAAATCAGGAATATGTAATCCCAGGAATCATTTGTTGATTTAAGCAACAAAATGAGCATAAGCCCATTGAGCCGGACTCCAATTGAAGATTTGTATAACCTTACTTTACGTTAAAGTGAAAACTAAATTTGCCTTCATCATTTTTTTTCTATTTGGTATACATCATAATACGCTTGCTCAAACTTGTTGCTCCGGTGGTGTTCCCATATCTTCCAATGTTGGCCTTCCCGCAGGTGCTGCCAAATCTTTACAGGTTACACTTAACTACGACCTTAATGTGCTAAAAACCCTAAAGGAAGGTACCAGAGAATTAGCCGATGGAAGCAGAGAAAGAACTACCCAATCTTTTCTCCTTGGGTTGAGCTATACCATATCAGATAGATTTGCGGTTGATGGTCTATTCTCCTATATAAGACAGGAAAGGTTTATTGTTCGATCTAATGACCGGGTTGTGACTAATGGTTTTGGCGATGCTGTGTTTTTATTAAAATATAGAGTGACAGCTCCTGTTAATACTAAACATCAGTTTTTTATAGGAGGTGGTATAAAATTGCCAACCGGCGCATCTGATCTCAAAAATAATCAGGGTCTTACATTGATCCTGGATCTTCAGCCAGGAAGTGGCGCGTTGGATCAAATCGCTTGGGCTAACTATATAGGTCAATTAAAATTCAGACCGAGCATGAATTTCATTTCAACTTTCACTTATCGTTTTACAGGCAAAAACAATGAATACCTGGGAACACAGGTATATGAATTAGGTGAAGAGCTTCAGTTTGTAGTAGGTCTGAGCGATCGATTGTTTATAAAGAATGTCATTTTAGACCCATCTATCTCGCTACGCTACAGGTTTGCCGGTCATGATCAAAATGATGGATTGGATCAACCGAGTACCGGGGGAGATTGGCTATTTTTAGAACCATCTATTAGTTATGCTATCAATCCGAATTTTAGTGTGAATGCGATGGTCAATGTTCCAATATATAGTCGTGTGGATGGCACTCAACTTTCTCCTACGATGAGGTTCAATGCAGGAATACATTATAACATAAATTTGAAGAAGAAGGACGATCTTCTTCAGGATTTTGGACAATAAGCATGAGGGATAGAATATATATTTTGAAGCATAAAGGCCATTGGCAACCGGCTTATTTAGTGCAATGTCCAAACTATTGCCATTCAGTATTTTCCGATTCAATCTTTGTCAGCTCCATCTGATATATCTTTTGAAAGTCTGCAAAATCCCGAGGGGAAAGCATCGGTTTTAAATTAACCATAGCCCGCTCTCCATAACTGATCAAACCAGATCTCAGGCTTTGCAATGCATAGGCTTTGTTCAACTCAATTGAATAAGGATTAATCTGCAACGCATTTAACAGGGTGTTATAGGCAAGTAAATCGTCCTTCAACTCATTGTGAAACAATTCTGCAGAATAGACTAGCATGGGTTCAAAAAACGGATCCTGTTCGGACAAGGTTTTCAATGTTTCCAGCTTATCACCAGCGCTGCCATTTTGCATGGACACAACAGCCTGATAAAACTGTTTCTTCACACTATTCCTGTGATCATCAGAAATCCTTGCCAGTATCCCTTCGATTTCATTAAAATGCTTTTTCTTGACCAACCACTTTAATTCCAACCAATATAAATCAGTTACTAACCTTGAACCTTGGGCCTCCATTTCCCTTACCATATCTAGCAGTTGTTGCACGTCCGGATCGCTTCCAAATTGAATCGTGTAATCAAGTGCTTCGTAAATAGCTAGTTGCTTTGTATAGTTTTGTTCAATACTTCTAATGATCGACAAAACTTCATTAAAGGAAAATTGCCTCTGATGTATCCAGAGGGCCATACACTTTTCACGGTCAGGAAGATTGGTGATGGAAGCAATATCCTTAATATCCATCAATTTCATCAAGGTGCTTATCACACTATTTTCATTTGGACCTTGTTCTTCAATCAATTGCTCCATGACCATTTTAGCGCTGGCTAAAGAATCATCTCTAAGCAAGGCAATGGCCAAATTAACTTTGGCCTCTTCAAAATCGTAAGTAACGGCTCGATCAAAAAATTCGATAGCTGATCTGAACGCTCTTTGCTGTAAAGCCCAAAGTCCGAGCATATTATTATAGTATCCGACATCAGCGGAACTGTTTGATTGAAGAATATCAACCAGTCTGAATGCTTTAATTAGATCACCTTCTTTATAGAGGTTCAGTGCTTTGACAAACTCCAGATTATTATGATCAACAAAATTTTCGGGATGTTCTGTAAATCGATTTAAACCACTTATGATGCTTGTATCCTGACCATATAGATTATTAAAAGCATTGTTAAAAACATATGCTGAAGTATTGGGGTTTAATACTGAATCTATATCAAAATCATGTCCGGAATGATTTAAAAGATTCTGTTTGTTTTGGTTCCCAATTACCAATAGATTGTTTTGATAAGGAAGATAATCATCCTTACCATAGAGGTCCATAAGAGAATCCACTGAAGTATTGATCCTATTTTTCGCCAGCAAATTAATGACATTGGTCCTGGCAACATTGGAAGTTAATCGGGAATTTCCTTTTACATTTAGAAAGAGGAACGCAGAATCTGCAATGTCCGTTTGAGCATACAAAACGCCAAGATTATTTCTAATTTCCTCGTTGTTCGGGAAAAGATCAAGTCCCTCCTTCAATGTAAACAGCGCATCAAAAAACAAGCCATTGGCCGCATAAATATTTGCGAGGTTAACATAGGCATAAATTGTAGGCTTCTTTAGAATTGATTTTTGGTAATGGTAAAGTGCTTTACTATTATCATTTTCCTTGTTAGCCAGGGACGCTAACCCATAGTTGGATCTGTGATTTTGCAATCCATATTGACTTCCAAGTTTATAATACTGTTCAGCCACATAAAAATCATCAACTGCAGTGTATAGATCACCTATGCCATTGTAATAACCTGCAATAGCCTGATCCATGGCCAGCCGGTTGGACTGAAAAAATAGTGCCGCTACAGCAATCAAGCCTACTAATCTAGAAGTGAAATAAGGCATTCTCTTAGGCTCATAAACCACTTTATAAACTTTCAGGTTGTTGTAAAGCAGCCCTATAAAGTTAGATATGATATATATAAAGAAGAAAAAACCGAAACAAAGGTGACTGAAAATAATGGCATCTTCCATGGTTTCTATCAAAGGGTCATTGGCTGTATTGAATAGATAGCCAATGGTTCCGAAACATATAATACCTAAGGCAAGATAGATCAATGCCCCTTGAAACCTAAATGGAAGAAAACTTTCAAAAAGGGTACTTCGATGTTTAAACCCCCAAATACCAATGATCACTGAAAACAACAGCAATATAAATTCATCAACATAATAAATATCCCATTCAATGAATTTCCTGTTATGAAGATAAACCAGCAAAAGGTTAATGAAATAGATCAGGAATATTAATAAGAAATGAGTAAGTGTATTTTTACTGTTTTCAGTATTAGATCTTGTAATGAAATATAAAAAAGCTCCCACAATCTCTATCGATACCATAAATATAAATGCAATGGAAGCTATGATTGGAAAAATGATCCCATAATTCGCTAAATATAAAAATGGATTATTTACTTCCGCGAAGAAGTAAATAATCAAAACAAACAGTGTTGTGACCGAAAAGAAGGCAATTACACGCTTTAGGAAAGAAGCATTTTTAGCAAAAGCATTGAAGTAATAGCTTAGCGGTAGATATAGAATAAACGTACCTATTAATGCAGCCTTGTCACTCCTTCCAAAAAGCAGTAATTGCTCCAGTTTAAGATTGACCGCAAAAAGAGCAAAAAGTGCTATCCCCACAACATACCAAAAACGGCTAAGATAGGTAATGACACTAAGATAAATCGTAGCACCTGTACCTAGCATCAATAAGAATATATATGCTGCAGTGTAGTTTATTTTGATATCACTTCCCTGAAAAGTCTCGGAGATTAAAAAATTATTGGCATAGGTATTAAAGTCAATAGCGCCTGAAGAAAACGTATCCAGCAAGACACGGACCGGTTGACTTTTACTTACAACGATCCAATTCAACACAGCATCCTCACCAATAATATAAGAGGTGAGATAATAAAGAACACAAATAACAAATAATGCAAAAATAATCAGGTAGGAATACTTGCTGGTTTTGTCCCAGTGCTTCCAAAAAAATGCTTCGCTCATAAATCCTGTAATTGCTTAAAAGTACCCGTAGTTATATAGTACTAACTCTATTCCAATACTTTTGGTACAATAAAGTGCTCATTGTTTTTTTCCGGGGCATTGACCAACCCCTCTTCTCTCTCCAGCTGGTGTTTAACCTCATCAGGTCTGAAAACATTCATTTCCTTCGACATGGTAGTCAAAGGTTCTACATTACTTGTATCAAGCTCATTAAGTTTTTCCACCCAAGTCAATATCTCACTGATGCTTTCCAACATTTTTTGCTCATCCTTATCTTCAAAGTCGAGTCTGGCAAGATGTGCGATTTTCCTTAACGTGTCTTTATCAACTTTCATTCAAATTATGGTAATGTCTAAAAAAAATAGAAATTCCTTATCTAAAACTAAATTTTCAATCGTGATGTTACCCTGACCATTCTAAAATAAGAAGCCCGGTTAAGCTGAATTCATAGAACCTTCCAAGTTTTCGAATGAACTACCTTCTTCCTGAATATTTTGCACGTATAGCTCTTTTTCAATAACATCAAATGTTCTATGCTTTAAATCCTCAAGATTATCAAGACTTAATCCCTTTGTCTCAATAGGTTCGTGAAAAATCACTTTATTCGCCCTCAACCTCGGCAGGAATTTCTCATCATCGGGCAAAATTATCCAATTAAAGGGAATTGTGACAGGAATTATAGGTATTTGTTTTTCAATGGAGGTTCGGAAAGCACCATCCTTAAACCTTCCCATTTTCGGTGGATCAGTTGAAACAATCCCTCCCTCAGGAAAAATAACAAGGCTTTTCTTTTCGTCGATGGCCATTTTTGATCGGACATATGAGTTGTAGCTGCTCTTTCTACTTTGTCTATTAACAGTTATATGCAGTTTTCTATACATATAACCAAACATAGGTATACTCGCCATCTCGCTTTTCCCAACAAAAACAAAGTAGATTGGTGTGAAACCCATGATCGGGATATCCAGATATGAAAAATGATTCGCACAAAATATATACTGCTGATCTTTATCGAAATTGGCTCTCATCTCTACTTCAACCGGAATAAAGCAAAGTGTGAAAAATACCTTTGCCCAAAATTTATTCAACGGGTAAGCATACTTGTGCCACTTCTTTTTTTGAATTAATATGAAATACAATGGAAAAAGCAGGAAAAAGGTTATGATGAATATCAATCCGGCATAAATTGAATATACTCTTCGCAATAGTTTCATCCTCTTAAACTTTTATCCTCATAAATCTGAAAAAATTTATTCAACTCTTCTGATTGGAATTCATGAATTAAAGAGAAATGAACATTTCCTCAAACTCAAATTAAATGAAAATTTGGAGATTGTGCCATTCAAAGGTTAATTCAATCTTAAAAAATATCTTCTAACTTCCAGGTATTAGTATAATTTCCTTTTGTCTTCCATCAATATACCGTACAGTTTCTCCATCAAAAAAAGCATCCTCTTCCAGCATGATTCTGATCTCCTTGTTCCATTCTTTAATTTGAAAAGCTGCATTAAGCTCGATAGAATGGGCTGTGTTTGGATACAACGGATAGTCACCTTTAAAAGGAACTCCTCCCTGCTGATCCCAAAGTCCGATTGTCGGTCCTGCGCCATGTCCGTGGTATCCAATCGGATGTGTATAAATGGTAGCTTTTATCCCTTCTTGCTTAGCCTTACTTAAAGCATCTTTTAAAATCTGGTTTCCGGTTTTCTTTGTCTGAAATTGTTCTGTCAAAATATCCTGGAGCCTGTTTGTTTTTTCGAGTGCACTTTTTAAGTAAGCCGGTGCATCTTTTTCACCAGCCTTGAGTACATAAGCATGTTGTTGTGTGTCCGTATTCAGCCGCAAATAAGTAATGCCAAAATCGACATGCAAGAGATCACCAGGCATAATAATCTGTTTGTCAGGCCTCTTGGAAAATGATCTTAAGTGATCAAAAGATTCGGGATCACCTCTTTGTAATGACACTGTTGGATGAAACCAGGCTGTCAATTTTAATTCACGAATGCGATCCCGATACCACCACATGACATCCTCTGTGCTTGTGATGCCTGGTTGGATCACCTTGGTTGAAAAACCTTCTGCAATAATCTCATGGGCAATTCTACATATTTGTGGGTAAACCACCATTTCACTTTTGGATCTTGTCTCTAGCCATCCAAGAGCAAGTCTTTCCGCAGAGACAACTTTGGATCTGTGCTGCTTTGGTAGTGCGTTCATAAGTGCCTCATATTCTGATGCGGAAATTCCATCTGCCAAGGCAAAATGCCCGGACTTATTAACACCGATTTTAGAAGGTCTCCTTTCTTCAATAATTTCAACCAATCGAGCCCACTGGTTAGGTTGCTTTTCCTTATCCCAGGCCTTTTTAAAAGTTTTACCAACATCATACCTGGCAATAGCCAGGGTTTCAAGCCCCTTTCCTTCACCTCTATCAAATACCACTAGAATTGTCCTTCTTCTGGCTGCTAACCACGTGGCCGGTAACATAGTTTCAATGACCGGATCCTCGTTATATTCACGAGCTATAATAATCCACATATCAATACCCGTTCTCCGCATGATTACCGGAAGAACTTCTCTCATTCTCTCCTCAAGCCAGTTATCTATCACCTCAGCCCTATCTCTCATTGGTAGAATTTTGGATACCTGATCTTGTGCGCTTAGTTGAATAGCGTAAATGATCAATAATATAATAAAGAGTATTCTTTTAGTCATAGGTTTACAATGATTGATGATATTTCATTACCGGAATAAAGTATGAAATATTCCAACCAAAGTAAATGCTGAAATGGATTAATTCAGACGACAGCACTTTTAAGCAATAACTTCTTGCTGATATAACTAAATCTCGTAAATAGTAAAATAGCTGCAACAGAAAGACCTATAAGCAAACCATACCAGATTCCTTCCATACCAAAGTCCAGTATAAAACCAAGTAAATAGGCAATTGGTAAACCCAGAACCCAATAGGCCACTAGTGTAATGATAGTAGGCATTTTTACATCAGCCATTCCCCTTAAAGCTCCCAGTCCTACCACCTGGATACCATCTGAAATCTGGAAAAAAGCGGCAATAATTAATAAAGAGGAAGCTACACGAATAACTTGTTGGTCATCAATGTAAAGTGTGGGCAGAAAATCATTTAAGGTTATAAAAATCAATCCACAGGCAGTCATAAAAATACCGGCCATGATGAATGTTGTGAATCCTGCCCTTCTCATAGTAAATATATCCTTCATTCCCAATTGATTTCCAACACGAATAGTCGCCGCTGCTGAGATACCCGAGGCCGTCATGTAACTAATGGATACCATACTGATGGCAATCTGATGCGCTGCCAGTGCATCTGCCCCCAGCCATCCGGCCATGATTGCAGCAAAAGCGAATGCTCCTACCTCAAAAATGAACTGAAGTCCAACGGGAACACCGATGCCCAATAATTTTCTGACAATTTTCTTTTCGAAATTTTTAAATTGAAGTCCTTTAAGGTACGGTCTGAACCTCGGCGCAAAGTATATAAATGAACCCATTAAGATTACCATCAGGATCCGTGATATAAGTGTCGCCAATCCTGCCCCATTAAGACCCATAGGATCAAATCCCAACTTTCCGAATATCAATACATAGTTGAGAGCGATATTAATAACATTGGCTCCAATGGTTACATACATGGCCTGCCGTGTTAAGGATAATCCTTCAGCAAATTGCCGGAAAGTCTGGAAGAGCATAAAAGGAAATATTGACAAACCAATGATGCCCAAATATGGAATAGCCAGTTTCACTACTTCAGCTGGCTGATTAAGATAATGCAGGATAAAGGTAGAGCTTGTGATAATCACCACCAGCGTAAGGCCCGAAAATGAATTGGCGAGTAAGCCATGTTTTAAAAGGTTGCCACTTTTTTTGTAATCGTTTTCTCCATCTGCCTGAGCAACTAAGGGAGTTATTGCATAGGAAATACCAATTCCAAACATCATCAATAAATGAAATATACTATTGGCCAATGATGCTGCCGCCAACGACTCAACACCAACTCTTCCAACCATAACACTGTCAGCCACTCCGACCATTACATGGCCAAACTGACTCAGCATCACTGGGTATGCGAGTGTTATGTTTTTTTTAAAGTGTTGACGATATGTCATCTATACAAGCAATTACTTTGATTAAAGATTAAGTAAACGTGCAACTTTAAGGATTCCCGCTACACTTAGGCTATCCGTGATCTTGCTTTCCATGACCATCTCCAGGGCTTCCTGAAAAGGCAACTTTTTTATCAAAAGATCCTCGGTTTCATCAAACTCTGTATCACCTGATGTCAGTTCTTGTGCCAGAAAGACAAAACCTTCCTCATCCGTTACTGAATTGGAGGTATGAATACGCATGATCTGTTGCCAGTTTTTGGCGGTGAGCCCGGTTTCCTCCTTAAGCTCTCGCTTAGCAGATTCCAGAATATCAATTTCAACCGGTCCGCCACCCATAGGGATCTCCCAGGAATATTCATCCAAGGTATATCGATACTGACCAACAAGCCAGGTATTGCCAGCTGTATCAATGGGAATAATACCAATGGCCTTGTTCTTAAAACTGACCTTGCCATAGATTCCTTGTCCACCACTCGGATTGATAACCTGATGTTCCTGAACGTTGATCCAGGCATTGTCATAAACATTTTTTTTGGATAATAGCTTCCAGGGATTTTTGTGCTCATTCATGAGCGCAAAAATATTTAAATCAATCAATTAAAGTGTAGAAGGCTTCGAAGAATTAATCCCTTTGATCGGAGTGGATTATGTTAAATTCATATTCAAAGCTATGCATCCTCTTGTTTCACAAACGAAAATCCCCTTGCATCAGCACCTTCGTAGAAATCAACTTGCATTCCAATCAAATACATGAAGTGCTTTTTCTCCAAATAAACCGTGATGCCATCTATTTCAAATTCATCATCAGTTTCCTTTTTTTTATCAAAACCTAAAAGAAAGGAAACGCCTGCGCATCCCACTCCACCTTTTATGCCTATTCGAAGGCCATATTCTGCAGGAATATTTTTGTGTCTTATAATCTCCTTGATCTCTTTCACTGCCTTATCTGTAATTGTTACAGGAGTCATTTTATCCGACATATTCAATGAATTTAATAAACTTGAAATCTACTTAATGTCCTAAATGATTTATATATTGGAACCCAAATTTACCTTAAACAAATAACATTTAGTAATGTGCTGTTAAACGTAAAAGTGGCTTGCTTTAGTTCGTTTATTTGCGGAACGCAGATTTTCACAAACCGCTGACAAAGTTTACACTACACATACTCATTTTTAACAATTTAAACACTTATCATATTATTATCGGTATTTCATTTTAACTATGGACGGCATTATTGAATTTGGAAAAATACTTTTACCGGCAGGAGTAGTACTTTATGCAATGTATCTCGTTGTAAAATCTTTCCTTAATAAAGAAATTGAAAAGAAAGCGTTTGAAGTAAGGAGTAAGAATACGGAAACCGTACTCCCTATTCGCCTTCAGGCCTATGAACGCATGTGCCTTTTTCTGGAAAGGATCGCACCTGATAATTTGTTGATCCGGCTGAATGATGCCTCATATTCTTCAAAACATTTTCAACAAATACTTTTGGCTGAAATCCGAAATGAATTCAATCATAACCTCTCTCAGCAAATTTATATGAGCGATGAAGCCTGGGAGCTTGTTAGGAGCGCTATGGAGGAGATCATTGCTACAATCAATGAAGCTTCAGGACAAATGACTGACGATGCCAAGAGTGTAGACCTTGCCAAAAAGATCATTGATCTAATGATGAATAAACCTACGGACCCAGTTAGAGATGCTTTAAAAATGCTGAAAAATGAGATCAGGGTATCGTTCTGATCAATTTCTGTCATTCATTAAAACCTTAAGTTTCGAAAGTTCAGGGATTTGGTGTGCAACGATCAAAGAATATTAGTTGCTAAGTAGTATTTTTCCTCTTGATATCATTAACTTAGTATTTCTGGGTGATAAATAATTTCCGGAAGCCAGGAATTTACAAGTATTCTGAGCGTGTATAGTTGGAAAGAATATGCCGATCATAACTGAATTTCGGTTTTTATAGGTCATGGTCCAGCTGGAAAATGAGATATTTTTTCATACAAAATTGTTTGCTCACATAAGAAATAGGAAATTTTGAAAATCAAAGTTCCTTTAGGTTCTATAGACAGAAAAAATTTTAAAAAGCTGAATTTTCTGAAAACTTTTAATGTTATCACCGTTGAATTCACAAAACGATGAAAGATAAAAATCAATACGAGGATCATGTGAAATTCAAAAAGGCACAAGAAAAGGCCAAAAAGGTTGCTGTTGACCAAGACCGATTGCGAAAATTATTGACGGATACGCTCAATAAAATGAAATCGGCCAGTAAGGATAATACATTATCTCAGGGTCTATTGGATAAATTAAGAGTGTTTGTCAGAATGATGCAGGCTTATATTAAAGGAGATTACAAGGTTATTCCATGGAAAATGATCCTACTTCTTGTAGCGGCATTAATTTATTTTGTTACTCCTTTGGATATCATTCCTGATTTTATTCCCATTACAGGATTTCTGGATGATCTTACGGTGATCGCCTGGGTTTTCAATCGCTTTAAGCACGAAATTGAGCTGTTTGAGATTTGGGAAAAAGAAGTTCCCAGCGAAAAGGCTATTTGATTGTGAAGTTGATCCGCGTGACAGGTTATTTTTAATTAATTAAATACTATGAATGAGGTTATAAGAAAGAAAGACATAGAAAGCGCTATGTCATACGAGGCGTATAGAAATTTGGTGACTGAAATGTTTGAGAATGGCAGCGCAACAGGAGGACAAACTGATGATGCTATGTTAAACTACACAAAACTCAACCAACACAGAATGAAAAGGTTGGATAAAACAACCAAATTAAATGAAACACTAATAAAACAGGTAGAAGCGGTTTCTGAAAAGTGGTTCTGGATTGTGTTAACAGAAGGATGGTGTGGTGATGCTGCTCACAATATCCCTGTCATTCAGAAAATGGCCGAACTGAATAGCAACATTGAGCTGGGTTTCCTTTTACGCGATGAAAACTTGAACATTATGGATGCCTATCTTACCAATGGAGGGCGTTCCATTCCGAAATTGATTTGTTTAAGACAGGACACATTGGAAGAAGTAGGAACCTGGGGACCAAGACCTGCTCCGGTACAAAAGATGACCTTGGATCACAAGGAAAGCCCCAAAGAATCAAACCAGGACTTTTCCATCAGGGTTCAAAACTGGTACAATGGGGATAAATCCGAAACAATACAAAGGGAGTTTGAATCGCTTTTAAAGGAATGGACATTGACCAAAAGAACTGAATCAATTCATTAACATTAAATAAAACTGGAGGAGTGAGGATATTCCGATCTCCTCTATTCCTTTTCCGGCTTAACGAAGACAAATGTTCATGAAATTGAACATTATGCTAATCTTTAGGAATAAAGTAAACTAAACACTTCAACACCTCAGTACAATACCACTTGTAATTTTCTAAGGAACTAGATAGCTCGAATGAATACGATGGCAGATGTTTAAATACGTTTATCATGCTCTTTATTGGAGATCTTAAAAATTTATGTTCATTTCACTTATTTTTAGGCTCCAAAATTGATTTTACATGATCGCTGTAGTACAAAGAGTTTCCGAGGCCTCAGTTAATATCGCGGGTTCCGTGATTGGAAAAATTGAAGGAGGTGTCCTACTTCTATTGGGCATTGAGGAAGCAGATAACCAGGAAGACATATCCTGGTTAAGCAAAAAGGTTGTCAATTTGAGAATATTCAACGATGAAGCAGGTATTATGAATAAATCTCTGATAGAGGTTGGTGGTAATATTTTAATAGTGAGCCAATTTACCCTTCATGCCAGTACAAAAAAGGGGAACCGACCTTCCTACATAAAAGCTGCCAAACCTGATGTAGCGATACCAATGTATGAGCGTTTCATTAGAGAAACCGAGCAGAATTTGGGTAGAAAAATTCAAACCGGAGAATTCGGTGCTGATATGAAAGTCCAGCTCACTAATGATGGACCTGTAACTATTATTATTAATACAAAAGATAAAAAATAATATGACCATTGAAGAAGCCCAAAAATTGGTGGATGATTGGATCAATACAACCGGTGTTCGTTACTTCAATGAACTAACCAATATGGCTATCTTAACGGAAGAGGTTGGAGAGGTTGCCAGATTGATTGCCAGAAAGTATGGAGAACAGTCTTTCAAAAAATCAGACAAAGATAAGGAGCTGGCCGATGAATTGGCAGATGTATTATGGGTGCTTATCTGCCTGGCTAATCAAACCGGAGTGGACCTGACAGATGCGCTAAAGAAAAACATAGAAAAGAAAACCAAAAGAGATGCTAACAGGCATAAGGAGAATGAGAAGTTGAAATAGTTTGTTGGTTCCAAAAAAGGCTCATTGCCTTGCTTTGACAAGATTTTAGATGAAAGGCTCAAGATGAAAGACTGTCTTTCTACTAAATACTTTCCACTTGTTACTGTAGCACAGACTTTTTTTGGGAGAGGGAGCTGATTATACTCTTTTTAAATCAACAATCTCTTTTCCATTCAAAACCGGGACCACCTCAAACTTGTCTTCCTGTAAGCAGAATTTGATGTCTTCGGTAACATTGAATTTCTGAAGACGCTGTGCATGGGATGAGTCTTTCAGAAAATCGTATAAATCATCCTTTGCTTGATTATACAGTGCCTGTGCAGCCATGGGCGCATCGCATGACGGTCTTGCAAAATCTTTAAGTGATTCAACAAGAGCACCGGCAAACAGAGTATCTTCCAAGTTAAATTTCCCCTTCCAACCGGCACAAACAACGACAATATCTTTTTCTACCCCTCTCAAATAATTTGCTATTGCTGTTTTATTAAGGAAAGAAGCAATCACCACTTTTGATGCATCCAAAGATTTCGAAATCGCCAACGTACCATTTGTTGTAGTTACTGCAATGGACTTTCCCTTTACCGATTGATCCATATAATCAAATGGAGAGTTTCCTAAATCAAATCCATCTACTTTTTGTCCATTTCTCTCACCAGCTATCAAATAACCCTGATCTCTCATTTTTTTACATTCCTCCAGCTTGGCAAAGGGAACAATGTGCTGAACCTCATTTGCAAACCCTGCTGTCATACAAGAGGTGGCCCTCAAAATATCAACTACCACCGCTGTTTTATCCCTTAGATCATATAAATGGATCAAATCCGGTGATAAACAAACATCAATATTTTTCATCTGTTTATATTTTGCATTCTATTATATTTAGATTCTGACACGCTCCATAAACATCTCCAATCAATCAAACCTGATAGCTTCTTACAAATCAGAATTTTGGAAAGGGTCTTTTCCTTCAAGAATAAATCCCATCCATAAAATAAAGCGCAATATTACTAAATCCTTTGGTGATTTTTTAAACAGCTCACTTAACGATATTTAACAAAGTTTAACGGTTTTTCACACAGCAATTTTGTCCCTTTAACTCAAAAAGAAAAACTCATGTTCAACAACTACTTAAAAACAGCGCTAAGAAATATCTGGAAAACTAAACTAAGCTCATTTATAAATGTATTTGGTTTATCATTGGGTATTGCCTGTAGCATCTTAATTGTACTTTTTGTAAAAGATGAATGGACTTTTGATACCTTTCACCGTAAATCAGACAGGATCTACAGACCCTGGACTGAGACTGAACGTCGTAATGGTGAAATATCACAAAATGTTGCAACCCCTTTTATTTTAGGCTCCACTCTAAAAGAGCATTTTGAAGAGATAGAGGACTACACATCTTTTAATGTTTTCAATGAACAAGTGATAAGAGGCGATCAGGCTTTTAATGAATTTGTAAACCTGGTGAGCCCCGGCTTCTTCAATATTTTTGATTACGAGGTTTTGAAAGGAAGTATTGATGGTGTCTTAAGTGATCCAAGCAATATTGTGATCACTGAAGGCATGCAGGAAAAATACTTTGGCAAAGACGATCCTATTAATCAAACCTTAAAAATTCGAGTAGGAGAAGAAGAAAAAGATTTTGTGGTCAGGGCTGTGATAATAGATACCCCATCCAATTCCAGCATTCAATTCAGCTTTGTTATTTCCGATGAAAATGCAAAGCTTCTTTTTCCGGAACAAATGCTGACCGGCTGGTTCATGATAAGTGGCGAAACATATGTAACACTAAAAGAAGGTGTTTCCTCAACGGATCTGGAGCAAAAGTTCCCAAGCATGGTCAGGGAATTGCTTGGTGAACGACTGGGGGACAGGATGTATGCTATCCATTTGCAACCCATTACCGATATTCATTTAAATACCGATATGCCCCCTGGATTTGCTCCTGTGAGTGATCCTATGTATACATTTATTTTGGTAGGCGTTGCACTACTGGTTTTAGCATTGGCATGTATCAACTTCGTGGTATTGAGTCTGAGTAGATCTATTACAAGGGCTCGCGAGATAGGAGTCAGAAAAGTAGTGGGAGCCTCCAAGGGTCAATTGGTTCAGCAATTTTTGTCAGAAGCGACTTTACTGGCTTTTTTGTCATTGGTTATGGGTATTTGTATCGCCTATTTCACTTTGCCTTTGTTTAATGAACTGGCAGGAAAAAGATTAACCATCGAGATCGACCCTTTTAATCTGGGCATATTTATGGCACTGGCACTTCTTGTTGGTTTGATTTCAGGAATTTATCCGGCCTTAGTATTATCTGGTTTCAGGCCTGTTAAAATTTTGAAGGGTGTTATTGATGTTGGAACCGGGAAACAATACATCAAGAAAATAATGGTTACAGGTCAGTTTGTTTTAAGCATTTTTTTGGTTACCTGTACATTGATCATGCATCGTCAACTGACTTATATTCAAAATAAAAACCTGGGATTTGACCAGGATCAGATAATCACTGTACCTCTAAATGTTTACGGTGCCAGAGGATTAAGGCAATCAATCAATCTAGGCATGCAGAAATCACAAAACTTTAAAAATGAGATAGCCACCAATGTCAATGTACTGGATGTAAGTGCCTCCTCTCAGGAATTCGGCCGAGGTAATTGGATACAAATTAGTTTTATTGACCAAGAGGATAATGCACATAATTTCTTCACAAATATTGTGGATTATAACTATGGTAAAACGTTGGGCTTAGAGATTCTACAAGGAAGAGATTTTTCAAAAAATTCCTCGGCGGATGAACGCAGAGGCATTCTGGTGAATGAAGCATTTATCAGACATTTCAATCTCGAAAATCCAATCGGAGAAAGGATTCCTCATGAAGCCTTCACTGATCATGAAATTATAGGCGTGGTTAAGGACTTTAATTTTGCCTCTTTACACACAGCTATAGAACCATTGGTATTGAGTATGAACCATGAAATACCATTTAGTGGTGCCACAGGCATTAGCATAAATTCCTCTGTCACTCCAAAATTATTTTTAAAAATTAAAGCGGGGGAAATACCTGAAACCTTGACTCAAATTGAAAACACCTGGAACCTTGTATATCCCGAGGAGCCCTTTACTTATGACTTCATTGACGAAACCTTAAAAGCGCAATATGTTCAGGAAAAGAACCTGGAAAAGATTATCAGCACTTCCACTATTTTAGCGATTCTGATTTCAGCTCTTGGTTTGTTTGCCCTGGCTACACTTGCTATGCGCTCTAAAGTAAAAGAAATAAGCATAAGAAAAGTGCTGGGTGCTCCTATGAAACACATTATCATTTTATTCACAAAGGGTTATGTAACTATGATCGTGATTGCGCTGATCGTAACGGTGCCATTCACCTACTATGCCATGAATAAATGGTTGGATACCTTTGAATTTAAAATTACCATTGGCCCTGACCACTTTCTGATCGGTGGACTCATCAGCCTAGGTGTTGCCATATTGACCATTGTTTACCATTCCTTAAAGCTGGCTATGACCAATCCGGTCAATGGATTAAAAGAGGATTAATGAGAATTATGAATTTTGAATGATTTGACTTGCTCTAAAAAGTTGAAAGGACAATTGTTAATGTTCAATTACGAATTACGATTAATGTTTGCCATATCGTAATTCGTAATTGACAATTTGCAATTTAAACAAGTGGCATTTTCCTGACAATGGCCTTTAAAGCCCTGTTCCTTACAGCAATATAAATTTCTGTTTCAGCTTTTGAGAACTCTTTGGTCACATAACCCATGCCTATTCCTTTTCCTAGCATAGGCGATTGAGTTCCTGAAGTCACATAGCCAATTTTCTCACCTTCCACATTTTGGATATCATATCCATGTCTTGGTATACCACGATCAATCATTTCAAAACCAATTAACCTGCGTGTTACCCCTGCCTCTTTTTGTTTCAGCAAGTTTTCAGAATTTGTGAAGCTCTTGGTATACTTTGTGATCCAACCCAAACCCGCCTCATGAGGTGAGGTAGTATCGTCAATATCATTACCATACAGGCAGAATCCCTTTTCCAGTCTTAAAGTATCCCGTGCACCTAATCCAATGGGTTTGATGTCCTGCGATTTTCCAGCCTGCAGAATCTTGTTCCATATGTCTACAGCGTATTCATTTTTTATATAAAGCTCAAATCCTCCAGACCCGGTATAACCTGTTGCTGAGATGATCACATCAGGAGCTCCTGCAAATTCACCAAAAACAAAACTATAATATGGAATTTCCGATAGATTGGTATCCGTCAAACTTTGAAGTGCTTCAACCGCTTTTGGTCCCTGTACGGCAAACAGGCTTATTTCATCCGAAACATTCGTCATATCCACACCTTCCGTATTAAATTTTGATATCCAATTCCAATCTTTCTCAATATTCGAAGCATTCACTACTAACAAATACTCCGCTTCACTGATCCGATAAACCAATAGATCATCCACAATCCCACCTGTCTCATTGGGTAAACAAGAATATTGCGCCTTCCCATCTGTTAGCTTGGATGCGTCATTTGAAGTCACCCTTTGTATCAAATCAAGGGCTTTTGGTCCCTTAAGCATAAATTCGCCCATATGTGAGACATCAAATATTCCTACTCCATTTCTGACGGTATTATGCTCTTCGATATCGGAGGTATATCGAACGGGCATGTTATATCCGGCAAAAGGTACCATTTTAGCTCCAAGGCTTTCGTGAATGTCGTTTAATGCGATTTTCTTTAATTCCATTTGTTTAAAATTTACACCCCGCTGATGTTATGAGAAAAGTTTTGGGAAGACTTATGGTGTGTCTCATTACTAGATCAGTGTGGTTAGTCCATGTTGATAAAAATTATTTTTGGTGGCAGCAAATGTAATATAAAGTCCCGAAGCTATGAAGCTTTATTTCAGATAATATAAACCCAAATCATCACCGAAAACAGCCTTCAAAATGAAGCGTGCTACACTTTTCCTTCACATAAAAAAGTGCTATCTCTGAAACTTGTCTTCCATTAAAGCTATGTCGATTGAACAATATCAAATAGAAAATTTTTTGTCCTCACAAATCATTACAAATCAAACATTTACCAACATTCGATCATTTCTCAATTTCTCCAAATTTCTTTTTTGGCACAGGCTTTGTTTTTCACAGGATAGTTCATTCATGTTAAACTAAAATTTAAAGCCATGAAAAAACTAATACTAATATTCGCGAGCATGTTGTTCTTGAGTTTTCAAGTAACCGCACGTCACGCATCCGTAATTTTTCGAGCAGAACATGGCGAGCCAATCATTGTAATTTTAGATGGAAACAAAATGAATGCAAGGCCAACGGACGTAGTTAAGCTAAGGAATGTTCATGCCGGACGCCATGACCTAAGGATTAAAGTATTTAAAAATGGTGTGACCAGAGAACTGAGAAAACCCATATTCCTTAAAAGAGACTACAAAACAAAATTTGTTTTGTTCAGCAAAGGAAGAAGAGGTCCGATTTATTTGAACAAGGTAAAAGTAGAGCCATTATATAAACGGCATAACGGCAGTTATCATGGAGGATATCATTCCAATGATTACAACGGTTATTGCAATGATCCTTATCACAGTCATAACAATGGTCGCTATTACAATCATTATAATGATTATGATCGAAGAGGTTATGCTAACACCAACCATAGCTGTAGTTATGCTGAGCACCTAAATATTGACAAACTGGTACACAGCATTAGAAGAAAGCATTATGATGATCAAAGATTGATCGTTGCTAAAAGTGCGATCAGAAAGAAAGGCATATTTGCCGAAGATATTAAGCGAATTATGAAGCAGTTTTCTTTTGAAAGCTCAAGGGTAGAATTTGCTGCCTATGCTTACCACAAGACCTGCGATAAAGATAATTTCTATGTAGTGTATGATGCTTTATATTTTGATTCAAGCATCAGAAAGCTAGAAAGACAAATTCATGATTGGTAGTTTTGTTTTGTATTTAAGAGACCCTTGTGACACCTGTTGCAGGGGTTTTTGCTTTAAAAGCAGGTACTACTTTAAATGGATTAAGATAAGAAAAAAGCAGCTCATCTGTCGTTCATAATCAACCAAGACGAGCTGCTTTTGTGTATGTGTGATTTATACTAAAGTAATTAAATCAAATGATATCCGAAAGAAAAAATTAAATTATTAAGTCTTTTGGAATCAACATATTCCAGCAAACATTTCTTTAAAAAATCAGCCAGTATTTCTCGGTTTATTGGAATTCAAGTCGTGTAAAATGTGTTCATTAAACTCCGACAATGAGTTTAACTTCAGATCAGCAATACTGAATTTCGGATGTCCACTCATGGAACTTTCCGGTATTGCTATGGTCTTCATCCTGGCTGCTTTTGCTGAGATCAGACCATTGAAAGAGTCTTCAATGGCCAAACAGTTCTTCGGATCTATTCCCATCTTCCTGGCTGTACTTATATAAACCGCCGGATGAGGTTTTCCAAATTCCTCAAGTTCGGCCGAATGTACAACCTCAAACTTACTTCTGATATCAAGTTTATTTAAGACCGTTTCAATAATTTCCATCGCCGATGAGGAAGCGAGGGATAGTTTCAGTTTTAGATGTTGAATCATTTCTATTGCATTTTCCAAACCCTTCATGGCTTTACCATTTTCCAGAATTTGATCCCTGACTTTTTTGGTTATGGCAATTTCTACTTCCTTTTTGCTTAATCCATTCCAGGGATATTGATCATACCAATATTTTACTACTTCATCCGTTCGTAATCCGACGGTCTGGTAGCACATTTCTTTGCTTAATTTAAGTCCTAATTCACCGAATATCTCCATTTCTGCTGCTTCCCAAAAAGGTTCGGAGTCGATAATAACTCCATCCATGTCAAAAATTACTGCTTCTATCACCATCAATTATTTGTCATTATTTTCAATGAAAATAATGCTTCTTGAAAGATTTAGAAAATTTAATTACGCTTTATCAATACTTTTAATCGCTTAATCAACAATCAGCTATTGAAACGTTTGGGAATTCTAACAGGACAATACAAATAGCATAAAAAGTTTTTCGATAATTCTAACCCCTAAAAAATTCTTTTGAATTTTTTCATTAATTTTCTCGTTCGTTTTATTTTTTCCACATTATTCCAAATAACCTTAAATAGCAATGAGTAAAATCGTTACCTCTTTTTCAGAATACCAGGATGCGTATAAACAGAGCGTTGAAAATCCGGAACAATTTTGGTCGGCAATAGCTGAAGAGTTCACCTGGCGCAGGAAATGGGATAAAACACTGGAATGGGATTTCAATAAACCTGAGGTAAAATGGTTTCAGGGGGGAAAATTGAACATTACGGAAAACTGCCTTGATAGACATCTGCCTGAACGTGCAAACCAAACAGCCATCATCTGGGAACCAAACGACCCCAATGATGCAACAGTGAAACTGACTTATCAGGAGCTTTTTGATAAGGTCTGTCAGTTTGCCAATGTGTTGAAAAATAATGGCGCAAAAAAAGGTGACAGAATTTGCATTTATATGCCTATGGTTCCCGAACTGGCCATTGCTGTATTGGCTTGTGCCCGTATAGGAGCAGTACATTCTGTGGTCTTTGCAGGTTTCTCCTCATCTTCTCTGGCGGGAAGGATCAACGATGCAAGCTGTAATATTGTATTGACATCAGATGGGGGCTTTCGCGGTGGGAAAACCATAGGATTGAAAAGTATTGTCGATGAGGCTTTGGAACAATGCCCTTCAGTCGAAAAAAGTATTGTATTACAAAGAACCGGTGAAGAAGTTTCAATGAAAGAGGGAAGAGATGTTTGGTGGCATGATGAATTAGCAAAAGCGAGTAATAATTGCCCTGCGGAAGAAATGGATGCCGAGGACCTACTGTTTATATTGTATACATCCGGATCTACAGGTAAGCCCAAAGGAATGGTCCATACTTGTGGGGGTTATATGGTTTATACCAACTATACTTTTAGAACGGCATTCCAATATAAGGAACAAGAAATTTATTGGTGTACAGCGGACGTAGGTTGGATCACAGGCCATTCATATATCGTCTATGGTCCTCTATCGACCGGGGCCACCACTTTAATGTTTGAAGGTGTTCCATCTTATCCTGACATGGGAAGGTTCTGGCATGTTGTTGAAAAACACAAAGTAAATATCTTCTATACAGCCCCAACAGCCATCCGTGCATTGGAAAAAGCCGATTTGAGCTTTGTCAATAAGTATGATCTTTCATCTTTGCGGGTTCTTGGAACGGTGGGGGAACCTATCAATGAAGAAGCCTGGCACTGGTACGATGAACATATCGGAAAAGGTAATTGTCCTATTATTGATACATGGTGGCAAACAGAAACCGGTGGTTTTATGATCTCACCAATTGCAGATGTAACGAAAACAAAACCTGCTTTTGCTACTCTACCACTGCCTGGCATACAACCAGCCGTTATGGATGCTGATGGCAAGGAACTAGATGGGAATGGTCTCGAAGGCAGACTGTGTGTAAAATTCCCCTGGCCTTCAATGGCCAGAACGATCTATGGTGATCATGAACGTTTCAAAAACACTTATTTTTCGACGTTCCCAGGAAAGTACTTTACGGGAGACGGTTGCAAGCGGGACGAAGACGGTTATTATCGAATTACCGGTAGAGTAGATGATGTCATCATTGTATCCGGACATAACTTGGGAACTGCAGAAATTGAAAATGCAATAGATGAACATGAAAATGTCTGTGAAACTGCAGTGGTTGGATATCCACATGATATCAAGGGAAGTTCTATCTATGCCTATGTTACTTGTTATCATGATCCTGAAAATGATGATACGTTAAGGAAGGAAATACTGGATTTGGTATCCAGAACAATAGGCCCCATTGCAAAACCCGAAAAAATTCAGTTTGTGTCAGGACTACCAAAAACAAGGTCTGGTAAGATCATGAGAAGGATCTTGAGAAAAATCGCTGAAAAGGATACTTCAAATTTAGGAGATACCTCAACTTTACTTGACCCTGGTGTGGTTGAAGATATTATGCAAGGAGTATTATAATATATTCGATGTCCATTGCTGGAAGCGAGGAGTCCAAACCATTCTGGGCTTCTCGTTTTCTTTTGGATAAGTTTACACTTTTTCATTTCTGGTAGCCAGTAAAAATTTCCGGTTGTATGGACTTTTTAATGAATAAGCCACACCTTTGTAGCACTTAATCAAAATTCAGGAACGTTGTTCATTATTTTTCTTCTAAAGTTACTTTCAAAGGTTCCACTTCGCTTATTGTACCTACTCTCTGATTTCATTGCTTTTGTTGCCATACATCTGGTAAAGTACCGCAAAAAGGTAGTTTTGGAGAATCTGAGGAAGTCCTTTCCGGAGAAAAAAGAAGATGAAATCTCAACCATTGCTGTTAATTTCTATAAACATTTGGCTGATGTGGTGGTTGAAACGATCAAAGCCATCTCCATTAGCAAAGAAGAAATAACCGAACGTGTGGAGATAAGAAATCTGGAAATTGTTGAACATTATGCTTCACAGAACCAATCGGTTCTTGTTCTGACAACCCATCAATGTAACTGGGAGTGGATGTTGCTCTCGGGATGCGTACAATTCCCTTGTGCAGTAGATGCCGTTTATCTTCCGCTGAATAACAAACGTATGGATGAATTTATGTATAAAGCCAGAAGCAGGTTCGGAGGTACACCTATTTCAGCTAAAAAAATTATTAAAGAAACCATTAGAAGAACCAGGGAAAGGACTATTGCTATCGGTATGTTGGCAGATCAGGAACCCCCTGCCATTAAAAGTCGTTATTGGACCACCTTTTTAAATCAGGAAACAGCATTTGTACTGGGGCCCCAACAATTATCAGGTGTGGCTAAAATGCCAGTTCTTTTCATGGGTATGGAGCGAGTGAAACGAGGTTATTACCGCGTAACTATTGACAAAGTGGCGGAGCCTCCCTATGAAAAAGGAAATCATGATATACTAGAGACATATATTAAGAAGACAGAGGTGCTCATCAATGCAAACCCCTCCAACTGGCTATGGTCTCATCGAAGATGGAAAAGAAAACGACCGGTAAATATTGATCAAAATCAAATAAAGTAAAGCAAGGAAAAACTTGTCGTGATATTGACAGAACGAAAGATTATGCCTTTATAGCTAAAATTAAGTGAAGGTATTGTGTTTTATTTTAAAAAAATATGTCCTATATTAGCAGATGTTGTTGAGGATTAAAATTTCATTAATCCTATTTATTTTGAGTTTTTGACCTTTGGGGTTCAGTTAGGAGTAACTGAACCTCTTTTTTTGTAGTCCATTAAATTGAGCGGGAGATCTTGCTTTGGAAAAACTACACAAAAAAATTACCTTCTCTATAAATTTTGAAACCCCTTTCAATAATTATAAGAGAAGGTAAATAAACAATCACAATACACATACCAAAATTGTTAAATTAAATCTAGATATGTAACCCCCTCTTTTACGGTATTTTTTTTGGATGCTTCCAATTTTTACTTACATCGTTTTTTCCTTAATTTAATGTTATTGAATTCGTCTGAAGGACCGTGGTTATGTTCAAGTTCAAAGCATTAAAATATCTAAGTGTTTTCACCATACCGGTTACCGTGATAGTCTCTTTCACAACCACCGGCCCTTTAACTTTTCTACCAATGTTATATGCATTTGGGCTCATTCCACTTCTGGAATTTATCTTTCCCCCTGACCCTTCAAATGTTGACAAACAGGAGCAGGAAATCATGAAAAAGGAGCTTGTTTACGATTTAATACTTTATTTGATGGTTCCCATTCAGTTTGCTTTTATTGCATTTTTTCTAGTGGTGATTGATGAACCCGGACTATCTGCTATGGACGTTATCGGAAGAGTATCAGCCCTTGGCATTTTGTGCGGCGTAATTGGTATTAATGCTGCCCATGAACTGGGACACAGATCAAAGGCTTTTGAAAAATTTCTGGCCAAATCTCTTCTTCTTACTTCACTATACATGCATTTTTTTATTGAACACAATCGTGGCCATCATAGCAGGGTTTCTACTCAGGAAGATCCCGCATCGGCTAGATTTGGAGAGAATATTTACTTTTTCTGGATTAGATCAATTGTTTTTAGTTATCTGTCGGCCTGGAAGCTGGAGGCAGCCAGATTAAAAAAGAAGGGGCTGTCAGTTTTCTCAGCTCAAAATGAAATGATTCGTTTCCAGTTGATACAAACAAGTATGCTTATGGCCATTGGGGTTTCATTCGGATGGATAACAATGTTATACTTTATTGGAGCAGCACTCATGGGAATCTTATTGCTTGAAACAGTAAATTATATCGAGCATTATGGATTAAGGAGAAAAAAAGTCGGTGACAAACGCTATGAAAGAACTAAACCACAACACTCCTGGAATTCAAACCATATTGTTGGACGTATAATGCTTTTTGAATTATCCAGACACTCTGATCATCACTATCTGGCCAGTAAGAAGTACCAAATCCTGGACCATCATGTCGAAAGCCCTCAGATGCCTACTGGCTATCCGGGAATGATGCTTCTTTCACTGATTCCACCGCTATGGTTTTATGTTATGAACCCTCGTGCGGAAAAAGTAAATCTGAGAAAGGAAATAGCTATTTCATAAACCAAACGGCTAGTGCATCTAACAAGGAGGTAATTTCATCCTTAAAACCTATCACTAATTGAACCCCAACAATCGCCAGAATCAAGGGCAAATATTTAATTATAAGTCTACGTGTTCGGGTTTCTTTAAGGCCTTTTTTTGCCCAGGTGTTGTCCGGGAAGATAGTAAGAGAAGATTTGAAATGATCCTTTGCCTTGTCTAGATTTTCTTTTTCAATTTCCAGGAAACCGGCAAATGCATGTACCTCAGAATTATCCGGTGACATTTTAAGCGTTTCCTGATGAAATTTGATAGCTTCAGTTTGTTGACCAAGCCTGGCCATGGCCAGGGCCCTGTAATTTCTACTATGAACATCTTCCGGATCCAGCAACAGGGCATTTTCGGCGCATTTTTTTGCTGTTTTATAATTGATATCCCGGAATCTTGACGGGAACAAGTATACATATGCCATGATCCTCCATATTTCATGATCAGCAGGATTCAAATGAAGGGCACCATTCAAAATTTTGAGTGCAAGTGGGGACTCCGCATTTCTTATCAGGTTGGCAGCATGCAACTTCAATCCATAAACATCACGAGGATTAAGGCTCACCAATTTGCAGCTTAATTTAAGCGCTTCGGGAATCTTACCTTGCTCGCTTAAAACCAATGACAGGTTACTTAACACTTCATAATCCTCCGGATGCTTCCCGTAAACAGATCTTAACAATTTTTCGGCATGCCTGTATTTCTGAAGGTGACAAAGCACTTCTACTCTCGATATGATGGTTTTTAGATCTTCCAAACGCTAAGTAAAGTTCATTTATTAAACTTATAATATAATGATAATTTATGAAACGGACTATGCAAGGGACAGTTATTGAATCTTTCAAGGCTATTATTGTTATTTATTATTCGGAAATTTACTTTATTAATACCAAAACGCTATAACCATGAAAAAACTTAACTACCTATTATTACTAACTACCTTAATCACCTGGAGTTGTGGTTCCAATCAACAAAAACAAGAAGTGCAACAAGTGGCGGAAGAGCTGGCATCTGAAACAAAAGTCAAAATTTCCTTAGAAAAGAAATGGGAAACAGACACTACATTAACTACTAATGAATCCGTTCTTTATGATGCCGGCAATAATATCCTGTATGTTTCAAATATCAATGGTACCCCAACAGACAAAGATGGCAATGGTTTTATCTCTCGTGTTAACCTGGATGGCACTATTGATAATTTACAATGGGTTACTGGTTTGGATGCACCTAAAGGTATGGGGATCTCAGGTGATAAGCTATATGTAACGAATATTACGGAATTGGTGGAAATTAATCTGGCTGATGGCACTATTTCCAATCGATACGAGGTTGAAGGAGCACAATTCCTGAACGATGTAGCAGTTGCTGATGGCAATGTATATTTCTCCGACTCCAATACAAACAAAATCCACCTGTTATCCAATGGAGAAATTTCGACGTGGATGGAAGGAGAAACCTTGAAAGCTCCCAATGGTTTACTGGTCGAAGAAGGGCATATCATGCTAGCCTCGATGGGAACCAATGATTTTAAATCTATCAATACAACAAATAAAGAAGAACGAGTTTTGGCTGATGGCATCGGTGCCGGTGATGGAGTTGTTGCTCATCAAAACGGAAATTATATCGTTTCGAACTGGCAGGGTGAGGTATATTATATTACCAAGGAAGGCGATAAGCAACTGATTTTAAATACCAAGGAACAAAAAATTAACTCGGCTGATATCGAATATGTCAAAGAATATAATCTGTTACTTGTTCCTACCTTCTTTAACAACACCGTGGTAGCCTATGAAGTGAAGCTGTAACTGGTTTAAGGCAGACGTTTTGACATGAATAGATACTCAGGCACAATTTTAGTTGTCCATAGTTAAAAAAATGACACTAAAAATATTTTAACTTTGGCCAATTAAAGAGATTAAATGGAATTGACGAAAGATAATACTTTAAAAAATATCATTATCGTAGGTGATAGGGTATTGATCAAACCAAAAAAGATGTCTGAAAAGACCTCCACCGGTCTATACCTTCCTCCGGGAGTCCAGGAAAAGGAAAAGATACAAAGCGGCTATGTGATCAAAGCAGGTCCGGGCTATCCTATTCCAATTGCCACGGAAGAGGATGAGCCCTGGAAGGAAAAGGATGAGAAATTGAAATATGTACCTTTACAAGCCAAAGAGGGGGACTTAGCCATCTTTTTACAGAACGGGGCCTATGAGGTGATGTACAAAGGCGAGAAATATTTTATCGTGTCACAATCATCAATATTGATGCTTGAACGGGAAGAAGATCTGTTCCACTGAGAATATAAAAAAAGCTTAAAACCTTTGATCAAAGATCAAAGGTTTTTTTGTGTCCAATTTTTAGTGTAAAGCATAGATTGGGGCAATTTTTAATTTAAATTAAGGCCTCCAAAACTAACCAAACAATATAACCATGAACATCGATATTGAGCGCTACACAGATCTGATCTGGGCCAATATACTGGTCTATGCCCCAAAAGTTTTATTAGCACTTTTAACATTATGGATCGGTCTTAGGATCGTAGGTTGGATCATTAAACTGCTAAACAAGCAGTTGGAAGCTAAGGAAATCGATAATACCTTGAGGCCTTTTCTTCTGAATCTTCTATCATGGACTTTAAAGATCATGCTGTTTATCAGTGTTGCTTCCATGGTGGGAATTCAAACAACCTCCTTCGTGGCAATACTGGGAGCAGCAGGCCTGGCAATAGGCCTGGCTCTGCAAGGATCTTTATCGAATTTTGCCGGAAGTGCCTTGATTATGATATTCAAGCCTTATAAGGTAGGTGATTTTATTGAGGCGCAAGGCGAGAAAGGGAGCGTAATAGAAATTCAGATATTTTCCACCATATTGGCATCACCGGACAACAGAAAGATCATTATACCCAACGGAGCATTATCAAATGGAAATATCACCAATTATTCCGCCATGGATAAGGTACGATTGAATCTTACAATGGGGATAGCTTATGAAGATGATATAGACCGTGCTAAATCTATCTTGCTGGACATTCTGACAAGAAATGCCAAAGTGCTTCCTGACCCTGCCCCATTTGTTGGGGTGCTAGAGCTGGCTGACAGTTCTGTGAATCTGGCTATGCGGGGATATACCACTCCTGATGACTATTGGGACGTTTATTTTAATGTCATGGAGACCAGCAAGAAGGAACTGGATGCTAACAACATTTCAATCCCATATCCTCAAATGGATGTGCATAGCGTTAAGTAGTGATCAGACTTCAGGTTTCAGGCATCAACTGGAAATAAAACCCTTTTCTCCAAATTATATTGATCCATATGATATTTGAAACCTGAATTCCGGAACTTATTTAGAAATTTCAGCAAATTCCTTGGCGAAATAGGTCAATATAATATCCGCTCCTGCACGTTTAATGCTGAGTAAACTCTCTAACATAGTTTTTTCACCATCAAGCCAACCCTTTTCAGCTGCGGCTTTAACCATGGCATACTCACCGCTTACATTATAGGCTGCAATGGGCAAATCGTAGTTCTCCTTTAATAACTTGATAACATCCAGGTAGGCCAAGGCCGGTTTTACCATTAGAAAATCAGCACCTTCTTCCACATCCAGATCGGCTTCTATCAAGGCCTCGCGTTGATTCGCAGGATCCATTTGATAGGTTTTCTTATCGCCTGATTTTGGAGCTGAATCAAGGGCATCCCTGAAAGGACCATAAAATGCACTGGCATATTTAGCAGTGTAGGACATAATGGAAACATTCGTGAAACCATTTTCATCCAATACATTCCTGATGAACCCAACACGGCCGTCCATCATATCCGAAGGACCAATAATATCACTTCCTGCCTGTGCCTGTGCCAATGCCATTTTTCCTAACACCTCAAGTGTTTCATCATTAAGAATTTCACCATTCTCAACAATACCATCATGACCATCAGAACTGTATGGATCCATTGCAACATCCGTCATCAGACAGCACTCAGGAAATTCCTTTTTTATTTGATCAATAGCTTTTAAATACAAGCCTTCCGGGTTATGGCTTTGAGAGGCATATTTATCTTTCTTGGCATCTTCAATTGCCGGGAATGGAGCAAAAGTATTGATTCCAAGTTTTAAACAACTTTCGATTTCGCCAAGCACAAGATCACTTGAATAACGATAAATACCAGGCATGGAGGAAACTTCAATTTTCTGCTGGCTACCTTCAATGATAAAAAGTGGGAAAATAAGATTTGAAACAGACAGTTTGGTTTCTTCAACCATGGATCTTATCACGGAAGATTTCCTATTTCTTCTTGGTCTTCTTTGCATGTTTGAAACGTTTGAGCAAAAGTAGCAATTTGTCCAATGTTAAAAAATGACCCACCTTAGTTAAAAGGAAAAATGGTCCTAACAAGGCGTCAGGACCATCGGTTAACCAAAACACTACTCCATTTTCTTTGAATATCTTTAAGGTTTAGTTTTCAATCTAATGCTTTATTTGATTACCAAGGTGGAAATAAGGAAACCTATGGCAGCACCGTTCTGAACTTCAGCAACCAGTAATGTGTCATTGGTAGCAGCACAATACAGTTTAATATTCCTTAGATTTAGTTTAGTATCCAGTTTGAAATTTATCACACCATCCTCCAATGCTTCCTTAGCAATTTGAATATTCTCCTCATTTAGAATTTCCAGATAAACACCATCATAATCAGTTAATGAAAATCCATGCGGTGGATTGATTTTCACCTTAACAAGTACCTGATCTTTCTCGTCGGATGTAGATCGATTCGAGCCTGGTATATCTGCACTATAGGCTGTGAAAGTCAAAGTCATCAAATAGGCAACAAGTAAGAGCACAATCATTTTGATCTTGTTACTTGTATTGAGTTTCCAGGTAATGTAGTTGAATAATGAAATTATAAAATCTGTGACTTTGTTCATTTTGACAATCATTATTTGAATCGTGCCAAACTGATTTCAAACTTGTTGCCAATTAACAAAACCGCGATTGTAGCCAACTGAATGGGTTTTTAAAAATTAAATTATCCCATTTTGGGAATCATATCCAAAATCGGATTACAATTTCCCTGTTCGGGATTTCATTTTCAAAATAGAAAAGATAGGTAAAGGCAATTTTGAGTTTTAGTTAAAGGTATTTTATAAGTAGCCCGGTATGCTCATTTTTTTCATAGAGGATTGACAGTATAGATCATAGTAAAGTAAAAAGGCACCTTTCAGGAGGTGCCTTTTTACTTCTTAACAACAAAATCTTATTAGTTGAAATTCATAATTGTTTTGACAATGATATCGCAGCAATCATGAATCTGTTCCTCTGTCATAACCAAAGGTGGGGCAAAACGAATAATATTGCCATGAGTTGGTTTAGCTAATAACCCGTTTTCTTTAAGCGCTACACAAATATTCCAGGCTGTTTCACTGTCTTCAGTATCATTGATAACAATTGCATTCAACAATCCTTTCCCCCTAACTAACTGTACCAGGTCCGTTTTACTGATCAAATCCTCCATCCTCTCTCTGAATAGTTTACCTAATTTCTCTGCATTCTCGGCGAGGTTTTCATCTTTCACCACCTCTAAAGCAGTAACCGCTACCTTATTGGCTAAAGGATTTCCTCCGAAAGTTGATCCATGCGTACCTGGTGTGATGACCTTCATGACATTATCATTCGCAAGAACAGCTGATACTGGTAATACTCCTCCTGAAAGAGCTTTCCCTAAAACCAACACATCTGCTTTTACATCCTCATGATGCGTAGCCAATAACCTACCGGTTCTGGCAATTCCGGTTTGTACCTCATCAGCTACAAATAGCACATTTTTACCTCGGCACATTTCAGATGCCTTTTTCAAATAACCTTCATCCGGCACAAACACACCGGCCTCCCCTTGAATGGGTTCTACCAGGAAGGCGGCTACATGTTCATTATTCAAAGCATCTTGAAGTGCCTCCAAATCATTATAAGGTATTGAAATGATGCCGGGAGTGTACGGTCCGAAATTTTCTCTTGCTACCGGATCGTTTGAAGCGGAAATAATGGTAGTCGTTCTACCATGAAAGTTATTGTGGCAAACAATGATTTGTGCTTGTCCTGAAGGGATCCCTTTTACTTCATAGCCCCACTTTCTGGAAATCTTAATGGCGGTTTCAACCGCTTCAGCTCCCGTATTCATAGGAAGCACTTTATCATATCCAAAGTATTGGGTTACATACTTTTCGTAACTTCCTAATGTATTATTATAAAAAGCCCTTGAAGTTAAGGTAAGTTCTTTTGCTTGTTCGATCAATGAATTTATGATCCTGGGATGACAGTGTCCCTGATTCACCGCACTATAGGCAGATAAAAAGTCATAGTATTGCTTTCCTTCCACATCCCAGAGATATACTCCCTCTCCCTTTGCCAATACTACAGGTAATGGATGATAGTTATGCGCCCCATGCCTGTCCTCTAAGGCAATAGCCTCCTGACTCGTTTTAACGGTTTCAACCATGTCAAAAATAATTTATTAGGTTTATATTGAATACTTTTGCAAGTTAGTGAAATTGCGAATATGAAAGAAATTCATGTCTAAGGATCAAGAGAAGGACAAATCAGTATCTTTGAGTAAAGAGGATTATTACTTCAATGAACAGGGTCTGATGGTTTTTACGAGAGAATATCTACTGAAACGTGGGTATTGTTGTAAGAATGGATGCAGGCACTGTCCGTATGGTTATAAAAAAGAGAAGTGATGATCAATGCAAGAAAGATGTGCGTAGAATATTTTACAATCAATGAGTGAACTTTTTAAAAATTCAGCTATTAATATTGAGGAGCTTCCGAATGTGCAAGAACTCCAAACGGAACGTCTTTCACCGGGGTATCTTAAAATATTAAGAATTCAATCAAACATTTTCTTTCTGGTCATAAGTGTCGGTTTTCTAACACTGTTAATTTTCCGGCTGGACATAAGCAATATCCTAGTTCAAATCATAGCAGGTGTAATTTGGCTATTCGTATTAATAGCAATAAACCTCTACATACCGAAAGCATTTAATAAAAAAGGGTATGCTATAAGAGAAAGGGATATTGTATTTAAAACCGGTATATGGTGGAAGAAATCAGTTGTTGTACCCTTTAATAGAATCCAGCACTGCGAACTACATCAAGGACCACTGAGCAAAATTTTCAATCTTTTTAGTCTCACCATTTTCACAGCAGGTGGTAGTAGTAGTGATTTGAGAATCCCCGGGTTGATGCAGGATGATGCCTTAAGGATCAAGGAATTTTTATTGACCAATATTGAGAGCAATGGAAAAGCTCAATGATTTCCATATCCCTACAAGGCAGGCGACCGCAGCGGTTATACTTTTCTTTATTAAATTCCTAAAGATCTCTGTAAAGCAAGCCTGGCCCTTTATTCTATCCGTACTCTATGGCGCCCGGAAAATGGAGCTTGGAGAATGGCAGATCTACCTGATCGTCATTGGCACTGCGGCTATCTACCTGACCGTCTCTATTCTGTCTTACCTAAAGTTCTATTATTATGTAAAAGACAATGAGATTGTCATAGAAAAAGGAATTATCAGTAAAACCAAACTTAATATTCCCTTTGAGAAGGTTCAAACAGTCAATTTTAAGCAAAACGTAGTCCAGCAGATTTTCAAAGTGGTGACCTTTGAAGTAGATTCAGCAGGATCAAACAAACAGGAAATTAGTTTGTCGGCCATCACTGAGGATAAAGCAAATCAGCTAAGAGAATACATTCTCACCGAAAAGCAAAAAATAGATCAAACCGAGAAAGTTCCTGTTTCGGAAGAACAAACTATTCCTGAGTCGGTTGAAGAAAAAACAATACTCAAATTAGGGATTGCGGATCTGATCAAGGTGGGCGTTACACAAAATCATTTTAAATCATTGGGTATTTTAATGGCCTTTGTTTTTTGGATATATTCCCAATACACCGAAATTTTTCAAGGTTCAGACGTTGGTGAAGAAGAATTTAAGGAGGCCTACCAATCTTATCATAACGAAACAATCCTTTTGATTTTATTCTTTGGTTTTTTTCTTTTTTTAACACCTTTTTTCATCTCCCTTATCGCATCAGTTGTCAGAAACTTTGATTTAATTTTTTCAATATCAACGGATGGTCTGAAATTGAGAAATGGCCTGTTTAATAAGCAGCAGCGTTCGACAACATTAAAGAAAGTTCAGGTCCTGGCCTGGGGAAGAAACCCTTTGCAAAAATTGCTTCAATTATTTACGATAAAAGTATATCCGGCAGCAAGCTCCCAACAAAGTATGAAAAAAATTCTGAACATACCAGGCAGCAAAAAAGAGCAGGTCGAGGAAGTTATCAATACCCTGTTTGCCTCTGAAGATCTGGAAAACATGAAAGAACATAGAATCCAGAAGAATTTTATATCCAGAAATTTTTTAATGTTGGGTATTGTCCCTTCAATCATAGCAATTATCTTGAGTTTCTATTTTTTCGGTTTCAACGCATTGTATTGGATGTTCCTTTTACCCGTATCATTTCTGGTGTTTTATTTCAGGTATCAAAAGTGGCGGTATTTCATGAATGAGGAAGTATTAAAAATCCAGCATGGCCTGTTTGGATTACACCATAAACTCATTTATTGGTATAAAATACAGGCTGTGAGAATATCGCAAACGCCCTATCAACTACGAAAGGGGTTAGCCAACATTCATTTCTATATGGCAGGTAACTATATTAAAATTCCATATATTAAACTGGAAAAGGCCATAGCTATACAGAATTATGTCCTTTATAAAATTGAGTCAGATAAAAGAGATTGGATGTAAACAATGTCTGAAGAATGTTGAATTTTAGACTATGAATTTCGAAATCAAAAATTCTACAAGCCTGAACTCATCAACTTTAACACTCAAACACATCAACACTTTCCTAGCTCTTTGATAGTTTCAAATTATTTTCGATATTTGCAGACCAATTTCGAAAATTAAGAATTTATATACATAGTCATGTCAAAAGTTTGTCAAATTTCAGGGAAGAGGCCGAGATCAGGAAACAACGTGTCTCACGCTAACAATAAAACCAAAAGGAAGTTTTACCCTAATCTTCAAAAGAAAAGATTCTATCTTCCGGAAGAAGACAAGTGGGTAACATTGAAAGTATCTACTTCGACTTTGAGAACAATCAACAAAAATGGAATAACACAGGTGCTAAAGAAGGCAAGAGAGCAAGGTACTGCGCTTGTATAACCGCTGTTGCCATGATAAAAAAAATCTTTATGACAATCCTAATCCTTTTTATGGGGTTAGGATTTTCTTTTTCCCAGGAACTCAATGAACCGGATGATTTTCTTAAAAAAGAATTTCATCAGGACAGGCGTCAGAAGTTTCGTGAGAAGATGCCTGAGAATTCGGTGGCCATTTTCTTTGCAAACGCTATAAGAAACAGATCCAACGATGTGGATTACGTATATCACCAGGATCCTGATTTTTACTATTTAACAGGCTATAGAGAACCGCATGCGGTACTATTGATCTTTTCTGACGATCAAACTGACGTTGATGGGAACAGTTATAATGAAATTATTTTTGTTCAGCCTAGAAATGCCAGGATGGAGCAATGGCTTGGAAAACGATTGGGGCCAGCCGGCGTAAAAGCACAACTGGGTTTCGTACAGGTATTTGCCAATAATGAGTTTCAAAAACATAATATAGACTTCGGTTCGTTTGACAAAGTTTTGTATAAGGAGTTCCACAATGATGTAAGGGACAACCAGCATGATCAAGGGGATCTTTACAGTTTGATTGAACAGTTTAAATCTAAGGCAAACTATCCGGATGGCTACGAAAGAGGTGTGAAGATCAATGTTGAAACCAATGAGACTAAAGAAAAACAGAGAAATCTGGATAACAGAACATTGGTGAGCATTATGACCGATCTTCGTGGAATAAAGACCAAGGAAGAACTAACACTATTAAGAAAAGCTGTTAATATTTCAACAGTTGCACAAGTAGAAGTCATGAAAGCCATGACCCCTGATATGTCTGAAACAGAAATCCAGGGGATGCATGAGTATGTTTTCAAGAAATATGGCTCAGAATATGAGGGATACCCATCCATTGTTGGCGCAGGACACAATGGCTGTGTACTACACTACATTAATAATAGTAAACCAAAAGTAGGAAACAATTTGGTTTTAATGGATCTGGGTGCCGAATACCATGGTTACACCGCCGATGTGACAAGGACCATCCCTGCCAATGGTAAATTCAGCAAAGAACAGAAGCAGATCTATGATCTTGTTTATAAAGCACAGGATGAGGCTATTAAGATGTGCCGTGTCGGAACTACTTTTAGGGATGTCACAATGGCTGCCAGAAAGATCATTGCTGAGGGATTGAAAGAACTGGGAATTATTGAAAACCAAACTGATGCTTTTCTGTACTTTCCGCATGGCCTGTCACACCACATCGGTCTGGATGTCCATGACAGAGGTCATTACAATGTAATGCAGGAAAATATGGTAATTACGGTTGAGCCCGGAATTTATATACCGGAGGATAGTAAGTGTGACAAAAAATGGTGGGGGATTGCTGTTCGTATTGAGGATTGTATATTGATTACGGACGGAGAACCTGAATTATTATCAAACATTGCTCCCAGAAAAAGTGATAAGATCGAGGCTATGATGTCCAAGCAAAGTCCGCTGAATCAGTTGAAGTTACCTAACATTGATGAATAAAGCAATTTTATTTTTGTTATGAATTTTTCATTATCTATATTTGCATTCCTAAAATTTTGATAGAGAACAATGGCTAAGAAAGGTAATAGAGTTCAAGTAATTTTAGAGTGCACGGAGCACAAGAATAGTGATCTTCCTGGCACTTCCAGATATATTACGACTAAGAACCGAAAAAATACAACAGAAAGATTGGAGCTTAAGAAATACAATCCAATCATGAAGAAACATACTATTCACAAAGAAATTAAATAACCATGGCTAAGAAGGTAGTTGCAACGCTGAAAAAGGAAGGCGGAAAAGGCTTCGCCAAAGTGATAAAAGCTGTAAAATCTCCTAAAACCGGAGCTTACACTTTCAAAGAAGAAATGGTACCCGTTGATATGGTTAAAGACGTTTTGTCGAACGCTAAATAACCTGTCCGAAAAATATTATTAGTTTAAAAGTCCCTACTTAGGGACTTTTTTAATACAATTCTTTAAGATCCAGCTATTTATATAATTGGTTCTTATATTTGCCACCACTGAATCATTCTTATAATCCCATTGGCCATGGCACTATTTGGTCTGTTTGATAAAAACAAAAAAAAGGAATCACTCGATAAGGGTTTACAAAAAACCAAGGAGAACTTTTTTTCAAAGCTCAGCAAAGCGGTTGTTGGTAAATCAACGGTTGATGATGAAGTTTTAGACGAACTCGAAGAAATTCTTATTTCAGCCGATGTGGGTGTTGACACCATGGTTAGGATCATTGAGCGCATAGAAGAACGTGTTGCCCGGGACAAATATCTCAATACCAATGAGCTTAATGATATTCTTAGGGATGAAATAGCCGCTTTATTGCAGGAAAATAATACAGAAGAACTTCAGGATTTCGAAACTCCCGAAGGTCATAAGCCACATGTCATCATGGTTGTAGGAGTTAACGGTGTGGGCAAAACTACTACCATCGGAAAATTAGCAGCCCAATTCAAAGCGAGAGATAAAAAAGTAGTGCTTGGAGCAGCGGATACATTCAGAGCAGCAGCGGTTGATCAATTAAAACTCTGGGGAGAAAGAGTTGAAGTACCTGTTGTGGCACATGGCATGAATACTGATCCTGCCTCGGTCGCCTTCGATGCAGTGAAAGAAGGTGTGGAGTCACAGGCCGATGTCGTAATTATTGATACTGCCGGAAGGCTGCATACAAAGGTTAACCTGATGAATGAGCTCTCCAAAATCAAGCGTGTGGTACAGAAGTTCATTCCGGAAGCGCCGCATGAAGTACTTTTAGTACTTGATGGTAGTACAGGTCAAAATGCCATGATCCAGGCCAATGAATTTACAAAAGCTACCGACGTTACTGCACTTGCCATTACAAAACTGGACGGTACGGCAAAAGGAGGTGTTGTAATTGGCATTTCCGACCAATTTAAAATTCCTGTAAAATATATCGGCGTCGGGGAAAAAGTTGAAGATCTCCAGGTCTTTAACAAACATGATTTTGTAGATTCTTTGTTTAAGAAAGATTAGCCCAACCTTCTTGAAATAAAAAAGTAAGGAAGCAAACCAAAGCTCCCTTACATGATTTAATATTATTTTTTGCGTGTTCCTGTGAAACGGGTAGTTCCTTGTGAGGACAACGCAGATCCAACCAAAGTTCCTTTTTCGTTTAAGGCTTCGACTTGTATTATCTCTCCTTCTAGGTCCAATTTAAATACTAATTTATTTTTATCAATTTTCACATCTTTCAATGAATAGGTTGATGTATTAGTAAAGGATATGGTTCCTTCAAGTTTGTTTCCCTTCTTAAAAATTTTTACCGTGCTCCTGGAATATTCATAGGGTGCTTCTGCAGATTTCACTTCCCAGGTTCCCAAAAACTTTTCCGGTTTTTGTTGCATCAGTGCTGAAGCCAAAGAAACATGAATACATAAAACGGCAATAACTAAAACAAATAACTTAACTGTTCTCATAATACTATTATTTTATTTTTCTCGATTGCCCAAAAGTAAAAGCAGTCGAATTAAGTTTTTCACAAAAGGGATCGAGGACCATAAAAGGGACGAAAAAGAGTATGATGTGGTAAATGGATCATTCGCCACATAGATAAAAACTAATTCTTGTGTTGGAGTAGATCGATCACATGGGAAGCGTAGGTACTGGAAACAGGGACCAACTGATTGGATGGCACGTTTAATATAAGCTTTAGATTCTTCGAAGTATGATTGATTCGTAGTACTTTGTTCAGGTTAACCACAAACCTGCGGTGACATCGGATCAAACCGGTTCCCTTTAATTGCTCCTCCAAGCTGGTCATTGAGATCCTCAACAAATATTTTTGAATATCTTTATTATTTAAATAATGAATGCTCACATAATTATCCTGAGATTCCAACAGTATGATGTCAGAGGATAAAAGAGAAATCCTGACTTTACCATTTTCATCCTTGAAGTGGATAAATTGATTATCATTCCTTATTATGTTGTTGGTTTTCCCGCTGTCGATAATCTTCTCTTTATGATAGAAGTAAAAGATGAACATCCCATATGGGATCACGGCCACCAAAAAAGTATATTTCAAGGTCTTTGAAAACATGACCAGGCTAGTCAAATGATCTTCATATAATTGATCATAAACCATATGCATCACGATCGAAAGCAGAAGGATTTCGAATAGAAACCATAAAAATGCGGAAAGGACAGTAAGTGCTTTTAATCTGAACAAAGGTCTTAGTAAAAATTGTGAGACACTTAGAACAAGTGCTCCTAACAATCCAAAACTGGACCTGAACAAAAACATGGCATCGCTGGACAAGGCTCTCCAGCTATTCACCTCAAAAGGTATAAACAAGTTCATAAAAACAATAGAATAGAAACTTACTCCAAGAATAAGTATGATCCTATTCCTGTAAGAATTCAGATATGGAAAATTCTTATACATCGTCGAGGTCGCTCAGATTAATTTGAAAATATACTAAATACTCAACAGTTACCAATCAAAGAAAATCTTTTCCATGATCCACTTGCTCATTCTCTGATCCCATCTTAAATCATATACCGGATCCAGGCAACGCCTTTATAAAAGAAATTGTCTTAATCCAAGTATCCAAACGAACTTATAAGAATGAAGAAAACAATATTACTTTTAGCCTTAAAACATTCTTTTTAATGAAGACTCTAGTAAAACTCAAACCAAAAAGTGGCGACTCTCCTCTGCAAGTACAAAGGTGCAATCTGATTTTAATAGGCTTGAGTATAAAGGTATCTTAATAATGTGGATTACGTTAGGCTATATTGATGAACAGACTTTTCCCCATTTTATTTATATCATTCATTCTCCTGGTCATTGATTATTATGCTTTTCAAGCAGTTAAAACCGTCTTTTCAGGATCTTCAACAGATGTCAGGCAGATAGTCTCTTTACTTTACTGGACCATTACAGGATCATTAATTCTTGGTTTATTTATTTATTTTTTTGGAAATCCCGATAAGCTTTCAAAAAGATTCAGGACAATCATTATGGTTGGCGTTTTTACCAATGTGCTTTCCAAACTCTTTGTAATCCTATTCCTATTCGTTGACGAAATACAGAGATTTGGTCAATGGGCTTTTAGAAGTATTGTTTCAATATTTGATGAAAACAAAAATAGTAGCGAAATAGCTTATACGGAACGTTCCAACCTTCTATCTGCGGGAGGACTGATCAGTGCGGGCATTCCCATTATAGCTGTAAGTTGGGGTATTCTTAGTGGTGCTCATGATTATAGGATCAGAAGAAAGACCATTTATCTTCCAAATTTACCTAAGGCCTTCGACGGTATAAGGATTGGCCAATTATCCGATATCCATGCAGGAAGTTTTCACAATAAAATCGCTGTCAAAGGAGGAATTGATCTTTTACACAAGGAAAAAGTTGATATCACTTTCTTCACCGGAGATCTTGTAAATAATCAGGCCGATGAAATGCAGGATTACATGAATATCTTTAATAGAGTTTCGGCACCGTTAGGCACATACTCAGTGCTCGGAAATCATGATTACGGTGATTATGTGAGATGGCCGAGCAGGGAGGCTAAAGTTAAAAACCTTGAAAATCTCAAAACCATTCATCAATTACTAGGCTGGCAATTGCTATTGAATGAACACAAGGTTATAAGTGTGGATGGTGAAAAGATGGCCATCATCGGTATTGAGAATTGGGGAGCCAAAGGAAGATTTTCTCAATATGGTAAATTGGCAGAAGCCCATGAGGGCACGCAAGAAGTCCCTTTAAAACTTTTACTTTCTCATGATCCTAGTCATTGGGAAACCGAGGTACTTAAAGAATACGGAGACATTGATATTGCCTTCGCGGGACATACTCATGGCATGCAATTCGGTGTTGAGATAGGTGATTTCAAATGGAGTCCTATCCAATATATGTATAAACAATGGGCCGGCTTGTATCAACATGAAGGTCAACATTTATATGTGAATCGTGGATTTGGTTATTTAGGATATCCAGGCAGAATTGGAATTCCTCCTGAAATAACGGTCATCACTTTGAAAAAAGGATAGCCGTATGCTATTCAATCACTTCCATAATCCCGTTCATCATCCTCCAATGCTGAGGAAAGGTACACACAAATGGATATTTTCCTTTTTTCTCGGGGGCGGTAAATTTCAAAACAAAAGTTTCACCAATACCTATCAGGGGTGTAGCAAACAATATCTCCGGCATGTCCGGCACCCAAGCGACATCTCTTCCTTGAGGCGTGGTGGCAAGTTTGTCTGCAGCCGCACCAACCTCCTCTAATGACCCAGGAGCAACTATTAATAGATTATGTCTGATGACGTCCTCATTCGATAAAATAAGCTTTACAGGCTCACCGGCTTTTACGTAAAACTCTTGCTTATCAAATTTTAGTTTAGAAGCCAATATCTTTATAACAGTTGTATCTGTTCTGTCATGATCAAATTTTAAAAAAGCGGCTGTTGCGCCTTTTGCTGTAAACAAGAAAATCAATGTTACCATTATTGCCTTGTAATCCCACATAACCATTCGAAGATAGAATTAAAAGTCCGCAAGATACGCATGTCTTAAAGGAAAAGGCGAAACATTCTTCGATTAAATTTATTCCAATTAACATTCCTTGAACTAACTGAAAACCAGCATCTATAGTACACCAAAAATACATTCAACCAAGCGAACAATCCCTTATCATGAAGCGCCGTAAGGGTTTCGATTCTTTGCAATTTCAAATTTGTTTGGATAAATTACAGTGAGATTCTTTGTATGGACAACTGTTAGAAAAAGAAATAATGGTTGGATATAAATCATTTATATCATGAAAAAGATCTCCATAATTAGTGTTTTTTGCTTTTTATTATTTTCTGGCAATTATACCGCTGAATGTCAGAATGTAATTGACAAGTTATACACTCAGCAAACTATCGACAGTCTGAGAAAGCAACTCGCACAAGCCTCGGATAAGGACAAACTCCCTCTTCTAAATGCACTCGCAGAATCGTACTGGCAAATAGATCCTGACCTCACTATTGAATATGCCAATCAGGCCTTAAAACTTGCGGAGGCCAATGGAGACAAAAAGAATGAAGGTTATGCCTATATCAATTTATGTCAAGGCTATTTATACAAGGACGTGTACGACAAAGCATTAGAGTTCGGCCTTAAATCCCTTGATATACGAGAAAAACTTGAAGATGTCAATGATGTTATTTACACGCTAAGGACTATTGGTTGGTTATATTACGATATCAAAAACTCGGATATGGCTCAGCACTACCATGAAAAGGTATTGGCACTTCATTTGGAATTAAAGAACCCTGAAAGAATTGCCTACAGTTATAATAGTCTTGGTTTAATTGATGCACAAAAAGGCGAACACCAAAAGGCATTGTCTGATTATAAAAAGTCATTAAAACTAAAAGAGCCAATTGGCAATAAGGAAAGGATTTCGGAGACGCTGAAAAATATGGGTACATCTTATGAGGCAATTGACCATGATGAACTGGCTCTAAGCTATTTGTCAAGATCGCTGAGGATCTTTGATGAAATCGATGATCAATACCGGATGGCAGAGGTTTTGAATAAATTGGCTTTGGTATATCTAAAACTTAGCGATTATGGTAATTCGGAACAAAGCCTGCATAGAGCCAAGTCGATCATCAACGAAATAATTGATAACAAGGAACTGCTAATGGAGCACTACCTGGTGAGTTCGGATTTATATGCTCAATTGGGTAATGACAAAAACGCCTTTCAATACTTCCAGTTACACACTGATCTAAAAAACGATATTCTATCGCAAAAAAAGAACCATGAATTAGCAGAAATGCGTGTTTCGTACGAAGCGGAAAAAAGAGAGAATGAAATCAAGTTGTTGGAAAGAGAAAAAGAAATCGTAAATGTTAAAAGACAAGCACTAACGGTTGGGATTATTTTGATAGCGATCATTGCAATTTTAATTATTGCAAGATTGAAAAGCAATCAAAGAAAAAGAAGGGCAATTTATGAGGCCAAAGAGGCACTGGCCGCTGAAAAGTTGAAAAATGAACATTTGATTCAGGAGAAATTGAAAGATGAGCTTCAGTTCAAAAGTCAGGAGTTAATCAATTTTGGCTTGCACATTTCACAGAAAAATGAGATCTACAAAAAATTCATAAGGCAACTTCAGGAGCTGGATTTTATGAACAGGAATGATGCTTCAAAAAAAATAAAAAGCCTTATTCGTTATTTTGGTCAGCAGTTGAGGTTCAACGATACCATTGACGATTACGAAAGCAGTTTGAATCAATTGAATGAAGATTTCTTTTTCCATCTGCATAATAAATTCCCGAACCTCACTGATAACGAAAAAAGACTCGCTGCACAACTAAGATTAAAACTGAGTTCAAAGGCCATCTCAGATCTTAATAATGTTTCTATTAAATCAGTGGAAATAAGTCGTTACCGGTTAAGGAAAAAACTTAATCTGAAAAACGGAGAAAGCCTGACCGAATTTATTCAGGCCATTTAGTCCTGTTTTGTCCTCACACAACCAAGCCTAAGGTATCAAACACTTTGATCCACAAAGAGACATGCTAAAAAATCCGGACAATTTGATAGGAGAAGTGTCAGACACCTCTCCGCACCCCGTAAAATCATAAACATGAAACTTTTCTAAGGTTTAATCTTACAAATCATCTCCCCTGTTCCATTGCCTTTATCCAATGATAAGCATCGCGCTGCGCACGGCGGCTTGGTTGATTTTTTCGTCGAATGACTTCAACATTTTCGTGCTGCTGATTTATTGATTTCAATTTGCAGTTATCCTGAATTTGAAGCTGAATAAATTTTTTCAGTTCCCGTTTTATTTTTGGATCATAAACAGGAAATCCAACTTCAATTCTCCTGTATAGGTTTCTTTTCATCCAATCGGCAGAGGACAAATAGATCTCTTCTTCTCCACCATTGTAAAACATGAAGATTCTTGCGTGCTCCAGGAACATATCCACCAATCTGATAACCTTTATATTCTCACTAAGCCCTTCGATACCTGGCACAAGACAACAAATGCCTCTGTTGATCAAAGTAACTTTTACCCCCGCACAATTGGCTTCATATAATTTATCGATCATCACCTCATCTTCCAGATTGTTCAATTTAATGGTGATTTCCGCTCTGTTTCCGGCTTTTGCATTGGCTATTTCGCGATCCATCTTTTCTAAAAAACGTTCCTGAAGGTTGAACTGTGAAACCAGTAAATGGTTAAACTCCTTGACCGGTTTCCGTTTATGCAAATATTTAAAAACCATATCCAGCTCCTGTATCATTTCCGGATGCGTTGTCAACAAACCATGATCTACATAAATACTGGCAGTACTTTCGTTGAAGTTACCCGTTCCAAAAAAAGCATATCCCGAAATCTCATCGGCGTCATTTTTCCTTTTTACCAAAGCAACCTTGGCATGGACCTTAAGTCCCGGAATACTATAAATAATATTGATCCCGGCCTCTTCCATTTTCTTTGCCCAGCGTAAATTATTCTCCTCATCAAATCGCGCCTTCACTTCCACAAAAACTGTCACTTTCTTATCATTCTTTGCGGCACTAATCAAAGCTCTTGCAATAAGTGATTCTGCAGCAATACGATACAATGTTATCTTGATTTCCTCAACGTTCGGGTCTATGGCTGCTTCATTAAAGAATCTGAGGACATAGTCGTAAGAGTGGTAAGGGAAATGTAACATTTGATCCTTTTTCCTGATGGCCGCAAATATGGAAGATTCACGATCCAAACTCTTTTTGACAACAGGTTTTTGCTGTTCATTCTGAAACTTTGGTTTATGAGGATTAGGTAGCTTAAAAAAATCATTGAGATTATGGTATCGTCCTCCAGGCACTAATTCCTCTTCATCCAGTTGGTAAACTTCCATGAGGTAATCAAGAAATTCCTCAGGCATTTTGTTGTCAAACAGAAATCTTGACGCCTCTCCTATATTTCGTTTGTCCAGTTGCTTTCGAATTTTCTCAACCAGGTCACCGGAGTATTCATCTTCAATATTCAGGTCTGCATCTTTGTTTAGCTTAATACTATAACATCCAAGTACCCGATGGTTTGGAAAAACAAATTTTAGATTCAACTTGATAATATCATCCAGAAAGACAATTTCATGAGATTCATCCGCGGACTTAAAAATCATAAATCTTGGCAGATATTCAGAGGGAATATTCAAATGAGCATACTCGATTTTATCTTTCTTCAAATTTTTCAGCTTCAATACAAAATAGATGCCCCGGTTATTCAAAAAGTAAGGGCGTTTCTTACCAGGTTTTAAGAACACCGGTTGCAAATAAGCAAGCACCTTACTTTTAAAAAAATGTTGTATTTCAGCATGGTGCTCGGACGGGATCTTTGTCCCATAGTGCAGGTTGATATTGTTTTCCCTGAGCTCCGGAAGAATATGATCATGTAGAATTTCACCAAACTCATTTAATTGAATTTGCACGGTATGATGGATCTGCTGCAACAATTTTTTTGGTTTGAGTTCAAGTTCCTTGTTGAGTTTCTTTTTATCAATGGATGCCAAACTCATGATAGAGGCTACTCTGACCCTGAAAAATTCATCCAAGTTGGAGGAGTAAATAGCCAGAAATTTAATCCTTTCATATAATGGCACTTCCTTATCTTTTGCCTCCTGAAGAACCCGGTAATTAAATGACAGCCAGCTTAAATCGCGATTGAAATAATGTTGTTGTTCTTCCATATTATTTTTGGAAAATTGAATTTAAAGTCATGAAGGTAAAAAATTATTGAATGCAATATGAAGATGAAATAATATTAAATTTTGAAGACAAAAAGATTAAAATCTTTTCACAAAGAATGGTTTTTTTAACAATAAAACTTCAAGCTATTGAAAAATATAAAATCTTTAAAAACACAATTTTTTATTTGCCCGAAATTGATGATATCATAATAATTTCGGTTTATTTTTAAAATATCCAATAATATTCTTCCTTTCAATCATTTTATTCAACAATCTTTTGAGGCTTGATAGCAGAATAAAATAAAAAATTGTTTTGCTTTAAATTTAAATGGTAATATATTTGAATTTCAATTTGAATTAAGTATTCACATGCTAAGAATTAATGTCATTGTCGTCCTTATTCTATCTGTCATTATCGTGACATAGAGGGGAGAATGGCATCTGATGATATAAAACTAAAGCGCCATTCTAAATACGGCGCTTTTTTTTATGCCTTGGTTTAGTGAAAAAAAGATGAATTGATTTATGAATATTCTAGTTGTCAATCGAATTAATAATAAATACCTGAAGTAGGATTGGTATACCAAAAATGACTTTGGCCTTTCTTACTTCAAAAAAGAAAGGCTTTTTAATAAAAATAAATTAAATGCGAGAACCATGTATTACGATGACGAGACGCTGATCTATTTAGACGGGAACTGGGTAAAAGCCGCTGAGGCCAAAGCGGATCTTTTCTGTCAGACGTTGCATTACGGACTTGGTGCTTTTGAAGGAATAAGATCATATGCTACGCCGGAGGGACCACATATTTTCAAGGCACATGAACATTTTGAAAGACTGATCCTATCATCAAAAAAAATACATGTCAATCTAGCACTAAGCAGCCACGAATTTACAGAGATCTGCTATGAATTGCTTAGCAGAAACAATCTGACAAATGCTTATATAAGACCGTTAGTATATATGGGTGCAAATATGGCGCTTACTCCATCCAACACACATCATATTATGATTGCAGCATGGGAATGGGGTAAATACCTTGGCAGCCAACCTTTGGATGTTGAGATTTCTTCTTATCAGCGACCCAATCCGAAAGCTTTCCCAATGGAAGCAAAAATAGTAGGACATTACTCAAACTCCATTCTTGCCAGTACTGAAGCGAAAGCCAAGGGTTATGATGAAGCACTCTTACTCGATGGCCAAGGCTTTGTTGCTGAGGGACCAGGAGCCAACTTCTTTTATGAGAAAAATGAAGTGTTATATACCCCGCCTTTAGGCAATATATTACCAGGTATTACGAGAGCCACGATCATGGAATATGCCAGAGAAATGGGATACAGGGTTGTTGAAAAATTATTCACCCCTGAAGATCTGACTGACATTGATTCTGCTTTTTTCACTGGCACCGCCACAGAAGTTACCGGCATCAGATCGATTGATGGTAAAGCGGTGAAATTGGATTGGGAAGATTCCATAGGATACAGTCTATTTCTTATGTATAGGCAAAGAGTAATAAACAAGGAGATTCAAGATTTCACATTAGTTTAATAATTAAGAGAACAGAATTGAGATTAAATATTTTTTGAATGGACGGAAACAAATTCAGCAGAGTAGTAACGCAAGATGAAACACAACCAGCAGCTCAGGCTATGCTCCATGCCACAGGCCTGACTGTTGAAGATCTTAAAAAGCCTCAGGTAGGTATTGTAAGCACAGGTTATGAGGGAAACCCTTGCAACATGCACCTAAACCAGTTGGCGACCATGGTGAAGCAAGGAACAAAAAAAGCTGATTTAATCGGGTTGATTTTCAATACCATCGGGGTAAGTGATGGTATCTCCATGGGTACTCCGGGAATGCGGTATTCCCTTCCATCCAGAGACATTATTGCCGATTCTGTGGAAACGGTAATGAATGCACAGTCCTATGATAGTCTTGTTGCTGTAGTAGGTTGTGATAAGAATATGCCTGGGGCTATGATGGCTATCGGAAGATTGAACAGGCCTGCCATTCTGGTTTATGGTGGAACAATTGCATCCGGCTGCTACAAAGAGCGAAAGTTGGATATTGTTTCTGCCTTCGAAGCATTAGGAGAAAAAATTGCCGGAACACTTGACGAAAAAGATTTTAGAGGTGTTGTTCAAAACGCTTGCCCTGGTGCAGGTGCTTGCGGAGGTATGTACACAGCCAATACCATGTCGTCCGCTATTGAGGCCATGGGATTAAGTCTGCCCTATTCCTCATCGAATCCGGCAACAACCGGTGAAAAGCAGGATGAATGTGTTAGGGCGGGAGAAGCCATGAAATTGCTCATTGAAAAGGATATCAAGCCAAGAGACATTGTCACCAGAAAATCGTTTGAAAATGCTTTGAGAATGGTGATGGTATTAGGTGGTTCTACCAATGCTGTGTTGCACCTACTTGCCATTGCTAAAGCTTTTCAAATTGAGTTGAGCATTGATGACATTCAGGAAATCAGCGACAACACACCATACCTGGCTGACCTTAAGCCAAGTGGTAAATATCTTATGGAAGATGTACATAAGATTGGTGGTATACCGGCGGTAATGAAATTCCTCCTTAAGGAAGGTTATTTGCATGGCGATTGCCTGACAGTCACTGGCAAAACCATTGCAGAAAACCTGGCTGATGTACCCGGCTTTCCTGAAGATCAGGAAATCATACAGCCATTCTCGAAACCTATTAAACCTTCAGGGCACTTGCAGATTCTCTATGGAAATCTAGCTGAAGGAGGGGCCGTGGCTAAAATAACAGGAAAGGAAGGAGAAAAATTTGAAGGAAGTGCAAAGGTATTTAACAGTGAGTACCAGGCAAACGACGCCATAAGGGAAGGGAAAGTGGAGAAAGGTAATGTAGTAGTGATCCGTTACGAAGGTCCAAAAGGAGGTCCAGGAATGCCGGAAATGTTAAAACCCACTTCATTGATCATGGGTGCCGGTCTGGGAAAAGAAGTTGCCTTGATCACTGATGGACGATTCTCCGGAGGAACACATGGCTTTGTGGTAGGGCACATTACTCCTGAAGCTCAAGAAGGAGGATTAATAGCGCTTTTAGAAGATGGAGACAAAATCACAATAGATGCTGCTAACAATAGGATTGAAGCACATTTATCACAAGAAGAAATAAACAACAGGCGAGCTAAATGGAGTAAACCTCCATTGAAGCATGATCGCGGTATATTGTATAAATACGCAAAATTAGTTTCATCAGCATCCGAAGGATGCGTTACTGATCAATAGTAAAAACATGGAAACATTATTGACATCAACTACCCAGGAAGGAAAGAAGATGACTGAAAAAATCTCTGGATCAGAAGCGGTTATTAAATCGCTTATCATGGAAGGTGTGAATACAGTCTTTGGTTATCCTGGTGGGGCTATCATGCCAATCTACGATACACTTTATCATTATGAAGACCGGTTAAAGCACATACTGGTCCGCCATGAGCAAGGTGCCATTCATGCCGCTCAGGGATTTGCCAGGGTATCAGGAGAGGTTGGTGTCTGTTTTGCCACTTCCGGTCCGGGAGCCACTAATTTGATCACCGGTATTGCTGATGCAAGCATAGATTCCACACCGATCGTTTGCATTACAGGTCAGGTAACTTCCAAACTATTGGGCACTGATGCATTTCAGGAAACGGATGTTATTGGGATATCGATGCCTGTCACGAAATGGAATTATCAGGTAACCAAAGCTGATGAAATCCCGGAAATCATTGCAAGGGCTTTCTATATAGCGAAGAGTGGTCGACCAGGCCCTGTACTTATCGACATCACAAAAGATGCTCAATTTGATTCCTTGGATTTTCATTATAAAAAGTGTGAGGGAATCAGAAGTTATCATCCGGTACCAAAATTAGACTTGAAAAAAGTTGATCAGGCCGCCGAACTTATTAATAGCGCAAAAAAACCATATCTATTGGTCGGACAAGGTGTATTGCTTGCCCATGCAGAGAAGGAACTTAAGGATTTCGCTGAAAAAACGGGCATTCCGGTTGCCAGTACTTTGCTTGGTCTTTCAGCCTTTTCCGATGACCACGAATTGAATGTTGGTTTTCTCGGTATGCATGGCAATTATGGCCCTAACATCAAAACCAACGAATGCGATGTTCTGATAGCTGTGGGTATGCGATTCGATGACAGAGTAACCGGAGACTTGAGCACCTATGCAAAGCAGGCTAAAGTGATCCATATTGAAATTGATCCTTCGGAAATCGATAAAAATGTAAAAACAGATATAGCCATCAATGCCGATGCCAAGGAAGCATTGAAAGCTTTGATTAGCAGGGTTGATCAAAAACAGCACAGTGCCTGGCTACAAGAGTTTAGGGATTGTGACAAGTTGGAACAGGAGAAAGTGATCAATACTACACTGGCGCCTGAAACGGAAAAGCTAAAAATGGCTGAAGTAATTAAGCTTGTTTCTGATAAAACAAAGGGAGAAGCCGTTATCGTTACAGATGTTGGACAGCATCAAATGGTGGCATCTCGTTATTATCAATTCAAAAAACCTAAAAGCAATGTGACATCCGGTGGGTTAGGCACTATGGGCTTTGCGTTACCGGCTGCCTTTGGAGCTAAAGTGGCTGCGGGGGACAAAGAGGTGATTGCAGTTATCGGAGATGGCGGGTTTCAAATGACCATTCAAGAGCTGGGATCCATATTCCAATACAAAGTTCCGGTAAAAATTATTGTACTCAATAATAATTTCCTGGGAATGGTAAGACAATGGCAACAGCTGTTTTTTGATAAAAGATACTCTTCCACCGAATTGGTTAACCCTGATTTTGTAAGGATCAGTGAAGGGTATGGCATTGAAGCTAATCGAGTGTCGGAAAGAGAAAAAATAGATGATGCAATTGATAAAATGCTTGCGTATGATGGGGCATATTTCTTAGAGGTGGAAGTTGAGCGGGAAGATAACGTGTTCCCCATGGTACCGGCGGGTGCAGGTGTCTCAGATATACGATTGGAATAATGTCAAAAACTCAAATGAGAATACTACATGGAACTCAATGATATAGCAAAAACGATGGACGAAGAATTGATGAATAATCATCAGGAAGAAAAACCTCTCACTATTTCCGTATTGACTGAAAATAAATCCGGATTGCTCAATGGCGTCACGATTATTTTTACCAGAAGGAAAATTAATATTGAAGCCATTAATGTCTCAATTACGGAAGTAGAAGGTGTGAGCCGTTATACAATATTGATCAGATCAAATAGAGAAACCGCCGAGAAAGTGGTTAAGCAGATCAGGAAATTAGTGGAAGTACTAGGTGCATTTGTCTATGAAGAGGATGAGATCCACTACCAGGAGTTAGCTCTTTATAAAGTTCCCATGAGTGTTTTCCTTCAAGGGAATAAAATCGAACGATTGGTTAGAAATAGTGGGGCGAGGATCCTGGCAATCGAAAGAGACTACATTGTAATTGAAAAAACCGGTCATAAAAATGAAACTTATGACCTTTTCGAAAAGCTGAAACCCTATGGTTTATTGGAATTTGTGCGCTCCGGAAGGATCGCCGTTTCCAAATCCAAAAGGGAAACAGCCACATTCTTAAAAGAACTGGAAGAAGCAAGTAAAATAAAATCAAACTAAATTAAAAAAGCAAAAACAATGGCAAAGTTAAACTTCGGAGGAATTGAAGAAAATGTTGTCACCAGAGAGGAGTTTCCTCTGGAAAAAGCAAGAGAGATCATGAAAAATGAGACCATTGCGATAATAGGATATGGTGTTCAGGGCCCAGGCCAGGCACTTAACCTTAAAGACAATGGTTTTAACGTGATTGTGGGACAAAGAAAACCTTCTAAGTCTTGGGACAAGGCTGTACAAGATGGTTGGGTTGAAGACGAAACACTTTTCTCAATTGAAGAAGCATGTGAGAAAGGAACAGTCATCCAATTCCTCCTGTCGGATGCCGGTCAGATTGACCTATGGCCAACGGTATCAAAATACCTGACAGAGGGCAAAACTTTATATTTCTCTCATGGTTTTGGAATTACTTTCAATGACAAAACAGGGATAGTACCACCTGCCAACGTCGATGTTGTGTTAGCTGCACCCAAAGGTTCAGGAACAACATTAAGGAGAAAATTCCTGGCTGGAGAAGGATTGAACTCAAGCTTTGCCATTTACCAGGATTATTCGGGTAGTGCAAGAGATAAAATCGTTGCGCTTGGAATCGGCATTGGTTCAGGTTACCTGTTCGAAACTGATTTCAAAAAAGAGGTATACAGTGACCTTACCGGAGAAAGAGGAACTTTGATGGGAGCCTTGGCCGGAATTTTAGAGGCACAATACAACTTATTAAGGAAGAAAGGACATTCACCAAGTGAGGCTTTCAACGAAACAGTAGAAGAGCTTACAGAAAGTCTTATCCTATTAGTTGGTGAAAATGGAATGGATTGGATGTTTGCCAATTGCTCTACCACTGCTCAAAGAGGTGCGCTTGATTGGAGACATAAATTCAGAGAAGCAACCGAACCTGTATTCGAAGAATTGTATGAAAGTGTAGCATCAGGAGCTGAGGCGAAAAGATCAATTGAATTGAACAGCCAACCTGATTACAGAGAAAAATTAGAAGAAGAACTAAGAGAAATTCGGGAATCCGAAATGTGGGCCACTGGTGCACAAGTGAGAAAACTGAGACCATGAACGAAGAGAACCCTTCTATAAAGCAGCTTTGCTGTCGTAAGGCTGTCCTCATTTAAGATTGTTGCAAATAATAAGTAGAATCTCTTCTTCATACTTAGTGTTGGCTTTGAGGGCTCCGGTCGAAAGATCGGGACCCCAGGGCTTAACCCGCTTAGTATTCAATCATTACTGAATTAATCTTTTATGCTCCAGGAAAATCAAACGGATACAACACAAATAAGTGTTGAGAACATCATGCTTGCACAGCAGAAACTCAAAGAGGTGGTGATAAGAACACCCTTGATGGAGAATATCAACTTTTCCGAAAAGTATGGTGCAAACATTCTGTTAAAAAGAGAGGATTTGCAGGTAGTCCGTTCTTATAAAATAAGAGGAGCATTCAATAAAATCAGTTCCCTAAGCAAAGAAAAACTGGCAAAAGGTATTGTTTGCGCCAGTGCCGGTAATCATGCACAGGGAGTGGCACTTGCCTGCCAGAAAATGGGTATTGATGGTAAAATATTCATGCCAAGCCCAACACCCAACCAAAAAGTAAAGCAGGTAAAGATGTTTGGAAAGTCAAACATCGAAGTAATCCTGACAGGTGACACCTTTGACGACTCCTACAAAGAAGCACTTGATTATTGTAAAAACAATGATAAGACCTTCATCCATCCTTTTGATGATCCCAAGGTCATTGAAGGTCAGGGCACTGTTGGATTGGAAATATTGCAGGATTCCAAAGAGAAAATTGATTATCTCTTATTACCTATAGGTGGTGGCGGATTGGCATCAGGAGTGGCCAGTGTTTTCAGAAATCTAAGTCCGCAAACTAAGATCATTGGCGTGGAGCCGGAAGGCGCACCAGCCATGAAAGCGTCTATTGAAGAAGGAGAAATCAAGGAACTTCCTGAAATAGATAAGTTTGTGGATGGCGCTGCCGTCAGGAAAGTTGGCGATTTGACCTTCCAAATCTGCAAAGAAAAGCTCGATAAGGTCATAACTGTACCTGAAGGAAAGGTATGTTCTACCATCTTAAAGCTGTATAATGAAGAGGCTATCGTAGTAGAACCGGCCGGTGCATTGACCATTGCAGCGCTTGATTTACTCAAAGAAACACTGAAAGGAAAGCAAGTTGTTTGTGTGGTCAGCGGTAGTAATAATGACATTACCCGGACCGAAGAGATCAAGGAACGATCCATGTTGTATGAAGGCCTAAAACATTATTTCATCATTCGTTTTGCTCAAAGGGCAGGAGCCCTGCGAGAATTTCTGATTGAGGTATTAGGAGCCAATGATGACATTACCCATTTCGAATATTCCAAAAAGAACAACCGTGAAAAAGGGCCTGCATTGGTAGGCATAGAAGTCAAAAAACGCAAGGATTTTGCCGGGTTGATCGAAAGAATGGAAGCTAAAAATATCAAGTACGAATACCTCAACGAACGCCAGGATCTCTTTCAATACCTAATTTGATCCATCCTTAGTTTATTTAGCCAAATCGTTAGAAAAATACCCCATCATTAACGTTAAAGAGCGATTTAGCAAAATGGATCATTTCCCAATAAAATGTGAAGTGTTTCCTATTGACGAGACAATGATGGCTATTCAATCCTTTGATACTTAGTCTTTGGTTATCAGAATGAAAGCTAATTAATCCAGCTTAATATCCCTTCCTTGGATGTATGAATACTTGAAGCGGTGTAGTTCGCCAAAAATCTTCCTGTCCAAATATTACACACACCGGCAGTTCCTTGAATGGAGATTAAGCCACTTTCCGAAACCCTGCTGTATTAATAATAGAAACTAGCCCCGACGTTGATTAGGTTAAAATTAGTTAAGTGGATCTCAAGACATTAAATCAAACAAAATTGAGCCTACTTATTGAAAATTAAAGAGATTATGAAAAGGTTAATGTTTACAAATTATTTGAATATTTCAAATTTATTTATTTCATTTGGTTTTATAGAGTCAAACCAGCAGCACAAGACAAATCACAGCACCATGCAGTACCACGCTCCAGGAGGCGTACACTTGGTGATTTCATGTAATGTGTAATTTTTTTTTCAAAGTTCCACTTTTGAAAGGTGGAATAAAATTGCTTTCATTACGCCCCTTTTTTATTAAAAATCAAACTTAAAATTTCTGAAAATCAATGAGTTAAGAATAAGTCCGCCCATAAAGTAATTTCAAACGGCATATACGTAACAATCTTGAAAAAATCCAATTTTATTTTGGTTTTGTGCAAGTAATATTTGCGACATGTTCCACAAAACCAAAATAATGATGAAAAAATTATTATTCTTATTAGCTGTTATTTTTGGAAGCTTTGCTTTTAATGCTTGTACGGATGAAGTAGAAGAGATTACCCCGCAGTTTGAAAAGCCAGAAAATGTTAATACAGATGGCGACGATGATGATGCCCCTCCTCCTCCTCAGAAAGATCCAGGTACTGGTAATCCATAAATATATTTCATTGTTCCTTTCAAAAGATCGGAAAGATTCCGATCTTTTGAAAATAAATTACAATTGCTAGGTAAATAATAAATAATTTGTAAATTTTACATTTACTATAAGCCAGCATCTAGTTTAATTTGGAACAATGAGGTTGAAGATATTACTTTTTATATTTTTTGTTTCCTGTCATATTTCATCGGCCAAGACGAAAATTGATAGCTTGTCGACAAGTTTAGAGTACCTTTCAGATTACAAGAAAGCGGAGGTGCTTGGTAATCTAGCCAGTCTAACTTACTCTACAGATCCTGATACCTCGATTTACTACGCGACCGAGCTTTTAAAACTCTCTGAAGAATTGGATTATCCAGAAGGGTTGGCGAAGGCTTATGATTTTCTAGGATACCTTTTTAAACAGAAGGGATTGTTAAATGAATCAGCAACGAATTACTTCTATGCTCTGAAGTATTATAACGAACTGGTTAACCAAGAAAGAATCGCTGATGTATTGAACAACCTGGGAAACATATTCACCAAGGGTTTTGAATACAACAATGCTATAATGTACTATAAAAAGTCTATTGAAGTTGCGGAAAATCTGCACGACGATGAAAGGCTTTCTAGAGCACATTTTAATTTGGGTCGCTGTTTGATCAGAAGTGGTCAGTATGATTTATCTCTACAAAGTTTTCTATTTGCTCTAGAATTAAACAAAAAAAACAAGGATTATTCAAGAATAAATAAGACCTATAATGAGCTAGGGAATTTATATTATGAATGGAAAAACCCTGAAGAAGCTCTGGATAATTATTTGAGTTCTTTAAACTATATTGATTCTGTCCGCAACAATGGTAGAATGCGAGGAATGCTTTATAATAACATTGGAGATATCTATCTCGAATTGGAAAATTTTGAAAAGGCAGAATTTTTTCTAAAAGAGGCCTTGAGTATTAAAAAAACCCTTGACGACAAAGATTTGCTTATTAGCACATATAGAAATTTAAGTGAGTTATATTATCAATTAGAAAATAGAGAGCTCTCAGTTGATTATTTAAATAAAAGTATTGGCATAGCTAATAGATATATTGTCAACGAAGAACTTATGATTACATTAAATTCCGCTCCTGATATTTTCTCAGCATTTCCTGATCAATTTAAGAAGTCTGAGGTTTTTGATTTCTATCAAATTCAGAATGATCAATTAAACTTAGTTGCAGATCTACAAAAAGAGCTACAGGAATTGAATGGACGTTTTATGCTGCAGCTTTCATATGAAAAATACCAAATGGCTGAAGCCAACTCCATGCTTCAAAACAAGTTATCCAAAACAATACAAATAGCCATCCCCATTCTAGTATTTATATTGATCGTGAGTTTGTATTACTTTAAGCGCTATCGTACGGTGAAGAAGTTTGAAGCTGAAAGGAATAAGCGGTTAAATGAGATACAGAAGGACGCAGAGATATTTATCAGTGATTATGACATCCTGAAACAAATAACCCGCCAATAGAATTGAGAAATAAAGTTGAAAGTTTATAAAAAGTTTATTAGCGTCATAAAGATCTACTAATCAACGCCATTTTTAAGCTCACTCAATTTATCGATCAACTGGATCACGTAGTCTTTCAACCGTATGTTCTCATTGATGATCTTATCAGTGAACTCATATTGCTTTTGTAAAGTTTCCTTTAACTCAGGCTTTGACAATGACCTTACATCTTTACGCTTGGATCCGGAGAACTTGGTAATATCCAGATTGATCACTTCCAGTTTATCCTTTTGAGGAATTCCCAAAAGTTCATCACTGGAAATTTCCAATATTCTTGACATAAATGGCACAAGATCCAGGGCCGGAGAACTGTAACCTGTTTCGTAGTTGGAGATTTTAGTTCTGGTAAAATAAATTCCGGTTTCCTCGCTCAGAATGTCAGCCAAGTCATCCTGACTATAACCTTTCTTTTTTCTCATTTCTTTCAGCTTGCCGCCAAAAGTGTTGTCTCTTTTTAACTTTTTCAATGAAAAATGTTTTTTTTCGACAAGATTATTGTCTATTATTGTATAATAAGATACTTATTTAGTTAAATATAAAAAATCCTTGTCAGGAAAACAGTATTTACTATAAAAATTCGTGACAAAGAATTTCATTTACCGTAATCAATATATGGCTTATTTTTTTAAGAGGCAAGTTTCGCAGTTGATCAAACATATATTGAACCGTACTTGTTAACCAGGAAAGGATGTTAAGCTTAGAAAGAAGATTATTTAACTTGAAATTAGTTAAGAGCACTTAGATTATCAGCAAAGGACCATTTGCTTTTCCGTAAGGGCCTATTAGTAAATTATTGATAGGTCCTTTTTATTGCCGCATGGAATAGCTACCCCTTCAATTTTGTGGATCGAGTCAATGAGCTATAGTGTTGCCATGAGTTATTTCTTCCGACTAAACATGACCGAATGATTTCTATGTAAGTAGATCAAAAATCATAAATACCACGTCTCTGTTGCACTACGTCATCCCTGGCAAGCGCAGCGAAGACCAGGGATCTCCTGAAAGAAAGCACTATCAATCTTGAAAGTATACATCTACGCAGCCCGGCACAGGGGGATTCCGTATATTTCTTTCGCTCACTCAAGAGATTACGGAATGACGACAGAGATTTTTATTTAGAAATAAGGTAAGATAACCTTAGAGCATTATTATTAACCGAATTGTTTAAATTTAATTCCACGAGTGAATCTTTTGCATCTTATGACTTAGGGGTATTATGCTAAACCAAACTTTTCATGACCATGAGTGATTCAAGGCGATCGTTCTTTAAAAAATTTTCTGGTATTACAGCCGCATTTTCATTGTTTTCCTTTTCGGAAAGAGTGATAGCGGAGGATATCAAAGATGCCCTGGTTGAAATGAATAATCAGTCGGTAAAGAATGCTGTACAAAACGAAGATATTTGGAGCAGAATCCGGCAGGCATTCACCACATCATCCAATATTATCAATCTGAATAATGGCGGGGTAAGTCCGCAACCCAAAATAGTACAGGATGCTGTTGATCGGTATTATCATTTAAGCAATGAGGCACCTTCCTATTATATGTGGAGGATTCTTGATCAGGGTAGAGAACCACTTCGAGCAAAGTTGGCAGATCTGGCCGCTTGTTCACCGGAAGAAATTGCCATTAACCGGAATACAACCGAGGCATTGGATACAGTAATTTTTGGAATGAGATTAGAAAAGGGAGATGAAGTTGTATTAACCAAGCAGGACTACCCAAATATGATCCATGCCTGGAAACAAAGAGAGATGCGAGATGGTATCAAACTAAAATGGCTAAGCCTGGATCTACCAATGGAAAATGATGATGAGATGATTGGAAAATTCATTGATGCCATCACACCCAAAACAAAGGTTTTACATATTACACACATGATCAACTGGACCGGGCAAATTCTACCGGCACAAAAGATTTGTTTAGAAGCACGAAAACGAGGAATAAAAACCATTGTTGACGGAGCACATAGTTTTGCCCATTTGGATTTTGAAGTGGGACAACTAGGCTGTGATTATTTCGGGACGAGCTTACACAAATGGCTCTGTGCACCTTTTGGCACAGGCATGCTCTATATTAGAAAAGAGAATGTTGCTGATATCTGGCCCCTATTCCCTAACCATGAACCTTTAAGTGATAATATCCGGAAATTCGAAGGATTAGGAACACGTTCATTCGCACCCGAACAAGCAATAGGTCAGGCGATTGACTTTCATCGAGCTATCGGAAATAAACGGAAAGAGGCCAGGCTACACTTTCTGAAAAATTATTGGGTTGAAAAAGTGAAAGATCTTCCGAAATTTAAATTGAATACTTCCATGAAAGAGGCCTATTCCTGTGCCATTGCAAATTTTAGCATTGATGGCATTGAACCTGGAGATCTGGCCAACAAACTTTTTAAGGAGTATAAAATCCATACCTCTCCTATCGTTTGGGAAAATATCTCCGGAGTAAGAATAACACCTCATGTCTATACAACACTATATGATTTGGATAGATTGGTGGAGGCCATTCAAAAAATAGCCCAATAAATTTTCAGGTGATTTAATTGTTTGTATTGATATGTCAATGAGTTATGAAATTTCAATGATCGGTTCCGGTAATGTAGCATGGCATCTGGCAATGACATTGGACAATGCAGGATATCCTGTAAAAGAGGTATATAGCAGGAACTTCAGAAATGCAGAGGCGCTGGTAGACAGGTTGTATGGAGCAGAACCTAAAAGTGATCTGGATTTTTCCAATAGCCCCTCACAGCTATTCATCATTTCAGTTTCAGACGATGCGATTAAAGAAATCGTCAGAGAAATCATATTACCCGAAGAGGCCATTTTGGTTCATACTTCCGGCACAAAACCATTGAACGCAATGGAATTTGCAGCAACCAAACATGTCGGCGTTTTTTATCCGTTGCAGACTTTTAGTAAGTCCAGGAGGATCGAATTCTCAGAAGTCCCATTATGCCTTGAAGCTGCAGATGGATATACCAAAAGAGTGCTCAAAGAAATTGCGAATAACATTAGCAAACATGTTGCTATGATTGACTCTGCAAACAGGGCGATATTGCACATCGCTGCTGTGTTTGCCTGCAATTTCACCAATCACCTATTTAAGATTGCCGAAGACATACTCGATGAGCATAAACTAAAGTTTGATCTGCTTAAACCACTCATCGTGGAAACTGTCAATAAAAGTTTGGAAATGGGAGCCAGCATTTCTCAAACTGGTCCGGCAGTCCGACAGGATTTTGAGGTCCTGGATAAGCATATGGAAAAACTGGAGTATAATGAAGAATATGCAGAAATATACAGACTTCTGAGCCAGAACATTATAGATACGTATGGGGAGTCGGAAGAATAATATGTTAAATTAGTAACTGAAACTTTAACAAACTTGACATGGAAAAACCAACAATTGCTCAAAAGAATCCCATTGTGATGGATGTAGAGCCTGGTGATTACTACTGGTGTGCATGTGGTAAAAGCGGTAATCAACCATTCTGTGACGGATCACACAAAGACACTTCATTCAATCCAATCAAAGAGACAATTACTGAAAACAAAAAGGTAGCCTGGTGCACCTGCAAGCATACGGGTAATTCACCTTATTGTGACGGATCTCATAAGAAGCTATAACAAGTAAAGATATCTTTTTGTGAAGTGCTAATCCTGGTGATTAGTACTTCTTTTTGATCTTTTGAATCAAATAGGTTTTTAATCGTTAAAGTATTGTTGAATTCTACTATTGAGATTAGCCAGCACAAAGATTTAATAAGTCAGATAACAGTAATTTCTGTTTTATCTACAACTGCTTTTATAGAATAGCAGGGACACCAATCATCATTCAATCTCAGGTATTTTATTGACAATTTAAAATATCCAGAACCGTTGAGATTTCCTCATAAATCAATTTTCACTATCGGATGTTGCTCTCGTTGATAGTCTTTCCAAAATCATCATGATCTGACTTTTGATCCTGAGGTTTTAAAACTAAATTTGACCATTAATGTTGAAATCCACATGGGGTCCAATCAGTCTAAAAAAGCACATAATTTTTCTTTTTCAGGTTTTGTAAAACTTGTAAGATGGCCCAATCTGCTGATCATTTCCATTACACAATATATAACCGCCATCTTTCTGGTAGGAGATATTTTTGATTGGAGATTCTATATTACCGATATCCGTCTTTTTATACTTTCCCTCTCCACCATACTCATCGCAGCTGCTGGTTATATTATTAATGATTATTATGATGTTAAAATCGATTTAGTCAACAAGCCTAACAGGGTTGTGGTTGGAAATCTATTGAAAAGAAGGCCTGTGATGGCAGCACACACAGCGCTTAATTTCCTCGGGATTATACTGGGAGCTTTCGTCTCCTACAAAATTATGCTCATCAATTTTTTGGCTGCTCTTTTGCTTTGGCTGTATTCAAATCAACTCAAAAGATGGCCATTCATAGGTAATCTTACTATTTCCATATTGACAGGATTATCACTTATTGTGGTAGGGGTTTATTATCAACAGAATGAACATCTCATCTATGTTTATGCTCTATTTGCTTTTTCAATTTCTTTGATCCGTGAAATTATCAAGGACATGGAGGATGTTAAGGGGGATGAGGTTTTTGGCTGTAAAACTTTACCCATCATTTGGGGCATTCGACGGACTAAATTCTTTATTTATATACTATCGGTGCTATTTGCCTTGTCTCTCTTTTACCTGACAGGTAGGTTGGATAATCCGATTCTTACCAAATACTTCATTTTGCTCATAATACCGATCCTATACTTTATTTACGCACTGATCAGGGCTGATACAAAAAAACAATATACCTTTTTAAGTGCTTATTGTAAATTCATAATGCTTAGTGGCATTTTAAGTATGACATTCTTTTAATATTCCAATATATTTGCCGCAAGTTTGTGTTGAATATTGACGATAGCCTATGAACCTGGCCATTTTCGCTTCCGGAAGCGGCAGTAATGCAGAAAAGTTTTTTGAATATTTTAGAGATAAGCCGGATAAGCATGTCTCCTTAATACTCACCAATAAGCAAGACGCTTTTGTAATTGAAAGGGCTAAACGAAATCATGTACCTTTTGAGGTTTTTAACAGGCAACAGTTTTATGAAAGCAATCATGTTCTGGAAACTTTAAAAAGGAACCAGATTGATCTCATTGTACTTGCTGGTTTCCTCTGGAAGGTTCCTGATAATCTGATTGAGGCCTACCCAAACAGGATCATCAATATTCATCCGGCTCTCTTACCCAAGTTTGGAGGGAAAGGTATGTATGGCAAATATGTTCATCAGGCAGTAATTGAAGCAGGTGAGGAAGAAAGTGGGATCACCATCCACTATGTAAACCAAAACTATGATGAAGGAAAAATTATTTTTCAAGTTTCATGCAAGGTCATCCCCTCTGACACTCCGGAAACTTTAGCTAAAAAAGTACAAATGCTGGAGCACGAACATTACCCCAAAATTGTGGAAAAAATATCAATGAATATTTAAACAATTACAGCAGCTAACTGCTTGTAAGGTATTGATTAATAAATAATAAAAAATAATTTAAAAGTTTATACTTTTGCAACTTAACAAATGACGGAAATGTCTTCGAGGATAAAACTTAATTCAGCACTCATCTCGGTATATTACAAAGATAATCTTGAACCAATTGTCAAATTATTAAATGATTTTGGAGTTACCATTTATTCTACAGGAGGAACACAAAAATTTATTGAAGACTTAGGTGCCGACGTAGTACCGGTGGAAGACCTGACAAGCTATCCTTCCATTTTAGGAGGCAGGGTTAAAACATTGCATCCCAAGGTTTTTGGTGGAATACTTTCCAGGAGAGGGCACGAACAAGACGGTCAGGATACGAAACAATATGATATTCCTGCCATTGATTTGGTCATTGTTGATCTTTATCCTTTTGAAGAGACAGTTGCCTCCGGAGCGTCTGAAAGTGAGATTATCGAAAAAATTGATATTGGAGGAATTTCTTTGATCCGTGCAGCAGCAAAAAATTTTAAAGATGTATTGATCATTTCTTCCAGAGAGCAATATGCGGAGCTTGAGCAACTGCTTAAAGAAAAGGGAGGGGCCTCTGACATAGAGGACAGGAAAAGGTTTGCAGCTAAAGCTTTTGACATCTCATCGCATTACGATACACATATCTTTAATTACTTCAATGCAGATCAGGAGATAGGTGTGTTTAAACAAAGTGTAAGAATACAACAGACACTCCGTTACGGAGAGAATCCTCATCAGGAAGGAATCTTCTATGGTGCATTGAATGATATGTTTGATCAATTAAATGGCAAAGGACTCTCCTACAATAATTTAGTTGACATCGATGCGGCAGTTTCTATTATTGCTGAATTCGAGAAGAATGAAACAGCATTTGCTATATTAAAACATACCAATGCTTGTGGTGTAGCGGTAGGCAAGACTGTTAAAGATGCCTACCTAAGAGCTTTTGAGGCAGACACTATTTCGGCCTTTGGTGGTATTTTAGTCACGAATCAAACGGTTGATCTTGCTGCTGCGGAGGAACTACATAAATTGTTTTTTGAAGTGCTAATTGCTCCTGCTTATAATAATGATGCTCTTGAATTACTCAAAGGCAAAAAGAACAGAATCTTATTAGTACAAAAAACCGAGATTGATGGAGCCAAACAATTCAAAAGTTTGTTGAATGGTGTAATTGAGCAAGACAGAGATCTTAAGACAGATGCTGTCATTGATTTCAAACTTGCAACCCAAAAAGCACCTAATACTAAACAGGAAGAAGCATTGGTATTTGCAAGTAAGGTGGCAAAGCATACCAAATCAAATACAATTGTTTTGGCTAAAGATGGTCAGCTACTTGCAAGTGGTGTGGGGCAAACATCAAGGGTGGACGCCTTAAAACAGGCCATTGAAAAAGCCAAGAATTTCGGATTTGACCTCAATGGTTCCGTAATGGCATCCGATGCATTTTTCCCTTTTCCAGACTGTGTCGAAATTGCTCACGGAGAGGGAATTGTAGCTGTTGTTCAACCAGGCGGTTCTATTAAAGATCAAGCATCAATTGATTTTTGTAATGAACATGACATGGCTATGGTATTTACAGGAGTTCGACATTTTAAACACTGAAAAAATCTTTAATTCAGGAGTTATAAACAAATTTAAAAGTAAGACTAAACTTAAGCGCTAAGAACAAGCTAAATGGGATTATTCGATTTTCTTTCCAGCGATATCGCCATTGATTTAGGCACCGCAAACACACTGATTATCAACAAGGATAAGATCGTGGTAGATGAACCCTCAATCATCGCTATTGACAAGAATACCAATAAAGTACTGGCCATTGGAAGAGAGGCCATGCAGATGCATGAAAAAACACATGAGAATATAAAAACGATCCGTCCCCTTAAAGATGGTGTTATCGCAGATTTTCACGCTGCGGAGCATATGATTCGGGGAATGATCAAAATGATTGATAAAAACAACAAAAGATTTCTACCAACCTCACATAGAATGGTAATCTGTATTCCCTCCGGAATCACAGAAGTTGAGAAGAGGGCTGTAAGAGATTCTGCTGAGCACGCCGGAGCCAAAGAAGTTTACATGATACATGAGCCTATTGCTGCAGCTATTGGTATTGGCATCGACATTGAAAGACCGGTTGGATCTATGGTGGTAGATATTGGTGGAGGAACTACTGAAATCGCTGTGATCGCACTATCAGGTATTGTTTGTGATCAATCCATTCGGGTTGCCGGAGATTCTTTCAATAAAGATATTCTTGATTACATGCGAAGACAACACAATCTATTGATTGGCGAGCGCTCCGCTGAAAAAGTTAAGATTGAAGTTGGATCTGCCTTAACGGAACTGGATGATGGTCCTGAGGCCTATGAGATCCGGGGCAGGGATTTGATGACAGGTATACCCAAAGTAATTAAAATTGATTATTCTGAAATTGCCTTTGCCATTGATAAATCTGTCTCAAAAATTGAAGAGGCTGTTCTTAAAGCGCTGGAAATCTCCCCTCCCGAATTATCGGCTGACATCTATGATAATGGCATACATTTAACAGGTGGAGGTGCATTGCTCAGAGGCTTGGATAAAAGGCTCGCTTTGAAAACCAAACTACCAATACACGTGGCCGAAGATCCGTTAAGGGCTGTTGTAAGAGGTACAGGAACTGCCTTAAAGAATGTTGCTAATTATAAACCTGTATTAATGACTTGATCTAAATTAAGTAAATGCAAAGTTTATTTCTGTTTTTACATAAATACAGAGCATTCTTCATTTTTGTATTGTTGGAAGTGGGATGTATGTGGCTGATCATCAGCAACAATCAATATCAAAGCGCCACTTTTTTTAACTCCTCTAATCGAATTGCCGGATCTATTTTGAATACCAAGAGTGGTATTACTGATTATTTCTCTTTGAAACAGGCAAATGAAAATCTTGCCACTGAAAATGCAAGACTTAGAGAGGAGGTTATGAAACAAAGGGAGATCATTGATCGATTACCAAGAAACGTAGCATTAAATCTGATCTTGGGGCAATTTGACTATAGCGAAGCGAAAGTTATTAATAACTCCATCAGAAACTTAAATAATTACATAACTGTCAATAAAGGTTGGGCCGATGGAATAGAGCCTGGAATGGGGGTAATAGGGCAAAGTGGATTAGTGGGTATTGTTAAATCGAGTTCAAAACATTTTTCCACGATTATATCATTATTACATACCGATATATATGTTTCCTCATTATTAAAACGAACCGGTGATCTCAGCTCTACGAAATGGGCAGGTGATAATCCGGAAGAAGCTAATCTTATGTTTGTACCACGACACGTAGACGTAAAAGAGGGTGATACCGTGATAACCTCCGGATATAATTCAATCTTCGGACAAGGTACTATGATTGGAACCGTAAATAATGTGAGTATAAAGGAAAATGCTACCTTCTATGATATAAAAGTAGCTTTGTCGACAGATTTCAGCAGTTTGTCTTACGTTTATATAGTAAAGAATAATCTCAAAGTAGAAAAGGACTCTCTTGAGATAGCCACCAATCGAATACAATAATCGCATGGATAATAAAAACTATGTAAAACAAATATTGTATTTCATTCTTTACCTTTCCATCCAGGTAATTTTCATTAAGAATGTGGTGTTGTTCGGAAGAGGGTTTTGTTTCCTGTACATTGTGTTTTTATTATTGTTGCCCTTGGAAATCGGACCACTGGCGCTGATGCTTATTGGTTTCCTTACAGGATTCATCGTTGATGTATTTTATGATTCACTGGGAATGCATGCCGCGGCCTGTGTGCTGATTATGTTTTTAAGACCTCACTTAATGAATGTTTTAACACCAAGAGGAGGTTATGAACAGGTTCCGGTACCCACGTTAAAGTTGATGGGACTTGAATGGTTTTCCACCTATACCTTTATCCTGGTTTTTATTCATAGTATGGCACTGTTCTATATCGAGGCAGGGGGTTTCAACAGATTCTTTTTTACCTTTTCAAAGGTAATATCAAGTAGTATTTTAACCTTTATATTGATTATTATTCTGCAATATTTATTCTACATGCCTAAGCGAAGGATATGAATAACAGGAAATACTTTATTCAATTGGTTTTCATATTAGTGGGATCTATTTTCCTGATAAAATTATTTTTCATTCAGGTTTTAGATGAGAACTACAAATTAGCTGCTCAGGACAATGTGATGAGACCGATCATAGAGTATCCGTACAGGGGTGTAATATATGACAGGAATGGCTCTCTGATCGTACACAACACGCCTGTTTACGACATCATGGTGGTACCTAAGGAAGTCGAGGTAACCGATACATTGGCATTATGTAATCTCTTAAACATTGATAAAAACGACTTCATTCAAAAAATTGAGGAGGCAAGGGATTTCTCCTTTGTGCAACCCTCCGTTTTTCTCAAGCAAGTTCCGAATCATGAATTTGCTAAAATCCAGGACCAGCTAACCAACTATCGCGGATTTACCATTGTTGCCCGGACTATTAGAAATTATCCAAACCAAAGTTTAGCCAATGCCTTAGGTTACATGAGAGAGATTGATAAAACTGGTTTGGAAAAAGATAGCGCCAAATATTATAAGCAGGGAGATTATATAGGAATAAAAGGAATTGAAGAATATTATGAAAATTATCTTCGCGGAAAACGTGGTGTAAAGTTCAAAATGGTTAATGTCAGTGGTTTGGTAAAAGGATCATTTAAAAGTGGGCAATGGGACACCTTATCTATTCCGGGTCAGGACCTGATCAGCACCATAGATCTACCACTGCAACAATATGGTGAAAAATTAATGGAAGGTAAAAGTGGGAGTATTGTGGCCATTGAACCATCAACCGGTGAAATTTTAAGCTTGGTATCGGCTCCCTCCTATGATCCCAATACTTTAGCAGGCAGAGAGTTCAGTACCAATTTCAAGTTATTATCCAATGATACCCTGGCTCCTTTATTCAACCGGCCCCTGATGGCTCAATACAGGCCAGGATCAATATTCAAAATTATTCAGGCAATGATCGCCCTCCAAGAAGGTGTCATTACGCCAAATACGAGGATTCCCTGCGACAGATCCATTATAGGTTGTCATGGAGATCATTATTACGAAAACCTGCAGGGCGCTATCACACACTCTTGCAATCCATATTTCCACAATGTTTTAAGACGTGTTGTAAATCAGAAGGTGGATCCTGATGTATATAATGACACGAAGATTGGTCTTGATAAATGGAGGGAACACGTTGCCAGTTTTGGCTTGGGAGCCTCATTGGGAGTTGATTTGCCAAATGAAAAGGAAGGCTTGATTCCAAACTCTGCTTACTATGATAAAGCCTACAGAAATCGCCCGTGGAAATATTCAAATATATATTCTATTGCTATTGGTGAGGGAGAAAATTTAGTAGTTCCCATACAAATGGCCAATTTCGCGGCTATTGTGGCCAATAGAGGATTCTATTATATACCACATTTAATCAAATCCATTGGGGAGGATAATGAGCCATTGCAGAAATATAGAGAGAAGAAATATACCACGGTTGATCCGGAGCACTTTAATGTAGCCGTTGAAGCAATGGCCCAGGTTGTGCGCTCCGGCACAGGTCAGTACAGAGCCAAACTGGCAAACATTGAAGTATGTGGAAAAACCGGCACGGTACAAAATGATCCACTGCCGGACCACTCCGTATTTATCGCATTTGCACCAAAGGATGATCCTAAGATCGCCGTATCAGTTTACGTGGAAGATGCCGGACAAGGAGCCAGGGCGGCTGCATCTATTGCAAGCTTGATGATTGAAAAATATTTAATTGGGCACACAGAACGCCCTCACATTGAAGATTATGTTTTAAGAGGAAAGTTTTTGTATTGAGAAAAGATCTGCTCACATATAACCAAATTGATTGGGTCACGGTACTCCTTTACTTTTTGTTAGTGCTGATGGGTTGGCTCAATATATTTGCAGCAGTTTACGATGCCGAACAAAATCAGAGTATTTTTGATATCACACTTAATTCCGGCAGGCAACTCATATTAATTGGAGCTAGTGTATTGATCATTATTGTGATTATGGTGATTGATTTTAACTTCTTCAGTTCTATTGCCTATTTTGTATATGGCATTCTGATTCTGATGCTGGTTGGTGTGCTATTTACCGAACCGGTAGCTGGAGCAAGCTCCTGGTTTAAAATAGGTGCGTTTAAATTACAACCCTCGGAGTTCATGAAGGTTGGAGCCTCGCTTGCACTAGCCAAATATTTTAATGATTACAATCCAAGGTTTACAAAAATTAGATCAGTACTTGTTCTTTTTCTTATCATTGGCCTTCCGGTAGCACTTATTCTAGCCCAGCCTGATACAGGAACTGCCCTGATATATGCTTCGTTTATCATTGTTTTTTACAGAGAGGGATTATCACCTGTAGTAATCGGGTTGGGATTGTCAATGATCGCATTATTCATTTTGACCCTACTAATTGGTTGGCTCACACTGGTTATCATTACCGGAGTGATTATCGGTATAATCGTATTATCCATACTATTTCTTTCAGGCAAAAAGAAAGTAAGACGCATTCTGATAACACTTAGTGTAGGAATCCTGATAGTTGGTGTGGCCTTCAGCGTGGACACCATCATTACGGATGTCTTAAAACCCCATCAACAAAAAAGAATTCAAGTACTTTTCAATCCCAATTCAGATCCTCTGGGTGCGGGTTGGAATGTTACACAATCCAAGATCGCTATCGGTTCTGGGGGAGCATTTGGAAAGGGATTCTTACAGGGAACCCAGACAAAGTTTGACTTTGTTCCGGAGCAAAGCACGGATTTCATCTTTTGCACATTAGGTGAAGAGAGAGGTTGGTTGGGCAGTCTGGTCCTTATCACACTATTTGTAGCTTTTCTGTTGCGCATTATTTTTATTGCCGAACGGCAGAAATCCAAATTTGCCAGAGTATACGGCTATTCTGTGGCCAGTATATTATTTTTACATTTCATGGTCAACATCGGAATGACCATAGGTCTCTTTCCCGTTATTGGTATACCACTGCCTTTTTTTAGTTATGGAGGCTCTTCATTATGGGCCTTCACCATCTTATTATTTATTTTGTTGAAATTGGATGCCCACCGCATGCAAATTCTTAAACGTTAGTTGATAAAGGGAATTTTATCTTTATTCTTGAGTCTTTTATCTAAAATCTTGACTAAACAAGGCAATCAGCCTTTCTAAAAATATCAAATGATACTTTCTTAGAACCGACTACCTATTTCGACATTCCAACACCCAAGCTGGCTGATCTCAAAGCAAAGTGTAAAGAATAAGACATAAAAAAACACAGTCCAAATATGAACTGTGCTTCAATCTCTTTTATTTAAATTTCTTAAGCCTCGGAAGCAGAAGCATCAGCTTCTACCGAAACAAATGAACGATTCTTTCTTCCTTTCTTAAAAATTACGGTACCATCGATCAATGCAAATAGCGTATGATCTTTACCCATCCCTACATTTTTTCCCGGATGATGTTGTGTCCCCCTCTGTCTTACTAAAATATTCCCGGCAACCGCTTTTTGTCCACCGTAAATCTTAACGCCAAGTCGTTTACTTTCCGACTCTCTACCGTTTCTTGAACTACCAGCTCCTTTTTTATGTGCCATTTTCTTTTATTTTATGCAATTTTCTCAATTAAAACCTTGGTGTAATCTTGTCTGTGACCGTTTTTCACTTTATACCCTTTTCTTCTTTTCTTTTTGAAAACGACCACTTTATCACCCTTGACGTGTCCTAATATTTTACCAGACACTTTGGCCCCTTTGATTGTTGGAGCACCTACTTTAACTTTGCCATCATTATCTGTTAACAGCACTTTGTTAAACTCTACGGAAGCGCCTTCTTCACCCTCCATCAATGGAGCATAGATGAATTGGTCTTGCGTTACTTTGAACTGCTTTCCTGCTATATCAACTATTGCGTACATGTATAATAAAAGTTTATAGTATTTTTCGCAAAATGGACTGCAAAGATATGCGATTTTACAGTAAAAACAAATCCACTTTTCGCCAAAATACTTGACTAAAAAAAAAATAAAAAAAACTTAAAAAAGTTAAACGCTTCATACTGAGTTAAATTGGTCAAGTTATAGTTTTAATAATTGCATATAATTTCTTGTATTTCAATAAGTTATAATTTAAAATAACAATTTTTTAATATTCTTAATTTTAGCTTAACCTGCTTTGATTTTTAGGTATGATTTTCTCATATTTGTGAGAGTTATCTTTGAAAAAAGTCCTTCCCGAGGCGATACTTAGATGACTTTCTCAAAGTTTATGTGAAATCTTGGAATCTATTCATTCTCAGCTATGTAACAGGAAGGTTTTGCCTGGAAAATGAAATATTTATTCCATGATTTCGTGTTTGTTTTAAAACATTTTTAACGAAAAAGGATTAAATACATGAGTGGAAACGGTACATTGGACGAACCTATTCTGAAAGAGAACAAGGATAGATTCGTACTCTTTCCTATTCAGCACAACGACATCTGGGAGTTTTATAAAAAAGCAGAAGCAAGTTTTTGGACAGCGGAAGAAATTGATCTTAGTCAGGATTTAACTGATTGGGAAAATCTGAATGATGGGGAACGACATTTTATCACCCATGTGCTTGCTTTTTTTGCAGCTAGTGATGGAATTGTTAATGAAAATTTAGCGGAAAATTTTGTAGCTGAAGTTCAATATACTGAAGCTAAGTTTTTTTATGGATTCCAAATTGCTATAGAAAACATTCATTCTGAAACCTATTCTTTATTAATAGATACCTACGTTAAGGATCCACAAGAGAAGGATAGATTATTTCACGCAATCGATACCATGGATTGTGTTAAGAAAAAGGCAGATTGGGCGTTACGATGGATCGAGGATGCAAGTTTTGCAGAAAGATTGATCGCTTTTGCAGCTGTAGAAGGTATATTTTTCTCCGGAAGTTTCTGCTCTATCTTTTGGCTTAAGAAAAGAGGCCTGATGCCAGGTTTGAGCTTTTCCAATGAATTGATTTCTCGCGATGAAGGTTTACACTGCGATTTTGCCTGTCTTTTATACTCGAGACATTTGATAAATAAGCTACCTGTCGAGCGGGTTACCGAAATTATTACGGATGCTGTTGAGATTGAAAAGGAATTTGTAACAGACGCACTACCTGTAAAACTAATCGGTATGAATGCCGATTTAATGTGTCAATACATAGAGTTCGTAGCAGATAGATTACTCATGGAACTTGACTGTCCCAAAGTCTATAATTCAACCAACCCTTTTGATTTCATGGAAATGATCTCACTACAAGGAAAGACCAATTTCTTTGAGAAAAGAGTAGGTGAATACCAAAAAGCTGGCGTTATGAACAAGAATGAGGAAGATAAACCTAAATTTTCTCTTGACGAGGACTTTTAGAAACTGAAATTAAGCTGTTTTAACCAAAACATTACCCCTTGAAAAAATATGTTAGTAATTAAGAGAGACGGAAGAAGAGAGTCCGTAAAATTTGACAAGATCACCGCCCGCATTGAGAAACTATGTTATGGCTTGGATATGAATTATATCGAGCCAATTGATATTGCAAAAAAGGTGATCAATGGCATTTATGATGGTGTAACTACCGTTGAGCTGGATAACCTGGCAGCTGAAACCGCAGCCACCATGACAGTTCAACATCCTGATTTTGCTAAACTTTCTGCAAGAATTGCTATTTCAAACCTCCACAAGGTGACAAGCAAGTCTTTTTCAAATACAATGAAAAGGCTATACACTTATGTGGATCCTAAAACCGGTGAAAATGCACCGCTGATTTCAAAAGAAGCATATGGGGTAATAAAGAAAAATGCTGCTCTTTTGGATTCTTCTATTATTTATGACCGTGATTTCAGTTATGATTACTTTGGGTTTAAAACATTAGAACGATCTTATTTAATGAAGATCGATGGCAAAATAGTCGAAAGACCACAACATATGTTGATGAGAGTTGCCGTCGGTATTCACATGGACGATATTGAATCCGTTGTAGAAACATATAATCTGCTATCGGAAAAATGGTTTACGCATGCCACACCAACACTATTTAATGCGGCCACACCAAAACCTCAACTTTCTTCCTGCTTCTTGTTAACCATGAAAGAAGATAGTATTGATGGAATTTATGATACATTAAAGCAATGTGCTAAAATTTCTCAATCAGCAGGTGGGATCGGTTTAAGCATTCATGATGTGAGGGCCAAGGGCTCTTATATTAAGGGAACCGGTGGTGTTTCAAATGGTATTGTTCCTATGTTGAGAAATTTTGACATGACAGCCCGTTATGTTGATCAGGGAGGAGGTAAAAGAAAGGGTAGCTTTGCCATCTATTTGGAACCCTGGCACGCAGATATTTTTGAATTTCTTGATCTCAAGAAAAACCATGGTAAAGAAGAGTTAAGGGCAAGAGATCTTTTCTATGCACTCTGGATATCTGATCTTTTCATGAAACGAGTTGAGGATAATGAAGAATGGTCATTATTCTGTCCTAATGAAGCACCTGGCTTGTCTGAGTGTTATGGTGAAGAATTCGAGAAACTATATAAAAAATACGAGAAAGAAGGTAAAGCCAGAAAAACTGTGAAAGCACAGGAGCTTTGGTTTGAAATATTAGAATCACAGATAGAAACCGGCACACCTTATATGCTTTATAAAGATGCTGCCAATAAGAAATCAAACCAAAAGAATTTAGGTACCATTAAATCAAGTAACCTTTGTACGGAGATCATGGAGTATACCTCTCCGGATGAAGTCGCTGTATGTAACCTGGCCTCTATTGCCTTACCAAAGTTTGTGACAGAGGATGGTAAGTTTGATCATCAGAAACTTTATGAGATCACTTATGTAGTAACTAAAAACCTTAACAAGGTTATAGATATTAACTACTACCCTGTTCCGGAAGCTGAAAAATCCAACTTGAGACACCGACCAATTGGTATTGGTGTGCAAGGATTAGCTGATGCCTTTATAAAGCTGAAAATGCCGTTTGAATCGGATGAGGCAAAAGGATTGAATAAGGATATTCATGAAACCATCTATTTTGCGTCCATGACAGCTTCAAAAGATCTGGCTAAGAAAGATGGCCCTTATGAGACTTTTAAAGGCTCTCCGGTCTCAAAGGGAATATTCCAGTTTGATATGTGGGGAGTAACACCTGGTTCCAACCGATGGGATTGGGATAGCTTAAAGAAGGAAGTGAAGAAACATGGTGTACGAAACTCTTTATTGTTAGCACCAATGCCAACAGCTTCTACTTCACAAATACTTGGAAACAACGAGTGCTTTGAACCCTATACTTCAAACATCTATACCAGAAGAACTTTATCAGGTGAATTCATTGTAGTGAATAAGCATTTGATGAAAGATCTTATTGAATTGGGTCTTTGGAATGAAGCCATGAAAAACAGATTGATCCAGGCCAACGGATCAGTACAGAATGTTCCGGAAATACCTCAAAATATTAAGGATCTTTATAAGACCGTTTGGGAAATCTCACAGAAAGCCATTATTGATATGGCAGCTGATAGAGGAGCATACATTTGCCAGAGCCAAAGTATGAATGTTCACATTCAGGATCCGAACTTCGGAAAAATGAGCTCTATGCACTTTTATGCTTGGAAAAAGGGACTAAAAACAGGTATGTATTATCTAAGGTCCAAAGCAGCCACAGATGCCATTAAATTTACTGTAGATAAAGCAGCTTTGGAAGAGTTTAATACTGCTGAAGCACAAGCCCAAAAACAAGCTGATATGGCATGTTCTTTAGACAATCCTGATGCTTGCGAAGCTTGTGGAAGTTAAATTTAATTAAGTTATAAAAGAAAAAGCCAGGCCTACAAGCTTGGCTTTATTTTTTTAATGATGTTATCAACATCTATTTCATCTTCCTTGAATGTGAATTGAGCAAGCCGATAAAAAGAGATTCTATTTTTTCTTTTCTCCTCCAATGCTCCCCCTAAAGTTTTATAATTGTGTCCTCTGAACAGCGGTCTTTCTTCTACACCGTCACTTAAAATTCTTTTGGCAATGGTGACAGGGTTAACATCCAGGAAAATGCTTATTCCATTCTGATTGATAAAATCCATGTTATCATGAAAACAGGGAGCCCCGCCACCTGTAGCCATAATAAATGTTTCATTGGTATCGGTAGCCTCTTTCAAACAATCAGATTCAATATGCCTGAAATAATCTTCACCTTTTTGCTCAAAAATTTCCGGGATTGATGCCCCACCCTTTTTTACAATCAGATCATCCAGATCAAAAAACGAAATCCCCATTTTAACAGCAAGCTCTTTCCCAAAGGTAGATTTACCACAACCTGGCATGCCAATGATAAATATCTTCATTCTAAATAGTATCTATTTGCGAATTATCAGAATTTATGATTTACGAAATTAATATCGTGGCAGAAGGTGTAATTATTAACAAGTATATATAAGAAAAATGATAGAAGCTATCATATAACGGCATTCTCACATAAAGACTTGCTGTTGTGTTAAAGAAATTTCTATTTGGAAATCAATCGTAATTTGCCATTCGAAATTCGTAATTCATTCAAAATTTATAGCTCAAAATTAATATCGGTCATCTCTTTTTGCAATAGGATTGTAGAACCATAGAGAGACCTAAACCTAACTCCCAATAAGTGTCATTATTTCTTGTGATGATGGAATATCGTTGTTATGCCATTTCCCCTTGACCACACCATCTTTTAAAAGAATGAGTCCGGGATTTGCTCTGAGGATGGTTTTTAACACTGTCGCATCAGCGAAAAAATAAGGTGCCGCCAACTGCACTTCGTGCCGGAAAGTTTCAAAAGTAGCACCGTCGGTGGCAGTTAAAACCCATGAGGTGATGTTACTATTATCAATATCGGTAAGTAGGTTGTTAATTTCCTGAAAGCTTTCCGAATCAGACTTTTTCACATCATAAGTCACAACAAGTAATTTGTTGCCCTCCAGGGTTTGATCGGTGAAATCACCTTCATCATTCCAAACACTATAGTCTGTAATTTTGGGCTGTGCCTCAGGATTTAATAGTATCATCTCCTTAAACTCATATCCTCCATCAGTCGGATATTTTTCAAATTCATGTTCTTCCCCATCCTTTGTCATAATGTATTTATACCTCAAGTCCTCTGATGGCTGCATAGCAGCTGGAATATTGGCTCCTACTTTATAAGCCCTGAAATCAACAAAAGGCAAATGACGTATAGCGTAAATAGCTATAATAATACCTATGACAAAACTGGTTCCGGTTACAATGTCACCAGTGCTGACTTTCAATATTGGTTTGATGTTTTTTCTGTATATGAATAATACAATAATAAGTACCAGCAAGATGATGTCTTTATAGAATGATTGCCATGGTGTAAGTTTGATAGCATCTCCAAAACAACCGCAATCCGTTACCTTATTGAAGTATGCAGAATAAAAAGTAAGAAAAGTAAAGAATAAAATTAGCAGGAGCAGGATCCAGCTTGTGACATTCATCCTTATCGAAAGCAGCAGTGCAATACCAAGAACCACTTCCAAAACACTTAGAAAAACCGCAATCTCCAGGGCATAGGGGACAAAGAAATGAAAAAAAGAGGCGAAATCACCTGCAAACACTTCAAAATATTCTTCCATTTTAATAGCGGTTCCAACAGGGTCATTCACTTTTATCATACCGGAAAAAATGAATAAGAGGCCTACAAAATATCTTGCCAGAAGTATAACTATCTTCATTGGTTTATTTTTTTACATTATCTCAATTGTCTCAATTACGAAGGAAGTGTCCAGGATGTTATGACCAATCTTGCAAAACGCTGAATATCTATATTTTAATGTATCTCCTAACTACTATTGAGAAAAGGTCAATTTAATCAGTGCAAAAACAGCATAATTGATCATATCCTGATAATTAGCTCTCACGCCTTCTGAAATAATGGTTTTACCCTGGTTATCTTCTATCTGTTTTACTCTGAATAATTTCATCAGAATAATGTCTGTAATGGAACTCACGCGCATGTCTCTCCAGGCCTCGTCATAATCGTGATTTTTACTTTGAAGTAAAGAGCGTGTTTCATTCACAGCTGAGTCGTAATGGGGTTCCAATTCTTCATAAGGTATTTCGGTTCGACTCTCCTTATCCAATTCCATTTGTATCATGGCTATGATACAGTAATTAATGATACCGATAAATTCAGATTTGATATCATCTTCGATCTTCTGTTCGCCTTTTTCCTGTATAGAACGAATGCGTTGGGCTTTAATAAAAATTTGATCTGTTATTGAAGGCAGACGAAGAATCCTCCAGGCTGTTCCATAGTCTTTTGTTTTTTTGCTAAACACATCTTTACAGGTTTCTATTACCTGTGTATATTCTGTAATAGTTTGGTCTATCAATTTTATTATTTTATTTTGAAATTAATGGGAAATATTCGATTCAATGACAGATTTTCCAAGAGGTGTAAAATATCAAAAAAGAGCTCCTGGTCAATGAATTTCAAATTATTTTAGGGTGAAAGATACATTTTTTTATTCAAAAAAAACACTGAGTCTAAATGGAAATATTCTCGATCTGAGGACGCCTAAAGTGATGGGAATATTAAACGTCACACCTGATTCGTTCTTTGATGGTGGACGTTATCATAATGAAGTGGAAGTATTGAAGCAGGTGGGAAAAATGATTGAAGCGGGAGCGGCGATTATAGACATAGGAGGTTATTCATCCCGGCCCGAAGCCGAGAACATTTCCGAGGCGGTTGAATCAGAACGAATACGCACAACATTGGGTTTAATAGGTAAGGAATTTCCTGAAGCGAATATTTCGATTGATACCTTCAGATCCGGAATCGCCAAAATGGCCGTACAAGAGGGTGCTGCTATGATCAATGATATCTCCGGAGGGACTCTGGATGATAAAATGTTCCAAACCATAGCCGACTTACAGGTTCCTTACGTATTAATGCATATGAAGGGGAATCCACAAACGATGATTCAACAAACGGAGTACAAGAATCTGTTAACAGATGTTATTGATCACCTGAATGATAGGCTGAATAAACTATTGACTCTGGGGGTAAAAGATATTATTGTGGATCCTGGTTTTGGTTTTGCAAAAAGCCTTGATCAAAATTATGAATTACTAAAAAATTTAAAGTATTTTAAGGTTTTGAATCATCCACTTCTAGTAGGTGTCTCCAGAAAATCAATGATTTATAAGAAATTGAGTATTAAGCCGGAAGAGGCACTTAATGGAACCACAGCTTTGAATATGGTAAGCTTGATGAATGGAGCCTCAATACTAAGAGTGCACGATGTGAAAGAAGCTGTTGAAGTAGTAAAATTATATGAACAGTTGAGCTAGTGATATTATTATTTAACATAGGCTTTCTAAAAATAAGTTGGGTAGATATCATTGATATAACCCTGGTAAGTATTCTATTGTACCAGGTGTATAAATTGATGAAAGGAAGCGTTGCTGTAAAGATCTTCCTGGGCTTTCTATCCTTATACTTAATATACCTGGTAGTTGATGCCTCCGGCATGGAGCTGGTGACCACCATCCTTGGACAATTCATGGAAGTTGGTGTAATTGCTGCCATTATTTTGTTCCAGCAGGAAATCAGAAAGTTTTTGTTGATCATTGGTAAAACCACCGATTTGAACCGTGAATATATATTCAAAGGGTTTCTTTGGAAACGGAATAGCGGCGATGGAAGAAACATCAATGTAAATGCTATGATTGAGGCTGTTAAGGCTTTGGGAGGATCTAACACCGGAGCACTCATTGTGTTGTCCAAAACTTCGGAGCTAAAATTTTATGCAGAATCAGGTGACATCATTAATGCAGAGGTTTCTAAGCGCCTTCTACTGGCTATTTTCAATAAATACAGCCCGCTGCATGATGGTGCAGTGATTATTCACCAAGGTATCATCAAAGCGGCCAGGTGCATTCTACCTGTATCGGAAAGAGATGATCTACCGGCGAACCTCGGTCTCAGGCACAGAGCTGCTATTGGTATGTCTGAGATGACAGATACAATGGTTCTGGTTGTTTCGGAGGAAACCGGAGAAATGTCAGTGGTGAGGAATGGGATGATTCATAAAAATCTTTCAACTCAGGAGCTTAGGAAAAAAGTGAATGCATATCTGTTCGAAGATAAAGCCAGAAGACGAAGGAAAGCAGAGAGTAGAGATGAAAGTATTCCGGATCTATTGATAAAAGAAGAAGAGCGGTAAAACCTGTAAGCATTTCCCGAAGCAATCCCATCCAATATTCTTTAATCCCAAAATTCAATCCATAGAAAAATGTGGGTTGGTACTATTTTGGAAAGTTTTGACATCAAATGGGGGTCAAACCCTATTTATCTGTAATAGTACTAGAAATCATCAAATGATGACCCGTCTCAGGAAATCGATCATTGTGGTTTTAATAAAATCAGGATTTTCAGAGATAAAAATTTGATTTAAGCTTAAAACAATAAATAAATTAGAATCAGTAAAATTAATTTAATTATGAAACAGGCCATTTCAAGATCTGACTCCACAAAGATAAGACAAGTACTTATCTTAATCGGACAGCGATAATCTCTACGGCCTATAAAATTTAAAAAGATGAAACAAATTTTTTTAACAACAGCAGTAATAATTATTACCATGATCAGTGCAGCCGCACAAGAATATAAAGTAATAACATCAGTCGAGTCTATTGTCCCTGCTGGCATAGGGCGTTCCAGATTGATTGAAAATAAAGAGAACGTTAACGCAGAAAACTTCAAAACTGAAAGGACCGATGGTAGAAAAAGTGATATGAAAGAAGTCAAAAGAAAGAATCTGAAAATCAATAAACTTTCAGAAACTAAATTGTTAAACTTTTATAGTATCGCAGGGATCAATTTCCAGAATATAGCTTCGAACGATGCTTTGATCACTTCCAGGCTCAATGAACTTACTAAAGATGGCTGGGAACTGGTTTTTGTAACCAGTGCTGTAGAAAGCGATGGAGGAGAAACTGATGGTGAAGGGATTTTCATTACAAGATATATTTTTAAGAGATAAGGATAAATACAATAGCTTAAAATTTCCTAAGTTAAGCGCCAGGTAAAAATTTTGCCTGGCGTTTTTTTGATAAACAAAAGCCAAAATATTTTTATTTCGTATGATTATTGATAATTCACTATTACTCATCTCGGAAATACAAAGAATATTCATTCAATAAAATTTTATATGAACATAGAAAACAGGTTAAAGGAATTTGGTTTGGAGTTACCTGAAATTTCAACACCGGGAGGATCATATGTGTCTGTTAACATTAGGGTAAATATTGCTTATGTAGCGATTCAATTTCCGATCAGAAATGGAGAATATTTTTATCAGGGAAGATTGGGAGATGATATTTCCACGGAGGATGGGCTCAAGGCCATGGAACTTTGTGCTTTGAATGTATTGGCACAAATCAATGATAAAGTGGGTTTTGACAATGTTGTTGGTTTAAATCACTTGGATGCTTATTTTCAGGCATACGGAAGTTGGGACGATTCACCTGAAGTAGTGAACGGCGCCTCCGATTTATTCCAAAAAGTGCTTGAGGAGAAAGGAATACACACCAGGGCTATTTTTGGTGTGGAAAAACTACCAAGAAATTTCAGTGTCGGACTGACAAGTTCTTTTACAATTGTAAAGAGCGTCCAAATCTAAATCATTAGAATTCTATCAATGACCGAGAAACAAAAAATGCTTAATGGTGAATTTTACAATTCAAGAGATCCTGAATTGATCGAGATATATCATAAGGCCAGGAAACTTATGCATCAATACAATAACCTTGATTCCAGAAACACAGGTGAAAGGGAAAGGATTTTACATGAGCTATTGGAGCATAAGGGCGAAGGTGTGTGGATAGAGACACCCTTCTTTTGTGACTATGGTGAGCATATTTCAATAGGAGATAATTCGTTTATCAATACGAATTGTATGTTTCTCGATAACAACAAAATTGTCATTGGAAATAATGCACTCATAGCACCCTATGTCCAGATCTATACCGCTGCCCATCCGCTCAGTGCTAAAGATAGAATTAAGTCAAGGGCTTCAGAAAAAGAAGCCGTCTATTTAACTTCCACCAAACCCGTTCGTATAGGTGATAATGTTTGGATTGGTGGTAATTCAGTGATATTACCTGGAGTAGTCATAGGCAACAATGTGACGATTGGAGCTGGCTCAGTAGTAACAAAGGATATTCCTGATGATGTGCTAGCATTAGGCAACCCTTGCCAGGTAGTTAGATCAATCTAATTGTCTGTGGAAAAGGCATTAAAGAATAAAGCCCGATCAATTTGACCGGGCTTTTTAATTCACTTGAATAATCCTTAATCTAACTTGTACTCAAGTTTAAAGTCATCCTTGTTGAAATCTTCAAGAGAAAATTCTCTAAGAAGCTTTTCATATTTCATTTTCAATTGCTCGCTTATTTTTTTGTTATTAACAAGTATCCGGTTCTTTTTAAATTCGATGGTCACGCGTTTGTCCTTTTTATCAACCAGGTTATCGGATTTTAATTCATAAAGAATTTTTTCCTTTAGTTTCTTCATCCTTTTCACCCGTTTGGCCATTTCCTCCTTTAACAAAAGTTGTTGTTGCTTCAGCTCCTCGATACTTTCCAGGTGTAGCAATCTGGCTGAGGAAAGCATTTCTTCTATGCTACTATATTTTTCCCTTATACGGGCTACATCTTCTTTGATGATCTGCTCTTTTGAAATGTCTTTGACCGTCTCAATCATATGCATTACTTCTTCCAAAGTTCTGATCTTTTCGATTTCGAATTCTTCCTGCATTTGGCGAATTTCCAGCTCCAATGACTTTCTTATCTCTTCAGTAACAGGTTTATTCCTTTCAAATTGATATTTCAGTTCTATCATCGATTTCTCCAGTCCAAGCTGTAAGTTTCTAAGTTGTCTATGTACATCCATCACATAGTTTTTGTAATCACGAGCTTTTATCTGATCCATATCCCTCAACTGCTCTTTGACACTTTCTACTTCAACAATTCGATTTGTTTTTTCCAATTTGGCTTCCAGATCTTCAATTTTATATTGAAGCTTTTTGATCATCTCTGATTGCTCTTTGATCAATGCATCTTTATCTACGGCTTCCCTTTCCACGATGGTTGTATCCCGAATTCGTAAAAACTGTTTCCCAGGTACAATTTCAAAACTTTTGCTTAGTTCAATGATATGATCAGGGCTTTGGGCAGATGCTTCAAGGAAAAGCCTTCCATTATCCTTTTTGAAAATATCGCCTTTGTTAAAGGCAATGCCTATCGTGGCAATTGTTATAAGAAGTAATGTTACGGTGATTATCTTCTCTAAATTTGAGTTTTTGTGATTATCTCGTTCCATAAGTCTTTTGATTCTTTGAAATAATTGTTCCTTTTTGTTACCAGCAAATGATATGGCCATGTTCGGGGTATGCAGAATAAGCTCATTAAGCTCTGCTAACGTCTTCACGTATTTCAGTGGATTATTACCGGTTAAAGCAATAGCGATATCATCACAGCAGTTTTCTCTTTCTTCCCTGATCTTGGAGGATATCCACCAAACAGCAGGGTTGAAGAAAAACAAGGTTTCAGCGATACTCTGTATCAGATTGATGAGAAAGTCATTTCTTTTGATATGGGCAATCTCATGAGCCAGGATGTATTCTATTTGATCGGTAGACAAACCTGTTGTAATGGTTAAAGGAAGCAAAACAATAGGTTTTAAATGTCCTATGATCAATGGCACTTTCACCTTAGCCGAAGCATAGATCTTTACAGTTTTTTGAATATTTAGCTTTTTGAGTAATATCTTGACCTTATTTTCAACTAGTGTTGAAACAGGAGAAAGCTCCATTGTTCGTAATCTATGAGTATAATAAAATCCGCCCAATAACCTCAATGTCAGGAAACCAACTCCTATGGACCAGGCAATGACCAGAGCAGGCAGGTTATTTTGAAATAGGTCAACAGCAAAATCCAACCAAGGGACCTGATCATTCTCTGCATAGAAAACATCCTCTTCCAAAGGCGCAATTTCTACTATCTCATCCACAGAGGAAATTTCCAAAGGATGTAGCAATAGAGGTTGCTGGTTTTTGTACTGAATAACAAAAGTTGTTAAAGTGGTCAAAAGAAAAAGTGCCAAGGCGCCTATGGAAAGGTTATATTTTAAGGCAGCGGTCCCTTTTTTGAAGATATTGACCGTTATATAAAGTAGGACTGCAATCAATATACCTTGCCAGAGAGAATGTAATAGCGTCCAGCCAAAAGATTCTACTAGTGTTGTTGAGATAATTCCATCAAAACTATTCATCTTGACCTCCTTCCAGGTTATCAATAAAGTCTCTTATTTTTTGTAATTCTTCTGCTGTAGAGCGTCGATTTCCTAATGTTTGCATAACAAGCTTCATGGCAGAACCTTCAAATGCTGTATTAAGTAATTTATCAATTAATTGGCCCTGTGTTTCCTCCTTCGGTACGGCTGGTTTATAAATATGGGTTTTGCCTTCCTTCTGCCTTGTCAGAAGTCCCTTGTCGTGCATAATTTGCATGAGCTTCAACGTGGTGGTATAGCCAACATTTCTTTGGGTAGACAAAGTATCATTGATAAATCGGACTGTTGATGGTCCGTTTTCCCAAAGTACTTGAAGGATCTCTAATTCACTGTCTGTCGGTTTATTCGTCCGGTTTATTTTCATAACATTTATAATTACAATAACTTTCGTACAACAATTATATACGAACTTTTTCGTAATTGCAAATGGATTGAGATTTTTTATTGAAAATATTCAAAAGAAATTCGTTGGCTTTATAGAATAATTGATAAGACTAATAGATCCGGATTGTTGACTCTGTAAGCCTGAATGATTAATGATACTTGTCAACTCTGATATCCAAATGCTGGTTTGTCGAAAATATTATTTCGTACAATATCTGTTGATATAATTGTTGGCTCTTCTTTCACCAAGTTCGGCTGCCTTGAAGAAATCTCTACACGCCTCCAGGCCATTTTTTATGGCTATGTATGCCAATCCCCTGACCAAATAAGCATTGGTCAGTTTGAATTTCACACTTTTATCATCAGGCAAATTTCTAACTCCTTCTATAAGTTCGATAGCCTTTGAGTAATCATTTATAGCGCTTTTGTATTTACCCCCGTTGAAACGTGTAAGTCCCCTGTTCCTATAATAATACTCCTTGTCTGGCGAAATCTTAATGGCTCTCGTAAAGTCCGTATTGGCACTTTTATATTCTTCCTGCTGCATTTTGGCTAACCCCCGGTTATTGAAAAATTCACCATTGGTAGAGTCCATAGTAATAGCCTGGTTGAAATCCCGAATCGCTTTATCAATCATATTCAAGTCGAAATAATAATTCCCCCGCTGGTTGTAGTGATCTGCACCAAAATGATTAATCATAATGGCGGTATCAATGTCCTGTATAGCGAGTTTGATCTTGCTTATACCTTCAGGCGAGGAAGCGTCAAAGCCACCTACTCTAATCTGTGCCCGATTGGCATAAAGCTTATCGTCATTGGCATTGAGTTCCATTGCGGTGCTAATATCACGGAAAGCTTTCTTGTAATCGTTTAGCATACTAGCTACATTCCCTCTTTTATAGTAAGCTTCAATACAGGAAGGGTTTAGTTCTATTGCTTTGGAGTAATCTGTATAAGCCTCATAGTATTTTTTAATATCCCTTTTGAAATCGGCCCTGGCAACATATACATCAAAACTCGATGGTCTTAATTCCACTGCCCTATCGTAATCGGCTAGTGCACCCATATAATCTCGCAATGCATATTTTACTTTACCTCTATTGGTATAAGCAGCATAAAAATTAGGATCGCTTTCAATAGCACGTGAAAAGTGGACCAGTGCTTCACGGTAGTTTTGTTCCTGATATAATTTTTGAACACCTGACTGATAATGCTGGCCAGCTGATTGTCCGAAGGCAGCAGTGATAATGAGGTTAGAAATGATCAGCAGTGACAGCTTTTTCATAATGATTACAAGTTAAATCAACTCGTAATCAGATGATAAACTTTTTTTTAAATTTCATTACATGGCTGAGTCCATTGCCCATATTCGAATTCATTTTTATACAACGTTAGGTGAGTCGAGATTCGGAAATACAAAAAAGACTTCCAAATGAATAATGTTAAGTGTAATCAGCATCATTCATGGAAGCCTGTTGGTTGGGATAGCCCTTTGATTCTCTATCTCATCATCATGCTTATCTTAATAATAAACCGACGGTAAAACCTGCAGTGGCTGCAATTGGAACCGTAGAAGAACCCACTGTGTGACCATAATGATATCCACCTTCACCATTATTGTCAAATCCATAACCAAATCCGAAACTCCAGTCAATTGTCAAGATTTCTCCCAGGATATATTGTTTTCCATAATTTAAAATAATAGCACCTGATTGAACTGATTCTGAGGGGGAGCTACTATCCAGAAAAATATCTTTATGATTATAAAAACTAAAGACAAGCTCCGGTTTAATGTATGATCCTCTTAAGAAATGCGAACCTCTCATATTGTCAGTAATAAAATCCGGCTTCAATTTAAACTTAGGACCTGCCTTTATGAACAATCCCTTTTGATCGCTGATGTTGGTTCCAACTCCGATAAGTCCGAGTTTTCCTTCAAATGACACCCAATTCTTAATATACTGTTCATAACCCAAAGTCAGGTTACCACTTAACGGAGAAAAGAACTCCATTTTAATAGCTTTCTTTTTTTGTTTTTCCGGATCCACCGGTTTCACTTCTTGAGCCTTCAAGGCTGCGAAGGGAAAAAGCATTGCTATGCATAAAATAATTTGTTTCATAGTTAATCTCTTATGTTTGATTCAAAATTATATAAGCTGAAATTCGCAATGAAACGGCTTTTTAGGCCATCTTAGAAGGTTTTTGTAAGAAATACTTAACTCTGTACTTGTGCTGGGATTGTTTGGGAAATTTTGCAAATTTCAAAACTTCAATTTTATGTTTTGCGATATTCATTTAAATTCAAACTCCCATTAATGGATTTAATCAAAATTTTGAAATGGAGGATTTCAAAAGCATCCAGGAATTCTTTTTTCAATGTGTGAAAGAGAAGTTACCACCCAATTATTCTTTGGTGGATGACATTGCTGATAGGCTCAACATCAGTAATGACAGTGCCTACAGGAGAATCAGAGGAGAAACCAGCCTGAGTTTTGATGAAATACAAATACTGAGTTCTCAATACGACATTTCCATCGATACATTGTTCAGCCTAAAAAGTAACAGTGTTAGTTTTACCTACCGGGCTATTAATCAGGATGGTTTTAGTTTTAAGGATTATCTGGCATCAGTTTTACAGAACCTGACATTAATGACACAATTTGAAAACAAGGAGCTTATCTACGCAGCCAAAGATATTCCTCTTTTTCATTATTTTCAGTGTCATGAGTTAACCACATTTAAGATCTTTTTCTGGATGAACATGCTGGAAGATTCGACAGGATACTTTGAGCATAACTTCGATTTCAATCAGTTCGATGAAGAAAGTGTTTCTTTGGCCCAAAGCATTTGGAAGGCATATACACATGTGCCGAGTATAGAAATATGGAGTAATGAAACAATTAATGTTACTTTAAGACAAATTGAATATTGCTGGGAATGTGGTCTTTTTAAACAGAAAGATCAGGCTATTTTGCTTTGCGAGAAGATGCTGGAAATGATTTCACATACCCAAAAACAAGCCGAATTAGGGTATAAGTTTGAAAATATTAAAGAAGCTACCTCAGGTAGTGATAATTTCAAATTATATTATAATGAAATAACCATCTCCGACAATACCATTTTTTTTATCATGGATGATACACGCATAACGCATATCACCCATAATTTGATGAACATACTGACAACGACTAATGAACGTTTTTCAGATCAAACTGAACGTTATCTGAAACAAATCCTCCGAAAATCCAGCCTTATTAGCTCGGTTTCGGAAAAAGAGCGCAATAAGTTCTTTTTAAAAATGAAGGAAAAGATAACACAATTGATGGAGAGGATTGTTTGAAGTGGTAATAGAGATTTCTCTGGCGGCTTGATCTTAATTAGTAATTTAAATCACTTTGGAAAGAATTGTAAAGCAACTTTCTCTTATCTATCTCTTGTAATTTTTCCTGCACATCAATCAATAATCCCATCTTTGAATCACGATCGACTTTAAGAGCCATCGTCATTTTCGACTGTTCAGATTCCGGTATTTTTTGTATTTCTCCTTGGACAAACATTGGAATATTGTTTACCTCAATAAATACATCATTGACCTGAATCTTGGGTTCCGAACCAAAGCGTTGTGTATTCTTAGGTTTTCCGATATAGAAATAGCTAACTAATGATTTTCTTTCCAATTTCCTAAGTTGAGAAGCTCTCGGTAATTTCTGTTCAACCAGTAGATCTGTTTCTCTCACTACCGTAGACATCATAAATATAATCTCTGGCAATGCTGCTGTTGGTATTTCCTGCCAACTTTTTGACTGTTTCTTAAATTTCATTTTCATATTAGTTTTCAGCAAAAGATATATTCATTGGAATGTCTTTTCTCCCTTGGTCATATAATAGCCTTTCTTTCGGGTTACTCCTATCCAGTTTCCTGAACTCATCGGCACTTAACCCTACCCTTTCTCCGTAAATCTCATAATAGGCCGCCTGTATTTCATTCAATACACCAATATATAGCTCATAGCTTGTCGATCGATTTGTCTTAAGAGAAACCACGGCTTCTTTAGGTGAAACCGATAAATTTTCTTTCTTACCAGGATTCAAAATAAATTCTTTGACCATGGGACGGATTTTCATCATGTTAAAAATCTCTTCTTCTTCAATCATAATGTGGTCCTTACTATTGAGTAATACATTGTAAATATTTCGTTTATGCCTGGGGGTAGGCGGTATATCGGTCTTCTGTGGTAGTCTGAGCATTAACCCTTTATCGTTCAGAATTGTAGTGACTACTAAAAAGAAGATTAATAATAAAAAAGCGATATCTGCCATTGATCCGGCGTTGACAGAAGTGTTGGTCATTCTTGATCTGCGCATGGTTAAAATGGTTGGTTAATTGAATGAATGATATCTTTCAGCACTCAAAGGCCAACAGATAAGTAATCATAACTCCAAATAGCCACAGGGAAGATTTATTTGCTGGCTTGAAGAATAATCTGAAATTTTAAATTACCGGTGGAATAACTGATTTTCGTTATAGTAGTAGCATAGCCGCCCTGCCTCAGGCTTCATATCACATAGAAAATTTATTTAACGGCAGGACGACTATTATATAAGTGTTGAGGTATTTCTGTGTTTAATCGTTAAAGTTTAGAAACTCAAAATCCATCACCCTAAACTCAACATTACCAAGTGTTATCCAAGTTTGAAGTGGATCGGGATGATCATTCTCACCTTAACCGGCCTTCCTCTTTGTTTTCCAGGATTCCAATTTGGATGAGCATTGATTACTCGAATCGCCTCTTCATCACAACCTGCTCCAATTCCTTTCACAACCTCTATCTCCGTTAGCTTTCCGTTTTTATCAACAACGAATTGAACAAATACTTTACCCTCGGTTCCTATTCTTTTGGCTAATTTGGGATACTTCAGGTTCTTTTTTAGGAACTTACCAAAGGCTTCCATACCACCGACAGGAGATGGTTGTACCTCCACAATTTCGAAGATTTCTTCTGCTATATCATCCGAATCCGGATTACTGACTATAAGCTCTTCAATCCGATCTTCCTCATCTATAACTACATCAATAACAAAATCTGGTATTTCAATTTTCTCATCATCATCCACAATATCAATCTTTTGTGGGACCACCACTTTGACCGGTGGAGGTGGCGGTGTTACAATGGTTGGAGGTGGTTCGTCAAAGGCTTCGACACCTTCACCTTTCATACTAAGATCAAACAAATTAGGATTATAGGTTTTCCATTCAAAAGCCATGGTTACGGCTACCAATGTCAATACTAAACCGATATTAAAAAAGACAACTCGAAATCGGCTTACATCTGCTTTTCGCTTCTTTTTAGGTTCCATTTATCATCATTTTTAAGGTTGAAAAATTGATTTATTTTCCGCCAGCTGGCGGATAAAGAACCTGTATGCATACTGTTCTAAAATTTCTTTATGGTAACTGGAAGGTCACCGGCACGATCATGACACCATGGGTGACAATATTTTCTATTTTACCTGGTATCCACTTTGGTCCGTTCTGTATTAAGCGAACGGCCTCTTCATCACATTCAAAACCCAGGTTTTTGATAATTCTGAAATCCGATATGGTACTATCTTCAAGTACTCTGAATTGCACCAGAACAACACCTGAAACTTTGTCTTCGACAGCCAATTCCGGATATTCCAGATTATTGGATAAATATTCCAAATAAGCTTCGTGCCCTCCCTGAGGTTCCGCACTGGCACCGAGTACCGATATGATACGACCATTATCTTCGACTGCTTTAACATTCAATGACGGCACTTTGATTAAATACCTTTCCGTTTTAAAATTAAACTTCTCCGGTGCGTTCACCACTACTTTGTCACGCTTTGGAATTGACCAATATGTCATGGCTCCGATTAAGCCTAAAGAAACAATCACTGTCAAAAAGCGCGTAACATTCCTGCTTCCATTGATCCTCTGGTGCTCCTGCATGATCTTCCCGAAATCCTTATGCCTTTGGATCCTTCTACTGCTTATCGCTTCCTTTCTTAATCTTATATCGTGACGTTTCATCTCTAAGTGTTGAAGTGTTAAAGTGTTAAAGTATTGAAGCATCGGTTAGATCGTTCAACACCTACACTAACACTTTATTCTTCATATTAATAATTGCACATTACCAATTACTCATTGTTTAATTGCTCCTCTGGATTCAAAGAAGGCCTTTAATTTTTCTATCGCTCTGTAAGTTCTCATCTTTGCCCCACTCTCCGATATTTCTAGTATATAGGCTATTTCTTTAAATCCCTTTTCCTCAAAGAATCTCAGCTCCAATACCGCCATATCTTCCGAAGACAATTCTTCAAGAAAAGAAACTAATCTGCTAAGTTTTTCTTCCTGATGATCTTCTTCAGCCTCATCCAGTAATTTCCAGGCCACAGATTCTTCCAGACTGAAAACAACTTTCTTTTTGTGATCGCGGTAATATTTATTGACCTGGTTTGCCGCAATCCTATATAGCCACGCTGAAAAGGGAACCCCTCTGAACTCGTATTTTTTGATGTTTTGCAAAGCACTTAGAAAAGTTTGTGAAGTTAAATCCCCAGCCACATCCTCGTCGTCTGTCCTTCTGAATATAAAATGAAATATGCCTTCAAAATACTTATCATATAACTTGCTAAACCTTTCCGGATTCTTTTGGGCATCACTGATCCATTCCTTTTCTTTTATCAGCTCTTCCTCTTTTATGTGATGCTTAATTTCCAAAGGCGTTTGCTTTTTATATTAGTATAATGCAGTGACAAAATAAAAGTCACAAGACAATGTAAAATTTAGTTATTATACTGGATGGAATGACACTTAATAGGTTCAAATTCAGTTTAAAATATTTTTAAAGTTTTTAAAGAACATTTTTTCGTCTTTCATTTAAATTCCAAAATCTCACCAATTGTTGCTTACTAATTATAAAACTTTCAAAAAATATACATTTCTAAGATCGTCTATTTAAACCTCTTCACCTAAATTTAAGGAGCTATATACTATAGATGGCGCGAGCCATATTTAATTTGTATAACAATGAAAATACTTCATACGGCAGACTGGCATTTGGGGAAACGTCTTAATGACTATACCAGAATTGAGGAGCAAAAAGAGGTTCTCAATGAAATTTGTGATATTGCTGACAAGGAATCCGTGGATGTCATATTGGTAGCAGGTGATCTATATGATAACTTTAATCCGGGCAACGATGCTATCGAGTTGTTTTATCAGACCATGCATCGCTTGGCAAAAAATGGAGAAAGAGCAGTTATAGCCATAGCCGGTAACCATGATTCTCCTGATCGTATTGAAGCACCGGACCCATTGGCACGAGCTTGTGGAATAGTTTTCCTCGGGCGACCCCAGACTGAAATAAAATGTTTTGAACTGGAAACCGGGTTGAAAATTTCCAAAAGTGCACCGGGATTTATAGAATTAAAGTTACCTGAAGTTAACTACCCTCTTCGTTTGTTATTAACCCCCTACGCTAATGAAACAAGCCTAAAGAAATTTTTAGGCGAGGAAGACAAGGAAGAAGCGCTAAGGAGCCTGCTGAAACAATCATGGCAACAACATGCTGACAATTATTGTGATGATCAAGGAGTGAATATATTGATGGCTCACCTTTATTTTATGCAAAAGGATGGAGAAGCTCCTGAAGAACCGGATGATGAAAAACCCATTTTACATCTGGGAGGTGCTCAGGCCATTTTCAGTGAAGATATTCCCGAACAGATGCAATACGTAGCACTTGGTCATTTGCATAGATATCAAACGGTTGCAGAGGAGCCATGCCCCATGCTCTACAGTAGCAGTCCATTGGGTTATAGCTTCAGTGAAGCCAATCAACAGAAGTTTGTGGTGATCATTGAAGCAGAACCTAAAAAGAAAGTTCAATTAAAAAAAGTATCATTAAACGCCGGCCGGAAATTGGTGAGAAAAAGATTTGAAGAGGTTGATCAAGCACTGAACTGGCTTCAGGATAATCCAAAAACTTTTGTGGAACTCACATTGGTCAGCAATACTTTCATCGATGCAAAAACCAAAAAGGCACTTTACCAGGCACATGATGGGATTGTAAGCATTATTCCGGAGATTTCAGGCGATAATACTGCTTCAAATGAAGGAACTTCTAAAATAGATTTGAACAAAGATGTCAGGGAGCTTTTCAAAGATTATTTCCAACATAGAAAAGGGCAGGAGCCAAACGACCAGTTACTAGCCTTACTCAACGAAGTTTTGGATACAGAAGAAACAGGTCGGGATTGAGACGCACAAATGTATGATTAAACTAGGGTGTCACAATCTCATTGAATTACAAATTAATGCCGTTTAGTTTAGAAATATATCGTAAGGCATTCAGGTGTCAGGTCTCAGATTTCAGCCTTAATAATGTTTTTTGGTCTGTATTAAAATTATCTGACGCCTGACACCTAAAGGCTTAACTTAATGACATTAAATTACAAATTTTAAACGGATGAAGAATAGTGATAAATTATGAGTTTTGAGTTATGAATTTTGAATTGATGGGGCTACCATACTTTAACACTTTAACACATCAACACTTATTACAAATTAGATGATACCGGTAAAGCTAAGTTTTCAGGGATTATATTCTTATAAAGAAAAGCTGGAGATTGATTTTGAAACATTAGTTTCTTCAAAACTCTTTGGCATTTTCGGTGCAGTAGGTAGTGGCAAGTCATCCATACTTGAGGCCATCGTTTTTGTGCTTTTCGACAGGAGTGATCGCTTGAATAAATCAGGCGACAATCGCTATTACAACATGCTCAATTTACAAAGTGATGAATTATTAATTGATTTCAGTTTTAAAGCGGGAAAGGGAAACAATGATCTTTATAGATTTAATTTTTCTGCTAAAAGAAAACAACGCGATTTTGAAAAGGTTGAAGTTAAGAACAGAAGCTTTTACCATTGGAAGAATGACGACTGGTTACCCATAGAAAACATACAGGACGCATCAGAAATCCTTGGAATGACTTATGAAAATTTCAGGCAGACAGTCATTGTCCCACAAGGAAAATTCAGAGAGTTTATAGATCAAAAAACGGCGGATCGTACCAAAATGTTGAAGGAGCTTTTTCAATTGGAAAGGTTCGATCTTTTTTCCAGGACCAACATTTTACTTGGCAGAACTAAAACAGACATTGAAGTAGCAGAAGCAAAGATCGGAGAGCAGGGAGAGATCAGTGAAGGGGATGTAAACACCATCTCCGAACAGATAAAACATACGAAAACCGAACTTGAGAAGGAACAGGTATTGCTGGATCAATTGAGAAAAGAAGAAGCTGTACTTGACAAACTGAAGAAACTTTTTGAGGATATTCATCAGCTTGAAGAGGAAAGGCAGCTCTTACTAGATGATCAGGATATGTTCCTTCAAAAAGAAAAACAACTGGCCATTTATGAAAAAGCGCTCACTTTTTTCGATGAGAAATTAAAGATACTTGATCACACCCTTGACGATATAAAGAAGAAACAAACGCATATTCAAGAACTACGTGATCAACTCGCTACAACTGAAACAGCTTGTAATACAGCCAATGAAAATTACGAACAGGCACAACGTGATTTTCAGAACAAAGGAGATATTGAGCAAAAAGCAAAAGATCTCAATAACATTATTAAGATAAAAGAGGCTAACGAAACAGTACTTGAGATAAGCTCAAAAATCGAACTGGTTCGAAATAGCCTCGCTACCATTGAAGAAAGAAAAAGGTCAAGTCTTGAAGCCCTTCAAAACCATGAGGGTAGCATTGAAAAGCTGGAAAAAAAACTGGAAGACCATTTAATACTAACACAATTACAACAATGGAATCTGAAGAACAATGAGTTAGCTGAGGAACTATCAAAACAGCAAAAGGAAAAGGAAGTCGTTCTTTCAAAAGAAAAAGAATTACGAAATAAGCAGGTTGAGCTGATCAAGACTCACCAGGATCTTGAACCATTTGTCGATTACAGATCTTTTTTGAAAGATGCTGACGATTTCGAAACTAAGAAAATTAAAACCATTGAAGCGCTGGAAATTGATATTCGGGAATGGAAAGTTAAGCAGGAAATGGCAAATTATTCCGAGAACTTAAAAGAAGGTGAACCATGCCCGTTATGTGGATCTAAGCACCACCCTTCTCCGGCAGAAATCGAAACAGTAGATGAGCAGATAGCAGCATCTGAAAGAGCTCTGGAACTTCAAAAAGATGATATCAGGATTTTTAGAGCATTAAAAGATAATATAAGAGAACTGGAAAGCGAAATAGTCACCCAAAGAAAATACCTGGAACAATGTGAAGGAAACATTGCAACACTGAAGGTCAAAGAAGATAAGCACCGGGGCGAATTTGTCTGGGAAACCTGGAGAGATAAGGATTTGGCTCAAATAGAGATCCTGTTACAGGAATCCACGGCAGAAAAGAAGACCTTACAGGAACTTAAAGAAAAGGTAGCTGAGCTTCGTAAAGTGCTGGATAACATTGAAACTGAACTTAACGGTCAAAATGAAAAATTAAATATCACTGAAAAAGAAAGCGCCCGGAAAGAAGGTGAAATAGAACAATTAAAAGGGGCAATACAGATATTAGATGTTGAAAAGTTTCAAAAATATCCCATTGAACAACTTCAGACGAACCTGCAAAAGGGTGAAAAGCAATTATCAGAGATCAATGCCAAATATGAACACACCGGTTCTGAAAAAAGACAATTGGAGCAGGAGCTCAATACAATAAAGGGACAGTTAAAATCTGAAGAAAAGAATCTTGAACAAACCGTTATCAAAGCTCAAAAGTTAGATGAACAAATTAAGAATCTTGTGATAGAAAAGGGATTTAAGGAGATCGATGAAATAAGAAATATTCTCCAAACATCACTTAACATCGAAGAAGAACGTAAGGCTTTAAGCCATTATCAACAACGCTTACAAACCGTAACAGCGCAGCTGGAACTTTTGAAAAAGGAGGCCTCAGATCATTCTTATGGGGAGGAGAATCACATAAAATTGAAAGATGAAATCGAAAGATTAGTATTACTCACCAAGGAATTAGGAAATAAATTAGCAGGTCTGAAACATGAGAAAGGAGATCTTGAAAAGAGACTTGTTAAAATCAGGGATTTTAAGGCCGAGTTAGACAAATTAACCATTCGAAAGCATGATTTATCCGAACTATCTCATTTGTTCAGAGGAAGCGGTTTCGTTAATTATGTATCCTCCATATATCTCAATAATCTATGCCGAATTGCCAATGAACGCTTTTTTAAATTAACCAACAACAACCTTAGTCTTGAACTAAATGAAAACAATGAATTTATTGTAAGAGACTATTTAAATAACGGTAAAACAAGATTGCTGAAAACTTTATCGGGAGGCCAAACTTTTCAGGCCGCTTTGTGTCTTGCCCTGGCACTTGCTGAAAACATCAAGTCGCTGAACCAAGCAGACCAAAGTTTTTTCTTTTTGGATGAAGGTTTTGGAGCCTTGGATAAAAATGCCTTAAGGGTGGTTTTTGAAACTTTAAAATCCTTACAAAAAGAGAATAGGATCGTAGGCATTATCTCGCACGTCGAAGAGCTTCAGCAGGAAATTGATATTTATCTCAAAATTGAAAATGATAAAGAAAGGGGCAGTTTGATCTCTTACAGTTGGAATTAGGTTAAATCTGAACTTTTAATATTAAGTATTGAAATACATTTATGTAGTTGCTTCATCGATAGATTCCAACATATTCTTCCTCTCCTTCTTTTTTGTAAGCCCTATACATTCCTTTCGTATTAAATGGCATTGAAATATTTCCATTCCTGTCAACAGCAATAAGGCCTCCCTTTCCGCCTGCTTTTTTCAATGTTTCGAAAACAAGATATTCAGCGGCCTCTTTAAGCGATTTTTGTCCATATTTGATCATGCAAGAAAGCTCATGGGCTACCACATATCTGATGAAATACTCACCATGGCCTGTACAGGACACAGCACAGGTATTGTTATCAGCATAAGTTCCCGCACCAATGATCGGGCTATCACCGATTCTACCAAATTTTTTGTTCACCATACCACCAGTGGAAGTTGCTGCTGCCAAATTGCCCCTTTTGTCCATGGCTACCGCACCAACTGTTCCATATTTTTTTTCTTCTTCAATGTCATGATCAAGAATTATTTTGTCTTTGCTTTTTGCTTTCTGCCATTGCTTGTACCGAAACTCATCATAGAAATATTCCTGTGGTTTGATCTCAATATCAAATTTTTTAGCGAAACGCACCGCTTCTGGTCCTCCAAGCATAACATGTCTCGAATGTTTCATGATAGCTCTTGCCAAAAGAATAGGATTTCTCACAAATTGAACACCTGAAGCAGCTCCTGCCTTCAGAGATTTACCTTCCATAAGGGCGGCATCCATTTCATGTTTGCCATCATGTGTAAAGACAGATCCTTTTCCCGCATTAAAAAGCGAACTATTTTCCATTATACGAACCGATTCTATTACCGCATCCATAGCTCTCCCTCCTTTTTCAAGAATGGCGGTTCCAGCTAAAAGCGCTCGTTTGAGTGCTTCATGGTAAGCCTTCTCCTTCCACATTGTCATAGTTGTCCTGGAAACTGTTCCAGCCCCTCCGTGGATGGCAAATGCATATTTTCTGATCAGCTTTCCCATTTAAACTTTTATAACCTTCCCTTTGGACCTTCTTTTTGGCCGACACAAAATATCCACAAGCATTTTTGTGTCAGCATTCATACTATCAAAAATTGGAACTTCCGTAAAAGCCTCAAGTTCTTTTATATGTAGCGGTGAACTTGAACAAACACCGGAAATGGCATCAGGTGTTAAATCAAAATGTTTTTTCAGTACTTCCAAACCTCCAATGGCTCCAAAGGCATCAGCCGCACAAAAAATCAATTTATGGATTCTCCTTCGCACTTCTTCAGACTTCAATAGCATTGATGTTTCCCTTTGATTGATCCCATCGGCTAACTCAACAACCCAGTAGTTTTCTCTATTATTTGCATATTTCAGATCGAGCGAATTAAATATGTGAAGCGTTTCCTCTTCGGAAAGCAAATAAGTTGATGGATAGCCCAGGTAAGAGAAATCAGCATAATAAGAAGCTCCTGCATCATTCATATGCAAAATATCCTTGAGACTAGCCGTACCGGTAACTTTAGTACCCCTGACTTCGTGACCAGACAATGACAATGCTCTGCAACATGATACGGCAGCTGCGCTCTTCCCTGAGTTCATCGCTGTACCAACCACCAAAATCATTTTAGCCCGAGGAAATTTCTTTTGTGTAGTCTTTGGTACAATGAGTGGATGGTTTTTGGTATTGATAATATCACCTTGCTTATCACATGCATAACCAAGGACTTTAATCCTTGTTGGATCAATAACCTTACTGCTTTTAGCCTTCACCAGACCCACAAGCCCGGAACGTGCCAATAAGTCAACATCTTCAACAAGAGAATCGGGAACAATTCCTTCATAATAATCGGGAGCGTACCTGTTCCCAAAAGTGAAGACCGCCTTCGATCCTTGAAAAATATTGTGTATTCTTCCCTGGCTATTTTCCAGAGAATTATGCTGGCCAATTCTTGTAACTATTCCATAAACCAAATCACCAATTTCAGGAGATTTGTCAATAGTGCGATATCCCTTTACTAATTTATTGGAAATGCCATAGGCTGCACTTGGTATGATGTAACCTCTAGAAAGTTTTTCCATTTACTTTTTGTTCATTCGCAAATATACTTTTGGAACAGAAACAATGATGTAGAAAAAATAGAAAATTTTCTATTCGCTGAATATCAGTTATGCTGGTTCAAAATATTTTTTAAAGCTTCTTATCCATGCTTTTCCTTATTAGCCAATTGCCCACAAGCTGCATCAATATCTTTGCCCCGGCTTCTTCTCACCTGAACATTTACCCCACGCTTTTTAAGGTAATTGGAAAAGGTCTCTAACCTGTCTTCTTCAGTTTTGACAAAATCCGCTTCCTGGATGGGATTATATTCAATAATGTTTACTTTGCTCGGAACATATTTTGTGAATTGGTACAATTCAGCAGCGTCATCCAAGGTATCGTTGAAGTTATAAAATACAATGTATTCGAATGTCACACGATTTTTTGTTTTATAGTAATAATACTGAAGTGCCTCCTTTAATGCTTCAAGACTATTGCTTTCATTGATCGGCATGATGGTGTCTCGCTTTTTATCATTAGCAGCATGAAGTGATAAAGCCAAATTAAATTTTACCTCATCATCGCCCAATTTTCTGATCATTTTGGCAATACCAGCTGTGGAAACAGTAATGCGTTTTGGTGACATACCAAGACCCTCCGGAGAAGTCACGTGCTCAATGGATTTTAGCACATTTGTATAGTTCAAAAGCGGTTCTCCCATTCCCATATAAACAATATTGCTTAGAGGAACATTATAGTTTTTCTCAGCCTGTTCTTTGATATGGACAACCTGATCGTAGATCTCTGCTGCATCAAGATTGCGTGCCCTATCCATATAACCCGTAGCACAGAACTTGCAACTTAATGAACAACCCACCTGTGAAGATACGCAGGCAGTCATTCGATCATCAGCTGGGATCAATACCCCCTCGATCACATGATCATCAAATAATTTGAAAGTTGATTTTATTGTCTGATCTGTACTAATTTGCTGCTGATCAAGGCTTACAGCATTGATGACAAAATTATCTTTAAGCAACTCTCTCGTCTTCAATGATAAATTCGACATTTCATCAAAGCTACGAGCGGATTTTTTCCAAAGCCATTCATGAATCTGTTTTACTCTAAAGGGCTTTTCACCATGATTCATCAAAAAATCCTTCACCTTCTCAACATCAGTTTTCCTGATGTCCTGTTTTTGGGAATTGCGATCCATAGTGCAAAGCTAGTGATAAATTGTTGAAGCCTTCAAGTATCTGTTTCTCTATGGATGAAACCATATCACAAGTAAAGCAAACAAGTGGTAATTTTGAATGATGAATTTTGAGTTTTGAATTATGATCATTCAAAATTGTAAAATATAGGTTTACTAAATTCACGTTTTGTTACTTCAGTCCAATTAATTATCTTTTGCCCTGAAAAACTGTAAAAGGACTATTGGATGCTTCATTTCTTTAATTGGTACATTAAACGAGTCGATCAGCTGAATGAATGGATAGGGAACAAGATTTCCTGGTTTACAACTTTGTTGGTATTGCTGATATGTTATGATGTGATCATGCGTTATCTGTTCAACCAGAGTGCTGCATGGATTTTTGAATTGGAGTGGCATCTATTTGCAGCCATATTTCTGATTGGAGCAGCATTCACTTTGAAGCATGATCGTCATGTACGGGTCGATGTTTTTTACAGCCGTTTTAGTGTCAAGCAAAAAGCCTGGGTAAATCTGGTGGGAACATTGATATTCCTGATACCCTTTTGTCTTGTAATCATCGATGCATCTTTAAAATTTGTTGGCAACTCATTTAGGCTCAATGAATCTTCCCCTGATCCCGGAGGGCTCCCCGCCAGGTATATTATCAAATCAGCTATACCTATTGGCTTTATTTTGTTATTCCTCCAAAGTATTTCACTGACATTTAAGTCACTCTTAATCATTTTTAACAAAGCAAATCATAAATCCTAATAGCTGTGATTGAAGGACTCGCGATCGTATTATTTGCCATTATTTTCTTATTGATCCTCTTTGGTTATCCTGTTGCATTTACCCTGGGAGGTGTTTCAGTACTTATGGGTATTATCATTTTCGGTATTGATTTTTTCTATTTGTTGTCCCTGCGGGTATATGGGACTATGGGAAATTTTGTATTAATAGCCGTTCCATTGTTTGTTTATATGGGCATTATGTTGGAAAAATCAGGACTGGCTGAAAGTCTCTTGGAAACCATGGCCTTGTTGTTTGGAAAGCTCAAAGGAGGTTTGGCCATTTCAGTGGTTATTGTCGGCGCTATGCTGGCCGCATCCACTGGCATTGTTGGTGCCACCGTCATTACTATGGGACTGATCAGTCTCCCAACAATGTTGAAAAGAGGATACAGCGCAGAACTGGCCACCGGAACCATCGCTTCTTCAGGTACTTTGGGACAAATAATACCACCATCTGTAGTGCTGGTATTATTGGGAAGTGTATTAAATGTGTCAGTCGGGGATTTATTTACTGCTGCATTGCTCCCCGGAATATTGTTGGTTTTATTGTATGTTGGATACATTGTTATCAGAGCTTCTGTAAATCCTGATGTTGCCCCCGCCCTTCCTCAAGAGGAGATTACCAGATTCAAATCCGAAGGTATGATAAAGCGAATTATCAGTGCCTTTCTTTTGCCTTTCGCTTTGATCGTCGCTGTGTTGGGATCTATTTTCGCCGGAATTGCTTCGCCAACGGAAGCTGCGGCTGTTGGAGCCTTGGGTGCTACAATCCTTACGATCATTCAAGGGAAGTTTAATCTGAAGACATTGAAGCAGGTAATGACAGAAACCACGCACCTTACTTCAATGGTTTTTATTATTTTGGTTGGAGCAACAGCCTTTTCATTGGTATTCAGAGGACTCGGGGGAGACAGGTATCTGATTGAAATTATTAGGGAGGCCCAACTGAGCCCTTATACCTTTATCTTTCTTGTTATGTTGGTGGTGTTCATCGCCGGATTTTTTATTGATTTTATTGAGATCATTTTCATTATTGTACCTGTAGTGGCCCCTATTTTCATTGCATTGAAAATAGATCTGATATGGATCGGGATCCTGATTGCTCTTAATTTACAGACTTCCTTCTTAACCCCTCCATTCGGTTTCTCATTATTTTATCTAAAGGGAGTAGCACCTCCGGAAGTTAAAACAAGCCATTTGTATAGAGGCATATTGCCCTTTGTCATAATACAATTGATATTTTTGGGGCTGGTAATCACCTTTCCTGAAATCGTGAAATGGCTACCTGAAATCATGGAAAATTAAGACCTGCTCCCTTTCATAACACAAAAAAACCCCGCAATGAAACATATTGCGAGGTATCCTAAAGTATAAAAAAATAAACTATTGATTTTCCTCTTTGGCCACTCCTAACTTCGCCAATACCAAATCAGATATGTCGTTTTCTTCTTTAGCAAACAACAACACATCCATACCACCGGAACTGGAATTAAATACGTGGGTGAAATTGTGTTCTTTGGCTACATTTTGAATTGCCTCTCTTATATTTTCCAGTACAGGCTGTAGCAATGCCACTTGTTTTTCCTGAAAGGATTTTTGAGCATCGGCCTGAAATTGCCTTAATGAATTTTCCAAAGATTGGATCTCACGTTCCTTATCCTTTCTAATCACATCTGTCATAGTAGGCAGATCTCTTTGATATATTTGATATTTCTCTTGTAAGGTCTGCTCCTTGGATTTTAATTGATTGGTCAATTGATTGTTATAATCTTCAAGTTCTTTTTGAATTTGTTTAGCAGCAGGAAGTAAACTTAATATATATTCCGTGCTGGTATACCCAATTTTCAATTCTGTGCTTTGGGCGTTGACTCCGAACGTTACGAAGAGCGCCAAAGCTCCTATTAATAATTTTGTTTTCATGATTCTAAAGATTTAATTGACACAATAAACCTAACAATTAGAATGCCTAACTTTTTGAGAAGGTTGTCCTGGATCAATAAATCTTCCCCAGACTCAATAATATTTTATTGATATTCAGTAAGTTAAATTGATTTTAAAAAATTGAAATAGTTGTTGCTTATTAATTTAAAATCTGGTTGTAAAAAGTTTTTTCACTGACCTCAGACCAGTAGTTTATGCTGTTACGGAATTTTTGGTAGGACTCGTATACTTTGGCGCTAAAAGGATCCTCACTGATTATTTCATCCAGGACTTCTTTGGTATAAAGTCTGAGTTGTTTCAAAACCTCTTCCGGATATTTTCTAAGTTGTACTCCTTCCTCATTGATCAATTTCTGAAGATACAAGTTGTTTTTTGCATCAAATTCAGACAACATCCAAACATTTGATCTCATGCTGGCTGTCCTTATAATCTCCTGAAGGTCTTTGGGCAATCTGTCAAATTTAGATTTATTGACAATCAACTCTAAAACCGGCCCGGCTTCATGCCAACCAGGATAATAATAATATTTGGCTACACGATAAAATCCCATGAGATAATCATGATAGGGTCCAATCCATTCTGTGGCATCGATAACACCTCTTTCAAGATTTGTATAAATTTCACCTCCTGCTACAGTAACAGCAGACCCTCCGGCCTTACTCAAAACCTTTCCACCAAGACCGGGTATTCTCATTTTCAATCCTTGAAGGTCCTCCACCGAATTTATCTCTTTGTTGAACCATCCTCCCATTTGTACTCCGGTATTCCCGCATACCATAGGTTGCAAATCAAATTTGGCATATAGCTCTTCCCACATCGCCAAACCTCCTCCTGAAATGATCCAGGCATTTAATTGTTGGGCATTCATACCGAATGGAACTGCAGCAAAAAATTGAGCTGCAGGCGCTTTCCCGGCCCAGTAATAACCCACACCATGTCCCATTTCCACTGCTCCGTTACTAACCGCTTCGAAAGTCTCCAGGGGAGGGACCAATTCACCGCCACCATATACATGTATTTTCAATCGCCCGCCGGACATTTCTTCTATCCATTTAGCTAAAAGGTTGCATCCCTCACCTAGAACAGGAAAGTTCGGAGGCCAGGTTGTCACCATCTTCCATTGAAAGGTTTTATTAAAATTAACATTTGGAGCTTCTACAGATTGTTTTTCCTTGCTTGGTTGACAAGCTGCCATGAGGCTTGCTCCAGCTGCCGCAACTGTGGTTTTTTTTAAGAAATCTCTCCTTTGGAAGTTTTTCATACAATTACCTAAAATTACTTCATTAAGTTAGCCAGTGACCAATTTATAAAGATTTATCCAAACTGCCTATGGGGTCGATAGTAATCCTGACAAATTTGACTTCGGAAAAACAAGATTAAAAAATAAAACATTACGCGATTTGCAATAACTAATTTTCTTTGTACAAGTTTTAGAACACTAAACAAATTATCTTTATTATTGAGTCATAAGAAATAAGTATAAATTTTGGAGTACCAAATTTTATTAAATTCCATACTGGAAATCCAAGTACATAATTAAAAAGAATTAAATGTTGGTGGTGATGAGTGAGCTTTATCCATTGAAATTTGAAACGATTTTTAAAGATAAAATCTGGGGGGGGAACAAAATAAATACCATTTTGGGCAAGGATTTTTCACCGCTCCCAAATTGTGGTGAAACCTGGGAAATTTCGGGTGTTGAAGGGAATATATCAGTGGTTTCGGAAGGCCCCTTAAAAGGAAAAAATCTCAAGGATCTCATTGATACGTATAGAGATAAATTAACAGGGAAAAAGGTTTATGATAGGTTCGGTAATGAATTCCCGCTACTCGTAAAATTTATTGATGCCAATGATGATCTCTCTATACAGGTTCACCCTGACGATAAACTGGCGGAAAAAAGACACAGTTCATTCGGAAAAACTGAAATGTGGTATGTGTTCCAGGCGGATCCGGGATCAAAGTTGATCAGTGGGTTCAACAGGCCAATGGACAAAGAAAGCTATCTTGAACATTTCAATAATGGCAAGCTCACTGATATATTGAATGTGGAAAAAGTTTCCGATGGCGATTCTTTTTTCATTCCTGCGGGACGGGTACATACAATAGGAAAGGGATTATTATTGGCTGAAATTCAACAAACCTCAGATATCACCTACCGGATCTACGATTTTGATCGAACAGATGATCAGGGCAATAGAAGAGAATTGCATGTTGAAGAGGCGCTTGATGCCATTGATTATCAATTTTATGATCAATATAAAATTGATTATCAGAACAAATTGAACGAAGCAGTGCCGCTTGCATCCTGTCCTTATTTTACTACTAATAAAATTCAAGCCAATCAGACCATCGAGCGTGATTATACTGATTTGGATTCGTTTGTGATCTATGTTTGCTTTGATGGAATCTTGGACATTAAATACAATCAGGAAAGTTTATCTGTGAAGAAAGGCGAAGCCATCCTTCTTCCCGCCTGTATTCAAAAGGTTATCCTTGAAGCATCACCGGACTTTAAGATTTTAGAATCATATATCAAATAATCAACCCAACCCTCATTTTTATCAAGGGTATATCTATTTTTGTATTTTGAAATTCGAATAAAGAGAAATAGATCAAGGTGTATTTTGATTGACACCTTTTCCCTGCCATCCGGATGGCTAAATTGTGGGGTGAATAATGAACTATTACATCAACAAAAAGGTAAAGTTTCAAGATTTAGGCTTAATTGACTATAAGAAGGCTTGGGATTTTCAAAGTGAGATTTTTCAGGAAATTGTTGACTTAAAGATAGCCAATAGGAAACTTCCCGAAGCAGCGCAGCAGCATACTACTAATTATTTGCTGTTTTGTGAGCATCCACATGTTTATACCCTGGGCAAAAGCGGAGAAGAGGAGCATTTATTAGTGGATGATGGTGGTTTAAAGCAAATCGGAGCCACCTATTATAAGATCAATCGAGGGGGAGACATTACCTATCATGGGCCAGGTCAGATTGTGGGTTATCCGATATTGGATCTTGACAACTTCTTTACGGATATACATCGCTATCTCCGCTTGCTGGAAGAAGCTGTTATTTTAACATTGGCTGACTATGGTATTAGTGCTGGTAGAATTGAGGGACTGACAGGTGTTTGGTTGGATCACAAAAACCAACATAATCCACGTAAAATATGTGCCCTGGGTGTAAAATCAAGTCGTTGGGTTACCATGCACGGATTTGCTTTTAATGTGAATACCAATCTGGATTATTTTAATAATATTGTCCCATGTGGTATCAATGACAAAGCCGTAACCTCAATGGCTCATGAAACCGGAAAAACAATGGATATTCAAGAAGTAAAACAGAAATTGAAAAACCATATAGCTAATTTGTTCGATATGGAACTTATTGGTTAATTCTAAAAGAGCATTAAGTTTGAATGAATTTTTAATTCAACAGCAATAACTTAAATACTTTAGCACTTAAACACTCCAACACTTTTTATAAACACATGTCATGAAAAGCGATATAAAATTTCACCCGGTTGAAGGCGTAACGCTGGCCATTGCTAAAAAGAAAAATGAGCTTAATGGGCTTGAATGGCATGTTTATATTATTAACAAAAAAAACGTCCCGCTTGAAAATGTGCTCATTACCTCCAAGGGTTATGGAGAACAGGAAGGTGAAAAGAAAACCACCTCCACACTGAGGCATATGATTGAAAGATTGGAAGCAGCAAGTTTTGCCATTGTAGAACCCATTGATCCGACATTATTTGAGCTGACCAATGAATTCTGGGTAAGCTATTACATAGATGGTCACATATACGATAAGAAGTTTATTTTTGTGCCGGGAAGTATAACGGATAAAACTTTGAGTCTGATAAAAGAAATTGAGCTTGAGGGGGTGCTACATTCGTAAATTTAATTTTATTCGTTTACCTTTGCCATAGAAATTTTAATTCAACCAGCCAATCATGAAAATAGATGATTTGAAGAATATCCTTTTTTTGGATATTGAGACCGTTCCGATTGAGCAGTGTTATGATCAATTGGCTGAACCCATGAAGAAATTGTGGGATCACAAGGCGTCCAAATCGTATGGTTGGGAAGAATTGCCTGTTGAGGAGCTATATGATAGTAAGGCTGGTATTTTTGCAGAGTTTGGAAAAATTGTTTGCATAGTGGTTGGGATCTGTGATTTAACTGACCCCAAACACCTTATTTTGAGAGTTAAATCATTCTTTTCACACAATGAAAAGGAAATATTAACCGCATTTAAAGAACTTTTAGAAACAAAATTTGATCAACAAAAACTTAGGTTATGCGCTCACAACGGCAAAGAATTTGATTTTCCATTTATTTGTAGAAGAATGTTGATCAATGCAATTGAACTGCCGGCCACATTATCCATTTCAGGGAAAAAACCCTGGGAGGTCTTACACCTCGATACAATGGAAATGTGGAAATTTGGTGATCGAAAGAATTTCACATCACTTAACTTGCTTGCTAATATCTTTAAGATCCCTTCCAGTAAATATGATATTGATGGAAGTCAGGTAAGGGATGTGTATTACAACGAAGAAGGGCTCGAAAGAATAACCACCTATTGTGCGGAAGATGTAATTGTAACCGCCAGAGTATTTTTAAAACTAATGAATATACATGTGAAGTTGGAACCACAAATTATTGATTTATAACAAATTATTTTCAGCAATCCGAGTGTCAACCGGGGTTATTACATGATTGCTATGCCTGGCATTTTAATTATTCATTGTTAATTGCACATTGCTAATTGATATAGTACCTTCGTCTTATAACAGTCCCAAACTCCTCATCTTCAGGCGCCACAAAAATTAACTAATCGAATTTTATATTTTTTAAGAGAGATAATGAGTAGAAAGAAAACACATAAGAAAAAGAAAGCGGGATCAAAATTGAACCGCAATTTAATAAGTGAAAGAACCTTAATTTTTTTAAATGATAACCTTTCAAGAGCCTATTCTATCAGGCAATTAATGAAAAAATTCAACTTGAAGGGGAAAAAATCTAAGAACGAGCTATTGGAAGTTTTATTTATTCTGGAAGAAAAAGGCAAAGTCAGCCGGCTACGCAATAATAGCTATAGAAGTACAAAAGAACCAAAGATCTTCACTGGAACAGTGGATTTTGTGAATCCACGTGTTGCTTATATTATATCGGAATCATTGGAACAAGACGCTAAAGTTGATGTTGATGATTTGAGATATGCATTGGACGGTGATAAAGTAGAATTTGTACTGACACAAACATTAAAACCCGGAAGACAACCCAGGGGTAAAGTGATCAATATTCTGGAAAGAAAACGTGATTCATTTGTCGGAAGAATTGAAATATTTCCGAGATATGCCTTTGTTATTGCCGACAATCGCCGGATGCATTATGATATTTTTGTAAAGCATGAGGACTTGAATAAAGCCCGTCACAATGATAAGGTCATTGTTGAGATAACCCAATGGCCTGATCATGATAAAAATCCGGAAGGAAAAGTAACAAGAGTTCTGGGAAGAGCTGGAGAAAATGATGCTGAGATCCATTCCATTATGGCAGAATTTGATTTGCCATTTTCATTTCCTGAAAACGTAGAAAAATTCGCAGCAGAAATTAAAGACGAAATTCCTAAACAGGAAATAAAGCAAAGAAGGGATTTCAGAGAAATTACCACCTTCACCATTGACCCTGAAGACGCCAAGGATTTCGACGATGCACTTTCCATACAAAAATTAGAAAATGGCAATTTCGAAATTGGAGTGCACATTGCCGATGTGACCCATTACATGGAAAAAGGTTCAATTCTGGATAGAGAAGCCTTTGAACGTGCCACATCTGTATATTTGGTAGATCGGACTATACCTATGCTGCCCGAAAGGCTTTCGAACGAACTTTGTTCGCTGCGACCCAATGAAGAAAAACTGACCTTTTCAGCTGTATTTGAGCTCAATGAAAAAGCAGAAGTAGTTAAGGAATGGTTCGGAAGAACCATCATTTATTCTGATAAAAGATTTACCTATGAGGAGGCTCAGGAGGTGATCGATTCAAAGTCAGGAGAATTTGCGGAAGAACTTGAGACACTTAACAAGCTGGCCCTTGCTTTAAGAAAAAATCGCTTCAAACATGGAGCCGTCAACTTTGAAACGACCGAAGTCAAGTTTAAGTTGGATGAGAATGGAAAACCGTTAGGAGTGATACCCAAGGTCCGCCAGGATGCCCATAAGCTTATTGAGGATTTTATGCTTTTGGCAAACAAAAAAGTGGCGGAGTTCATCTATAAAATGGATAAGGGTAAAAATCGAAAGACTTTTGTTTATAGAACACATGATAACCCCGATCCGGAAAAACTGGAAGTGTTTTCGGTATTTGCATCTAAGTTTGGTCACCGATTTAATTTGCACAATCAAAGTATATCAAAATCACTGAATACGTTAATTGATGATATTGAAGGAAAGCCTGAACAAAATGTATTGGAAACGTTGGCTATTAGAACTATGGCCAAAGCAAAATATACTACGGAGGAGAAAGGGCATTTCGGATTGGCATATGATCACTATACACATTTCACATCCCCAATCAGAAGATATCCTGATGTAATGGTTCACAGGCTGCTGTATCACTATCTCAATGGAGAGAACTCTGTGACCAAGGATGATTATGAAGATAAATGCTTGCATGCTTCGGAAAGAGAGAAACGAGCTGCCGATGCAGAAAGGGCCTCAATCAAATATAAGCAGGTAGAATACATGGAAAGCGTTGATAAGAAAGTATTTGATGGCATTGTATCAGGGGTTACTGAATGGGGTGTCTATGTCGAAATCATAGAAACGAAGTGTGAAGGTATGGTCAGGATGGCCGATATGCAGGATGACTATTATGACTTTGATGAAAAGAACTTTTGTGTGGTTGGTCAGCGCAGTAAAAAAGTAATCTCATTGGGCGATGAAGTAAAAGTGAGCGTCAAACAAACAGACATCGACCGAAGAATTATTGACTTATTCTTTGAGTGATTTTTAAAATATATTACATGAGAAATGAAATTTGACAAAATAATCCACTAATTTTTAGCTATTTGTCAATTATTTATTTTAAAAACTAACCAAAAATGGGGCATAAATGTTGTAACGCTTTCGAGACACCACTGAACGATATTGAACACTAAAAATTAAAAACACCCCTTCATCCTTTAAATCAGGGGCTTATGTAAGAAGGACGCAAGATTTATCGCTTTGAAAAAACACTAAAAACAGGTGATAACTATTGTTTTTAGAGAGACGTGCAATCAAACATGAACTTACAGGTGCGTCTTAATACAAACAAACTACTACTGGGCGTTTTTTTGGTATTGATAATTTTCCCGTCTGCGTTAGCCCAAAAGCGAGGATTCCATTTTACCGGAAATAATCAAATGGTTGAAGTTCCATTTAGACTGGTCAACAACCTCCCAGTGATCGAAGTAAAGGTGAATGAAAGCAAGAAGCTCAACTTCATTGTCGACACAGGTATCAGAACAACGATTCTGTTTAGCAAATCCTATATTAAAGGTCTTGAGCCCGAGTATGCACAGACCGTTCGTTTTTCTGGTCTTGGTTCTGATCATCTCCTGCATGGCAAGGTGGCTCATAGTTTTACTATTGATATAACCGACAGAGTCAGGGCAAATGGTATGGCCATGGTGATACTGCAAGACGCCAAACTTAAAAGAAGGTTTGGCAGAGCCAATATACATGGTGTTTTGGGTTATGAATTATTCACCAGATTTATCGTAGAGATAGATTATTATAATAAAATCATGACATTCTGTGATCATGGTTATTTTGATTTTGCCGATGTATATAAGGAATTACCACTAACAATAGAGGACACAAAGCCATATATTGAAGCCGATATAAAATTACCTGGTGAATCTATTCAGCGCGCTAAATTCATGATCGACACAGGATTTAGTGGAACTTTGCTTTTCCATACCAATGAGGTTCCTCAGCTACTCGCCTCCAATAGCACACAACCTCAGGAGGTCGCACTTGCCGATGGATTATCGGGACAGATAAACGGAGTAATAAGCCGTGTGAGCCAATTTAACATTGGTGCGATGAGTTTGAAAAATATTCCGGTTATGGTTATTAGCAACAAGGAATTCGATGAAAACAATAAAATCGAAAATAGAAGTGGTTCCATTGGAGGAGGATTATTCATGGCCTATGCCATAGCATTCGATTATGTCAATAATAAATTTTACATGAAAAGACAGCACAAGTCTTATCGAAGGGTTGTTGTGAGTCTATAAATACCAACAAAGAATCTGGTTTACAAATATTCCAAAGACCACAGCATTCAGGTAGATATCCGAATAGCTGTGGTTTTTTTTATCATTCCCATTTAGTTTTCCTAGTTCTATGTCGCGTTGAGCAGACCAATGGATGAAGGCTCAATACCGGAATTTCCTAAAAAGATGAACTTATTTGTGTTCAGACCTTGAAACATTGAGATATAAAGGCAGAACAGACTGGGACAACGAACATACTTATCTAAGTTTTCTTCATTTTACAGGACGATAATTTAGGATCTAGTTGATAGAGATTTACCTTCTTTTAATATTTAGCAGCATAATTATGTCAAAATAGTCTGCTGATATTTTATATATTTGCTCTACTCAAAATCGCTATCCATTTATGGCACGTGATCGACAATTGATCCTCAACGAAAAACAGATCCATCAAAAAATTCGAAGGATTGCCTTTGAAATATACGAGTATAATTTCAATGAAAAGGAGTTGGTTCTTGCCGGTATTTTCGATCAGGGATACCTTTTTGCACAATTGCTAAGAGAAGAGCTTGAAAGAATCTCACCGCTAAAGGTGAAATTGGTAAGAGTTGATCTTGATAAATCCAAACCGGAAAGCAGTGAAGTGAAATTGGATTGTGATATTAGTGAATTGAACAATCATTGTTTTATTTTAGCTGATGATGTTCTAAATACAGGTAAGACACTTGCCTACGGATTGAAATCATTCTTACGGACAGAGATTAACATCAAGAAGTTTGAAATTGCGGTTCTGGTTAACAGAAAGCATAGTCTCTTTCCTATATCAGCCACGTATACCGGCTATGAACTTTCTACAACGATCAACGAGCACGTCCAAGTTGTATTAAGTAGCAAAGAGAAAAATGCTTATCTGCTGGATTAGGTTACATATTTAATCTTTCAGATCAAGGAAAGATCAGCCATGGATAGTTTGGGTTTATTAATTCTGAAAAAATGTCAATACATCAATCCAATATCAAGAAAGTAACTACGCATCAGTTGCAGGAAATGAAAAATCGCGGAGAAAAAATCTCTATGCTAACAGCTTATGATTTTTCAATGGCAGGCATTTTAGATAAAGCAGGTATCGACGTCATTCTGGTTGGTGACTCTGCCTCTAATGTGATGGCTGGTAATGAAACAACGCTGCCCATCACACTTGATCAGATGATTTATCATGCTACTTCCGTTATCAAAGCAGTGGACAGGGCATTTGTAATAGTAGATATTCCATTTGGCTCGTACCAGGGAAACTCCTCTGAAGCGCTTAGATCGGCCATCAGAATTATGAAAGAATCAGGTGCTCATGGTGTAAAAATGGAGGGGGGAAGTGAAATTAAAGAATCGGTAATCAGGATTTTGAGTGCTGGTGTTCCTGTTATGGGGCATTTAGGATTAACTCCTCAGTCGATCTTTAAATTTGGTACTTATACAGTCAGGGCTAAAGAAGAGCAAGAAGCAAAAAAACTTTTATCAGATGCAAAGCTCCTTGAGGATTGTGGTTGCTTTGGAATCGTGTTGGAAAAAATTCCCTCCGAATTGGCCAGCAGAGTAGCAGAGGAAGTATCAATACCGGTTATCGGTATTGGAGCTGGTCCTCATGTCGATGGTCAGGTGCTGGTTGTTCATGATATGCTGGGAATAACCCAGGAGTTCAAACCAAGATTTTTAAGACAATACGCAGACCTGAATGAATCAATTACCCAGGCTGTAGGAAATTACATTAAGGACGTAAAAGGAAAATCTTTTCCAAACGAGTCAGAATCTTATTAAGATCCGTATTATTTCAAAGATGATTTTGTGGCAGAACAGTCTTTAAGTGCTTCTCCAACATCCTGAACCGTTATTAGCTTGTTTTCATCATTCATAACATTCAGAATATAGGTTGCTATTTCGGCGATCTCTATATTGGTCAATCTTTCATTGGCAGGCATAGGTTGATGATACATAGTACCATTGACTATGATACTATCTGAAATTCCATGTTTAATAATGCAAATGGCCCTGGCTGGATTTTCAACCAGATAATCAGAATTCCTGACAGGAGGGATTAACCTTCCGATACCCGACCCCTCATTTTGATGACAATTACTACAAAGTTGAAGGTAAAGTTGTTTCCCCTCAATAATGTATTGCTTCAGTTTAAGTTGGTCCCTTCTGTCATTCCCTTGATCTGCAGAGGTCACTTCTGAGCCTTTTGAACTGCAAGCTATCATAACCGTTAAGCAAGTAATTACAATAGCTATGGTATTCAGAAAACCATTGGCTATGTTCGTTGAGTTATTTTGCATCCGGTGTTTGGTATTCTTCCTTCAACTTAACAATGTCTATCATCAACTGGTCAACCCGGTCGGCTTTCGTACCATCATATAACCCTCTTATCCTTCTTTCTTTGTCTACCAGGATAAAAGCCCCACTGTGCAGGTATCCTCCCGGTGCCTCTTCATCCTCTTTTGTTGTCACGATATAGCCTTTTTCTCCAAGTTCAAAAATCTCATCCCGGTCTCCTGTCAGGAACATCCATTTTTGACTATTATCAACACCCAGCCGTTCGGCATAATCTTTTAAGAGCGCAACAGTATCGTATTCCGGATCAATGCTATGAGAAACAATGGCAAAACTGTTATCGTCCTTGAACTCCTCATAAACTCTTAACATTTGTGTTTTCATTATTGGACAAATACTTGGACAGGAAGTAAAAAAGAAGTCAGCTACATAGATTTTATCACTCAGGGTTTTATTGGTAACTACATTACTGTCTTGATTGACCAAACTAAATTCCGGGATTGTATGATAGGCAGTATCGATTACTTTTTTTCCATCAATCTCTTTTTCCACAACATCCCTATAACCTAATATCGGCAATCTATCTTCCTTTTGTTTTATTTCACAGGCAACTATAGTCACGGTGATCAGCAGGAGGAAAACTCCATTTTTTAATATTCTATCCATTATCTATGGTGATTTTAAAATTATTCTTTGGTTCGAAATTTCTTATAAATTTTGACCGCGATCATTAAGACGATTCCAAATAACACAAAGCCGATAAGCCCCCAGGTCATGTCCAAAGTATTTTTTAATACTACAAGAAATACAACACTCACCAGAAACATAGTGGCAACTTCGTTCCATATTCTAAGCTTTTGAGCGCTATAAACCGTTTTATCGGCCTGGAGTTTTTTATGAATATTAAAGCAAATAAAGTGATAAACATACAATCCCAGGACCAAACCTATTTTGATTAATAACCACCTGGGTGGGTTGGGAAAGAATTGATAAGCCAGACCCGAACCAAATATGAGTGTCAATACAGCGGAGGGCCATGTAATAATGTTCCATAGCCTTCTGGACATGAGCTTCAGCTGATCTTTTATAATAGTTCTGTCTGGCTCTTGTTTGTCATTTGCTTCCGTTTGATAAATGAATAATCTCACGTTGTAGAATAAACCGGCAAACCAGGAAACCACAAAAATAATGTGTAGTGCTTTTAGGTATAAAAACAACATGAATTGAGATTATTTGATCAACGCTGCAAATGTAAGCATAGAGGTCGTAAACCGCTAAGCAATAAGGGAGTTTCAACCAATAAATTATTTCCAGCTAAGCACCTCTATGGAATCTCCGACAGCAACAGTTCCCTGGTTTTGATGCAAAAGGTTTTGTCCGAAATACACACTGTTTCCATTTTTTCGATAAGTCGATAGGGTTTTCAAGGGTTCACTTCCCTTCTCACCTGTTTGTTGATTTACGGTTAACAGAACGCAACGTGCACAAGGCTTAACAGCATGGAAAGACTGGCCACCAATGCGCATTTCATGGAATTTATCTTCGATATAGGGTTCTCCCCCCGAAAACACCAGGTTCGGTCTAAACCTGTTCATTGGAACTGCCTCCTTCAATCTACCATTAAGGTCATTTAAAGATTCCTCCCCAATCATTAAAAATGGATATGCATCAGCAAAACCTACTGTTTCATTATTTTTTGCATATTCTTTTTCAACATAGCGATGTGTCGCCTCGGGCATTTGGACAAGTCTGCATGGTTGATCGAGTGCTTCACTGAGCCATTGGTCTATTTCTTTTCCTACAAAAACTGCCTCACAGATATCGTTCCAAACACCCACTTCGATAAGCTCACCCTGCGCCTCAGTTACAGGTAGTTTGAAAGTTTCCAGGTTTTTAGTTTTATGCTTTAACAAAAGAAAATCTACGTGAACCTCCACACTAACAAGTGACATTTGCGGATACTTTCTTTGCGTCATGAAAGTATTTTCAGTATTGATGAGCATCCATTTTCTATCGTGTTCAAAGCCTGTTCGGGTAAGTTTCGCACGCTTTAATGGAAAACCACCCAACGATTTAATAGGATAAACGTTTATTTGAGATAGTACTAGTTTGGACATTTTACCCCTTTGATTTTATAGTCGGAATTGATAAGATTGGTTTGCAATATAAATTTTTAAATCCTAATTATTGAGATTTGAAAGTTTATTAACCTTATGAAGATTTTATCGTTCTATGTGAAACATGGTCTTAGTGAAGGAGATGAAATTGGGATTGGTAAAGATTATTGTTTATTTTTATTTCACTATTTGTAGCAATTGATAAACTATTTCCGGAAGAAGGCATGAGTACACAAAGTAACCTGTGGTATTTTGAGGATGTGGATTTGTATGATATTTTATGTCCCCATAAAGTGGAGGGCATGCAGGAAAGTCATACTTTTAACAAGTTCAAGAAAGATGAATTCATCTATTTCCCTGACGAACCTTCTGATCATATATACCTCGTTTCTGAGGGCAGAATTAAGATTGGTGCTTATACCGAAGATGGCAGAGAGGTTGTAAAAACAATCCTGTCTCCTGGAGAGGTTTTTGGTGAACTCGCATTGGTTGGAGAGGAAAAAAGGACAGATTTTGCTATTGCAATGGATCACGATACCAGGGTGTGTCCTATGAATATCTCCGATATGCAACAGCTCATGGCGATCAACAGGGATCTTAGCTTGAAGATTTTTAAGCTGATCGGCTTTCGGATAAAAAAACTTGAAAGAAGAATAGAATCACTGGTGTTCAAGGATGCCAGGTCAAGAATTGTAGACTTCATCAGAGACCTTGCCTATGAAAAGGGAAAAAAGGTAGGATTCGAAACACTAATAAAAAATCATTTTACACATCAGGATATTGCCAACCTTACCGGAACCTCGAGGCAAACGGTTACCACCATCCTGAACGAACTCAAAGACCAAAATTTAATCAATTTCGATAGAAGAAGAATATTAGTAAGGGACTTAGATAAATTACATTAGTGCACTGTTTGTCTGATTGCTGACAATCCGGATACATCTTCACAATTCATTTATCCGTACTAGTGCCTAAAACATATAGACCATGCAGAAATTAAGTTACTTACTATTTTCGGTTTTCACATTTTTATCATTAACTGCTAACGCACAAAGTCCCTGGACCCAAAAGAAGGGAGAAGGTTATTTTCAACTCTCTTATACAACCATTGCAGACTATTCGGCACTGTTTCTGGCTGATGGTGGCTCCTGGCGCTTGAGCCGCCCTGTTTCGGATATCACACTTTCTTTCTACGGAGAATATGGGTTGTCTGATGATATAACCATTTTAACTTCAGTTCCCTTTAAACTCCTGGAAACGGGAAATGAGTTGGTGCAAAACCCAAGTATTGCTGTTCCGACTATTGGCGCGGGCAATTTGAATACGTTAGGCAATTTGCAGGTAGGGGTCAGGAAAAATTTTGTGAACAAAAATTTCATCTTATCAGGACAAATAAAAGCTGAGCTCCCTACCGGGAGTTTTGACGCAGCAACCGGTTTGCGTTCAGGCCTTGACGCATTGAGCATTATACCTTCAGTGAGTATTGGAAAAGGATGGACAGATTATTATGGCTACATCAATGTGGGGACGAGTATAAGAACCAATGACTATAGTGGGGATCTCATCATTGGAGGAGAATTAGGTGCTCATGTTTTAGATCGCCTATGGCTCATTGCTGTTTTGGATATTATAGAAAACTTTGAAAACGGCAATGTTCAAGAGGACAGCAGAAACCTGGAGACAGGCCTTTATGTAAATAACCAGGAATTCCTGGCTTATGGGTTCAAAGGTATTGTTGAGATCACTGACAATTTTGGCGTAAACGTTGCCTTTTACGGAGCATCTTCCGGTAATTTCGTGGCCAGGCGAGCTTCTACGAACTTTGGTGCTTACTTTAAGTTGAAATAGAGGGGATCGATCGGGAACCAAAGTATTTGAATCCTTCAACCAAAAAGGAAAAAAATTTATTTAGCCGGGCCTAAAAAGTATCATTTGGTATTGTTAGAAAAGCTCATTGCCTTGTTTGGGCAAGACCTTAGATGAAAGCTTCAGGTATTAGGTCTCAGGTTTCAGCTTTTATGATGTCTTTAGCCTGCTAAAGATTATTTAATACCTGAAACCTGATAGCTAAGGCTTATCTTAATGGCATTGAATGTCTTTATACTAAATTCTTGCTACTTATTACTAGCAAGGGCTTTTTTAGGGGGACTATTTAATTAATTCAGAATCTCTTTGAACTGATCGATGGTTTGAAGATCTTTTTCTTCATCAACATCGCTCAACAGCTCAAGTGTGGAATACATTAACTTATGGGTTTTGATATCTGTTAAAGTATCAGCGTACACTGTGGAGGTGCTCCATTTTTTATGTACAAAGAAATCCCGATGCAATTTATTCATCCCTAGAAGGTAATAACCACCATCCATTGTGGGACCTACTACTACTTCTCTTTGAGTGAGTTGATCAAATGCTTCCTGAATGGTTTGAGATGTGAGCTCATAACAATCGCTACCGATGATACATGCCGACTCATAACCCGCCCTGAACACATGATCAAAGGCATTCAACATTCGGTCACCGAGGTCATGTCCGTTTTGTAATTGTTTGTGATATTGGTGATTGTCCCATAGATCATCCTTATCGATAAAGTCGGTATAAAAAACAATTTTATCGCAATCCAATGAACTGGTGATCTCTTTAGTCCTGGATAACAATAATTTATAAATCTCCAAGGCCTTGGGCTTTCCAATTGTTGCTGCCAATCTTGTTTTGACTTTACCCAGTTCTGGGTTCTTAACGAATATTATCAATGCATTTTTACTCATAAACTTTTATTCCTTTCTCCAACCATTTCGACCAGTTTTTGTTGTAGGTATGCACCGAATCGGTTTTGGTATTTTCGGCATTCACTACTTCGTTGTCCTCATTTTTCCATTGAAATATTCCACCGTATAAGTTGTAAACATTTTCAAATCCCATTTCCAACAACCTTTCACCAATTCTCTCGCTTCTGTAACCAACCGAACAATAAACAATCACCTCTGCCGCCTGATCAATTTTCGCAACATCTTTAGCCTTGAATCCTTCATAGGATATTAAATGAGCTCCTTCTATATGGCTCACATCGTACTCCTCTTTAGACCTGATATCAAGTAGTACAACTTGCTTGCTGTGGGTTAATTTTTCCTTTAATCTTTCAGGTTTTATTAAAGGAACCGTTTTTTGATATAATGATTCAAGCATCTGGTCCATATTTTTCTGGGCAAAGCAAGAAGCAAATGGCAAAAGGCACAAAAAGAGTAAAATATATCTGATCATACGTTTGATGTTGCGATTTACATAACGTTTTAGATGGTAACATAGTTCTAAATTCATAATAGCGTGAGGTTTATAAGTGCAGTGATTTGAGTAAATCCAATGCTGCCCTGTAAGCTGAAACTTCCCCCTTCCTTACTCGTTCCTCTATAACCATCAATTCATTTTTTACATATTCCTTTTGGAAAAATTGTTTTCTCAACGCATGGTTTATATGCTCATGCATCCATTGAAGATTTTGTAACCCCCGGTTTTTATTCCAATGTTGATTTGATTTTAACAAAGTCTCGTGCTCTCGAATAATGTCCCAAATTTCCTTAATGCCTGTGTGCTGAATGGAGGAACAAGTACTTACTTTTGGATACCAACCGCTCTCCGAGGAAGGGAATAGGTGAAGTGCATTTTGATATTCGGCTTTGGCCCGATTGGCTGCCTTTATATTATCTCCATCACTTTTCGTGATGGCCACGGCATCCGCCATTTCCATGATACCCTTTTTCATTCCTTGCAATTCATCTCCGGCACCGGGAAGCATCAATAAAAGAAAAAAATCCACCATATCGTTTACTGCCACCTCAGATTGTCCTACACCAACAGTTTCAATAAAAATAACTTCATATCCTGCTGCTTCGCAAAGCAACATGACCTCCCTGGTCTTTAATGCAACACCACCCAATGCATTTTGTGAAGCTGAGGGACGGATATAGGCCATAGGGTTGTGTGATAACTGTTCCATACGGGTTTTATCACCAAGTATACTCCCTCCCGATCTTTGACTGCTTGGATCAATCGTCAATACCGCTAGTTTTTTATCCAGTCCTGTCACATATTTTCCCAGGGATTCTATAAACGTACTTTTTCCTACTCCTGGAACCCCGGTAATGCCCACCCTGGTAGCGTTACCAGTTCGTCCCATAACTTGATCAAGTATTTCAACAGCCAGTTCATTATCGTCTGACAACTGGCTTTCCATCAAAGTAATGGCTTTACTCAGAAGTATCCGATCACCTGATAAAATTCCATCTACACATTCCGCTACTGTTGGTCTTGCTCTTTTTTTATAGGCCATGGTGTTTAAAAATAGAAAATAATTTCTGTTACAAAGAAAATTCGGTCAGGATTGATCGAAATGAATTACGAATGACAAATTAATGCCATTTTTAAGGAAATATTTTAAAAGCTTTCAGGTCTCAGGTATCAGACTTCAGCCTAAAAGATGTTTTTAGTGCGCCAGAAGATTATCTGACACCTGAAACCTGATGACTAAAAGCTTATCTAAATGGCATTAAATGACAAATTACGATTCATGTACACCCCGGATATCCAATTGAAATTCCTTTAGTACTTTTTAAACTTGAACACTTTAACACGACAGAAAATCTCTATCTTTAAATACCGTTATATGATAGTTTTATGAGGTTTTTAGGAAAAATTCAAAACTGGTACAATAAAACCTTTGACAGCGATTGGAAACGATTTTGGCTGGATTCTTTTCTTGGAACAGGTTTCATTTTCTTTGTGATCTTTTTTGTACTGGAGCTTTTTACCATTTTCAATTTCTTAGATCCGATTGGAGATGCATTGGATGATATGGAAATCACAGACCTGGTTTTTTCAAGGCTCCGTGAGGAACCAAAGGCTGATGATCACATACTCATCGTTAACATAGCAAGATTACCCAGGAGGGGAATAGCCCAGCAAATCAAAATTATTAATAAATACAAGCCCAAAGTCATTGGATTGGATGTATTCTTTGAGCAACCTTTTGAAGATGGTATCTTGGGAGATACACTACTTCAGGAAGCATTGTCCGAAGTCGAAAATCTGGTGATGGTCAGCAAAGTTGCGGATTATCAGGAGGCGACTGACTCTTACAATCAACTGGAGCATTCTCACCTTAAATTCCGACAATTTGCCTCCACCGGACATTCAAACCTGACAACTGAGGCATCCAGGCAAGAAGAGTATAAATCCTGCCGGTTCTTTATGACAACACCCAGGGTAAAGGGAAAAACTGAACCTGCATTTGCTATAAAAATAGCTCAAATTTATGACCAGAATGCTGTCGACAAATTCTTGTCCAGAAATAATGAAAAAGAATTTATCAACTTTAAGGGGAATGCGCTTGGAGGAACGGGAGGCTTCGGGAATAAATTCTATGCGCTTGATACTCAAGATGTGTTGAATGAGAATTTTGTGCCGGATATCGTTGAAGGGAAAATCGTTATTTTCGGATTCATGGGTGAAGATTTTAATGATGTTACCACTGTGGAAGACAAATTTTATACGCCATTGAATCCTCAGTATGCCGGCAGAGCCTTTCCTGATATGTTTGGTGTAGTTATCCACGCCAACATATTGTCTATGATATTGAACGGTGATTATATCAACGAGATGGGCACAGCTTCGGGAGTTGTTCTCAGTGTATTCTTGTGTTTTTTCAATGTGGCACTTTTTTCTTGGATCTATTGGCGATATCCCGATTGGTATGATGGTGTAACCAAAACTATCCAATTGTTCGAGACTATATTACTTTTATTGCTGATCGTAATGTTTTTTCATTGGTTCAACTACAAAATAAATCTAACTTTGGGTATCGTCTCTGTTTTATTAGCTGGAGATATTTTAGAATTTTATTACGGAGTAATAAAAAATATTTTATCTTCAAGGAACAGAAGACAATTGTTTAAAAGAATTAATTAGCCAAACCTCAGTACTCCAATACTTTTTGATTTATGAAAGCGGTAAGTGTGTTTTTAATGGTATCCATACTCTCAGTTGCTCACCTCAAAGCGCAGGATTATGAATTCCGTGTTTTAGCTAATAAAGGTGAAAACATGGTTAAGAAAGAGCATAGAAACATTGATTGGGAACCTATCAAGACTGGGACAAAGCTCCGGAAAGGATCAGTCATCAGAATTGAAAAAGATGCTTACATTGGTCTCGTACACCATACAGGAAGGACTTACGAAATCGTTGAACCAGGCAATTATACTGTAGATCGTCTGTCCACAGCACTTCAAACCAGTCACAATGGCATTTCGGCAAAATATGCTAATTATGTTTTAAGTAAATTCAGTGACAATACAGCCGATGTTCAAGGTAACTTTAAAAAGTATCAAAGTGCTACAGGGGCAGTGAAAAGAGCGCTTGGCAATGTGGCTACCTTAAATGTTCTTATTCCTACAACTTCCGAGATCTATAATTCCGAAATTTTGATCAGGTGGAACGAAATTGCAGTTGACGATCCTGTTTACATCATCAACTTCAAGAATAAATATAGTGAGCCAATCACATCTATTGAGACCAAAGAGTCCGCTTATATATTGAATATGGATGATCATAAATTTGTTCATGAGGAATTGGTGATTGTTGATATCCAACTAAAAGGCGATGGCCGGATCAGATCAGGGGAATATGGTGTTAAAAGATTAACCGGAGAAAAAGAATTATCAGTACGAAAAGGTCTAAGGGAATTGAAAGGGGATATCACGAAAAGAAATGCTATGAGTGAATTGCTCCTGGCTTCTTTCTATGAGGATAATCATTTACTGGCTGACGCCTTGACACACTATGAATCGGCTATTACAATGGCCCCACAGGTAGACGAGTTCAAGATGATCTATGAACAATTCATCAAAAGGACTGGCCTTGGTCGCTAATTATTAAAATCAATATTTTAAATCAAATTCCGTTTCATTGTTGGAACGTTCCAATGATGTCAAACGAAACGAGCGTGACATTTATAGTCATAAAATGACCTGCAAAGGCATGATTATGAATGTTCTGCGGGTTCCATCCGACTATTGGAAACCAATTATAAACAGATGAAATTGAAGTTATTTTCAATAGCCTTGCTGGTTAGCTTTGTAGGCTGCAAACAAATCTCCGATAAGCAGGAAAGTCACAATGAAATAACGATACAACAGACTTCAAGCTTCTCAGACACCTTAAATCAATTAAAAAAGATAACAGATATAAAAGTACCTTCAGGTTATGCCAGACAGGAAGCTATCGCCGGTTCTTTCATGGAATACCTGAGAAACCTACCTATTAAAGACGATCGAATAGTCACATTGTATAATGGCCTACCCAAATTCAACCAATTAGCACATTTTGCTATTTTAGATATAGATGTCGGAGACAGAGATCTACAACAATGTGCAGATGCAGTAATGCGACTAAGAGCAGAATATTTATTCCATAACAAGTATTTTGACAAGATACATTTTAATTTCACTAGTGGTCATAAAGCTTCCTATACACAATACGCAAAGGGATATCGCCCCAAAATCAATGGCAATCAAGTTGTTTGGAAACTTTCGGCTGGTGAAGATCATTCGTATAAAAATTTTAGAAAATATATGGACCTGGTGTTCAGTTATGCAGGATCTTATTCATTGGATAAAGAACTTAAAAGAGTCAGCGAAACCTGTGATATAAAACCCGGAGATGTATTTATTCAGGGAGGTTTCCCTGGTCATGCGGTTATTGTAGTGGATATTGCCAAACATGAGAAGTCCAATAAAAAGATATTCATGTTGGCACAAAGTTATATGCCTGCTCAGGAAATACATATCCTTAAAAATCCTAAAAACAAAGAGTTAAGCCCCTGGTATCCTTGCGATTTTCAAGGTGAGTTAAAGACCCCGGAGTGGACTTTCAAAAAATCTGATTTGAAAAGGTGGTGAAATTTTTTATTGCTTAACTAATACCATTAAGATAAGCCCTTAGCTATCGGGTTTCAGGTATCAGATAATCTTTGGCAGGCTAAAAACATCATAAAGGCTGAAACCTGAGACCTAATACCTGAAAGCTTTTATCATATCCCTTAACTAAATGGTATTAATTGCTTAATTCCCCTTACCATTTCTTTCTTACCGGGAGGTCCCGGTAATGTTTCAACTGTAAACTCAGCCTCCTTCAGATCTCTTTTAAATTGACCTTTGGCACAATAGGTTACAAGTACACCTCCAGGCTTCATAAAACCAGCTACCTTTTTGATAATCTCTAAAGTCCATAGTTCCGCTTGCTTGGAAGGAGCAAATGCATCGTAGTAAACAATATCGAATGAAGCAGGTGCTGAGGTATAATTTTCTAATTTCAATTTTTCCTTTCTTAAGGTGAAGTTATCCAATATTAGGACAGAGTCACCCCAGGGACAATCATGTATTCTATTAAATTGAAGCTCGAGCTTTTTTTCATTTAAAAGGGAAGTATAATTTAGTTGACCAATAATGTCCTTGGATATTGGATGAGGTTCTAAGGTCGTATATTTGATTTCGAATGCTCGTTCTATAGCGCTACCAATGGTTAGTATTGTATTAAGGCCAGTACCGAAGCCGATTTCTAAAATAGAAACCTTTTTAACAGCATACTTTTCCACGAAGTATTGTAAGCCCATGTTAATAAACACATGCCTGGATTCTTGCAAGGCTCCATGAAATGAATGGTAGGTCTCATTCAGGGAAGGGACAAATAGTGAATGTGAACCATCCTCGGTTTCTATGATCTTTAACTCTTTCATAAGAGGTAATTGTATAAGATCAGTTAATCCTGATAGATCAGAACTGTAGCATAAGCTGAAACACCTTCTTTTCTACCAACAAAACCCAAGTGCTCCGTAGTTGTTGCTTTGATAGAAATGGCCCCTTTTTCTATGTCCATGACTTCGGCAAGACACTTTTTCATTGCAGGTACATGAGGGTTTAGTTTTGGTTCCTGTAAACAGATAGTACTATCTATGTTACTAATTTTGTATCCCTCCCTCCTTAATAAGTTTAAGGTGTCCTTCAAGAGAATCTTACTATCTATTCCTTTGTATTGCGGATCTTTATCAGAGAAATGATAACCGATATCCCGCATATTAGCTGCTCCCAATAGTGCATCGCATATCACATGAATCAGAACATCAGCATCAGAATGCCCTACTGCTCCATGGGTATGTTCAATCCGAATCCCTCCGAGCCAAAATGCCTCTCCCTCCTTTAGTTGATGTACATCATATCCAAATCCAACGCGAATATTTTTCATATTATCTGAAGGGTACTTTTTGATTTTACTAGTCGTTTCCTTTTACTATTGTTTTGCTTTGTAATGGATGGTTGAGCAGTTATTACTGGTAAATATGGTATTGGCCATTGAGTGAGCCATATCGGTGTTTACTGCTTGTATTTTTCCGGCTTCCTCATTGATTGTATTTGGATTTCCGATGAGTGCTCCAAATGCAATGTTCATCGCGCGGTTTAATAACTCTACTTCAGATAACACAAGAGAAGCTTCCGCTTGATTTTTTACTTTGGTCAATTCCGGTTCGGGAATCTTTTCCTGCAGTAATTCTTCAATCACATTGTTGATCCGATCTTCGGCCTGACCAAACTCAATTCCTTCATTAAGCATTCCGCTTACCACAAGCAAGCCCGGATCAACGGATCCCGTGATATAGGCATGAATATTATTAAATATTTTTTGTTCTTTAACAAGCTGTTTATGCAATCTGGAAGATTTACCTCTACCCAAAACATCACTCACCAGGTCTGCAATATAGTAATCATTTGTTAGTCGGGAAGGCATGTGATAGGCTTTGTAAATTGCATTCAAAGGGACATCAGCTTCCAGCTCCAAGAATCTACTCTCAAGCTGAGGGGGTTCCTGAGGCAAATCCCTAACATAGGCATTTCCAAAGGGGATTCCTCCAAACCACTTGTCTGATAATTGCTTAACCTCTTCCACACTTACATTCCCAGCAACTACCATGACGGCATTGTTCGGTAGATAGAACTTCTCAAAGAAAGAACGCACGTCCGACATTGTAGCATCCTCAATATGGGCTATATCCTTTCCTATTGTCGCCCATTTATAAGGGTGTTTGGTATAAGCCAGTGGTCTTAGTTTGAGCCATACATCCCCATAGGGTTGGTTCAGATATCTCTGTTTGAACTCCTCAACAACCACCTTTCTTTGAACTTCCAACACCTTTGGATCAAATGATAGGCTTAACATTCTGTCTGATTCCAACCAAAATGCTGTTTCAAGATTGTTGGCTGGTAAAGTCAAATAATAGTTCGTAAGATCAGGACTGGTAAATGCATTATTTTCACCCCCTACTTTTTGCAATGGTTCATCATAATTAGGGATATGCTTAGATCCACCAAACATGAGGTGTTCGAAGAGATGTGCAAAACCCGTTTTATCTTCTTTTTCATCCTTGGAGCCAACATTATAAGCAATGTTTACAGCAGCAAGAGAAGTGCTATGATCTTCATGTACATAAACCTTCAACCCATTGTCCAGAACAAACTCATCGAAATCAACCATAGAACAGCTTTTATAATCTCTCGCAAAAATAAAAAATAACCATTATTCTTTGTACCCTATTTCCTTTACTTTAGATTTGTCACGAAATTTTAACTATTAAAAGAAACCAATGAAGATTTGGTTACTAAACAAAATAGTAAAATTTTATTTCGATTTATAATGAAATGATCTTATTATTTCTCAGATCATTCTGCTTTGTCAAAATTTACGATAAAATAATCCCTTTTATCAAAAGGACTTTGGCATTCATTTACGATTAACCAAGAAGAATTACTTGATTGAGTTTGTAAAAAGACCTGTAATTACATTTTATAAAAAGCTTGAAAGGACAAATCCATTTGTTGACAAGCTTTTGTATAAAGTAATGATAACATATAGGTCCCACCCCGCTCTTTTTAAACAAATTTATTCAAATGAAATTTGACAGGAAAAACCATACTGACGAAACACTGATAGCCCTATATGAAGCAATTCTAAGACCGAGACTGATCGAAGAGAAGATGCTAATACTTTTGAGACAGGGCAAAATCAGCAAATGGTTTTCCGGGATTGGACAAGAAGCAATTTCTGTAGGGAGTACGTTGGCACTTAAGACAAAAGAATATGTGCTGCCTATGCATAGAAATCTGGGTGTTTTTACCAGCAGGGATGTTCCCTATGAAAGGCTCTTTGCGCAGTTTCAAGGCAAACGCTCTGGATTTACGAATGGCCGGGACAGATCCTTTCACTTCGGAACAAAGGAATACCACATTGTTGGTATGATATCGCATTTAGGACCGCAACTAGCCATCGCTGATGGAATTGCCCTTTCCTCCTTACTTAATAAAGAGGAAAAAGCTACACTGGTCTTCAGTGGTGACGGCGGAGCTAGTGAGGGAGATTTTCATGAAGCGCTGAATGTAGCAGCCGTTTGGAACCTTCCCGTAATTTTTGTGATAGAAAACAATGGCTATGGACTATCCACACCAAGCGATGAACAATTCAAGTTTAAAAATTTCATAGACAAAGGGCCCGGGTATGGTATAGAAGCTGTAAAAATTGACGGAAATAATATACTGGAAGTTTACGACACCATTTCAACAATAGCTTCAGATATAAGAAAAAGACCAAAACCCGTACTGGTCGAGGCCATGACATTCCGGATGCGCGGACATGAAGAGGCTTCAGGAACCAAATATGTTCCTCAAAAACTCTTTGACCAATGGGCAAAGAAAGATCCGGTAGAGAGCTTTCAAAAATTCCTTTTCAAGGAAAAAGTAATTGATAAAAGCATCGACACGGCAATCAGAGACTTGATCAAAGCTGATATAGAAAACGGCTTGGAAAAGGCGTTTGCAGAAGATCCTATTGAAGTCAATTTGGATAAAGAGCTCACTGATATGTACTTTCCATATGAGCAAAAAGTGATCAAACCAAAAAGGAAACGAAAGGCTAAGAAGCGATTTGTAGATGCCATTTCAGATGGACTAAAACAAAGTTTGGAGAAGTACGATAATCTTGTCATAATGGGTCAGGACATTGCCGAGTACGGTGGTGTATTCAAAATTACAGAAGGATTTGTTGATCAGTTTGGCAAAGAACGCATTCGAAATACTCCTTTGTGCGAATCGGCCATTATTGGTGCGGGATTAGGTTTATCAATTAAGGATTATAAATCTGTGGTTGAGATGCAATTTGCTGATTTTGTGACATGTGGATTTAATCAAATCGTCAACAATCTGGCAAAAATACATTATAGGTGGGGACAAAATGCGGATGTCGTTATAAGAATGCCCACTGGTGCGGGAGTTGGAGCCGGGCCTTTCCATTCACAATCCAATGAGGCATGGTTCACACATACGCCAGGCTTAAAAGTAGTTTACCCATCCAATCCCTACGATGCTAAAGGCCTGATAAATGCTGCTATTGAAGATCCCAATCCAGTGATTTACTTTGAGCATAAATTCCTCTATAGATCCCTTACGGAAGAGGTACCGAATGATTACTACACAGTTGATATAGGCAAAGCACAGGTGATAGATGAAGGGGGGGATCTGTCCATCATCACTTACGGATTAGGTGTACACTGGGCAAAAGAGGTATTGAGTGAAATGCCAGAAATTAATGCCGAGATCCTGGACCTTAGATCGTTGCTTCCATGGGATAAGGAAGCCGTTAGAGATACCGTAAAAAAAACCGGCAAAGTACTTGTCCTCCACGAAGATTGTATGACCGGTGGTTTTGGTGGTGAAATTTCCGCATGGATATCAGAACATTGTTTCACAATGCTGGATGCGCCAATAATGCGAGTGGCGAGTCTTGACACTGCTGTGCCCTTTGCGGCAAATCTTGAGAACAACTTTTTACCAAAGGATCGGTTAAAAGAGAAAATCAAATCTTTACATCATTTTTAGAATAAATCGCACAAAAATTTGTTCTAGTTATGATAGATAGTAATTCGCTTCTTTCTTCATAACTTCATATTGATCGTCCATACTTGATCAAATGATTTGTCAGTAATGTATGAATTAAAAGCAGAATTAAGATTTTTCTATTAAGATTAAGGGTATATTGCCATCTGGAATAAATTTAGGCCGATTTTGAGCTTTTTTCTTCAATACTTTAAGGATAACATAGTTCTGAACGGAAGGCTATCTTCGGTCGTTTATATCATTCTTTTTTCCATATTTTTTGGATTGTTAGCTGGCGAAATGTCCCCGGTCTATGGCCAGGAAAAACCACAAACCAAATATGCTAAAACTACCAAAAAGAATAAAACACCCAAGGTAAAAAAAACAAAGCCAAGGACCACCAAGAAAAAGCGAAACAAGAAAACCTCTACAGTCAATAACAGATCTGCAAGTGGTGCAGGTACACCAGACAAAACCAGGGTGAATCCGGGTTTTACAAAGAAAAGATCTACTCCCAAAGTAAAAAGGGTTGTTACCAAGAGTGCTAGTGGAAGGAGTGGCTTTAGGGCAACAAAAGTTCAGCCCAAATATTCCAAAACCCGTGATTGGAAACATAGTAAAGTTCAAGTTAGAACTACCCAAAAAAATAGCAATTACAAGATAATTGGTGTAAACCCAAGGTCCATATCGGGCCGCTCCAGAATACAGACCAACAAGGGCCCCACCCACAAGTATGCCTCAGGCAGCTTGAATACTTTAGGAAAAGGTTATATCAAATCCAAAGCAAAAAAAAGAAAGCCTTCAAAAGTAAGTGGCAGACCAAAAGATTATCCTGGATCATTTAAGATATTTCGAGCCCAACCGGATGATGGCAATACACTTTATGTAGGTGGTGCCAGGGTTAAAAGAGGTAACAGGCGTCCCAAAGGTTTAAGCAACCGGCCGAAAGACTATCCTGGTTCTTTTAAAGTTTTCCGTTCAAGGCCAGATGCTGGGAATACCCTTTATGTTGGCGGTGCCAGAGTGAATAAAAAGAATAAACGAAGCTTGAAAGCTAGCACAAGACCTAAGAATTATCCGGGTTCGGTGAAAGTAGTACGCAGCAGACCGGATGATGGCAACACGCTTTATGTGGATGGAGCCAAAGTGAGTAAAAAGAATAAGAAAAGTCTGGTCGCCAGCACTAAACCTAAAAATTACCCGGGATCGGTCAAAATGGTTAGAAGTAGGCCTGATGATGGAAATACGCTCTATGTAGGGGGAGCGAGGGTTCAAAAAAAGAAGAGACGGGATGTGGGCACTTTGTTTGCCGGAAATGTGAAGGCCAAAAGAAGGCACCAGAAGAATCTTGGTTTCAGCACAAGGCCTAAGGATTATCCAGGTTCTATCAAAGTTTATAAGGTAAGGCCAGATGACAGTAAAACATTATATATTGGGGGAGCAAAGGTCAAAAAGCCCTACAGACGAGATGTTGGAACACAGTATGCAGGTAACGTAAAAGTACGCTCTCGTAACAAACAGAACTTAAACAGGATTTATCTTGTTAAAGCAAGAACTAAATGGGCGAGGACAAATTACTTTAAGAAATCGTCAAGAACACAGGCAAACTATTTAGGAAGTCAAAAGTTCAAGAGATTTAAGGTAAGAAAGGGAATGCATCCCAGTGCCCAATATATGAAAGGGAAGTTCAGTAAGTCCAATGAAAGCAAGGAGAAATTGAGAAAACGGAAAGTGTGGTGGAACAGAAAGAAGAAAAATGCTGATCAACCTTTATTCTTGAAACAAAAAATTAAGAAACCAAAATACGATTCAAAAGAAGCAGAAATCTGGAATTATTAGGGATGGACTGGAAAAAAATAGAAAATGTAGAAACTGTTGAGGATATCATAAAAGAATCCAGGGACAGAGCGGTATTGATTTTTAAGCATAGTACAAGGTGCCCCATCAGCAGCATGGCACTTGATCGTTTAATAAGATCCTGGGATCATCAGGACATGGGGCATGTAGGGATCTATTATTTGGATCTTATCGCCAATCGTCAAATTTCAAACAGCATAGCCAATGTCTTCGGTGTTCCTCATGAATCGCCGCAGGTTTTATTGATAAAAGATGGAGAATGCTTTTATGATAATTCTCATATGGGGATCAATTATGGTGATCTGAAAGAAAGACTGGAAACCTCCACATCATAATCGTAGACACGAAGAAGCACAGAATATAAAAGCGAGGATTCGTCTCCTATACCATTTTAGAGTGAAGAGGCTTAGGTATGTGAGTTATCAGAAGTTAAAATTAACTTCCTGAGTCAGTGCCGGATCAAGACTTAGAGCAACAGGACAAGTTAAAGCAGCTTGTTTTAATTTCTCTATTTGTTCTTCTGTTCCTTGCGGACTTTCCCATTGAAATTCAATTCTGATCTTTCCGATTCTCCTGGGATCCGCTTTCATCAGTTTAGTGACCTCTGCAGAAAGCCCTGCCAGCTCAATATTCTCCTTTCGCGCTTCAATGCCCATAATAGTCATCATACAACTTACCAAGGCAGTGCTTACAAGATCTGTAGGTGAAAAAGCCTCACCTTTTCCATTATTATCCACCGGGGCATCTGTTACAATCTCTTTCCCTGATTTAAGATGAACTGCTTCTGTCCTGAGTTCACCTGAGTATTTCACTGTACTAATTTTCACCTTACAAATCTTTGTTTTTCTTTAATATAATGAAAACCTCAATAAAATTAACTCCATGTTGATGCATTGAAAATTTATATATTATTGAGATTTCTCCAACATTCTTTCCATAAATGCAAAATTAAATTTCAGTTCTTACAAGTATGGGCAAAACTAATTATATTTATTTTGCGTTATTTGAAAAATGAGTATTTTTATTTAATAACAAGTCTTAAATACATAAAAATGCATCGGATGTTGAGAACACTTTTTATTGGATTGGCTATGTTCGCTACTATTCCAGCCTTTTCTCAAGGAAGTGGTGGGGATTACGAATACAGCAGCGAGATCATATGGGGGATCAATAAAAATACAAACGGAGGATTGATTGGCGGGTTTATCCTGAAGTATGGTAGGGCTGTAAAAGATAATTATTTTGAGACTTTTGGTTTAGAATTATCTAATGTAAAACATCCTAAAGAAGTAAGAACACAATCAATTACGGGGAACTCTTTTATTTGGGGAAAGCAAAATTACCTCTATGCTATTAGATTACAGTATGGTCGTGAAAAGATATTATTCAGGAAAGCCCCTCAGCAAGGGGTCCAAATCAATGCCTTTTTGGCTGGTGGGCCTACAGTGGGAGTAGTTACTCCCTATTACATTACAGTACAGACCTCATTGATTGAATCTACCAGTGTTCCTTTTAATCCAAACGTTCACACGAACCGAAGAAGTATTTTAGGAGCCGGCACCCTGTTTCAAGGATTGGGAGAGAGCCAGATCAAGCTTGGAGGTAATGTGAAGACCGGTTTGAATTTCGAGTTTGGTACTTTTAAAAGACACGTAACGGGTTTTGAAGTAGGATTTATGTTGGAAGCTTTTACGGAAGATATCATCATTGTTCCTAATGCAGAGAACAGGAACATATATCCTTCAGCCTTTATCACACTCTTTTATGGATCAAGAAGATAAGCATAGGATGTTTATCATTTGACCCTTTTAATTACTAATTTTGCTGTCGTAAATACAAAATCATTTAATCGATGATAGAATTACCTGTTGTATCGAAAGGAACGTCCAATGGGGACTCTGATAAGAGAGTTAAAAAGCCGGATTGGCTGCGCGTGAAACTCCCGATTGGAGAAGAATATAAGAAGGTCAGGAAGTTAGTGGATAATTATAAGCTGCACACCATTTGTGAAAGTGGTAATTGTCCAAATATGGGAGAGTGTTGGGGTGCAGGAACCGCCACCTTTATGATTCTTGGTAATGTTTGTACCAGGAGCTGTTCTTTTTGTGCTGTTGCTACAGGAAGACCCCCTGAGTACGATGAAGAAGAACCCAAGCGCGTTGCAGAGGCAATAAAGTTGATGGGTGTGAAACATGCCGTGATCACTTCAGTGAATAGAGATGAACTCAAAGACAGAGGAGCTGAAATTTGGTATGAAACCGTAGTAGAGGTGAAAAAGCTGAGCCCTGAAACAACTATTGAAACATTGATCCCTGACGTAAAAGGCAATTGGGATGCACTTTACCGTATGATTGATGCGGGACAGGAGGTTGTTTCGCATAACATGGAAACCGTTGAAAGACTTTACAGAAGAGTAAGACCACAAGCTAAATACAACAGGAGTCTGGAACAAACCAAGTTAACCAAAGAATATGGCAAAAGAACCAAATCTGGTATCATGCTTGGCCTGGGAGAAACTGCTGATGAGGTTTACAAAGCAATGGATGACCTGGTAGCACATGGTTTGGATATATTAACTTTGGGACAATACCTGCAGCCAACTAAAATGCACATTGAAGTAGCAGAATTTATACATCCGGATAAGTTCGAGCATTATAAGGAAGAAGGGCTTAAAAGAGGATTGAAATATGTGGAATCAGGCCCATTGGTAAGGTCTTCCTATCATGCAGAGAGACATGTTAATGTTTGAAATATAACATCACAATAAAATAAAAGAAGGCCTTCGATTGATTGAAGGCCTTCTTTTAACCTCTTCTAAGTAATAGCCCCATAATAATTATCAAGCATGGCCTATCTGTAATTCGCAATGATTGATTCGCAATTAACTTTTCCAGCCTTTAGTTTTTTCTTAGATAAATATCTCCGTTGTAGTTTTTAATAGTGAACTCAGGGCCACCACCATTGATTACACCTCTGACCCAATTATTGATCACCACTTTGTATTGTTTTCCCGATTTCTCCCTATTATTAATTGCCGGCTGATCATTTTTCATTTGCAGGTCGAATCCTGAAAATATGTCACCCCTTTGTGTTTTCATTTTGAATTCGGCTTTAGTGCTGCTTGGAAGCGTCAGATCAACATCACCATTATAAGTATTAAATGCCATTGGAGTATCGGCCGTAATTTTATCAAAAGTCACTTTGATATCTCCATTATATGTATCGGCGGTAACCGATCCGGAAATTTTTTCCAGGGTTATTTTTCCATTATAATTCTCTGCATTCACTTCTCCTACAACGTCGGTCACATGAACCTCGCCATTGTTGTAGGTTGAGACATTTATATCAAAATTTTTGGGTACCTGAATGGTCAGATCAACCCCCTGTGTCCATGAATCTGACTCCACCACCACATAGTTATCCTCTTCGGAGGCTTCAAGATCAAAAGAGGAACCGGATATTCTTTTTAATCCATCTTTTTCCGCAGGTGCTTTTTTCACCTTACCCTGTCTTGATTTGTAGTTGACTACAACATTTCTTCCTTCATATCCAATGATTTTTATGGATCCAATGTGTATGTCAGCAGATAGTTTCCCTCTTTGTCCGGGATCACTTAAAGGGATTTCCAGTTTGCCCTCCTTTTGTGCGTAGGCAGCACTTCCCATTAAAAAGACAAGAAACATTATACCAATTTTAATTTTAAGCGTTTTCATAATGATCGTACTTTAATAATCCTATTTATTTTGAGTTTTGACAGTTTTTATCTTTAATTTTCTTTTACATAAACATCACCATTGAACGTTTCGAAGTTCAACCTCACACCTCCATTTCTGGCTCGCATCAAGGATCTGCCATCGATCTTATAACTTATACCATTTCCACGGCTGTGTTCCTTTTTTTCAATTAAAGTCTGCTGCTTTAAATCAGATAAGTTGGTAAAAAAATCGCCATTAAAGGTTTTAAAAGTTATATCCGCAGCCAGGCCTTTTTGGTAATGCGCGTTGATATCCCCATTTAAAGTATAATATTTGGATTCTACCTCGGGGTTTTTAGTATATGTGATATCTACGTCTCCATTGATGGTATGCACATCTGTTTGCCCGGATACCTTGTTTAGTGAAATGGAGCCGTTGATGTTATTTAATACAAGATTTCCATGAGTGTTGTCTACATTAATATCACCTCTGTTGATGGTGGATAATCGAAGATTTACATTTTTGGGGACCTTAATATTAAAGTCAACAACAAAGTCATAATCAAATCTGCAGTTATTCCAGTTATAGCCCCATCCCTGATGTTTTCTTTTATTTTTCGAATAGTTATTTCTGGTGAGTCCTCCACAAGGACCATCAATAAATACCACAATACTGTCCGTTAATTCCATAACACCCACGGATATTTCCTCTTTTCCTTTTTGCAATCTTGCCTCGGTCTTTGCGCTGATCTGTTTTTTGGCTTCCAACTGTATTGTAGCGCCATCGTATCCTTCAACTTCGATATGTCCGTTGATATTAGCCAGAAAAAAAACCGGGTTTTGGGCATCATTCGAAAAAGATAATTCTTTCTGAATAGTTTCTTCTGCTTTCTGAGCCATTGCTGAAAAAGAAAGAATCATCAAAATACAGGCTGTAACCCCTATCAATTTGAGTATCTTAATTATTTGTTTGGTTTGAACTAAATTCGAAATCATGGCTTTATTTATTTTGAGTTTTGACCTTTGTGATTCTATATGAGCACTTTAATATTTTTCTCAATTTCTTCTTTTATTTCGGGTGGTACCACACCATCCATGAACAAGCGATGAAATTCAACCACTGAACGTTTTTCTTGTAGTGAAACCATTACTTCTGCCAAACCGATTTGTACTAGCGGGGAAGTTTGATTACTGATTGATTTAATAAGCCCCTCCCTTATTCTGGGATTATTACCATATTGATAAAGGGCATCCAAAGCTGCGAGGCGTACATTGTCATTTTCATCATTGTTCAAGGTGTTGAGCAATGCATCTGCTACAACCTCATTTACATCGGCCATTTCGCGTGTTAAACTCACTGCTTTGAGTCTTTCGGTTGGAGATTCCTTTTCCAACATAGCTACCATCATCATACTTTTCATTTCCTGAATTTCGCCAGTCATCATTTGGAACTGATCCTCATATTTATTGGTCATATTCAACCAATAGACGCCTGATATACCGATCAATAATACAAAAGCACCAAGCGCATATCGTGAAAAGTTTCTGTTATGAAAAATGAGGTTGATCCTGTCAAATAACAGTTCCAACCAATTTGCTTCTGTTTCGGCTCTTTTATGCTCATTGAGCATCTGATAGAAATTGTTATCCATTTGTGGCGAAGGTTCCGGTACCTCTATCTTTTTCAACCCTTCCCAGGTTCTCAGCGCCGAATTAAGCGCTTCCTGTGATTGCTCGTTGTTTGCAAGGTGTTCCAGAAACTGTACTCTTTCAGCTTCTCCAATTTCGCCATTAATAAAATCAATGATCATTTCTTCAAATTTCTCAGTTTCCATATATGCCCTCCTTTTCCATTTTTTGATACATTTTTTTTAGATCTTTTATAGCCCGATGAATCCTCACTTTTACCGCTCCCTCAGAGCAGTTTAATATTCTTCCAATTTCTTCATATTTAAGCTCCTGGTATCGGCTCAATATTAAAATCTCTTTTTTCTCCTCAGGAAGTCTATTAAGCGCACTTTCAAGCAAAGCTGTTTCCTGTCGCTTCATCACTTCCTCATCGGTAGCAGGGAGTTGTTCCATTTTATCTTCCAGGAATTCATGATTTTCCGAAAAATGATACCGTTTATTTTTTTTAAACTGATCCACGTGAACGTTCCTTGCCAAATGGTATATCCAGGTTTTAAATTGACCTTCTCCCCGATATGTATGTCTATATTTTAATATGCGATAAAAAACATTCTGTACGAGATCCTCACTTACATCGGCTCGATGAGTCAATCGATAAAAAAAGCCAAAAAGCTTTTTGCTGTAGCGTGAGTAAAGCAGACCTAATTTATCTACATCCCCATTCTTTACCTTAAGCATTAATGCGTTGTCAGAAAGTGCGTCCAAATTATGGTCTTTTTAGATTTTAAAGGGGAAACCCTGTTTGTCCTAAATGGTTACAGGCAATATTCATTTTTTTTAATTTATGATTTTTGGCACTGGATCGCAAAGCCTCGAATACAGAAGGTAATGTACAGGAGAGTGTGGAGATTAGTGGTTAATCTGTGAACTACTCAATGATGGTTTGTATATGCTCAATTACCAGTACTCAGGCTTTGATATTTGAATTGTGGTTGAGATCCTGGGAAATTCAGCCAATAGTTGAAATCTGACGTCTGAGCCCTTAAGAGAAAAGCACTGTCTGTAACTCAATAAACTTCATATTATAAGGTATTAGATGAATTGAGAATTACTAAGTGTACACTTTAACATCGTAAAAATTTTTAAATCAAATCATGCGAAAGCCAAAGTAGTGTATTCCTGACCAACATTAAGTTTTGTTATGCGTGAAACAGGAATGGCCAGATTTTGAGGTTCATGACCCACTGGAAATCCAAAGGCAAGAGGATAATTAAATTGATTTACATGGGAAGCGATTACCTCAAACGAATTTTGTCCAAAAGGATCATCCGGATTGTCTTTCATATCTGAAAAATGACCAATGAGCAAACCTGCTAATTGGTTCAGTTTACCAGCTCTTTTCATTTGTACCATCATGCGGTCAAGACGATAAAGGTCTTCATCTATATCTTCAATGAATAGTATTTTATTGGCAGTATCAATATCAGATGAACTACCAATAATATGTGTCAAAATTGAAAGATTGCCTCCTATTATTTGTGCCTGGGCTTTGCCAGATCTGTTTAGGCGATGGTGTGGAACTTGATATTCTATCGATTCACCAAAGAGTATCTTTCTTAAGCTTTCAACTGCTTCCTCAGCTCCTTTCATTTGAAATATAGCTGGCATTGTTGCATGAACAGATTCAATATTCAATCCATGCAAATGGCATAATAAAGCTGTAATGTCGCTAAAGCCAATGATCCATTTGGGGAATTGTTCTAACGCTGAGAAATTGATCTGGTCAATGATCCGTGTAGTACCATAGCCACCTCTGGCGCAGAAAATAGCTTTAATTTCAGGATCATCAATAGCCGTTTGTAAGTCCTTTATTCGTTTCTCATCATTTCCGGCAAATTGATTTTCCTTTGTGAAAAGTGATTTCCCAAAATTTATGGTAAGCCCCCATTTCTCTAAAATTTCTGCCCCATTTTCAATATCTGGCCCTTTTACTTTCTTGGCAGTGGCTACAATGGACACCTTATCCTTTGGTTTTAGGTAGCGTGGTTTATGGATCATATTAAGATCGGATTAAACACAGTAAATCAGTGTGATCAAAACTATAAAAATATTTTAATAGATGATTTCTGAATGACTGAATATAAATTGAAACCAAACGAATGGGCACGGAAAATTATTATTTGTTAAGTTAAACGTGTCAGAAAAACTCAGCTTTCTGTGATCCAAAAAATAGCATCTTCAAGGTTATCAAAAATCTGAAGGTAGGCACTCGTTTCATCCACTCTACCCAGTATTTTTTCTATACTAATACTACCGAAGTTTTCTTTGCCAACCACAAAAGCAGCATGGATTCTAATTCCTTTGGCATCGGTGTAATTCTTAAAAAGTTTACTGCAATACTCACGGTCAGGTCTGGAACTGCCCTGGAATTCTGAAATATCTATAATGATTTTGTATAAGTTATATTTTTCAAGGTACTCGAGCTCTTTTTTAACAGTCTTACGAAAGTCGGCTGAAGATATAACACCTTTCCAAAGCGCCTGGATGAACAAGCCATTTGGACTATATGAAATAGAAACATAATCGGTTGAATAGAGATCAATATTATCCCAATTATCGCCCATCCTTTTTTTGTGTCAAGTTAGAACCCTCATATATAAAAAACAGCCGAATTTCAGCTCAAATATGACTTCGGTAACCTTTGGATTCTTTTAGCCTGAGCTACTTAAGTATTTGAATCTGTGTGGTTTTTTGTCATGTTATAACTTAAGTGAATTTCCTAAGAGTTGATCATCGAAGCGTTTAAGCGTGAGATGAATTTTTCACTAATTCATTTTTAAAATTGTTATACAATATCGTTAGTAGCTTTCGGAGGAGATTTCGAGCAGTAAAGGATTCCCTAATGAGAATGAACCAATACATGATAGCGCTAGAACATCTGTTCGCGAAAGACATTATTTTTTTTACTATGTTAACAATAGAGCACTACTTATAAACAATAACGTAAAAAACCAACCACATGAAGAAAAACAGGACGTAGGATCCAAAGACAATTCCATAAGCATAGCTTAATTTTTTGCGGGCTGTCATGTGAATGGCCACCACCAGAATAAACCAATACATTACTTCGAAAATATTAAGCTGTTTTAAAGGAAGATGCCAGCGCTCTGGAATCGTTTCGTAATCCACGAGATTCATTAGAGAGAATGGATAAAAGGCTCTGACATCCCAATACGTAGGATCTGTTTCAAAAAAGAAAAACCAAAATATCTTTAACATTTCAGGAACCAAAAAAATAGTTTCGGCGATCATAATGATTTGCCAGACCTTTGAATAAACAATCTTATAACCGAACATAAAACAGCCCACCCAAAGAATGAATGCAAAAAATGTGAATTTCAACAAATAAATGACTGGGATAGCGAAGTATTGCAGGCCGCTGATCAAATGGAAAATGCCCATTTGTCCTTTTTCCTCCAAGACTTCAAAGGCCGCTATTTCACTTTCAATAAAATTCTTTTTTATAAGAAGAAGTAAGAATGTAAACAGACATAAAAGAATAAAATAGAGCCTTTTATCAAAAGAGAATAATTCTCTGATGGTTGCTTCAACAGCACTATGACTTCGTATCATGAAACTTTCTTTAGTGTATGAAGTACAAAAAATCAAAGCATGGATATGTCATTCACATCTGGGACCTATCGCATTGGCAAATAATAAAAAATACCGTGTTTAGCCAAGTTAAATTTTTTCCAGAGGTCTTATTTTAGGACAAATGTACACATAGATAAAGGGGATGGAAATTCTGGCATTTAGGAAGAAAATTTTTAAAAAATAATAAAATGTGATAAAACGATTGTAAATTATTATGAAATTCGCGTCAGCTAAACAATAATCAAAACATAGTTTAATTATTATATAGGCTACTGGAAGCATCGAAGCTTTGAATCAAACCTTCAATTGTTTCGTTAGAATTTCAGGTCCGGTTTATAAATTTGATTTAATGGAAAATATTCATTTAAATTGAATGCCCTAAATCCAATTATTTTGAGATTTGACTCGAAGATTAAAGTGCATTTTTTTGTTGTGCAAGTAATAGTGCTTGTTCTAGCGTTATGCATTAGTCCTGCAAAAGCACAGCAACAGCCCGATTCAATTCCCTCATTGCTCAATGATATGAATCTACAGATTGATATTACTGAAGCAGTGAATAACATGTACAATTTCAAGTTTCATGATGCAGAGGTAGAATTCAATTATTTGAAATACCGTTTTGGATGGCACCCGCTTCCTTATTTTTTAATGGGGCTTAGTACTTGGTGGAAAATCGTTCCTGATCAAAATGAGACACGATACGATGAAAGGCTCCTAAATTATATGGATACGGCTATTTTCATGGCGGAGAGATTGTACTATCAAAACGAAAAAAATGTAGAGGCAGCGTTCTTTCTTGCTGCTGCACATGGCTTTAAGGGTAGGCTGCATTCCGAACGAAGAAATTGGAGAAAAGCAGCTGTATCCGGAAAAAATGCCTTAAAGTTTCTCGAAAGAAGCAAGGAAAACCAGGAGTTCAGCCCTGAGTTGTTGTTTGGTGATGCCCTGTATAATTATTATTCTGTATGGATACCTGAAAATTATCCATTGTTGAAACCTATTTTGATTTTCTTTAAAAAGGGAGATAAGAAATTGGGGCTTACACAACTCAAGGAAGTTTCAAATAATGCTTTTTATACCCGAACGGAAGCACAGTATTTTCTGATGAGAATTCTTTCTATGGAAGAAAATGATGTGTTTGGCGGGCTTCAGATAGCTGAATATCTGCATCAAACTTTTCCTGACAATTCCTATTTTCATCGCTTTTATGCGCGTTTGCTTTATTCTACCGGCCAATATGTCAAGGCTAAAAAAATTTCGGAAGATATCATGCACAAAATTGACAATGGGATGATCGGGTATGAAACTACTTGCGGTAGATATGCCGGCTTTTTTCTTGGGCAGATTCATGAATCGTTTGGCGATAAGGAAAAAGCCAAGGAGTTTTATCAAAGAGCTGTAGATTTTTCCGAGAAGGCAGAAGCGACAAGATCGGGTTACTATCTTTATTCTCTATTGAATATTGGAAAAATTCTTAAAGAAACTGATAAAAAACAAGCTAAAAAGTATTTCAAGCTCGTGAAGAAGCGATCTAAAAGTAGCCATCCTGCCAATAAAGCGGCTAAAAAGGAATTAAGCAATCTGCGGAGCTAGGTGTTGTCGAACAATTCCAGTTGCTCAGGCAACAGTCTAAATGACATTCGATGAAATGGAGTGGTTCCATACTCCTCAATGGCCTGACGGTGCTGTTTGGTAGGATAACCTGCATTCCGTTCCCATCCATAGTGCGGATACTTTAAGGAAAGATGTTGCATTATTTCATCTCGATGAGTTTTGGCCAGGATGGAAGCTGCCGCAATTGAGAAAAATTTACCATCTCCTTTAACAATACATTCGTGTGGAATTTCAGGGTAAGGTTTGAAACGATTGCCATCGATCAACAAAAGTTCAGGTCGTTTTTCCAATTTTTCTACGGCCCGGTGCATGGCTAGAAATGAGGCATTCAGAATATTGATCTTATCTATTTCCAAATTGTCTACAGCAGCGACTTTCCAGGCGATCGCTTCCCTCTCGATTTCTCTCCTCAAATCATCCCTATGCTTTTTACTTAATTGTTTCGAATCATTTAATAGTGAATGTTGATAATCAATTGGTAAGATAACTGCCGCAGCTACAACAGGGCCTGCTAAACATCCTCGACCGGCCTCATCGCATCCTGCCTCCACAAAGTTTTCAGAAAAAGAGGACTTTAACATATTGTTAAAATATCTAAGGTTGTCTGGATCTTTTTAAGGTAATTTTGGCTCTGGTACATACTCCTCCAATGGGCGGATTGAATTTTGATATACTCACTTCTATTTTATGAATTTGTGGATATCGCTCAAAAACGGAATGGCATATCCTTTCACCAATATTCTCCAACAGGCGAGAAGATATCCTCATTTCTTTTTCTACTATTTTATAAAGCTTTTCATAATCGACGGTTTCAGATAATGAATCATCTTCAGCGGCTTTATGAAAATCTGACATTACCCGTATATCCACAGCATATTTGTTGCCCACCTTTTGCTCCTCATCATAATACCCATGATATGCGAAGAATTCCAGTCCTTCCAAAGAAACTACATCCATTATGTTAACTATTCGATTTGATCAAAAAATGAGGTTGATTGATTATTCTCTTCTTTGCTGTTCAAAGAAGAATCTTTTGATTCGGAAGGTTTTGATTTGGTATTAAAATTAGTTTTTGTCTGGGTACGTTCCTTAGACTGATTAACAACCTCTTTGGCTTTCAAAATATGGGATTCCAGCCCTGTTTCCTTACGTTGTTCATTTATTTTATCGACTTTTTGAAGGGTATCCTGGGCGAGGTTCTTGAAATTATTGAGTAAATCATCATAATATGCTTCCAGGATCTTATATGATTGTTTGAGGCTCTTTACTTCACCTTCCATATCTTCGATGATGGATTTTGATTCTATCTCTGCTTCCTCAATAATTGACCGGGCTTTTGATTGAGCTTCACTTAAAAGCCCTTCTGCCTTCATTTGTGATTCTTTCAAGTGCAGTTCTGCTGCTTTATTGGCCTGATCGATCAAATTTGCTCCGGTATCTTCAGCGGTTTTCAAAGTTTTGAATAAGGACGTCTCTACTTGTCTCAGTTTTTCAACTTCTTTTTCAGAGGCCTCCAATTTTAACCTTAATTCTTTTGTTTCATCAAGCAACTTTTCCCATTCCTGTGAAAGTGACTTCAAAAAGGCATTGACTTCTTCCTTATCGTATCCTCTAAAAACCTTTTCAAAACTCTTTTGTCTTATGTCTAGGGGAGTTATTTTCATCGCTTAGTTCTATATTTTGATGTGATTGAGCTTCAAAGTCGTAAGATCATTTGACTGCCAAGTCTGTTCCCATCATGTCCTCATTACAAATAATTAGTTTTCAATCATCTTTATATCCCAAATCGATATGGACCTATCGTCGCTTGCCGAAACCAGTAAATCACTATATTCCGACCATAACAACTTATTCACCGAGGTTCCATGTCCTGCATGTCTCGCTTTATCAATGACTTTCAACAGCTTGTATTCTCTTGCACTCCAGACTTTGATGGATTTATCCATACTACAAGTTACAAAATAATTTTTGTCAGGGCTAAAAGCGATATTATTGATGGCATACATGTGGGCCACAATCGATTCAGTTAGTTCATAATCTCTATTTACATCCCAAATTTTAAGATGCGCATCCCGGCTTCCACTTAACAAATGTCGGTAATCCGGGCTATATTTTAATGTAAACACCGAGTTCTTATGCGCCAGTATTTCCCTTTTTAACGAAAAATCTTTTAAATCCAGTATCCTGATATGATTGTCACTATACCCAATTGCTAATTCATCATTTGCCTCATTCACAGCAATACTCCTGACACTTTGATCTGAGAATTTAATTTTTTTAATGACATTTACCCTCTTTAAATCTACGATAAACAAAGTGCCATCACCTGTTCCAACAAAAATTAAATCCTTTAGGGTCTTAATATCGAATATGGCAGCTTCTGTGAGCTTTAACGAAGCTTTTTCCTGATTTGTCTCTAAATCAATTATATGAATTCCTTCAAAGTTCTGCCCAACAATCAAAGAGTTTAGTGTTTTCAAATAATGAAGCGCGTAAACAGAATTAGGGAGGTTTGCAATCAGATGGCCATCTTTTTCACCGCTCAGATTCCATTGTGCCACGAGACCATCACCTCCTGCGGAAAAGAAAATATTTGAAGTACCTGATCTTTCTAATGTATAAATACAATCTTTGTGTCCGGTCAAAGTATTGATTTTGGTGACACTTATTTTACCCATAAAGTATTTGCATAAATGATAGAATGCCTAAATTTATAACTATTTGGTGAAATAATAGTTTGAACCAAAGTATTTATAGAAAGAAGCGCTTGTATGCCGATCTTAAAATTTCAGCAAGTCAATAAGAATATCTCATGGGCTCTTTGGGAGATAACAGAGAGTTTGGAGGAACTTCTCCAAAAAGTAACACTTCAAGGTGAAGACAAGGAATTACTCAATACCATTACCCATGAAAAAAAGAAAAAGGAATGGCTGGCCAGCCGGCTAACTATCCGTTTTCTTGTTGAGCAACTGGGCGAAGAATTTAAAGGCATTGAAAAAGATGAATTTAACAAACCACATCTTAAAGAAAGTTCCTATCATATTTCCATATCTCATGCTTATCCTTTGGCAGTAGCCATTCTAAACAAATGTGATCCAACCGGTATTGATATTGAAACCCCATCAGATAAGCTTAAAAAAATAGCAGGAAAATTTTTGAGTAAGGATGAACTGCAATTCGCAGGATCTGATACCACAGTATTAAGTATTTGCTGGAGTGCCAAAGAAGCGCTGTATAAGATTTTTGGAAGGAAAAGATTGATTTTTAAACAAAACCTGGAAGTACTTCCCTTTGAATTAAACAATGGTATGCGGATAGAGGGAAAAATTAAAGTGAACGGTAAAACAGATCACTACCTGCTCCAATATGAAAGCTTCAATGATAAATACATTGTTTATAGTATTTAATTGTGATTGCAAGGTGCAAGAAAGAGAGCAAAGTCGGCATTGGAAATCTTAACATTTACATTACCCAAACCTTACATCAACCGGTTTTCCGGCATTTATTTTATATATTTAGGATAAATTTCAGAACAATGCGAACCAAGCTATACATTCTAATATTCTTCTTATTTACAACTTCAGGTCATATTTTTGCACAGCAAGTCAAAACGATCACGGGTTTTACATTGATCAATGCTGCCGATAAAAAGGAAATATCTTTGGAGAGCTTTAAACAAGCTAAAGGTATTGTTTTGGTTTTTACCAGTAATTTTTGTCCATATTCTAAATTGTACGAAAAGAGGATTTTGGATTTGCATCATGCCTATGGAAATAAAGGGATTCAATTTCTCCTGATAAATCCTAATGATCCCGTGAAGAGCAAGGATGATTCCATTGAAGAAATGGCCAAAAAGGCCAGGGAAAAGCAATTCAAGTTCCCTTATCTGGCTGACAAGGATCAGAAGGTTGTAAAGCTTTTAGGTGCTTCTAAAACACCCGAAGCATATTTGCTAAGGTTCAAAGGGGGGAAATTCGAAGTTTTCTACCATGGAGCCATTGATGATAATCCTCAAGTGCCTCAGGACGTTAGCAAAAACTATTTGAAAGATGCCATCGAGGCACTTCAATCCGGGAGAGCAGTACCTATAGCTGATGTGCGGCCAACCGGATGTATGATTAAGAAAAACTGATTGAGGTAGGGTTCTGATTGAAGGGAAAATTTAAATAGTCCCCGCTAAAGAAGCCCTCGCTGCAGTAATAAGTAGCAAGAATTTAGTATAAAGACTAATAATATATATGTTTAAGCCCCGCAATTAAACCTTGCTTTCGTAAAATTTAATATCAATATCTTTTTTACTTTACCCTATCACACAAACTTTGCAAGCTTCTTGATCCATGCAATTAAAAGCTTGCAGATTTGGTCGTTTTATTTCTCTGAAAAAAAGAAAAAAGCCAAAGCAATTTTTGTCTTTAATCTTGAGTCTTTCATCTAAAATCCTGACTAAACAAGGCAATGAGCCTTTCTAACAATATTAAATGATACTTTTTTAGGGCCGACTTCTAAATAACTCTCCCCACTTTAATCATCGAAGTCTTTAATCGACCTTAACAGAATTTTCAATTCTTCTACTTTATAATGATCTCCGATTTTTTCAAAGGCATTGCTAAGATTCCTCAATGCTCTTTTGATAATATCCAGGTTGTCACAGGGTTCATAATAGGTGTCGTTCGGTGTCAAATACAATTCGTTGATGTACCGGTCGATATCTTCTTTAGTAAAAATCAATCCCCGGTTGAATGCATTGATATAAAATTGGATCTCTTTAGATTTATAAGTCAAAATGAAGAGATTTGGAAGGTTTACACCATAAACAGGCATTTCCAATTTCTGTGCCACCAATAGATAGATCACACATAGTGTAATCGGGTTCCCACGTTTGGTTTGGAGCACCACATTGATCATGGAGTTTCCGGGGGCATGAAAGTTCTTGTTGTTAGCGCCAAACTTTAATTTTCCGAAGAAGATATCATTAAAAATTTTTACCTGATCAAATGGATGAATATCAGGTTTTAAAGAAGGCCAGATCTCATAATAAATTTGCTCAATATCCTGCTTTAATTGGCTCAGTTCCAAGTCAGGGTATTGATACGTCGCCACCAGACACATGCCTTCCAAAAGGTCCTGCTCCTCGCTTGCCTTCCAACTGATCAACTTTTGCTTTAAAGACTCGAACTGAAGCGTATGAATAAGCTCCTCAATTTTCTTTTGTGTCTCAGGATTAAAACTCTGTTCCCATTGTGCCTCCAAATGAGGAATAACTTCATCACCCAGAGAAATAATTTTTTCTTCTATGTGTGTTGAAATCTCTTTGTCTTCATCATCCAGAAGCGATATCAACGCTTTTAATTCTTTATCATCCATTATATGTCAAAATAAGAATTCTTGATCCAAAAGTTCAATGGAAAAACAAGAAACATCATACTAAGTCTGGAAAAATAATTTTTGCGAGCATTCAAAGTGGTATTAAGTTTGAATCACTCCTACATTAAATTTTTCCATGGGGGCATGATTGGCAGCCTCAATGCCCATTGAAATTACCTTTCTGGTTTCCAACGGATCAATAACACCATCAACCCATAATCTTGAAGCCGCATAGTAGGGACTTAGTTGTTCATTGTATTTGTCAGTTATCTTCTTAAGATGTGCTTCCTCTTCTTCTTTACTCAGCTCTTTTCCTTTTGCCTTTGATGTGGCTACTTTTATTTGAAGTAAAGTTTTAGCCGCCGCCGCACCACTCATAACAGCTATTTGCGAGGAAGGCCAGGCATATATTAACCGGGGATCATAAGCTTTACCGCACATCGCATAGTTCCCCGCACCATAAGAATTGCCCATAATAATGGTGAATTTGGGAACAACGGAATTAGCCATTGCATTTACCATTTTTGCCCCATCTTTAATGATCCCACCATGCTCTGCTCTGCTTCCAACCATAAAACCACTCACATCCTGCAGAAAGACCAATGGAATTTTTCTTTGATTACAATTCATGATGAATCTGGCCGCCTTATCTGCTGAGTCGGAATAAATCACCCCACCCATCTGCATCTCTCCTTTTTTGGATTTTACTATTTTCCTTTGATTAGCAACAATGCCTACAGCCCAGCCATCAATACGGCCGGTGCCGCAAATGATAGATTTTCCATAAAGCTCCTTATACTGATCAAACTCGGAATTATCTACCAGCCTTTTGATAATTTCAAGTGTATCATATGGTTTGACACTGTCACCGGGAAAGATCCCATAGATATCTTCTTCTTTTTCTTTGGGTGGCGCGGATGCTATTCTATCAAATCCGGTTCTATCAAATTGGCCAATCTTATCAAATAATCTTCTAATAGCATCCAGACATGCTTCGTCATTCTTGAATTTGTTATCAGTAACACCTGAAATCTCACAATGCGTAGTTGCGCCACCGAGTGTTTCATTATCAATGTCTTCACCAATCGCAGCCTTTACCAGATAGGATCCTGCCAGAAAGATGGAACCTGTTTTATCCACTATCATGGCTTCATCTGACATAATGGGCAAGTAGGCACCACCGGCAACACAACTTCCCATAATCGCTGCTATTTGAATAATACCCATTGAGGACATTTTAGCATTGTTGCGGAACTGCCGGCCGAAATGTTCTTTGTCGGGGAATATTTCATCCTGCATTGGCAAAAACACCCCTGCACTGTCCACCAAATAGATGATCGGTAGTCTGTTCTCTATGGAAATTTCCTGAGCCCTTAAATTTTTCTTGGCAGTGATGGGAAACCACGCGCCTGCCTTCACTGTGGCGTCATTTGCTACGATGACACACTGACGACCCTGTACATAACCTATTCCCGTTACAACACCTGCTGAAGGACAACCTCCATATTCTTCATACATCCCGTCTCCTGCAAAGGCACCAATTTCTAAAAAAGCAGATCCCGGATCTGTGAGATAATCTATTCGTTCACGTGCGGTAAGTTTTCCTTTTTTATGATGGCTGGCTATCTTTTTTTCTCCACCTCCCAACTTCACTTGTTTCAGCTTATTGTCAAGTTGATATAACAACTGCTTATAAGCATCTTCATTTTTATTAAACTCTATATCCATTAAACCTTAGAAATTTTCAAAAAACTCATTTCAATGAGCAATGTGCTGTGATTACTTTTTCATTGAAACCAGATTAACAAGCGTTTGATTCACGCAGGAGTCAAATACCTGAATATTATTTATTGTCTCATTTCATTTAGTTGCCTTTTGCTTTTTCTCTTTCCCTTCTTTTATCACGCTCTATTTTTTTCTTACTTTTTCCCAACGGACCGAAAAAGTGTTTTGGATTTTCATTAATGTGGATTAACAAACTATCTAGATCCATAATTGCTCTGTTTAGATTTACATAGAGTGAATCATCGTTCATTAACTTATCCAGAGTACCCTTGCCATCGTTAAGCTTACTGAGCGTACTATCCAACTTGCTCATTACAGCACCAAAACTTGCAACAGTCTTGTTCAACTCTAGTTGTGAAAGTGAATCCGCAAAAGTTTTAAACTTAAGTAACATGGGCTTGAGTCCATTAGTTTCATCATTCATCGCAGTGGTGAGTGCTGCGAGATTGGCCATACTCTTTTTTATGTTGGCCCTGTTATCACCAAGTGTACCATTGAGGTTTCCCGAAAGTGCAGTGAAGCTATCCAGTGCACTATCTAATTTTTGTCTGGTTACATTAAAGCCAATGACCAATGAATCTACTTTTTTCGTGATGGGGTCCGTGGTCTTTCGAATGGCCTCTAGGATACTTTCATCTAAAACACCTCTTAAAGTATCCCCACTGTTCAATGGTCGGGAGATATCACCCACGTTCAGGATGATAGACTTACTACCCAATAAGTCTGTGGCTAATCTGGCGGTGGTAGGATCTCCCAATACGATGTCTTTTCCCACATCCAAAGCAACCAACACTTCATTTCCTCTTTCCTGCAAAATGCTAATGCTACTTACTCTTCCTACAGCAACACCATTGATCATCACTGGATTCGAAATGGTTAAACCTCCAATGTCCTGATATAAAGCATAATAGGTATTGGTCCTGGAAAAAAGATCGGCCCCTTTTAGAAAGTTAAATCCTAAATACAAGATCGATCCGGCTACCAGCGCCATGATACCTACCTTAAATTCTTTTGACATTCCTAATTAAAAATTTATTTATTAACTAAATCTTTATCTATCGATTGTTACCGACGCTACATAATCAAGAGCAATATAGGGCTGTTTTGAAAGATTGTTGAGGCTTCCCAACGTTTTTTTTGAAATTGATGTGAAATATGAAAAATTCACTTCAAAGGTTCTTTCATAAAATATCAATATCCAATGTTCTAGCATGGTTGATTCTTCCACCTCATTTTGCTGAGAAGCTTTATGCATCAATAGGATCCGGCCCTTTCCTAACAAGAAGAATGAGATAATTTGAAAGATCATATACTGCAATTTATAAATAATTATTTCTTCTACGGAATTAATACACTTCTCGGCATTGTTTTTGAGTAAAGGCAAAATACGTTTTGGTAACTTCGAACAAACATGAACACTTAAGGGACACATGATTCCAACGGCTATTAGAATTGTTTTCTTTTTCGATCTTAAAAATGGATTGTATCTCTTGAAGAGACGAGGTGGTTTGTTAGTTTTTCTTTTGAAGGATTTATTGAAGGGAAATAAAAAGTTAAACGAAAGATACAGGCATTTGGGGGAAATGAGTCCAATATTTTTCACAATATTTCGCTTGTTTGACCCTAAACAGGTAACTTTGCGCAAAGTTGTAAATTTTTACAAAAAACCGAAAAGACTGCAATACAAATTGAGACCTCATTACAGGCTTAATATTTCCCTCTGCTTTCTGTTTTTAATGATGTTTTTCTCTGGAACGGTATTGTCCCAGGAAAACCGTCAACAATCTCAGGATACAACTTTGAATATTAACAATCCGCAAGTTCTCCTTGATTCCATACCCACTGCCCCGAATGTCCCCAGTGATTCAGTAAACAATCCTGAGCAAAGCAGTGATCTAAAAACCAAGATCGATTATGATGCTAAGGACTCCATTATTAGCGATGTTATTAACCAAAGAGTCTTCTTATACCGCGATGCAATCATTACCTATGGGGATATCAAACTGGAAGCTTATTATATAGAAATCGATTTCAAAACAAATACAATCATCGCCAGACCGGAAATTGACTCATTGGGAAAACCTGTAAGTAAGCCTATCTTCACCCAGGGAGCCGATACTTATGAGCTGGATAGCATGCGCTATAATTTTGAAAGTGATAAGGCCATAATATCCGGAGTACTGACACAGCAAGGTGAAGGGTTTCTATCCGGTGATAAAATCAAAAAAAATCAATACGACGAGCTTTTTATCAACGAGGGTCGGTTTTGCCCATGTGAAGATCCTGAGGCTGGAACCTACATAAAATCCAATAGGATCAAGGTCATTCCAAAAAAGAAAATAGTCACCGGGCCATTTCAACTGTATATAGGAGATGTACCAACACCACTCTTTTTGCCTTTTGGCATGTTTCCAGCACCAAGGGAAAAACATTCAGGCATTGTATTTCCCACCTATGGAGAAGAACGAAGGAGGGGCTTCTTCCTAAAGAATGGTGGTTACTATTTTGCTATCAGCGAATATATTGATCTGGAATTGCTCGGATCCATATACAGTAAGGGTGGGTATGAGCTGCAGTCTAGTACTTCTTATAAAAAGAGATATAAGTTTAATGGAAGATTTAATCTTCGCTATAACAAACTAAAAAGTGGAGAAGCTGAGGATTCATTATTTACCAAGGATTTTTGGGTCAACTGGAGTCATAGTCCTGAAAGTCGTGGTACAGGAAGATTTTCCGCTAGTGTTAATGCAGGAACTTCTACGTTTAACCAGAATGTAGCGCAAAGTGTGGAAAGAAATATCAGAACCCAATTTAGTTCTAACGTCTCGTATTCCAAAACTTTCAGAGGCACACCCTTTAGCATGGGGATAAGTGCAAGGCATAATCAAAATGTGGCCACCAAGGTAGTAAACATTACGCTACCTCAATTCAGCTTAAATATGGGCAGGGTAAATCCCTTTAAAAGAAAGGGAAGCTCTGGCAATACCTGGTATGAAAAAATCAATTTTTCCTATCGCTTTAGTGCCACCAATCAAATATCAAACAACAGGGTTTCAAGCTCCGGTAGTGGTTTTACGGTCGCAAACCCCAATCCTTTGAATGACAGTATTGTACCGTTCAGTCTGGAGAATGTGGATATCCTGCTGGATCGGGCAAGAATTGGTGGAAAGCATGATATCCCCATATCAACTTCATTTAATTTATTTAAGCATTTTACCATTTCACCTAGCATTAATTACTCGGAACTTTGGTATTTAAAAAAGCTTGACTACAGATTCATTCCAGAGGAAAACGCTGTTAGAGTAGATACAGTCGATGGTTTTACAAGGGCTTCTACTTACAGTTTGAATGCTAGCTTGAGTACAAGTATTTATGGAACCTTTCAGTTGAAGGGAGAAAGGTTGCAGGCCATCCGGCATACCATCAGGCCTTCTATTGGCTTTAGCTACCGGCCCGATTTCTCCCAGGAGAAATTTGGGTTCTACCAGGAAGTACAGACTGATACAACCGAATTAGAAGATGGTACCTTTAGAACGCAATTGTTGTCAAGATATAATGGATTCGTTTTCGGATCACCACCGTTGGGGGAAAGTCGTTCTTTAAACTTTTCGCTTTCCAATAATGTGGAGGCTAAAGTATTGAACAGGAGGGATACCACAGGGAAAGCTCGTAAGGTTAGTTTATTGGACAATTTTTCCATGAGTGGCTCTTACAATTTTGTGAGGGATTCCTTTAAATTATCTAATATTTCGCTTTCGGCCAGAACCAGATTGTTTAATAAAAAGCTGGACATCAGTGCCAATGGTACCCTTAATCCGTATACCAACCGGCTAATAAGCTCAACAGTGAATGAAAATGGAGAAAAGATTATTGTACAACGACGTATAGATGAAATCGCATTGTTTCATGGTGAAGGTTTGGGGCAAATAACAAGGGCATCCCTGCGCTTAAGTACAAACCTGAATCCTCAGGCAAGAAAAGGTGATCGGAAAAGTGACAAGGGCACTGCGGAAGAACTGGAGTTTATCAATGCTAATCCTGATCTCTATGTGGATTTTACGATACCCTGGAGCCTTAGAATTAATTACACCTGGAATTACTCCAAAGATGGGTTTAAGGAAAAGGTGGTTACACAATCCATGAGTTTTTCAGGGGATTTTAGCTTAACTGATAAATGGAAAATTACTTATAATTCCGGCTATGACTTCGATAGAAAACAGCTTACCCAAACCAGGCTCGGTATCACAAGGGATTTAAATTGCTGGACCTTTCGATTCGATTGGACACCTTTTGGACGTTTTCAATCATTTTCGTTGGATATAAGAGTGAAATCTTCTATACTGTCTGATTTAAAACTAAGCAAAAGAAGAAGCTTCAACGATTTGAGGTAGATACTCCACTGATAATTCAACGTTGAAGTCATCACTTTTTACAAGAACCTTCCTTAAGAATTTTTTTCATTCCTTTCACTAAGGCCTTTTTTAAGGAAGAATCTCCGGATGTATTGTCAAATTCGTGACCCTCAACCTCAAAATTGTTCTCAGTAACTTTAACATCGAGTGTCTTCAGAAACTTTTGGTATTTCAGATCCACAATATGGAAAGTAAGCTTTGCCCCGGAACCGTAATCCTCATTCAACGTTGTAATACCTGATTTGCTGTCATATTCACTGGAACTTGAAACTACCTTATTAGAATAGGTGTCGGCAATTGAGAATACTATTAAGTAATCGGTTTGTGCTATATCAAAGATTTTTTGATATAGCATTGTGTCCACCTGATCAATATTATCAAGATTTAGTTTTTCTTTTTTGAACAATGTTTGGAAATTTTCCAAATGGTGGAGCTTTATTTCACATTCCAGAAATGCATTGAATAGCCAAATCTTAAAATCTTCTATAATTATACTTTGACCCTGTTGGCGTATCTGGCCAAAAGTTACGCTCTCTCCTTTTTTGAAGTGAGGACCTATGGAAAATTTGTTTTTATAATCTGTAGAAGTGACCACACACGAAACAACTACAAACAAAAATGGCAGGAAGATCAGGACTTTTTTCATAATAAATCTACTTTATAATGATTTCCGAATCTCAAAAACTATGCAAAACCTCTATGACTATATCAAAAACAAAAAAACCTTGGCATTATTGTAAAGGGCTTTTTTCTAACAAGTGCAAATCTCTTATGATAACCATCCCTGAACTTCCTCAAGGCTTGGGTTTTTCACTTCCTTCAGCTTTAATTTCTTCCTCATGCCACAAACATCATTGAATAGTTTGTTCGGCTCCAGTTTCTTCAGGTCTTCAATTGTGAGAAGTCCCAGTTTTTGAATAATTGGAACCAATTCTTCCCTGATGCCAATTCGTGTATAGTCTTCCACCGAAGCATATTGAACTTTTTTCTCAGGTTTCATCTGAGGAAAGAAAATCACATCCTGAATGGAGTTGGAGTTGGTCATGATCATGGTAAGCCTGTCAATTCCAACACCCAAGCCAGCAGTTGGAGGCATACCATATTCAAGAGCTCTGAGAAAATCCTCATCCAATGTCATGGCCTCTTCGTCCCCTCTTTTGCCAAGCTCCAATTGTTCTTCAAACCTTTGCCTTTGATCAATAGGGTCATTTAACTCAGAAAATGCGTTACATATTTCTTTACCATTGCATATCGCTTCAAATCTTTCAACAAGTCCTTTCTTGGTTCGATGTTTCTTGGCCAAAGGTGACATTTCAACGGGATAATCAGTGATGAAAGTAGGCTGTATCAAGTTGCCTTCACATTTTTCACCAAAGATCTCATCAATAAGTTTACCCTTACCCATTGTTTCATCAACGGGAACTTCCAATTTCTTACAAATGGCTCTTAATTCCGGCTCATCCATATTGGAAATATCGATGCCGGTATAATGTTCAATAGCCTCGAACATAGTATATCTCTTCCATGGACGTTGAAAATTAATGATGTTATCTCCTACCTGCACCTCGGTAGTATCATGAAGATCCAAGGCGATTTTCTCTACCATTTCTTCCACAAGATCCATCATCCAATTATAATCCTTGTAGGCCACGTATAGCTCGACTTGAGTAAATTCAGGATTATGAAAACGAGACATACCCTCATTTCTGAAGTCCTTGGCAAACTCATAAACACCATCGAATCCTCCTACTATCAATCTTTTCAGATAGAGCTCATTGGCAATACGCAAATAAAGCGTCATGTCCAGCGTATTGTGATGTGTTTTGAAAGGTCTCGCGCTTGCTCCTCCATACAAGGGTTGTAAAACCGGTGTCTCAACTTCCAAATAACCCTTTTCATTTAAAAAGTTTCTGATCGAGCTGACTAATTGTGTTCGTTGTATGAATGTCTCCCTCACATCCGGATTAACCACCATATCGGCATAACGCTGGCGGTATCTTTGTTCAGGATCAGTAAAGGCATCATAAATTTTTACATTGCCGTCATCATCAGTCACTTTTTTGGGAATTGGGAGCGGCTTGAGCGATTTAGCCAATAATGTCAGGTCAGTTACATGGATCGATATTTCCCCAACCTGTGTTGTAAAAACATATCCCTTAACACCAATGATATCCCCAATGTCCATTTTTTTCTTAAACACTGTATTATAGAGTGTTTTATCTTCATCCGGACAAAGGTCATCCCTTCTTAAATAAATCTGGATCCTCCCTTTTTCATCCTGAATCTCTGCAAATGATGCTGATCCCTGGATACGACGGCTCATTAAGCGTCCTGCAATTGAGATATTTTTGTAATCCGTCTTTCTTTTTTCATAGTTCGTCAAAATGTCCTCTGTAGTCACATTCACAACAAAATTTTCGGACGGATAGGGATCGATTCCCAAGTTCATTAAATCCTCTCTTGCTTGTCTTCTTTGGATTTCCTGTTCGCTTAAATGCATATCGTATCAAATTTTGAAGTGCAAAAATAAACAAGTTAATTTTATTAGTTAAGGTTTTAATAAAAATTGCTGAGAGGTTGGATGTGTTATGATAATCAGCATTTTATTAGCTTAAATGATGTTTTGATACACATTTTAGCATGAATGTAAGTTAAAGAACAACTTAATTATAATAAAGAGAGCGTTCTTTTCGTCCTTTGAATTAAGGGAACCACATTTGTCGGCCATCTTTTTTATAAGAATAATAAATGTTGTTTACGTTGTAATAGTTAGATTTGTATTTCATTTGAGCCAATTATAATATTGGTTATCTTTACAACACCATTAACAAAATTAAACAGATATGCAACCGATTTTAGCATTTAGCTTGCCAGGAGGGCCGGAATGGTTATTAATTATTCTGTTTGTCATAATTTTCTTTGGCGCTAAAAAAATCCCTGAATTAGCGCGAGGCTTAGGGAAGGGAATTCGAGAGTTTAAAGATGCCACAAAGGAAGTTAAGGAGGAAATAGAAGAAGGAGAAAAGGCCGTTAAAGAAAAATAGGAAACTTGAAGAATTATCTTTCTCTTGGGGAAATAAGTGAAGATCTGGAAAAAGGAGTCATCTCTTGTACTTCCCTTGTTGACTATTATCTTGATAACATTCGAAAAAAAACTCACCTCAATGTTTTCCTTGAAGTCTACGACAAGGAAGCAAAGGAGAGCGCACGGCTTATCGATCAGAAAATTGCTAACGGAACAGCCGGTAAATTAGCCGGCCTGGTTGTTGGTGTGAAGGATGTATTATGTTACAAAGACCATAACCTTCAGGCAGGAAGCAAAATTCTGGATAAATTTCAATCACAATTCAACGGAACAGCCATCCAGCGATTGTTGGATGAAGATGCTATTATCATAGGCAGACAGAATTGTGATGAATTTGCTATGGGTTCTTCTAATGAAAACTCCGCATTCGGTCCGGTATTAAATGAAGCGGACAATGATCGGGTCCCCGGAGGTTCCTCGGGCGGATCGGCGGTTGCTGTTCAAGCCGACCTATGTCAGGTCTCACTCGGATCTGATACAGGTGGATCTGTTCGGCAACCTGCAGCTTTTTGTGGAGTCATTGGTATGAAACCCACCTACTCGCGCATATCAAGGCACGGATTGATAGCATATGCCTCTTCCTTTGATGTTATTGGAATATTCTCTAAGAGTATTGAAGATAATGCGTTGGTATTGGAGATAATAGCTGGTAAAGATGACTTTGACAGCACTGCAAGTCAAAAGGAGGTGGATACCTATAGCGATGATTTGTCCTCTGAAAGAAAACTGAAGATTGCCTACATTGAGGAAACCTTAAGTCACGAAGGACTGGATGAGGCTATTAAGGATAGAACAAAAGATAAAATAACCTTCCTTAGGAATGAAGGACACATTGTGGAGCCGGTTAATTTCCCGTTGCTCGAGTATGCGCTTCCTACCTACTATATACTAACCGCAGCTGAAGCCAGTTCAAACCTGTCAAGATTTGACGGAGTGAAATATGGCTATAGAAGTAAAAATGGCGACAACCTGGAGTCTATGTATAAAAAGAGCCGGTCAGAAGCTTTCGGAGAGGAAGTAAAACGCCGGATCATGTTGGGAACTTTTATACTCAGTGCCAGCTATTATGATGCCTATTATACAAAGGCCCAAAAAGTAAGAAGACTAATTAAAGAATCTACCCAAAAGTTATTATCCGAATACGACTTTATCATACTACCTACAACACCTACTACCGCCTTTAAACTCGCTGAACATACTAGCAATCCATTGGAGATGTATCTTGCTGATTTGTATACGGTACAAGCTTCAGTGTCAGGTACACCTGCCATATCAGTTCCTAATGGAACAGATAGCAATGGATTGCCGATAGGGCTTCAAATCATGACTAATGATTTTAAGGAAAAAGAGCTCTATTCATTTTCAAAGTATTTGTTGAGCAGTAATTAGATTTTTATCATTCTATGAGAAAAGGCATAAAAGAGACTGGTATACTATTAATCATATTCTTATTGTTTTTCAACCTGACCCCCGGATGGTCAATACAGCATCCCTTGGATACATTAGAAAAACAGGAAGAGGCACAAAATGTATTCGAAACTGAATACATACCTGATACTCCATACGATTTGCTACAGGATCGTTTAAGCTGTATAGAAGGGGAGATACCCCTGCATCTAAATACAAGGGTAAAGGCCTTCATTGATTATTTCTGTATAAAGGATCGAGACTACAGCCGGGCCATGCTTGAAAAGAAGAATCTTTATTTCCCCCTTTTTGAAAAATACCTTAGAAAGTACGATCTGCCGCAGGAATTAAAATACTTATCTATTATAGAATCCGGCCTGAATCCAAGAGCACTGTCGCGAGTAGGGGCAGGTGGCTTATGGCAGTTTATGCCCAGAACGGCCAGGCAGGATTACAAGATGAAGTTGGATTGGTATATCGACGAGCGGTTTGATCCCGAAAAATCAACCGAAGCAGCTTGTCGTTACTTAAAGTTCTTATATAATTATTTTGGTGACTGGGAACTTGCACTCGCGGCCTATAACACCGGACCTGGCAATGTAAGAAGAGCTTTAAGAAGATCAGGATATAAGAAAACATTTTGGGAAGCTTACAGATACTTCCCTCGGGACACGAGATCCTATGTTCCGCAGTTCGTAGCCATTATGTATACCATGGAGTATGCGGATGAACATAATCTTAGTGTGGATTATCCATTGTACCCAATGGAAACGGATACTATCTCAATTAGTCACTACTTGGATCTTAAAACTTTTGCTGAATTAACGGATATATGTTTTGATGACCTAACCGATTTGAACCCCGAACTTAAAAGGGCTGCTGTTCCCGATTATGTTAGAAACTATGGTTTAAAAATACCCGCTGATAAATATGAATTTATCAGGGAGAACCGGAGTTTTATATTGGATTCGGCAAGTAAAAAAGGGAAGGAAGCGTTGGAGCTGATTGCAAAAAACAGTGTAGGCAGTACTTATGGCCGTACAAAAATTATCTACAAAGTGAAAAGCGGGGATGTTATAGGAACAATCGCTGAAAGATATAAGGTTAGAACTTCTGATATCAGAACCTGGAATAATATCAGAAGGAATATCATAAGAGTGGATCAAAAACTGGAGCTATGGGTAAAAGCGGATGTCTTGAAAAATGTGAACAACAGACCTGTGGCAAGCCAGAAGAAAATTCAGATACCACCGAATGCAAAAACCTATCTTGTTCAACCTGGTGATACACTTTGGGATATCTCAAGAAAATACAAAGACCTTTCTATAGAAAAGATAAAAAAACTAAACAATCTCAGATCCAACAAAATAAAACCAGGGCAAACATTAGTTGTTGGATAGCTTGAGAACCGCTTTCCTTAATAAAATAAATACACCGAATATTGCTGGTCACTTGACTGAAAACTGTTCCAATCATGTTAATGCTAAAAGTATTGTGTCTTTTCCATAGGCATGGTATTATGTATTAAAGGAAATAATTGTTTGCAATTATTCTCAAAGTTTAATCATTTGTTGAGAAATATATATATTGAAGGCCGATATGAAAAATCACTTAATGTCCTACTTAGAATCGTTTACAATATCAAGAGCTATTGCTTTCCTGATGGTCATTGGGTTATTGAGCTCATGCACTAGCCAGGACATTTCAGGGGAAAGAAAATATATGCCAGCTGCGAATGGACAGACAGGAGATATTGTTGTAGTCATGGATTCTTTGAAGTGGGCAGGGCCTGTGGGAGATCTTTTAAGAGATATTTTCACTGCTCCTGTACAAGGGCTGCCACAGGATGAACCTCAATTTAAGCTGCGGCATGTTGATCCAAGAAAGATGACCAAGTTAATAAAACAGTCAAGGAATTTAATGTATGTGACCTTGCTGGATGACGAAAGCAGATCAGGGCGTTTGCTTAAAAACAGTTTTCCCAAAGAGGCTAAACAAAAAATAAAAGATAATCCAAGTCTGTTTATGTTGCCTAGGGATGATGAGTTCGCGAAGGGTCAGAAGTTAATTCACTTATTCGGTGCAACGAACCAAACTTTGATTGACAATCTGCAGAAAAATAGAAATCGCTTGCTGACCTATATGCACAACTCCGAAAATGATCGTGTTAAAGAGGAAGTTTATAGTGGTAAGGAAAAAGTTGCACTTAGCAAAAGAATTTCTGAAAGGCATGAGTTTGCCCTAAGAATACCAGCTACCTATGAACTTGCTGATGAGCAAGAAGATTTTGTATGGCTCAGAAATCTGGAAACTGAAATTGACAAAAGCGTGTTTGTGTCCTATATCAATTATACTTCTCAGGATGTGTTCGAAGAGGAGAATGTGCTAAAATTAAGGGAAAGCATAACAAGTAAATATCTTAGGGATATTGAAAAACCGGAGAAGTATATTACCTACCAACCAATTTTTCCAATAAAAACAGAAAAATTCACCTTTAATGGTAATTTTGCGGTGAAAGGTAGAGGCCTTTGGAGAGTAAATGATAACTCACTTGGAGGACCCTATATTTGCTATGTTTTTGTGGATGAGGCCCTTAACAGACTGTATTATGTTGAAGGTTTTGTGGCCGCTCCCGGGAAGGATAAAAAAGAACTTATAAGAGAACTTGAAATTATCCTCTCTACTTTTAAAACTAAAGAACAACTGGAAAGTAAAACAGACGACGAGAAAACCTAGTTGAAGTATTTACCTTGTAAAACACTAACACGCACAACATATGCCCATTAAGATCAGAAAAGAGGATGCCCTCAATTACCATGTCCAAGATCAACCAGGAAAAATAGAAGTTGTACCAACGAAAATGTTAAGCTCCCAAATGGATCTGGCACTTGCCTATTCACCGGGAGTTGCCGAACCCTGCAAAGAAATTGCAGAGAATGTTGAAGATGTTTATAAATACACTGCAAAAGGCAATTTAGTTGGAGTAATTTCAAATGGCACTGCCGTATTGGGTTTAGGAAACATTGGTCCTGACGCCTCGAAACCTGTCATGGAAGGAAAAGGAGTATTGTTTAAAAAATTCGCAGGTATCGATGTTTTTGACATTGAAATTGATGCAGAGGATCCTGATGAGTTCATCAAGATTGTGAGATCCATGGAACCCACCTTTGGTGGCATTAACCTGGAGGATATCAAAGCACCGGAGAGTTTCAAGATAGAAGAACAGTTGCGTGAGCAAATGAACATACCGATCATGCATGATGATCAGCATGGAACTGCTATTATCTCTGCTGCTGCTCTTTTGAATGCATTGGTACTGGTAAACAAGAAAATAGAAGACATTCAAATCGTCGTCAATGGCGCTGGGGCTTCAGCTATTGCCTGCACCAAATTATACTTATCGCTAGGGGCCAGAAAAGAAAATATTGTGATGTTAGACAGTTCCGGTGTAATAAGAAAAGATCGGGATAAATTAGACGACATCAAAGCACAATTTGCGACTGATAAACAGGTCAATACATTGACCGAGGCGTTGGTTGGGGCTGATATGTTCCTGGGGCTTTCGAAGGGTAATGTGGTTGATCAGGATCAGGTGAGGTCTATGGCGAAAGATCCTATTGTTTTCGCACTGTCTAATCCGGATCCGGAAATACCTTATGAATTGGCGATGAGTTCAAGGGATGATATCATCATGGCCACGGGAAGATCGGATCACCCTAATCAGGTAAACAATGTATTGGGATTCCCATATATATTCCGGGGTGCCCTTGACGTTAGGGCTACCGCTATCAATGAAGAGATGAAGCTGGCGGCAGTCCGATCTTTGGCTGAGTTGGCCAGAGAACCTGTACCGGAAATGGTTAACAAAGCTTATGGTGTTGAAAAAATCATCTTTGGAAAGGATTATTTAATCCCGAAACCACTGGATCCCAGACTGATCACAACCATTTCTCCTGCGGTTGCCAAAGCAGCTATGGATTCCGGTGTTGCCAAAGCGCATATTACGGATTGGGGGCAGTATCATATAGACCTGCAAAAAAGAATTGGTATAGATCAAAAGTTGATCTCCAGAATCATCAGCAGAGCGAAAAAAGATCCTAAGAAGGTTGTCTTTGCGGAAGCAGATAATAAGAAAATATTAAAAGCAGCTCAAATTGTTCAGGATGAAAAAATTGCCATTCCGATCTTATTAGGTGATAGAAGAAGGATTGACAGCCTGATTAAAGAAAATAATCTTGAGCTAAATGAAAGTATTATCATTGATCCTTTTGAGGAAAGTGAAAAAATTGAAAAATTTGGCAAGCTGCTTTATGAACGCCGACAGAGAAAGGGCGTCAATTTTTATGAAGGCAAAAAATTAATGCGCGAAAGGAACTACTTTGGTGCCATGATGGTGGAAACTGGTGAAGCTGATGCCCTGATCTCGGGTCTAACCAAAGATTATCCGAAAACGCTACTACCATTTTTACAGGTGATAGGAGCTGAGAAAGGCGTCAAAAAGGTAGCAGGTATGTACATTATCACAACAAAAAAGGGTAATTTCTTCTTTGCTGATACTACTGTAAACGTCAATCCCAATTCAGAGGAATTGGTAGATATTATTGGACAAACTGCAAGAGGAGTAAGATTTTTTGATGTGGAACCCAGAATTGCTGTTTTATCTTATTCGAATTTTGGTTCGGCGAAAGGAGAGCTACCACAAAAAACGCGCATCGCAACGCAAATAGCAAAAGAAAAATATCCGGATTTGATCATAGAAGGCGATATTCAGGCCAATGTGGCGCTGAGTACAGCGCTTCAAAGAGAAAATTATCCATTTAGTGAATTATCTAAAGATGGTGCCAACACACTCGTTTTTCCGGATTTGGCTTCCGGAAACATCGCATATAAATTATTAATGGAAATTGGTGGCGCTGAGGCCATTGGCCCGATACTACTTGGTTTGAACAAACCCGTGCATGTATTACAACTTGGAAGTTCCATCCGTGAAATCGTTAATATGGTAGCAATAGCTGTAGTTGATGCACAACACCTGGAAAAGAAACTTCAACAATGATCGCTTATATAGAAGGTCCAATAACTTTTAAGGATCCTACCTATGTAGTAGTAGATGTCGGAGGGATTGGCTACGAGGTAAAAATTTCTCTCAGTACTTATTCAAATCTGAAAGATAGTTCTTCCACGCGTTTACATACACATTTACACATCAAGGAAGATGCTCATACTTTGTATGGTTTCAGCGATATAAAAGAGAAGAAACTTTTTTTACATCTGATATCCATTTCTGGTGTTGGACCAAGTACTGGCTTGATGATTCTCTCATCCCTATCGGCTCAAGAAATAAAACAAGCTATTGTTTATGAGGATGTTAACACGATCCAGAAAGTAAAAGGGGTAGGTGCTAAAACAGCTCAAAGAATTATTTTAGAGTTAAAAGATAAAATGAAAAAAGAGTTGGGTGATGAAAATGTCAATTTAGCACCAAAATCACACAATACGGTGCGTGAAGAGGCGTTAACAGCACTAATAACATTAGGCATAAACAAAGCGGCTGCTGAGAAAAGTGTGGAACGAATTTTGAAAAATTCATCCGAACAGATTAGCTTGGAAGAATTAATAAAACTTGCACTTAAGTCAGCGTAGTTAAAAAATTTTTAACGTTTTGGTTCTAAGTAAATTAAACAATTATTTCTTGTTTTTTATGGGCTCACTTTTGATTGTGAGTACATGGTTTTCTAGTGGGCACGCCCGATTGGCCAACGAAAACACAAATTTTTTATTAGCAATTCTTTCTGACACTACGGGAAATGACTCAACAAGGTTAGATTCCTTAAGACAAGACTCACTTAGAAGGGTAAATGATTCGTTAAGAAACAGGCCGTATCAACCATCAAGACAACCCACCTTTCAACCGGATGATAGATTTGGTGATCCATTTTCCAGTCAGAATAGCGAATCTCCATTACTGCTTAAAGACCCTACAAGTTTGAAAATGGATGCTGAGATTGATACAGGAATGAATTATACCATTTATGAAAAAATCGGTGACATCAATTTCAGGCCAACTACTAGTATGACTTTTGAAGAATTCTCCAAATACAAAGAGCGCCAGATGTTGCGGGATTACTGGAAATCTCGCTCATTGGGTTTGGATGGAGAAAGTGCTATTAGCGGAAGAAGTCTCATCCCACCGATTTATATAAGTCCTGTCTTTGATAAGATCTTTGGAGGAAGCCGTGTGGATATTGTTCCGAGTGGATTTGTAACACTGGATTTTGGGTCCAGATTTGAAAGAATTTTCAATCCATCAATCCCGGTCAGGCAGCAAAGGAATATAACCCCCCTTGAATTTGATCAACAGATCACCATGAACGTAACGGGTTCTATTGGGGACAAAATGAAGGTTACCACCAATTTTGATAATAACAACTCATTCGATTTCGAAAATAATTTTAAAGTAGAATATACCGGGTATGAGGAAGATATCATCAAAAAAATTGAAATTGGAAATGTTAGCCTTCCTTTGAATAATAGTCTGATGACCGGTTCTCAAAATCTCTTTGGTTTAAAAACACAGCTACAATTTGGGAAAGTATTTGTAACCGCAGTTGCTTCAACACAAAGGGGGAAAAGTGATGTTATAGAAATCAATGGTGGTGCAAATGGTGGTCAATCAAGACAGTTTGAGATAAGGGGATCAAATTACGATGAAAACCGGCATTTTTTTCTTGGACATTTCTTTCGGGATAACTATGAAAGATGGCTACAAGGCATCCCCCAAATTACATCAGGTGTTCAAATAAAGCGCGTTGAGGTATATGCCTTATCGAGAAACGGTGATACCGAAACACTAAGAAATTTTGCTGCTTTCATGGATCTTGGAGAGGGTCGTAGAATATACAACACAACCAATGTGCTTCCAAATGATCCAAATTCTCCGACCAGTAATGATGCGAATAATCTGTTCCAGGATCTTCGTGCAGAACCAGGGACAAGGGATAGAGATCAGGTTTCTGATGTTTTACAAAATCAGTTTGGTATGGTTGACGCAACAGATTTTGTTGTTGTAACCAGCGCCAGAAAACTTGATGAAAGAGAATATTCATTTCACCCCCAACTAGGATATATATCCTTGTTCAGGAAGTTACAAAATGATGAAGTATTGGCTGTCTCATTTGAATTTACTTTTAATGGTCGGGTTTACAGAGTCGGAGAACTTTCCGAAGATTACTCAAGCAGACCGGATGATGATATTATCTTCCTGAAAATGCTAAGACCCAACAAAATTCAACCAAGAGATCAAACAGGAAAAATTGTTCCTACATGGGACCTTATGATGAAAAACATCTACAATCTTAATGCAAGTCAGATTGAAAAAGATGGTTTTCAGCTAAGGATCATTTATCGTGATGACCAGACAGGCATTGATAATCCTAGCTTGCATGAAGGGGAAAGGACTAAAGATGTCCCACTGGTTGAAATCATGAACCTGGACCGGTTGAATCAGCAGGGAGACCCGCAACCGGATGGCAATTTTGATTTTGTACCGCAAATCACCATTGACCCGGATCAGGGTAATATTATATTTCCTGTTCTGGAACCTTTTGGTGATCATTTGCGATCTTTCTTCCGGGATGATCCAAATGAACAAAATCTTATTAGCCGATTTGTCTATGATACGCTATACGCTACCACTCGGGCGGATGCTGAACTGGTGGCGCTTTTAAACAAATACTACCTTGTAGGTCAACTGCAAGCTGGATCGGCCAGCGAAATTATATTGCCCGGAATCAATATTGCTCAGAATTCAGTTCGGGTCACAGCGGGGAATACACCTTTGACTGAGGGTGTTGATTATAATGTTGATTACAGTTTTGGAAGGGTTACGATCATCAATGAAAGTGTTTTAAATTCAGGAAGACCGATAAGAATTACCTATGAAAAGTCTGACCTATTTAATTTTCAAACCAGAAGTTTGTTTGGTGCGCGCTTCGATTATAAACTAAGCGATGATATAAATTTTGGGGCTACGGTACTTCACTTAAATGAAAGACCACTGATTTCCAGAGTAAATATTGGCGATGAACCAGTTAGAAATACAAAATTGGGATTTGATGTCAACTATAAAAGTGATTCGCGTTTTCTGACAAAGATGGTTGATGCAATCCCATTGATTCAAACAAAGGAAAAATCAACCGTAACATTCAATGGAGAATTTGCGCAATTGATCCCGGGAACTTCCAATAAGGTAAGAAATGAGGGGACTTCTTATATAGATGATTTTGAATCAGCGATCACCCCATTCACATTGGGAGGTAATATTACCAGTTGGAAATTAGCAAGTACACCGATTGTGGAGGATCGACGATTTGATAATCGGGCTAGTGTGGATGATTTAACCTTTGGTTATAGAAGGGCAAAACTGTCATGGTTTGTGATAGACAATATATTCTATCGCCAAAACGGCCAAAATGTACCCGGAAACATTGAAGATGAGGACAGGGCGAACAATTACGTCCGTGCAATACAACCACAGGAAATTTTCACGCAACAAGATGAAACAGTAGTAAATACGAACCTGCCGGTTTTTAATATAGCTTATTTCCCCAGTGAAAGAGGACCATACAATTATAACCCTTCACTTCTATCGGATGGACGTCTTCCATCCCCTGAATCAAACTGGGGAGGTATCACCAGGGCCATAACCTCTGAGGTTGATTTTGATAAATCTAACATTGAGTTTATTGAGTTCTGGTTGATGGACCCTTTTATTTCCGGTGAGAACGGACGCGTATTGGATGGATTGGAAAATACCAATAATACAACAGGTGGTGATTTGATTTTTAACCTTGGAAGTATTTCCGAAGATATCATCAGGGACAGGCGGCATGGATTTGAAAACGGTTTGCCGGCTGATGGCAGTAACAATAATGTAGAAGAAAAGAATTGGGGCCGTGTCACCTCGGAACAATTTTTGACTAATGCATTTGACAATAGTGCCGGATCCAGAGTAAATCAGGATGTTGGCCTTGACGGCTTGAGAAGCGAAGATGAGCTGACTTATTCCCCTTACAATGATTTATTCCTAAATCAACTTTCAAGTGCTGCCAGAGATGCAGTGGTAGCAGATCCTTCAGCGGACGATTTTCAGTATTACCTAGGCTCCGACCTCGATGATCGTAATGCAAAAATTCTGGAAAGGTATAAGAATTTTAATGGACTGGAGAACAACACACCTGTTGTACAAAGCAGTAACCAAAGCTTTGTTCCTTCCGGAAGTAATTTTCCGGATAACGAAGATCTAAACAGGGACAATACCATTTCTGATCTGGAGGAATACTTTGAGTACCGGATCAATCTAAGACCCGGTGAACTGGAAGTAGGAAAAAATAACATTGTTGATCAGGTCACTAATACCAATAATTCCAACGGACAACAGACCAATTGGTATCTTTTCAGAATTCCAATCCGTCAACCGGATGGTGTTCAGGGTGGTATTAATGGTTTTAAATCTATCAGATTTTTAAGAACCTATCTAACGGGATGGAGACAACCAGTGGTACTAAGAATGGCTAAATTCCAGTTGGTTGGTAGTCAATGGAGAAGAGTTACTGACAACCTAAATGAACCTGGTTTTACCACCATCAATGAATCAGATGAGACAGAGTTCAACGTATCTGTTGTGAATATTGAGGAAAATGGTCAGGGAACTTCAGGAACACCCTATGTCGTGCCGCCTGGTTTCCAAAGAGATAGAGACAATACCTCAGCGATTCAAAGAAGGTTAAATGAGCAGTCATTAAAATTAAGCGTCAATAATTTGCAGGACGAAGATGCCAGAGCTGTATATAAGCTGACAAATCTTGATCTGGTCAATTATGGAAGATTGAAAATGTTGATTCATGCTGAAAGTGATGATGCTTTGGATGGTGAGGTGACAGCTTTCATCAGGCTTGGTTCAGATCAAACTCAAAATTATTATGAGGTTGAACTCCCGTTAAAAATGACTCCTCCGGGGACCACTGATCCCAATGAAATATGGCCAACGGAAAATGAATTTGATATTGACTTGAATGAGCTTTTTGCAGTTAAATCAGCAAGAAACCGAGCCAATCATGATGATCAAACTCCCTATCCACCGGTTCAGGAGCCGTTGGAGATTGGAAAACACCGGATTTTAATTTTAGGTAGTAAACCGGATTTGAGTTCGGTCAATGTCATTATGATCGGTATCCGAAACCCAAAGAGCCCTGACAAAGCACCCAAATCAGTATGTATCTGGGCGAATGAACTTAGGGTAGCAGATTTTGATCAAAAATCGGGTTGGGCGGCTAACGCACGCTTGAACCTCCAGTTAGCAGATTTTGCCAATGTTACAGCCAATACCAGGTATTCCTCCGTTGGATTTGGTGGTATTCAGCAAAGGATCTCCGAACGATCGAGGGAGGAATCAATTGATCTTGACCTGACTGCCAATGTGAAATTAGATAAGTTTTTGCCAGAGAGTTTCGGGCTTAATATTCCAATGTATGTAGGCTATCAGCGTACAAGGATCAAACCTTTTTTTGATCCCCAGGATCCCGACATCCCGCTGGAAGCTTCATTGCTTTCCATTGAAAACAGTGAAGCACGACAGAAATATGAAGACCAGGTCATTGATAATACGGTCAGAAAGAGTTTGAATTTCACTAACGTAAAAAAGAACAAGCCTCAGGGTGATTCTAAAAGCAGGTTATATGATATTTCAAATTTATCTTTTACTTATGCCTATAGTGAGTTAAAGAGGAGCAACCATCAGATTGATACTTATGAAGAGGTACGGCATAATGGTTCTATAAACTACAATTATACAGCACCTGAAACGAGTGTTGAGCCCTTTAAAAACTCTAAACTGTTCAGCTCTCCATACCTTCAATTAATAAAAGATTTTAATTTTTCCCTGATGCCTAGTAATATTTCATTCCGGGCAGATTTGGATAGAAGATTTGTCAAAACACAATACAGGAACTCTCAAAGAACCACTGTGGGCATTGCTCCCAATTTCGAGAAGTTCTTTACTTTTAAAAGATTCTATAATTTGAGATGGAACCTAACCAAAGGACTCTCACTTGACTATACTGCCAATGCCAATGCCATTGTAGATGAGCCGGAAGGCGAATTGGATACGGAAGCAGAGAAACAAGAGGTTTGGGAAAACCTGAAGAATTTTGGTAGAATGAAATCCTTTAATCAGGACATCTCACTTAACTACAAGCTTCCACTTGACAAAATTCCTTTTACTAATTGGGTCCGTGCAGATGCACGTTATAGCGTGGGATATGATTGGACGGCAGGTTCATTAGATCAATTGGAAGATTTTGGAAATGCCATAGAAAATAATCGTCAAATCAATTTCACCGGGAGATTCGATCTAGTTAGCCTTTATAACAAAGTGAAGATTCTTAAAGAGATTAACACGCCACCCAGAAGGCAAGCCACAAGATCAAGGCAAAGAGAAACTAACAACCAGGATGAGCAAGAGGAAGAAGAAAAGAAACCTGAGAATAAGGCAGCTAAAGGGTTTCTGAGATTCCTGATGTCAGTACGATCTATTGATTTTACTTATAATAAAGGAGAAGGGACTTTTCTTCCGGGATTCAGGCCAAGCATTTTCCTATTTGGGCTGGACACAGGGTTCAACGCGCCAGGCATACCTTTCATTTTAGGAAGTCAAAGTACTTCAATCAAAGACAAGGCTGTTGAAAACGAGTGGTTGGTCCGAAATGCTAATTTTACAGTACCTTTTGCCCAATCCAATACTTTAGATCTTAATTTAAGTGCTATTGTTGAGCCAATCAAAGATCTTCGAATTACGATCAAAGCGAGGAAACAGAAGTCCAACACCTTCCAGGAATTGTTCAGAATAAGAGATTCGACTTCTACAGAATTCGAAAGCCTTGATCCTTCAAGAGGAGGAAGCTATAGTATATCCTTTTTATCATTTAAAACAGCTTTCAAAAAGGATGATGATCAGAATATATCCTCGGTTTTCCAAGATTTTGAGTCGTTTAGAGAAATTATTAGAAGCAGGTTGTCAGAAGCCAATGGTAATACGGGAACATACGCTTTAAATTCTCAAGACGTATTGATACCGGCATTCATTGCTGCCTACACCGGAAAAAACCCTCAGGATGTAGATCTGAGCCCATTCCCTAGAACACCATTGCCTAACTGGACGATTAATTATTCCGGGCTTTCAAAATTACCGGCTCTTAAAGATATCTTCAGATCGGTTACAATAAGTCATACATACAACTCATCCTATGATGTGAGAAACTATGCCAGCTCGAACAGGAGCAGTGTGATTCCTTTGCAAGAAAGAATCGAAGATTATCCCCTTGCCTCATCCACTAATGACGATGGAAACTTTATTCCTGTCTTCGTTTTGAACCAGGTGGTGATCTCAGAAAGTTTTTCTCCCTTGATAGGAATCAACTTGAGCACTAAGAAGAGAATGAACATTAACGTCGAGTACAAAAAAGAAAGAAATCTGGCACTTAATCTTTCCAACGCTCAGGTAACAGAGCTTCAAAGGAGTGATTTTGTGATATCATTTGGGTATACAAAGGCTAACTTTAAATTACCTTTTAAAGTGCAAGGACAAACCGTGGCACTTAAGAATGATCTTTCTATGAAGATGCAACTATCTTTAGGAGATAATAAAACAGTCCAAAGAAAATTGGAAGATACTCAGACGGTCACAAATGGAACAAAGAGCTTTCAGTTAAGGCCGACTATTGATTATGTAGTGAATGATAAGCTTAGTGTACAGATCTATTTTGAAAGGAATGTGAACGATCCCAGAATATCGGCAAGCTTCAAAAGAGCTACCACTGCATTTGGAACACGCATAAGATTTAGTTTATCCCAATAATATTTTTGCATTTCAAAAAAGAATGTATTTTTGGGACTAAAATTTTACACCATGAATTTTCCAGAGGAATTAAAGTACACAAAAGATCACGAATGGGTTCGTGTGGAAGGTGATATAGCCTATATCGGTATCACCGAATTCGCCCAAAGAGAATTAGGGGATATTGTCTATGTTGAAATTGATACTGAAGGAGAGGAAATCGATCAGGAGGAAGTATTCGGCACTGTGGAAGCAGTGAAAACTGTGTCGGATCTGTTTATGCCATTGTCCGGTGAAATACTTGAGGTGAATGGAGATTTGGAAGGAGAGCCCGAAATTATTAATGCTGATCCTTATGGAAAGGGTTGGATGATTAAAGTTCGTATGACCGACACTGATCAAGTAGCTGGTCTTTTGTCCGCTGGAGATTACCAGGGATTAGTCGAAGCACAATAGAACTATATATTGTTGGGGAATGTTTATAAAATATAATGCCCTTACGCTCATTTGGGTATTATTGATAGCAATTTTGACTCTGACACCTGGAAATTCAGTGCCGGATGTAGGATTTTGGTATTTTCCACATATGGACAAGGTGGTACATTTAGGAATTTTTGCTGTTTTGGTCTTTCTAATGATCAGAGGACTGAGAAAGCAAAGTTCTTTTCCGGGAATACAAAAAAGAGCTATCGGGGCTTCCATATTGATTTCATTGATATATGGAGTACTCATAGAGTTGATTCAAATTTTTGTTCCCTTTCGCTCATTTGAGTTTGAGGATGTAATTGCAAATGCTGTGGGTTGCGGAACAGGTTACCTGGTAACCAATTTGGTTCAGAAAATTTGAATGATTTTATGGTGTAGCTTTGATTTGTTTTGTATATTTGAGTTCAGGCAAAATTTCATATAGAAGAAATTGTAAGAAATTAATCGAATTATTATGGAAGTAAAAAAGAAGCCGGAAGCAGATTTAACACGAAGAGGTGGACTGTTTCTAAATATCGGCCTTGTTTTGAGCTTGGCGCTAACAGTTTTAGCCTTTGAATGGAGAACTTATAGCGACGGTATTTTGGCCAACTTGGGCGATGTTAATGATGACTTCGAAGATTTGATGGAGATTCCTCCAACTGAGCAACCTCCCCCACCACCACCGGTAATTCAACAGCCTGAGATCATCGAGGTTCCGGATGAAGAAGAAATTGAGCAGGAGATTGAAGTGAATCTGGATGTGGAAATTACTGAAGAAACAGCGATCGAAGAAATTGTTTTCGATGATGCCCCCGAGGAAGAAGTTGCCGATGAGGTTTTCACTATTGTGGAAGAACAACCTACGCCTGATGGTGGCATGGGAGCTTTTTATAAGTTTGTTCAGAAAAATATGAAGTATCCTTCACAAGCCAGAAGAATGGGTATTGAAGGTAAAGTGTTCGTTCAATTTGTAGTAGATAAGGATGGAACCATTACAGAGGTTCAGGCAGTAAAAGGAATTGGAGCAGGTTGTGATGAAGAGGCTGTTAGAGTATTGAAAAGCCATCCAAAATGGAAGCCTGGTAAACAAAGAGGACGGCCTGTGAAGGTAAGAATGATCATACCAATTACCTTTAAATTAGGGTAATTGTTGTATAAATAAAACATTAATTTAAAACCCGATTAGTTTAATCGGGTTTTATTTTGATTTTTATAACTAATTTCTTAGTTTTATAACTAATTATTTAATTTTAATGAAATTATGAATCTTAAGAAAAAGTCAAAAGCCGATCTGTCCAAAAAAGCTACCCTTTTTTTAAATATAGGATTGGTGATCAGTCTATCACTAACCATAGTAGCATTCGAATGGAAAACCTATGGGGATGGGGTTTTCGCTGATCTGGGATTAATTTCAGAAGAATTTGAAGATCTATTGGAGATTCCTCCAACTGAGCAACCTCCCCCACCACCACCGGTAATTCAACAGCCTGAGATCATCGAGGTTCCGGATGAAGAAGAAATTGAGCAGGAGATTGAAGTGAATCTGGATGTGGAAATTACTGAAGAAACAGCGATCGAAGAAATTGTTTTCGATGATGCCCCCGAGGAAGAAGTTGCCGATGAGGTTTTTGTTATTGTTGAAGAGCAACCAACTCCTGTTGGTGGTATGAGTGCTTTCAACAAATTTATTTCAAAGAATATGAAATACCCCTCCAAAGCCAGAAGAATGGGTATTCAGGGCAAAGTGTATGTTCAATTTGTTATTGATAAAGATGGCTCAATAACGGAAATACAAATCATTAAAGGAATTGGTGGAGGCTGTAATGAAGAAGTGGTTAGGGTACTGAATAGTCATCCAAAATGGAACCCCGGTAAGCAAAGAGGCAAACCGGTTAAGGTCAAGATGACTCTCCCGATTGTCTTCAAACCTAATTGATCCTTATTCAATTTTAGTAAGTATCCGGCCTATGGTCGGTTTTATTTTACAGATAACAACTAAATATTTAGTTTATATGGAGCAGAAAAAAAATCCAAAAGCAGATCTAACCAGAAAGTCAGGACTATTTATGAATCTGGGATTGGTTATGAGCCTTTCTTTTGCTATCCTGGCTTTTGAATGGCGATCATTTGATGAAGGACATCTGGCAAACCTTGGCGATCTTAGTGACAATCTTGATGATCTACTGGAAATACCACCAACGGAACAGCCCCCTCTACCTCCTCCGGTTATTCAACAACCAGAGATTACAATAGTAGAGGATGACGAGGAAATTGAACAGGAAATAGAAATTGATCTCGACGTTGAAATTACGGAAGATGCTGTCATAGAGGACATCATTGTAGCAGATTCCGAGCCAGAAGAAGAGGCCGATGAAGTGTTTCTATTCTCTGAGGTCCAGGCCGCGCCAAAAGATGGTTTAAAGGCCTTTTACAGGTACGTCGCAGATAATATGAATTACCCTCCACAGGCCAGGAGAATGGGAATCACCGGAAGGGTATTTCTCACTTTTGTTGTCGAAAAGGATGGCAGCCTTACCGACATCAAAGTGCTTAAGGGAATTGGAGCCGGATGCGATGAGGAAGCCGTTAGAGTTCTTGCGAGTCATCCCAAATGGAATCCGGGCAAACAAAGAGGTGTACCGGTGCGCGTGCGGAGTCAAATATCGATACATTTTCAATTACGATAGTCCATTATTAATATCTCATAAAAAAACCATTCTATTTTTCGGAATGGTTTTTTTGCTTCATGTGCTTCCTTCCTATCAGCTTTTGTCCTGCCGCTCATGTAATTTTCCCACTTCCCATAGAAATCAGGCATTTACTTGTGGTAGGATACCTTATATTTAATCCTTTCAAAATTTAACAAACTTAGAAATGAGAAAGACTAAGCTTTTGCTGATATTACTTGCGTCCTTGATTATCTCTGCGCAAGCTCAGGACAATAAGATTGAATTTGTCGAATATGATATGGATAATGGTCTTCATGTCATTCTCCACCAAGATAATACAACACCCATTGTTACAGTTTCGGTATTGTACCATGTTGGTTCAAAAAATGAACCTGCCGGAAGAACTGGCTTTGCCCATTTTTTTGAGCATTTAATGTTCGAAGGATCACCTAACATCAAGAGAGGTGAATTCTTTAAGATCATCCAAAAGGCCGGAGGGCAACTCAATGCAAATACCTCTCACGATAGGACTTTCTATTATGAAACCTTACCTTCTCATCAATTGGAGCTAGGATTATACATGGAGTCTGAGCGCATGTTGCATGCAAAGATTGACTCAACTGGGATTGCCACACAAAAGGAAGTTGTGAAGGAAGAAAAAAGGCTAAGAATTGATAACCAACCTTATATGTCCTTTCAGGAAAAAATGTTTGCAAAAGCATTTCATGGAACGAACTATGAATGGACTCCCATCGGCTCCTTCGAAGATATTGATGCTGCTACGGAGCAGGATTTCGCTGACTTTTATGCCACATTTTATGTTCCAAACAACGCTACGCTATCTATCGCGGGTGATATTAATATTAAAGAAACCAAGGAACTTGTAGAGAAATATTTTGGCGAAATAAAAAGTGGTAATAAAGAGATCCCAAGGCCTGATATCAAAGTTCCTGATTTGGGCTCTGAAGTAAGAGATGTCGTTTTTGATAACATCCAATTACCAGCGGTAATTCAGGCCTATAGAATGCCAGCTCAGGGAACTGAAGATTATTATGCTTTGGATATGCTGACTACCTTGTTGTCAGGTGGGCAAAGTTCAAGATTCCAAAAAGAGATTGTTGACAAGCAACAATTAGCGGCGGCAGTCTTTGCATTTCCCTTCGCATTGGAAGACGCCGGCCTCTTTACAACCATTGGTTTGGCCAATGTGGGAAAAACACCGGAAGAACTTGAGGTAGAAATGGATGCTCAGGTTGATCGAGTGAAAAATGAACTCATTGGTGACAAAGAATTCCAAAAATTGCAGAATCAATTAGAGAATAATTTCGTGTCTCGAAACAGCTCGGTTCAGGGAATTGCCGAAAGCCTTGCAGATTACCATGTTTATTATGGCGATGCTAATTTGATCAATAGTGAAATTGATCGATATAGAAAGGTGACCAAAGAGGATATTCAAAGAGTTGCTAAGAAATATCTGACAAAAGATAACCGTGTTGTATTGTACTATTTATCAAAATCGGCACAACAAAAGCCTGAGGACTCTGAGCTGAACAAGGAAGGTAACTAATATGGCAAGGCTAGATCTAAGATAATTATTACAACACAAAGGGTGTAAAACCTGAGTGCTGCAATCTCAAATGGTCATAAATTTTAAACAAATGAAAAAATATATCTTATTCATACTCACGCTTGTTTTCATTTCAGAAATAAGCTTGGCACAATTGGATCGATCTCAATTGCCTAAACCTGGAAAGGCAAGGGAAATACAGATCGGTAATTATAAATCATTCACATTAAAAAATGGTCTGAAAGTATTTGTAGTTGAAAACCACAAATTACCCAGAGTCTCCTTCAATTTGGTTTTAGACAGGGGCCCAATATCGGAAGGTGATAAAGCAGGCTACTTATCAATGGTGGGCCAAATGATGAGAAGAGGCACCACCAGTAGAACAAAAGCTCAGATAGATGAAGAAATTGATTTCATTGGGGCATCATTGGGAGCCGGTTCCTCCTCTGTCTTTGGTTCTTCTCTTACGAAGCATACTGAAACCCTGTTGGATCTTATGACTGATATACTTTATAATCCAACATTCCCACAAGAAGAGTTAGATAAAATAAAGACACAGACTTTATCGGGATTAGCTTCACAAAAGGATGATCCCGATGCCATTTCGGGAAATGTGTCTACAGTTCTTCTATTCGGAAAAGATCATCCATATGGAGAATTAGAAACGGAAGAGACGGTTGGGAACATCACGATAGAAGATATCAGGAATTATTATCAAAACTATTACAAACCTAACATAGCTTATTTAGCTATTGTAGGAGATATAAATTTTAAAAATGCCCAGAAACTAGTTCAAAAATATTTTGGGAAGTGGGAGAAAGGTGATGTTTCAAAAAAACAGTGGGATAAACCGCAGGCCCCATCAAATACCAAAGTGGCTTTGGTCGACAGGTCTGCCTCCGTTCAGTCAGTCATTGATATCACTTATCCGGTTGAATTAAAACCAGGCTCTGAAGATGCTATAAAAACCAGTGTTTTGAATCAAATTCTGGGCGGAGGTGGCTCTGCAAGGCTATTTATGAATCTGAGAGAAGATAAGGGATATACATACGGTGCGTATTCATCCTTGTCCTCCGATCGACTGATTGGCTCGTTTAGTGCCGGGGCAAGCGTGAGGAATGAAGTAACTGATAGTTCAATTGTAGAGATTATATATGAATTGAATAAAATCAGGGATGAAAAAGCTTCACAAGAGGAACTTGATCTGGCAATCAATTCTATTGCGGGTAGCTTTGCTCGCTCTTTAGAACAACCTCAAACCATTGCTAATTTCGCAATTAATACGGCTCGTTATAATTTATCCAAAGATTATTATGCCAACTACATCAAGAATGTACAAGCTGTTACATTGGAGGATGTCCAAACCATGGCCAAAAAATATATCAAGCCGGAAAATGCTCACATTGTTGTAGTAGGTAAAGGTAGTGAGATAGCAGATAAGCTTAAGGCTTTTGGTGAGTTGAAATATTATGATATCTATGGAGAAGAATATACACCAAAGACCGGTGCTGATCTTCCGGCTGATTTGACAGCTGACAAGGTGATAGCCAATTATATTAAAGCTATTGGCGGAAAATCGAAACTTGAATCTGTTAAGAACCTGCAGACTGTAAGTGAAGCATCACTTCAAGGACAAACTATGACCATTACTACTGCTAATAGTGCTCCGGATAAAGCCTATGTTTCAGTCGTCTTTGGAGGTGTAATGGAAGTGCAAAAAGTAGTCTTTGATGGAAATAGCCTGGGCAACTGGACTCAAGGCCAAAGAGCTCCTGAGGATGCTGAAAAAACCAAAGATGCTGCTGTAGAATATGCTATGTTTGCAGAGTTATTATACAAAGAGCATAACGTTAAGAGGGAATTAACAGGTGTTGAAAACATTGATGGGAAAGAAGCTTATGCCATTGAACTTACCTATCCATCCGGTAGTAAGGTTTTGAATCATTACAGTGTCGAAAGTGGTTTAAAAATCAGACAGACTTCAACGGTCCAGGGACCACAAGGAGAAATTACCCAGGCAGTTGATATCACTGATTACAAAGAAGTTGATGGTATTTTAATTCCACACACCATGAAAATCCCAATAGGACCAGGAATGAAAATTGATGCAAATATAAAATCCATTGATATCAATAAAGGAGTTGATGAATCTCTGTTCAAAATTGATTAGGGGATTATAAAATAAAAGGGCCATGCTTGATAATTATTATGGGGCTATTACTTAGAAGAGGTTAAAAGGGATTTTCTTGGATGTTTATTGAGATTTCAGGAGTAATCGGATATTGATTGCATGTACGAGGTCTGTGAATTGTACAATTTCATTAAATTCTGTGGAGTTAACAGGCAACTAGGCATACTGATCCCATGCAAGTAATTGAGGATTAATCATCAGGCTGCTTGTGGGAGTTTTGGTGGACTATTTTGTGTAGCTCTACGACTCATGGCCATCGCATTAGCAGTCATCACAGCAAAGAATACCCATAGTTTTTCGTTT
>JAUJEA010000008.1 GCA_030442035.1 Splendidivirga corallicola
ATAAGCCTTGCAATCATCTTCACTGGAAAACTCTTTGGAAAAATCTATTATATTATGACCTTTAAAAATATCCATCATTCTTTGAAAATTTTATCAAATATAGGTTATATCTAAAGTAATAACTCTAAAACATTATAAAGGAATAGGTATGAAAAGTTCAGCCGTCAATGTTCTGGATACTTCGGGAATTAGAAATACGCTCAACAAATTAGATATAGAAACTAAAGCAAAGTGGGGAAGTTTGACTTCACAACACATGGTGGAACATCTTTCTTCTACTATGAAATATTCTAACGGAAAAATAAAACACAAACTTTATGTGCCGGAAAAAGACTTAGAGAAATACAGATCATTTCTTTTTCAAGACACAGCGTTTCCAAAATTTTTCAAATCACCTGTTTTTGAAAAAGATCTGCCAAGACTTAACAATGAAACAATTTCGGAAGCTGTTGATGAACTTTTACATGAAATAAAAGTCTTCAAGGAGCACTTTAGCAATCGGCTTGAAACAAAGGAAATGCATCCTATCTTCGGGGAGCTAAATTTTAATGAATGGGTGATCTATCACAATAAACATTTCCATCATCATTTTAATCAGTTTGAATTAATTGGTTGAACAGATTCCTGATCGAGAAAGAAAAATTATTTATGATGTGGCTATTTCAATGAATAACCAGTCTTGTTGAAAGCCTGATTGTTTTGCTAATCTTCTCAGTTATTTATTATTTAATGATCCTTGAAGGATTTTGTTCAACATTTTGAATATGTGCTATACACCCACAGAAGGTGAATAGCACATATCATGCGTTGTCGGACTTTACATTTTCCACTTAAACCCTCCATTGATAACAAAACCATCAACCGGGGCATAGATATCCCGGAACTGCGGATCATTTATGCTTCCGGTGAAAATGGTATCGAAAGCAGTTTGACGGGTGTCGAGGAAGTTTTCAAAATTCAGGAAGACCGAAAATTGTTCTCCTAGCTTTTTCTCCGTCATCAGTCCGGCAATCCAGTACGATTCTCCGTTAGAGCCGTCTCCGAGTTTCTGCGGACTGAAATAGTAGGCTTCCAGACCTATCCAGAAGTTATCATGCTTTTCATACATCAGCACATTATTGAGTCGATGTTTGGCCACCAATGGAAAAGTTGTGGAGCCTCCGTTGTAATGTTGTAGCACCTCGGCATGGGTATAACCTATGAACAGTTTCAGATCTTGGTAACTCCATTTCATGTTCACTTCCAAACCCTTAGTATCTACGTAACCCCGGGGCTGTACAAACTCAAAACTGCTACCCACTGAAGTCAGGACAAGCGGATCCTGAATCTGGGTGTAAAACAGGAGGACATTGGAAGAAAGTGTCAGCTGATCTGTAATAGCCAGGCGGTAATTGATATCAAAATTGGCTCCAAAGGAACGTTCTGCTTCCAGCGCCTCTGGGTCAATCGGGCGGATGTCCTGAAACTGTAAGCGTTCGGCATCTTCAGAAAATACCGTAGGTGTTTTGTAGCCTAGTCCCCCTCCTAAACGAAGCGTCAGCTGTTGAACCGGTTCGTACATCAGGGAAAAACGAGGTAATGGAAAAAGTCCGTAATCAGTCTGATAGTCCAGCCGGAAGCCCATTTCCATCTTCCACTGGGGGTGTGGGCTCCAGGTATTCTGTACAAAAGCTCCTAATGTAGCATCGGAAAAACCAAGATCCTGTCCATTGCTGCTGTTGTTTTGCTCGAAACGATCCGTCCATAGATTGACACCTGTAATCCATTCTACTTTACTGCCAAGCCAACTTATATTGGCTTCACTGAAAGAGGAAAACTGTTTCCCGGCAAAGATGTAGTCCGGAATTTCCACCGACCGATCATAAAAGTTCAGACTGTTTCTCAGGGTGAATGTGGTTGTATTACCTAAGTCACGGGTAAATTGGAACTGCGTGGAAATGCGATCTGTCTCGTTTCTTTCAAAATACGGATCGATCACTTCCTTTCCCTCAACATAATCCATATTACCACCTAAGCGTTTTTCAGTAACGAAATTCAGACCAAAGTTCAGTTTGGTGTCTTCATTCAGGTACAAAAACAATTTGGGGTTCAGCGTGAAGCGGTCGAACTTGGGAATAGCGGTTAGCCCAATATCTGCCGGATCATATGGTGTGCCTTTGTTGTAGGAGGCAAAAACAGTGGTACCCACCTTGCCAAATTTTTCTGCATAAAAACCACTGGCGTCGAGTCCCAATGCTGAGGTGCCGTTTAGCATTACACTAAATTCCGGCTCATCTTCAGGAGTTTTGGTGATAAGGTTGACCAGGCCGGCGATGGCTCCTCCTCCATACAATGTGGAGGAAGCTCCTTTGATCACCTCCACTTGTTTCAGATCAAGTGGGGCAATTTGCATCAGGCTCAAGCCACCTGAAAAGCCAGAATAAAGTGGAAGTCCATCACGGAGGAGTTGCGTGTATTTGCCATCCAACCCCTGAATACGGATACTGGAATTGTAGCTGGTGGCTGAGGTCTGCTGGGTTTGGATACCCGTACTTTCGTTGAGCAACATACGGATATCACCGGGTTTCATATTTCCTTTTTCGGCCAGTTCTTCCCCGGCAATAAACTCTACTCTAGTGGGAATGTCCTCGATGGTCCGGCTGCTTCGAGTGGATCTGATGATCACCTCTTCCATCTCTTCATGCGCATGGTGAAGCTCAAAGGTCTGGTTCTGTTGAGAAGCGGACAGTGGAAACATTCTTTTGATCGTAAGGGATTCATACCCGACAAAACTGATCTTAATTGCATGTTGACCCTCAGGGATGTTGGTAATGGAAACTTGTCCGGTCGAGTCGGTTACTCCACCTATACTCAAAGTGTGGAAATAGACCGCCACACCCAAAAGCGGTTCCTGATTTTCATGATCAACCACCCTGGCTTTAAAAGTATGCTGGGCTAGCGTGGCTTGGCACAATACCAAAGCCATGCCACTTAAAAGATATTTTAATTTCATTTTTTCAGATTTAAATAATAGGCAATAAAAGGATCGTCGCTCGGTGGCCCGATCCTGTTTAGCAAGGTCACATTTATTTAAATCTGTACGGGTGGCTTTAGCGGAGGATGGAGGTGACTCGCCGACAAACTCCCTGAATAAAAGCTATTAAAATCTCCCTGTGAGAAGAACAAATGAGAGAAAATGTAAGGAGAAACAGTCTGAGAAACAAAGCCCAAACAGGCCCCACAGGTATAAAAGGGAGAGCAGGGCGGGTCAGTATCGGGCATATCCTGATCCGTATCGCAATGGTCGGCACATTCCTGGGTCACTTTATCCTCACAGTGGCTTTCCCCATTGCAACAGGGGGCCACAGAAAACAGGAGGGTGATCAGCGCCAAAGAAAATGCCATTATCTTCATCTTGACAAAATTAATTTCATCAGTTTCATTGCTGTTACCAGCAATATTATGTTAATGCAAAAATGGATTATCGTAACAAGATTAAGAAGTAAAATCCACCCTTTTTTCTTATTTGGCTTTGTAAAAGTCCCTTCCTGTTTACCAATAAGCCGCCGAACTGGAAAATTGAGCAGGTTTGAGAAGGTCTTGAAACCTTTAAATTGGGCTATCCATTATAGACAATCTCATTTACATATGTTTTTAGATCCTGTCTACTGCGGATTTCAACTATAGATAACATCCTGATAATCTTTCCGACTATTTTTCTTGTCACGTCCATCTCTCCGTCTTCATCCAGGTAATGATATTGAAGTATATCGATCACAATTTCAAATTGTTTCTCATTATCACCTTTAGACTCATTCAAAGTCGCTATCAAAAAATTAAGATTCGTTTTGTCTTCCATACAATTTAAATATTTGATTGATTCCAGAAATCATCTTAGCTGGAATGCAGGTTATTATTTTCACCTTATTCGTTGTTCCGGCAGCAAAATAGCTATTAAGTAATTTCAGTGTCTTGATGCCGTCTTTATCTCCGGTTTATTTTCCTAAGTGTCTAAGGTCTCGTTGATAAAACACCGGCCATCCATTGATGCTCCGGCCTCCACTTTTAATATTTTTGAGTGTATATCTCCTTTGAACTGTGAATTTGAATTGAGCAGCAATCTTTCCTTAGCCTCGATCGATCCCTCTAGTTTCCCTTCTACCTCTACCTCAGTAGCAATAATATTACCTTTCATTGTCGCAGTTTTACCTAATACAACCTTTGAAGCAGATTTAATATTACCCTTCATTTTCCCTTGCATACTAATATTACCCGAGGTTTCCAGATTACCATTTATAAAAGTTCCTTCAGCAATAATATTTCTTGAATCATTGTCGTCCACTTCAATAGTTTTCTTTTGTAAACCAGTTAACATGTTTGTTGAGTTTAAACTTGTCTTTTAAGAACCCTCCAACCCATAACTTTAAAAGAACTGGTGTTAGCAAATTCGCAGCTTTGCGACTTCCCAATCCAATCCTACGAGTTCTAATGAACTTCTTCGGTTAACAAATCCGAATACTAATGCCTAGCATTTATGTTTTGAAAAAAAAATTGTTTACCAATTTTAAAACCGATGAACTTCACTAATTCCTACCTCACTTTTCATATTTATTTTATTTTTTTTCTAAAATATTCACCAAGAATTTGTTATTCAAGAAGTTAGCTGATACAATTTTAAATCTGATTTACACTATTTCGAAAGTACCAAGATGGCAAATTTGGTTATGAACTTTGCTTAATAAAGTGAATGTCCTTATTCTTCCGATGTATAAGTAAGGCTCGAATTATTTCAGCAAGAGCATAACAACATCATATCATTCGATTTGAATGCTTTCATCTTTGAAAATGCCGAGAATCACTTTGATCCAATGACTCTATATCTATTTTTTAATTCTATAAATTGAGGTAATTGTGTCTTTTAATGTATATATTTTGATCATGATCTGATAATCCTTTTAAAATAACCAGGCTAGACTATTTACTTTTAAAAAAGCCCATGACCGAACAAACCAAATTTAACCATGTTAAGACATTAGTATTCCTGCTCAACAAAGGAGAGATGAAACTGATGGGTTAAAGAAGAAACATGTCAGGTCGATGGGTGAATTAAAGCGGTCTGCCGGAGTACTTTACTATGAGATGATATCCACGAACTAAATATTGCCATATGATACTATTGAATGTCACAACAAAAGATAAAGGCCAGGCGGTGGAAATAGCTGATTTCCTGGTTTCCAAAAGACTCATTCTGGATGCACTGGTAACAGAAGGGACAAAGTATAAGAGGAGTGAAAATAATGATATAATCGCCGAGCAACATTTTCTTATACTTGGTAAAACAAAAGCACTGCTCTTTGGTCAAATTGATGAGATATTGAAAGAGAAATACGGATCAAATATGCCCACGATTTACTCGGTTCCTATCATCAATATGGATTGGGATCAGTCATCCGAACTTATAGAGAAAACGGAAAAGGTTTAAATCATCTAAAAATAATCCGGGTTTTCTGATCTATAAAATACTTCATTTTGACATTTGTGTTTTTGGTAGCGCAGCATCATTGAAACAAACATAAACATATTGTTGCGCTCTGTTTTCTGTTCATTTTCCAATGTGCGTGACTATCCACCAGATATTGCCGGCAAAATCTTTAATTCCAGCATATCTATCTCCATGTGGATAGTTCATGGGTTCCGAAATTGAATGTCCACCGAATTTCAAGGCCCTCTCATAAACGACATCACAATCATCAACATAGAGGTACATGCCACAAGTCATGGGTGTTACTTCAGGAAAGTCCGGCCTTGGTTCACCCAACATAACAACTGAATCTCCAATTTTAATTTCAGCGTGTTGGACAGAATTATCACTCCTATAGTTAATTTCTCCCCTAAGTTCTGCTTTAAAAACACGCTTAAGGAAATCGATGAGTTGTTCGACATTTTCTACGACCAAATATGGGGTAATTGTATGAAGTCCAAACGGGTTTTGCAATTTATTCATGCTTCTATGACATCTTTATGACAACAATCATTTAATATTCAGATTATATCCAAGACAATCAAGTAGTTTTTAAACTTTCATGGTTGTCTTATTAATACGGTAGCTATCATGTGGATGTCAAGGTTCCTTAATCATGGGTGAAAATCAATTCCTTCCAACAACACTTTTTCAATAAATATTTTAATCCTGATTTTTCACATCTACTTGTAATTAATACATTTTGAATACTTTAACATGTTTCCTCTCACCTACCCTTATCGCAATAATACCTAATAGCGTTTAAAGGATTTTCCTAGCAAACAAGGTCGATGCTTTGGGTTACCATCAGATATTTCTGATCAGCTTAAAGCCGGCTTAATATCTTCAGGCGCATTGCGGTTAATTATTTCACTTCTCAGGCGGATGAATACCAGTTCTTCCATTAGGTATTTACCTTACGAAAATTAAGTGTTTTACCAAATTTCTCAATTCAGTGATTCTACGCTGACCATTGGTTCTCTTTTTCATCAACTTTAGCCTGTTTGATAAGGTATATGGCTTTTTACAAAATAATGATGAAAAAAATATTGTTGCTTTTGATCTTAGCGACCAGCTTTTTACAAGTTAAGAGTCAGACCATGACATTTAACAGTGGCGCTGCGGAGTCTGGTTTTAGTTTTAGTGGTTGGGCTTCAGGTGGAGGGACCATTTGGGTTGCAAATTTGGCAAGCACGGCAAGTGTCAGTAAAAATACCGGCACCTGGAATTTCACTTCATTTAAAGTTGGTCCTTTCACCGGATCGAACAACATGAGAGTGACATCAAACCTAGGGCATTCTTATGACTACAATACGGGCAGCTCCGGTACGCACACACTTAACTGGACCGGAGTAACTACTGTCACTTTCAGAAGGATAAGTGGTAGTGGGGCCTCAGCGGATCATGATAATTTTGTTTATTCCCTTCCGGCATGTAATGATCCCACCGTTCCAACGGTTACTTACAGCCCTGCCACTATTTGTAACGGAAATAGTGCCACGCTCAATATTTCCGGCTCATTGAACGATGCCACACAATGGAGTGTTTATACCGGTTCATGTGGCGGGACGTTGGTTGGTACCACTACCTCTTCAACCTTTGTGGTGACACCCAGTGCTCCCAGTACCACCTATTATGTTCGCGGAGAAGATGGGGCCGGTTGTGTCGACGAATCAACGATATCTTGTGGCTCTGTTACTGTGACTGTTACAACAGACACCACTGATCCGGTTGCGGATGCTGGCAGTTTGGCTGATGTGAGGGCTCAATGTTCGGTCACTTCTTTAACACCACCAACAGCCACAGACAATTGTGCCGGCAGTATCACCGGCACACACAATGCTTCGCTACCCATTACTGCCCAGGGAACCACGGTGGTCACATGGACCTATGACGATGGCAATGGTAACACTGCTACTCAAACGCAAAATGTAATCATTGACGATACCACCGATCCAGTCGCAGACGCAGGTAGTTTGTCTGATGTCACAGCGCAATGTTCGGTTACTTCTTTAACTCCGCCAACAGCTACGGATAATTGTGCCGGTAGTATCACCGGCACGCACAATGCTTCCCTACCCATTACTGCCCAGGGAACCACAGTGGTCACATGGACCTATGACGATGGCAATGGTAACACCTCAACACAAACGCAAAATGTAATCATTGATGATACCACCGATCCAGTCGCAGACTCAGGTAGTTTGTCTGATGTCACAGCACAATGTTCGGTTACTTCTTTAACTCCACCGACTGCCACAGATAATTGTACCGGAAGCATTACAGGAACGCACAATGCTTCCCTACCCATTACAGCACAGGGAACTACTGTGGTCACATGGACCTATGATGATGGCAATGGCAACACTGCTACTCAAACGCAAAATGTGGTGATTGATGATACTACTGATCCAGTGGCAGACGCAGGTAGTTTATCTGATGTCACAGCACAATGTTCGGTTACTTCTTTAACTCCGCCAACCGCTACTGATAATTGTGCCGGTAGTATCACCGGTACACACAATGCTTCCCTACCCATTACAGCGCAGGGAACTACTGTGGTCACATGGACTTATGATGATGGCAATGGCAACACTGCTACTCAAACGCAAAATGTAATCATTGACGATACTACTGATCCAGTCGCAAATGTTGGTAGTTTGTCTGATGTCACAGCGCAATGTTCGGTTTCTTCTTTAACTCCACCAACGGCCACAGATAACTGTGCCGGAAGCATTACAGGAACGCACAATGCTTCCCTACCCATTACTGCCCAGGGAACCACAGTGGTCACATGGACCTATGACGATGGCAATGGTAACACCTCAACACAAACGCAAAATGTAATCATTGATGATACCACCGATCCAGTCGCAGACGCAGGTAGTTTGTCTGATGTCACAGCGCAATGTTCGGTTACTTCTTTAACTCCGCCAACAGCCACTGACAATTGTGCCGGTAGTATCACCAGTACACACAATGCTTCCCTACCCATTACGACTCAGGGAACTACCGTGGTTATATGGACTTATGACGATGGTAACGGAAATACCTCAACGCAAACGCAAAATATCGTCATTGATGATACTATTGATCCAGTCGCAGATGCGGGCAGTTTATCTGATGTCACAGCGCAATGTTCAGTGACTTCATTAACTCCGCCAACAGCTACAGATAATTGTGCCGGAAGCATCACAGGAACGCACAATGCTTCCCTACCCATTACGACTCAGGGAACTACCGTGGTTATATGGACTTATGACGATGGTAACGGAAATACCTCAACGCAAACGCAAAATATCGTCATTGATGATACTATTGATCCAGTCGCAGATGCGGGCAGTTTATCTGATGTCACAGCGCAATGTTCAGTGACTTCATTAACTCCGCCAACAGCTACAGATAATTGTGCAGGTAATATCACCGGTACACACGATGCCTCATTGCCCATTACAGCTCAGGGTACGACCGTAGTCACTTGGACCTATGACGATGGTAATGGCAACACTGCTACTCAAACACAAAATGTAATCATCGACGATACCACCGATCCAGTCGCAGACGCAGGTAGTTTGTCTGATGTCACAGCACAATGTTCGGTTACTTCTTTAACTCCACCGACTGCCACAGATAATTGTACCGGAAGCATTACAGGAACACACAATGCTTCATTGCCCATTACGACTCAGGGAACCACGGTGGTCACATGGACCTTTGATGATGGCAATGGCAACACTGCTACTCAAACACAAAATGTGGTGATTGATGATACTACTGATCCAGTGGCAGACGCAGGTAGTTTATCTGATGTCACAGCACAATGTTCGGTTACTTCTTTAACTCCACCAACAGCCACAGATAACTGTGCCGGAAGCATTACAGGAACGCACAATGCTTCATTGCCCATTACAGCCCAGGGAACCACGGTGGTCACATGGACCTATGATGATGGCAATGACAACACCTCAACACAAACGCAAAATGTAATCATTGACGATACTACCGATCCAGTCGCAAATGTTGGTAGTTTGTCTGATGTCACAGCGCAATGTTCGGTTTCTTCTTTAACTCCACCAACGGCCACAGATAACTGTGCCGGAAGCATTACAGGAACGCACAATGCTTCATTGCCCATTACAGCCCAGGGAACCACGGTGGTCACATGGACTTATGATGATGGCAATGGTAATACTGTAACGCAATCGCAAAATGTAGTCATTGATGATACTACTGATCCAGTCGCAGATGCAGGTAGTTTATCTGATGTCACAGCGCAATGTTCGGTTACTTCTTTAACTCCGCCAACAGCTACGGATGATTGTGCAGGCACCATCACGGGAACACACGATGCTTCACTACCTATTACCACACAGGGAACCACTGTGGTCACTTGGACCTTTGATGATGGTAACGGCAACACTACCACTCAAACACAAAATATCAGTGTTTCTCCGTTAGATAATACAGTTATCCAAGACGATCTAACGCTCCATGTAAATGCTTCCGGATATAGCTATCAGTGGTTGGATTGCAACAATGGCAATGCTGCGATCAATGGTGAAACTAATCAAAGCTTTACTCCTGAAGTTGGAGGAAGCTATGCAGTTGAAATCAGCGGTGAAGACTGTTCGGTGATTTCCGATTGTATCACGATGGAACTAGTACTTGGGATTGATGATACTTTCGGCCAAGAATTTAATTTATTCCCAAATCCGACGAGCGAAAATACCTTTGTCTCGTTTAAGGAATCCTTAACCGATATCCATGTTTCCATTTTTGACCTTGCCGGTAAAGAGCAATACAAAGCTCATTACGTGAGAGCCAATCAAATTGAATTACCAACAAAAGAACTCCCTAGCGGAGTATATTCTGTCCATATAACAAACGGTGGAAAAGAAAAAGTGCTAAGGCTTGTTAAAAAATAGTATATGGCTGATATAAACCAAAATGATGTGTATTGTGATAAGCCTTCAGGCATCAGGTTTCAGGTGTCAGATAATTTTCTGGCACGCTAGAAAACATCATTTAGGCTGAAATTTGATGCCTATCATATAACTGATCTGAGGTGTTGAAGTATTAAAATTTCGTTGCAATCGTAATTTGTCATTCGTAATTCATTTGGAATTCAACAGTCACTTCGATCAAACGAGATGTACTGACACCATAAAGGTGTCTGACATCGGTACTATCTGAAATCGTGTTGAGGTGTTGATGTAATTAGGTGTTGAAGTTTAAGCTCATCGTAATTCATAATTCGACATTCGTAATTTATTCATAATTCATAATTCAAAACTCAAAATTAACATCCCTTATCTCAATTTGTAGTAGGGTTGCAAAACCATAAAATGACTGACACCTAAAAGCTTTTATCATATTTCCTTAACTAAATGGCATTGATTTTCCAATGATAAAACAACATAAAGTCAAAAAGGAATTTGGCAATTCCTTTAAAACCAATTAAAAGGTGAGCACTTACAAAAATTTTGTAAGTGCTTTTTTAGTTAAGCCTGATTCACCTTTAAAACTATATCTCCTACTAACTGGAACCAAGGATTATTCCCGTTCTAAAATCCCTTTATACAAAACACCATCCGGTGTTTCAAAATCGATATTGAGCAGATGTCGGATCAACGGAGCTATGTCTTCAAGCCTCATATGATGAATCTCTTTTCCCTTGCCAATTCCGGCACCCCATGCTACAAACCCTGTTTCTATTTCCTTAAAATCAGGAAAGTATCCATGTGTCCCACCTGCTCTCTTTTTTAAAACATCTCCATTGGTTGAAGAAGACATGGCTATTCCCGGATTGGGAGCCAATGCCAACATGGCATTTGGATCAGCACCGATTTCATTAAGTGCTTTTCTGTCGACAATTTTGAAGAGCTTCTTATATTTTTCGGGAAGTGAATTGAGTTTTTTTGTAACAAGTTGTAAAGTGGCCTTATCCTTAGGATCTTTCAACATGAGAAATGCAGAGGCTCCTGAAGTGTGAAATGCGGCTTTCCAATTACCTCGATCCTTACTATCTTCCATTAACCCCTCTTCTACTAACCAAACATTAGGGCTAAGTGCAGCGTGGATGTTTACAAAACCATGATCTCCGACAACAACAAATGTTGTATTCTCAAGTATCCCTGACCGTTCTGCCGACTCAATTATTTTTCCGATGGCCCTGTCAGATGCAGCCAGTGAAGTATAAACTTTCGGTCCTTCCCTTCCCTGCTCATGTTGAAAATGATCCGTAGCCGTCAAATGGATCGTCATAAAATTAGGTTTATAAATTTCAAGTACATAAGCTGCCATTTCGCCAATGCGATCCTCTCTGTTGAGGTAATCCCCATTGAAAGTCCTTTCATTCATTTTTCCTAAGACCTCTTGCTCCATTTCAGCTAAAAGCCCCTTTGGAAATTCATGGTCTCTCATGGGTTGGATTCGACCATAACCATCCTCTAAACTCCAAACTTCCGGGATATTATAATCCACCGGTGCACCTACAGAGACCGGCCACCTGAAATTAGCGCTTTTCATACCAGCCTGTTTTACTGCGTGCCATAAAGTAGGAATTTTTATAAGTTCTGTTTCCCAATACCATTTCCCTGTTTGCCCATTAGATTCAAAAGGTGAATTATAGAATATTCCATGTTTGGCTGGAAGTGCCCCGGTGATGATGGTGGTATGAGAAGGATAAGTCACAGAAGGAAACACACTTCTTACACCTTCTGCACAAACACCATCTTTAACCATCTGCTTTAAATTAGGAGCAGGCCATTTTTCTTCCAGGTAAAAATCAGGCCTAAAACCATCAATTGAAATCAAAATAACATGGTTGGCCGGGCGTTCTGATTTGTTTTGACTGAAGCACGTAACATCAATCAAAAGGAAAAGGACAAATAGTCCCTTTTTTCCCAAGATTTTTTTTATCATTGATTTTAAATTGTTTAAATATCAGTTCTATTAAAAATCCCTACTACCGGCAAATGATCGCTGATAATCCTCATAGTATCGCTTGAAAAGAAACTTTGGATCTGAATTGATTTATCAACAACCTCCGGAAACATATTCTCATTCACAAGAATATAGTCTAATCTTCTTGTAGGATCATCCGATGGATGTGTATAGACAGAGGTGTCGAGCGGATCACTGAATTGTCTGATTAACCCGCTATTGTTGACAAGTAAATTAATTTCTTCGCTGTCCGGAGTAGCATTTAAATCACCGACAATAAGCATATTTTTTTCAGGATTTCGTAATAGAAATCGATTAAACTGTCTTTGCAATAAGTTTATTTGACCTTTTCGCATGGATGAATTTCTTTCTCCCCTTCCCGCCTTAAGATGTACACCGGTAAGTAAAAATGAGTAATTCTCAGATGGATACACATTAATTGATAACATCCTTGTATTGATATGATTTTGTGTTTCCGTACTTCCATCTTCTGCTATATAATCAGGTAATGGCGTTGTGGCATTACCATATCCATAAATAACACCCATTGGGAATCTGCTCATTACAACCACATTCATATACCAATTATGGCTTGGAACATCGGCAAAAAAGCGGTAGTTCATATCGGGCAGAGAATCAAGCGCTATCTGTTTTAAATATTTTGCACTTTCAAACTCTTGTAGTACTACTATGTCTGCGTCAGCCTTTTTCAATGCTTTTATCAACAGGTTACGCCTCAATGGCATGTTTTCAGGAGGACTGTTTTCCCGCTCATTATCAATGTATGGATCATCATGTCCATCAACAAAATGCTCAACATTCCAGGATAAAACTTTGAAAGTGGGGCCTTCCGGATATTGATAATCTGACGGAACAACGATCACAGAATCCCAGGTAAACACATCATCCGAGCTTAATATTGGCTCATCATCTTCTTCTGTTGCACAAGCACCATAGAGTAAGATAGAAAGCACCAGGAAAAATATATTCTTCTTCATTGTACTCTTATTTTAAAGTGTTGAAGTGTGGTAGTCTAATCATAATTTGTCATTCAATGCCATTAGGATAAGCTTTCAGGCATCAGGTTTCAGGTGTCCGATAATCTGGACATCTTTTAGGCTGAGATCTGATACCTGACACCTGAAAGCTTTCAAAATATTTCCTTAACTAAATAGCATTAATTTGTCATTCGAAATTCAACATTTTAGTTTGACCACCATCCCTTTGAAAGCAGATCATCACCTCTGTCAAGCATCTGTACTGCCTGATCATAGTTTTCTCCGTTCACTTCTTTCAATAATGGAGGGTATACCATTCTTTGCATGATATCATCAGCTAACATGGCTGAACCAATGTTAAATGCGGGTGCCCCTACTCTTCTGTAATTCAACCACCCATCATATCCTTGATAGTAAAAATTGATATACTCTTCCCTGTAGATCTGTTCCAATGCCTCATCAACATTATCAGATAACTGTACATTCTCTTTGGTGAGATGTGCACCGATTTCATCATCATCTACACCCCACCATTCACAGCTTGATCGAATACCCGCTTCGTAATGGGCTCTGGCATCATCCTGGTTTCCAGGAGCATATCCTTTCAAAATTGCTTCTGCCATATAAAATTCAATCTCTGCATGTGATAGAATCAGAGAGGGTGCTGTCAAACCATTGAGCCCTGTATATGGCGCTGCCAATCCATTAAAATTACGGATAATATCAGGTTCCTCTCCCGAAGGAACGCCCAGATAAATGGGATTCCTGTCCTCATCAACATTAATGACATCACCATTAGCATCTGTGCCTAATCTTGCCATGTGGGATCTTCTGGGGTCAAGTGTCTCATGCATCAAATCCGCGAATGTTGCTCCCAAAGCAACTGATCCTGCAGTTCCTGTAGAATTAGCCGATTCCAAACCAAAGCGGCCATCGTAAATAATCGCAGCATTTTCATCTACAGAAGCTATTAATTCACCCTGCTCAATTAAGTGGGAGATTTCTCCTTTTGCCGATTGATCAACGTTGACCATTTTCATCAACATGCGAAGTTTCAGACTGTTGGCAAATTTTCTCCATTTTAGGTTATCACCAAAATAGAATGGATCCCCGCCACGAATGAAATTACCTCCGGGTTGTGTGGCAAGCAGTTCATAGGCTTTGTCCAGAGAATCCAAATTTTGCCTGTAAATGATCTCCTGTTGATCAAATGCAGGGGTAAAATTTAATTGATCTCCTGCGACGGATTCTGTGAATGGCACCGGGCCAAAGACATCCGTCAGATAGGTCATAAGATAGGTGTCTAAAACCAATGCTGCACCGAGGTAATCATCAAGTCCTTCTTCATTTGCCCGTTGCTTTAAGTCAGCAATATCATTCCGTATTCCGTAAATAACATCATAGACGGCCTCCGAATCAGATCCCCTGAAATCATATCTATGCCGTTGATCAATTAAGGAAGTATTTGTCCAATACTGTCCAATATAATTTCCAATGTTTCCATAACTTCTGGATCTCATCCCTGTATCGAATACGACCTGTGTGAACACAGAGGCCGCATCAACGTCGGTCAATCGTGTTGGATCTGTATTTAGTTCTTCAAAATCATTGCATGCAGTACAAAGCACCACAACGAAAAGCATGAAACTAATTACTTTATGGTTTATAAAATGTCTAATCATGATCGGTTAATTTTAGAAAGTCAATTTAATGTCTACGCCAAAGGATCTGGTGGAAGGTGACCCAACACCATCAAGACCAGGAGTGAGCGCGCCATCATCAGCTACTGAAAGCTCAGGATCATAGGCAGGGAAATCTGTCCACACAAACAGCTCGTTACCGAAGAGTGCCAGCGATCCTCCTTTAAAGGCCCATATTGAAGGGAGTCTGTATTCGATCCTTAGATCTCTTAATTTTAAAAAAGTAGTCTCATGAACATTTCCCTCTATTTGATCGCGTTCATACATGGAATTGTAATAATAAGGGGCTCCGGCAGAAACGGTGTTTTTCACATAGGCACCTTTTTCCTCATCCCACATAACACCATCCCCAATCACGCCGAAGCGACCTTCAGTATTTTGTATCCACTGTCCGGTGGCCATATCATATTCGGCTCCAGATTCAAATGGTGCTCCGCTTTCTCTTCCAAAAATGGTCTTGGTAGACTTACCTGTATAGTTCATCAGGAAGTGTGTGATAGAATAGGCTTTGCCACCATGTTGGTAATCAAACTGAAAAGATAAACGGAAATTTTTGTAACGAATGGAGTTGGTAATGCCCGCTCTCCAATCAGGAAATACATTCCCAAGGAAATCCTCTTCATTATCACGTTGTGCCAGGCCGTCCTTGAAAATAATCTGACCTTCATGTCTGTCGTAGCCTTTTCCATAAATCCTTCCCAGTTCTTCACCCGGATCAGCTTTAATTAAAACCCGGGAACCTACATAACTTCCAATGATATAGGTATCAATGATTCCCGGCACCAGTTCTTCCAACCGGCCTTTGTTCGTGGACCAGTTAGCATTGATGTCCCACTCCAGGTAAGGTGACTTTAAAGGTTTTGCATTCAACTGAAGCTCAATTCCTTTATTTGAAACGGATCCTGCGTTCATTAAAGCATTTAAATAACCTGATGCAGGATCAACTGGTAAGGTCAATATTTGGTCTTTAGTCACAGATCTGTAAAATGTTGCATCAAGATTAAGTCGATGATCCAGGAAATGGGCTTCAATACCAAATTCTATAGAATTGGTTGTTTCCGGCTTCAATTCGGGATTGGGAAGTGTGGAAGGATTTGAATATGCTCCGGTGATATTGCTTGAAACGGCATAGTACCTATCGAGACGATAAGGCCTGGTGTCAGAGCCCACTTGAGCTACAGAAGCTCTTAGCTTCAAATAAGATACAGGTTTAGCGTTGATATCAAAGGCCTCTGTCAGGTCAACAGCCAATGCTGCCGAAGGATAGAAATAAGCATTATTGCCTTTAGGCAAGGTAGAGGTTTTCTCATTCCTGCCCGTGATATCCAAATAGATCATATCACGGTAATTCCCGCTGAACAGACCGTAAAATGAATAATTTTCTTCCTGATTGCGACCTGGCCTTACGACAGGATCGTCAATAGAATTTGCAAGATTAAACACTCCCGGAATTCTCAAGCCCTTGTCACCATTTCTGCTCCCCTGGGTATCCGCAAACGTACTATTTCCGTCTCTGTAAAAATGATTGAAACCAGCTGTTCCAGAGATCTCAAAATCATTTAAAGACCATTTTTTTGAAAGAAGCACATCCGTATTGAGCAATAAAGTTCTTAATGTATGTTCATTATATCTGCCAAAGGAACTACGTGGTTCGGACCAGGCTCTTTCCCTTGTTCTTAATTCGGTATAGAAATCAAGGCCACTTCTGGCGGTTAGTTTAAAATCCTTGGCTATTTCATGATCGAATTGGAGCTTTCCAAATACCCGGTCCTTATCAAGTGTATTAATGGAATTATACAGGATCCAGTAAGGGTTAGCACTCAATCCGGTGACTCTGTCCTGCTGTACATTTTCCTGACCATCAAACCAAAGATTATTCCTGAACCAGTCCAGGTTATCATTAGCATTCAACCAAAAAACCTGGTAGTGTGCGTTCTGTCTGTCATAACCTTCTGCCGGTAGGTTGTCAGAAGTCTGCTTAGCATAATTTATTTTAGTGGAGAATTGAGATTTACCCACTTTGACACCAGAGGATATGGCCAAGTTAAAGCGCTCGTAACCCGTATTAGGCATGATGTATTCATTGGTGAGATAGTCTACTGATCCCCTGAAAAAAGCATGATTATTTCCGGCATCAACAGATATACCGGTAGTTTGCGTAACCCCTGTTTCGTAAAAATTCTGTTCAATTCCATTGGCTACCCATGGGGTTTGACCACCAGCTTCATATTCCCATATCTCATTTCTCCTGTTTGGATCGTAGATAGCGTCATGTGGGGAGTTGTATTGATAAAATTGCTGCCCCATGAATTTTGGCCCCCAGGAGTGAGAGTTTTTTGTATTTCTACCATCAGGTGAATCTCTGAATGAATAATAATCATTTTCAGATCTATTTCCGGATCCAAATAGCATTTGGCGGGGTAACCATCTGTTGACACGTTGAAAAGAAGTATTGCTTCTAAGTGTTACCCTGAGCTTTTGATCATATTTACCGCTCTTTGTCGTGATCATGATCACACCGTTAGAAGCCTGGGATCCGTAGAGGCCTGCGGCCGTAGGTCCCTTCAAAACAGAGATATTTTCTATGTCATCGGGGTTTAAGGTAGAAAGACCATCACCATAATCAACTACAGCACCTAAATAAGATCGCTCACCATCACCATTTTGATCATTGGTTACCGGTACTCCATCGATCACTATCAATGCCCGGTTATTGGTAAGATCCAGTGAGGATTCACCTCTTAATATGATTCGTGATGATCCCAGTGCACCTGAAGACCGTGTCAATTGCATCCCAGGAACTTTCCCTGCTAAGGTGGTGGCCAGGTTTGGACTGCCACTGCGTGTGATATTATCATTGTCTACCTTGGTCACAGAATATCCCAAGGCCCTGGTTTCTCTTTCTATTCCTACCGCAGTAACCACTACTTCTTCCAATTTTGTAGATGACGCTGTTAAAACAACATCAAGAATCGAACGATTTCCGGCAGTGGCTTCCTCTATCTCAAAGCCAACATAAGAAAAGACAATAACATCCTTTGGATAAACCTCCAGAGCATAGTTGCCATCAACATCGGAGATAGTACCTTTAATTGTGCCTTTTATTTTGACCGTTACCCCTACCAATGCTTCGCCTGTTTGGCTATCAGTTATTTTACCCTTGATTTGTTTCTTCTCCGATAATTTTACGGATACTGTTTTATTGCCAATCTTGTATTCGAAATCAGCATCAGCGCTTATTTTAGACAAAACATTATTAAAAGCAGTATTCGAAAAATTATAGGAAAATTTACGCTCGTAGGTCATGATTTCATCTGTATAGCGAAATTGATAACCTGATGAAGATTCCAAATTTTTGAAAATTTGTTCCAGAGTAGCATCAGTAATTTTTAAGGTAATTTTTGGTTCGCTGCTCTGAGGATAGGCAGCGGTAATAGCAAGAAGCTGAAAGAAAATAATCCGAGCTATTACATAAAGTTGTTTTTTGGTAAAAATCAGCGCATCGATTTTTAAAAAACGTATCATTTGCATAATTTTAATTTTATTAGATTATTATAATAAGATTAATTTGGCCGGGGCTGATTCGAGCAGCTCCGGTCTCCTTATACTTAGTCAATGGTGTTTAGCATAGGCATTTACGTTTAGGGGTGATTAATTATTCTGTTATCATTATCAAACTATCGTTGACAAATTCATACTTAAGCTCAAACATGAATTGCATGTCTTCAAGTACCTCATGCAAGGATTCGTTTTGGTAAACACCCCGGATGTTTCTTTCCAGAAGTGTTTGTTCGTCACATTCAATCGTTACATCATACCACTTCTCCATTTGCTCAATTGCTTGCTTTAAAGTGGTTTCGTTGAAATGAAGGAAACCGTTTCTCCAATCAGTATATGCACCAATATTCACTACCATCTTATCCATGGCATTCATACTTTTATCATATATCGCCTGTTCACCTTTGGTCAGGATGATCTCCGAATTATTTTCTTCATTGGCTACTTTAACTTTGCCTGATTCCACGGTCACATATGTATTATTGCCGGTGAAGGCTGAAACATTGAATGAAGTACCTAAAACAGTCGTTGAAACATCTCCAGAATTGACAATAAAAGGCCGTTTTGTGTCTCTTTTAACAGAAAAAAAAGCTTCACCCGACAGGTTTATTTTTCGCTCTTTTCCGGAGAAATCGGATGGATATTGAATGGTTGTCTCAGCGTTCAAATGGACCTTTGAGCCATCCGGCAATTCGATCAGTTTCCGTTCACCTCGTTCGGTTTTGTACGATAGAAAATGAGGTTGCTTTTGAAAGTCTTGATTATAAAGTAAAGTTTTTCCTAAAAAACCAATTGCCAGAAATATCACTACAGAGGCGGCTATGTATAAAGTTCTTTTTTCGAAAGGCATTCCAAATGCCAGTGTGCGCTGTTCTTCTTGTTCTGCATTTCTTATTTTAGTCCTTAACTTTTCAAGACTTTTAGCATAATCAAATTTTGCTACAGGATGTCTGATCTCCTTATACCATTCTTTCTTTAACCATTCATAGAGATTCCTGTATTCAGGATCTATCATATAGCTATCAAAAAGCTCCTGCTCACACTTTGTCGCTTCACCCGACAGAACCTTTGTTACAAGCTCAAAAAATATATTTTTATTCATAAATAACGATTTTGATTATATGACATGGATCGGCCTTTTAATCTACCATTGAGATAGTTTAATTAAACATTAAAAATGTGTTAAGGGTATTTAACACATATCCGAAGCCAGGGAATAATTAGGAAGAATGCGAAATCTTTGAATGAGTATCACCTTCCATCCAACTTGCAGGTGGGAAACAATAATATCCGGTTTTACACCGAGGTCAATCAGCAGGATCGGGAAACATCTACTCAAACAACATCAAATGGATATAGGAGAGCACAAAAAGACAATTACTCCAGGTAGCTTTGAAATAGGGTTGATAGTTCGCCAGAAATTTGACTGCCTCGGTCATCTGTTTCTGAACAGTATTGACAGAGATGGAGAGGATCTTTGCTATTTCCATATATTTGAGACCCTCAATTCTATTGAGTTTGAATATGATCCTTCGTTGGGGAGGCAATTCCTGAAGAATTTGTTCAATTTCCTTTTCAAATTCCGTAAAGTAGATTTTAGCATGGGCAGATTTCTCTGAGATATGCCCTGTTTTATCCAGAATTTCAAGGTCTTCAAATTTCACTTTGCTTTTGCTAAGGTAATTTAGAGATTGGTTTTTAACTGAGATGAACAGATATGACTTAAAGTTTGATGTGATGTTAATTTCAGCACGTTTCAACCAGATATTTAAGAAAACATCGGATACTACTTCTTCTGAAATTTCAATGCTTCTGACAAAGTTAAATGCAAAATCACACAAGGAATGGTAGTATTTCTCATATAACAATTCAAGTGCTTTTTGATCATTTTGTCTAATGCTACTCAGGAGGGTTTTATCACTATAAACATTCATCTTGTCAATTGCTGTGAAAGCAACAAAAGTAAAATCCAAACCTTAACTGAATATTAAGATAAAATGTTCTTTACAATACCATTTGTCAAGATGAGCTATCCACTTTAAGCTCATCGCATTGTTACGACCATTACAGATGCTATCTCTTTTTAAATGGGATTTTCAAATTGCCTTTTATTGACAAACAAGTAAAAATTAAAAAAAAGCTTTTGTAAATTAAGGATGAAATATAGATTCCTGCCGGCCTGAAAGTGTATTCTATGACAAACATACTGAATTAACCAGTGATGAAATCAATAGTTTATCTGGGCATATTCTTTTTGATCATAAAGGATCCGACTTGGGCACAAGTTCAAGAGGACATACCATTAGGAACCCGGTCTGCTGCCACTATATTTGGTCTTAAATACCACTACGGATCAATACTACCACACTCCGATGATATCAGAGATATATCCGACAGTAATCCCTGGGGCTTTGAATTGTCTTTCAGCAGGTTGAATGCAAGCAGAAAAGCGTGGCAAAAATGTAATTGTTACCACAGATGGGGTGCCACACTTAGCTATATCAACTTCGAGAACCCTCAGGTAATCGGAAAAGCCTACACTTTGGTTTTTTTCTTTGAACCTATACTGGCTTCAGGCAAACGCATTGAATTAACAGGAAAGGCCGGTATGGGTCTGGCCTATCTCACCAAAATATTTGATGCGGAAAAGAATCCAATGAATCTATTCCTTAGTACCAGATTGAGTTTTCCTCTATTACTCAGTCTCAATCTCAACTATCACATAAATTCCAATTGGAATTTGGTCCTTTCCGGTTACTACAATCATATTTCTAATGGAGGAATCAAACAACCCAATAAAGGGATTAACTTTCCAACGTTAGCATTGGGCATTGAACATATATTTAACCCCATTGTCCTTCCTGAAAAGGTCAAAGTATCAAACCCCGAAAAGTACAGCTTACAAAAATATTTTGGGTTATTCGGAACCACCAGATCCACTAATGATAGCACTAAAATAAAACAGGGCAGAAAGCCATTGATCGGTGTTCAGATGGGAGTATTGAAAAGGTTGGGTAAAATATACGGAATCAATGCAGGGCTTGAGGCAAGCTATGATGGTTCCTTCCATGAAGAAGCTAAACGTACCAATGGAGACTATGAGAGTTTTGTACTATCGCTCATGCTTGGAAACAATTTGATATTTGGCCAATTCCACTTTAGTCAGCAGTTTGGGATATACTTCGATCCTCCTACACCAACCAGCAAACCAGTTTTCCAGAGATATTCGCTAGATTATTTCATTCTTCCAAAACTTAAAACCGGGTTTTCACTAAAGGCCCATGGGCATGTTGCAGAAAACATAGATATCAGAATTGGGGTTTTATTTTAATCCGGGATCAAATCAGGCTGAAAGGTTCGTATCACGAATTTTATCTGATCAAAAAATATTCGTGATATACAAAGTTGATATTCCAGACAATGCAGAACGCTTGCTACTCTTCTCTACGACTAAAAAGAATACGAAAGAAAATGACGAGTGCCGAAAAACTAAAACAGCAAATCACAATTATAGCCAGCAATATGTGCAGTATCTTCATAGAATTTAATTTTCTATAATGATCCAAAGTACATGCCAAGGCCTTGTGAAGGGATTACGGCCCTATTTTACAATTAAAGTCCTACTAGAAAAGTACAATTTTGGGAAGCAAGTCTAATTAATGGAACAAAAATCAAAATTGGATCATTCCAATATTGAACTCAAAAAGTCAATGAAACTCTTAAGGAAATTTTGGTTGGGATGTGTATATGCTTATTATTCTTTGAATAATCTATCGATATAGTTGCAAATCAAAATTCCAATTCCTCCTGAAATGATGAATGCACCTAACGCGATTGCTGAAAAAGCTCCTATCATAGTAGTAAGTTTAGGTTTACACAAATATTACATGCAATTAGTGGCTGTCATGCTCAAAAAATTTTAGTGAAGCCCCATAAATTTTCACTAAAAAAATAATCTTCTATCAAATTATTTTACAGCTACATATGTGCTGAAACCAAACATATATATTAGGGTCTTTAATTGCAAGTTGGATGTATGATTTTCCAAACAAAAAATGTGGAATAAATAAACATTCTTCAAAAAGTGCAAAAAATTATAACTTGGATATAGTAAAAAATATTGATCTTAAAAAGTCGTGGAAGTATTAATGGGTTTTTATGTTCTTTATAAGTGGCTGAATCTAACAGCTTTATCACGGTGCTTATGATGCTTTTATATAATCAACAATAGTGTGCAAAACTTACATAAAATTTTCACTCATATTGGCTCCTAAACCTTGAGCTTAATCAACAAAAAAGGGTCCGAAGAAAACTCCGAACCCTTATCTTAACTTTTTTATATTGTTATTTGGTCTTATCAACAACAGCTTTAAAAGCTTCCGGATGATTCATGGCCAAATCTGCCAGAACCTTTCTGTTGAGTTCGATATTGGCTTTTTTCAAATTACCCATCAATTGTGAATAAGACACACCATGTTCTCTTGCGCCCGCATTGATCCTTTGGATCCAGAGTTTTCTAAACTCACGCTTTTTAGCTTTACGGTCTCTATAGGCATATGTCCATCCTTTTTCAACCGCATTCTTAGCAACGGTCCAAACGTTGCTTCTTCGGCCCCAATATCCTTTGGCGACCTTTAAAATTCTTTTTCTTCTTGCTCTTGATGCTACTGCATTTACCGATCTTGGCATAGTTTTACATTTTTTGACTTAGGGTGTTCCAAATTGGAAACTTAAAACCCATGATCCGGTGAAACATTGAACCTTTAAAATTTGAAACCAATCAGATATTCAACATATCTTTAACTCTGCCCTCATCCGATTTATGGACAAGACCCATATGAGTTAAATTTCTTTTCTGCTTAGTTTCTTTCTTTGTCAGGATATGACTTTTGAAAGCATGCTTTCTTTTAATCTTGCCTGTGCCTGTCAACTTAAACCGCTTCTTGGCTCCTGACTTAGTTTTTACTTTAGGCATTTTACTTTATTTATATGAATTAATTGAAATTGCTATTTTCTTACAGACTTTGGTGCCAGAAAGAGTGTCATTCTCTTTCCTTCCAGTTTGGGTAGCTGCTCAACTTTGGCGACTTCTTCAAGAGCCTGGGCGAATTTTAACAATAGTATTTCTCCCCTCTCTTTAAAAACAATGGTTCTACCAACGAAATGTACATAAGCCTTCACTTTAGCTCCATCTTTCAGGAAGTTTTCAGCATGTTTTAATTTGAAATTAAAATCATGGTCTTCCGTATTAGGACCAAATCTGATTTCTTTAACAACTGTTTTCTGAGCTTTAGCTTTAATTTCCTTTTGCTTCTTCTTCTGTTCGTACTTGAACTTTGAATAATCAATTACTTTACAAACCGGAGGGTCTGCTTTCGGAGAAATCTCAACCAAATCAAGCCCTTGCCCCTCTGCTATTGCCAAAGCCTCTTTAATAGGATAAACATCCACTTTAACATTATCGCCCACTACCCTTACCATAGGGGCGGTGATTTTGGAATTAACTTTGTAAGGTTCTTCGCGCTGCCCTCTGTATGGGTAACGGCTTCTTCTTTGTTTGCTAATTTTTACCTCCTTATTTTGTTAAAAAAATCAGTGCGCAAATATCGCTAATATTTTAATTAATCAAAAGAAATAGATTATTTGATTGATTTTAGCCAAATAATTTTTGGGACCATGGCATTAGGAAACACTAACTTCCTGCTTTCCTGCTAATTGTTCCTCTACTTCCTTCTTAAACAAGTCCTTGAATTCTTCAATTTTCAAACTTCCAATATCTCCGTGTCCGTGCTTTCTTATGGAAACCCTTCCTTCCTCTCTTTCCTTTTCACCAACGATCAGCATAAAAGGTATTTTCTTAACTTCTGCGTCCCTGATCTTTCTTCCAATTTTCTCATCCCTATGATCAATGAAACCTCTTATATCGTTGTTTTCTAATTCAGCATAAACCTCTTCGGCATAATCCGCATATTTCTCAGAAATGGGAAGGACGGCAATTTGCTCCGGACTGAGCCATAAGGGAAAATTACCACCGCAATGTTCTATCAGCACAGCTACAAAGCGTTCCATGGAACCGAACGGCGCTCTGTGTATCATCACAGGTCGGTGCTTTTGGTTATCCGCTCCAACGTATTCCAATTTAAATCTCTCCGGTAACTGATAATCCACTTGAATCGTGCCTAACTGCCAACTTCTTCCAATGGCGTCTCTTACCATAAAATCAAGTTTAGGACCATAAAAAGCCGCTTCGCCCAACTCTGTTACCGTCTTTAATCCTTTTTCTGCTGCAGCCTCCTGAATATCCCTCTCTGCCTGATCCCAAGCTTCATCACCGCCTATATATTTCGATTTGTCATCAGGATCCCTCAGTGAAATTTGGGCTGTATAGTCTTCAAAGCTTAATGCTTTAAAGATGTAGAGTACTAGATCTATTACTTTCTTAAACTCGTCTTTGACCTGATCTGGTCGGCAAAAAATATGGGCATCGTCCTGAGTAAAGCCTCTGACTCTTGTCAATCCATGAAGTTCTCCGCTCTGTTCATACCTATATACGGTACCAAACTCTGCATAACGTAATGGAAGTTCTTTATAAGACCTGGGCCTGACTTTATATATTTCACAATGATGCGGACAGTTCATTGGTTTTAATAAGAACTCCTCATTTTCATTTGGCGTATGAATAGGTTGAAAAGAATCCTTTCCATATTTTTCATAGTGACCCGAGGTAACATAAAGTTCCTTGTTACCAATGTGTGGCGAAACAACAGGTTCATATCCCGCTTTTCTCTGAGCTCTTTTTAAGAATTGTTCAAGTCTGTCTCTTAATAGCGCGCCTTTTGGGAGCCAAAGCGGTAAACCCATTCCCACTTTTTCGGAAAATGCGAATAATTCAAGTTCTTTCCCTAATTTTCTATGATCCCTCTTTTTTGCTTCCTCCAAAAACTCCAGGTATTCTTTGAGTTCCTTTTGTTTAGGAAAACTTATACCATAAATTCTTGTTAGTTGTTTATTGTTTTCATCCCCTCTCCAATATGCACCGGCTACATTCATCAATTTAATAGCCTTGATGAAGCCAGTGTTGGGGATGTGAGGACCACGGCATAAATCAGTAAAATCGCCTTGCTGGTAAAAGGTAATGCTACCATCCTCAAGACCATCGATCAGGTCTAGTTTGTACTCATCACCTTTATCCGTAAAGTATTTAACAGCATCTGCTTTGCTGACTTTGCTTCTGATATATTCACTTTTTCTGCGAGCCAATTCCTGCATTTTAGCTTCAATTTCATCCAGTTTGTCTGAATGAAATTCCTGTTCACCAAAATCCACATCATAGTAAAAACCATTTTCAATGGCTGGTCCGATTCCGAATTTTACACCGGGATACAGTGCTTCAAGTGCCTCGGCCATTAAATGTGCAGAAGAATGCCAAAAAGTGGATTTGCCATCTAAGTCATTCCAGGTAAGCAATTGTACGGCAGCATCCTCTTGAATTTTTCTGGTGGCATCCCAAACTTCTCCATTGACTTTAGCGGCCAGCACATTTCTGGCCAACCCTTCACTGATGCTTAATGCAATATCTAATCCACTTGCACCTTTAGGATATTCTCTGACTGAACCATCCGGTAAAGTGATTTTTATTTTGCTGGAATTACTCATCGACTACTATTTCCTGTTTTGATATTTTTGGGGCGCAAGATTGGAAGATCTCTTCCTGCTTGCTGCTCCTCTTTGAGTTTCCGCAAATATGCAACTTTTCTTTTAAGTTTTTCTAATTCTTGAAAGGCTAAATTAAAGGTTGAATCCTGCTCTATTAATTCTTGATACTTCTGCATAGCGCCATTGTAAAATCCTCTTTTATCCAGTATTCTTGCTTCCATTAATTTTGCACGCCGATCTCCCGGAGATAAATCCAAAATTCTATTAGCATAAAAATTGGCAGAATCGTATCGATACTTTTCTAAGAATAACTGACTGATCTCAAATACCGAGGCAATGTGTCGAGAGTCTATATTTAATATTTTCCTGAAAGCTGTTAGTGCGCTGTCTCTTTTACCTTCTTGCTTGAATATCTCACCTTTAGTGAAAATTCTATCGATGTCATTTCCATCTAATGCCATAGCCTTGTCCAAAAACTGGTGAGCACTATCATATTGATGTGTTAGCAAATAAATTTGAGCCAGTTTATCATAGGACTGCTCGAAGGTACTATCAAGGTCAATGCTATATTTTAAACTTTCAACAGCCTTAATACTATCACCCTGACTCCACAAAATTGCTCCACGTTGAAAATGATCAGAACTTTTGTTAGAAAGTCTCATCAACTGGTTGTTGTAATTTAGCGCTTCGCTGTGATTTCCCTGGTCCTGATATAAATCTGCAATAAGTCGATAGAGTTGAGCAGTTCCGCGCTGCATATTCTCGACCTGGTGTGCGGCCTTTAGCGCCCCTTCTATATTTTGATCCAAATAGCTGTTTCGTGCCAGACACAGGTAGTATTCCGGTTTCCCATCATTTAATTCTATGGCCTTTCTGGCATTGGTAATGGCACTCTTATAATCAGATAAAGCTTCAAGTAGTAATGCTCTCTTGTAGTGGGCATCTGCACTGGATGGACGATTTTCTATAGCACGGTTGACTGACGAAAGCGCTGTTTTATAATATTCCTCATCTAACTCCGGGCGGATATATATCTCATTTTGAGAGTATTTTGTATCGCAACCTACCATGATCAATATAATGAGGTAGGAAGAGGCAAACAGACTTTTACCTATTTTTCCCATCAGGTTCCTTTTTTCAGTGCTTTGTTACTTTTCCCTATTCGATAATGAGTCCTGTTATATTCAGCCAAGAACTATTTAAGACTTGCTATAATCAGAAAATAACAGCTTTCAATAAATCATCATGTATTCATCAAAGTTAGGTTTAATTTCATTCAACACAAAAAATTACACCCATCAGAGAATTCATTCAAAACGTTCTTAACCAATACCAATCTAAATATTTATTTCTTATTTTCGCATCAAGAAATAAGAAAGAACATCTTGAAATACGACATCATCATAATTGGCGGTGGTATTGTGGGGCTTGCTACTGCATTGAAGATCAAAAGAGACTCTCCATCTCTCAAACTGGCAATTTTAGAAAAGGAAAAAAGCATTGCAAATCACCAAACCGGTCACAATAGTGGAGTAATTCATTCGGGCTTGTACTACAAACCTGGTAGTATGAAAGCTCTTAATTGTATCAGTGGCTATAATCAAATGATTGCATTCTGTGAAGAGGAGAACATTCCCTTTGATCTATGTGGGAAAATTGTGGTAGCGACCAGCAAGGAGGAGATTCCATTACTCAATAATCTATTTGAGAGAGGTAATCAAAATGGACTGGAAAATCTAAAGAAGATTGGGAAGGATGAACTGAAAGAATATGAGCCACATGTAAATGGCTTGGAGGGCATCCACGTACCTCAAACCGGAATTATTGATTATAAAGTGGTGGCAAGAAAATATCTCGAAAAGATCAAAGAACAGGGTGGAGAAATTTTCTTGGGTGAAACTGTCAAGGATATTGCTGAACAGAACGGCTCATGCACGGTTATTACCAAGGGCAATTCCTTTCAGACTAAACTTGTAGTCAATTGTGCCGGACTTTATTCGGACAGAGTTGCCCGAATGACTGAGGAAAAGTTAAACTTGAAAATCATACCATTCCGGGGAGAATACTATAAGATCAAAAAAGAGAAATCCCATTTAGTAAAAGATCTGATATATCCCGTACCAAATCCTGCTTTTCCATTCTTGGGCGTTCATTTTACAAGAATGATCGATGGCGGCATAGAAGCAGGCCCTAATGCCGTTCTGGCCTTTAGAAGAGAGGGTTATACTAAATCTGATATTCATTTAGGTGAATTATTAGAATCATTGGCCTGGCCGGGATTCCAGAAAGTAGCATGGAAATACTGGCAAACCGGGTTTGGAGAGATGTATCGATCATTTTCAAAGGCCGCATTTACCAAGGCATTGCAAAAACTACTCCCGGAAATTCAAAAGGAAGACCTCGAAGCCGGAGGCGCCGGTGTAAGGGCCCAGGCTTGTGACAGAAATGGCGGACTTATTGATGATTTCCTTATATTGGAGGATAAATTCGCAGTAAATGTTTGCAATGCTCCATCACCGGCAGCAACATCTTCACTAGCCATTGGTGATACGGTTTCCCAAATAGCATTAAAACGTTTCAATTGAAAAATTCACAATCTTTCCAACTAAGAAAAACGAACTTTATAAAAATTGTAGCATTTATTACACTGAGGTTGGAAGTAAAAGTGAAATTATAGATTATTGCATCTCCAAAATAAGTTCTAAGAATTTTTAAAGAAACCTATCCACTCATGAAACCAACACTTTTGATCTTAGCAGCCGGAATGGGCAGCCGATACGGCGGATTAAAACAAATAGACCAAATAGGACCTTCCGGTGAAACAATTATTGACTACTCCATTTATGACGCCATTAAAGCAGGTTTTGGAAAAGTTGTTTTTGTGATAAGGAGGAATATCGAACAGGAATTTAAGGAGGTTGTTGGTGATAAATTCACAGGAAAGATTGAGGTTGATTATGCTATTCAGGAAGTGGATGTAGAAATAGATGGTATTGATAATCTTCCTGAAAGGGTGAAACCATGGGGTACAGGCCATGCAGTACTCGTTGCAGAGCACAATATAGATACACCATTTGCCGTCATCAATGCAGATGATTTTTATGGAGCAGACGCATTTCGCGTTATGGCCAGCTTCTTACAAGATCTGGGCGATACAAATGGAAATGAGTTTTCAATGGTGGGTTATATATTACAAAATACATTATCGGACCATGGTTCCGTTTCACGCGGTGTTTGCGGCGCGGATGAGAACGGATTCCTGAAAACCATTACGGAACGGACTGATATCAACAGACAGGATGGTGAGATTTCTTATTCCGAGCAAGATGTTAAGGTAAAGCTTGCCCCTGATACAATAGTCTCCATGAATTTTTGGGGTTTTACTCCTTCCATTTTTGAAGTGTTGCGTACACAATTCAAGGAGTTTGTTGCCCAAAATTATGAAAATCCTAAATCGGAGTTCTTCATACCGTTAGTAGTCAATCATCTCATTGAGAAAGATCAGGCCACCGTTAAAGTACTTACAAGCGAAGCCAAATGGTACGGAATAACCTACCGGGAAGACAAAGAAATTGTGGGTAAGGCTTTTGATAATTTTGTTAAGCAGGGTGAATACCCAACTCCACTCTGGTAAAATGATGCTTACACAGACGTTCTCCTTTATAAAACTCTTTGATATTTCAGGTAATTTAAAAGAGGTTAACACCTTTGGAAGCGGGCATATTAATGATACCTATTTAGCCTGTTATGACCAGAAGGGGAAGGAAAGGAAATATATCATTCAAAGAATAAATCATCAGGTTTTCAAAAGTCCTGAAAAGATCATGCGTAACATCGGCATGGTCAGTGAGCATGTTGCGCATAAAGATATCCTCTTTCTAAATCCTATTAAAAACCGTGATACCGGTGATTATTTGGTGATTGACGAAAAAGGAAACTATTGGAGGGCCTTTCCTTATATTGATAAATCAGTAGCTCCTGAAAAAGTAGAAAATGAAGAGCAAGCCTTTCAAGCAGCCAGTGCTTTTGGTAGATTCCTCAGGATGATCGATGATATTGATGTTTCTCAATTCGAAGAAACCATACCAGATTTCCACAATGCACAAAGCAGGTTTCAGAAACTGACCACAGCTATAGAAAATGATAGCTTTGACCGGGCTAAATCATGCCAACCGGAAATAGAATTCGCACTCAAATACAAGCCATTAACAGAGAAAATAACTAAACTCTTAGTAAATGGCTCTATTCCCGTTCGCGTAACACATAATGATACCAAGATCAGTAATGCGTTGTTGGACAGTGAAACAAATAAAGCTATATGTGTGATAGATTTGGATACAATTATGCCCGGAACTTCACTGTATGATTATGGGGATATGATCCGCACGTTCACCAGCCCATGCTTTGAGGATGAAACCGATCTGAATAAAGTATATATGCGCTTTGAAATTTTCAAGGCCCTCACTGCAGGTTTCCTCTCCGAACTGAAGGATGTCTTAATTGAAAAGGAAAAAGAAAATCTTGTTTACGGTGGAAAATTGATCACCTACCTCATCGGTATAAAGCTATTGACAGACCATCTTGAGGGTGACAACTATCATAAGATATCCTATCAGGGTCAAAACCTTGATCGCGCCAGAAATCAGTTTAAATTACTTCGATCTATTGAAGAGCAGGAAGATGCGATGCAGGAATTTATCAAGGGTTTAGGCTAATTGCATTTCAGACTTAGTGGGATTAGTCGAAAAGATGAAGGTTTCTTTGAGGAACTGCGTATGGTGCTGTGGCATTAAGCATTAAATTTCAATTCAATAAACTTTTTCAATTATACTTAACACTCGATTTTCCATAATCTATCATTGCTCTAAGGTATTGGACACAAAAAAGGCACGCTTGGCGAGCGTGCCTATTGGATATTAAACCAAAATTACAACCAAAACATCCAATTTATCTTTATGACAAATATGTCATCATTTCTTTAACGTGGTGTTGACAACAATATTATATGTTTATCAAACATCTGCCATCTATACCTTTTAAATCGTCAGGGTTTCAAAATTACACTTAACTCTTTCAAAGTCAAACTGAAACGTAGTTTTTCTTTATTTTTTAGAAGGTAAGCCAGCTATCAGTATATTCAAACTCCTACGTTTTAGTAACCTTAAAGGTATTAAAAAAAATTCTAAACAAAAAAACATGAAGCTAAAGGATTTATGAAATTTTGGATTTGAAATACAATTTTATTGGCGAAAAATCAACGGATGATATTGAACAAACTTTATATATTTGCAACTTGATTTCCAAAAAAAAGAACTGAAAAAGTAAGCGATGAAAGATTTTATTTCGGAACTACAATGGAGAGGAATGATCCATGATATGATGCCTGGAACAGATGAACTATTAAGTAATGAAATGGTTTCGGGATATATTGGTTTCGATCCAACGGCTGATTCATTGCACATTGGAAATTTAGTTCAAATTATGATTTTGGTACACTTTCAGCATGCAGGACATAAACCTATTGCGCTTGTTGGTGGTGCCACTGGTATGGTGGGAGATCCATCAGGAAAATCAGCCGAAAGGAATTTACTTTCCGAAGATATTCTAAATCACAACCTTAAATGTGTTAAGGCCCAGTTGGAAAAATTCCTGGATTTCAATGCCAGCGAAAATGCCGCTGAAGTAGTTAATAACTACGATTGGTTCAAAGATTTTAGTTTCCTGGATTTCATAAGGGACGTTGGTAAGCACATTACTGTGAATTATATGATGACCAAAGACTCTGTCCAGAACCGTCTGGAATCAGGGCTTTCGTTTACCGAGTTCAGCTATCAGTTGGTGCAGGGATATGATTATTACTGGCTATATGCGCATAAAGATTGTAAGCTTCAGATGGGTGGTTCGGATCAATGGGGAAACATCGTCACGGGCACTGAGCTTATTAGAAGAAAAGCACAGGGTAAAGCCTATGCGGTAACATCTCCACTTATCAAAAAGGCGGATGGAACGAAGTTCGGTAAAACAGAAGATGGCAATGTATGGTTGGATCCCGATAAGACCTCACCTTATAAATTCTATCAATATTGGTTGAATGCTTCGGATGAGGATGCTTCAAACTTCATCAGAATCTTCACACTGTTCTCAAAGGAGGAAATTGAAGCACTTGAAAAAGAGCATGCTGAAGCACCTAACAGAAGGATTCTCCAAAAAGCATTGGCAAAAGACATTACTATCAGAGTTCATTCGGAAGAAGAATATGAAAATGCTGTTAAAGCATCAGAGATACTATTTGGCAAATCAACCACAGATGAACTGAACACGCTCAATGAAAAGACATTGTTATCTGTTCTTGAAGGTGTTCCTCAATCTGAAATCAGTAAAGATGCTTATGGCAGTGTCAGCGACGTCACAACATTGCTTTCAGAGGCTACAGAGGGAATAATTTTCTCCTCCAAGGGTGAAGCACGCCGCATGATAAAAGGCGGTGGTGTAAGTATCAATAAAGCCAAACTGAATCAACCGGATCAACAAGTGGAATTTAACCTGTTGCAAGACAAGTATTTATTAGTGCAAAAAGGGAAAAAGAACTATTATCTAATTAAGGTTCAATAGATTCACGAGCAGGACAGCTTCATTGCCTTGCTATTAATAGAATGTATCTATGGAAAGTTTGCCCTTGAATCTATCTAACAAAAATTCAAGATTTTCTTGAAATTTTAATTTTCTTTTCACAATTTGAGCACGCAGTTAGAAAACCCAAAAAAGTTTGAAGATCATATCATTATAACCTTTAATCCTATGAAAAAAGCTATTGTTTTATTGTTTGTTTTTACCGCCGTTTTTTGTTTGAATCCTACCGAAAGTAATGCTCAGGCATTTCAAAATGGAGATATAAATCTGGGAGCCGGAATCGGTATTGGTAGTAGGCTGGTTGGTAACGGAGGATTACCATTGGCATTTCACGCTGAAAAGGGATTTACAGACGCCATTAGTGCGGGTCTTTATTTAGCATTCGCTAGCTACAACTACAGCTATTGGAAGTACACTTATTTTATTATAGGTGCCAGAGGTGCATATCACTTTGCAGGATTGATAGATATTCCGGATGCCCTGGATCTTTATGCCGGACTTATGTTATTCTATCAGAATGTTTCGATAAAAGTTCGTCAAGATACTTTTTTCAATGCCAGTAGTCCTGGTTCTGTTAGTTTAGGTGCTTATGCAGGCGCCAGGTATTATTTCACAGATAAGATTGCCGGCTTTGCTGAACTTGGAACAGGAATCGCCTGGCTTCAATTAGGTGCAACATTTAATTTGAGCAGATAAAAAAATCGAATCTTAAAAAAATCTGATGTCTAGCTGGGCATCAGATTTTTTTGTTTATGTAGAAAATGGCTATAAAACTACCCTCCTATTATTTAGTCCTCCTTAAAAAAGCCCTCGCTACAGTAATAAGTAGCAAGAATTTAGTATAAAGACTAATAACATATAGGTTTAAGACCGGCAATTAAACCCTGCTTTCGTAAAATTTAATATCATTATCTTTTTTACTTTATCCTATCACACAAACTTTGAAAGCTTATTGATCCATTCAATTAAAAGCTTGCAAATTTTATCTTTAATCTTGAGTCGTTTATCTAAAATCCTGCCTAAACAAGGCAATGAGCCTTTCTGAAAATATCAAATGATACCTTTTTAGGACCGACGATTTATTGCCATTCATGTAAAAAAGATAAAGCATTTCTACCAATTGATTTAATTCCTTGAATTTTTCGATACTTTTGTGTTCATTACTAAAAGAATTTTTATGAAAAAAATAAGCATTTTAATTTTCAGCCTGCTGCTGTTTGTAACCTTCAGCTATGCACAAAGTTTAGACGAAATCATAGAAAAACACCATGAAGCTATGGGAGCCAAGAAGCTGGAAAGTGTGAAGGCATTGGTCATTGAAATGAATATGATGATGATGGGGATGCAAGCCACCAGCAAAATCTCTGTCAAAAGACCAAACAAAGTGTACTCGGAATCTCAGGTGATGGGACAGAATATTGTTCAGGCCTCCAATGGAGAATCTTATTGGATGACTGATCCGAGAACTGGTAAATATATGGATATGCCTGAAGGGCAAGCAAAGCAATTGCTGCAAAACACCCAGTTTCTTGATGGCGCCTTATGGAATTACAAGAAAAAAGGTAATAAAGTAGAACTTCTTGGCAAAGAGACGATAGATGGCAATGTCTATCATAAGTTAAAAGTTTACCAGGCCGACCTCGACATGGCGGTTGATTTTTTGATTGATGCAAATACTTACCTTATAAAATTTCAAAGGGCTCAAGTTTCTCAAGGTGGGATTACAGCGGATGTTGAAACGGACATTGCTTCTTACAAAAGCATAGAGGGCATTATGTTTCCGGAAAAAATCAAAATCAATGTGAATGGTGCACAACAAATGAGTATGGATATGACTAAGGTAGAACTTAATCCTCAATTGCCAGATTCAATGTTTGAAAAACCGGAATAAGAAATATTTTAAGATCTTAAAAAGAGGGCATTTTTTAACAGTGTCCTCTTTTTTTATTACTAAAGAATAAACTGGAAAGAAAACTTAACTCCGAATTTTCTGGTGTCGGGATCCTCCAGATAAGTTAATCTATGGAATACGTCTACCCTGAATATCTTAAATATATTTTCAATCCCATATCCTAATTCGACATATGGTTTATCCGAAAGTGTTTTAAATATTGGCACCGGATTACCTAGATCGTCCAGTTCAGGCACCGTTGCATCCAGATTTTCATCTCTAAGATCTCCATAGATCAGGTTAGCATTCGCTACTAATCTCCATTTGAGTTTCTTCATTAAAGGTATTCTATTGAGCACAAATCCTTCGAAATGATGGTTGTATCGTAACGAAACATATCGATCACTCACAAACTCAAAATAGTCCATCAGATTGTATGCCACTTGGGTATAGAAAGGTGATTCATTTCCAATATGTGATTTAAGCAATGGATAGGGAAGCTGAGAAAAAATATAACCACCCGATAATGAGTACTTTGAAACTCCAAAAAAACCAAGTTTTAAAGATTGTTTGATGTTGAAGTTTAATTTATGATAATTAAAATCGCCTCCCAGAACATCTTTTAATCCAACTGTATACCGAAGGGTCAATGCCGGCCATTTTATTGTTCCAAGGCTCATCCTTTGGTTGTCATTCTGAATGAATATTTCATCTTTGGCAAACCTTGTTTCAAAGCTCACCTCGGTTGTCTTAAAATCAGACCGGGTCTCAGATTCGGCATTACCAGGATCAACATAATAAGCAAAAGGGAAAAGCGGTTTATAATCCTCGTTTTTAATTTTTATCCTTTGTATCCATCCCTTTCTAAGTTGTGTTTCAAAGCGAAAGGTATTTTCCGTATGCGTGAAGGGTCTTGTGATATTCCCGAACTGGCTGAAAGCAAAAAAGATACTACTATTCTCCAAATCATCTGTCAACAACCATATTTGATCCATGTCTTTCCGGTGTTCGAACCCCACTTTGGTCCATGGCTTTCGTGCTATGATATAGTCAACCGCCCCTAAATACTTCCATCTTTGATCATCAAAACCATAAGCACCATATCCCTGGAATATCCACTTATCACTAAAATTTATATTGGTTCTAAAACCCAATCCCAATCTAATACCCTCTACTTCATTGTTGGCAAAACTCCTGACATATGGTCCAAGGTCAATCTTACCCACTTTCCAATATCCGTTAAATGCTGTTTTTAAAACATCTGTAAAAGTTTTTACAACCGGAATATTTCTCAAGGTATCGATCATGGCATAGACATGCTTTTCTGTATCAGTTAAAGAATCATGTCTGTTCTGTTCCCAAAAATCCGGTTCCTGAATTCGTGCGTCTTCTGCCAACTCGATCAAAGTAGTGTAAAAACCAGGTTTACGCGGCTCATTGATAACCCAGTCTTTATTAGAGCTGTAAAACTTCCCCAACATTCCGGCTGATTTGTTGGTGATCTCCCCAATATCAATCAATACTCTAACCTTAGAAGGTATCCAGGGTCCGGCATCCGTTGGTTCTAATTCTTGTTGGATCCTTATCTTTTCAATGTAGTTCAGGTTAGCTTCTTTATTAACCAATAAGTCAACCTGTTTCAAGGCATATTCCTTGGTAGTAATCCAAATAGTACCACTAAAAGCTAAATCCTGTTCACCTTTAGGCCAAACCTCCAGGCGATAACATTCATGTCCTCCAACGTTTACAGTATCTTTTAATTCATAATCGTAATAAGTTTTCCAACCATCGGCTATGGGAGATATAAACTCTTTATTCACCAGATTGACCCAATTGATATAAAAATTGTACTGTTGAAAGGTGGAACCAATTACCTGAGAAACTAACCCGCCATCTTCAATGCCTACTCCGGTAACCTTGGTTTTGAGTATTTCTTCTTTTTGTAGTTTGGGATCATAGCGCAAGTAGAACTTGGAAATTGATTCCGAAATAAAAATCGGGAGGATCGGTTTTCCATCCTCTCCTGCTATTTGATCCAGACTGTCCATTACCTGGGATATCTTTTGAAAGATCTTTTTGCTTCTGAGTTTATCGGAGATATTATCAATATCAAATTCGATCTTGTTGTAGCTTTCGTATTCAAATGATTTCAGAGATCTCTTATCATTCTTCTTTTTGTTTCTGACTACGTTTCGAAGTATCTCAAAAGCGGGATTCTCTCCGGCAACAAATACTACTTCGTTCAATGAAACAATCTGAGGTGTAAGCTGAAAATTAATGACCTGTGTTTGTCCCTTCTGAACTGCTTTGACCTTCGTAATATATCCAATATAAGAGGCATACACTGAATCGGTAGGTTCATCGCTTTTCAATTCAAAAAAGCCTTCAAAATCTGTGGTAGTTCCAATTGTTGTCCCGGCAAATACAATATTGGCAAAAGGCACCGGATCCCCTGATTCCGTATCAGTAACTTTTCCTTTGATGACTGTTTGCTGTGCAAATAAAACGGCAGAAGTCAATTGACACAGGGTCAGGCAAAATAATATTTTGCTAACAATCTTATTACGGGAATTCATCAAACCATGTCGTGTTATATTGACAGGATGAGTTAGTCCAAATATTCTTCTCATTAATTTAAATAAACTGAAACCTCAGCATGTTGTTGTAAAAAATGGAAATTTCAATTCGCCACTATCACCTTCTCTTTGTTTCCAAGATATCTTGGAGCCTTATTCAATACATAAAGATCGACAAGGGCCAAAGGCCTTGCCAAGAACTCTCTTAGGGTGACCTTTAAAGATCGGTTGCCTTTGAGTGTTCTGGCTCCAAAGGCAACAACATCCATGCCATGATATTTTCCAATGAATAACGCTCTATAGCTATGAAACTGTTGTGTTACTATGGTGATTTTATCCTGACCAAATATCTCTTTGCATCTCACAATAGAATCAAGCGTTCTAAAGCCAGCGTAGTCCAGGGTAATAGCCGCTTCGGGAACTCCCCTCGCCATCAGTGCTTTTTTCATGTCGATGGGTTCATTGTAAAATTTGGTCATATTGTCCCCGCTTAAGATGAAATGCTTCACCTTCTTCTGATGATACAGGTTAGCCGCAGCATCGATCCGGTAATGAAAATAGGGATTTGGATTTCCATTATTCAATTTTTTACTGGTACCCAATACAAGGGCTACCTTGTTTTCAGGCAGCTCCTGAATGTCTTCACTTAAAAGATCTTTTGTAGCGGAAACAATGAAAATATTTGATCCAACTAGAAAAAAGGTTAGGACAATAACAAATACGAAGAAAAAGCGACCTATTTTTTTTAAACTTCTCAATCTCTCAAAAGTAATTTGGATCATATCGCTGCAATAACAACTTTCTTTTTTTTAATTTATTACTATCTCCGGTCAGAGAAAGTTTCAATACCAAAAGAAATTACTACTTATCGCGGTTCTCTAAGAACTTTGCTTCCAGCATCTCTGATTTGTTGACTATCTTCCTGAACCATTTTAACTGTAGTGTTGCTTTTTCTTCTTCATTTAATCGCCAGTTGACATTGGATCGCCTAAGTTGATGACTAAGAATGCTCATGCAAATAGCAGCGCTTACCGATAAATTGAAGCTTTCCGTAAATCCATACATTGGAATATGGACCAGTTCATCAGCAGCTGACAGGGCATCATCACTCAGACCGGTTAATTCAGTCCCAAACATCAGTGCTATTTTTTGGTCCAGGTTTAAATCATGTATCGAAGTACTTGGTTTCCTCGGCGATGTAGCTATTATTTTGTATCCTTTTCTCCTTAAGTCCTCAATACAGGCTTTTGTGTTATCAGCCCCTTCACAATCATATTTGATCAGATCTACCCATTTGGAGGCTCCCTGTACTACCTTTGGATTAAGATCATACTTATTACTGTTTTCAATAATATGAATGTCCTGAATACCAAAACAATCACATGTCCTTACCACTGCACTTGCGTTTTGAGGCTGATAAATGTCTTCGAGCGCCACAGTAATATATCTTGTGCGATTGGCCAAAATCTCTTGAATCAGTTCCTTTTTATGATCTGTTACATAGTCCCCTAAAAAATCAATTAGTTCGTTCTGTAACTGATTGTCCATTTCATTAGAAATCTAATTCAATTGTTTCGCCTACACCGTAGCCGCTGTCATCCTTTTTCTGGTCTGATTTGTTTTCAGTTTTAGGTTCACTTATATTTTCAGAAGTATCCTCTTCCTCGTGCTCAACTGCCTCATTTATGTCTTCCTCCTTTTCTATAAGTTTGACCTTATGAACTCTATATGCTGACAATCTATTGCCAATGGCTCTCCATCCTTTTACATCAATAAGTTCTGAAATCTTAAGATTACTCTTTTCCTTTTCTTTGCTTTTGCCCTTTATTATTTCCAGCTCTATTTCAGGGTCTGCATGTAAACTGACAAGAATGAGTTTTGAGCTTTTGGATTCAGAGATAAACTTAAATTTTTTGTCCGGTGTTGAGGTCTCTATTTTAAATCGCTTTACAAAATAGTTTTTACTTTCACCATCATAATGAATAGCTGAAATAATTTGATCTTCCTCAAACTTAGCAATCTCCAAGACCTTATCAGTTTCGTAACGATTTGTTAGTTCAAATGAAGTCAATTCATATTGACCATCTTTATAAACGACCAATATTTTATCTTCAGCATTGAACTTACCGATATGCTTGCCTCTTTCATCCTTATTCAATCTGCCTACAGCTTCATCATACCAAATATCCAATCCGCTTAATGTAGAAATCCCCTCAGATTTGAATTCAATTTTTCTAATAGGGTATTTTGTCAGTATGTTTCCGCCTGCTCCTCTCCCTTTGATTTCCAGGGAAGAAAAATCAAAATCAAAGGTCTTGATCCTAGCCCTGCTCCCTGATGTAAGCTTAACGGTAATTATTTCGGCCTCACCATTAGGGTTGGCCGAAATATAAAGTAGTTTAGAACCTTTGCTTCCTTTGGTGAGCTCGTATTCCTTATCTCTTGTGACAGCCAACACGTTGAAGCGTTTGACCATAGACCGGCCACTTTGTCCATCCACATAAACGGCATTGTAAACCATCCTTTCGTCTCCTTTCTTCCAAACGCCCACATGCATGATATCCTTCCCCATAAATACCTTTTCGGATATCCTGGATACCATACATTTTCCATCTCTTCTGATCACAATGATGTCATCTATATCAGAGCATTCACTTACAAATTCATCCTTCTTGAGTCCATAGCCAACAAATCCATCCTTTCTGTTAACGTATAACTTTTGATTATTTGCAGCCACAAAAGTCGCTGCGATGGTATCAAATGATTTAATTTCCGTCTTCCGCTCTTTTCCCTTTCCGTATTTTTCAAGCAGGTTCTCAAAATAATTTATAGCAAATTCAGTGATATGCTCCAGGTTGTATTCCGTTTCTTTCAGGTCCTCCTCCAGTTTCTTCATGAGCTCATCAGCCTTGAAGGTATCAAACCTGGAGATACGTTTGATTTTAATTTCTGTTAATCTGATAATATCATCCTGGGTAATTTCCCTGTAGAATTGTGGCTTATATGGTTCCAACCCCTTGTCAATGGTTTCCAGAACAGCCTCCCAGGTCTCACATTCCTCTATATCCCTGTATATCCTGTTTTCAATAAAGATCTTTTCCAATGAAGAAAATAATATTTTCTCCATTAATTCAGCTCGTTTGATCTCCAGTTCCTGCTTTAGCAATCGAACAGTCTGATCTGTATTTAATCGCAGAATGTCATTGACCTTCATGAAATGAGGTTTCTCATCAATGATGAGGCAGGCATTCGGAGATATGGAAATTTCGCAGTCGGTAAAGGCGTAAAGCGCATCAATAGTGATATCCGGAGATTGTCCGGGCGCTAAAGCAACCAGTATTTCCACATCCTTGGCTGTATTATCGGTTACTTGTTTGATCTTAATTTTACCCTTATCATTGGCTTTGATAATTGAGTCGATCAAACTGGTAGTTGTTGTGGCATATGGTATGTCCTTTATGACCAAAGTCTTCTTATCATATTCTTCTATTTTTGCCCTTACCTTAACTTTTCCACCTCTCAGTCCCTGGTTGTATTCTGAAAAATCAGCTGTACCTCCTGTTGGGAAATCAGGATAAATTTTTGGTTTCTTACCTTTAAGAAGATCTATCGACGCTTTAACAAGCTCACAGAAGTTATGAGGAAGTATTTTGGTTGATAATCCCACCGCAATACCTTCGACTCCCTGTGCCAGCAACAATGGGAATTTTACGGGCAGGGTCACAGGCTCTTTCTTCCGTCCATCATAGGACAATTGCCATTCAGTGGTTTGAGGATTGTAGACAACATCGAGCGCGAACTTTGATAATCGAGCTTCGATGTACCTTGGTGCTGCAGCACTATCTCCTGTTCTTATATCTCCCCAGTTGCCCTGAGTTTCTATCAATAGATCTTTTTGTCCAAGATTTACCATGGCGTCCCCAATGGAAGCATCACCATGCGGGTGATATTGCATGGTATTCCCTATCACATTGGCTACCTTGTTGAAACGACCATCATCCATTTCTTTTAATGAGTGCATGATCCTTCTTTGTACAGGTTTAAAGCCATCCTCCAGGGCCGGAACGGCCCTTTCCAATATTACATAGGAAGCATAATCCAAAAACCAATTCTCATACATACCGGAAACCGGCATGACATTATGGATCTCATCTTCTTCAAAGTGTCCCTGTTCGTTATTGTTGTTTTCTTCCATTTTCCTTTAAAAATTCTTCCAGACAACGTAGTATAAGACCGCTAAAATCAATGAAATTAAGTTCCCAATCAGGAAGTAATCATTGGAAATTTTGTTCTCGGGCCTTATTCTTGTTGCAATTTTCAACGCCCCAAATACAATCAATGATTGTGGAAAATCATTGGTCAATGATAAAAAGACAAAGGCTCTTTCCAATGCTCCTTTAAGGAGACTTGTAGCGGACATCCGTTCGCTTTTTTCTTTCTTTCTTATTTTACCAACGAAATAATAAAGTAAGAATGCGACAACTTCACCAATCAAAAATATTGAAAAAAAAGTTAGTATTGGATTCATTGAATTTAGCTTAAGCGGCTAATGATAGGATTAACTCCTTAGCCGTAAAATATTCTTTAATTTTTAATGATTTCTCCCTTCTCCAAACAGAAGATGAATCTTTCCCCAACAACTTTGCAACTTGTTTATAGTCACGATGCTCCAGGAAAGCAGCAACTGTTTTTAATTGTTTATCAGACCAATCATCATAAAATGATTGAAAGAGTAAAAATGCTTTATTTAAGCTATTGGTTAATGAAAACGGTTGAACATTAACATTGAAACGTTCATCTCCTGATTTCATCCCATTAAGCATATTTCTGGCATTTGTTAAGCCACTTCCCAACATCTCATGTGCATATTCAGGATTTAAGTCTGTATCAATCTCACCCTGATTTAACACGTACCTCAACTTAAAATTGTGTTTTTTGAGAATTATGGATTCTTCCAGGCTGAATATGATCTCTAATGATTTCCTCAGATTCTTCACTACTCCTTGAAATTCATCGCCCAATGTTATGGTAAGTGGTGAGAGAAGGTCCTGTTTGTACTGCATGTTTATCTCCCTTACGAGCTCCTTAAAATCCAGCATGAGGCTTTTGCCATCTTTTTCGGAACTTTCAATAACATCGGCCATCAAAATGAAATTCATAGCGTTTGTAATAGTGATACGAGTTGTTTTTATTGCAATTTTTATGCAATATATATATTTATTGCAATAACAATGCAATATTAATGAATATTGCAGAAAAATTACAATAAAATTAACAATGAAAATTACTATACATCTTCTTCTACCAGATCCTTTTCAATCTTCAAGTTCTCAACGATGAATTCCTGCCTTTTGGGTGTATTTTTCCCCATATAAAATTCAAGAAGCTGTTTAATGCTAGTTTCTTTACTTAAAATGATGGGCTCTAATCTGATATCTTCTCCAATAAAATTACCAAATTCATCAGGAGAGATTTCCCCTAAACCTTTAAATCTGGTTATCTCAGGTTTTGCACCTAGTTTCTCCATGGCCTCTGTCTTCTCTGCTTCGCTATAACAATAGATCGTTTCTTTCTTATTTCTGACCCTGAACAATGGTGTTTCCAGGATAAAGATATGACCATGTTTCACCAGATCGGGGAAAAATTGTAAAAAGAAGGTCAGTAAAAGTAAACGAATATGCATACCGTCCACATCCGCATCAGTGGCAATGATTATCTTTCTGTAACGCAATCCATCCAGCCCATCTTCAATGTTTAACGCATGTTGCAACAAATTAAATTCCTCATTCTCGTAAACCACTTTTTTAGTTAAATTAAAGCAATTCAAGGGTTTACCTCTCAGACTAAACACAGCTTGTGTTTGCACATCCCGTGATTTGGTAATGGAGCCACTGGCCGAATCACCCTCGGTGATGAAGATCATAGTATCCTCTTTTTTCTCACCTTTTTTATCATTGAAATGTATCCTGCAATCTCTGAGCTTCTTATTATGCAGATTCGCTTTCTTAGCCCTTTCATTAGCCAGCTTCTTGATCCCCGCAATTTCCTTTCTTTCACGCTCAGACTGCAGAATTCTCTTAAGCAGTGCATCTGCTACCCCGGAATGTTTGTGCAGATAGTCGTCCAACTCCTTCTTGACAAAATCATTGACAAAAGTCCGCATAGTAGGTCCCTCGGGTGCAACATTCAAGGAACCCAACTTGGTTTTTGTTTGCGACTCAAATACGGGCTCCTGCACCCTGACAGCAATCGCTCCAACAATACTGGCCCTCACATCGGAGGCATCAAAATCTTTTTTATAGAAATCCCTTACAGTACGAACGAGGGCCTCTCTCAGGGCAGCAAGATGTGTCCCCCCCTGAGTTGTATACTGGCCATTGACAAATGAATAATATTCCTCTCCGTATTGATTTGAATGCGTTAGTGCGATTTCAATATCGTCACCTTTCATATGGATGATTGGGTAACGCAGGCTTTCTTCATCGGTCTTCCGCTCCAAGAGATCCCTTAGCCCATTTTCAGAGTGAAACCTTTGTCCGTTAAAGTTTATGGTTAAGCCCGCATTCAGAAATACATAATTCCATATCAGGTCATTCAGGTAATTGGGAATAAAATGGAAATGCTTAAATACACTATCATCCGGTTCGAAGACAATTAACGTACCATTCCTTCCGCCGGATTTTTCAACCTTCGCATCCTTAAGGACCTCCCCCCTGCTAAATTCGGCAAGCTTGGTTTCTCCCTCTCTGAAGGATTGTACTTTAAAATAATTGGACAGCGCATTCACTGCTTTGGTACCCACTCCATTTAATCCAACTGACTTTTGAAATGCTCCGCTGTCATATTTACCTCCGGTATTAATCTTGGAGACACAATCGACAACCTTTCCTAAGGGAATACCCCTTCCATAGTCTCGAACCTCAACTCTGTGATCCGTAATTTTAACATCGATGGTTTTTCCATAACCCATCATATGCTCATCGATACAATTATCAATGACCTCCTTCACCAATACATAGATACCATCATCCTGAGCAGATCCATCTCCCAGCTTACCAATATACATACCCGGTCGTAACCTGATATGCTCTTTCCAATCCAATGACTTAATACTATCTTCCGTATAATTGCTCGTCGTGCTGTTAGACATTCTCTTTATTCCTCAGGTTATTTAAGATATATTTTGATAACGCATTTTCGATGCTAAAATTAATAAGCTTTTGATAAAATTTAAGCTTTGAAAAGTGCTTTTTACTAAAATAACTTAATATTAAAATTTCAAACAATTGCTGAAAATAAATAATCAAAAAATACTGATTATCAATATTTTAATATTATTTAATTAAACAATCAGTTTATAAAAATTAGTGTTTTTAAAGATGTATTCCAGGTGAATGATATGTTAAGTCAGCTCCTTCTTAAAGGACAGTTTTCTTAGGAGAATTATCAGTAATATGATCAACCAAATGGTCAATAGTATTGGACCAGTGTAAGCAAAAAATGCATAATTAGAAATATCAACATTTTCAGTATTGTTAATCACACCAACTACACCAATAGCGAACAATAAATAGATATTGAACACAATCAGGAAGGAATTTATCCAGTTCTTCAGTTGTCTTCTGAAGCTATTTTGATCAGGATTATTATTATTTGCTAAAAAAGCTGTTGACTTTAAATAATAAGATAGCAATGTACAGCTAAAAGTGATGATAAAGAACAACCCAAGCACAATATAGAAAAGAGTGCTTTTCTCCATGTAAAGTTCCTGCCTACTTTCAAAAACAAATGGTAAATGCAATTTACTCGGGAGGTATCCATATCCCAATAGCAAGGCTACAAAAAAAACCAATGTTGAAATTACTCTAAATATTTTTATCAGCTTATCCATATGTTCACAATGACCTGTCTCAATTTTGCCGCAAGTTACATTTTTCACAACAAATCTTTATTTTTGTTTTAGATAAAATCAGCATGAACGTAAATCCAATAATTCTATCTATTCCTATATACTTTCTGCTCATTGGCCTTGAATTATTGATACAGCAATTTTCTAAGATTAAATACTATCGCTTCAATGATGCACTAACCAACATCAGCTGCGGCATCACGCAGCAACTGACAGGAGTATTCTTAAAAGTTCTGAGCGCTGGTGTTTACCATGTGCTTTATACCTACGCCCGGATCTTTGATATTCCTTCTAACTGGATAACCTGGATCATTTTGTTTATAGCTGTTGATTTTTGTTACTACTGGGCACACCGGATGAGTCATGAGATCAATTTATTCTGGGGTGGTCATGTAGTTCATCATCAATCTGAAGATTATAATCTTTCAGTGGCATTGAGGCAAGGATCATTTCAGGTATTATGGACATTTGCATTTTACCTGCCTTTGGCCATTATTGGTTTTGAGACCATCACATTTGTTACCGTTAGTGCTTTGGTAACAGTTTATCAATTTTGGATACATACCGAAACCATTGAAAAACTTGGTCCCTTTGAGTGGATCTTCAATACCCCCTCCCACCATCGTGTTCACCATGGCAGGGATCCTAAATATATTGACAAGAATCACGCAGGTGTTTTTATTATCTGGGATAAAATGTTTGGCACATTCCAGAAGGAAGAAGAACGACCGACCTATGGTATCACTACACCCACAAACAGTTGGAATCCTTTATGGGTCAACTTTCAGCATTATGTAAATATGTTCAGGCACATAAAAAAGGCGAACGGATTGTCTGACAAACTAAAAATCATTTTCAAAAAACCCGGCTGGTTCCCTGAATATATGGGTGGCTATCAGGCACCACAAAGAGTAGAAAAAGAGACTTATCAAAAATATAATACACAATCCCCTGCTTCCATCACTTTTTATGTGCTGTTCCAGTATGCACTGGTACTTGGCCTTACATCGTGGTTCCTTTTCAATCAAGGCTCATTTGAATTAACAGCTAAGTTAGGTATTGTAAGTTATATCATATTGACCATTGTTAATTGTGGAGTGCTAATGGAAAATAGATTTTGGGCCTACCTGGCGGAGATTTTACGTACATTCCTAACAGGGATCGTTTTAACATTATACTTCATCAATTCCTCAAATGCCATGATTGCCCTGAGTTTAACATTTATTTATTTTGTTCTATCAGCAATATGGCTATTGAACCTTAGAAAAAATTTCAATAAAAGCGCTCCAATAGCTGGCTAAAAATTGTTTCAAACATATGTACATCGAAAATAATATAAAGTATCTCTTTGCTTTATCCTTATTGATGGCTTGCTTTATCAGCTGCCAGCAAAATATTAAAATTGTAGGCTTTGAGCACGAAAAATGGAAAAATGACAAACAGGCTTGCCTCTCTGTTAGAAAAGCCATCTTTCCTGAACTGATGAAAAATAAAGACCTTTTGAAAGGTTATGATGAAAAAGCCATTGCAGCCTATCTTGGTAAGCCAGATGAAACAGAGCTTTATTCACGCAATCAAAAATTCTTCATTTATTATATAGAACCTGCCAAACAATGCACTGATCCAAATAACTCCGAAAGGCCTAAATCACTCTTTATCAGGTTCAGTGCTTTGAATGTCTCTAATGAGATTTTTGTCAAAGGAGAATAACTTTACTATAAATCCATGGAATACAACAATTCGGCATACCGGTGATTCAAAATACAGTGAGGAATTACGAATTTCGAATGACGAATCCTAATCCAACCGTAGGTGTCAGACACTTCGCATCAAAAAGAGACATACCAAAAACAATTAAAACACAGCTATTTGATTGGACAAGTGTCAGACACCTGGCCATAGGGTTAATCATCCTTATCATTTACCATAAGGCTTAATAAAGCCGCCAGGAACATGGAAACACCTCCGATCATGATGGCAAAAATGGATTCATTGGAGAAAAATGTCTTTAAAAGAAATCCCAGGATCCCAGCAGCAATAATTTGAGGAATGACAATAAAGAAGTTAAACACACCCATAAAATACCCCATTCTATTGGCGGGTAAGGCATTGGATAACATGGCATAAGGCATGGAGAGGATACTGGCCCAGGCAATGCCAACACCGACCATTGAAAAAATCAGATGGCCCGGGTTCTGAATAAATTGGATCGATAACAAACCAATTCCTCCACACACCAGTGCTATTGCGTGCGTTACTTTCCTATTGGTGATTTTAGCCAATAATGGCAAAGAGAAAGCAACCAAGGCCGCTACTCCGTTGTATATAGCGAAACAAACTCCTACCCAATCAGCACCCTCATTGTAAAGATCGGATGTTGCATCAGAAGTTCCGTAAATATTGGTAGTAACAGCAGATGTTGTATATATCCACATGGCAAACAAAGCAAACCAGGAAAAAAACTGTACCGCCGCCAATTGCATCATGGTCTTTGGCATTTCAAAAATGCCTATAAATGACTCTTTTAAGCCGTCAAACATGCCTTTCGATCTCTGTTCCATCTTGAACTTTTCGAGATCCTCCGGCGGATATTCTTTGGAGCGAAACACAGTCCACATGACAGCTGAGACAAAAGCGAATGCTCCGACATAAAAAGACCATTTCACTGATTCCGGTATTGCGCCTTCTTCAGCAACATTGGCTATTCCAAACCAATTAGTGAATATGTATGGAAGCATTGAAGCCACAACAGCGCCGACCCCTATGAAAAAACTCTGCATTGCAAAACCTGCAGTCCGTTGTGAAACAGGCAACATATCACCAACATAAGCCCTAAAAGGCTCCATGCTTACATTAATAGAACCATCCATGAGCCACAACGTGCCTGCAGCAACCCAGAGCACCGGTGAATTGGGCATCATGCATAGGGCGATCGCTGCCAAAATAGCCCCAATACCAAAAAAAGGTCTTCTTCTTCCCCATTTGGAATGCCAGGTACGGTCGCTATAATAACCTACAATAGGTTGGACCAATAAACCTGTCACTGGTGCTGCCAGCCATAATATAGGTAATTCGTCTTTCTCAGCTCCCAGTGTTTCGAAAATCCGACTTACATTGGCGTTTTGAAGGGCAAATCCAAACTGAATCCCCAGAAAGCCAAAGCTCATATTCCATATTTGCCAAAAAGTCAGCTTTGGCTTCTCTGCTTCTATCGAAACTGTATCGATTGCCATAGTTTGTGTTTCAATATCAAATTAGTGGTTAAACAAGCAGCATCAAAACACTATTTTGATATTGTCGCAAACATTATCAATTGTAAAAGTTTTAACCTGTTCCTTGGCCATCTTATTTTCGGGTCCCACCGGATCAAATTTAGTGATGGGTTTTAAGTGGCTAAAATTCATTACTTCAACTTTAACCTGTTGCTCATTTACCTCAACCATATCAGTAGTTTCTTTAAAATTATGTAGCATGATGCATATTTTGTCATATCGGCTTTTGAAACTACCGGTTGGTTTTTCCATGTGGTATACTCCATCATTAGGCTCGAAATACATCTGTCGTTTATAGTATTCCCCCTCAGCATACTTAAAGGTTTCTCCATCGTCTTCATAGTATTCGAAGTGGCTGCTTTTGCGCCCATAATAGATGTGAATGGTTAATATACCATCCGTCTTTTCGGAAAGAGATCCGACATCACATTGCATTGGAATAATAGCTCCACCTCTTATGAACATGGGCAGCTTTTCAGTGGGTGACTCAACAATCACATGCTGTGATCCCGCAAAGTATTTTCCTGAATGAAAATCATACCACTCCCCTTCAGGCAAGTAGATCTTACAAAATTCCTGATCACTTGGTACAGGTGCAACAAAAATATTGGGGCCAAATAAATATTGATTCTGATAACGTTCATCATATATCCACTGATCATGCGTATAATCAATGGCAAGGGATCTGGAAATCGGCATCCCTGTCGCCGTTGCTTCATGGAATACTGAATAGATATAAGGCATCAACCGGTACCGCAGTTGAATATAATTTCTTGAAATCTCTTCGACCTCCTCTCCAAAGGCCCAGGGTTCAGCATCTCTGCTATTGATCATGGAATGCCCTCGAAAGAAAGGAGAAAGAGATCCTAATGATATCCATCTGGCAAACAGGTCAACGGAAGCCTCTCCTGAAAAACCACCGATATCATATCCTGTGAATGGCACTCCTGTAATCCCAAAACTATTTACCAATCGCACTCCTAGCAGCATATGCTCATCTTCCGCCACATTATCACCTGTCCATACGGCTGCATAGCGTTGAATACCGGAGAATCCCGCTCTGGTCAGATTGAACGGACGTTTTCCATTCAATTGTTCCTTTGCTCCCTCATAAGTACTTCTCGCCATCTGCATACCATAAACATTACGGCCCTTCTTGGTTGTTGCTGTTTCGCCATCGTAATCGAACATCACGTGTTCCGGCATCATTTGTCCCCAGGTGGCAATTTCATTCATGTCATTCCAAAATCCTTCAATCCCTAGCGATGTATAAGCCTTCAATGCCTGCCCCCACCAGTTTCTGGTCTCTGCTTTGGTGAAGTCCGGAAAGTGACACCAGCCTGGCCATACTTCCCCTGTATAATAAGTATCATCAGGATATTTAAGAAATACATCGTTCCGTAAACCATCCTCATAGGTCGTATAACCTTCTTCTTTTTTGATACCAGGATCACACATGAGCACGACATGGAAACCCATTTCACGCAACTCATCGATCAGTTTTTTGGGATCCGGGAAGTTTTCTGGATGCCAGGTGAAAATTTTATAGGCATCCATATAGTGAATATCCAACACAATGACATCAGCCGGGATCTTTTTTTGCCTAAAGGTTTTGGCAATATTCTGGATCTTTTGGTCCGGGTAATAACTATAACGACACTGCTGATAGCCTAAACTCCACATAGGAGGCATATCCATTCTACCCGTCAAATAGGTGTATGACTCAATAATATCAGCAACATTATCATGGTAGATGAAATAATAATCCATATCGCCGTCTTCAGCCATAAAGGAGGCGAACCTGTCATTAGAGGCTCCAAAGTTGAAGTGTGATTTGTTGCTATTGTCAAAAAAGATTCCGTAAGTCAGGTTGTTATGAATACCTATATAAAAAGGTGTTGAACAATATAAAGGATCACTGTTTAGCGGATAGGCAAAATTGTCTGTATTCCAATTGACAAAACCTGCTCCTCTTCTATCGAGGTTACCGGTTTTCTCTCCCAATCCAATGAATCGTTCACCTTCCTGTAATTTCTTATAAGTAGTGACCTCATCTCCTATCCATGATGTACCAAATCCAGGATCATCTTCATTGACGACATGCCCTTCCTTATTTAAAAACTTGAATCGGACAGGATATTTTGAAATGTGTAGATCCAGAAGAGCAGTGGATAGGAGAATCTGGTCCCCTTTAACAGAAATCTGTTGATTAACTTTTTTCGGTCCTCCTACCACTGCATAAGAGAAATCATCAAATTCCTCTTTTCTTGTGATGGAAATTCTTATAATACCATGATCAAATACACTAATTCTAAATTTACCACAATCGGTTTGACCGATCAACCCCTGATCAGTTTGAACAAAATCGACCAGGTTACCAAGACTCTCATATCTATTTCTAGACTTTGTTTCAATTGATGTTATCATTCAATTTTTTCCATTAAAATTTCACGATATTCAGGCAATGATATCCCGTCCGTTCGACAGACATCTGCCCGAATTCAACATCCCAGTATTGATCGTCTTTCAGCTAAAATAAATAGAAATTATTGAATTAAATAAGTTCAGCCAGATTCAAAAATATATCAAATAAGCTCGGAAAAGCCTTTTTTGATTCATATACAGAGTTTCAAACGTTTGCGGAAAAAATCAAAAAAATTTTCTTTTCGGTTGCCTTTAGGTATAAGAATTAGTTGAAATGATAAGATTTAGGGGGCAAAGTATATTTCCTGTTCGGATGTAAATGGTAGCAAAATATTAAGCTCGAACGGTGGATTCTCTTATAATCAACTCGGTTTTCAGTAGCTGTGTTTGTGCCTGAAAATCCTCCTTGTCCTGCTTGACCTGGTCAATGAACATTCTTGCAGCTTCCCTTCCCATTTCAAAGCCTGGCTGCGCCACGGTGGTTAATGAAGGTTGGATCAAAGAAGAAAATTGCCAATTGCTGAAACCTGCTACAGCAATATCCTCCGGGATCTTCAAACCTGCCTCTTTGATCGCTAGCATTACACCGTGAGCGGCCATGTCATTATGGGCAAATACAGCATCTGGTGGATTGTCAAGTTTCAACAGTTGTTGCCCTCGCTCAAAACCGCTTTCCCGACTTCCTACGTTGTCAATGACAACAAGATCTTCATCATAGGGCAGGCCATGTTGCTCCAGAGCTTGTTTATATCCTTCAAGTCGTTGCTGGCAAATTACCAGGTTTCTGGGGCCTTCAATATGGGCTATTCTTTTACAACCAATGGAAATCAGGTGTTCAACAGCCTTAAATGCCCCTTCCTTATCATCTACAACAATTCTATGCGTATCAAGCTCTTCGCAGATCCTGTCAAAAAAAACCATTGGAATCCCTCTTTCATAGACTTCCCTGAAATGATCAAAATTCTTGGTATTCCTTGACAACGAAATCAACAGTCCGTCTACTCGATGTGAAAGTAAGGCGAAGGTGTCGGACACTTCTCTTTCATAGCTTTCATTAGACTGACAAATGATCACATTATATCCGGCGTTATAAGCGACGTCCTCAATACCGGAAATAACGGTAGAAAAAAAGAAGTGCACTATTTCAGGCACGATAATTCCAATTGTATTGGTTTTGCTCTTTCTAAGGCTTTGAGCAATAGAATTGGGTTGATAATGTAACTTCTTTGCCAGCTCATTAACAGCCTTCTTTGTCTCAGGGCTAATATCAGGATGATCCTTTAGCGCTCTGGACACTGTTGAGGGCGAAATATCTAATTCCCTGGCAATATCTTTAATGGTAACTTGTCCACCTTTCATAATCAACTCAATGCTTTATTGAATTTTTTATTGATGTAATTCACTTAATGAAGCGTCGTTTCGCCTACTAATCAAAAACCAAGTTTACAACATTAATTTTATAATCCATGCAGAAAGGGGTGATTAATCTATTAGCTTATAAGTTAAACAATTTATATCAAAATGGTATCCAGCATTTTAACAAAATCCTCATTCAATCAAAAAGGTAATTAAGCTTGACCCAGGGCATCAACGAAGTACCACAAGATCTTTGTGAACAGCGCCGATTAAATTTACAGTCACAGTTCACCTCCAATCATATTTCAAAAATTAGGAAACTAAACTTATTGAGAATAAGCATATTCACCATAATTTTGTTAACCCATTTTAGGTGAAAGCCACAATTTCACCCTTTCTCGTGAACAAGAATTCAATAAAAATCCAGTGGAGGGGGTGATTGAGCTGAATGACCATGAGGACTACATGACATTAAAATCAAAATATTAGAATAATACAATTTAAAAGAAATGAAGAAATTAAATCAAAAAGCCATTAGTATTTTTTCCAAAAAAGTGAGCAAAAGTTTAAAAAAGTTAAAATAAAGACATTTATGCAATCGTTTGCGGTGACGATTTCGTTAAAAAAATGTTAATTTTCGGTTATCATGGGTATTGCTTTTTATTGAATAATTACTATTATTGATTAGAGATGTTTTTCAGACCTGTTTGAAAGTATTTACGAATAAACAATTGAACTTCAATTAAAAAAGTAAGTAAATGAGCCTAAAACACCTTATTGATCTCAAAAAGAATAAAGAGACATCCCAGTAATATAGGGTGAGAAAGGGTCACTTTTAATGGGTTTGATTATTGAAATAGTAATAAAATTTGATAACACAAATTCTAGCTAAACCTAAAGCATATGAAACAAAATTATCTATTGATCAAGAAAACTTTCATTTTCCTGATTGCCTTGATGAGTACACTTGGCGGATATGCGCAGCAGATCACGGTTACAGGTAAAGTAACTTCCGCTGAAAATGGCTCTGGTGTTCCCGGAACTAATATAATTGAAAAGGGAACCAACAATGGCGTAATTTCTGATATCGATGGCAATTATACGATTTCGGTTAGTTCCGGAGCGACCTTGGTCTTCTCTTATATTGGTTATGTTTCAATGGAAGTACCAGTTGATGGTAAAAGCGTTGTCGATGTTGAATTAGCACCCGATATAACACAGCTATCAGAAATAGTTGTGATTGGATATGGAACTACTACTAAAAAGGATGCCACTGGCTCTGTAACGGCCATTGGCACCAAGGACTTTAACAAAGGTACTGTCATTTCACCACAAGATCTTCTGGTCGGACGGATTGCCGGGGTTCAGATTACCACCAATGGTGGTGCTCCCGGAAGTGGAGCTACGGTGCGTATCAGAGGAGGATCTTCACTCAGTGCCAGTAACAATCCATTAGTAGTCATTGATGGTGTTATAGTTTCCGATGAAACTATTTCCGGTTTAAGAAATCCTTTAAGTTTTGTCAATCCAAATGATATCGAAACTTTTACCGTTTTGAAGGATGCCTCTGCAACAGCCATTTATGGATCCAGGGCTTCCAATGGTGTGATCATCATTACCACAAAAAGAGGAAAAGCAGGTCAGGGTTTGCAAATATCATATAATGGTAATGTTGCTTTCCATACTGTACCTAACACCGTTGATGTACTCTCAGGAGATGAATACCGTCAATTGATCACACAAAGAATTGCCAATGGTGAACCTAACACACCTGCAGCCGCAGCTGATCTTTTAGGTTCCGCGAATACTGATTGGCAAGACGAAATTTTTGATACCGCTGTAGGAACTGAGCACAATGTGAGCCTTAGCGGTGCTTATAACAATGTGCCTTATCGCGCCTCAATAGGTTATTCAAATCAGGACGGAATTCTGAGAACATCCAATATGGAAAGGACTTCCATTTCAGTGGGGATAGACCCTTCATTGCTGGATGATCACCTGAAGATAAACCTGAATTTAAAAGGAGCTTTTACAAAAAACAGATTTCCCAATGAAGGTGCTATCGGAACCGCTGTTTCCTTTGATCCCACACAATCCGTAAGAAGTGCCGGTTCACCGTATGCAGGATTCTTTTACTGGCCTCAAACAGTGGATGCCAGTTTACCAATCACTATAGCGCCTGTTAATCCGGTGGCACTTTTGGAGCTCACAAATAACAATGCATCAGTTGATCGTTATATTGCCAATGCTCAGATTGATTATAGATTTCATTTTCTTCCTGAATTAAGCGCCAATCTAAATATCGCAATTGACAGAACCACTACTGATGGTTTGGAAGAAGTTCCTGAGAACGCTCCTTTCGAACTGGATGCAAACAATGGGAATGGCAAGAAAAACAGGTACGATGCGGAATACAAAAATGATCTTCTTGAGTTCTATTTGAAATATACCAAGGACTTAGACCAAATATCGAGTAAAATCGATTTGCTTGCCGGATACTCGTGGCAAAACTTCTTCAGAGAAGGATCCAGTGTTGTTACCAATGCAGCGGAAAATTTTGAAAAATCCAATGATGTTTTTGCCTCTGAAAACTTTCTTATTTCTTTCTTCGGGAGAGTCAATTACACCTACAAAGGACGGTACTTGCTAACTGCTACCTTGAGAAGAGATGGTAGCTCCAGATTTAGAGAAGACAACAGATGGGGACTATTCCCGTCAGCTGCGCTGGCATGGCGAATCAAGGATGAGTCGTTCATGCAGAATGTCACTCCCCTTTCGGATCTTAAATTGAGAGTGGGTTATGGTGTAACGGGACAGGAAAATTTATTAAACTCCTATCCTGCCCTGGCCAGAGTCACTTTTAGCGGTGACAGAGCCCGCGTACAATTTGGTAACGAATTTATCAATACCGTAAGATTTGAAGCTTTCGATGCTAACCTAAAATGGGAAGAGACAACTACTTATAACGCTGGTCTTGACTTTGGTTTTTTTGAGGATCGGCTAACAGGTAGTATAGATTGGTATCGGAGAGAAACCAAAGATCTTTTAAATGTAATCCCTGTCCCAATTGGAACTAACTTCTCCAACGAATTAGCCACGAACATTGGTAGTCTGGAAAACCAGGGTATCGAACTATCACTCAACGCTGTCATTATTGATAATGATAATTTCCGATGGGACGCCGGGGTAAATCTAACTCATAATAAAAACGAAATCACCAAGCTTACTGCAGTAGACGATCCTAACTTCATAGGGGTGTTAACAGGTAAAAGCATTGGAGGTGGCGTTGGTAATACCGGACAGGTACACAGAGTAGGTCACCCTGCTAGTTCATTCTTCCTCTATGAACAAGTATATGATCAGAATAGCAATCCAATTGAAGGTTTGTATGTAGATCAAAATGAAGATGGCATTATCAATGATCTTGACAGAGTGGTTTCGAGTAATCCTACACCCGACGTGTTCATGGGATTCTCATCCCGGTTCAACTATAAGGATTTTAGTTTTTCATTCAATTCAAGAATGAATTTGGGAAATGATGTTTATGATGCCGTAAACGCTCAAAAAGGACAATATTCCAACCTGTATAATTCCGCCGGTTATTTAAACAATATCACACCGGTAGCCAATGAAGTGAATTTCAACAGGATTCAATCATTGTCGGATTATTATATCAAGGATGCATCTTTTTTCAGAATGGATAACATGACTTTAGGTTATCATGTTGGAAGTATTTTCTCTGAAAAGATGAACCTCAATTTAAGTTTTACAGTACAGAATGCTTTTGTAATCACTGATTACGAAGGACTTGACCCCGAAGTAGATGAAGGTGTGGATGACAATTTCTATCCGAGACCACGGACCTTCCTGTTAGGCGTAAATTTCAATTTCCAAAAATGATTTGAATGAAGGAGAAGTTTTTGGGTGAAACTCAAAAATTCAGATCCTCAAAACTTTAAATATAAAGAAATGAAACTAAGATATATCATCACATTAATTGTATTAACTACGTTCGTTCTAGGTTCGTGTGTTGACGACCTGGATGTAGTACCTATTGATCCGGATGAGCAAACTTCAGCTACCCTGTATGATGATCCAGCGGCATATAAGCAGGTATTAGCCAAGATATACGGAGGACTGGCCTTGACCGGTCAGCAAGGCCCGGCAGGTCAGGGAGACATCGCTGGTATCGATGAAGGTTTTTCATCTTATTTAAGAATGTATTGGTACCATCAGGAGCTTACTACGGATGAAGCCGTTATAGGATGGAATGATCAAACGATCAGGGATTTCCACGATCAGGATTGGGGTGCCAGTGATATATTTATCCGGGGTATGTATTCCCGTATCTATTATCAAATTACTTTGATCAATGAGTTTCTAAGGGAAACAACGGATGGTAAATTAAATGACCGTGGAGTTAGTCAAACACTAAAAGCGGAAATACAAACTTTCAGGGCTGAGGCCAGGCTTTTACGAGCCTTGAGTTACTGGCATGCACTGGATCTTTATGGAAACGTTCCTTTCATTACGGAAAATGATGAGGTAGGTGCCTTCCTTCCTCAACAAACCAACAGGAACGATCTGTTTAATTATATTGAATCTGAGTTACTGGCTGTTGAAAATGAGCTGGCAGAACCAAGACAAAATGAGTATGCACGGGCAGACAAGGCTGCTGCCTGGATGTTATTGGCAAAACTATATTTAAATGCAGAAGTATACACTGGTCAGGCCAAATACACGGAATGTGTTACTTATTGTAATAAAGTGATTGGCGCCGGATATGCATTGCACAATGATTTCCAGGGCGTTTTCTTGGCAGATAACCACAACTCTTCAGAGATTATCTTCCCTATTGCATTTGACGGTGAAAACACCCAGTCATGGGGAGGTATTACATTCATCATTCATGCGGCAGTTGGAGGTAACATGTCACCAGCCGATTTTGGTATAGATGGTGGCTGGGGTGGTATACGTACAACAAGTGCCTTTGTCAACAAATTTGCGGATCCTTCCGGAAATACAGATTCCAGAGCTATGTTTTTTACCGATGGCCAATCGTTGGAAATTGCTGACATAAGCTTGTTCACTGATGGCTATGCTATCACTAAGTTCAAAAACCTCACGGCAGCAGGTGTTCAAGGTTCCAATGCTACATTTCCTGATACAGACTTCCCATTGTTCCGTTTGGCTGATGCCTACCTTATGTATGCAGAGGCTGTAATACGTGGAGGTTCCGGCGGTGATGCTGCCACTGCATTGGGTTATATCAATGCTTTGAGAGAACGTGCCTACGGTAATACGGATGGGAATATCAATGCCGGTGAGTTGAATCTTGATTTCATTTTAGATGAAAGAAGCAGGGAACTTTATTGGGAAGGTCACAGAAGAACAGATTTGATCCGTTTCGGACAATTCAGTGAGTCTACTTATGTATGGCCATGGAAAGGTGGTGTTGCAGAAGGAAGGTCAACAAGCAGTAATTTCAATTTATTCCCGATACCATCTGCAGACATTGCTGCCAATCCAAACCTGACTCAAAACACCGGTTATTAACAAAAGACCTTAAACACATGAAAAATAGAATAATATACTTAATAATGCTTTGTGTGCCTTTAGCCTGGCTGACATCCTGCGAGGAAGAAGAACTCGGCCCCAAACTGGGCGATAGTAATAGTTTTTCTGCTCCTAAATTGTCAAACAGCGCTACTTCCACACCTGTTGAACTCAATGCTGACAATGCTCAAAATCTATTCGAGGAATTCTCCTGGTCAAAAGCCAATTACGGAGTGAATATTCCAGTTGATTACCTTTTGGAATTATCGGCCACCACTGATTTTTCTGAGGTTCTTAATTTGGCCAATACCAAGACAACCTCTGCTACAATTACGGTGGAAGATTTTAATGATGCGGTTTTAGAACTAGGTTTGCCTGCTTTTGAAGAATCAACCGTTTCATTGAGAGTAAAAACGATTGTGGTAGGTGCAGCATTGGATACATTAATTTCAGAATCAATTTCGAGAACTGTTACTACTTATAGACTGAGCGAATGTGGTGATTTCTGTACCGTGGGTATCATTGGCAGTGCCTCTCCGGGAGATTGGGGAACAGATACAGATATGAGGTTGGCCGATGCCTCTGGTGCAGACAGATCCACATGGACGATTAAACTTTTCTTAAAAGCCGGTGAAGTCAAATTCAGGGCAAGCGATGGATGGGATACCAACTGGGGTGCTGCTGCATTTCCTTCCGGAACAGGGGAACTGAACGGACCGAACATCCCAATTGCCACTGCCGGCTATTATGAAGTTACCTTCAATGATAAGAGTGGTGAATATACCTTCACACAATTAGCTGCCCCAGAGTTTACTTCAATTGGTATTATTGGCAGTGCCACTTCCGGAGGTTGGGATTCGGATACTGACCTGACCCAGGATACCGGTGATCCACATTTGTGGACCGGATCCATCACACTTACTGATGGCGAAGCTAAATTCAGAGCTAATGATGACTGGGCGAATAATTGGGGTGCGGAGACCTTTTTATCCGGTCATGGTGTTGCGGGCGGCGCTAATATTCCTGTGACGGCCGGTACCTATACCGTAAGATTCAATGATGCCACTGGTGAGTATTTCTTCTTCAATGATGCCACAGCATATGCAACCATTGGAGTTATTGGAGATGCCACAGCCAATGGCTGGGATGCCGATACTGATTTGACACAAAATCCAAACAATCCTTATCTGTGGTCTGGTATTATTACTTTAAGTGATGGAGAGGCTAAATTCAGAGCGGATGATGATTGGACCAATAACTGGGGTGGTGCCGGATTTCCTTCCGGAACATCCATCAAAAACGGACCTAACATCGCCGTGAGTGCAGGCACTTATGTGGTCTCATTCAATAGTGGAACGGGAGAATACAGGTTATTGAAATAGTTTTTCAAACTACGTTTGAAAAGAGGTTGCTTTTATACGAGGCAACCTCTTTTTATTTGATTGGTCTTAAACTCACAAAGATTCGATCTATTTACCTCTAACATACGGGATTCATCTACCGATTCCGCTTAATTGATTATATTAAACAAGCACATTTATTGGTTATCTGCGTATATTATAATAATTTACAAAGACTTAGTTTTGAGATATAAGATATACCCCTGATCTTATTTGATTAAGTTACTTCCTGAAAATTTCACAGTACACAATTCAACCGGAAATTGTAAATATCAATACACTGTTTGACAAGAAACCGGGTCTTTAGAATGTAAACATTAACAATTTATTCTATGAAAGCCATATTTACATTAGTTTTTGTACTCGTGCATGCCATTGTATTCTCTCAGGGATCTACTTCCGCTGACGCCCAACAAAACATATACGAATTAGGAGAGGATAATACCAAAGGCATTGTAAGGATTTACGATAACCGTTATCAGGGGGTCAAAGGAAGTCCCTATTTATATCCGAGCTGGAGTCAAGGTAAAGTGAAACTCGAAGGTGAGGAAATAGTCGGTGAGGCGGAAATTAAATTGAATTTGTACCAAAATGATCTGATTTATAAAAACAGCGCCACTAAAAAAGTACTTGCTATTGATAATGCTTCGGAATTTACCATAAATAACCCAAGAACTAACAAAGAACTGATCTTTGAAAAGGTACAGTTCAAACTGGGAAAGAATAAGGAAATGAAAGGTTATTTGGAAGTTCTTTATAGCAATCAGGTCATGCTTTACAAAAGGTATAAAGTGAAGTTTATAAAAGCAGATTTTCAGGGTGCCTATTCGTCAGGCAGAAAGTACGATGAATTTAAGAGATCCGAGGAATTGTATGTAAAAGATCTCAAAGGGAAATTCTGGTTTTTAAAGCCTTCCAAGAAAAGATTTCAAGAAATATTCTCAGATAAATCCAGTGAATTAAAGTCACTTTTTAGAAAAGATAAATTAATTCTCACGGACGAAAAAGCCATCCTGGAAGTAATTAAATATTATGAGAGTCTGCACTAAATCAGACCCTTCTTAGTATCCATTGCAAAAAAATGATCTGCGCAGTCATATCAATTTTTGGTAGAAAGATTCAACGGCTTTAACTTTTTTACAAAAAAACTACTTAAAATCTTATATTGGACTTGATACCAAGTTCTTGTCCATTGCATGTCCAAAAAGTATATCATTGCCCTTGATCAGGGAACAACAAGTTCCAGGGCTGTGCTCTTTGATGACCAGGGAGCGCTCTTGAAAATAAAACAGCAGGAATTTAAACAAATCTTTCCTAAACCAGGTTGGGTGGAACATGATGCCAACGAGATACTCAATACACAATTGGCGGTATTTGAGGAGTTGTTAAAAACCTGTGAAATTAAGCCTGAAGAGCTTTTTGGAATAGGCATCACTAACCAACGTGAAACCACGGTTGTATGGGACAGGAATTCCGGAGACCCCATCTGCAATGCGATCGTTTGGCAAGACAAAAGAACCGCTGATATATGCGAATGGTTAAGAAATGAGGGTCTGGAGGATTATATCAAAAAAGAAACCGGTTTAGTTATTGATTCCTACTTTTCGGCTACAAAAATTAAATGGATTCTGGAACATGTGGAGAGAGCAAAACAAAAAGCCAGCAATGGACAACTATTGTTTGGGACGATTGATAGCTGGTTACTTTGGAACCTGACCAATGGTAGCGTTCACGCAACCGATTTTTCAAATGCTTCCAGAACTATGTTATTCAATATCCGAAAGCTTGATTGGGATGATAAGTTACTGAATGTGCTTGATATCCCCAGATCCATGTTACCTGAAACAAAACCTTCTGCACATGTATTTGGCTATTATGATCTAAACGGATTTGGAGTCCCCATAGCTGGCATTGCCGGAGATCAACAGGCTGCATTATTTGGCCAGGGATGTTCCGAAGCCGGGTCGGCCAAAAACACCTATGGAACGGGATGTTTTATGCTCATGAATACGGGTGAAGAATTGAGGCATTCCAAACATGGGTTATTGTCAACGATTGCCTGGGGATTGAATGGCAAGATCAATTACGCTTTGGAAGGGAGTGTTTTCATCGCAGGAGCAGCTATCCAATGGTTGAGAGATGGACTGGAAATTATCAATAATGCTGCGGAATCAGAAAGTGCTGCTGAAAAAATCTCCAACGATCATGGTGTTTACGTAGTACCGGCATTTGCAGGGCTGGGAGCACCTTATTGGGATATGTATGCAAGAGGGGCCATTTTTGGTTTGACTCGTGATACTGGCAAAGAGCATTTAATAAGAGCTACCCTGGAATCACTCGCTTATCAAACGAAGGACATATTGGATATCATGGAGGAAGATTCCGGAATTCAACTATCATCCCTAAAAGTGGATGGAGGTGCAGTAGCGAATAATTTCCTTATGCAGTTCCAGGCTGATATATTGAATACCATTATAGAAAGACCTGTTATCATCGAATCCACAGCTTTGGGAGCAGCTTACTTTGCCGGTATCGCAGTGGGACTTTGGACACAAGAAGACATTACTAAGTATCGAAAAATTCAGAAAAAATTTGTTCCGGTCTTTGATGAAGAAGAACGAAGCAAATTGTATCTTGGGTGGAAGAGAGCTGTTGAACGTTCCATGAATTGGATTGAAAAATAGAGACAAAACTAGCACTATGTTACTCAAAAGAGATGAACTGCTGGAAAACCTGAAAAGTGAAACCTTTGATCTATTGATTATTGGAGGAGGAATTACCGGGTGTGGCACAGCCTTGGATGCCGCTTCCCGCGGATTGAAAACAGCACTTATTGAAAAATGGGATTTTGCTTCGGGAACCAGCAGTCGCTCCACAAAGTTAATTCATGGAGGGTTACGCTACTTAAAACAACTTGAAATTGGTCTCGTCCGGGAAGTAGGTAGAGAAAGAGCCATTGTGCACCAGCTTGCGCCTCATTTGGTTACACCTGAAAAGATGCTTTTGCCCATCATAAAAGATGGCACTTTTGGCAAGTTCATGACTTCTATTGGCCTCTGGATCTATGATGCTTTGGCCAATGTTGAAGATGAAGATCAACGCAAGATGTTGAGCAAAGAGGAAGCCTATGCACTTGAGCCGCTTTTAAATCCGGAGACTTTGGAGGGTGCCGGGTTATATGCGGAATATAGAACAGATGATTCAAGATTGACCATTGAGGTCATGAAAACAGCTGCCCATCAGGGGGCAACATGTTTGAACTATATTCAGGCCAATAACTTCATTTATGAAAATGATCAGGTAGTTGGTGCGCATTGTGAGGATACCCTTACCAGACAGTCCTTCAATATAAATGCAAGATATATTGTCAATGCTGCCGGCCCATGGGTGGATGAATTAAGGGAAAAAGATGGTTCCAAAACAGGCAAGGGATTACACCTGACAAAGGGGGTTCATATAGTGGTACCTCATCATAAATTACCGGTACGCCAATCTATCTATTTTGATGTGGCTGATGGCCGGATGATCTTTGCTATTCCTCGCGGATTAGTTACTTATATCGGAACCACTGATACTGATTATGATAAAGACAAAGATGAGGTTGTGGCCAATAAAGAGGATGTCGCTTATCTAATTGAGGCTATTAATCAGGCATTCCCAAACATCACACTGAATATTGAGGATGTAGAATCCAGTTGGGCCGGACTTCGTCCTTTGATACATGAATCCGGAAAATCGAGCACTGAGCTGTCCAGAAAGGATGAAATTTTTGAATCACCAACAGGTTTGATATCCATTGCCGGAGGAAAACTCACTGGGTATCGTAAAATGGCGGAACGTGTAGTGGATGAAGTGGTTGATAAATACCAGGACAAATACAACCAATCTTTTAAAGATTGTTATACGGATGAAATTTATTTAAGCGGAGGAGCGTTTGATCATGAGGAGGAGGTAAAAAAATATATTGAGGAAATATCAGAAATAACAAACCAACTGGCTCTACCAGGCTATCTCCCCTCCTACCTGGTGCATAACTACGGGAGGCAAACGCAAATCATTTTAGAAATATTTCGGAACAATGCAAATCAAGATCCTGAAATTGCACTGGCTATAGCCGAAGCATCTTATACCATGCAGTATGAACTGGCCCAAAGACCGAATGACTTTTTTACCAGAAGATCCGGGAGGTTGTATTTTAATATCAACAGCCTTGAAAAAATAAAAGAACCAGTATTACAGCTATTTTGTGAGTATTTCCGTTGCTCTGATGAAACCATGGTTCAGTATAGAGATGTTCTGGAAAAACGCATTCAGGCTGCGTCATGTTTTAATTAATTTCCTTATAAAGTGGTCATTCACTCATCAGTATCATCCGGTAGCCAACAATATCTCTGGGGCATTGACCTGGGAGGAACGAAAATTGAAGGGGTTGTACTTCAATCGGTTGACCCATCAATTGAACTGATACGGAAAAGAATCCCTACGGAAGCGAACAGAGGTTATGAGCACATCATTCGCCAAATTAAACTATTGGCTGCTCAGATGGCCGATGATCTGAAAATTCAACCCGGTCTACTAGGCATAGGCACACCTGGTTCACTTGATCCGAATACACAAACATTAAAGAACAGCAATACAACCTGCCTCAATGGTAAGATGCTTAAAAAAGATATAGAACAGGCTTTGGGGATATCCATTGTAATGGCCAATGATGCCAACTGTTTTGCCTTGGCCGAGACCAAATTGGGAGCTGTAAAACAAGTGAAACCGGATGCGAACCTTATTTTTGGTGTGATTATGGGAACCGGCGTAGGTGGTGGGATTGTCGTTAACGGGTCGGTGATCAATGGAGTCCATGGCATTGCCGGTGAATGGGGGCATATCTTTCTGGATCATTCCGGTGGAAAATGTTACTGTGGGAAAACAGGGTGCGTGGAAACAATCATCTCAGGACCAGCGCTAGAGAACCATTATCTGGAGCAGAGTGGTCATCAGCTATCCCTTTCAGAAATAGTTAGGAAGTATGATGACAAAAAAGATGAATATGCCACAGCAACCATTCAGCGATTAATCCATTTCTATGGCAAAGGGTTATCTCAGGTGATTAACATCCTCGACCCCGACATTATTCTTATAGGCGGTGGTGTAGGAAATATTGACCTTCTCTATACACTGGGACTCGAGGAAGTAAAAAAATATGTGTTCAATACTAGTTTTACCACGCCAATCATTAAACCGCAGCTTGGAGATAGTGCTGGTGTTTTCGGAGCCGCTCTGTTAGCCACATCGTAAAGTAAGTTCGATCTTTTAGGACGCTGTCCATATTTTTTTAATTACTTGAAGAAAACAATTCACCCGATCTAAAGATGGGGTTACATGATTTATAATAAAAGTTAAATCATAACTTTGATATGAATCCCAACTTACAGCGCCCATGGACAGGTTAAAAATAGCAACAGCTCAATTCGAGAACAGAAGTGCGGATAAAGCATATAATCTTTCAATCATAGAAAAGCTTGCCAGAAAAGCAGCCTCTGAGGGTGCAAAGGTCATTGCTTTTCATGAATGTTCGATAACCGGATACACCTTTGCCCGCCATCTTTCAAAGGTGCAAATGCTGCAAATCGCCGAATTGATACCGGAAGGAAAGAGCATTGAACCGGAAGGAAAGAGCATTGATAAATTAATAGAAATCGCAGCTGTAAATGACATTGCCATACTCGCCGGACTTTTTGAAAAAGACAAGCACGATAATTTATATAAAGCCCACGTTTGTGTTGATAAAAATGGTTTGATAGCAAAGTATCGAAAAATTCATCCGTTCATCAATCCACACCTAACACCTGGCGATCAATATTGTGTTTTTGATCTATATGGATGGAAATGCGGTATTCTGATCTGCTATGACAACAATGTCATTGAAAATGTCAGGGCAACGAAGTTATTGGGAGCTGATATTATTTTTATGCCTCATGTAACGATGTGTACACCTTCAACAAGACCTGGTGCCGGTTTTGTAGATCCGGTACTATGGAAAAACCGTGAGCATGATCCTACCTCATTACGATCGGAATTTGATGGCTTGAAGGGCAGATCCTGGCTAATGAAATGGCTTCCGGCAAGAGCCTACGATAACGCGATTTATGCCGTTTTCTCAAATCCAATTGGCATGGATGATGATCAGCTGAAAAATGGTTGTTCCATGATTCTTGATCCTTTTGGAGATGTCATAGCAGAATGCAGAGTTCTGGGAGATGATTTTGTTTCAACCGTGATAACACCGGAAAAACTAAAGCAAGCCGGAGGCAATCGATACATCAAAGCAAGAAAACCCGGACTGTATCGTGAGATCATTGGACAAGATCACAAATCAGAACAGAAAGTTGTTTGGATGAATGGGGACCAGGAATAGCGCCATGCTACTAACGCATGGCGATTGGAATTCCTGAAATAAATGTCTTATTTTTATTATCTGATATTCAACCAATTGGAGGTGAGGGCATGTCATGCCTTTCTGGCTAATTCTGGTCGTGTGAAAAGGGAATCATGCCAAGAGCAGATCAAGCCGTTATTAAGACGTACCTACCGGTATTTTAATTAATAAGGACCGAGTGTCCGGGAGAATCTTATCTAAATTGATTTTACAATGAGCGAAAAACTAGAAAAAACTGTAACCGCCATCAAGGAGCTGGTGGCATTGTTTAAAACCGAAAGAACTGTTTACCTGATCATTACGCTCATTTCAGTTTTAGTACTTATCGGCACGGCTATTTCTCTAATAATAAGAAGTGACAGTCAGGAAAATACCATAGCCGTTATGGGGCTTTTTGGTTCGTCAGGTGGTATTGTATACTCATCCGGTAGATTGTTAAAGATGTGGTCTGAAGCCATGCAATTAGTTCAAAAGGTAATAGAACAAAAAGATGGATAATAGAACATTAAAAAGGAGGTCAAAACAAGGTGCCCTGATTTCATCTTTTGGCTTCATTATTATCGTAGCCGCTTTTGCCTTTGCGTCATGGAAGTTAGAAGACTTGAATTCAATCATTGTTCAAAAGAACAGCGAACTCACGGAAGTGTCGAAATCAGTGGACATAAAAAAAGTCGAAGAAAAACAGCTTAGAGATGACAATGAAAAATTAAAAAAATCAAACATTGATTTGCAGGATCAACTGCTAAATAAAAACAAAACAGTCACCTCCTTAAGTGAAAACGTCAACAGGTTGCAAGTAAGTAAACAGAATTTGAATCAAGAATTGGCAGTCAAACAAGAATCATTTAATACCCTTAACAAAAAGATCATTACCACAGCTGATTCTTTGGCTTACTTTAAGCGACAAACCATTTTCATACAAAATCAATTAAAGCAAAAAAAAGATTCCACTCTGCTCATGGAAGAGCGAATTTCTAAACTTAATTCACAACTATTGGAATTAGAAAGTGAAAAAAATGCACTCAACAGCTTCCTGGATAATTATACCACTAAAGATAACCTGCGCATTGAACCAAGGGCTACCGCCAGCCCTGTAGGGAAATATTATAATTTCAAAATATGGTTGGACATCCCTCAAACACAATTAAGAAAAATCAGTAAAGTGACCTACTTCTTTAACCATTCCAGTTTTAAAAACCCTTCTGTTACGGTGGATTCTCCAAAAGATGGATTCAGAACCGGGTATACTGGCTGGGGTTGTTTGAACAACATGCCCATCACAGTGACATTCAACAATGGAAAAGAAGAAACAATCATTTTTAAAATGTGCAGCTATATCAATGATGGTTCGGTACCCTCTAAGGGAGGCAGCAATATTCCCATAAAAGGCAAAGGAAGATAATCCAAAAATTTATCTTAAAGTCACAAAGCACCTGGTTTTCAGCTTTGTCACAGACCTAAAGGAGATATTGAAAGGATCATTCGAAAGAAATCATTCTTTATACTAAAAAACTTAAACCCATGACAACTATTAATCCATACCTAACTTTTAATGGAACATGTGAAGAGGCATTCAACTTCTATAAATCTGTTTTTGGAGGAGAATTCCAATATGTAGGAAGATTTAAGGATATGCCTGAAAACCCGGAATACGCTGTTCCCGAATCAGACAAAGAAAAGATCATGCACATTTCACTTCCCATCAGCCAGGAAACCGTTTTAATGGGAAGTGATTCTTCGGAGGCATTTGGAAAGGTAAGTGTAGAGGGTAATAATTTCAGTATTTCAATTAATACGGATACTGTTGACGAAACTACCAGAATTTTCAATGGGCTTTCCGAAGGAGGAAAAGTAACAATGCCTTTGAATAAAACTTTTTGGGGTGCATTCTTTGGCATGTTTACTGATAGATTCGGAATTCATTGGATGATCAGTTGTGAATTAAAGGAAGATGAAACAGGCCATTCCTGAGATAATTATTGAAACGCATATCAACCATAGTACGCTGAACCTGGTTGATATGTGATAACCATACCTGCTTTATTCCGGATATCCTAACAAGCATTGTTGTCCGATGAATTTCATCCAAACCCCACAAACTCACCCCATGGATAATCATATTTATCTGGCAACCAACACCTAAGGTTTTATAGTATAAGATTTCTGAGCTTGGCCCGATCCTTTGGTAAAATAATATCTGCTATCGGGCCTCTTGATTTTTCAATCCTTTGTTGGTTGGGTTACTTTTTTTGAGGCATTCCATCAATGGTATCAACTATTCATACTAATTGTCGATAACAGGGACCGGCTGACACTCACTATTCATATTCGCACTCTGCGAAATAGCGGTCACTATTAAAATTTATTACAAAGACTATCTGTCTAATATTCGCTATCAAAATTCAAAAGCCATGAAAACAACCATTTCTCAATTGTTACTCATTTTAATTTTGTTATTACTGTATTCCAACAATGCGGCTGCACAAGGTATCAACTATCAAGCCGTAGCCCGTGATGGCAACGGTGATTTATTGGTTAATCAGGCATTAACAGTGGAGTTGGGGATATATAGAGGTGCCAGCGCTGATAGCCTGGTTTACAAAGAATCTCACAGCATATCAACGAATGACTATGGGCTATTTAATCTGTCCATTGGAGAAGGCACGGTGGAAAAAGGTGTTTTTGAAGATATTGCCTGGGATACGGAGCAACATCACTTAAAAGTTGAAATTGATGCAGGACAAGGTTTGGTGGATATGGGAACATCAATACTCAAAAATGTACCCTACAGTTTTTATGCGCATAAGGCAGGCCAGGTCGACATGTCATTACATGGATTACAAGACGTGGACACCACAGGCCTTAGTAACGGAGATTTACTAAAATGGAATGGTACGCAATGGGCCACAGCAGAAGATCTTGCTGGGCAATCACCGTGGGAAAGCGTTGACATTCCCGACACGACCTATGTGGCCTATAACGATGGAAAAGTAGCGATAGCAGAACCAAATGCGCCAAAAGCTACCTTACACATAGGTAATGGTCAACGTGTTTTATTCGGTTCTGATACTCTTGGAGCGGGCGATAAGCTCATGTGGCTGCCGGATTTGCATGCCTTCCGAGTAGGTACGGTTGCGACGGGTGCGGCCAGTGTTTACTGGAACCGTGATAGTATTGGATTGTACTCTTTTGCTTCAGGGCTCAATACAAGAGCACAAGGTTTTGGTGCAACAGCCATGGGAAGAGATACAGAAGCAACGAATTCATATGCCTTTGCAAGTGGTTTTTTCACAAATGCAGACGGTCAATATTCCACTGCCATGGGATTCAATACCGATGCAATGGCACTTGGATCAACGGCCCTGGGCTATAGCACGGATGCCGAAGAAAACTACAGTTTTGCGGCCGGCTATTTTGCTGAGGCTCAGGCAATCTACTCAGTTTCCATAGGCAACGCTACAAGAGCACAATCATTTGCATCTATGGCAGTAGGACGCTATAACGTTGGTGGCGGCAGTGCAACAAGCTGGTTATCCGGAGATCCTATCTTCGAAATTGGTATTGGCACCGGCCCGAGTTCGAGGGCTAATGCTGTTACCGTTAGAAAAAATGGAAATGTAGGGATTGGAACCACTGTACCCCTTGATGCCCTACATGTCAATGGCCGTATCAGGCTTCAAACAGTGGAATATTTCGAGGATGGGGGTACAAGTGAAATTGCTGCCCGAGGTGATATCAGACCGAGCGCTAATAATACCTACGACTTAGGCACTCCTACATTCCGATGGAACGAAGTACATGCAACCAACGGCACTATCCAAACCTCCGATATCCGGGATAAAGAAAATATCGAAGATTTGAATTATGGTTTAGCAGAGCTCATGAAATTAAGACCGGTCACATTCACCTGGAAGTCACAACCTGGAGATGGTGTAAAAATCGGACTGATTGCCCAGGAGGTTTTAAAGGTTATTAAAGAGGTTGTTAAAACTCACAGGCTGGAAGCAGCCTCTGAAGAAATTAATGCACCTAAGAAACTTGTTGAAATGGACAGAATGAGTCTGTATTATGCAGGTCTGATCCCGATCCTGATTAAATCGGTTCAGGAACAGCAGAAGATGATCAATGATCTTACGTCGCAAATAGAAGCCATCAAAAATAATTAAGCCATGAAAAAAGCTATCTTTCTTGGCATGTTAATTATGCCATTCGTGACCATTGGTCAAACTGTAGAAAGGTCTGTCTTGGCAAGTGATGGAAGCTTTAGTGCACAAAGCAATCTATCAATATCCTATACCATAGGGGACATAGCTGTTGATCTTCTGAAAGACCAGGAACTTTCCTTACAGCAAGGATTTCAACAGGTGGCAGATGTTGAAGTACTCACCGGTATTTATGACCATACCATTGTAGGAAGTCTTGCCGCTTATCCTAATCCTACCCAAGGGCAATTGACCCTTAGCATAGAAGTTGAAAAAAGGTCTAAGCTCCACTACAGTCTTTATGACGCTATTGGAAGAATAGTCATGAAGTCCGAACACGCGATAGATGTCCAAAAAAATAAGTTTCTCCATATACATTTGGACTATATGAAGCCTGGGATCTACCATTTATTGGTCACTTCTGAGTCCGGCGAGGCTTTTAAATCAATTAAGATCCTGAAAGAGTAGTCTCTTTTTCTATAAAGCTCCAGGGTTAGTTTTACGTATATTTCTCTTCAGTAAATATGGGCACTTTTCTCAAGTGCCTATATTTTTTATATCAATTCAGAACAACAGATGAATGTCTTCTCAATGGGAGGGGCAACATTGAGATTTGTGGTACAGAACAAACTAACCATAGCATGCCTCAAAACATTTCCAAATAAATGCTAATTTTATTCCCATCTAAAATGTGTGTATTTGTCTTGCCCAGGAATCACTGGAAACTTAAAAAGACAATTTGTGGAAATAAAAAAACATTTGGGAATTTCACTTGTCATTTTGTGTATGGCAGGTGTTATAGGCATATCATCATGTGAGAAAAAATATCCCAAAGAATTACCTAATATTTTATGGATAGTGAGTGAAGATAACAGTCCATTCCTGGGATGTTATGGGGATACACTGGCAACTACACCAAACCTTGATAAATTGGCTTCCGGGGGAAACTTATATACTCACGCATATGCTAACACTCCGGTTTGTGCACCCGCTAGAAACACCATTATTACAGGCGTGTATGCCAACTCGAGTGGAAATCAACATATGCGCAGTAAGTATCAAAAATCTGAGATAGTAAATTTTTTCCCTAAATATCTTCGTAACCTGGGATATTACTGTACAAATAACGCTAAAGAAGACTACAATACCATCAAACCTGATAGCGTTTGGGATGAGTCAAGTAATCAGGCTCATTACCAAAACAGAAAAGGCGACCAGCCGTTTTTCCATATTTTTAATATCGGTATCAGTCACGAAAGTTCGATCCATAAATCGGTGCTAGGATCGGAATTAAAACACGATCCTGATCAAATGGTACTCCCACCCTATCATCCGGACACTGAAGAAATGCGACATGACTGGGCGCAATATTATGATAAAATAAGCACTATGGATGAGCGAGTGGGTAGCATTCTTAAAGAACTTGAGGAAAATGGGCTGGCTGAAAATACCATTGTTTTTTATTATAGCGACCATGGTGGAGTGCTCGGCAGAAGCAAACGGTATGTATATGAATCAGGGACCCGTGTGCCCTTTATTATTAGGGTTCCGGAAAAATACAAGCATCTGCGCCCCGGAAAAAATGGGGAAGCCATCAACCGTATGATCAGCTTTGTAGATCTGGCACCAACCATGTTGAGTCTGACCGGTATACCTATTCCTGATTACATGCAAGGCAACGCATTTTTAGGTCCGCAAAAATCTGAAGATCCGGAATATGCCTTCATGTTCAGAGGAAGAATGGATGAAAGGTACGACATGTCACGTGCGGTGAGAGACCACAAATTCCGATACATTCACAACTACATGCCTTATCGAATTTACGGACAAGCATTGGAATATCTTTGGAGAGCCCCTTCAATGAAATCCTGGGAAAAAGCCTATCATGATGGGAAATGTGATACCATTCAAAGCATTTTCTGGAACACAAAACCTGTAGAGGAGTTATATGATACAGAAAATGATCCATGGGAAGTAACTAACCTGGCTGAAAAACCCGAATACAAAGAGGTTTTGCTTCGCATGAGAAAAGCTAATTTGGAATGGATAAAAGAAATTAAGGATGTTGGATTTATTCCGGAATCCGAATATGAAAAGAATATGGAGGAAATGTCTATGTTTGATCATGCAAGGGCTAACAAGAATAATATAGAAGAAAATATTGAAGCAGCTGAATACGCAACTTACGCTACAAAAGAAACAATCCCACAACTAGTACAATTCCTAAGCAATGATAATAGTGCTACCAGGTATTGGGGAGCAACAGGTTTGCTTATTCTGGGAGATGAGGCCAAATCTGCTATTCCAGCATTGAAAGAAGCGCTCCATGATACATCTCCTGGTGTGGTGACAGTGGCTTCCGAAGCACTTTACAATTTGGGAGAATATGACGATGCACTTTCAGGTTTGAAACGAGCCCTGCAGTCAGAAAACACTTTTGCCAGAACACATGCACTGAATGCTATCGATTGCCTGGAACTTGATGATCGATCCATGATAGAAGCAGTTGTTCAAATGATTAAGGATCATGAAAAAATGAACAGATCACAATACGATCTTAGGGCGGCCAAATTCTTATTAGAAAAATGGAATGTTGATCCTGCAAATTATGGTTTAGCGTTTAGCTGGTAACTTTTAAATCATGTTATTGTTAATCAAACTGGATTTGAAATTTTCGTGAAGCCACCGTTCTTTTTTCGATGAAAGCGTTTTAAAAAGAATTAGAAATCTTGGTAACTGCAGCCAATAGCTTGTTATGCAGTAATCAATATATTCAACTACCCAAAGAATATGTCACGTTTTATGCCACATTTTTGTCATGAGACAAAAGCCATTTAATATGTCAATATCAAAGTGTGGTCATTTGCTTGATTCAATGGAAAATGAAAGCACTTGCTGAACATAAATACTGGTTAAAATCATAGAAAGGAATATTCAGTAAATCCTTTTTATAAACAATCATTACTTCTAAGTACTAAACTTCGTTAACAATATAATTTACAAATACTTTGTTCATGGTCAATTTTTCGAACACAAATAAAGAGCAGGATCTAAAGGAATATATTAACCTGTTATTTCCTTATGCCTATAATATTTTAGGCTCAACAGATGATGCCAAAGACGCTGTGCAAGACGTGATGAGTAATTATGTAGCTTCATCCCGAAAACATGAGATTCAAAATCTCGGTGGGTATTTGGTGAAGGGGGTTATTAATCAATCCATCAATATAAAAAACAAGAAAAATAAAACAGACTCTGACCGAATTTCACTACCCGAACCAGTAGCAACTGAAAGAGCCGACACAGATGTGCATCTCAGAGATATTGCCTCCTATGCTTTACTCATTCTTTTGGAACAATTAAGTGTAAAAGAACGTGCAGTCTTCATTTTAAAGGAAGCCTTTAGTTATTCACACCAGGAAATTGCCGATGTGCTTTCAAGCACAGTGGAAAACTCACGTAAACTGTTAAGCAGGGCCAAGGAAAAGCTCCATAAATCAAAACAAGCGCTGTATCCCTCGAAAGGGAAGAAAGCATTTCAACAAATGGAAAACTTTGTTGATGCCATTAGAAATGGGGACACAAAAAATCTTGAGCATTTATTATCCAATGATATCATGGTGGTAGCTGACGGTGGCACCAAGGTTCAGGTTGTAAGGGACATCACAACCGGGAAAAAAGCTTCTATCAATTTGCTGTTGTACGTCTTTGATAAGTTCTTAAAATCACAATCCGTTCGGTATACTGAAATCAACCATCAGCCGGCTATTTTATATTATGAAGGAAAAACACTTATTAGCTGCCAGGTATTTTCAATGAATGCAGAATATAAAATTTGTAAAATAAGTGCTATAGTCGATCCTGATAAGCTAAGGCATATAACACAAAATACACTTTAATGTCACGTTTGATCCGTCCATTTTGTCTTATACATAAATCAAATAAAATGTTTTATGAAGACACTCTTAAGGATCGATTCAAGCTCCAGAATTGAGGGCTCTCACTCAAGAAAGTTAGCGGATTATGTAGAAGCAAAATGGAGAGCATTTCATCCTGATGGCCACGTTGTTTACAGGGATTTGGTGAAACATCATATACCGCATATACCCAACAACACCATAGAAGGGTTTTACACACCCAAAGAAAAAATTACCGACCTTGTGCTAAAAGCCACTGCTATTTCTGATGAGCTGATAGCTGAATTAAAACAAGCTGATGAATTATTGATTAGCAGTCCCTTGTACAATTTAAACATTCCTTCTAATCTCAAAGCCTATATTGATCATGTTACCAGGATTGGTCACACTTTTGGGATGAATAGTGACGGTTCCTATTTTGGTTTGCTCAATGGCAAAACTGCTTACCTGGCGACGGTTAAAGGCGGTAAGTATGCGGGTACACCCATGGCTGCCTATGATTTTCAGGAACCCTATTTAAAAGCCATTTTACATCATATGGGGATAACCGTGAAAAGCATATTTTCATTAGAAGGAACAGCACAAGCAGGCTCTATGGAGCAAAATCTTTTTCAAGTCCACCAACAAATTGATACTATTTTCAACCTTTAAACTTGAATAAAATGAAAACCGATTTCTTTAATGATATACTGGAAAACAAAGCAGCTATTGTCGGACCTAATGAGGGGGAAACATTCACCATGAATGGCCTCTCTTTAACGTTCAAGGTTACCAGTGAATTATCCAATGATCAATTAGGTGTTTATGAAATAATCCTGGCTCCACAGACAATTGGCGCAAAGCTTCACTACCATCGGTTTATGGATGAAACATTTATTGTAACTAAAGGCGTTTTAACCATTCAAACAGGACCAAATGATGAACAGTTGGCCACACCGGGCACTGTTGCCTATATACCGAGGTTCACTCCTCACGGATTTAGAAATAATACCGATGAAGAAGTAAAAGTGACTTTGTTATTTAACCCATCGCAAAAAAGGGAAGGTTTCTTCAGAGGTCTCAAAGAAACGTTAGGAGAGCAACCTATTGATCCGGGAAAGTATTTGAAACTTTATAACAAATACGACAGCTTCCCGGTTGACACATCCGATATGCTTCCGGTCAGAGACTGAATATTCTTATTTTCCACTGTTATAAAGGTGGAAACAAAACACCTCAATCAATTTACTTTGGGATTCAATTAGCTGCCTGAAATTCACCATGATCAATGAACTAAGATGTATGACACTTTACAAGTGTCATACATCTAAAGCATTTTCCAATAAGGAAATACTATTAGCAAATATTTTGAAACCTCAAGAAGTGCAAGGCTTCTTAAGGTATAAACTACTTATATCGTTTACCATGTTTAATCACCAAATCAACGTCCTGTAACAGGCTAATATAGCGGAGCACATCTCCCTTAACCGCGATGATATCCGCATATTTCCCCTCACTTATCGTACCAACTTCCTTATCTACCCCCATTAGAACCGAAGGCCAGTAGGTAGCCGCTTTAATAGCATACATCGGGTCAAAACCAAATTCATTTACCCAGACGTCAAGCTCATTCCAGGTAGACTGGCTGTGAAATTTCATCGGTATTCCACTATCGGTCCCTATAAGTAATACAACGCCGGCATCCTTCAATTGGTTTACCTTAGTCTCCAAAGTAGGCCTTCTTGTAGGGGTAATTTGAAAGTAAGGAAGCCGGTCCGGATGTTGTATTGATTGCTTGATGTCCTGAATGATGGAATCAGGAAGGTCCAAATGCCAGGAATCATTATCCAGTTTTTCGGGATTATCTCTTACGTATTCATAATTGTATAATCCTTCCACTGTAGGTGTCCAGAACAACGGACCTAAATTCATTTGGGCAGTTCTTTCTTTCAACATATTCATGACATCCTCAGGATACTCAGGAGCAGATGACAATCCCGTATGTTCGAAACAATCAACTCCTGCAATTAAACCTCTTCTAATTTCTTCCGGCCTATGTCCATGGGCCACTACTGTCAGGTTATGTTGATGGGCTTCATCTACCACTGCTAAAACCTCATCCATGGTCATTTGGTCCTGGTCAATAAGCTTGATACAATCAACTCCTGCCTCAGCCAGCTGTCTGACCTTATCACGTGCATCTTTTTCTCCATTGACTCCCCAGCGGAATTGTTCTGTGCCCGGATATGGTTTATGTTGAATAAATGGACCCGACATATACATGGTTGGGCCGGGGATGTCCCCTCGATTAATAGCGTCACGAACAGCAATGCTTTCCTTTAGTGGAGCTCCCAAGTCCCTTGCACTGGTAACACCCGCCATCAACAATTGATGTGCTGACGCCGGCATAATCACTTTCTCGAAGAATGGCGGATAAGTTTTATCCCAATAGGTATAATTACTGTGTCCGTTTATCATCAAATGCACATGCATGTCCCATAAGCCAGGCAAAACACTCATTCCCTCCGTGGAAATAATTTCCGCACCATCCGGAACTTGTAATTGTCCGACCTGGCCTATTGCTTTGATTTTTTCACCCTCGATGATGATCACACTATTCCGGATAGGCTCAGCGCCAAAACCGTCAATCAAGGTCCCTCCTACAAGTGCTTTGATATTCTGCGCATATCCGGTCTGGATAAGCAAAAGAAGGATTAGTATATAGCACAGTTTTTTCATCGGGCCTTTTGGGAGTATGTTAAAGTGTTAAAGTGTTAAAGAAATAAAAAAATTCTAGGACAACACTTTAACAAAATAAGCATTTTTCTTGAGATTTCGAAATGTAATAAGGATCAATGCCGGTTTATTCAAAACATTATACCCACCAAAATCAGGCTTTGCAACCCTATGTTTTTTTTCTTAAATACCGCAAGACTCGGGCACTTAGTTCATATGAGAAGAAAGTTTCCCTGCAATAAATCCTGTTGTCCAGGCTGCCTGGAAATTAAACCCTCCGGTCACTCCGTCAATGTCAAGTACCTCTCCGGCAAAATAAAGTCCCGGGCACTTATTGCTTTCCATGGTGCGCATCGAAACATTTTCCAAACTTACGCCACCACACGTTACAAACTCTTCTTTGAAGGTAGTTTTCCCGCTGACCTGGTATACATCATTAAGGAGCACATTCAATAATCTGTTCAAGTTTTTCTTTCCCAAATTATTCCAGGAGACCTGTTGGTCAATATTCACTTTTTCTAACAGAAACATCCATAGCCTGGAAGGTAATTGAAATGGGTTTTTGTTCGTAACCTTTCTGTTACCTATGTTCTCGGACAATTCATTTAAAAGTTGCCTGGCTTCTTCTTCCTTAATGCTTCCCAACCAATTTATCTGAACTTTAAATTGATAGTTCAAGTCATTTAATATTCTTGCACCAAATGCTGATAGCCTTAGGGCGGCCGGTCCGCTCATTCCCCAGTGTGTTACCAGCAACGGACCTGTACTTTCCAATTTAGTTCCTTGAATTCTAATAGTCACGGGATCGGCCACAAGTCCCATTAGACTTCGAATAGATTCCTGAGGCATGTTAAAAGTAAATAAGGAAGGAACGGGCGGTTCAATGCGGTGCCCCAATTGCCGCAACCAATTGAATCCTTCAAGCTTGGGGGAGCCGCCTGTAGCTATAACGACTTTATCTGCTATAAACGGTTCTCTATTCACCATTAATTCAAAAGAATCACTTCCATTCTGAATAGAACTAACCGTGGAGCGCTTTCTTATTTCAATGCCTAGCCGTCTTGTTTCATTGAGCAAGCAATCTATGATCGTTTGAGAATTGTCGGTGACAGGAAACATCCTGTTGTCTGTTTCGGTTTTTAATAAAACACCTCTTTCCTCAAACCACTTAACAGTGTCTTTTGTATTGAAAAAACCAAATGCCTTTTTCAGTTGCTTTTCACCTCTGGGGTAGAATTTAACAAGCGTTGGAATATGAAAACAGGCATGGCTTACATTGCACCTCCCCCCTCCTGAAATTTTGACCTTTGCCAATAGTTTATCCGACTTTTCCAAAATAACCACTTCAGCACCCGGGTTATGGGTTTTACAGGAAATAGCGGTGAAAAAACCAGCAGCTCCTCCTCCAATGATCGCAACTTTCAATTTTTCAATATTTAAAAAAGTAAAGATACATGGAGGTTTGCTAGAATGGAAATAATGTTGTTGGGACGGATCATTATCAGTTAAAATTCATTTATTTTGATTGTTTCAAATATCACAATCAATCGTCCATGCGGATATCCAGAATCCCTGTTATTTTTTTTATTTTATTGGTTCCTATTTTTTCCTTCTCCCAGAGTCCGGTTCAATTAGAAGGTAAGATAATCGATGGAAGTAATGGTAAGCCACTGCTTTATGCCAATGTTTCATTATTAAAAAAATCGATCGGAACAAATTCAGATCTTCAAGGGTACTTCAAATTAACTCTGAATCAATTACTTGAAAGCGATAGTCTGGTCATATCATTTGTTGGATTTAATACCAAGAAAATCAATATCATTTCATTTCTGGAACAATCAAATCCAAATATTGAACTACATCCAACCTCCCTTAAACTTTCTGAAATTGTTATCAAACCCAAACAATTGAACCTAAAAAAACTCATGGCCGCTGTAGCGAATCGCTTCAGAGAAACCAACCGCAAAGAGCCTCATATTGCACAAAGCCATTATCATGAATGGGCCAAACATAACAACCGCTACATTATGTTTACAGAAAGCATTGGTTATTCAATCTATATGGGAGATGCCCTGGATGTAAGCCCATTGGCAAAGCATAAATTCTTCTACGAAAATGTTCGGAAAAGCGACAGAAAAGAAACATGGCTGAAATATGCAAATCCCTATAATGATCTGCCATTGGGAGGTAGCAATACCTTAAATGCCTATAGAAGATTTGAATTGAATGGTCCTCTATCCATTAAAAATAATCACAAGTTCAGATATCATTTGGATTCGTCGTACGTCTGGCAAAACCAATGGGTACATTGCATTAAATTCTCAAAGGGTGAAGAAAAAGGTGAAATTCAAATAGTTGAAAATGACTTTTCGATCAAGAGGGTGCATTTAACAACTCGACATTTATGGAGCATTCATTTGAAGAAACAAGTCAAGGGAAAACTGGCAATTGAGTTTAATTATTTTGATAATCAACCTTTTGTTTCTTCTGTTGAAATTCAATACAATATTGCAGGAATAGCCTACTCAAATAAATTGACTGTGTTATCACAGAAATTTGATAGTTTTCAGCTTACACAATCGGATTGGGGCGCTATCAATGGAAATGACCAGGAACCTTTTATCAATTATGAACCCATATTGTGGGAAAAATACCTCGTGCCTGAAATAAAAGGTTATACCAATATACATCATGACCTGAGTCACGAAGAAAGGAATTTAGATGAGCAGTTCTTGTTTAACTCAAAAAAATATCATACTTCTAAAAATGCCTCATCACAGATCGAGCAGGCAAATCACTTCATTGACAAATTGAAGGAATTATTTTAATGATTACGGAGATCCGGCATATCAACCTGTTTTTCTCTGAATCTAATTTCGAAGAAAGGACGAAAATTGAAAAGCGGGTATTTAGCTATTGAAAGAACTCTCAATCAATTTGTAGTACAATCCGCACAAGGCAAATAATCCACTTGTATGACAACTATGATGTGATACCAACATTATTAAATTCAATTCAGGTAATCACTTGTGAATAAACAAATCCCACCAAACAACCTTTAAACTGTATTTGCATTTATGAAATATACCATCAATCTGAAATAAAACTTAATCAGACTGTAATGTTTGTATTTATTTTTTGTCTATAGCATACTAACTAACCAAAAGATTTACCAAAAATTAACCTGATCCATTAATACGCCTGTTACAAAAGCAAATGTCATCGTGTTTAACCAAAAAGCTTCATGATAAAATACACATTTACAAGTTTTGGTATTCTCATTATTCTGTTCTGGCTTTTTTCAATACCTCAGGAAGCGTCTGCCCAAAGTATAAGCGGGTACGTTATGAACCAGGAAAATGAACCCGTGCCATTTGTAAATATCTATGTAAAAGAATTAGAAACCGGTACTTCAACAGATAGCAAAGGGCGTTATTTCCTTACTTTGGAACCAGGGGATTTTGAAATTATATTCTCATCAATAGGCTACGTCACCAAAACGATCAATGTTGTGATCGGTGATGGTGAAATCACCAAAAATGTCTGGCTCGAATCCGCTAGTCTCGAACTGGATCAAATAGTAGTTAAAGCAAAAAGGAAAGATCCGGCTTATGAAATTATCCAACAGGTGATTGATCGAAAGAAGCACTTTTTAACGCAGGTAAAAAGTGCTAAAAGTGAAGTATATGTAAAAGCTACGGAGGAAATAGAAAAGAAAAGAAAAACTCCTAAACAAGAGAAGGATGAAAGTATCGGGATATCATTGGAAGGAGAACCCATCGATCCATTTGAAGAAGAAAAAAAGAAACAGACTGAAAAGGTTCCTGAGCTTAACATGGTAGAAATGAGACTTACTTTAAACTATGAATATCCCGAAAATTATAAAGAAGAGCGCTCAGCCTTTAAAGCTTATGGCAACCAGTCCGGTTTATTTATTCCCAGGTTTAGTGAGGCCGATTTTAATTTTTATAGGAATCTGGTTGACTTAAAGGGTATTGCAGAAGTTCCTATTATTTCTCCTGTCAGTAGAACTGCTATTCTTTCCTATAAATACAAATTGGAAGAAGTCTTAAACGAGGATGGCATTTTGGTTTACAAGATAAAGGTAATTCCTCGAAAAAAAGGTAATTCAACCTGTCATGGCTATCTCTACATTAATGATGGCACCTGGAATATCAATCGTTTGGACCTTAGTTTTGAAAAGGGCGGACTTAAGTTCTATGATGCTTTTCGCTTGAAACAGGACTATAAACAAATCGAGGATAGTTTGTGGATACCCTACAGACAGGCTTTCTTCTACGAAACGAAGCAAGGCCGATCCAAAATATTTAAAGGTAATACGGTTTTGCATTATGCTGACTATCAAAAAGATTATGAATTTCCTGATAAATTTTTCGGAAATGAAGTCGCCATAACCACAAAGGAAGCTTATAAAAGGGATTCTTCTTATTGGAATAGCACACGGCCGGAACCACTCACAACGAAGCAGCAAGAAGTAGTTGCTTATCGGGATAGTGTGGAGGCTGTGCATAACAGCAAAGCATACCAGGATTCCATACAGGCTAAATACAATAAAGTTACCATCGGAGAAATACTTTATCATGGTGTTGGTTTCAGAAACAATACGAAGAAGAGTAATATTTACATATCCTCTCTATTGAGCATCATCAATTTTGAAGTAATTGGTGGTTTTAGGTTCGGGCCCTTTATGTCATACTTTAGAAGATGGGAAAGCGGTCGGATGATGTTTACTTCAGGGTCGTTAAACATCGGTGTAAAAAATGTCGATCTGCAAGGACGTGGACATGTATGGTTCAGATATGATCCACACAGGCTGGCAGATCTTACTTTTTCAGCTGGCAGATCTTTTTATTCTGTTAACAGCTTCGATGCTTATTTAAACCAGCTCAAAATTTCCAATTATATATTGACCGACAGAGTGTTCCTTAGCCATCGTATTGAGTTGTTCAATGGATTCTATCTTTTTACAGGCTTTGACTTCAGTGATAGAAGATCCATAGAAAACTATGAGACTTCCACCATTTTGAATAAAGTGATAGATGAAACGGATCCACTTGTTTTTGAAAACTATAGCGCTCTGATCACAGAACTAAGATTTTCTTATACACCAGCTCAGAAATTTATGACCGAACCGAATAGAAAGGTCGTTTTAGGTAGTAAATACCCCACCATCAGCATAACACATCGCAAGGGATGGAATGGCCCCTTTTCAAGTGACATTGATTTCGATTATGTTGATCTATCCCTGAAACAGGATTTGATATTGGGTATATTTGGCAATTCCAAATACACGGTAAGAGCAGGGAAATTTATTAATACTAAGGAATTAAAATTTGTTGATTTCAAAAGATTTCGACAATCAGACCCATACCTTTATTCGGATCCGTTGCATTCCTTTCAATCGTTGGACACCTCCCTTGTGGCAACCGATTTATTTTTTGAAGTCCATCATATTCATCATTTTAATGGTGCGCTTATCAACAATGTACCCATTATTAAAAAATTGAAATTAAGGGCTGTCGCTGGTGGCGGTTTTCTTTGGATCAAACAAAGTGATTATCGGCACGAAGAACTGTTTGCCGGCGTGGAAAGAGTCATTAAACTTGGGCCCAGAAGAAGATTGAGAGTCGGTGTTTTTGGTGTTGTGGCAGAATCAAACCATACGGGTTTAACTACGGATTTTAAAATATCATTCGACCTTATAGATACCTGGAAGAAAGAATGGAGTTATTGATTTTTTTAAGTGTTGAGGTTTTGATGTGTTGGTGTGTTGATGTGGTGAAGGTGGAGTAAAATCATATTGATCTTAAGGCTAATGAGAAGAGCTTTCAGGTATCAGGTTTCGGGTATCAGCAGGGATTCCGATAACTTCAAAAGTATTGTTAAATCTAAAACCTGAGTGCTATCATATAACTGATCTGAGGTGTTAAAGTTTCGTTGCAATCGTAATTTGTCATTCGAAATTCATAATTCACTTAGAAGTCAATAGTCACTTCGATCAAACAAGATGTTCTGACACCATAAAGGTGTCTGATATCGGTACGACCTGAAATTGTGTTGAGGTGTTGGCGTGTTGAGGTGGTTAAAAGTGTGTCGAAATCATATTAATCTTAATGCTAGTGAGCCAAGCTTTTAGGTATCAGGTTTCGGGTATCAGCAGGGATTCCGATAACTTCAAAAGTATTGTTAAATCTAAAACCTGAGTGCTATCATATAACTGATCTGAGGTGTTGAAGTGTTAAAGTTTCATTGCAATCGTAATTTGTCATTCGAAATTCGTAATTCATTTAGAATTCAATAGTCACTTCGATCAAACAAGATGTTCTGACACCATAAAGGTGTCTGACATCGGTACTATCATATAATGAACTGAAATTGTGATATATTTAAGTGTTGAAGTTCTGTCACCAATCGTAATTCATCATTTGAAATCCGTAATTTATTTATAATTCATTACTCATTATTCACTGCCAATTAATAATTATTCATTACTAATTGTTCCTTTTCTTCCTTACTTTTGCGGCTTCGAAAATTTTAAATGGAATGATCTCAGCAAATAACGTTTCTTTACAATACGGCAAAAGGGTTCTTTTCGACCATGTAAATATCAAATTCACCGGTGGCAATTGCTATGGGGTCATTGGCGCAAATGGAGCCGGAAAATCTACTTTTTTAAAAATTTTGTCAGGTGAAATTGATCCCAATTCCGGCTCGGTCAGTATTGAACCCGGGAAGCGAATGGCGGTTTTGAAACAAAATCACTTTGAGTTCGATGAGCACTCGGTGCTAAACACTGTCATGATGGGGCACACCGTTTTGTGGGACATCATGCAGGAGAAGGATGCTATCTATGCCAAACCGGATTTCTCAGATGAAGATGGCATCAGGGCTTCGGAATTGGAAGAGAAATTTGCTGAAATGGACGGATGGAATGCCGAATCAGATGCTGCCGCGCTACTAAGCGGGTTGGGGATTAAAGAAGCCTTTCATGATAAGCAAATGAAAGAGTTAAGTGGAAATCAAAAGGTAAGGGTTTTGTTAGCCCAGGCTCTGTTTGGAAATCCCGATATACTCATTCTGGATGAGCCTACCAACGACCTGGACATCCACACTATTTCCTGGTTAGAGGATTTTCTATTGGAATTCAAAAATACAGTCATTGTCGTATCACATGATCGCCACTTTCTGGATACGGTTTGTACGAATATTGTTGATATCGATTTCGGTGCTATTAAATTATTTACCGGAAACTATACTTTCTGGTATCAATCCAGTCAATTAGCACTAAGTCAACGTGCTGCAGCCAATAAAAAAGCTGAGGACAAGAAGAAAGAGCTTCAGGAATTCATTGCCCGTTTCAGTGCCAACGCAGCAAAATCAAAACAAGCCACCAGCAGAAGGAAGTTATTGGAAAAGATCAACATCGAAGAGATACAACCATCTACGAGAAGATATCCTGCCATTATTTTTCAGCAGAACAGAACTGCCGGAGATCAAATCTTACAGGTTGAGAATCTCGGTAAATCTCTCGATGGAAGGCCACTTTTTCAGAATCTGGATTTTCTTGTTAACAAAGGTGATAAAATTGCTTTTATCAGCAAAGACAGTTTGGTAACCACTACTTTCTTCCAAATATTAATGGAAGAACAACAGGCCGATGCCGGTTCATTTAAATTCGGACAAACAATTACCAAGGCCTATTTACCCAATGAAAATGAGCAGTATTTTCAAAGTGATGATAACCTTATTGATTGGTTACGTCAATATTCTCCGGGAGACAAAGATGAGGTATATATCCGTGGATTTTTGGGTAAGATGCTTTTTAGTGGGGAAGAAACCTTCAAAAAGTGTAATGTGCTTTCAGGTGGAGAAAAAGTAAGATGTATGGTTTCTAAAATGATGTTGTCTGGCGCCAACTTATTGATTTTGGATGAGCCCACCAACCACCTGGATCTGGAATCCATCACGGCTTTTAATAATGGTCTGAAAGATTTTCCCGGAACCGTATTATTCACCTCACACGATCACGAATTCACACAAACGGTTGCTAATAGAATAATCGAAATCACACCGAATGGATTCATTGATAAGCTATCAACTTACGATGAATATATTTCCAATGATCAATTTGCAGTTCAGAGAGAAGCATTATACGCGTGATAATCTTAAATTAATAATTACGAACCAATGCCATTTAGTTAAAGGAATATGATAAAAGCTTTCAGGTTTCGGGTATCAGATTTCAGCCTAAATGATGTTTTCTAGTGTGCTGGAAAATTATCTGACACCTGAGACCTGACGCCTGAAGGCTTATCCTAATGGCACTAAATTACGAACCACAGCCTATTCTACTCTTAATTCGTAATTTCTAATTCTTAATTGATCTAATCTTCATCAACAATTTTATCCCAATTTACATCGGCCTTCTTTTGGTATTTTGGTTCATCCTTATTCCACGTTTTCAAGGTATTGTTGAAAAAGCTGTTATAGAAAAGGGTCAATTTACCATCAATAATTTTGTACGTTTCCGGATCCGGTTCCATTTTAAAACTTCTATCAGCAATGGCATAAGCGCACCAGCCGCCATAGGAAGGTTCGTATTTGTCCGGATTTGATTTAAACAATTCCTTGTTTTTTGAGGAAGCAAAATAGTAAGTTACTCCTTTATGGGTCGCCGCATAGTCCTTCTCTCCTTCCAATGGTTTTTTATTGTTAAAATAGGAAACAGGATCATATCCTTGCAGTGCTACCCCTTTTTCCAACTGATAATGTTTCTGTCGCTCCTGAACATTTGTTTGAGCCGTTGTCGTGGCACAAGTAAAAAGTACCAGGATCAATGATAAAGTAGTGATTTTAAATGTTTTCATATAATTAAACAATAATGGATTGAAATACTAAACAATTTCAGGTTAGCCTTGCTTCTTTTGCCCTCCAAACATCTCAACACATTTTCAAAGCAAAAATGAAGAACGGCATCAAAGCCCTTTGAGTTCAATGCATATTTAAACTTTAGTGTAATATTTCATTCATTCTATGAAAATTTAAAACCTTTTTTTGACCTGATGTTACGTATGACTAGAGATTGAGCATAAATACCTGCGGTGAAGGTCAACAGGTTCATATTCAAGCATTGTAGTATTTCGGTGGAAAATGCAGCGGTCGATTGTTGAACAAATCCACTTTTCAAAAAGAACAGCTTAGGTTAATATAAAAAAAGACCCACCGGATGGCAGGTCTTTTTAATGTTTAAACCTTATAATTTGATATGAATTAGATATCAGGGAACTTATGAATCACTATTTAAAATATATTCCAGCTTAAGCTGCCTTCTTAACATCAGCGACAGCAACTTCCTTACTTTTGGCCAGTTTTATAACACCAAGTTTGTCCAATAAGAGAATGATATAATAAGTAGGATCGATCTCATGCCATCTGATCCCTCCAAAATTGGCCCTGGAACCATATTTATGATGGTTATTGTGGTAACTTTCTCCCATCATTAGAAAATCGACAGGCAGAAAGTTTTTGGAAGTATCTCCTACCTTGAAATTAATGTAGCCATACTTATGGGCAAACCAGTTAATAATCGCACCATGTATGGGTGAAAGCATATACTGTATGGGAAGTAACAACCACAACCACCATTCAGTTGCGAATTGTATATAAACCATTGTATAGATTCCTCCCCAAAATATTCTGGACACCCAGGATCTAGCTATTCTGTCAAAGGCCTGCCACTCAGGCACTCCTTCAGTAAATCTTTCATCAACGATCATTTTTTTGTTGGTAATGGCCGAGTATATTGTTTTGGTCTTCCACATCATTTTCCAAATACTCTCATCATACTTCGGTGAATGAGGATCATTTGGTGTATCTGCAAACGCATGATGCATTCGGTGCATGATAGCGTAACCATAAGCACTTAGATAGTTAGAACCCTGAAAGATCCAGGTAAGTATAAAGAAAACTTTTTCGGTTGTTTTGCTCATCGTAAACGCTCTGTGAGAAGCATATCGATGCATGAAGAAAGTTTGAAAAAAAAGTGACAAATACCAATGTGCCACAAAAAAGATTAAGATCACTAACATATTTATAGATTCAATAGTTGTTTTTGTTTTTAACTCTCAAAAAAAGTTATTTCTATTAAAGACAAGGGACATGGAAGTTTGTGACAAAAAGGTTGAAATTTATTCGATTTTATTTTGTCTTATTAAACCTGAAGGGTATTTCATTGACCAAACTACTAACAAAATCAGAGAGCTTTCCGGATGTGCATGCTCCAATAAATCCTTCTAAAAAATGGGTATGATCATTAAATTCAATCTTCACTTTTTTCGATTCCTGGCTTAGCTTGTCTTTAGCCCTGCAGAGTAATTGCCTGCAGTTTTCCTTCTTTTTATCAAAGATATCCTGCAGGTCTTCATAATCAAAGTTAAAGACTTCCCTTAGGATAAAAATGGCTTTCTCCAATGGCTCAAGTTTTTTGTGCAAAGTAACCAGTGCCTCGGAAATTTCATTTTCAAGATCGAATTTAGCAAAATCCGATTCTTTATATTTTTCAAATAGCGAACCAGGATTGAGTGTATCTAAAAAATCGTTTTTCTTATTTTTTAAGGCATTAAGATGATTAATACACTTGTTGGTAACTGTTTTAATCAAATAAGATTTTGTGTTTTTGATCTTTTCCTGATCAATGGTAAGCCATTTAAGAAAGGTATCCTGAACAATATCCTGTGCATCCTCCAACGAGCCAACCATTTTTATGGCTATGGAATACAGTACCGGATGGTATAAAGCTATGGTTTGGTCGTTACTCAATTTGGCCAGTGTTCAATGCAAAGTTAAGCGATTTATTAATATTGCCTAATATAGATGAAATATAAACATTACAATTCAGCATTTACCTGATGATGATCATATAATTTAAAAATATCTCATATTTGCTGAATTAATTATCTGAAACAAGGTTTGTCATTAAATATACTATATCAAGACAGACATTTCGTTGCCATAAACAAACCACATGGTTTATTGGTTCACCGATCTTCCATTGCTAAGGATGCTGATGTATTTGCCTTACAATTACTGCGTGACCAATTGAACGCCTATATCTACCCCATTCACCGCCTTGATCGTAAGACTGGCGGCGCATTGTTATTTGCATTGAATGAAGAGGCATTAAAAATTACTCAGGGATTATTTGCAACAGGAAAGATCTGTAAGAAATACCTGGCCGTGGTGAGAGGTTATACACCGGATAAAGACATCATAGATTACCCGCTAAGGAAAGAGAATGGTAATCTCATGGAAGCAATTACTGAATTTGAAACAATTGCAAGGACAGAGCTTGATATTCCCTTTGGTAAACATAAAACTTCTAGATATTCGTTGGTTTCGGTATATCCCAAAACTGGCAGAATGCACCAAATACGGAAACACTTCAGTCATATCAGGCACCCGATCATTGCAGACCGGCCACATGGTTGTAACAAGCAGAATCGGTTTTTCAAGGAGCGGTGGCAAATGGACACGATGCTTCTGCACGCTCAATCTTTGTTGTTTGATCATCCCTTTCAAGAGAATATCAAAGTAAGCATTGAAGCACCCATTCAGACTGAATTTCAAAGAATGGTTCAATTAATGAGATGGGAAACTATTTTAAGATGAATCTGATAAAAGAGGCCATTAAGAATACGTCTTAATCTGTAAACATCAATTGTTCATAACAATAAGCCCTCCTTCATTGGCAGCAATCAAAATGTACTGATTATTCACATCTATGGAAGTGGGTATTCCACCGTTTGTGTTTAAGGAAATGGATTCAATGATCACAGGATTCTCAATATCGGAGATATCTATCTTAACCAAAGTGGGCGTTGGCTCATTGCCTATCACATAGGCAACTCCATTAAAAACACTGATCGATATAGCAGCAAGTCCAAGGTCCAAAGTATTTAATGAAGCCAGCCCCCTGCCGTTCACAAGTTCAATGATAGCCAAACCTTCACCATAAGCCACAAGTAAATGATCATCAGCCAGTGCAGACTGAATGGGAAAACCAGCTGGACGTGTTGTCCCTGCTGTAAAGCCAGCTCCGGGTATTCCTATTTCTGAAATTAATCTGGGAGAATTTGTCAATCCATCCAACTCCAGGGCAATCATACCAAAACGTGCACCATTCACCTGACCATTGAAATCGGTAGAAGCATAAGCGACCCTTCCATCTTCGGAAAGTAAAATATCAGGGTGTCCCCTATCCCTGCCAAATCTGCCCTCTGTGTCGGATAGTTTCCCGTTAGCATCGTATTTACGAAAGTTCATAAAGGTCGTTCCTCCTGAGACCACCACATTGCCATTGGCTGCAGAAACACCTGTAAAAGGAGCTCCCTGTACGGGTACAGGACCTGAAACTAACTTGGGAGAGGTTGGATTATCAAGGGAAAAAACTGCCAGGAAATCCTCTCCTCTGGCATCAATAGCAAACAATAAATTATCTGTAATGCTGAGATTGTCTATACTATTCATTTCTCTGGCGGGTGGCATTTTATTGACCGTTTTAAGTGTATTCAAATCAATTATATCCAACCCAAATTCTCCATTGGTAGTATATGCATAGTTATTATAGATCTTGACCACCGAAGGAACACCATGAGGAATATCATAGGGTTCTTCCTGACACGCCAGGATCAGAACACATATGGAACAAATGAATATTTTTGTTAATTTCATCAAGACCAAATTAGCTTAAATAGTTTTAGCATTCAAAAAGAATATAATATTCAATGTACACAATGTCATAATAATGACAGGCTTACAATGCTTTTATAAGTTTATTTGAAGTTTTAATGATCCGGATCTGCTGGTACAACCTTGATGAAACCAGACATCTTTTACATTTGTTACTAATTCAATGAAAAAAATAATCATATTTCTGCAAATCTTTGTTTGCATCCAATTACTCCCGGTACAAGGATGGACTCAATCTGATAATTCATCACAACATGCCATTATCTTTAATACAAGTTATACTGATGCCACCAACGGACTTATTTTGAATCCCGGCTACATGTTTGAACGAACAAAATCAAACATTACGGTAGGCCCTACCCTGCTTGTGCCCATAGGTGATAATCTGGATGGAAGGGATGGTTTAAAACTTAGCGGTATACAAGGCTCATACCAGCTCTTCCCATTTAAAAATGAAAATAAACTACAACTCTATTTTCAGGGAGATTTAATATTGCAAAGGATAAAAGATGAGGTGGATGCTAATTTTTTCAATGTGGAAACTGGCTCCTTTGAACCATTTACATTTGAACGGACAGACAATGTAATTCAGGTTTATTTTGGCTATGGGTTAAAGCTTGATTTGGGGGAAAAGATGTTTTTGCTACAAAGTATCGGTCTTGGGAGTAGCATTAACAAACGCAAGACCAACCTGGGCTTTGCTGATTTCTCCGATAACTTTATTGATTTCGACTGGCTCGTAAAAGTAGGGATCGGAAGAAAATTCTAATACTTTTTTCATACCATTTACAGACTTTATTTGCTTCAACCAAGCAGCACATATTTCATTAATTTGATCTAACCGTGTTTATTGATTAACTTATCTCCTCAAGCCATTTACTTAAAAGAAAATGAAATCATTTATCACAATCATTGCCCTTTTGTTTCTACTCTCAACCACCAACGTTGCTTTTTCTCAGATTGACAAGGCAGCAATAATGGGTGCCTGGAAAGCCGAATTAAAAGATGAAGCAGGTAACCAATTTACAGGGGTTGGTATCATAGCCGATGGTTTTTTCTCGGTAGCTAAGTTCAACATGGATGAAAAAAAGTTTATCAGTACCTTGGGAGGCAGCTGGAAACTGGATGGCAATATGCTTAAAGAAACCATTGAATATCACACAGCAGATAAATCAAAGGTTGGCTCAAACATATCAAGCGAGATCAAAATGGAAGGAAATACGCTGACTTTTGTAGAGAGTGGTGAAACATGGACAAAGATAGACGATGGCCAGCCGGGAGATCTGTTTGGTGCCTGGCTCATTACTGGCAGGGACAGAGACGGCCAAATGAATGAAATCCAGGAAGGGCCGAGAAAAACCATGAAGATCCTTTCAGGTACCAGATTCCAATGGATTGCTTACAATACTGCTACAGGTGCTTTTTTTGGAACCGGTGGTGGAACCTATACCACCAAGGATGGAAAATATGTAGAGAATATCGAGTTCTTTTCCAGAGATGGTTCCAGGGTTGGAGCTTCATTGGGATTCAGTTTTGCCCTCAAGGATGGTGATTGGCACCACAAAGGAAAAAGCAGCAAAGGTAATCCTATTTACGAGATTTGGAGTTTGAGATAAATGGATCGTACTGAGTGCGGAAGTGTTGAGGTGTTTAAGTGTTGAAGTTCAGGCTTGGTTTTAATAGCCAATCTCTATTGAAGCCCTATGATAACCGACCCTGAACGCATTGCAAGCAACTTAAATTCTCAAACACCTTTACACTTAAACACTTTAATCATCGGCTGAGCTCTACGGTGCTGAGGCCAACTTCCTTGAGCTTGCCTCTCAATTGAATGGCACCGATCGATTTAAGCGAGTACGCATTTTCTTTGGGCAGCAGATCCAGTAAATCGTCGGAGACAAGAATATTCACTTTATGTTCATTGCAGAGATCCTGTATCCTTGACGAAGTATTCAATACATCTCCGGAATAGGTTATATCTCTTTTAATAATGCCGATTTCACCAGCAGTTACCCGGCCATAATGAAGACCGGCTTTGAAATCTGGAACTAAGCCATATTTCTGTAGATATTTATCCGACAGTCCATTGATCGTTTCCCGAATGTCAAAATAACATTTCAGACAACGATTGTCGTTCAACCCGTTTTCAAGTGTCCAGGATACTATCACCTCGTCGCCTACGTATTGGTAAATATTTCCTTTGTTATACACAATAGCATCTGTGATGTCAGCATAAAAATCTCTGAGAAGGCTATAGTATTTTTCGTTTCCTAATTTTTCTGCAATGGTGGTTGAGGACTTTAGATCCAAAAACATAAAAATCCTGTCCTCTTGTCTAGGAGAATGATATCTACCTAATATAAAATCCCATAATATTCCATGACCAAACTTGTAATTCATCTGGAGTATCAGTTGGGTTAATCCAACCACAATAGACCAAATTAGTATATTTTTTACATGGAGTGGATTTTTTAGAAAGTCAATATAGGCTTGTTGTGCTTCAGGTTCGAAGATGGACCCACCGGTTTTTTCTTTTGCTACATAAACTCCAAGAATGAGTGTGATCAATGTGACAATAACAATGTATGAGATACATACTGCTAAGATGCCATAGCCATAAGGCTTGTCCCGAAACCTTTCATTCAAATAAAAAACCAAAAAGATCCCTCCCATCAAACTACCCATAAATGCTGCAGATACATTGAGGATCAATCCATTCATAAAAGAGTAGTCTGCGGACGGTCCTAATGAAAAATCCGATGCGAGCGTAAAATGATCATAGATGGATATCACCAGGCCGAAAAGCATCCAAAAGACCATAATGGTTAAAAGAGTCGAAATCTGTCTTCTCAGCTTTTCACTCATTTTTTAATGATTGGTTATAATTTTAATGAACATCAACATATGCACGCTCTATTCCAAAATTAATTCATGAAAGAATAACTATCGCTACTTGGTCAAGTTATTGGTCCTTGTTAAGCACTTCTCATTAGCCTGCTATCAGGCTTAACAATCATATCCAAAAAGTTGACAAAGTTAAATTAGTAATTAATAATGAGTAATGAATAAGAATAAAACAGGCTTTGTCCCTATCCAATTGTACGACGAAGAGTATATACTAATCAGGACAAAGGATGAAGTTTTTGTATGTTTTGCTCACATAAATGCTGTGACTTTGGAACTATCCTATTTTTTTCCTTTGTTGGCTATGAATCGATCAATGAGCTAAGTTCAATATGGCTGATCTTTTACGTTATGAGGATCCAACCCTCGGATCATATATTGGTTTGCTTCCCTTTCGGAATGAGCTGCTCATTGAGCAACAAAATGGCAGTGTAACGCATTACACTATTATATGGATCAGAGCTTGTAAGTATTGTGTGCTTGATATTGATTTTGAAGAAGTTCACATCAAACGTGATGCGATCGTTTTTTTATCTCCGTATCAAAGGTTAAATATTAAAAAAGGGTTTCCGGATTCCGGGGTTTCCATATGTTTTAATCATTCATTCTGCACCGAGCTACACCGGGAAGAGGCCCCCTGTAACGGTTTGCTCTTTAATGGCACACTTCCATCTGTCATTCACAATCCGGATAATAAACTCGAGCCCGAGCTTGACCTGCTAATTAAAATTATGGAAAGGGAGTTTAAAAAAAAGGATGAAATGCAGGAGGAAATGTTACGCATTTTATTAAAACAAATGGTGATTCATTGTACAAGATCAGCTAAGAATGTATGGAAACAAAAGTATTCATTGAATAATACCTCTTTGAATACGGTAAGACAATTTAGTGCACTCGTTGAACAACATTTCAGGGAAAAACGAAAGGTGAGTGATTACGCCACATTATTGAATAAGTCAGCCAAAACAATATCCAATTTATTCCATACTCAATCTAGCAAATCTCCCAAGGCCGTTATACGCGATAGAATCATTCTGGAGTCAAAACGTCTCCTGATCCATTCAAATAAAAGCGTCAAGGAAATAGCACATGAGCTGGGCTTCGAAAATCCGGCTGACTTTAGCCGATATTTTACCAATGCCACGGGTTTGTCGCCACAATATTTCAGAAACCACATAGAAAAGGAAAAATTGTGATGACTTCGGGAAACATCGCTATTTACTTCTTTAACAAGACTTAAGAGTTTTACAAGAAAACTCATCTATGAAATTACAAACAGGGACATCCCTACCTGCTTTTTCCACTATTGATGTTTATGGCAACACAATTTCTTCAGAGAAGTTACGAGGAAAAAAAATCTTAATATCTTTCTTCCGGGGAGCCTCTTGTCCATTTTGCAACCTACACATACGTGACATCCTGCGATCCAATCTGAATACCGACGATCTGACAATGGTATTTTTCTTCACTTCTTCTCAGGAAGAAATATTGCAGCATACTAATAATTCTAAAACCAACTTCAGATTGATCGCCGACCCAAACCTGAAATACTATAATCTTTTTGGTATAGAGAAGTCCAGGGCCGGGATGTTCAAAGCTATGTTTAGGATCAAACGATTCATAAGAATTTTCTCCGAAGGTTTGTTTAGCATGAGATCAATGATGGACATTCCAACTGTTCCGGCAGATTTTCTTATCAATGAACAAGGTAATATCGAGAGAGTTTACTATGGTAAGGATTACGGAGATCACCTTCCCATAGATGAAATCAGGAGATGGGTGGGAAAACCAATTTCTCTCGGTTAGCAGCGTTTTGGTTCTCCAAATATTTTTTTCGCCAAAACTGATCGTCGAATTTTCTTGGAAAAGGTATGGAGATATGTTTGTCTCTAAAGCCTTTTAACTGGTAGGCCGTATTAAAGCCACAGGCGGAGAATATTTTATCTGCCACTGGAAACCAATGAAAAGCATGCGTACTATCAATCAATATTCCCGGCTCCGGTGTATCTACAGGTATGTTTGAAATGATAACCCAATATGGTTCTTTGTTTTCCAATCTGGCAGTCTCAACTGCATATTCTATAATTTGTTCCAATTCCTCCTTATGAAAAGCATGCACGATAAGCCAAATGGGAGAATCAATATGATTAATTTGATCCCCGGTCTTATCTGCATCAGGATCAGGATATTTCAACAACATGGTCGTGATGTTACCTGATGAAGCATTGATAAAAGCTTCATGATCATTTTCCAGGGGTTCCAGTTTGATCACCTTATGGAAATGAAAGTTGGTAGCTTTCAGAAACGGCTTGTAATTTTTCCAGATTAATCTTCTGGCGATATAGGTAAGTTTCAAATCCTTTTCTTCAAAGATCCAATCCAATTCTCCTAAGAGACCATTGGGAAAAGCGTCTAAGTAAATTTGTTTGATATTCGATTTTCGGATGAGGTTCTTTAAGTGTTTCTTATATACATTAAAGATTTTTGATAGATCCGGTTCTACAAACAGGATTTTACGCTCGTCAAATAATTGAAATGCAAGGTCATTGGAGGTGAGAATCTTAAAATTATGAATGTTTAAATTTTCGGATAACACTTTTATCCGCATTAAATGTCCCATACCCCCTCCCATTGCATAAAAGAGTACCATTATTTTCCCCTTCTCAGAAGTTCGGCAATCAATATAAATTTTTCGGTCTCCTTCAGAGGATCTATCATCAAAATGGCTGGTGTCAGCGATGCATCAAAACCTCTTAGCAAATATTTGTCACCGATCCTTTTGGCATCTGAATTACCGGATGAAAGACGTAAAGAGAGTACTTCTTCATCATTCTGTTCAATTTTTATTCTTCCTCCTTCCTTCATTTTCATTTCAAAGGCATTGGTCATTTCTTCATTATCGGCGATCTTAATTCTGCCCTCTTTGTATTTCACCTTCCAAAGTAAATTCTCTTCATGGTTTCTTAACTTAAAACCATCTTCTTTGTATTTTATCACAAATTGCACTGCATCGTAGGCATCATAATATTTTCTCTTATCTTCTTTTAACAAACCAAAATACTGCTTATCCGGTGTTTGTATTAACGTTTGTCCTTCTTCCAACCTGATTTCAGCCAAACCCTCATTGTTGGGAGAGTTGATATAAAAATATTTTGTGGCAGTTCTTTCTCCGGCAGCGGTCACTTCAGTCTCATCACTTTCAGATTGTACATTTTCACTTTGTCGTGAGTTACAACCCAAAATTGATAACATACAAAACAAGCTACCTATTAAAGAGATGGATGTAATGGTCGATTTCATTTTTTTCATTGTATTCGATTTCGATTGTTTTTTTAAGTTCAATACCCAGCTCCTGCCTTTCCTTAGAACTCATTTTTATAAATTTATGAAAAACAAATCTGCATTCCGAAAGATCTCCGGGTTCGAAGAGCATTCCATTTTTATCAGGATGAATAACATCCTTTATGCCATCCACAGCGGTAGCAATAACGGGAATGCCTAATCCTCCTGCTTCAAGCAGCACATTGGGCATACCATCGTAAAAGGAAGGGATGGCCATGGCATCGCAGCACAAATAATATTTTAGTAATTCAAACCTATCCATAAATGGCAAATAAGAAAAGCTAACAGATCCATTGTTCAGTATTTCTTCCAGTTTTTGATCCAAGTCCCCAATAAATAAAAAATGGAGGTTGTTGGAAAATTTTGGGTCTTTCAGACTTTCGATCAAAAAGTTCCCACCCTTTTTTGGCTTCAGATGACCAAACAGACCAATGCAAAGTTTTTGATCACAATGTTTCTCTCGCCACTTTTTTGAGAATTCAATTTCACTTTGACTGGGAGTCCAGTTGACCACATCGATACCATTTGGCACAAATTCAACCTTAGCATTGCTCAGAAGTTGTTTTATTTTCCATTGTTTCTCCTTGCTCACAACACATATTTTTTCTGATGTTGTCAAAGCGTCTATCAATATGTCTCGTTTTCTTGGTGTAAAGATGGATGTATCAAAATCATTACCTCTTAATAGTGTAATCAATGGCTTCCCAATCCACTTGGCATAAATAGGTCCTGCCAGCAAAGACAAATATCCGCCGAAACAGATCAGTTGATCGGTTTCCATTTTTTTCACTACATTCCATCCACGATTAAGTGTATGAGATTCACTCTCCTCAAAAGGAATGAGTGTGTAACTACCATTGATCTGTTCTATCGTTTTAAACCCATCACCGGATCTATTGGCGAAATGAACCACATCAATTTGAAAACCTCTTTTTCTCAACCCATGTACAATCCTGTCACATGATTGGGACATGCCACCCCTTTGAGGTGGGTAGTTATCAGTGAGCCATAGCAGTCTATTCATTCTTTGATTGGGAGGTTTAAGAGTTTTGAGTTTTTAGTTTTGAATTTTGAGTTAAAAAAAATTGCACTATTGGTTTCTCCTAGAGAAAGGTGATATGATGACCTCTGTGAATACAAACAAATACTTTTTCAGGCTTTGCTAACTATCGAAGATGGTAGCATTGCCATCATCTGTCATATATTGTGTCTCATCCTCATAGTCGAAGGTTTCGTAATCGTAGCTGTCAAAATATCCACCCGACCACATGACCATGGGAAGAATGGGGTCAATCAGAGGTTCGTCCCGTTCATGTTCTATGGCTTCAGTCCTTTCCGTTTGATACCCATTTCGTTCTACAAGAAAACTGTAGATATACTCAATAGAACCAAAAAATGTTTTAACAGGGAGGACATGGTTCTTTCCGCTGATTTTCGATTTGCCTTTCAATTTGAATATATAATTCCCGTTATCTTCACTAAAAAGAATTTCAGCCGGAAGATTAGTAGATTTTAATTCATATTTTTCTTTGGGAATGGTCATCTTGATAAAATAACGATGCACGATTTTCGACTTGGTCTTATATTTCCTCTTTCCGCTGGATGATGTTTTCCAATAACTAAAATCTTTAATATCATCACCCACTATAAAGTCAAGGTACGAACCGTCCAATAGCATCACACTTCCCAAAATATGCTTTGGCTGATATAGTTTAAGGTTTCTTCCGTTGACCTTATGTTTATCTGGTGTTAATGCTTTCCTAGGAACCCTAAAATCCAGATTGGCAGATAACTTAGCATTCTCTCCCGCTTTGTTTTTGAGGACTTCCAAAAGTGGGAAGAAGAACAACCTTAAATAGTTATTGAGATTACGATGCTTGAACTTAGCAATCCTCATACTTTGAAATATAATAAGGGCTATTAATATGATGGGTAAAAGAATCAAAAAGGCCTGACCTGATTCCGCCACTATTACGGTAACAAAAATGCTGCTAATGACGGTAAACACGATCAAAACTACCAGCCAGACATTCATTCTTTTTAAGGCCTTATCCCCGAAAGTGTCATAGGCAACTGCCTTGTTCAGAAATCCCAACCATTTTCGAATAGTGAAAGTACTGCTGATCGTTTTTTCCTTAATAAACTGCTTTTGCTGTGGAGATAACGAATTATAAAATGAAATTGCTTTGGAAGCGCTCATGCTTAAATCTATTTTTTTCTAATAAACCAGTAATTTCTCATAAATACCAGACATCCTTTGCCTAATTTTCTCCCAGGTGAATTGGACTCTTATTTTTTCAATGCCATTGGTTGAAAGTGTTTCGAGAAAATCCGGATTGTCTAACAAAATCCTTATGCATTTGGCTAAATCCGCAGGCCTGCCCGCCCGAAACAATTTTGCTTCTACATCCGACACTACTATTTCTCTCACAACCGGCAGATCTGAGGCGATTACCGGTGTTCCATTGGCCAGGCTTTCAAATATCTTTAAGGGCGAACATCCCTGTTTAAGATTCCTGCTACATTCAATCAATGGTGCCACACTAAACCTTGCGTGTTGAATCATAACATTCAGTTCATTCTTTTCCAATTGATCCTTCCAGATGATCCTGGAAGAGACATCAAGTTTTTCTGCTAGCTTTTTTAGTGGGCGGGCAAATTTTTCTTTATGTGAGGAACATATTACCAAATAAAAATCCTCCTTATCTCTTAAATAGGTCAGCGACTTGATTAAAACATCTACTCCCTGCCAGGGTTGCAATGCGCCAAAATAGATCATATAGTTTTCCGGAAGGTTTTCGGCTTGCGGGTTTTTGATCGGAATATCTGCACCATTGGTCACCACTTCAATTTTTTCTGCTTGAACACCTCTTTGTTCTAAATATTTTCTTATTGTTTGAGATGGGCAAATAATAAGTTCTGATTTGAGCAAACAAGTTTGTTCCAATGCTTCCACTTTTTTCAATGTATCCCTGGAAATAGATGGATAGCGATATGGCAGTTCTATTGAAGGCAATCCGTTCACCTCGAAAACCGGAATGATGTGTTTATGGTTCAATACAGCCATTCCTCCCCAAATGTCCCTGAAATGCCCGAAAATCATATTGTACTGATTGGAGAGAATGTTATTAACCTCATGTGAAAATAAACTGGCTCTCTTAAGGAAATTTGTTTCTTCTACTTTGATTGGAAAATGATCATAAGATCCCTGAACTGATTCAATTGTTTTGCCAGGAAGTGTAAGAAGGAGTGTATCAGGAAAATCAGTTTGTAGCTGCGAAACCATCTGTGTTATATGGGTTGCAGCACCCTTAAAAGAAGGGAACTGATCAAACGCTATATAAACTGATCGGTAGTTTGATCTCAAGATTCAACAAAATTTGTTCATGTTATAATGGTCTCAAATTAATCAAAAAAGAAGGTAAGTAAAAAAACGGGTATTCTCATGTATTTGATCGAGCTAAAAAAATGGAGGTGTGAAACTTATTAATTAAACTTTGCCAATTAATCTTTGGACATAAAAAAAGCCTAAGTTATTTCCAAAGGCTTTTGTCTTGAATCCTTTGAAAACAGAACTATATCAATTTCACGTTTACTGCGTTTAATCCTTTTCTACCTTCTTTCAATTCGAAACTAACTTCATCGTCCTCTTTGATTTCATCGACGAGGCCAGATACATGGACAAAATATTCGTTGTCCGATTCGGCGTCTTTAATAAATCCGAACCCTTTAGATTCATTAAAGAACTTTACTTTTCCTTCTTTCATGAGTAAATAATTTATTTTCAATTGCCTTATGAAATTCGATAAATTTTGTACTGCCCGTTAGTAGTAAGTGGGGATTCTAAAATTTATTCTCATTTCATAAATAAAATTTTATTGTATGTAAATTATCATGTTTTTTTTAGAATTTCATTGTTTATTTCGGGGTTTTTCGAAAAAATTTATAAAGCGCTAAAAACACACAATTAAAAGAAAAGTCTAAAGAGATTGAATTTTACTATCGATAAACCACAAAAAATTCAAATCATAAATAGTTTCAACCTCTATCCAAGGTCATCAAACTCCCGATGCTAGGCAAAATAGTAGCTATCCCGGCGATAACAGCGATTAGAGAATCAAAATCATTGAAAAATTGAGGTTCTCCTATAGCAATAAATAGTATTGATGCAAATACTAAAATATAAATAACAATTCTAATTGAACTCCAGGAACCTTTTTGAGCAATATCCCGCTCCATAAATAAAGCTTCATCTTTTTTGACGGAACTCAAAATAAAATTTCTAAAACTTTTATTCATAATCCTGGGGCCGTTGTCCCACTTAATCAAGCCCTTCAGAAGTAGGGAGTTAAGTATCTCGAAACTTTTGGTGTTAACAAAGTTGTCTTTAGCCAAATCGTATAGAACGTATTGCTCTCGTCGTGACAAGGTATTCCAAATACTAAAATAATAAGAATGTGCCATATTCTGGAGCTTAATAATTATTGCTTCTCCATGATCTCCTTTGTTGGTTTTATTTAATTGTTCAATATATTTCAGAATCGGAATCGTCAATTTTGGCAAATAATTTCCATAGGCAAGCTCTTTTTCATCAAATTTTATTTCAGTCTCTTTTCTGTTTTTCTCAAATTCTCTTTTATATTTCTGTACTTTATCAGAAGAATCTTCCAAAGTATGGAATATTTCAACGAAACTTCCAAGGATATGTCTCCATAGCTCAAAATCACTTATGGCGGTTTGAGCATCAGGTAATGTCTCATACTCCACTAAGTCATGGTCTACACTAAATCTGGACAACATTGAGATATAAAAGTCATGAATTTGAGACGGATAAATCTCGGAAAGTATAACAATACGTTTATTCTTTCTGATCAGGTATAAAATCAAATCAAGTTTCAAATGATTTATATCATGAGAGTTAATCTTATACTCAAAATTTTCAATTACAACAATATCTGCAAAATCAATTTGGTTTTTATTATTTTCTAACCAACTATTTTTACCATTTCCAACAAACCTATCACTATCATAGCAGCTTACATGATACATTTTCTGTGTTATCTTTTCACTGAGTTTGACGAGTCTGTCTGTTCTTCCCGAGAAGGGTAATCCAATAACAAAAAGATTATTTGGTTTCTCGTGAAGCATTTGTTTAATATCTCTTTCTTCAATGAAGGATTGATTGGTCAAACGCTGCAGGCGTAAAGCAAAGATTTTTTGTATAAAAAATTCATTTAACCTGTAAACAATGTATAGCAGTAAACAGAAAATGATTAAGAAAGGCACAAATGTCTCTAATTTAATATCTAGATCCCTCACCTTGGAGTGTAGCGTAATACTACTTTTTTCCATGCCAGGTATTCGTTTACCATAATTGAAATAAAAAGCTGGTGGATTGATCAACGCATAATTAAATACCAAATCATCTGTTTTGTCATACCAATACCATGAATTGTCTGAGGAACTTGAAAAAGTCAGTGGGCTGTTTTCTACAATCAATCTGTCATAATTTGGTCTAGCATTATATAACGTAGTTCTCAAAGGCAGTGCATCTTCCTCATAATATCGTCGACATTCGGCAGAAGGTCTTTGGTAAAAATTAACACCTAGCTCAAGCATATAATTTCCCTGGTGCCATTTGTGAAACTTATACGCTGCATATTGGGAATCATTTAATGAGAAAAATTCCTTTTTTATATCTCGTAGTTTTTGGTTGAGATTATCCGCTATACTTAGTTGGTCGTATTTTCTCCATATTATATCTTCCTCTTCCTTAATAATAAAAAAATTCAGAAGTATCGGAAATACCATAGCACCTAGCAACCAGGTAAAAATAAACCACTTAAAATAAGTTAAATAATTCCTCTCCCCATGGCGATCATCTAATTTTATTTTTTGAGTCAACAAAAAGTAGAGAAAAATAGAGACCTGATGCACAAGGAACCATCCCTTCTTAAAGTAAATTATCAATACAAAATCAAGAAATAGGAGCATCAGAAGGTGAGCATAATTGGTTTTATTTATTGATTTATCCTTTTTTTCATTAAAAACCCTATAGGTTATCATAAAAAGATAAATAGCAAGTAAAAAATTACTTAACAATTTATCGGTGGTATCAAAAAAGTAAAAAAAGATGGCTGAAATGATTATGGCCCCGCAAAAGACAATAATCAATCGAATGTAACTAGGTGTATCAAGTTTCACAGGTTCTAGCCAGTTAAAAGAGAAAGGGCGGTAACTTAATCTGTTAATTTTTTTTCTATCAAACCAATTGGTCAACGCAACTACAAACCCTAAGGATAATAAAGAGATGATTAAAATCGTAATACAAATGCTAACTATTTCGGCAATGAACAACCTAAAGAAATTGAGATTATAAAAAGTCACAACATAAAGAGGTAGATCCTTAACTGGCTTTATACAAGCCCTGTGTCTTGCTCCCTGATAGGTAATTTTAGTCGCCATTTCCCGATTTCCATAAATAGCAGCTCGAAGATCCTCATTAAAATTTGTCTCTTCCAAAAAACTTTCTCGTAAATTCAAGTCGCTATTTGAATGAAACCAGGTTACTCCTTTTTCATCGATAATACAAAATCCGTATGCAGGAGGTAATATTACATCTATGACCGAAGCAAACTTAGAGGCTATCAAAGCCACTTTCAAATTTTCTATTTTATTTTCGATATTCGACCCTTGAAGAAATTCCTCCCATTTTGATTTTATTGCCAATACTACTTCGTGATTACCAGAGGTCCATGAAGTAAGTGATTGTAATACGAATCGGGTACTATCAATTTTAAGGTTTTCATATCCATCAATATATTCTTCTGGAGTCTCACTATCTGAAGTTAACCTCCAGAAATTTTCCTTTATAACATTTTGGAAATAGTATCGCTCATCTAACTTTATGGGAGTATGAGGTTTTGAATGAGTAAATTGTATCCTTTGTCTCCCTTCTTCATCTACCCAAGAGACTGAATTAAATCTTGGATAGGACTCTAATTGTGATTCATTAGGTATTCTAACATTGCAGACAGGATACGGTTTTTCTTCACCTAAGAAAACAATCTTGTCCGATTCCGAAAATGAATTGTCTAATAATCTCTTTGATGAATCAAGCTGATTTAGCTGCGTTAATGCACTATTTAATTCATTCCGGAATCTGTAATTTATTTCTTTGTTTAATTTGCCTAACTTATTTGAAACATCTACAAAATAAAATTGAGCATATTCATGCAGGCTAAGCATTACCAATATAACTAACGGAGTACCTATAATTATGGATAAACCGGACAATATGACATCATGAATTTCGAAACGTTCTATTTCATTGATGAGTATCAGTTTCAATAATGGTAAGCATATAACCACTAGTAGTAGTAGTAGTACAGTATAGATAGTCACCCAAATATTTACTCTTGCTATCTCCTTTTCATAATCATTTGTCAATACCATCCCAACAAGTAACCAATTGCTTTTTCCATATGGAGGTGACATAATATGGACAAATAATTTATATTCTTTTTCCGATACCTCTATTTCTTCTATGTTGCCTGCTTTTAGTCCGGATTCACTTTTTGATACAAGATCTTTTAGGCTAGAAATTTCCAATCTGTTTTCGTGTGTTTGAAAGATTATATCATTATTATGAATTATTACAAATTCATTAAATAGATCTTTTCGAAGAAGGGGGTCAAGAAATTCCCTGGTTTTTGCTCTTGCTAAAATTGAAACGGGAATAGAATCCAAAACAATACTTTCATCAAACAAATAATTTTTGAGGTCGGGGAAATATTCCTTAGGCTCTTTTTCAACAAATATTCTAAAAAGCCCATCATTAATACTCTTTAAGGTATCACTGATACCTGATATTTCAACCGAGGTTGTATCGGAGAAATCATTTTTCAATTTCTGCTCAACAAATCTTTTTATTTCTTGAAAATTTTGATACTTCACATTTATGTTTTCTCCAATGTTAGCTAGCGCAGTGAAATGTTGAGCGATATATCTTTTTTCCTTACCTTTTACATAAAAGAAGTAGTATGCCGCAAACGCTAGTACAATAAAGAAAAAAGTATAAATGAATATTTTTGACCTTCTGGAAATTTTTTGTCCTGTTTTGGAAAAATCAATAATACTATTGAACGCCGCTTTCTTCTTTTGATTAGGAGTCATGATAAATTTTTTATCTTTGATCAGGGCTTTTTGTTATAGCTAAAATCACATTGTTTAAGAAAGCTCCAAAAAACAATTTTAAAAATTTAGCAAGAAGGCGCTATTTGCGCAATACCGAAGGTTGGGCATTTTACTGTAGGAAGGAATGATGTCTATAACACATGAACAAGTGAGATTGAAGGAATGTATCAATAAAACTAGTTAAAAGTTACTTTCCAGTTACAAAAGTATAGGTGTATTTCACCAAGACGGTTCTGCTATCGGTGGTAGGGAGTGTTGGTAGCTCTCTGAATCTATCACTGTTCAAAGATTGATTGAAAACAATATAAAAATCATTGCCCTCCCGTGGATTGTATCTTAGCCTTAGATTACCAAGAGATACATTGTCAGCGCTGTTATGCTGCAGAAACATAGCCAGAGAAAGTTTTGTGTTAAACATCAAAGTAGATCGTAAACGGGCTATATGGGCCAAGAAGATATCACTGCGATCGGGAAAATCGACACGATTGTAAAAATAATTAGCACCAATCTCCAGTGACGACGACACTTTCCAACTTGGAGAAATTCCTATTAACAGTTGTTTTCCATCGAAAAAAGTACCCGCTGTAAGTGTACTTTCAACTGAAAATGATTTGCTGTAAGGGGTATTATACGTTCCTTCAAATTCAACAAAATCATAATGACCTACAGGTACCACTACATCATCGGAAAGCTCAAAATCTTCGGTTAGAAATTCCACTCTCCTGGTTAAATTGATATTACCAAACGACCCGGATTTGGAACTGAACTCCCATCCAATGCCCAGTCTCGATGATTCTGTTTTCAATGTCTCGTTTTTAATAAATGCAGAAGCCCTGAAGAATACTTGATGATTGAATAACTTGGAATGCTCTCCGGGAATCCAACCCCACCACAACTTATCGCCATATCGGGTATAGTCCTCTCTTAATTCAAATCCCATTTCCGGATCAAAGTCTGCACCAACCCTGGAAAAACTGAAATCATATCCGAAACCCTTGATATTTCGGCGTTCCCAATTTAGCCTGAGTTTGGCATTGCTAAAGGAAAATGGTGAAGGCGTAACATCGTTGTAATAGGTTTGAGCAAAATTGAATTCAAAATAATCATTCTGTGAAACCCGGAAAACGCCATCTAAACCAATGCCCGTATTAAAATTTCCGTCTGCATCAATTTGGTTGGTGATCATTCCTCCAACATAGGAAAACTCATTGATCGCCTGCTTGCGAAGTCTGAGAACCCCATAGTTCGTTGAGGCCTTGTCTTCAATCTTAGCCGTTTGCATATCGAGAAAACCTATGTCCCATTTACCAGCCCTGCCTACAATTCTTGCTCCACCATATATCCTTACTGGTCCTTCATCGTATATTCCTATCCTTCTGCTATAAAACAATCTATTTGGTCCACCCAACCTGAAATCAAACACCCCTGATCTTTCTTGAAAGAACAACCTTTTTTCAGGAAAGAATAAGGAGAAACGTGTCAGATTAACCTGCTGATCATCTACTTCCACTTGAGCAAAATCCGGATTCAGGCTTAGATCAACAGTGAAATTACTCGAAAGGCTGTATTTGAGGTCTAATCCAGCTTCCAGTTTGAAGTCATCATCACGATGATAGGCTGACTCTTGTTCATTCAAATCAAAATCCTGTTGAATGCCACCTAAAACATATGGAGCAATGTAAGTTGGTTTTTTACTATAAACACCCTGAAAAACCACATCTTTTGCCTGGGAAGGCTTCCAAAGACTCCAGTTTCCCAAGTCATTCCTAACGGATGGAAATGTAATGACCTCTAATTTGCTGGCCATATAGCGCCAACAAGTAATACCCATTTTTACTTCGCCGTTGTTGTCTTGAAATCTGAGACTGGTAAAAGGTATCCTCATCTCGGCAAACCAACCTTCCTCCGTGGTAGTGGTTTCAACATCCCAAAAGGTATTCCAACTTAAATTAATTGGAAAATCTCCCTGTGCATCATTGAATACGGATGCATCAAAACGCAAACCTGCAGGCGTTGTAAAAAAACTCAGTCCACTCTCATTATCATTGAAAGAATCTATGATCAAGCCAAAATAATCGGTACTACCTTCCAGTGCATCTCTTTTTTTTGAAGTGGATTGTAAATGCCTGATATCCGCATAGTAAAGTCTTCCTGCCAGGTAAACATACTGATCATCATATGCCAGGAATATTTCCGTCTTCTCGGAGATCTCACCTTCAAATACCGGTTGGTGCATGGTTAATGGTAAACTTTCAAATCCATTCCATTCATGCTCCTCTACCATACCATCAAATTGTATCGGTTTCTCAAGCCTTTTTGCCAGGAATTGCTCTTGTGCCCCGGCCATATGGACTCCAAGAAAAATCAGTATTAATACAAATACATACTGAGGTTTATGGGTAAAAAAGAAAAGTGCTAATGGATTTCTCATAGGTTTAAAGAATTTCACCCTAGAAAGTATGGCATCCATTTAAATTGATCATGCTTCACGCATCAAATGGATTGTAAATATTCATTTTAAGTGAAAAGCGATCCCAGCTTACGATCCCAATAACTTTGAAATTGTTGAATTTGCTGATCAGTTGCATCATATTGCGAGATCCAAACGTCAGCCTCAGGTTTTTCGGCGAAGTTCTCAATTTTTACACGTAAAAGTGCATTACCTAAATTTTCAATGGTTCCAAGAAAATCCATCGGTGCATTCAGGTATAAAACCGTACCACGATAAATTTCACCATCATCAAGAACGAAATTATACTGGTCGCCTTTCTTAAGATACTCAAGTTGATCAAGTGCATTAAAGCACTTCTCACCCATGAATCTGCTCCATATTTGATCCACAGTCAGATCGGGCTTAATGATTGACCAGGAAACCATTCTCTTTTTACCAAGATGATGCTTTAAGTAGTGCTGCAAGCTTGTCAATTCCTGATCCCAGCCTCTTCTGACACCATCGTACATATCATCCCAATTGGCATCCGCCCCAAAACCTGAATGAACCAACCTCAAAATCGTTTTCCCTTTGGAACTTTCAAGTGAATAATCTATGGCCAGCTGTTGCGTATTATTATTAATCAAATCTTCGCTGGTTCCACCCTCGGCATTGACATTTATATAATCATCACTAAGCTGATAACCCAACTTAAGGTGTTTTTCTTCATCCCATGATTCTATGTGTACTTCCCAGGCATAAAGATCACCCCAAATCAGTTTGATGGACCCATTTTCGCCGGGTACTACTTCTGCATCCAGCGGAAACCACTTTTTAAGTTCTTCGGCTTCTGTCAATGCTTTCCACACCTGAGATATCGGCGCATCTATTTCCAGGGTTTTCTTAATATCCCTGGTTTTGCTTTCTGATTTGTCGCTTTGATCCTGTTTTGATTTCATGATTGGTTAGATTAATCAGGTTGAAGTTTTACGTTTATCTTTTTTTGGAGCAGGGTAAGAGCCCAAATAAAATTTATAGGAACGCCCCTTACCTTCACATTGATATTTTGCAGCCAAATTTGCTACGGCTTGTGACAATTCTTCAGTAAAACCATGCAAATCTTTTGGAGACTCGAAGCAAATCTCAGTTTGCAAAGTAAAGGTTGAAAGTTTCTTTTTAGCCTTCTGAGCAGCATTTTGCATCTTGGCCACCTCTTGAATAGATTGTGATGCCACAGCAATAAGATAGGTTGACGAGAATTTGTCCTGAATATCTGCCGGATCAGTTGGCATATTGCCAAAGGCATCAAAGTTGATGAGATACGTTTTAGCGGTAGCTCTTACAATTCGTTCCACGCAATTACCTCTTTTCTTGGATTCCACGAATTCCACAAAACCTTTCTTTTCGAGTTCCCTTAAATGATAATTCAATTTCTGTCGGGGAACATCCATTACCCTGGACAAACCAGAGGCCGAGTTGGGTTCTTTCAAATGACTCAAAATCTTAATCCGCATAGGATTTAGTAAAGCAGAGGCCGAAGAGCCATCTTGAACAACATTAAGTGCTGATGTAGAAGTATTTTGCATATTTCAAATATATAACCGAAAAATTAATTTGTCAAGAAAAAAATTATTTTCAGTTAATTTTTTTCTTGACAACCTCTAAACTTGGTCATAATCAGATCCGGAAGGTTAACTAAAAGGGAATTATTTATTACATTTTTAGTCCATGGCATCATGAGGATGATTCATCTGACTCTTGTGGCGCCTTACCTTAGCGGCATATGAAAAAATTCCAATTACTTTATAGAATCTGGGGGCCTTGTCTATTACCTGGTCGGTCCTAAAAAAGTATCATTTAATATTTTTAGAAAGGTTCATTGCCTTGTTTGGGCAAGATTTTAGATAAAGATTAAAGATAAATTGCTGTGGCTTTTTTCTTTTTTTCAGAGAAATAAAACAACCAAATTTGCAAACTTTTAATTGAATGGATCAAGAAGTTTGCAAAGTTTGTGTGATAGGATGAAGTAAAAAGATAATGATATTAAATTTTACGAAAGCAAGGTTTAATTGCCGGGCTTAAACCTATATGTTATTAATCTTTATACTAAATTCTTGCTACTTATTACTGTAGCAAGGGCTTTTGATAGTTAAGGATTTTGTAATCTTCCTTATATATCTCAGTCACTTTTTTAATAGTATCGCTTCCGAATACTATCTCATTATCAGAATCATGATAACTATTCAAATGAGGAAGGGTTAGCCCGTAATCATTCAAGAATTTCACTAAATCATCTTTATCACGTTCTATTCTAAATACCTTAACGCCGGGTAATCTTTCTAAAAATTTGTATTGGGGTCTGAAATGAATATCCTTGAGTGTATCCGGAATTCTGGAAACAACATCGACGAAATTTTCAAATGACATGTTTGGCTTGAAAACCTTAAAAATGTAATCATTGAAATAGTAAAAATCATTTGAAACTTGTCCTTGATCCCTGAAGCAAGAAATCAGTCTTTTTAAGGGATCCCGAACAACCGTAAAACAGGTGTAACCTGGCTCAAGATATGGTTTAATAAACTTTAACCCCAGTTGATTGATCTGATTTGTATCCAATAATGAAATTGGTTCATCCGGATATTGTCCTTGTAACAAGGCACTTTGAATAGAAGTACAAGCGCATTTTGAAATGCGGACATAGGCCAACTTTCTTTCAGGCCAATGATAAATAAAAGTTGGCCAACGATATTGGTGTTTATAATAACTCGCAAATGCAATGGAAGGTCCTATGATAGGTAAATGTAGAAGTTTTTTGCCCCATCTTCTCTTTGTTTTTTCCGGATCAACAGCCAGATTATTCAAAGGGTTTTCTCTCCATTGCTCAAGTTTTACTTTTTCATAGTCATAAGGCTTGATCTTAAATGACCCGTTTCTTAAAATAAGTTTTATCAGAGAAGTAAGTTCTGAAGCTGAGATCCGTGGCATGCTACCTTCATTATTGCAAACATAGATAAGCTAATTTTTGTCAGAAACCAAGAGCCAACTATTATAGATTTTATCCAGCTTTACCAATAAGTTACTTAACCAAACCAAGCTTTTCTGAAGGAACCGGACGAGTATGTAAACAATGACTAACATCACTTATTCCTGGCTTTTGTTTGTATCTTCCTTTTTAATTTGCTCTTGTTGACAATACTGCTCAAGCTTATCCTTGAAGCGGGCTTTCCATTTTTCTTTGTGGCGATGACTACCATTCTGGCGATGACGGTAATGATGCCAACCATGTCCCAGGAACAATAGTTTGAATAACACTAAAAAGCCGAGCGTTTGGACAAAGTTAATTTTCTCCAGACCAAAGTAATCGGGTATCAGCCAGTTCCATAAGTACATCACTATTAATGTATAAAGACCCAGGAACAACATACCAAGCCCAATTTTTCCAATGATTTTTGTAAATCTCATAATCTTAAATATTTCCTTAAATTTCTTTTAGTTCGTTATATAATTGCTCCAACCGCTTTCTAAGGTGGAGCACGGCATATCGCTTTCGCGAAAGAAGTGTATTAGTTCCTTCTCCGGTAATGGTACTGATTTCCTTAAAACTCTTATCTTCTAACTCATGCCATATGAAGACCTCTCGTTGTTCTGTGGGAAGCTCCTCTAAGGCCAGTTCTATTGTATCCCAAACAGCCTCTTTCCAAAGTTCATCATGTTGCAAAGGAGCGTAATCTCGTAAAACATCGGCAAAAGAGTCCTGACTATTACCATTGCCAAGTTTACTAAAGTTCAAAGGTCTCTTCTTTCTATACCAATCAATCACTTTGTTTTTAGCAATACTATGCAACCAGGCACTCACTCTTTCTACCTGCCGGATTTCAGAAATTCCCAGTATCAACTGATAGAACACATCTTGCAAGATATCCTCAGCATCCTCTTTTTGAGGCACAAGCTTTCGAATAAAATGAAAAAGCCTTTTTTCCTCTGACTTAATGGTACTGCTAATGAGTTCCTTGTCTTCCATCTAGTGCAAATGTCCCTACGGGCAGGTAATTTTCATAGCATATTTTTTCAAAAGCGAAATCAGAAAAGTCCTGTATGTAATGATCCAGTTTCAGCGCCATGCTCGGTGAATCAAGTAGCATATGTTCCCCAAACAACCTTTCCTTTGAAGAAAAGAGCAATGAATGTTCATAACAACGTGTTTTCTGTTGCTGCAATGAAGATTTTAGGTTGCTCAAGCCACCATCCTGTCTGGAATCCTGAGTAGTACCGGCAATCAGGCCGACCGGACGTCCATGAAAATATTCCGGTATTTTTTGGATCAACATATCCACATGCATCAGTCTTTCCCGGGCTCTGCAAACAATAATAAGCGCATCACAAACGAATAACGATCCGGATAAAGTTTCATAGTCCTGCGATGGGTAACCATAATCAGCCATATCAATGAACTGCACATCACCATATCCTTTTTGTTTCCATCTTTCCTCTAATTCCAACGCCAAAAACAGCTCATTTAAGTCTTGTTCAATTCTTGCCAGTAATATACCTGTTCTCATTTCATATGATCGTGTTGTTAACCTATAAGTCGATCGAGCTAAAAATATATTTTAGAACTTTTAATTTTTTATAAAAAAATCAATCAGGCACCCCGAATTCATTTAAAAAGAATGATTATAGCTTAAACATTCTTTTATAAACATGTCAGCTACTACAGGATTTCGGCAAGGTTCCTTTCTTCTTCTACGTGATCCATTTTGCTTTCCTTAATATCCTATCTCAGTTGTTCTATTATCTCCGCTATGGAAAAATGTTTGCCTTCTTTACTACTTTCCAGCGAAACTGGCCCGAAGATTATGAGCCAAGTGTTATGCTAATTTACATTGTATGGGTTGTTGTCTTGATACCACTTTACTTCCTCTGCAAATGGTATAGGGATTACAAATTCAGCCACAATCAATGGTGGCTTAAATATCTATAATCCAATACTCAATTTGATCTCAATCATTGTTTTGAATAATTTTTTCAAATGCCTAAATTGAAATACACTTGATACTCTGATCATCATGAAATCTCTAAAAACTATCAAGATCGGTCTAACGATTTTATTCACCATCTATTTCAGTGGCTGTCAGTATTCATCAAAACAAGAAATTAGTGGAAACGACTATACATTGGGTGAAGCACATATAAGTGTTACCGGAAAGGATGGCGCCATCCCGTATTTCGAAAAAGGACTTTTACTTCTGCATAGCTTTGAATACCAGGATGCGGCTCAGGCTTTCATTGAGGCCCAGAAGGAAGATCCAAGCTTCGTTATGGCTTATTGGGGTGAAGCCATGACTTATAATCATCCGTTATGGAGATCGAGATCTGTTGACAAAGGAATCAAGGCTTTAAAAAAGTTAAAGGAAACCAGGGAAGAAAGGCTCAGCATGGCTGCTACAGAACTGGAAAGGGATCTTTTAGAGTCAGTGGAAATACTTTATACCGAGGGAGATAAATTCGAAAGGGATCAGGCCTATGCTGATTTTCTTGGTAAACTATACAAAAAGTATCCTGGCAATCATGAGGTGGCTGCATTCCATGCACTATCCCTCTTAGGGTCTGTCAAGGAAGGTCGTGATGATAAAATCTACGGAAAGGGAGCGATCATTGCACAAAGTATTTTAGATGAAAATCCAAATCATCCTGGCGCATTGCACTATTTAATTCACTCTTATGATGATCCTGATCATGCATTCCGGGCCCTGGAAGCTGCCAATAGTTATGCGAAAGTGGCAAAGGATGCCAGTCATGCATTGCATATGCCTTCTCACATATATGTTGCTTTGGGAATGTGGAATGAAGTCGTGTCCTCCAATGAGGATTCCTGGCAAGCAAGTGTGAACAGGATGAAACGCAAACAATTATCAAACGATGCACAAAGTTACCATGCGCTTCACTGGCTGATGTATGGCTATTTGCAACAAAACAGGTTTAATAAAGCTACCCAGATCATGAAGGACATGGTACGTTATACCGAGGAACTACCTTCCAGGAGTGCAAGAGATTATTTGGTTTCTATGATAGGGACTTATCAGGTGGAGACTGACAACTGGAATAGTCTTTTCCATAATGTTCCGGTAGATATGGATCAGTTGAATATCACCGTCAGGGCAACACGTTCATTTATTAACGGAATGAAAGACCTTTCCGATCATGACTTACATTCTTTGGATGAAACTATTCAATTGATGGAAGAAGATAGAAAAATCGCTATTGGCAAAATGGAAAGCCGGGGCCTTGCATTATGTGGGCGTGCCGGACGATACCGGTTTCCCAATCAGTTAGATATTGATCAGGCACATGTGATGGAAATGGAACTAAGAGCGCTGCTGGCTTCAGCCAAAAATGATTTTGAAATGGCTGATAATTGGTTTAAGAAGGCTGTTGAACTCGAACAGCGTGTTAGTTATTCCTATGGCCCTCCCGTCATTGTGAAACCATCCAGTGAACTTTATGGTGAATGGTTGCTGGAACAGGCAAGATTTCAAGAAGCTCAAAAACAATTTGATAAAGCACTTCATAGAGGGCCTAAAAGAATTCTTTCCTTAAAAGGTAAAATGCTTGCCTGTCGATCAAATGATGATCCTCAGGCCGAAACGATTAAAGAAGAATTAAAAGATCTACTCAAAAAAGCTGATCCGGAAAGGCAAAAAGTAGTTATTCCGGTTGAAACAAGCGGTTGAATTTAGTTATCAATTATGAATTATGAGTTTTGAATTTTGAGTTAATAGTCTGTTTTGCCGAGATCAAAAAATACCGAACCCGTTTGAAACAGGTTCGGTAAATAGAAATTAAAAAAACGGAAAATATTTATGGTTACTCTTTTACAGCGGGTCTCTTGATAGACAGGTATTTCTGATCTACAGGTGTATCAACCAATCCAAAACGCTTTACAACTTCTTTGTAATCACTGTAGTCACTTGCTGTCCTGCCTGTTTCGACAAATTGGGCCGGAACCACAACGATGCGTGCCACCCACTCATTTAACATTTCCGGTCCCAAATTACTCCTTGGGAAGTCAGCTTCCAGAAACAGGGAAACATCACTTACGGTAAAATCAAAATTGTACTGTAGCAGTCCATCTTCGGTAATCAACGTTTGAGGCAAGGCTCTCCATATTTCCAACATCTCTCCATTTACTTCTTCCTGTCCCCATAGTAAATAAACGAGGACTACATCTGAGTCCAATACCTGAAAATCATCGGGAAAGGGCAAAAAGACCTGATAATCAGGTGCCTCAAAATCAATAATATACTCAAAGGTAAAGCCTTCTTCCCCTTTTGCTCCTTCCGGTCCGATAGGTCCTACCGGCCCCACAGGTCCCGGAGGTCCCTCTGGCCCAACCTCACAGGAATACATTCCAAAAACCAGTATTGCGATTGTATAAATTATTCTTCTCATGACAGCTCTCTTTTGGTGATAAATATTTACCCCCCATAAATCAAAGCACATGCCAAAAAAAAGATTAACCAACAAATTGGATCGTAACTAACTGAATAACAGATAAAAATGTTTTATTCATTTTAGTTAAATAAGTGATTCAAAAAAAATTTATCTTTAATCTCCAGAGGATATGTGATGGGATATAAATTGTCAATTCATGATTTTAATGCGCCATGTTTATTGAAGATCTGCAAGAAATTTGTCATAAGCTTCCGGGAGTAACGGAGGACATCAAATGGGAAAATCATTTATGCTTCTGTGTAGAAAAAAAGATGTTCCTCATTCTGGGTTTGGATGAAGCCCCTACAACAGCTTCCTTCAAAGTAACTGAAGAAGATTTCGAAGCCCTATCTACCTGGAGTGGTTTTAAACCGGCCCCTTATATGGCAAGGAATAAATGGATATGGACGGATGATATCGGTAGGCTTTCCAAGAAACAATGGGAACAATATGCCTATCAATCATATCACCTCATAGCATCAAAGCTTCCTATCAAGACGAGAAAACAATTGGGTATTTATGAGTCTTAAAGATGCTATGACCTCTTGCTAATAAATTGAAATGGAATAATCAGCCACCTTGGCATCAATTCAAGAATTGTACTGTTGTAAATTAAAAAGTATTTTGTCAAAACATTAAGTGTGCTCGTGCACATTTATATCACTTTCTCCCTATAAATAAGATCTAAAAGTTATTTTTTAAAAAATTTGGGCAATGAAGTATTGTAATTCTGTGTCATTTTTTTAAACTTGTGTGCGTACACATTTTTTAAACAAACTGTATATCACAAAGTCATCCTTTATGAGTAAGATCAAAAAAACAACAATTCAGGATGTAGCTAAATATGCTAATGTTTCTTCCGGTACCATAGATAGAGTAATTCACAATCGAGGAAAAGTCTCTCCTGCTAAAAAGAAAAAGATTGAAGAGGCCATAAAACACCTCAACTTCAACCCCAATCTTCTGGCAAGAACGCTTGCATTGGGCAAGCAATTTATGATCTGCAGTCTTCTTCCTGAATCGGTCATCTCTCAAAACTATTGGTCTCTCCCCAGAAGAGGGATCATGCAAAGTGCTGAAAAGTATAAGGACTTTGGAATTGTCCTGGAAGCCTATGAATATAGTCTCTTTGATGAAGAAAGTTTTGTTAAACAGGCTCAGATTATAATAGATAAAAATCCTGATGGTGTTATTTTAGCTCCGCTATTTGAGAAGGAAAGCATTTCATTTACCCAAGCCCTGGAAGAAAAAAACATTCCCTACATTTTCATTGATGCTAATATCCCGGATCAGAACAATTTGAGTTATATCGGACCGGAATTAAAGAACAGTGGTTATATAGCCGGGAAACTGTTGAACTCCATTCTTAATATGAACGATGATATTCTAATTGTTAACATGGTCAAAGGTATTGAGAATTCTTCTCATGTCTGGGTCATTGAGGATGGCTTTCGGGAGTTTTTTGATTCCAACAATTACACTAATGACCGAAAGATCAACTCACTCACCATCCACACTACCGACGAAACGGAAGTGACAAGGGAGCTAACTAAGTATTACATAAAAAATCCAGGTGTTAAAGGTGTATTTGTTACAAATTCAAAAGCTCACCTAATCTCTGAATTCCATCGGGCCCATGAATTGGATGGAAAAGTGATCGGATTTGATTTAATTGAAGAAAACATCGCCTCTCTTAAAAATGGAAGCATCGACTTTCTCATCTCGCAAAACCCGGTTTTCCAAGGCGGCCAGGCTGTTCAAATGTTGTTCGATTATTTTGTCTACAAGAAAACTCCTACCGAAATCCAATATGTACCACTAGACATTATAATCAAGGAAAATGTTGATTTCTATTTAAATTCTCAATAACCAATTTAAAGCATCAAAATCCAAAACCTAAATCATTTAAAATGGTATATACTTCAAAATCGAGAAGGAGCTTTATCAAGAAAACGGTGGCCAGTTCAGCCGTATTTATGGCTGGAGGCATACTACCTCAGTTTAGTGCCAAAAGCTATGGGCAAATTATTGGGGCAAATAAAAAAATTAAAGCCTCCATTATGGGTGTTAATAGTCGGGGAACAGCCTTGGCAAAAAGTTTTGCACATCAAGATATTTGCGATGTACTTCATATTTGTGATGTTGACAACCGTGCCATTTCAAATTGCCAGTTAGCGCTAAAAGACCGACAGGCCTTGGAGGCCAAGGGATTCACCGATTTTCGTAAATCCCTGGAGAGCACTGACATTGATGTATTGGTCATTGCCGCTCCAGACCACTGGCATGCGCCTGCCTCACTTTTAGCAATGCAAGCTGGAAAACATGTTTACGTTGAAAAGCCTTGTAGCCATAATCCAAATGAGGGAGAAATACTTGTTCAAGCTGCCGAGCAATATGGAAAAGTTGTTCAAATGGGTAATCAACGGCGGTCATGGCCAAATGTTATGGAAGGTATTGGTGCTTTAAAAAATGGAGTGATCGGACGAGTCTATTTTGGGAAGGGGTGGTATTCCAATAATCGGCCATCAATAGGGATTGGTAAAGAAGTAAAAGTTCCTGATTGGCTGGACTGGGATCTATGGCAAGGACCAGCTCCCAGGAAGAACTTCAAAGATAATCTAGTACACTACAATTGGCACTGGCTTTGGCACTGGGGAACCGGAGAAGCGTTGAATAATGGGACCCATATGATAGATCTCTTAAGATGGGGCATGGACGTTGACTATCCCACCAAAGTAAGTTCAAATGGAGGTCGATACAGATATCAGGATGATTGGGAGACACCCGATACCCAAATAATAAATCTCGATTTCGAAAAGGGATTGACAATGTCCTGGGAAGGACGAAGCTGCAACGGAAAAAGTGTTGAAGGTAGTTCTGTGGGAGTCATGTTTTATGGAGAAAACGGAAGCATGCTTATCCCTGGAGGAAATAGCTATACAATTTTTGATCTTCAAGGCAAAATCACGAAAGAAGTACAGGACGACAAGAAAGTAGATCCCAGGAATGCTACAAATCCTGCAGAGCACCTTGATGCTCTGCATATCAGAAATATGTTCGATGCCATAATGAATGGTAGTAAGCTAAATGCAGACATAGATTCCGGTCATAAAAGCACCTTGCTTGTTCAATTGGGAAACATCGCACAGCGTGTTGGTCGGTCATTGGACATAGACTCAAAAAATGGGCATATTATAAAAGACAAAGAAGCCCTTAAATACTGGAGTCGGACCTATGAAAAGGGATGGGAAATGAAATTGTAACAGTAAACATTACTCAAAAATTCAATGGAATCCAGACGGTCTTGTATAGAAAAAATTAGTAAAGGTGTTGCATTGGCAGCTTTAGGATTTTCACCAGACACTAGCTTGTTCACCGGATTAACTTCTAAGGTTAATAAGTCCTCAGAAAATATCAGCATTGGTATCATAGGAGCGGAAAATTCTCATACGAGAGCCTTTGGGAAGTTATTCAATATTGATAAAAAATTTCCCGGGGTGGAAGTAAAATATGTCTGGGGGGAAACAGAAGCTTTCGCCAAGAATGCCATGGAAAAAGGTGGCATCCCATCCATGGTAAAGGATCCCAAAGAAATGCTTGGAAAAATAGATGCGCTCATTGTAGACCATCGTCATGGAAAATTCCATTTGGAGGCAGCAACTCCTTTTGTAAAGGCTGGAGTTCCGACCTTTATAGACAAGCCATTTTGCTACAGGGTTGAAGAAGGAAAAAAATTCCTGGGGATGGCTCGGGAGCTAGGCACACCCATTACTTCTTATAGTTCTGTTGCACATAGTTACGCGACACTCGATATAAAAGATCAGGTATCTCGCATAGAAGATATCAAGCAAGTTGTTAGTTACGGGCCTTTGGACATGAACTCTCCATATGGAGGCGTATTTTTCTATGGACCACACCTGGTTCAACCTTTGTTGTACATCTTTGGCAATACGGTGACAAGAGTCCGTGTTAATAAAAACAATAAAAATAGCAGCGCCAGTCTCGTTTTCAAAAACGGCATGCTGGCAACGCTCATTTTTACAACCAAACGCTATGGTTGGCAAACATTTGTAGAAACTGAACAAGGTATCATCGAACTTAAATCAAGCGTAGAAGATAAAGTTCCATCCAAAAATTATGTTGACATGGTTACAATGTTCAAAACAGGCCAGGAACCACGAAGCCATCAAAGCATACTCCATGGTGTGGCAGTTTTGGAAGCCCTTGAAAAATCAGTCTTGAGCGAGCAATGGGAAACGGTTGCCCTCTGACAGAATATACGAAAAACGATAGAACGATTTATAAAATGAACCATTCACTTTTTGCTATGCTGTTGTTAATGCAGGTTGTTTTCCTATCATGCGAAACACGGCAGAACAAGGCTCCCAGTTCACCGGAAGAACAGAATACATTGACAAAAGGTGAATTGGAAAAGGGTTGGAAATTACTATTTGATGGAAAAACTTTTAACGGATGGAGAGGACTAGGTATGGAGGCTGTCCAAGAAGAACATTGGAAAATTGAAGATGGTACTATAAGAAAATTAGGATATGAAGATATTCCGTCCATGCCGGATGGACAACCCATGGAAGGCAGTGATTTGATCACGGTAAATTCATTCCAGAATTTTGAGTTGTATTTCGAATGGAAAATATCAAAAGCAGGGAATAGTGGATTGAAGTATAATGTTTCCGAGGAGATGTCGCAAAAATATGGAGGAAAATATTCCGCCCTGGGATTTGAGTATCAACTGCTGGACGATGAGGACACAAGTTACGTTGGCAAAATCGGAGCTTCGCAATTTACTGGTGCTCTCTATGATATGATCCCACCAAAAAATGCACAAATCAAACCAGCGGGTGAGTTTAACTCCAGCAGGATCTCGATCAATGGTAATCATGTTGAGCACTGGTTGAATGGCAGAAAAATTATTGCGTATGAATTTGGGTCGGAACGTTTGGATTCCCTCTACCAAAGAAGTAAATACCGAGATTATCCTCACTTCCTGGAAAAGCGCAAGGGACATCTTGTTTTACAAAATCATCATGATGATATCTGGTTCAGGAACATAAAGATTCGTGAAATCGATAAGAATCTGAAATAAACTGATAGCATAAAACTCCATTTATTGACCACAAATAAATTCCCTCACTTCAATATGAAAACCATCATTTCAATTATTGCAACACTGCTTCTTTCCACAATTCTGGGCACACCCAGGATTAAAAATTTAAATGATATTCAGGGGATACTTTATTCTGACAAAGAAACGGTTTCCTTGAAAATAGTCGATGGAAAGATCGCCGGAATTAACCGTATTGAAACTACAATCGATAATCCTAAAATCTATATAGCACCTGGATTAATTGACATCCAGATCAATGGATACATGGGAGTGGACTTCTCAGGGCCAGATCTAACTGTAGAAGGAATAAGAAAAGCAACCAAGGCGCTATGGAAAGCGGGTGTCACATCTTATTTCCCAACGATTATCACCAGTGACATTGGCAGAATAAAAAAAAATTTTGCGGTGTTGGCTCAAGCCATGGAAGATCCTGAAATTGGAAAATCAATTCCTGGTTTTCATCTGGAAGGTCCCTATATCTCCCCGGTTAAGGGTTTTAGAGGAGCTCATTTGGAAAAATACATTCGAAAGCCGGATTGGGATGAGTTTAAGGAAATTCAAAAAGCCGCTAAAAACCATATCAAACTGATAACCGTAGCGCCGGAAATAGAAGGTGCTATTCCATTTATCCGTAATTGTGCTAAAAATGGTATTGTAGTATCTCTGGGGCATCACAACGGGTCTGCTGAACAGATTCAACAAGCTGTGGATGCAGGAGCAAGGATGGCTACACACTTGGGAAATGGTTGTGCTAATCAGATCGACCGTCATCATAACCCAATTTGGCCACAGCTGTCAAATGACCGCATCATTCCAAGTATCATTGCTGACGGATTTCACCTCACCAAAGAAGAAGTCAGAAGTTTTTACAAAGTAAAAGGAGCAAGTAAAACAATTCTTGTTTCCGATGCGCTGGATCTGGCAGGCCTACCTCCAGGTGAATACATACGCGGTGAACGAAAATTATTACTGACGCCCAATGTTGTAAAATTGCCTGAAGAAAATGTTTTAGCCGGCGCCGCCTCCCCTATCAGCAAATGTATTGGCGTTATAATGGAATTTACCCAATGTAGTCTGGCTGATGCTGTCCGCATGGCAAGCACCAACCCTGCCGACATGCTCTCCCTTAGAAACCGTGGTCGAATTGAATATGGTAAAAGAGGTGACCTGATCCTTTTCACTATGGAAAATGGTGAAATGGTAATCCAAAAAACATTCATTACTGGGAAACTAGTGTATTCAAAAAACTAAAATTATGATCCTTCATTGGAAACCAATTTGAATCCAACCATAATTCTGAAAAGCAACAATATAAAATGTATCACTGATCAATGAAAAATAGTAAAGCCATAAAAAGAGTGCTTATTGGTTTAAGCGCCGTTGGACCGGGTTTATTTCTGATTGGCTACAACATTGGAACGGGTAGCGTGACCACCATGGCTAAAACCGGAGCTGAACATGGTATGAGCTTATTTTGGGCATTACTATTATCCTGTGTTTTTACCTATGTTTTAATGATCGCTTATGGAAAAGTAACACTGGTAACAGGTCGCACCGCTTTGTTCAATTTTAAAAACGAATTCAAATGGGGTTGGTTACTTTCCGTGTATATCATAGTGGCTCTCATTATAGGAGAACTTCTCGCACTCATAGGGGTCATGGGCATTGTTGCCGATTTGATTCAGGAAGGAATTCGACTTGGCTTTAATAACATCGAGATTAATACAGGTTGGATCATCTTGTTGTTGGTTATTGCACTGTATTCGCTGATCTGGCGCGGAAGATATCAGCTTTTCGAAAAGGTGCTAACGGCATTGGTTGTTGTCATGGGATTATCATTTCTGGTGGTTTTCATCATGGTAAAACCGAGTTTATCATCACTTGCCGAGGGCCTTATTCCACGTATCCCTAACAGCCCTGGAGCTTTTGGATTAATTGCAGCTATTACCGGAACAACTTGTTCTGCGGCTGTTTTCATTGTTAGAAGTACGGTGGTCGCAGAAAAAGGATGGACTATAAATGATCTGAAAACAGAGAAAAAAGATGCCTTTGTTTCCACCTTTATGATGCTTTTCTTAAGTGGTGTTATCATGGCTGTAGCGGCGGGAACGCTACATATCATGGACTTAAAGCTCGAGAATACAGTTGAAATGATTCATTTATTTGAACCAATAGGTGGGAAAATTGCTGCCTTTATACTCATTATTGGTATCGCAGGGGCCGGCCTTTCAACCATATTTCCCATCGTGCTAATAGCTCCCTGGTTGATTGCGGATTATCGTGGTACTTCCAGGGATATACGCTCTACGCTTTCCAGGGTACTCATATTCATTGCTCTGATATTTGCGTTTGGGTCGGTCTTTATGGAGCAGAGACCACCCGCACTTATGGTATTTTCCCAGGCGTTCCAGGCTTGTATCCTACCGGCAGTTGTACTTCCTATATTTATTTTGATAAATAGAAAAGAACTGATGCAACACCACAGCGCAGGTGTTAAACAGAATATCGGTTTGATAGCCGTTGCCATATTTTCCTTAATTACTACATGGTTTGCCATCATTGAATTTTTATAAAACAATTTATCACATGACGAAAACCTTAAATATCAATGGTTTAAAAGTATCAATCTACAATGAACCTGTAAGCATGGGTAAAGCTGCAGCAGATTTCGTTGAGAAAAAATTGAATGATGCAATCGGATCAAAAGGCTCTGCTAATCTCATCTTGGCTACCGGTGCCTCTCAGTTTACCTTTTTGAAAGCATTGAAAAACAAAAATATCGACTGGCAGAAAGTTGTGGTTTTTCATTTGGATGAGTATAAAGGGATTTCCGCGTCTCATCCAGCCAGCTTTCGTAAATACCTGAAAGATAGAATCTTGAATTCTATCAATCCAAAACACATCTATTTTCTTAATGGAGATGCGGAAGATATTGACCAAGAAATGAATCGATATACAGAAGAATTAACTAAACATCCAATTGACATAGCCTGCATCGGGATAGGAGAAAATGGGCATATTGCTTTCAATGATCCTGGTGTTGCTGATTTTCATGATCCAAAACTGGTGAAAGTGGTTGAACTAGATGAAGCATGTAGAAATCAGCAATTAGGAGAGGGATGGTTTAAAACATTTGAGGATGTCCCAAAAGAAGCGCTCACACTAACGGTTACAGCTATATTGAGTAGTAAGACAATAAGTTGCGTAGTACCCGATCTAAGAAAGGCGGAGGCAGTATATAACGCTTTATATGCTGATATAAACACCCACTGTCCGGCTTCCATTTTAAGAACTCATAGCCAGACTGTCATGTTTCTGGACGATGCATCAGCATTTAAGATAAATAAAGCTCACAAAGTATTTAACTCGAAATAGTGATTATAGCTCATGAAGCTAAATATAGCCTTTGTGCCTTGCCGAATTTTCAACTATCTGAAATCATATAATAGATTTTTCAAAAAAATTAACCGCTAAATCAAATGAAACCCAATAAAGGGAATATCAATCGAAGACATTTTCTTCGGGCTTCTGCGTTAACTAGCGCGTTTCTCGGATTATCTCCAACTGCTTTAAAAGCGAATAATAAAGAGTTGATAAAAGAGCATCTAGAAAGAATTTCCCAATCCTCCACGGCAAATGGCAAATCTGTCATGGGGTTAAAGGTCCCTCCCATTGAGCAATTGAGGGTGGCTTTCATTGGACTAGGAAATAGAGGGAGCGGACATGCTAAAAGAATAAATGCATTAGCCCCAAAGGCAAAAATTGTTGCGATTTGCGATATAAGAAAAGAACAAGCTAATAAAACTGCTGATTTTCTTATAAACAATGGTCAAAAAAAATTAACCATATATTCAGGAAAACCGGAAGCCTGGAAAGAAATGGTCAGAAGAGATGATATCGATCTGGTCATCATCTCAACTCCATGGGAGGATCATGTTCCTATGAGCGTATACTCAATGCAACAGGGTAAACATGTGGCTGTCGAAGTTCCTTCTGCTTATAAACTTGAAGATTGTTGGAAACTGGTTGATACTGCAGAAGAAACCCAACGAAACTGCATAATGCTGGAAAATGTATGCTATGGAAACGAAGAACTATGGATACTCAACATGGTTAATGAGGGTGTATTTGGAACATTGACCTATGCCGAAGCCGCTTACATTCACGATTTAAGAAAAGGTCTTTTTAATGATAAATACTACAATAAATGGCGTATCCGTCATCACCTGGCTACTGATGGAAATCTGTATCCTACTCATGGTCTGGGGCCGGTTGCCCAATATCTTGGTATTGGCAGGGGTGACCGGTTTGACCATTTAGTATCTATGAGTTCTTTACAAGCAAGTTTGACGGAATACTCCTCTTCCGTTCAGGCTGACAATGAATTTTACAACCGGTCGGACTTTGCACATGGTGATATGAATAATTCCTTGATTAAAACCCATCTGGGCAGGACTATTCTTTTACAGCATGATGTTGTTACAGCACGCCCCTATAGCAGAATTAATGCGCTGGCAGGAACGAAAGCTTATCATGAAGGTTATCCCAGTCGTTTATCATTGAAAGATAAAGGAGGCCATTCCTGGTTGTCGGATATTGATTATAAAGAAATGAGAGAGCGATTTAATCATCCGGTTTGGGATAAACTGAAAAATGAAATTGCTCAGCATGGCGGACACGGCGGAATGGATTTTGTGATGTTGTATCGTCTAGTGGATCATTTTAATAAAGGGCTCCCGCTTGACATGGATGTTTATGATGGTGTAGACTGGTCCGTTATCACTCCGTTAAGTGCCACATCCGTTCAGTTAGGAAGCATCCCTGTCAAATTCCCGGATTTCACTCGTGGTAAATGGAAGGAAAAGAGGATTCTGGAAATCTTGAAGTCATAAAAAAGCATCTTGACCTTGCGTATGGAAAGAAACCATGTTGAATATCTTACATTGGGAAGTACTAAAGGAACTTCCCAATGTTTTTCTATTAACGAAGGCAGATATAAACATCTATGGATTCCTGGATCAGAGCAATGTCATGTCACCATAGGTCTTATTAAACTCTCTGACTAAGGATGATATAGTTATGTTAGGCCAGACTTTTATCTTAAAACTTCAATAATTATTCTTTTTCTACCTGCACTTTACCAACAGGCCTGACACCCTTACCCTCCTTGTTAGTGAGTGCATCTCCTAATTCCTCTCTGCTTTTATCAGCCAGTGCCAGAAGCTTTTCAACAATGTCCTGATGCTCGGATGCAACATTTTTTGTCTCGCTGATATCATCCCTGACATTATATAGTTCTACATCCATTTCATTCATATCATATTTCACTGGAAACCCTTCCTTTCCCCCTTCTCTTCCATTGAGCGAACGATAAGTATGTGGCAAGTAAAGCTTCCAGTGATCACTCAAAACAGCCTGAAGCTCATTCCTGCGATAATAAAAGTAATAAGCTTCATGAGGATTCTTAGCATTCGCTTTCCCTAATACTATCGGAGCAATGCTTTTTCCGTCTATCTTCTTTTCAGGAAGTTGAGCTCCGGTGAACTCAGCAATGGTTGGTAACAAATCAATGGTCATGGCTGATATATTACTTACCTTCCCAGCTGGTATGTTTGATGGCCATTTCATTATGCATGGGACACGCACGCCACCTTCCCAGGTAGTTCCTTTTCCTTCTCTCAATGGAAGAGCGGAACCGGAATGTTCTCCATAGGAAAGCCAGGGTCCATTGTCGGAGGTGAAAATAACCAATGTATTTTCCTCAAGATCATATTGCTCCAATGTCTTTAAGATCTCCCCAACCGACCAATCAATTTCCATAATTACATCACCATACAAACCCCTGGGTGATTTTCCCTTAAATTTATCGGATACAAATAATGGAACATGCGGCATACTATGTGGAAGGTATAGAAAGAAAGGCCTGTCCTTATTCTGCTCAATAAATTCTACCGCTTTTTCGGTGTAGGTGGTAGTTAGTTTTGTCTGATCGGGATTGTAAGCAATAATTTCCTCACCATCGATCAGAGGCAGATCAGGGAATTTCATCCCCTCCGGATGATGAGGCCACATATCGTTGGAATAAGGTAGTCCGTAATAATCATCAAATCCCTGTCTTTCCGGTAATAATTCCGGGACGTCTCCCAAATGCCATTTGCCATATATGGCAGTAGCATATCCCAGAGGCTTCAACATCTCAGCGATGGTTGTTTCATCCGGATTTAAGCCCATTTCTGCTCCAGGCCACAATGCACCATGAATTCCTAATCTATTGGGGTAACAACCTGTCAGCAATGAAGCCCTGGATGCAGAACAAACTGGTTGCGACACATAGAAATTCGTGAACCTGATCCCTTCAGAAGCCATTTGATCCAAATTAGGTGTTTGAATATCAGGTGAACCATAACATCCTACATCCTGATAACCTTGATCATCTGTAAAGATGATCACGATATTCGGTGGCTCCTTGGAAGCTTCCTGCTCCTTTTCCTTTTGTTTATCAGGCGCACCACAGGCGACCAAATATAATAGACTTAACAATACAAATAAGTATTTAGAAAAAACACAAACATGCTTCATGGCATTGGGATTTTATTAGTAGATATCTTTATTAAGAAACAGAAAAAAAGACACTTTCCCTATCTACGAGGCCATGGGCAAAGTTTACTTTGTGCTTTTAGCAAAAGTCCTTTAAAACAAAAGTCATCCCGGAACTTCAGAAAACGGGATGACTTACATGACGATTAAATTTCTTCCTGCGCCGGCAAAAGCATACACTACTTATTTTTCAGGAGGCAACAGCACCTGATCTACAACATGAATTACACCATTTGTCGCATCAATTGTAGCCAAAATCTTAGCACCATTGATTGTTACCTCGTCGCCATTTCTCTCTACCTTGACCTTATCTCCCTGAGCCTGGAAAAGCATAGCACCATCCTTCAGCAACTTACCTTTATAGGTACCGGGCGAGGCGTGAAAATGGATAATATTAACTAGCTTCATTTTGTTTTCCGGTTTTAACAAATCCTCAACAACACCATCCGGTAATTTATCAAAGGCCTCATTGGTTGGTGCGAAGACGGTGAGCGGTCCATTATTGGCCAACACGTCAACCAAACCAGCTGCTTTAACTGCAGCTACCAATGTGGTGTGATCAGTAGAGCCTGCGGCGATTTGTACAATGTTTTTTGCAGAAACATCATCCGAAACAGAAGCCTGCCCTTTTATTTTAGCTGGTGGAGCATCTGCTGCCCCTGTATCAACGTTGCTGGCACTTTGTTTATCTCCGGAACATGACCAAACCAGTAAGGCCATAACCAATATTGGAATCAAATAATTTATCTTTTTCATGATCCTGTATTTTATGTTGAATTGCGTATGTTTTTGATATAACGGTTTTCGGGTCTTCACCCATTATCCCTATGTCTTCTAGAGATAAACTCATCCGTTAAAACCAATATTTTTGGCTTCTTATGGATGTAAAAAGGGATTTACTCGATGTGTGCAAGGTATATCTGACCGGGGATTCAAACAATGATTGAGATCATGGTTGAAGAGAATTGTTGTTATCCTGAATGATACAGGGATTACTGTTGCTTTTGATTAAAAAATACGAGATAAAAAAATAGAAATCATGTCCTTTTACTCAAAGTAAGTTCGTCATACGAGTGTGAAACAAATTATTAATGATTAAAATACGACGAACATGACATCAAAAGAAGTAGTAAAAGCCTGGTTTAAGAATATCGACGATCAGAATTATGATGCCCTTAAAAGTCTTATGGCGTCTGACCACAAATTCCATAATCCAATGAGTCCGGCACCCTTGGGAGTGGAAGAACATATTGGTATGGCACAAATGATGACAAACTCTTTACAGGGAAAACATCATGTTGAAATATTAGTCGAGGAAAACGGATGGATAGCAGTATATGGCCGTTGGAAAGGTAAACATGTCGGAGAATTTCAGGGTGTGCCTGCTACAGGAAATGATGTAGAGTTTACCTGGACAGATTTTTTTCAGATCGTCGATGGGAAGATATCTGAGGAATATCTTGAAATGAACCCCTTGAGTCTTATGACCCAGATCGGTGCCGCTGAAGCTCAAGGCTCTTAATTGAGAGTGTATTTGCGTACATCATACCCACTATACTTCTCATTTTTTGAATTACCTTGAATCGATAACCTCCTGTTTAAGATTTGAAATCTTTGACAGCGGGTTATTGATTTATTCAGGCCGAATTACAAAATCCTCTAAACAGCAGACCTTCCCATGATCAAACGTTCTTTGGTCATAAATTGCTCATTACCAAATTGTGTAGGATAATGAGTGAGAATCATTTTTTTATTCTTATCAATCAACTCATTTTTATAAAATCCTAACCCTCAATAGTTGATCTACTATTCTCCGGAAGCTAACAAAATAGATAATAGAATTACAAAATCATCCGTCATATTCAATTCGGAAGTATATACTGACTAAAGCTATGAAAAACACACCGAAATTAATATTGATCATCTGCATAGGACAGCTACTGGTCTCATGTTTTGATTTCAACAACAACAAAGATGAAAATCTCTCCATTGATAAGGATTTTGTCCCCATCAAAATAAACAATGAGTATGGGATAAAGATCCCTAGTTATATGAAGAAGACCAATGATCTGAATGATGAAGCTTCACTTCAATTTCAAAATGTATTTAAGGAGGCCTACATTGTTATCATAGATGAATCCAAAAAGGAATTTGTTGATACATTTAAAGAAATAGGCGAGTACAATGATAGTATTTCCGTTGCCAAGAATTACCGGGACATTCAACTTCAGTTTTTACATGAGGGCATAGATATCAGCATGCAATCCGAACCAAAATCAAAAAGAATTCATGGATTGGACGCCGAACTGGTTGAGATTGATGGACGAGTAGATGGTATATTCTATGATATCTCTTATTTTCTCACCTTTATTGAAGGCGAAGAAAAAGTCTACATGGTTATGGCCTGGACGCTTAAAAAGAGGAAGGAAAAGTATAAGAAAACTTTTGAAAAAGCTGTCGGATCCTTCAGATTGCTCAATTCAAAAATCAGTGTTAGTGAATAAACCTCCGGTGAAAACCACAACTTAACTATCAGAGCCTACGGAATAGTCACTGGCATAAGTTACAAAATTCCTGGCCTTCATAACGGCATGACCATTGATGGATTTTAAAGATGGTCAACAGCTACTTTGTAGGTTGGATCTTCTAAGACATTCACCTCAATGATCTCTTCAGCATTTTTTAATAGCTTCCTGCAATCCGGACTGAGGTGTTTTAAATGTATTTTTTTCCCTACCTTATGATAACGTTCCGTAATTTTATTCAAAGCCTCTATAGCAGACATATCAACGACACGACTCTCTGCAAAGTCAATGATTACTTCCTCGGGATCATTTGACAAATCAAATTTTTCATTGAATGCTGCGATTGAGCCAAAAAACAGAGGTCCGTAAATTTCATAGTGTTTCACTCCATTTGCATCAATATGCTTTCTGGCGCGAATGCGCTTTGCATTGTCCCATGCAAATACCAAGGCAGAAATAATAACACCAACTACTACAGCCAAGGCAAGGTTATGGAGTAATACCGTTACCAATGTCACAAGTACCATCACGAAAATATCGGACTTAGGCATTTTATTGAAAGTTCTAAGGCTGGCCCATTCAAATGTTCCGATTGATACCATGATCATCAGACCAGTTAAAGCAGCCATGGGTAGTTTCTCTATCAGGTTGGCACCAAACATAATAAATACCAAAAGCATAACAGCTGCCACTATACCTGATAGTCTAACCCTTGCGCCATTTGAAATATTGATCAAACTTTGTCCAAGCATGGCGCAACCACCCATTCCTGAAAAGACCCCGGATAATATATTGGCTGTACCCTGAGCCACAGCTTCTTTATTCCCTCTTCCCCTGGTCTCCGTAATTTCATCTATAATATTGAGTGTTAATAAACTTTCAATTAAGCCTACACCCGCCACTACAAGGGCATAAGGAAATATTAATGCAAGTGTTTCAAAATTCAATGGAATGTTTGGGATGTGAAATGGGGGAAAACCACCCTGAATAGAGGCAATATCACCTACGGTTTTTGTATCGATGTCAAAATATACGACAACACCAAAAATAACCAGGATTGCTACCAAGGAAGCCGGAAGGGCTTTGCTAAGCTTAGGTAGTCCCCAAATGATCAGCATCGTAGTGATAACCAGGCCTAGGAGAATATACAAAGGTGATCCTGTCAACCAATCACCAGATGTGTCCTTAAATTGATCTAATTGCGACATAAAAATGATGATGGCCAAACCATTGACAAAACCAAAAATTACGGGATGTGGTACTAACCTCATGAGTTTACCCAATCGAAAAAAACCGGCAGCTGCCTGAATAATGCCAGCCAGAACGACTGTGGCAAAAATGTATTCCACACCATGGGACATCGCCAAAGGCGCTATTACTACTGCAACTGCACCGGTGGCCCCTGAGATCATACCGGGCCTTCCTCCTAAAATTGAAGTAACAATGCCCATCACAAAAGCTGCATAAAGGCCTGTTAATGGTGACAAGCCAGCAATCAGGGCAAAGGCCACCGCTTCCGGAACCAGGGCTAAAGCAACGGTCAATCCTGATAAAACTTCTGTTTTGTGATCGATCTTTTGTGATAAATCGAACAGGTTAAAATACTTTTTCATCAATTTTCAAAGACAATAATTATTGATAACGGAATGCCAGATCCCGAGTGAAAACAAATAAATAAACTTATACAAAGGAAGTTTTAACCTTATGGCGGAATAGCTATGAGGCCATTGTGGTGTGTTCTCCTTTCATTAGCGGGCGCAAAGATACTATTTACTTCTTCAAAAGAAATCATTCCGCAAAAATTAAAAATAGCTACTGACCCCATTGTCTTCTGTAGAAAAGGAAATGATAGCTGTTATAAAAATTTATATTTGCACCAACATCTCATAAAACGCTATATTGTTATCTATGAAATCATGAACAATTGAATAATCCATGGATTTTAGATTAAAAGTATTTAAGAAAGTGGCTGAACGATTAAGTTTTACCAAAGCGTCCAGGGATCTTTTTATAACACAACCGGCTATTACAAAACATATCAATGAATTGGAAAAACATTTCGGTAGGTCCTTATTTAACAGACACGGCAAGAAAATAAGCTTGACTACAGAGGGCGAACTGTTACTTTCCTATGCCAAAAGGATACTTGAATTGTATGATAAGCTGGAAGATGATTTTTTAACATTAAATAACAAATTTCCTGAAAAGATAACCATTGGGGCCAGTACTACAATTTCACAGTACATTCTACCCAGTTTATTATCAAGGTTCAAATCGGTATACCCGAAAACTACTATTACGCTGTTGAACGATAACTCTGAAAATATCGAGTCACTTATTATCAATAAACAAATTGACATCGGGCTTACGGAAGGCAATACTTTGAATCCTCTCCTACACTATGAAACTTTTATTAAGGATGAAATCGTCTTAGTGACCAAATCGACTAATACGAAAGTCAAAAAGGATGAAATAACACTTCAGGAATTAACACAGATACCATTAATCTACAGGGAAGAAGGATCAGGCACCCGGGATATTATCGATAATTCCTTAAAAGAAGTAGAACTTTCCTCTCAAGCTTTGTCCATTGAAATGATCTTGGGTAGCTCCGAAAGTATTAAGACTTACCTGCTGAATTCCAATGCATTTGCTTTTTTGTCTATTCATTCAATCACTGAAGAATTGAAAAACAATAAATTTAAGGTCATTGATATCAGAAACCTTGATATAAAGAGAACCTTTCAGTTTGCCAATTTACATGGAGAATATTCAAGTATTACCAAAAAAGTGAAGCAGTTTTTCATTTCATCTTTTTATAACATGTAGGGTTATTGCATTGAAACAGCAGCCATTAATCTGATTCTTATTTGGTACACTTTAAGTTTTGGTCAGTTAGAATTTCAGTCATAATAACACGTCTTGTTATAACTAATTGTAATGGAACATTACATATTTTGATAAAAATTATTAATCAAAAGCACTCATTTTTGCATCATCATTACATGAAATCTGATGCAGCAGCGTGTTCCAATCCGAAATAAAACGAGACCCGTACATGTAAAAATTATTTTTGTTTTGGCAGGTCTTATCTGCCTGACCACATTTGTAAGTGGTCCTGTGGCATTGATCGGAGGATTTTTATGTTCTCATTTCATTGGAAATCCATTTCGACACTACAATAACAGGATAATCAACTGGCTATTGAAAATTGCCGTGGTGGGATTGGGATTTGGCATGAACATTCTGGAAGTAACAAATCTGGGGCGGGAAGGTTTCTCTCTTACTGTAATCTCCATTTTTTCCACTTTACTGATAGGTTTTTTTATTGGGAAATTTCTGAATGTTCACAAACAAATAACTCATTTAATTTCATCAGGAACCGCCATTTGCGGCGGAAGTGCTATTGCCGCTATATCCTCTGTTATCAACAGTTCTGAAAAGGACATTTCCGTTTCATTGGGTGTTGTGTTTTTGTTAAACGCCATGGCATTGGTCATTTTCCCTCCTATTGGGCATCTATTTGACCTGACCGAATACCAATTTGGTTTGTGGACGGCCATCGCCATCCATGACACAAGTTCCGTAGTCGGAGCTTCTTTAGCTTATGGTGAGGAGGCTCTACAGATAGCTACAACAGTCAAATTAGTCAGGGCGCTTTGGATTGTTCCTTTATCACTTGTTTCGATATTCATTTTCAGGGGAAAAATCCGTGGAATTAAAATCCCTTGGTTTATATTTCTTTTCATAGGAGCCATATTGTTGAATAGCTATTTTCCATTGCCAAACCACCTTACCGTGTCTGTCACAGACATTTCTAAATCCGTTCTGACCCTAACATTATTCCTAATAGGCGCAGGTTTACCAATAGACAAAATTAGATCTGCCGGCTGGAGATCCATGTTGTTAGGTATTTCGCTGTGGGTATTTATCTCAATAAGTTCGCTATGCTTGATCATTGGGGTCTTGAAATAATCTTCTACTATAATAAAGTGCAAACATCTGTTGTCTAACATATTTTTCAGAACCATAAGTAGCAAGTCAGACGAAACAAGGGAGGTTCATTAAAACTCCTGCCCAATGGGTTTTAGCGTAATTCTTGAGAAAACCACAACTAATGACCTTTCGATTTGATTTTCCTGATCGTAGTACTATGGTAATTATACAAGGATAGCTTCACAAAGTTGGGAGTCAGGAAAATAAGGTCGGCGGCTCAGAGGACACGGAGACTACCTGTGCAACGGTCACTGATCTTAGGGCTTGATTTTGGTTCCATCCACAATATTCACTCCCGGCAGTTCTTTTTTTAAGCTCTCCAGACCTTCATTGGTTATATTGGTTTTCCACAGATAAAGGCGTTTCAGTGTGGGGAGTCGTTTAAAACTCTTAACACTTTCATTCGTAACTTCAGTACTATACAAATTCAATACCTCGAGGTGTTCCAGTTCTTCAAGATAGGTGATCCCTGCATTGGTGATTGGGTTATTTGATAGTTTTAATCTGGTGAGATTGGTAAGCTTTCCAACAACCATCAGCATTTCATCACTTAAAGATTTATTGGCCAACTCCAGCCATGTAATCTGCTCTTTGGCGAGAAGCAATGCCTCAATCTGCTTGCTCTTAATTTCTTCTCCATCGAATCTGACTTGTAACAGATGGTGACCATCAGATAAAGGTGATACGCTAAATCCTGCTTGTATCAATTCATTCATCTCATTTTCTGATACAGGGGAAACCTGAACTATGTCAAAATATGGTTTGGGTTTGGTGTCAATTTGATAATCACTTAATAGTATTGTCTGAATCTTATCTGGTATTTCCAGATCACTAAGTTTCCCTTTAGCATGAGCCCCGTTATCCAACCACCATTCAAGTATTCTTAACTCACTGTAGGTCATTGGCTCTCCTTTTGGGGGCATAAACTTCCTATTGCCTTGAGGCAATGTCGTTCTTAAAAAGAGTTCACTTTCATAAGATTTGCCACCTACAATTACCTCTCCATTGTCTCCTCCTTCATTCAGTCCTTCAATAGTGGTCATAATCAAACCGCCGTTAGCCTTGGTCTCATTATGGCAATTACCACATTTTTTATGGAGGACTGGCTGAATTAAATGTTCAAATACAACAATAGAATCCACATGTTGTGGTATTTCTTGGTTTCCGATGTCCTTGCCCCGCATGCCAGCCATGTTTTGTATAAATTCCGGAGCATAGTGCAGCAGATAATCTTTGCCATGAGTCAAATTGCCACCGAGATGACCGGTAACTGATACCAGTACCACTAAGATTACCATCATGATCGAAGCGTATGACTTTGGAAGTTTTACATATCCAATCTTCATAGCCCATGCAAGGAAAGCTAGTGCAGAAAGTCCAATTCCTAACCATTTATGCCAAAAAAGTGTCTGGTCATCATATCCGCCACTTCCGGCTAAAAGGTATCCTATGATAGCAGCCCCTATAGCTCCAATACCTCCTAAGAGGATGGATATGGAGATGGCCAAATCCAGGTTCTTGAATTTACTTTTAGAAAAGCGTGACAAAAACTCCATAATCACCGCCAATAATAAAAAACCAATTGGAAGATGCACCACCAACGGATGGAACCGCCCTAAAAATAGTTCAACATTCATATCATTCGCTTTCTGATCTCCTTATTGTATATCGATATTTGTGTTTGCACTTGCGCTGTGGTATAAAAAGACCTTGACTTGATCCATAGAATATTTCAGGTGTTCCAGATTGGAATTTTTCTATTCCGGAGGTCATTCGTAAATTATTTCTCAGGTCAAAATACGCTTAACAACATGGCCATGTACATCTGTTAACCTGTATCTCCTTCCCTGGTGTTTAAAGGTGAGTCTTTCATGATCCACCCCGCACAGGTGCATTAATGTCGCATGAAAATCATGGACATGAACAGGATCTTTAATAATGTTGTAACTAAAGTCATCGGTTTGCCCATAAGTAAAACCAGGTTTTACACCTGCTCCCGCCATCCACATGGTAAAACATCTCGGGTGATGATCACGACCATAATTGGTTGCTGTTAACTTTCCTTGCGAGTAAACCGTTCGTCCGAATTCACCACCCCAGATAACAAGCGTATCTTCCAACAATCCTCTTTGTTTAAGGTCTTTTACCAACGCGGCCGTAGCCTGATCCGTATTTTTGCATTGATTTTTTATACCTGCCGGTAGTCCTCCATGCTGATCCCAACCCTGATGGTATAGCTGAACAAATTTCACATCTTTTTCGAGCAATTTCCTCGCAAGCAAACAGTTGGCGGCATAGGTGCCGGGGTCCCGGCTATCCTCACCGTACATCTCATAAATATAATCGGGCTCGTCAGACATATCAGTTGCTTCAGGCACGGATGTTTGCATCCGGTAGGCCATTTCATATTGCGCTATTCGTGCGTTTATCTCAGGATCTCCGTAACTGTCAAACTGTACCTCATTCAATCTTCTTAGATAATCCAGCATCTCTCTCCGATCGGTCCCATCATAGTTATCGGGATTATTTAAATACAATACAGGGTCCTTTCCGGATCTGAACTGCACTCCCTGGTGTCTGGTTGGCAGAAATCCATTCCCCCACAATCGGGCATATAATGGTTGTCCTCCCGCATTCTTGGAAACCAAAACAATGAATGTGGGTAAGTCCTGATTATCTGAACCCAATCCATAACTGAGCCATGCCCCAATGGAAGGTCGTCCAGGTAGCTGATGTCCGGTTTGAAAAAAGGTAATGGCAGGATCATGGTTGATCTGCTCCGTATGCATAGACTTGATAAAACACAGATCATCTACTATTTCAGCAGTGTAAGGCATCAACTCGCTTACCCAAGTCCTGCTTTCCCCGTACTGTTTGAAATTAAATATGGAAGAAGTCATGGGAAAAGCGGTTTGATCAGCGCTCATTCCGGTAAGCCGCTGCCCTTGCCGTACTGATGCCGGTAAATCCTGTCCATGCAAATCATATAATCTTGGTTTGTAATCAAAAGTCTCTAACTGTGATGGTCCACCGCTTTGAAACAAATAAACTATTCTCTTGGCTTTTGGAACAAAATGAGGTAGACCCGGAAGTCCGTTTAATTCCGAAATCGAATTAGTATCGCTTACAGAAGCAAAGAGTTTTTCCGTACCTAAAAGCGAACCAAGCGCCATCGCCCCCAGCCCCAGTGAGGTTTTGGTTAAAAATTCCCTTCGATCAATTTGCTTTTCTACTTTCTGAAGATCCTTATTATCAGATCTTACAATATTGTGATGATGGCACATAATCTATCTTTTCATTATTGAGGCGTCAGAATTCATGATAACACTCGCTACGATAGCATTGGCAGCAATGAGGTTTCTGTCCAGGGATCCATCGGTTGTATATTCTCCGGTATTCAACCAACCCATTGCCTTATCCGGATTTAGTTTGAATTTAGTGTATTCCTTTTGCTGCAATTCCAAAAGGATGCTCAATTCCTGATCATTAGGCATTCTGCCGGTAAGTTTTAAGTAAGCCTGTGAAATACCGGTTTTCATATCAGTATGTCTGGAAATACTTTCTCCCATCACTCTGGACGCTTCCACATAGGTAGGGTCATTGAGCAAGACAAGCGCCTGCAGTGGGGTATTTGTTTTTTGTCTTCTAACTGTGCATTCACTCCTTTCGGGAGCATCAAATGTAGCTAAGGTGGGATGTGGAACTGATCTTTTCCAAATTGTATACATACTCCTTCTGTACAGTTTATTAGATGTATCGCGATGATAATCATAGCCATTCACCCTCCAAAGTCCCTTTGGCTGGTAGGGTTTTACACTCTGTCCTCCAATTTTATCATAAAGTAATCCACTGGCCAGCAAAGCATTGTCTCTGATCATTTCCGCGGATAATCTGACAGAAGGTCCTCTGGCCAACAGTACGTTTTCTTTATCCAACTCAAGGAGTTCCTCGCTAGCTTTAGAACGCTGTCGGTAAGTTGCCGACATTACAATCAGTTTTTGTAACGCTTTTATATCCCAACCAGAATCCATGAATTCAATGGCGAGCCAATCCAGCAGGTCCGGATGGCTTGGAAGTTCTCCCTGGTTTCCGAAATCCTCAGTTGTTCTGACTATCCCTCTTCCAAAGTAGTTTTGCCAATAGCGATTGACAGTGACCCTGGCCGTCAATGGATGGTCAGGATGCGCAAGCCATTGAGCAAATCCAATCCTGTTTTTTGGCAGCTCTCCGGGCATTGGTAAAATGCTTTCGGGGGTGTTAGGAAATACTTCTTCACCATAGGCATCGTATATACCTCTCTTCAATATATAAGTCTTTCTTCTTTCAGACATTTCCTTCATCACCATGATCTCCTTGATATTTTCAACACTATCAGCGTAGATCTTCCTGGCCTCTTCGATTTCTGATGATGCTATTTTATAGGCATTGGAATAGTTGAAAAGAAAATAAGTTTCGAGCAAGGCCTTTTCCTGTTCAGAAAACCCCTTGTTCCCTTTGGAAAGGATCTCTTTAAAGCTGGCATGATTGGTAAGTTGTAATATTTCCAACGGTGATAATTCTGAGTTAAAGATCATAAGATCATCAACAACAGCTCCACCCATTCCTTTGCCACGCCACCTGGCCCCTACCTGGATTCCGGGTTCTTTTTGCCTTTTGAAATGGATGTCCTTATATAAATTATCATTTTCAACTTCGGTTTTAAGCTCCTTACCATTCTGATAAATCCTGAAGCCTGACGCGCTGCCTGACCCATCATAAGTTAATATAAAATTCAACCAAACATCTCTTGGAACTTCCTGTTTTGTATACTCTATAATAGCATTATCGGGAGCATTGTGGGCCATTAATAATTGCAGTCTATTGTTTTTTAATGCCAGATGAAAACCCTTAAAACAATATAAAGCAGCCCCTTCACCTTTATGAAAGATCACGCCATTTTTTAAATTTTGAGGTATCTTAATATTCAATCCAATACTAAAAGGCTGACTTTTCCGGTAGCTACCAATTCCTTGCGTATCGAACCAGGCATCGCCATTGAGAAGAAGTCCATTGCCATTCCTGCCCTTCACAAATTCGGGTTTTTCTTCCGTTGACCCCTGTTGTTTCATGATCCCCCTTTGTAAAGGATTCAATCTATTGCCTAGCTTCGAGTTTTCCAGTTCAAAATGAGCGATCAAACTCTTTGGATAGACCAGGTCAAGGTCTTTCTTATATTTTTCGAGGGCAAGCCATCTTTCAAATGAAGTCCTTTCTTTTAGCCTGGTAGCGTCAATTTTTTCTTCTTTCGTTGCCACATCGGATTCCAGGAACGCAAGGATTTCCTCCTGTTTCTCAGAGGTAAGCAGCATGGTCGGAACAGGAGTTGCATTGTCGAAGGATATTTGCCCGGCTTCGTTAACATTGTTGAAAAAACTCGACATTTCATAATAACTCTTCTGAGATATAGGATCATATTTATGATCATGACATTTAGCACAACTTACCGTCAATGCCATAAACGCCTGACCGGCCGTGTTCACCCTGTTGAGTACATATTCTACGCGGAATTCCTCCGGAACGATCCCACCCTCCATGTTTTGGGGATGATTTCGATTGAAAGCAGTAGCCAAAATTTGATCCTTAGTAGGATTGGGAAGCAGGTCTCCTGCGATTTGCCATAAAATAAATTTATCATAAGGCATATTCTCATTAAAAGCCTTGATCACCCAGTCCCGCCATGGACTCATATCTCGATACCTGTCCACTGTATATCCATGGGTATCCGCATATCTGGCCAGATCCATCCAATCCATAGCCATTTTTTCACCGTAATGAAGAGAATTCAATAACCTATCGACTTGCCTTTCATAGGCATTGGCAGATGTATCATCCAAAAATGCTTTTATTTCCTTGGGGCTTGGAGGCAGTCCGGTGAGGTCAAACGATACTCTTCTCAAAAGCAATTCTTTTTCAGCTTCAATAGAAGGGCTTAGGTTTTTTGACTCCAGTTTACTCGCAATAAAATTATCGATAGGGTTTTTAGTCCAGGCAACATTCTTTACTTCAGGTGGGTCTTTTTTCTCTGGTTTAACAAAGGCCCAATGGGGTTTGTATTCTGCTCCATCCTCAATCCACTTTACCAAGACCGCCTTTTCATAGGCTGAAAGTTTTAAGTTGGACTTTGGTGTGGGCATCAGGTATTCCGGATCTTCCGATATAATGCGGTGATAAACTTCACTCCTTTTTAGCTTCCCGGGTGTTATTGCCCTTTTCCCCGGAGAATTGACAAGTTCGCCATAAGCTGACTCTTTTAAATCAAGTCGTAAATCCGCTTGTTGTTTCGCTTTATCGGGACCATGGCACAAAAAACATTTGTCTGACAATATCGGTTTAACATCTGCATTAAAATCCAGTGTCTTGGGTAATTTATCATAGGCCTCAGCTACTTCTTCCGGCAGTTCCGTGCCACAGGATAGCACTACTACTGATAAAAAAAGTACCAGTTGCAGTTTATATTTCATAAGTGAAAGACATACAATGGTCAGTAATCAAAAATATTCAAGTGCCGGATCAAATGAAATATCCAAATCTGACATAGATATGCACAAATCCGACTTTTAAATTGAATAATTGATTAATTTTGCCCATAATTGAAAGTCATAAATGTACAAATCTTTAAAATCCATATCACTTTCATTGCTCAACATCGGTCATGTTCCTCTGGATCATCATTGGGATTTCGACGATGTGATCAGCCCTTTCACCAGGATGTATTACATTGATGGCGGAAATGCCAAAGTCTATCATAGTGGAAAAGTTTTTGATCTGAAGCCTGGTTATTTATACCTCATACCAAGTTATACTTACAGCCGATACAAATGTGACGACTACATGAGTCAATACTACATTAGTTTTTTCGAAGAAATTGGTAACGGGCTTTCCATATATAACCTCAAAGAATTCAGGTATGAGGTTAAGGCTAAAGATCACGATCTTCAAAATTTTAAAAGGCTGCTGGAATTAAATCCGGATAGAGCTTTGGTCAACGATGATCCGAAAGTTTATGATAATCATCCGACCTTGCTTTCGTTCGAGAAAAGAAATGAGGACATGACCGCAGCAGCATTACTTGAAACACAAGGCATCCTGCTTTCCCTTCTGTCCCGATTTGTTTTGGACAAAAACATTGTATCGAACAATGATTCACTGACCGATCAAAAGATAACGGAAAGTATATACTACATCAATGAGAATTTGGAGAAAGCATTGACGGTTGACATGCTGGCTTCGAAATCTCATTTGAACACCGATTATTATTCCAGGGCATTTAAGGATTTGTTTGGAATAAGACCTGTTAATTATATACAGGCAAAAAGAATCGAACGTGCTCAGCTTTTACTGGCAACTACAACCAATACCATTCCTGAAATAGCAAGTAAGATTGGCCTCTTGAATCTTTCTTATTTTTCTCGTCTATTCAAAAAACATACTGGTAAAAGTCCCGGTGAATTCAGAAAACATCAGTGGAAGGTTTGAATCGAACGTTAACAAATGTATCCCTATAACTTCTCATAAGGAAAAAGCCGATCTGCATCGTATCAGACCGGCTCGTCGTTATGGAAAAAAATATCCAAACCTCATAAAATCAACAATCCAACATATTTCTTATTTCTCTACGCCGAGCTTTTTTAGAATGTCATCCATTAAACACCATTTGGTCATAGATGATTGCAAAAGATTCACTCCAACAAATGCCGTAAAAAGAAACCAGTATGGACTGACAAAATAACCCAGTATTAAACTTACCAAAATGAATATACCGGCTATCGCTCTAATCATTCTCTCTCTCATAATCCTAAAAATTTATCTAAAACAGTTAATTAATTTCTTGCTAAGGCGATAGTCAGCATCAACTTATCATGATGGTCTACTTATACCTGTATATTGTTCAACCGCCAGTTGGAAAGCATGGAAAGGATAATCACCGTCCATACTTTCATTCAGCTTATCAATGCCGTGCATGATAGATGCCGCAGCTTCTTGAGGAACAAAAGCAAAAAGCATTACCGAAAAATCAGGATCCACTTTCCCCCCAAACCAATTCTGCATATCAGCTCCTGTTTGCTCACTTTTAATTCCCTTGATATTCATTTCACTATAGATGGGCACATTCGTGTTTTTAAACACATTGCTTAGCTCATCCTTGAATGCTTTTCTTCCTAATACAACTATTAGCTTCATTTTCTATCGTTAATTATTGTCAATATTATTTGGGCGTGCTCTACCGGCTGGCAGATGCGGGCTTTTCACTGCAATCCCTCATACTTAAGCGATAAAGCTGCCTCAAGCTATCACTGCTCCACACTTGCTCCGTTGCTATGGATGACAAGCTCTTCTTTACGCAATGCTTTGCTGTCCCTGTTCTCAAATTTCTTCCGCTCCGTGATATAATAGATCAATGGAACAATGATCAGGGTGAGCACCGTAGAAACGATAGAGCCACCCATCAGAGAGATAGCCAGTCCTTGAAATATAGGATCGAATAGGATTACAAAAGCGCCTATGACCACTGTTCCAGCCGTCAGAAGAATAGGTGTAGTCCTAACAGCACCGGCCTCAATGACGGCTTGTTTAAATGGGACTTTTTCTTGTAATCGCAGATTGATAAAATCGATCAGTAGTATTGAATTCCTGACCATTATCCCGGCAAGTGCAATCATTCCGATCATTGATGTCGCCGTAAAAAAGGCCCCAAGTAGCCAGTGACCAACGAGTATGCCAACCAGAGATAACGGCACCGCAAGTAACATGGTAAATGGTACTTTAAAATCCTGGAACCATCCGATGATCAACAGGTAAATGATAATGAGAACCACAGCAAAAGCACTGCCTAAATCCCGAAAAACCTCATAAGTGATGTGCCATTCTCCATCCCACTTCAGACCAAAATCTTGTTCCAAAAATGGCTGTGAAGTGTAAAACTCCTTCAATTCATATCCTTCAGGCACTGTTATTTCCTTCAACTTATCCGAGGCTTCCAGGATAGCATAAACAGGGCTTTCCAACCTTCCGGCCACATCCGCAGTCACATAGATTACCCGTTTCTGATTCTTTCTGTAGATACTTTTATCTTGTGTTTGTTTTTCTACCTTAACTAAATCCCCGAGCGATACCATGTTGCCCGAACGACTTCGAATGCTGATCTTTCTCAGGTCATTGATATTGGTTCTTTCCTGCTCATCCAGTCTAATACGAATTGGCACGCTCTCCACCTCATTCTCCTGGTATAAATAGGAAACATTTTGGCCGGCCAAAGCACTGCTAAGTGTTTCCGATACTTCATGAGGGGAAACTCCCATCAGCATCGCTCTTTCCTTATCTACATTGAATTTGTATTCAACCTGATCGTCCTCCACCATCCAATCAACATCTACAACATCTTCAATACCGCCTAACATTTCTTTTACCTGCTTGGCAATTTTTTCCTGCTCAGCTAGATTATCTCCGTAAATCTCAGCCACAATGGTGGAGATTACCGGTGGCCCTGGTGGCACTTCAACTACCTTTACATTAGCCTGGTATTTTTTAGCGATCAATTGAATCCCCGGGCGGATCCTTTTGGCAATTTCGTGGCTTTGTTCGGACCTATCTCCCTTAGCCAATAGATTCACTTGAATGTCCGCTATATTTGATCCTCTCCTCAGGTCATAGTGTCTCACCAAACCATTAAAATTGATAGGGGCTGATGTTCCAACATAGGCCTGGTAATTTGTTACCTCAGGTTGTTTATTTAAATAGGCTCCTATCTCTTTCGCTACCACCGCTGTTCTTTCCAAGGTGGTTCCTTCGGGCATGTCAATTACTACCTGAAATTCATTCTTATTGTCAAAAGGCAGCATTTTAACAGGAACCAATTTGAAATATACCAACAGAAAGGAGGCCATGGTCAGAATGGCAATCGATCCGATAAATGTCCATCGCTTCCATTTAGTCAAAAGCATGGGTTCCATGATCCTCTTGTACAAACGATAGATCCTGGTTTCTTCCAGAACGAATACCTTTTCCGGTTTCTTTTCATCATCATGTTTCAGAAAGCGATAAGCCAGCCAGGGTGTGACAATCAAAGCGACCAGTAATGAAAATATCATGGCCAGTGAAGCGCCAATAGGCATGGGACTCATATAAGGGCCCATTAATCCGGAAACAAATATCATCGGCAATACCGCTGCGATGACAGTAAATGTTGCAAGAATTGTCGGATTGCCTATTTCATTGATCGACGCAATGGCTGCCTGTAGAAATGGTCGTTTCCGCATTTTAAAATGTCTGTGCATATTTTCAGCCACAATGATCGAATCGTCCACCACGATGCCGGTTACAAATACAAGGGCAAAAAGTGTGATACGGTTGAGCGTATAGCCAAAAATGTAGTAGATAAAGAGTGTCAGGGCGAAGGTGATAGGTACCGAAAGAAATACTACAAAACCACCACGCCATCCCATAGATAGCGCCACCACAATGGTCACCGCAATAATGGCCCCAACCAAATGAAGTATCAACTCCTGCACTTTGTGAGAAGCTGTTTCCCCATAGTTCCTTGTCACCTCTACATTTACTTCCTGTGGCACCAGGTCTTTATCAAGCCGATCAATTTTATCCAGTATGAGGTCGGCTACCTGCATGGCATCGGCACCTTTTCTTTTTGCTACAGAGATAGTCACTGCCGGAAATTCTCCATGCTTTCTCATATCTATCTCATGACCACCAAAACCAAAACTAACATATTCTTTGGGCAACTCAGGTCCGTCAATAATAGCGGCAACCTGACGCAGATAAACGGGCCTATCATGATGTACACCAATGACCAGATTCTCGACATCCTCGGTATTTTTGAGAAATTCACCAGATTCGATCAAATACTCTTTATCCATTGATATAAATGAACCGGCGTTCCGTTGTTGATTGGCACTTAAAATATTCTTCCTGATACTATTAGGGTCGACCTGATAAGCGGCCATTCTCTCTCTATCCAGTATTACCTGTATTTGCCTGCTCCTGCCCCCGTGAATACGGGTTCTGCTCACTTCCTCTACCTTCTCTATTTCCTGTGTGAGCTCCTGGGCCATACGCCTGAGTTGAAAATCATCGTAAACTTCACTCCAAAGTGTTAGCCCTAAAACAGGCACATCATCAATGGATCTGGTTTTCACTAAAGGAGGCCCTACTCCAACCGGCATTTCATCGGCATGTTTTTGTAATTCGTTATATAATTTGACAATACTTCGCTCTACGTCTTCCCCTACATAATACCTGACTACCAGAAACGCCTGTCCCTCCATGGATTGTGAATAAACATATTCCACACCCGGAACATCCGCCAGGAACTGTTCCAATGGTTTTACAACTCTGGATTCAACCTCTTTAGCACTAGCACCAGGATATTCTAAAAAAATGTCTGCTATGGGTACATCAATTTGAGGCTCTTCTTCTTTGGGTGTTAATGTTGCACTATATACACCCACGATCATAAAAGCAATCATCAGCAAAGGTGTAAGCTTCGAATTAATGAATTGCTTGGCTATATTTCCTGCTATTCCGCTCATTATTTACTAACTATTTAACTACTAATTGCTCGCAACTTCCACTGGCATTCCATCAGCTATCCTGCCTGCAGAAGATAAAATATAGGTCTCCTCGGGTCCCAATCCTGAAAGAACTTCCACGCCATCAGGATACTCCTGCCCCAGCCTTATCCATCTCAACATGGCTTTGCCTTGTTGATTTAAGGTAAACACACCGGACAGCTGTCCTTTTTCATGAATAGCCTCTTTAGGTATCAGGATCTTCTGCTCCTGACCTTTAAGCAAATTGACTCTGGCAAACATCCCGGGATGCACCTGTTCATATTTATGATCAAGTCTAACGGTCACAATATATTGTGATCCGGAAAAAGCTGAAGAGGGCACAACTCTGTCTATCCTACCTTCTAAATGAGTACCCTCAACAGCATTTATTTCAGCGCTCACAGGATCACCAGGCTGAAATAATTTTATCTCGAACTCAGGTACATTAATTTCTATCTCTAAATTATCCAGTGATTCGATGGCCAATAATGGTTGACCCGGCGCTGCCATATCACCTTCATTTAAATATTTCTTACTGATAAAACCATCAATAGGAGAAACCAGATTGGTGTATTTAATAAGTTCCTCGATTTCATTGATGTTTTGTCTTATGGAAGTCACCCTTGCTTTGGCGGATCTATATGCTGTTGACGCATTGTCCAATTCATGCTCAGCGGCGCTCCCTTTATCAAATAAACGTTTAATCTTATGATAATTCTTTTCCAGGTTTTCAAAATTGACCTGGGCTTCTTCCAGATTTGCTTTTGCAGCTTCCCGCTTGGCCTTCAGCTCGCTGTTTTTGATGTTGATTAGAATCTGCCCTTTTTTAACAGCCTCTCCTTCCTCCACACTCAGCTCGCTGATCTGACCAAGGACTTTGGTACTTAGTACTGTCCTGTTTTCAGATGTTACCTTCCCGGTGAACCGATATGATTTAGGCACAGCGGTCAACTGGCTCTTTTCAACATTTACTTTGACCGGAGCAAGCGATTCAGTCTGATTTTCCGATGGCCCACAGGATGTTAACAGATTTATGGTGAACACGATTGTTATGATAACCAGTAAGCCTTTTTTAATATTTTTAATATGATTGTTCATTTCTTGTTTACTTAATTTATTAGTCGTTGATGTTTGATATGCCGGTTTATTTACATCTCAATTTTACGTTTCATTTACTATTGGAGCATGGATGTTTCGTTCTCCAATTGCAGCTGTAAACTGAACACCAATTGCTGATAATATCTCATTTGTTCAAGTTTTTGAATTCTTCTTTGCAACAGCATTGTTTCCGCATCTAACAGATCGGTAGTTTTTTCCAGCTGTTCTTCGTATCTGTCCCTTCGAATGTTGTAGGACGATTCCGCCTGTTGTTCCGCCAGGATCGCCAGATCAAGTTGCTTTCTGGCCAGTATAATTTCATCTTGTAATTTTTTAAGCTCCTTTTCAGCTTTGGATAATGTTTCCTGATAATAAAGTTTGCTTAAACGTTGATTGGCTTTGGCTCTTTGATGTTGCGCTAATTTTGTTCCACCACTGAATATGTCCCACTGAAGTTTTGCACCAAACACATAGCCTGAAGCACCTGTGCCAAATACCTGGCCATCATTCCATTCGTAACTTCCAAAAATATTAAGATCAGGTAGAAAGCTACTCCTGGCGGACTTCATTTCATATTCTCCTGCCCTGGTATTTAACATAGCTGCTTGCAAGTCAGGCCTTCCTAGAGGCACCGAAGTTGTCTGTAATTCTACGACCCGAGACCTTGGAATCCGGATAGTATCCATAGGGATGATTGTCCTAACACCCTGAAGATTCAATAGATGTAGGAGATCCCGGTTAATTACCTGAATGATATTTTCGCTGGCCAATACCTGGCTCTCCAATTCAGTCATTCGTAACCTGGCACCCAAAAGATCCGCCTCTGTGACTAAACCATTGTCAAAATAGTCTTGTGTCAATTTGAAGTTAGCATTGGCGGCTTTCAAGGCTTGCTGTACCACTTCAAGTCGTGTATAAGCTACTTGTAATTGAAAATAGAAATCCTTGGCCTGAAGCTCGATTAACCGTTTGGTCCAGGTCAACTGTTGATCGCTTGCTGCCATGGCCATGTTAGCTGCCTTTCTGGCCATCATTCCGGACAGATTAATTACCGGTTGTTGAAAAGCCAGGGCAGTTGTGAAATTTTCAATTCTGTCAGGATCATTGAGAATACCCGGATCAAAATCCGTAACCGTAGTTGTTTTTTGCTTCAGTTTAATCCCAAAAGCGGTCAAAGGATCAGTAGTGGTGGTATAAGTTTCTGATAACCTCACCACGGGCAGAAAAACAGCATTACTCTGTTTAAGATTGGCTTTAGCCAAAGCTAACTGTTGTTCGGCTCTTAACACATCCCAATTTTGTTCCTTCGCCAGGCTCAGTACTTCCACCAAAGAGAAATGCTTGGTTTCTTGTGCCGATGCATTTTTGGTCAAACCCAATGACAAAAATACTGCTGCTAAAATGTTAAAAATTATATATGTTGAAATTTTCATTTGTTGCTCAAAATTTTTTATCTCCCTACATTACTTCTGACTTGTTTAAATCGCTTTGAAGTTGAAGGCTGTTGCTACTTATGTTTAAATTTATATATGTTGGAATTTTCATTTATTACTATAAAAAATTTTAAATTTCACATTCTGCCATACACTTTACCACCGTCACCACTTCCTGCAGTTTCAATCCATAGTAAATTTGTTTACCATCCCGCCTGCTTTGCAAAATACCCTTCAACTTCATATTACTCAGATGGTGAGAGATCAGAGATTGGGTCAGATCAAGTCTTTCGCAAATCTCATTTACAGAAAGTTCTTCATCTTGTGTTAGAAGTCCAATAATTCCCAGTCGCACAGGATGCCCTATTGTTTTTAATATTAAGGCAACCTTTTCCAGTTTTTCCACATCAATATTCTCCAAATCAATTTTCATGACACAAACATATGAACATATTTTCATATATACAAATATTTTTAATTATTTTTTGTTGGTAATCGGACTTCCACTTTTAGCCATCGGTTCGAAATGGAAAATGTGTTGTTCATTTTGAGTCATTAGAATAACCCATCAATGTCAGTTGGATCCAAGTCTGCCTTTTAGTTACAGCTGAATATCAATCCATGAGACCAACTGATGCCCAAAACCTGATTTCAAAGCTTGGTATACAGATTGTTAAAAACGGATCGATATAATTTTTGAAAATAGCTAAACCTTTATGTTTTCCAATCGTTATCAATAAACAATATTAAACCAATTGGTTTAATATTAGATTTGGATACTATACATTTGAAACATTATTTAAACCTAGTTAACATGAAAGCAGTACGAGTTCAGTACACTGTAAAAGACAGTTATGTAGCAACCAACAAACAAAACATCGAGCAGGTCATGAGTGATTTGCGTGCACTCAACAATCCCAACATACGTTATTCATCATTCTTATTGGATGACGGAAAAACCTTTATGCATTTTGCCCTATATCCGGATGAAGCTACCGGCAAGATTGTTTCCGATCTACCTTCCTTTCAAAAATTCAGAAGTGAATTAAAGGAGAGTCAACCGGAAATACCTCCAAAGGCAGAAAATCTTAGCCTTGTTGCTTCAGCCTATGAGTTCTTTGGTAATTAAGAGAATTGCATTTACTTAGCGAAAGTAAATCGCTGCCATGGTCATGAGTAAACTGAGTGAAGAACAGCTTGACTTGATATTCTCTGCGCTTTCCGACAGGACCCGCCGGTCTATCTTGAAAAAAGTGCAAGTGCAGGAATGTTCTGTAAAGGATCTGGTTGAGAATTATGATATGTCATTTCAAGCTGTTGCCAAACATTTGAATGTGTTGGAAAAAGCGCACCTGATCAACAAAAGAAAAAGTGGGCGCCATTATTATTCCAGCCTCAATGAGAAACAATTGACACAGGCACTCAACTGGATATCCAAACAATATGATTTCTGGAATTCCAGCTTCAGCTCTCTCGATGAATTCTTAAATGCTCAAGACGATGACACAAAATAAGGTTTATCTTAAAAGAACTCTGAATCATCCTATTGAGCGGGTGTTCCATGCCTTCACTAAACCCGAATACATCACCAACTGGTTTGGTCCAATCAACACTTCTACCACACATGCAGACATGGAATTCGTAGAGGGAGGTCAATATCGATTTCAGATCAAAAAGCAGGACAATAGTTTTTTTTATATGCAGGGAACTTATCAAAGCATCATCCCTCCTACCCACCTTTCTTTCACTGTTTCCTATGAAGGTCTGAGTGATGCCATGCTAATGACCAGCATTGTCTCAATAAACTTTACGTCGAAAGGAACCGGTACCGAAATCAGTTTGGTCCAGTCCTTTGAGTCTGTTCCAAAAGACCTCGAAAGGAGAACCCAATCCTGGGAGCATATGTTAGAAAGACTTAATGAAATGCTCAAAATTTCTTAGGAAACAAGAAAGTTTGTTTCTAAAAAAATTTACTGAAAGTCATTAGCTGAGAAGCTCTACCAAGGTGTCAATTTCTTTTAATGTATTGAAAGTATTCAAGGACACGCGTAAAGTGTTCCAATTATCGGCTTTAAAGGCCCGAAAAACATAGCCATGTTGTTCGTATAACTTTTTAAAGAGCTCCTGGCTGTCTTGTCCCTTTACTTCAATTGTATAGAGCGAGCTGCCAAGCTCCCAACTCCTAGGTGATCTCCATTCTATGTTCGGATCATTCTCCAAGGCTTGAAAAAAATAAGCTCGCAATTCCTTTCTTCGTTCCACGGAATTGTTGACATCAAATTTAATCTGGAAATCCACTGCATCCCCCAAAGCCAACACTGAAGCCAGGTTTCTGGTACCGTAATCCTCAAATATTCGGACGGTCCCTTTCCACCTGTTTTGCCCCCAGGTCACCCAAAGTGGTTCCAGTTGGTCTCGTATGGCTTTTCGGATATAAAGCAATCCCGTTCCTTTGGGGGCTTGTAGCCATTTATGCGGACTCATTGCGTAAAAATCCACCCCAAGATCCTGTAGATCTATTGGGACCATTCCCAATGCCTGTGCACCATCTACCGCTATAAATTCCACACCATTTTCACGCGCCATTTGCACCATTTTTTCAATCGGATAACGAATACCGACAAGATTATCGATATGTGGAAAAACCAGGACACGTGTTTTTTCGGTGATATGCTCGGCATATATGGATACAATGTCATCTTCTGATAGATCCGGAACATCTCGAATCGGGAACTCAAATCGATTAATCGAGTAACCTGCAGCCATAGCATGGTGAAACCAACACTCGCTCGCTCCGGGGTGATTCAGGGTACTAAAAACAACTTCATCATTTTCAGTCAAGGGCAATCCATTGGCCAAAACATTAAAGCCTTCTGTGGTATTATGTGTAAGTGCTAGTTCACCGGGCTCACATCCTACAAATTCAGCCAACTTCTTTCTGGTTTTAGTTCTCTCTTTGTCCCATGGTTCGCCCCAGGTATATAACCATGGATTTTTCTCACAAAGATCTATATAGGCTTTATGAGTTCTGTGAAGTAATTTTGGTATCGTACCAATAGAGGCATGGTTGAAATAAGTTATATCCGGATCCAGTAAATATTCCTCGCGTGACAAAATATACCTGTCACGTACGCCGGATCTGTTCGCCAGGGATACCAAATCCTTTGCATATGATGTTTTTATCGAAGAAAATGCAGCTATAACTGCTGCTGCAGAAGCTTTACCAATAAACCTCCTGCGATCAATGGTATCTTCCTTCATTTCATTCAACAACCTGATGTTATGCGGATTAGAATAAAATCTAATTGCATAGAAATCTTTGACCTTCTAAATTCCACATTTAATTTCAATGTTCAAAGAAAAATAATATGAGAGATTTTATTTTATGATGATATTAAAGAATCCTATTATAAATTACGGATAATATTGGCAGAAACTTGCGATAATCGAGCTATGTGATCGCTCCATTGTTCAGAATATCAACTATGAATTTTTGCTAACAAGGTCATATGTCAAATTGGGCAGTTTAACGTCTTGCCCGGGACCAGATCGACGAGCCGCAACAACAATGTGCGGTTCTCGGAATCATAAATCGTGTCATAGTCTTAAATTTTGATTATAACTACTGCAATAAACGATTATCGATCTGGTTCTTCAGGATAATCAAGCTGAGTTGCAGGATAATCTCAACGATGGGTCTCAACAGGGATATAGCTTACACTATCATTTTTTTGTATAGAGTCTTTTTCAAACCTGACGAAACAATTTGGGGAACAGCTTAGCGTAAAACCATCTTTGTCTTCAGTTAATTTGACTCTCCTTACATAATTCCACAGGCCGGTAAATCCAGCTTTATTATGAACTTTTACGCAGGTGCCGCCAATCATAGAACAACTTGAGTTGGTTGAAAACAAGGGTTGAGTGCAATCATAACAATCCTCTTTGGTCAGCGAAGTAATGGTGAAAGACAACCCTAGCAATACCAGTACAGTCAGTATAATTTCATTTCGCTTCATAAAAATATGGACGAACTTACGAGTAATTGGTTCTGCAACCCATACCGAAAAAAACGTAACTCAGTCAGAATTAGGCGTACCTCAATCCTCAAAGTTTTAGTCTTGATGAGTCAATAGTTAAGGTTATTACGTATAAGAAAAAAATAATCATTTGAGTGAAGAACAAAGTAATCAATATCATAGGTATTCCTTTGATCACTTTTTCACTGTTCGTATTCGAATCCAGTGATCCTCAATATTATCTATCGGAATTGTTCTGGAGTTTTTTAATTTCTTTGATCTTATGGCAAGGAAATGGATTAATCATTAAAGTTTTGAATAATTATGTTCCATGGCGCCAACCGGCAGCTCCCAGAGTTCTTATTCAAATCGGCATTAGTGCGATTTTCACCATATGGCTTACTTATTTTGCTGTCAAATATTTGTATTCAGACGTTTATGAAGCGCATTTTAGCTCTCTGGTTTTTCGTAAGAATTTATTCATATTTCTCATCATTTCCTTGCTTTACAACGCTGTTTACACAGGTTCTTACTTGTTCCGGAAGTGGCGAGGGTCGATCATTGAATCTGAAGCATTGAAAAGACAAAATATTATTTCGCAATACGAGTCCCTCAAGAACCAGGTAAATCCTCATTTTCTATTCAATAGTATCAACACCATGATTGGTCTTATCGACGAAAACACGGAATTAGCCAAAGAATACGGACATCAGTTTGCTGAAATTTACAGACAGATATTGGTCAAAGGCAAAGAAGAACTCATCACGCTAAAGGAGGAATTAGAAATTGTTGAAATCCAGTGCCGGCTTTTCGAATCGAGATTCGGGGCTGGCCTTATCTTTAATTTGGAAGTACCTGCTTCTTATCAGGAAAAGAAGATCCCTCCCTTAACCTTGCAAATGTTGATTGAAAATGCAGTTAAGCACAATATGATTTCATTGACGCAACCCTTGACCATTAAAATAAGCACAATGGATGATGCGCTGCAGGTATCCAATAATATTCAAAGAAAAAATTACGGATCAGAAACTACTCAATTAGGTATAGAGAATATCAAAATGCGTTATAAGTTCTTGACGAACCGAGAAGTTGTAGTTCGGGAAGATCAGGAGACTTTTAGTGTTGTGCTCCCACTTATAGATCAAAAAGAGAAATGAATGTATTAATTGTTGAAGACGAGATTGTTGCAGCAAGTCGTCTGAAAAAGTTGGTAAAAGCATGCAGTCCGGAAATTGAAGTAATAGAAGTATTAAATACTATTTTAGATACTTCTAATTATCTTCTTAAAAACAATCCGGATCTGATATTTCTGGACATCCAATTATCTGATGGCATATGTTTTGAGCTTTTCGAGAAGCAGGAAATCGACATACCTATCATATTCACCACAGCTTATGATCATTACATGCAACAGGCGTTTAAGGTCAATAGTGTAGATTATTTATTGAAACCTGTAAGGCCAGAAGAACTAAAAAATAGCATTGAGAAGTTTAAAAAATACAAACAACCTCAAACTGACACCAAATTACTCAATGATCTGTTTGCTCAATTTGTGAAAGAAAAGAATGCTTACAAATGCCGGTTCATGGTGCGGTCAGGTAGAGGTTTTATTTCAGTTGATGTCCGGGATATTGCCTATATCATTGCTCAAAACAAACTCAATTATATTATTACCAAAATGGGTAAACGCTATGTGATAGACTATACTCTTGATCAATTGCAACGTTTGTTGGACCCCAAAGAGTTTTTGAAAATCAACAGAAATTATATTATCTCAAACAGTTCCATTGTGAAAATAGAACCCTATTTCAATAACCGAATGCTTGTGGAAGTTGATCCTCCGGCAAATGAAGATGTTTTGGTAAGCCGGAATTATTTAAAAAACTTCAAGGCATGGATGGATAGATAATTTTCCCGTTCAAAGAATATGCTAAAAGCACTACTCGAAATTTGAGCAACATCACTGATCAAAGTGATGCTGCTCATTTGCATTATCTATTCTCCCATTTTTATTTCACTATCAGCATAAACTTCAATCGCCTGATGAATGAACATGGCTAGCCCTTTGCGATACTTTTCATAGTAAGCTGTAAACCTTGCATCCTCCACATACATTTTTCCCAGACCTCTATAGCCCTCCTTGCTAACTTCATAAAAGGTATTCATATACTGATGATGTAAAGCAATCGCTTTTTGTACCCTTTCATCTGAAGGTTGCAGGTCCATTAAATCAGCCAATAGTTGATTGATCTCCTCTCCTTTTTCCTTCGTATCCTTCCAACCGTCCTTACCTAATTTTCTGATTCTCTCTTCACTTTCGGTTAATTGCTCTTCACCCCATCGTTCGGCAACTTCCTGTTTCATAGCCCTTACCTCCTCTTCTGAAAAGCCTTCATAAATTTCTTTGTCTGTCATCATTTCATTTTTGTTTTTTAGTTCGACAATCGTTTTATCAATGGTTGCCAAAAGTTTTTCCAATCGATCGGAACGCTTTTTGAGTTCCTGTTTATGAAATTCCAGCGCAGTCAAAAGGTCGAAAGAAGTATCATTCATGATGGCAGCTATCTCTTTCAATGGGAAATCAAGTTCCTTATAAAAGAGGATTTGCTGCAATGTTAATAATTCGGTTCTTCCGTAATATCGATACCCTTTCTCTGATCTGAATGCTGGTTTCAACAAACCTATCCGATCATAATGGTGTAAGGTGCGCACACTTACCCCAGCAAGCTTTGACAACTGTTTCACAGAATAACTTGTCATGACTTTATTTTATGATGATTACAAATAAAAGCTATGACGTAAGGTAAGAGTCAAGGAAAAAATGAAGTTTTTTGATTTTTTTTGAAAATACAGGTTAAACCGGCTGAAAATGGCATGAATTGATAGGTTTCATTGTGATAAATTAGAAATTACGAATTAATGCCATCAGGTATTAGGTTTCAGGTATCAGAAGATCTTTAAATACCATTTTTGAATGTAATTTGTAACCCTTTAATGGTCAACTTTTACTTAGGCTGGGGTATGCTGTACTGACCAACAGGCATTATAAAGGCTAAAACCTGATACCTATCATATAACTGATCTGAGGTATTGAAGTGTTAAAGTTTCGTTGCAATCGCAATTTGTCATTTGTAATTCATTTAGAATTCAACAGTCACTTCGATCAAACAAGATGTACTGACACCATAAAGGTGTCTGACATCGGTACCCTAAAATTGTGTTGAGGTGTTGATGTATTTAAGTGTTGAAGACAACGTACACTCATCGTAATTCGTAATTCGTAATTCATCATTCATCTTTTTATTCATTTCTCAAAGCTTCCACCGGATTGCTATTGGCTGCTTTAAATGTCTGCGAGCTAATGGCCAGGATTCCGATTATCAACATCAATAAGGTTCCGCTAAGTAATGAAAAAACATTAATGTCTATTCTGAAGGCTAATCGATCAAGCCATAGTTTATTCAAAAAATAGGCTGCGGGTAAGGCTACCAGGGTAGCTATCAATAAAAGCTTCATAAATCCTTTGGACAACAAATAAACTAATCCGGATACTGTTGCTCCCAGCACCTTTCTCACTCCGATTTCTTTAATCCTGGTAGCCGTTGTATAAATAGCCATACCAAGCAAACCTAAGCCGGCAATGGTAATCGCCAAAAAGGCGCAGAAACCAATGATCTTGGTCATAATGACATACTGCACATAGGCCTGCTGAATTCTCTCATCGAAAAAAGTATATTCAAACTCATGAACTTTATCCATCGCCAACCAGGCAGCTTTCATCTTTTCTACAGTTTCCTCAATATTGGCAGAGGTTATTTTAACATTAGCCACATGAAAATCGTCCGGAAGATACCTGAAACTGAAACTTTCAATTGGCTCATCCAATGGAGCATAGTGAAAGTCTCCCATAACCCCAATAATTTCGAGCGGTTCCCCTTGTATTTCAAGAACCTCACCTAAAGCCTCCGAAGGAGACCCTATCCGGAACCGTTCTAAAAGTTGTTGGTTAACAATAATGAACCGCTCGTTCTCCTCCGGGGTATTTTCGGGAAAGCTTGAGCCGGCAAGCATGGGCACTTCTAAATTAGCAATGAATGACTGATCAACAGGAATGAAAGCCATACCTGCAGAATCCATTGGATCATTATATTGGACATAGTCAGATCTTAAGCTACCAACTCCGGGTAAAAAGGAGCAAAATGAAATATCACTCACTTCCGGTACTTTGGAAAACTCATTTTTAAATTGCTGATAGTGATTTCCATGTAAAGGTATGTTCACAATGTTTTCACGTTCAAAGCCTAAATCATATTGCATTGTATACTTAAACTGTTGATAGGTAATCGTAGCGGATATAATGAAAATCAAGGACAATGCAAATTGTATCACCACCAATACTTTCCTGATTGTCAGCCTGGAAAATAGTTTGACATTATTCAAATTTCTCAGCACTTGCATAGGTTCAAGTCTTGATAAATACAACGATGGAAAAAAACCAGCGATCATACCTACCACTGAGGCAAAAATCACAAAATATAACACCAGCATTATTTTCATATCCAAATTGATCACTTGTTGAATATGAGGATCAAGGCTGTAGAATGCTGGTATCAAAGCCTGAAAAATAAAAAAAGAACATACCAAAGCAATGAATGCAATAGTTACTCCTTCCCAGATGAATTGGTTAAAGATGTGTTTCCGGTGTGCTCCTGATGTTTTTCTAATACCTACTTCTTTGGCTCTGGACAATGCCTTAGCCAAGGATAAATTGGCATAATTAAAACATGCGGAAAGCATAATAACCATTGCTAATCCTCCCAAAAACACAAGTACCAGAAATGGCAAACTACTTCCGAGTTGGTTGCTTAAATTTTTTTTGCTTGGGGTAATGTCATTGAGGTTCTGCAATTCAAAAGTTACTTTTAAATTCTCCTCATTTGCATATTGTTGATCACCTAATGTTGAAAAATAGTCCTGGTAATCCGCTGGGTCCTTTCCTTCATCTAATAATAGATAAGTATGGTTGTCATAGATATTTGTCCAATGCTCGGTGACGTTTCGAAAATCCTCATTCTTTTCCAGGATAGGGAGTGTACTAAATGATCTAAGTGTTTCAAATGGGATATGTGTATTTCTGGGTGGATCTTTTGCAATCCCTGTAATGGTGAATCCACCCAGCCCATCGAAATTTATCACCTTTCCAACCGGATTTTGCCCATCATAAAGTTTTGCAGCAACAGTTTCGGTTAAGACAATTGAAAAAGGTTCTTTCAATACCGTTTCCGGATCCCCCTTGATCAATTCGAAAGAAAATACATTAAAGAAATCTTTCCCGGTATAAAAGCCATTGATAGGTACAATTTTTTCACCTGTATCGGCATCCGCCGTTGTACGAACTTCGGCTATTCTGACTATCTTTTCAGTACCTGTTTGCTCTTTCATAAATTTTGGTGCCATTGCAGCGGGCGATGTTGCAAAATGTTGTATTGGATAATCGAGAAAGGCTCGGTGTGATAAAACTCTGTAGATCCTGTCTTTATTGACATGGAATTTATCGAAGCCATACTGGTCATGAATGATGGTTATCATCAATAAACAAACTGCCATGCTGACAGCAAGACCAATAACATTGATAAAGGAAAAAATCTTATTACGAAGAATATTTCTAAAAGCTGTTTTCAGGTAGTTTTTAATCATTATTTTGAATTTTTAACACTGTCGAACATCAAGGTAGTTGATGGATAATTAAACATCAAATCAACGGAAATGAGTTGTGAAATTTATGTATTGAACCCCCTTTGCTTTGTATTGGAATGAGGGTTGAGATGAACCGTATTTAATTAAAGCATAATAGGTATATGCCTACTATCTTTATTGATCTCTAAATTCTTCTTCATTTTTCTTGGTCCATTTTCTAATCATGAAAAAAGAAGTAATCAAGCTTAAGCCACCAAAAAGGAAAATGGTCACTACATAAGCGCCTTCGCGATTTCCCTGATTACCAAATTGATTCTGATCTCTAAAGAAGGGCCCGCGGCTATCCATGCTTATCAAAAATCTTTCCAATATAAAACCAAAGCCAGTACCTATTGCAATGCCAATAGCGAGCATTCCTAATACGAATAATATATAGAGCGCATTATTGGTACCGCTTTTGAATATTTTGGGAGATGCTCCTGCCTGGATAAGCGCCATACGCTCCTTGTTACGGGTGGTAAGATAGTAATAGGCGATCCCAAAGATCACCAACAGTATTGTAATAATTATTAAAGTCTCTGCCATGTCTTATTTGTTTTTATTTCATCTTAGATTCAACCCAAAAGACTACACTCTTGGGAAAGCGGTTACAGAAATTCAAAAATCATTTTTAACTTATTAAAATTTGCAGGTCTTTGAAATTGAGAGCCTCTCTGGGTCATTTCCTTATGTATCCCGGATATACCTGTTTCTTCAAATCTTTTTGATTAAATTGTAGTGCATTGTAACCAATGCTCAGGTCGTGTTGTCATCTTAATCGGTGGATCATAAAAAGGATAAGAAATTAGCATATTCTATTACCCAAACGCTTTTGGGTGAACCACGTGCATTCCAATATATCATTGATCAATATCAACGGCTTGCTTTTACAATTGCCTTGAGGATTGTGAAGGACAGGGAAGATGCTGAAGAGGTAGTTCAGGATGCTTTTTTGAAAGTTTACAAAAATCTTGAGCAACATAATCGCTCTTCCAAATTTTCAAGTTGGCTGTTTAAAATTGTTTACAATACTGCCTTAACCAAAATTAGAAAAAGGGAGCTGGACTATACTAGCCTGCCAGGCGAGGTAGACGATTATGGCATGGATTATGGTATTGAAAGGATAGATGCCTGGAACAGTCTGAAACAACAAGACAGGGAAAATTTCATTGGTATTGCCATGGAAAATATGAAACAAGAGGATGCATTGATCCTTTCGCTTTATTACCTGGCTGATAAAGATGTTTCAGAGATTTGTGATATCATGGATTTGAAAAAATCAACAACAAAAGTTAAGTTGCACAGGGCAAGAGCAAAACTTCATGTGGAACTGAACAGGTTGTTGAAAAAGGAATTGAAAGAATTATTATGAAACGTGTAAAACTAGATGATCAGGAGCTTAAGCAACTGATGGAAAAAGGTGCCATGCAAAATCCTTCCGAGGAGATGAGCGAAAATATCATGCATCGTATCATGCTAAGTAAAACACATAACATAAAAGCTATTCAGCCGGTAGAACCCTCCTCGAAGGTAGCTCAGATAATTGGTATTGTACTGTTGCTCTCTATAGTCTCTTTGATTCTCAATGCAATACTATCTGGTAATCCAATAACCTGGAGCTTTTCGGAAATGCGGTTCCTGCAAGGTTTTAATGCCGGCAACATTGCTGCCTTAGCCAGTGTTATGTTTGCCGGTATGTTGTGGTTGTTCATCGCCTTGCATAGAAAGGTCAATACATTTTTTCAATAGGTAATTTTTATTTCATTCAATCATTGGGTCCAGCGATTTCCGGATCACTCTGATCACAAGCATAACCTTCTAAATTTTGGAGGAATGAGATCTGTCAAGAATACCTATCATATTGGGTGCTCTGAGAGTTATTCTTTGAAATATTCCTTCACCCAGGCTACCAGCTGGTTATCTGTCATACTATCGGCTGTTTGAACCCCGCATAACTTCTGAGCGATATCTGGCTTTGTAGCGATCAGCTTCTTAAGTGCCGTCTTTTTTTCAGCGGGACCAAATATTACAAATTCGTCACAGGACTTTAATTGTGCGATGACCTTATCCAGAAATTGTTTGGTTTGATTTTCCAACCTTCTTTCCTTTTTTCTTTCAAGATCCAGATACTGATCTCCGAACCTGGTAAATTCCTTACCTTCCCCTTCATCCCGTGTTATTCGTTCTACATCAGAAAATATAGTTTCCACGGATGTATGTCCATCGGAAAGCGCTACTAATACTGCTCTTTCCGTATCTATCCAAATGCCTAGCTGTTTCTTCATATTGCCTTGTTTAGATGTCACTATAAACTTCAATAAATCTAATTGTTTGAAAGAAAGCCATCAATGATATTTATTAGTTTTCTTTATTTGAGGGTAGCTGACAGTCTCATGGTTTTTTGGCCATCTTGGCATTTTCAACTTTATTGATAAACTCCAAAAGCATTTCAACTTTCATGTTCCTGGCATGAAAATTAATCTTGGAACCTCCGTCCGATGCAATTGTTACAACATGTCTTCTCGTGGTTATATATAATACAATGGAAATAGCTCCAATAACCAACGCCAAAAAAAACGTTTGTTGTTCAACAAAAAATCCCAGGAAAATTCCAAAGACAAATGATACAATTCCAATGCTCAAAAATAACTGGTATCCTTTATAAACTATTTCGATAGAGGCAATTTTCTCAAGTAGAATAGATACCAAATGATCTCTTCCAGCATACTTACTCAAAAATCTGAGTCGATAATTGGTTAATGTAATGGACTTATCACCTGACTGTGTGATTATAGACTCTCCATCCAGTAAATATTTATCTTCCATTTTTTATGTGATTTTGCAAGTATCTAATTTAAAAGAATGGTGTCGATATATTGGTAAGAGCTTAAAGTTATTTCCAGTACGACATTCATCATTTTCAGGAATTTATTTTAAATTATGAATTGTAAGGTTTCAATAAGTTTAAAATGATATGGCATCCATATTTGCACATGGCTTGGTGGCAGGGACTATTGGTAAAATGGCTATGTTAAATGAAAGCCCATGGAAACTATATACCCTTTTAATCATTTGCTCTATACTTCCCGATGCAGATGTAATTATGTTCACATTCGGTTTTTCATATGATCATTTTCTTGGGCACCGGGGTTTCACCCATTCACTACTTTTTGCGGCAATTTTGGCTTTAATACTGACCTTTGTTTTCTTTAATATTTCAAGAAATAAATTTACAATCTGGTTAGTACTTTTTTTAGCAACCGCCTCGCATGGCTTATTGGATGCGTTAACCAATGGTGGTTTGGGTGTGGCTTTTTTTGCTCCTTTTGACAATGCCCGATATTTTTTACCCTGGCGTCCTATCCAGGTTTCTCCCATTGGGGCGGAAAACTTTTTTAGCGAATGGGGCTTACGGGTACTTAAGAATGAGCTGATTTGGATTGGCATTCCATGTTTGAGCTTATTGCTCTTCAGCAGGCTGTTATCGAAAAACAAGCAATTAAAATAAGAAACAATGGATAGAAGAACATTCGGGAAAGATTTGTTGGGAACAGTATTAAGTTTCGGTCTGATAGAATCATTAATGTCTTACAGTGCGGTTCAAACAAATGTAAAACCGATCCTGAAACATTGGGCGCTTGATCTTAATGAATATTGTGCGGATCTCAAACGAGCAAATATTTCACCGGCTGAATGGCAATCGCAGGTAGAGCATTTATTTAATCGGATTGAATTAAAAGAATTATTGAAATTTATTGATTTCGAACATTTAATAAAAGGATTTAAATATCCTGATCTGGGAGTAAACACCAAATATGTCAGATTTCCAAAACTTAGCGGACTTCCGGAAAAAACGGTTTTCGTCAAAAAAATTTTTGGCATGAAGCGGGACAGGGCCATTATTCCACACGGACATAGCAACATGGCCTCCGCACATCTCGTGCTTAAAGGAGAAATGAAATTAAGACATTACGATAAACTGGCCCGGGATAAAAACCATCTGATTATAAAACCCAGCATTGATAAAACAGTAATGACCGGCGATTACTCATCCATTTCTGATGAAAAAGATAATATCCATTGGTTCATAGCTAATTCCGAAACGGCCTTCACTTTTGATGTGATCATGCTCAATCTGAATGAAAGCGCCTATGATATCCATAACATTGACATTTACGCTAAAGAAAAATTGTCAGATAATCAACTTAGAGTACCCATATTGGATGTTGAAACAGCGCTAAAAAAGTATGGCAAGGAATCCCATCATTAATCTGAAATTCAGCGCATCCGAATATGATCAGCGAATTATAAATCCAGTACTTTGGCACTTTAACACCTGTAAAGTTTTCTTAACAATCCGTTAGCATTCAATCAAGCCCGGACCGTTCGTTTACCGTAAATAAAAGAAATAACCCAACCGATGATACCTCCAATGAGCAAATGAGCCACGGTGTTTAAGAAGAACATTAGATTGACATCTACAGTCCATATAGCCCTTACTACCAATGCCTGTGGAATGAACATGATGGCTGCTGTTACGCAACCAAATACAAAAGCATAAGAACGCTTTAGATATTTCTCATAATAAACCGGAAATAGATATACCAGCAAGCCCGCATAAATGAGATGGTTCAATACAAGCAAACCATAATTAATTTCTTCTCTTCTGAAAGGAACATAATTTGAAGTATCTGTTATGGTATACCATATGGTTGTCAATACATTGCTTAATAAGAAAGCTACTACAACGGCAATAATTGTTTTTTTTGTATTCATCTGTTTCTAATATTTCAATCATCAAATTATTTCAATGACAAAATTAGAAGCGCTATCTTCACAAAAATTGACATTATACGACAAATTGATTTATGTATTTTTCTGCCAAATTTGTAGACGATATTGTAGCATATCTAGTCAAGAGAAACATTGATCACAAGTTAGTTGAACAACAATTTGAACAGATTGAAAACTCAGGAAATGGTGGTGCTGGAATTGTGAGCTATGCATTTATGTCGAAGGTGTTAACCAAAGCAGCAGCTCTTTCAGGTGACCCTCACTTCGGGTTACATCTGGGAGAACATCAAATACTTTCTGCCACTGAAATGGTTGATGAGATCATGGCAAAAAGTATGGATATCCAAGAGGCTTTTGAAAATGCAATTGAATACAGCAGATTGATCAGTGATTCTATGGATTGCGCTCTCATTACTTCGGGTGAAGATGCTAGCGTGAAATTCAACTTGAATCCGGATTGGGCTTTGCATGATGACAGCGCTATTAAAGAAAACATGGATGTTGCGCTTGTTTGTGCGCTTAAATCATTACAATATCTAACGGGCAATCAATACTTTCCAAAACAGATTTATTTCCACTATCCAAGACCTCAAAAAATCAATGAGTATTACCGTATTTTCAATTGCCCTATCTCCTTTGGCGCCAATACTACTGAAGTGGTATTTCATAAAAAGCACCTTTCACTCAATACAGTGGAAGGAAATTACAGTTTGTTGGAACGCTTGAAATCAATTGCTAAAGAAACCCTTTCCAACCTCCCGAATAACAATACATTTGAACAGCAAGTCAAAAAAGCTATACTCGAGAAAATCAATATTCAATTTCCATCTGTTATGGAAGTAGCAGAAAATCTCCATTTAACACCACGTTCACTTCAGAGAAGGCTAAAAGCAGAAAATAGTTCTTTCAATCAGATCAATAATCATATCAAATTTCAACTGGCATTAAAATACCTCAGGAACCATCAATATGATCTGTACGAAATCTCATATCTATTGGGATATTCTGAACCCAGCGCATTTGTCAGGGCATTCAGGTCCTGGACGGGCACTTCTCCTAAAAAATACATCAAAAGTACCTCCGATTCTCAACTACCTACGCTGATCGATCAATCTAATTAAATCCATTTTCTCAAAGTGTTTTGTACCCAAAGAAAGTCAAAAAAGTGCATTTCAAGCTTTTAACAATGTTTAACATTATATAACACTTTTTAAGATATTCCTGCCCGGCTTTTTCATAATCTTGTTTGCAAAGAAATAGTCAATTGATTTCAAAGCGCTAAACAAGTAGGTATTTCAAATTGAAGTAAGTGCTATGGAATCATTTTTAAACCCAAACCTCAAACAAATGAAAAAGATCTTTACCGTATTATGTTGCTCTCTTTCCACTTTGGCTGTCTGTCAAAATATTGAGGGTGAGGTCCATTACGAAGAAACCATAAAAATGGAGATCAAATTTGACGATTCCGAACATATGGAAGCTGTCAAATCCATGTTACCGAAGTCCCGAACGCAGAAAAAACAATTGCTCTTTAACCCCGAATCCTCCATCTACAGGAACCTCGAGAATGAGGAAGACCACGAACCTATGGAATTCACCAGCAGTGATGGCGGGATGGTAAAGATTATGATGAAGCAATCCGATGAGCAAACATTTCAAAATCTGAAAACATCAGAGATCATCGAAAAGCGTGAATTCATGGGGAAGGATTTTCTTATCCGGGATGAACAAAAGACAATACCCTGGAAACTTACCGGCGAGCAAAAGGAAATATTAGCATATGCATGTCAAAAGGCTATATGGAAAGATAGCAGTCGAGTTGTAGAGGCCTGGTTCACACCTCAAATTCCTGTTTCAACAGGTCCGTCAAATTATGCAAAACTTCCCGGGCTCATTTTGGAAATCAATGTGGACAACGGCAAACAGATAATAATAGCTACTGATGTCGAGTTAAAAGACATTGATAAAGACTTATTAAAAGCTCCTAAGAAAGGAAAATCCGTTGATCGCGAAGCGTTTAAAGAAATTGTTAAAGAAAAAACCAGGGAACTTCAGGAAAGTATGGGCGGCAAAGGAGCCACATTTCGCATTATAGAGAAACACTAAGCAGCTATATTATGAGAAATATCTACCTGAGTCTCCTCCTGACGGCACTTGCCTTGCCAGCGTTCAGCCAGGAAAAATATACCCTTGAGGGAGCGGTCATGGACACAACTAATGTACCCTTGACAAGTGCTACCATCATGTTACTCCAATCAAGCGATTCGGTGATGCACAGCTTTACTATTTCCGATACAGCCGGAAAATTTACTTTCAACAAAGTGCCCCTTGGAAATTATATTTTACAAATCTCATATCTGGGTCTGCGGAATATGAGTAAGCCAGTAAAAGTGGAAGGCACCCAGCCTTTAATTGACCTGGGGCAGATCGTACTCAAAAGTGAAACTAAAATATTGGAGGAGGTGGCTGTGTCAGCTGAGCGTATCCCGATTGTTATAAAGGAAGATACCATTGAGTACAATGCAGATGCTTTTAAAACCCAAGCCAATGCTACTGTGGAGGATCTATTAAAGAAGCTACCGGGAGTTGAAGTGAGTAAAGATGGTACCATCAAAGCGCAGGGTGAAGATGTAAAAAAGGTGCTGGTAGATGGTAAAGAATTTTTTGGAAACGATCCCAAAATTGCCACGAAAAACCTTCCGGCCGACGCTGTAAATAAGGTGCAGGTATTTGATAAAATGTCGGAAATGACAGAATTCACAGGTGTCGATGATGGGGAAAGGGATAAAACCATTAACCTGGCGCTTAAAGAGGATAAGAAAAAGGGATATTTCGGTAAGATCTCCGGAGGTTATGGCAGTGATGACCGTTATGTTGGCAAAGCTAATATTAACCGTTTCACCAAGCGTTTGCAATTTTCTGCACTAGCCTCATTCAACAATGTCAATCAACAGAATTTCTCTATTGGAGATTACATTAATTTCATGGGAGGACTGGAAGGAATGAGCTCGGGAGGAGGAGTTATGAGTTTCAGCATGGCAGATGGAGGTTTTGGGCGAGGCGGCAGCAGTGGAATCACCACTTCCTGGTCAGCAGGACTAAACTTTAATTATGATCCAAGTAAATCCACGGAAGTCAGTGCCAGTTATTTTTATAACCGGTTGAAGAATGATTTGGAACAAGATGTTTTCCGCAGGAATTTTTTAGATGGTCAAAATTTTAATTCTGAAAATACAACCATCCAGGAAAGTGACAATACCAATCACAGACTTAATCTCAAAGTCAAGCATAAGTTCAGTGAAACGCAGGATATTTCGATCAGGTCACGCATCAAATTCAATGACGGTCTGATCAACAGGTTAAACACAAGTAAAACATTCAATACGGAAGATGTATTGGAAAATGAAGGGACCAACAACAACCATAGTATTGGGGAGGATTTCAGTCTTTTCGGAAACTTGATCTATCGAAAAAAATTCAGCAAAAAAGGACGCTCTTTTGTTACCAATTTTAGTGTTAACAAGAATGATAAAAACAAGTTACTTGATCTTATCTCCTCCAACACTTTTTTACCAAATGATCCTGCTTTAAGATTTACCGAAGTACTCAATCAAAATCAGGATCAAAGAGATGATCAATTTGACTATAAAGCCAAAGTGTCTTATACAGAACCGATTGGAAAAAGAAAATATTTGCAGTTCAGCTATACATATCAAAACTATAACAATGAGCTCGTAAAGGATTTCTATGACATATTGGGAGATGGTGGACGGCTACTAAATGACGAGCTGAGTAGCTTTTATGAACGCGACTACCGGTATCATCGTGGGGGCTCAAAATTCGTGGTCAATAAAAAGAGCTCGAATTTCACATTAGGTGTGGACTTTCAACAGTCGACCTTAAAAGGGCAAGTGATCAATAGCGAGATAGAAATTAAAAAGAATTTCACAAACCTCCTGCCAAACGCCAGATACAAAATTGATCTTGCCAGCAGTCAGCATCTAACATTTAATTATTCGACAGGTGTCAGAGAGCCTTCATTAAATCAATTACAGCCTATTGTTGACAACAGCAATCCTTTACGTACCTACATTGGTAATCCCGATTTGAAAGCGGAATACACACATAGATTCTCCGTTCATTATATGCTTTTTGATCAATTTAATTTTACCAACCTGTTTTTTAATTTGAATGCCCGGTACAGCAAAAACAAAATTACAAATAGCAGCACCATTGATGAGTTTTTCCGTCAGACCATTAGACCAGTAAATGTTGACAATGATATCAGTATTGGTGGTTATGCTTCTTTCGGGACACCACTGCGATTCATGGGAAGTAAGATTGGATTGAACCTGAACTCTCGATACAGCAGGGGGATCTTATTTGTGAATGATGTTGAAAACAACACAAGCCGTTGGACAAACTCAGTGGATTTTAGTCTGGGAAACAGGAAGAAAGAAATAATTGATGTTAAGGCGGGTGTTAGGTTCAGCTTTAATAATACAAGGTATTCTGTAAATAAAGATCTTAATCAAAATTTTCTCAATAAGGTCTACTATGCCGATGCCACACTGGAATTCTTAGAGTCCTGGGCTATTGGATCGAGTTTTAATTTCACAATTTATGATAGTGAAGCCTTCAACGATAACCTGGAGGTCCCGATCTGGCAAGCACATGTTACGAAAAACTTTCTTAAAAATGATCGTGGCCAGCTGAAATTAGCGATCAAAGACATCCTCAACCAAAACAGAGGGATCAATCGAAGCAGTCAATTCAACTACATCCAGGATGAAAGAGTGAATGCACTGGGCCGGTACTTCCTTTTAAGTTTTTCATACTCCCTATCAGCCTTTGGAGGAGATGATACCTTTATCATCAGAAAATAAAAGGTAACTTTCAGAGGTTTTGAGAAGCGAGTTATTAATGGATATAGCTTGTCACTTGAAACCTTTCTCTTTTCAATAAAAAAATCAATAAATTGCAATAGGTAGCAACTTATAAACTTTACCATTATGCATTTCAAATCAGTAATCGTTTATTTCTTACTTTTTATTGCAATTACATTTAAAACCAATGCGCAGGAAATTCCAAGCAAAGAGGATCAAATTGCAGCTGCCATACTTGCAGCTCCTGAGGAGATGCGCGAGGGTGTAACGGTTTTGGGTTATGATAGAAATGGTAAGGTAGTTACGCTAAAGGAGGGCACAAATGATTTAATTTGTCTCGCAGATGATCCCAACAAACCAGGCTTCAATGCCGCCAGCTATCACAAGGACCTGGAACCATTCATGGCACGCGGAAGAGCTCTGAAAGCAGAGGGGAAATCATTTAAAGAAATCTTTGATATGAGAGAAGCTGAGGTAAAGGCTGGTACTTTAAAAATGCCCTCACAACCAACCACACTTCATATTCTATTTGGCCCTGAAGGAAAGTACGATGCAACCAGTGGCAAGGTCCTTAATGCCAGGTATCGCTTCGTTGTATATATTCCATATGCCACACCGGAATCAACCGGCTTACCTACAAAACCAAGAGAACCGGGAGATCCCTGGATTATGGACCCGGGAACACATCGTGCACACATCATGATAACTCCAAAGAGAAACTAATTCCTAATGTAAGCTGATATTATTTTTTATCATGCTTCAAAAGCTTTCGAATCATTGAGATCTGTCCCAGGTGGTAGAAATTATGCGTCTCGCCAAGATGCATAAGAAACCATCCTTTGGTTTTTCCTCTATACAGTTCCAATAACTGCCAGGTATGTTTTGGAAGTACGCCTTCAGTGCAGAACACTTTTTGAAGGTATGGAAACGATGGAATTTCCGACAAGCTTTGAACTGATAATGTGTTCAGGACGTTTTTTGTCTGTTGAAATACGGCCGCTCGGTAGTCTTCAAGCGCATTCAAATCAATGCTACGAGCCAAAGAATCAACCTCCTCACCAGTCATACCTGTACCGGCATTTCTGGTAGCTACCCCAAGTTTTGTCTCCCAATCTCCTTCATCAAATACCTGCTCTCCATCAATAACCATTCTATTGATCCCCACATCTTCTGCCCTGGCCATATGCCACACCAACCATGCGATCGGGTTTAATGTCTTGTCATGCATGTTCCGAATTTCAGTCTCCGTCAAATTTGAAAGCATCATCGGAATTATTCGTTCATGAAGTTCGGTATAACGAGAAAAGAAAAAAGAAATAAGATCCATGATAAAGGGAGTTGATTAATTTACTTTGTACTCAGTAAAGTCAATTGTTTCCAAAGAGGCATCTTATAATGCGCTTGTCAAATATAAAATACCTTTTTCATTTAGCTATTCATGTCTGAAAAAATCCTTCACTTTGGTTATCAAGGGAAAGCGTGAAGTCGTGAGTGAAATTTTGAGTTTTTAGTTTTAAATTTTGAGTTAAAAAATTGTACAATCGTTAAATAGCATTGAGAGTTTTATGAACAGAATTTATTGTCAATAATAGTTTCGTTCTATCTTTTTTGATACAAAACTTTTGAATTGTCATGAACTTGCTGGGAAGTATATCTCCAATACTTGCAATTGTTAAAGGATGAAAACTGCTAAAGTTTTTACTAAAGGCCTTTATTCATTTCGACTTCAACACATCGATGCCCAACAACACGATTCTGCTTGATCCTTGATCTGTTATCAATTGAGATCCTCGCCGGTTCTCCATAAAAAGGAAAAAGGAAGCCTGGTATGGACTTCCCCGGTTGTATAACCTAAACTATGAAAATGAAGATTGTACAAATAATTATAAGTGAGAATCCCCGCTTATAAGATCTTTATTTCAAAATTGAAAATTTTCCGAACAAACTAGTCAAGATATCTTCTCTCTCCCTCGGCTATGGGTACATCATTGGCGCTCATATCCCTTCTTCTCATCAATCCGTCATCATCAAACTCCCAATGCTCATTTCCATGCGTCCGGTACCATTGCCCTTCTTCATCATGCCATTCATACTCAAATCTTACAGAAATCCGATTATGGGTATAAGCCCAAAGTTCTTTCATTAATCTGTAGTCCAACTCTTTGGTCCACTTTCTTCTCAGAAAATCCTTGATAGCATCTCTTCCCTGAAAGAATTCATCCCTGTTCCGCCATTCGGAATCCTCAGAATATGCCAAAGCAACACGTTCGGGATCACATGTATTCCAGGCATCCTGTGCCGCCTTTACCTTCGCAAGTGCGGTCTCATGTGTAAACGGAGGTGTTAAGGATTTGGCCATATCTTTTCTCTATACGTTTGTTTTACAAATTTGATCCATTTTTTTTATTAAAAATATTATCCCATCATCTTTGAGACAGTTTCCCTGGCACAATCTACCAAATGAGTATCTCTATGAACCTGGCTTTCGATAAGTGCCCCCTCAAACAAAATAAACACAACATCTCCGAACGAAGCAGGAACGCCGGTCAACTTTGCCGCTTCCTCCTGAAAAAATTTCCTTAGCCAGGTTTTATGCTCCAGCACGGCTTTGGACACTTTTTTATTAGCGTCAGCCAACTCAGAAATAATGTTTAAGAAAACGCAACCTCTGTAATTGTCACCAATCAACCATTCCTTTAAGAAATCAAATGACATAAGGATTAGTTCCCTTGGATCATCACTAATCTCATAAAATGACGTGAACTTGACTTTCCATCTTTCATCAGTCTCGTTAAGGTAGCATAAACAAATGTCCTCCTTGGAACGAAAATGCTGATAGAGCGTGGACTTAGCAACGCCGGACTCATCGATAATTTGATTGATCCCAGTAGCATTATAGCCTTGTTTATGGAATAGCTCTGACGCCGTATCCATAATAGCCTTGCGCGTCCGCTTCTTAGCCATGGTCAAAACTAATGCTTTCTTTTAAAAAATCGTACAGACTTGTACGATTTTTTAAAAGAAAGCGTAATTCAGCTAAGACTTAGATCACCGATCCGTGAAATATTTCTCCCTTTTAAGCTCAAATGAACGTGCTGAATTCAAGTCAAAAAAACTGACATTTTGAGCATATATCCTTTACTTTATAAACACCATTTCAATTTGCTCAGATCTAACGTTTTATAGATAGGGTTTCCTAACCATTTCATCTCTAATTTAAAAACAAATCTTGCGATAATGCCTTGGTATTCAACAAAAAAAGTGCGTTTAAACGCATAAAAAATAGTTTTATTAGCTATTACAAACAATCCATTATCTCTATATTTAAAGATGCAATCTCCAAAATTCCACTTCATTTCATGCCAGACGTTCTCTTTTCCCGGCCAAAGATGAGTGGATAAGTGATGAGATGCCCTAGTGGGTTATGCCAAAATTGTCAACCATAACATGCTTCATTATCATAATGAGTGTCGAGAAATGTCCGATTATGGCACTTTCATCGAATAACTCTGCATTGACCATACAGCAAACCGATCATGCTTCCTTTACATGGTCATACAAACAATGGAAAATGTATGGTGATGCAGATAGTTTCACAACTTATGATTCCTTAAAACTACGTATTGATGAATCTGATTTAAATGGTTCTACCCAAGAGCAGATTAAGACAAGACTTAGTCTTGTTAAACATTATATAAATAATGCCGTCTACTCCGAAGCTCTTGAAAAGATTGATGAGACCATTCAGATTATAACGGACCAGCATTATGAAGGCAGTGAATATGCAGAATGCTTGTTTCTGAAACTCCAAATACAGCTCAGAATCCAAAGTTCGAAAAATGCTACTGAAGCCACCCTGACAGCATTGCAAGGTCATTTCACAGATTCTTTAAACATACTTTATGAAAGACTGGGAGATTTTTTTATTAAAGAATTTAAAATAGCGCGTGCTGCACATTTTTATCAGGAGGCTTATAAACTCAGTGATAGTCTGAATCTGAAAAAATCTCAAAAAAGATTAGCCGTCGTTCTCAGTGAATTGTATACATGGTATCTCTCTGAATACAACAAAGCTGAAAAATATTACCGTCATGTTCTTAAAAATTCCTCTATGGATGTCGACAGTAAACATATTGTCAGCTCGTATTATGGTCTTGGGCATGCCTATCACCATCAAGAAAAATTTGATGAAGCCATAAAAGCATTCGAAGAAATACTTGCATACAAAACTGAAGACACAGACAGTTTAAATATCTGTTACACATACAATTGTATTGCTCATACCTATTCTGCTATGGGTTCTGTTGATCAGGCTGTTTCAAGCGCTCAAAATGCCTATAGATATGCACTTACCTTAAACAACAGTTATATTATCTATTCAAGTACTTTGATCATTGGTAACATTTCACAGGAACAAGGAAAGATCAAAGAGGCTATCAAATATTATGAGATTAGCAAAGAGGCTGCTATAAACTTTGAAGACCCCAATTCCCTCGCAGAGGTATATCATAAACTCGCTGTAGCCTATAAAAAGCGGCAAGATTTTCAAATGGCATTGGAATACTGGGAAAAATACGATAAGTGTAAAAATTCAGTTGAAGCCGATAAACTAGCTTTTGATAAACTACGTCACAAACATCTGGATAAAAAAAGCCAGCATACAATCGCAATCCAACAGGTAAAATTGGGTCATCTGGAGGCTGAACAGTTATTATTCAGAAAACAGCTAAAAAAACAAAACACTGTTATGCTGTTGAGTGTTACCATTCTTGGTTTACTCGGATTCATTTTATTCATTAATAGAAAAAAGAACCATAAGATAAGTCAGATCAATGAAAATCTTATCACATCTAATTGCCAACTACAAAATGCCAAAGAAAGAGCTGAAATATTAATGAGGGAAGTGCAACACAGAGTTAAAAACAATCTCATGTTCGTAGCAAGTTTGCTGGATATGCAATCCATGAACCTTGAAAATAGAGAAGCCAGAGGAGTCATTAACGATGGGAAAAAACGCATTGAAGCCATGGGCTTGCTGCATCAGAATTTATTGTACCAGGAGGAGCACCCAATAGATATTAAAATGAAGACCTATTTAACGGTGCTTGTTGATAATATTCTTCGAACAGTTGAAAAAGAAAGAAAAATAAAAATAGATATCGATGTTGAAAATATTGAATTGGAAGTTGATAAAGCGATGCCCATAGGACTAATTATAAATGAATTGGTTTACAATTCACTAAAACATTCATTAAATAGAACTGAGGAATTAACTATTAGTATTTCACTTAAAAAAGAAAAGTATCTGGCTCTTATTGTTAAAGACAATGGACAAGGTTTACCGGATGATTTTCATACCAAAAAGAAATCGTCATTCGGAATAAAATTGTTGGAAATTCTAAGTCAGCAACTAGGAGGAAAAATGCAAATCAGTAATGATCAGGGAGTCAGGTTTAAACTATTACTTTGAACAAAATCCATATCATGAATAAATTAAGAATTTTAATTGTTGAAGACGATATTTTAACTGCGGAACGTATCGCAGAACAGTTGACCAGCATGGGGCACAGGATCACTGGAAAAGTAGTTTCCGGTGAGGATGCCATCAGCGCTGTTGACAATGATTTGCCTGATCTGATCTTATTGGATATAAAACTGAGAGGGGTGCTGGATGGCATTCAAACTGCTGAAATCATCAAACAAAAAGCGGATATACCCATTATTTATCTCACTGCTTACTCAGACAAAAGTACAATAGAAAGAGCCAGCCGAACACATCCCGCCTATTTTTTGCCGAAACCATATACCATAAAAAATCTTTCTGTGGCCATTGAGTTCGTATTCATGGGAATGAAAACAGGTTCCGATTTGCTTTTTCCTGTTTATCTCATGAATGACAGGATCTTTATTAAAAACCAGGACGTCTTTGAGAAGCTAATGATTTCGGATATTCTATGGGTTCAGGCTTCCAGAAGTTGGGTTGAAATCTTTACAACCGACGAAAGGAAGTACACTTTGTCCATGAATCTTTCCAAATTCAGTGCTCAGGTTACCTGTACCCCACTCATTCGAGTCAACCAGTCCTATATTGTAAATATAGATCACATCGAAGCCTTTCAGGGTAATATATTAATTATCCAAGGTGAGCGTATTTCCATCAGTAAAGTTTATGCAAAGGATTTCATGGAACATTTCAAAATTATAAAGACGGTACAATAAAAATCCAAGAATTCTGACATAAGCCCTGTTAAAAAACAAAGGCATTACAATAAACACAAATTCAGTGATTTTGAGCATTTAGTCCGAAAATTACACAACAGGAAAAATTTTGTGGATATAATGAACACATTGGTGAAGAAAAACAGAACCTCTGCAAAATAGATTTTCCATACATTAATAGTTCTTCTATATTTCGAAAGTGCTCAATTGTATTTTTCAAATATGATTGAGTGATCCAAAAGGATCTTTGCTCAAATAAAAAACAAAAATACAATTTGCTTGGAATTTTGATTAGAGTCTTGTTCTGATGAATAAGATCAAGGCTATTTCAATTGGCAATAAAGTCATAGATAATTTACTATGTTTTTTTAAGCCAATGTGAAATATGCAATTAGTTTAAATTCGTCAGGGGCACTTAGCTATCCGGGTTAGAAAAAGTCAAATACCGCCTAATACCATATATGGGCTTCGCAACTTTTTGGTGCGGAGCCTTTTTTCTTTAAAGTTATCAGGGAAATAAATTTAAAAGGCCAGAATTAATACAATTAATGGATCAAGCGGAATTTCTTGAGTAGTTAAGTTTAATTCAAAGAGTAGAGCCTTGAGAAAGATTTCCACCAATATTTTATTGTTGTGCACATGCTGATACTGATGTCCTTTTTGCCTGATCCCAATTAACTCTCCTCAAGCAACTTCTTCATTCTTCCAAAATCTTCTTTATGTCTCTTTAAGAAAGCCCTTTTCATTAGCGGGCTCATGATGCGGAAAAACAACTTATGAAATGTCACGTCAACATGCGATATCAAAGAGGTTGAATGATGGTCCGCTTTTTCCAGAACATTTTTAACATTGATCGACATTGTTTCATGGAAGGACACATAATGTAAACATCTGTTTTCTACTACTTTTACAACATCAATCAAGAATTCAATTTCTCTACCCTTCTCCTCATATATATGCTTCACTTGAGAGCCTTCTTCCCCTGGAAAACCACTCACAATTTCCAGTTTTTTAAAACCTTTTGACCATTTTCCGATATCATCAGGATTTGAAAGTAACTTCCATACAATGTCTCTAGGCTTATTAATAATAATAGTACATTGATATTTCATCGTTCATTTTCCAGTTTGAAATTATAATCCAGGTTCAGAATCTTTTTCTTTTTTCTGCAAAAAGATTGCTGCAATAATGGTACATATGAAGCCTCCCAGAAAGGTAAACAGAGTCATTACCAAAAAATGCAACCATGGATTAGAGAACATTGATAACTGAGTATTCAGATGTTTTTCCAATTGCTCAAATTCCTGAGCGCTTAAACCCGAACCGGCTTTACCAATCTCATATTGATACCAGCGATCAAAAAAATCAGGATCAATAAAAGTAGTATAAAAAAGATCGATTGCTCCAGATAAGACGGAGGGTAAAACAATGATCAATACGCCTATTTTCAAGCCCTGGGCAAAGCTCAAAGCACCTTTTTTTAGCTTATCCCGATATTCCTTAATTCCAAGATAGATGAATATAAAAAAGAAAAGAAAGCCCCCGTATCCTACTATTTCACCTATTTCAAATCCAAAAAATAGGTTTGTTACCAAAAAAGTTGCAGCGCCACCCAGGGCAGCATACATACTCCATTTTAACACGATAAATTTCATATGCTTATGGTTATTCTTATGAATAAATTAAAATCCAAAAAAATCATAGTATTGTTTTGAGTTCCTGAATCCTCAAGGATCCATGGAAACAAATAAAGGAAAGGAGCACAGAAAATGGGGTATACTTTCGTACCGTTTTGATTATTTCTACTAAAGTATCCGTCTCAATTATTGGAAGAAGCCCAATAAATCCAAAAAATGGGCAGAAATCACTCTACTATCCGAAGATCCTTAGCTATTCGAATGGCCTCTGTTCGTCTTTTGGCATTTAACTTCAAAAGCAGGCTTGACACATGTTTTTTTACTGTGCTTTCGGTAACGAAAAGTTTATCAGCTATCTCTTGGTTAGAAAGACCCAAAGCAATCAATGGCAGAATTTCAGACTCCCTTCTACTCAATCCTAACTTTTCAATCTGTTGTTTATCAATAACCCTAGATCGGCTAGGTCGACTCTTTTGATAAAGGAATTTCCGGGTTAAATAAACTCCCATGATAAAAAATAACAGCGCAAAAAATCCAATTAAAAAATCGGCCAGATCACCACCACTGATAAAAGAAAATCTACTCAGTCTGTAGAATATAAGACTGGCAACTATTAAAAGGCTAAAGCTTAAAACAAGTTGTCTCAAAGAAACTAATGGTTCTAATTTCATTAACCTAAGATAATCGATAAATCCGCTATTTTCATAGTTACCTGTTTAACCCAGGCAAATAAACACTTGGCAGATTCATAAGATTTATATATTTTCGTCCCAGATGAGGTTTTGAGGCAATTCAGCCCGTTACATTTCCAACATTAGGGAAGAAAATTGGGAAACTGTGACCACCTCTTGCAGCAATGCATGCCCTAATCATTTGTCTAACTAAATGATTAAGGACTATGCAAATTCAGAAATCCTATCGCACGCTAACTTATTCCCTGATCTATTCTGATTTCATTAAACATAGGCAGTGGTATTACCATTCATCTGTATTTAACTATGTTTCTGCTATTTCTTCGAAAATTTCGAGGCCAATAAAAATTTCATTTAAAAATGATAGCAAACAAGCGAAAGAACAAAAAACGACTGTTCGATATTAGATTCCGCAAAAAAGGAAAACAAATGAGTGGGCCCAGTATAACCGATCTTTCATCAATCAAAAAGGCATTGTCTCATATCGACACTATCAGTATTATGGAAGAGGGTTTTATTGCTTATTCCAATGGAGAGGTCGTAGTTCCCCCGGTTGGGGAAATGCTCTTCTCTGATCCTCCCGGAGATGTTCACATCAAATATGGTTATATCAAACATGATGATTTTTATGTGATCAAAATTGCATCAGGTTTTTACCAGAATTCTCAGCTAGGTTTACCTTCCAGTCAGGGAATGATGCTCTTATTCAACCAAAAAACCGGAGAACTACAATCCATACTTTTGGATGAAGGGCATCTAACCGACATCAGAACTGCTGCCGCAGGTGCTGTCGTAGCAAAACATCTGGCTCCCAAATTAATTAGTGGCATTGGGATCATTGGTACGGGGACGCAGGCCAGGCTGCAATTAGAATACTTATCAAAGATCATTACTTGCAAAAATGTTTGGGTATGGGGTAGAAACCAAAAGAATGTTTCAAAATTTGTGGACCATTTCTCTAACACCAATCTGGAAATAAACATTGCCAGCGACATTCAGGAAATTGGAGAATATTGCAATCTAATTGTCACCACAACTCCCTCTACCTCTCCATTGCTCAAAGCTTCCTATATCAAACCAGGAACACATATAACCGCCATGGGTTCTGATACATCTGATAAAATTGAATTGGAGCCCGCTCTTTTGGGCAAAGCCGATCTGATCATTTCCGATAGTATTTCTCAGTCGGAAACAAGAGGTGAAATTTTTCAGGCAAGAAAAAACAACGTCCCATTGGATAACAAATTGGTCGAGTTAGGCAATACGCTCAGTGGTAAAATACCAGGCAGGCAGGATGATCAACAAATTACCATAGCTGATCTGACAGGTGTTGCCGTACAGGACATTCAAATAGCTAAAGCCGTTTTTAAACAAGTAAAAAATGAAAACTTTTGATTTAGAAAGAATACAATCATTGTATGAAAATACAGTGGAATATAACCTCACTGAAAGTGGGTTTCATCCATTTACCCTAAAAGAATTATTGACCGATTCACAGCTCAAAGAAGTCACACAAACGGTATTGGGCTATGGCCAGACAAATGGCTCCATTGGCCTGAGAGAAAAGATTTCAGATCTGTATCCCAAATGCCATATCGATAATATCCTTGTTACCAACGGCTCCTCAGAGGCCAATTTTATTGCTTGTCGCACACTACTGAAAAAGGATGACGAAGTAGTGGTCATGCTCCCGAATTATATGCAAATATGGGGTATTGCAGAAGACATGGGTTGTCATTTAAAAGCTTTTCATCTACAGGAACATCAGAACTGGGCTCCTGACCTGGAAGAATTAAAAAGACTTGTAACAAGCAACACAAAAATGATTGTTGTGTGCAATCCTAATAACCCAACAGGTTATACACTTACTGAAGCCGAGATGCAGGAGATTGTTGATATTGCTGATTCCGTAGGGGCGTGGATCTATGCCGATGAGGTTTACAGGGGAGCAGAATTGAATGGCAAAGAAATCAATAGCTTTTTTGGTCTCTATGAAAAGACTTTGGTTTGCTGTGGTCTGTCCAAAGCATATGCTTTGCCAGGATTACGATTGGGTTGGCTAGTTGGTCCTGAAGAAATAGTAAGCAATGCCTGGGCATACCACGATTATACCTCTATTACAGCAGGCATTTTGAGCCATAAGGTTGGAGAAATTGCGCTATCGGCTGAAGTTCGTCCTAAGATTTTGGAGAGAAACCGAAATATGCTTAATGAAAATTTAAGAGCCATCACGCAATGGATAGAAGGTCATGATAATTTATTCCATTTTGTCCCTCCTCAGGCTGGAGGTATGGCTTTTATGCGCTATCAACTTGACATGAATTCCACAGAACTATCTAATTGGTTAAGAACAGAGAAAAGTGTATTTATCGTTCCCGGGGATTGTTACGGCATGGACAGATATTTAAGGGTGGGTATCGGTTCCGAACAAAAATACCTACTGGAAGGGTTAAATAGAATAGATGAAGCATTGAATAAAAGAGCTATTATTTCTTAATTGAATATGCTTTTGTGGAATTTGAAGTTCTCTTCTTACCGACTGCCACCCGTTCAAAATCCAAATTACAAATCGTGATATCTTACTATCTTCGCATCACAATTTGATGAAATTTATTATGCCTGTTTGGAAAAAACTGAACCACGAAGAAATCAAGAAGGTTGTTTTTGAAGCACTTGAAGAAAATGTTAATTATCACAATGAGAATGTCCTCGGTGTACCCGCTTCTCACCTCGATAACAAAGTATTTTACCAGGATGCACCTTTCTTAAAAGAAGCTCCTTTTTTATCAACACTGATCCACAATCCAAATCATATTGGTTGTCATACCCTGGGCAAATCCGAAAGCTTTTTCAGTGGCACCCAAAAAATTGAAAAGGAAGTCATCAAAATATGTGCGGAAGATATATTAAATGGTGGTAGTGATGAATATGATGGCTATGTTGCCTCCGGAGGAACAGAAGCCAATATGCAGGCCATCTGGATCTATAGGAATTATTTTATAAAAGAACATGGAGCTACTTTGAATGAGATAAGCATATTATGCTCCGAAGACAGCCATTATTCCATGAGCAAAGCAGCCAATATCTTAGGGTTGGACATCACCTATGTAAAGGTGGATGCAAAACAAAGAACCATTGATCCCAGCAGTTTAAAGGAGATATTAGCGACTAACAAAGAGGCCGGTAAAAAATACTATATCGTCATTGCCAATATGATGACAACCATGTTTGGATCAGTAGACGATGTACAATTATATATTGATCTGTTGGAGCACTACAATTACATCTACAAAATCCACGTCGACGGAGCTTATGGTGGCTTTTTCTATCCTTTCAGCACTAAAGAAAATGCATTGGATTTCTCTAATCCGAAAATCACCTCTGTCACACTCGATGCGCATAAAATGGTCCAGGCTCCTTATGGAACAGGTATATTCCTTATTAAAAAAGGATTTATCGAATATGCTAATACAAAGGAAGCCAGCTATGTGGAAGGAGAAGACTACACCATGATTGGCAGTAGATCGGGTGCCAATGCTGTGGCCATTTGGATGATATTGATGACCTACGGACCTTACGGATGGGAAGAAAAAATATTGATCTTGTTGAACAGGACCAGGTGGCTTTGCGAGCAATTAGAAAAAATGAACATTGAGCACTACAGGCACAAAGACTCAAACATTGTCACCATCAGGGCAAAAAGTCTGAATACAACCATTGCAGAGAATTACGGATTGGTCCCCGACAATCACCAGCAGCCAAAGTGGTATAAGATTGTTGTTATGGAGCATGTGACCATAGAAAAGTTGAAGCCCTTGATAGAAGTATTGAAAAGTGCTTAAAAAGTATTTAAGTGTATAAGTGTTAAAGGGTATAGGATAAACTTTATCATTGGTGCGATCGGTATAGAAAATCCATTGATGATCTAAAACCAACCAATATCCGATAAACAGACCTTTCCTCAATGGCACCTATATTCATCCTATAAACCCCTTTTTCATGATGAGCAATACATTTAAGCTTGTTCAGATCATGGCGATCACAACTAACGGTATGTATATAAATTTTACTTCATCATCTTCTTTTCCCCCAAGCGAAAGTGCAATACATCCGATCCAGGAAAAGCTCTGCTATCACTATTGCTGAATAAATACCTTTGAGTTTGCGCAATCAGTATCCGGTACATATTTGTAGCCATTTTGAGTTTCAAATTCAAGTGTATATAGGTTATTAGATGGTATATCAGATGGCACATCAACTTCAAAATAAACCTGTGAATCTTCAAATTTGATATCATTGAAAAAATCAAGATCAAACCCAAATTTCACACCACTCTGTTCATCGACAAAGGATGACATAACCGGACAATTTAAACAAACAAAATTATTGAATGTATTAGGCCAAATGTTCACTCTTAGCACCTCCCCGGGGCTAATTGTATTTGTTTCAGGGCAAAATGTTATGTTAGCAATAGGTATTGTGATTTTACCCAGATTCCTTAATTCCACATCATCTTCAGTGAAGCCTTTAACCACATATTCCCCAGGCACCAAGCTGGCAGGCACTCTCGATATCCCGAAAGCCTGTTAAAACCATCCAATGGTTCAGGTTTACTAAATAGCCAGGTGGCTTCAACATCACCAATAAATATTTTGTCTGAAAAATTATTGTTTCTAATAAAGAATCTTTGATCTGGAGTTACCAGCTCATCTAGAACTTTAAAAAAACTACTAAAGTGAAAGTCGCCAAGCGAGAAAAATTCGGCATTAGACTCATTCGCAAATTGTGGCAAGGAATTTCCAAAAGCTAAAAAAACCGAATGGTTTTCACCAGGAATACCAGTAAAATTGTTGAACACTCCCGTTATCTTATCAGCTTCCACTTTGTGGACCTTATGCACAAAACTTGCAAAATCTGAGTCGCCCATATCCATGGCTTCATAGATCCTGTAAAAATCCTTCTCTTTCGGAAAGTTTTTACCATAGATGAATATGGTATCATGGTTTTGAAAAATAATGTTGGAACTTATGGAATCTATTTGAATTCGTTTGTATTCAAATACATCTTCCAATGTTATTGGTGTGGACTCCAGATTCGTTTGAACTTCCAAATCCAGAACAGTTTCATTTCCCTCAACAATGGGAACCATGAAAAACAATTCATTTTCCGTATTCAACTCATTCAGGATGATCGCCTCCTGATCATTAAGTCTTACAGAACCTAAACTAAAGGGGCGAGGGTTAGCAAGTTCAATACGGATAGTATCAAAAGGTATACCGCTCGATGGTGTTATTGATATCACCATCTCCTCTTTTTCTTCTTGGGGATCGGTTGTTTCACTATCATCCTTGCATCCCAATAGACCGAAAATGAAACACACCAACAACATCTTTGCATTAATTATCCTCTTAATTGCTATTATTTGGAAGTAAAAAGCAAACATATCTTTCATAAGATTTATATTCTTTAGTTAAATGATTATAGGTTTGATCCAGTATTGAAATTCAAAAAAGATCTTCAAGCCTTATTAATGTTTTCAACAAGGATGATTGTTCGTAATCGTGCCAGGCATAAAGGGCCTGAATAACGAAAATGATTAATTAAAAGTATCTCATCGAACAGCGATTTTTTGATTATTGTATTAAATCAGTTTCAAAAATAGCTACTGTGATCAGCTGGTAATTGTAAAAATCGGAACTATGTAAGGTCTTTAGTATAGTTTAAACTTTCCGGATACCGATTCGGTATCATCCAATAGTTCTCCTGGTGTTTTATAGCATAATTTCCTGAAATCCTTAATAAAGTGGGCCTGGTCATGATATCCCAATTCGTGGGCTATGTAAGTCAGGTTCTTATATTCTCCACGCTCTTTTATTAATTGGATCCCATGATTGAATCTTACCAGTTGAATGAATCTTTTGGGGGACATTCCCAGGGATTTTCTAAAAAGGTTATTCAGGTGCCGTGTACTACAACCTGTCATTTTCGACAATTCCTCAATACTGCTATTATATTTTTTTATCTCCGTAACCTTTTTGTAAACCAGATAAACCTCTTCATTTATCGGATTTTTCTTCAACTGTTGCAGTATAAATGTTTCAAACTTCTTAAGAATTTCTTCATTTGACATTTCACGAAACCCATCCAATGAAAAGGATTCGGATTCTTCAATTCGTAAACATCTGTTTACAAACCTGTTCGGACCATCTTTAAAAAGGGCCTCCAGATAGATTGGAAAAATTGCCATACCTACCGACCTTATTTTTTTATGAGTATATTCCGCTAATGTATTCATATAGCTCACATAAAGTCCGTTGGTAATTAACAAGTTTTCATCCATTCCCAAAAATTGCGTGTTGAAATCCTCCTCTGCTTGCATGTAAAACAGATAAGCCATGCCACTGGGTAAAAAATAGTCGCTTCGAACAATGTCTTCATCATACTCATAAACAAAAGAATTTTTAATAACTGGGGTCAGCTCCTGATTCGGAGGGATTTCAAAATATTTTGTGGGCATTTTTCAGGCAATTCATTTAAAAAGCGTAAGGTGTATAAGTGTTAAAGTTAAGAAGTGAAAGGAAAAAACTTTAATCTAAAATTTTTTATCTTCAATTGCTTATCGCCTTCTATTAGCCAATAGCGGTGGTGGTTCTCCTGTAAAGGGATTAAATCTACTGATAGTTTTGGCTTCCATACCTGCGGCACACATGATCACCCTATCCCCAAAGCGGTCTCGTATTGTGTCCATAGCCTGATAAAGATTAATACGTTCTTCCGTATCATCAAACAGGTCTATCTGGTGTCCCCCGTTCACCAGGTGACTAAACCGCACACCAACCAATCTCACCAATAAGCGTTTTGAATATAATTTATCAAAAAGCTCCAGTACTTTAGGAATTAGAACATGGTCTGCAGCGGTATAAGGGATATGAGCCTGAAGCGTATAAGTACTGAAATCAGTATAACGAACCTTCACTGTAACACAAGCTGTCAGCTTCTCCCCTCTTCTCAATTGAAAAGCCAGGTTCTCGGCCATAGCTAACAAAATACCCTTCAATTTTATAACATCAATGGTGTCCTGATCAAATGTTCTTTCCGTAGAAATCGATTTTCTTTCAGTATAAGGAACGACAGGTGAATTATCGATCCCATTAGCCTTCTTCCATATAGTGATTCCGTTTTTACCAAATGCCTTCTCCATCATTTTTAGTGGCATGTCCTGCACAGTCTTGATCTTTCTCACCCCTAAATCACGCAATGCCAATGAAGTTTGTTCTCCTACCATAGGGATTTTACTTACATCCAATGGTGCTAAAAAGGGCTTTTCCAAACCACGGTCAACTTTCATCTGGTTATTGGGTTTGGCTTCTCCCGTAGCAATTTTTGAAACGGTTTTATTGACAGATAAACCAAAAGAAATAGGCAAGCCGGTTTCCTTCATGATCTTTTTCCGTAGCTCTGTAGCCATTTTAAAACTGCCAAAGAACCTATCGGTACCGCTCAGGTCAATATAAAATTCATCAATTGAAGTTTTTTCATAAAGCGGGACACGTTCCTCAATAATTTCTGTAACTTCTTTTGATTTTGCGGTATAGTTACCTGAATTCCCCTTGATGACAATGGCTTCAGGACATAATTGTCTGGCTAATTTCATTGGCATGGCTGAATGAATACCAAATTCCCTGGCTTCATAACTACAGGAAGCAACAACCCCCCGGTCACTTAAACCGCCTATTAAAATAGGTTTATCATTAAGCCTGCTATCTAACAATCTTTCACATGACACGAAAAAAGTGTCCAAATCCATGTGAACAATAGATCTCGCCTCCATACCAATATTTTTAGCTAAATTACTAAAAATATTGGTTAAATTCAATTTTACCCAAATCAGTTCAAGGCAAACGCATTTAAATATATGTCACAATATTCTTTAAAATTATGTTTTTCCTTATCAGAAATATAAGTGGTATTGTGTTGAAGTATTTAAGTATTTAATCTGAAATGTATAAAGGCAATATGGCGTCAAATACGGACTGGTTTTCAAATTGCTAGATATATAACCCCTACGGGGTATTTAAATCGCTCATTTTCTTGCTTTATATAACAAAGAAAGGGGCCAAACCATTTGCGACAGCCTGACCCCTATCATGCGAAAAAGTCCACTAGTGGAAATCTTTGCAATTAATAATTACGAATCTTCAATTACGAGTTACTAGTAAAGATGAGTTTTCCACCGTAATTCGTAATTTGTCATTCTCAATTAATTAATCATTCAAAATTCATCATTATTAATTAAGTTGAATTCCTTCCATATCCTCAAACTTGCCCTGTACTCCCCAACCACCGAAGGTTTCGGAAACGGCGATGAGGATCTCATTATTTCCCTTATTCAATGGTAAATAAATAGTATCAAAATATCCCATAGTACCTAAAAAGCGATAATCCCTGGTCCTGTAACCATTGTCGCCACTGTATAAGGCTTGACCATTACAATATACTTTTACGCGGTCACTATAACCCAAATTTAATCTCTTTAAACCCGACTGATCAGCCTTTACAACTATCTTGGCAAAAACTGTATTGTTTTCTCTACTTCCCTGGGCAACTTTCGCCAGATTGGTGACACCTGACTTCTCTGCTTTTAGTTTTTTCCAATTCCTTTTTTCAATAAAGGCTTTATCCAAAAGATCATTTCCGTCGAGTTCTTTTTCATTGAATTCATCAGAAATTAACCATTCAGCAATGCTGTTATCCTCCGATTCTCCGACTGTTTCACTATTTATTTTCAGGGTAGGATTTTCAATAGGAGTATAAGAAAAGTTAGCAAAATGTATAGGCCCTACCGACGATTTAATACCAATTGTTCCGGCCTCAGGGTCTCTTTTCAATTCATGTATATGCACAACCGGCTCTTCACTATGATCAAAATAAACTTCAGCACTTTGGTTGGAAATAACCAATTTTACATGCAACCATCGATCATAAGGATAATGGTATACACTATTGTGTCCATTTCCTTCTTCAATAGGCCTCCAACTGGCCAAACCATCATTGTCTCCGGTGAACTGATCATGATATAATTGCCAGGCGCTTGAGCCATTGTATATGGGGGTATATTGAAAAGCATCAGGTTTTCCGGACAAATGAGGGCGAATGTAGAATTCTTCATAATTGGAAGGATCAACCATTCTGAACATGACACCAGGAAAAGCCCTTCTTTCTGCCAGGAAGATGTCAAACTCAATAATTCCATTAAGGAATTTGGCATCTTTTAAATAAGCCCTTCCCCGGTTAATGAGCAGGCTATTTTCCCCCATGTAAGTATAAGTCATAGAACCCGCAGCTTCTATAGCCCAGCTTTCAGAATTAAATGCTATTGTTTTTTCACTTTGTCCAAATAACAGTGGACCATGGAAGAAACACAGCAGTATTAGGATCGTAAAATTTTTAAGAGCAGACATATTTCGATGTTTTATTTTTAACTTTATTTATAATCAAAAGTGAACACAATGAAACAATTAGAATCGCTCATCAGTGTTCAAGTTGATACAAGTTTGTTCAAAACTTAATTCAAGGCTATCATGACCAAAAATGGCAACAACGATCTTTTGTATCTGCAGCATTGTCGGAAGTTGATCGAAGAAAAACTTGGCTGGGGAAATAGCGAAGATTGGAGCAGTCAGGATTTTGCCACCTTGAGTGAAAAAATACTCAGTGAAACTGGCACTAATTTAAGTGACACTACTTTAAAGCGTATTTGGGGCCGGGTGAAATATGATAATATTCCTCAAACACATACTTTGAATACCCTGGCGATCTTTCTGGGTTATGAAACCTGGCGTGATTTCAAATTAGCGCATAATCAATTAAGAGGGGATTTAGATACGAAGACTATTCCGGAAGAAAGAAGAAGTAAATGGCCTAAAAGAAAAATATTGGTGCCAATACTTTTCGTAGTAGTGGTGATAGGAACTATTTCATTGTTTGTTTTTCAAAAAGAAAATATAAAGATACCCAAAGATCAGAAAGGTAAAGCCAGCTTTAGCAGTGATCCTGTAACCTTGGGTATTCCCAACACGGTGGTCTTTCATTATGACATTTCGGAACTTCCTGTTCAGAATGCATTTATTCAACAATATTGGGATCCAAAAAAACGCTTCAGGATTTTTAAAGAGAGGAAAGAGGCAGCTTCGATTTATTATTACCCCGGATATTTCAGGGCCAAATTAATTGTAAACAGCCAGTTGATCAGGGAACATGATCTTTACATAAAATCAGATGGATGGATGGCGACTATCCAGAGAGATTCGATCCCAAGATATATTTTGCCCAATGAATTGATCGGGACAGGTCATTTGGGAGTTACCGAAGAGGTATTAGAAGAAATCAACAACGATCCAAGAGAAGATCCATACTGGCTCAGTTATCATTATGTGGATGATTTCAATGGCTTGCAAAGTGCCAACTTTACATTGGAAACAGCCATTAAAAACACCTATAGGAATGGTAAATCCATTTGTCAGCTAAGCGAAATTGTCATTCTCTGTACTGATGGAGTAATTATTATTCCTATGACAATTCCGGGATGTGTAGGAAACACAAGGATCATGGTACATGACGTCTATATGAAAGGAGAAGATTATGATCTTTCAGCACTTGGAGTTGACTTTTCCGATTGGCAGCACCTGAAGTGTCAGGTAAAAGAAAAACAAGTCAAACTATTCATAAACAATAACCTGGCTTTCACAATCGATTATCAGGATGATGCAGGAGAAGTTGTTGGCATGCGCTATAAATTCAAAGGATCTGGTATGGTTGATTATGCTCGTCTATACAATGAAAAAGATGAGTTGGTTTTTGGGGAAAAATTTTAAATTAATTACGAATGTCAAATTAAGAATTACGACAGTCAACCTTGGACATCGGCCTCCTAATCCCGCTCATATTATCGTAATTCGTAATTTGAAATTTGTAATTAAAATCAATTCATCATACAAAATTCCTGGAACTCAGCAACCCACATCAATTATTCATACCTTATCGCATCTGCCGGATTGGCCAAAGCAGCTTTGAGCGATTGATAAGAAACAGCCAGCAATACAAAGAAAAGTGATATACTTCCGACGATTATGAATATTAAAGGGTTGATATTGATCTGATATATATAATTTTCCAGCCAATGTTGTAAGATAAAATAAGTGACAGCAGAGGCCAGGAAAGTGGCGATCATAACCAGTAATACAAACTCTTTATTAAGCAATATCAAAATACTCTGAGCCGAGGCTCCTAGTACTTTTCTCACTCCTATTTCTTTGATCCTTAAACTACTCAAATAGGCAGAAAGTCCTAACAAGCCGAGTGCAGCCAGACCAATTGCAATAATAGACAAATAAATAGTGGTTGATGCCAATCTGTCTTCCTGGTCATAAAATTCATTAATATCCTCTTCCATAAATTCCATATGGATTGGTTCATCAGGGACTATTGTGTTCCAGGCTTCATGAGTAAATTCTTTTACTTCCGAAACGTTTTTCATATTGATTTTGATCAAAACATTTTGTCCTACCCATTTTCTCTCCCTGGCTGCATAAATAATTAATGGATCGACTTGATGACGTAAAGAGGAAAAATGAAAATCTTTGATAACGCCGTTAATAGTCCTCTCCTTCTCCCATTCAGTACCAGGATTGGAAATGATGTTTTTTCCGACAGGATCATCGTAGCCAAGTCTCTTGGCAAAAGTTTCATTAATAAAAACAGATAGCTGTGGTTTTTCCTCTTTATCAAGAAAAAGGAAATTACCCTCTGCGCTTCGTATATTCAATGTTTCCAAATAATCAATATCAACCGATAATGAGATCACATCTCCGTGGATTATATCGGAATCAGCGGTCTTAAAATTCAAACCATAGTCCTCATCTCCGGGAACAGCTCCGGTACTCACATTCAATATATGCGGATGCATGAGGAGTTTATTTTTCAAATTCTCATAGTTCTCCCATTTACCCAGGTCCCAGGCTCTTTCGATTTTGAGAATGCCTTCCTTTTCAAACCCCAGGTCAATGTTTCTCAGGAATTGCAATTGTTGATGCATAATCCAACCTGCACTGATTAAGACAATCAGCAGTGTAAATTGAAAGGTAACAAGTATTCTTCTCAGGTTTATTTTTTTGTTTGGTTTAAAAAGTTGCTTTCTGAACAATTGAATTGCCTGAAATCTAGGCATCACAAGAGCGGGATAACTTCCTGCTAAAAGTCCGGTAAAAAGCGCCACAAGCAGCAGTGCGAGAATATAAGTTGGAGAATATAACAATCGTTCATCCAGGGTTACTTCCATAAGGTTGTTCAGAACAGGCAGGCAGAATTTCATGAGTATGAGTGCCAGAGGAAGACTCAAAAAGCTATAGAAGAGAGCATCAAATAGAAATTGCCCTGCAAGACTTAACTTACCCGCTCCCATGACTTTCCTGACAGCAATTTCATTATTGCGACCTGCATAAGTGGCAATGGAGAGATTCATATAATTTGTGCAGGAAATTATCAGGATAATCACTCCGATAATGGAAAATATATAAAGATAACGAATATCTCCGGGTGGTTTCAGTTCATAAGTGTATTTGGATTGAAAATGGATATCCTGAACAGGCTGTACATCAAATTCACTCAGGATATCATCCTCTGTTGGGCTGAGCCCCAGGTTACTTATCTTTTGTTTAAAGTGCTCGGGGTCGAACTGATCATTCATTAAAAAATAACAAAAGTTACTGGCCGCATTTTCAACACCATTTTTATTGGCAATGAGTAAATCAAATTGCAGATGGCTGTTGGTTGGAACATTTTCTATAACACCTCCGATCATCAATTCCATGGTGTCATATTGAATAACCTGATTAAGAGGTAACTCCGATCCAAAGTAACGTTTGGCTGTACGCTCTGTTATTACTACTGTGTTTGGTTTTTCCAGCGCAGTTTTGGGATCTCCCAACAAAAATTCAAACTTAAAGATGTCAAAGAATTCGGTCCCAGGATTAGTGATCAGAGCATGATCCTCTCCGAATTTTTTATCGCGAAATGTCACATATTCAGTTTTGGTTCTTCTGAAACGTGCCATTTTTTTGATTTCGGGAAACTCTTTTTGCAGGAGCTTTTCGGCATGGTCTATAGGGAGTGTCGGGAACCAACCTCCTCCTTTTGGTCTGAAGGCAGCAACCCGATAGGTATTTTCAGGATCATGATGGAAGTTATCGTAGCTTAGCTCGTGTTGTACATAAAGTGCCACCAAAGCGCTGCAAGTTAAACCAATCGTCAATCCAATGATATTGGTCGCACTATAACGCCAATTTTTGTGAATATTTCTAAGAGCAATTTTGAAATAGTTTTTAAGCATGGAAAAAAAATTAAAGCGGTTATGATAGGAAGGCTCTCTTCTCAAAGCAAAGGGTCTTAACAATCCGAGGACCCTTTTTATGTAGCGTTTTTTGGCTGTTTTCAGATCATGAGTTTGGTATTCAGTCAGAAACAATTCATCCAGATCGCCTTCTATGTATTCACGAATCCCTGGATTACAAAACCAGCGCAGAAAACGTTTAGCCCATTTCGGTGGCTCTATGGAAGATGGATTACTCATATCCCTTCATTCCCTAAAATGAATTGCTCTGATAGTCCCCAAAGTTCGTCCCGAAGGTTCTTAGCTTCAATCAAGGCCTTTTTACCATCAATGGTCAAAGTAAAAAGACGTTTTCTCTTGCCTCCTCTTTCCTGAGTAGATTCTCCCCATTCGGAATCTACAAATCCTTTGCTTTCCAGGCGATTCAAAGCTGAATACATAGCTCCAACACTGACATTGCGTTTCGTGCGTTCCTCAATGGTCTCTTTGATCGCAACACCATAAGCTCCTTCATGTAACGCTGCGATTGTCAACATAACGATTTCTTCAAATTCTCCCAGATTAGTCCCTTTCATAGTAATTGATAATTCATATTACTCCTAAATGTATAGAAAATAATTACAATAACCCTCCTATTTGTAGAAAAAATAAATTTGTAAATAGATGTTCCTGTAGGAATGAAGTCTTTCTTCCGGGATTGTGAAGTTTGAGTTTTTGATTTTGAATGAAGGATGAGGAATTACAGCATGATAGATTTTGGATAGAAAACGATTGTTCTACTAGTCAATCCATCACCTTCTCTTTCATATCGTTGGGATATTCATCGTGGATAGGGCCATCTAAATCTTTGAGGAAATTACCAGGTCTATCCTTAAACCTGGCCTGAATTTCCGCTAGAATAGAAAGCGCAATTTCATCAGGTGTTTCGGCGCCAATATTCATTCCAACCGGCGCATAGATCCTGTCCTCAAAATTTGGTGGAAGCTTAATGTCTTTTTCTTTGAGTTCTCCAAATAGCTTATCAGCACGTTTGCTTGGACCTAGCAATCCAATGTAAGGCACATCACACTGTAACAATTGTTCTAAAACCGCCAGGTCATAACGATAATTGTGAGAGATCAGTAAGGCTGCCGTATAAGCATCAAAATGTAAATGATCTAAAACAGCTTTTCTGTCTACTTGCTTGACAGCATCGGCAGTTGGGAATCGCTTTGGAGAAAGGTGTGCGATACAATCATCGGTTACAGTTACTTGCCAACCAATCTCTTTGGCTAATTTAGCTACCGGTATAGCATCGTATCCACCACCAAAAACCATTAGGTGAATAGGAGGATTTAAAGCTTCAAGAAATACAGCTACAGGGGCATCCTGACTGAAGTACTGTTTTGTTTCCGATTGCCCGGTTCCTGCTATTTTAAGCATGTCTTCCCTAACTTGGTCTTGCAGGTTTGCATTTGAAAATGTATTCTCAATGACCTTTTCATCTTTGAGCATCAGGCGCTCACCTTCCTCACATTGTGCTCCTTCTCCCCTATCATAGATTGTAGCCAGCACAGCTCTTTTCCTTTCCTTGACAAACTTTTTCAACAATTCAACGGGTCTGTGATTGCTTTCACCCTTTAAAGGTTCAATCAGCACATCGATAATACCATTACAACCCAAGCCAATTCCAAGATACATAGCGCTTTCATCGTCATAGGTATTATAGGTAACCAGTTCTGGTTTTCCCTCCCGGATAATCCCGATGGCTCTTCGCATAGCATCTCCCTCCAAACAACCACCGCTAATGGCACCCGTCCACCGGCCATCATCGGTCATCAACATCCGTGCACCAGGACGGCGGTAGGATGAACCTTCAATGCGAACTACCGTGGCTAACGCAGCTTTTTGCTTACTAAAATCAATCTGATTATACTTTTCTATGATCTTTTGAAACTCATTCATAAAAGGCTAGGAATATTAGATGTAATTTGCTTAAACGAATTTCAGCACTTGATGATTTACTAATTTACTATTTTTTTAATCAAGTTGGTCATGAGAAACAATCTCTTCAAACCATCAATACCACCATACATAAATTATCAAGAATAAATACCACTAATGAGGTTGAGATATTGGTCCCAATAACTTTAGCATTGTCTTCTTTAAACTTAGGGTCAGGAATACACACTAAAACAGCTTTAAAAAGGTTGAATAAATAGAAGAACCGTACTTTTTAGCAAAAATCATTGGCTTTTGCTTAAATTTGAATAACCAAAATTCTACATATTAAACCAAAACGAAGAAGGGCATGAAAAAAAACAAACTTTTTCTGTATGTACTGGTGCTATGGCTCGCCAATACTCCATTCCTAACTGCTCAAAGTACAAGGCTTACTGATGAAATACTGGATACAGGTACTTTGACAGAACAATACAACTATATCTATGACAAATCCAGCACCTATAATGAGTTTAAAGTGGTGAAGATTGCCAGGTTAAATAAATTCTGGAAAAATGCACAAGATTCATTGAACCTGGTTAGAGCGTCCTTAGCTGAGAGTAAAACACAAATTAATATCCAAAAAGGAAATTTAGATAGCCTGAACAATACACTTTCGAACACTAAACAACAGTTAGCAGAAGTTACCGAAGAAAAGGATAGCATATCATTTTTGGGTGCTGGTATTCCGAAGGCAGTATACCAGACGCTTATGTGGGGAGTAATTGCACTTTTGATTTTGGCCCTGGTAGGTGCACTTTATAAATTTAAACTAAGCAATCAGATCACCGCCAGGACAAGGAAGGATTTTGAGATCGTAGCCGCAGAGCTAGACGATTTCAAAAAGAGAACGCTGGAAAATGAAAGAAAACTTCGCAGAGAATTACAAACGGAAAGAAATACTGTGGAGGATCTCAAACAAAAACTTGGTGCACAATCCAGGTAGTATTTAAGTGCGAAGTGTTGAGGTGTTAAAGTTTTCAAGTTTAACACCTTTTAACTGCAATGTACTGCCAAGATCTTCTTTACCTCCTTTTCGAAATTAAGGTCATATTCAACTTTCAAATCAAAGTAGCATTTTTTACTATCCTATCAATTGCTTTAGGTAGTTTGATCACTTAAATTTCCTATTCAAAGCATGCCATATGAACATTAGAGAAGAATTGCTAAGAGAGCATTCAAAAGCCCAGGCTCAGCGTATTGCTGATTATATTGGAAATGATCAGGGGCGGTTTGATGAGTTATTGAATCTCTTTCTTTATGATGAATATAGGGTCATTCAACGCTCAGCCTGGATCGTTGGAATCTGTGGAAAGCAATATCCACATCTTTTTGAACCACATCTGGAAAAGGTCATCAATAATCTTAAAAATCCTGTACATGATGCTGTTAAAAGGAACACATTGAGAGTATTGCAGGATATGGATATTCCTGAGGAATTGATGGGAGAAGCAGCAGATCTTTGTTTCCAATACCTCAATTCCAATAAAGAGCCGGTAGCGATCAAGGTGTTTGCTATGACCGTGTTATGCAACATTGTCAAAAAAGTACCGGAACTTAAGGAAGAGCTGCAGATTATCATAGAAGACCAAATGCCCTATGGCTCAGCCGGGTTTATTTCAAGAGGTAAAAAAGTGCTGAGAGCGCTGGAAAAAATTGACAGTTAAGATTTATATCAAGCAAGTGATTGTTTGATTTGGCTCAGGTTTTAGTATACTTTGGTATGCGATTGAAATGAAAGATTACGAATTTCAAATGACGGTGAGGGTTCCATTTGAGGAAATAGAAAATCGCTTTTTTGCCTGCAGAACTTTAGCGCTTTACCTCATCGGTTAAGATTATCCAAATGATGTTTTATTTCTTAATGAAGAAAGCATTAACACCAGAACAGCCAAGAAACTAAAGCCGGCTGATGTTAAAAAAGCCCATTGGCTTCCAAATGAATCCCAGATGAGTCCCATGATAAGAGAAGCAGGGAAAAGTGCCAGACCAATACCAGTTTCAAAAATACCATAAGCGCCAGCCCGATTGTTGGGTGGTACCAGGTCGGCAATATAGGCCTTATAAACTCCGGCCGACAGACCATAGTAAATACCATATGCTGCAAATAACAACCATATCATCCATTGTTCATAGACGAATGCAAATACACTATAGATCAGTGTATAATATAAAAAAGAAAGGTAGATCACATGTTTTTTACCAACCTTATCGGCATATTTCCCAAGGATTGGTGATGAAATGGTACAAACTACATTATAGACCATCCATAAGACAGGAATTGTTACAATGGAGAAATCACTTTCCAATGCTTTCAGGATCAGGAAAGCATTGGATGAATTACCTAATGTAAAAATGATCATGACGATTAAGAAAATCTTATATTCATGCCGTCCCTTTTCCCAACTATCTCGACGTGTGGCCGTTGCTTTGAACATCTCCTCACTCTCATGAGCAAATGGAATGAATATCAAAGCCATCAAAGCAGGAATCGCAGAAAGTAAAAACACCCAACGCACATCTTCATCAATAAAAGCAAGGATCAACATTGCCAACAGTGGTCCGCCAATGGCACCCACCCTGTCCATCGCACGATGCCAGCCAAAAGCTGTAGCGCGAATATCCGAAGGTACAGAGGTAGAAATTAGCGCATCCCTCGCAGGATTTCGAACGGCCTTCCCTACCCTGTCGGAAAACTTAACCACCAGAACGTGGGGCCACAAAGTAGCCAAGAACAAAAAGGGTTTACTCAAAGCAGAAAGACCATAGCCCATAAACACAAATAATTTTCTCTTGCCAAAACGGTCCGAAAGCTTGCCAAATACTGCTTTGAACAAGGAGGCGGTTGATTCTGCAATGCCTTCTACCAAACCAATAATTGTAGAGCTGGCCCCCAAGCTAGTGAGAAACTGTGGCACTAATGGGTAAACCATTTGCGAAGACAGGTCTGTAAACAACGAGACAAAACCAAGCAGATAAACATTCTTATGAAGTTTGGTTCTTTTCATTCCAAGGGCTTACTGAATCAACTAACGAGCTTCTAAAGCTAAAAAGATAATTCAATTTTTCTATTTATTAAATAAAGTGTCATATCTGCAGCGTTCTGAAAGGATGTAGAGGGTGCGGAGAGGTATCTGACACTTCTCATATCAAATTACCTGACACCTTGGGACTGGTTGTACACGGGCGAAAGCCGTTCTATTGTTAATCAGTCAAAAGCCTGGCTGGATGCTCCCTTTACCACTATATACCTAATTGATAGTACCTCCGTCGTTTTTTAGTTTCAGAGGCAATCGAATAGGTAGCTTTTCATTTTGACCAAATTCCTATTTCACTTCATAAGCTGTTCCATATTCCAATGTCAAGTGCAATCTTTTTCTGTTGTACAAAACTTCAATCCATTCAAAGATATTTATGGATTCAAATTCATGTCATACACCAATCCCACTTTTAGGGTTTTAAGAAAGGTTCCGCCACTCCACTGTCCTAACAATTGGCTTTTCTACTCATTGATTTACTATCCGAATAAAAGTGGCAACTCCAATCATTGATTGTTTTTGACCAAAAACATCTTGTGTAGAATAAATCCGTTTTCTCCGGGCTCACCCTTTGTCCAAAAGGTCAATGGCGCTTTTCCTTCTTTGAAATGAATATTGCCTATTTTGTGATTTTCTGTGAACTGTGCCTCTTGGGCATTAATATCAATCCATTCAGAAACAGGCTTTTGTCTTTGAAAAAATCTAATACTACCGCTTTCAGGAGATTTGAAATAAGATATGTATAGTGAATATTCTCCTTCAACAGGTACTTCTAAATTGTTCTTGACAACCAATCTCTTTCCTTTCGTGGAAAACTTGAACACATGCTTATCTTTTACCTTGGTGTAATTGACAGCTACTTCCTCAGGTGGAAACGCCAATGATTGAATATTAAAGTGGTTCAGAACGATTTCCAACCTTTTGGGCGGGGTAAATTCCAATGTGTTCATTGGGGTCGGTTCCATGGTTTGGGTCGGTGGCCGATCACCATAGTATAAAGCAATGGCCCCGTAGTCCACGGCCCATTTGTTTTCTCCCCCATCATGTTCGATGGTCAACTCATAACTCTGTTCAAAATTCACCTTGTCAGAAGTATAAAAACGATAAGCGGCGGTTCTGGCCAAAGGAATCGAATAATCCAAACAACCATGAATGGGAAGACTGTGAGCTGCATCCCATCGGTCAGCCACACCATACCAACCTCCATTAAAATAATCCTCAGATCCCGTGCCGTGCATTCTCAGTTCCCCGTCGATAGTAGTAACATCATCTCCCTCAAAAAAACCGGTTGGAAACCAAACATCTTTCTCTTCAGTGCTTTGGCAGAACAAAAGGGTGCCCACATGGTGTCCTTTCCCTTGCTGTTTCAATATGGTAAAGGGTTTCCCTTCTTTAGGAAATTCACGGTTCCAGGTAGCATATAGCCTTCCCTCCTTTTTTGGATTCCTTTTCTCATCAGAATACGCTAAGGTAAATTCAAAATCAAAGGTTGGCTGGGCAGTTCCATCACGTTTTAGATAGTGTAATTCCAATACAGCTTTATCGTCAAAAGGCATTGGTAGTTGGGTATAATTGGTTTCACCATCGGTGCCCATCAGTAGTGAGTGCATTGATTTTTCACCAAATGCATACCCAAACAAAGGTGCCAATGGCACATTGATCCCATAGTTAGGGTCATCATCCCATTTTGCTCGAAATATCAGGTCTGTGTTTTTCGATTCAAGCTGCGAAGCATTGTCCATCGTGATGGAAACAATACGTCCTCCACCGCTAAGTTCTACCCATTTCAATGTTTCCCCGGGATTTATGGACACTTGTTTTTTATACGTTTTTAAATTTTCTTTTTTCCTGCCGTTCTGACCCAATTGGTCTTTTTCAACTTTTATCCAGGGTTGACTTGCTCTTTCGAGCGCTTTCTTTTCATGTTCGGTCAAATCCACGTGAAAAGAGGTCACTTTTTTATTCTTCTTATACAAACGGTACTGTATCTGATGAAATTTCAACCCGCTACCCACGTAAACAATTTTTAGACTTTTGGCAAAGGGAATTGGAATATACGAAAAATAACCCCCAATTTCGTTCCCACATAGTGGAGCTACAAAAGGATATTTCTTACCAGTAAACAAATCCTCAAATTTAATGTTGATACGCGGTTCTTTTTCCCCGTCAAAATAAAACTGGATGGTGTCCCTTGTTGGAATAGGGGTCCAAATGCGTTGTATCACTCCAGGGCCTTTTAAATCAGCTATTACCAATCTGTCCTCACCCTCTTTTCGAATGAAGGAATATTTTCCCGAAAAGCCATCATCATTGCCCCCTGTGGAATCATATGATGAGAGCATATGTGCCTCACCACGCTCAACATATTTGGGTAGTAACTCAATATTATTCAGCATGTCCAATTCCTCGACCAACGTATTGGATGCTTTTTGGGCAAAGCTTGTGGCCGATGCAAAAAAGAAAACTAGGGCATATTTCATCATTAGAAAGTTCTTGAGGCCGGGTTTGTTCATAGTTCAATCTTGGTATTTTAATTTTGATATATTGAAACGCTGCATTTTATTTCTTTTGTCTAAAAAAAGAAACCATCTTAAAATTGTTAAACTGAAATTTAGTGATGTCATAAATAGAATTTGACCAAAGTTTTATTGTTGGTTGGATACAATTTTAAAACTGTGTCATTTTTTTATTCATAAAACGCATCAAGATAGTTTATTCCTTATTATTTAGCTTCTAAAAAAAAGATAGGTTCTGGTACTTTTTTTGCCCGAAACCATGACTTTGCTTTGAAAAATATAGTTATATGAAAAAGGCCTATTGATCAAAACATAGAAAAGGAATAACGAAAATGGGTTAGGGAATTCGTTGAGAATGCGAATCAAGATCAAGCCCTTGGTGCATTTTGTTTGCTTGGACCTTTTAACTCTTGATTCACATAAATTCTTAACATTACAACACACTAATTTCTAAAAACCTCTATTTAATATAAACCATCACTTGATATTTTATTTATCTCACATATGGTCATAATCTCCTTTATATAGTCATTCAATTTTTGATTGGAGTAAACAGGCAGCAATTTATTGTGATTATAGTAATCGTTATGTTGTTCCAATATCTCCAATACCTTGTCCAATAGGAGAACTTTTGGATCAAGCGGAAAACCTGGGGGGTAACCCTCCATAGTCCAACTTCAATGAACCGGAGCTGTCAATAACTGAATCAAACATTTAATCTGAATTTGCTCATAAGCAGGTGGCTAACTTTTGGAAAGTTTGAAACTTTCCAAAAGTTGTACGTTAGAATTACCTGATTAGTGAAATCACTCCCTGGAAATATTGCTTGATCCGAACTTTTATGGGTTCCGTACTTTTCTTTCTATAAAAAAGAAATCCATTTGTTGCCATCTGTTCCATCCAATTATGGGATATGTCATATTCAAGCTGATTTCTGTAACGGCAATTAAAGTTATATCTTATTTAACACAATTTGATATGATCTTAGTTGGGGTGGCAAGATGGGAACTCCTATCAAAACCATTCAACAATACAATGAATTAATTTCATAGATAATATTATTATTTATGTAGTTAACTACGTAATTTTATTTATATAAAATTTTGGCTTATGAATGTACTGAATCAACTTGGTGAATTGGCGCTAGGCAGCCGGTTACGCCGACTAAGCGATCAGATCATGCGCGAAGGAGTGGAAATCTATAAAAACAATGGTATTGATTTTGAGGCAAAATTTTTCCCTATCTTTTATCTGCTATTACAAAAATCTCACCTTAGTGTCACTGAAATCTCTATAGAGCTCGGTTTGGCACATCCATCGGTTATACAAACATTACGAGAGATGGAAAGGCGAAAGCTTATCACCTCCGTAAGAGACAAAAAAGATGGCCGGAAGCGTTTAGTAGCGCTAACTCAAAGGGCCATGGAGCTTTCTGAAAAAATGGAACCGGTGTGGAATGATATCGCGACAGCTATGCATGATATGATCGCTACCCATAAACATAATATTTTAAGTGCGATGGAATCTATTGAAAATGATTTCCTCGGAAAGGGGCTCGCTGATAGAGTGGTTGAAATAACCACTCAAAGAAAACTGAATGAGGTGGAGATCATTGATTATGACCAGAGTTATGCTCGATATTTCAAGGATATCAATTATGAATGGATCGAAAAATATTTTACCATTGAAGCCATTGATAAGGAAGTATTGGAAAATCACAAAACATATATTCTAGATAAAGGAGGGCACATTTTCTTCGCTAAATACCACAATGATATTGTAGGAACCTGTGCGTTGATCAAGTTTGATGATGAAAAATATGAGCTTTCAAAAATGGGTGTTATGGAAGGATATCAGGGCAAACAAATCGGCAAAAAGCTTGGATTGGCCATTATTGACAAAGCGAAAGAAAAGGGAGCAAAAACCCTCTTTCTGGACTCTAACAGAAAATTAGTGCCAGCTATCAATCTCTATAAACGGTTGGGTTTCAAAACCATCAATAATACAAATGAATCTGTTTACCAGCGAAGTAACATCAGCATGGAGCTGGATTTAACTAAAAACGAATACATACAATGAACAGCATCAAATGGTTTAAAAGAAAGTTCAATTTCGATATTCTTCAAGGCACCTTCCCTTCAATCCTGGAGCGTTTGGAAGGAACACCACTCAGGTTAAGCAATAAAATGGTGCATATACCCTCCGAAAAACTTGAAGTTCAATGGAACAATTCGTGGTCTATTAAGGAAAACATCGGGCATTTGATCGATCTGGAACCACTTTGGTATGGACGTGTGGTGGATATTACTGAAAACAAAGAAACATTGCGGGAAGCCGATCTGGAAAACAAAAAGACACATGATGCCAACCATAACACTACCAGATTGCCAACATTACTGAATGCTTTCGCACAACAACGTAAACAATTCGTGGAATTGCTTAAAGCAAACAGAGATCACGCAGAATCACTTAGTGCACTTCATCCCAGAATACTGCAACCCATGCGCATCATTGACTTAGCCTTTTTTGTAGCTGAACATGATGATCACCATCTGGCCCGTATTACTGAAATTGATGAAAACATAGTGTGAATAAAACACGATAAAAAAACCCTTGCCAGTATAATGTCCGCAAGGGTTATATAGTAAATCAGATAAATAGGGCTGCTTGATCAATTATTCCGGTTACCAATTATTCTGCCTCAAATCATCAGATCTATCCTTATCAGGTTTATTATCTAATTGCAAGAACGGTTCGATAAGAAGAGGCCTGCTTTTTTCTTTTTTGGTTGATTTCACGACTTCAATCAGTGCTTGGTATATCCTTTATTATTACGAAAGGTTGAGGTAACCTTTTATTCAAGCTGAGTTTAGTGTCTGGACTCGTATCCTAACTAAGAGAGTGATTACACCTGGAATAAAATCAAATCGCTCAGAACACTTAATAGTTCCAGTCTTCAGCATGTTTTTTTACATGTGCTTTTAGTAGTTCGGAATTGTCCTCATCATTGACTTCAACAATTTCCCTTATTCTGTCAACACTTATGGATGAAGCTCTTTTTTTCACAAAGTCATAAGTTTCATTTTTGCGCTCATCCCTTAGTTCCATTTTAGCACATGCTGTAAGGTAAGTTATTTCTTTGTCCTGTATGTATCTCTTTTTGGCCTCCTCATTTTCCATTTTTTTTGTAAGTTTTCCCTTTGTAGCATGTACAAGTCCATCCTTGGGGGGAAGGTCTATTTCCAATAATTTTCTAACATCCAGGAGACCTTCACCATGCAGCTCTTTGTCCCACACAGCGGGTGTATTAGCACTCTTTTTCAAACACCATCTGAATGCTTCCACTTGTTGCCAACCCTTATCGTACACCTCTGTAAGTTTCTTTTCTCCATGATGAGCCAACCATAGTGCCGCCGCAGCGGCCACCATTGGCGTAGAAAAGGAGGTCCCTTCACTCCATTTATATCTGTACTTTCGCCCCTTTCTTGCAAAGGGTACATATATTTGATAACCAGGTGCTGAGATTTCCACCTTATTACCGGCAAATGATTTTTCCCACACGGTATCGTCAGGTTTGGAGGCCGCCGCTGTAATCACTTCCGGAAATTTAGCCGGGTACAACCATACCGTTTTAATGTTTTTGATATGGCTTCCGGTTGCTGCTACCCAGATAACACCTGCTTCATAAGCAGCAGCAGCGGCTTCTTTCCATGACCTTTTTCTTAATAGTCCTGCATGACTCATGGTAATTATTTTACAACCATCTTTGATCGCCTGAAAAGCTGCATGAGCAACTTTATTATTGAATGAAATAATAGTCTCGGATACCCGGTACGGGATTAGATCAACATAAGGAAATACCCCATCCGTTCGATCTTTCGATTTACTGGTAATGCCACGATTCAAAGTAGGTTGTCCAATAATGATAGCAGCAGTGGCTGTACCATGAGCTGCCCATTTAAATGGTCTTAAAGTTCTTAACCTGTCCTTAGCTACTCTCTTCGCGGGTTTCCAATTAAACAATAAAGAACGGATCCTGTCCCATATGGTATAAACATAGTTCCATCCTTGCTCTTTTTTAACTGCTGCAATCTCCGGATGATTGGAATAACCAGTGTCGAGTTGGGCTATTTTAATACCTGATTGTCCTCCGGTGTAATTACCTCTACCTTTCTGTCCCTCCTCTTTCGCATAGCTGATAGCATCACTGAAACGGCTGTTTTTATGTATCCAATTAGGGTGTGGGGTTTCCGTGGATTCATTCGCTCCTTCTATCTCATCCTGATCAGGCTCTAATTCAATGGCCTCGTTCATCTCATATACCGCCGGGTCTACATCTTCCACGCCTTCAATTGCCATAAGTTTATTGGCTACTATCCACGCATCGCTCTCATTGGTTTTCAGACTCATTTTATAAAAAAGATCCATAGAAGTATTTAAAGAAGCGTGATGTTCAAAGAGGGGTTTTAATTTTACATTAAACTCTTCATTAATTTTTTGTATACAAGCCTTACGTTTTTCGGGCTCCCCGGTAAGAAAAATTTCAAAAAGTACCTTCATAGCTTAGCAGGAATGATCATCGATAGATAAAAAAAATTACTCAACTATCAAAATAATTTGCTAAAAATGGAAGGTGATACCGGCTCCCGAGATTTCATTCAAATAAAAAATAATGTGTCCATCCGATCATTAGTAATACTAAAAGTTGAACAGGTATAGTCGCTTTGATTTTGGGCGGATTGGTAAGTTTTATTTTTGTGTACACCTGGACTTGCTGGATTTTCAGGATTGTGTAGTCAAATTTTCATAGATCCGGATTCCTCAAAAACGAAATCCAAAGAATCCTCATGCTCAATATAAAGCCAGATCAATGCCATTTTTTAAGAAAATATTTTGAAAGCTTTCAGGTATCAGGTTTCAGCCTAAATAATGTTTTTTTGCGCCAGAAAAAACTGATACCTAAGACCTGAAACCTGAGACCTGACACCTGAAGCCTTATCTTAATAGCATTAAAAAGCTAGATGATTATAATCGTCCGGGGATCTCTTCGGCTGTTTGTCCGGTTAACATACTTAACTATGATCTACGGATTAATCTTCCGAATTTCATACCTTTGAAAATGCACCAGGTCTAGTGTCTCTGAAAAGACATTTACCTATATTCAAAAATCAATTTTTAACATTTCGCGTTAACTTGGTACATATGGACAAATCTTATTATAACCCGGAGGATCTAAAGAAGTTTGGTAAAGTTGGAGAGTTTCAACAGGAGTTGGCTGATAAATTTTTCTCCTATTATGGTGAAGTATTTAAGGATGGGGAACTAAGTGCAAGAGAAAAAGCGTTGATAGCTTTGGCCGTGGCACATACTGTTCAGTGTCCTTATTGTATTGATGCTTATACGGTTGGTTCCCTGGAAAAAGGAGCAACAGAAGGACAAATGATGGAAGCTGTTCATGTTGCCACAGCGATCAGAGGTGGTGCATCGTTGGTACATGGCGTACAAATGATGAATAAAGTGAAGGAAGTTTCCATGTAAAAAATTGTGAGGTAGATTGATTGTTTATGAAATCGTTAAAAGCAAGGAACGAACCCATTGCAAATTTTTCTCATCAGATAGATATACTGGAAGAGTCTAAAGAGGTTGAGAATATACCTAAATTTTCCGACAAACTGAATGTTATCGGACTCAATCCATTGAAACCCACAGGGCTGGAAATATTCCAGGTAAACGTTGGCAAAATGTGTAATCAGACTTGCGAGCATTGTCATGTTGATGCGGGACCGGATCGTAAGGAGATCATGACGCGTGAAACCATGCAACAATGCCTGGAGGTATTAAAGGATTCCAGTTTTGATATCGTAGATCTGACTGGAGGTGCCCCTGAAATGAATCCTCATTTTAGATGGTTTGTAGAAGAGATCAGGAAGTTAGGTAAGCATGTTATGGTACGTTGCAACCTCACTATTATCCTCGCCAACCCTAAATACAATGACCTTCCCGAATTCTTTAGAAAACATAAAATTGAAGTAGTCTCCTCACTCCCATTTTATAATCCGGACAGGACAGATCGTCAAAGAGGGAAAGGTGTTTTCAGCAAATCCGTTGAAGCACTCAAAATGCTTAATCGTGTTGGGTATGGAAAAGAAGGAACCGGGTTGATCCTAAATTTGGTTTATAATCCTTCAGGGGCATTTCTACCTGCCTCTCAGCAACAATTAGAAAGTGATTTCAAGCGGGTATTGAAAAAAGATCACGATATTGAATTTAACAATTTGTTTGCCATCACCAATCTCCCGATCAGTCGTTTCTTGGATTATCTCATTAAAAGCGATAATTACGAGAACTATATGGAGAAGCTGGCCAACGCCTTCAATCCTTCAGCAGCCATGGGTGTGATGTGTCGCAACACGCTTTCCATTGGTTGGGACGGATATATATTCGATTGCGACTTCAATCAAATGCTGGATCTGAAAGTAGATGCCCCCACCAGCCAACATATCAGCAATTTCGATACTGACGAGTTATTAAATCGAAATATTGTAACCGGAAATCATTGTTATGGATGCACTGCCGGTGCCGGCTCGAGTTGCGGGGGAACGACGACGTAGTTTCAGGTTTCAGGTTTCAGGTTTCAGGTTTCAGGTTAAAAATCGAAACGCCATATTCAATGGTGGGTTTCAATTTTGGGAGAGGGAATGAATATTGGTTTCTCAGTTCCAGGTTGCAGATATCCCAAGTCTATTACCAGTACTTTCTTATTAATTTTCCGTAATTACATCTTTGAAATCCAATTTTTCGGTTGGTTTTCCGGCCCTTTTCTTTCGGTCAGATTTAAGATCAACCTGCACACGTAACGCTTTAAGACCCTGTGCCCCCTGAAGTTCCTCCAATTCAAGATCTTCTATTTTATTTTGCAAATAACCCTCTGCCTGTAAGTAAGCGATATATTTCCTGTACTCATCCGCCTCTCTTGGTTGTGTGTATACAATGGCGATCATGCCAGGTTGTGTAAGCCGCTCACTGGTTCCTTTGATATAGGCCTTGTCAATCCTCTTTTTGACGATCTCATAACGGATATTATAAGCCCCATCAACATCAAACTTCTTTTCATCTTGTCTGAACCGAATAGCCAAAGGATTACTTTGAACCAGGATAAGATGCGTAGTGTCCAATGGCATGTCAAGGTTTGGCTTAAGTTCATAGGAAATACGTGCTACTTCACTCATCAGTTTTAATTGCCAAAGGCGCATATTACGTAAATGAAGCATATCAAATCCACCATGCTGAACCAGGGAGTTTCCAATATAAATGTTGTATTCGACCCCATCTGTTTTATATTTCTCGAAGTAATGGGGGAACATCTCCTGAGCCTTTTCATCCTCCAGTTCCAGGTAGGAAGAAATGGTATAATTTATTTTGGTCAGACTATCTTCAAAGGACTTTCGCTTTCGGTAAAGTGTCCCATATTCAGCATCCAGTGCATTTTTATAAGTATGGTAGGCGTCACCCAGAAAAAATTCATTCTTTGTAAGATAATCGAAAACAGGTTCTACTTCTGTTTTAATAAACTCCAATATGCTCACTTCATCACCTGAGCTTAATCCCTTTTTGATGCTATCGATCTTCTTCTGGGATCTGTAGTTGAGCTCTTTTAAAATTGGTAACGGTTTATGTTCTATCGCCTTTTCAATCACATTTTTAACCAATTTCAGATGTTCTATTAAGTCATCTTTAATGGCCTTATTCCTTTCAATGGAAGAGTTTCGAATATCTGATAATCCGAATAGCGGATAAACATCGGAAAACACAATAGATTCTGATTCATAAGATTTACCTTCTCGTTTGTCATGGATCATCTTATAGGCTGCCCTTGTAAACTTCCATGCCACTGTAGGGTGAATAGCAGTATATTCTTCTTTTATAACCGCTTCTACTTCACTTTCCAGTTCATCCATACTCCTCTTTACTGCTATGGAAAACAAGGCAATAAGTTCCTTGGCTTTAAGAATAGAAAATGAATTGATATGTCCTGTTTCCTCAGCGCCTATTTCTAATAACCCAATGATCTCTCCATCATATGTTAATGGTGCTACAATGAGGCTTTTAATTCCCTGATCTAAAATGGCTCTTTTCAGTTTTTCCGGTCCTCGATAGTTCTCCATACTTTCTATGGCGACGGGCTTTTTATCAAGGCATACCTTCTCATATATGCTATCTTTGTAGTCAGTACACTCAAGCTCCCTACTAAAGGCAATACTATTCCAATTCTTTCTGTATTCATCAAAGGAATTGCTGTTATCGTAGTTAAATGCCACCAATCCAAGCCGCAGGCTGGAAGTCCTGAAGTAATCCCTAAGTCCATCCTGTAACCGCGTAAAACTGTTGCCTGAAATAATTGTTCCTTTATCAAGCAAATGATATTTTATAGCTGACAATGCCTCCTGGTCCGTGACATCAATAAAGTCGAGCATATAAAAGCCATGAAATTCAAAGTTTTCCGGTGGTATATGTTCCATCCATAGATTAACATCCCAGAAGTTATCCAACAGATGCGCTATCTCTTCCGCCGAAAGCGGTTTAACAGGCTTCTTTGCAATGATCTTACAATAAGAGTCATTGATATTTATTTTATAATATTTGTTGAGACCGGTTTCCTTTTCAGGAAAATTGAATAGGATAGGTTTTGGAACCAACACATCCTTGTTGTAGAATTGTTTGAGGATCTTTTTATAGGCGTGAAGTGTTTTGCCAAAAGTAATGGCACTTTCTTCATCTGTATTATGCGATGAAAAGTTAATTATTTCCCGGTATTTTGGTGTGCTATAGATGGCCTCCATTTGAAATGGTTGGGTAATAGCCGTTAGTGCATTTTCCATATTGGCTACCGGGAATAGTGAGGAAACCACCAGATCCATCACTTCTTCATACCTTGTCAGCTCTGATACATCCTCGATGGTCTTTCTAAGTTCCGGGAAGTTTTTCAAACCCTTAAGGATCTTCTTTTGCAAATAGAGGTTACCGTCATTATTCTTAAGTTCCTTCTCAAATTGCTCAAATAACGGATCGAAACTAAGCTTGGTGGAAAAAGGAAAGGATACCAGGCTGTAATTCAATGCGATATCATTAAAATGAGTATTTATATTCTGGGGTATTGGTACATCTTGCTCCATATCACTTATCGTTGTCTGGAGATTATACGAATTTCGTAATAATTTAGATACATGTTTTTATAATTTTCATAAGTAATGTTATAAGCTTTTTCCTAATGCTCATCTAATCGGGTCATAAAAGCTCTGACCATTGAAATAGGATTGTCATTGACAATGCCCTGGAATTTTGAGATGTGTTTATCCCGGGTTGATGGCTTAAAATTTGCTGATCAGATCGAATTTCGATAACTTCAAGGTTCCAATTGTAAAAAGCAAAAACTAATTCTATGAAGCTCGTTGCCAAAATTGCGCTTATCATACTACTTGCATTTCCATCTTATATCGTCGCCCAAGCTCAGAATAGTGACTTCGTGGTCTACTTCAATGGAGATACGCTTTATGGCAGCATTAAACGACAATCCGGTAAATGGATCAGCAACCAAATCATTTTCAGGCACAATGATAAAAAGGAATTATTGCGTAGCACCCAAGTAAGGGCTTTCTATGTGGCTAAGGATGATGAGAACTATCATACCATACGAATCAATAACCGATATGAATTTATGAAACTCATCGTTGGTGGGTTTGTCAGTTTGTATGATTACCAGCATCGTGGTACTAATAGCTCCGCCATGGAGGTTTCGAAAATTTTGGTCAAACGGGATGGGCGCACTTTGGAAAGTGGTTCCATAGGCTTCCGTAAAAGAACATCCGATTTCCTGGAAGAATGTGAAACAGTCAAACAAGCCATTATTGATAAACAATATAAAGCGAAAGATCTGGTTAGAATTGTGGAAGATTTCAATGCTTGCATAAAGGATTTGCAAAGTCAGAATCAATTGATAACTGTAATCCAAGCACCTCCCACTCAGGAAGCTTCCGAAATCGGCGATTTGCTGGAAGCTTTTAAGGTTTCAATAGAGGATTATGACATTGATGCCAAACAAGACTTAATTGATATCACCACAGATATTGAAGACAAAGTTTTAAAAGGGGAAAAGGTATCCAATTATCTTCTGAAATCTTTTACAGAAATTGCATCAGGTCATAAAGATCTGAAAGCCAAAGCCGAAGCTATAGTAGCAAAAATCAACCAATAGGTAGTTTTAAGGATCGATCAGGAAGGTTAAGGGGAGTGGTGCTTCTCTAAGTTGTAGATTTCTTTTAAGTGAATGATAATTCCTTCATAAATATTATTCATCTCTCAATGTTTCAGCAGGATTGGATTTCGCTACTTTATATACCTGTGAGGAGACAGTTAGTATTGCTGTAAGTAACAGGCTTCCCCCACCAATAATAAATGGCAAACCTGTAATTGGTTTTCTGAATTTGAAAATAACATCCAATAACGCATCCATCATAAAATAACCCAATGGTCCGCCAATGAGCACAGCAATCAACATTAACCAAATGAAGTTATTATTAATTAGTTTAGTAATCACCATCATATTGGCACCCAATACTTTTCGAATGGATATCTCTTTCATTCTTTTGGTAATATTAAAGGATACCAGACCAAACAGTCCAATACACGATAAGATAAGAGCCAATGTCGCTACAAAGGCAAGGATTTTAATGCTGCCCTCCTCTTGTTGGAACTGCCGTTCGAATACTTCATCCTGAAAAAATCCCTTATACGGGAAATCCGGAGCGATCTGTTTCCAACTGTTTTTCATAAAGTCGGCAGTTTCGTTAGAAGTACCTGCCATAACACGCATAGAAAGAAAGTTATAATCGTTTTCTTCAGCAACCCTGAAAAACAAAGGTTCTATATTTGAATAAAAGAAGTCATGATGAAAATCTTCTACTACTCCGATCACCCTGTATTCCGCACTATCATACTCCAGGTATTTACCCAGAGGTTCCAGCCAACCCATTTTAGTCGCAAACTTCTGGTTGATAATAATAGACTCCTTCATATCTGTTCCCCGATCCTCTTCAAAAAATCGTCCTTCTTTCAAAGTCAAGCCCATTGTTTCCAGATAGTTGAATCCAACATCATACCTTATTACTTCATACTTCTCATTGACCAATTCAATTACAGTCAAGCTATTTGCTCTTGCAATATGCTGGCTTGATCCGGCAAAGTTCACAACGTTCGGATTCTTCTCAACTACATCCCTTAAAGCCGTATATTGTTTTTCCCCTTCCAGCGGCACTACATAAACCTGTTCCTGATCGTATCCCCAATCTTTGTTCTTAAAGTATATGCTATTCTCCGTAAAAACCACACAGCCTATAATGGTGGTAAATGCCAGAACAAATTGAAATGTTATGAAAATTCTAGCGAATATATTTCTTCTTCCGAATCGTTCTTTTCCTCTAAAAATATTAACAGATTTAAAAGAAGAGATATAAAATGCCGGATATGCCCCCGATAAAAATCCGGTAAGCATCAAAAGCCCAACAAAAAAAACTATGGTAAGCGGTATGGAAGAAAAATGAAAGGGCATTTCAATAGGTATCACTGAATTGAGACCAGGCAAAAACAGAAAATAAGCCAGCAACAGACCCAATATCAGTGCTATGAAACACAAGATTAAATTTTCGGTGAGAAACTGCCTGATCACACTGGCTCTGCTTCCGCCTATGGCTTTTCTGAGCCCTATTTCTTTCAATCTCGTAGAAGCAGATACAATGGCGACATTTATATAATTCAGGCAGGCCATAGCCAACAGGAAAATACCTATTATACTCATCGTTAATCTACTTGCCGGATGTCCTCCATCAGCAATACTGCCTCTTGTTTCAAAATCCAGTAATGATATTTTTCTCAATGATTGGAATCCAAAGCTTTGGATTTTCCAATCTTCTGCTGCTTCATTTTGTAGTGCCAGGTATTTGTCCATCTGACTTGTGATTCCATCTATATACTCTCCATTGTTCAAATGGATGAAAGTAGCTGAAGTGAAGTCCTTCCAGTCATCAGAATCACGATCAAAGATTTTATCATACAACGAGTAGTTCGCAAGTACTGAAAATACGAAGCTTGCATTTTTAGGGAAATCTCCGGCAACACCTTTGACTAAAAAAGATTCTTTTTGATTATCCCGAAAAGTAATGGTGATTTGTTTATCAATTGGATTTTCATCTCCGAAATATTTGGCAGCCAGCTCATTTGATATCACCACAGCATTTTTATCATAAAGCGCCTGTTCGTTACCAAACTTCAATTCAAAGGTAAACATCTCGAGAAACTGCGGATCTGCAAATTGTACAAATTCATTAAAAACTTTGTCATCATATCTGAAGATACCTCCTGAATTTCTGATTCTTGCGATGTTTTGAATCTGATCAAAATCTTCTTTTAAAGCGGGTCCCAAAAGTTTTGGAGAATCCCCCCAGGTCTGAATTTGGCCATCACGGTTAATATTATTGGTGATCATATAAATATCATCGGCATGCTCATGGAAATCGTCCATATGCAGCTGATAATCAAGAAAAATAAATATCACTATTGCACAACCAACAGCTGTTGAAAGTCCAAAAATGTTAATAAATGAAGGCAATCTGTTCTTAAGGATATTGCGGAACCCAACCTTGAAGTAACTACGTATCATATCCATGTTGTTTATATTTTGAATATTTGACTTTCTCATATTTGAAAGCCGGAAAAAGCGGATAACATCCCAGACAAATCTTGTTTTGGCTACTCTGTATCCGTTGTGTTCCAACCTGTAAAAAAATAACTCGTGGACATCGCCCTGAATTTCCTCCAAAAGATCTTTCCTGCAATACCAGTTCAAAAAACGGTCTGCCCATTTTGGAGGGTTCATATTTTTATTTATTCTTTTTGACCTTGCCATGTGATTTCATTTCAGCATATTGATTCCCAATGGAAACTAGCTACCCGACATCCAGGCCATCTTTGGAATCTTGTGATATAGTTGATTTCTCAATGCGTTTGCCTCATCCAAGGCCTTCTTACCGTAAGAAGTGAGTGTAAAATATCTTTTTCTTCTGCCGCCGCGTTCAGAGGTAGCGCCTCCCATTCTGGAGTTAAGAAAACCTTTTTCCTCCAGGCGCTTAAGAGCAGAATGAACAGCACTTATATTAACCCTCCTATCCGTTTGGCTCTCAATTTCGTGCATGATAGCCACACCATAGGCCTCATCATACAGAACGCCGACCATAAGCAGTATCAACTCTTCGAATTCACCGATATAAGTTCCTTTCATTTATTAATCATTCTTTGAAGTCAAATTCATTTCTTTTATAAATGTAGAATAAATAAATAGATTATTTTCATATTTGTGGAACAAATATTTCGCATTGAGGAAATAATTCAACTTATTATTTAAATAATTAAAATTACCATCAAAGTATTTGAAAAATTTTATAGATAAATCAGATCAATTCCTTACTTACGAACTGAGCTATACCTTTTTGCACTTATCATTCTGATCCCCATGGTTATATTGGCATCTGTTTAAACCATTATTTATACCGAAAGCAAACTACCTATGTCTGCTTCTTCATGAGATAATAACCTTTATCTCAGCTACTGTAAACTACCCTACTTCACGATCGGCAAAGATATAGAAGCACTAAACACATGAAAAAAACACTTCCAATAGTTATCAGCATGTTGGTCTTTTTGGGGTGCAACAGCACAAAAAGACAGATGAATGATATCACCATCAGAAATGTGGAGTTGTATAGCATGATTGAGCGGCTTCTGAAGAAAGAAGCAAAAAAAGCACAGATAGAAATTGATCCCGGCAGCATTAAGGTCATACCGGCAACCAACGGCTTTCTGGCCGAGGCCTTTATTGTTAGTGATGCACCATTGACCCGTGAAGGTCTAAAAAAGGGCGTTCCCTTGCTTTTTCGTTTGGTTATTAACGATCCAGGTTCCAACCAAAAACTGGTGGCAAGTTTGATTACTACTGCTGTCTATAAAGTCACATTGCGCCTGTTGGATGATGATATTTCAGCTGTGGCAGAATATCAGGAATCACGAGGAGTAGCCGTTATACCGGGAGAAGAAGCTTATGTTATTTGGAAAGATTCTGATAGACAGAAAATTTCTCCTGAAATTCTTCCAAACAATCTTACGCAAACCACCTGCAGTCATTCGGAAAAAATTAAAGTTTGTACGCACACAACTGAAGGTAAAAGAACACTTGAGGTAGTCATTCTTTGACCTTCGCCAAAGTCTGATCAGGACCCTTTTAGCGTTTCGGGGATGTTGAATAAGGTGAAAACCGTACTATTCAGTAACGTTCGCAGAACGATCCTTCCGAGACAAACAGACTCCTTATTTCAGGAATCATAAAACCATTCATGACCGTGGGATCCCGACCTATAAGTGCATCTAGGTCTGTATCTTTTTTGCATAAAAGTATTTCTCCTTCATTGTTGTCAAAATAACCCTCAATGACGATTACCCCAGAGCTCTCAAAAGATTTTAAGTGTTCTTTGTGTTGGTCCAGCAATTCCGGGAGCTTACGAACGGTCGCCTTATAAATGTTGAACTCATAGCGCACAAAATTATATTTCAAGGCCTCCGCAGCGGTATCAGTACTACAGACATTTCCTATACGTGGTGTCCAGTTAAATACCTCTACATTAAACCTGTTTGCTTTTACCGCAGGATCTTCATTCAGAATTTCAACTATACTTTCCTTTGAGTCCGGTTTAAAAACATAGATACCCCCTCCCCCTTCGAAAGGGCCAACAACTAATAATTTACCTTGTTCCATCAGAGCACGGATGTTTGCAGCATGTTTTTTCTGAATACTATTTTTCTCGTGTTCGCTAAGAGAAAAGCTCTCTGCATTAACACTTAGAATGGCTAGCACATAAGATTTCTTGGCCTGACCCTGTGTATTACTAAAAAACCCGATAGAAATAATAACCACAAAAGCCAGGAGAGAAAAACATTTTTTTGACATAAAGAATGGTCCCCACGATTAATAACTAACTCAAATATGTTCAAGCAGCAATAATATGCCTTCTCAGATATTTTCTGCTAAAATCACGTCAAAATAATCAAATCTATCAGAAAAAGAGAAAGTTTTTCCGATCAATTTCTCAATATAGTGCAATTCCTCATTCATAACGAAATATTAAGGCAAGCTATCAATCATCCTTCTTAATTTTGGTAACAGGGTAATGTTTTGACCAAAAAGAACTGGTAGTGAATCACCTCTTCCAGTAATTTTGAAGATTGGAAACAAACCAAATTTACCATACACTATGAAAGTTCGAATCATTGCCGTACTAACCGTTTTATCCAATTTTCTTTTTGCCCAGGAAAAAAAACAGGAATTTGAGTTAGTTAAGTTAGATCGAAAGGTAAATTCCAGGTACCATGACACTGCTCCAGTTATTTCCCCTGACGGTCAAACCTTATACTTCTTCATTGCAAACCATCCGGAAAATACCTACGGTACGGAAAATAGCCAGGATATTTGGTATTGTGAGAAAGGTGCCGATGGATTTTGGCAAAAAGCGGTACACATGCCTGCGCCTTTTAACAGAAATCGTTTCAACCAGGTAATGAGCGTATCAACAGATGGAAATACTTTATTGATCAGGGGTGGAAATGGTAAAAATCAAAAGGGGTTTTCAATTGTAAGAAGGGTCAATGGAAAATGGGCAACTCCAAGAATGCTTGATGTTAAGGACTACGCTAAAATGGCGAATGGCCGCTTTTCAGGAGGGGTTCTTTCTCATGATGGTAAGGCCTTGGTGATGTATTTCAATGAAGAGAAAGGAGCGAAATACAGCGATTTGTACGTAAGTTTTTTAACCGAGAACGGTAGTTATTCCAAACCAAAACCTCTTCCCGCTAACATAAATACCAAAAGGGATGAATTCGGCCCTTTTTTGACTGCCGATGATAAGGTCATGTATTTTGCCAGCAATAGACCTGGTGGATTGGGTAGTATGGATGTTTATAAAACTGAAAGGCTGGATAATACCTGGTTGAAGTGGTCCGATCCGGTCAACATTGGAGGGCCGGTTAATACAGGTGGGTTTGATGCTTATTACTCTGTAGATGCCTCTGGTAATCATGGTTTCACAACAAGAACCTTTATGACATTAGATGGGGGTAGCCTGGATATCTATGGTGTCGTTCCAAAGAAAAAGGAGGTGATCAAAATGATGCTCTCCGGTTTTGTATTTGATGCCAAAACCAACGAATCTGTGGCAGCAAATATTGAATATACCACTAAAGACCAAACAGGATCCGTTGTGGAATCGGATGGTGATGACGGGCTTTATGAAATCGATGGCATCAAGGCCGACTATTATGCGATTGAAGTTTCGGCACCAGGTTATATGCACCTGGCTGATAGCATTGAAATTCTTCAGGCAGAAAAGGATACTGTCATTGAAAAAAACTTTTATTTGCAACCTATTGAGGTAGGACTAACCGTCAGGTTGGAAAAAATATATTTTGACTTCAATAAAAGTACGTTACGTCCTGAATCTTTTCCGGAATTGAATAAAGTGGCAAAATTAATGGATGAAAATCCGGGTCTCAAAATTGAAATTGCCGGACACACTGATAGTAAGGGCTCAGATGATTATAATCTAAAACTCTCTCAGGGAAGAGCGCAGGCTGTAAAGGATTACCTTGTAACACAATGGGTTTCGGAACAAAGGATTATCGCCAAAGGCTATGGAGAAAGTAAACCCGAAACCACAAATGATACAGATGAAGGCAGACAAATCAACAGAAGAGTAGAGTTTACAGTATTGGATAATTAATTAAAAACTGTTCCGGTAAGCCTAGGAATCCTGTGATATCAGTTGTTTCTCTTTGCTCTTGGGCAGCAAGAACCTAAATGTTGTTCCAACATTCTCAGTACTTTCCACCCATATTTTACCACCATTTTCTTCTACAAACTCCTTGCAAAGAATTAGACCCAATCCAAATCCAGCTTCCTTGGAAGTTCCCAACATTGAAAAACTATTATCTGAATTAAACAATTTAGTGAGACTATTCTGACTCATACCAACTCCATTATCAGCAACAGAAACTTCAATAAAATCTTCCTGAGTTTCTTTGGCTGAAATAATCACTTCTCCATCCATTCTGGTAAATTTAATTGCATTGTTAATTAAATTTCTAAACACCAGATTAATCATATTCAAATCAGCCAAAACTTTAATATTCTCACAAACAGTGTTTTTTAAATGAATATTTTTTGCTTCTGCTTCTGCTTCAAATAATAAAATAATATCGTTTGTAGCTGTTTGTAAATCTATGGAAACGGGTTCAATTTGTATCCCATGCATTTGCTTCTTTGCCCATGTTAACAGGTTTTCCAGTAGGCTTTTCAATCTTGTTACTTCTCCTTCAATATCAGAAGAGACCTGTTGGAGTTCGCTTTCTCTTAAATTACCGGAACTCATAAACTTAAGGATCATGGAGAAAGAATTCAAAGGTCCCCGGAGATCATGAGAGATAATGGAAAAGAGCTTATCTTTGATCGCATTGATTTCCGCCAGCCTTTCTTTCTGGCCTTCAATTTCCTTACTTTGCTTCTCAATATCTGCAATACGGTCCTGAATAATAAGTTCGAGTGCTTCACTTTTGAGTCGAAGATTCCTTAGCCTTATTCCATTGATCAGGAAAGCAATAATCACCGCAAATATTAACGATAGCACGTAGAAAGTCCTAGTCTCATAAAAATGAGCTCTTTTTACCAAGCCAATGTTGGTACCCGCATTATTCCAAATCCCATCGTTGTTGGCTGCTATAACTTTAAAAGTATAATCACCAGGACTTAAATTTGTGAAGTAGGCTACTCTCCTCGAACCAACATCAACCCATTCCTCATCAAATCCTTCCAGTTTGTATTTAAAACGAACTTCGTCCGGTGCATAAAGGCTCAATCCGGTGTAATGAATTTCAAGACTGTTTTTACCGGCCGGAATAACTATATTCTCATTAGTACCTACGCTTTTATTATTTAATTGAATATCAGTGATCCGGACAGGTGGAGGGACCTTGTTAACAGGAATATTATCCGGATCGATGATTGTCATACCTTTTATGGTGGGTATGAGCAGCTCTCCTTTTTCCGTAATGTCTCCCATAGAAGCACCGGTAATTACGCTGCTTCTCATACCTTCGGAATGATTATAGGTGATTGAATTGGTTATTTCATCTTGCTTGCCATCAATAACACTGTTTAACACCTCGCTTTTCACAAACTGCACGCCTTTATTAGTACTTAACCAAAAATCTCCGTATGGGTCAATCAAAACCTGAAAAATGGAATTGCTGTAAAGACCTTTTCTGTAGGTTATAGACTTGAAAGTTTCACCATCATATTTCGTTAATCCTCCATTCGTACCAATCCAAAGATTACCTTCGCTGTCCTCTGTTATCTGGAAAATTAAATCACTCGCTAAACCATCTTTTTTGGTGAAATTTCGAAAACTATTATTTTCCAGTAGATGCAAACCTCCGCCATCAGTTCCTACCCAAATTTGCTTTTTATGGTCTTCAAAAATCGACATGATGAACTCGTTGTTGAGCCCATCATCTTTTCCATAATTCACAAATTTCCCATTGGAATAGCTGTTCAGCCCTTTTCCCGTACCTATCCAAAGCATCCCATCAGAAGTTTCCATAGCCACACGCACCTTGTCATTCGAAAGCCCGTTTGCCGGGCTATGATGTTTGACAATTTTATTTTTATTTAATTCAAAAAGCCCGCTATAGGTGCAAACCCAAACATGTCCTCGCGTATCTTGCAATACATCCCTTATCCGAACATGGTGTAATGGGCTATCAAAAGAGATGATTTCAAGCGGATCATTCTTCAATAAGACTAATCCCTTCTCAGTTCCAATCCATATGTTACCTTCACGGTCATAATAGGCTACATTTACGATTTCATGAGGTAGTCCTTCCTTTAATCCAAAATTCCGAAACTTCCCATCTTTCAATCTGTTAATACCCCCTCTGTAGGTCCCTAACCATAAACTTCCTTCATTATCGAAAGCCAGGGTTTGTACCCTTCCATCACTCAATCCATCTTCTAAACCCAGTACATCTTCTCTGTCATTATAAAATCGTACAAGTCCCTGACTTGTTGCAATCCAAATAGCGCCATGGCTATCTTCTTTTATTTCATTGATCAGGTCTGTGGTTTTTGTGATCCGTACAAATAACTCACCAACACTGCCTGACTCCATTTTGCAAACACCGTCATTGGTGCCAACCCAGAGATTGTTGTCACGATCTTCAAAAAGCGCTCGTACAGTATTATGGTTCAATCCATCTTCTGTAGTGTATCTGATGACTTCATTGTTTTGATACCGGAACAAACCTTCACCAATTGTTCCTATCCAAATATTATCTTCGCTATCGGCCAAAATACTGGTGATAGTAACTTGCGACAGAATATCAAGTGCTTTTTCATCAATGAATTTTCCATCTTTGAATTTTTGAACACCTTCTCTGGTCGCTAGCCATAGATTACCCTTTTTATCACGACATATATCGGAAATGATGTTTCTTTGCTGATTTTCGGGGTGCATGTAGGTATTGAATACCTCACCGGTCTTACGCATTAATCCACCTGCATTGGTTCCCATCCAAATAATACCATCTTCATCTTCATAAAGAGATAAAACCCCGCTAGTGTTGAATTGGGTGTTGGTCCTTTCGTTAAAGATATCAAACGTAAGGCCATCAAATTTAATGAGCCCTTCAAAAGTTGCAAACCACATATAACCATCTTCGCTAAGAAGGTTATCCAAAACCAAATTACTTGGCATTCCCTTGTCTACATCCCAGGAATCTAAGTTGTATTGTGTAAGCGCTTTATTCGGATTTAAACTAACAATCTCCTGCTGCGCTTTAACCCATGAAGAGCCCAGCAAGAAAAAAGCTATGCCCAAAAAAGCAACATGAAAATCAAATGCTTTCAAAAAATTCATTAATCAAATTCACAGTTTACCAATTCAGGAAAATATGATCAGGCTAAACAAAGATATTATTTTAAAATATAATAAATATCGACCTATCGTCAAAATATTTGGCTTTTTACCATTATTTGGATCTAAAGTATCTTTTTAGAAATATTTTTTGAGTAGCAAACAGCCATGCCGTATATATTGAGTTCATAGGTCATTCAAGCTGACTTCTGTGTTTTTTGATTGTAACACTTGGATACAAGTCCACAATGATTGCTATGTTTGTGCTGAATTTATTCATACCTCATAAATGGAGGTAATATTAAATGATTTGTTGAATTGGTCATGTGCGTAAAATAACCTATGGCAAACATAGATAATATATTGTTCGACTGTGATGGCGTGTTGGTAGATACGGAGATTGTAGCAGCCAGGGTGATGGTGGAACAGTTGCAATCTCTTGATATCGATATAAATGTTGGAACTTACCTCACCGAATGCACGGGTAGAACATTCAGTGGTATCTTCAGGGATTTTATGGATAAAGGGCAGCTTGATCCGGAGCTTAAGCTGGATGAAATTATTGCATCTTTAGAACAGAGAATTTTTGAAGGGACTACACCCATTATTGGTGTAAACCAAGCGCTGGATCAGATACAAATTAGAAAAAGTGTTGTGTCAAATAGCAATGTATACCAAATCCAGCATGCGCTGGAATCAGCTGGCATCTCGAAACATTTTGGATCGAGAATGTTCTCTTCAATGCATGTGGAAAAACCTAAACCAAGTCCTTTGGTTTATTTGTATGCGTTGAAATCACTTCGAGTGCCAAAAGAGCGGTGTATTGTTATAGAAGATAGTCTGAGCGGGACAAAGGCTGCAAAATCAGCTGGTATGACTGTGATTGGTTTTACAGGAGGTAGTCATATTGTTGATGGCCATAAGGAAAAATTAGAAGCGCTGGGAGTATTGACCGTATGTGAAAAACATGAGGACCTGCCCGATTTAATTTCAGATATTACAAAGTCTTCTTAATATTTTCAGTGGTGGTTCAATGGAAAGGATATTTTGAACTCAGTATAGCTACCCGCCTGACTTTTCACGGAAATGTCTCCATTCAATTTTTCAATCGCCTTTTTAGTAACGTAGAGCCCTAATCCATTGCCGGTTGACTTGATGCTTCCAATATAGTACATCTCAAATATTTTGGACATGGCATTTTCTTCTATACCCGCTCCATTGTCCGAAACAGTTACGAATACTCCGTTTTCCAAGGTTTCTACTGTAATGACAATACGCTTTTGTTCATTGGTATCCCTGCTGAACTGAATAGCATTTTCAATTAAATTTTTAAAAATAATTTTGATCAATACACCATCGGAGACAAAGGGTATATGATTGTGAACTTCATAGTCTAAATAAATCTCATTATTATTTAATTCAATTTCAAAGTCTAATGCTATTGATCGTAATAATTGCTCAAAATCAATGGTGGTTTCCTGCATCTCAAGATAATTAATATCTCCAATAGTCATTAGTTTACTGAGCATTTTATCCATTTCACCTACCGTCGATCTGACTTTTGAAAAAAGCTCCAATGAATCTTGCTGAGTAAGTGTCAGCTGGGCAATTCTATGTAGTCCCATAATGGAAGTAAGTGGCCTGCGTAAATCGTGAGATGATCGGTAGATAAAAAGATCCAACTCATCCTTAGTCTTTTTAAGAAGTTCTGTTCTTTTATTGACTTCTGCCTCAAGATTTGAATTCATCGCTTCTATTTCTTCATTTTTTTCCTCCAGAAGCAGCTTTTGATGCTGTATCTTTTTATTGATAATCCCTAGCTCTTCTGTCTTTATTAAAATCTCAGTCTTTTGATTGGCTGTCTCTTTTTGGAGACGTCGAACATAGAAAAATGAAAGGGCAAATCTATTGGCGAGAATCAGGGAATTCAGAAAAAAACTGGCTAAATAACCACCATTAATGATCAATTCATTTCTGGGGAGCAATTTATGGAAAGATAGCAGATCATAGGTAAAAGCTGCCAGAGCCAGCGTAACTCCAAGGCCGGCAAACCAGGCACCTTTCTTTTTATGGATCAAGGCGGTTATAACTATGATGAAAATATATAAAACATTTACCCCGGCTAATGCTAAAAAAACATTCATTGTACTTGTGAAAATATGAGCCGGAAGAAACAAGGTCTCCAGAATGAACAGGGAAATAAGTACCAAGATAATTTTCCCATAGTGCTTATAGGTGGCTTCAGGAAACAGTTTTTGAACGAAAAATGCGACAAACATTGAGGCTATATAAAGTGACAGGTATTCTATGCGTGCAGCAAACAGCCAGGAAATATCCTCAAAAACCTTAACTCCAATATTTAAATCCGAAAATGCTGATCTAACCGACCAGGAAAGACATAGTATGGCAAAATACAGAAATACTTTATCTTCCGGCCAAAAGACGAAGGATACCAGAAAAAACAATCCGATAAACGCCAATCCACCGATTAGAAAAAGCGTGATCATCACTTTCATTTCTCTCTGGTCCAGCAAAGAGTCTCTTTCTCCCAGCAAAACACATTGTTGTACACCTCCCTTTGCATGTTGAAAGTTTGAGACTTGCATGATAAGTTCATTCTCTCCACTTTGAAATAGAGCAGCATGTGTTAAAGGAAGCCATTTAAGTTCAGAAGTCTCCCGGTCATCGCCTACCAAACCATTTTCAGAGATTAATTCACCATTAAGCCATAGTTTATAGCTCCCATAAATGGATGGTACCTGCATAGCCATTTGAGGTGGATTTTGGCCCATTTGGACTGACAAGCGATAGGTAGCAAATCCCATTCCACCGGGTTGCTTATTTGGCAAATCCAAATCATTCCATATTTGAGGCAAGTCCTGCCAGCTATTGATTTGAGTAGCGTCCTTGCTAAAATCTTCTGGTTCCAATAACTGGTTCCAATAAAGCTCCCATTCTCCATCCAGTCGAATGGCATTTCCTGAGAAATTCCATGTGGACAGATCAATTTTACCCTTTTCAGCTCGGATACTAATCTGCTCACCCTGGTTTCCAACCAGGATAATGAAAGTTGCTAAAATCAATAAGAAAAATGCTGATACTGATAGTAGCGCCTTATTAGACAATATATTTTTTATTAGTCTAACCACCGCCTATTATTAATGAAATATGTTTACATTATCTTTTAATAGCTAAAGGTCAAAAGGGCAAAATGAGCAGCTCTATTTTCTCTCCCGAATATTAAAATTTGATTCCTCAAAAATGATTAGGTGACAGGTAAAGTTGCTTTGTATCATATCCGAGTCATCGGTTCTTGTTGAAAAATTTATTTTTTATGGATTCGTATATTGCCACCTTCCCTGATCTCATATTTCAATCCCATCGGATCACAAATATACTTGAGAGCATCTTCAAGGTTTTTATTGTTAAAATATCCATTATAGTCCCTGTTATCAACATCGGAATGGTCAACGGTTACATTGAACTGCCTTTCGAGCTCCGCAAAAACTTCGGTAAGCGGTTCCCCGCTATAGTAGAAATCTCCGTCAATCCAATCCTGTAATTTATCTGCTTCGAATTTTACAGGTTCCTGAAGTGTTCCATTTTTCCAAACGGTTATAAGTCCCTGGGTTAGGGTGTATTGACTATTTTTTTTGCTGTCCGATACATTGACCTTCCCGGAATAACAGGCAACTTCAAATTTATCTTCTCTGGAAATCACGTTAAAACTTGTTCCAAGAACATCTATACTACCCAGAGAACAAGATACCTCAAATTTTTCTCCCGAAACTACCTCAAAGTATGCCATTCCTTCCAGTTGAACTACACGGTTTTCCAACCAGTTGTCTTTGTTATATGTCAAGTTAGAACCGGCGTTAAGAACAACTTTGGAGTTGTCCGGCAGAATCACAGTTTTTTGTTCTCCGAAATCAGCAATTAGTTTCACCTCCTGATTTGCAAACCAGGTAAAATATGCCAGCATCAAAAGGGTCAGGCTAGCTGCAATAGAGGAGATAATTACACTTGGGCGTTTATATACAGGCAGTTGGATCACCTTTGTTTCTGTGGTCTCAGGCTCAGAAACTTCCTCAAGCTTTACAAGAAGCTCATTCCAGGCCTGTTCCTTTGTTTTTCCCTTAGGCACCTCAAGCCCGGCACTTTCTTCAACGACCTTTTCAATTTCGTTGAATTCATTTTGATCCTCAAAGTGAGCAGTTCCTTCTTTGCTTAATTCTTCCTTGCTTAATTCTCCTTCAAACCACTTTTTTATAAATTCATCATTAGACATGATCAAGTTATTTAGGTCAAAATTTACATAAATTAAATGGGATGTTTAAGTTTATCTCTTAAATAAGATAAGGCGCCACTCATCCTTTTCTCAATTGCCTTAACACTCAAACCCAATCGCTCGGCAATGTCATTATAAGTGAGTTTTTCTATCCTGTTCATCAAAAACACCTCTCTGTTCTTTTCAGGCATTGCAGCTAAAGTTTGTTGCAGACGTTGATCAAATTCCTTCACCTCTAATTGAAATTCCGGAGATTCATAAGATGAATCGTTTCGTTCTTTTCTCACGAAATCAAATACAACGTTCCTATGCTTCAAATGATTAATTGCAAGGTTGTTAGCGATAGTGTACAAAAAGCTTTTAACGGTTTCAAGACGAATATCGGACCTTTTGTCCCATGCCTTAAGAAAAACATCCTGAGCAATATCTTCCGCTACTTCCACATCTCCTGTTTTGTAATACAGAAAGTTTTTTATCCCATCGTAATGTTCATTGAATAATGATTTAAAATCATCAACAGTCATGAATTTTACTTTTCTAAAAGGTTATCATACAAATCTAATGGCTTTGGTTTATAATATTAAATGATTTATAAAGAATAACTTACAGGGTTATCAGGGCCTAAGCTTGTGAAATTCAAAGCTATTTGATTAGGCAGAACAATATTAATGGTAAATAAGATGAGATTTAATCACTTCATTGCTCTCTCTGATTTGAATAAGGTCTATTCGATATATTGATCAATAAATTGAAATGCTCTTTTTTCAGCCCAGTTAAACTCAGATCCAAGCAGTGAAAACCCGACGTGTCCTCCTTTTTCCGGCATTTCCAAATGAACAAAAGAATGATCTTTGGCTGCTTCTACGGGATAACAATCTCTTTCCAACATGGGATCGTTCAAAGCATTGACGATTAAGGTTGGGACATTTATTTCTGTAAGGTATCTTACGGCGCTCGCCTTGCGATAAAAATCTTCTGCATCCGTAAAACCATGCAGAGGAGCAGTATATTGATTGTCAAAATCGGAAAAACTCTTGATGTTCTGAAAACCTTGGTATCGAATCTTATCGGGAAACATCCTGGCTTTAAGTGCAATCTTCTTTTCCAGTTTTTTTAAAAATCTCTTCTTATAAAATTTGTTCGACCTCTTTTCCAATGATCGGACACTGGCTTTTAGACTACAGGGAACAGAAAAAGTAACAGCCCCTTTGACAGCATCTGGAAGTTTTTCGCATTGTTCTCCCAAATATTTCAGTGTAAGACTGCCTCCCATACTCATGCCAATCAATACAACGGTATTGTATGCATTGGTACTGAGGCCATGTTCAATTACAGTTTGTAAATCGTTGGTGGCACCATGATGATAAAATCTGGGCCGTAGATTCATTTCCCCACTACAGCTTCTACAGTTCCAGGCCAGTATATCCCAGTGTCGCTGATGAAAATATTTAGCCATTCCCTTGATATAATGCCTCTCTGAACTTCCTTCCAGCCCATGTGATAATATCACTAACTTATCATAATCGTTGGTCAACCAATCGAGATCAAGGAAATCACCGTCAGGTGTATTAACCCTTTCTCGCATGTAATCCACACCATCAATTTTCCGGAAGATACTGGGAACAATAGTCTCCAGATGTCCATTGAATAAATGAATCGGTGCTTTATAATTAGATTTTGGTATTAACATTGCTGCAAAGATAGCATTGCCCGATTAGTAAAAAATATCTTGCAGTTTGCCTGTTATTTTGAAAGTTGATAAAAGTTTCAGATTAATTTTACAGAATAATATATTTGCCATCCGATGAATAAAAGCTCTTCCATATGTCTGGCGGTTGGAAAAATCATAAATAACGGTACTTTTTTGGCAATTCTTGTGCTGTTTTTTGCGACCACGGGTACCGCCTGGTCTCAGGAGATCAAGGTGATAAACAAAGGAAGTTCTGAGCCCGTTGAAAACGTCACTGTTTATACGGAGGGCGGGCAGAATGTTGTTACCGATCAAGCGGGAAAGGCTAATATCGGTTCTTTAGGCGAACCATCAATCATATATTTCCAGCATCCTGCCTATCAACAAAGGGCGGTGTCTTTGAGTGACATTATCAAGAATGGGTATACGGTGATTCTGGAGGAAAAAATATTTAAGATAGATGAGGTGGTCATATCAGCTAGTAAATGGGCTCAAAACAAATCCGAAGTTCCTAATAAGATATTATCAATAGATCCGGAAACTGCAGCATTTGAAAATCCGCAAACCTCTGCGGATATGTTGGCCAAAACGGGACAAGTATTTGTGCAGAAAAGTCAGCTAGGTGGCGGAAGTCCTATGATAAGAGGTTTTGCAGCGAACTCAGTGTTGATCGTTGTGGATGGCGTTCGAATGAACAATGCTATTTTCCGAAGTGGAAACCTCCAAAACGTTATCAGTATTGATCCAAATGCTCTGTCATCCACTGAAGTAATATTCGGTCCTGGTTCAGTAATCTATGGAAGTGATGCGCTGGGAGGTGTCATGAGTTTTCAAACAAAAAAAGCTAACTTCTCATCTGATGAGAAAATCCTGATAAAAGGAAATGCCTTTACAAGATATGCTTCTGCCAATAATGAAATAACCGGACATATTGATTTGAATCTGGCCGGAAAGAAACTTTCATCGCTGACTAGTTTTAGCGTGAGTGATTTTGATGATTTAAGAACCGGTAGTCAAAGAACTTCAAAGTTCCGGAATTTCGGCAAAAGGCCATTTTATGTTTCCAGGATCAATGACGAAGATGTTGTTATGAACAACCCTGATCAGGATCTCCAGATACCATCAGGTTATCGGCAGTATAATTTCCTTCAAAAAATCAGATTTAGGATAAGTGATGCGCTTGATTTAACCTATACATTTAATTACGGAAACACTTCCAATATTCCCCGGTATGATAGGTTGATCATTTTAGAGAATGGATTTCCAACGTCGGCAGAATGGTATTACGGTCCACAGAGGTGGCTTTTCAATACATTGCACATTGACTTTTTTGAAAAAACCAAACTTTATGATCAGGCCAGAATCATTTTGTCCTACCAGGATGTGGAGGAGAGTCGTAATAACCGGGATTTTCAGGATGATCACCTTAGGATCAGAGAGGAGGAAGTAAAGGTATACGGCCTGAATATAGATCTGGAAAAGATAATTAACGATAAGCATAGACTGTTTTATGGAGTTGAAAGTATTCTAAATGATGTTAGCTCAGCCGCATACAGCAGAAATATTGTTGATGGATCAATTACTCCGTTGAGCACAAGGTATCCCAGCGGTGGAAGTGATTACAACAGTTTTGCGGGCTATTTAAGTCATAAATGGAAATTCGACTCTAGATTCATATTAAATTCGGGTTTAAGATACAGTTTCATAGACCTTTCAGCCAACGTAAGTGATACGGATGAACTGGAATTTGATTTTGATGAACTGAATATTGACAATGGTGCGCTTAATGGTAGCCTGGGCCTTGTGTTCAAGCCCAAAGAAAAAGACTTACAGCTTAATCTGGTATTGTCCTCAGGCTTCCGTTCTCCCAATATTGATGACATTGGAAAAGTATTCAGCGGAGCCGGTGCTACGGTAATAGTGCCCAATCCGGGCTTAAAACCCGAATTTACTTATAACATGGAGTTTGGTTTAACCAAAACCTTCAGGGATAAAATAAAACTGGACCTCGTGGTATTCAATACCTTTTTAGTAGATGCTATTGTGCAAAGAGATTTTCAATTTAATGGACAAGATTCCATTCTTTTTGATGGATCGGTAAGAAAAGTAAGGGCGCTGGTGAATACTGGAAGAGCTAGGATATATGGAGGCAGTATTGGCTTGGATATTGAATTGAATGATCAATTTTTGTGGAGTAACAGGCTTAACATCACCGAAGGTAAAGATGAAGTCGATGATGTACCGTTAAGACATACAACTCCTGTTTTTGGACAATCCACCCTTTACTATCAGACTACAAGATTCAAAGGCTCTTTCTCCTTTAACTTTAGTGGTAAAAGGTCGTTTGAAGATCTTGCTCCCTCAGAACAGGACAAACCGCATCTCTATACTCCCGATGGTGCTTTGGCCTGGTTCACATTGAATTTACGAGGCTCATATACGTTATTCAAAAATCTTCATTTGAATATGGGATTGGAAAATATACTCGATACACATTATCGTCCCTACTCCTCAGGGATAAGCGCTCCAGGTAGGAATTTTTATGTAGCTTTAAGAGCCAATATTTAAAATCACTTTTGAATGAAGCACATTGCAATCTCTGGCAATATCGGTTCGGGGAAAACAACGCTGGCCAATAAGCTATCAAAACATTTTAACTGGAGACTGGAACTGGAATCTGTTGATGACAATCCGTACTTGGAAGATTTTTACAAGGACATGAAACGATGGGCCTTTCATTTACAAATATATTTTCTCAATAGCCGATTTAATCAGGTTCAAAAGATCCGAGATAATCATGAGACCACTATTCAGGACCGTACCATATACGAAGATGCTTACATTTTTGCAGCGAATCTCTTTAAAAGCGGCATGATCTCTCCAAGGGATTATGATAATTATTTGAACATATTTAAATCAATGATCAGCATTGTTGAACCACCTGATCTCCTGGTGTATCTAAAAGCTGATATCCCCAAACTTGTTAACAATATTCAGAAACGAGGTCGGGATTATGAAAACCTGATGCAATTGGAATATCTCCGAAACCTTAACCAACATTATGAAGACTGGATTTCAACATATGATCTTGGCAAACTATTGATCATTGATGTGAACGGCCTGGATATCGTTGATAAAGTAGAAGATTTCGCCCTCGTAGTAGACAGGATCGATGTAGAATTGAACGGATTGTTCAGTGATGGATATTAGGCCATATTAGAAAGTTTATGAAGTGTTAATAAGCTTTCAGAATCCTCAGATTTTGACATCAGCCTGATTTGCAGCTACGAAAGACTTTTAAAACTAAAACAACCATCAAGCTAACTTCAAATTGTGTTAAAGCGTTAAAGTATGACAGTCTAATCGTAATTAGTCATTCGTAATTCAAAATTTAAAATTCAACATTCTTTTCAAGTCATTCTTTTTACAATAAGATAACACCAAACATGGACTGATACCTCACGCAGCATAATTATCAATTATCCTTCGCCCCATCATCAACCCAGCAGGCAATTGCCTCCTTTGCTTCTTCACTGATCGAACCTCCTCTGGGCATATTACCACTTTGTGTTCGTGATTTGATATCTGCAGCATTGCTTTGAATATTGGCGAAAATCTCGAAATTCACTCTTTCGCTTACACTGGCAACGTGACATCCTGAGACAGCACAGGAAGTTTCTATGATACTCTTGACAGCGGCATTATAACTAATCCCGCTGGGGACATATACCTCTGAAGTCTGCTCACAATCATTAGCATCTTTTACAGTAACAGTTCTATTCCCATTTGACACATTGGAAAAGGCATTGCTACTTTGAAACGATCCGTCATCAAGTTTGTATTGATAATTACCTGCCCCACCACTTGCACTAATCGTTAACGTACCGGAATCACCTCCGCATCCGGCATTGGTGGTATTGCCGGTAAAGACAATGTCGGTCACCTCTTCAACGGTCACATCAATGGCGACCATGCAATTATTACCGTCTTTCACTGTAATGGTGTGATCTCCACCAGCCACATTTTGAAAGGCTTGTGATGATTGAAAGTTACCTCCATCCAAGCTATAGGTCAATTCTCCGGCTCCCCCACTCCCATTCACCTGGATGGTACCATTATCAACACCACATGTGGATTGTGTTGTTCCTGCTAAGCTAATTGAAGGTCCTGAGACACTACAATCCACTTCAGTATCATCTCCACACGATTGTATTAGCAGTAATCCCAATGGCAAGATGCCAATGGTGAACAGCAATCCAAATTGTCTTAACAAATGTTCCCCTCTACTTGAATCCATGGTTATACTTGATTGTGTTATGTTTTTTATTCTAAATTAATGACGAGCTATTTTCCACAATGATTGCCTCATAGTGATGGCTTTTATTAATAATAACCCTTTAATAGCCTTAAAGATTCGAAATGAAACAAAATGTAATTTAAAACCTGACCCCAATCTAATATGAAAAAATACGCAATATGTCTTTTATTTATTGCCTGTGCTCCTCAAATAATGGCACAAACGCAATTGGATTTAACGAATATCCAACCTTACCAAGATTTTGATAATGTTCTGATAAAATCCATTACCGATGATAGCCTGACTTCCTCTTTTGTCATTTGGATAAAAAAGGAAGTCAAACCTCACTTTCATGAGCATCATATTGAACAGGTATATGTGCTAGAGGGTACTGGAACAATGATCATTGATAAGACACGTCTAAACATAAAACCCGGTCAGTTTTTTATTATACCAAAACTGTCTGTGCACAGTGTAAAAGTCACCTCAGCGAAACCGCTTAAGGTCTTATCCATACAGGCACCCCATTTTGATGGAACGGATCGGATATTTGTAGAATAATTGGGAATGGATGGGGTTAAATGCCAAAACACTAATCTTTAACACGTAACTTTTGATCTTTTGTACTATCTGATTTTAGGGTGTCCGTACCACTAATTCGCTGCTTCAAGTTACCCTTCGATCCCGGAAAGGTAGTTTTGGTCGTTATATCATATCCTATAGCAATAACACCAATGATAAATAAAAGACTTAAAATCAGAAATAGCTTCTTGGATCTTTTCACACTATAATAGTTTGATATGTTTCAAACCGGATTTTATCGGTCAAAGTCAATAAGATCCGGTTTATCAATAAATTTTGACAAATCTACAAAGCCGCCAGAATCTTCTTTAGTCTTTTCCAGGCTTCTTCTCTTCCCTTTTTATTGGCTGCGCCTGCATTTGGCATTTCACCGGACCTAATGAATCCATGCCCGGCGCCATCATAGATAACCGGCTCATAATGTTTACCGGCCGCTTTCATATTTGCTGTGGTACTTTCTATGGTAGCGTTTACTCTTGCATCATTACCACCGTAAAAACCATAAACCGGAGCGGTTATACTTTCAAAGACCTGTTCTTCTTGTGGTGCTCTTCCATAACAGACAATAGCAGCCTGCAGATCTGATTGATTTGTAGCATATCTAAAACTTTGACTTCCTCCCCAGCAAAAACCAATGACAGCAACTTTTCCATTGGCCGCCGGTAGTGTTGAAGCATAATTTTGAATGGCCTTCAAATCTGCTGTTACCTGATCCTGGGATAACTGATAGATGGCATTTCTGGCATCATCAGAACTTGCAAAATCGCTGGTCTTACCACCATTCGGTCCACTTCCGGTAAGCAAGTCAGGAGCTATGGCTATATAACCTTCTCCTGCTATTTGATCGGCTATGCTCCTTGCCCAATCATTTAACCCTCTGTTTTCATGAATGACTATTACAACAGTTGCTTTGTTACTCACCTCCGGATAAACAAGAAATGATTCAACCACACGGTCTCCATATTTCACTTTTACCCACTCATGGTGACGAGGAGATTCTTCCAATTGTTTTTTTGCCCATTCTTGTTGAGCCATGGTTAATGAACTCATGAATAGGGCACTCAGAATTAGCGTTAGTTTCTTCATGGGATAGTCTTTTATGTTTGAAAATAACTTAGAATACTGATCATTACGCCATTCATTGAATTCAATGAATAGCGTAGGTCACTTTAATCGTTGACTTTCAGGTTCAATTTAAATAAATGATGGGTTTTAAGGAAGATCAAATGAACAATTAGTTATTCGTAGAATTACAAATTCTCAATGACGAATTACGAGAAAGCAATTTCAAACCATTCGTAATTCGTAATTTTAAATTTGTAATTTGAAAGATTTTCAGAAAATAAATATTTGTTTCTATACATGAAGGCGAGACCATTGTGGTTTCTAAGAATAATCACCTTGAAGCCATCTTTGACGCTTCTTCAGATTTGCCTGTCTTCTAAAAAAAGCATATGCCAATAGTAATAGAACAGGTAAAACTACATTGATCAGTTTAATCAGATCCCTATCCCCTGCTTCCAGTGGTTTTAAAGGTCTTTGGGTAATGCCCTTGGTCCTCAATTCATTTAGACCGGTATCATCAGCAATCCAATCAATGGCATTGGCCACGAAATTAACATTATCCTGATTTACTTGCTGCTGTTGTTGACTAGGTTCACCATTTACCGGGAAATTACCGTTGCTCACAAATACAATTTTTCCATTGTCTACTCCATCAAGTGCCACAGCCACGGTTTGTTCACCTTCTGTAAAATCATTTTCTCTCCATTCCCTATTGATATCGATAAAAACCGGTAGGTTCTCTGCTCCTGATTGCTCAGATGTAAAAGCCAGTGAGGTCACATTAACTGCAGAATCACTTGAAGTAAATGTTATATTATTGCTTATTGGCAATACCAAAGATTCTATACCATTCGAAACCGGATGATCTTCAAATGTCCCTATAATAGGTATATAGGGTACTTGCACATTCGTCGTAAATGTAAACGGACCTTGTCTCTGTGGAACAGAAATACTCGCCGATTTAACATCTGTGACCAATTGTTCTCCCGGTACTATCCCCTTTTGGCTTAACCAACTTTTTAACCCGATGTTGGGAGCAGGTTGGAGATATTGAGTATTTAATCCTCCGGAGTAGTTGCTATAAGCCAGGAATATACCACCACCAGTCTTTAGATAATTATCTAATTTATTCAAATCATCAACTGAAATGGTATCTTTTGGATCAATCATCGCAATGGCTCTGTAATACGTAGGTATTTCCGTAGAATCATTGATTGTGTAAGCTTCGAAATCATATAAAATCGACAGTTGTTGAGCCAGTTGTGGAACGGCTGCCAATGTAGCTTCACCATGTCCTTGTATCAAAGCAACTTTTGGTTTATCTGTAACAGATAGTTTTTTTATGGCTGAGGTAATTTCGTACTCCATTCTGGCACCAACCTGAACTGCAGAAATAACTTCTATGCTTTCACCCATTTGCAAAGTGGCTCCCATGTAAGCCCTTAATTGTTTTGCCTGATCCCTTTCCCTAACTTGAATAGAGATTGGGGCAATTCCCTGTTCCTGGGCAGCTCTTTCCGATGCCTCACTCTCATTTGGATTTTTGAATTCATAGACCACATTCGCATCAGATCTATTTTCGTATTCGACCAGTAAGTCTTCGAAATCTTTCCTGGTACTTTGCAATTGTGCCGGGAGGTCTTCAGAAAAATAAGCCGTAATGGTAACGACATCTTCCAAATCTCCCAATACGTCCTTCGTAGCCTTACTTAAGGTGTATCTGTCATCTGCGGTAAAGTCCAACCTAAAAAAAGCTTTATGAGCAATTAGATTGATCACCAAAATAATGGCCAGAACAACCACTAATCTTAAAAGAATATTTCCGCGATTCATATGTTCAGTTTCCTATGATCAATGATTTAATAAACATACATTTAAGCTTTCCAATTTCTTTTGGTCAGCATGGTGGTAGAGAATAACAATCCCGCCACGATAATACTCCCAAAATAGAGTAAATCTCTTAGGTCCACGACACCTCTGGTCAATGATTCATAATGAGACCTGAAACTCAGAAAATGCAAAGTATTGCCAACTGCTCCTCTAAAACTCGATGAAATTATATCAAAAAGGATTTGAAAGAACAGACCAAGAAAAAAAGCAATCAAAAAGGCAACAATTTGATTATTTGTGACACTGCTGGCAAACACACCCATGCTGATATAGGCAGCACTCATTAAGATCAAACCAAAATATCCTCCAATAATTCCTCCGTGGTCAACATCCCCCAATGCACTTATGGTAATGTAATAAGGAATGGTAAATGCCAGGGTTATCATCATTAAAAGAAGGCATGACAAAAATTTACCGACTACTATTTCCCAATCGGATACTGCTTTTGTACTGAGCAATTCCAAAGTTCCTGATCGGTTTTCCTCCGCTATGGTCCTCATAGTAATTGCGGGAACAAAAATGATAAGCAACCAATAAGCAATCCCAAAAAAGGGCTGCAGATTGGCCTGATTGGAAAAGAAAACATCTCCCCCTGATAACCAGGTAAAAAAACCACTAACACCCAGAAACAATACAATTAGTATATAGGCTATAAGTGAATCAAAAAATGAAGCAAGCTCTCTTTTTGTAATGATCCAAATACTATTCATTGTCGTTTAATTAAATGTTATAAGCCTAGTTTGTGAGCTTTCTAAATACATCCTCCAGTTTGGTTTCATCACCTGTCATTTCTGTGATATACCAGTTGTTTTCTACACAGAGGTCAAAAATGGCTCTTTTAGAAGAAGCATCGGGTTTGGACTGTATTTGAAAACCATTCTCCTTTTTATCAATTATTTTGACAGTTTGTACACTGGCCAAATCTGTCAGTAACTTTTTGGCCATTTCACTATCTACTCCTCCATCTTTACCGGCTATTTGTATGGATACAATCTCATTACCCTTTGCCTGCTCTCTTAAATTCTCAGCTGTACCGTCCGCAACAATTCGTCCTTTATTAATGATCAAAATTCTATCGCAGGTAGCTTCTACTTCCGAAAGTATGTGTGAGCTGAGAATTACCGTTTTTTCTTTACCTAATTCTTTAATAAGATTACGGATCTCAACAATCTGATTGGGGTCAAGGCCTGTCGTAGGCTCATCCAATATTAATACATCAGGATCATGGATCATGGCCTGAGCCAATCCCACTCTTTGCCGGTATCCTTTGGACAATTCATTGATCTTTTTATGCTTCTCTTTATCTAATCCACAACGATCAATCATTGAGGCAATTTTTGAGGTAGTTTCAGTTTTTTTGACTCCCTGTATTTGGGCACAGAAACGTAAATAATCAACAATTGCCATATCCGTATACAGAGGATTATTCTCCGGAAGATAACCTATTCTTCGTTTTACTTTTTCCGAATCTTCTTCAACGGACAGATCATCCAACCGTATTAACCCCGTAGTGGGAGCCAAATAACCGGTGATCATCTTCATGGTTGTGCTTTTACCAGCCCCATTGGGTCCGAGAAAACCAACCACCTCACCTGTTTTAATTTCGAAGGAAATATTATCTACTGCTCGTTGCAGGTCGTAGTTTTTGGAAAGATTTTCAACAACAATAGCCATAGAAGGTCTTTGTTTTAAATTCAAAAAGCAATTTTAAATATCCAGAAAAAAAATGTCAAGAGCACTAAATCCAAAATTGTTAAAAAATGTTAAATCATGAAAACCAGATTCATTGTTAGCAATTGATTTAGTTCATTTAAAATCTTAAAAGTGGTCATTTAATTTTTCCATCTTTCCCCTGTTCTTCTAAAAAAAAGTAAATTCAAATGTTTAATGTAAATAATACATATGGATATCCAAATGGCATATTGCGATTCTCCTCTTGGCCTGATTGAAATCAGTGCCACCGAAAAGGGAATAAGGTCTGTTGGTTTTGTTGAGGCTCAAGCAAGTTTTGAGTCGTCGGATAATAAACACTTATCCAAATGCAAAAAAGAATTGGAAGAATACTTCAATGGTGAAAGAAGGAATTTTACTGTTTCATTGGATTGGAAGGGTACTGATTTTCAAAAAAGTGTATGGGATATTTTAATGGAAATTCCATATAGTAAAACCATCAGCTACATGGATATTGCTAAACGACTGGATAATTTAAAAGCTATAAGAGCTGTAGGTTCTGCAAATGGTCGTAATAAAATTGCGATCATAGTGCCCTGCCACCGTGTGATCGGGTCCGATGGGCAACTTACAGGCTATGCGGCTGGATTACCCAGAAAAGAATGGCTTCTTAAACACGAAGGCAATCCAGCATTCTCTCAAAATCAAATGACTTTATTTTAATTTCTTATTGTACCTATGAACAGATTAATGGAATTAGCTGTCAGAATACTATGCGACAGCCGACCGGATATAAAAACAGATGGCGTATTTATCTTCGGACAGACCTCCGACAACCAAATGTCTGTTTTCAAAACTGCAGTGAGACTCATTGATAAAAACAAAACCAACAAAGTTCTTTTGCTCAAAACCCCAGCTAAAAGTGGTTATCCGGGCTTTGAAGTATGGAAAAATGAATTAATTCAAATGGGTATTCCTCAGGACCGGATAGAAGGTGTGCAAATGGCTGATAGCATTTCTTTAAATACACTTACAGAATCACAAGCATTGATAGCACATTGCAAAAACCGAGCTTATAACTCCATAGCCATCAGCGCTGCACCTTTCCATCAAATCAGATCTTATATGACAGTTGTGACGGTTTTGCGAGAGTTAAATTCTAAGCTCAAAGTGTACAGTCAACCTGGTTTTCCGTTGTCATGGACCGAAAATGTGAAACATTCACAGGGAACTTTGCAAGGTCAGAGGAAAGATCTCATTTTGGAAGAAATGAAAAGGATCGAAACCTATCAGAAAAAAGGAGATTTGGGATCAACTGATCTGGTATTGGATTATTTAGATACAAGAGAAGACATGTGAATTACCCTTTATGGGATCAGAGATCAGTTTTTGATTATAGTAAATTCTACTCTTCTGTTCAGCTTTCTGCTTTCTTCATTGCTATTGCTTGCAATTGGTTTGGTTCCTCCATACCCTCTTCCCAATATCCTTTTGGTTTCAATACCTTTATCCACCAGGTATTTTTTCACTGCCTCCACTCTTTGATTTGAAAGCTCTAAATTTAATTTAGCACTCCCACGATTATCCGTGTGTCCGGCTAATTCAATCTCCAGGGCCGGATTCTCCTGAAGCATTTCTACTACTTTATCAAGGGCAAAATATGAATCTTCAAGCAATGTAGATGTTCCTTGTTTGAAGAGAACATTTTTTAAATTAATGGTAGTTCCTACATCCAGTGGTGTCAGCAGATAATGCTTCTGAAGTGTTTCTGAATTTACACTGCTTATTACAATGCGTTCTTCAGTGCTCAAATAACCTTTCGCAGAAACTGTCAGAAGATATGTTTCGCCAGCCTTTAAACTGGCATTATACGCACCGGAGGAATCAACCGTAGTAAATTCTTCTGAGCCTCCTTCTCCATTCAGCAACTTATATTCCAACTTCGCCCTTACAGGTTGTTTTACATCATTCGCATTGACTACTTTTCCCTTCAATGTTACATAGAGATCTTTTTTATCTAATTCAACATTTGAATCAGGAATTTCCAAGGGGAAATTGGTTGTAGAATCAATTTTATTGCTGAGCATCACATCCACAATATTATCTGGTTTCTCCTCAGGAATGATGCGGACCCTTTGAATATCTCCATATCCCTCGCTATTCTGCGTAGATACCAAATACGCATAATCGCCTTTTGGCATTTGATAGGATAACTCTACACCTTGCGTATTAATTGCTGTTCCAAGGTTAGTCGGTTTCGTCCACTTTTTCCAGGTGTTATCCAATCTCCTGGAAATAAATATGTCTCTGCTCCCGAATCCATTATACCCATTGCTGGCAAAGAATAAAGTTAGATTATCATCAGCTAAAAAAGGCGTCATTTCCTGGAATGGGGTATTAATGGTACTACCCAGATTCATGGGCTGGGTCCAGGAACCATCAGGTTTCAAGAAGCTCACGTAAATATCCTCTGCGCCTTTGGTGTCATAGGATTCAATTGATAAAAGCATTGTCTTTCCATCCGGTGAAATGGACATGCTTGCATCTTTAGATCGATTGTAATAATATGCGATTGAAACTCTTTCAGGAAATGTCCATTTGCCATTTATAAGATGCGAGGCAGAGATTCCTTGTGTTTTAGGTTCTTTGCCATTTCTATCATAATGATTCTGTAGAAATACGGTCTTGCCATTTGGTGAAAAGCCAATAACAGCATTGTAATGACCATTGTTCAAACTGGATCCGGCATTCTGAGCGGCACCCCAGGTTCCGTCCGTCTGAAGCATGGAATACCATATATCTCCCTTATCCCTTCTTCCAGCCGTATTTTGTGGATGGTTTTTTCTCGTAAAAAACAATGTAGCCCCATCAGGAGTTAGTACCGGACTGATTTCATCATAAACTGTATTGATACTTGGGCCCAAAGATTCATGTCTGGATACACTTAAGGTATCAGTCATTGTCATAGCTGAAGCAGTACTTGCTGCTAACAATACCCATAACACAATGAACGCGCTATCACACCATATTCTATTCATAATACCTGGCAAAATGGCAATTTCGATTCAAATTTAGGAAATCTATTTGAATCTTTTTATTAACACACCACACAACAAATATGATACATTTCTTTAAATCGATCCAAATAAAAGCTTCAAACTGTAAAGCCTGCTATGTATGATAACATATCATTCGCACTTCATATTTTATAATTTCATCAATTTTGATTAAATATTACAGGAAAATTCTTCGTGATTCATCTCAGTAATACAATATGTTATTGTTTAGAGTAGTTTTAAGTTCTTTTCTTTTTCTTTTAGTAATTCATTCAGCTTTTGCACAAACCGGTACCTCAAAAATCAATGAAAACAATTTTATCGATGAATTGACCTTATTGTTAGATCAGTATCAAAGACAGCTCAATGAAAAAACAGAGCTGATAACTATCTTACCAAAAGATAGTCTCCTACTTGATGAAATCATTAACAAGACAAAGACATCAATTAAAAAGAGTATCGTTGATTTGGATCAGATTTTTAAGCTTAGGACCGATCTTAGAAGCGCTGAAGAAAGTATGAGATTATCGGCGCTATTCCTGGCTATCCAGCAGCAACAGGCTACTGTTGATGCATCACTGGCCCTTCGGAAATCACTAAAGAAAAGAACCTATATTTCTTTAGGCCTAGGTCTGCTTTCTTCAGCATTGATCTTCGTTGGAAGTGATAATAATAGCGACGGTTTCAAATATGGTGGTGCGGCTGTTTCTCTGCTTGTACCTATTATATCAGTTGCTTTTTTGAACAAACAGATCAAAAACATTGCTCCTCAAACAGAAGTTGATTATTCCGTATTAAAACAAACCGGTTTCCCGCATGACCAACAATCAATAGCTTTTGTAAGCACATATCTTAAAGTGGAAATAAGCCGATTAAGCAACTTATTGGAAACTTTGGATAATTTAAACACTTCCTTAAGCACCACTATTGACAAAATCAGTTCACCGGAAGAGCTCCATAAATACGTTGAGCAGATAATTTACCTAATTGAAAAAACTGATTCCTTTTATATTTATGAACTTTCAAAGTTTGATCAATTGCTTAAAGATCCCTATAACCTGGCTGGATTTGAGCCAAATGTAACAAAACAGTTAAGCGAACTTTCAAATGAAATAAGGGCTAAAATTTCATTTTGGAATAATAACAGAAATCTAACGAATCAGACAAAGGAAAACCTCTTCAGGTTTATTGACTTGACTCAAAGAACAGAATAGATACTATTGGTCGTTTGGAAAGATTAAGAGACTGATGAAATGTAGATATTCAGGTACAAAATCCGGTCAATCCGAAACTTTAAGTTTATCACCTTTAGCCAATCCGAATTTTTGTATTTTTTCATCAAGGTTTTTTTCCCTACGACTTACCCAAGGATTTTCTTTTAGATAAAAACGCCAGGGTAAAAGTGCATCCTCCCTGGCATAGCCAACACCGACTCTTAAGGAAGACACTATTTGAGTTTCAGAAACTTTATTATCCCTGTCTTCTATCCAAATCTTTTTCTTATTGATCAATGATGTCCCCATCATGGAGGTATGAATTCCTAATGCCTGACTTAAGCTACCCGGTCCCTGGGTCAGTTTATAATCTATTTTTTCTTTCTTCCTCCTTGAAATCATGATGTCCAATCCCTCCAAAGGCTCTATGGCTCTAATTAATACAGCATCCGCCTTTTCCTTTTCATTGGTAACTACATTAAACAAATGATGTATTCCATAACATAAATAAATGTAGGCCATACCTCCCTCCGAATACATTGTTTCAGTCCTGTTGGTTCTTTTTCCATGAGCATGGCAAGCCAGGTCATTGTATCCGTTATAGGCTTCAGTTTCCACTATGATCCCTGAAGTATATTGGCCATCAATGTAAGTGACGAGAACCTTTCCCAGTAATTGCTGGCTGATTTGCACTACATTTTCTCTTTGATAGAAAGATGCGGGAAGGATCATATCAAATTCTTTTCACTCTGTAAATAGCCCTGCCCTCCGCAATAAGTTCCTTATTCGATGGATGATACGCTGTCATTTGGGTAAAAATAACACTGCTACCGTCTTTCACAATACTACCTTCCACTAGAATATCTTCTGGCTTTCCCGGATACAAATAATCGATGCGTATATCTATGGTTGAAATTTGATCTTTAGAAGAGTTTAGTGTAGTCATTCCTGCTGCTCCGCCGGCAGCATCCATGGCAGTAGATATCACTCCGCCATGTATGTGGTTGGTACGAGGGTCTCCTACTAGAATTGGTTTGTATGGAACCAATATTTTAGCTGTACCACTATCCATTTCTATTAATTGCAATCCTATCACTTTATGGAAGGGAATTATTTCTTCCATAATTTTTTTAAAATTTTCCGGTACAAACATATGCGTTATTTGGAATGATTGGCCAAAGAACTATTGAGTATGGCGTGAACTTTTAACTTTTTATTAACAATTCAAAAGTCTCTAAATGTATAAATTTATTTTTTAACTCAATTTTTGGATTAATTTTGATTGTAAATAAGTAAAATCTTAACCAAAATTTATATTGCAAAATTGACTAACCAAATCCCTAAAAAATGAAAAACGCAATGAACCGAACATTACTCATGGTGGTAGCAATGCTTTTTGCAGCCACCAGTGCATTCGCTCAAATTGAAACACCTCGTCCCAGTCCATCAGCAAAGTTCACACAAACAGTAGGATTAACTGATGTTACCCTTGACTATTCAAGGCCTGGTATTAAAGGTCGTACAATCTTTGGTGACCTCGTTCCTTATGGAAAAATATGGAGGACCGGTGCTAATGCAGCAACTAAGATTTCTTTTAGCAAAGATGTAACATTGGAAGGTAACAAAGTTCCGGCAGGCGATTACGCATTGTATACTATTCCGGGAGAAACAGAGTGGACAGTAATGATCTACAAGGATCTTGGATTGGGAGGAAATGTGGCTCGATATGATGAGAAAAATGAATTGGTGAGATTCAAAGTATCAACGAAAGAGCTTCCATGGCCTATGGAAACATTCACCATTGGTGTTGGCAACATTTCTGATAAATCAGCCACCATTGATATCCTTTGGGAAAAAACTTATGCAGCTGTTAAAATGGAGGTTGATACAGATACTCAAGTAATGGCTAGTATTGAGCAATTCTCTAAAAATCCAATGGGTAGTGTAGGAGGACAATTTGCTCAGGCTGCTAACTATTATTATCTAAACGATAAAGATCTTAACAAAGCGCTTAAGTGGATGACCAAGGCCATTGAGATAAATCCAAATGCTTTCTGGAATATTCAAAGAAAAGCAGAAATCCAAGCTAAAATGAAAGATTACAAAGCTGCTATTGCAACAGCTAAAAAATCATTGGAAGTGGCTAAAGCCGCTCAAAATGATTTTGGTTACATTGCATCGAACGAAAAACTCATTGAAGCCTGGAAAACTAAATTGTAAGATTAATTCTTAAGAAATTATATTAGGGTCTCTCTTACGAGAGACCTTTTTTTATTACCATCAAATTTAAAATCCTTATTAGTTCTACTTCAGGATTCAAAATGCTTTCACACTATCCTCATTCCATGATTTTTGTCATAAATAATCAAATGTGATATAAATTTCTTTGAGCCCGACGTTTTAATTGATAATTTTGGCACTCTCAAAATTGATATCATGGCACAATCCGAGGAAGTAGTATTAAGAAAGAGAAATCCACCGAAACTTAAAGATGAAATAGGATTCATTCTAATTCACTTATCACCTTTACTGGCATTTTGGACCGGGGCTACTTTATTTGATTGGATGTTGTGCATTGGACTTTACTTCTTCAGAATGTTTTGGGTAACAGGTGGTTATCATCGTTATTTCGCTCACCGGTCCTATAGGACGTCCAGATTTTTTCAGTTTATAATAGCCTTTATGGCGCAAACCTCTGTACAAAAAGGTGCACTTTGGTGGGCATCACATCACCGGGTTCATCACCGGACCAGCGATACACCGGAAGATCCACATTCAATGAAATTATATGGATTTTGGTACTCACATGTAGGTTGGATTGTCGGTCCGGATTATAAAGAAACCGATTATAAAATCATAAATGATTACGCCAAATATCCGGAGTTAGTTTGGCTCAATAAATACCATTTAATCCCCCCATTATTCCTTGCTCTAGTGGTTATGGCGCTTGGAGGCATTTTTAATGGCGGAAGTATCACATTGATGTTCTCCAATGCAGGCTTATCAGCCTTAATTATTGGCTTTTTTCTAAGCACTGTTATCCTATATCACGGTACCTTCTCTATCAACTCCATCATGCACAAATTTGGAAAAAAGAGGTATGATTCCGGGGATGAATCTAAAAATAATCTGATCCTGGCTCTCATTACCTTGGGTGAAGGCTGGCACAATAACCACCATTATTATGAGGTTGCTGCCAGACAGGGCTTCTTTTGGTGGGAGATAGATATAACCTTCTATATTCTGAAGTTCTTTTCATGGATCGGACTGATATGGGATCTTAAAGGTGTTCCGAAACATATTAAGTACTCCAAAAACAAAGAACACGCTAAGATACTCGCACAAGAAATGAAAGGGCTGAAAAAAACTGCTTAACTTTCTTCAAAAGGTGATTGTGAGACAAGATAATAAATAGTTCATAGATTAATCTGGCAAACCCGAGGAATTCAAGAGATCAAATATAAATTCCCACCGATCAAAATAAACAGAACTTTATCTTTTCTACCTTTCTATTATGTACCCGGATTGAGAATCCGGAAAATAATATTCTTTGACAGTGTATCCTTATAGGGACCAAATATTATTAGAAAATTTTGCTAATAATATTTACGCCGGAGCTACAACATATTATCTCTTCCTAAAATCCAAAGAAGGTCTGGCTTTCTTTTTTAATCACCTTCCGCGGATGACGATGGCTGCTTATTCATAAACAACTGTATTAGAAATCCGATTATAACCACTAAGGCACAACCGATCACATTAAAAAGTAAATAAGCAATATCAGTAAAAAAGTAACAATAAATAACAATCGCTTGTACTATAATGGCTGATATGAATACAGCATGACCACGAATGTATTTAAAGAAAAAGGCTACAATGAATATACCGAGGATAGTACCATAGAATATTGATCCCAGTATGTTTACCAGTTCTATTAGATTTTCAGCTAGCGTAGCAAAAAAAGCGAACATAACAGCCAAACCTCCCCACATAACCGTTAACCATTTTGAAGCAATTACATAATGTTTGTCACTGCCCTCTTTGCGAATAAGTCTTTTATAAAAATCTATAGTGGTAGTGGATCCAAGTGCATTAAGCTCCGCAGAGGTAGATGACATAGCTGCTGAAAATATAACCGCAATGAGCAATCCAATAATTCCTTTCGGCAAATGACTCATCACAAATGTGATGAACACATAATCGGAATCCTTTGTTTCCATTTCCGGATCTGACTTCAGCAAAATATCTTTTACTTCCGACCTAATAGATTTTGCTTCATTTTCCAGCGTAACCACTTCGTCTTTTGCAACTTGAACTGCATCACCGTTCCCATTGTTCATTGCCTCCACCAAAACCTTCACTCGCTCTTTCTTTGATTCATACACCTCATTAAAACGATCATCCAGTTTTTTGACATCATTAGCGTAGTCAGTCTCATAGATGGCATTGAGTTCGTGTTGTTTGAAGAAAACCGGTGGCTTATGAAATTGATAGAAAATAAAAACCATGATTCCTACAAACAAAATAAAGAACTGCATGGGTACTTTGAGAAGTGCATTAAACATCAATCCCATTCGACTTTCGGTAATGGATTTTCCCGAGAGATATCTTTGAACCTGAGATTGATCTGTTCCGAAATAAGAAAGTGCAAGAAAGGTACCACCAGTTATACCAGACCAAAAGGTATATCGTTCACTAAAGTCCCACTTAAAATCTACGGCATTGAGCTTGCCCATTTTACCGGCGACTCTTATGGCATCGTTGAAGGAGATATAGTCAGGAAAGTTATCTATGACCATAAAAAAGGCGATCACCATACCTCCCATAATGATGGCCATCTGATATTTTTGGGTTAGTGTAACAGCTTTGGTTCCTCCTGAAACGGTATAGATTACTACTAAAAGTCCCACCAATAGTATGGTTATATTCAGGTTCCATCCCAATATTTTAGAGAGGATAATGGCGGGTGCGTAAATGGTCACACCGGCAGCTAATCCACGCTGTACCAAAAACAGAAATGCGCCAAGAAATCTTGTTTTAACATCAAACCGGTTTTCCAGATATTCATAAGCTGTATACACCTTTAGCTTATAAAATATTGGAATAAACACTGCTGATACGATAATCAGCGCTATCGGCAGCCCAAAATAGTTTTGAACGAAACGCATACCATCCTCATATGCCTGACCGGGTGTGGAAAGAAAGGTTATGGCACTTGCTTGTGTTGCCATCACCGATAATCCAATAGCACCCCATTTCATGCTATTGCCTCCTTTCAAATAACCTTCTATATCTTTACTACCACTTGTCTTATATGTTCCATAAATAACAATAAAGGCAAGTGTTCCAAATAACACCAATAAATCCAGCGTGCTCATTCGTAGATTTTAGTGAAAAGGTGAAAAAGAAGTATTAGGGTGGCAAGAAATGCAAGTACAAACGTGTACATTCCTTTCCAAGTTTTGAAAAAAGGAGGTTGTTGCTCCTTCTCAAATTCTTTGGCAGGTTCTTTCATGAATGGTTTGGGTTAGTTGCTTGTACAATTATTTGATCACATTCTCTTCCAGGCCAATGGATATTAAATTTGTAAATAATCGATATGCTCCCGGCACTCCTGCAGGAAGTTGTCTGAAAAATGATATTCCGGTGTAGATGAAATGTCCCTCACCATACTTTGAAACCAGCAGGCCTCCATTTTTAGGATCTTCATTAAGATCGTTCCAGGACAAAATTGGTGTAAACTCTTTCCCCCATTCATTAGGGAAATAAAGTCCCCGTTCCTGGACCCACAACTCAAAGTCTTTTTTAGTGATCTTATTTGGTTGATTGAGCACCTCATGCTCCTTAGCTAAAAATGTAACCGGTGCATCTTCCTGTGTTACGCGATCCCTTGAAATCTTTAACGGATATGGAGAATATTCATTTGTAACCAATCTGAAACTAGTATTGTACTGTACTATGAGGTTCCCTCCTCCTTTTACATAACTCAGCAGGTCATTTTGTGCAAACTTAAGCCTCTGTACTGTATTATAAGCCCGTATACCCAATATAATTGCATCAAAGCGTTTTAAGTTGTCTGTACTAAAATCTTCCGTTTGCAGTATTTCAACTTTATAACCAATTTGCTCCAAACTTTCCGGAACCTGGTCACCGGCTCCCATGATATAACCCACTAAACTGCCCCTTTTCTGAATGTCAAGTTTTACAATTTTGGACTCAGATTTAGGTAAAAGTGTTTGAGTAGGGAAATGATCATAGGCTATGATTTTAAGTTCCTGATCATAGGTTTTACCATTTATTTCAATGATACCCTTTAAACTACCAACACTTTGTTTTTCCGGTGGATAAACTTTGAATGAGAAACTTTTTTCCTCACCCTTGGCTTTAAAATTAAATTTTTGATCTACTGGGTCCGTTCTCCATCCTTCAGGAAGGCTAAGTGTCACTTTTCCTTGGAGGTTATTCCAACCGGATTTAACCAATACCTCCACATTCTTTGATTCATTGTCCGGAAAAATAATAACCTTCTCCTTGATAGCAACAGAGGCCGGAGGGATTACCTCCAATGGTCTATAAAGTTCCCCGTTCACCGGATCATTCCACTTATAAATAATAGGAGCACCAAAGGAAATAGTTGTCCCATTAATTTCAACTTCGAAAGAGGCATTCAACACTGGTCTGTTTTCGGGCAAGCCAATGAGTTGTTGATCTTCCACATTAAATAAACCCATGGTCCCTACCTTTCTGAGCCAATACGGTTGAGAGTACGAGACATTTTTATCTAAAGAAATCGTGCTTTTGAAATTTAAAACCTCATTGTTAATGAGATTCTTGTTAATCATGGAATCCAACTCATTAAGTTTAACAGATTTTAAAACAACCTTCACGTCAGAACGATTGATTGCCTCAAAGTCAATCTTAATTTCGTCACCTGGAGCAACATAATAATCACTGGCTTTCCCCTCCATATATAGACCCAGACATGCTTTGATGACCTTTTTTATATCTTCGGCCTTCTGTGATCGCCAATACTTATCCTGGATCACTTGTAAAGCCTTATAAGCTTCCATCAAAGTAGGTACTATTTCAGATGGATTGGACGGGTCAAACTGTTGGTTTGCCTGTTCAATTAATTTTCCAACCTTGTTACTACCCTTAACTCTGGACCAGCTTAGATCAATTCCTTCGAAAATATTCTTTTCTGCTTTATCCCCTTTTCTGTATTCCAGAAATTCAATACTTTCCCCCCTACGTCCCGTAGAGCCAAAACCCTGGCTTTTGTGCATGCTCCTACTCTCCGCTGCTATTTCTGTATAAGATTTACCAAGAAGCTCATTATATGCTCCAACATCTTCAATCACTACCCCCTCTGAATCTTTATTAATACTTCTATTCCACCATCTTCCGGTATTAAGATAAAGCCTCTTTGGCTTCCAGACATCGACATACTTTAGCTGTTCCGGAAAAGCATTTTTATCTCCTGCCAGATCAAAGGCTTCTTTGGCAATAATGGCAGAGGCTGTATGGTGTCCGTGACCTCCTCCCCCATTGGTTGGAAATCTGGTGATGATCACATCAGGTCGGAATTTTCTGATTACCCACACCGCATCAGCGAGCACTTTATCTCTATCCCATATTCGCAACGTTTCTTCAGGTGATTTTGAATACCCAAAATCATTTGCTCGCGTAAAAAATTGCTTACCACCATCCAATCTTCTGGCTTGCAGGAGTTCCTGTGTCCTTATAACTCCTAATTGTTCTCTAATTTCAGGACCAATTAAATTCTGTCCTCCATCCCCTCTCGTCATGGAAAGATAAGCCGTATTGATCAACTTTTCATTGGACAAATAGGCGATTAATCTGGTATTCTCATCATCAGGATGAGCAGCTACGTATAAAGCGCTTCCCAGAACATTTAATTTTTTTAGCTCAAGTTGAATATCGGCGGCACTATATCTTTTGGGTTTTTGAGCCTGAATTGATTGTGTTGTAAAAAGGATAAAATATAATATAAAAACTAAAGAAAGGCTCTTCGTAGAATTTTGCATGCAGTGTCAGGTTTGTTCGGGTAAATCTAAATTTTATTTCTTCTTGTACGGAATAAATTCCAGCAGAGTTGAATTTTTGGTTTAAAATTAAAGATAGTAAAATTTTTTTGTGCCAAAATGTAAAAGGATCGATCATCAATTATATGCCTGTTTTCAGCATAGAACAAAAAAGACCCTTGACAGGGTCTTTAAAAATTCTCTCTTTACTGGTTGTCCTTCTTCGAAAATAAGATTAAAGTTTTAATGCCACAGCATTACAATGATCAGTGAGATTACTTCTGATGTCGAGGTCCGTAACTGTATAGTTAAGACGCAACTCTCCACCGATAATTGAACCATGTCCTTCTATTTGATAATAATTGACTTCCTGCAAGGGTATTGTGACCCTGCTACCGCTCACGGTCCCAAAAATTTCTATGTTGACTCCATAAAAATTGTTGATAAAAATTACTCCATCATCGTAATATGACTTCGTGACGTGTACATCATAAACGCTGTATGCGTCCAATGTTACACTATATTCATCTACTTCATAAGCGCCCAGGAATTTATCCCTTGGATCGTATATAACTTCCCCTTCAACGTAGATCTCACAAGAAGTTAACACCAATCCGGTTATCAGTAAAAGTAGTAATCTTTTCATTGTACATTCTTGATTTATCCTGATCCATATAATTCAAGAATGATACCAAATTGGCAATTTCCTTATAAATAGTTATCAAACAAGATCGTAAGTAACTGAATAACAGATAAAAATGATTGCGGTAGAATTAATTTGATTTTTTTCTACGACAACAATTTCCGTCTTTGAAAACAAAAAAACTTTCAGCGACAATAACAGAGTCAATCAAACTCTCAAGAAAAACTATGCTGCTGGTTATAGAATAAAGACATACAGCATATCCTGTAATTCAAAGTAAAAGACTGCTTGAAGGGCTTCAAGCAATCTTTACTATCGATGTATCTATTCTTCCGGCATCAGCACAGCTTTAACATAATTATTCATGTTAAAGTATTTATTTGCTGCCACCTTTATATCATCAGCATTAAGTTCTTCGATTAGTTTTTCATAATCATAAAAGGAAGTGAGATCTGATCCGTTATAATAATAGGAGCGTAATTGATTAAGCCAATATCGATTTTGTTTAAGGCTTTCTTTTCTGTCAAGGCGCTGTGCTTCCTGTACTTTTTTTATGTCTTCCTCAGAAACGCCATTTTTCTTTACATTCTCGATTTCATCAAATACTGCTTTTACAAGCGTATCGACATTTTCCGGCCCGCAAGGAAAAGCAATACGGATGGTATAACGCTCAACCGGATACTTCGAGAATGAACCAGACGCACCTACTGTGTAGACACCACTTTTTTCTTCTCTGATCAAGTCAATGAGCCTGTTTCTCAAAATCTCTCCCAAAGAACGTAAAACATAATTATCTTTCTTATCAGGTTTATAATCCCCGGTGAAGTTAATGGTCACCTGGCTCTTTGGATCGGTTCCACGATTAATAACCTTGTCCACTACACCGGTTGGAGATCTAACGCCAAGGTCCTTCCATGTTTCCTTTCTCCTTGTTGAAGGTAAACTTCCAAGATAAGATTCCAGCATAGGTTTCATCTCATCGATATTGAAATTACCAACGAAGAAAAAAGTAAAATCGCTAGCGTCTGAAAATCTGTCTTTATAGATCTCAAAAGCTCTTTCAAAATTTACCTTGTCCAAATCCTCCTCTTTTGGAAAACCTCCGCCTCTCGGATGATTCTGCGTCATGATTCTCGATACCTGATCCGAATAGTAAAACTGGGGATTGGACATAAGATTCTGAAACAGCATTTTGTTTCTTGTTTTAATGGATTCAAAGGCTGAAGGATCCTTTCGTGGAGCAGTGAAGTACAGATTTACCAACTGAAGCAATGTTTCTAAATCCTTAGGTGCTGCATTACCCTGAAGTCCCTCCTGCAGTGTTCCAATATAGGGCGAAGCCCCCACTGTTTTTCCGGCAAACATCTTTCGAAGATTGATCTGCGAAAAATCCTTAACACCACTTTGTGCAACAATCTGTCCGGCAAAAGAAGCAGAATAATAATCTTCATCTGAATACAAGGAGTGTCCACCGGGGCTATATGCTGACATGAGTATTTCATCATTTTTGAAATCGGTGGCTTTTAGCACAACTTTTACTCCATTGGATAAGGTGAGTTCTGTAGCCTCCACCACATCCAGAGGTTTGGTGGCTACTACTTCACCGGACTCGGGTTTTTTCTCAAACAAGGAGGCATCGCTCACTTCATCTTCATAAGCAGCAATTTCCTTATCACCTGATTGGTCAAGAATGTCTCTGATTTCTTGTTCCGTCGGTAAAACCACACCCTCTTTATCAGGGCCTGTAACAATGACTACTCTGTTCACATCCTTTATCCATTTTGGAGCTAGTGAATTGACCTCTTCAAGTGTGATGGTAGGGAGTATCTTCTTCAAATACTCAAACTCGAAAGCGATTCCTGGTATTGGTTCCTTCGTGAGAAAATTTCGAATGTACTCCGAGACATATCGCCTGGACTCTGTCTTTTCTCTCTCATTAAAAGATCGCTCATAGCGATTTAATATATCCTTTTTATACCTTTCCAGTTCTCCCTGTGTAAAGCCATGTCTTTTTACGCGTTCGTTTTCTTCAAGAAGTGTCTCCAATCCCCTCTTTACCCCTGTTTCACCCACCATAGCAAATGAAGCATAGTTGTTTTTGGTTCTTACCATGCTGGAGTAGGAAGTGCTTCCAAAAATAAAAGGAGGATCTGCCGATTGCCTTAATTCATTGAGTCTGGTATTGAGCATCCCATTATATAGTAGGTATACTACGTCCCTTCTATAATCCTGTAAGGTTTCAGTACTTTCATAGTCCGCCTTATAGAACAGCTGAACCTGTGTAAAAGGGGCTTCTTTGTCTGTAGTAACACTAACATAGGTTTCCTGATGATCCGGAACCTTATATAACTTTCTTTCTCTGGGACTCGGAACAGGTTGAATCCTGCTAAAACGCTCCTTTATCTTTTTTTCCATCTCATCAGGATCAATATCTCCGACCGCCATTACAGCCATCAAATCCGGTCGATACCAATCTTTATAAAATTTCCTGATCGTTTCATAGTCGGCATTTTCTATTATTTCCTTTTTTCCAATAGGTAATCTTTCAGCATAACGTGAGCCACTGAATAATACTGGAAACCACTTATCAAACATACGTTGGTTCGCTCCTCTTCCTAACCTCCATTCTTCTATCACAACACCTCTTTCCTTATCAATTTCTTCTGGTGTTAATTCAACGTTATGAGCCCAGTCTTCCAGCACCAAAAGGCCCTTATCCAAAATTTCCTCATCATCTGAGGGAATTGGAAGCATATAAACCGTTTCATCAAAACTGGTATAAGCATTCAGGTCCGCTCCGAACTCAACCCCAACGGACTGGAGGTAATCAATCAGTTCATTTTTCTTAAAGTGCTTGGTACCATTGAAGGCCATATGCTCTATAAAGTGGGCTAACCCTCTTTGATTTTCGTCCTCCATCATTGAGCCAACATTGACCACCAATCGGAGTTCCACTTTGTTTTCCGGCTTTACGTTTCGCCGGATATAATAGGTTAATCCATTATCCAGTTTGCCAATGCGCACATTAGGATCTCTTGGTATTTCACTGGACAAGTCACCACTGATTTTGATCTCCTGTGCCCGCAGTCCAGAACTGGAAATCAAAAGAGTGCTAAAGGTTAAAAGGTATAGCAGATAGTTTTTCATAGAATTAATTTTGATTGAAAGAAATTACATTTCACAACAGAATTAACTAATTTCTTAGTTTAATTTTTGTTATCCAATAGAACAACCTAAAAGTTTCACTTCAAAAACTGTATCAGCCAGGTATCCGGGCTAATACAATATTAAACGACAATTGTCGTAAACACAAAATTATGACCGTATTTTATTCTTGGATACTGTGTAAAACTCAATTGCCCGATCGTTTTATCTGGAGCAAGTTTGCATATTTCAAATTACTTGAAAATCTTTTGAAGCCTGGAAAATCACGCTTCGGGATATTTTCTTTACACTAACATTTTTTATATAGCATAAAATATTCATTAATCCAGGCCGTTTTTAAGATTACACTGAAAGAGTTTTTTGTACTATTCTAATAAAACGGAAAAAGCTGCCGGCAAACTGGGATTGTTTGAGGCAGCCTTTGTCTTTCAACCAGCTATGGAAAGAAATTTGATTAAAGCTAATAAAAAAAAAGAGAAAAAGAAATAAAAGTTAAAGAATCATTAAATTATCAGTCGTAAAAAATTAATAATCAGTTATTTATACTTTATGACAAATAAAAGAAATTTAACACACAAAAAGAGCTACCTTTCCCGACTCCAAATACGTAATAACATTAACCACAGAAATTTTCGTAAAAACACCGTCAATATTCTCAACTTAAATATTGTATCTTTCTAAGTTGAGATTCTCAACTATTTGAATGGAAATGTCAAGATAATTGGCTTTTTTCAACCTTATTGCAATATTTCTTTTGCAATTGAATGGAACATTTGGCAAATTAGCGTGTAGTAAATCTTAACAATTTAAACCCTTTGCTTGAACAAATATTGAATGAAACTTATTGCTGAAAACATCAAGCACTTCAGAAAACAACACAACCTCACACAAATCGATCTGGCACAAAAAATGGGCCTAAGCAAAGCCGAGATAGCTGCGCTCGAATCAGAAAAAATGATTCCAACCGTTGAACACATTTATCAGCTGTGCCAGATTTTTCGGTGTACTCCAAATGACATCTTAATTAATGAAAATAATGAGCTTTCTAAGGATGTGATTGAAGAAGGTAAATACCTGGATCGTTATCTAAATAGTATTAAAAAGTCCCTGGAAGATCTTAAAAAACAAAGAAATACTTTCAATGAAAAGGGAATAAATCCTGAAAAAGAATTGGAAGAATAGGTGCCAGATCAGTTAATGCTATTCACTTTATCAATAGTCTCAATGATCTTTTTTAGGTGCTTGCTCCTCTTGATACTGTCTTCATATTCATCGGTTTGATGAATCATTTTCATAATCATAAGATCATCAGAAATTCTATTCAAGGGATCACCCATTTTGTTTGCCAAATTTGTAATGATCTTATTTTGATCATAGTACCATTTTCCAATGAGTTTTTTGCGCTGATATTTCTTGTAAAAAATAAGCGTCACAAAAGTCAATATTAAACAGACAAGCACCGCAGAAATTATCACAATATTCCTGCTATTAGAAGCAATATCTATTTTGAGCTGAGTCAGATTTCGCTCTGATACATTTTGGGCCAACATCATATCATGAATGTTTCCCTGCATCAAAAGCTCTTTTCTTCTATCCTCTTTTTTCTTGGCATTGAGCAATATCCTTTGTTTATTTAGATAATATATGGTATTTGTCAAATCCCCCTTTTCCATATACACTTCACAAAGTAATTCATAAGTATCGATCAATTTATTTTTTTCTTTCGCTTGTTCTCCTTTTTGTTCAGCTTCATGTAAATAGCTGATTGCTTCATTATACTTACCTTGTTTTAAATAACAATCACCAATGCCATTCAATATTCCGGTCAAAACAGGTCCATTACTATCCAGTCCACCAAACATGGATTTAGTTTCAAGTAAAACTTCCAATGCCCTATCGTATTTTTCTAAATCCATATAGGTGTTGCTTATCTTATTTAAGATAAAAACAGCTGCCTTGTCATCTTGATTAAAGCGTAATATATCGTTAGCTCTATCGTAATAATGTAGAGCACTATCATAGGAACTCTGATTTTCAAAAACATCTCCCATTCCCTCATAAATCAATGCTAGTCCCTTATCCTTATCATCGTTTGCATTTAAAAATATGCTCTCTGCCTGGCGATAATATTCCATGGCTTCAGAGTATTGCTGATATTTTCTTAGACTTTCCGCAGCATATCTTAAACTGGCAAATAAAATTTGTTTGTCATCACTGATACGTTCCAGGATTTTATATGAATCTTCGTTATACTCAGCCGCCATCTGATAAAATTCACTTTTTTCGTACAGAATCGCTATGTTCCTAAGTATATAGGCCTCAGATTTCTCATCCTTGAGAGCACGGCTTTCACGCAATGCATTCAAATATGCCTCTATTGCTTTGCCAAACTGATCTTGTTCTTCTTCTTGATTATATATATTGCCGATCAAAGCGTAAGCCTGCATTAAAGCCTTATTATCGTTCTTACTTATTGCTAAGTCGCGCTGGTTTTCTGCCCACTTCAGGGCAAGCTCAAAATCAGTGTGAGATAGTCTCTGGTCCTTTTGGAGGAGCAAATCCATTTCCTGCGCTACCACGCTGCAATAACTTAGTACAAAATTGAGTAGTATTAAATATGTTTGCTTGAACATTGACTAGAACTGTTTGCGAAGGAGACAAATATCAATCAAACTAATCTGGTACTTCAACCTGAAAACCATGTGAATGTGATAGAACCGGATCTCCATAATCACCAAATCATTTACTTCTACAATACATCAGTTTAAGGTAATATCCACATAATATAGGAAATTTTTCATATCATGCAATACCCATCTGCAACTTGCAACTTAATAATTCAAATTCCTGAAATTATTTAGTGCATCAAAATTTTTAATAGAAAATTTTACTCAAAGCAATCTTTTGGTCCCAATTCCATTGGCTGATGTACAAAGATAACAATTACTTTTCTATAACCCTAATTTAGTTAGTTTAGCCTGGCGCTAAATCAACAACACTAACTGTCTCCATATATGTTATCATATCATTTGGCTCGCCACCGTATCACACAAATCAAATTTTAAGATCAAAACCATCCCTTCTCAACTATGAGAAGGTTTTTTTTGGTATGGTTAGCCACACAATAGAGTCTAAGTGAAAGATTATCAAGAAGGGAAAATCATTTTAAAAAAGAAAAAGGAGCCTTTCGGCTCCTTGATTAGGCTGAAAACTGCATTCAACCTAATGGTCCTCCCAAATAACTATTCTTCTATGAGGTGTATATGGCAAGCCCGACACCTCAAGTTCTTTCTCAAGAGGTTGAATATGATCCTTAACCAGGGTATTCAACGAACTGAGCAAATCACTAAATTCTTCCGCTGCTATTTCGTAATTTCTTTTATGGGTTATAGTTGCATCTGAGGTAGAACTCCAGAATTCTCCCGTTATGCGTCGCACTCTTGCACTTATTGACGGAGGAATAAGCTCCATCTTTGCTGTAATAAGTCTATTGCCATTGAGTAGTAGGTTCATATCCTGTAATTGAATCTGTATCGTTTGCGCCTTTTCATATAGTTCTTTACTTCCTGCTACCCGATTCATAGCAACCTGCTTAACCTTCTTCATTTCATCGATTGCAGCTTCGATTACTTCATCTGCACTATAAATAGCACGCTCCAGTTTGCTCACTTTTCTTTGAAAAGCCAACAAGGCCTCTCTATCTGTGGCAGGCAACGTCGTATTGTTTAATGGTACAACTTCAAAGGTTTGCGACTCTTCGAGATCAGTCCATTGACCGTCAACCACCTGAGCCATACTCACAGTATAAGTGCCTGGTGCCACCAAAGGTCCCGAGGGATTGTTTCCATCTCTCACTGGTCCTTCTCCCCCATAACGCAAATTCCATGAAACCCTATGGATACCTTTTCCTGACGACCCATTAATTCTCCTTACCACCTCTCCGGATTCATCGGTTATAGTGAATATAATTTTCGGTGCCCTTTCCCTGTTCTCATCTGTAAAATCTTTCCAGTCGGGATATGGAACAGGTTGTCCTTTTTTTCTTAATTCCTTCTCCTTTTCTCCTCTTTTTTGCCTCCTGGTCTTACTCCCCTCTTTCACATAATAAGTAAAAATCGCACCATAAGTAGGATTAGGCGATGAGTAAAAATTATGCCCATAACTGTAGCCATCCGGACCTGATTGCAGATATAAGGGTGCATCTTTCACTGGGAACAGCTTTGTATCCCTTGCGAGCACTTCTGTACTGATGTGTCTAAGTGGATCATAATTGTCAAGTATGTAAAAGCCACGACCGAAGGAAGCGGCCACCAAATCATTTTCACGCTCCTGGATTTCCAAATCCCTAAAAGCCATTGTCGGGACACCATTGGAAAACTTCATCCATTGTTTTCCTGCATCAAGGGTGAAATACAACCCATATTCAGTACCAGCAAATAATAGATCCTTATTCACGTGATCTTGAACAATTGTCCATCCGAAATCCCTTGAGGGAAGATTACCATTAATAGAAGTCCAGGTCCTACCTTTATCTGTACTTTTCAGAAAATAGGGTTTATAATCTCCGTATTTATGATTATTGAACACAGCGTAAACAGTGTTGACATCATGTTTCGAAGCAAATACATCTGCGACATAGGCAAGTTTTGGAACGCCCGGAAATTGATCGATCTTACGCCAGTTATTACCACCATCTTCAGTAACTTGTATTATACCATCATCAGTACCTACATATAGCAGATCTTCTTGAAGTGTTGATTCGCTTAAAGAAACAATCGTGCCCAAAGGAGATGTCCATACATTTTTAAAGATGGCATCGATACCCCAAACCTGACCCATCACTTCCATCTTATTTCGGTCCAGTTTTCTTGTTAAATCGTCGCTAACTGGCTTCCATGTATTTCCTCTATCATCACTTCGAAATAATTTGTTTGCAGCGAAATAGAGTCTTTTATGATTGTGCGGGCTAATAATCAATGGAGAATCCCAATTCCATTTTAAAGGCGGCTCTCCTTTCTCAGGTTGTGGTTGAATATCCAATTGTTCTCCACTCTTCTTATCATATCGTATAATTCCTGCATATTGATACATGCAATAAACAATGTTTGGATCGGTTGGATCAATTCTTACCTGAAAGCCATCTCCACCCAACGTATAAAACCAATCGGCATTTCTAATACCAGTCCGATATATTGTTCTGGAAGGTCCTCCAATAGTATTGTTGTCTTGAGTTCCACCATATACATTGTAGAAGGGTTTGGCATTATCTATGCCAACACGGTAAAACTGCGTGATTGGAATATTGTCATGAAACTTCCAGGTTTTTGCGCGATCCCAGCTTTCATAGATCCCGCCATCGCAACCTACCATGATATAGTTTGGATCATCTTTGTCAAAAACTATTTCATGGCTATCCACATGTTTTCTACTTTCATTGATTCTGTTGAAAGTCCTGCCGCCATCCTCACTTACATGAATGAATACATCGACAACATAAACTCTGTCGAATTTGTTGGGATCGGGAAAAATCTCCATATAGTACTGAGCATCTACCACCATGTAATCGCTCATTCTAGTCCAATTTCCTCCTCGGTTTTCCGATCTATAAAATCCTTTATTATGATCCTTTCCCGCAACGATGGCATATAGAACATCCGGATCAATGGGAGATATAGCGAGTCCGATCCTACCAAGATCACCCGACGGGAATCCACCTTTTATTTTTTTCCAATTTTTACCTCCATCGATCGATTTATAAGCGGCGCCTTCCGGTCCGCCAGCCACCAATATCCCAAAGTGGCGCCGTCTTTGATATGAGGTTGCATAAAGAACATTTGGATCTCTTGGATCCATTACAATATCTGAAATTCCTGTGTTTTCACTTATATAAAGTACCCTTTCCCAGGTTTGGCCTCCGTCGATAGTTTTATACAATCCCCGCTCTCCTCCCGGAGCCCATAGCGGTCCTTGAGCAGCGACATAAACTTCATCGGAGTTGTGTGGATTGATAACAATTTTTCCAATATGTTCGGAACTCTTAAGTCCCATATTCTTCCAGCTCCTGCCTCCGTTAACACTTTTATAAACACCATCTCCCATGCCAACAGATCGCTGGGCATTGTTCTCACCGGTCCCCAACCACAGAACATTTGAATTATTCGGATCTATTTCTATTACACCCGTTGAAAAGGAGCCATAGTTATCAAAAATCGGTTTCCAGGTAGTACCGGCATTTTCTGTTTTCCAAACATTACCGGATGCTGCCGCTGCATATTTGATACTTTTATTATTGGGATCAACAGCGATATCAACGATCCTCCCCCCCGTTCTTCCCGGTGTCAGATTGCGTAATTTTATACCCTGAAAAACTCCCGGATCGTACTGATGAGCAGACTGATTGGCAGATGTGCCTTTTGATTTCCTTTTTTGAGCTGCTATTTCATGCGAAAAAAGAAATGCAAATAAGAAAACGAACAAAATCAGTAATCTATTAATCATTCTCAATATTTTATGTGCAGACATTGCCTTAAATACGAATAATACATTTTAAATAATCAGGACAACGTCTTAACCTGAAATCTTAAGGCAATACAAATCGAATAGTACTTTAATGACCCATTTCGGAAATGCGATCCGTTTTTCAAAGTAAAATGGAAACAAGGATTTTTGTTGATGCAATTTTATCCTGTTATAACACTATTTTACCATATTTCCAGATGTTAAATCATAAAACGCGGTAATTGAGTGGATTTAAGGAGTACTTTAAGATATAAGGCTCTTTTCTCATGCAAACAAAATCCGGGTTTTGAAGAAGTCTTTTTTTTGCTAAAGCATTTGGTTTTAGCTATTTTTCAAAGACACAAATATTTAAATTATACAATCCAAAACAAGTCATATTTATTATGCATAAACAATGCTTTTCATTGATCACTTTGCTCCTGGTACTTCTGATCTCCTGTCAGCCGTCCAATAAAGGATTATCGCAAGAAGAAAAACTTGAGACATTAAAGAGAACTATTACGGAATTCAATGAGGCTTTCAAAAATTGTAATGTCGGCAAGCTGGAAAGTTTAATTACTCATGATTATTTACACACTAATGGAAATAACAATGCTATCGAAAAAAGTGATTGGTTAAACTATCTTAAAAAAAGAAAGCGACAAATTGATAATGGCGAGTTGGTAGTGCAGGAATATAAACTACTAGAACCAAATATTGCCATGTATCAAAATTCAGCCATTCTATCTGGAAAAATATTGACAAAGGGAATTAGCCAAGGTGAAACATTCACTCGTGAAATCAGAATAACAAATCTATGGGTTGAGGAAAACGGCCATTGGAAAAGAGCAGGTTTTCATGATACACGAATCCATTAGAAGATTGCTATGCTTAAGGTAAAATCAATTTATTGTATTGACAACCAAATTTATAATCACAAGGAGAATCAGGCTTTAGCAAAACAATCAAGTGTTCTTGCGAATTTCTAACAACCCTCTTTTCATGTTTACAAGAATCTTCAATCACGTATTAAGGGTTATGTTAATTGTACTTTAACTGGTTATGGTAATCTTTCATTTTTGCTTCTCCCCCCTTTGTAGAATCAACAAACAAGGGAACAGGTAATGATTTGAAACAAGTTAGGCGGGCGATTTGTGAACGCAATCGTACACAGTGCTCTTTTTTCGTACATTTTAAAAAGTCAAGCAGCCGCCAATTAAATCATCATTCCCCCACTTAATGAATTATTCAACCACTGTTCTATTATCCGTACCGATCGGCACAGTACTTGCAAAATTGAGGGAAACAATTTGATATATGAAAAGATTATTACTCCTAAGTTTATTAGTTATTGTATTTGTCCCTGCCATGGCTCAAAACAATAATGGAACTATTTCCGGAAAGGTCCTGGAGACCTCAGGTAGCGCTGTATCCTTTGCCACAATGGTACTATTGAATTCTGATTCGGTTATGGTAAAGGCTGATTACACAAGGGATGATGGAGCTTTTTCTTTTGCAAATATTCCCTCCGGATCCTATCGCGTACAGTTAAGAAGTATCCAGTTTGAACCATATATTTCCAAAATATTTGAATTGGGTTCAGGTGAAAATCTGAAGCTTCCGACCATTACTGCAAAGACTGCCGTTACACAATTGGAAAATGTACAAGTGACAGCAGCAAGACCATTAGTTGAAGTACAACCTGATAAGACTGTCTTTAATGTTGAAAATAGCGTGAACGCAACCGGCAATGATGCCCTGGAACTGCTTCGCAAGGCGCCTGGAGTCATTGTGGACAACAATGACAATGTTATTCTGCAGGGCAAGTCCGGTGTTCGCATCTATATTGATGGAAAGCCTACTCAGTTAAGAGGAGAAGATCTTGTGGCCATGCTTCGGAGCATGAGGTCAGAAGATATGGAGTCCATTGAAATTATTACTAACCCTTCAGCCAAATATGATGCCGAAGGAAATGCCGGTATCATTAATTTAAAGCTTAAAAGAGACAAAAATCTCGGTTTGAATGCTACTTTAACTGCAGGCTATGATATTGGAATCCATGACAGGTACAACGGAGGCATCAACTTTAATTATCGCAACAAAAAGAAAAATGTTTTCGGAAGCTATAATCATTATGATAATGGCGGTGAAAACAATGTAGACCTGGAAAAACAATTAAATGGCTTTTTCCTGGATCAACGTAGCAAGATCATTTGGAAAAACAAAGGAAACAATTTCAGGTTTGGAAGTGATTACTTCATTAATAAAAAACATGTTTTAGGTTTTGTTGTCAATGGAACTATCTCTGAAAGAAAAACTACCAATACTTCCACTACACCGATTGGAAGCCTAAATACCGGAATTGTAGATCAAATACTGCAAGCGGATAATGTACGGAATTTTTCCACAGATAATTTTGGAGCGAACATAAACTATCAATTCAAAGGAGAAAAAGGAACTAGTATCAATGTTGATGCTGACTACGGTTATTATTGGAATACCGGTGGGACCTATCAACCAAATGTCTATACTGATCCTACTGGAGAAGTGGTTGAATTAGAGAGAATATTCAGTGATGATCAACTCACCAGAATTGATATTAAAACGTTTAAGGTGGACTATGAAAGACCTCTTGGAAAAGGGAAATTATCAGCTGGCATAAAATGGTCGGATGTAGAAACCCAAAACAACTTTGATTTCTTCAGTGTGGAAGGTGATGTTAAAACCAGGGATATTGATCGCAGCAGTGACTTCAACTACCGGGAAAAAGTGGCAGCGGCTTATGCCACCTATTTTACTAAGCTTAGTGAAAAAGTTACTTTTAGTGGTGGTGTACGTATGGAACACACTGATTCTGATGGAAGACTAGAAAGTGATAAGGTCAATCAAAACGATAGGGTAGCACAGACCTATACAGACCTTTTCCCTAGTGGCGGGTTTACCTACCAACTTAATAAAATGAACAAGTTTGCACTTAATTATAGCAGGAGAATAGATCGTCCAAGTTATCAGGATTTGAATCCTTTTGAATTCAAATTAGATGAGTTAACATTTCAACAAGGGAATCCCTTTTTGAGTCCTCAGTATACTCATAGCTTTCAATTAAGTCATACGTATAAGTACAGATTAAATACTCAACTGAGCTTTAGTGCAACAAATAATTTCTTCGCACAGGTTGTGGACACAACAGGCCAGAAAGGAAGTTTGCTAAAGCAGCAGAACATAGCAGATGCCAAGAACTACGGCCTGAATATTAGCTATCCATTTGATGTGAATAAGTGGTGGAGCGTTTATGGCAATTTTAATTTATTCCATGCTACCTATGATGCCAATATCGAAGGTGTACGGATTAACCTAGATGCAACCACTTACAATATCTTTGTACAGAATAACTTTGTATTACCATCGAATTTCAGAGTTGAGCTTTCAGGTTGGTACAACTCTCCTTCTATCTGGGGCGGTACCTTCCTGACCGAAAGGATGTGGAGTATGAGTTTCGGAGTAAGAAAATCAATTTGGAAAGATCGTGGACAAATCAGATTCCAGATAGCCGACATTTTCAGGACACAGGAATGGGAAGGAAGAAGTGACTATGGGGGTCTGGTAGTCAATGGAAATGGTGGTAATGATTCCAGAAGATTTAAATTTGGTTTTACCTATAGAATAGGTAATCAGGAGGTAAAAGCCGCCCGTAAGCGTAAAACAGGTCTGGAGGCTGAAAAAAATAGAATAAAAGAAAACTAAATCATTCACGGTTAATAAAAGTGAAAGGGATCCGAAAGTACTCGGGTCCTTTTTCATTTGTGAGGATCATAAACCGGTTAGACTCATCATTTACCTCCGAAAGGTTTTTCTTTACCAAAAAAATTGCCTTACGACCAGTTGTCAAATTCATACATAATGAATTAGCTTCATTTATTATTTTGTGCTTATTGAAAGGTATTACAAAACGCTAACATGATCAAAAAAATATTGATAGGCTTTGGCATTTTACTGGTAATTGTAGTGATATTGGGTGTGCTGGCCTTCTCCTATTTCAAACCAAACAAAGAAGTTGTTCTAACTTTTATCAAGGAAAACCCAAAGAAATCTTCCATCTATTTGATGAGAAATGATTCATTGTTGTCCTCACTGAATATCAATCAAAAAATGCCCCTGGCAAGCACGGTTAAAATTATCATAGCCATAGAATATGCTGAACAAGCCGCCCAGAAAATACTGGATCCGAATGAACTCATTGCCCTGAATGAGCTGGAAAAATATTATGTTCCGAATACCGATGGAGGCGCACATCCCTCCTGGAAATCAAACATTAAAAAAATGGATTTGATCAACGATGGTCAAGTTGAATTAAGAGAAGTGGCCAAAGGAATGATCAAATATAGTTCAAATGCTAATACGGAATATCTGATTGACAGATTGGGTCAACAAAATATCAATCAACGTTTGGATTCATTGAAAATAAATGTCCATGATAGTATCTATTATATTGTTTCTGCGCTATTTGTGGGGAAAGAAAGGTTTCCATCCTTGAAGGGAGAAGAACTTAAAACCAAATTAAAAGGCTTATCATTAGAAGAATATATTCAGATCTGTTCAGTGATCCACGACAAGCTAAAAAATGACTCAGAAGGAAATTATAAAGGCGATCTCGAAGATCTGTCATTGAGTATCCAACGCGTTTGGTCGGATAACCTACCAGGCTCAACCACTAAGGAATATGCTGGTCTGATGAAAAAGATCAATAGCAGAAATTTTCTATCAGCCAAAACGCATATCTATCTTGATGAGGTGATGGAATTTATATTGGAAAATCCTGCCAACCGAAGTTGGCTGGAGCATTCCGGAATGAAAGGTGGTTCTACGGCATTCGTGCTGACCAAAGCATTGTATGCAACTGATAAAAAGGGCAATCAAACTGAATTGGCTTATTTCATAAACGATTTAAGTTATCTACAAAATATTCGTTTACAAACCAGCATGAATGCTTTTGAGCTGAGCATATTAACAGATGGGGTATTTAGGAAAAAGATCGAGGAGCAACTCAGTAGTTCCCAATAGAATGATTAATTTAAAAGCTATTTAATTGATCTTTTAAATAATCTTAAGGTACCATTTATTTCTTTAAGAAAATTTTGACAACTCCATTATTTTCCCCATCTTATTCAATTATTATATTACATAATTTTTTACAGCTAAGTATTAAAGCTTACTTTTAGGATTTACCAGTATCCAACTTTCAATCACTTAATCTAACATCATGCTGACTTTACAGGAGCAATTAAAATTTTGTAGAACCTGTCAGAAACGACAATTAGATCCACAAAGAGGAATCGTTTGTAGTCTGACCAATGAAAAGCCCACCTTTACGGATAACTGCCCGAACTATCAAATAGATTCATCAGAAGCGCAACGGCTAGCCTCTGTTGAGCAAGAAGCCATAGCAGCTGAAAAAGAATCAAACGACTTCTTTTCTCCTGAAAAGAAAGGTATTAAAATGGGAGTAGTGGGAGGTGTGATCATGATGATCATAGCCTTGGTTTGGTTTTTTCTTGGTTGGCAAGCGGGTTATATTTATTTCTACCCACCGGTCCTTTTCGTTATAGGTATCTATGCCTTCTTCAGAGGGATTGTCAAGGGAAATGTTAGTGGCCAGGATTAGGATTGTCCCGAATTATTAGTGCCTAAAATCAAGGTGTAACTCATCAGGGCAATTAAATATCCATTTCCAGCCCTACCGGACAATGGTCGGACCCTAAATAATCCGGCAGAATGAAAGCGGATTGAATACGATCTTTCAAAGATTCGCTAACCAAGAAATAATCAATCCTCCATCCGATATTCTTGGTTCGGGCATTGAACATATAACTCCAGTAACTATAGGCTACCTCATCAGGATGCAAATATCGAAATGTATCAATGAAACCCGCATTCAAAAAATTGGAGAAGCCATCGATTTCAATCTGAGTATACCCGGCAGTTTTGTTGTAGTTTGATTTTGGATTGGCTAAATCCATTGCCTGGTGTGCAACATTAAAATCTCCACAAACGATTACCGGCTTGTTCTTCTCCAGTTTTTTGAGATATGCCAAAAAATCCCTGTCCCACTCCTGCCGATAGCCCAACCGAACCAACCCTCTGCCTGAATTTGGCACATATACATTAATTAAATAGAAACTTTCATATTCTGCAGTTACCACCCTCCCCTCTTTATCGTGCTCCTCAATACCAATATCATAGGTGGTAGTAATGGAATTTTGTTGGTCCAATATAGCTGTTCCTGAATATCCTTTTCTCTCAGCTGAGTTAACAAAAATCTCGAAATTGGAAACTGAGTCGAGTGCCTGAAGCACTTCCCCATCTTGTGCCTTGGTCTCTTGAAGGCATAAAATATCCGGTTTGAAATCGTTAACTGACTCCAAAAATCCCTTTTTGGTTACAGACCGGATCCCATTGACATTCCAGGAAATAAATCGAGTTTTGCTCATATTCAGAATTTTGTATATTCGAATAAGCGAATATATTGCTTTAGTTAATTGAGTTTATTGCTTAAGATAACCCTCAATGCCCTCTAATAGATTTCTGACTTTCGTAAAACCCTGCTGTTCCAAAAATTTCTTTGCATTACCGCTACGATTACCGGTTCTACAGTAAACAATCAATTCTTCTTCTTTCCAGTGATCTATTTCACCCAATCTATGGGGTAACGTTCCTAAGGGCACATTTTCACCTCCTATATTTTTCTCTTCATGCTCCCATGTTTCTCTTACATCAAGAATATTCAAGGATTCACTTCCTTCAATTCTGCTCTTTAGATCTTGCGGGGTAATATCATCCATATTAATTCTATTATTTATTCAAAATGATTCTTTCAGTAAAAATTTTCCTATCTCTTTCCAATTGAACAATGTAAATACCATTGGGAAATGCTTTTAAATTCAGCACGCTGGCATTGCCTGAATTTACTATTAAATCCCTACCCGTCAAAAGCTGGCCATGTGTATTATAAACACGAATATCCTCAAAATCTCCTTTTATAAAAAATTCGCCTTTACCAGGGTTAGGGTAAATGGTTATTTTCTTATCGAGTCCATCTAATTCTGTGGGTTTGTCGTTCCCCGTTATGATACCACCTTCTTCAAAACGAGGTCTCATCATTAGGCTACCTTGGATTTCAGTATTTTGCACCCAGGTACCACGAACATTAAAGAAAAGTTTATCTCCGGAATCAGTATTTCTATCCAGTCCAACACCCAATCTTCCATCAAATCCCTGTCGATAGCCTATGTATATAGTATCCCTTACTACAATTGCGGGTAGAAGTGAGTAGGATGCTAATTGATTAATACCTGAAGCCTGTTGCACTACAGCATTTCCTTCATATGCCACCTGATCATTTTCATCATCAAGATCTTTCCAAACAAAAATAGTCAGTGGAGAACCTGAGAAATTCTCCCCAACAGTCGGGAAGTAAATATCGATATTTGTTAAGGTATCCGGTTCACTCAGCACATATTGATAGGCCAATCTTCCACCACTCTGATTGATACCTGCAGCAAATTCTGCCGAACCATCATCATAGGCATAATAATTATCCAGAATCTGGGTTGTTCTGATGGTATCATTAACCCTGAAATCAACATTGTCATGATAGGTCGTATCAGTTCCGACAATCTGATCGATCAATAGTGTATCTCCGGATTCAATGAAAAAAGTAGATTCCAATACGAGTCTTTTAGCGTCGGGAATTTTATCAGGTTCTATCTTATTCACCCGCAGTGCTCTTCGCTCAGAGCCCTGTAAAATAGGATCAACCTCTGTTCTCAGGTTCATGGTATCCAGGCGTACTTTTGAGAGCGTATCTTCAAGAAAAGCCGTATAAACCATTGGTTGTAGCAGTTGATCCAGGTTCAGTAGTTCAACCTTAGATGAATCGATAAATGTTGATTGATCCGTTTCATCCGAAAAGAATTGATTAGCCGGTATGGCGGAGTAATTTTTGAAAATTGATGTGAGCACAGAGGATACGGTCCTGTCAAAATAAACCAGGTCAGTAGGAGATCTTCTTTTGTTCAGGTACACATAATCAATGTTCCAGGTATCAAAAATGCCTGAAAGACGACTGAACGATTGAAATCTGAATTGAAAAGTATCATGAAAGTATAAATCCGGATCTACCTGAATAATTTCCTGGGTAAAGACGTTAGGGTCAGCCATATCACCACCAGTCTTATTCCATACTGTTACCCAATCCCCATTTTGATCTTTGAATTGTAATCGGATTGAATCTCCGGCATCCGGAAATTCTCCCATACCACTTAGTTGCCAATAAAAACTGATGTATACTGTGTTCTTCAATGCGTCTTCTATGGCACTAAGATCAATAGGAAAGGAAAGGAGTGAATCTCCTAAACCACTGGCATTCGGATTGAATGAATAGGCATTTCCGTTAACATCTACACCATCAAAAGCCGCTACATTAAATGAAGGTGGTGCGACACCAATACTGTTGCTGATATATACATTTTGACTTCCCAACCATTTGTTTACATCGGGAATGTTACTGGCTGTAGAGAAGTCATCCCAGAAAGGCAATTCGATAGGTTCTTCTTCTGCAGTTCGAAGTTGTTGTTTATTTTTTGCTTCAATTTTTACCCTGGAAATGGGCATCAGCTCTATTTGTGCCCAGGAATTCTGACTTAGCAAAATCAGCACCACCAACCCACAAAAAAAATAGCAGTTAAATCTAAAGTTCATTAGCTGTTAAATTGGAGGCCTGTGCACTGTCACTTCTGGTTTTCAGGTATTCCTCATAATCTTTTACCCACAGATCAATAACATCACCCGAACGTACGTGTTCATCACTACCAGGTGTCTGCCTTGTTATGGTGCCGGGTGGTAAATCCTCCTCAACTTCTTCTGTTTCTTCCAATACCACACCTACTTTAAGATTATATCCCTCTATTTCAAAAACTGCCTCATCATAAATTTGCCCTATAACGTCCGGAGCAGGGAAATCGATTTTACTGTTACTATCTCCAATGACAAGGTCGATTTTTGACCCTTTATAGATCAGTTCACCCTCTTCAATTTCATTTCCATTATATGATTGTTTTAAGACCAGCCCAAAAGCCCAGTGAGGTACGTATTCTCTTTTTCCTATTTCAAGGCCCAAAGCCTTTAATTGAATTTGAGCACTTTTCAAGGATCCCTCTACCAATTTGGGCATTCTTACCTTTGGTGGTTTCTCAGCATTCAAAGTAATATATATTTTTCTTTGCTCTTTTACTTTGGAAAGCGCTTTTGGGTATTGCTGGAGTACCGTTAGTGGTGCCTGATCGGCTGAATAACCCGAATCTGCAGTAACTTCAAATATCAGGTTCCTGTCGGTTAGGTGGTTATCAATATCGTCAATATGAAAACCGGTAAGATTCGGCACGGTCACTGTTTCATCCTTGCTTGTGGCATTTGGCAAATACACATAAAAAAATAACATAATTAAGCCCACTCCTAATGCCAATACAGCAACCAGATGAATAGCTACATCCTTTACGGAATTTGGTTTTTTGATCATCTTTATAGTCAAACTTGCTTTCCCCCTGTCAATTTCACCACTTATAATTTTTATTGATAAATATAAAACTATACGATCAAGCTTGGTAAAATCTTATGGTTCTGATAATAATTTTTTGAGCTTTGTCCTTAATCAAGGGGTAATATTACTAAAAAATATGATTTATTCAGACGCCCCAACTTGAAAATCTGTTTTAAGCTGACTGTAGTGATTAAAGCGAAGCAAGGCCATATCGATAAGCCTTGAAATAAGGTCTTTATACGTGATTCCGGCGTCTTGCCACAACATTGGAAACATACTGGCATTGGTAAATCCCGGTATGGTATTTACCTCGTTGATCAATACGGTACCGTCCTCTTTCAGAAAGAGATCAACCCGGGCAAAATCTTCACAACCAAGGGATTGATAGGCATTAATTGAGAATTCCTGGATCTTTCGAACGATTCTGTCCTCTACTTCTGCCGGAACAATGATGGATACGGCATCTTTATCTAAATACTTGGCTTCATAAGTATAAAAGTCGTAATCCTTCTGTAAAACAATTTCACCAGGTCTGGAGGCTATAGGTTCCTCATTTCCAATAACTGCACATTCAAGTTCCCTTCCTTCAATGAATTCTTCTATTAAAATTACCTGATCATATTGAAACGTTTCATCCAAAGCGGACAGGAACTCAGTCTCATTATTTACTTTGCTCACGCCAACTGAAGATCCCAGTCTTGCTGGCTTAATGATAAAAGGTAATCCTAATTGCGTTTCAATATCATCAAAATTAACTTGATCTTTTTGATATCTATGAAAAGCAATAAAATTACCAGTTGGAACACCTGCTTCTTTCAGAAGTCTTTTTGAAAACAGTTTATCCATGGAAACCGATGACCCTAAAACACCACTCCCTACCACCGGTAAATTAGCCACTTGAAAAAGTCCCTGAATACTCCCATCTTCTCCATCAGTCCCATGCAAAACAGGAAATACAACATCCGGTTTAAGTTCCTTATCAGTTTCAATATTCTTTAAATAATGTCCTTCCGATGTAGGATACCATACCAATGCATCTCCGGTATCAATGTGTTCGGAAACTTCCGTATTCTGGAACCATCCGCCTTTTTTGTCAATCCCAATCAGAACAGGCTCAAATCGATCTTTATCCATGTTTTGCACAACATTAATGGCTGATCTTATGGATATTTCATGCTCTACGGATTTGCCTCCAAAAAGTATTCCTACAGTTAATTTCTTTGTCATATTATATGTAAATTTCCATACAAAATTGTAACGGTTTTAAACCTGTACAATCTAATAAATGTAAATATAATTAAATATAAAACCGGGCAAACCGGTCTTTATTCTGAGAAGGGAAATTTAAATACTCAAATCGGATATTTCGGAGATTAATTTCCAACTTTAACCGATATTGAACTGATTGGTAAACATAAATTGTTCAGTCATCAAGCGACAATAACTAGTACTGTCAACTTAACATGGATATGACATCAAAACATTAAACAATATAATATGGACTACTTAAAACATCTTCCCACGATCTTTCTGGCACTCCTGTTCAATGCATGTCAATCAAATGCTCAACATGACATTGCTTTTGAAGAGAAAGATTATCAAAAATTCAATGATTATTGGTATGCAGGAAAAGCTGAATTAACGAATTACACTTTACAACAATCCAGATATGGTGAAGTGCATGAGGGGCACGCGGTACTTATATTTGTGACGGAAGATTTCTCAAAAGAAAAGCAAGTCAAACTTGACCGGCCCGACCAGGCGAAAAATGATGCCGTGAAAGTAATGAAATTGAATTTTACCAAAAAGTTCAACACAGGGATCTATCCCTATTCTATGATGAGTTCCACATTCACTCCAGTACAAAGAGATCAATTCCCGAACTCTTTCAAAGTTACCTCTTCCTCTCAAGAATGGTGTGGACATACTTTTACACAATTGAATCTCAGAAAGAACAACTTTGATCTATCTGGTTTTTCTTATTTTGAGTCCGAAGGTGATTTAGATAAAGAAATTGATAAAGTATTATTGGAGGATGAGGTTTGGAATTTGATCCGTTTAAATCCGGAGCAGCTACCTGTCGGCACGATTGAAATTATTCCGGGAACCTTTGCTTCTCGCCTTATGCACACGCCGCTCCAAAAAGTAAATGCAAATGCCAAACTATCAAATAGTCAAAACGAAGATTTTAAAGGTGAGAACGTATTGGTCTATGAAATTCAATATGAAAAACCTCAAAGAATCCTAAACATATATTTTGAAAAGAACTTCCCTCATCAAATTTTGGGATGGGAAGAAGAATACAAAGGGACAGGAGGCAAACAACTCACTACAAAAGCAGTTCAAAAAAAATCAATGCAACTCGACTATTGGCGAAAAAATTCTCCTGAGGATGAATCTTTGAGGAAAGAATTGGGGTTGGATTAAAGAATCAATCAGATTTAGCTTTTAGGTATTAGTCTCTCTATGATTTTGCCGCCTTATTATATAGGGGATAAGGGATATTAATTTTGAATAAATTACGAATTTCAAATGACCAATTACGACTCAGTGCCATTTAATTTAGAAGAAAATCACAAAGCATTCAGGTGTTAGGTCTCAGGTTTCAGACTTTATAATGTTTTTAGCCTGCCAAAAGATTTTCTGATACCTGAAACCTGATATCTAAAGGCTTAACTTAATGGCATTAAATTTCAAATGATGAATTAAGATTGGCAACGAAACTTTAACACCTCAACACTTTAACACCTTAACACTTTAATTTTGGAACTGAGTACTTTTTTGATCAGGCCACAGCGTAAAAAGGGCATATTTCTGGGATACGTAATATTTCCATGGCATTAGCAACGTTATGCTTAAGGGCTTTTTAGCAAATCGGATAATTTTGTATAAGAAGCCGTTGTTAAACCAAAATAAAGCATGACTAACATCAAAAAATTGTACGGGCCCTACTTGCTGGTTTTGTTTCTTTCAATCAACAACCTATGGGCACAAGAAAAGGCGAGCATCACATTCGATAATAAGATCCACAAATTTGGAGAAGTTAAGGAAGAAGCAGGTCCAATAGTCCATGAATTTATATTTACCAATACTGGCAATGCTCCCTTAAAAATCGGCAAGGTTAAAGCCTCCTGTGGTTGTACAACACCGGGATGGTCAACTGACTCTATCATGCCTGGGGGCACAGGTTTTATCAAAGCACAATATAATCCCACAAACCGGCCTGGTGCATTTAAAAAATCATTGACCGTTACCTCAAACGCAGAGACAACTGTTTTATTCATTGAAGGACGCGTAATTCCTAAACCCAAGAAACCTGAGGATGAATACAGAATAAAAATCGGGGGGCTGAGAGTAAAAAGTAAATATTTGAATATGGGTAAAATGACTTCTGAAAAACCTGTTTCCAAGAATTTTATTGTTTATAATGATAGCAATGATGCTATTAAATTCCTTGAAAATTACGTTGGTCCTGATCATATCAAAGTCACTTTTGATCCTGAAACACTGCCACCATATGAAAAAGGAACTATTAGACTCACCTATGATCCGAAAGCACGAAACGATCTTGGATACACTTCAGATAACTTAATGGTCATCACGGATGAAGCCAGTGATTCAAATAAGCAATTTCATGTTATGGCAACCATTGAAGAATATTTTCCATCAATGACCGCACAAGAGCTGGAAAATGCGCCAAAAATATCTTTTGATGAAACATTGCATGACTTTGGAGAAATCAGAAAAGGTGACCTGGCCAGGGCTGATTTTACCATTACTAATATTGGAAAGAGTCCGTTGAACATCAGAAAAACCAAAGCCAATTGTGGATGTACAGTTTCTAAATTGGCAAAAAATGATATTGAGCCCGGGGAGAGTATTGCATTGAAAGTAGTGTTCAACTCAACAGGCAAGGTAGGCAACCAGCAAAAATCCATCACGGTCTATTCCAATGATCCTACCGGGCCGACTAAAGTATTGACTATTAAAGCTAAAATTCGAGAATAGAAATTGGAAGAAAACGATCTGGATGGCTGGTAGTAAATTCCGTTTTCAAAAGAATTAAAAAACAAAAAGGGATCATTGGATCCCTTTTATGATTGAAGTCTTATTATCTCTACGTGAAGGCCGGGATACCGGTAATTTCATTTCCAAGAATTAATAAATGAATATCATGGGTTCCTTCATAGGTCACTACTGATTCGAGATTCATCATATGTCTCATGATAGAATATTCCCCGGTAATGCCCATTCCACCATGGATCTGTCTCGCCTCCCTGGCAATATCAAGTGCTAACGCTACATTATTTCTTTTAGCCAATGAGATATGTGCTGTTCTTACCTTACCTTCATCCATCATTTTTCCAAGTTTCCAATTGAGCAATTGTGCCTTGGTGATTTCAGTCAACATTTCAGCCAACTTCTTTTGAACCAATTGAAATGAGGCTATCGGTTTATCAAACTGTATTCTTTCAAGGGCATATCTTCTGGCTGATTCATAACAATCCATTGCAGCACCAATAGCGCCCCAGGCGATGCCATATCTTGCAGAATCCAAACACATCAAAGGAGCCCCCAATCCATTTTTTCCGGGAAGCAGATTTTCCTTTGGAACCTTTACATTATCAAATACCAGTTCTCCCGTACAACTTGCCCGGAGCGACCATTTATTGTGTGTTTCCGGTGTGGTAAATCCTTCCATACCCCTTTCCACAATCAACCCATGAATTCTTCCTTCCTCATTTTTTGCCCAAACAACAGCGATATCGGCTTGGGGGGAATTGGATATCCACATTTTTGCACCGTTCAAAACGTAATGATCACCGGCATCCTTAAAATTAGTCACCATTCCGGCTGGGTTAGATCCATGGTCAGGCTCCGTTAATCCAAAACATCCAAGCATTTCTCCGGAAGCCAGCTTAGGCAAATATTTCTTTTTTTGGTCCTCCGAACCGAATTTGTAGATCGGATACATCACCAAAGAGCCCTGTACAGAAGCTGTAGAACGCATGCCCGAGTCGCCTCGCTCTATCTCCTGCATGATCAGACCATAGGATATATAATCCAGTCCACCACCTCCATATTGCTCGGGTACGGTTGGTCCGAAAGCACCTATATCTCCAAACTTCTTTACGATCTCTGTGGGAAAATGTGCCTGCTGACACCATTCTTCGATATATGGGGTAATTTCTTTTTTTACAAAATCTCGTATTGAAGTCCTGATAAGCTTATGTTCCTCCGTTAAAAGATCATCAACTTCATAGAAATCAGGAGACTCAAATACATCGTTAAAGGCTCTTTTGCTTGCCTTTTTCTCTTCAAAAGTATTGATAGACATGACTCGTTTATTAGGTATTTTTCAGACCTCAAATTTACAAGATTAATATTTAGATTTTAGTATAATACCAAAAAGGTAGAAGTGATGTTAAGGGTAAATTCAACCAAAAACATACGCCAAATAGCAGAAATTCCATTTACATGGTGAAAATGATCTATAAGTAGTTAATTTGCATTGAGTAAGATCATTTTTTTCAATTCAGTTTAATAGTTTATTGATACACTATCTCATTGTATTTTTGAAAGTATCAGGAAATAAGTATCAATCCGGTACTGCAGTTGACTGAATAACCAAAGCACCATGAATAATACAGAAACGGATCCCAAATTAATCGAGCAACTCAAAAAGCTGGAAGAGAAATATGAAGCGATGGGTCAGGACTTGTCCTCCTATTTAGATGGACTTTTGTATTCGGATTATCTCAAATATTGGGATTACATTCATCTGGAAACATTGCTTAGTCTTCAAAATCCAAAGACCGGCTTTAAGGATGAAATAATCTTTATTTGTTACCATCAAATAACGGAATTGTATTTCAAGTTGATTCTTTGGGAAATGGAGCAAATTGTAACCGAAGAGGACATAAGCGCAACATCTTTAATCAAAAAGCAAAAAAGGATCAATAACTATTTCCATCAATTGGTTCATTCATTTACGGTCATGACAGATGGTATGGATCATGATGAATTTCTAAAATTTAGAATGGCTCTACTGCCTGCAAGTGGTTTCCAATCAGCTCAATACCGTTTGATCGAAATCTATGCTACGGATCTCAACAATCTGGTGCATGTTGATTTTAAAGATGAATTGGCAAACGAATCAAATATTCAATTGCTTTATGATCAGATCTACTGGAAACAAGGTGCAAATGAATTAGCCTCAGGTAAAAAGACGCTCACCTTAACACACTTCGAAGAAAAATACTCTGCGTCATTTATTCAAAAAGCCTATGAGTTGAGGAAAAGCAATTTATGGCAAATATTCAAAGCCAAAATGCAGGATGATCCCGAAAAAGAAACACTCATCGAAGTTCTTAGATCATTTGATCTATTGGCTAATGTCAATTGGCCTTTGGCGCATTATAAGTCAGCTGTGAGATATCTGCATAAAAAACCGGAAGACATAAAAGCAACTGGCGGTTCCAATTGGCAAAAGTATTTACCTCCGCGCTTCCAAAAGATCATGTTTTATCCTGAATTATGGTCAGAGGAGGAACTCAAAAACTGGGGTAAAACCTGGGTAGACAAAGAGGTATTCGGAAAATAAGCGTTATTTTCTTATTTTATATATTGGATAAATTTTCAACCTTATATTCCAAATTGTTGAGCATTGCGTTTCGCTAATTTGATCATATGGCTCCTTTGCTTTTCTTTTTCTTATCTACAGGCTCAGGTGAGAATACAAAATTACTATGGCACCGAGGGTAATGGCAAAATCTTAAAAGAGGTTTTTCACATGACTGATTCCGGTTCCAATATCCTAAATGGTTCCTATACTTCTTACTTTGTGAATGGAAAAGTGAAAGCCTCCGGGCATTACAGAAACAATCGTGCTATAGGTCCTTGGAAATATTATTTTGAGAATGGGGTCATAAAAATGATCGGTGTATTCAACGATAGCACCAGTCTAAGTGAATGGAAATACTATTTTGAAAATGGGAACCTAAGCATGAAAGGATCTATCTTGAATGGTAGAAGGACAGCAGACTGGCAATTTTACTATGAACAGGGAGGTGTAAAAAGCAAAGGTAATTTTGAGCAAGGCAAAAGAAACGGAACCTGGAAGTATTTTTATGAAGATGGAACACAAAAAGCTGAGGCTAACTATAAAGACGACAAAGGGCTGTATAAAGAATACTATCGGTCAGGCCAGGTCAAATCTCAAGGAAGAAATATCAATGGCAAAAGCGACAGTCTATGGATGTATTTCTATGAAAACAAAAAGGTTAAAGCCATTGGTCATTATCAAAACGGTCTGAAAGAGGGGAACTGGAAGTACTATCATGACAATGGCAATATTTCTTCGGAAGGCAGTTACACCCATGGTGTCAGTAATGGTAAATGGCTCTACTATCATGAAAACGGACAATTAAGTTCAGAAGGCAATGAGAAAGATGGAATAAAAGATGGCTACTGGAAATTATATCATAAGAGTGGGATTTTTAAAGGTGAAAGCACTTTCAAATTAGGGGAAGGACCGTACAAGGAATACTACGAAAGCGGGAAACTAAAAATGACCGGTCAGATAAAGGATAATAAGAACCAGGGAAAGTGGCTTTATTATTACGAAAACGGGAAACTGGAAGGTGAGTGTTTATTTATAAATGGGGTTGGTGAGTTTAAAGGTTATTATGAAAACGGAAAACTCAGAATGACCGGAACCATCAAAGACGGAGTTAATGTTGGGGTGTGGAAACTTTACAAGGAGAATGGAGAACTGGCTGGCTATTACAATACCATTTACGATAATGGTGTCCCTACCTATGAACCTATTGAATCTGATAAGACAGAGACCCGGAACAACCCCTTTCACCAAATCCCTGCCTTTTTGTTCAAAAGCAAAAAAGTAAAATATTTTCAACCCCGGATCAACGAATTTCGAGGCATTGTCATAGCCACCAATCCGATTGCCACAGTTTTGGGATCACTGCCATTCTCAGTGGAATATTATTATCAGGAAAGATTGGGATATGAGCTATTCTTTAATTTTCTCAGAGACCCTTTTTTCACCAGTGATGCCAATATTGAGCTCAATACCTTGTATAAACGGGGTTATTCAGTGAGATTTCGACAGAAATTCTACCAACAAGATGAATCATTCGGAATGCTTTACTTTGGGCATGAACTGGGCTTCACGGCACTGAATCACTTTGCCAATGTCATTGATCCCAACCCGCAGATCGGTCGGTCCTCCATTAGCGCTGATGAGAACAAATTCGAATATGCCATTTTTATAGGAGACCGGATTATGCGATACGCGGGAGATCCTGGTATTACATTGGATGTTTATTTAGGACTTGGAATAGGTTACAGAAGTTATCGCGAAAAGTTCCGGAACAATGATACTTATAAAGAAATATTTGATGATGTATCCAAGTCCAGCCTATCCGTACCTTTAAGGTTTGGCGTGAACATCGGGTATGTATTCTAAACTTGAACCAGAATTTCTCTACGAATCATTCTTGAATGAATCATCATTCAAAATTTTACATGCAACTTTAAGCCTATAACTTTTTAAGTTTGCATAGATTTTAAGGATAAATACCTTACGCACTTATGCATAAAACAATCTCTCTAAGTCTCTCTCCTAAAGAGGCCTTTAATGAAGCGCTATTTGAAAGCATTGTTCGTTCGAAGCTAAAATCGGATGGAAAGCAAGGTATTTCCATCAGGCTTAGAAAAAGGTCTATTGATGCTAGAAAGAAGAATATAAAAGTAAATATAGTTGCGGATGTATTCTTCAATGAAGACCCTCCGCCACTTATTAATTATAAAAAAGACTTTCCTAATGTTAGTAATGCGGAGCAGGTGATCATTGTTGGTATGGGGCCTGCTGGCATGTTTGCTGCATTAAAGCTCATTGAAGCAGGAATTAAGCCAGTTATTCTGGAAAGAGGAAAGGATGTCCAGAGCAGAAGAAGAGATCTGGCAGCGATCAATAAGCAACATCTGGTAAATCCGGAATCAAACTATTGCTTTGGAGAAGGAGGCGCCGGCACTTATTCCGATGGTAAATTATACACAAGATCAAAAAAAAGAGGTGATGTTCAAAGGATTCTTGAAGTCCTTGTTGCTCACGGAGCCACCGAACGTATTCTTTATGAATCGCATCCGCACATCGGCACTAACAAGCTTCCAAAAGTGGTGGCTGATATGAGGAAGAGCATTATTGATGCAGGTGGTTTGATTCTATTCAACACAAAGGTAACGGATCTGATCGTTGAGAGAACCGAAATAAAGGGGGTGATCACGCATGATGGGGAAAGAATAGAAGGAGCCGGTGTCATATTGGCGACGGGCCACTCAGCAAGAGACATTTTCGAATTATTACACCACAAAAAAATTAGCATTGAGGCAAAACCCTTTGCGCTGGGAGTTCGAATAGAACACGCTCAAAACCTGATTGATAACATTCAATATCACTGTAGTGGTGAAAGGGATATGATGCTTCCCGCCTCCTCCTATTCATTGGTCCAGCAAGTGCAGACAACCAATGGTCAAAAGGGTGTATTTTCATTTTGCATGTGTCCGGGAGGTTTTATTGTACCTGCAGCCACGGCTCCGGGGGAAATTGTGGTAAACGGCATGAGTCCATCCAGAAGAGATTCCAAATATGCCAATTCGGGTATCGTTGTATCCGTAGAGAATAGTGATTACCCCTCCTTCCAAAAGTATGGCCCGTTGGCCGGCATGTATTTTCAAAGGGATATAGAACAAAAAGCATGGACCATAGGGGGCAAAACACAAGCTGCACCGGCACAGAGAATGGTAGATTTCCTGCATAAAAAAATCTCGACCTCCCTTCTTGACACAAGTTATCAACCAGGTCTAACATCAGTAGACATGACCTCTGTCCTACCCCATTTCATTACCGAGGGACTCAAAAAAGGTTTTAAAGGTTTCGGAAAAAAAATGCCCGGATACCTAACAAATGAAGCGCAAATAATTGGTGTAGAAAGCCGTACATCCTCTCCCGTGATGATACCAAGGGATCGTGACACACTGGAACACATTCAGATAAAACGTCTATACCCATGTGGTGAAGGCGCTGGTTACGCAGGGGGAATTGTTTCTGCTGCCATGGATGGAGAGCGTTGCGCTGATGCGATATTGGATAAATACCTAAGCTCCAGAAGAAAGGCATAGCTTTCGGAAAGCATCAAAGGTTCGGACTTATGATGAAAGGGAATTTCAATGCGACGTGAATCATATTCTATTGCGCACTCATCGATACATCCTTGATTTTCCGGATTTTACCATCAGCTTTGCTCATAATATAAAGGTTTTTAAAATGGTCTTCACCGATTCGGAGATCAACCCTTTGATTGTTGACGATCTTTTTAAGATCAGTCTCTATGCCCTTATATTGCACCGATAGCTCATACACGGGAGCCATGACTGAGCTATTTTCGATTCTTTCAGTATAGAAAAGCTTTCCTGAAACAATATCTCCAAAAATATATTTACCTTTCAGCTTTGCGATTTGTCCATCGTAAGTATGCCCTCCACAAATCGCCTGACCTGCATAATGATCGTATTGAGCAAAAGGATATTGGTAAACAGTATCTTTTTCTGTCAAAGGGGAAACATTACTAAGATCAAAAGGATCTATTTGATAGTTCCCTTCTCTTACATTCCAGCCATAGTCTTTACCAGGTTCAACAATATTGAGCTCTTCAAATGATAGTTCTCCCACATCTGCCACAACCAATTTACGATCGCTGGTTCCTGTCCAAGATATGCGATGAGGATTCCTAAATCCATAAGCCCATATCTCTTTTCTTGTATTGGGATCCTTACTTTCATAATAAGGGTTATCCCGAGGGATACCATATTGGCCATTAGGACTGTTATTTCCCTGAGGGTCTATTCTGATAATAGTACCTAGAAAGGAATTTAAGCTGTGGCACAGCTGGGGGAAACCCCCAATAGTTGAACCTGCATCACCTATACCAATATACAGCATACCATATTCTTTATCTCCAGGCTTTACTTCAGGAACAAAATTCATGTCCTGGACACCATGTATACCGCTTGGCACATTGATCCGAAGAAGCTCCCTTCTTGTTCCCTTAAAGACATCTGCGGTTGGATCTTCCATTTTCCATTCCGACAGTACCCATTGCATTGCTACCTTAATGCTATCGGCATAATGGAAATCAGCCGTTTTGCCCTCATATTTTTCAGTGTGTGTAATGTAAATAGCGCCATTTTTCAAATAATCAGGATGAAAGGCAAAACTTCCCAAACCCGTTCCGAGACCTGGAGCATCAATGAATGAGGCAATTTCCGATCTGATATCCAGAAAAGTTGTAATTTCATTTCCGGCTATTCTATAGATAATTCCTCTTTGGTCATTCACGAATATTTGGTTCTTTGAAACAGGGCCCGGCCTCATGTTGGAGATTCTAACCGGTGGTGCATGCTCACTGCTGGGTGGTAATGTGATAAAGTCCTCTATTTCCAGGACTAATCCTGATGGACGTACAGGTTCTGCGGATGGTTTCTTATCAGGTCTGTTATTCTCAATATCCGGATCAAGATCGTTTGCTATAATGGGAATTTTTAAAACCTCCGTTTCATGATCGATATAAGACAATACTGCATGAAGTTGTTGGTCTGTAAGAAATGAGAAATCTGGCATATAGGCTCCATATTTATCAAATAATTTCCGGGCTCTCGCATCTCCGGAATCAATGACATCCTTAGGTCTTTTTACAAATTTTTCCAACCATTCAAAAGCTAATATTTTCGTTGTACCACCCAGTTTTGGTCCAATACCTGCCTTTTCAATCCCATGGCAAGAAGAACAATAGGTTGTGAATACTTTTTCTCCCTCCTTAAGGATAGTCGGATCCGTAGAATATTTCTTGTGATTCGTTTGGCATCCACCAATTGAAAAAATCAAAATGATACTCAAAGAAATAAATGACTTGAAAGAATAAAGATTTGTAACCATTGAAATCGAAGTGTAATAAGGGACTATTTAAAAAAAGAAACAATGTCTCTTTACATGTAAAGGTCGTCAATTGTTAAGAGAACATCTAACTAAATAACTGAGTCAATTGTGATTACCCTTAATAAGGTCTGATCGTGAAGCATATTGGCCATAATGTTTCTATCTAAAAGTGTCCATTTATGCTTTTTGTAAATTCCATAATAGCTGCCAAATAGAGCAATATTCAATAATTTCCACCGAGCAAAGCACATTACATTGACAATCAATAACTTAAATCAAATCAATCATATTTGAGCCAAACATACAGAACAGAGATTGGTAGAATTTTCTAGGTATTTTTCGCAGATGAAATTAAGGGATTACGCTATAGTATGTATGCCTACTAAATTTTACTTTTGTAATTAACTACCCTTAAGAATGCGTTTGAATGATTCGCATTTTAAAACTCCCTAAAGTTTGACGAAGTGAAATTTCAAGAAAACTAATTCTTGAAAAATTCACATTCCAATTACCTTTTCTGTTCCAACAGGAAAGCTTTAAAAACTGACCCTCAACTGAAGCAAATAGGCAGGATTCAAAAGGGGCTTGCTGCCTAAACTTCAAAATCCTTAGTGAAAGCTTGGAAAGCTCATTGGGCATCCAATGAACTGTTGCAGGCTTATGACAGTACCATGGATCATTTCCAAAGTGAAGATGTTTGGCTTCACTTGAATTTGGAGTAATTGTGCTATGGCTACTGAAGGCTTGATTTACTTAATGAGTAGTGATCATAATAGCATAGCTACTTCTAAAAAAGTACCAATAGTAACTAAGGAATTGATATGCATTGAGAAGAGAACGAATTATACACACAAAAACTAAAAAAATGACACTACGGAAAAATATGGAGACTACACCTGATCCCATCAGGAAAGCATCTGAGAAAGTAGTTTCCGGCAATGGTAAATCTACTAATGGAAAATCCTCGAACGGAAAAGCAAACAGTGTTGTCGCGGCAGTTGATAGTGGCTGGGCAATGATAGAGTTTAAGCCGGACGGAACTATTATCAGTGCTAATGATAACTTCATGGAAGTAATGGGTTATGGAAAAAAGGACAAAATAGAAGGACTGCATCATCAAATTTTCTGTGATGAAACACTCGCCAATTCAAAAGAATATAAAACATTCTGGGAGGAACTCTCAAAAGGTGTAGAAAAAGCGGGAGAATTTAAACGCGTTCAAAAAGATGGAAAAGAGGTTTGGCTGAATGCTACCTATGCACCGGTCACAGATAGTAAAGGAAATGTGAGCAAAGTGATCAAGATAGCCGCTGACATTACAAAAATGGTAAACGGTCGATTGAATGGGGAGAATATGAAGGCGGCTATTGATATAGGTTGGGCTTCCATAGAATTTGAACCGGATGGCACCATACTTTCAGCCAATGAAAATTTTGTAAAAACCTTGGGATACGAGAACAGTGATGAAATAGTTGGTAAACATCACAGAATTTTCTGTAATGAAGAATATTCACAGTCAGCTGAATACAAAAGATTTTGGGAGGACTTGGCCAAAGGAAAAATTCATTCCGGAGAGTTCATGCGCTTTACTAAGAAAGGTGAAGAGATTTGGATCAATGCTTCTTACAATCCTGTTAAAGACGAACAGGGCAACGTCATCAGGATCATAAAAATTGCAACTGATATTACAAGTATGGTCGCCGCCCGGATGGTAGGGGAACACATGCAGGAAGCTATTAATACAGGCTGGGCTTCCATAGAATTTAAGCCGGACGGGACCATACTTTCTGCTAATAAAAACTTCTTAAATGCACTCGGCTATGATAACAAAGATGAAGTGGTAGGAAAGCATCACAAAATTTTCTGTGAACAGGCGTATGCAGCTTCTTCTGAGTACAAAAGGTTTTGGGAAAACCTGGCAGAAGGAAAAATCCATTCCGGTGAGTTCAAGCGTGTTACCAAAGAGGGACAAGAGGTCTGGATCAACGCCTCGTATACACCAGTTAAAGATAAGGCCGGAAAAGTTACAAAAGTCATTAAAATAGCTGCGGATATCACGGATATGGTAGCCTCAAGGGCTGTAGGAGAGCATATGAGTGCTGCAGTCAATACCGGATGGGCGTCTATAGAATTCGAACCGGATGGAACCATATTAACTGCCAACAAAAATTTTCTACAGGCAGTAGAGTATGAAAACGAGGAAGAAATAGTTGGTAAACATCACCGTATCTTTTGTGAGAAGGGGTATGCAGAATCTACAGAATACAAAAGATTTTGGGAGAATCTAGCCAACGGTGGCGTACAAGCCGGTGAATTCAAGCGCCTGAGTAAAAACGGAAATGAAGTTTGGATCAACGCATCTTATACACCGGTTACAGATAGTGAAGGCCGCGTTGTCAAAGTGATTAAAATTGCCACTGATATTACGGATATGGTGGCTTCACGATTGAAGGGAGAAAACTTGCAGGCAGCTGTAGATACCGGCTGGGCATTGATTGAGTTCGAGCCTGACGGGACCATTGTTACCGCTAACGACAATTTTCTGCAGGCCATGGGTTATAGCAATCAGGCTGAAATCTCGGGGCAGCATCACCGTATTTTCTGTGATGCTTCTCATGCCGCTTCACCTGAATATTCGAAATTCTGGAAAGATCTTGCTAACGGTGTTGTTCAAAACGGAGAATATCTCCGTGTTCGAAAAGATGGTCAACAGGTATGGTTACAAGCTGCTTACACACCTTTAAAGGACGACAATGGTAATGTAAATAAAGTGATAAAAATCGCTGCGGACATTTCACCGGTAAAATTCCCTGTCCTTGCTGTCAATGAAATAATCAATGACGTGTCCAAAGGTAATTTAACAAGGAAATTTGATATGACTGCAGAGGGGTACGTCAAGGAAATGGGTGATGCGTTGAATGTGGCCATTGACAATCTCAACAGTTTGCTAAGCGCCATAAATGTCAGTGCTCAGCAGGTCTCCCAATCTGCAGATAGCATGATGGAACGAAGCACAGGTATGAAAAATAATACCAATGAAGTTGCTTCTGCTATTTCACAGATGTCCAAAGGTGCGCAGGATCAGGCTGCAAAAACTGATGAATCCTCCAACTTAGCGGAGGCTGTGATGAAGTCAGCAACAGATATGGAAGAAAAAGCCAATATCATCAATAAAGCTGCTGAAAACGGAAAGAAAAGTTCTGAGAGCGGTTTGAAAATCATTAAGAATCTGGTGGAAAATATGGAAGGCATTAGTTCTTCGGCAAACCTGACGGCTGACTCCATCAAAATACTTACGGAACGTGCAGATGAAATAGGGCGCACACTTAATGTGATTACAGATATCGCAGCTCAAACTAATTTGTTGGCACTGAATGCAGCAATAGAGGCAGCAAGAGCCGGGGAAGCTGGTAGAGGATTTGCTGTTGTCGCTGAAGAAATCAGAAAACTGGCTGAAGAATCGCGAAAATCAGCAGTTGATATTGAAAAGATCATTGGAGATGTGCAGAAAGATACTCAAGCCGCAAGTAAGGCTATTGAAACCATGGAAGGTAGTGTTAAACAAGGTAATTCTGCCTCCACCGAGGCTGAATCCATCTTCGTGGAGATAGCCAATTCAAGTGATGAAACTTTCAATCATTCAAAAGAGATACAGGAAGCCACGGGAACACAAAAAGCCTCTATTGATACTGTTGTGAAAAATATAGAACAGATTGTGGTAGTGGCTGAAGAAACGGCGGCGGGCACACAACAAGTGGCAAGTAGCTCGCAAGAGCTGAACAATGGAATGGAAGACATTGCCAGTGCCAGTACCCAGCTCTCAGAAATTGCAGCAGAACTACAATCCGGTGTTAGTCAGTTTAAATTGTCAGAATAACACAACTTTCTATTTATGAACGATTTAAAAGAACCTAAAAAGGAAGGCCATCTCGAGGAAATTAGCTACGACAGTGAACAAATCATTGTATTTAAACAAGCTGGTGAGGAGTATGGCTTACATATAGACCAGATCAAAGAGGTAGTAATAACACCAAACATTACCAGAATGCCACAAACGCCTCATTACATCAAGGGTGTAGCGAATATTAGAGGAAATATTATTGCCATCATTGATTTGGAAGAAAAGTTTGGTTTGAAAGATGATCAAAATACTTCAGTGAAATCAGATGAGCAGTGCTATACACTTGTTGTTGAAAGTGAAGAATTCAAAGTAGGGATTCTCGTGAATGAGGTGCCTAATACGCTAACTGTATCTACCAAGGACATTGAGGATTCTATTAACATTGCCAGTAGCGGAGAAGTTGATCAGGATTATATCCGTGGAATAATTAAGTTGAAAGACAGGCTGGTAATCTTAATTGACATTTTCAAAGTCCTCAATGAAAAAGACAAAGATCTAATTGTTGGCAAGAATCATGTTGATTGAAAACAAGTCACTGCATTATGATCTGAGTATAGGTCAATCGATGATAACAAAGCGTCCTGCAATAGTCACGTGTTTTGGTTTAGGCTCGTGTATAGGTGTTTTCATCTATGACAAACTCGGACGAATCGGGGGAGGTGCGCATATCATGCTTCCGGGTGACAAGATTTACTCTAATCTTCCTGAGAAGCATCATTATGCTAATTCCGGATTGAAAGATCTGGTAAACATCATGCGTCAATATGGATCCACATTGGTACTCCATGCAAAACTTGTAGGTGGTGCCAATGTCTTAAGTACCTCGGGATATCAAATCGGAGAAAGGAATGCCCTGGCAGTCCATCAGATACTAGACGATCTGAAAGTAAAAATAATCAGTCAGGATCTGGGTGGTTCAATGAGCAGAACAGCCAGATTTAACTTTCCTCAAAATATAGTTGAAGTAAAAACATCAGAAGGTAAAAAGTATATCATTTAAATGTTAAATGCGATGAGCAAAAGTGTTTTAATTGTAGACGATTCTCTTTACATGCGCACATTAATCAGAGATGCACTTGAAAGCAGTGGTTTTAACATAGCCGGAGAAGCATCAAACGGTGAGGAGGCCATTGACATGGCCTTTGACCTACAACCTGATATTATTACGCTTGATAATATTCTCCCCGACATGATAGGTATAGATATCCTGAAGGTCTTTCAGGAAGAAGGGCTGCCTTCAAAAGTAATCATGATCAGTGCGGTAGGCCAGGAGTCTGTTATCCACGAAGGATTAACCCTTGGTGCAATTGGATATATTGTAAAACCCTTCACCTCTGAAAAGCTAATTGAGCAAATATCTGCTGCCTGACATGACGATCACAGATGAACAAGCAAGGTATAAAAACGCTGATCATAGATGATTCGGGACTTATGAGAATAATGTTATCCGATGCACTGAGGGCCGATCCTGAGATTTTAGTGGTAGGCACCGCCTCGAATGGTATGGAAGGGGTTGAAAAAATTTATGCACTGGATCCGGACGTTGTCATCACAGACATGGTCATGCCAAAGTATGGTGGGTTATATGTGGTTAGAAACATCATGGCTAAGAAACCCAGGCCAATATTTCTATTGAGTTCTTTAAGTCGTTCTAATTCGGAGGTGTTTGAAGCACTAAGTTCCGGAGCTGTTGACTTCATTGATAAACCCAAAAAAGAGAGTTCCAAAAGTTTCCAAAGGTCAATGGACGTTTTGATATCAAAGATAAAAATGGCCTCCACGGTGAATACCTCTAACATGGTAGTGTCCTGGCCAAAAAATAATAACCATCAGCATACCTTTGAAGAAAATCTGGAATATGATGTCATTGCTCTGGGAGCCTCAACAGGAGGGCCTAGTACAATTGAATATATTTTAGGGCAACTTCCTTCCAATTTGAAGATTCCGGTAATCATCGCCCAACATATGCCGGAACGTTTTATCATATCTTTTTGTGAACGGTTGGAGGAAAAAACTCCTCTGAAAATCCGGATTGCCTCACACGATCAAATCATAAAACCGGGCACGATCTATCTGGCTCCCGGTACCGACAATCTTATGGTAGCATCTGCAAAAAATGGCGATAAACGCTTTCAGTTTACCAAACAAAAATTCAAAAACTTTAACAATCCTTCCATTGATTGTCTTTTCGAATCTATAGCTGAAACATTTGGTCCAAGAACTATCGCGGCAATATTGACAGGAATGGGAAAAGACGGCGCGGAAGGTCTGAAAAAAATCAGAAATATAGGAGGGCTTACCATCGCTCAGGATAAAAATTCATGTGTGGTTTACGGTATGCCAAAGGCAGCGATCAATGCTAAAGCAGTTGATTACACCTTAAAACTCAAGGAGATTCCAGGGTTTATAGTGAGTTGTTTATAAAGAACAAAATATGAAGTCCAAAGAACAAGAATATAAAGAGATATTTCTGGCAGAGGCAATTGACAATCATGTCGAACTCAACAAGTTATTGACCCAGTTGGAAAAAAAACCGGATGATAAATCAGCGGTAGACGCCATATTTAGAATTACACATACATTAAAAGGAAATGCTGCTGGTATGGGGTTCAAAGATGTAGCTGAATTTGCTCATCTTATTGAAGATCTATTTGGTGGTATCAGAGAGGCCAAAATATCACTGAATCCCGATTTGTTTGGTACAATCTTTAAATCAATTGATGTTTTAGGTCAATTAATTGAGGCAGTTAGGGATAACAAAAAAGTTAGATTCCTGGGAATCAAAACTAAGCTGGGTGTCATCCTGAAATCTACAGGAAAGCAAAAATCCGCTACCAAAAAAACACAGCCGAAAAGAAACAGCCTTGGAAAACCTAAAAGCAAAAAAATAGAAGATACCCCAAAGCAAGAAAACTCAAAAGATCAACCTATCGAGGAAGCAGATGTCGAAGAAGATGGAATAGCAAAAAACAAAGTCGCTTTTTCAGACTTGGTGCAGGTGCCGGTAAAAAAACTAGATAACTTATTAAACCTTGTTGGCGAGCTGATCATTGAAAGAGATCGAATCATAGCTACAAGCCAAAGCCTGAATACTTCCAATGAATATGCCCGTCTGAATCGAATTTCTTCCGATCTACAATACTCGGTTATGGATGTCAGACTTGTACAGGTTGGTTTTCTGTTCAACAAATTTCATAGAGTAGTAAGAGATGTGGCTGCTGTTGAAAACAAAAAGGTGAACCTTACCCTTGAGGGTACGGAGACAGAAATAGACAGAAACATATTGCAGATTATCAGTGACTCTTTGATTCACTTAATAAGAAATGCAGTGGGCCACGGATTGGAGATTCCCGATGAAAGAAAAAAAGTGGGTAAAAAGGAAGAGGGTGAACTTACTTTAAAAGCTTATGCTGAAAATGATGCGGTATTTATTGAAATAAAGGATGATGGGAAAGGAATAGACATAAACAAAGTGAGGAAAAAGGCCATGGAAAATGGGCTCATCACTCATGAAGAGGCAAAAGAAATGGCGGACAGGGATATTGCGCTTTTAATATTCGAACCTGGGTTCTCGACGATGGACGATGTGACCTCCATAGCCGGGCGTGGTGTGGGTATGGATGTAGTCAAAAAAGCTCTGGATGCTGTGGTTGGTACCATTTCTGTCGACACAAAGCAAGGTAAAGGCACAACATTTACGTTGAGGTTACCTTCCTCCATGGCCGTCAAAGGGACTCTGCTCTTCGAGTTAGATCAGGAGGAATACGCCATACCCTTGTCTTATACTGAATCTGTTGTATCTCTTTATAGATCAGAAATCCATAAAGTAGGAAATCGACTTGCTGCAGTGCATAGCGGTCAAACAATCTCCATAGTTTTTCTCAAGGACCTGTTTGATTCGCACAAAAATGTTACGGGAAATATTTTACACAGAACTTTCGATCAATTACATCCTGAGCAAAAGTTAGACATTGTTGTTATCAGTCATAATGGAAAGAAGGCAGGATTTGTGGTGGACAAACTATTTCAACAAAAGGAAATTGTTGAAAAACCATTATCAAAACCTGTTGATAAATCGATTTTTTTTAGTGGTGTGACAATAATGGGCAATGGCAATGCTTGTTTGGTTTTAAATGTTGCGGCCATTTGTAATCTCATCTTTAGCAGAAATTTGTCAGGGCAAGGTAAAATAACCTATTAATTAAAAGAACATGGAGCTTATATCGGTAAAAGACAGGGAAATTGCGGCATATATTATAGATCAGGGTTATATCAGAGCGGCAGCGTCATTTTCAACACTTGTCAATCAACGGGTTCAAATTGAAAATCTATCAATTAACACTTATACCAACGCTGACAAAGTGTTGCAAGAAATCTCTAATGAAGTTAAAAGTACCATTATTCTTACTGAAATAATCGGTGATTTAGCCGGTGAGAGCTATTTGATTTTTAGTGAGCCTGAGCGGGAACAGATCTGCGCGTATTGCATGAAAGCTTTTGCTTCCGGTAATGGAAACAAACTTGAGGATGAGCTGATCTTAAAAGAAGTTGATAACATTTTATCAGCCGCGGTAATCACCGAATTTTCAAATCAGTTACAGATCCAAGTCTTTGGTGATGTTCCCAAGGTTATTTCAAAAGAAAGCCTATTCGCTGAGCATCCCACGGCCAAAAGTAAAAACTACTTTTTGCTGTCTAATGCACGCTTCATATTTGAAGACCATTTAGAACTAAGCCCTAAGTTTTTATGGAGGCTTGATAATCATTTTATAGACATGGTTAAAAATATGGGTGGTAATCAATAAACGGATGTGTTCATTCAATATGGTACTAGTGAGGATTATAGAGGTTTTAAACCTCGGGGCCATGATCTGCTTCGAGATGTCTGATTACTATCATTTCAGTAATTCCGACCTGACTACGGATCATTTAACAAGTAGAGATTGACCATGAAAAAGATTGTTGGTAGTGAGATATTCACCTGGTCAGTATTTTTAATACTGAGCATTATGGGATTACTCTTGGGATGCCTGGTAGGCCTTAATCTTTATGTTCGTCTCTTTTTTAGCGTAACAACCTTGTGCTTTTTATCCCTGCAAATAAGATCAGTTATCAGAAAGTTGCGGTTTATTGACTCTTTTTCAACATCAGTCCTTAACGGAAATTTCCCCCTGATTCCCGAAAAAAAGAAGAAGCTTGTTGTTGTCCAGTGCTTGGATTCTCTACATCATAAGATACATGAAGTGATAAGATTTGTGCAATCCCTGGATAATGATTCATTCAAATTCAGTTATATAAACCCGGAAGATGAAATTGGTAAATCGCTGGTGGAGCTTGGAGAAAAACAACAGCAACAAAAAGAAGCAGAATTCAAAAGGCATTGGAAAACAGAGGGGCTTGCAAGGTTCAGTGAAATTTTACGGACCAATGAACAGGATTTAAAAGATCTTAGTTTTAGGATCTTATGCAATTTGGTCAAATATGTTAATGCTAACCAGGGAGGGTTTTTTATTGAGGAAGAAAAGGAAGGTGTACGGTTCCTGGAACTTTCCGCATGCTTTGCCTACGACAGCAAGAAATTTGTTGAGAAACATATTTCGGAAGGGCAAGGGTTAATCGGGCAAAGCATGTTGGAAAAAGATGTTATACATGTCACCGACATTCCTACGGATTATGTTAGTATCACTTCCGGACTCGGCGAAAGTACTCCTACCAATCTTATCATCATTCCATTAATGCTCAATGACAAATTTTACGGAGCCTTCGAACTGGCTTCTTTTGAATCATTTGAGGAATATCAGATTGACTTTTTAAAAGAAGTCGCTACCAATATTGCATCAGCAATTGCCACAGTTAAAACAAATGGACACACCCAGAAGCTACTCGATGAATCCCAGTCATTAGCAGCTGAATTGCGCTCTACTGAAGAAGAAATGCGGCAGAATATGGAAGAGCTACAAGCTACACAAGAAGAAATGCGCAGAAAGCAAACAGAAACCGAAAATCAGAGAAGAGAACTAACACTTCACCTGGAGACAATTAACAAAACAATTGCCACCATTGAATTTGACCACGAAGCCAGAATCGTCTCTGCAAATAATGTCTATCTCGACATTTCCGGTTATAGCCAAAGTGATTTGAAAGGACAAAGTTATGATTTCATCCTGCCCCATGATGAGTTGATCAAACCGCAAAATGCCATGATGTGGGACAGCCTTAAGAGTGGAAATTTTTTTACAGGTCAATTCAGACAAAAATCAAAAACCGGTGAAGATCTATGGCTTTTAGGCACATTTAATCCTGTAATGAGTAGTTCCGGAGAACTGGAACAAATTAAAATGTTTGCTCAGTTCAATACCCTTGAAAAAGAAAAAGAGGTAAACATGTGCCAGATGTTAAATGCATTTAAAAGCATAGTTCCGGTAGTAGAATTGGATACAAAATGTGTGTGCCTTAGAGCTAATAATATTTTTCATGAGCAAATGGGTATTTCCAGGATGGAGCTCAGAAAGAAAAATATTGAGCAAATATTTGAAAAAGATCTGGGAAAGGGGCTTTTGGACGAAATCCTTAACAAATTGAAAAATGGTGATGTGGTAGAAGAACAGGTTACTTTTATTTCCGCGGAAGGGAATGTGAAGGTCTTAAGAGCCATTTTCAATCCGATAAAGAAACACAACAATGAATTAGATAAAGTGCTTTTGGTTTTGATCGATAAAGAAATGATCGTTAACGTGAATACTGCATGAAAGAAATTTCGGATGAAGAAGTCAAATCATTAACCACGGCTATCAAGAACCGTTATGATTTAGATTTCACGTGTTATGAAGCTAAATCATTAAAGCGAAGGATTAGTCGGGCACTCTCTGTCTTTAACATGCAGAGTACCCATGAATTATGGGTAAAAATACTGAGAGAACAGAATTTCATAAATCAGCTCGTCAATGAATTGAGTGTTGGGCTGACAGCTATGTTCAGAGATCCCAAATTGTGGGTACGGCTTAAGGCAATTATTCCTCAATTGCTTGAACAAAAAGATACCCTGAAAATATGGCATGCAGGGTGCTCCACCGGGGAAGAAGTCTTCACACTTAATATTTTACTTGAGGAATTAGGTGTCAGACATAAAGTGACATCACTGGCATCGGATATGAATTCCGATGCGATCTACACGGCTCAACAAGGCACTTATCATACCCTGAGTTTATCCGAATACCATAAAAACTATAAAGCGTTTAATCAAACAGGTAGTCTTCAGAAATATTATGAGGTTCAGAGTCAAAAGGGTGTTATGGATCTGTCACTGATTGACAATGTTCGTTTCCAAAATAGTAATTTGATAACGGATTCTGTCGATGAAAAATTTGATATTATTTTTTGCCGCAATGTTATGATCTACTTTGATCAAGCGGCCAAAAAACGGGTGCTGGAAAAATTTTACAACAATCTGAATACCCACGGCTTGTTTATCATCGGCTTCTTTGATTCACTGGCAACGGTGATTGACAAAACCAAATTTCAATTTTACGATTTAAACCACAAGATATTCAAAAAGAATAACACAAACCTTGATAAAGACATGGATCAAATTATTAAAAAAAAGCTCAATCTTTTGGTACATCTTGCCAAGGTTGACGGCCACTTTCATAAATCGGAAAGAGCCTTTATCAATTCAATAATCATGGAGGAAGGACTGGATCCGAACGATTTTTATCTGTCCTCATCAAACAATCTACCGGTAGATGATGTTGAAGACATTAGTGACAAGGCAGATATGGTATACCTGGTTTTGAAATTAATTCAGGCAGATGGTGTAATCAAACCCGAAGAGATTAAATTTTGCGAAAATCTCACCAAGAAGTTGGACTATGATCCTAATTTGATTAAATTCTTTGCCTATAAGAACCTTCCTTCAAGATCGGAGTTCAATAGTCAACTCCAGGGGTGGGCGGCAAAGTCACAATAATATTTATCTTGATAGGGCGAGAAATACTGATATCATGAGAATCACATAAATGACAACCTGATGAACACTGTTTATCAGGTTGTTATTTCAAATTGAAAGGGATCACTTAAGCTTTGGATTGAGCTAACCGGGAGTTCTTTGCAATCGCCGGAAAGGCTCAGTACATATTATTTGCAACCCCTTCAGTTCTCAGAATTCCGAAGACCTTAATTTATGCTTTTTATTAGATCCTCACATACTCAAAAAATATCATCATGATTTACGAAAATATCATAAATGAGTTGAAAGCAAAGGATAGCAATACACATCAATTCGATATATTCCTTGATTTCTTTCAACATTCTCCTGATATCATGATCGTATTGAACGGGGATCACAAAATCATAGAATGTAATAAGATCACCACAGCAAAATTCGCACTTGGAAAATCGGAAATTATTGGCAAACAATTGGATCAGCTGTTTGATGATGAGGAGGTCATCCGGAATTTACTTCACTGTTTTAAAAAATTTATCGAAACAGGGTATTGTGAGAATATTGAAATAAAAATAAAAAACCGACAGGGAGAATCATTGTTCTTTTCTATCAATGGTACTTCGATCAAGAATAAAGAGGGACAAATTATATATAGCAGGTTAATCTGGCGAGACATCACAGAAATAAAAAAAATACAGCTTATTCAAAGTGTCTTATACAATATTTCGGATGCTGCTCAAAATAATGATTTAAATATCCACTCCTTTTGTCAGGTAGTGCATCACCAGCTAAAAAAAGTAATCGAAGCCACAAATTTTTATATTAGTATTCACAACACACAAACAGATGAAGTATCATTTATCTATGTAGTAGATGCACACATCGGTGAAAAACACCAGGCTTATCAAACACGAAAATTTTCCAACGGGCTAACTGAACTTGTTATAAAACAAGCCAAATCATTATTGATCAAAGAGAATCTCGAAGGTCACCTGAAAAACAACCGAATTGGAAGATACTATGGTAAAAGGGCTGAGTCATGGTTAGGAATACCTTTGAGAACCAAAAATGAGATATTTGGAGTGCTTGCTGTGCAATCTTACGAATTCCAAAATGCATATAATCAGGAGGATCTGCAGTTGCTGGAATTTGTATCAGATCAAATTTCAAGAAGTATACACTGGCAAAGGTCTCAGGTAGAATTAAAAAAAGCTTATGAACTGAATAAGCGAATTCTGGAAACGTCGGATTTGATTTTTTATGTTGTAAATGTTGAGAGCCATGATGATTTGATGCAAAACAAACTGACTTATATAAGTCCTCAAGCCGAGCAAATCTTTGGCATTGATTCAAAGCGATTTTTAACTGATTCTACTTTCTGGTTTAACTCCATTCATCCCGATGACGTTGCGCTTGTCCAGGTAGAGACAAAAAAAATGTTGGGATCACGGGATCCTGTAACCAGGCAATACAGAGTGAAGAATCACAAATCTGGTGACTATGTTTGGCTTGAAGATACCGTTGTTCCAGCCTTTAGTCAAACAGGAGAAATCAAGGAGATCTATGGGTCGGCCAGAGATATTACGGAAAGAAAATCATGGGAAAAAGCTTTGACCAAGAGTCAAAATCAATATAAAAACTTTATCAATTACAGTCAGGAAGGTATTTGGAGAATTGAATATCCGGGGCCACTGAACATTGATTTACCCCGAAATGAACTGGCCAGGAAAATTTTATTCGAGGGGCATATCGCCGAATGTAATTTAAGAATGGCAAAAATGTATGGTTATCAAAAACCTAGTGGACTTATTGGTAAAAGAATGATTGACTTGTTCAATCCGACATCTGAGGAAGAATTAGAGATTGCTGTACAAAGGGCTGAAAACTTTATAAAAAAAGGATTTGTTGTAAATGGAACTATTTCAAGAGAGAAAAACAAGAAGGGAAAGGACATCTACCTCTCTAACAGTACCATTGCCATTATTAATAAGAAGCAGGAAATCGAAGAAATGTGGGGTATCCAAAGAGAAGTAACCAATGAAGTCAAAGCCAAAGAGCAGATCAAGCAATCGTTAAAGGAGCTTCAGATGATTGATAATGTGAATAGCTATTCAATTGGAGGATTATCGATTGACAATCTCGCTAAAATCACACACGAAGCTTTTAATAAAATATCTCCGGACCTTTCAGTGTTCCGTTTTTTTGTGTTTGATGAAGAATCCGAAAACCTGAATTTAATTCATGAAAATGTAGCGCAATCTTTGCACAGTACTCATAAAAAAAATAAACTTAATCTTGATGCGCTCATTCATCCCTTCCAAAGGCAATCAGCTTTCCGTGAAACACTAAAGTCCGGAAAGTTCATAATAACGTATGCAAAGAATTATAATAATCAAACAGCGCTTAGAAAGTACGATGAGAAGCTTATTCAATATGTAAGATGGGTTCAATGGGCTCAGTGTTTGCTCGAAATCCAAACGCTGATAGTAATACCCCTGGTTGCCGAAGGGGAATTTTTAGGATTAATAAATCTAGGGTACAAAAAAACACTCACACCCAACCAAATTAAAAGTATTAAAAGATTCACCAATGGGGTGATGAATGCTTTGATCAAGTCACAGGCTGAAAAGAAGGTTGAAAGCCAAAGGAAGTTCAATGAGACTATTTTGAATTATTTACCTGCAGGAATTGTCGTATTTGACAGGGAGTACAAATACCAGTACATCAACCAGGCTTGGGTCAAAGACCAGGAATTCAGGAAATGGCTCGTTGGCAAAACGGATTATGACTATTGTGAAAGAAGCGGTGAATCCAAAAATTTGGCCATTAAGAGAGAGGTTGCTTTCAATCAGGCGGTGGAATCTAAATCAGGTATTGATTGGATCGACACGCAAACGGACACTGACGGTGAAGAAAAGCATGTGCTGCGTAAAATCGAGCCATATTACGAAAATGAAAGGCTGGAGTATTTAATTGGCTATGGCATCGATATCACGGAGCAAAAAAAATTGGAGAAGCTACTCTTAAACCTAACGCATATTCAAAAAAGGTTCATCATTGAAGGACCTGAGGTTAATATTTTTAATGAGCTGCTTGCCGTATTCTTAAAACTAACCAAAAGCGATTCAGGCTTCGTTGCACTTAAAGATGACGAGGTTGAAAAGAATGCTTACATCATTAAATCGGCTACAAACAAATACTGGCAACAAAATCTAAGAACCATTTATAATAATTTCGAAGATGAACAATCAAATGGCATAAGGGTTAAATGGTTTAGCAATCAGGAAAAGGCTTATCAGTCATTACATTCATTAAACAAAATTGACCGGAAATTTGAATTAAAAGGGCTACCAGGTAAGTACAAAAATGACTATGTATTTCTTGGTATAGGATTTTATTCAAGAAATGAACTTAGGGCGGTGATGGGTCTTATGAAATTCAATGGACCCTATGGTCAGATTGATATTGATGCAATCAATCCGTTTGCGACGACTTGTGCCACCTTATTCGATGCCTATTACAATCAGTCGAAGGCCGCAAAGGTTGAAAGGCTGAATCGTAAACTAGCGAACATTGTCTCTCATTCTACCGATGCCATTGTTAGTATAAACAACGACAGAACTGTGAATAGTTGGAATAAGGGTGCTGAAACTCTGTTTGGTTATTGTTCGGAAGAAATCATTGGCCAGGATATTTCGATAATTATTCCGGAAGATAAACTAGAAGAATCTTATAAACTTGCAAGCCGAACTTCGAAGGGTGAAATGATTTCCGGCTTTGAAACGATTCGCATAAATCGAGAGGGAGAAAGGATCGATGTTGTCTTCTCTTTATTCCCACTTAACAATGAAAATAATGAAGTGATTGGTATCTCCGGGATCATAAGAGACAACCGGGAAAAAATCAGGTTGGATCAAATGCGTTTAAAATCAATACTTGAGGGAGAAGAAAATGAACGTGATAGAATTGCACATGATTTGCATGACGGGCTGGGGCAAATCCTATCAGCCTTAATTATCAATTTACAGGCCGTCAAACTCAATATTGATAGTGATGTTGACAATTTGATAAAGATAGCAAGACAAGCCAACGAAGAATATCGAGCCATTACGCAAAACCTTATCTCTCCAACACTCAAGGGGGAAGGTCTGATAGATTCGATTAAAAATATTTGTGATACACTCTGTAAGGGTATCGGTCATAAAATCCGTTTTAAATTTAGTTCTATTAACAAACTTGAACTGTCCATTGAGGTATTATTATATCGTTGCGCACAGGAATTGATCAACAATGCCGTAAAGCATTCAAAATCAGACAGCATTGAGGTTAGCTTAACACAGCTGTCCAATGAAGTTTGCTTAAAAGTCAGGGATAATGGAATTGGTTTTGATCATAAAAATAAATTAACATTCAAGGGATTTGGTTTGTATAGCATGAAGTCAAGGGTCCAAATGTATGGAGGGATCTTTAAACTTTGGTCGAAGAAGAATGTTGGTACCATTGCCAAAATTATCCTGGACACATCATCGACTTCTTAATCTGAATACAATCTCTTAAAAATACCAAGAGATGATTTAATTTGAGATCATTCTGCTGGTATTTTATTAAAAAATTGCTATTTTAATCAGATAATAGCATGCGCCGTACACTGGTCGCTGAACTTGTAAATATAGTTGGGAAAATGATAAACATCGCACTGATTGATGACCACAAACTTATTCGAAGTGGCATAAAGAAATTACTATCCACCTATGAAGATTTAAATGTGATCGACGAATATGGCAATTACAATGAGGCGCTTGAAAACTTCAATAATAAGGTAGATGTCTGGTTGATTGATATTTCACTTGGGGATGGAAATGGAATTGATCTTCTGAAAAAATGGCGTAATAGACGTAAGGATATTAGGGTTATTTTCTTGAGTGTTCATAAAGAAAGTTATTATGTTATTAAAGCACTGGAAACTGGCGCCAATGGTTACCTTTATAAAGATGTAAGTGTAGAAGAGATCATAACTGCCATAAAAAGGGTATACCAGGGAAAAAATTATTATTCCAATGAAATATCCGAAATACTTATCAACAACCTGCACAACGATTCCAAATGGAATTTACCTAAACTCACAAGTAGAGAAACAGAAATTTTAAATTTTATTGTAGGTGGATTTTCAACAAAAGAAATAGCCAATGAATTGAGCGTAAGCCCACGTACCGTAGACAGCCACCGCACAAACATTTTGGATAAATTCGGTTTTAAAAATACTACACAAATGGTGAGAGTTTTGACTAAGGAAAACTTTATTTGATGTTTCTTTGATTACTTCACATCAATCGCACGGCTGGAATTGATTTTTTTCTTTTTCTTTCTATCAAATATGTAATCTATTCTTCCAAGTTTGATTCCGGCCCACCCTACCTGGTTAATGATCGTTTCATGACCTTCTTTATTGAGAATCTGTTCCGGTGCCTCTAAAAATGTATGTGTATGGCCTCCAATGATCAAATCGATTCCGCTCACATTTTCGGCAAGCTTTTGGTCCGATATTTTTGTGCCGCGGTAACGGTAACCCAAATGTGATAAGCATACAATCAGGTTGCATTGCTTCATTTCAAGCTCTCTAACCATGTCCGTAGCTATGCCGATCGGATCAAGGTATTTTGTTCCACCCGACAACCGATCATTTACAAGTCCGTGCAGTTCAATACCTAAGCCAAAAACACCAATTTTGATATCACCTTTTTGGAAAATTTTATAAGGCTCGAAATGATTATTTAAAATGGTTTCAGAGAAATCATAGTTAGCAGTCACGAAAGGGAAATTGGCATGTGGCAGCATTTCTTTCAACCCCTCCAGGCCATTGTCGAAGTCATGGTTCCCTATGGTTGCCAAATCATAGCCCATTTCGCTCATCAACTTAAATTCAACTTCTCCCCCAAAAAAGTTAAAATATGGTGTTCCCTGGAATATATCACCAGCATCCAGAAGCAATACATGCTCCTCTTCTTCTCTTATCTGTTTAATTAATGAAGCCCTCCTCGCCATACCACCTAATCCGCTATTTCGTCCCCTACCCTCAGGAAATGGTTCTACTCTTGAATGCATATCATTGGTATGCAAAATAGTCAATTTTGATAGAGGCTTTAAGCCAAAGGAAGTATCAACAGACAGAGAAGTACCAAGCGCCAGGCTGCTGATAATCGTTTTTTTTACAAATTCCCGTCTATCCATTACCTTGAGTTATTTGGGTTATAGTTTGATACGCTCATCCAATTTCGCTTCTATCTTTCTGCCTTGATCATGTAATTCTGCAATGTGATTTAATATCATATCCCTAACCGGATACTGAAGATCTTCAACAAACTTTGTCTCCTTCAAAAATGAAAATCCACCTCCCCCCTGCGCCAGGTAATCGGATATGGCTAGGGTATAGCGTCGATTGGGTTCAATGTCTTTTCCTTGAATTTTAATAGAAACAGCCTTGCCATCCCTCACGGAAAATTCGGCTCCCGCCGCAACATTTCTCATGGTTTTGGCACAATGATCAAAAAATTGTTGCACCTGCTCTGAAGAAAGTTCCAATATCCACATGGCATTTTCAAAAGGCATCAGTTCATAGATATGCTCAACCCTGATCGCTCCTTCTGAAATTGGAACCCTCAGTCCACCATGGGCATTAATCACTGCTATATCCACACTTCCGGTATACTTCCGTTCAGACTGTATGAGCAGCAGATCTGCCACAAAATTTCCTAAGGTTGATTCACCTCTTCCAGGTTTGTTGTTTAGTTCATGTTGAGCATAACCAATCACCTTTTTCATTTGTTCATCCAATTCAGACTTAAATGGTTGAATGAGTGCCTTGGCTAGGCTATCTTCGATTATATCCTTATTGATCTCCAATGTGCTAAATGCCACATCAGTCTGATCCAAAATTTTTGGTGAGCATCCTAGAAGGACAATGGAGATAAAGAATAGACTAAACTGTATCCTCATGAATGACAGAAAGAAAATGAAATTTGAAAGTGAATCCTTAAATGAATAACTAAAATTAACACGAATTTTAGTTTTTGGGAATATTCCAAAAATTTCTTTTGGTCAATTTCTTATTAACAGTTTGTTAACAGTTTTTTGTATAGACGGCTCAAATAACAGTTGAAAATTAAATAAATTTGGCTGATCCAAACAACATGAACTTGATTCCCAATCACATAAAGGTATTGCAGGTATTTATCGCTCTGTTATTTCATTCCATAACATTAAGTGCTCAGAATGGAGGTTCAACACCTCAACTTCATATCCAAAAAGCGGTCTCTGATATTCAATTGGATGGAGAACTCAATGAAGAAGCCTGGAAAAAGGCCGAGGTGGCTAAAGATTTTCATCAATATTTCCCATTCGACACTTCTTATTCCGAGACAAAATCGGAAATAAGGATGACCTATGACGACAACTTCCTTTACATTGCTACAATTTGCAGAGATGTAAAAAAAGGTGGTTATGTCACAAATTCACTGAGACGTGACTTCAGAGGATTGGGTAATGATGGCATCAGCATCATTCTGGATCCTTTCCGGGATCAAACAAACGCTTTTTTTTTCGGACTTAACCCATTCAATATTCAAAGAGAAGCTTTGATTTCCAATGGTGGAAACGGTCGAAATAGTTTTTCTCTTTCGTGGGATAACAAATGGTATTCGGCCAGTAAGATCTATGATGGCTACTGGATTGGAGAAATTGCTATCCCCTTCAAAACATTGCGATTCAAAGAGGGTTCAAAAGAATGGGGTATCAATTTTTATCGCCTGGATAGCAAACAGAATGAGCGTTCGAGTTGGGTCCATATTCCCAGAAACTTCCTCATTTTTTCATTAGCTCATACCGGAAACTTATTGTGGGACAAGCCCTTAAAAAAACCAGGTGCTAATGTTGCAGTGATTCCGTATGTTACGGGAGGTATCAGCAAAAATCATGAGGAAGGGGAAGATAGCGATCATATGGGAAAGATTGGTGGAGATGCTAAAATTGCTGTTGGCCCCTCACTTAATCTTGACTTGACCGTGAATCCGGATTTTTCACAAGTTGAAGTAGACCAGCAGGTGACAAACCTGGATAGATTCGAATTGTTCTTTCCGGAAAGAAGGCAATTCTTTCTTGAGAATGCCGATTTGTTTGGAAGTTTCGGAACCAACAGGATACGTCCTTTTTTTTCCAGGAGAATAGGAATAGCCAGAGATACTATCAATGATGTCAATGTTGAAAACAAAATCATTTATGGAGCAAGGCTTAGTGGAAAGATCAATGAAAACTGGAGAATTGGTTTTATGAATATGCAAACTTCAAAGGATGAGGACATTGGTTTGGAAAGCTTCAATTATACCGTGGGCGCTGTGCAAAGAAAGGTATTTCGAAGATCGAATATTGGAGTCATTTTCGTAAACAAGCAAACCTTCAAAGAAAATGGATCCGACAATTTTACTTTAAATCCATCAAATTATAACCGTACTATTGGGATCGACTATAACCTGGCTTCTGCGGATAACACATGGACAGGAAAAACCTTTTATCATCGTTCGTTCACAGAAGAAAATGCTGAAAAAGAATTTGCGCATGGATTCGACCTTGCTTATAACCACAGAAATTATTCTCTTGAATGGAGTCATCAGGTTGTTGGCGAAAATTATGATGCCGAAGTGGGATTTATTCCCAGACTAGGTTTTAACCGTATTAATCCTGAATTGGAGTTCTTTTTATATCCCAATTCAAAAATCATCAATAGACATGGACCTACTTTGGAGGCAGAGGTGATATGGAATAAAGAAAATGGGCGAACAGATCATGAATATTCCCTGGGTTATTCCATTAACTTTCAGAATGCTGCTCGTCTTAATTTTTCTCTTGAAAATAACTACACTTTTCTTACAAGTTCTTTCGATCCTACCAGAACCGATGGTGTGGAATTACCTGAATTTACAGATTATAATTATACCAATGCACAATTATTTTACACGTCGGATCAGAGAAAAGCTTTTTACTATGAACTCGAATTCAGAGCTGGCCAGTTTTTCAATGGAAGTATCTTTAGTATGTCCGGTAATTTAAATTATCGGTATCAACCTTATGTTGTATTCAGTTTGAATTATTCTTACGACAATATTAGGTTACCTGCACCATTTTCCGATGCAGATCTGTTGTTGATAGGTCCAAGAATAGACCTGACATTCTCTCGAAGCGTTTTTTTCACCACCTTCATACAATACAATAATCAAATTGATAACATTAACATCAATTCCAGGTTTCAATGGCGTTTCAAACCCGTATCAGATCTGTTTGTAGTTTATACTGACAATTATTTTCCTGATAGCTTTAAAGTGAAAAACAGGGCCTTGGTAGTGAAGTTCACCTACTGGCTCAATATTTGATTTGAAATTGTGTAGGAATAACAATATACACTGGCCCAACGTTGGTAGAGTAATTTTAAAAAACCACATCCATGAATTTACAAAAGATAGCATTCGTTTTCGCATTTATATTCATTTCAACAGCGGTGCATTCCCAAAGCAGGGATTCGAGAAAATTAATTTCTTTTGATAGGATCAAAGTATTCGGAAATATAAATGTAACACTACAGGAAGGAACAAAAGAAAAAGCTGAGATAAGAGTCAGAGGGCTATCAACAGAAAAGGTGATTACCTATGTTTCTCAGGGACTATTAAAGGTTAAATTACAGGACGGCAACTTCAAAGATGTAAATATAGATGTGTTGATCACCTATAGAGAACTCAGAGAAATCACTGCCAGTGCCTCAGCATATATTCAGTCCAAATCCATCATTAAAGGAGATAAACTGGAAGTAGGCGCTGGAAGTGCCGGAAACATAGTGCTGAAGGTCGACCTGAATGCCATTGATATTACCGCGGATACAGGAGCCAGGATTGATATTTCAGGCAGTACAAAAAGGCAAAATTCAAAAGTGACTTTAGGAGCACAATTGGATGCTTCGAAACTTGATTGTAATGAAGCCTTTGTTAAATCAAATACCGGCGGGCAAATATTCCTAAGAGCAAATAAACATATTGATGCGGTTGCAGCCACTGGTGCACAAATCCTGTACCGGGGAAATCCTGAATACAGGAATGTTAAATCCAGTCTGGGTGGAGAGGTAATCCATCGTCATTAGTTTCATGATGTTGTCCAGTCATTAAAAACTGACCTTCCAATCGGGAAACTAATCTTTTTTTATATCAGGTAAATGGTTAAATTGTAAGAAAGACGACTAATTATCCATACTTTTGGTATATCCTTTGAGATATTTTTTCGTGTAATTCAGAGTTGATTCTATTTGCGATCGTTGAAAAATTTTATTTTATCCATCCATGTATTCATCTTGGCCATCAGCACAGTTCAGGCTGATCATATCTCTTTGGCTGAAATCAGGGAGGAATTTTACGAAGCAACCATTGATTCCAAAATAGCAGTTACACTTTTTCAAAAAATAGAAAAGATAAACGACCCCTCGCCACTTGTATTGGCTTATAAAGGTGCTACACAAGCCATTCTGACAAAAACAGTCTGGAATCCTATTACCAAATTATCCCTATTAAAAGCATCCCGAAATAACTTTAATAAAGCCGTTATCAAAGATGAGTTAAACCTCGAAATTCGATTCCTCAGATTCTCAGTACAACATCATATCCCGGTCTATTTGGGTTTCAGCAAAAATCTCAAGGAAGATAAACATCACATTCTCAATAATCTAACACAATTCAGTAATCTGAGCCTAAGCAAAAGAGTACTGAATTACATTTTCAAATTTCTCATTGATTCGGAGAGATACACTCAGGAAGAAGTGGCCATGATTAAGGACCAGGTAGGACGAACTTGACGGTAATTTTGAGTTATGAATTATGAATTTCAAGTTAATTCACAGCTGTTAACCATATCTCCATACCATTCCGTTTTTCTATTTATTTAACATTTTTTAACAAACATTAACATGCCTTAACTCAGCTATCAAAAATTATTCTTTACCATTGAAGTAGATTTTAACGTTATAATAAATAACTGGGCCTAATGGTATGAAATATGGGTGGAACATTTTTTTACAGGCACGAGACAACCTTTCTTCAACGCTTAGCATTTTAGTCAATGAGTACTCTAATAATTAACAAACCTAGAGAATTGACTATAGAGCAACTTCTACTTCTTTGTAAAGACGGTGATAGCAGAGCTCAGAAAACACTTTATGAGCGATATGCTGACAGAATGTTCAGGGTGGCCTATCGCTACGTTAAGAATGAGTTTGATGCTGAAGATATCCTCATTAACGGTTTTGTAAAGGTTTTTCAGAATTTGTGCAGAATGGAATATATGGGAGAAAAAAGCCTTGAAGCCTGGATAAAGAGGATTGTGATCAACGAAGCGCTCATGCATCTCCGTAAAAACAATAATTTCAATTTGGTTGAAGACACTTATGCCAATACTGTTGGAGAAGCGTCTACCATTCACAGTGAATTGGCAGCTGAAGAAATTTATGCTCTAATACTGCAATTACCTATTGGCTATCGAACGGTGTTTAACTTGTATGTCATTGAAGGTTATAGTCACAAAGAAATTGCGGAAAAACTGAATGTAAGCGAAAATACATCAAAATCTCAACTGAGCAAGGGACGCGCTCTTTTGAGAAAAATATTAGAAAAAAATGGAATTCATTATGAGATTTGAAGACCTTGATAATATTATAAGAGCCAAAGTAAATGGCCTGGAGGGAGTTCCTCCGAATGTGGAATGGAGAAAGGAGCCAGCCTGGGATAAAATTGATGCAAGGCTGCAAAGCGAAAGTCAGGGCTCAAAAATATTAGGTCTGGTACCTTTATCGAAGTTAAGCCATTTCTGGCAATATTCAGTAGCTGCATCCGTGGCGATTGTGATAGCTTCATCTGTTTGGTTGGGTAGTTCGTATTTCAACGATGTTGATCAACTCCAAAAAGAAGATGGTCATAGTGCAAGTGGCCAGGGCTACACTGATCTTAAACAAGACAAGAATAAGATCTATGAAAACAACCTCTCCAGCTCCAATGGGCCTGTTGATATGGAAAAAATACTTCAAGATGCAATTTCCAAAGACATAGAAACTCCTCAGGATAGGGAATTACTAGCACAATTAGCAGCATCCGGTTACGCTGTAAATTCGATTGGATATGGTCATTCTCAATCATCATTTACAAATGTTTTCCATTATTCAAAAGCCGTTCCTTTTAATATCGAAGTACACGATCAAATAGATATTGTAAACTATTTAACACCCCATACCATAGGCAAATATTCAAGTCCTGAATATATCAGATCATTTGAAGTACCTACGTTACCGGAAATGCTTCCTGTAAGCAATGAAACTCCCAATGCGTCATTGGCATTCATAATTAACGGAGGAACCGGATTTGTTAAGGACAATTTTGCTCCACAACTGGAAGCAGGTGTTCTGCTCAAACTAAAAAATAAGCTTAATCAATATAATCACACACTTAGTTTAAAAGCTAATACACAATATTTCAAGCATCAAGCCTCTGAAAATGAAAACAGCAATAATTTAAACACCTTTATTGTTGCTGAATACGGTCATAACATTGCTAAAAAGAAAGATAAACCTTTTTGGTTAGGTCTTGGTATTGGCTATATGGCTCAATCCAGTGGCGACTATTTTGACAAAGGCACTATGATGCTTGATATGATCCTTGGAGGAAATGATAGCAGTAAAATAAAAATAACCCCTCAGGTTTACCTGACAGACAATTTGACCAGAGTTGTTCCAGGTATTAAAGTTGGTCTTGGACTAGGAAAATTTGAGAAAGGAATTAGTATTTGACCCTATGACGTTTTAGTTGAATTAGCTTTTCTTAATTCGACCGGACTCAGCGTACAGCATCCATGACAAGTACGAAGTCCGGTCGATTTTTTTTGTATTTGTCTGGAATGGAAATTTTCATTTTTTTAGGTTCATAAAACATATACATTATGAAGACGATAAGTTTCCTCCCATTACTTTTTATTTTTATTGTTCTCAACCACCAGGTTTCCTCTCAGAGCAAAAAAAGGTTGCGCGATCATGGTATTGAGATAGGAATACTAAAGACTGGTACCCAAAATGCCATCACAGATGTTCCGGGTGTAAAAGTCGGGCATGTGACGCTTAACATTGGAGATAGTGTCAGAACCGGTGTAACAGCGATTTTGCCACATGACGGGAATATTTTTCAAAGCAAAGTGCCTGCTGCCATGTATATCGGTAATGGTTTTGGAAAACTCATGGGATATTCCCAGGTAGAGGAATTAGGAAACCTTGAAACACCTGTTATTCTCACGAACACATTGAGTGTACCCACAGCAGCAAAAGGTCTGATCAAGTACACTTTGAATCTACCTGGAAATGAAAACGTCAGATCCGTGAATCCAATTGTAGGAGAAACAAACGACGGATATTTAAATGATATTCGAGGCATGCATGTCAAAGAAGAGCATGTTTCAGAGGCCATTTCAAACGCTACTTCAGGGCCGGTGGATGAAGGCAATGTTGGCGCGGGGACCGGAACAATATGCTTCGGCTTTAAGGGTGGAATTGGTACTGCCTCCAGAGTACTTCCTGAAGAGATGGGTGGTTATACAGTGGGTGTTCTGATCCAGACTAACTTCGGCGGTGTTCTGGAAATAAATGGAACACCCATTGGGGTCGAATTGGAGCAGTATGCTTTTAAAGACATCCTGGGGTCGGCAGACGGATCATGCATGATCGTTGTTTTTACCAATGCCCCCATCACATCCAGAAATTTAAAAAGACTGGCCAAAAGAGCCATCATGGGACTTGCTAAAACCGGTGGTATTGCTTCCAATGGAAGTGGTGATTATGTTATTGCTGTTTCAACTGCTGAAAATTTAAGAATTCCTTACCAATCCAATGATCCAATAATCCAAAATCATGAGCTCAGAAATAACCAAATGAGCCCTTTGTTCCTTGCCACGATAGAGGCTACTGAGGAAGCCATCATAAACTCATTGTTCGCTGCAAATACCATGGAAGGAAGAAATGGGCATGTTATCAAGGCACTTCCGATAGATAAGACTTTGAAGCTATTGAAGAAATATGGCAAATGATCTTGTTTGAAACAGTAAACTATTCAACTACGGGATTCAGTGCTTGTTGTTTCTTCAAATTGACCAGTAGCGCATGTAATACTTCTGTAGATAGCCCATGCAATAAAAGACGAAAACCGGCCTTCAGTGTAGGCAGCGGGATCATTGGGTGTTTATTATTAAGTGCTACGAGTCTATCATGGGCATCCAAAATGGTAGCTGCATAAATACCAATTACCTCATCGAATTGTAAGGAATTGGATGCGCGCCAGAAATCATTGTCTGTTAAAAAAAGTTGATAAACCGGTGTAAAAATTTCAATGGCGGTCGCAAGGTCAAGAAAATTGGTCCATCCCCTTCTGAATGGTTCAAAAGTTATTTCTTCTGTTGAAATAGCAGAGAAATCCGGGCGCATCACTTTTTCTACTTTCAGCCCCTTTTCGTTTATGGCACGATTCAATCTAATTACAAAATTGAAGAGATTTAGATCATGTTCAAGAAACAGGTTATCCTTCACATCATTGAGCGACTTCGGCCGTAGTGGGTTCATTGGCATTTCTTCAGCGCCTTTCACATTGTCCTTGACAAACTTAAGCACCTCCGTACCCAGCACAAAATGCCTGAGAATAAGATAATTTGCTTCTGGTGTGATCCAATACTTCATTCCCCAATACAAGCATCGATGCAATAGCTTCGGTGAACTCAGCCGTTTCGGCAGGATGATCTTCAATAACTGAATGATCATGATAGAGAGCCTGGCCATAACTCTCACCATTGGAAGCAAATACTGTCTTGTTCTGGATCCGGAATCATATAAAAAAGCCGCTTTAGACTTTTCATTGAAAGGGATGCTTTTATCCAGGAATAATGCCTGCCATGGATTTGGATCATTTGGATTGTGTTCAAGTCTTTCGAAATAGTCAACTTTATCTTTGAAATCCATCTTTGTTAGGTTTTCATTGAATCAATAATTTCCCAGTTCTGTAAGTTGCAGCGTATATAGTTTCGCCACCGTTTTGGCCGTTTTGATTATCCTCTCCGCTACCTCCTCAGTCAGTAGTTCCGAATTAACAGCATTTTCAAAGCGCTCAAAATGATTTTCATTTGAATCACTGGACTCATGATAAATCAGGAACGAAACTTGATTGCTTTTTAGTTTTAGTTGTTCTTTGATAGCCCTTCCCCATTTTCCTGCCAATCTATTGCCCAAGCCCTCTATGATAAACATTCCCCCAAGCAAATCAAAAGGATCCGGCTGACTGGCTCTATGAAACATATAAGCACTCAAGGCTTCACTTCCAATATTTTTCTCGCCATGCTTAAGCTCTTCCATTGTCCCTCCAAGGTTAATGTAATTCTTTTCAAGGATCTGATAATCTCTATGCTCATCACTGGAGTGAGCGATAAATGCTGAACGTACATCAAAATATTTCATGCTCACATTGGATGCTGCTCTTGCAATCCACTGGGAACCATCTATAACTTGCTGCCTTAGATTCAAAAGCAACAATCTGTAATCCTCCAGTGACAATATTCCCCTGTTTATTCTATCAACAATAGGCACTTTATTCAGTCCCGTTTCAAAGTCAAACCACACTTTGGTCAATTCTCTTACCAAACGCTCCTGAACTTCTCCACCCATCACTTGAATTTCGGGAGCTTGGATGGGTGTAAAATATGTAGGTCTTTCATCATTTTTTTTATGCACCTCCAACATCATAAATGAAGTCAGGAAACGCCCGCTTTCCGGTACCATGCACAATATTTGTTCACCGTTCTGAAGTTCCTTTTCATTCAACAGCTCGTCCAGCATTATGTATATAGATGCGGAGCCTGTATTACCCTTTGTATAGAGATTGGTAAACCATTTATCTTCCGGAATACTGGTCCCGCCTTTTTTTAATAAATCAAGAATAGGTTTTTTAAAATAGTGAGAAGAGTAATGACATAAAAAATGATCAATATTTTTAGGGTCTATCCTACCTTCATCTATTAACTCAAAAAAACGTTTTACTCCCAGCTTGACGATGTTATCCACTATTTTAATGTCTTGCTTGAGATTGATAACGCCCTCTTCATCCGCTGCTGAAAAACTAGGGTAATCCAACCAAAAGTTAGAGAAATGCTGTTTGTTTTTATTCAATCCGGCATACATGCAGACGTCGAATAGATGTGCATAGGATTGAATGTCTATCCATTTTATTTTCAGGCTGGTATTAGCATATGGTTCGGGCTGTACCAATAATGCTCCTCCCCCATCTGAAAGCATCCATCTCAAGAAGTCCACTTCCAAGGGAATGGAGCCGTTGGATCCCGCCACTTTTTGATTTTCAAAACGTTGTTTTTTAAACATGCGGCTGGCAAATTCGCCGGCACAGGAAACGGCATTCTGATGTTGTTTTGTTGCAATGTTCAACCAAGCACTTTTCAATGCCATCATACCACTTCCACAAACACCATGCAGTGTAGCTATTTCGCACTGTTTTAAATCTGAAGCTGCATGTACCATACTCGCAAAACCCGGGACTGGTAAATCTCCTTGTGTAGTCGCCGCTGCCAGAAAACCAATCTTGTCTTTACTCACACCAGACCTTTTCAGGCAATCATCAATGGCAAACGCTACCATTTCACTCAGTGAATATTGTGCCTCCTGCTGCTTGTTGATGGCATAATAACGACTGTTAATACCGTTTTGTCTCAATATTCTTTCCTTTGTTCTTGATGGTTCATTGTGAATGAGTCCGAGGTACTCTTCTATTTCATCGTTCGTAACGGGTTTACCGGGCAAAAACTTCCCTGCTGCTGTAATAAAGGCACTACTATTTACCATTCTTCAAATTTGTTTTAAACAATTGATCAATATAGACCAGAAAAAATCCATAATTCCCTTTCACATACTTGTGATGCATGCTATGACGATAACTAAACCTGAGCCAATGATTATAGGGTTTGTCAGGAGCTATATCGTGATGCCAATGTCCTAAGGTATTGAGTATAATACTCATTATTGGTAAAGACAATAATGCGAGGAATTGAAAGTGAAAGAGTAAAACCGGAACATAAATAACACTTCCCAGCAATGCCGCTTCTAGCCAATGAAAACTATAAGTTGAAAATACGGTCGGTTCATTGGACTTATGATGCCGGAAATGAACTTTATTGAATAACCACTTCGTATGCAATAATCTATGTGTTACATAAAAGTGAATCTCATTCCACAAGAATAATAGTATCATCTCCGGAACGAGTGTATAGAGATTAATATCAAGGTTTATGTTAATAAGGCCATTGGTAAATGCTATTTGAATCGGTATAGCCTCCAGGCTAAAAACACCTATGGATATTAGTGATAACCTTATTTCGGTTTTTATTTGCTTGTGATAATCCTTGTAATTCGATATGGAGGGCAGCCGGAAAAACCTCTGTAGAATGAGAGCTGCCATGGAACTTGTGAAATACAATAACAGGAAAAACAGAAAAGCCACAAGGCTTGTTTTCCACCAATGACTAAAAATGATATTACTGATCTCATGGACCATAATCGAAACACTTGTAATAATGGATTTTCCCTTCCCTGACTGGCACCAACAAAGATGCCTTAGATAAACCCGGCCAGTCACCGCTTTCAATGGTCATATGAAGTAGACGCCCCTAAATGTAACACCGTTGCTTTTACAATACTGAGTAGATAATAAATCATTTTCTTTCTACTTGAACCAATGAAATTTCAATTCCGGAAATTCGTTTTAAAGTATAAAGGTTTACGTTGAATCCAAAAAAATTGTAATTTCAATGGAGTCAACCCTCTGTTGGATAGGCCTTATAGAATAAAAAGTTCATTTGTAAAACAGCGCTATCCACACCAGATTCGTCACTGTGAAAAACAACAACAAACAAAATGAAGAATTTAAAACTTTCAATCCTATTGGTCAGCATACTGTCGTTTACATCCTGTGACAGAACAGTGGAATTCATACCAGAGCAATCCGATATAGTAGAAACTCCCGAAGGAATCATTGAGGATGTAATCTCGGTGCAAAACTTTACAGTAGACCCTGAGATCGGAGATACCCTCATCAGTGAAGAAGGCGCTACACTAATTTTACCTCCGTTCCTATGTGAATATGGCAATAGTGGAGGTCCCTGTATAGGTGAAATTGAAGTTACTTTTGTTGAGGCTTATAACAAAAAGGACATGTTGCTGTCCGGAAAACCCACTATGGCCGATGAACAAATGCTTGAATCAGGCGGGGAATTTTATATCAATATTACACAGGGAGGGGAACAAGTATATATCATAGAAGGTCAGCAATATGAAATAAAGGTGCCCGTTGCTAACACAAGATCGGATAGTACCAGAATGAAAGTGTACCTTGGACTTGAAGGCACAGCTGGGAACTTTACCTGGGAACTCAATGAAAATCTGAATGCTCCTATTGACAATGGTAATTACAATATTGTCTATGATGAACTGGACACCTGGATAAATCTTGATTATCCAACCGATTTGGATCCATTGACTACTATTTCCACCGAGCTTGATCCGGAAGAACTCATAACCGATAGTACAAGGGTTTTTGTGGCTTTTAAAAATGTGAATTCTGTTGTTGAAATGTCAAGGGAGGACAATCTGTTTATAGCAAAAAACATCCCGGCCGGACAGGAAATATATTTAGTTGCCATTACAAAGGGAGACACTGAAAATATATATTTAGGTTTGAACAGTGTAATTTCTGAGCCAGATTTGGCCTGGAAATTAAATCTGAATCAAGTTTCTTTGGAAGAACTAAATACTCAATTGGATGCAATCAAATAAAATATCGTTGTTAGTAGGGTTGGTTCTGTGTCTGTCGGTAAACGATATAAGAGCTCAGAGTGGAATGCATTATAATAATCTGACCCGCTCTGATAAATTCAAATTCAAGGATATATTTGTTTCATATAGCCATCCCAGGCTGAGTAGAACATCCATTAGCGCTGGCCTGGGGCTATCTGCCTACACAGGAGATCTTAGCTCCGCCAGTAATCTTTCCTTACAGCGTTATTTACTCAATCCTAATTTCGGACTGGGCCTCAATCACAGGTTCACCAATTATATGAGCTTAAAATTTGAGGTTAACTACTTCACGCTTTATTCCGAAACCAGTCCAGGCGTTTGGGAGGATCAGGGTTTTGTTAGTAAAAATATAGAATACTTTGTTGGTTTGGAGATTGATCTAAAACCTAAAACTGATTTTGAGTTAGGGCATAAAGTCTGGAATCAATATATATTTTTTGGTATTGGCAGATTTCATTTCGACCCAAGGGATCCGGATACTAAAGTCCCTCTTGATAAAGTTGCTACACAGCAAAATGGAGAGCAATCAAAAAGTGCAATGGTATTTCCGGTAGGGTTTGGCGTTTCAAAATATTTAAATGATTATTTAAGCGCCGGTTTTGAAGCTGCTTTCAGGTTTACAACAACGGATTTCGTAGATGATGCGAGCTTACCTAATGATCCAAACCCAAGGAATGATGCCTATATACTCTATAGTCTAAGATTGAACTTTCAACTTGACAGATGGTTCAGATATGGCAATTATCTTAAACGCAAAAGAGGATAAGCAACAGATTATCTTGTTATTTTCATAAAACCTTCTTCAACCAAAGGTAAGTCTATAATGCTTTTGTAAGAAATTAGGATGCCTGGTGTCAAAGTGGATTCTTTCTTTCTTAGTGGTATACAATGTTACGCCTTCTCATTTCCCTATTCCCTGAAGAGTCAGATAAATCACAAATATTTATTTATCTTCACATTGAGCATTTGTGTGAATTGAGCGAGTAATTATGAAAGTATATACTTTTTTTGTGCCTATTGATAATAAGTGTGCGTCACATGAGTTATTAATTAGAACATCCTCAGACGAACCTCTCACCTATGATAAAACGTTTACAGTAGGGATTACAGACATTGCATGAAAAGTTTCTCCCACTATACTATCATTGTAGGTTTATTATGCCTGGCATCTTGCGCCCCGCAAAGGATATGTCCTGCATACCAAAGTTTTTATATCCTGGACGAAAAGGAAGAATCAAAGCATTTTTCTTTATTCAATCAAGATTCCCTTCCCAGGGATCACCTGGCAGTTAATAAAGGGAAATTTGGCATTATGAAGGAAGACCCATACCTCAAAAAGCTCAACAAGTGGCGTACGGTACAAATGGAAGTGATCATGCCTACCTTGGACAAAGAGCTCGATTCTGTTCTGATTGCACAGGAAATCTATGATAGGGCTGACACTACCCTAACGCTGGAAAAGAAGGAAACACCCCAAACAATAAGACGGCGGGATAGGTACAATGAGGATCAAAGACAATACATGATGCTCTTTGGCGATAAGCTTTTCAAACCCCAAGAACAACAGGAAACACTGGACCCTAATAAAGAAGAAGATTCTGAAGATCAACTAGATGGCGAAGAAAAACCCAAAAAGAAGGGCTTTTTCAATTTTTTGAAAAAGGATAAGAAAAAGAAAAAGAAACGCAAAAAGGACAAAGAAGAAGAATTGGATATACAAGAGGAATTTGAAGATAATACGGAAACAATTTCAGATACCTCAATGAATATTCCTTAAACTTAGTATATAGATTTTTAGTTATTTTGAAACTGGCGTAATTTTTTACCCGATTATCACGCATATTCACTAATACATCTCACGTTATTATCGTCCCATAAAGACATCTCAAAGAAAGTGTATTTAGATTTTTCTTTTATTTTCAACCGTTATTTCCGATCCCTCTGCCAACATAACCGAATCCACCGCAATGCTGCCGAGTTCTTTGAACCTGCTGCCATATACATTCCCAAAATCCACATCTACATTGTATTCCAGCACTTCGTATATCTGCCATTTAGGGTGTGTCACTTCATATTCGTAAGAAGTAAAATTGTTTATTTTGGTATAACCCCAATAGTGTTCCGTTATAAATTCTGATTTACTACTCTCGGGAAGCTCTTTTGCTTGGCTATCTGCCTGAATACTTAGACTGTTCCATCTTCCATAACATTTCCATTGGTAAATAACCTGTTGCATGTTTTCCAGGTTATTCCAGCTATGTTTCATGCTCATGGTTTTGTAATGTTCTTTATAAATCGCATTGGCCACCAAAGTCAAAGCAGGCTTTGGTACGATTTCTTTAACAAATACCACTCCTCTTCTCCATGTTTCCAAATGTTTGTAACGTACATAGAACCGTAGATTTACCTCTTCAAAATCTCTATGAAATGGGATCGGAAGCCCCATTAATTTTGTATTCTTAAACATAAATCCCACAAGGCTCATATAACACGCATCATCCCATAGATCCAATTCAGTTTTGTATGGAATGTAAGGTGATAGAATATCAGGATCAACTTTATAATTGGCTATCGCCAGTTTTCTCCATTCAGCAGTTAAAAAGCTCATCTCTACATTGGTTATAACTATCAAATTCGTATATAGCTAAAATATGGATTTATTTTAATACTGTTCAGAGTCCATTGGGATCAATTGAATTTTAAGGTATGTTCAGGGATTTAAGTGTCTTCGATTAAGATGATAACAAAAAGGCAGATCATTTTGATCTGCCTCCAGGGCTCACTAATCCCTGGCTGTGAAAAAAGGATATGCCTACTAGTTTTCAATTACTACTTCAACCTTAGAAACCGCTGATGCTCTGAATAAGCCAAGTGCTCCATTGGTAATATTGGAAATCGGATTCACCGGAGAGGGACTGAATAAACCGCCATCGCTTTCTGCTAATTCCGACAATGCCATATAATAATTGTAAGCCTCTTCACTTAATGAGTGCATTTCGATCGCAACTTTGTCATCGAGTTCAAAAGCATATTCCAGCTCAAAGGATATATGATCGGCAAGAAATTCATCACTAGTGATAATGAAATTATCAACTCCCGAATACAACGAATCATTTTCAGTAACCAACCAACGATAATAGCTTATTTCACCGGGAGAAGTTAATGGCATGCCAATAGTAACATAGTAACCCTCATCCAATTCAGTAGTTTCTTTACGAAAGTTCACTTCTGTTTCATCGATCTCACTTACCGGAAGTAATGTAGCTTCCGAAGCATATGTTTTACCATTGTATTCTATGTTCAGGGAGTATGTCCTTCCAATTGCACCTTGTATATCATCAATTTCATAAACACCCTTTCCAATATGCTCAAGCACCTCTTGGTTATCCAGATCATCTACAATGGTAACCACGGCATCTGTTACCGGTGAAGGTTCGTCATTGGTTTTAAAACTCTTTGTTTGTTGTAGGAAAACATAGTAGGGCCCGGGTCCGTTAGTTATCGTTCCATCCACAACCAGCCTCGTCTCGCTTTCACCATGTTTTAAATCAATCAACTCTTCGCAGGCCATTAGACTGCAGAATAATGCTATGATTGTTGTATACATTTTAAGTTTTATTCTCATTTTTCTAAACATTAAAATCAAAAATTGAAAGTGTATAATATAGACTAAGGCTACGATCAGAATTTAAAATTGTATGAAATGGAAGGTACGATCCTGAATAAATAAGTACTGACCGATCTGAACTCTCTGGTTCTGACGGCCACTTTAGGATCATCCACATCGATTTTAGGATTTCCATTGATGACCTCCTTATATGAGATTGTCCAGGGGTTCTTTTTCATATAAGCATTATAAATTGAGAAGTTCCAGCTTCCCTGCCCAACACCAAAAAGTTTTTTTCTTTGCTTAAGGGTAATGGATAGGTCCATTCTATGATAGGCTGGCATTCTTCCACCATTTCGGTCAAGCGGATCATAGTACGCTATGGATTTGCCTTCCAAGTTATATTTACCCTTAGGGATGGAAATGGCGCTTCCTGTTTGATAAACCCAGTTGCCCGATAAAGATAGTCGATCATTGATCTCATGATTAATGACGAGTGAAATATCATGCGGTCTATCATATCGTGGACGATAAGGTTTTCCTCCATTGATCCCGGCCACTTCCCTTCTGGTATTGGAGATGGTGTAGCTCAACCATCCGGTAGTCCTTCCAAAGTTCTTTCTTAGCATAAGTTCCAGACCATACGACCAACCTTTTCCGGTAAGAATCTCCGTTTCCAGTGCTCTACTCAACAATGGATCTGCACCATCCTTGAAATCAATCTGATTCTGCATCCATTTGTAATAGATCTCAGCAGAGAATTCAAAGGCGTTCTCGTTAAAATTTCTAAAATAACCCAGGGCTACCTGATCTGAGACCTGAGGTTTTATGTAGGTATCACTGGGAATCCAGCGATCAATGGGGAGTCCTGCAGTGGAATTAGAAGCTATTTGTAAATACTGCCTTGTTCTGTTATAAGAGGCCTTTAGTGAACTTTCACTGTCCAGAAGATAACGCATGCCTAATCGGGGCTCAGCACCATGATATGTTTTCAATACCTTGTTACGTGCATATTTCACGGTATCAATTATGCCATCCAAAGTACGGTTTTCCAGATCTCTATATTTAAATACGCTTCCCGGACCAATGTTTTGGAAGATTGACCAGCGCAACCCATACTCCATGGAGAATTTATCACTTATCTTCAATTGATTGCTGATATAAGCAGCTTGCTCGAAAGCGTATTGCTTATCGAAACTGAAGGCTTCTATATTCGAATTCTTTCCGCGAGGTTTGAAAGCTGCTGGTTCAAACCTTCGATAGAGGGCTTGATAGCCAAAATCAACCTGGCTTTTTGGATTGACAAAATATGTGAAATCCAGTTTGCCATTATACTCCTGTAAATTTGCCACCCAGTCAAAACTGTCAGGGTCAGCAGTAATTTCAAAAGCATAATCGAAATTACTGTAAATTAAGGTGGTATTCAGAAACAATCTCTTGTTGAATAAATGGTTCCATCGAAATGTTCCGGTTTTATTTCCCCAATTAATACCGGCATCATCCAGGTTCAATACATCTCTTCCAAAATAACCTGATAAGAAGAACTTGTTATTATCATTGAGCTTGTAATTGACCTTTGCATTGAGGTCATAGAAATAAACTCTATTGTCCCTAATACTTGTATCTCTGGCAAATCGCGCAAACTGATCTACATAAGTTCTCCTGGCAGAAACGATAAAAGAAGCCCTGTCTTTTGCGATAGGCCCCTCTAGTGTCAGCCTACTTGATATTAACCCAATACCCCCTGATGCCGTGAATTTTTTCATGTTCCCTTCTTTCATTCTAATATCCATAATGGAAGATATTCTTCCACCGTATTTAGCCGGAATACCTCCTTTGTAAACTTCCAAATCTTTGATAGCATCGGGATTAAACACGGAGAAAAAGCCAAGGAAATGCGAAGGGTTGTAAATGGGTGCCTCATCCATTTGCAGGAGTGTCTGATCTGCTGATCCACCTCTGACAAATAGTCCTGTGGTACCTTCACCAGCAGATTGGATACCGGGCAAAAGTTGAACACTGCGTAATACATCCACCTCTCCAAAAAGAGCAGGCATCGATTTGATACGTTCAATTTTCAGTTTTTCCGTACTCATTTTAACCTCAGTAACATTCTGTTCGGGACGCTCTGAGGTAATCACTACTTCTTCCATTTGATAAGTTTCTTCAGCTAGTTCAAGGTTTTTAGTAATATCCTTATCAAGTTGTATAGCAAATACTTCGGAACGATAGCCAATAAAGGAGTAGGTCAGATTGTAATTTCCCTTTGGCAGAGAAAGCGAATAAAAACCATAAGCATTGGTAACGGCGCCTGTTTTGAGCTCTTCAACATAGATGGTCACACCAATAATATCCTCACCGCTGGCAGCATCCTTAACATATCCGCTTATCGTGAATGCCTCGTTGGAAGGTGATTGGGAAAAAGATGCTGTCCATATCAAAGAAAGAAAAAACACACATAATAAATACTTAATGTTATCCATTCGGATCCCACGTAGTTTGTCAGTCATAATAATTGTCTGAGTTTCGACCATAGATCTAATTTTAAAAAGTTTTCTGGGTTATGACAGACAAGTAAAGGCTTACCCCCACGGGAAAGAAAAAAAGTGTTGGGATGTTGAAATTTTGTTGTGTTGAGGTAAGAAGGGGATTAAAGATTTTTTTCTATCAGATAGCTCAAAAGCTACTAAAAGCCGATTTCAAGGTTGTTCAATTGAATATTGATATGGTGATTAAATCTCATTCAATTACAATTTTTCTGGAAGAAACAGCGGAAGCTGAAAAAATTCCAAGTGCACCGTTGCTGATGTTGGAGGTAGGATTTTGGGGAACAGGACTGAAGAAACCCCCATCACTGGTAATTAAGGTACTCAAGGTGAGGTAATAATCATATGCAGATTTATCAAGTGAGTACATCTCCAGGGTGACCGTATCATTTTTTTGAAATGGCACATCTAACTCCAGGTCTTTCAAAGAGGATATAAACTCATCGGTCGAGACGAAAATGTCAGCCTTTCCCGATAATAAAGTGTCATTTTTATAAAGCAGCCATCGATAATAATTTACCTGATCTTTCCTGCTTTTTGGAGCGGAAAATGAAATGTAATAACCCTCATAGTCAATCAAGCTGTTTTCCTTGAATCGGTATGTTATGGTATCTATATCACTTACAGGCAACATTGTAGACGTAGCAAGATATTCCTGCCCCTGATAACTAACTTCCAAGGTATAGGTTTCACCTATTTCTCCTATGATCTCTTCAATTCTATAAAAACCATTTTCAGTATGACTTAAGACCTCCTCATCTCCTGCCCCATTACTAAGTTTCACCGAGGCATTGCTAACTGGTTTGGAATGAACAATATCGTTTACATCTGTTGTGGTACTGAGCCTCACAGTGTTTAGATGATCCTGGTCTGTAATAATTCCTTCAATCACCAGTACAGGTGTATTCGCCGGAAAAGCAATATCAGTTAGATCTTCACAGCTTGTGAAAAACGATAAACACACGATTAGGAATATTGAACTTCGTAATTTCACTATACTAAAATTTAAAACTATATGACACTGACGGAACGAAGTGAAATAAGGATACAAATACACCTTTAAACTCTTTGGTCTCAACTTTTACGTTTGGATCATCCTCTGAAATGTTCAGATCATTGTTAATCACATTTCTGAACCGAACTCCCAACGGGTTCTTTCTAAAGTAGGCATTGTACAAAGAGAAATTCCAATGCCCGTTCCATTTTTTGTTTTTTTTATTTTTTCCACGAAGCTCCAGTGCAAGGTCCAAACGATGGTAGTCGGGAAGCCGATCTGTGTTTCTGTTAAAAGGGTCATACTGAACTACAACCTCCCCTCCGATTTCATATTTACCCACCGGTAAAGAAATTGCTCTTCCGGAAGCAAAGATCCAATTAGCGGATATCGATACCCGCTTACTTAATTTATGAGATACCACCAATGAGGCATCATGTCTTCTATCATATATCGGATGATATTTTCTTCCACCATTAATACCATCAATCCGACGAAAAGCCTTGGACCATGTATAATTGATCCTCCCTGTGGTTCTTCCTGTTCGCTTATGAATGGCAAACTCCAGACCATATGACCAGGCCTTACCTGATAACAATCCGATCTCAGGGTAACGACTCAAAAGCACGTCTGTTTCTGGACTGAAATCAACCTGGTTACTCATCCATTTGTAATAGGCCTCCACACTTGACTCAATGGCATTGTCCATGAAGTTCCTAAAATATCCCATGGCTACCTGATCACTCACCTGAGGCTTAATGTGTGGTCCACTTGGCATCCACCGGTCATTGGGTAAACCTGTCGCGGCGGAAGAAAGAACATGAATATATTGCTTGGTCCTGTTATAAGAGGCCTTTATTGATGTCTTAGCATTCCATAACCAGCGAAGACCTATCCTCGGTTCAATTCCATGAAATGCCTTGATCGTTTCAAGTTTATCATAGTTCAATGTATCAACTACATTCAATAAAGTTTTAGGCTGATCTTTTTCATATTGCAGGATCTCCCCCGGACCTACATTTTGAAATCGTGTCAATCGTAGCCCATAGGTAAGTGATAATTTATCCGAAATGGTGTGATCACTGTCTAAATAAAGAGCTTGTTCTATTGCATCATTTTGTTCCAGTGAAAAGGGTTGAATAATAGATCGTTCATTGATCGGTGTAACGGTTATGGGTAAAAAATGATGATAGATAATATGATAGCCAAAATCTACTATGCGTCGATTATTCAAATAATGATTAAAATCAAATTTGACAGCGGTTGATCTTAACTTTGATTTCCATTGAAGGTTATTCGAACCTCCGTCGTTCAGCAAATAGTTGAGATCAAAATTGCTGTAAAGCATGGTTGTATTTAAAAACAGTCGTTTATTAAATACATGATTCCATCGGAAAGTACCGGTTGCATTGCCCCAATTGACTCCAAAGGTTTTATCCAATTTCAAGCGATCTCTTCCAAAGTATCCGGAAAGAAAGATTTTATTTTTCTCGTTAAATGTAAAATTGAGCTTAGTATTCAGGTCATAAAAAAAAACTTTATTTCCTTTCACATCCGGATCGTCACTAAGTTGCAGCAATAAATCCAGGTAGCTTCTCCTGGCACTTACAATAAAAGAAGATCGATTTTTTACTAAGGGCCCCTCCAATGTTAACCGGCTTGCTAAAGTACCTATACCGCCGGATCCCGAGAATTTTTGATTATTTCCATCTTTCATCCTGACATCAAGCACCGAGGACAATCTTCCTCCGAAATTGGCAGGCATATTTCCTTTATAAATCTTCAAACCTTTTACAGCATCCGGGTTAAAGATCGACATGAGGCCACCAAGGTGTGAAGGATTGAAAATCATGGCTTCGTCCAATTGGACCAAAGTTTGATCCCAGGTACCTCCCCTGACATAAAGGCCGGTACTTCCTTCACTGACTGTCTGTACACCGGGTAAAAATTGCACAGTTCTCATGACATCTGCTTCACCCAATAAAGCTGGTGAGGATTTCACTTCTTCAATGGAGAGCTGCTCTGCACTCATCTCCTCATCTGCTACATGAACATTGCCATCTGAAGATCGGACAATAATTTCCTTCAACTGATAGGTATCTGCACCGAGTGTGATATTCAATACTGTGTTTTGATCTGCAGTTATATGATGTTGCTCCGATTTATAGCCCAATGAGGCAAATTGAAGTGAATATTTTCCTGGCTTAATTGTTAATGAGTAAAAACCATAAACATTAGCACTCACACCAAGGTTCTGCTCCGGTAAATAAACTGTCGCCCCCAAAAGTGCTTCTCCGCTTTCCATATCGGAAATATAACCACTAATGGTTATTGATTGATTTGCTGTAGCACGCTGTTCATTTTGAGCCTTAACCAGTACTATCTGATTTCCATAAACCCTGTAAATAATTTCAGTATTATTTAGTAGAGTAGAAAGAACGGATCTTAATGATTGCTCTTCCCTACTTAAACTCAATTTATTTCCTAATGGAAGAATACTTTCGCTATAGGAAAAAGAAAATCCGGAGTGCTTGTCCAGTTCCTTCAAAGCCCGTTTTAATGTAACATTCTGAAGATTGATGGAGATCTTGGTGTTCAGCACATCCTCTTCCTGCGCCATCAGCCGGCTGAAGAAAAACATACTAGCAAATGCCACCAATAATGTCACACGAAGCATGGTTCAAATGTATAGCTAATTCTTCAGAATCAGGATCATATCAATAGCATTTATAAAGATTTGATGACATCGAAAAGAAAATCCCGTAAGTTGGTGACAGGATACTTTGATAAGCTATAGCTGGAAAACCGAACGCGATAATCCTAATTATGAGGGCAGCCGTCGCCTGATAGAACAACCCTTCCATCTCGCATTTCATAGGTCAGGCCCAGGGAGGCACACAGCACTTCCAGTAAATCTTCAAGTTCGGGATCCTGGTAAGTACCGGTATAAGTGCAGTTTATTATATTATCATTGGCCGGAACGATCTCTATGGAAAAATAGTCCTCCAGATCGGAAATAACGTTTCCAACATGCATATTCTCGAACGTCAATTTGTTTTCCTTCCAGGCCAGCAGGTTAGCATCTGAATTTTGTTCTTTTTTAAAAGTATCATCGGCAACATTAAAAGTAGCTTTGAAACCGGGTTCTAAAATTGTGCCTTGGCTTTTGTCCTTCTTTGAAAAGGACACTTTCCCGGTAATTACAGCTACTTCTATGTTTTTTGTATTCTGTCTTCCTTTTACATTAAATGAAGTACCTAGCACTTCCACTTCAGTTTCTCCGCTATAAATCACAAAAGGTTTATTGGCATCAGGAGATACTTCGAAGAAAGCCTCCCCTGTCAGATAAACTTCTCTTTTATTGGCATCAAAATCTTTAGGGTATGTCAAAGTACTATTAACATTCAGCCAAACTACAGTTCCATCATGCAGAGTAATACTGGTTTTTTCATTACCAGAATTCCTTGTAAGCATATTGTCATTGTCAGGCTGGGATGGTATGATCAAAAAATAGGTAAGGCCAATGCCCACCACAATTATCGCTGCAATTCTGTAAAACCAGGTCAAACTAATTTGCTTGCCTTCGCTACTTTCTGAAATTATCTGATCATTATTTGATGAAATGTCCACTTCATTTTTTCGAAGCATTTTGAATTTTTCCCATTCCTCATCAACATTGGGCTCCAGTTTGAAATTAAGCTGTCCGGTAGATTTCCAAACCGTCAAGGCCTCATCATATAGTGCCTGATGTTCCGGTTTTTCAGATAACCAATCGGATAAAAGACGAGCATCTTCCTGAGAGCCTTCTCCTTTCAGTTGATTTCCTATAATTTCCCAGATTCTTTCTTCCACCATACTATAAGGTTTTTATTATGACAGCTGACTCATTCATACCCCCCACGTTTCGTTAAAAAATTTTCAATTCATCAAACTAATTATCGTTATGATCACACTGATAAAACGATCGTTCAATACCGACTTTAATGATTCTCTCAGTGATTTAAGTGCTTTACCCATTTGATTCTCCACAGTTTTAATCGAGATATCCATGTGATCAGCTATTTCTTTATTGCTTAATCCTTCAAACCTGCTCAATGAAAATACTGTTTGACACCTTATTGGAAGCGCGCTGACAGCTTCTTTTACCTTCATTTCTACCTCGTTGCGGACTACCTGCTGCTCAACATCGTTTTTAGCAAATGCCAGGTTGTTAGTATGGCCTTCTGACATTTCGGTTAGGCGTTTCTCTTTCTCCAGGTGATTCAAGGAGGTGTTGATCACTGAACGATGCAAATAGTTCTTTAGTGAGCTTTGCACATTAAGCCCTTCCCTATTTCGCCACATCTTCAAAAAAACCTGCTGAACCACATCTTTTGCTACATCGGAATCTTTAACAACCGAATAAGCTATATTGGTTAAAACGGTAAAATTTTCTTTAAATATCCTCTCAAAGGATTGATCATCCATATTTCAGACGTTCAATATTCCTTCGCAAAATAAATGAAAATGACAAGTTGTACTAATTTTTGGTGGGAATTCAAATGTGTTGGTTCGCGTGAATTTGTTGGAAATACAAGCAAAAAATGATAGAAAAAAAGCTTATATAAAAAGCCCAAGCGAGGAACAAACCCAAGTTTGCTCCTCAAAACCACACCACAATGATTGCTTGGACTAAATCAACAGAAAATATGACCATTAACATCGAAAAAGCTTTCTTCTTCAACCCATAAACGCTTCGACGTTTGTCTATAATCCATAGATCAAATTATCATCTGCATAACAGTTAAAGCATGGCTTAGGTTCACAGATTTTTTAATTTTCCTGGAAGAGAAATTTACGCTGGTTTTAATGTTAGTTTCCTGGATCAGAAAAGGAAACGTTCAGTTGAGAGGAATGACAATCCAATCAATCCGTATTTCTAGGGATTGAGAAATTAAGTATAAATATTGACTAATCTGTGGGTCTTATATTATAAAAAAGTCTAATTTTTTTTTAAAGAGACAGAAAATTGATTGGCGGGGAATAAGTGAAACTAAATGAGTAACATATTCCATTCAGGAGGGCTAGCCAGTCAAAATAGTGAGGTGTGGGATGGACAGGTGGGAAGGAACTTTATTTTGACAAGATTTTTGGTTCCTTTTCATCGATTGGAAAAGGGACAAACATATCTGTGCACCATAGTCATAAAAAGTCAAATTAAATACGATAAAACAAAGTTTCTATAAAGTTATGGTGATCAACTTTTTCAAATGAGCAGTTCACAACCAATGTTCTTTTTGCTTGATCAAAAAGAACGAAAAAATCAAGGCTGTGAAGAAATTTGCTAAAAACCTCCATTTAAAGCTAAAATCATTAAACTCGCGCCTTCACACAACCAACCCAGCTCAAACAGTAATGATTTCTTTACACTTTAAATTCCGGTTTTCTTAACGCAATTTCTTCAAGGCCGAGGAATCCATTCTTTTTAAGCATTTAGTCATACAGATTAGAAAAATAAATGCCTGCAACTTTTCGGATTTATCCTGACAATCTATTTTTTTATTAATTCGTAAGCGCTTTTGGCAAGGCTTTCCCATTGGTCCATTTGTGTATCATGAATAACGAACCATCCCTTCAATGGCCCTTTGTTTTTAAAAGGATTCAATAATTGATAATCATGTATTCCGTTCCCCTCCAAATCAAAGTCAGCCCCCAATCGAAAGGTCATGCCGTCATCATAATAAAAGGCAAATACTTTTTTATTGTAAACTATTGCAGGTGAACTCATCATTTTACCCCATTGAACATTTTCAAACTGGGATATCATACGTTCGCCTATTTGTTCAAATCTCGCTTTTGCTTTGCTCATTGTATGGATAGGTTAACCATTGAACTATAATGTGTTCAAAATTTCCAGGTCTTTTTTGGGAAGACTCTCGCAGACGATATCATAAGAATGATCAATGAGTTCTTTTATCATATCATCACTCAAAGATCCATCCATAAATACCGAATTCCAATGTTTCTTACTTTGATGCCAACCGGGTTGAATGGCCGCGTGTTTTGTTCTTAAGATTTCAGCCCGCTCAGGATCACATTTTAAATTTATAAAATGAAATGGGGGAGCGATTTCCTTATCAAATGTAAACTCCCGCACAAAAGTCATAGCAAACATTTTACCCATCACTTTCATCCAAACTGCCTCACCCTTGAACGGATATGTTTCTTCCACACCTTTTTTTGATAAACAATATGTTTTGAATGTATCGAGTGTCATCAGACTTATTTATTCCAATATAAAAAATTTAAAGAAAGTATATTTTTTAATTAGGCATTTCCTCATACCTCTACTTCCAAAAGTGGCCGGGTAATCGCGCTGTACAAAAATTGATTGAGGGGTTTGGCCACATGCCATAGTTCCATGAGAATACTATGAAGGTTTTCACTGGTAATCAGATCCGCATCCATGTGTTTTGAGAAATAAAAGGCTTTGTTAGCTATCAATGGGTATTGCTCCGATGGCCTTTTGAACTGAACCGGTAGTCTTTTACTAATATCCCCTTTAATACTACCAAATTGTTTCACGAAGTTCTCATCATTTATGATTTGGTCAAATTCCTCCTGTTGATTTATCACGGAAACCCTGATATTGTGCAGTTGTTCCTTTGATGGACCGAAACAACCAACCATAACCCCAATCATATCTGGTGCAAAACGTAGAAAAAAGCCGGGTATAGTCTTATCTTTTCTACCCGTTGGTGAAATAAATGCTGTATAATATGGATTATAAGGTCTTTTATCCTTTGAAAATCTGATATCACGATTGATTCGTAAAATTGCCTCTTTGGCAGAAATCTGTATAGAAGGATCGTACTTTTGAATCGCACTGATCAATTGATCAACAAATTTGGCAAAGGGTTCCTTCACCGACGATTCATAACGCTTTCTGTTTTCGTCAAACCAGGCTTTATTGTTGTTCCTTTCCAATTCGACAAAAAAATCAATGAAATCAGGATTAAAATGTGTCATAAGATTTGCTTCAAATTTGATTTATGTAAACGCCGGTAAACAATGATAACCATCATTCCGTGGAAACCATAGCTCTTAACAATTATGAAATAAATGCTATTAAAGATAGGCTGGAACCATGAGTAGTGATACCCTGGCTCCATAATTTCTTTTAACCCATTGAGTGAAAAGCTACTTTATTGCCCTCAGAGTCGAGAAATACCGCTGAAAATCCATATGGACCTTGAGTTTTTGGCCTCACTATTTTACCACCAGCAGATTCTACTTTTCCTAATGGAATACCAAGGTCTTCACCTCCATTGAGATAAACCATTGTTCCGTTTCCGGCAGGCTCAAGGCCCTCTCCGTGAATAACACAACCACCAACAGCGCCGTCTTGCGTAAAGTTAGGTAAAAACCCCATTCTCACGCCTTCATTTTCTACTACATTAACTTCTCCACCAAGCACATCACTATAAAATTTACAAGCTCTTTCAAAATCTTTTGAAGGTAGCTCAAACCAATTAATTGAATTTGCCATGAGTTCTGATCAATATTTAAATGTTGAACAATTTATTTTAAGTCAAACATAACGGCTAAATCGGGACAACTAAAGTTAAAAAATATAAAAACGTAGAAACCATATTATGTCAAATTAAAGATTTTGAAGTAATCAATAAAAAATTCATATTTTTAGTATCGAAAAACGTAAATTTCAAATGCAAAAGAAAGGGAACTTATTTCAGTTGATAAAATCACTTACACAAACTGAAAAGCGTTATTTCAAGCTCTATTGTTCCTCGTCAAATGTAGATTCCAACTATATAGGCCTATTTAATGCGCTTGATAACCAGGAGGTCTTTGACGAATCGGAAATCAAGGAAAAGTTCAAGGATCGAAAGTTTATCAATCAACTGCATGTAACCAAGAATTATTTAAGCAACTTAATTCTAAAAAGTCTGAGGAGTTATCACAGTAAAATCTCCAAAAATGCAGAATTAAAAGATTTGCTTAGAGATGTTGAAATATTGTTCAGTAAAGAACTTTTCAATCATTGCCATTACACTTTGCTTAAAGCTGAAAGAATAGCTAAGGAATATGAAAATCATACAGCGCATATTGAAATTCTGGAGTGGCAGAGAAAGTTGACATTAACTCAATTTGGACACAATCATGATGCTAAAAAGCTGGATATCATTCTTCATGAGCAAAACATTGCGCTGCAAAAATTACTGAGACAAAATGAACATTGGGATGTTACTTTGAAAGTGCCAACACTGATCCATGATCAATACAAAGATAAAAGCCTCAAAAAGCATCCGGCTTTGAAGGAACAACCCGATCTTCAGAGCAATGTGCTTTTCCATCACATTATGTTTAGTGAAAATATTCTCAAAGGAAACCCAGATCGATCAGAGCCTTATATCGATGAATTAATTCAGCTTTTAGAAAAAGATACCGATAGAATTAAAGAAGAGCCAGGCAGTTATATCAATACCCTAAATAACAAAATATCATTTCTGCTCTTTCAAAAAAGATGGCAGGAAGTATTAGAACAGCTCGACAAAGTAAGAAGGGTACCAGCCCGATTGAACATTGCAAGCGAAAGCAAATTTACGATCAGGACCATACTTAGAACCTACAACATTGAATTGGAGCTCTATAGGGACAGAAAGGAGGCAGAGAAAGGGATTACTCTGATAGCTGAGGTCACTTCATTTATGAACAAGTATGAGCGCTCCATACCAAGGGATTATTTTATTCTTTTCTGGAACCAATTTGCTAATCTATATTTCCTGGATAATCAATTCAAATCTGCTTTGGTATGGATCAATAAGATCATAGACCTAAAATCGAATGATAGAATAGATATCCAAAGCTTTACCCGTCTCCTGCACCTCATCATTCATCTTGAATTAGGGAATATCATTTTTCTGAGATATGCCGTTGAAAGCCATCGCAGATTCCTAAAAAAGCGAAAAATGTTGGGAAAATTTGAACGGATCTGTTTAAGATTCTTTTCAAGAGTTGCTGACAAACCTAAAAGTGAACACAGAGAACAGTTCCAAATCTTTCACAAGGAACTATTTGAGGATGACCCCAACCTCGTTACAGCCAATATTCTGGATTACATTGATATAAAGGACTGGATCAACAAGCATTTGCAGTAGCTATAGAGCATACTATTTTTTATTTTTCAGGAATATATCAGCACTCATCCTAATTTTGTTTCCAATCGGCATTCAATTCTTTCCATATCTGCCCACATTCTTTTTCAATCTTATTTTTCCATGATTGCTGGTATGAATAGATCTTGCGAGGAAAGTCTGCCCTCTCTGTGATGAGTGATTTGAAACCTGATTGAGCATATGTATAACCGGGTATTTGTAAGGTATCGTAAATTGTAAAAAGCGTTTTCAAAGGGTTATCTGCAAGACTTTCAAAATCGATCTCAATCAATTCATCGGGCTGTAATGCATTTCGTTGTTTTAAATATTGTTTGTGAAAAACAATATATAGTTTCATAACAAGCGTTTCGATCTCATTGGTATCATACCTTTGAAAACTGCGTATTTTGTTTAGTTTCCATAGCGTTTTATTAGCAATAATTGTGTCAAACAAGTTTCTTTTTAGAAACACAAACTTGGCTTCCGGGTATATTTCCTTTAACATGGAGATCCTGGCAGTGTTAGGTGGAGATTTAAGTACCAGTCGATTTCCTTTGTTGATGTTAGATATCCGTGATATCAGATGTTTATGGTGTTGTGTCCAGGATCTCTGTGCTTTTTTGAGGTCACCAAAATCAAGGTGTTCCTCAATAATACTTTGATGTTTTGACGGAAATTGAAATAACTGGTTGAAATCGTAAACCGCTACCTCCGAATTGATCGCAACATCACATTCACCAGGAAAATTCCAATCGAATGGCAACCGGTGATATTCGTTTTTCATTTTTATTTTTTTGGAAGCGAAATCGAATGCAGGTTGTGTTATTTTTTTAAAATACAACAATTCCGGAACCATAGAGTCCCATAAGGTCAAAGTGGCGAATTGTGGATCTTGGTTAATTAAGTGCTGCAAATAACTGGTTCCGCTACCATAAAAACCTAAAACGAACAGTGGGTTTTTCACCTCATTTTTGGAGCGAAAGAAATGAATAATTTCACCGGAGATCCTAAAAGGCTCCAACAACGTAAATTTCGCAAAGTAGGGTACCAGATTTTTTAATTTCCTCCACTGTATTGGACCTCTTTTGATCAATACAATTAGAAAATTAAAAAGAGGAAGAAAAGGAACAATTCTTTTGAGTGTAGCTACGCCCATTTACATTTCTTTTGCAGGTTAAAGGTTCAATCAATAACCAGTTAAACTTTCTTAAATCGATATTGCAAGCCGAATTTCGGGAGACATTCTTATATCAAAAAAAGTAGATGTACTATTTAGGGATCCAATATCTGATCCTATGAATCTCTCAAATAAAAAAGAAAGTCCCTTCATTTGGTAAAGTGCCCAATGTAGTCAACATCTTTTTAGAAAGCCAGAATTTTTTTAAAGATTTGCTACACCTTTTGTTCCATTTGAATGTCATTCAATAAAAATCCGGTGACAAAGTTTACAACCGCCTAAAGTGTTGAGGTCATTAATTAAATGTGAACCCACTAATCAAAACCTAAAATCGGCACTAAAGCCGTTGAAGAGTTATTTCTCATTATTAATAGACTTATCCCAAAAATCACTTCTGTAATTTTTGAACTTTCTTCCGCAATGAAAGCTCATCTCATTATAAGATATTGAGATGCGGCAAAATTTCTTAGCTGATCGATGAAAAGTTTACTCAAAAGATCATTTTTGATACTGCTCGTTAATTCTCTATTTTTTTTCACCACCCGAGCAGCAACATTTCAAACGATAACATCAGGTGATTGGAATGACCCTGCCATTTGGGATCTAGGGGCTGTTCCAGGGGTCAACGATGATATTATCATTCTCCATGAGGTCTCCTTATCATCAAACATCAATATTACGGATGGTTCGCTGACAATACTGGAAACCGGGGAGCTTAATTTCACAGGCCAAATACAGGCCAGCGGAAATTCAGTCTTTCGGAATACAGGAATTATTAGAGGAAAGGACATTGTAGTTCAAGGCAGCAGTACATTTACGAATACGGCATATTCCAATATCGAAACTGCCAATACAGCCACGAACGCAACCATTGAAAACTTTGGCGTATTAAAAATTACAATGACACTAGGTAATACGGGAACGGTTATCAATCATAATGTTTTAGATGCAATAGGAGTGGTTAATAACGGTGGAAATCTGGATCTACGAAGTGGCTCAAAGACTTACGTCTATAGCAATTTCGATAATACCGGAAACATCTCATTGTGTGGCGCTATTGCATTGGCCAATCAATCAAGTGCCGGGCAAACCTTCGCAAACCGTGGTGTTATCAATGGATGTAACGGAGGTATTTTTGTCAACAATCCTAACACAAATATTACCAATCTGGCAGTGGGGTCAATCACCGGAACCGCTAACCTTTGCTTGGTTGAGGGTAACTTTACCAATAATGGAACTGGGGACTTTACCTATAGCTGTTGTTTTCTTCTAACTGCCAATGCAGGGAAATCCAGAAAAGTATGTTCCGGAGATTGGGTAACGATCGGTGGCAATCCAACAGCAGAATTTGGTCAGGAACCATACACCTATGTATGGACCTCAACACCTCCCGACCCAAATATAACAGATGTTAATGCTGCTAACCCACAGGTGCTACCTGCTACGGAAACGACCTACACTGTAACCGTTACCGATAATAATGGTTGTACAGCAATTGATCAGGTAATACTGACACCCGTTACCTCAGTGATCGCCAATGTAGATCGGAATTTTGAAGTAATTTGCGAAGGAGAATCAGTTACACTGGGAGGAAGTCCCTCTGCACACTGCGGTACCCCTCCTTATAATATTACCTGGACACCAAACATTTATCTCGACAACGCAAATTCCGCAAATCCGATTGCCACTCCACCAGTGACCACAAGATACAAGATGGAGGTAACGGATAACGGCAGTACAACTACAGAGGCCTATACAACAGTGATAGTCAACACCCCTCCCACTCCTGCCAACGCAGGACCAGATCAAGATCTTTGTAATGTTTTGGTAACTACGATGGACGCTAACACACCAGCTGTCGGGCATGGCCGATGGTTTGTTGTTTCAGGCCCTGTCACAATTGCCAATCCATTTAATCCAAATACTGCTGTAACAGGCTTAACACCCGGATCGACAAGTGTACTGAAATGGGTAACAAGAAATGAGTCATGTTCTTCGGAGGACGAGGTAACAATTCATGTAGATGAGCCGGTCATAGCTAATCCCGGGTTGGATCAGGATCTTTGTAATGCCACTTCAACAACACTGAATGCCAACGCTCCGACTTTTGGTTCCGGGCAATGGTCCATTGTTTCTGGTCCGGGAAGTTTTGCTGACGCAATGGATCGCCAAACACAGATCAATGGATTGGTACCGGGTTCAAATACTGTGTTGGAATGGACTATCACGAATGGTTCTTGCGTACATTCAGAACAAATTACTATAAATAATTCTGCGCTTCCTACAACTGCAGCAGCAGGAGATGATCAAAATCTTTGCAATGTGACCACCACCACTATGGCAGCAAATGCACCATCTGATGGAACAGGAAATTGGTTATTGGTTACTGGCACAGCAACGATAGACAATCCCTCGGATCCAACAACCACAATCAGCAATCTTGTCCCTGGTGGGACACCAACTACATTGCGTTGGGTAATTTCCAATGGAAGCTGTACCAATAGCTTTGATGATGTCGTACTCACAGCCTCTTTGGAACCAGCTGCCATCGATATTGGAACAGATCAGAATCTTTGTCCGGTAACAACTGCGACAGTTACCAGAAATTCAACATTGACAGTTGGAACAGGTTCATGGTCAATTTCGTCCGGGCCCGGAACTATTGTAAGCCCTACAGCCACCGCAACCACGATCAATGATCTGGTACCCGGAAGTAATACAGTTGTCAGGTATACAGTTACCAATGGTGCATGTACAAAATTCGAGGAAATAACCCTCAATGTTTCTCCTGAACCAACAGTATCTAATGCCGGAGCAGATCAAACACTTTGCAATGCGACCTCCACAAATCTTAATGGTAATTCACCAACCGTCGGCACAGGTGTTTGGACTTTGGTGGCAGGAACAGCCACTATCGATGATCCCAATAACCCAAATTCATTGATAACTGGCCTGGGAGCTGGAAATACTGTTACCTTAAGGTGGACGATCAATCTATCCGGATGTTCAATTTTTTCTCAGGACGACGTTGTTATTAATGTGGTAGATGAACCTTCCGCAGCGGATGCAGGGCCCGACCAAACATTGTGCAACGTCACTACCACCACATTAGCCGGAAATATTCCTACCAGTGGCACAGGAGCTTGGTCAATAGTTTCAGGTTCTGGTACAATCAATGACCCTACAGCTTCGAATAGTGCCCTTAGTAATCTAGTGCCCGGAACAACCACTATATTGAGGTGGACCATCTCAAGACCAGAATGTACAGTGACCTCTGAGGACGATGTGACCATCACCGTGAATGCCAATCCAACACAGGCTGATGCCGGTGCTGATCAAATCCTTTGCAGTGTGAATCAAGCCACCCTGGCGGGGAATACACCGACTTTTGGTATAGGAAGTTGGTCTGTGGTATCCGGAAGTGGTACGATTAGTGATCCAAGTGATCCAAACACCACAGTAACCAATCTGGCAGCCGGAACTTCCATAACTTTAAGATGGACTATTACGGATGTTGTTTGCTCAGCAAGTAGCACGGATGATGTTATCATACAATTGCTCGAGGATCCTACAACAGCCAATGCCGGAGCTGATCAAACTTTGTGTCAGGGTACCACAAGAACAACGCTTGAGGCTAACAATGCCGTAATTGGTAACGGAACCTGGTCCTTGGTATCAGGGAATGCTACCATACATGATCCTACCAATCCAAATTCCATTGTGAGTGCATTGAGTGATGGAACTTCTGTCACTTTAAGATGGACTATTCAAAATAACATTTGTGCTCCTTCAGTTGATGAGGTAACCATTGATGTTTTAGCGGCACCGGGTTTGGATGTTAGAACTGCTGAAATCTGCCAAGGGCAGTACGTCCAATTAAATGCCTCGGGAGGAACAAGGTACTCATGGGCTCCTGCACCAGGATTAAGTGCAACGGATATAGCAAATCCTATAGCAAGCCCGGATGTTACCACTACTTATACTGTAACAATTGAAAATACCGGTTGTCCATCTGTTCAGCTTGATGCCACCATTACCGTACTCCCTGCGCCGATTGTTGATATATCACCTGATACCACCATCATCATCGGAGAAACCATTCAATTAACAGCAAGCGGAGGTACCTCCTATTCATGGAGTCCAATCGAGGGCCTGAATGATCCGAATATTTCCAATCCATTAGCTACTCCATTGGAAACAATGACTTACACAGTTCTCGTAGCCAATGACCGTAATTGTGAATCCAGCGCCAGTGTAACCGTCTCTATCGATGACAGAAATGAAATATTTGTGCCGGATATGTTTACCCCAAACGGAGATGGCATGAATGATATGCTCTTTGTCAATGCATTTGGCCTTGACAAAATTGAATTTAAAGTATTCAACAGGAGTGGCAAATTAATATTTGAAACGAGCGATCCTCAAAGAGGATGGGATGGTACTTTTAATGGAATAGAGCAGGAAATTGATACTTATGTCTATTTTGTGAAAGCCCAAACCTTTGGAAGGAGTAATATCACCAGAAAAGGAACCGTAAAGCTGGTGCGTTAGTTGAGTAATTCACAGGTAAAAATCCAAATCCTTGAGTAGTCAAATATACTTAGTCCCTCCCAAAAAGCACTCGCTACAGTAATAAGTAGCAAGAATTTAGTATAAAGACTAACAATACTTATGTTTAAGTTTAAATCCGGCAATTAAACCTTGCTTTTGTAAAATTTAATATCATTATCTTTTTTACTTTATCCTATCTCGCAAACTTTGCAAGCTTATTGATCCATTCAATTAAAAGCTTGTAAACTTGGTCGTTTTATTTCTCTGAAAGAAAGAAAAAAGCCACAGCAATTTATCTTGAGTCTTTTATCTAAAATCTTGACTAAACAAGGCAATCAGCCTTTCTAACAATATCAAATGATACTTTTTTAGGACCGACTTCTTAGCATTGAAAATAATGCTTTTAAGAATTGTCCTTCATCCATATTAGACCTGGTATAAAAAAGTAGGCCCAAGGTGTTGGGCCTACTATCAAAACACTAACAATCATTAAAGAATTTAATGATGCTTTAAATCAATTACACCCTAAATCGATTTGTGATTGAGGATCATTATTCGGAAAACAATTTCCCGATGGCAGTGAACTTGGCACGTACCTGGTTAGATTAGCATCATATAGGGCTGTTTCTATAAAATTGGTCAAATCGGCGATCTCCTCGTCTGTTAGATTTAAAGCCGTAAATTCAGTAGCCAGTTGACTCGTAGGTACGACAGCATTCTCAGGTACCGCACTGTTTTTGTACTCTACTACTTCCCTCACACTATTGAATGAACTACCGTGTCCCAGGAATGGAGAATCCTTCAAATTATAAAGCTGAGGCACTTTAAATTTATATTCATCCTCTGATGCCCCTGTAAAATCAGCTCGCCCTTTATGATCTGCATCTGCCATTTGAAAAACATTCGGCAAGGTTCTAAGATCTGACATACCCAGGGCATAAAAATTCATAGAATTTAAAGCAGGTCCGCTATGGCAAGAGTTACAATTTCCTTTGCCAAAGAAAACCAGGGCACCTCTTTTTTCACTGTCAGACATAGCAGTTTTATCTCCATTTAACCATTTCTGGAAAGGTGCTTCTGTCGCCAGCAATGTTCTTTCATAGGCTCCAATTGCCAACCCGGCATATTGCTTTGTGATTCTTTCACTTTCCGAAATATTGGGAAAGGCATCTTCAAACATTTGTTTGTAATCAGCATTTGATTCACAAAGGGAACCGACCACATCCATTCTATGCACCCCTAATCCTGCAATAGCTTGTATTTCTGTTCCTTCAAAGCCGAGTGTATTTACTTCCTTCGGTGTACCCGGTGTCCATAATGCTTCAGTTCCGACATTGACTCCTGTAGCGCCAAATTGACCATTCCACAAAATATTTTTCTGATAAGCAATGTTTAGTGCCGAAGGTGTTCGGATTGGCTGAACATCCAAGCTATCGGCATCGTATCCTACTCTCAACGTACGTCCCTGACCTTTTGTACCAAAACCAGATCCTCCCTCTCCAATACCCTGTGCGCGTCCAGCCTGGAATCCGGCTTCAGCGTGGTGACAGCTTGCACATGAATAAGTACCGGTTCCCATTTGTTCCTTTGGACTGACGGCTATCCCTGTTTCATGAAATAGTAATTGGCCAAGTGCCACTTTTTCCGGTGTCAGAGGATTAAGCGGATCCTGAGGTATGTTTGCCAAATCAGTACTGGATGGAAACTTAAAAGAATTAACACCACCCGAGGTGTTCAATACATCTTGCAATTGCTGGTCTAAATCGGTCTGTCCCGGCCCATCGTCGTCGTTAACACAGCTATAAAAAAATGCGGCCGATACAATAGCTGTAACGAAAGCTAATCGATTGATTTTCATAAAAGTAATTGTTTGGGGTTTTCGTTTGCAGTTTTCTTTAAATAGTAATAATAATTATTCAAAAATTATCACCGTTCTACAAGATAAGAAAAATTATATAACTATCTCAATTAATAATTGAAAAATTTTTATAGAAATTTTAAGAATTTTTATCATGATAAAATATTGATTCATAATCTGGCCAATTGATTTAACACAAACAATTAAACATGACTAACGGTCTCACTACAAATTTCCATGTTTAAACATCTAATCTTCCTTTTATATTAAACAATCTTATTCGTTACAAGAGGCTAATTGTGCTATATTAGCAGTCAAATGAACAAAACCTTAAATAATCATGGATAACAGAAAATTTTTACCAGTAATTGTTATAGGTGTTATTGCACTTGTTGTGGTGATCGCGCTTTCCTCGAGTATTTTTTATACTATACAAGCCGGTGAAAAGGCAGTAATATTTAAAAAATTTGGTGGCGGATTGGACAAGGAAAACATTATAGGGCAAGGCTTTGGTTTTAAGGCTCCCTGGAATGACCTTCATGTGTATGATGTTCGCGAAACAAGTACAGAGGAGCAGATGGATGTATTAGACAAAAATGGGTTATCCATCAATGTGGATGTTACCGTAAGGTTTCATCCTATCTACTTAAGCGTTGGTTATCTACATGAAAACTTCGGTCAGGATTATGTTAACAGGTTAGTGGTTCCTGAAGTTCGTTCCGCAGTAAGACAAGTTATGGGTAGGTATTCAGCCGAAGAGATCTACTCTACTAAAAGAGGAGAGGTTGAATCAGGCATAAAAGCGGAAACAGAAAAAACATTGGGAGATAATTACATACAAATGAAAACTTTGTTAATTCGCTCCATTAATCTGCCTGAACAAATTAAACTTGCCATCGAAAATAAATTAAAGCAAGAGCAAGAGGCACTTGCTTATCAATTTAGATTGGAAAAAGAAAAAAGTGAGGCGGAACGTAAGCGGATTGCTGCAGAAGGAGAAGCCAGGGCCAATCAAATCATCAATAGTAGTTTAACCAACAATTTGTTAAAAATGAGAGGCATCGAGGCCACTACTTCCTTAGCCAACTCTCCAAATAGCAAAGTTGTTGTCATTGGTAGCGGAGGCGACGGTTTACCCTTAATTTTAGGGAACAATTAATACCGACTATTGGTTGTTCTGATGGTGTTTTATTTGAAGCGATTTTTAGCTAATTTCGCTGCAGTTTTACACATGAAATTTAATCTTTATACAAAAACAGCATACAATGTCAAGTAATTCTGAATTAACAATCGATGGTAAATCATTCGACCTGCCAATTATTGAGGGCACGGAAAATGAAAGAGCAGTGGATATTAGTAAACTTAGAGCAGCGAGTGGTTTGATCACCATCGATCCTGGATACAAAAATACCGGATCAACGAAAAGTGGTATTACTTTTTTGGATGGAGAAAAGGGTATTTTAAGATACAGGGGTTATTCAATAGAAGATCTTGCGGAAAAATCGAGTTTTCTGGAAGTGGCTTATCTGTTGATCTATGGAGACCTTCCTAAGCAATCCGAGCTCAATAAATTTCAAAATGATATAAAAATGCACACCCTGGTGCATGAGGATATCAAAAGAATATTAGAAGGTTTTCCTTCTAATGCCCATCCAATGGGGGTACTTTCTTCCCTGGTATGTTCCTTAACCGCATTTTACCCTGAATCCCTTGATCCAAACAGATCGAGTGAAGCTGTATATTTGAGTATCATCAGGATCATGGCCAAAGTTCCGACTATGGCAGCCTGGGCTCACAAAAATGAATTGGGACATCCTGTAAATTATCCCAGCAACAATCTGGACTACTGTGCTAATTTCATCAAAATGATGTTTGCCGTGCCGGCTGAGCCCTTCGAAGTCGATCCGGTCATTGTTGATGCTTTGGACAAACTATTAATATTGCATGCCGATCATGAACAAAATTGTTCTACTTCAGCCGTTAGATTGGTTGGATCATCACAGGCCAGTTTGTATGCTTCTATCTCGGCTGGTATCAATGCACTTTGGGGACCGCTTCATGGCGGTGCTAACCAGGCCGTGATTGAAATGCTCGAAAACATCAAAAAAGATGGTGGTGATATTCCGAAGTATATTGCTAAAGCCAAGGATAAAGATGATCCATTCAGACTCATGGGATTTGGGCACCGAGTTTATAAAAACTTCGATCCAAGGGCTCGAATCATCAAAAAGGCTGCAGACCAGGTTTTGGGCAAATTAGGTATTGTGGATCCGGTATTGGACATTGCCAAAAAGCTCGAGGAAATTGCTTTGGAGGACGAGTATTTTGTACAACGAAAACTTTATCCAAATGTTGATTTCTACTCCGGTATTATTTACAGAGCAATGGGCATTCCAACAGAAATGTTTACGGTGATGTTCGCATTGGGTAGATTACCTGGCTGGATTGCTCAATGGAAGGAAATGAGGGAGAGCAATGAACCAATCGGACGGCCAAGACAGGTTTATACAGGACCTAATGCTCGCAACTATGCTGAGCTGACAGACCGTTAGGAAAATATATTATCAGTTTCACAAAGCCCGTAAAGGGCTTTTTTATTTTTTGAACAAATCTAAAATATATGGAACTCCAAAAAGCATTTGAAGATGCTGTTACCCGATCAAAACAACTAAATGAAAGACCCTCAAATGAAGTTCTTCTAAAGCTTTATGCCCTCTATAAGCAAGCCACGGAAGGTGATAACAATAACGAAAGACCAGGTGGTTTCGATTTTAGAGCAATAGCCAAACACGACGCCTGGGCCGAGCAAAATGGAAAAAGCAAAGAGGTTTGCATACAGGAGTATATTGACCTTGTAGATTCACTTTCATAATTTAAGCCAAGGCCTGATTTGGTCTAAATTATGCTAAACTTTAACGTATTGCTGAAAGTTGAGGTAACTAACATACAATTCAGCTTGTAAAGCATGTTTAACATTATAAGGAAATACAAATTCTTATTTCTCGCAATGGCCATAGGAGTTTGTATTGCTTATTATTTTTGTTTACCTCGAAAATTGTTTAATGCACCCACTTCAACCGTAATCAATGGAAGTAATGGAGAACTCTTAGGAGCTCTCATCGCTGGCGATGGACAATGGAGATTTCCTGTAATTGATACCATACCGGAAAAATTCAAACAATGCATTTTATATTTTGAGGATGAATACTTTTATAAACATCCCGGATTCAACCCGGTCTCTCTTTTAAGAGCAAGCTATCAAAACATAAGGGCTGGCAAAATAATCAGTGGTGGCAGTACCATCACCATGCAAGTAATAAGATTATCCAGACAAGGAAAATCAAGAAGCTTCCTGGAAAAATTCAAAGAAATCGTTCTTGCCACAAGATTGGAATTAAGAATGACCAAAGACGAAATACTGGCACTTTATGCTTCTCATGCTCCCTTTGGCGGCAATATGGTTGGGTTGCCTGCTGCTGGCTGGAGATATTTTGGAAGAGGATCCTATGACCTCTCATGGGCTGAGGCTGCTACCTTGGCGGTGCTTCCTAATCAACCTGCCCTAATTTTTCCCGGCAGAAATCAAACGTTATTGATAGCAAAAAGAAATCGTCTGTTAAAAAAATTATTGAGCAACAAGGTCATTGATTCCCTTACTTACTCTCTGGCCATTGAAGAACCTGTTCCGGGCAAACCCTTCCGGTTACCCAATGAAGTTCCACACTTATTAACCAGAGCCTTAAAAGATGATCGAAAAGGAGAAGTAATAAACAGTTCTATCGAGGTCGATAAACAAAAGAAGGTCAAACAAATCTTAGCAAATCATCACGACAGACTGAGTCAAAATAACATACAAAATGCCGCAGCGCTGGTACTTCGAGTACGTGATGCCAAGGCCCTGGTTTACCAGGGAAATATCATCGCTTCTCAAAAAAACGATCATGGCACCGATGTAGATATCATTACTGCAAAAAGAAGCACGGGAAGTGTCTTGAAACCTTTTTTGTACGCTGCAATGCTCCAAGAAGGAGAATTACTACCTAAAACGCTATTACCGGATATACCCACATTCATTCAAGGCTTTGCTCCCAAGAATTTTTCCCGGGAGTACGAGGGAGCCGTACATGCTGATGCAGCTTTGGCCCGGTCATTGAATGTACCAGCTGTCCATATGTTAAGAGATCATGGCACCGAAAAATTTCATTTCCTGTTGAAGGAGCAATATGGCATGAAAAGCCTTGAGCATTCTCCGGGTCATTACGGATTGTCATTAATACTTGGAGGGGCAGAGGGCTCCCTTTGGGAACTTAGCGGTATGTATGCTACCATGGCCAGGGTACTTAATAATTATTTTAGGCATCCCGAACCCTATCGATATTCCTCGAATGATTTTTTAGTACCGGATTATATAAATAGCCAGCAGTCTACCGAAATCTCACGGAAAGGAAATGACAAAACTTCTCCATTGAGCGCTGCTGCTATCTGGCATACGTTTAATGCCATGCTGGAAGTTTACCGCCCGGATACCGAATCTTCCTGGAAACTTTTCGATTCGTCAAGGAAGATAGCCTGGAAGACTGGCACCAGTTTTGGATTTCGCGATGCCTGGGCTATTGGTGTTACACCGGAATATGTTGTTGGTGTCTGGGTTGGAAATGCTGATGGAGAAGGGAGGCCAGGGTTGACCGGAATATCAGCAGCGGCTCCAGTTATGTTTGATATTTTTGATCTTTTTCCCAATACATCTTGGTTTAACCGACCCAATAGCGAATTGGAATCTATGACCATCTGTCGTGAAAGTGGTCAACGTGCCTCCAAAATCTGTCCTTCAGTCGATACATTGCGTATATTAAAATCAGGCATCAGATCAGGTCTCTGTACATTTCATAAATTGATACATTTAGATAAACATGAAACTTACCGTGTGCATAGTGATTGTGAATCAGTTAACAATATGGCTCACAAAACCTGGTTTGTTTTGCCACCGGTCCAGGAATATTATTTCAAATCAAAAAGTGCTACCTACAAAGTCTTACCACCCTATCGTGATGATTGCAGGGAGCAAATTGAACAACAACATTCCATGCAAATAATATATCCAAAGGAACAGGCACAAATATTTGTACCCAGAGAATTGGATGGCTCCATGGGTAGGACCATTTTCGAAGTAGCACACAGAATTCCGGAAACAGAAATTCACTGGCATATCGACAATACCTTTTTAGGTAGCACAAAGCGTATCCATCAAATGGGCCTTCATCCGGACGAAGGGGAACATACGCTGACCCTGGTAGATGAAAAAGGAGAAATTCTCAAGTTGAATTTTGAAATCATAGGGAATTAAATTCCAAAGAGCAATAATTGAAAAATCTCAGGATATAATAAATTATTGTAATGCCTCTTTCAGCTTCTTCGGTAGCCCTGCAACCACTAATTGGTAAGAGTTATCAATCCATTGTTTGATCAAATCATCTGGTATGGTTCCATCCATTACTACCCGATTCCAGTGTTTTTTACTCATGTAGGCAGGAACCGTCACTGCGTCGTAAGACGCTCTGAGTTCATCCACTAAATCCGGATCGCATTTCAAACTAATACTCTCAAAGGTATCAATGTCAGTAGCCGTGAACATTTTTCCCATCACTTTAAAAACCAATACTTCAGGTAATTTTCCAAATGGGAATGATTCAGTGGCACCTTTTTTATCAATACAATATTCTCGGAACTCTTCTATATTCATTTTTCAAGACTACTCATGTTCGCTATTGAAAGTAATATTTCCTACTGTTTATCGGCTAGCAGTTTAAAACTAACAAAAAATAATGTATCCAGGCATTTAAATGTATCATGTTCAGTAATTGGTTTGAACCCGGATATTGAGGGTCCGTTCTCAAACAACACTGGCTTTCCATAGTCTTTGATCTGATAATAAAAAGTGTTTACTTTCTTAATATACATGCAGCGTTAGCTCAATAAATTGTTTCGATAATTGCATGGAATTCACTGAGAATGAGATGTTCATAAATTAGAAACAAGTATCGAAGTTAGGGCTTTGACCTAGATTTAGGTATTTATATAACCACCGTTAGTTTATTTCTATGTATTGATTATATTTATAAAATATCAATATTTAAATATTCAGCTTTGCACAAAACATTTAAGATCAGCATAGTTTATTCAATCAATGATCTCATAAATATTTTTATTTTTTTCTCACAAGCAAATGAAGCATTATGACAAAGATTATGACTTATATTTTGTTCTGTTTTTTCATAAGTAATCATAATTAAATATCGAATTTATTCACCATAAAAGAATTTAGAGTTATTACTTTAGATATAACCTATATTTGATAAAATTTTCAAAGAATGATGGATATTTTTAAAGGTCATAATATAATAGATTTTTCCAAAGAGTTTTCCAGTGAAGATGATTGCAAGGCTTAT
>JAUJEA010000009.1 GCA_030442035.1 Splendidivirga corallicola
ATCTTTAAAGACTATATTTGAACTACAAGACATACTCCAAGATAACAATCTTGGAGGGCGGAGGTAGCAATACCTCCGTTTTTTTTTCAAAACCACAAAAAAAGACTGCCCTTTTGAGACAGCCTCTCCTGTATAAATTCTTGTTATGAACTTATTTTTCTCCACCACCAATTGACGCACCAATTTTGATAGTGAAATAACTATTCTTAATGTCAGGTATAGATCCTACTGTTACTTCAGGCTTGGTAGCAGGAATGATATTATAATCGAAAATGAAATTGAAGTGACCAAGATCAAACCCTAATCTTGGATAAAATCCAAATTCAGATCCCGAGGCCGCAGCTCCGGTAGTACCATTTGTATTCACACTAACACTCGCCAGTGAAAAGATACCAAGACCTAAACCTACAAAAGGACGAAACTTAGCATTACTAAGGTAGTACTGACCATTCAAAGTGTAAGAGGCATTTCCGGAAGCACTGGCTTCTGTTGTACCGATAGTTTTAGCCAACACTGCCGATTCAAGTCTAAGGCCTATGGCTATTGCATCTTTGAGGCGATAAGCAGGTTCTAAATAAATTGCAACACCTCCTCCACCATCTGAAGGAACGGCGTAGCCTAAACCAATGCCCACTTTAAAGGGTTTATAGTTCTCTGATTGCCCGTAGCTGGTAGCAGCTATAAGACAGATCGTCATCGCAGATAATAGTACTTTCTTCATAGTTGAAATGTTATAGTTAAATAATGAAAAGCCAATATTTAAAATTCAGCTTTAAGGAAATACGACTTTTCTGCGAGAATATATTTTGTGTAATGTTGTCTTTAAATTAAGAGGAAATAGCGGGTGCTGTACCCACAATAGATTTCCAAACCGTCAGAAGTTTGGCCTTAAAAGTTCTGATGTTGTTGCAAACTACAATTCTGAAAAGGCTCAATTCTACTCGTATTTAGGGAAAATGCCTTGGCTAAAGAATGTGAAAATGCAAGTAGATTTAAAAAAACCATATCTGCCTAACCATTAATCAAATGATTTTATTTTATTAAAAATGAGGAAGTTATGAACCTGATTGAAAGTAATTTTTTATGAATGTTTGCAAAGTGAGCAGTTTATGCAATGAATGTTACTTGAAGAAATTTTCACAAAATGGTTCTCCGTTAATATTTCTTTAAAAAAAGTTCAGTTTCTCTTAACCCTTTAAATGTCAGGGATTAATAAGTCTTTTGATCGAAAGTGAAAACCTTTAAGAGAATCGAGGAGAAATTCAGGGCCATGGCTTTTAGGGTAAAATCAGCTGCAAGTGTATAATATATACTCAGGTGTGAATGTTATTTTTTTGTTGAACAGGGACATGATACGGTTCCCGATTGATTGGAAAAGGTAGAATGAATAAAATTAATGTGTGTGTTATTGCATTACTTCTATTAGTGCTTATCAATAGAAGTATCCAGGCCCAGAGTTTTCCAGGTTATACTTATGATCGTTATAGTGGGATTGTGGGCGCTCGTGTTCAACCAGCAAATCTGGCAGAATTACCCTTTAAATTTGATTTAGCGCTGGTCGGTATAAATGCCTATTTTGATAATAATTATTTCACACTCAGACGAAGTGAAGAGGATTTCTCTCGTTACGTTTTTACAGAGTTAAGAAACCGGGATCCTAAATATGCATTTTTCACCAATGAAGTGCTTTTACCTTCTTTCGCTTTCCGTCTTTCTCTTAAACACAGCCTCGGTTTCACAGCAAGAGTCCGTACAATAGCTAATGCAAACATGACTGGTACACTCTCCCAGATCGTGGCTAATGATTTTACAATTCCACCTTCCGCTTTAAATAGCTTCAGCAATCAGAATTTCGACTTTACGACTATGAGCTGGCAGGAGTATGGACTTAGTTATGCCTGGCTTGTAAAGGACAGAGGCATCGATAAAATCAAAGCCGGAGCAACCTTGAAGTTGTTGAAGGGAAATGGAGCAGCCTTCGTTAATTTAAACGATTTCGGCTTTACTGTGGCAGATCAACAACAAGTGGAAGTGACGAATCTCGATCTAAGTTATGGATACTCAGACAATTTTGATGGATTGGAAAATAATGGCTATCGTTGGAAGGCTAGTAAAGGTTTTAACCTAGGTTTGGATTTTGGTATTGTATATGAACGTTTTCCATATCGTCGTCATTTAAGTTCACCTCTTTTGAAAAAGCAAAGTGAAATTGGTGATCCGGATGATAAAAAAAATCAATATAAATATCGTATCAGCCTGGCTATAACGGACATAGGAAGGCTGAAGTTCTCTTATGGACAACATTCTGGAAGAAGTAATCAATTGCTGCCTTCCGCGACTGATTTCAATATTCCCGCTAAGTTAAGAGGGATTGAATCAACACAGGAACTATTTGATTCATTGGCAACAGTTATTGATCTGCAGCGTCTGAATGGTGATTTTAGTGTTGGCCTGAATACAGCTTTTCGCACTAACTTCGATTATCATGTCAGGGATCATTTTTTTCTGAATGCCGAACTTATGCTTCCTCTTAAGATTTTTAAATGGAGTGATCAGAAAGTGTTTGAACCCATGGCATTGACCATAACACCCCGCTGGGAGAAGAGGTGGCTGGGAGCCTATGCTCCTCTTTACATAAATGATAAAGGTAGAATAAATCCTGGTTTAGGTGTTAGAGCTGGTCCGCTCGTATTAGGTGTGCATGATATCGCAACAGCATTAAGTCGCAAGAATTTCAGAAGTGGTGGAGCTTTTTTCGTCCTGAAATTGTCATTGCCTTTTTCCAAAGAGAAAAGCGAACTAGAGTGTATCGATCATCAAATATGGAAAAGAGACAATAAGTGAGTGGAATAATTGCAAACGATTATTTTTTGAACGATTTTTTAAAGTTATTCCAACGATGATTTTTACTTGTGAATAAGATTTTAGAAATCAGACCTAAGACAAAAGAAAATACTAAAGCCTAAGACCGCAACCTATCAAGGCTGATCATGAGGAGGCTTTTCCCTTTTCTTCGCGAGATATTTTCACATCCAATCGTTCTTCCATATACCGATATATTTTTTCTTTTTCTTCTTTGGAAAAATGTTTAATGCGTGTGCTGTGAGGCCCGTTGACTTTGATCATCCTCAGCGCATTGGTGTTTGAGCCGGGCTCTACGGCACAAGCCGACCAGGTATCGCTACCTCCATAAATATATAATATATCATTGCCGTTTGCCTTGAGCCAATCCAATACCTGCTTCATGTATTCTGGATTATAATTGATCTCTACACCTGCCGGCGAAAATTGTGTCATAGCCGGATCTTCAGCAGTAATATCTTTCAATAGATCCTGAACATTTTTAGTAACAAAACTATAATAACCCAATTCTCTTTGATGTTGAATGGTGGAGGAAGCACCACCCTCTATTCCCTTTTGTGTATACACCCAAAGTGTGGATACATCTGTCAAATGCTTATAAAGCTCTTCATAACTTGCATACGGACCAGGCAAAGAGTCACAATCCCATCCCCACTGCCAGAATGAAAAAGTATATTCAAGTACAGAATATTCCAAAGCTGCTCCGGGACCGTCAACCGGGAAGCTTGTTTCATATTTTTTCGCATAGGCCTCTACGAAAGGAATAATGCTATCACGATTCTCCAATATCCTTCTTTGAAAAGAGATTAATTTTTCCCGGCATTCTTCTGTTCCAACCGTATCCAGGAAATGATCTGTTCTCCTGTCCGGCCGTCCCTGAATAATAGGTGCCACAACAGGGATGGATAGATCAACATCATTGGGATATCTGGTTTTATAGATCAAGGTAGTTTCACCACCTTTACTGATACCGGTTGCCAACCATTTTCCACCATATATTTTACCAAATAATTGACGGATACGGTGATAATCTTCAATAGCCAAATCGTTGGTTAAGAAATCATAATCTATGGAATCGGGAAAAGATTCGCCATAATATCTGTATTCTACGTTCAATTGATTTCCATCAACAAGATCCACGATATCCCTTCCTGAACTTTTATACAACCTATAGCCACAAGTTGATAAAACCATGGGAGCATTTGGCTCATGGTGGACCAGATAAAGTCTTTGTTTAAATTTGACCCCATTGGGTTCCTCATGATCCAAAGGCTGTTCCAAAAGCAGATCGAATGCCAATTGATCATTTTCCAATGTATCGGTTTTTACAATTTCCAGCCCTGGTATTTCATGCAATTTTTCCACAAGATTTTTTTCCTTCGGAGAACAGCCCCAGACGGCTATGAAAATGCAGAAAATGAATGTGATATTCTTCATAAAAAATTATTTATGATAATTCGAAATTATGAATTTTTATCTAGGTAGAATTTTAATGTTCCTGAATTTTATTTTCAGGAGACTTTGGAAGGACAATTTCAAGTTTTACTCCTTAGCCAATTCCTTGAGGAGCATTATTTGGGAAAAATTAACTACTTGTTCTAAAGGATCTGTAGCTAAAATAGTTTGTAATGCTAAATGTAATTATAATGAAAATTGATAAAATAAATTTCCAGTGCTCTTTTTATATTAAATGATCTTGGAATTGTTCTCTCAGGGATTTAGCAAAATATAACTAATATGGATGCTAAAATCTCTATTCCAGAGAATGAACCAATCAAACTTTTTAATTACAAAAGAACCTGTTCGATTATACTTTATTATCAATTCCAATTTTTAGAATAGATAGGCCAAACCCAATCGCATACCAAGATCCTTAGGATCGAAATAATAATCTCCACTGGCCTCAAATCTAAAATTTCCTCCTATTGACTTTCCGTAACCTATGCCTAATGAAAAGTCACTATCGCTTGATAATAGTGATCTGAATTTTAAAAATACAGGCGCCACAGGATAAAATCTTGCACCTAAGATAAACCTGTCACTTCTTCTTGACCAAAAATCGATTCCTGCTGTTACAGCGAAATTGCTCACAACAAAATAATTTCCCTCCAGCCCAATCTGGGATTTTTCAGCAAAACCATCATTGTCTGTTTTAAACAGGTCAAAACCCAGGCCCAACATGAAACTTTTGGAGCTTTGGGCATTACAATCGATAGAAGTTAAACTGGATAAAAATAGAATAAGGACAAAAATCCTGGTCGTTAAGTTTGCCATAAGAACTTGTTTTGGTTTGTATAACTTTGGTTTAAAAAAATCACACAATGGATGATGGAATTTTAGTTTTTTTTGACAAATTCCAGCGCCCTTGCCATACTGTGTGTATAATTCAAATATCGAAAATTACTAAGGGATAACGTACGTGACCTCGATTAAATATGTACGCATGAAATAAAAAAAGCGAACCTATAGTATAAGTTCGCTTTTTTGATACCTGTTTTATTCAGATCAGTAAATTACTTTACTAAGACTTGTAATGACACTTGCTAAACGAATGGCATCAAAGACTCTTTCTTCCGAAGAGCCCAGTTCCAGGAGAGATTGCTCGTGAGCATTGACACACATCTCACATCCATTGACCGCTGATATTGCCAAACTCATCAATTCAAAAAACGCTTTACCCGTTACCGGCTTCATCATGATATTCATTCTGAGTCTTCCGGGTAACTGAGCGTATTTCTCTTTTTGCGTGAAGTGTCTGAATCGATAAAGTACATTGTTGTTGGCAAGTAGCGATGCACAAGCCACTGCTTCCGCAATCTCCGAAGCTGATGCCTCGTATTCTTCGCACTGCTTAGAAAAGGCCTCTTGCAGAACAGCATTCTCATCGTTCGAAGCAATGGCCAGAGCCAATAACCTCGTTTCTTTTTCAGTTAAGTGCTCCGTATTCAGTACGCTTTTTACATTAAGCTTCAGATCTCTCAAATATTTCGATTCGCCTTTTTCAAGCAGTTCCAGGCTTTTGGTAGCATAACTGCTATCCAGTCCTAATTCTGTCAAAAGCTCCGATATGGTATCTGCTACAGCAAGCATGTAATTATTAGATTAAACAGTTAATGTTTCTTCTCCTTTTTCCCAATTGCAAGGGCAAAGCTCATCTGTTTGAAGCGCGTCCAATACTCTTAGCACTTCCTTAACGTTTCTTCCTACGCTCAAATCATAAACACTTACCCATCTTACAATTCCATGAGGGTCTATGATAAAAGTTGCTCTGTAGGCCACCTTTTCGTTAGGTTCAAGAATTCCAAGCTCCTCAGCCAAACTTTTTGAAGTATCAGCAAGCATTGGGAATTTAAGGTCTTTTAAATCCTCATGATCTTTTCTCCAGGCAAGGTGCACAAATTCAGAATCAGTTGAAGCACCAATCAATGTAGTGTCTCTATCCGCGAATTCGCCATGATTACTGTTAAATTCTGCAATTTCAGTTGGGCAAACAAAGGTGAAATCTTTTGGCCACCAGAACATCACAGTCCATTGATTATCGTCATTTACAAAATTCTCGGATGAAATATCATAAAACTCTTTTCCCTTTTCAGTTGATACAACGGCTCTTTTTTTAAATGCTGGGAATTGCTCTCCAACTGAAATCAATCTCTTTTGTTCCATTAGATTTTAGACTTTTAGAATTAATAAAAAATTCAACTAATTATATCTGTATTGAAATTAAAGCTGCAAAAGTATGTCCGGGAAGTGCCACCACCAAATAGATAATGACTATCACCTATAGAAATAATCTATGGGTGGATGCCTTTTATTTTCTAAGCATTTGAGTGCTATTGAGTTCCAACGAAGAGCCTATGCTATTTTTTGGTAGAAATTTTTTTAAAAAAATTTAAGATTTTTTTTTGAGGAGAGTGAACAGAAAAATTGAAAATGGTTTATCTCTATTTCAGCATTTTTTTAAGCTCAAAAAGTTCATCCCGTAAACGAGCGGCTTCAATAAAATCCAGTTCTTTGGCTGCTTTTTCCATGTTCTTTTGTGTTTTCTGAATCAGCTTTTCAATTTCATCTTTATCCATATAAGCTACTACCGGATCGGCCGCAATAGTAGGTTGATCATCTTCCACATAGTATTGCTTGGCATTCTTCTTCGAGTCAGCCACAGCGGTTTGTTCTAAAATGGCATCTTTCGATTTTGTAACTGTCTGAGGAACAATATTATGTTTTTGATTATACTCAATTTGTTTAATTCTTCTTCTGTTTGTTTCATCAATCGCGGTTTGCATGGAGCCAGTCATCGTATCTGCATACATGATCACTTTCCCATTTGCATTTCTCGCTGCACGACCAATGGTTTGTATCATCGAAGTTACATTTCGTAAAAAACCTTCTTTGTCTGCATCTAAAATCGCTACAAGTGATACTTCCGGGAGATCCAATCCTTCCCTTAAAAGATTTACACCCACTAATACATCAAAAATACCTAACCTAAGTTCTCTTAATATTTCCACCCTGTCGAGCACCTTAACCTCAGAATGAATGTACCGGCATTTCACGTTGGCACGTTCCAAAAATTTGGCTAGTTCCTCTGCCATTCTTTTGGTAAGTGTTGTTACAAGCACGCGTTCATCCTTTTTGATTCTTTCATCAATTTCCTCCAGAAGATCATCTATCTGGTTGGTACTTGGCCGGATATCGATTTCCGGATCAAGCAGCCCGGTTGGCCGGATAATCTGTTCTACCACAACCCCATCTGACTTTCTTAATTCATAATCCCCCGGTGTGGCACTTACATAGATGACCTGATTCATAAGGGATTCAAATTCATTGAATGTAAGCGGTCTGTTATCAAGTGCAGAGGGCAACCTGAATCCATATTCCACAAGATTCACTTTCCTGGATCGATCACCACCCCACATGGCCCGAACCTGTGGAACAGTCACATGACTTTCATCGATCACCATCAAATAATCCTCCGGAAAATAATCTAACAAACAGAAGGGCCTGGCCCCAGCCTGACGTCTATCGAAGTACCTGGAATAATTCTCTACACCTGAACAATATCCCAGCTCACGGATCATTTCCATATCGAACTCCGTTCTTTCCTTAATTCTTTTAGCCTCAAGAAATCTCCTTTCTTTTTCAAAATGATCTATTTGATGTACAAGATCATCCTGAACTTCTTCAATCACTTGTTTTAGAACCTCCTTCCCTGTCACAAAAAGGTTGGCCGGATAAATTGTTATGTGGTGTTCTTCCGCTACTTTTTTCCCGGTTTTAGGATCAATGATTTGAATTGATTCTATTTCATCACCCCAGAAATATATTCTGATGGCGTAATCGGCATAAGCCAGAAAAATATCTACGGTGTCTCCTTTTACACGGAAAGTTCCTCTTTTGAAATCTGCTTCTGTTCGACTATAGAGAATATCGACCAGTGTGAAAAGAAATTGATTTCGGGATATAGTTTCACCAACATTGAGTTTAATAACATTTTTCCCAAAATCTTCAGGGTTGCCGATACCATAGATACAAGAGACGGAAGCCACTACGATAACATCACGTCTTCCCGAAAGCAATGCAGAGGTAGCGCTTAAGCGAAGCTTTTCAATTTCGTCATTAATGGAGAGATCTTTTTCTATGTATAGGTTGGAATTTGGAATAAAGGCTTCAGGCTGATAATAATCATAATAGGAGATAAAGTATTCCACCGCATTGTCCGGAAAGAATTGTTTAAACTCCCCATACAATTGAGCCGCCAAAGTTTTATTATGGCTAAGGACAAGTGTTGGTTTTTCCACTTCTCTTATCACATTGGCCACGGTAAACGTCTTACCTGTACCTGTCGCGCCAAGCAATGTTTGTCCGGCTTCTCCCTGGTTAACTCCCTCAATAAGTTGTTTTATTGCTTCAGGTTGATCACCGGTTGGTTCAAATTTGGAAACTAAGTTAAATTTCATCTTAAACTCAAATTAACAAATTTGGATAAAGAGATTGGTCATCACTTCTAAAATAATTTCATATTAAGAATATCTAAACGAAAGAATTTGAAATGCCAGTATTTTCAAATTGAGTTTACGCTATAAAAAATAGTATATTTATTATAGCATCACCAACCTTCTTTAGCTATGAAAAACAATCAGACTTCTTCGCTCACCTTTTTTGCATTATGTTCAATGATTTCATTTGCAACTTTTGCTCAACCTAATAACCAAAGTATATCGAACCTCGGGACTGATGGAATCGAATCATTCACGGGTAGACCGATGAAAATAAACAGCATCGATGGATACTTGTCCTTTTTTATTAAAAATGACCAAAAGACAATGTTCTTTGATATTGATGGCTCGTCCGGGGTTACGATCAATAGAACTTTGGATCTGTTTGAGTATGAAATTGGGGATGACGATGGTGACAAATTTTCAAGATTTGAAAATGAATATAATCAGATTACTGTAACCTATAAAAAAATCGGTGAGAGATTCGAGCCAACCTCATTGGTATTTCGATTGGATAGGAATGAGGAGAAAACCATTGTGACACTTAGGAAAACAGGAATTTGATCAGATTGCTTTGAATTGGATACGAAGTGTTATATTGCTGTAGTCTCACAATTTCCAGTGGAATCCCATAAATTTAGGAAGGCCTTTAACATATATGAAGACACTCAACCAGGACTATGATCTGCTAAAAAAAATAAAACAAAGAGATAATGATGCTATTAAAAAATTGTATGCACAAAATTTTCCGAAGGTTCTCAAATATATTGTAACCAACAATGGTTCTCCGGAAGATGCCAAGGACATATTTCAGGAAGGGATTTATATATTCTGGAATAAAATTAGGCTGGGTGAAATAAAAACACTCACTGCACAACTGAATACAATATTATTTAGTATTTGCAAAAAGCTATGGTTACAAAGGTTGGGAAAAGTAAAGAAATGGAATAGTGTTAGTCAGGATACAAGATCGTTTTTTTGGCAGAAACAAAATGCCAATGGGAACGAATCTCAAATAAAATTGATGAAAAGTGTTTTTAAAGAACTTAGTGATATGTGCCAGTCACTTTTAAAAAAATGGATTGCACATGAAGAACCTTTGGAAGAAATTGTACTTGAATTTAATTTCAAGAATAAAAGAACTGCCACTGTAAGAATTAACCAGTGCCTTGACAGAGCGAAAAATCTTGCCAAGCGCAAATTATAAAGTCATATAAAGCCTACCATGATAAACGAGGAAAATAAGACGCAAATCATAACTAGTTATCTTGAAGGAAATCTTGATGAAAAGGATACAAAAGAAGTTGAGAAAAAAATAGCGCAGGATCCTGAATTCAAATTAGAAGTGGAACTTCAAAGGGCACTTTTTTTGGCAATTAGGGAAGAGGATGCTGAAAATTTTAAGAAGGAACTTGAACAAATCCATCAGGAACATTTCGGATCAACTGAACAACCAAATACCTTTGAAGTTGGCGAGTCTGACAAGTCAGATAATACCACCCCAGTCCGTTCAATTCCTATCATCAAAGCCATTGCTGCTGCTCTAATACTGTTAATATTGAGCGTAGCGATTATCTATTTGACCAGATCCACTAACGAAGACACATCAGGATTGGTACTCTTATCCAAAAAATTACCTGTTTACGAATATGGAAGTAATGGCTTCGCTTATATTCAAGGGGACGACAATCAAACTGATTCATTAACACTCCAAATTATATCTGATCAGGAATATATCAATCAATATCATTTTAAAGATACGCTGAAGCTCTATATAGATGATATTAATGCAGAGCAAAGAAACTTTATGGTTGAATATGATAATATCAGCAATACTTATTATCTATCGTTGGATACGGTCAGGTATCAGTTGGAGCGAGGGTTCAGCCAGATTTTCGATTTGGAACCATTAGAGGATTAAGATAATTTGCTGATCAAATCACTAGGCAATCTCTGGTTTTAAAGGATTTTTACGCTAGTTACAGACGATTTATTTCATAAACTTCCCATTTTGCCACTTTTTCTTTGATGATCCAGAAATGAATGTGTTGCTTTTCATAAACATACATAAATCCTTCTTTTGCAATGGGTATAATTTTGCCGGGAGATCCATATTTTTTTCTAACAGCAACCTGATCGTCTCCTACTTTAAGTCCTTTTGAGGTGGTAATATTTCCTTCTGTTGTATGGGTTTGAAGCAATCGCATTGAGTGATAATCGAACTTTATCAGGTAAGTATTAATGGAAAGATCAAACTTAAAATGAATACTGACAGGGGCCTTAGTCCCATTAATCGTAATCAGTTTGTCAACGTCTTTGTCCTCAATTGTTTTTATTGAATTGATATTTTCTTTGAAATAGTTCTCCTTTTTAAATTGAACTTGTGTTTCTTTCTTAAAAAATGATTTGATCCACCGCTCGACTTTGGTCCATTCAACCTCCCATTCCCCAAAATCATCCAGCCATGAATTATTCAGTTTTTTGAACAATGAAAAATTATAATCGATGCGAAATGCGTCACCCTCCCTGGCTCGTAAAAAATCCTGTCTGGCTTCATCCATTCTTCCAGCTTTGACCAGGGCAATACCCCTTACCAGGAATGCATCGGCATGGACGGGAGTCCCTTTTGAAGCGGCGCGCTGTCTCAGTTTATCAATTTCTCCAATAGCAGCATTGAAATTCTTCAGAAATATCTGTGTGATAGCCAAATTAATATATGCTCTCCAATAATATCGATCAAAAGAGATGGCTTTTTCAAAGTTCAGTTCGGCTTCTTGTAGTAGCCTTTTTTTCAGTGCTTCTTCCTGTAATGTCGATCCACCCCTTGTATTTGATGAAAGACGATTAGCAACATCGATTTCGAAAGGATAGGCGAAATGCGTCTCGTCTTGACTTGTCAATGTAGAAACACGGGTCAGTTTTGCGACGCCCAAATTATTAAAGGCTTCCTTGCTTGAGATATGACTTGTTACATATTCAAAACATGCTTCTGCTTCTTTATAATACTTCTTCGTGTATAGAAATCTACCAACTTCAAAAACGGGGGCAAACTTTTCCATTTCCCTTGACCTCGCCACAGCAATATTTATTCTTTCTTGTTTGCTGGGGTAATTGCTAAGCTTATTTGGAAGTTGGTATTCATTGTATATTAAGGAGAGAATTTTGGGTAATGTTTTAAAAGAGTTGAAACCAGCTTGAAATGCATAGAATGTTCCGAAATAATCCGCCTCCGCCTCAAGGTATATCCTTTGATTTTGTTGGGAAGATCTGTTTGAGTTATCTAAATTCTCTGCTTCAGAATGACCAATCAGTCCAATAATGGCTTTATGATCTCTATAGAAATGTGCCAGTTCGTGCCCTATGATACTTGCCAATGCGTTTAATGAATCCGATCCAAATGAACGGCACAGGTCATATACTTTTTCATCCAGGATCAGCCTTGGATTAGGATTAGGAATCAAGATGGCAGCATTTTCACTTTTGCCAGGTCTTATCTCAATTTGTGGCAGTTGTCTGGAATCTCCAATAGCCCACTTGATTTTTTCCATGATCTGCCGGACAACAATAAACTTGTGATTATTTTCCGGCAAGACCTCTTGTGCCTGTATACTAAATGATATACATGTTACCAGTATTATCAATGCTAAGCGGAAAGACTTAATCATAAAATTTTTAGTGATAAAATATCAGTTTTCCGAGAGAACAAATCCCCCCCAATAGTATGGGTGCTTATATTTTCTCTTAATCTTTAGTTGGGCTTTTTTGAGTGCGTCAGCTGCATTCAGACTGTTAAACCAGTTTTTATAAAAACTCTTCATGAATTTACGGGTAGCCTCATCTTCTATTTTCCATAGACTCATAATCACCTTTGGAACGCCAGCCAAGTTAAATGCTCTTCGTAACCCATAAACACCCTCTCCGGGTATAAATTCACCAATACCAGTTTCACAAGCGGATAACACTGCCAATTCCGTTCCCTGGAGATTTACATTCATTAATTCATAAGCTGTTAGAAAACCATCTTCCACGTTCATTTCCTTCAGTGTATCCTGTGGCCAATCATTTAATATCGTGTTCTTGGCTCCGGCTAATAGCAACCCTGAGCGTAAAAGAGGATTTTGAATAGCGGGATCATGGCTATTAACATTTTTCTCAAAGTATCCATGGGTGGCAAAATGCATTACTCTGGTATTGCCTATATTTTTTGCATGATACTCTGAAGCGCTGCTATCAATGAAAACACTTGTCTTCCAATTTTTCTTTTTTGCCAAATTGGCTATATGTTCTATTTCCAGCTTTGTATTGATCAAGGCTGAAAACATGCTTGAACGTGTGGAATCTTCTTTGCTTCCGGTAAAGTCTTCCTTTGATTTTTTTAATGTTTGCCCTTCCTTTTTTTTCAGATCAAATTTTGGAAATCCAAACAATGTTATATGCTTATTATTATCAGGTAGTTCCTTCGTGTTCAGAAGATTTGCTGTGCTCACAACTAAACGCAAATCAATTTCCTCAAACACGTATTTGTTGGTTTCAGGATTTCGAAGCGTATTTAAATTGATAAGATTATAAATCCCATCTGGAGAAATGTATACCTTTTTAGTTTTTCCAAGTACGGATTTGATCGGTTCCCAAAAATGTTCATAACATCCTGCGCCATATCTATCCAAAGTCATATTGTGCTTATATTTTCTCAGGTATTTTCCCTCCAGATCATAGCCGTTGCCTATATCTACAACAATCGGAAGGCTGCCTTTCTTACCAGTAATGATCGCTGCTACATAAAAAAGGGTATCACTTGAATTAAAGGTCTCAATGTCTGTTTCGGTTAACCTAATGATCTCGATAGCAGCCTCATCTTCTGCAAGTGTTTTTTTTACGTCCTGCCATTTCAAGTTTTCCTGTTTCTTCTGGCTAAAGCTTGAATCTGATTTAAGCCATAGTTTTTTTTCAAGCTCATTGACTGTCATTATCAGACTGTCAAATTGAAGTGTATCAGCACTCATTTTAATTCGTTGGTCAGCAATCTTTTGTTTGGTTGAGACAAGCGTATCATATATTTTTAATAATTCTGATTCTGTCAATTCTCTTTTAGTATATAACTTCTTTAAAGCCAATAAAAGTGCTGTTTTAATGTTGAGCTGATTTTCAAATAGCAGAGCTGCTAATGTTGCGCTTTCCTTACTTCTCATATAAGCATAGGAGTGAATTCGAGCATAAAATTTCAATACGCTTGAAAAATAAATCCTTCTTTCATTTTCAGATAGATAAGAAAAATAGTTAATCCATTGTTCTCTCAGGAATTCATTTGTGGCCAGGAAAACTGAATCAGCCCTTTCTTTTTTTCCCAATTTGTGATAAATAATCCCCATGCTTAGGCTGGCACCTATGTAATTCGGATGTATAGTTTCAAGTTGGTCCTGATAAATGTTCAGTGTTTTTTGTATACTTTGTTCGGAACCAACATGATCACCTGAAAGAAATTGTCCTATTGCCAGGTTTTGTAATATGAGTCCTTTTCTCGACGGTGATTGGCTATTGGAAGTATCAAAGATTTCCAGTGCATGAGATAGTAGGGAATCACCTTTCCCGAGCTGCATTTTATCAACATACAGTTTTCCCATGTTGATCAATCCGCCAATATAATCTTCATGACTCGTTAAGTTATTCCTCTTATAAATGCGTAGACCTTTTTTGAACTGTTCTTCAGCCAGTGAATATTTCTTTGTGGAAATATAATGGGCTGCCAAACTAAAAGATATCTTACCAAAAAAAAGATGATTCTCATCAAGATGTTCTTTTCCATTGGTATATGCCATATTCAATAATTTCCGGGCATCATCCATCCTTCCCGTTCTGGCATACACATTGGATAAACTCTGATAAACGAATAGCAGGTTGGGATGATTGTATGCAAGGTTTGGTACCAGAATTTCTATAGCTCTTTTTAAGAAGTATTCTGATTTAGGATACTGGCCACTGAAGAAATACAATTGTCCTAAATCACCACAAAGAATACCAAAAGCTGTTACGTTCTGGCCGATTGCATCTTTTAATATGTTATATGATGACATTAACAGAACCTCTGCAGTTTTATAGTGCGTTTTTTTGTAGTGCAGCTGACCCAATGCTCTTAGTATTTGACCATACGTATAGCTTTTATGGTCCTCGGTTTTGGAAAATATGCTATAAGCTCCTTCGAGATTTTCTTCGGCCTTGTCAAATTCACCCAATATCAAATAAGCCATGCCTAATTCACCCATACAGAGCGCCAGATTTCTAGACTTATCCTTTCCAATCCGGATATAGGTTTCCTTGGCCTTGATATACGTTGGAAAGGCTAAGAATATTTTACCACCCCAAAGCAGCGTATTAGCCCTTTTTGCCAAAAAATCGGCATAATAGATACTTTCTTTTCCTTGTGATGCAATAATCAGAGGTTCTACCTTATTCAAAATGCTGTCGGCTGGCTTAAAATTCAATTCGCTGCTGTAAGCATTGACAAGACGGAGGGCACCTCGAAAATAAAATGGATGTTTCTCCCCATACAATTCTCTGACAAGATCATTCTGTTTTGCTCCGAAATTAACAGCATCGGTCATGTGGCCCATGTAAAGTGAGGTCTCGAACAAAATGTCCAAAATATTAATGAAGATAGAATCTTTGTGAAGTTGTTCCTGCATTGCAAGAGACCTTGCCTTCTTTGCCCAATGATTAGCCTTAATGTAATTATTTTGTTCGAAGAAAAAGCTGGTACTATCCATTGTATTTTGTAAAACCAGACTCTGACCTCTGGCACTTTCCCCTGCTGCCAGTGAAAGTAATAACAAAATGAATTGGATCTTTTTTGTGAACATTGATTGAATTGATAGTGCCCTTTATAACTAGTCCAAATATTTGGCTTAGCAATATAAAAATCAAGCTCCATATTGAATCAATATCAGGGCTCTATTTCAGCGATTGATTGTTAATGAGTAGAATTTGTTGATATGTAGGAATCCTATGGACTTTTAAGTGAAGAGTGTATTCAAAAAAAAATTTGATTTTTTTTTGAATCACCCATTGATATTTCAACAATTTTCGGATTAACCACTAGAAGTTTTTGGAAGTGTATGATTCATGAGGTTCTGGGCATGGAAAGTTCACTCCTTAATCTTCCTCTCACCCAGATTTACAAATCAATTGCTTCAAAGCAGGCCGGCCAATTTAGAAGCGATAAAGCTTTTAAATCCATGAAAAATTTACTGAAGATTATGCAATTATTGGCTTTTGTCATCATTTTATCTAGTTGTCAAAAGGATGAAGAGATCATCCCCAAGATTCCTGAGATCGATCAACCTAATCTCATTACACCGGATAATGATGAAGAAGTAGAAGACGATTTGCCTCCCAATGATGGTAAATCAGGAAACAATTCAGGCACGCCCTGAACTGATGACAAGTTGGGAAAGGGATTTGGCGCCAACCTTTTCCTTTTAAAAAATCACAAATTATCTTGAACCATTCACATTTTAGTTGGAAATTAAAGGTTTTATCTTCCGGTGAAACATGTTCAAACTCTTCACTTTATTAATTATTTTGGGTGGAACACTTGTTGTTGACTCTCGTGGTGGTGATCAACAAATACGATCTGATAGTGTTACGGATAAAAAAAATAACCCGGATTCCATCGTAATCCTGGCAGACAAATTTTACAAAGCAAGGGAATTTAGAAAGGCTGCAACATTATATGAGAGCCGCTTAAAGATAAATGACTCGAGTCTGACAGTCATTAAACGTAGTAGGCTATATATAAAGTTAGCCTCTTCATATCGCAAACTGGATCAAACTGAAAATGCCAGATCCGTTTTAAAAAAGGCATTGTCCCTGATTGATCCTACTCATTCCGAGTATGTCAGTATTATCCATAATAATTTAGGTAACATCGCATTTGACGAAGGAGATTTTAAAACATCGATTGAGCATTATGAGAAATCACTGGAAATAAGCAGGTCTATCAGTGACAGCCTTTCCATTGCCAAAAGATTAAAGAGTCTTGGTATTGTTTATAAAAATATGAGTCATTACTCGCGAGCACTCAATCTCTACAGGGAATCTGTGCACATTTTAGTAACTCTTGACAATGATAAGGAGCTGGCTGCAACTTATGATGCCATAGCCAATGTTTTTGAGAAAACCGAGGAATTTCAAAATTCTCTTACACATCATTTTAAAGCGCTTGAACTTCAGGAAAAGATTGGTTATGAAAGAGGTGTTGCAGGATCTCTGAACAATATTGGAAACGTTTATTTGGAAACCAACCTGACAGACAGTGCCATCATTTTTTATGAAAAAAGCTTAAGTATTAAGAAGCGATTAAAGCTGAGTTTGAGCGAATCTGTAACCTTAAACAACTTGGGGGAGGCCTATTTTAAAAAAGGAGATCTGAAGAAGGCAAATCAATATTTTCATCAATCACTGACAATAAGAAAAAATATGCATGATAAAAAAGGCATTGCAACCAGCTCTAATAACTTGGCTGAGCTTTTTTTTGTGCAAAAGCAATATACCAAATCGATCAACTTCCTTGTGACAGCCGGTGTCCTGGCAAGACAAATGCAGTTAAATAATGTGTTATTGAGAAATCTTGATTTAGGGAAAAAAATCTACGGTGCACTGGGGCAATATGAAAAAGTTGCAGCGTTGGATGCGGAATATGATCAATTGAAAGAGCATCTTTTCAACGAAGAAAAAGTAAAAGTGCTAAATATCAGGGCATTGATGGAAAAAGAAGAAGTCGAGAAGAACAATGAATTACTGGAACAAGAAATTCTTTTAAAAGAGTTAGAAACTGAAAACCAACGCATACTGAGTATCGCCTTCATTGTGCTCTTTGTTGGGGTTTCAGTAGTACTAGTTGTCATTATTAGCACGAGAAGAAAAATTGTGAGGAAGAATAAAGAGCTTCTCGACAAGAACAGGATCATCAATGCACAGAAGGCTGATATACAACATCAGACAAACAACGGACTCCAACGTGTTCAAAATATTCTGAAAACCGTTTCCAAAGGAATAGATGATGAAGATATTCTGAGACAGGTAAAGAATGGTGAAAATATGATATTGGCGCTATCGTCGCTCTCTGAATTTCTTTACGAGGCCAGGGATCATACTGAAATTGTTATGAAAGATTTTTTGCAGGAGTTAACAAGTAAACTTCTGACCGTCCACAATAAGAAACCTGATGAGGTGAGTTTTCACATGGATATTTCTCCAATCGTACTAGCCTTTGATACAGCTGTTCCGATTGCGTTGATCATAAGTGAGGTGGTTACAAATGCATTTAAACATGCCTTTGCAGAGACCGAGCATCCTGCTTTCAGTATCTCATTTTCCGAGCAAGACAAGAAAGTGAAGTTGATCATACAGGACAATGGTAAGGGCTACTCCAAAAATGAATTGAAGAACTCCAGTAAGCACTTCGGCCGGACTTTAATTTCCAAATATGTTGATATATTAGGAGGTAGGCAAAAAACACATTATCAAAACGGACAAGGAAGTATTTTTGAATTGGTATTTCAATGCCAAAAAATTGGAACCCGTCTTTCACATGCTTAAATCCAGATAAATGAAGATATTGATAGTAGAAGATAATGTTGAGGAAGCCAATAACCTCGCTACGGATATCAAAGATTACATAAAAAATCGTGGTGAAGTATTAAAGCCCGTTGATAACTATCCGGATGCTCAGAAGGTTCTGATCAAAGAGAAACCGGAAATTGTTATTTTAGACATAGAATTGAAGGGAGAAAAAGATGGAGGAATAAAAATTGGTGAATTGATAAAGAAACAATCTTTTGAAAGTAACATTATTTTTTTGACAGGTCTGCCTGATCATCTTGGTTTTGATAAGGCAAAACATTTGTCCTCTCCTTTTTTTCTAAAGAAACCCTATGATGACACCAGTTTGCAAAGAACTTTGGAACTCGCCATGATCAAGATCAAGGGACGGGAAGAAGTTACTCAGTTATTTGTAAAACCACTGGATGAAGATAAGCTTTGGTTGAAAACAGGGAGGAATACTTTCGAAGGTGTTTCGGTAAAGAATATAATAAGGGTTCAGGCCGATGATCATTATCCTCGCATTAGAGTATCCGATAAGAAAGAGCCAATTTTGTTTAAGTCGAGTCTTAGTGGATTCTATAAAAATATACTATCAGTCTATCCGGCTTTCTTTATGTTAGGCAGGCAACAGATAATCAATTTGAATTTTGTTGAAAAGGTCCAGGACAATCATGTTTTTATAGATGGAGACAAGTTTTCCATTCCTAAGGATAGACGAGAAGAACTGTTTCTATTGCTTGGTATCAAACCCTGATTGATATAAAACTACTATGTCACATTTTTTCTCACGAACCGACGCTTAAGTTTCCCGAACCGACATATCGCTTTCACGAATTAAAATTTTAGCTTACCGAAGACCTTCTTTTCTTTATCCCATCATTTAATTGAAAGTTGTTTTGTTGGAGTAATCCAGAAAAATATATCCATAACGTTAGTTTTGATATGGCTCTTAACGGTTCAATATTTATACCCATTGATTATACTTATGAAAGGATAGCGAAATCGAACATATTATTTGTTGAAGCTTTTGGTAGCTATGTGAAAATTTATACTTCAGAAAAGAGGTATCATCTCACTACCTACCTGCAAAACTTTATCAAGCAACTAAGTGATGATTCTTTTGTGAGGGTATCAAGAAAGTATTTGATCAATTTGAATAAAGTTGACAGCATTAAGAGTAACACAATCCATATCGAGGGGCATAAGATTTTAATTGGAAGAAAGTATCGTGAGCATGTAATCGAACAATTTCCGATCATCAGAACCAAATAGAACAACTGAAAAACAGAAAACGAAATATTGTTAAGAATCTGATTTATTGAAAACCATTGAAATACAATTTTATGAAAAAGTTAATTTTCCAAACTGCCCTTTTGTGCCTATGTCTGATTTTTTTTGGCAACAATGTCAAAGCTCAATTCAATCCATTTGCTAATGATCAAAAGATGCTAACAGCAGGCATCGGATTTTCTTCCTGGGGTACGCCTATATTTGGAAGATTGGTATTTCCTGTAGCAGATTACATAACTGTAGGAGGAAGCTTGTCATACCAATCAAACTCCGAACGTTTTCTTGGTGGGAAATGGAAGCATACCATTGTAGGTATCGGCGCCAGAGGAAATTATCATTTTAATGAATTGCTAGGAGTGTCAGATGAATGGGATTTTTATGCTGGTGCTACTTTAGGGTATTATGTTTGGAATACCAAGGCACAATCGGGTTTTTTAGATGATGATATTTATACTGGCTCCGGCTCAGGGGGTCTTGGCTTGGGCATTCAAATCGGTGGTAGATATTTTTTCAACGATAAGTTCGCCGTTAATCTTGAATACGGGGGAGGAAGTGTACTTAGCAGTGGCACCTTAGGATTAACTATAATGCTCTAACCAGTTTTAATACAATCCGGATCAAAAAATAAACAAAACCGACCGGATCAATTTTCCTGAGATCTTGGAATGGATCATTTTTCAATTTGACTAACCGATTATGAAAAAGAATTTTATATTAACAACAATTGTCTTGCTGTGGGTTGTCGTTGTTTCCGAGGCGACCATTATACAAGTTAACAATAACCCTGGAACATCAGCCGATTATTCCAGCCTTCAGGAGGCTATAGATAATGCTAATACTGGAGACACAATTTATGTTGCCGGATCACCCAATGCTTACGATGGAACTACGCTCATTCGCTTGAATAAGGGGCTGGTCATCATTGGACCTGGCTATTTCCTTGGAGAAAATCCTAATACCCAGGCCTTAAATCAAACAGCCAAGATTTATCAGATGGAAATAGGTGAAAGTGCCGATAATGCGATTATTATGGGACTTGATTTTGATGTGACGGGACAAATCACCACAAAGATTTCCAACAGAAGACGAGACGGCACTTTAGGCACTGCTGGTCCCAGCGGGTTGACGTTATTCAGGAATAAACTTGACAATATCAGGGTTAGTCATGGGACCAATATTATTATTGAACAAAATTATATTCTCAGTGGTAACAGTGTTCATTCAATAGTTATTGTCGATCCTGCTTCAAACATATTAATTCAAAATAATATACTCATCACCACCTGGAGTACATCTCACTCTATTAACGGAAGCGGAGATACATTTTCCAATACGATCATAAGGAACAATGTAATGAATATGGGGATTGAAGATTTAAATGGAGTGGAAATCATCAATAACATTTTTCTGGATCAGGGTTTTTTTGATGATTGTGATAATAACCAAATTAAAAATAATGTATTTACCGCTCCTGAAAGTGTGGTGATACCGACTTCTTCAACCGGAAATACCTTATTGGATAATGTGTTTTCAGTGACGCAAAGTGAAGTTTTTTTAATTGATGCACCGGTTATTGATAGCGAATTTCAGTTGGGAGATTCATCTCCCGCTAGTGGTGTAGGTTTCGAAGGTGTGGATGCAGGTGCTTATGGTGGCGCTGCACCCTATGTTATTTCGGGTTTGCCTCCGATACCTTCTATTTATGAGCTTACAACCAATGGGATTGGTTCAGCCAGTGAAGGCATTAATGTCAGAATTAAGGTAAGATCTAACCAATAACCTTGCATTAAGGATGAAAGTCTTACCGATTATTATCTTAATTTTTTTCCTGAAGGGTATGGCAATGGCACAGGACATTGTTAAGGCTGAATATTTTATTGATGACGATGCAGGATTTGGGCAAAATGTGGACATACCTATTCCATCAAATCTATTAGGCCCCAACTTTGAGCTTAATTTCACGATAGACCTGAACAATGTTAATCCGGGTCTTCATCATCTGTATATAAGAGTCAAGGATGATCAGGATTTCTGGAGTTTATATACTTATACTACTCTGTTTGTAGTGGAAGATGTTCCTGTACCATCAATAGATGCTTTGGAGTATTTTTTTGATGCTGATCCGGGATTTGGAAATGGTATTCAGGTGAATATTACAGGGAATGAAACTGACAATACAATCATCTTTGACGCAAACCTGGATGACCTTGCACCTGGCACGCATTTTATGTACATAAGAGCAAGGTCAGCAGAGGGAGAATGGTCATTGTTGTCGTCTCGCCTGATCCAGGTCCTGGAGGATATGGAGCAAGTAAACATCGTGCGTCTGGAGTATTTTTTTGAAGGAAACGGTTTCACCTCCCAAACGTATAGTCAGCCCATACAAGATCCAAGCCCGGTAGTTGAATTTGATTTTCAAGCCAATGCCAGTGAATTAACAAATGGAGAAACTTACACTTTATCAGTTTGGGCGATTGATGATGAAGAAAGGAAAAGCCTGGTGAATACTATTAGCTTTCTTTATTCGGAGGTAGTTCCTATCGTTTTGTCGGTAGAAAAACAAAATGAATCTTGCGAAGGCTTGGGTGATGGCCAGTTAACAGCTAATGCAACCGGAGGAGAAGGCACACTTCTTTATAGCATAGACGGTACTAATTTTTCCGCAAACAACGTGTTCCCTAATTTGACCAGTGGTACTTACACAGTTACTGTGAAAGGAGATGTGCCGGATTATTCCGTAGCTGAAGAAGCTACCGTAGAGGCTGATCATGAAAACCCAGAGGTCCCTAATATCACCGAATTGACAGGGAATGATGGAAGCATTATTCTTGAATCAACCGAGGCGTTCACTTATCAGTGGTTTCTCAATGATCAGCCTATCTCCGGTGCTTCGAGCCGTCAATACCAACCCCAGGAAAGTGGAGAATATCAGGTAAGTGTAGCCAACGAAGGCGGATGTTCTGCCCTTTCGGAAAAACACACTGTATCCATTGATGTAACAGCAATCTATCAGCAGGCTGATACCAAACTGATCATTTATCCCAATCCGGTTGTAGATGAACTCATCATTGAAAGTAAAAGCGGTATCAACCTTCTAGGTGCTGAAATTGAACTACGGACAATATCAGGTAAACTTCTCCTTTCAGGAAAGGCTAAAACCAATGTCATGAAAGTCGATTTTTCACCTTATCCCAAAGGTATGTATCAGCTGATCATTATCACAGATCAGCTTGTCCTTCAGAAAAAATTATTAATGAACTAAGCAGAAGAAAATACATATTGTATCTGATGCAAAGCAGCCAATACAATGTTTCAAACAATTTAAGCACAATCCCATGAAAACACCAATTTATCAAAGCATTTGGCCATCTTACATAAGTGCTTGTTTTTTGATGGCCTTATCAGCAATACTAATATCACCGGATGCAGCCATTGCACAAAATTCCAAAGATATCAAAACAGATTTTGAAAGTGTCAAATCCAAATGCAAAGATACACCTGTCACCCAACGTACCAGGGTAACAGTTGCTAGATTTAATGCCACAACCCGTGTTCCCGGACAACTTGGCCGTAACATGGCCACCATGCTTACAAACGCATTGTATGAAATTGATTGTTTTAGTGTGCTTGAATCTCTTCAAAACAAAAGTGACATGATAAATGAGGTTGATTTTGGAGAATCTGACTATGCCGATGGAGGCTCGAGTGCTGCTAAGGGTAAGATGAAGGGAGCGCAAGTTGTCATTACCGGGGAGGTAACAGAATTTAGTGAGGAAACCAATAGGACCAATGTGCGAATATTAAGGAATATTTCCGCTACACAAAAGAAAGTAAAATTGGGTTTTATTGTGAAGTTATTAAATCCACAAACACGTGAGATATTGTGGTCCAAGTCCGTGCAGGTTGAAGGCCAAGATTCTAAAGCTAATGTGGGCTTTTTTCGGTCTGCTTCAAATCAGAATCCGGCATTGGCGAATGCATTGGAGCAGGGGGTTTTGAGAACTTGTGAATACCTCGTGAAGGAAATCCCAAACCTACACTTGCCTGGGTCAAATGGTAAGTCGGCAAATGCTTTATCAGGAACAAAGCGAGCCACAGTCATTTTTATTGGAGCCGATTATACAATTCTAAGAACCTATAGAAAGAAATTAGAGACGCTTAGTGGAATTTCATCGGTCTCTCAGGGAGATTTTAAAACAGATCCACAGAGTAAACTCGAAACCGGTACCTTGACGATACAACACTCCAAAAATAGTTTTGATGATTTGCTTGACAGTATTGTTCCGGCGGTTTCCACGAAATTCAAAATCTCAAAAGTGGAATCAAGTCAACAAAAAGTCACACTTAAACTAAAGGGCTAGTGAGTCAAGTTGATTTGATAAAAAAGTGATCAGGAAACTCAAACAGATGTAAATTTTATGACTGTTGGTGATGTTACGTTTTCAAATCATGAGCACTCTTTGTAGTGTGTAGTGATGGAAACGATTACAGAGAAACCATAGATTTTCCAATGCACATTATGTCAATTATACGGTAGATGATTGAATAATCTTATATTAAGGCTACGTTGATTCCTGATTCCATATTTCCCAGGATTTCTCTGCTTGTAAATGGAGCATTTCCAATCCGTTTTTGACCTTGGAACCAACATTCAGTCCCTTTTGCATAAATAGCGTCTCTTCCGGGTTATAGACCAAATCGTATAGCAAATGATCCGAGGTCAGCAGGTCGTAATTCAATGCAGGGGAAGTATTTGTATCCGGAAACATACCCAGCGGGGTTGTGTTTATGATCAATGAGTATTCCTTATATAGTTGAGGGTTTGAATTCAATTCATCATAACTTAGAATTTCCTCTGAAGAGGTCCTTGAAACAAAATTGTATTCAATATTCAAATCAATCAGAACAGCTTGAACCGCTTTGGATGCTCCTCCTGTTCCAAGTATCAGCGCCTTAAAAGGCTGATTTGACTCAGGTAACCAATTTCTTAGCGACTCCAGAAAACCATAGTAATCAGAATTATAACCAGTTAATCCTTGATCCTCTACTTTGATCACATTTACCGCTCCTACCTTTTGTGCACTTGTATCCAGCCTGTTGAGATAGGGCAGTATCTCTGTTTTATAGGGGATGGTGACATTCAAGCCACGCAGATCTTTGGTACTTGAAACCAGGTTTTCAAACGCGGATATATCACTTAATTCAAATAGTTCATAAGAACAATTTTGGATATTTTCTGTTTGAAATTTTGCCTCAAAATATTTTTTTGAAAACGAGTGTTTTAATGTTTTCCCAATAAGCCCAAATACACGATGCATGTTTAGTTGGTTTATTTGTGAGGACTTCTCCTCCAGTGCGCGATTTTTTCTATAAGTACCACAATACCAATACCGAGTGCAAAAAATAAAATAGCTTGAAAAATAAAGGCATCATTGCCTTCAACCTGATATTGGGTCGCCCAAATATTTTCCTGAATAAGCGGCTTTTCCACACCATGTCTGTCGGTGAAAGTTTCTATTGTTTTTTTCCACGGCCAAACCTTATTAAGGGATCCGATCATGAACCCGGATAATAAAGCAATGGCAAGATCATGGTATTTTTTTAACAACCAGGAAATAACTTTGGAGAAACTTAAAAGTCCGGTGACACAACCCGCGATGAATGTCAATAGAACAACAATGTTCAATGATGAGAGCGCATTAACCATGTATTGATATTTTCCAAGCAACAATACAATGAAGCTACCGGAAATTCCCGGTAGTATCATGGCACACACTGCAATAGCCCCACATATAAAAATGAACCAAAGATCATCAGGTGTTTCAGCGGGGGTGAGTACCGTGATAAAATAGGCTATTATGCCTCCCAGGAGCATCATAGCTACTGTTCCAATTCTCCACTTTTTTATTTCTCTCGCCACTAGAGCAGATGAAATAATAATTAAACCAAAGAAAAAAGACCAAAGTTGAATGGGGTGATTTTCCAGAAGGAATTCGATCAATTTGGCAAGAGAGAGAAAGCTTGTAAAAATACCTATGAAAAGAACCAACAGGAAATTTCCATTGATATGACTCCAAAAATCTCTGAATCTTTTGGCTTTTATTAATTGTAAGGCCTGAAGATTAACAGCATTGATTGAATAGAGTAATTTTTCATAAATGCCTGTTATGAATGCTACAGTTCCTCCAGATACTCCGGGAACAATATCAGCTCCACCCATCCCGACGCCTTTCAGGAACAATAAAATATTTTCTTTCAAATTGCTCATTGAGATAGCTGTATTTCCGAAAATTTTGGGATTGCTTTACGATTGAAGGCTTTCCAGATTCAGAAAGTGATCAAAGGTGTCTCCCCTCAGGCCCAAACGAAGTGTTTCCAAAGGGATCATTTCATTTGGGGCGATATTGCCAAGGTTTACATTAGATCCAAGCAATTTAATGAACCATACCTGTTGTGCCTTTTGAGGTGCCTCCCAGATAATTTTTTCAAAAGGGATTTTCGTGAGAATCTCTTCCACAAGTCCGGATCTCACTTCGCCGCTGGATCTAAAAAGTCCTACATTTCCTCCTTCTCGTGCCTCCCCAATTACCTTCCAGGCGCCAGCGTCTAGCTCCGCCTGCATTAGGCTAATCCATTTGTAGGGAGGAATTATTTTTTCAGCATCCTTGGAGCCCACTTCCGAAAGTACAGTAACTTGTTCAGACAATTTGCTTATATAATCACACTTCAAATCATGATCAAGCTCAATGGATCCATCAGAGACCTCTGCAAATGTCAGCTCAAATTTATCTAATACTTTTCGATAGTCGTCGAACTGGTTTCTTACAACAAACGCTTCAAACAAGGTGCCACCAAAATAAGTTGGGATGCCGGCCTGTTGATAAATATTGATTTTGTCTTTTAAATTCGGTGTAACATAAGATGTGGCCCACCCCAACTTAACAATATCAACATAGTTGCCACAAGTTTCAATGAAATCCTCAACTTCCCTAGGACTCATTCCCTTATCCATTGCCATCGTAAATCCTGTTTGTCTGGGTTTTTCCGTCCTCTCAGGCAAGTTCTTCAGAATATAATTCATGCAGGGTTATTTTCTATATTGGTCTATAATTTTAAACAATGCTTTTTGAGTTTCTAGCTTTGGAAAGAAATCAAAAAGAATACTGTGATTATCAAAGTTCAAAATTAAACCATTTTCTAAATAATGAAAGGCTTCTTTATATTTACCCGCACTTATAAGATAAGCAGTTGCTCTATAATATAATTCAGATTCTTCCGGTAATTCATCAATTCCCTGTTTGATGAGTTCCAATGCTTTGTCATAGTCCCCTTGTTCATAATATATGAAGGACCAGTTTAGCCAGATATCCTTGTTAATAGGATTTAGCAGGAATGCCTCTTCATAGGCATCCAGACTTGAAACAATGTTACCGGCGTTGTATTCTGCCTCTGCTACAGCCAGCCAATAGGCATAATTCTCGGAATTTATTTTGAGTGCTTTGTTCAAAAAATGTATCGCCTCGTACCATTTATCCTGATTACTCAGGCATATGCCCACTCCAAACCAGGCTTCGTCATAATATTCATCAAGCTTAACAGCTTTTTGAAAATATTTTATACCCAAGTCATAATGCTCCATTTTCTCATAACAAGTACCTATGGAACAATAAGTTTCCGCACTTGGTCCTTCCGTATGCAAAGTATTTTTATATGCCTCAAGCGCCTTCTTATATTTACCAAGGCTAACCAGAGAGTTCCCCAGGTTAAAAAAAGCTGAGGCAAAATTCTCATCAATGGCTACAGCATATTCATAAGCCTCTACAGCTTTCTCATATTGTTCAAGCTTGTTATAAGCTATTCCCAAATTGTACCAGCCGTGACTTGAATAGGGGTCTTTATCAATAAATTTTTGATAATAGGTTATGCTGCTTTCCAGTTCGCCTGTTATATCCAGGCAATAGGCAAGTTCGTAGAGCGCATTTTCGTGATTCAGATTTTCTTCAATAGCTAATTTATATGCATCCGTTGCTTTTTGGAACTCACCGTTGGATTGGTGAGCCATACCTATATGATAATGAATTTCATCCTTTTCCTCTGCAAAAGGTAAGATGGCCTCCAAAATAGAAATTGATTCTGAATATTTACCCAAAAGCGAAAGTACAGAACTCTTCAAAATTTGAACTTCTGTATCTCTGGGGTTAAGGTGAGAGGCATGCTCAAGTTCAGCGAGGGCTTCTTCATATCTTTCCAGATTGGTAAGTATTTGAGCCTTGTCCAATATTAGTTCCATTGAAAAGGGATGCTGATCAATGGCAAACTTGCAGGTGCTCAAAGCCTTTCCATACTTTTCGTTTTCCTTATAGTAATTTATGATCCGTTCGAATACTTCCAACTCAAAAAAAGCAGGATCATTATTCTTTAACTGCTCCTCATATCTCTTAACCAAATCTCTCTCTTCTTCTCTTTTCTTGAAATTTTCCGGCATACACAAATCTTAAAGTATAATAATACTAATCTGAAACAATTTAATTAATTAAGAAATATATTCCACCATTAAGGAATGATAAATTTTTTGGATGTACCTTATCAAGATAAGTTTTGTTTAGCAAGAAGTTCCTTACAGCTCCATTCCAGCGTGTCTTGTATCGGTCGGAATTTGAAACCCAGCGTTGATTTGATTTTATCATTGGAATATTTAAATACTTTCTTTGCTCCCAAAGCGGTTTGCCTTGTCAACAACGGCTTGTTCCCTGTAAGTATAGATTTGATGCGTTCAATCATCACAGCCAAAAATAGGAGCGACGTGCTTACTTTTATAGTAGGTGGTTTTTTGTCTAGTAGTACGGCAATTTGTTTGAAAAATGATTCATAAGTGATGCTTCCGGCATTCAGAATGAACCTTTCATTTTGTATATTCTTATCCCACAAATGGAAAATGGCATCAGCAACATCTCTGACATCCACATAGTTTAAAGAGCCATCGGTGTAAAGCCTTTTTTCATCCATAACATGTTTGAAAATCCTTGTACTACTTTTGTTAAGGTCACCCGGGGCGAGTACTATGGATGGATTGACAATGGTAACATTCAATCCTTCCGCAGATCCTCTCCAAACTTCGATTTCAGACAAATACTTTGATTTGGCATAGTCGGTATTGAATTTGGATTCCTCCCACTGTGTTTTTTCCGAAATAAGGCTGCCATTAACTGGCCGACCCAATGCTGCTATAGAGCTAACATGGATAAAGCGGGAAATCCCAAGTTTCAGGCAGGTGTTGATAATGTTTGCAGTCCCTTCTATATTGTGCTGGAACATTCGTTCTTTTTCACTGCTAACGAATGATATGATAGCAGCTGCATGAATTACCATCTCCACATTTTCCAGAAAGTGTTCAAGGCAACGAATGTCTAAAATGTCACCCTCTACCCATTCGATTTTTTCCTGAATATCTGCAATAAGGGTTAGATCACTGTTTTTTCGCTTTAATGCCCTTATTGAGTGTCCTTCAGCAAGAAATCTTCTGCAGATATGGCTGCCAACCAACCCGGTAGCTCCAGTAGTAAAGATCATCAAAGCATGTTATTTAAAAGTCCCTGATTGGTGGCCTTTTCGAAATACCTCATCTGCGTTGCTCTTTTAAGACTTTCCATATGTTTTGAATTATGGCAATCACTTCCAATAAAACTAACCTGTCCTCTCTCTATCAGCTTTTCGGCAAATTTGCGTGCTGGTTTTGAGTAATAGCCTGTCAAAGAGTTTAAATTGATTTGAAGATGAACACCTCGATCTAATAACTCAGAAAGTAAGGATTCATTTTGCTGTAGGTATAAATATCGTTCCGGGTGAGCTAACACAGGTTTAAGCCCTAGTGCACTTATCTTGAAAACCGCTTCAACCAAAAAAGAAGGTTGGTTTATAAATGAGGTTTCAAACAATAAATAATTATCACCAAAAGTCAGGAGAGCATCGTTATTCTCCAGCTTCTCCAACAGATGATCATCCAGATAATATTCAGCTGCTGCCTGAACTTGTATGTTCAAACCAACTTCCTTAATTTTCTCTCTAAGCTCTCTTAGTGACTTGTAAATTGTTTCCGGTGTATTCGGATAGTGATCTGCAATTACATGTGGAGTCGTTATGACCTTTTCATAGCCGATTTCTGACATTTCCGAAAGAATTGCTATTGATTCATCCATGCTTTGTACACCATCGTCCAAACCAGGCAGCAAATGTGAATGCACATCAACAGTCAGTGGAGAAACTGAAATATCTTTTTTCTTCTTGAATAGGCTAATCACTTTTATTTCTTACTAAACAAATTAAACAATCTGGAATCCAGGAGCTTCTTTTTTACTGTTTCACCGTAATATCCATCTCCATAGTTATATTTATAACTATACCCGTAACCGTACCCATAACCATAGGCCTGGTTTCTTGACGACCTGAAAGAATTTAGAATAATAGATATGTTTTTAAATTTGTTTACTTTCACCAATCTATTGATATTGTTCACAAAAGACTTTCTGGAATAATCAGCTCTCAATACATAAATAGGCAGATCAGATTTTTTCATCATCAGAACCCCATCGGTTACAAGCCCTACAGGGGGCGTGTCCAGTATTACAACGTCATATGAGGCTTTAAGTTCTTCCAGGAATTGATCAAATGCTTCTCCCAGAATCAATTCAGCCGGATTTGGTGGTTTAGGACCGGCAGCCATAAAATCCAGATTCTCTATAGAGGTTCTTCTAATACACTCCTGAACAGTATTTTTCGAAATAAGTATTGTGCTTACTCCTTTGTTTATATTCTCCTGGGAAAATGCCCCATGAATGTTGGGATTTCTCATATCCATATCCACCAGGATAACTTTCTGATTCGAAAGTGCTATGATCGCTCCCAAATTGACAGATACAAAAGTTTTTCCCTCATTACTGATGGTAGAAGTAACACAAATTACTTTTTTATTCTTGCCAGCCTTCAAAAATTGCATGTTGGTCCTAATCGATCTGAAGGCCTCGCTGATACCCGCTTTGGGATTTTTGTCTATTACTAAATTATTTTCAGGCATTTCAGCCTCCTTATAAAATGGTACGATGCCCAGAATAGGAGCAGGGGTAAGCTTTTCAAGCTCGTGCTGACTACTGATAGTATTGTGCATTAAATAGCGTATCCCAACAAATATCAGGCTGAGAATTAGGCCTGCCACAGCGCCAATTCCATATATTATCCAACGATTAGGATAAATGGATTGATGAGGCAGACTGGCTGAAGAGAGAATGACAAAATCCGGTTTTGTTCCTGCTTCGGCTATTTCAAATTCGGTTTTTTTCTGGAGTAATTCCAGGTAATTCTGTTCTTGTAAACTGAAAGCTCTTTGACGTTTACTAAATTCAGTTCCTTTTGACGGAAGTTGCCGGAACATTCGTTCAAGATCAATGATCCTATTGGTTATACGATCAAGTTCTTCGTTATATTCATTCTTATAGTTTCGAATGAGGTTTATTGCTTTTTGTTTTAAAAAATCCACCTGCTTTCTAATGCGACGATACGCACTTGTGTTTTCGTTGTAAGTTGAAAGCACTCTATTCTTATCAATCAAAAGTTGATTAAGCTCATTCAATGTTGCCTTTATATCTGTTGGAATGTCTATAAGGGGCATTTCAGATGTACTAATGATAGTATCTAGTTCATCAATTTTAGAGGTGATTTGATCAAGTTTTACAATGCGTTGTTTAATCGCAAGTCTTTGCGAGTCCAGGGCTCTTTTATAGGTCAGCGTTCGTCGCAGATCTTCGTCTACATTGGTTGTTTGATTTTCAATGGCAAATGATTCAAAGAAATTTTCATCGGCTTCTAATTTCTCCCTTGTTTGTTTTATCTGTTCATTGATAAAATCAATTTTTTGTTTGTTTTCCTTGGTTTTTTCCTCCTGCGTATAATTCAGATAAATTGTATCGATGGCATTGACTAAGTCACGAGCCTTGTATTTATTATGATCACTGAATGAAATTCTGATGGTATTTGCCTGAAAATTTATTGGAGTGACGTCAAGATTGCTTGATAAATAATGATTTAAAGCACGAGAACTGTTAATGGTGAAATAATATTTACCATTGGCTACATTTTCTTCATAAAATCTTGTAAGTGAAATTTTGAAAGTAAAGTAATCAGTATCAATTTTTTCATCAAAATTGTAAACATCAGATATTTCGTTTCCGCCTAAACTGTAAGTTAATCTAAAGCTTCTGCTATTTGTGATTTCTATATCGAATGGAATGTCTAAAACGGAATTAGACTTTAGGGCATAATCTACCTTAAAAGGTGAGTTCTTATATCTTTCGTTTACAAGGATATTACCATAAAAGTAATAGCTTATGTCGAGTTCAACCACTTCAATGACCTTCTCAAGAAATAATCTGGATTTGAGGAGTTCTATTTCGCCTGAGATGGTATTGAAATTTTGATTCCCTTTGTCATTAAAACTATTGAATCCAAATAGACTGGCTTCATTCTTCACCTCAAGCTTTAATTCAGAATATGATTCAAATAATTCCGGCGTCCATCTTAAAAATAGATAAGCTGTTGTGTTTGTTGCAATACATATTAAAATGATCCATGGAATGGATCGTCTCAATACACTTCTTACCTTATCAAAGTCGATAATATCAAAAGGGTTGGAACTCTCTTCCTGATCCATTTCCCCATTTGGCTCAATATCGTAAAATCGATTAATCAATTATTTTCAAAGATTGTTTAAGGTTATAATTAAGGCTACGGCACTAGTAATGATACTAATCACAGGTGCTATATCTCTTACAGATTCGGATATCGGCCTTCTGACTGGCTCAATATAAATAATATCTCCAGGATATATTTTTTTAATAGAATTTTTCATTCCGTTAATGGTGGAAAGATCTATAATATAAACCTCAGGATTTGATAGATCTCCTCTTATTAATCGTAAGTTATGGGCTTTCGCATTATTGTTCAAACCACCGGCAAGTGCAAGGACTTCTACCAAGGTGGTATTTTCATTAATCAATGGCACAACTGTACCGGTATTTGCTCCAAGTACTATTACTCTTTTGTTAATATAATTGATCGTTACAAAAGGTGATTCGTAAAACGCGGCAAATCTTTGTTGCAAAAGTTCACTAGCTTCTCTTAAAGTTATTCCGGCAAGCTCAATTGAACCCACCAGTGGAAGTTTTACAGTACCATCACTTTCAACCAGATAGTTTGGTTGGGGTCTCGTTAAGCTCTGACCAGCTTGGCTGATACCTCTTGAAAGCTCAAAATCCGGGTCAATTATCCGTTCACCGTTACTAGTATAAACGTCAATGTTTAATAAATCATTTTCCTGGATGATATAATTACCTTCTGCCTCACTAACTGCTATTTCTACACCTTCGGGAATAACGTTTTGCTCTGTAGAAAACATGATATTTTGTCTGTAAGAATTACAAGACCCAAGAAGAAAAACCGCACCAATGAGAACAGAGCGACTGAGAATTACCTTTTTCAATATGACTAAGAATGATAGGTTTAACTGATGCTCACAAAATTAAAAATAATAATTTATTTACAATGTTTTTTTTAATTCGGCAAATGGGCTAAGAATCAGATCTTTATCAGAAATAATTGGGTTGTCAATACCCCAATCAATGTTAAGATCCGAATCATTCCAGATAATCCCATCCTCAGAATCTTTATTGTAAACGTTCGTACACATATAGAAAAAAATGCTGTCCTCGAGCGCTGCAAATCCGTGCGCAAAACCATCAGGTATATAAAGCATATTGTTTTCTTTGGCACTCAAAAGACATTTGTGGTATTGCCCGAAAGTTGGTGATTCTTTTCTTAAATCGACAGCAATGTCCAAAACCTGACCGCTAATGACCCTTACAAGCTTTCCTTGGGCAAATGGAACCCGTTGAAAATGAAGTCCTCTGAGTACTCCTTTCTTTGAAAATGATTGATTGGATTGAATGAAATTTTCTTTTATACCGGCTTCTTGAAATTTTTCAGAATGAAAAGATTCAAAAAAGAGTCCACGATCATCTTCAAAAATTGCAGGATATATCTCAATCAGGCCTTGAATGGCTACTTTCTTAAATTGCATTTGATCTATTAAAAAATTTAATGTACAACGTCTCTGATGGCCTGTAAATATAGATTAATTACGATTCGTTCATCATAAGAATCTTCTATTTTTTTTCGACCGTTCTCACTCATTCTTATTAATTCATTTTCAGTCATGCTGTACATCCTTTGCATTTTGTCGGCAAGATCGGCATCGTTCTTTACTTCACACAGTAATCCATTAAACCCGTCTTTCACTACATCTCGACAACCTGGAACATTTGAGGTTATAATCGGGCGACCAAGACTTGCAGCTTCAAGTAAAGTTCTCGGAGCCCCCTCTCTATAAGAAGGGAGCACAACGCAATCAGCTTTTTGGATAAATGATTTCACATCATCCGTTGTGCCAAGATATTCCACCAGTCCATTTTCAATCCATTCGTCAATCTCTTTCAAAGGAATGCCTCTTTTATGCTCCGGATCTTTTGGTCCTAAAAGTTGAAATCTTACGTTTATCTGTTTTTTTTCCCTTAAGATTTTGATCGCATTGATATATTCCAATATGCCTTTATCCTTAATGATTCTTGAGACGACCAAAAATGTAAAGACGGAATTTCTTTTGTATGGGATCATTGGAAATGACTTGAGATCTATCCCGGAGCCTGGAACAAGGCGGGTGATTTTCTTTTTGACCAAATCCTTATCAAGGAATAGTGCACGATCATCCTCGTTTTGGAAGAATACTATTTTTGGAAACTTAAAACTCGTTTTATAAAGCAACAGTGAAACTTTGGACAGAAGGTTCTTTTTCAAAAAGACAGTCCCCAGGCCACTTACATTGTTGATGGCTGGGAACTTCAATATCCAGGCGGCCATGGATCCGTAAATGTTTGGCTTAATGGTGTATTGCAGAATGACGTCCGGTTGTATTTTTTTATAGATTAAGAAAAAACGATAAGTTAGTTTCAGATCCTTCCATGGATTGACCCCCTGACTGTCTATGTCAACATGAATATGTTTACAGCCCTCTTTCACGAGTAAATCGCTATAGTCGTCCTTCGGTGCAACAGCGAAAATTTCATGACCTCTTTCAAGAAGTGACCTTACAAGTCCAAGTCGAAAATTGTAGATATTCCAGGAGGTATTAATAACTATTGCAATACGCATACTCAAAAACAAACTTATTCAAATAAAACATTTACCATTATAAGTGGCAACATTCACTCAGAGCTTAACCGGAAATGAAGCAGGTTAAATATGCAATCTTAACAAAATTGTATAAATGTTCTTTTATTTTGCAAAATACATGTCGGATCAATTAATCTCTGAATTCAGAGATTAAGGGGATCGGCATTCAAATATTCATTTATGAGTAAAACATTTTCAACTGCTCCTAAGCAGGAAACGGCAGTGTTGGTAGCACTGATAAATCATACTCAGACACCTGAGAAAGCTCAGGAATACCTGGATGAACTCGCCTTTTTAGCAGAAACATCAGGAGCCAAAACGCTCAATTCGTTCACACAGAAGTTAGACAGACCGGATGTTAAAACTTTTGTGGGAAAGGGGAAACTCCAGGAAATTCATGATTACGTAAAGGCATTTGATGTAGATATGGTCATTTTTGATGATGACCTAAGCCCATCACAAGTTCGTAATTTAGAGAAGAGCCTTGGGTGTAAAATTCTGGATAGAAGCTTACTGATTCTAAATATTTTTTCCCTAAGAGCAAAAACCGCACAGGCTAAAACACAAGTTGAACTGGCGCAGTATCAGTATTTGTTGCCACGATTGACCAATATGTGGACTCACCTTTCCAAACAAAAAGGAGGTATTGGTATGAAAGGCCCTGGAGAAACCGAATTGGAAACGGATAGAAGAATTGTTCGGGACAAGATCGCATTGTTAAAGAAGAAGCTGGAAAAGATAGACAAGCAAAGTGTTACCCAAAGAAAGTCAAGATCCAGAATGGTAAGAGCTTCCCTGGTTGGCTATACCAATGTTGGAAAATCCACTATTATGCGTTTATTGTCTAAATCCGATGTTTTTGCCGAAGATAAACTTTTTGCTACGGTTGATTCTACTGTCAGAAAGGTGGTCATTGACCAGATACCTTTTCTTCTGACTGATACGGTTGGATTTATACGAAAACTACCGCACACACTCGTAGAGTGCTTTCGATCTACTTTGGACGAGATAAGAGAGGCAGATATTCTTGTTCATGTTGTGGATATTTCTCACCCTTCATTTGAAGAGCAAATAGATATTGTTAATGTTACTTTAAGTGAGATCAATGCAGGAGATAAACCGACTATTTTGGTTTTTAATAAAATAGATCAATTTAAATCAGATAACGAATCTTCGGAGGATGATGAGTTGAATGATGAAGATCAAACCTTGACATTGGATCAGCTTAAATCAACCTTCATGAACAACGAGGATGGATCTAAGGCAGTGTTTATCTCGGCCTTAAACAAGGAAAATATTGAAGATTTAAGAAAAGTTGTATTTGAGGATGTTTCTAAGAGGCACTATACCATCTTTCCAAATTATTTACAAGACCAACAGTTCTGATTAATTTTTAACGGTTAACAATAGCGATGTTCTGATCGTAATTTTTTTTAATGAAAATGAACTTTTAAAATGTTTTGTAAATGCCTAAATTACATAGAATGACATCTAACATCCCTGAATCCAAGAGGTCCAATGTTGTTTAAACAATACTCCATATTTTATTCAGTGCTTCTTGCCTTATTGTTTGGTTGTTCTACTACTTCATCAACGACCAAAACTGCGGCATTGAACAAAGATCAGTACCGCATTTGGCAATTTATGGACAAATCCATTTTGTTGTCCGAACTGAAGCAAGATGATCTGCCAGCTAATTATGAGATTCTGAAACTTAACAAAGTCAATCTGACGAAACACCTTAGTCAATTAGAAAAAAAAGAGAAGAGTAGAGATGAGGTGAGATTTGAACGTAGTGCATTGGAGCATATTAATTTTCAGGTACCATGGAGTGATGCTTCCTTTCATACATTTGTTATTGAAAAATCAGATGCGATGGCGCCAGAGTTAGCTAATAACTTTCCTGATATTAGATCATATTCCGGAGAGAAACAGAATAATGAAAGCATAAAAGTCAGAATAGACAAAAATCCAAAGGGTCTGTATATTATGGCAACATCGCCTACCCAAACCATTTATGTCAGACCCCTCGATACAGAAAGTGATCTATATATATGCTACGATAAAAAGGATGCCGCGAACAAGGACAGGCAGTTCAATGAGCCAGAGATGAAAAAAAATTGAATAGCTGGAATGATTTCTGATCATTCCTTATATGCTTTCCAATAATATTTACGTTTTAGAATACTGAATGATAGTGAGGCTATGGCAATTTTTTTAATAACAATAAACAACATTTTGCTCAATTTAATCAGGATCATCACAATATGCATTGTATTCTTTATCACGGTGCAAAAATTAAATGCCCAGGGTCAAATTTCAGATCAAGACAATTGGACTAAATTAAATGCTCCCACTCCGACAAAGTTGAATGCACAAATTCAGGTTGCGGAAGGAGCATTTTACAATCTTGATTTTCAAAAATTGTCTAATAGGCTTACCAGTAATTTAAAGAGATCTGCTAATACTTCAACCGGAGAAATCATAATGCTGCCATATCCGGATGGTACTTTTAAAAAGTTTCAAATATGGGAATCATCCATTATGAGTGCAGAACTGGAAGAGAAATTTCCGAATATCAAAACATATTCAGGACATTGTATTGATGATAAAACTTCGACTATTAGACTAGATCTGACTTCCAAGGGTTTACATGCCATCATCCTGTCGCCACAAAAAACAATTTATATCGATCCCTTGTATGAAGGGAATAATGAGCAATATATATGCTACGATAAAAGGAAATTTATCAAAAAGATCGATAGTCCAATAATAGAATATGAGCCAATTTCAAAATATAGATTCAGGCAAGCTATAGCAGACGACCACGGTGTTTTAAAAAAAGATAAAGGAAAATCTTTTGGAACACAACTATATACTTTTCGGATTGCTGTGGCAGCGACAGGGGAATATACAGCTTTTCACGGGGGAACCGTTGAGGAAGCTTTAGCAGCCATCGTAGTTACTATGAACCGGGTCAATGCCATCTATGAAAGAGAGGTTTCTGTTAGAATGATTTTGGTCGCGGACAATGATCGGATTATTTATACTGATGCCGATACCGATCCGTATACCAATAATAATTCACTATCCTTATTGAATGAGAATCAGGAGAACCTGGATGATGTTATTGGTACTGATAACTATGATATCGGGCATGTATTCAGTACAGCTTCGGGTGGAGTAGCCACATTGGGTTCCGTATGTGATAATCAGAGGAAAGCGCGAGGTACTACAGGAACTTCCCAACCAATTGGAGATCCATTTGATGTTGATTTTGTGGCCCATGAGATTGGGCATCAATTCGGAGCGTCTCATACCTTCAATGGTAATGATGGAAATTGTCAGGGTAATCGAAATGGTTCAACAGCTGTTGAACCCGGTAGTGGGACAACCATTATGGCTTATGCAGGAATTTGTGACGATCAGAATATTCAGCCAAACAGTAATGACTATTTCAGCACCATAAGTTATGAACAGATCGTCTCCAATTTAGAGGCTTCGGATCGAACAGGCTCATGTGCTGTGATTACAGCTACAGGCAACGATGTGCCCACAGTCGATGCGGGAGTCAGTGGTTTTTATATCCCGGTTGGAACGCCTTTCACTCTGGATGGTAGTGGAAATGATATCAATGGGGATGACCTGACTTATTGTTGGGAACAGGTGGACCTGGGGCCAACAGGGGAACCTAACCAACCTCAGGGCAATGCACCGCTCTTTCGTTCTTTTCCTCCTGCCATGGAAACTTCAAGGACTTTTCCACAATGGTCGGATATTTTGAATAATACCCAAACACAGGGTGAAATATTGCCAGCTGTTTCAAGAGAAATGAACTTCAGGTTAACTGTAAGGGATAATAATAGTGGCGGCGGAGGTGTGAATTTCGACGAACTTAGTTTCAACGTAACGGATGAGGCTGGTCCTTTCATAGTTACAACATTGAATGAAGAGGAAACCATGTTGGTCGGGGCTCCCAAGAATATCACATGGGATGTTGCTAACACTGATACGGACCCGGTCAATGTTTCTTTGGTCAATATATTATTGAGTGTGGATGGTGGAATCACATTCCCGATCATGTTGGCGGAGAATGTTCCAAACGATGGATTGGAGACGATAATAGTTCCTGACAATGAAACCGAAACAGGGAGGATAAAAGTAGAAGCGGTAGGGAATGTTTTTTTCGACTTAAATAACAGTGATTTCATTATCGAAGAACCTGTTACTCCTGATTTTGTTGTATCCGTTGTTCCGGAATCAACATTGACCTGTGATGAGAATGAGGCCATTTTTCAGCTGACAGTTACGCCGCTGGTTGGGTATTCGGAGATGGTTAATTTCGTAATAAACGATGTCCCTGAGGAACTAACTGCTGGTTTCGCTCAAAACCCGGTAAGCCCCGGTGAAACAGTTGCACTGAACTTGTCCGGTTTGCAAAACCTAACCGCAGGTATGTATACCATGGAAATTGTTGCTACCAGTAATAACCTTGCTAAGAATTTGGAAATTACGCTGGATCACAGGATGGGAACCCCATCGGTGACAAATCTGATAGAACCACAGACAGAGATTGAAAATCTTCCTGTTCAAAACATCAATTTTCTATGGAACTCAATTCCTGGTACCGACTCTTATACTATCGAGATCGCAGACAATTCAGAGTTTACAGATATTTTTGAGAAAAATGAGGGGCTGACGGATACAACCTATCAGCTTCAAGGAAGATTGGAAGGTGGTACCACCTATTATTGGAGGATAAAGGGATCCAATCCTTGCGGAGAAGGTGGTTATTCCGAACCTTTTCAATTTACTACTCAATTTATCAGCTATTCCACTCATAATTTCGATGGTACTCCACAGAATATCCTTTCATTGGATACTTTGGTATCTATGATTACTATTGATGAGGATGTTTTAATTTCCGACCTCAATGTGATTGATCTTAATGGTACACATACCTGGATTGGCGATGTGGTAGTAAAACTTCAGGCTCCATCCGGCACAGAGATCATCTTGTTTGAGGAAATTTGCTCCAGTAGTACTGACTTTGGTCTTTCTTTCGATGATGAAGCAGGATCAGCTACTATACAATGTCCACCGACAGGAGGTTTTGCATATATCCCACAAGAACTTCTGGAAGCGTTTGATGGTGAAAAAAGTAAAGGCGACTGGAAATTGATTATCATTGACAGTTTTGATCAGGACGAAGGAACCCTCATTGGATGGGGACTGGAGATCGGTACTATAGAATCTCCACCCAGAGCTCCGGAGATGTTGGCTATTTCAGATAGCACACATGCTACACTCACACTCACCTGGTTGGATAATTCTACCAATGAAGAAGAATTTGTCATAGAAAGATCCAAAAGTGGCAATACTGAATTTCAGGAGATTGCTCGTGTAGATTACAACACCACCAGTTTTACGGATACTGGTCTGGAACAACTGACTAATTATTATTATCGCATAAGCGCTAACAATAGCTTTGGTTTTTCTGAGTTTTCGAATGAGGCGCATGCTACCACATTAATTGCTCCTCCATTTGCACCAACCAATCTTCAGGCAGATGCCGTATCACACTTGCAAATTGACCTGATCTGGTCCGATAACGCAGATAATGAAGATGAGTTTGTTATAGAACGATCCATTGGAAACAATCAGAATTTTCAGGAAATAGCCAGGATCGATCCGAATAGTCAAACTTATCCTGTGCAAGGACTGGAGGAAGAGACGACCTACTACTTCAGGGTTTATGCAACCAATGATGGTGGTGACTCCGACTTCTCTAATGAATCTGATGCAACTACGCTCATTGTTGGATTAGATAATCCGGACCAAAAGCTTATCAGTATTTTTCCGAACCCGACCAAGGGAATGATGACATTGGAAATAGGAATAAACTATTCCGGAACCCTTAATTTAATATTAATGGATGCCTTGGGGCGTACTTTGAGGAGTTCAGCTATCAAAAAAAGTAAAAGCTCAATAACCCATGATCTTGATCTGACCAATTTGCAGAATGGCATTTATTTTTTGAATATTATTTCACCTCAGGGCACCATTTCCAAAAGACTTTCAAAGCAATAAAGTTTTTCAACTTAGCTTCGATACAAATGGTAAATATTGCTGAGAGTTTCACTTGGTGAAAGCCATTTCTTTCCTAAATTTAAGGTTATGAACAAACCAGAAAAGAAGTTATTTCTCCTTGACGCCATGGCCCTGATATATAGGGCTCATTTTGCATTTAGTAAAACACCGCGTATAAATTCAAAAGGTCAGAATACCGGGGCCTCCTTTGGCTTCACCAATACACTTTATGAGGTTATACAAAAACAAAAGCCTACGCATATTGGTGTAGCTTTTGATACTTCCGCTCCCACTTTCAGGCATGAACAATTTGCCGATTACAAGGGGCATCGTGAAGAGGTTCCCGAAGACATTGTGATCAACCTTCCATACATCAAGGAGATAATCGCTGGTTTTGGTATTCCGATTTTAGAAATGGATGGTTATGAGGCTGATGATGTGATTGGTACACTTGCCAAAGCTGCCGGGAAGAATGATTTTGAGGTTTTTATGATGACCTCGGACAAAGATTATGCACAGCTGGTTGAAGAACATATTTATCTGTATAAACCGGCTTATTTAGGAAATGCTGTTGATATTTTGGGTGTGGAAGAGGTGAAAAAGAAATTTGATATCGAGCATGTAGATCAGGTAAGAGATATTCTTGGGCTTCAGGGAGATGCATCAGATAACATCCCGGGTATCCCAGGTATAGGGGCTAAAACAGCAGTTAAACTTTTGAAGGAATATGGGACCGTTGAAAACCTTATTGCCAATACGGATGACCTGAAAGGAAAACAAAAGGAGAATGTTATTAATTTCGGTCAGCAAGGTATTATGTCCAAAGAACTGGCTACTATCAAAATAGATGTGCCTATTGAATTTAACGAAGAGGCCTTGAAATATACAGGCCCTATAGAAGATAAACTTACAAAAGTTTTTCAGGAGCTGGAGTTTAGGACTATTCTTAAGCGGATTTTTAATGTGGAAGAGGCAAAGCCCAAAACGGCCGGAGCCCAAATAAGCCTTTTTGAAGCGGCTAGCCCCAAAGAGGAAGAACAGATACCTTCTCAGCCTCAGGAAATGGCCAATATATTTTCTGTAGTACATGATTATCATCTTATTGATACACCTGAACTCAGGCAACGTTTAATAACGCATCTAATGGCGCAGGATGAATATTGCTTCGATACGGAAACCACAGGAATTGATCCGGTAGAAGCCGATCTGATAGGCCTTGCCTTTTCTTATCATGCCAAAGAAGCGTATTATATCCCTATACCAGATGATCAGAATGAGGCTAAAAAGATTGTTGCAGAATTTAAGGAAGTATTAGAAGATGAGAAGATACTCAAAATAGCTCAAAACCTGAAGTATGATGTATTGGTGCTGAAAAAATATGGTGTAGAGGTGAAGGGCCCTACTTTCGATACCATGCTTGCACATTATCTTATTGAACCGGATGGCAAGCACAATATGGATGTTTTGTCAGAAAATTATCTTCATTACAGTCCTGTTTCAATTACAACCCTGATTGGGAAAAAAGGAACAAAACAGGGCAACATGAAGGATATTGAAATAGAAAAAGTAGTAGAATATGCTGGTGAAGATGCGGATATAACCTTGCAGTTAAAACATAAACTGGAACCACTGATCGGTGAAAGTTCCATAAGTAAACTTTTCTATGAGGTAGAACTTCCATTGGTACCAGTGCTCGCGGATATGGAATATGAAGGTGTTAGGGTCGACACAAATACTTTGAAGGAGCTCTCCGATGATCTGGCTAAAGAGAGCATTAAAGTAGAACAAGAGATTTACCAGGAAGCCGGAGAAGAATTCAATATTGCTTCTCCAAAGCAGCTTGGTGAAATTTTGTTTGATAAAATGAAATTGGTAGATAAACCTAAGAAAACAAAATCAGGGCAGTATGCGACTGGGGAGGAAATTTTGTCCAGGTTAGCTAATGAGCACGATATAGCCAGAAAGATCTTAGATTTCAGACAATTCAATAAACTAAAATCCACCTATGTCGATGCACTACCGGAAATGATCAGTACTACGGATGGTAGAATACACACAAATTATAGTCAGGCGGTAGCAGCTACTGGTCGTCTGAGTTCTATTAATCCGAATTTGCAGAATATTCCAATTAGAACGGCAAAAGGGAGGGAAATCAGAAAGGCTTTTGTTCCCAGAGATGATGATCATATCTTGATCTCAGCCGATTATTCTCAGATCGAATTGAGAATCATGGCTTCTTTCGCGGAAGATGAGGTCATGATTGAGGCCTTCAGAAATGGGAGAGATATTCATTCAACAACAGCCGCTAAAATTTTCAAAGTAGGCCTTGACGAAGTCGATGCCGATATGCGGAGAAAAGCCAAGTCGGCAAATTTTGGAATCATCTATGGAATATCGGCTTTTGGATTAGCCCAAAATCTCAATATTTCCAGAACAGAGGCCAAGGAGATTATTGATGCTTATTTTGAGGAATTTTCGGCAGTGAAGCGATACATGGATAATGCCATTAATGAGGCTCGTGAAAAAGGTTATGCAGAAACCATTCTGGGAAGACGACGATATCTTAGAGATATCAATTCAAGAAATGTCACCGTTCGGGGCTATGCCGAACGAAATGCTATCAATGCGCCAATTCAGGGAAGTGCGGCAGATATGATCAAAGTAGCCATGATCAACATACATAACTGGATGCACCGGGAGCAACTTAAATCCAATATGATACTTCAGGTGCATGATGAATTGGTGTTTGATGTACATAAATCGGAAATTGATATTATCAAGACCACAATTCCCGAATTGATGAAAAGTGCTCTGAAGCTTAAGGTTCCAATGGAGGTTGAAATAGGCCAAGGCAATAACTGGCTGGAAGCCCACTAATTGGGATCAATCCGAAAAGTTGGGGATTACCTGGGAATGAGTGTTAAAGTGTTTGAGTGTTAAAGTTAAAGCCTGATGCAGCTATTTAGGTGGTTATTATCAATACTTTTCAGCAAGAGGTTACAAAGTTTACCTGCTGATCGTTATTTTCTTATATCAGGCACTTACCGGTCTGCAGCGTATAATAAAAAATAGCTTCTATTCAAATAACTTCCTTTTATGATGATTAAGACATTTTTCAACTTCAACACCTCAACACTTAAGCACTTCAACAAAATACCAATAACCTTTCTCCACAACAACTCCGCTTGATCCATTAATTGGCACTTGATTAACGGTTAGTAGTGGGATACCAGCTGGATCAGATGAGGGTTTTTATCTGATCTTCAGGCATATTGTTTTAAATAGGGATTGTAAATCTGAATGAGAAGAAGTGAAATGTATTCTAACCGTTGGCCCTTTATAAGATCCAAAATTTTAAATCGGATTTATACATGAATAGGTAGCATCCACTCAACTAAAAGGTTTGTCAACTCAATTTTAACATTTCTAATGCTTGTAATTTAACGCTGCGTTATGTATTGAAAAAGACCACGCTTTTTTAAAATTTGGGATTGCATATTTTTAAATCCCAAATGAATCTCAGGTTTAAAATAGCTATCATAATTTCTTCACTGTTATTTGCCGGTATCATATTGATAAGCGGTATTTTGATCATCCAACTGCTACGCGATAACGATCAGGAAATCAAACACCTTCGCCAGGAACAGGAAAGTATTCATATTGATCGGTTAAGGGATGTGGTGGACTTGATTTACGGTGTTGTCGAATCCGAATATCAAATCAACAGCGACCCTACCTATCTTGAAGAGGTATTGGCAAAGATCACATCGGTAAAACTTAGAGATGGAGATGGCGCCATATGGATCACTAACGACAAAATGCCTTATCCTGCTATGATCATAGATGCATTAAATCCCGGAAACAATGGGAAAATACTTTCCGGTGATAGCAAGGATCATGGGCTACATCAGCGGCGTGTGGAAATGTGTCTTAATCGGGGTGAGGCAACTTTGAATTACACCTCGGAACGGTCCTCTGGACAAGGTTTACGAAATAAAGTTTCACATTCGAAGATATTCAAGCCATTAGGCTGGATCATATCAGTGGAGACCTCACGGAACGATGCTATTATAACTAACAGATTAAAACAACATCGATCACAATTGAATAGGCTTATTGCATGGATTGCTGGTATAGCCATTCTTATTTTAGGAGCAGGTATCCTGGTGGCGATTTATTTCAGCGGTAGTATGGTTGATACACTCAAAGCTATGCAGTCAAACCTTGATGCATTGGCTCGAGGTAAAGCGATAAAGAAACTCAAATTGGAAAGAAAAGACGAAATTGGTTCACTGATCAATTCATTAGATAACCATCTTGTTGGATTAGCCTCTTATACTGATTTTGCAAAAGAGATTGGTGCTAATAATTTCGACTATGAATTTAAACCATTGAGTGAGGAAGATATCCTTGGAAATGAATTGCTCAGCATGAGAGACAATTTACGGAACAGAGAAGAGGAAGATAAGATCAGGAATTGGTTTAATGAGGGGTTGGCGAAGTTTGGTGAAATACTTAGAAATACCAATACAGGACTAAAAGAATTATGTGATGACATCATTCAAAATTACACAAAATACCTTGACGCCAATCAGGGAAGTATTTTCCTGCTGGAAGGGCAAGGCGAAGAACAACATTTAGAATTGATATCATCGTATGCCTTCAAAAGAAAAAAACATATAGAAAAGAAAATAGAAATTCGACAAGGTTTGGCAGGACAATGTGTTTTAGAAAAATCAACAATTCACCTGAAGGAGGTACCGGAACATTATATAAACATCAGGTCCGGATTGGGTGATGCTCCACCTCGAGCAATTCTGATAACACCTCTCCTGCTGAATGAAGAAGTTTATGGTGTTATTGAAATAGCAACTTTCAAGCAATTCGAAAGCCACCAGATCGAATTCGCAGAAAAGTTATGCGAATCAATTGCCTCTGTTATTTCTACGGTCAGGATTAACGAAAAAACTAAGGGACTTCTGGAGGAATCACAGGGAAAGGCCGAAGAGCTAAGGTCTCAGGAAGAAGAAATGAGGCAAAATATGGAAGAGCTGGAAGCCACTCAGGAAGAACTATCAAGACAAACGAAGGAAACAAAAAATCTCTTGGAACAGTTGGAAAACGATAAAATTCAACTGGATACATGGAAGACGAATGTCAAAGCTATTCTGGATGGGGTGTATGATATGATCCTGGTGGTGGACAAGAAAGGAACAGTTGAAGATATGAACCTGGCAGGTGAGCTGATGACCGGATTCAAAAAATCAGAAATTGAGGGACAACACTTCAATGTGATATTAAAATCATTTGATTTAAAAGAAGTAAAACTCAGAAAGCTGCTTTCAACTGATTTAACTACCAGAGAAAATGAACTAAAAAAAACCACGTTTTTTATAAATGAAATTACCAAAGTAACAGGGAAAAAATATCAGTTTTTGATCCGAGACATGGGCAAACTTCAAAATGGTAGTGCCTGAATAAATTTGAAGTAAGTGTTTAGTATGGATATTCCTAAATTTGGGAAGCTGAAATCCCTGTTTAGGAAATTGTTCCCCTCCCAAAAGTTAAAAAAGTAATAGTAAATAAACTATTCAAAGTACTGTTGTGTTATCACTCGGAACTTTACCCGAAGGTTAGCCAACAAACGTTTGTGTGAGAACATGTTAACCTCAAATTGTCCTTTTCTAATGCTTGTAACTTAATAGAGTTTTATGTGTTGAATAGGGATTCGATTTTTAGGAGTTTAATTTTTTGTATTTGCATCATCAATGAAAATAAGATCGAAAGTAGTCTTATCGATAATTGTTATCTTATTGATAGGAACAGTGCTGATTGGTTCTGTCTTAATCTTTCAAACAAAAGAGAGAAATAGTGCTGAGATTGAAAATTTCAGGATACAGGAGCGGGATCGGCTTGAAAAACAATTAAAGAGTGCTATAGACATCGTGTATGGTATTATTCAAATTGAATACCAAAAAGCGGGGGAAGCATCAAATTCACAGGAATTATTAAGCAAACTTTCAGAAGTTCGGTTTGATAATAATGAAGGTTATTTGTGGATCACAGATAATACACTTCCTTATCCAACCATGTTGATGCATTCCCGAAATCCGGAATATAGCGGAAGCGTTTTAAATGAACAGCATCATAGCCAGGTTCTAGGGAAACAAAAGAATTTATATCAGGAGATTGCCGAGTTATCCAATCAAAACGATGAGGCACAAGTTGCTTATTTGGATGAAGATGGTGAAAGACTCACTTATTCTAGGCTTTTTGCACCGCTAGGCTGGATCATAACAGGTAGCCTTGCTTCCTCGGATATTGAACTAAATGTTGGGAAAAGATCGGATGAGTTGAATAGCGAACTTTCAACAATTTATATAATACTATTTACTTCAGTCTTATTTATAGTAATCAGCGCCTTTTTTGTCAATTATATTGTTGATAAGTTTCTGAAGATTATTGGCCTTGTAGAAAAGCGTTTGAAAGAGTTGGCAAAAGGAAAGGCAGTCGAACAATTGAAATTAAATCGCGCAGATGAAATCGGGGAGCTTACCAAGTCATTGGATAATTATATCGAAGGGATCTCTTCTTATGTAAATTTTGCCAGGGAAATTGGTAATAAAAACCTGGATTTTGCATTCCAGCCGTTAAGTGAAGAGGATGTGCTCGGCAACGAATTGATCAAAATGAGAGATAATCTCAAACTGTCTGAGGAACAAGATAAAGAGCGAAACTGGTTTAATGAGGGAATGGCGAGGTTTGGTGAGATATTGAGAGATGGTAACAAAAGTTTGGATGAGTTATGTGATGCCATTATTCTGAACTATGTAAAATATTTGGACGCCAATCAGGGCTGCATATTCTTACTGGAAGAAGAGGAAGAGCAAAAGTTTTTAAAACTTATGTCGACCTATGCTTTCAACAGAAGAAAATTCATAGAGAAAAGGCTGGAACTAAACCAGGGCCTTGCAGGTCAATGTGCACTTGAGAAGGCCACGATACATCTTAAAGAAGTTCCCGACTCCTATGTCAGCATACGGTCAGGTTTGGGAGATGCCGCTCCCAGAGCGGTCTTAGTAACACCTTTGACCGTTAATGATGAGATTTACGGAGTAATTGAAATAGCAACTTTCAAAAAGTTCACGGCGTATCAGATAGAGTTTGCTGAAAAGTTGGCCGAATCTATTGCTTCGGTGATTTCCTCGGTTAAAGTAAACGAGCGAACAAAAGTTTTACTGGTTGAGTCTCAACAGAGGACTGAAGAGATGAGAGCCCAGGAAGAAGAAATGAGGCAAAATATGGAGGAGTTGGAGGCTACACAGGAAAGTATGCGAAGAAAGGAAGTGGAACTCAGTGCTAAAGTTGAAGAGATTAAGAATAATGAGATCATTAAACACCTGGAAGAAATTGCCACAGGCATTGAAAGTTCTATTCGCGATGCAAAGAGAGAACTGAACTTTCTGACACAGATACCTCCTATTCGAGGTATAGTCAGAGCTATTGAAAATGATGGCTTTGATGAAATTGGGAATACCTCATATGAGGTTTGGGTTGATCGTCTGGAACAGATATTCTTTGGACTTATGGAAAGCAAAAAAATATATCATTCTATAGGCTTTTTTAATAGTCAGGGCGAATGCATTATTTGTAATACATACAACGGAGGAAGAGTGACAGCCTCAAGAGATAAAGAAGAAAAGATTCAGAAGTTTGATGGATTCAAGGATGTTCTCAAAATAGATAGCAGTGAGACATTAGTCCGGGATTTTAGTTGGACCAAGGAACATGGACTGATCCTTGCATTATCTCAAACTGTTTATTTCGATGGGAAAAAAATTGGGGTGGTCATACTCAATGCATATGGAGAGAATATTGTTGAATTGATTCGAAACAAGGAGAATAGCAACAACAGCTTTCACCTTATGTCGTCAGATAATACTAAGATATATGCAAATGGGAATGGCAAAGGTGAGTACTCCGAACTAAAAAAATCTTTACTTATTGAGCCTGAGAATAACTTCAGTATTACTATTTCACACCTTTCAATTAATTGATTTCAGGTCTTTTTCTAAATTCTCGTTCCGATCTCATTCTTGAATATAGGGAAACCGTAAAGGGAACGATGAAATTTAGAGTCCAATGCATAACGTCTGAGATAGAAAAATCCAAAGTGACAATTTTGTCTAACTGATTAATAGCAGTTAGAATAATACCAACAATCAACGCCGTCTGTATAGAGCCTATGATATGCTTTTTTATCATAAAGGAGGAATTTTAAATGCTGAACTATGCTCAAAGAAATGAAAGGCTCAAGACAATGGTGCCTTTCTCAGGGTTAGCCACCACAACCTAATAACCTGTCAATGTTTTTTGGCACTTTGAGTCCACCAAAATCAAATTTATCATCAGCCTGTTCGAGGATTTTACGCCCTTTTTGATCTTTCTCATTTGGTGTGACTGAGCCTTGATCAGCCTTCTTTCTTTTATTAGTTTTCACCTAATTTCAAATATCCGATTATTCCCAATCAAAATGGTTCTTTCTTTTACTCATATATTACACCTGAGCTTTGAAGCCACTTTTCTGCCAACAAATTTTGTTAATAAAAGATTCAGATTTTTTAATTATCCTATGGATCAATATATGATTAATCTGGGTTCAGTCATTTCATCCATAGCATACTTTATTCCTTCCCTGCCGAGCCCTGAATGTTTAATACCACCATAGGGCATATTATCTATTCTAAAGCCGGGAACATTGTTGATGATAATACCTCCCACTTCCAGTGCCTGGTGAGCTTGTTTCATTCTATCCAATCTATTGGTGAAAACAGCTGCTTGTAAACCAAATGGTGAATTGTTAGTACAGGCTATGCCTTCATCGAAGTCTTTGATTTTCTCAATGATAGCCACCGGCCCGAATACCTCATCGCATACTACCTGCATGGAATGACTAGTATTTGTAATAAGTGTTGGGGCATAAATATGATGTTTGCCATCAAGTATCTTACCGCCCGTTAGTATGCTCGCACCAAGTTCCTTGGCCTCCTTTACCCAATCATTAATTCGATTCAGATGATGTGAATCAATGATTGGGCCGTTTATTACCTCACTGTGATAAGGGTTGCCGGATTTGATTTTTTCAACCTTGCTTATCAAAAGCTCCAGGAATTGTTCATATATTTCTTCTTTAACATAAATACGTTGAGTGGAAATACAGACCTGTCCGGCATATGAATAAGCACCATTTGTTAAGAGATCAACTGCACGATTCAGATCAGCAGTCTCATCAACAATGGCGGCGGCATTACCACCTAGCTCCAATGTTACCTTTTTCCTGCCACAGATATTCTTTAAATGCCATCCGACCTTGGAGCTTCCTGTAAATGAGAGCATTTCGGGCCTCTCATCTCTTACAAGCTTTTCAGCCATGGCTACATTGCATAGTAATACATTTATTGAACCTTTTGGAAAGCCTGCTTCCTGGCATAACGCCGCCAATGCCAGACACGACAATGGGGCCTGTGGTGGAGGTTTTACTATTACCGGGCAGCCTGAGGCAAGGGCAGGAGCCAATTTATGCATGGCAAGATTCAGTGGAAAATTAAATGGAGAAATGCAAAGAACAGGGCCAATCGGAAATCTTTTGGTATAGGCAGTTTTGCCTTCACCGATACCATAGTTGATAGGCACAGTTTCTCCAGTATGTGTTAATGCTTCTGCAGCCGCTATCCGCAAGGTGTTGAGCGCCCTTTCTACTTCTACATACGCATAGTCAATTGGTTTGCCAGCTTCAGCTGTGATCAAATGAGCAAATGCTTCTTTTTTATTTTCAAGCAATGAAGCGATCTTTGATAGACCTTCTGACCTTTTCCCGGCTGACCAATGCTTAATTTCCTCAAAACCCTCCAAAGCTGAATTCAATGTATTCTTAATGTCAGATTCTGATGCCAAAGGTACCTCCGCAATTACTGATTGATGATACTTATCCAGCACCTTAACCGTATCGGTACCTTTTTCAAACCATTCTCCTCCAATGAAGTTGCCGGTTCGTATAATGTGGTCAAATTTATTCACAATGTTGCAGTCGATAGATTTGTGTTTTTCAATTTGTTTAATATCAATATATTACATAGAACGTTAGCTCAAATGTCGCTTAAATTATAGGCAAAAATCACTTCAATTTTTTCTTCATCATTTTTAACTAATGTCTTTATAACCAGAGATAAATGCCCCTAAAATTAAAAAATCAAGCCTTTTAACGAAAAATGGGTTATAAAATATCTTTGATTAGTTATATCCATTTCTTAAATTGTTAACCGTTTCATTTTTTGAAATCAGTTATTTTTAAAAGTAAACCCTTAAACCATGAACACAAAATTACACATTCTCAGTGGAGCAAAAATCCATTTGCTCCGGGGAGCTGCATTACTCCTTCTGATCGGCATCGTCGCCTTTCAAACAAATGCTCAGAATCTAAAAGAACAAGTTGTTAATGCTAAGGTAAGTCAAGGTTTGTTAGATCTGGCTGCAGGTGTTAATGCTACCGCTTCCTCTAGTCCACTTGATTATAACAGAAGTTTAGGTCTTGTAAATGGTGATGCCGTAGTCATTTCTGCAATACCTACCAAGAGTTGTTCCAGCTTGATTTCGGAATTGAATTCGTTAGGAGCCAAGAATGTCTCTACTTTCGGAGGCTTGGTCAATGCTACTATTCCACTTTCAAAAGTAAATCAACTATCTAACTGTACAAATCTTCAATTTGCTACCCAGGCACATAAGCCTGTTGTGAATGTTGGGGCTGTAACAAGCCAGGGTGATGTAGCGCAGGGATCAGATAGAGGTAAAACAGAATTCGGAGTTGATGGAACTGGTGTAAAAGTAGGACTTCTTTCTGATACCTATAATGCACTTGGTGGAGAAGCCGATGGTGTGACCAATGGAGACCTTCCCGGAACAGGAAACCCCAATGGTTTTACTACTCCTGTTCAAATCCTTGAAGATTTGGCTGCCGGTTCTGATGAAGGTCGCGGAATGGCCGAGATAGTGCATGATGTTGCTCCTGGTGCCGACCTGGCTTTCCATACAGCCTTTTTGGGTCAAGCCGATTTTGCCAATGGGATTATTGAGCTTGCTGATGCTGGCAGTGATGTTATTGTGGACGATGTGGGTTATTTTGCTGCTCCGTTTTTCCAGGACGGTGTGATAGCACAGGCTGTTGATATTGTGACCAATGCAGGTGTGTCCTATTTCTCATCCGCAGGAAATTCCGCAAGAAACTCTTATCAAAGTGACTTCAGAGATGGAGGTACTTTTAATATTACCTCATTTGGTTCACTAATCGGTGAGTATGTAATGCATGATTTCGATCCATCGGAAAACGTAGATATATTCCAGCAAGTAACATTGGGTCCGGGCGGAAATTTAACTTTCTCTCTTCAATGGGATGATCCGTTCGCTGCCGTATGTGAAGGTTGCCCCGGAGCAGATACTGATCTTGATATTTTCCTTTTTATTGCAGAAGATCCAAATACTGCACTGTTGTTTTCGCTTGGTAATAATATTGATGGCGACGCTGTTGAAATATTAGGTGCTGTTAACAATGGCACTAGTGCCGCTACGGCGTACATAGGATTTGGAAAATGGACAGGCGCTGCTGGTGACAACCCCAATCCGACCTTGGTGAAATACATAGATTTTGGTAATACCAGTGTTGATGAGTATGCGACAAATAGTTCCACTGTTTTTGGTCATTCCAATGCTACCGGAACAAATTCTGTAGCTGCTGCTGCCTATTTCAATACCCCTGCCTTTAGACCTGATCTGACCTATGCTGTGGCAGAGTCTTTTTCATCCGGAGGAGGTACACCAATTCTATTTGATATCCAGGGTAATAGAATTAGCCCGGAAATAAGAAGAAATCCTGATTTTACATCGATTGATGGAGCCAATACTTCTTTCTTTGGTTTTGATATTAGCATTCCTTTTATGGGGCAGGTCTTTGATGATGACGATTTTCCTAACTTTTTCGGAACCTCTGCGGCTGCTCCTCATGCAGCTGGAGGAGCTGCTTTGTTAAAGGAACTTGCTGGTGATAGATTATCACCCAGAGAAATTACAAGAGCATTGTCTCGTTCAGCCATGGATATGGATGATCGTGATACTCCTGGCTTTGATCATGGTTTTGATTTCAAAACTGGTGCAGGATTGATCCAAATTGACAGGGCTTTAGGATTACTTGGTCGCCAAGTACCGAGGGGTGCTGGCAGAAGAGTTGCCAATGTAAGTGCTTTTCCTAACCCATCTTCAAGCGGATTGTTCAATGTAAATATAAAATCAGAAGATCAGGAAACTGCTTCCATCGTTGTGATGAATCCTAATCAAAGAGTGGTGTATCGCACATCCGTTAATTTGACCAAAGGATCCAACGACGTACGCGTTGATCTTTCAAGATTCAACAGAGGAATGTACTATGTTAAAGTAAGCTCCCCATCCATACAGGAAACATTAACATTAGCAAAATAAGAGATTCCAAATAATCCGTAAAAAGCCTGTCCATCTTGGACGGGCTTTTATTTTTACTTTTTTTACCTATTACTGACATCTCCCATCTTTTGGTATATCCTTTACTAGTTATTTTCGCAAATCATTTCTAATTTGACTTTTGAGCCTTCCGATTTTTGATTTTCAAAAAGCAAATGAAAGTAGAAATACGACAAGTTAAGGATAGAACTAATGAAATTGTACAATCCATATTTCTGGAAACCCTGATCGGCCAGCTTGGTGATCATATTGCTTTTGTTGAAAAGATTGCGCTCACAACAAAGGAAAATCTTAAAAAACTTATTTCGCTGCACGAAAAGAATGAAGTCCAGAGAAGTGAGATCATTTCTTTTCTCAAACATATTCGCTTTCATAAACAACAGATCTTCGAATTAGTAGAGACATATTTAAGCATTACTACACCACTTGATTTTGATCAGGATTTTCATAAATATTCTAAAGCACTTAATGAGTTTATTGATTCTTTGGAGGTTGAAAAATCAGATAAGCAATTGCCACAACGATTTGATGCCACACCTGAAGATCTGGTTTTATTGAGAATTGGAAAAAGCTTTAAAAGAATCTTTTTTAATATTTCCCAATGGCCTATTAACATCCATAATTTTTTTCTTAAACTTTTTAAAAAACCACTTCGACCGGCTAAGGATTGGTATCATACAATACCATTTCAAAGATTAACCAATTTCTACTATAGGGAGGAGTTATCGCAGGAATTGATCGTTATTCTTAGCGGCCATAAAAAACTTTTGAGCAAGACATTGGTTAAGGTTTTCCGATTGGATAGTAGCATTGATATTTCCACGATTGCTTTAACAAGTGCTCAAAAAGATGAAACTAATTCGTTAACTCCCGGATCTCTTGAAGATCTGGAAATTGAATTGGCCGGACTTTATGAACTAATTGAAAATTTCAAGCAGGGGCTTCCGGAACAACTGGCCACAATTACAGAAAATATTTTCAATCGATACGAGGATGCCCATGAGAAGGTAGGGACCATTGAATTATCCGGAAGAAAGTTTAGGGAAGGTGTGATTAATAAAAAACACAAGCAATTGAACAATGCATATCTCAAATCGGCCAATGGATGGAAGAACACTTTCTTCGCCTTGAAGGATGAATGGGAATTACACCTTGAACTTTATATCACCTACTACAAGAATGTGGAGCAGTTGTTTCAGTTAAAACAGGAATTTGAGGTAAAAATAACCAAGAATATTTTGCCCAAATTAGATCAATTAACAGAACTATTGCATACTTCTCATAAAACCATCGAAAAATTTACCGGGAATGATCCTGAACTAAATGACCTGATTCAAAATGAACAAAAAAATACATGTCACAAGTTGACGAGTCAATCGTGTGATCAAACCACAGATGTCATTTTGCAACAAGACTTTCCATCTTCGGTTGGAGCCTTTGAATTGGGTATTCGAGAAAATGTCAACAATCTGTCTTCAAAGAGAGCGATAGTCAAAACAGAAGAATTTGATAAGGAAATCCGTAGTTCGGAAATAAAATATGTTACACCCTATGAACTGATCAATTTTGAATACTTTCCTACTTTTCTTAAGGTCTCTCAAAAGGTAAAAAAGAGCATTGTTGAGGATCTGGAATCGAGTCAGGAATCCATCAGGAATCTGACGCAGATTGTCAGGTTCAATCTGGATTCCGCTCTTGACATACTGAATAAAGAAGGTAATGAAAACAAGCAAGCCAGTTCCATAGCACTTGAAGGACTACAAAGGGCGATCGGCAAAAACAATGAGACTAGGGAAAGGATCATCAACATTAATGTTATTGTCCAGGATAATTTAAAACCAGCTATTGAAAAGCTAAATAACGGACTGATTGAACTTACTAATACAGAGAGCGCTTTTGATATTGAGTTTCGGGTGGCCAAGGCAAGAGCCATCGAACAGACCGTTGCATTCAGAACTAAAATATTTAACTTCTTTAAGAATTTTGTTCCAAAAGTGATTCAATTTGCTAAAGATCAAATTCAAAGTGGAAGTAATTGGTATGACAAAACCCTGAAACAATACGGCCTGACCACTAAGCCAACGTCAATTTCTACAGAGATATCAGATTATTTGGCTGAAACTAAAACAGTCATAGATGGCTTACCCTATGTATATAAACGACTCTTTAACCAAACAGCTTTATCAGAAAGAAACTTTTTCGAAGGACATGAATCTGAAATATTAAAGATCCATAATGCCTATAACAATTGGCAGCAAAACAGATACGCCCCCACTGCGATAATTGGAGAAAAAGGCAGTGGTAAAAGTACTTTGATCAACCTTTTTCTTAATGATCTCGAGAGAAACTTTGTCATTGTTAATTATCAGTGCCCCTTGAAACTATATCATGAAGATTACTTCATGGAGTTTTTGCGAGATATTTTCAAGAATGATACATTACAATCCATCGATGATGCCGTAGAATTGATCCGGAATCAGGAAAGGAAGCAAGTCATTATCATTGAAAATCTACAACATATGTACCTCAAAAGAGTAGAAGGTTTCATTTGTCTGAAGATGTTTTTTGAATTAATGGCTAAAACCAATCATTCGGTTTTTTGGCTTGTTAGTATTACACAATATTCCTGGGACTATTTAAAAGACACCATAAATATTCCCGATTACTTTGGATATTTAATTCCTGTACAGGAGCTTGGGGATAATCAGATTATTGACCTTATCTCAAGAAGACATCAGGTCAGTGGTTACAATCTTTTCTTCGAAGGAGCTCAATCTGATGTTCATAGTAAAACTTATAAGAAGATAGAGAACAATGAGGGGAAACAATTGTATTTAAAGAAAAAATACTTTTCCTGTTTAAATGGATTTGCTAAATCCAATATTAGCTTAGCGCTTCTTTTTTGGTTACGATCGGTCAAAGCAATCCAAGACGACTTGATCACGATCGGTTCTCTGAGTGAGATTGATTTCTCATTTCTTAATTCTTTACCGACTACTAAGATCTTTGCCCTGCATACGTTGATTTTACATGATGGACTGACTGAAGAGCAATATGCTGAAGTAGCTAATCAAAGTTTGGCTCAGGCAAGATTAATGTTGCTCTCATTGTTTGAGGACGGTATTTTAGTCAGAATGGATAATGAGATGTATGTTGTTAATACTTTATTGTATCGACAGGTGGTGGTCATGTTAAAGTCTAAAAATCTCATTTATTAACAAAATGCGAATGTCATTGAAGAAATATGGTTTGATTTTGTCGGTGCTGATGCTTCTGCATGGCTCTGTATCTGGGCAAAGTCAGCCTGATTCATTGATGGTAGGAGATTCCACGCAGATCGACCTGGCTGACTCCGATAGCACGCATGTGCTTAAAATATATGTCATATCCGAATCGGATTCGAAAGCTGATAGTGTTTTGCTGAAGCGGGACGAACAGCTTAAAGAAACTGTGGGCCCACCTGCTTTGAAAGATATTTTTTCGTTTGGTAAAGTTTTTTGGTCGGTAATGATCATTGCAATAGGATATTTGATCATTCGGTTTCTAACTAAGATCATGGGAATTCTTGGTGAGAAGAGTACCACTTATAGAATTACCATCAAAGGCCTCATCCCCATTTTAAGAATATTTGGATGGATCACCATTCTGTATATTATTATTGCTGGAATTTTCAAACCTCCTCAGGCTACCATCATTGCATTTACGGCTTCATTGGGTGTTGCTGTTGCATTTGCCTCTCAGGATATTCTAAAAAATATTTTTGGAGGTATTGTGATATTGTTTGATCGACCGTTTTCAGTAGGTGACAAAATCCAAGTGGGGGAGCATTATGGAGAAGTTTTGGAAATAGGATTAAGGTCTATAAGGATCGTCACAGCTGATGATTCTTTGATTACAGTGCCAAATGCGGAACTCATCAATCAATCCGTATCCAATTCAAACACCGGGGAACCTAACTGCCAGGTAGTGGCTGAAATATATTTGCCCATAACGGTTGATACGGCAAGGGCCAGGCAAATTGCTATTGAATCAGCGCAAGTGTCTAAATATATTTATCTGAAAAAGCCAATAGCTGTTATTTTTGTCAATGAAGTAAAAGAAAGGCGATCTTATCTTAAAATGAGGTTAAAAGCTTATGTGATGGATATCCGTTACGAATTTGCCTTCAAAAGTGATATGACTGAAATTGTAGTCAAAGAGCTGTTGGATCAAAAAATTATAAAGCCTGAAGATGTAAAATGAACCCTGTGCACTTTTAGGGAAAAGTCCCATTCAGGACAAAGCCATTTCTGGTTATTTTTTAAGATATTCAGATTCCATGGCTGTTAAAAATCTCATACAAATTCACCCATTTTGGGGTATTTGTGATTGACAATTCAATATCGCTGAAGCTAAGCATGTGAAAATGTGGACATTTGCCTATATTTAGCTAGATTAGCCCTCCTGCATTACTCAAGGAAGTGAACTTTATGATTTCAGTTGATTAACCTAAATTTTATGAATGGATCAGCTTTTGGATACTTTTTTGTCCTGATCAATATCACTTTACTACCTAATATTTCAGCTCAGAGTGGAAAAGAGCAAACACATGATTTTTTAGTTGGATCCTCTCTCGAAACAACTTTTGAGGCCTACGAGGAGAAAGTAGGCAGAGGTGCTCATATTTTTAATGGCCATGAATATGTGCCGCTCAAAGGAATGATTATTATTGGCCATGAATTCTTTTTAACTGAATATCTGGAGCCAGGTGATATTGTTTACGAAGGAAATTTTTACCGCGATATTGAAATGCTTTATGATTGTCACAAAGATGAGATTCTGATCGCTCATTATAGTCAGAGAGGGCGTCTGGTCAAGATCCGGATCAATAAAGATAAAGTTGAGGAATTCCGGTTTATGGGACATTATTTTAAACATTTGCGAGATAAAAATGTGGCGACCTTAAATTTTCCAGGCTCAGGATTTTATGATCTCCTGTACGATAATGGCAAGAATGGAACCAGGCTACTGGTGAAAAGGATAAAGGGTTTTCAGGATAGGATAGAAGAAAAAAAATTGATTGGAGAGTTTGAGCAGAAAGATAGATTTTATATCATCAAGAATAATACTTATGAGCGAGTCAGAAAGAAGAAGTCATTGCTCAAGGTTTTTGAGGATAAAAAGAAAGAAATAAAATCTTATGTAAAAAAGCAAAAACTTGATTTCAAGAGAGATCAGGAGAATGCAATTTTACAGATTGTTAAATTTTATGATCAGAGTTTTTAACCTTGAGATGAGCAATATTTTTAGATTTCTCGGAGTCCTGATATTATTTACCAACACAATTGTTTTTGGACAAAACCAGCCAAAGAATATCAATGCTGATTTTTCTAATGTCACAGTTACCAATTTTGTTGAGCATATTGCGAAATCTGTACCTTATCAATTTTTTTATGATTCGAGGGCCACAGATACTTTAAAGATAACTGTCAAAGGTGTCTATCCTTCATTAAGATCTTTACTTGAAAAGGCTTTTGAGCAAACAGATTTGGAATTTGCCATAACGCCAAAGAATAAGGTGATTATTACCCAAAATATTGCTATAAAAACCGAACTGCCTCTGGGATTTTTCGATATTGGAAATTATCAAGAGGAAAAAATTGATGTGGTCTCTTTCAATTTTGAGCAGCAGGAAAAGGAAGAAAAACTACAATTTGCTGTTGAAAATAAACTTTTTAATATTGGTAGAAAAACTTCTTCGATTACATCCGGTAGTGCCAACCTTGCAGGACATGTACGAGATGCCAATTCAGGTGAGGCTGTTGTGGGTGCCGTGGTTTATGTTCTCAATCCAACAATAAGTGTAACTACGGATCAATTTGGATATTACAGCATAACATTGCCAAAGGGAAGGCATGAACTAAAAATAAAGTACTTTGGAATGAAAGAGACCCAAAGACAAATCATGCTTTACGATGATGGGAAATTGAACATCAATCTTTATGAGGACGTCATTGCCTTAAAAGCTGTAGTAATAGAGGCAGACAAAGATCTTAATATTTCCAGTAATCAAATGGGGCTAAATAAACTGGATATGGCCACCCTGAAGCAAGTACCAACAGTACTGGGTGAAAGGGACGTCGTAAAAATTGCATTAACGCTACCCGGTGTACAAAGTGTGGGGGAAGGTGCCTCAGGGTTCAATGTTCGTGGGGGTGCAGTTGATCAAAATCTGGTAACAATCAATAATGCCGCTGTATATAATAGTGCTCATTTCTTTGGTTTCTTTTCCGTGTTTAATCCGGATGTTATCAAAAGTGTTGATCTGTATAAAAGCGGGATTCCCGCTCAATATGGTGGAAGGATCTCTTCCATATTCAATGTAAAAACTCGAGATGGCAATAAAAAAAATTTCACTGGTGCTGGTGGCATAAGCCCTATTACTGGGAGATTTACACTAGAAGGACCTATTGTGAAGGATCAGACCTCATTCATATTGGGTTTGCGTAGTACCTATTCAAATTGGTTAATAAGGCAAGTGCCAGATGCAAATATTAAGAATAGTAAAGCTTTTTTTCATGATATCAGTGGAAAGATAAGCCATAAACTTGGTGAAAAGGATGACATTTATCTTTCTACCTATTATTCAAAGGATGGCTTTAAATTGTTTTCTGATTCTGTGTATAGATATAAGAATTTCAATACCTCTCTGCAATGGAAGCATATCTTTAACAATCAGTTCTATGCTGTTCTCGGTGCTATATACAGTGACTATAACTATAGCCTTAGCAACGAATCAAATGCTCTTAGCGCTTTTAATCTAAGTTATGGAATAAAGGATACGAATTTTAAATTGGATTTCAGTTATTTCCCGAAGTCCGAACATAAGATCGATTTTGGTATAAGTTCAATTTATTATCAACTGAAACCGGGTGACTATAGTACTTTGGGAGATTCATCAGTTATTATACCGGTGCATCTGGAACCTGAAAAAGGGATTGAAAGTGCCATCTATGCAGGAAACGAGATAGACCTTAACAAGCGATTGAAGGTTTACTTTGGATTGAGATATTCTCTCTATCAATATTTAGGCCCACAAACAGATTTCATTTATCCCAAGAACCTGCCAAGAACTATTTCTAATATCACCGATACGGTGTTCTATGATAAAAATGACATCATTAAAACATATCATGGTCCGGAATACAGAGCGTCAGCCAGATTTAATCTGAACAGTAATAGTTCCATAAAGTTCAGTTTCAATAGAATGAGGCAATATATTCATATGCTCTCCAATACAGCCGCCGTTTCACCTACAGATACCTGGAAACTTAGTGATAGTCATCTACGTCCTCAGGTTGGCGATCAGATATCATTAGGGTATTACCGGAACTTTCAGAAATACCCTGTTGAATTATCAGTGGAAGCATATTATAAAAAGATCAAGGATATTGTGGATTTCAAAGGTGGCGCTAAGTTATTGTTGAATGAACATATAGAAACAGACCTGATCAATGGTGAGGGTAAAGCTTATGGAATTGAATTTTTGCTAAAAAGGAAGCATGGGAAGTTAAATGGATGGATCAGCTATACCTATGCCAGAACATTTATAAGGTCGGTTGAAGGGATTCCCGAAGAAGAAATAAACGGGGGAGAATTTTTTAACGCAAACTATGATAAACCACATAGCCTGAACATTATTGCCAATTATAAGATTAACCGAAGACTGGATTTTTCGGCGAATTTAGTTTATTCTACAGGTAGGCCTGTTACATTCCCGGTTTCCAAATACTTTTTAGGAGAAACAGAACGTATCTATTATTCCAACAGAAACGAATTCCGTGTGCCGGATTACATTCGATTAGATCTTTCAATGCAAGTGGAAGGAAACCACAAGGTAGAAAAACCAATGCATAGTTCCTGGTCATTTTCTCTTTACAATGTTCTGGGACGCAAAAATGTTTATTCGATTTATTTTCAATCACAAGGAAGCAGAGTTAAAGGATATAAATTGTCAGTATTTGGGTCTGCCATTCCAACTGTAACCTATAATTTTCGATTTTAATGAACGGATTACTTAATAAAGTTGGTTGTTTGCTCCTAGTTTCTTTTGGTTTATTAGGCTGTGTTGAAGAATTCAAGCTGCCAAGAGGTAGTTATCAAAATGTGTTAGTGGTAGATGCAATGATTACTGATGATGGACAACCTCAGGTCATTAAACTAAGTAGAACTCACCGTTTGGACACCAACCGGATAATCGTGGAATCAGGAGCTGAGGTCAGTATTATTGATAATGAAGAAAACGGCTATCAATTTCTGGAACTTGAGCCAGGACAATATTTTTCCAACATAAATAATTTTGTGCCTAAAGCGGGGCAAACCTATATGTTGCAAATTAGAACGACGGATGGAGGATTTTATCAATCCGCACCTGTTTTAATGAGAACTACTCCGGAAATTGAATCAATAAACTATGCTTTAGACAGTCGTCCAACGAATGAACCTGGTGTATTTCAAGGAGGCCTACAAATTTCTGTCAACACAGATGATCCTGATGGCAAAACAGCAAATTACTTATGGAAGTGGGAAGATGTTTGGGAGATACACAGTGCTTTCGACTCTCAATTGGAATATGATGCAGAGACAGATACTCTTTTCCGGAGAGAAGAAATGGTTTTCAAATGTTGGAAAAATTCAAAATCAAGGGAAATTCTACTTGCAACTTCGAGCAACCTTAGTTCTACCAAAATTGTTGATTTTCCCCTGAAATTCGTTCCCTTCAATGAGCCCATTTTAAGAATAAAATACAGCATACTTGTAAAACAATTTTCATTGAGTGAAGAAAGCTTTACATTCTGGGAACATTTAAAAAGTACCAATGAGACAGTTGGCTCTCTATTCGATGCTCAGCCCTTCTCTGTTACTGGAAACATTAAAAATGTAAACGACCCAAATGAACCTGTTTTAGGCTATTTCGATGCCGCGGAACTTAAGCAAAAAAGAATCTTTATTCCGAGAAGTGATTTGCCAGAGGATGTTTTTATTCGTTCAGAGTTCGGATGGTGCGGTCAAACTATTGAAAATGTCCCAAGGGATTCATTGAGCGATTATGGAAGCTATCTTATCATTCAGGAGACGTTTGATGAAAATGCCTTTAGATTTAGATATGACATAGCACCAGCGGCCTGTATTGATTGTCGATTGCAACATGCGGTTAATACAAAACCTGATTTCTGGGAGTAGAAATATGAATTATATCAAAACACATATCACTTTTTTATATGTTGGTCTTATATGGATTATCAGTGCCACCACATACACTCACGGATGGTCACAGGATCTATCAGAGCTTTCGGATTTAACGGAAGATTATTTGAAGAGATCACCCAGAGAAAAACTTTTTTTACATGTCTCCAAACCATATTTTTTTACAGGAGAGAATGTATGGTTCAAGGCCTATTATTTCTCGTCAAAAGAGCATCAGTCTATAGGTTTGAGCAAAATTGCCTATGTTGAATTAATTAACAAAGTCAATGAGCCGGTTTATCAGGGCAAGATCAAATTGGACTCAACAGGTGGTAAAGGCTCATTTCTTATCCCAATAACCCTGGAATCCGGCGAGTATAAGTTAAGGGCTTATACCAATTGGATGAAGAATTTTGATCCGGCACTTTTTTTTAGTCAGCGGGTCACTATCATTAATCCTTTCAAAAGGCTTGGTTTAGAAGCCCCGGCTGATAGCTCCTATCATGAATTTAAGCTATTCCCTGAGGGAGGTCATTTGGTACAGGGTATAAAAAACAGAGTGGCCTTTAAGTTCACAAGTTTTAAAGGTGTAGGCTCTCCTTTTAAAGGCGTTGTTATCGATGATTTAGCAGATACAGTAATTCACTTTCAGCCTTTCAAATTTGGAATGGGACATTTCTTGTTTACCCCAAGCCCTGAAAGGTCATATCGTGTGATTGTTAAAGATGAGGCTGGTCGCATATATTTTCATGAAGTTCCTAGAATTTGGGATAGTGGCTTTGTTATGCAAACAAATCAAATGACAAATATTCATAAGGTAGTTGCAGCGTATGCAGGAAATACCAGTATGAATGGTAAAACTGTTTATTTGCTGGGAATATCTCAAAACAAGTTGCTGGTTAGGCAAGAAGCAACAGTTCAAAGTGATAGTGCAGTTTTTACAATCAAGAACAGTGATCTTGGAATTGGAATTAATCAATTCACATTATTTGACCCCAATGGTCAACCAATAAGCGAACGGCTTATTTTTAATTATCCTGAGAATAAACTTAAAATCAATTTCGCTGTAAGTGCCACTTCTACTTCAACCAGAGAAGCGTTAGCCATCGACATTACAACAAATGATTTGCTGGGAGAGACCATTAATTCAAATCTATCATTGAGTGTCTATAGATCCAATGGTGATCTAGATTATGATAAGGGAGGTTTTGAGGCTAATATTTTACTGCTTTCAGAACTGAAAGGCAATGTAGAATCTCCTGATTATTATTTCTCAGCCAATAATGATAGCATCAAAACCGCGATGGATAATCTTATGTTAACGCAGGGATGGAGACGTTATCCATGGAAAGAAATACTGGAAAGAAATACGCCAAAGCATTCTCATATTGCTGAGTTTAGAAATCATTTGATCCAAGGTACAATAACCAATACCTCAACAAATCGACCTGTATCAAATGCTTTGGTCTACTTTAGCATACCTGATTCATACACACAATTTTATGTTTCGAAAAGCAATTACAATGGTAGGATAATTTTTGAAACCAAGGACTTTTATGGAGAAAGCGATATAGTGCTAAGAGCTGACCCTTCGGTTGCCGAACCTTATAAAATAAATTTGGATAATCCGTTCAGTGACAAATATGAGGCAGTCGATTCAACACATTTTTTTGTGGATAAATCGAATGCCGATTTTATACTTGACCAAAGCATTAACATGCAAATTGAAAATGCTTTCAAAAAAAATCTAGCCAAAATCCCACAATCGAGGGATACATCCAATTTCTATGGTATTCCTGACAACAGCTACAACTTAGATGATTTTACACGTTTTACAGTGATGGAAGAGGTTATGCGTGAATATGTTTATCACGTATTGGTAAGAAAAAAAGATGGAAAATTCATATTCAAGGTTACAGATATTCCCAATCATAAAGTCTTTCAGCAAAACCCATTGGTATTGCTTGATGGCGTTCCCATTTTTGATATTGATAAACTCATGAAATTGGACCCACTCAGGATCAGGAAAGTAGATGTTTTGAAGAGAAAGTATTTTTATGGACATAGAGATTGCCATGGTGTTTTGAGTTTTTTTACATATAAGACTGATCTGGCAGGATTTGGTTTTGATGACAGTACATTACTTTCAAATTATCAGGGACTTCAAGAGGAACGCACCTTTTATTCACCCAAATATGATACACAAGCTCGTAAAACTGATAAGCTACCAGATTTTAGGAATCAATTGTTTTGGGAACCTGAAATAATAACAGACGCAGCGGGTAAAGCAACCGTCAACTTTTACACCTCAGATGAAACAGGAAAATACATCGTTGTTGTTCATGGTGTGGGAAAAGGAGGTTTACTCGGATCAAAGTATCAAACGATTGAAGTGAAGGCGCCTCAAATTAAATAATTGCTTAGTTCCTACCGAAATGGCACATATCCGGATAGTTGTTCCACAAAGGCCGGAAGCACATTGGGATCTATTACCAAAGTGAAAACAATTCCAAATAAAGCCCCATACAAATGAGCATCATGATTGATGTTATCCATTTGCTTTCTGCCCATATAGTAAGAATAAATGAGATAAAGGATCCCCAGGATAAAACCAGGTATGCAAATGGCTAGATAAAGGCAGATCTCAACAGTTGGTGAATATAATATGCTGCTGAACACCACTGCAGCAACACCGCCGGAGGCCCCTAAGGAATTGTACTGAGGTTTATTTCTATTTTTAAAAAAAGTAGGTATTTCCGAAATGATGATTGCAGCCAAATAAAATATGACAAATAAGAGTGTGCCATTTCCATTAGAACCATAATTGAATTCACTTTCCACACGTCCGGCAAAAAAATAGAAAGTAAGCATATTAAAGCCCAAATGCATATAATTTATATGGATGAAGCCTGAAGTCAAAAAACGATAATATTGTTTTCTGGTGCTTACAGCATATGGATTCATCATCCAATTTTGGTATAAGTGTGGTTGCCTCCAGGCATAAATCGTAACAATAACGGTGATTACAATAATGATTATCGTTGTCATGAAACTATTTCTCTCTATTCATTAATTTATTAATAAAACCGATCAAATGCTCCTTTTTGCCTGCTGCTATTTCCAGCGCTTTAAATCTCTTCAAACCGGCATCGAAATATTCATTTATTTTTTGTTGTGTGATTTTTTGTATATCCAGTTGGTCGTAAATGCCTTTTATTGCCAGGACCTTTTCGGTTTTGTCGAAATCTTTCTTTTCTAACCAGGACCTTAGTTCCTGTTTAGTATTACCCTTCGCATTTTCCAGTGCTTTTATAAGCAAAAAGGTTTTTTTATTGGCAATAATATCTCCACCAACTTGTTTGCCAAATTTATTCTGGTCTCCAAACACATCCAGCAGATCATCCTTTAGCTGAAAACCTATGCCAATGTCAGTGCCTAATTGTTTAAGGTGCTGGCAGGTGACATGATCTGCTCCTCCCAGAATTGCTCCCAGTTCCAGGCTAAATCCAAGTAAGACAGCGGTTTTCAAACGAATCATTTCCAGATAGTCTTCCACAGATACGTCATCCTTAGTCTCAAAGTTCATGTCGAATTGTTGTCCTTCACAAACCTCAGATGCGCATTTGTTAAAGGCTAGTAGGACTTTCTTTAGCCTGTCATCAGGTGATTTGAGCAACAGATCATAAGCCTTAACAAGCATGACGTCCCCTGATAGAATTGCAACATTGTCATTCCATTTTTCATGGACCGTAGCTTTCCCTCGACGTATCGGGGCACGATCCATAATGTCATCATGCATCAAGGTAAAATTATGGAATACTTCAACGGCAATGGCTGGTTCAATAATGTTGTTTGAATTTTCATCAAAAAGTGAATAACCCAATATCGCCAAAATCGGGCGCATTCTTTTGCCGCCCAATTGCATGATATAGCGAATGGGTTCATAAAGTTCTAAAGGCTTATCTCCGAAATCAAGTTGGGCAATTCTATCATTGATCAGCTCCGACAGGTTGTTGATATCCAGTTTCATTAATTCTATTTGCGCGCCGTTTTACTCATTTGCCTTAGCAATTATAAATGGAGTTGTGAACAATAAAAATATAATACCCTTTTTTTTGATGAATGGGGAAGTAATGAAAAGATTTTGTCAGTGAATCATTTTTGCAATTTTGTTAAATGATGCTCTGATGCCTTTAATCAAAGAAGAGCTGAATCCTCTATGTTCCATTTCATTCAAGCCCACAATGGTGCAGCCTTGTGGAGTAGTTACTTTATCGATTTCCCTTTCCGGATGGTTGCCTCCGACAAGGAGCAAATTCGCTGCTCCCTTAACTGTTTGAGAGGCAATTAATTCGGCCGTTTTGGCATCAAACCCGATTTCTATACCTCCTTGTGTTGCTGCTCTGATGAAACGTAGAGAATAGGCGATGCCACAGGCACCCAAAACTGTTGCGGCTTCCATGAGTTCTTCACTGATTACCACGGATTTTCCCAGTGCATCAAAAATTGTGGTAACCGTATCGATTTGGTCCTGAGTGCCGTTTGTGGTGGCAATACAAGTCATGGATTCGCGGATTGCTATGGCTGTATTAGGCATAACCCTGAAAACAGGAATATCTTCCCCAACTATTTCTTTCATTTCATCAATACTGAAGCCTGTCACGGCCGAAATAACGATTTGTCTTTTCGGATCAATTACCGGTTTAATTTCTTCCAGGACATCTTTCATCTGATAAGGTTTGATCACCATGATGATAATGTCTGAGTTTTTAACAGCATTCACATTGTTTTTATCCACAGCTACACCCTTCTCCCGGAGCTCCTTGAGCAAGTGCAATCTCCTGCGAGTAACGGTAATCTTTTCAGGCTTTACAAAACCGTCAGCAATTAAGCCTTGTGTTATAGATATCCCTAGGTTCCCTCCACCGATAACGGCAATCTTCTTGTTCATAGTTAGTTATTTGGTCAGTGATTCAATTATATTTTTATGTTGAGGGTATGTTGCTATCAAATTCTTTCTTGATGCCAGCTCAAAATCATCAAAATCAAATCCCGGAGCTACCGTGCATCCCACCAAAGCATATGATTCAGGATCATTGACTCTGGCAGCAAACCAATTACCAGCTTGCACAGTGGTTTGGAAAGATTCACTATTGGCAAGATCTTTACCTAGTTTTATCTTTTGCAGCTGCCCACCCGAATCAATCACATAAAGTGTCAGCGCAGTTCCCGCGTAAAAGTGCCAGAGCTCATCACTTTTGATTTTGTGAAAGCTGGAAAATTCATTTCCATTTAGCAAGTAATAAACAGACGTGGAAAAACACCTTTTACCCTTAAACCTTTCAGGAAGATCTTCTTCATTGATTAACTCATTACTTCGGTAAACTTCCTTAAAATGCCCACCTTCAGGATGTTCCTGTAAGTCCAGTGCCTGGATCCAATAGTCAGCATCATTTATCATAAATTGTATTTTGACTTGAAAAATAATTCTCTTTTGTAAACTTCTGGGCTTAGGTACAAAAAAAGCTAGATTTTAAGCTATCCATTCTACTCTAAAATTCACACAATACACTTTTCTAAAGGCGAATAACTAAATAATTTGGAAAACTAAGGTTAACTAATCTATTAGAAATATTGACCAAGGCCAATAACAAAACCATTTTCGGTCGTGTTTCTCGGATTAAGCCCATAATCTATCCTCATGATCAGATTGTAAATCTTCTTGGAATAAAGCCGGAGCCCTAACCCTGAAAATATGGAAGACTTGAACTCTTCGAATTCTGAATCCAAACCCTGACCGGCAATGCGCCAACCACCCATATCATTGAAAATCACGGCTTGTAGGGTACCAATTTTTTTATCGAGAATAGTCTGGCGATATTCAGCATTTAGTGTCCACTCTCCCGATCCTCTGAATACCCTGTTTCCGGCACCACGAATATTAACATAACTATCTAAAACAAAAGGGGCAAATGGACTGCCATTGTCTTTGGAAATACCAAGTCTCAATCTTAAAGCGAGATTTCCACCTTTTCCTATTCGTTTGAAATACCTCGTCTGATTGAAAATCTTCCAAAAGAATTCGGTGGTGCTGGTGTTCACCACAGATTCAACAAAAAATTCATTGCTCAAACCTTCTATATAATGAAAAAAGTAATCCAGATTCTGCCAGGTATAGACTGTTTTTAAAATCATCTTATTTTGGATGGGTACCGTGATGGCATCCTCTGACATGCCCAATGGGGTATATTTCTCCCGGATATAAGCCGTACCAAATTGCAAATGATGCCCGAATTTAAAAGTATATCTTGGAAGGAACTCTGCAGTAATATTATCATATTCATAATCTATAGAGCTGGTATTAATATAGATCGGTTCTATGGTTGATAGCTTTAAGAAACTAAGGGTATATCCCCATTTTGAAGAGTTGATATATGGTGTTTGTTGAAAGATCTGGAAGGAGTGCCTTTGATCATATCGATAAAATCCTCCGACAGTTTTGCCACGACCTTGCCAATTAAATTCCAAAGCGCCTACTTGAAACCAGAAATTTTCTTTTACTCCACCAAAATTTATCATGGGAAGCAAACTCAAAGCCTCCTCACATTGAAAAATGAGAATTATACTATTGAGTGAGTCTTTGGTGTGGTAATCAACATTTAAAAAGAGATTGAGATTTCTAAGCTTTTGTACATCTTCCCGGGCTTTTAATGAATCAAAGGGTGCCTTTATCGAAGACTGAATGAATTTATTCAAATAGGACGGCTTTGTTTTCTTTAGCCCCTCGAACCTAACATCGAGAATGTTTTTTTGCCCGTAAAGTTGAAATATTGGAACGCTCAATAAAAAAATTAGCGCGATCCATAATTTATTTGATCTCTTCATTCTTTAGGGACTTAACCATCATTTAATGTTAGAAGTTTCTTTATGCCTGTTTGGTTAAAATGCTCGCTACAACAAAAGACAATACGGCCATAACAAAACCATACATAAAGATGGTATAAGAAATTCTGAGAAGTTTATATTTTTTACCCAAAACAATACCTAAAAAATAAATATCCTTAATTAGACTACTATAGAGGTAATCAGCATCATTCATCATTTCCTTCATACCCCAGACATAATCTTTCACCTGCATGCCATGAAAATTACCAAAAAATAAAAGATTTGTTCTTTTATTAAGAATATCATCGGTCGTAAACATACCGGAAGATACGTTTGGCCTTGTAGCCAGTACGGCAAAGACAATGGTAAGAAGGCAAACCACAGTTAGAATTAGAGCCGGAACGATCAAATGTGGGCTATCATCGAGTTTTCTGGTAAGCACGGTAACCAGGATGGATAAAATGATAGAATTAATAGAGATCATGATATTGGCTTTGTTATCAGCCATTGCACTTAATTGTAAATGGTTTTTGGAGGTGATGCGGAACATGGTTTCAATTCCTCTGGTAGGTTTGTTTTCCCTGTCAGCATCAATTTTGGCCTTTAGCTTTTTTAATTCTTTTTCAAGACCTCTTGTATACTTTGATCCCGATTTTAACTCTTTTACTTTTTTCTTTACCTTTTTTAGATTTTCGTTTTTTTGAGGAGTGAGTTTCTCCTTGGCATATTCTGTGAAATACTCATGTTCACCAAAGAACTGAATATTCATCTGGTACCAATCCAATTGAGAGAGCTCCATACCCTTTGTTATCTCCAGTTCCTCCCGTAAAAGCTCTGCTCTGTTGAAATATTCATTGGAAGCCAGGTGATATAAATCCGCATCGCAAATGACCTCCTGTAATTTATTTTGTGGACGCTGAGGCATTTTGGTTGCTTCAATACATCCTTCGACGGCTTCAATTTTTGCTGGTTCAACACCCATTTTAGACAAGAAATTCCTCGTCATTTCAATGCTCATGTCTTCATGGTCATTAGCACCCTCACAATAGCCAACATCATGTAACCAGGCGGCAAGCTGCACTATTTCCATCTCCTCTTCAGACAAATCGCTGGCTTTGCCTATTTCTATTGCAGCATCAACCACATCTTTTGTGTGTTGCATATTGTGATAAGAAACAGCCTCCGGAACATTGTCTTTGAGGATGCCCCCCGCGTATTCTTTTGTTTTTTTAATAAGTTCAGTTTCTTCCGCAACCATTGCCTGAATATTATTAATTTAGCTCAATAATTGAGTTTTAGCCTTTCAAACTATATTCTAATGTAAAGTATTCTCGGGGAACTTCATATTATGAATATAATAAATTCTTACTTAACACATATGTCGGGGATATAGCGAACGAATGGAGTTTTACGTTTTAACGTCAAAAATCCGATCGAATTATGAATTAAAACGTACAAATTTAATATTCTAAAATGTGGCTAAAACCTTAAAATTTGATGGAGAGTGATAATAAAACAATTTAATTCAGATAATCAAACGCAAAAAGGTGTGATACATTTTATACTCATTACCATGGGCTCCTTCATAATAAGTGTAAGCTGTAATCCTCAAACAAATGAAAAGGAGAATGAACAAGATTCTTATGTTGAGCGAGCTATTGATGTCAATTATGATCTTATACATCCCGTAAAAAGGATTTCATTGCACTATGATCTGGAGGAAATTTCGGGGCTTTCTTATTACAAGAAAGATGTTTTAGCCTGTGTTAATGATGAAAAGGGTAGGTTATATCTTTTTGATGTGTCCAAGGAAAAAATCATAAAAGACATAAAATTCGGAAAGGGTGGAGATTATGAGGGAGTCGAAATCATTGGTGAAATGGCTTATATAATCAGGAGTGATGGTAGAATATTCCATTTCAATTTGAATAAAACGGAGCAGGAGGATTTCGAAGCTAAAGTCCTGAAGACACCATTGTCAGCAAAAAATGATGTAGAAGGGCTTGGATATGACACGCAATCTAACGGTTTGCTGATTGCGTGTAAAGAGGATGCCGAGGTAGCAAAGAATAACATAAATGGTAAGGCTATCTATGCGTATGACCTGGATAAATCCACATTTTTGAAAAAACCCTTTTTAAAGACGAGCCATAAAAAGGTGGAAAAGTTCCTGGAAGATCAAGGGGTATCTGGAGGAAAAGTTGAAAAATTTAAACCATCAGGCATTGCCTTGCATCCGCGGAGTGGTTTGATCTATTTGATAGCGTCTGTGGGTAAAGCATTGATTGTACTTGACAAAGAGGGTGCTATCAAGGAATATGTAAAACTGGACTCAAAACTATTCCGGCAACCGGAGGGGATCTGTTTTGCCCCTAATGGCGATATGTATATATCCAGTGAGGGACGTGCGGGACGGGGTTATATTCTCAAATTCAAATTTTTAAGAAAATAATTATTAAATTATACTATATAAAATTGATTGAAAATCGGTGATCAATCTATTGTAATCTTGACCTTGATTTTCCTGTAAAAGCTAACCAACCATGTTGAAAACTGACGTTTTAAAGAAGACCCTTGCTGCATTCTGTACATTTTCCTTCCTTTTTATAATTCAACCTTATGCATTTGGATCAACGGTTCAGTCAGATAGTCTCTTGCATACCATCTATTTGATTGGTGATGCCGGAGAACCCGCTCCGGGAATACATCTGGATCAGAATTTACTCCTCCTGGAAAATCAGCTAATGGCCTCGGGAGAAAAGAGTACAGTTATCTTTTTAGGAGATAACATTTATCCAATGGGTCTTCCTGAAAAAAACCATCATTCCCGAAAATCAGCCGAAAGGAAGATCAATGAACAAATTGAAATTGTTAAAAAGTATGAAGGTCAAATAGCATTTATTCCAGGAAATCATGATTGGAAAAAGGGAAAGAGGAAAGGCCATGCATATATATTAAATCAAGAGGAATATGTCGAAAATGCATTGGATAGTGCCAATGTTTTTCTACCTGATGGTGGTTGCCCCGGACCAGTGGAAATCCATCCTAATGAGGAAATGGTGATTATCATATTGGATACACAATGGTTTCTTCATCCCTGGGAAAAACCGGAGGAGGAATCGGATTGTGATGCAAAGAGCTCTGTTGAAGTATTTGTGAAATTGGAAGATGTGCTTCGCAGAAATAGCCATAAAAAGATTGTGATTGCTGCGCATCATCCTATGTATACCTATGGCATACATGGAGGAAAAAGCACTTTCAAGCAACACCTTTTCCCATTGACTGATATGAGTGATGGCTTGTATATACCTTTACCTGTTATTGGCTCGATCTATCCTTTATACAGGAAATACATAGGTAATATACAGGATGCTACCAATGCCCGCTACAAAGTAATGAGGAGAGCCATGATCTCCTTATTTGAGCAATATCCAAATTTGATCTATGCTTCCGGTCATGAACATTCCCTTCAGTATATCACAAACAATAAAGTACATTATGTTGTAAGTGGTTCCGGATCTAAAACAACACCGGTAAAACAAGGCAAATACGCCAAGTTTGTTCAATCAAAAAAAGGTTTTGCCAGAATAAATTATTATACGAATGGTGACGTGAAGCTTGAGATGTGGTCCCCAACCGCAGATAAAAAGGGTGTAAAGATTTATGAAACGACATTGTTCAATCAAAAATACGATCCAACACAGGCCTATGATTTTGTTCCGGATGGCATTGATTTCTCAGATAGCACAGTTACCATGGCGGCGAGTCAGCGTTACAAAGCTACCAAGGGGAAACAAACCTGGCTTGGAGAGAATTACAGGAAAGAATGGTCGCAGGAAATTCAAATACCTGTGTTTGATATTGGAAAAGAAAAGGGAGGATTGAAAATATTGCAAAGAGGCGGAGGCATGCAGACCAAATCACTTCGACTTGAAAACCCTGAAGGGAGGCAGTATGTGCTTAGATCGATTGAAAAATATCCGGAAAAAGCAATACCAGCTATCTTAAGAGGATCTTTTGCGGCTGAGATTGTAGAGGACCAGATTTCCTCCTCTCATCCATATGGCTTTTATGTGATCCCGCAGCTCGCAGATGCGGCTGGTATTTATCATACAAATCCAAAATACGTTTATCTGCCAGATGATCCCAGATTCGGTGTTTATAGACCGGATTTTGCGAATACATTGGCTCTTTTTGAAGAACGACCAAGTGGTGATCAGGGGGATGCCGATTTTTTTGGTAACTCAAAAAAAATCTATAGCACACCCAAGATGCTTGAAAAGCTCTATAAGGATAATGACAATCGGGTGGATCAGAAATTCGTATTGAGAAACCGATTGTTCGATTTGGTCATAGGAGATTGGGACAGGCATGATGACCAATGGCGCTGGGCAAGTTTTGAAAAAGGAAAAGGTTTGGAGTTCAGGCCTATTCCAAGAGACAGAGACCAGGCGTTCTTTAGAGGAGATGGTATCGTGCCCAGTATTGCCAGCCGGAAATGGGCACTTCCGAAAACAGAAGGTTTCAATCCGGAAGTGCGCTATGTTGAAGGCTTTATGAACAATGGTCGCTTTTTCGATCGATCATTTCTTAATGAGCTGTCTGCCAAAGATTGGAGAAAAATGGCAGATAATCTAAAAGAAAAACTTACAGATGAGGTCATTGAAAAGGCCGTAAAAACATGGCCCACCGAGATCTATCAGCTTTCGGGAGAACGGATAATAAGTACTCTGAAGGCTCGTAGGAACATCATTGGAAACGAGGCGCAAAAATACTACGCCTTTCTGGCCAAAGCAGTGGATGTATTCGGTAGCAATAAGACTGAGTTATTCAAAGTAGAAAGAGTAGATGATAACAAAACCAAAGTTACTGTCAGAAAAATCAGCAAGGATGGAGATGTGAAAAGAAAAATGTATGAAAGAACATTTAAGACGGACGAAACGAAGGAAATAAGACTTTATGGTTTAAATGGTGATGATCAATTCCAAATCTCCGGAGATGTAAAAAAAGGCATAAAAGTGAGGGTTATCGGAGGAGAAGGTGATGATTTAATTGAAGACAATTCGAAGGTTTCAAACGGAGGTAAAAAGACCTGGATATATGATACTAAGACCGGAAATACCATCAAGTTTGGCTCCGAATCTAAGGATAAGACTTCCGATGATCCGGGCGTGAATGAATACAATCGTAAGGCTTTTAAATATAATGTAACAATTCCACTGATATACGCTAACATCAATGCAGATGATGGACTTTGGTTAGGCGGAGGCTTCTTAGCAACCAAACATGGCTTTAGAAAGGACCCTTTTAAAAGTAAGCATTTTGTTTTGGGAAGTTATGCTTTTAATACATCATCTTTCAATCTTAAATATAAAGGTGATTTTGCAAAAGTACTCGGAAACTGGGATGTACAATTTAATGCTGATCTTCAGGGCCCTGATTTTGCCCACAACTATTTTGGTTTAGGAAATGAATCTGCTTTTGATAAAGACACCTATGGAATTGAGTATTATCGGGTACGTTACGAGAATTTTCTTTTTAATGTTTTATTAAGAAAGAGGCTTGGAGAGAAAAAGGTTTTCTCCTTCGGACCAACCTATCAAAGTATTGAGGTAGAGCAAACGGAGAACAGATTTATTTCTGACACCAATAACCCGGCAAATGATGTGAGTCCAAATGTTTTTGAAACAAAAGAATTTGCAGGATTGCGGTTTGGTCTTGAAATTGATAGCAGAGATAGTAAGGCTTTGACAAAGCGTGGAGTTTATCTTAACATCGGTGGAGAGATATTCGCCGCGGCAAATAAAAATACCGATGATCTAACAAGACTTACAGGAGAACTCGCACTTTATCATACTTTTAAAGTACCTGGTAATATCACATTTGCCACCAGAGTTGGTGGATCTAAACTATTTGGAGATTTTGAATTTTATCAGGCCGCTATTCTGAGTGGCACGCAAAACTTGAGAGGTTATCGAAAAACACGCTTTGCCGGTGAAAGTAGTTTTTATAGTAACACTGATATCCGAATTAAACTTTTTGGTTTTAGAAGTTATCTCTTTCCAGGATACTTCGGGATCCAGGGATTTTATGATGTTGGTCGTGTATGGCTGGATGGTGAAAATTCCAGTGAATGGCATAGCACCTACGGAGGAGGTATTTGGGTGGCGCCCTTTAGGACAGCGGTAGTTTCTTTGAGCCTGGGAAAATCGGAAGAAGAGACATTACCATTGATAGGGTTGGGCTTTTTCTTTTAAAAAAACCTCTTCTTACCTCACAATCAACAAGATGGTAGTATTTGTCATAGCTACAATGGTCAAATATTCATCTGGGTAAGTTTGCCAGTTATTGTTAGGACAAAGTTGAAAGTAAATTATTCATCAAATTCTTTTCTGAATAGTACAAAAACAAAGAGGCGCTGTTCAAAACAGCGCCTCTTTTATTTATGAATTGTAAATTGAGCATTCAGGTGAAGGTAAAATGTATTTTTATCGAATGAGGTCGGCTGATGCCTTTATATTCTCTTTCATCAAATCGACCAACTCTTTGTTTCCATCTTTATCATTTGTGTTAACTGCAATCAAACCATCCTGGTTTCCGTTTGTAGCCAATGTTAAATCTACTTGGTGAACTGCATTGATGAATTGATCGATATTGAAATTTGCCGTTAAGTTTAGTGTATTGCCATTGACATTAAAACCAGTGGACTCCACAATATCAAACTTTAACACAATGCCTTTGAATGATACCTTGAAGTCTGTGATTATCACATCAGATCCCACGCCTTCCAACAATTGATCCTTGTAAATCACTTATAGAGGATTTTACCATAATTTTAATATTGCCATTGGGTGATGGATCATCTGTTGAGCAGCCTACGGAAATGAACAACACCAGCATAAAAACTTTAAAACTCAAATTCAAGAAGCCTTTCATAAAACAATTTTTTGTTTGAACATTAATTTACCAACCAAAGCTTTCTTTGAGTAAAAGCTCAGAGAACATCAGTATTGGAGAATTATCAACAATACTTTATATGAAAATTTAGGGTGCGTTATTAAAGCTTTGGATTGACTCATTTTGAATGAGCCTGTGATAATTTGGTTGTAATTTTGACATAATAGGCCTTAGAAAAAGCTGCCTCTTAAATAATAATGAGGCAGCCGGATAATCTGGATTTACAATTTTTTGCTAAAAAACACATCAGTTTTTAAATTCTCTCTAATGTTAGGAAATCCGTGCCTCCATTACCTCCACTGACATGTTTCAGTTCGATTTTGGTATTGGTATAGGTTATGATTTCCCAATCCTCAGTCAACTCTTCGAAATCATAAGGAGTGGAAAAGCTAATATTAAAATCGATATCATCATAGACGTCTTCACCATCACTGTGATCATCACCGTCATCATCATTTATGATCGACCACGATCCTGTCACATTTACGGTGCCTTTGGTGGCAGTAATAGATCCGTTCGAGGAGAAACTAAAGGTAAAACCGTTGAAATTATCAGTTTCATCTTTATCGCTATCAAAGAAATAGGTTACTCGCCATTGACCGTTTTCAACAATGCCTTTCAATTCTGAAATAACAGCAGCCGTATCAGGCTGCATGGCATCTTCATCACTTGTAGAACAAGCATTTATCCCAACTATCAAACCAATAATTATTAATAAATTTTTCATTTCTTTAGCGTTTTGGGCTCGCCTGTTAAGCCAAATAATTCGGTCAGGCGAGCCTCTTCCCAGCTTTATTATTTTCTTTCAAGCACTAATGTATCAACCGAATTATCACCTCCGCTTACATCACGCACCTCTACACGTGTTTCGGTTACTGAAACAATATCCCAGTCATCGTTAAATTCATTGAAGGGGACATTTTCAAAATTCAGTACAAATTTCTTAACACCATCATCAGTTTTTACAGACCAGGTACCTTCTATAGTATCATCTCCTTTGGTTACGACAATGGTACCGTTTTCCTTGAAGACCAAAACAAAGTCATTGAAATCACTGGTCTCATTTTCTCCTGAGTCCAAGTATTTGGCTACTTCCCATTCACCCTGGATGATCACTTCAGATAGCGATGGAGAATCATCCCCACCTCCATCATTTGAAGGTCTTTCAAATGTGAGCAGATCGACAACGTCATCATTATCATCTTTATGCTTTAGCCTGATAATACTTCCATCGAATTCAATAAGATCCCAATCTTCATTTAGCTCATCGAATGGAGAATCATCATCGAAATCAAGCTCCAACTCCAAAGTGCCATCATCACCATCACTTTCCCATTCACCTACTAGTTCTTTCGAATCATTCCAGACGACAACAGTACCGTTTTCATTAAATTTGAAAGTAAAATTTTCAAACAGGGAAGTTTCGTCAGCTCCATCAAAAAACTGTGTTATCACCCATTTACCATCAATGAGTACCTTTCTTAATTCAGTATCATCGGCATCGTCGTCATTGTGGTCATTGTCGTCATCCTCATCACAATCATCAATAGCATCCTCAATGACATCCTCCAGGGCATCATTACTATTGACTACTATTTCAGTGCTATCCGATAATATCAGTGTAATTGGAAAGTTTATGGCGACCAGGTCTTCTTTTTCTAGCGCTTCAAGAAAATCATGCAGCTGTTTGTCATTTTCAAAGGTGATAACATCAGCAACCTGATTGTTAGTGTTAAACACAGAAACGGAGAAGGGGTATTTGAAATCTATACATTCAATATCATCGTCATCTCCATTTTCAACACAATCCTTAATGATATCTTCCAACTCATCCTCATTCTCTATCCTTAGCTCCGTATGATCGGCCAATACAATAGAGATCGGAAATAAAAATGATAATTCATCGATATCATTTTCGAATTCATCGAAAATTTCTTCAATAATCTCGAAATCCTCTTCGGAATCCAGAATGATCTCTATGCCTTTGATCTCGACAGTAACCGGTAATACGATTTTGATACAGCTGGAACCATCCAATATGTTATCACCAGAACCGTCAAGCAATGTAGTTTGTCTGATCAGACTTACTACTGCCGAATCGGGGTCAAGCACTTCTTCTGGTGGTGGTTCGGTTATTTCGTTTACTTCCTTTTGACAAGCACTAACGGCAAGGAGAGTAAAGAAAACAAATAACATTATTAAATCAATTTTAATGTCTTTCATTACTGTTTTGGTTTTATTTGCGATACCAGATAGTCCATTCAGATGGGCTTCTATTTGGTTTTAAATTATGTGATTCTAAATGAAATTAATACGCGCACAATTTTCTATTTGGGTATATAACCGATGAACTTTTGGAATTCCTACCCCTCATTAAAAAAATTGTTAAATTTATTTCAAACACCATAAATCAATGGCTGAAGGATCCAAAGCAAATATTTGTGAGGAAGAGTTGTTCAATGAGGTTTTTAGAAAACATTCAAAGGATCTTTTCAATTTTCTGTATTATAAGTTTGGTGCTGATAACAATCCTCAGGATCTGGTACAGGAGGCCTTTTTGAAGTTATGGAAAAACTGTCAAAATGTTGTTCCGGAAAAAGCAAGGTCCTTTTTATTTACAATTGCCAATAATCAAATGCTCAATGAGGTCGCCAAGAAAAAAACGGTTTTAAATTATAGTCAAAATAAACCCAAAGAGCATACAATAGAAACGCCTGAGTATCTTATGGAAGAAACAGAGTACCTGCAAAGACTGCAGAAAGCCATTGAAGATCTACCCGATGGGCAGCGTACTGCTTTTCTTCTTAATCGTATTGAAGGGAAGAAACATTTGGAAATTGCGGAAATGCTTGGGATTTCAAGAAAAGCTGTTGAAAAAAGAATTTATGGCGCCGTTGCTGCATTGAAGAAAAAATTGGATGGAATTTAATGATTAAGTCTTTAGGCGTTGGCTTTCAGGTTTTAGTTTTTTGTAGCTCTTGGAATTGCCTGAAAATTAAGCACTTAAATAAATATTTTTTAGTGTCTGGTAGGAAATTCAGGATCGAATCTGTTATTATACTATAGATTGAAAAAATATGGATCAACATGACTACATAAAAAAGTGGATTGAGGGAAGCTTTAGTGAGGATGAAAGACAAGCCTTTGAAAATTCTGCGGATTTTCAATCCTTGAAGAAGATCTATGAAAATAGTATTGCATTCAAATCTCCCGAATATCATGTAGAGAAGGAACTGGCGCGTTTCAATGAAAATAAACACAAGGAAGCCAAGGTGGTAACAATGAAATGGCTAGCGCCATTGTTAAGAGTTGCTGCAATTTTAGTGGTTGTTTTTGGTGTTTGGATCTATTTTTTCACTACGTCTACCACAACCATACAGACTTTGGCTAGTGAGAAGTCGGAATTATACTTGCCTGATTCGTCTCATGTCTTTTTAAATGCGTTCTCGGTTCTTTCATATAAACCAAATAACTGGGAAAAGGAAAGAAGTGTTTCTCTGGAAGGAGAGGCATTTTTCAAAGTAGCAAAAGGATCAAAATTTGATGTGGAAACACCAGGTGGTTTGGTCTCAGTTCTAGGAACACAATTTAATGTCAGACAAAGAGATAATGTATTCGAAGTAGTATGTTATGAAGGACTGGTTCAAGTGAAAAGTGCTGGGAAAACCATAACACTTGAAAAGACCGAAGTTTTCCGTGTTAGGAATGGTGAAATTGATGATGATAAAATGATATCCAATTCCCCCAGTTGGATAGCTAATGAGAGTTTGTTTAAAAGTACCCCATTCTCAGAGGTCATAGATGAATTCGAAAGACAATATGGCGTTACAATTCAGGCACAACAGCTGGATCTGGATCAATTGTTCACGGGAGGATTTGCACACAATAACCTTACGCTCGCTTTAGAATCAATAACACAGCCCCTGAATATCAGTTATAAAATTAAAGACAATAAGACCATCGTCCTGTCCGGTGACATTGAATAGATTTTTCATTACATACTTCCTATGCTTTATTTTCAATTTTTCAATTGAGGCACAGGAAAAAAATGGGAAAGAACCACTAAAGGAAGTTCTGAAAGTTTTAGAGTTAAGATATCAAATTGCTTTTACCTATGCCGATGAGAATATTGAAAATCTCTTTATTCAAATCCCTGATTCATCATTAAAGCTTAAGGAGGTTCTATCATATCTGCAGCAAAACACGAACCTGGTTTTCCAGAAATTAGATGATCGGTTTGTTACCATAAGTAAGTCAAGGAATAAAACTTTTTCCATTTGTGGTTTCCTGATCGATCGGGAAAGTAAAAAAGGAATACCTGGCGCGAGTATAAAGGTCGATGAGAAATTCGCAATCAGCAATGATGATGGTTATTTTGAATTACATGATCTCACAAAGGAAAATACCCTTACCATTCGCTCGCTTGGTTTTGAAGAATTAATGCTGCGAGGCTCGGACTTTGAAGCAGATCCATGTAAAAAGATCTTACTAAGACCTAGTGTGGCCGAACTTAAGGAGGTGATTATTGAGAATTTCATTACCCAGGGTATTAGTAAAAAACTGGATGGATCCTTTCAGATCAATACAGCGCAACTTGGAATTTTACCTGGATTAATAGAACAGGATGTGTTGCAAACCATCCAGGCACTACCGGGAATTCAAAGCATTAATGAAAGGGTTTCAGATATTAATGTGCGCGGTGGTACCAATGATCAGAATCTTTTGCTTTGGGATGGAATAAGAATGTATCAATCCGGCCATTTCTTTGGATTAATTTCAGCATTCAATCCTCATCTTACTGAAAAGGTTTCCTTGATAAAGAATGGGACCAGTGCTTCCCTGAATGAAGGAGTATCCAGTACTATCGACATCCACTCCAATGATAAGATAGCCGATAGCCTCAATATTGGTATTGGCATCAATTTGATCAATGCGGACCTTTTCATGAAAATACCCCTCTCAAAGAAAATTTCAATCGAATTGTCAGCTCGGAGATCCATAGCCGATATTGTTCAGACGCCCACTTATGATCAGTATTTTGACAGGGCTTTTAGAGATACCGAAGTGACCAGTTCAGTAGACACCGATAATGGTCTGATCGATACTAATGAGGAATTTAACTTTCATGACTTTAGCTTTAAATTGCTTCATCATATTTCAGATAGGGATAAGCTTAGAATTAATTTCATCAACATTGAGAACCGGATTGAATTTGAGGAAAATGCGGAAGTTGATAATATGCTGGAATTTAGAACCAGCAGTTTGAAACAAAAAAATTTAGCTTCAGGTATCTCCTATTCCCGGACTTGGAATGAAAGTTTTAAAACTAACGTTTTATTGTACCTCTCAACCTATGATCTTTCTGCTGTCAATTTTGATATTTTAAATGATCAAAAGCTAATTCAGGAAAATGAAGTACTGGATACCGGAATTAAGCTAAATGCAGCGTTTACTTTGTCCGATAATTTATCGGTATCCGGTGGGTATCAGTTTTTTGAAGTGGGGGTCGGCAATACAGAAGATATTAACAATCCACGTTTCAGACGCTTTATCAAAGATGTTGTTAGAACACATGCGGTGTATTCGGAATGGGATCTTTCCTCGAACTCCAGAAGAAGTAATCTGAAACTAGGCGTTAGAGCTAATTACTTCAAGAAGTTCGAAACTTTCAGGCTTGAACCTAGGTTAAATTTTAGCTATTTAATTTCGGATCGTTTTTCATTGGAAGTATTGGGGGAAATGAAAACCCAAACCTCCACACAGGTCATTGATCTTCAAAATGATTTTTTAGGAATAGAAAAAAGACGGTGGAGACTGGCGAATGAGGAAGATGTACCTTTGGTAACTAGCCAGCAACTCTCAGCCGGTTTCCAATATGAATTCAATGATTTACTGATCTCCTTTGATGCTTATTTAAAGGAAGTGGAAGGAATCACCACCGCTAGTCAGGGTTTTCAGAATCAATTTCAATTTGTCAGGACTGCCGGTGGTTATACCGCAAAAGGTATTGATTTTTTAATCAACAAAAAATTCCAACGATTAAATGCCTGGTTAAGCTACTCCTATGCAAAAAACGCCTTTACCTTTAATGACTTGGTACCACCGGAGTTCCCCAATAATTTAGACATTACCCATTCAGTTGATCTGGCCGGTAGCTACCAAATCGGTCAATTTCAAATTTCTACCGGATTGAAATGGCATGCGGGAGCTCCATTTACACCTCCGGTTGAGGGAAGCGAGATTACTGATAATAAGATCAATTATGATTCACCGAATGCTCAGCGGTTAGAAGATTATCTTCGATGGGATATTTCTACCAGATACCAAATGATGATAAAAAATGGTGTGAGGGTAGAATTCGGAGCTTCCATCTGGAATGTATTAGACCGTGAAAACACGGTCAATCAATACTATACCATTGATAGTGAAAATCAAATAGAAATAGTAAAGCAAAACTCGCTTGGCCTTACGCCTAATATTTCCATGAGGTTAAATTTTTAGCATTGGTATCGTGAGGACAATCATATTCAAATCTGATCTCTGTCATAGAGAAACATACCAGGCTTTCATATCTAGTGATTATGATCCATTTCCAGCATAGCTATTCATGTTGTTGGAAGTTGGTCCATGTAAGAGTCATATTAATTGGAATGTTTAAGTCTGGAAATCTCTGTCTGTTTTTATAACTTGTATTTAGAGCAAAATAGGAGAATACCAAACGCAACCACTAAACATTGTTATAGAAATGTATCAAGTGATTTTGGAATTGAAAGTTGCCTTTTATGAAAATCAAGGTAAGTCCGGTTAAAGTATATAGACAGGAGTTAAGTTTTGACCCTGATCACTCACGCGTTATTACACGTTTTTTTGAACCTAGTCAGATAAGAAAGAACAATATTGTCAGAAGGGTATTGGGGCTTTCAGCGGATGAGGTAAATGCTATTTTGGCTCAAACATTGCAAAACTTTGAGGATCGTCATAGGAACGTTAAAAGAATTTTCAAGGATAATTACGACAAACTCCATTTAGATATTGATACCTCGCTGGAAAGGACCTTGTTGATCGGTGCTTACTTTACGATGGAATATTCCATAGAAACTGCGGCCTTATTGAATCCATCAATCGTTGCACATCCTGATCAGCGCAATCTTAAGAAAAGATCTCTGCGGGTTATTTTAAGCTTTAGGGCAGTTGGCGAGGGGCATATGTCATCCATTGTGTTTAGAGAAGGCATTATCAACAGTAGGGGCAAACTGAGTATTTTACCTAATGGCCATCATTTGGAAAGTGCTAAAATTATTCAGAACACACTGTATTCCAAAAAAGATATTTCATCCATTCTGAGGCAACTTCAATGTTATGATCCGATTGAGCAAATTATGAACAATTTGTTGGAGGAATTCTCTTATGATGAACTAATGAAAGGCGTTGAGAAATTCAGAAGCAAAAAAAGCCTTAGCCATGAATGCAATGAAGCCGTGGAAACGCTCCTATGGCTTGTTAAATCGAATTATGAAATTAAATTTGACAAGGAACTTAATATTGCGGGGCGTGTTATTTTCCCTAGGTCCAAAGGAGAAATTAAGGCATTGGAAGACGCCAGGTTCGTGTCTTTTGAAGATAATAAAGAGCAGCAATATTTTGCCACCTATACCGCTTATGATGGCCATAATATTTTGCCTGAGATAATAGAAACAAAGGATTTTATCAGGTTCAAGATTATGACACTTGTTGGTAAGGGAGCACGGAATAAAGGTATGGCACTTTTTCCGGAGAAGATCAAGGGTAAATATGCAATGATTTCCAGGGTGGATAATGAGAATTTGTTTATCATGTTTTCAGACGATATTTATCATTGGGAAGAACCTGTCCTCCTTAAGAAACCAACCTATTATTGGGAGTTCTACCAAATTGGTAACAATGGATCACCCCTGAAGACCGAGAAAGGATGGTTGTTGTTGATCCATGGTGTAGGTCCTGTGCGCACTTATTGCATTGGAGCCATTCTGCTTGATCTGGAAGACCCGACAAAAGTAATTGGGATGATCAGAGATCCTATCTTATTTTCAAACGAGGATGAGCGGGATGGATATGTGCCGAACGTAGTATATTCATGCGGCTCTATTGTTCATCATGATTATCTTATCATGCCCTATGCTATGTCTGATTCCAGGTCTGGGGTGGCCAAATTTCAGGTTGGTGAGCTATTGGAACACATTGAGCCTTTACCTCAAGCCAGCCATTAGTAGCTTGTTCCTGCCGAACCTTCGCTTAAACTTTTACCGCCCAGAGATCCTTTAAGGCCTTAGGAAGAACTGCCATGATATCTTTGGCTTCTCCTCTTGAAATGTGTCGTTGCAGAACACTAAATACTATCGAGATGGTTTTCTCCCCGCTGGCATCATTTGAGAAATCATACTGACCGGTAGGATAATCTTCGAGTTGTACTTCTTCGATAAACTCTCTGACCGTTCTAACGCGTTTTGACTTGTGTTTTGAACTCCATCCTTCAACATAGATTCCCTTGAGTGCCACAGGCAACTGCGCTAATAGCTGCAGTGATTCCTCAAAGGTTAACCTGTTTCTTAATGCATGTAAAACCGATCTTAGAATGCGTCCGGTTAATTCTCTTTCGCCCGGAAATCCAAGCTCCTTTCCAAGTTCGTTGAGAATTTCATTTCCCTTAGAAGCATATTTATCAAAATTAACAGCCATAATTCCAGTTTTAAATTTGAATTAAAAATTATGATTCAATCGATTTAACAGGCTTTCCCCTGATTAAATGACTTCACTTAAGATGCACCAATTGGTTCTCATCTTTGGTTTTGTTCAGCCATTTTTGTACTTGCTCTTCAGTGACTTGTTCAAACTCCTTATAGGATCCGCTTACCGAATAGAAGCTCTTAGGGGAATCCAGGTAAACAAGTTCATCCACAGAACTTTTTATTCTTGCCAAAGCATCCTCTGACCCTACAGGAATCGCAGCAATAATCTTTTTGGGATCCATTTTTGATACTTCTTTGATGGTTGTTAGGAGTGTGCTCCCGGTGGCTGCCCCATCATCTACGATGATTACCATTTTATTTTTGAGTTTAACGGGTCTCTTGCCTCCCAGGAATTTCTTATAGTTTTCTTTTAATTGATTTCGGATACTTTTGATTTCCTTTTTAAGATATTCCTCTGTAACCTGCGCATCACCATTGATGATTACTCCATGCAGACCAACAGAACCAATAGCAAACTCCTTGTTGACCGGATGACCGATCTTTTTGGACATAACCAGGCCCATTGGCATGTTCAATGCTTTTGAAACGATGTATCCGATTGGCACACCTCCTTTTGGAATTGCAAGAACAACTCCCTTTTCATTTTTGTATTTCATGAGCCTTTCGGTCAACTGCAATGCTGCATCAATTCGGTTCTTGAACATTTTACCACTGTTTAGTGCAAACTACCTATTGCTAAATCCTTTACCGTTGACCTGCATCAATCAGACGTTTGATTAGGATCATTTGATGATCATCATGAAATCACTTCATTGGTATTCTTTTACATGGAGATTCCTGCGATGCTGAAAATTCAAAAACATGGAGTACTACTCAAAAAAACATCTTTGAAATTCGAAGATGAAGGGGTTTTCAATCCTGCTTGTATAAAAGCCGGAGAGAATATTCATATGTTTTACAGAGCCACAAGAAAAGAGAATTATTCCACATTGGGTTATTGCCTTTTGGAAAACCCGCTTAAAATAAAACATCGATATGATAAGCCTGTTTTGTTGCCGGAGGATGGAATAAAGGGAATAGAAGATCCAAGAATAACAAAAATCGATGATACTTATTATTTGACCTATACTGTTTATGATGGCGTTAATGCGAGAGGGGCGCTTGCTACAAGTAAGGATCTAAAAATTTTCTGTAAAGAAGGGTTTTTAACACCGGAATTTACTTATGAAGAATTTAAACGTTTGGCAGAAGTTGATAGTAAGGTTCGGGAAAAATATTTCAGACACTTTGAGCTATACAGAGAACGAGGGTTATTGAATGATGGCAAGAAACGACCTAAACTACTCATTTGGGATAAAAATGTAATTTTCTTTCCAAAAAAGATCAATGGAAAGCTTGCTTATCTACATCGGATCAGACCTGGGATACAATTGGTGTTGATCAATAGCCTCAAGGACTTATCCAGGGAATTCTGGGAACAGTATTTTATGAATTTTTCGAACTACATTGTACTCGATCCAAAATATCAATTTGAAGCAAGTTACATTGGAGGAGGTTGCCCACCAATTGAGACCAAAGATGGTTGGTTGTTGATTTATCATGCTGTGCAAGATACTCCCAAAGGCTATGTTTATAGTGCCGGTGCAGCATTGTTAGACTTGAAGGATCCCACAAAAGAAATTGGCAGACTCAGAACTCCACTCTTCTCTCCAAAGCTCAAATGGGAAAAAGAAGGTGTAGTGAATAACGTGGTATTTCCAACAGGAGCCATTATGCAAGATGATACTTTATACATCTATTATGGAGCAGCTGATGAGAGAATTGGTGTGGCCTCCACGAAATTGAGCGAGTTATTAGATAAATTAAAAAGAACATACCATGCGACATACCATAACTAATAAACAGATCTTATTCATCTCATCATATCCACCCAGAGAATGCGGGATTGCCACATTCTGTCAGGACCTTGTCAGAGCTCTCAATAAACAATTCAGCAAAGCCTATTCATTCAAAATATGTGCTTTGGAGGAGTGTGATCAATTGGGGAGAGTTTATCCTGAAGAAGTGAAATATACACTTAAGACCAACCATAAAAAAAATTATAAAACGCTGGCTACTAAAATAAACCAGGATCCTGATATTGCGGCGGTTTTCATACAACATGAGTTTGGTCTTTTTAGCGGAGCTTTTGGCGATTATCTGTTGGAACTTTTAAGTATTCTGGAAAAACCTATTTTCACTATTTTTCATACAATTCTTCCCGATACTTCTCCATCCCTGTTAAAGACAGTCAGCGCTATCGCCAAGTTTTCTGAACGAATAATTGTTATGACCCAAAAGTCTTCCCGGCTCCTTCAGAAGTGTTATGGTATTGATCCGGTTCAAATTCAAGTATTCCCACATGGTACACACCTGACAGTCTGGAAAGATAAACGCTTTTTAAAGAGAAAATATGGATTGAGCAATAGATCGGTGCTTTCCACTTTTGGGTTGATGGGGCCGAACAAAAATGTTGAAACAGCCATAAAGGCCATGCCAAAGATCATTCAGTATTTTCCCAACACCACTTACCTGATCTTAGGAAAAACACATCCTGGTATAGTAGCAAAGGAAGGTGAAAAATACCGGGCTCATTTGGAAGAATTAGTAGATGGTTTGGGCTTGGAGGAGCATGTCAAATTCGTTAACAGATATCTGTCGCTGGAAGAACTATTAGAGTACTTATTATTGACCGATATCTATCTGTTTACCTCAAAGGATCCCAATCAAGCTGTTAGTGGTACTTTCTCCTATGCCATGGCATGTGGCTCTCCTATTATTTCCACACCCATACCCCATGCCTTGGAACTTATAGATCCTGAAACTGGAATGTTCTTTGATTTTGAGGACAGCGAGCATTTATCAAGATGTGTTATGAGACTTCTTAAGAGTCCTAAGAAATTGGAATCATTAAGTTTGAATGCGCTTCACAAAATGAGACTAACGGTGTGGGAAAATGTGGCCATCCTGTATTTTCGATTATTGAATAACTTTTTTGGAAAAGATAATTTTCAAGGCTACAACTTGCCTGACATTTCACTTGAACATATCAAAAGACTTACCACCGAAAGAGGCATGATACAATTTTCCAAGATAAATGAACCGGATGTCGATTCGGGTTACACTTTGGATGATAATGCCAGAGCATTGATTGCACTTACCATGCATCAAGCTTTAATGAAAACGGCAGAGAGCACGGAACTAATTAGCCGCTATCTCAAGTTCATAATCAATTGCCAACAGAAAGACGGCAAGTTCCTGAATTATGTAGATGTCAAGGGAGCTTTTCATTCACAGAATCATTATGTAAATCTGGAAGACTCAAATGCCCGAGCTATTTGGGCCCTTGGATACTTTGTAGCGAACAATGGCACTGAAGATGAAGATGTATCTTTTAGGGTATTGCTGAGTTTGTCCAAAGCGCTTACATGGATCCAGGGTGTTGAATCACCCAGAGCCATTGCCTTCATCATCAAAGGATTATATTACTTCTACCAGCATTGGCCATTCCACAAAACCTATCAACTCATCATCCAAATGGCTAATAAATTGGTCGTTAGGTTTTTGAGATCAGCGGAAGATAATTGGGATTGGTTTGAGGATTATATGACCTACGCCAATAGTATTATGCCGGAAGCGCTACTATATGTTTATAAACTTACCGGAAAGCCTATCTATAAAGACATTGCACAGAATACAATGGATTTTTTAATATCAAAAACATTTACAGACAATCAGATTCAGGTAATCTCAAATCGAGGTTGGTACCACAAAGGCAAAGAGAAAAACCACTTTGGAGAACAGCCTATCGATGTTAGTTATACCATTCAAACTTTAGATCTTTTTCATGAGACTTTCCATGATCCAAAATACAAGGATCATTTAATTAAGGCTTTCAGCTGGTTCCTGGGCAACAATAGGCTCAACCAGATCATATATGATCCGGTATCCGGTGGATGTTATGATGGTTTGGAAGAGTATGGCCCAAATCTCAATCAGGGTGCTGAGTCAACAGTGTGTTACCTGATTGCAAGATTGATCGCACAGAAATATATTGGTACTGAAGATAAGATCACCACTTTGGGAACCAGCGCCAAAAGATCGGAGAAAGTAATCCAATAGATTCCGGATCATTGCTCTGGTTGAGTAGGATTCATTTATTGTCTGAATAAATATTATTTGGAATTGCCTTTTTCATTCGGAGCTGTTGGCAGAGGGAATTTTTTGAGCACCAGGCGTGTGATTAAAATTGCAAGAAAATAACCTATGAAAACACCTGCAATCAAGATAATCCATTCGGACGAACTAAGTGGCACTAGCTTAAAATATTGATTGAGTGGTGAATATACAATCGCCATTTGTAATAATACTGAAGCGACCAGGCCAGCCACTAACCACCTATTATCAAAAAAAGTTAGTTTTTCCATATATCGAATGGCCCCAATACGAACAAATTCAAACAAGACAATGCCCGTTAATAAAGCTGTTCTTGCCACTTCAAGGCCGGCTGGAAGAATAAGGATAAATGTGGCAATAAGTAACAATGTCTTTTTGAACCCTATGAATCCAATCAAATAAGCCAGGCGTTGGTCAATCAAGGGTTCATCATTTTTTCTGGGTGGATTGTGCATGATATCCTTTGATGGAGGATCAACGCCGAGTGCCAGAGCTACCAGACCGTCAGTAAGCAAATTGATCCAGAGAAGTTGAACAGGAAACAATACAGGTTCTGGTAGATCGATGAAAAGTGTAATTAAGAAGATCATCGAAACCTCGGCGAAATTGCAGGTTAATAGATAATCAATGAACTTTCGGATATTATTGAAAATCGTTCTCCCCTCCTTTATAGCATCCCGGATGGTGCTGAAATTATCATCAAGCAATATGATGTCACTAGCCTGTTTTGCAACTTCTGTTCCTTTTTTACCCATGGCTATTCCCACTCCTGCTCTCTTAAGGGCGAGGGCATCGTTGACACCATCACCGGTCATAGCCACACTGTTGTCCTTTTCCAGGATATCCAGAATTCTGAGTTTGTGAAATGGATCTGTTCGGGCAAATATGTTGACCCCTTCCTTCAGTTTTTGTTCTAATACTTTATCCGGAATATTCTCAATTTCATGACCATTTATTACACCTGAGGTAATCATGCCAACCTGCTCCGCAATAGCCATGGCTGTTTGAGGATTGTCACCTGTTATCATGATCACCCTAATTCCGGCAGTTTTACAATCATGAATTGCTTCTTTGACTTCAGCCCTTGGCGGATCGATCATGGCCTGTAATCCAAGCCAAATGAGGCCATTTTCGATGTTTTCAGTAACCGAAGTGGAGGATTTATAAGCAAAACCAAGTACACGAAGTGCTTTGGAACCAAATCGCTCATTTTGATCCAGTATGGATTTTTTCAATTCCTGTGTTAAGGGTAGTATTTCACCTGCGACCTCAATTTTATTACACTTTTCCAGCAATACCTCTGGCGCACCTTTGGAGAAAACTGTAATCTTGTCCAATTTGTCTGCAACCACCACGGTCATCATTTTTCTCTTCGAGCTGAAGGAAACTTCATTGAGCTTTTCAAAATCTCTGAGTATCTGCTCACCCAATACTTCTCTCCCAAATTTCAACAAAGCTATTTCAGTTTGTTCTCCAAAAAATCTTGGTATTCCATCACTGTCATACCCTGGAGTTGCATTATTGCACAGAGCCCCACATTTCAATAGGCATTTGATCGTTTTGTTTGAACTGCCTATTTCCCCAATATGCTCAACACTCAATACCTGCCCGTTTACATAAAGTTTTGTAACGGTCATTTCATTTAGTGTAAGTGTTCCTGTCTTATCAGTACAAATGATATCTACTGCGCCAACAGATTCAACAATTCCCAGTTTTCTGATCAGGGCCGCTTTACGAAACATCTTTTTTGCTCCGGCAGCTAGTGCCAAAACAACTACTGCTGGCAACCCCTCGGGAATGGCTGCTACCGCTAATGAAATGGCTGTTAATAAAGAAGTGTAAATACCGTATTTAAAAATACCAACAACCGCAATCGCAATGGTGATCAACAAAGTGATCAAGGACAGCTTCCTACTCAGTTTGGCAAGTTCTAATTGAAAAGTAGATTTCTCCTTTTCCAATTCCTGTAGTTTAGCAGCAACCTGCCCAATCTTGGTGTTCATGCCCGTAGAGGAAACCTGGACTTTGGCGTTTCCCTCGGTCACATACGTATTCATGAAGACAAGCTCATCCAGATTTTTTCGAACGGCGGACGATTCTCCTGTTAAAACAGATTCATCCACCTGCAAGTGAAAAGCATCCACGACCAGTCCGTCACCTGTGATCATATCGCCGGATTCCAGTAGCAAAATATCACCTGGAACAAGGTTGGCTGAATTTATTTCAGTTTCAACACCATCCCTAATTACCTTGGATTTTGGTTCGGCCATTTTTTGCAATGCTTCAATCGTTTTCTCAGCATTGTAATCCTGTACAAAACCAATCACTCCCGATATGATCACAATAGTCATGATCAGTGCGGTATCAATAACATTGGGTTCCTGATCCGGGAAAAAACCGATGGCAAACGAGATCAGGGCGGCAGCAAATAATAGTAAGATAAGCGGGGAGGTAAATTGCCTCAAAAGGATTTTCCAGGGACCTGTCCGTTTGGTTCGAAGGAGCTCATTCCTGCCGTACTCGGTAAGCCTTTTCTTCGCCTCCGCAATGGATAGACCTTTCCATGCTTTGGTCTTGGTGATATTTAGTCTATCAGTATCTGGCATATCTTCATGAAATTTCAAAGAATTAAATATCTCAATCAATGATGTGCATCATTGAGCCTGGTGATATTCTTTAGGAAATTTAATTTGTATGAATTATGTCATTGTCATTTTTTTGGTATTGCTTGCCGGAACCTTTGCCGGTTTGACACTGGCTTTGTTTAGTTTAAATCTGACGGAGCTTGAACGAAAGATCAGGATCGGCAATAAAGAAGCGGAGAAAGTTTACACCATAAGAAAAAAAGGGAATCTTTTGTTATGCACACTTTTATTGGGAAATGTAGCATCTTATACCTCTATGGCTGTTTTTCTCGGTTCGATCACAGGAGGTGTTGTAGCTGGAATCACAGCCACGGCTTTGATATTTATCTTTGGAGAAATTTTGCCACAAGCTGTTTTTCCAAGATTTGCACTATATATTGGAGCCAGAACCTCTTGGCTGGTAAAGATCTTTATGGTTCTTTTTTATCCTGTGGCCGCACCGATAGCCTGGATTCTGGATAAAATTCTTGGCGAAGAACTTCCTGTTATCTGGAGTAAAAAGGAATTGAAGGAAATTATAAAATATCATGAAGATTCTATCAAATCACCCATTGACAAGGATGAAGAGAAAATTGTTTTGGGAGCGCTATCGTTTTCTGATAAACGTGTTAGAGATGTTATGATCCCGGCAATGGAGGTGTATCAGATCAGTGCCGTGAGCCTGATCAATGAGCGATTGTTACAAGAGATAAAAGACAAAGATTTCAGCAGGATTCCCGTTTACTTTCAAAGGCATGATAACATAATAGGTGTCTTATTGGTAAAAAACCTCATTGGTGTAGACAGCACTAAACGTTTGATGGTACAAGATCTACAAACGGAACAGGTGATAAGAGTAAACATCAATAAAAAACTTGATGATCTTTTTAATATGTTCATCAATCAAAGAATGCAAATTGCATTAGTTTACAATAGTAGGAAACAATATGTTGGCATAGTCACTTTAGAGGATATTCTGGAAGAAATACTCAGAACAGAAATAGAAGAATTGGCTTAGTTATGAAAGCAATGGTGCTTAACAGTATTGTGGATTTGGAAAAGCAACTAAATCCCTTGCAATTGGCTGAGTTACCGATGCCTGATCCAAAAGAAAATGAGGTGCTCATAAAAATATCTGTCTGTGGTGTTTGCCATACAGAGTTAGATGAAATTGAGGGAAGAACACCCCCGGCTTATTTTCCGATCATATTGGGTCACCAGGTTGTGGGCGAAATTGTTGAACTGTCACCTACGGTTGATTCATTGAGAATCGGAGATCGCGTGGGTGTCGCGTGGATTTTTTCCAGTTGTGGAAATTGCAAATTCTGTCAGTCAGGATTGGAAAACCTTTGTGATGCCTTTGTAGCTACTGGAAGAGATGTGCATGGAGGTTATGCAGAATATATGACGGCGCATCATCAGTTCGTTCACCCAATTCCTGTGAATCTATCCGATATGGATGCAGCTCCCTTGTTATGTGCAGGAGCCATTGGCTATCGTTCCCTTAAATTGACAGGCTTGGAGAATGGACAGAATCTTGGACTGACAGGCTTTGGTGCCTCCGCCCATCTGGTCATGAAAATGGTGCGTTATGAGTTTCCCGATACGAAAGTATTTGTATTTGCAAGAAATGAAAAAGAACGTGTCTTTGCAAAGGAACTCGGAGCTGTTTGGTCGGGTGATACAACGGACATGGCTCCTGAAAAATTAAATGCCATTATCGATACCACCCCGGTTTGGAAGCCGATCGTCATGGCGCTTGAAAATCTGGAAAAAGGGGGAAGATTGATTATTAATTCTATTAGAAAGGAATCCAAAGACCTAAACTACCTACAACAACTATCTTATCCTGATCATCTGTGGATGGAAAAGGAAATAAAAAGTGTAGCCAATGTTACAAGAGAAGATGTGAGGGCTTTTCTCTCATTGGCATCCAAAATCCCTATCAATCCCTTCGTTCAGGAATATGCTCTTGAAGATGCAAATAAGGCCCTCCTGGAGCTAAAGCAAGGAAAAATAAAAGGAGCCAAAGTATTAAAGATCAATCAATAGACTGTTTGGAATAATATCCTTGGCTTTTTGAAGAAAGTGTAAATTTTCCATTTTAGCTAACAAGAATAACAGCACTTCATTGATCCAGGTCATTGCCGGAAACAGGTATATTGTGTTTATTGATTAAAACACAATCATAGTGATATGGATCAAGCACAAAACACAATAGGCCAAAGACCAAAAAAATTGTGGAAAACTTTCTGGCTAAGTCTCGTGATTATTTTAGCAACGTTATTCCTACTACTTTTTTGGTACAAGGTACGTTACTCTATGTCTGAGGCTGTGGCCTTTGAGGTTAACGGTCATCGCTTCAATCATAAACTTCTTATTGCGACTCAGGGAAGTGATTTCAAAGATGCTTTGGTAAATGGCATCGTTGATCACTATAGAAAAGATACTGTCTATATGAGGGTGATCGATGTGTCAGATCTTCACAACGTCGAGGAAAATCTCTGGGATGCTATTGTCATTATTCATACCTGGGAAAACTGGAAGCCTCAACAAGATGCCAAAGCTTTCATCGATCGAGTTTCTGATCTATCAAAAGTGGTGGTTGTATCAACCTCCGGAGATGGAGATATGAAAATCGAAAATGTTGATGGGATAAGTTCGGCTTCTGAAATTGAAGACGTCCCAAAAATAACCAACAAGATCATTTTAAAGCTAGAAAAGATATTGGTGGACTAGGAAATTTATTCCATGCTACCTCTTCGATATTCGCCCATTAGGCATTCGAAACCAAATCCCAAAATTTGACATTTTCCTTCTTCTCTTTTAAAATCATAACAGGGAGTTTTTTCTCGATGCGAACAATTCTCTCGGTTTCGCTTCCTAACAAAATCCACATAAATCCTGATTTGCCAGTGGCACTCATAATGATTAGATCATAGAACTCCCTCTCGGCAAAATCTTTAATTAGCTCAGCAACTGAAGGGCGATTGTTAAATAAGAGTTTCAGCTCTACATTCTGATGTTTGAGATCAACTGATGTTATGAATTGATCATATTGATCAGCGGCTGCTTGCCTTGAATTCTTGATATATTCATCCGAAGGAAGATTGGAAAAGTTCACACCATAAGCTGAATCAAATGCATGGCAAGTTGTTACGGAACAAGGTCCTATTGTATCAGCCATTTTTACAGCTTTTTCAATTGCCTGTTTGGATGGTTCCGAAAAATCCATGGGAACCAGAATTTTTTGAATTTTTTGTGAAACACCTTCCGGTACGAACAGTACCGAACAAAGGGATCTTCTTACAAACTTCTGAGGAATGATACCTCTCCCTTTATGTTTTTCTTTGGCGCCAGCTATAAAGAGGTCGATGTTAAAAACAAACAGTTCTTTCCAAAGTTCAAACTTAGGCTTACCATCGAAAACCAATATCTCGATAGGTTCATCTTCATTAAAGTGCTTTGTTACACAAGCTGTCAACGCTTGCTCAACTCCTTCTTTGTTGTATTCACTTGTATCCGGCATATGGATATGAACACCATCAGGGTATTCACGGTGCCGTATAATATGGACAAAGAAAACCAATTCGGGCTGGAATATTTGAGCAAGATACTTGGTATATGAAATGAGTGTATCATCTAATTCGGTTAAGTCAAGGCCTACCATCCATCTTTTAAGATTATCCATATTTGATAGATATTATTTGAATACTAGTGTTGTGAAAGAAAATAAATAATGGACTAAAGTTATCTGTAGACATTCAACTTTGTGATGATTCAAATCAATTCAAGTATTGATGTGAGACATTGATATGAACACGGTCCACTTTTGCAGATGCATCTCCTACAAAATAATTGGTTTCTGATTCATTGCTGACCTTGATCAATAGTTTTGATAATATGGATCAATGAAAAACGCCTACCATTTGAGTTGTTTTATACTAGAAAGTATGGTGGCCTATAAGTCATTTTTGAAATTGACAGCTGGGTCAATTGTTAGAAAGCTCTTTTAATGAAGATAGCGTAATAAACCCATCTACTTTAAACAAAAAAATTAACTTCCGTGTTTTTAAGGCTTGCTTGGCGAAACATATGGAGAAACAAAAGAAGAACCATCATTACCATGGCTTCGGTAGTATTTGCTGTGTTGCTTGCCATCTTATTGAACTCCATTAAAGAAGGCGTTTTATACAAACTTCAGGAAAATGTTGTGACCTTTTACACTGGTGCTGTCCAGATACATCAAAATGGATATTGGGAAGATCAAAGATTGGACAATTCCTTTGCCCAAAGCGATAGTCTATTTGAATTAGCCAAGGCACATCCGGATGTCAATGCAGTAGTACCACGTTTAGAGACCTTTGTGTTAGCTGCATCAGAAAAACATACCAGGGGATGTATGGTTGTTGGAATCGATCCTCAGACTGAACCTTTGGTGACCTCATTGGATCAAAAGATCGTTCAGGGAAGCTACCTGGAAAATAATGATCAAGGAATCCTACTTTCGGAAGGGCTCGCAGAGTATCTGAAGCTAGGAGTGAACGATACCGTTGTGTTACTTGGTCAGGGATATCATGGTGTGAGCGCAACAGGAAAATATGCCATAAGAGGCCTGATCAAATTTGCTTCGCCGGAGTTAAACAAACGCATGGCCTACCTACCCATGCATTCTGCTCAAAATTTGTTTGGTGCTGAGAATAGGTTTACGGCCCTTGTGTTAGACCTGACCAGTGTAGTAAAGGCCGAAAAGGTTGAAGAAGAACTGGCTCTTACCCTGGAGGGCCAATATGAAGTGATGAACTGGAAGACTTTGCTTCCTGAGCTAAATCAGGTATTGGAAGGGGAGCGTGCGGAAAATGTTATTTTCCTGATGGTATTATACCTTTTGATCTCCTTTGGCATCTTTGGAACCATTTTGATGATGATCGTGGAAAGACAATATGAATTTGGTATTTTGGTAGCTATCGGCATGCGCAAATTAAAGCTTTCCAGAATGGTCATCTTTGAAAACGTGATGATATCGGTGATTGGAGCCATTATTGGGACTGTTCTGAGTGTACCAGTCGTTGGTTACTTCTACCGATATCCGATACGGATCACCGGCAAACTTGAAGAGGCTTACAGAAATTTTGGTTTTGAACCTATCTTTTATTTCTCTATCGAGCCAAGAATATTTTATTCCCAAACGATTGTGGTATTAAGTATTGCTTTGATATTATCGATTTATCCTTTGATCAAAATTATGAATATCAAACCGGTGGAATCAATGAGACAATAAATAGGGCTTTAACGATTAAATGGAAAAAAATGCTTTTTATAATCGCCTGGAAGAATATATGGAGAAATAAAACCAGAAGCCTGGTAGTGATCATTTCTGTCATGTTAGGTCTGTGGATGGGGGCTTTTTTGTTATCGTATATTTTTGGAATGATTGATCAACGTTTAAAGGATGCCATTGGCAACGAAATATCTCACCTGCAAATTCATCATCCAAAACACAGTGATGACCATGATCCTCAGTACTTTATACCTAAGTCAAGACAGCTGATTGCAGATCTTGAGAAAAATGATTCCGTAAAGATTCTTTCAGGACGGGTACTGGTTGACGGAATGGTCGCTTCACCTGCGAAAAGCTTGGGAGCCAGGATCATTGGAATAAATGTGAAGAAAGAAGATCAGCTCACGCAATTTGCAAAAAATATTGTGGAGGGAGAATTTCTTAAAGATTCGGATAAAAATAAGATTATCATTGGTCGTAAACTTGCCGATAAATTAAAGGTGAAATTACGCAACAAAGTTGTGCTGACTTTTCAAGATCATGAGGCAAATATTGTGGCCGGTGCCTTTCGGATAAAAGGGATCTTTAAAAGCTACAATTCAACCCTTGAGAACAACAACTTGTACGTTACAGCCAGTGATCTTTCTAATCTTTTGGATATCAGCGGTGAGATCCATGAAATAGCTATATTGTTAAATGAGGCTGATCATGTGGACCCTTTCGTATCTCAATTAAGAGCTGATTATGAATCACTTTCCATAGAAGGCTGGAAAGAACTGGCTCCAGAACTTGGTTTGATGATTGAGTCTCTAGACCAATATATGATCATTTTTCTGACCATCATCCTATTGGCTATTTCTTTTGGAATTGTAAATACCATGCTTATGGCCGTGCTGGAGAGAGTAAGGGAAATAGGTATGTTGATGGCAATTGGTATGAACAGTATCAGGTTGTTTATGATGATTTTCCTGGAAACCTTGCTACTGGTGCTGGTTGCTTCTCCTATAGGACTTTTATTGGCCCATTTCACCATTAGTTATTTAGGTGAACATGGCATGGACCTTTCGGGCATTTACCAGGAAGGGTATGCCTCCTACGGTTTTAAGCCCATTATATACCCAAAATTAGAAACAGTGTATTATCTGCGGATTATGGTATTGGTCATGATCACCGCAGTATTGGCCTCTATCTATCCTGCCATTTCTGCTATCAGGCTTGATCCGGTTAAAGCCATTCGAAAAATTTAATATTATGGATTCTCATAATCATGAAAATTGTGTCATTCATACGGAAGATCTAACCAAGATATATGATGGTGGAGCTTTTCCTGTCAGGGCAGTAAATGATGTGCATCTTCACATTGAAAAAGGTGAATTCACTACTCTGGTTGGGCCAAGTGGTTCCGGGAAAACAACATTACTCAATCTAATAGGAGGCTTAGATCAACCTACACAAGGTAAAGTTTGGGTGAAAGATGTTGACATCAGTACTTTAAGTAAAAGTCAGTTAATCGATTTCAGACTCCATAATATCGGTTTTGTTTTTCAGGCATACAACCTTATTCCGGTACTGACAGCCAGGGAAAACATAGAATTTGTCATGCTGTTGCAGAAAAGATCTAAGGCCGAACGTAAGAAGCGTGTGTTTCAGCTACTTAGAGAAATAGGAATGGAAGACAAGATCAATCATAGACCGGCGCAACTCTCCGGAGGGCAGCAGCAGCGAGTAGCTGTAGCCAGGGCACTTGCTTCTAAACCTCAGTTTGTTTTAGCTGATGAGCCTACTGCCAACCTGGATTCCAAAACTGCAAAGAATCTTTTGGATACGATGGTGAAGTTAAACGAAGAAGAGCACATCACCTTTATTTTCTCAACACACGATCAGCGTGTTATGGACAGAGCCCGGCGCGTTATCACCTTGGTTGATGGCGCCATTGCTTCAGATGAATTAAAGGAAGAGCAACACATCATAATTGGCTGATTGCTGATATTTGATTCATTGATGAATCACAACTTTGCCGAAAGGTTTTGTGATTCCATGCGACCATTCATCATAAATGATATACCCATGAAGACCATACTTTCAATATTTATTGTATCGCTTTTGAGCCTGCCGACTTTGTTTGGCCAATCCAGAAGTGGTCAGCATGTGACCATTACAGATCCGTTTGATGAAGACCTTTATGTTTCCGGAAATACTATCTCTGAGAACGCACCTGTCTCAGGAGATCTCATTGTTGCCGGACGTGAGGTAATTGTGGAGGACAGTATTATGCAGGATGTGATAGCTGCCGGAGGTATTGTTTGGTTATTCAATGGAAGTGAGAAATCAGTTGGGAGGTCTGCAGGGGATACTTTTTCTAGTTGAAAATTCCACTGAAACCTTTATTTGATTCGGTCAGTTGGTAAATAGCTGATCTTAAAAAGCAATTTCAGATAGTTTAAAAATGATGTAGCCAATATAGATGGTAATTAAACTGATGGCTTCATTCCGTTGAAGACCTTTTCTCTTTTTAAAGAAAAACAAAAGGAGAATGGTCAGAGCAAAGAGTAATGGTAGATCGATCAGGTTCAGATTTTTATCAAAGCTTAAGGGAATGATGGTAGCACCGGCCCCAATGGGCATAAGCAGATCAAAAATATTGCTGCCAATAAGATTCCCAACTGAGAGACCGCTGGCTTTCTTAAGAGCTGCGTTTATGGAGATGGCCAGTTCCGGTAAACTGGTCCCAAGGCCAATTAAGATGATTCCAATGAAAGATTGTTTCACTCCCCACGACTCAGCAAGTATCACAGCATGATGCACAACCCTATCAGCACAAAAAATGACAACCAGGGCTCCGCTAATCAAAAAGAAGAGATCCTGCCAAATTCTTTTATCAGATTTAGTAGTTTTTATTTTAGAAGCAAAATTTTCGTTGTGAAACAGGGAAAGGTAATAGATGGTATATACGATCAATAGGGAAATTCCTTCAATGCGTGAAATAATCCCGTCCAGTGCAAATAAAAACAACAGCGCAATGGAGCCTAACAAAACAATACCATCATACTTCAAATGTTTTTTCGTTAATGTTAAATAACCAGCCAGACCTGAAATTCCCAATACAATGCTTACTTGAGCAAAGCAACTTCCCAGTGCATTGCCGACAATCACACCGGAAGTTTGGGTACCTTTTAAATGTTGTATGGAGCCGCTGATTGAGATCACCATTTCGGGAAGATCTGTGCCAATAGCCAGCACAGACAAGCCAATGAACATTTGAGATAAATTATAATAATTGGCGATATTGAGCGCTCCTTTGATAATTAGCTCGGTTCCCAACCATAACCCCAAAAGTGCAATAAAAAGGAAAACTACATTCATTGGTAACTTCTCATGATTTTTAAGTAAGCATATAAGCTTCAGTTTCGACGGCCGTATAACATTATTCGGAGCATATCTCGCATACCTATAGGTTTAGATGACAGTTTTCGGTATTAGATGATATCCGCAAGTGAATACCATTTGCTCAATGACATCAATATCGATTGTTTTGCTGGTGTGGATTTTTATTTCACTGGGGAAAACATCCATGTTAAAGAATATTTCACTTACCCCATCCAGCTCAATGAGCTTTTCCTTTATTGTACGAAACTCCTGCAAACATTCTATATCCGTAGTAAAGATCATTCCGGTATCACCAGGTGGTATTATTTTAGGTTCCATAACCATAGCAGTTCAATGAAATAGTATATCAATTTGGAAAATCTGATCTCATTAAGTTTGTCGTCTGCCGTCGCAGGTTTTAGTTTCTGCAACACATATGGATTCCGGTTAAACCCTGAAACCAAACTTTTGATAACTCAGTGTTGAATTTCAATTGTATAAATTATCAATTTTCATTAATCGTACAGGGTCAAGAACCCATATGGCCTTTCCATCACTCCGGATCAGTTTTTCTGTTTTAAATTCAGTAAGCAACCGGATCAGTGTTTCTTTGGCTGTTCCAATGAGCTTGGCTAGATCATCCCTGCTTAAAACAATAGCATTGTCACTTGATTCTTCATTCTCCTTATAGACCTCAATCAGTTCCAGTAATGTTTCAGCCAATCGTCCTCGCACAGGTTTATAAGCTATGGATACTACCTTTTCTTCCATATCGGTAAGGTCATAACAAAGCAATTGTGTAAGCATGTCGGCAAAATCCGCATCATTTTTGAACAGGTTCTGAAAATCCGTTTTTGGAATATAGGTCAAGATAGCATCTTCAATAACGGTGGCAGAGGCATTGTAACAATTACCGGTTAATAAATTTTTATATCCCAGAAAGTCGCCTTTTTTGGCAATTCTTATAATTTGCTCTTTTCCATCACTGCCATATTTATAGATCTTTATTTTCCCGGATTCAACATAAAAAAGCCCTTTGGGAATATTTCCCTCGCTAAAAATTACCTGTCCCTTTTTATGAAAAATACTTTCAAAGTTTTGTTTGATCTTGGCAATTTTCAATTCAAAAGAATTGGCCAGATTGAGATGTTCGCTCCGATAGAGAATGGATAGGTTGTTTTGGTTAGTTTTCATAATGCTTACATTTTGGAATCAATAATTGTTTACCTGAAAAGGGAAATGAAGTTAGTTCATTAGAAAACAAGTAGTTAGACGTGAAAAGCGTAATTTTAAAAATACTCTTTAACACCGAAGCATCTAGGTGTTTTTACTTACTATAAGGTTGGCGGAATGGATTGAGTCATAGGAAATGTTGAATTTTTTTAGCTCTCAAGTGTAAGAGTTCAGCCATCAGTTTAGCTATAATCTAACCTAAATTGAGTTTGCCAGGATTTAATATCTCAGCCCAGTTGGAACAAAGATTTTTTTAATTGGTCTGTAGATTGGGTGGCTTTAATTATCTAAATTTCTCGCTTGCCATTTTAACTAAGCAAGCCAGTTTTTAAAGCATATTTTACTAATCCCGCAGTGTTCTTCACATTTAATTTTTGTAACAGGTTTCTTCGATGTGAATCTACTGTTCTATAGCTTAGATGTAGTTTCTTGGCAATTTCATGATTGGTATTCTCCTCAGCGATCAGCTTGAGAACTTCTTTTTCTCTTTTGGTTATTTTTTGTTCAACAGGATCTTTATCGCCATTACTATCGGCCCTAGTCCTGCTTTTCATGAAGTGCTCGACAATTTTCTGAGAAGCTTCACTAGAAAAATAAGGTTGCCCTGAACCAACCGTTTTAATAGACTCCACCAAATTTGTTTTATTGATGGTCTTTAAAATATAACCGCTGGCACCAGCATCCAGCATCTCTATAATATGGGCTTCATCATCGTGCATTGTTAAGGCCAACACATATACATCAGAGAATTTTTCAAAAATGATTTTGGTAGCCTCGGCACCACTCATTTCGGGCATACCCAAATCCATCAATACCACATCCACGGGTGTGGTTGCAATAAATTCAATCGCTTCTTTACCAGAATCCGCATCGCCCACTATTTCAATCCCTTCAGCACCCTTTAGTAATGCTTTTACACCTTCTCTTATGATCTTATGGTCATCTACTATCAATACCTTATAACTGGCCATTGCTCATCCATTTAGAAATGATCAAAATCCCATAACTCGGAGAAACCTATTAACACCTGAAAATACAAAAAATATGTTGTGGTTACAATAAGGGTTGCAGCTTTCAATCAGATAAAATATGGAATTATATTCAGTTAATTAACAGCTTTTTAAATGAATTGAGACATGTAATACATGAAATGAAATACGAAATAAAAAACGGGCAAGAATGTTGGCAGTAAATGTAATAACTGAAGAAAGTACAATTAGATCAACAACATTTAAAATGGTATTAGACTTGATCTTGAAAAATTATATGCTTATACCAGGAGTACGAAATATATCCGAGTTCGACGCTCAGGTTTGACCAATGGAGCTTTGTAAATTATTGAATTTATATAAAGCACATTTAATCAAGAGGTACCTCAATCGTGACAGCTGTGCCTTTCTGATGTCTTGAATCAATTGTCAATTTACCGTTGAGTAGTTTAACTCTTGTAGCAATATTTCTGAGACCAATCCCATTGGCTTGCATCTCTTCAGCAGTTCCCTGAAATCCCACACCGTCATCAATTACCTTTAGTTGTAAAGCATTATTAAATTGATATAAGCTAACCGTGACTGAGGATGCTCTGGAGTGTTTGGTGACATTCTCCAATAATTCCTGGACTATTCTAAAAAGCCCAATTTCTATGGGATCGTTCAAAACATTTATTTCTTCATTGCAGTGGTAATTAATTTTGATCTCTCCCGGGATACGTTCGCAAAGTCGTTGAATGGCCTTCGCAAGGCCAAAATTTTTGAGTGTAACCGGTGAAAGATCATGTGAAATATTTCTGGTATCATCGATAGCTTCTTTTAAAAATTCGAGAGCATTGTTATAGGCAGTTCTTTTGTCAGAATGAAGTTCTGACATACTTTCCTCCAATACTCTTAAATTGAAACTTATTGCCGATAAGGTTTGAATGAGTCCGTCATGCAATTCGGCCGCCAATCGTTTCCTTTCTTTTTCCTGACCCTCATGTAACGCCTCAAACTGCATGAGTTTTGTATTTCTTTTTTGTGTGATATCCACACCTGAACTTACTACTTCTTCAATTTGACCTTGATCATTAGTAATGATGGCATTGTGCCACTGGATAAGTTTTTCTTCATCTTTTTTGGTAAGGATCTTGTTTTCAAAGAATTCTACAGTTTCAACTTCGCCTCTAAGCATCATATGAAATACCTCCTTTACATCGTCTTTTTCTTTTTTTGGTAAAAAATGATCAAACCAATTTTTCCCCAGGACTTCTGTTTCTGAGTAACCAAGTATTTCACATCCTTTTTTATTTATCAATGTGACAGTACCTTTTTTATCGAGTGCTACAAACATGGAGGCAGCAGTATCCAAATACAATTGGAATTTGTCTTTTTCTCTCTTAAGAAGATCTTCATTTTTTTTTCGTATTGTTTCGTCCTGTATAAGGCATATGGCCATCCCTCCCTGATGGATCTGCAGGTTTGCCCACCGTTCTTTACCTTTCTTTGTTATGAGCTGAACGCTGTGAAGATTATGGTTGGTTTGGTTTGAATCTAGTGAAAAACGATCCAATATTTCCTCGTGATGTTTGCCGAACAGGCTCCTGAACCAATTTGGTAGCTCTTCAATATCTTTTTTACTATATCCGGTTATTTCTGTGACTGCCTCATTGATTGAAAATCCGGAATCAGTCTGGAGAACTATTCCAATAGGACATGTTTCTATTAACCAACTGAATATTTTTTCTTTTGCCTCTATTGATATCTCTTTCATATAGAGCAGAGATTATTTTAAAATTGAATGAATACCTGGGCCTTTAAAAAGCACTGTGCTGATACTTCTCGAATATCTTTGCTACGGTTATATTAATTTTCTCTTCAACTTTTGTTGGTTTTTCGTCCAAAACAGCCGTGGCACTTCCTTGCCACACCAGTTGTTTTTTCCCTCCATCGACCAAATGGATCACGAGTGTTCCCTGTTTATATTCGTATAAGGTCAATTCATAATCGCGCCAATAGCGATATCTTCCCATATCATGCATAACCGTCCCACTTTTGTCTTCTACCAGAATATGAAAATCAACAAGAAGGTCGGGATCTTGATCATTTAGCTGATAATTCCTTTTTGTCAATTCAGATTGTATTGCATTTTTGATCCGTTTTCTGTTCAAAGTATTGTCATACATCGGATAAGCTTTGTTCAATTCATCCACCTCTGAAGACCAATTGAAAGTTTTATATTGCTTGAAATCAGCCGCTTTGTCAAAATCAGTATGGATAGATATTCTTGGTGCACAGGCAGTTAATGCAACAAGAGTGATCATGATCAATGTTTTTTTCATGATAGCGTGTGTTTGATATAAGTCTCTTGGGTAAAGTGGGATCTATAAATTAGTAGTCAATTTTATCCGTTTGATCTCTTCTTTTCGATTACCATACCCAATCTTTTTGATAAAGCTATTATTTGAAACTTTCAATTAGAATGATATGGATCAAACTGCCTATTGATTCTTATCAGCTAAAAGATCTTAACAAAAGATGGAATTCTAAGTAGCCTATATTCATCGACCGATCCGCTAATAATAAAATTATTTCATAATCAGCAGTATATGACTTTGCCTTAAAACCGATCGATGTTAAGATAACTTTCCTGTTGCCCGGCGAAACTTGCTCCGGAAAGATCCTCCGCAGTGGCACTACTGCGAACAGCTACAGATATATTTTGTCCGTATTGCAGCTTGAGCTCTTTGAAATGCTGAACGATGGAATTGCTAACGGGGAGTGGGATGATCGTGCTTAATATTAGATCTCTCGACCTTTTACCTATTTCATACAAATTTGTATAATGTACATTATCCAATGAGGCAAGTAGGCTTGTGAGCTTTGATTTAATACTGTTTTGTTCAAGAAGCTCCCAATAAGCTTTAGCCGTAACAGCAAAACCGTCCGGAATAGGAATTCCCTGAGCGGTTAATTTTTGTCGCATTTCACCTAGCGAGGCATTTTTTCCTCCTACCTCCAAAATGTCACCTATGCCAATCTCATCGAATTTCTTTATATAAGTATCCATATGTATGTTAAACTTGATTGAATTGCTGGTGCCCGGAATGTTTGCCATAATGGTCCGGTGGATTTGTAACAGCGATAAATAGGTTCTGTTTAAATAAACCCCAAGGCATTATATATGCTGAAAATCGTGATGACGATCAATACAATAACAGCAGCTATGATCATTTTTCGTTTCATCTTTAATCTTCCATAAGTTTTAATGAAAAACAAACAGGCTCCTTCCTGATGATTATTTAAATTTCTTGCATGAACCTGATTTTAACCTCTTTCCTAAAGCTAATCATGCCGTTGCTCCGGCTCAATGACACGTATTAATGCATCCTATGACATATATCAATTAATGGGATAAAAACACAGTCAAATTGATTGTCTAAACTTTGATTTATGGGAATGATTAAGGCAGGAACTTCCTGCCTTAATCATTTTAAAAAAGAATCGCATGATGTGAGCAACGAATAATTCTTATTTTGCTAATGAGGATGTATGGCTTCCTGATTAATACTTTCTTCTGCCAGCATAGCCAGTTTGCGATCCGATCTTTTTTCTTCCTCAAGACTTTGATGCAGCATATCAGCAATTTCTGTCATATCGAGCATTTTTGCATAAGTACAAGCCGCACCATATCCTGCGATCTCATAATGATCAATATGTTGTAAAGCAGTAATGGCTGCAGCATCTCTGATTTCCGGATCTTCACATCTGCTTAACAAGACCCTGGCTTCTTTTATTAAGGCCTTCATTGGTTTCCCTTTTTCTCCTTCATATTCCTCGTAAAGATCAGCGAAGACCCTTTCAAGTCTTTGTATTTGATCTTCAGTATTGCTGACATGATCATTAACCAATTGCTTTAATTTTGAATTAGTGGTTTGTTCACTGATATAATTCAGACTGTCAAGCTGTCTTTTCTCTCCTTGATAAAGATCCCTTATCTGCTCCAGAAACAGGTCCTTAAGATTTTTTAGATTTTCCATATCAAATTTTATTTAGCCCTATAATTGAATGTTGACAATGTTGATTTCCAGCGGTTGGTGCTGAGAGGTAAATTTCCCATTCAATTTGATGGACTGCATTGATACTTGTCAATTGGATATTTGATCTTAGTCAATGAAAGCCTCCCGGATCAAATTTTGCGGACTAGGTCAAATTTCCTGCAGATAGTTATCCATCAAAAGCAAGTATTTTCTGATTTCCTCCAGAAAGAATTCTTTCTTTTTCATGTCAATTGTCTGTTTGGCTCTTAATGTATTTACCTTGGCTCTGACATTGGCCCGATAGGCCTTATAATATTTGAACAGTTTAAGCTCAGGACTTCCAAAGGTTAAGCGGGATTGATTAATATACTTTTGCAACAATAGGCCTCCGAGATCGGGTCTGTTGTGTGCATCCAGATCCATACAACAAAAAGCGATTTCATTGAGTACATCGATCTGCCGAAAATCATCATTGAATTCGATGCAATCAAAAATGATAGGATCCTTATAAAGAAATATGTTTTTTGAATGGAGATCGCCATGGACATCTCTTATTAATCCTTGCTTTGATCTCTCTTTTATTAGAGCCTCAGCACTAATCAAAAATTTGTTGGCGACCTGTGTATTCTTTTTAATTAATTGCCCATAATACTCACCCAATTCCGTTGCAATGAATTTCTGTTCATCCAAAAGATCATTAAATTTTCGCTGATCCCCGGCGCGTTGGTAGGGCTTTTTTATAATTTCAGCATGATCATGAAACAACCATATTTTCCTGGCTAAGCCACAGATGTCTTTCTCATTTACCTGACCATCTCTTAATCTATTATGCATTTGTTTGGCAAGCTGCAAGCGCTTCATTTTGACAGCAAAATCAATGATCTCACCACCTTTTTCATCCATGCAAAGGCGGCTTGGTTTGACGCAGATAGGAGTAATATCCAGGTAAATGTTTTTGGTTAACCTTCTGTTAAGTTGCAATTCTCTTTGGCAGTAAAAGGCTCTTTTATCCAATGTCGAAAAATCAAGGAAAGAGTATCGGATCGGTTTTTTTATTTTATAAGCAAACTTGTTGGTAAGTAATAACCACGATATATGCGTTTCTATGAGTTTAACCGGAGTTTGAAACTTTTTGGAAAGATCTTTTAATAAGACATGAATTTGTTCCTCCTTCATAATTTCACAGCGTATACATAAGTGACAATTTCATAGATATCATTCCCATTTCTATTGATTTGAGTCAGGATTGAAGTTGATCGTGATCATCCTTCCTGAAAATACCGCTTCGTAAATTGAATTCATCAAAACAGATCTGTTGAAGATGACGATAGCTTTATTGAGCATTATTGGTACGTTACTCCTGGTGTTTATAGCCTTAATGGTTGCACCCCTGTCGATTTATATAAATTCCGATGAGAATAAAGGATTAATAAAAATCGGACAATTATTGCAAGCATTGATATTGATAAATGGGGAGGGAGAACCGGAGATACGTTTTAGATTCTTTTTTTTCACTTATCACTTGTCAACTAACAAGCCATCTAAAAAAAAGAAGAAAAAGAAGACAAGCCGGGTCAAGCCATCCAAAAAGAAGCCATTTAGGATTAAAAGGGGACTTGGCATGGTTCGAGGAGTGCTAAGAACGTTTGACCTTCAGTTTTTACGGATAGACTGTGACACCGGCAATTATATGCTCAATGCCCAACTCGTTCCAGTATGTATGATGCTGAGTAATAGTAAAAGGTCATTGAGCACAAATTTTCAAGGTATAATAAGTATTCAGCTATTAATCACAAATCGATTGATGTGGATTGCGCTGGCGGTGATCCGTTCCCTTTTGAAAAGTTAAATATTTTTCAATAACTAAAATCTAATACTATGGACATGCATTTTGAAGAATTATTAGAAAAAGTCACTGACTTCATCAAGTCCGAGGCAAAAACAGAAACTGTAATAGGAGAGTCATTTAGTCTGGGTGAATTTACCTGCGTCCCTGTTGTGAGAATGGGAATAGGTTTTGGAAGTGGTGGTGGAGGAGGTGATGCCCCCAAAACCGGGCACGGTGAAGGAGGAGGAGCAGGTGCAGGGATTGGCATGGAGCCCATTGGTTTTTTGGTGACGAGAGAAAATGAGATCTCTTTTATCAGTACTGGAAAAAGTAAGGGAATGTCGGCAGCTTTTGAAAAAGTACCTGATTTGATAGAGAAGATGATGAGCCAGAAAAAAGAGAAAACGGAGGCATAAAAATCAATGGCTGCTTAAAAAGATCCTTGTAAAGGTTAGTTTTGGAGAAAATCCAATACACAACGCCTGATAGTTCAAAACAATATTTCACTTTGTTAAAAGGTTTGAGAATTGCGAAGACATAATCTGTCAAAGTGATCTCAAACCTTTCTGTTTTTTTGGGTTAGGTATTTTTTGGTCTTCAGCAACATTTCCCGAAGGTTTTCATTAGTAGATTTCAGGATCAGATGATTTGAAACAAATGGTTGAAATTCACTCTTTAAATTTTGATATACTTCATAATCAGCCTCACTGTATTGCCTTGGCTGACCCAACCTCTTTTTGATAACCTCTTCGTCCGCAACAATTTCTATGAAAACAAATAGTATGTGTTCGCTATTTAGTTTTTTAATAAATTTTTCCCTGAATTCATCTCTGTAAAAAGTAGCATCTACGACAACATCTTTCTTGGATGTAAAATGAGCCGACATGTTTTCAAGCAGTTCATCATAGATCATCATTTTTTCAGCCAGCAAATAGCTTCTTTGCTCCAATAGCTCCTTACGCAATTTGTCACTACCTAAGTAGATGGCATCTAGCTCCTTGGCCAATGCCACTGAAAAATAGGTCTTGCCTGAACCGGGTAACCCAAAAACAATGATAACCATGTTCACAATAAATTTATCCACCAAGGTAAATACACGGAAATATTAATACAATGATCTGGATTAGTTGGAATAGTATCGAATTAACGGCTATGTATACAAAGAATTCGGTATTGTTTACAAGAATTAATAAGATGATTCTGATGGGGAGGGTATAAAAATAAAAAAACCTGAGTACTTAACTCAGGTTTTAGTAGCGGGAGCAGGAAACTGTAATAATCTGTATATCAAGGCTATATATTATTAATGTAAAACAACTAAATAAACTTTCTTATAAAGTTGCCTTAGTAAAAAATACCAAAGGTTCTAATCACATCAAAGATTAGAAATAATATGAATCAACCATTACCGTCCAAATGGTGGGCATAAGAAAACAGAAATCATGGACACAGATCTTTACCAGTATTTTTATGAATGTGATAACCATAAAGTCGAATTAAAGCTTGAAACCGATGATTGTTACGTTTATTGTTCATAAAGAACCATCCCTTATCCACCCACTTAGGAAGGAGGTAAAAGAAATTATTGTTAAGCCTGCTCGAAGATAAATTACAGAAGAAAGGCATAAAAACTACCACCTTATTTTTGATTTTTTGTCTGGGCTCTGTTTAAATGCCAAACTGTACGGCCTGATGCAATCCAAAAATGACTTTTGCATCCTATGATTCTATTGATTGAGGGGTGAATATTGATTTTTTTGTACTTAATCTTAAATTGCCAGTAGGGCGGCTCTTCGGCAAGAAGATTCAATTTAATTTCAGCACGGCAACCACATGGGCATAGAAATGTCAAAAGCCAAGGTTCTGTAGGGGTTCCCACAATATACACAATACCTGCTCGATAATGCACAGGGACTTCATCAGTAGTCGTAACCTTAAAATCGGGCCTTTGGGTTTGGAAAAATACAAACCACCATTTGATAAGTTTTCTTAAAAATCTCATAATTCTGGCATTTCAATAAATGGTGTCATATCCCCTCGTCCTACCCTTTTTTCAAGAAAAGTATCCGGCTCACCATCACTTTCTGTAAAGATCATGCCTTCTGATATGGCAAGAAAGTGAGCGGCACGTTCAATTGCATCTGTTCCTTTAAATGAGTGGATACGATCAAGAAATTCATTTACCCCATAACTTGACACTTGCATATTAAAGCTGATAACAGCAGGACTTTCTACTGGCAGATTGACAATATATTTTTCGGATAATCTACGCTTATACTCATTGGGATTTTGCCTAAGCAAAGCAGCTGCTTCCAAACCTTTCATTGTATATACACCACGGCTGAAAAGGGAAGAACCTCCAGGTTGCAAATAATGAACTGCCCCATTGATTTGGTTAATTCCACCGTTTTCATCCGCTTCCAATTTCACCCCTATATCAAAATAGGGAATTAGATAAAATGTTGCTATTTGATTGATAAGGTGACGTCCATCGATAGAGTCTACGCAACCGAATATTACGTCACTGCTGATCAATTCATTAATGGCTTCTCTGGAATTATAAAGATTGACCTTAAAAGTACTTATATTGGTATCAAATCCCATCCGTTTAACAATTTTTGCCAATACATCCACCTTGTAGATGCCCCTCTTTGCATGTTCAAGGGTAGAATTCAGAATCCTATTAAGGTTCTTTCTTTCAATCTTATCTGGATCGATCAAGACAAGGTGCCCAACACCTAACCTTGCTAGTTGTTCAACAGTAGGTGATCCTGTACCTGAAGCACCAACTACTGCTATTTTCATTTGTTTCAGCAAGTTGACCGTACCTTTTCCAAGGGTTTGGCGGTTACGTAGGGTAACTTCCTTGTTGACAATTGCAGTAGTTTTATGCTTCCAAAACTTAAGTTGATTTCCAACCAAGGTAATCTTGTTCAAAGGGATAAACTTGTTTTCTAAACTTACTACTCGACCAAAAAGCTCGCCTTTGGGAAGCATAACCAAACTAACATGTGGTTGGGGGCTATCAAACCAACCATAAATAGATGGAAAAAGGTCATAATCCGATTTATTATCTACCGGTGAAAATCGAGGATAATCGGTTGTGTGACTATGAATTTTTGCAAAGGAGAACTTATTAAGGGCCGCTTTTTCCAGCAATGGAACAATTACCTCAGTCCTCCAATAAACATACCTCTCTGAACGTTCACATTGATCATAAGGAATTAGCAAGAGTTCGTGTACTGTAAGAATGGTCAATTCGTTTGAAATATGGAGACCACATAATGCTACGGCTACTGCTTCGAGGCCGTCTCCCGGAAAGAGATGATCTTGAAGCTGCTGATGGTGTATTCCCGATATTCTAAGCTGAAATTGCATAAGGTTTAATTATAAATTCACGTTGTAACCAATATTCAATAAGTGCAAAATGTGTAGATAAATTATCTACGCCATCGCGCCATGGATTTAATGCACTGCGATGGCGCGACCAACGCTGCCATATCTTGTTATCAATATTCTGTAGTGCCAAAGCACCAATAGGTTTCTTGTCCAACCTACAGATATGGGGATTAAAATAGACCATATCTAGTTGTGTCCTCGGATACCCAAATGCAACATGAACAGCTAAAGACACTGTTAACTGTTCATACCCTTTAGGTAATGGATATTGATGAACTAATATCCATAGCATCGAATTTTCATTAAGTGCTTCCCAGGGAAGACCAAGATTTTCCAAAAAACCCTGGTCTTCAGTCAATAAATCAAATTGTCTTCGCATTATCCTTCGGTTTGGTCTAAAGGAATGGTCATAAACTTCTCAATACCAGGCTTACAAAAATTAACTTTATCATCCAAGCCGATTTTTATAACTTTGCCGCCTCGAATTTTTTGACGTAATTGATATTGACTAGTGGGTGTTTTACCAGCTAATTCCAGAATTTCAGCACCGATCATACATTCTACATCTACAACGAACTTCTGATGGTCTACTTTGATTCTGTACCTTTTCTTTTTCTCGGGTTTACGATTGGACTTTGAATATTCTTCCAAATCAATAATTTCAATTTCTACCATAATTTTGAATTTTTAAAAGTTCTAAAATGCTTTCATAATAGTATGTTGAGAATAGAGTGGAAGTCACGATAAAAAAAATAAATAATTTTGATCGCAATTTTTTGTTACTTTCTAACATATAAAGTGAGGACGATTTTTATGATTGAGACATGAATAAAAAGAAAAGAGAAATACTGGAACATCAGGATTGGCCGAGGATCATTAAAGAATTAACCCTCCATGCTCATTCGAGGTTCACTTTTTGGAATTTACTTAAACAAAAGGGCATTAAAGGGTTTTCCCCTGAGGAGATTGCGTATCAAGCTATTGAAATGGTGCTTACTGGTGAATGGAATTGGAACCCAAATAAATCAGAATTGCTTCCTTATTTAAAGTTTTGTGTAGTTAATGGACTAGTAGCAAACCTAGCAAAAAACAAAGAAGTGAAAGTAGCAAATACTGCGGATATTCAAGAGTTGAATGTAGGCAACTCCTCCAATTTAGAAAATGATTTGAATGCTAAACAAGTGCTGGTTTTCATTCGAAATGAATTAAAGGATGATAAACTACTTATTGAAATATTGAATTGTTTGTATGATGGCCTAAAGCGCGCAGACATTCATGAAATGTTAAATATTGACCTAGAAACGTATGATAACGCATTGAGAAGGCTGAAGTTTCGCTTATTGAAGCTTAAGAAAGCCGGTTTAATGAAATCCCTAATCAATTAATTCGTGATGATGAAAAAGAAAAATATTGAAATTCTTAGTAGCTTATTCGAGGAAACTGAACAAGTTTCTTTAACCAATGAAGAGCTTGATGGTTCTTTATTAGAGATTGGGCTTGACCCTAATGGGGTAGTAGTTAATGGTATTGAAAGGATTAAAAAGCATATAAACCTCAAGAACTTCTCCGGTGATAATGTTAACAGCACCATTCAATTACCAGATAAAATAAAGAAGCCAGTGAGTAACAAGCGCACCATACCTATGGCCGCGAAGAGACGAAAAAAAAGATGAGCATATATAAAATGTTTAAATGCAGTTTGAAATTATGATAAAGATGAATAGATTCGTACAGCCTTATTCTTTGTTAGAAACGTTAAAAAAGATTGAAACATTTACGTTTAATGGATGTACAAATCTAATTTTACACTATATGCCCCGTAGAAAAAAACCAATCTATATCACTGCCAAAAGTAAAAGAGTTAAGCTAAGCGACGCAGATATTGAGAATGGAATTAGCAAGGTTGATGAAGTAAACAGGAAAACACGGAGTAGTTTTCGCTATGACAACAAAGCTCTTTCTTTCAAAGCTGGACGATAAACGAGAGAAGTGGCTAGTGAATTTGAATTAAAGCAATTCTCCAGAGAAAATCTAGCAAAGGCACTAGCCACCGAATCAATAGTGTCCATTTCCGAAGTTAAAAAAAGAGAACATTTTAGATATTTGCTTGGTTATTTAAGTGACCTCTCGGCTCAAATGATAGTGATAGAGCCTGAATACATCTCCAAGTCCTATCTTTCTGACTATTCGAATTATTATTCAACTTGTTTTCAGGATTATGGCCGTATTTGTAAACGAGTTCATTTTTTAATGAAACATGTCGACAAGGAGTCATTCTTGAAGGAATTATTGGACAAAGACTCGACTTTTTTTGACGATAACTACCTTGGTTATACAGTAGTTAAACCGTTGCCTGATAGTGTTATTGGTACTACTCTATTAGTAACATACAATAAGAAAAAAGACCATATGGTCCGCCACTATCCAGTATGTAGGCCATATGATATTAATATGCTAGGAAAAAAGGTTAGATTGATGTCTCTCGCTTTTCAAGAACAGGATACGGTTGTTGCAGCCTGTGCCTCTGTGGCTATTTGGAGTGCGTTTCATAGAACCTCATACTCTTTTGAAACAAACCTTCCTTCCCCTAGCGAAATAACCAAATCCGCGGGAAATCTCTACTTCAATTATGGACGAACATTTCCTAACCCAGGGTTAGATATAAGCCAAATATGTAAAGCAATAGAAGCAGTTGGTCTCGTGTCTGAATTAGTCATTTCGGATGAATTTAAAGGGGACGTTACATTGGCAAGAAGAATTGTCTATGCATACATTAGGGCGGGCATTCCAGTAATGTTGTTTCTAACTTTTAGAAATAATAGCGAAGAGGATGATCAAGCCGAAGAACCAGGTCATTTGATTACTATAAATGGATACGCTGAGCATGAGGATGGGAAGCAAAACACTCCCATTGAAGAGATTACCATGATAGCTGATCGTATTGAAAAATTCTACGCACACGATGATCAAACTGGCCCTTTTGCAAAATTGAAATTTTCTGGAGAAACTGCAATAATTACACCTTGGGGCAAACCCGCTGATATTTACGCAGTCATTATGCCAGTCTATCCAAAGATTAGGATTAAGTATCAAGACATATACGATCATATAAGTCGAATTGATTGGATTTTTTACGAAAACAGATTTTTTGAATATGAACTGAAATGGGATGTTTATCTTATTGAAAGTAACCAGTATAAGCAGGAAATACTGGCTAGCAGTTATGATGATGAGATCAAGAAAAAATCAGTTTTAAAACATTACCCGAGATACATATGGGTAGCACGGTCGATAGTTGGTGGAGATCATGTTTTTGATTTGATTTATGATTCCACTGATATTGCAACAGGATACTTTTGTCATTATTTAAATCTTCTTGATTCTCATGCCAAAGCATATTTACGTGACGGATTTTTTAAGGAATATAAGAACAAATTGATCCCAATTTTTGGAGAAAAAAGTATGCAGAATATTCTGGAAGAGCTTAAATAGGATAGCAGAATTCATTTGATGTTTCACCAAATGCTGATTTTTCTTAATCATTTCTGAATTGCATTTCTTCGGTTATGAATTTTTAAACTTCATCCCACCCGCTGTGTCACTATTGTAAAAACCCCACTAAACACACGTCTTAAAATACTAGAAAATTCCGCTAAAAATTTTTTCATAGACAATCGTGCATTCTATAGAAAAAAATGAGACTCTAAAATCATGATGTCCATTGTCCAAGTTCCCCAGGGCTAAAAAGGACTTCGCTTTTTCGCTCCAAAAAGTTTCGTAGATTAGTATTAATGTAGACGTCACTTTCACCCTTTTTTGAGTGCTATGAAGATGGATTCTATCCAAGCGTGAATACAGCTATTGAACATAGATTCAATCTAATAACAAATCTTGGCTTAGAAACAATCTTACAAATTAAAATCAAGTGGATTTTATATCGCTTATCATTGGTGCATTTGCTGGGATAGGTAGCTATTACATGCTCATTCCTAATTGGTAGGTCTCTGTTTTTATTACTTTTCCTATCGTGACCGTATTCATGTTGTTAAAGAATCTGGAGTATGTATTTTTCAAAATTCTTTTTACTATGCTATTTACATTTTTAGCGCTGAATAAGTTTTTCTCAAATCTGAAGTATTGATTGATACTTTCAATGTCAATCCACCAGATCAAGACCTTGTTATTACCGATTTGATTATCAACTTACTAAAATACCAAAGGTTGGGTATTTACCAGTAGAGATTAATTCCCGAATTTAAAGACAAAATTATTACAACATTCAGTGATTTTTTTAGGAATTATAAATCCAACAATATTCAACAATGGCAGATCCGACTAGACCAATTATAATTGAAGAAACCGGTGATTCTATTCCGAAAATTACATCGACTCTTTCGTCACTAGCCACAACACCAGAATCCAGTAGGGATCCTCTTTCTAAATTGGCAGAAATACTGAGTGATCCCAATATATCTGAAACTTATAAAGAACAATTGATCCTGCTTCATAAAAATAGATTTAAGAATAGAAGGTCCATGGCTTACTTGAGCTTGATTGCATTGGTAGTATTATTTGCAAGCATAATAGTTGGAGTTTGGGTTGATGGATTATATACGTGTGACCAAGCAAAGGAGACTTGTCGTGAGGGGATTTTATTGGTTTTAGACAGAAACAAACAAATTGTAATTTGGATTTCAGGGTTTTTGACATCCATTGTAGGAGCTTACTACGGTGTGAGTGCACTGAGACCATCCAGTTAAAATTCAACTTTAAATTATGAGACTAATAAAATACTATACATTCGAGGTTGGTACAGAGGGAAATGGATATTTAAGATTAGAACTGGACGATGGTACGGTAATACCGAGTGTTCCTTTTCCTCAACAATCTAATTTTGCTGGTGTTTGTTCAATGCTTCAGCATTCTAGAGCTTTTTATGAGAATGTTAATGGGCAGCATAAATTTATTTCAACAAATCAAAAAACATGATGTAATGTTAGCCTTACGAAACTTTATTCTGCCGATAATGGCAACATTGCTATTATTTTCTTGCTCCAACAAAATATTCATCAAAGAAGGGAGTACTTTGTTTCGATTAGAAAATGGTAACGGTTCAAAGTGGGATGTAGTGAGCTATAATTTAACCTCCAACCAGGAACTGAACGTTGGTGATATAATTGAAACTAAAGAAGACCATATTAATTTAACTTTGAAACAACCAAATGTTTGGATGGCTCGACATTCTCGAAATGTAGAACAATTTCAGAAGGATTTTACTGGTCTCATTGATTTTCGAAGCAAGTATCAAAATAACAATAAATCAATTGCATATTTTTCTGATCCTGATTACAAAAAAGATAAGCATATAAAAATTAGGTATACGAATGAGAAAAGATGGAAAGTAGCTGCGGTAACAATAACAGCAAAGAGTCGTCCATTTACAATTGAAGCAGCCCCAGAAGATTCTATATTGAACACTTGGGAAACTAAATTTACACCTGGATTCGCTTTAACAAAAGAGTTGGTACGCTGGTCAAGAATGGGTGAGAGTAAAAATATTAATACCACAAGCATTGAAATTGGACCAGTATTTGCAATTGGCACGCAGGAAATTAGCGGAAAAACAACTAGACCTAAGTTTAATTTAAGTCGAAAAGCTCTTACATTCACATTTGGTGGAGTAGTAAATCTTGGAATAAATAAATATGATGTGGGCATTTATACAGGAGTTGATGTTGCAACCGGAAAAGGGGCTTCAGATTGGATTTATCAATGGCAACCAAACTGGGGATTTATTTTCGGAATCGATATTGTAAAACCACAAAAATGATTTATCAAAAACCCTGTATATTTAATATATTCAATTTAAAACAACATTTCTCCTATCAAAAATAATCCCTCATATCCAAAGTATAATATCTCATTGTAGCGAGCTTTTCACCATCTGAAATTTCGATTGAAATAATATTTTCGTTTAACACGGTTGGAGTTATGTTAAACTTGTTTTCCCTTTCAATAGCTGCTTCCGATAACTTTCCTCTCTCTGCAAATTCAATTATTTTTTCGGCGACATTGACACCTGTTAGCTGTTCTATTTTAAATCCAGGATTGGAATTGCACTCCACAATGTAGTTGACCCCTTCTTTGTCCTGGATTAGATCTACTCCGCAAACACCGCTGCAGTTAATGGCTGCAACTGCATATAGGAGGAGTTCGTTTTATTCATCAATAAATTATTTCGTGGATTCATCTTCCTTAGATATTGAAGGGTTTGTTCTAGGCCAATAAGGATACAAGATTAGTACTTTTTAGTGATTGAAATTTTATTTCATATTATCTAATTTGAGATTTGCCATTTTAGCACCTAAACAACTGAACTTATTTATTTATCAACTATGACAACCGTCTTTGGAAATAAACCTGAAACACGCATCTATAAAACTGATAAGTTAAGGAAAGCCGTTAACCATGTGTTATTGGGGACCAGATTAGATGTGAAAGATGAAAATGATAATGCCTATTTAGTAGATACAAGAGGAAGAGGAAAATCTGGCTGGGTAAGAAAGGAGGACGTGCGTGATACACCTATTTTTAAAATATTTTTTGTTGATGTAGCGCAGGGCGATGGTACTATTATAGAATCTCCGGAAGGAATTATTTTACTGGATGGTGGACCATCTTCGAATTTTTACAGATTTGTAATACATCGCTATAAACGCATCCTAAAAGAGGATGACCAAGTTAATATCAGAGCCATCATTATGAGCCACCCGGATTGGGATCATTTTAATGGGCTCACAGCAGTGATTAAAGACAATCGCTTCAATATTGGGCGCATATACCACAACGGTATTATACGTTATGACACTAAGCCTCCAGGACGTGAAACTAAAATGGGCAAAACTACGGATCGTATCATTAATGGTAAAAAAAAGACTGTTCTTACAGAAACTTATAACAGTCTATCAGATGTAAAGAAGTTAATCAATGAAGGATATCTCATGCCATCCTTTAGAAAATTTTGGCAAGCCGCTTTGGATGCAAAAAATCAAGGTCGCTTAAAGAATGCTGAGTGCATAACTTTCCATGATCAAACAATAACTGGATTTGATACGGACCCCAAGGATAGTTTACGAATTGAAATACTTGGGCCTATACCACTAAGTGATAAGAATAAAAAGTTAGAGTACATTACCTTTCCTGAGGCTGAAGACATTGCTAAGAATAACCCTAGGCCAAGCGATTCTCATACTATTAATGGACATTCACTGGTGCTTAAGTTTATTTATGGGGAACATTCATTTTTACTAGGTGGAGATTTAAATATTCCTGCAGAACTTCATCTATTAGAGCACTACGGGGATGATAATCCATTTAGAGTAGATGTGGCTAAGGCTTGTCACCATGGCTCATCTGATTACTTAGTTGATTACCTTAAGAAAGTTAAACCAATGGCCAATGTAATTTCATCTGGAGATAATAAATCATTTGATCATCCAATGTCTGATGCTGTTGGATCAGCTTGTAAACACACCAGGGGTGATCACCCTTTGTTGTTTTCAACTGAAATTGCAAGAGCGACTAGCTCATCTGGTACTCATTATGGATTGATCAATGTTCGGAGCAATGGTAAGATTTTGACAATGGCACAAATGAAGGAGCAACATAAAAATAAGGCGGATGTATGGGATAGTTATACACTTCCATGGAATGGTAAGTTCCACGATGAGATTAAAGAATATCGGAAGAAAAATTAATGAAAGATCGATCAAGATAGTGGATTAAAAAATAAAACCATGAGAGCAACAAGTATACCTAAACACGAAAAAACATTTTTCAAAAACAAAATAGACTCTCATGGTAAAAAATTTAATCTTGCTGATAAAACCATTCCTATCAAAGGTACAAGTGAGGTAATGCACTATATTTCTTGCCGAAGGGAAAATAACGATAATTCATTTTATTATGAATCAAAATTCAAAAAGACACAAATTGTAATTCACTTTACCGCGGGCTATCTTAAAGGTGATATTGCCACTTTAACCACTCCTTCAAATCATGTATCTGTACCCTTTATAATTGCAAGGAATGGTGCAATCTTAAACATGTGGTCATCTGCATATTGGTCATATCATCTTGGACCAGGTGCAATTGGAGGTAATACAGCAGGAAGCAAAAGAACTATTGCAATTGAAATTTCAAACATTGGGTTTCTCAATAAAGTTGGCGATAATTTAGTTTCAGCTTATAGCAATACGGATGTTTATTGTAATCTCGATGAAAACAATTTCTTCACTAAGCTAGAAACACCTTATCGTGAGCATCAATATTTTGCAACTTTTACCAACAATCAATATAAAAGCCTCATAACACTTTTAAGGTATCTATGTGCCCAATACAATATTCCCAGGGCTTTTCTTGCTGAAAAGGAGCGCTACCTTACCGGAAGTGCTGATGAAATACCTAATTTCAAAGGTATTGTTTCACATGTTAATTATCGATCGTCAGGTAAATGGGATATCGGCCCCGCATTTGATTGGGATAGGTTGATTAATGGGGTGGATTCTTAGAAATAGGAAAGGATTTTAATCAACTAAAAAAGCCAACTTTATGTAAAGTTGGCTCTTGTTAGATTCTGTTTGTAGTAGCGGGAGCAGGACTCGAACCTGCGACCTTTGGGTTATGAGCCCAACGAGCTACCAACTGCTCCACCCCGCGATATATTTTTAGTTCTTCTAAACTTCTATTATCAGTTTCTTTCCTGCTGTTCGATAAAATTGAGGTACAAAATTATACGCTTTATTTTGAAATAACAAGTACCTTTGCAAAATTATTAGAACAAAGATGACAAAAAATCCACATAAGGCTGGTTTTGTGAGTATTATAGGTAAACCCAATGTTGGGAAATCTACTTTGATGAATGCTATGGTGGGTGAGCGTCTGAGTATCATTACATCAAAAGCCCAGACTACCCGTCACCGGATCATGGGGATCATGAGTGCCGAGGACTTTCAGATTGTTTACTCCGATACACCAGGCATTCTGGATCCTCAGTATGAATTACAAAAGTCTATGATGCGCTTTGTAAATAATTCATTGGAAGATGCCGATGTGATCCTTTTTGTCAATGATCTTTATGAACAATTTGAAAAGGACGATCCAATACTGGAACGTTTGAATCGAAGTAATGTCCCTATCATTTTTCTTCTGAACAAAGTTGATCTGTCTAAAGGAACACAAGCAAATGATAAAATAGAATATTGGAAAAGTGTATTAAAGGCAAAGAAGTATTTAACAGTTTCAGCCCTAAATAAAACCAATGTTGAGAAAGTATTCGCGAGTATCCTGGAAAGTCTGCCGGAGCATCCACCATATTTTCCAAAGGATGAATTGACGGATAAACCAGAGCGTTTTTTTGCTTCTGAAATAGTCAGGGAAAAGCTTTTTTTAAACTATAAAAAAGAAGTACCCTATAGCTGTGAAGTGGTCATCACTGAATTCCATGAAGAAGAAAAGATCATCAGAATGAGGGCTGAGATCTTTGTGGAAAGGAAAAGTCAAAAGGGAATTATCATTGGGAAAGAAGGGCAAGCATTAAAAAAGGTGGGAATAGAAGCAAGGGAAGAATTGGAGAAGTTTTTTGCAAAACAAGTTTATCTTGAAACTTTTGTGAAAGTCGAGCCTGATTGGAGAAAAAAGGAACTTAAATTAAAAAGATTCGGGTACAATCACTAAACAGGATTTTCCGGGGTATTTAATTAGAATGGATCTAGAGATATGGCAAATATTGTAGCAATTGTTGGTCGGCCAAATGTAGGGAAGTCTACATTGTTCAATAGATTAATTGAACAAAGAAGTGCCATCATGGATAATGAAAGTGGTGTCACCAGGGACCGTCATTATGGATATGGTGAGTGGACAGGGAAATACTTCACAGTTATAGATACAGGTGGATATGTAACCGGTTCCGATGATATATTTGAAGGCGCCATCAGGGACCAGGTTAAAATTGCTTTGGATGAGGCCTCAGTAATTCTCTTTATGGTTGATTGCCATGATGGTGTAACCGGGATGGATAAAGATTTTGCCAACATTGTCAGGGAAATCAAGAAACCGGTGATGGTGGTGGCCAATAAAGCAGATAATCAGGAAAAAGCATTCATGGCTTCGGAATTTTATGAGCTAGGGTTAGGAGAAATCTACACAGTTTCATCGGCCAATGGTTCTGGAACAGGTGACCTTCTGGACCAGGTGATAAAACACTTTGAGGAAACAGGCGATGAGAACCCTGATGATGGTATACCAAGAATTGCTATACTGGGAAGGCCAAATGTTGGTAAGTCTTCCTTTCTAAATGTGCTCCTGGGTAAAGAAAGGAGCATTGTCACTGATATAGCCGGTACCACCAGGGATGCTATCAATACAAGATATAAACTTTACGGTAAGGATTTTATCATCACGGATACAGCTGGTATTCGAAAAAAGTCCAAAGTGAAGGAAGATCTTGAGTTTTATTCGGTATTGCGTTCGATTCAAAGCTTACAAGATTCCGATGTTTGCATTATCATGATCGATGCACAACATGGCCTGGAGTCACAAGATCTCAATATTATTGGTTTGGCTCAAAAATATAAGAAGGGCATTTTACTAATGGTCAATAAATGGGATTTGGTTGAGAAGGACAACAAAACTTTAGACAAGTACAGAAATGACGTATTGGCCAAACTAGCTCCAATGGATCACGTCCCAATAATTTTCACCTCGGTTTTAACGAAACAAAGGATTTTTAAAGCAATTGAAAAGGCTGTTGAAGTTCATGAAAATCGTATGAGAAAGGTGTCAACCTCCGCGCTTAATGATGTTTTGTTAAAAGAAATTGAAAGGTATCCACCACCGGCCATAAAGGGAAAATACATCAAAATAAAATACATAACACAGCTTCCAACCTATACACCAACCTTTGCATTTTTCTGCAATTTGCCGCAATATATTAAAGCTCCGTATCAGCGTTTCCTTGAGAATAAAATAAGAAAAAGCTTTGAATTTGAAGGGGCTCCCATTAAGTTGGTATTTAGAAAAAAGTAACTAAGATTTCAGAACTCTGAAATATTTTTTAACTTACTAGCTTATTTCAATAAAACTAAAAATTATGAAAAATCTATTTGCGCTACTAATGGTCTGTGGATTTTTATTCACATTCACTGCGTGTAACAATGCTAAGAAGGACTCTTCAGACAGCGAAACTACAGAGCAACCTGCTGGTGATGCTGCTACTGAAGAATCTGCCTCAGAAGCCTCTGATGAAGCAGCAACGGAAGAAGAAACTACCGAAGCTGATTCAACAGCGACTGAGGATCACGGCGAAGAGGGTGCTGAAGAAGAGGGCAGTGAATCTTCTGAAGATGGTGAGGAAGAAAGCCAAGACGGAGAAGAAGGCAATTAAATCTTTTAACTGAAAAGAAATTTTGAGAGGCAACTCAACTGGGTTGCCTCTCTTTTTTGTTCAAAGGTTTGAGGTGAATTTCCATATTTTTGTAATTAAGCTATTCAATTCAAAATCTTATAGTCCTTGAAAGAAGAACAGTTTTATCATATGCTAGCGCAGCATGTACCAACAGTAAGTATCGATTATTGTTATCGGCTGAGGCAGCGTTATCGTTTTCATTTCAAGCTAAGTAAAAGCAGAAAAACCAAGCTTGGTGATTATCGGTTTGATCCTTCTACAAAATCGCACACGATTTCTGTTAACTATGACCTTAACCCTTACTCCTTCTTGATCACTTATATACATGAAGTGGCGCATTTGGTTGTGAGAGAGGTGTATGGAAATAACTCAGCCCCTCATGGAAAAGAGTGGAAACGCACATTCAAGGAGCTCTTTTCTCCATTACTAAACGATTCGGTTTTCCCTCAAAAGATCCTGGTACCGCTCGTAAAATATTTGCGCAACCCTAAGGCTTCCTCTTATGCAGATGGAGCTTTACTTATGGCATTGCATACATATGACGATAAGGATAATCAAGCCAACTTTCTACACCAGCTTGAATCCGGAAGGATCTTTCGCATTGGATCAAGGGTGTTTAAAAAAGGCAATACAAGAAGAACAAGAGTGCTGTGCCTGGAACCTAAAACTGGTAGAAAATATTTGATATCAAAAATGGCCGAGGTTGAACCACTTTGAACTTTAACTTGGAGTTGCCAACCTTCTATTGATGAAATGTTCAACCAAAGCAAGAAATTTTTGGGGAGGAAGTGTACGCCAGTTGGTGATTTGGAGATTGCCACCAAAATTAATATAGGAATCAATATTATAGTTTTTCCATTCTTCGAGAACAAAATCTCTAAAGTTAATCGCAGCAATCCACCCATCTTCAACATCCTCAAACCACTCTTCATAATAGCAGTCGTCCGAGCCATGAAAATTAAGCACATTTTCTCCGATCAAAACAAATTTCCTAATGCCCAATGTCACAAAGTGATCAATGATGTTTCGCTTAAAGTGCATGATGTCATTGTTGATTGCATCATTCCATTCACCAATAAACTCTATGACAATGGTCCCATGCTGATAATCAACAAAGAGTATTTTTATATAGAGTGTATCTGACCCCATATAATCCCAGGCAGGATCAATGTAGTAACCATAAATGGTCTCTGAGTAAAGATCAAAATTGTACTGTTTCCCATGGAATGGTGAGCTCTCGTCCAGGGAAGAATCATAGTATTTGTGCCAGTTATAAAAAGGTTCTATATCATGCACTCTTGCCTGCTTTAATACCAAATACAAAGTTCCTCAAAATAGTTGAGTTTCAATATATTCTTAACCGTTTTCTTGGTGAAAAAGTGTAAGTCCGGCAATCGGATTTTCAAGAATGTTTCTCACGGTTACTTTTTTATCACTTGCAACTTGTCTTAATATATCTCCAAAATAATAGGCAACACCACCCACAAAATGAACCTTGTACTGTGAATGATTTTCATACTTCATAACATTCTTCTCAAAGAATAGATCAAATGCTTCATACAAGATAGTATAGATTGAAGTATCCTTACGGTGATCGAACAAGAACTTGGTGAAAGAAGCCAGATAGCGATTTGGGAAAGATCCTTTATGTATCTTTTGCAGAACATCCTCTCTTTTAAGTTGATATCGCAAATTTGCTTTTTCCATGATCAGTGGGGGAAGCTCATTGCGCAGATACGCAGCAATGAATTTTTTTCCCAAATAGGCGCCACTCCCTTCGTCCCCGAGGAAAAAACCCAAAGGCTGAATATTTTCGAGTATTTTCTCACCGTCGTAAAGGCAGGAATTTGCACCTGTGCCAAGTATGCAGGCTATTCCGGATTCATTGTTGCAAAGGCCTCTGGCTGCAGCCAGAATATCCGTATAGACCTCAATAGTAGCTTCCGGAAAAATTTCGGAAAAGGCATTTTGAACAATCTTGATTTGATCCTTTCCGGAGCATCCGGCACCATAAAAAAAAATGCTTTGTACAGGGTCATGAATGGAGGGTAGCAGATTACTTTTAATCTCCTCTACGATTGCTTCCGGTTCCTGGTAAAAGGGATTGAAGCCTATGGTTTTGGCCTGTTGTATTTGCCCATTGCTCCGTATTATTCTCCATTCTGTTTTCGTAGATCCACTATCTGCAATGAGTTTCATATAGTTCCTTAGCGTATGTTAAATAATGATAAACTTCTTTAAATCTAAATAAGTTAGGGATACTACACATTATCGTTTCAAAACCCCTACTACTTCAAATTTATCAAAAACATTTTCTGTATGCGGTGCATCTTTAAGCTCTGCTGTGAGATCCTGACCTGCCCAATGTTCGTAATGCTTTCCATCTCGCCAAAGCCTTGACTTGCTAAGATCATAAATGAGACCTTTATAGGCACACCATATTTCTTTAGCATCCTGACCGTTTTTAAGAGCCAGTTGACTTTTACTATAAATTTTTAACGACGCTTTGTCTTTTTTCACAAATTAACAATCAAAGTACCAAATCCTATCCATTGATCTTTTTGCTTCTTATAGCAGATCAGTCCATCACAAATAAATAGCATTTTCAACCAATGCTAATGTATATTAATGTTTATTTTTGAGAGAAGATAATATTATTGGGCTTCATTGCATTCGCCATATACCAACTTAATAAGTTTGGATGCATCAATATCATATGTCTTAATATTTTCTTAGATTTATTTATATTTTTTAAAAATTAAAGACCAATCGACTTGTCAGGTTTATCTAATTCAGAGAAGTTTATCAAGAACTTGATCGGATTTGTTGAGACTAAGATTGAGCTTCTCAAGCTGGATGTTAGAGAGGAAATTTCAAAAGTACTTGCAAAACTCATCGCTATCATTGTTTTACTTCTTTTGTGTTTTTTGATGATCATATTTCTGAGCCTGGCACTGGGTAATTATCTCAATGATATTCTGGAAAGCAGTTTTTTGGGGTATTTAATTGTGGCTGCTGTATATTTGATACTTATTGCAATCATGAATTTTCTTAAGAACAGTGGATCCTTTAAAAAGATGATTGATAAACAGGTTAAGAAAATGGTAAGCAAAAATGGAGAATGATATAAACGAAATTTCGATTAAAAGAGGTGATATTGATTACGAAAGGGCTGAACTGATAAAGTCAAGTGAGGATTATAAAACTGCCCTTGAGGATCAGTTAACACATATTAAAAATAATATGGCCTTTTGGGGGAAAAGAGCTTTGATTATTGGAGGAGCGCTGTTTGTGTCCTATAAATTATATAAATGGATTAGTTCCGATGCTGAGGATGAGTACAATCAGGAGGAGCTTCAAAAACCCCAGAACCAGCAACTGGCTGTAATTAGTCCGAAGCGTGAGTCCTCTCTTATCAGGGCTATAAAGGATCAGATTACATTTTTCTTAATCGCCATGGCACGAGAAAAATTAAAGGAATTTTTGGAAAGTACAGAGGAAAAAACCGAGCATGCAGATACTAACGACACTGTCTGATAGGAAAATTAAGGGAATTAAGTCATTTGCTCTTCTAGTAGATCCCGATAAAATTGGAGACCATGGTTCCTTTGCAAAATTGGTAGCACAAAGCCAGGAGAACAAAGTAGATTTTTGTTTTGTAGGAGGCAGTCTTATTACCACAAATAATATTGGAGAGATTATTAAAATCATCAAAGATTATAGCAATATACCTGTGGTATTGTTCCCTGGTAGCAATATGCATATAGAAAGCTCCGCTGATGCCATATTGTTTTTGTCACTTATATCGGGAAGAAATCCTGAGCTTCTTATAGGCCAGCATGTTGTGGCAGCACCCATTCTTAAAAGATTGAACCTTGAAGTACTTCCAACCGGATACATTTTGGTAAACTCGGGAAACCAAACTACAGTTTCTTATATGAGTAATACCCAGCCTGTTCCTTATGATAAGCCAAGTGTGGCTGCTTGTACTGCCATGGCAGGCGAAATGTTAGGTTTGAGGTTAATATATTTGGATGCAGGAAGTGGTGCCAGAAATCCGGTTTCACCAAAAATGATTTCAAGAGTGAATAAATCTATCAAAGCCCCTTTAATTGTTGGGGGGGGAATCGATAGTAAAGAAAAAGCACAAAACATACTAGCTGCGGGAGCAGATGTTATCGTAGTTGGTAATGGAATTGAGAAGAACCCGGATGTGTTGATTGATATATCCGAAAAGGTAAATCAAGTGAATGAGTCACTAAACATTCATGAGTGATTCTCGGCGTCTCATTTTTCCAGCAGGGATTCCAAACATCATTTTGAACCTACGACAAAAATAAGCTGTGTCTTTATAACCTACATCCTTACCAATTTCCCGAATGCTCTTTTTAGATGTTCTAAGTAAGGTTACAGCCATTTCCATCCTCTGATATTCTATATAATCTTGAGGATTAATACCAGTGAGCATTTTGAAATACTGACCGACATAATCTTCCGATACATTGGCCACATTCGCCAAAACCTTATTTGAAAGATCTCCTCCAAGATGTTCCTTAATAAAGGCAAAAATATCTATCAATCTTGGATCTTTGAAGTAGGTACTGTTAGTAGCCAATTGCTCAACAAAGAGTCGGTTTTTCAGAATAAACCTGATAATTTCAACGACCATATAGTCGGTACTTATTTTGATAATCCTGTCTTTTCCAGGGTCATCAGAAGCAGATTCACCCAGAATGCTTTTTACAATGGACCTGATTTTGTCGTTTTCAATTACAAAAGGAGGGATGTCCAATGAGGCGAAGAAATTCACCGAATCAAAGACTTTGGCCTCAAAGTTCACATAAGAAAAACGTTCCGCGCCTTCCATCATTTCATTGTCAATGGTGGATTGGAAGTACTTCTCCTTATTACTCATGAAATCGTCATTGGTAAGATTAACGCTATCGCCTGCGCCATAAGTAATAGAAACCATTTTTCCTCCGGGAATAAAGAGTAAATCTCCCTCCCGGACAGTTTCCTTATCTTTACCAAAATAAATACTACCTTTTTCCATCAAAATTAATGTGTTCTCCACATCATAATAGTTTTCGATGGTCACTGGCTGTAAAATTTTAATATTTTTAGCTTTTATGAAGCTTACACCTAACGACTCGATGATCTTATTATAATCTTCCATCGCCGAAATTATATGATTTTATTATAAAAAATATAACTATAGGTTAAAATAATTGTATAAATCTAATGAAATTTTATTATAAAACAAATTTTAGCAGATTTTCACTTATTTCAACGCGCATTGTAAAGACTCTTTGTAAATTATATTATTTTAAGAGTTCTCTGGAAATTACAATTTTTTGAATTTCCGAGGTTCCCTCATAGATCTGAGTGATCTTGGCATCCCTCATTAGCCTCTCCACATGGTACTCTTTCACATAGCCATAACCACCGTGTACCTGTACAGCTTCTATGGAAACATCCATGGCAGTTTTTGATGCGAAGAGCTTGGCCATAGCACTTTCTTTCCCAAAGTCTCGTTTTTGATCCTTCAAATATGCTGCTTTCAGGCATAGCAATCTTGCCGCATCTATCTTTGTGGCCATGTCCGCCAATTTAAATTGTATGGCTTGATGTTTTGAAATTTCCTTACCAAAAGCCTTTCTTTCCTTAGAATATTTCAGTGCCAGTTCATACGATCCCGATGCAATCCCCAACGCCTGGGAAGCGATTCCTATTCTACCACCATTGAGTGTATTCATCGCAAAATTGAATCCAAAGCCATCCTCCCCAATTCTGTTTTCTTTTGGAACTTTAACATCTGTAAACATTAAAGAATGCGTATCCGAACCTCGTATTCCAAGCTTATCTTCTTTTTTACCAACCACAAAACCCTCCATATCCCTTTCCACGATCAAAGCATTGATACCCTTATGTTTTTTTTCCGGATTTGTTTGTGCTATGACAATATATATGGAAGCACTTTTTCCGTTGGTGATCCAATTTTTAGTTCCATTGAGTAAGTAGTAATCACCCTTATCCTCTGCGGTAGTTCTTTGGGAAGTAGCATCCGAGCCTGCCTCAGGTTCGGAGAGGCAAAAGGCGCCAATAATTTCTCCGGTGGCAAGTCTTTTTAAATACTTCTCTTTTTGTTCCTCTGTTCCATATTTTTCCAATCCCCAACATACAAGAGAATTATTAACAGACATGCACACAGAAGCGGAAGCATCAATTTTGGAAATCTCTTCCATGGCGAGAACATAGGAAATAGTATCCATGCCACCTCCATTATATTTGGGATCTACCATCATACCCATAAAACCAAGCTCTCCCATTTTTTTAATTTGCTCTGTAGGAAACTTTTGTTGTTCATCTCTGTCTATCACACCAGGTAAAAGTTCTGATTGAGCAAATTCTCTTGCTGCAGCTTGAACGGCCAAATGTTCTTCGGTCAGCTCAAAATTCATAAGTCTATGTCGTTTAAGTTATCTGAGGTCCGCAAATATATAAATTTTGCTTTGAAATATTGGATTTTAGAGATTCTAAAACTAATCTCTTCTTCCGAGAAAAATCATAATGTAATACAATAAAGTTGCAAGCGAACCTAAAGCAGCAACTACATAGGTCCTGGCGGCCCATTTCAGAGCATCTTCTGCAGCGCGATGCTCCTGAGTGGTAACGATTCCCCTTCTATCTATCCAGGCTAATGCCCGGTTGCTTGCATCGTATTCCACAGGTAATGTGATAAAACTGAATAATGTGGTGGCAGCAAACATGATTATTCCTATCAAAAGCAGGGAAGGGAATGAATTGATAAAAATGATACCGGCAAGAATTACCCAATGCATTAATTGTGAGCTTACATTCACAACAGGTACCAATTGTGATCTCATCGTTAACCAGCTATATGCCGAGGCATGTTGAACAGCATGGCCACATTCGTGAGCGGCGACCGCAGCGGCAGCGGCATTGCGTTGATGATATACCGCCTCACTTAGATTAACCGTTTTTGTTGCAGGATTATAATGATCTGTTAACTGACCTGGTACCGAGGTCACTTTTACATCATATATTCCGTGATCAGCCAACATTAACTCAGCAACCTCTTTCCCGCTAAGATCGGATTGTAAATGTAGCTGCGAATATTTTCGGAATTTACTTTTAAGTCTTTGGCTAACAAACAAGCTAATGAGCATGAATATTCCGCCTATTAAATATGCACCCATCATAATTGAAATCTCCTTTCAGATTATAAAATTAAAATAATGTTTTGTAAATCAATTGTCCAGAATATCTGACAAAAAAACGTTTCAACAAATCTCCATAGAGGTCGACTACAACAATAACGTAATCTTGTCTTAATTCTATAACGGTAGATTAATGTTTTCTATCATGACAATATCCAAGCCAATCCCATTTTATGACAAATAGTCATCATTTATTTTACTTATGAATTCGTAAAATGTTCTGAAATTCAACAAAAGTTTATTTTAAAATTTCCTGTTTGGTCAGTCTGCTTAAAACCGGAGTAGAAGTTTCCTAAGAAGTGATTTGAGTGCTGGAAACCTTTCTGTCTTTGACAATAACAGCACTTATGATTAAAGCGATACATCCAACGATGATCACTCCCAAGGTTTGTGAGGTATGTAAAATGAAAGCGAACAATTTTCCATCTTCTGCTGTAATGCCATATAGTACTAAGGCACCACCAACCATGGCATGGTAGGTCCCAATACCTCCCTGAACCGGTGCAATCATGCCAAGGCTTCCCATGGTTAATATAGTCAATCCGGCAATTAAGGACAGCCCAGAGGTTTCCGGCGCACTAAAAACAACAACATAACTCATGGCATAATATAGCACCCATATAAATAGAGTCGATAGCCAGAAACCTGTTTTATTTTCAATTTTACCGATACTGGTTAAACCTTGCAGCATGTTAAGAACAAATTCCTTGATTTTTTTATACAACAGGCTATTTTCCAATTTGTTCTTGTAAACCCTGATTATAATCAGTACGATCGCTCCTAAAAGAACAAGCATAAGTAAAAAATAAAGCTTATTGTTGTTGCTACTGCCGGTATTGGAAAAAAAGATTGGCCCCAAATAGGACTTTAACCTGTCAAATTCCAGAACAAAATTGATAAGAAGTAAAAGAGCAAAAGTTAGAAAATCAAGGATCCGCTCTAGAATAACAGAGCCAAAAGATTTGGAAATAGGTACGTCATCGGTTCTTTTTAAAATGCCACACCTCGAGACCTCTCCCATCCTTGGCATAATCAGATTTGTTAAATAACCGATCATTACTGCCAAAAAAGTTCTGAACAGTTTTGTTCGATGCCCTGTTGCATTTAATAGGATCTGCCATCGATATGCTCTGAATAAATGACTGACCATTGCTAATAATACGGAAACAATTACCCACTTATAATCAAAGGACTTAAGCTTTTGGAACATCTCCGGTACGTTTTGGTCTCGGAAAACATACCATAGTATACCCAATGCAATAGCCAGGGATATGAAATACTTCAGGAATTTTCGGACTGTGGGACTAGTCAATAAGATAGCCTAATCAAGGCGATTATTATGATTTGGAAAAATTACAATAGGTTCATGTTTTTTAGCTTCTTCGAGTTCCATGCTGGCGTAGGAAATAATGATGATAATATCGCCTACCTGGACCCTTCTTGCCGCAGGACCATTCATGCAAATCATACCACTTCCTCTTTCTCCCTTTATTACATAGGTTTCCAGTCTTTCACCATTATTGATATTTACAATTTGCACCTTTTCATTTTCAATGATATTGGCTGCATCCATCAAATCCTCATCAATGGTGATACTTCCCACATAGTGTAGTTCCGCCTGAGTAATCTTTACTCTGTGAATTTTAGATTTAAGAACTTCTATCGTCATCTCTAATATGATTCCCTGAACACCGCAAATTTCGGCAAATTTAAGAAAATAAAAACATGTTATCTATTAATCTTATCTGTCCCACGTAAGCTGCAATACATAATGCAACCGACTCGGATTGATCAATTTTAGCAATGGGATCCAGTGTTCTGCCATTTACAACTTCAAAATATTCCAATGAAATTTGTTCCCACTGTGCAAGAAAACGGAATACTTCGTTTTTGGTTTTCTCTATCCCGGAATTTAAAAGCAGTATTTCTTTGCCCAGCTCTAATGCTTTATATAGATTGTGGGCAAGGGCGCGTTCATCCTCTGTAAGTCTGATGTTTCTGGAGGAGATTGCCAGTCCATCAGATTCGCGAGCGATAGGAATACATCTTAGTTCGGTGTTAAAATTCAAATCACTCACCAGTTGTTGGATAATAAGGAATTGCTGCAGATCCTTTTGACCAAAATAAGCCCTGTCTGGCTCAATGATATTAAAGAGTTTCGAAACCACAGTGCCTACTCCATTGAAATGTCCCTCTCTGAATGCACCTTCCATTGTTTTTTCCAGTTGCCCAAATGACATTTTGACGATGGGTATTATAGGGTAAATTTCATCGTTTTCAGGAGAAAATAAAATATCACAGCCTCTGTCTTCCAACATATTTCTGTCACGTTCAAAATCACGAGGATACTTAATTAAGTCCTGATTATTGTTAAACTGAATAGGGTTTACAAAAATGCTGCAAACAGTGATATCATTTTCATTCAATGAGGCATCCATTAAGGACATATGACCTCCATGAAGAGCCCCCATAGTAGGCACCAGCCCTATAGTTTTGCCCTGGTTTTTATGTTCTTTAAGTACTCTTTTGACATCCTTGATTTTATCAAAAACCTCCATAAAATGCAGCTCTAGCCTATATTTGTGGGGCCAAATTTACATTTTTAAAATCGATAAATGTGGAAAACTGATAAATAATTAGTATTTTTGTAGTCCCTAATTTGAGATTGTAATCAAACCTAATGAATATGTCAAAACTTCGAATCCTTTATGTTGCTAGCGAAATTAATCCGTTTCTACAAACTTCGGAAGTAGCAGATTTCGTTAGGAAACTTCCCCAGGCCATGCAGGAAAGAGGTATGGAAATTAGAATTTTAGTACCTCGATTTGGATTGATTAATGAGAGAAAAAACAGACTTCATGAAGTAGTTAGGCTTTCGGGAATAAACATTGCCGTAGGAGATGAAGAAAAACCCTTGGTTATAAAGGTAGCTTCTATACCCAATGCAAAATTGCAAGTCTACTTCATCGATAATGAAGATTACTTCCATAGAAAATCGGTATTCTTTGACAAGGAGGATAATTTCTATGATGACAATGATGAAAGAGCAATTTTCTTCTGTAAAGGGGTTTTGGAAACTGTGAAAAAACTGGGATGGGTTCCGGATATTGTTCACTGCAATGATTGGATGACTAGCTTGATCCCTATGTATCTTAAAACCACTTATAAAAACGACCCTATTTTCAAAGATGCTAAAACAGTTTTCTCTATCTATAATAATTCTTTTTCATACAAGTTTGATGAGGATTTAATAGATAAGGTTAAAATGATTGATATTGAAGATAGTATGTTGTCGAATTTGGAGTCCGCTGATTACACCGGATTCATTAAAATTGGTGCGGAATACGCAGATGCTGTTATTAATGCTGAAGAAGATAGCAGTGAATCTTTAAGTGATCTGTTTACTGATAAGAAAATTGATACAATTGAAAAGGACGAAAACTTCTTAGACTCATACTATAACCTCTATAATGAACTTGTTGGATAAGAAATTTGGCCTGGCTTTGCTGCTAGGTCTTTTTTTGTGGGCGTGTGAAGATCCCAATGAAATAGGTCTCAATCTAGACCCTGATATTCAAAACCTGGAAATCCTTTTTACAGAAATACCATTGGAAACAAACATGGTATTACTGGATTCCAACAACACGGCAAATAATGGGCGTATGTTGGTTGGGAAACAAGTTGATCCTGTATTTGGATCATTGACTGCCACCGCTTATACAGAGCTGTTCCCCAGTTCAGGAACTTTAACAATTCCGGATGATGCTACAGTGGATTCTCTCGTGTTGAGCCTAAGGGGTAATTATAGTTATGGAAAGAATTTCACAGATCCTCAATCAATTGAGATATATCAATTGGCTGATACACTATCGATTTTCGAAAGGTATATAAGTACAACTCCCTTCCCAAGAGAAAATACCTCTATAGGGCAGGGTCAGGTGGTGATTGAGCCAGACAGTGCTTCCTCATTTACCATCACAACACATTTGACTAATGATTATGCGGAATGGTTATTTGGCAAAATGAAGACCATTGACACACTACTTCGAAATGTAGATAATCTAAATAATGTGATCAAAGGTTTTGCCATTGAACCGGGACCAAATAGCAGTGCAGTTCTTGGATTTAATAATCTTAACACCGATTCTACCAGGTTAACAATTTATTTTTCCTCACCGGACGATACGGAGTCTACTGCATATGCATTTTATTTCAATAGAAATACTACACTTCTAAACGGTAACAGATATTATAGCAGGCTTGATTATAATAGAACCGGGACACCTTTGGAAGTAATTGATAATGTACATACTGAATTCGCTCCTGTGAATGATTTGGTTTATGGAAAAGCGGGTGTCGGTCTCCTCCCGAAGGTAAATTTGAATGCTGTACGTGAATTTTTGAATGCACACGAAAATATAGTTATCAACAGGGCTGATCTTGTGATCGAAGAAGTTCAATCCTTTGAGAATAATGAGAGCCCCGCACAATCCATATCTTTTAATTTGGTTGATGAAGATAACAAACTGCAATTTGCCGTAAATCCTTTCACGGGTAGTTCTGCCCTGGTTCTGAGAACAATCCAACGAGATGGAACAGGACTTGGAGCTGCACTTCCTGTATTGGATCAACCTCTTACTGTGCCCTTTAATGACAATGGAGATGCTTTTGTGGGTACGATGTCCTTATCTATACAAGCTTTTAAGGAGGGATTACTTTCGGATGAAGATCTTTTCATCAATGCTGTTAATAGAAGTAATACCGTAAACCAATTTGTATTTAATACATCCAAAATTAAGCTGAAAGTATTTTATAGTACCTTCGATTAGAAGAATTTTCAATTCTCACTATATTTACCAATAAATCTAAGTATTGTCCTAATTTTTAAGTAAATATGTGTGGAATTGTTGCCTATGTTGGCCAAAAACAGGCCTATCCAATTATTATTAATGGTCTGAGAAGACTAGAATACAGGGGCTATGACAGTGCAGGAGTTGCGCTGCTCAACGGCGATCTCAACATCTACAAAAAGAAAGGCAAGGTTGCAGACCTTGAGGAACATCTCCAGGATAAAGAACTCAAAAGTACCATTGGAATAGGCCACACAAGATGGGCCACTCATGGTGAACCAAATGATATCAATGCACACCCTCATTTTAGTGCATCGGGCAGGTTAGCCATTATCCACAATGGGATTATTGAAAATTACAATTCGCTTAGAAAAGACCTGATCAACAAAGGTCATGAATTCTTAAGTGAAACCGATTCGGAGGTCTTAATTCATTTCATTGAAGATATTCAGGAACATAATAATTGTTCTCTTGAAGAGGCTGTGCGATTGGCTTTGACAAAAGTTGTAGGTGCCTATGCCATTGTGGTAATGTCAAAGGATGATCCTAACATGTTGATTGCTGCCAGAAAGGGGAGTCCACTTGTAATTGGAATAGGTAAAGATGAATTCTACTTAGCATCGGACGCCACACCAATAGTAGAATATACTAATGAAGTTGTTTATATCAATGATTACGAGATAGCCATTATCAAGGATAATGAACTAAAGATTAAGGACACACAGGACGTTCCGATGACTCCTTATATCCAAACCTTGGATATGGAGTTGGAGGCCATTGAAAAAGGAGGATACGAACACTTCATGTTGAAGGAGATATTCGAACAGCCCAGATCAATAAGTGATTGCATGCGTGGAAGATTGAATGCATCCACGGGTCATTTAATGTTAGGGGGTATTCGAGAATATGCTAATAAACTTGTTAATGCCGATCGTATTATCATGATTGCCTGTGGAACCTCATGGCATTCTGCGTTGGTAGCGGAATATGTTTTTGAGGAATTCTGCCGTATTCCGGTTGAAGTTGAATATGCATCGGAGTTTCGGTATAGAAACCCTGTGATCAATGAAGGGGATGTGGTTATAGCTATCTCTCAGTCAGGAGAAACAGCTGATACTTTGGCTGCTATGGAATTGGCAAAATCAAAAGGCGCTATCATCTTCGGAGTTTGCAATGTAGTTGGTTCATCCATTGCCAGAAATTCTCATGAGGGAGCTTATACCCATGCCGGTCCGGAAATTGGTGTGGCAAGTACCAAAGCTTTTACAGCGCAGCTTACGGTACTGACCATGATGGCTTTAAGGGTAGCACACAGGAAAGGGAGCATAACTGAAAGAAAGTACAGGGAACTATTAGTAGAATTTGAGCAGATACCTGCTAAGGTTGAGAAGTGCCTTGAACTAAACGAAGATATCATCAAGATCTCTGAATTATTTAAAGATGCGACCAACTTTTTATATCTGGGAAGAGGTTATAATTTCCCTGTGGCATTAGAAGGGGCACTGAAACTTAAGGAAATATCCTATATACATGCAGAAGGTTATCCAGCGGCTGAAATGAAACATGGCCCCATTGCTTTGATTGATGAGGAAATGCCTGTTGTATTTATTGCTACTAGAGATAGCTCCTATGATAAAATCGTTTCAAATATCCAGGAAGTAAAAGCCAGGAAGGGGAAAGTGATTGCTATCGTTACAGAGGGAGATGCTTTAATTCCCAAGATGGCTGAATTTGTTATTGAGGTTCCTTCAACCAATGAAGCCTTAATGCCACTGGTCTCCGTGATTCCTTTGCAACTATTGTCTTACCATATTGCGGTGATGCGTGGATGCAATGTAGATCAACCCAGAAACTTGGCTAAATCTGTTACAGTAGAATAGTAGAGAGTTTCAACAGAGGTACTTGAGTTTAAGTTTCACGAAGATATCTTTTCTTTAACAACGAGCAAATTTTGTATCGTTCATCTTTGGTGTCTTCATAAACGGCCTCAAGTACTTCATATACATGTTTAATGCCTATTTTATCACACCACTCAAAAGGACCAAAAGGATAATTGGTTCCCAGTTTCATTCCGAGGTCAATATCAGCCATCTCTGCAGTGCCTTCCTGGACCGTATAAAATGCTTCGTTGATGATCATACAAACCACTCGAGGTGTCACCAGGCCTACCCTGTCATCTACTACCAAATAGCTGGTATCCAAAGCTGAACAGATTTGTGCCAGTTTATCCTGGTCAGACACATCAAAAATACTTACTTCCAACTGCTCTCTATTAATCATTGTAGGAAGCCCATTGAATCCAAACAAGGCGCAGGAAATTTCTTTGTTGTAATAGGCTAATTCAGCAAGACTGATTTTGACAGTATTGCAAAATACAACTACCCCATCCAATTGTGCATACAATTCAAAACCCTCCGGATTCTCATCTACAATAAAATCAAAGATGACATCGGCTTTATCAAGGGTATCAGATGTTATGTTATGATCTTCTGCGAAAATAAAACTATGCTCAGAAGTAAACTTTTCCTTGAACTCTGAAGTAATTTCATGCTGACCAATGACTACTACCTGCATATTTTTAAATTTGCCCAAAATTAAATATTAAAGTATAAATAAATTAATATGAGCAAAGTAATTATCAATACTACAAATGCCCCTGCTCCCATTGGGCCTTACAATCAAGCTGTATTTGTAGAAAGTACTCAAACACTTTACGTATCCGGTCAAATAGCGATCGATCCTTCGTCAGGTGAACTCATCATGGGTGATATAAGGAGAGAAACCGGACAAGTGATGAAAAACCTTAAGGCTATTTTAAATGAAGCAAATATGGATTTTCAAAACATAGTGAAGTGTTCCATTTTCATAAGTAATATGGATAATTTTGGTGCAATCAATGAAGTATATGGAGAATACTTTCAAAATGATCCTCCTGCCAGAGAAACGGTTGAGGTAAGTTGTTTGCCTAAAAAAGTTAACGTTGAGATTTCCTGCATTGCAGTAAAATTCTAAAAGCATATGATTCCAATACAACAGGAAACGCTGGTATTGGCTATTACTGTTGAAAATGCTGTTTCCAGACTTAAAAGAGTGATTGAGTCAAGAAACATCTCGATCAATGAGGAACATGACTATCTTTTTAATGGTTGGATTGAAAATGGGGAGTTTAGCATATCAAGAAAGATAAAAGCTCCCCAAAATTTTTTACCACTCGTGAAGGGGAGCATTGAAGAGACTTCCAGTGGGGCAATTATTTTTGTCCAATACAAACTATTTCAAAGTACCAGGTTTTTCCTGATCTTTTGGTCATTTATAACAGCGCTGATTTTTTTATTTTTTCTGATAGTAATAAACCAATATGTATATGCCCTGTTATCTTTGAGCCTTGGTCTATTCAATTATGTAATTGCATGGCTAAGTTTCAGACAACAGATCAAAAAAACCAGAACATTGATCCATCAAGTTTTATTGGAAAATTGACCAGAAGAACAGTCTTAACGATCAAGCCATTGTTTAAAATTTTGCACCTTCTCCCGGCTTACAATAACATCGTTATCATCAGAATACTTTAGTTTTATCTTTAACCTGCTATTAGAATAACTCACAATATCCATGATGGCATCAATGTGAATAAGGTATTTTCTGTTAATCCGGAAATAGCTTTCCGGATTCAATGAGCTCTCAACCTGTTCCAACGTATAGTCAATAATATACCTTTTGTCTTGTTGTGTTTTTAGGAATGTGGCTTTTTCAAAGCTAAAGAAGTATAAAATATCCTCCACCGGTAAAGAGTGTATATGTTCCCCAATTTTCACAATAAACCTGTTCTTATATTTGCTGGTCAGCATTTGCATGACCTTTTCAACTTGTGACAATGTGTTGAAGGGGACATCCTGTTTATTCGAGGACGATAAAAATTCCAGTTTTTTAAAAGCTCCGGCAAGTTCTTCAGGTGCTATGGGTTTGAGCAAATAGTCAATGCTATTTACCTTAAAGGCCTTCAAAGCATAGTCATTATAAGCAGTGGTAAATATTACGGGAGCCTGAATATTCACTTGCTCAAAAATTTCAAAGCTCAATCCATCCGCTAATTGAATGTCCATAAAAATCAGGTCAGCCGAGTTGTGTTGCTGAAACCATTTGACAGATTTTTTAACCGAATCAATCTTTGACATTACTTCTATTGTTGGATTATGCTGAAGCAGCAATTGTTCCAGTCTATTGGCTGCCATCTTTTCGTCTTCTATAATCAGCACTTTCATTCTTCGGGTGTTGCAGTGTTGGTGTTGAGAGAACTGTTAACCAACTCAAAATTCATTTTTCAAAATTGTTTATAACCATACTCGATTAAATATCGGCAGGTTTAATTTCTACGTTTGGTGTTGTTTCGCTTTCTTTTGAAAGATCTTTCCCAAGATTAAGAAGTGGTAATCTTACAATAAAATCAGACCCATTGTCTAAAACCTCTACTGGCTTGTTAGTCAAAAACTCATACCGTGCTTGTATGTTACTCAAACCGAGATTGGAAGAATCCTCCTTCAAAATATTTTTTCTTTGCAAATTATTGGATACTGTGATATAATCATCTTCTAATTTTATATCTATAGTTAATGGTTCGTCTTCGGATACAATATTATGTTTGATGGCATTCTCAATGAGCATTTGCAAAGAAAGTGGAGCAATCAATTTTTGTGATTTGGTTGGAACGTCTATGTTGACGATAAGATTTTCCCCAAAACGGATCTTTTGTAAAAAGATATAAGATTGTGCAAATTTTAATTCTGTATTGAATTCTACTACTTCTTTGTCTTTTTGATCAAGTACGTATCGGTAAACTTCAGAAAGTTGTTTAATAAATTTTGCTGCCTGATCCTGATCTTCATAGACAAGATTGGTGAGTACATTAAAACTGTTAAAAAGAAAATGAGGGTTAACCTGGTTTTTCAATGTTTCATATTTTGAAGAAAGATTCTCATTACGCATTCTTTCCATATCCAGTTCCAATTTTCTCCAATGCTGTAAAAATTCCCGGGCATGTAAAATCAAAGTCATAAATATGGTAACACCCATAGCAAATAACACGGTATACCAAAGGCTGCCACCAAGATTGAGATTGAGAACTGTTTTTGAGAAAGACACGATTAACCATACAGCAATGGAAGTATAAGCCATCAACACAACTATACTCACAATAAGCTTTTTTACAGGAGCTTCAAGCCACGTAACCCAACGATCGGTTAGGCTTGCAAAAAATTCATTCCCTTTCCACAAAGCCATCCAAAAAATGCAATTCATAATAGCAACCCGTCTAAATACATCCCAATTCTCCAGACATGACGTACATACGAGAAAAGTAAGAGGGATCCCGATTGCACCGATCATCAAGGTTTCCTTAATTTGCTTGATCCAGAATTTGCTAAGGATTGCCATATCTAAAATTAATCAATAATTTCATTGATGCTACGCTCTCCGGAAATATTAGGGATTCTTACGCTTCCTTTGGTACTCAATTTTCTTTTATAATATATAATCCAAAAATTTATGAGTGGTATTCCAATAATACTGGGCCATATCCAGGCCCATATTCCGGGAAGAAAGTTTAAAACGGTAGCTGAGAATGCAGTAAGTGTCGCAATGTAACCACCAATCATGCCACCAATATGGTTAAACAACCAGGCATTCTTTTCTTTTGGAGGTTTAATAAATGATCTGAGGTTCGATATTACCAAAGACAAACCACCAATACCAAATCCAATAGCCAGATATGCGAAAAAGCCATCTGAACTGTTAAGAACCATTGAAATTCCCCAAAGGACAAATGCAACATTAAAAATAGCAGTGATCACCAACGCAAACCAATCAATCAGTTTTACTCCTTCACCCTTATGGAGCTTCTTATGATATAAAGTACGATATCCACTCACAATTGAATAATAGCTGAAAATGGCGATCATTAAGAGGAAGGGGATGAATTTATAGATTGACATGACCAGTGCAGTTATCGTTACAATTGTCATTCCCCAAAAGTAAACTTTGCCCCATAGCCGGTGTTGTTTACCACCTTTTTTAGTGACCATGGCTATAGGAGCTACAGCCAAAGCGATCATTCCGGCAGCGATATGTAATACAAGCGATGCTTGAATAATTTTTTCCATTTTTCCTTCTTCAATAAATATGGTTTTAATTGTCTGCAAGAGAATTTTCCATGAGATTGGATGGGTTATCAATCATCATTGATAACCCATCTATTAAACTACTTACTACATTGCTGCTTCATTCCTTGCGCTTGACCTTTCCCCCATTGGGGTGCTAAGGGATTGTCGGATTTATAGGTTTCAAATTTTTCTAATGATTTATCGATTAATCCGCAGGCTTCACTTGTGTCGGATCCAAAAAACTGGGCCATGCCGTGACTCATTTGTCCCAGCATTAAAAGTGCTCTTGGGTTTTCAGGATTCATCTGGACGGCCTTGTTCAACGATTGCATAGCCATTCCGGAATATTGCTGCCCCCTGGTAGCGGGGTCAACAGAAACTCGGATCATATGTATAAAACCCTGCATGGCTACCAACTCAGATTCAGCCTCATTGAGCGCAATCCCCTTATCAAGTTGTTTCTGGGCAAGGTCTAAATATTCGTCTTTTTTTGAGATTTCTTCAGCTCTTGTACTCAACATAACATATGCGAATGAAGCATAATAGTGAGGCTCCCATTTATCTTTTTCCGCATTGGCAATCCGTTCCAAATTGTTCAGAACTGTCTTGAAATCCTCCTGTGTCTGAGCCTTATAGACCAATTCAATATTTTTTAACATGGCCTTTTCATATTTGTCATTAAAAGAAAAGGATGAGAAAACAATTAGTGCAATAATGGTTGGTAAGAATAACTTTTTCATTTTTTTATGATTTAGTAATACATTAAAACTTAATTGTGTATTCATTAAAATTGATGTCAGTAGTTCAGTCTAATCACTCATGATAGGTGTTTGTTCCAGCCTCTGCATTTAGCATTACAGATTTGGCAGACCATTGAAAGTCTTATCCTTTGCCAGCGTAATAAATACACCCAGAAAAATGAATCTGGACGCTGGCGGAGCAATGGCCCTTCTGTTATATTGCCCATGTGTATTGAGCTGATTACCATATTCATATCCGAATATTTGCCTGGTCCCCAGAACATTGGTGATGAATGCATGGAAGATCACATTGCTTCTAAACAGGTAACTGACATTCATGCTCAGATCGTGATAATTTTTTGTTCTTCCGGCATTAAATCCGGATTGATTGGGATCATGAAATGGTCTGGCACTGGTAAAAGAATAAGTAGCACCGATCTGACTTTTTATGTCCTCAATAAAATGCTTGTATACCACTGAGAAGTTATGTGAAGATGCGAACCTGGGGACAGCGCTGTATGGGAAATTTCTATAATCTCGTTTTGTATCAAGAAAGGAATAAGAAATCCAGTAGTCAACATTCTTGAGTGTTTGATTATCTCTCCAAAAGATATCTATCCCCCTGGCATGTCCCACGCCGGTATTATCGTAACCTGTTGGATCGGAAATATTTGAGTCATCATATTTGACAAGATCTTTGTAATCTTTGTAATAAGCTTCTATACGGAATGTTCTTTTAGTGTTGATGACCTGATAGTTGAGAATATAATGATCAGATTTTTCGGGGCGAAGATCATTGTTGACTCTTAAGAGGCTATTTTCAGTTTGCTGTTGAAACTTACCATAGGCTAATGATACCTGGCTATTTTCCCCGGTTTTATAACCGAATGATAATCTTGGAGAAATGCTCCAAACGCCATTGAGGCCAATATGCTCCAGCCTTGCTCCTGCCCTGGTCACAAAATTCTTTGAGGTATAAATATCAGTTTCCAGGAAGCTTGCTAAAATGGGCTCGGAAAATGATTGAGTGTATGTTTCTCCCTCGGCTGATTCGAGGTCTAATGTATAATCCCTGTAAAATACTTCACTCCCGAAATTAAGTGCGAGTTTATCAGATACATCATTCGAAAGAACTATTTTAGTGTGGATCCCCTTCTGATGTTCCAGGGAATTCTCCACATTAAAATCTATATCATCCTTACTATTTGTGTAGGAGATGCCTGTTTTTATACTCCACCGTTCATTGAGGACATCCTTGTAAAAAATATTTAAGTATTGGTAATCGTTGATTATTCCGACTCTATCTTTAATGGAAGGCTCATCGATATCTGAAATGTTTACAACGAGATTTGAATGGTTGAAATTCCCATAGAATTTGAGCATTCCATTTTCATTGATCTGGCGCCTGATAGCAAAATTTCCGTCGAGAGAGGAGGGTGCTTTTACAAGATCCAGCTTCTGCTTGATGATCCCAAAATATGGCGCAATATTAGTGTATTGAACCTTGCCTGAAAACGATGATTTTTCCCATACTTTGGTGGCAGAGACATCTGTTCCAACAGACATGAGTGAAATATCAGCCCTATCCATCATTGCCTTATCTTTTGTATTAAGAATGAGCGCGGAGGATAAGGCTTGCCCATATTCTGCAGAATAACCACCTGTACTAAAGCTTGTTCCACTAAACATAAATGGGGAAAACCGCCCTCTGGATGGCGTATTAGGAACAGAAGGGCTGTATGTATTCAGCACCTGCATACCATCAATAAAAGTTTTTGTTTCAAAACCGGAACCTCCCCTAACGAATAACCTGCCTGTTTCACCTACGGTCTGGGTACCTGGCAGTGTATTAAGTGCACCGGCTATGTCCGCAGATGAACCGGCTGTAGTAACGATATCAAGGGGTTTAAGCACTTCCTTTTTACCTTCGTCTCCTGCGTTGAAGGAACCTGCGGAGATCACGACTGCATCAAGCTTATTGATGGTTTCAATTAGCTCAAAACTTAATTGGATAGCCTTTCCATTCAGCACAACTTCCTGTTCCATCGTTTTAAAACCTATTGAGGTAATTACCAGTACATGGGGTCCTTCTTCGCTGGAAACAAAGGAAAAAGTTCCGTGAATATCAGTAGATGAACCATCGTAAGAGTCCTTGATATAAATATTGGCACCCACAATCGCTTCACCCTTTTTGTCCTTAACAATCCCGGAAATTTTGGTTTGTGAAAAAGCCTGAGTACACAAAACAAGAAGTAAAATCGTATTTGTAAAGGTTTTCATGTCCTAATCATTTGATACAAAAATTCAATCGCTCATGGGCTTTTAAAAAAAAGAGCTTCCGAATTGTGGACTTTTATAGATGAATTGTCGAAGAGCCTTGCTGATAAAGGAGTGGAAATGTGAAGAGAGGTTAAAATTCCTTAAAAAGTTTGTTAATACGAAAATTTTCGTAATATTGAGCTGATTTCTAAAACCTGAAAACAACATGCTCAAAAACCTTTTCAAAACCGCAATCAGGAATATTCTTAGGGATAAGTTCTACACATTGGTAAATGTATTGGGATTGACGATCGGAATAACATGTAGTGTTTTTTTATTGTTCTACGTTCTGGATGAATTGAGCTATGATCGATATCATGCTAACGCCCCTAATATTTACAGGATAGTTTCCAATATTAAAGAACCAGACAACGAATTCACCTGGGCGGTAGCTCAGATTCCTATGGCGCCCGAGCTAAGAGATAAATTTTCGGAGGTAAAAGACGCCGTGAGATTTTTCTCTTTAGGCAGACGTCTTTATAAGCATGGCGTCAAGCAGTTTTATGAAGAGGATTTCTACCTGGCCGACAGCACGGTATTCGAGGTTTTCTCCTATGAATTTTTATATGGGAATCCCGATATAGCCCTGGATGAACCAAATGCTGTTGTATTGACCGAATCTATAGCTGTCAAATATTTCGATAAGGTTAATGCATTAGGGGAATCTCTAACGAATCAGGACGGAGATGAGCTGAAGGTTACCGGCATAATTAAAGATGTTCCACATAATTCTCATTTCATTTTTGATGCGTTGATTTCCAGAAGTAGTATACCGGAATATAGAGGCAGCTGGGGTAGCTTTGGTGTGTTCACCTATATTATGCTGCCCGACAATTACAATGTTGAGGATATGCAGCCTAATTTTGAATCTGTTTTAAAGGAGCATATCAACCCAATTTTTGAGAGTATTGGTATAACCATCAACTATGAACTCCAACCCATCAGAGATATTCACCTATATTCTAAAATACAAGATGAGGCAGAGCACGGAGGAGACATATCCTATATCTATATCTTTTTGGCCATTGCCACTTTTATGTTGATCATTGCAGCCATCAACTATATGAATCTAGCCACAGCAAGATCTGTCAAAAGAGCAAAGGAGGTAGGGATTAGAAAAGTCATGGGTTCTCAAAAAGGGCAACTTATAGTTCAGTTCATGACAGAGTCGGTTACCCTATCTGTAATTGCACTTGTAGTGAGCATTGGTCTGATATATATTTTCTTACCATCCTTTAATAATTTAGCTAATAAATCTATAGGCTTTGGTTATTTATTAGATCCACAAATATTGTTGATCCTGCTTGGAACAGTCATTTTTGTTGGAATCATTGGGGGTAGCTATCCCGCCTTTTATTTATCCAGCTTTAATCCGGCCAACGTAATGAAGGGAACAACCTCACATAAAGGAGGGAACCCCCTATTAAGAAAGGGGCTGGTAATCTTCCAGTTTTGTATTTCTATTTTTATGCTGGTTTCGACCTTGGTAGTATTCAATCAACTTGAATTTATGAGAAGCAAGGACCTTGGCTTTAGCAAAGACCAGGTTGTTAGAGTAGAAATGCCTTCCGGTGACCTCCGTCAGAAATACCAGGTACTTAGAAATAGATTGCTTCAAAATTCATCGATCATTTCTGTTGCGTCATCGTCTTCATCTCCCGGCAATAACGTTGGAAAGGTGATCTTCAATGTGGAATCAGAGGATGGAGAAATGATTGAGCGAGGAATAGATTTCTTTAACGTTGACTATGATTTCGTTACCACTATGGAAATGAAAGTTGTTCAGGGAAGAAACTTTTCCAGAGAGGTACTTACAGATACGACTGAAGCCGTGTTGGTCAATGAGGCCATGGTCAGAAGAATGAATTGGTCTGAGCCTTTGGGCAAAAAGTTCGAGATGCCCACCAGAGGGCCCGACCCTCAAGTTGCTGAGGTCATTGGTGTGTTGAAAGATTATCATCAAAATTCTCTTTATTCCGAAATAGAGCCTTTAATGGTAAGATTCAGAAAAACCAATTATTTTATGTTTGCGAAAATAGCTGGAGGTTCAATTACTGAAACTGTAGCGGCGATGGAAAAAGATTGGAAAGCCATTCATGGGGATTTTCCTTTTGAATATGAATTCCTAGATCAAGACTTTGATTCTCAATATCAGGCTGATGTGAAGCGCGGGAAAATATTTACCATATTCTCTATACTTACGATCATCATTGCCTGTCTTGGGTTATTAGGTTTGGCCTCTTTTACTACTGAGCAAAGAACCAAAGAAATAGGCATCAGAAAAGTAATTGGTGCTGGAGTCCAAACCATTGTTTTATTGGTTTCCAAGGAGTTTTTCATACTGATTCTGATAGCCGTTCCAATCTCGTTTTTTGGTTCCTATTATTTTCTGAAAAATTGGCTTGCTAACTTCGCTTATGGTATTGAACTACAAAGTCAGGTGGGAACGTTTGTCCTGTCAGCAGTGCTGGCACTTACAATCACCTTTTTAACCATAGCATTTCACACGATACGGGCTGCTACAAGAAATCCGGTAAATGCTTTGAGAATGGAATGATTTAGATAAAAAGGTTGTATGCTCTTTCATGTGTAGATGAAAATGTTTACAAGCATTTCAAGCCATAATTTGTCGTTTGAAATGCTTAATGCACAATTGCCATTGTATTTCTTTTGATAAATCATGATTTAGGGATATTTTGATGCAGACAACAAAAATACCCTAATATATGCTTTCCAAAAAACTGTTACTCCCTTTACTTATTATATTGCTTGAGGCACCTTTAATTGCTCAAAAAGCCAAGGATAAAATAATTCAAGATTTAGATAAAAACATTTCAAAGTATTCGGAAATAGCCAAAGACATCTGGGAATATGCTGAGGTTGGTTATCAGGAAGAAAAAAGTACGGCCTTATTGCAATCGGTTCTGAAAAAGGAAGGCTTTACTATAAAGCAAGGGGTGGCCGGAATGCCCACGGCATTTGTCGCAACCTATGGTTCAGGATCTCCTACCATTGCTATCTTGGCGGAATTTGATGCTTTGCCGGGTATTTCACAAGATGCTGTTCCGGAGAGAAAAGTAGTAAAGGAAGGTGCAGCTGGCCATGCATGTGGCCATCACCTGTTTGGTACAGGTTCAATGGCTGCGGGAATTGCTGTGAAAAATTGGTTAAAGTCATCAGGAACCAGTGGGACCATACGTGTTTATGGAACTCCAGCTGAGGAAGGTGGGGCTGGCAAGGTATATATGGTCCGGGAAGGTTTATTTGAAGACGTGGATGCTGTTTTACACTGGCATCCATCCAGCAGGAATGGAGCAGGTGCCAAAAGTTCTTTGGCTAATAAATCAGCTAAATTTCGCTTCTATGGGAAAGCTTCTCATGCGGCAGCTTCCCCGGAAAAAGGAAGATCGGCCTTGGATGGTGTAGAGGCGATGAATCTTATGGTTAACATGTTACGTGAGCATGTTCCGGCAGAGGCCAGGATACACTATGTGATTACCCGAGGAGGAGAAGCTCCTAACGTAGTGCCTGAATTTGCCGAGGTATTTTATTATGTCCGTCATCCTGAAATGGAAATTGTTAAGGAAACCTTTGAAAGAGTTGTGAATACCGCTGAGGGCGCTGCCCTGGGTACCGGTACAAAAATGGAATATGAGGTTATACATGGTTTGTACAACGTCTTGCCAAATGAAACACTGTCCAAGATCATGTTCAGGAATTTGCAAAAAGTGGGAGGTGTGGAATATAATCAGGAAGAGAAATTATTTGCTGAAAAGATCTTGGCAACTTATGATCCGGATGGATTGACTACAGAATCTGCTGGTTTAATAGATCCCTACGTTTACTCACCCAGAGGGAGTGGGGGTTCAACAGATGTTGGGGATGTTAGCTGGGCTGTTCCCACCGCTGGAATGAACGCTGCTACCTGGGTGCCAGGAACCTCTGCTCATTCGTGGCAGGCTGTTGCTGCCGGTGGTACTACCATTGGCTTCAAAGGAATGATGGTTGCTGCAAAAACTTTAGCAACCACAGCCTATGACCTTTTTAAGGATCCAAGTGTGCTGGCTCCGGCTAAGGAAGAACTCCTGAGCAGGAGAGGTGATAACTTTAGATATGAATCACTTCTTGGAGACAGGTTGCCGCCACTTGATTACAGAAAGTAGTTTTTTGATCATACTGTTCTCAGGGATGTGCTCTGCCGACATGGATTTAAAATGAACTTTTATTAACCCTAAGTGAATTTGCTGTTAGACAATTCGGATATACCTTATTTGAATTTGGCTAAGAAAAAATATCCATGATGGTATAGAAACCCAGGCCCAGAAAGATAAACCCCGTTATTTTGTTTACAATGAAATTGTTTTGAAAGGAAAATGATAGCCGGGAAATAATAATGGCCAATAGTGCAAGTAATAAGAAAGTTCCGGACGAAATACCTAAAATATAAAACCAAAAGGTGCCTTTGGAAAGAGCTAACCAGTTTTGACTTTGCAGGTAAGTTGTAACCGCTATCCAGAAAGGAATTGCCAAGGGATTAAAAATACTGATAACAACTCCCTTCATAAATCCCTTTCGTTTGCTATCACGATCTTGTTCCGGTAGCTTTTTCTTTTTGCTTATAAGATTGATAACCCCAAGTGCAAACATCGCCATAGCAGCAATTACCTTGAAGGTTATTGTAAAATCCATTTTGCTAACCAAAAATAACTGCAGCCAAACGGCAAAGGCAGCATAGAAAAATTCAACAAATGCGGCTCCCAGACCAAATGAAATGGCACTGCTTCTTTGTCCATTCAATGAGAGCTGCATAACACTGATGTTAATGGTTCCGGGAGGGATAGAACCCAAAAAACTAAAGAATAGCCCTACGATAAAAACTTGTAAGATATCCATTACATGAAATCAGTATTATACAATGAATTTAACCATTTTTGAGCTTGTTATAAGCACGTAGCTTCTTAATCTCTTTTAGCCCCTCCCTTACAGTCATGTAGGGGATTCCTCTCCGATGGTTTTCACGACTGATCTTTAAAAGAATGTTTAAATGATGAAAAATATCTCTGTACGCTGTAAAAATGGAAGTTCCTGGCTGATATATGTGTCCTGGTTCAGAACCAGCCCCGTTCAATTCCATGATTTTTATGTTTTCACCTTTATATAGATCTTCGTAGCTTTTGCAACGAAGATCAAATCTTCCAAAGTAAAAACCATTGATACTTTTGCTGATCCTGTCAAAAACCTGATGTAGCTGTTCATTGATCAAATGATTGCCATTTAGAAATGCAGTCCCCCGGCAATGATTTCCTATGGAGACCAATTCTATTTGTTCTCCAGCTTTGGGCACTTGTTCCATTTTGTGTTTTAAGCTAACCTTCAGCGTATCGTATTGAAGTTTAGCTCGTGGTTTCTTTAAGATAAGCTGTTGGATAGTAGAAGTTCCGTCTCCGGTAACTTTAAGCATATCTTTTAGAACAATGGAGCTCACTTTTCCAGTTTCTTCCGAAGGGAATCTATAATAGAAAACACCCATTTCGATAGGGAATGTTATAAATTCCTGCATAAGAAAATCTACCCTGATGCTTTTTAGATAATCCCGAAGTTCGGTTTCATCATGTATTTTTTCAACAAATGAGCCTCTTTCCCCAATGTCTGGCTTTAAAATGAAAGGAAAACAAATACCCTTTTTCGACATGGAAGTTAAAATTTCCTCAACTGTGGTTGATGAAGGGAAGTGGATGGTTTTTGGTTTGTATTTAGGCAAGATCAGGTCCAGGATCTTAATCTTTGATTCCCCAAGCATACCACCATTTTCAATACTAGGATTTGAAGCCGAAAAAAAGAAAACGGCCCTTGCACGGATAATCAGAAAGATCCAATACACAAATACCGGTATATAGACGATTTCAAATGGCCAATATTCCCAGTGACTAAACTTAATCCAGAACTTTGAAAGTTTGATTTTCTCAAACCAGGTAGGGGCTGTAGTTTTTGCTGTTTGAGATCCATCGCTGACAACCAAGCTATCAATGGTATTTGTGTCCACTTTTAGCAATTTATTCTCGACACTCATTCTATTTAATTGAGTAGACCTGCTGTGCTATTCCAGCCTAATAGGAGTTGCTTGGTTTTGTGACCTCCTTCTTATACTTCACGGTTGAATTAGCCACACCAAAATGTTGAGGAATACTAACATAAGGACATATTTCATTTAATCCGATCCTTACAATAGCCATATGGTGAATAGCGTGTTCAATATTATAGACCAACTCCCTATCCAAATTCGTTTCAACCTGACAATTTAATTCCTTGTCTATTTCGTAGTTTATTTCCAGACAGAACGTAACATTCTCTTCGGTGGCTTGCAAAAATCTTTGTATGCTATTTAATGCAGTGAGTGCCTGATCCCTGTTCTCCTCAATCGCCTTATCATGCTTTCTTTTGTCGTAATTCACAGTACCAGTAATGTAGCCATCTGCGAGACATGTAAAGAACTCTAGTGTGTGTCTTATATGTTGACCAATTGTTGAGTGATTCAACGTGCTAATGGATCTTGTGAAATCTTCATCCTTCATTTGAACAATCACATCTGTCAATTGCTCCAGCACATTTTTGGCAGCTTTTTTTAATTCTTTATTCATTTAAAATTAGTTCTGTCAAAAATAAAGCAAATATAAGTATGTTGCTTCGTAATTTAATTAGCCTAACATGAATATTTAAGCACCAAATGAAATATTATTTCATCATCATTAACAGTAAATCACTAGACTATTAACAATTTAGTGTGAAAAGAATTCATTTAGAGCCTTTAAAAATTTTGTCCCAGTTATTATCCGCTTTCTTTTTGAGATTTGTCTCGTTCTTGTTCCACTTTTTCAAGGTGTTATTAAAGTAAAAATTGTAGAACAGATTTAACTTCCCATTGATGATCTTATACGTTTCGGGATCAACTTCCACCTTTTCGCCGGTATTGCCCATGGCATAGGAACACCAACCACCATAAGACGGCTCATATTTTTCAGGATTCGCTACGAAAAGATCTTTATTACCTTGGTTTTTAAACCAATAAGTAACTCCATTATAGGTATGCTTAAAATTTGAATTTCCTTCGGAAGGCTCTTTTTGATTGAAATAACTTACTACATCCCAACCTTTAATAGCTACTTTTGTATCATTCAGGTTAAAATGCTCAATTCTTTTAGACGCTGTTTCTTGGGAGAAACCTCTTATGGTTATACAGCATAGTATTTCCAGAAGAATTAAATATTTAATTTTTTTCATACCTATCCGTAACGGTTAAGATAAAGACTGGTTTTAAATATTTTATGTTAATGTTAGCAACTCGACAATCTGAGCATAATTAAATATAACAATTTATGGAATCTTTTCCTCCAACATTTTCCATATTAGTTCGGGTTCAAATCCTTTTCCAATCAGAAACTGACTTACTTTATGTTTCAATCTGAATTCATTCGGCTCATTTAAACTATCCAATTTCTTATATAGCCAATATTCCAAAGTCTTTTGATATTCCAGCTCGTCAATTTCTTCCATACCCTTTTTAATACAATAGTTTGAGAGCTTCATACTTTCCAGATTTTGTCGGATTTTCAGTTTCCCCCATTTCTTAACCCTGAATTTACCTCCAACATAAGACTTGGCGAAACGTTCCTCATTAATGAAATTTTCCAGAATGAGCTCTGCAATAATTTCTTCTACATCATCGCGATGCAAGCCATAACCATAAAGCTTGTCCCTTACCTGCTGTTGTGTTCTTTCCTGGTAAGCACAAAAATTAGCTGCACGCAGTTTTGCTTCGGATATTTGAACGGAACGCTGCCTGGATGTATTTTCCTCGTTGATGGCCATAGCACAAAAATAATCACCAAAGACTAGTTTGATTCGATCTGCATATTATAAAACCTCACACGAAACGTGGAACCTACGCCCGGTTCACTTTCCACCATAATTGCTCCTCCTAGCCTATCAATAGCTTTTCTGGCTATGTAAAGACCAAGACCATTGCCTTTGGATCTTTCAGATGCCCTGAAGAACATACCAAATATTCTTTGATGAAAGTTCTTGGCTATACCAATACCATTATCTTCGATTTCAAAAATTGCTCCATTCTCAGCTTTTTTGATGTTCATGTGAACATACGGAGTACCCCTTTTACCATTGGACCTAAAATGAATGGCATTTTCCAGTAGTCTCTCACATATAATCATGATATGATTTACGTCAGAAACCAGGCAGGCATCCGTTTCAATATTTGCCTTAAAGTCTATACTGTACCTTTTCAACTCTCCATCGAAATTTTCTCTGAGGTTATTGATCAGCACTTTGAAATCAATATTGGTACAATCTGCTGCCTGATTCACAACATTTACCAGAAGTAGCTTTGATAAAATGTCATTGGCATTATTGGCTGTCTTTTCCAGCATCATGAAGTAACCTGCATGAGCGTCCTTTTGATCCTCGAGTTTGGCAATTTTTGTGAGTCCCAATATACTCGCTATGGGTCCGCGGAGATCATGAGAAGCTCTATAAATAAATAAATCTAGTTCCTGATTTGCGAGGAGCAGTTCCTCATTGGTTTCCATCAATTCTTTGGTCCTCATATTGACTTTTTCTTCCAGAGAAGAATTGATAACCATGAGTTCTTCATTTGTTTCTTTAATGCGCTCCTGGGCAACTGCCAGCAATCGGTTCTTTCTTTCTATTTCATTCTTTTGGTGCTCAATTTCCTGAGCTCTTTCTCTGGTAATGCTTTCAGCAGATTGCAGTTCCTCATAAGCCTCTTCCAATTCTGCCTGACTCTCAAGTAGCTCATTGTTGGTTTGTTTGAGTTCCTTCAGTAGCTCTGAGATTTTTCTATGGCTTTCCTCCAATGCTCTGTGTTGAAGCACAATTTTTTCGGCTTTCTCCCGTGTATTAGCTTCACTGGCGTGAAGCTCCTCATAAGCCTCTTCCAATTCATGTTTACTGACCTGCAATTTATAATTAGCAGTTTTTTCGGCATCAAGTAAATTAGATACGCGTCGCTCGAAGCGTATATTTACCCTTCTGAAAAATGTAAATCCAAGTGTAAGAAAAAAGAAAGTAGCCAATGAAACAGCCTTGATCATATAAAGCCGCTTCAATTCAAAAGTTGAATATTGATAATTACGACTAAAAAGGCTATGTATTTCTTCGAGAAACAGCAGGCAAAGAACAATGACGCCCAGAGCTGCAATAACTTTGAATCTTTTTTTGTAGTTCAAAAGTGTGGATGGTAATACCATCATAGCCAAGATTGTGAAGCGGGGGACTGTATAGTAGGTAATATCTCTGGAGTCAGGATTGGTTAAATGCTCTAAAGGCACTACAAACATTAGTGAGATCGGCATCACAAAACACATTGATATCCTTGTGAAATTTACATAACTGGCTCTGTTAAGAATTGGAATAGAGATCAGATAGAGTGAGATCAACCCTGTCATAATCGAGACATAGTATTTTCCCACAAGAAAAGTTTGTACTATGTTGAAAGTGATAAAAATAAAAGCAAGACTGATACTGGCCAAATTACTAAGAATGATGCTCTTTTTGAGAGCATCCTCCATTTCAGAATGCACACCATAATAAATAATCTTGATCCATATTTGATATAACCTTTGGTACATCTAAAAATTACTTTTGATCAAAGCGTGCAATCTGAAAATTGGTAAAAAAATAATTTTGTATTGGACCATAATTAATCCTAAAAGCGCTTATTCGGAATAATAATTCATTACTGATTGGGGTGAAAATATCGCTCGACATTCAAAATAGTAATAGGCTAACTTGCTACCAATTACAAGAATAATAATTTTATTATTTTAAAAACACCCATTAAGATATATTTTTAATTGTAAAATTCCGAGATTCAGCCCGTCATTTTATTTGACATGCTCTTCTATTTCATTTCTATTTTGTTGCGCAATACAATGTTATCTATTTTATCATTTCATTTATCGTGATAACCCGGTCAAACCAATACTTTTCAGAAAATGATTGTCAGATCAAACAATCCAATTCCAAACATCTTACTTAGGAAGATGTATTGAAGTGATTTGACATTATTTCATAGGGACATATTGTTTATAAATTTTAAACGGATGATAAAATCTACTTAATGACCCACCATAAAAACAGCATTACTGAACAGGAGCTTTCCGTTTTGCCAAAAGGCTCTAAACAAGGGGTTATCTACTAAATAAACAACAGCCCCTTGTCCCATATCTTCAACACCAAAAACCAGAGACTCCTTCATGTTATTCAAGGCCAAATTTCCGGCAAAACCACTTGTCAGAGCAGAAGGATCTGTGATTACGCTTACATTCCAGCCATCAGACAAGTAAGCATAATGTGCACTGTTAAGTTTTAATGTGAAGTAATGGCTTGGATATCCAAAACCCAATGGGTGGCTATTATCCATCGTTGCTTTGAAAATACTTCCGGTAATAACTTGTGATATACTGCTTCTCTCCCTGTTGGCATATGGTTCCAACCTTTGCTTTTTATCAAGTTCTTCACCACTTTTCTCTTTGTCCTCCTTTTCATCCTCATCGGCGTATCTTGAAAGATTGAAACCTTCTTTATCAACGAAACTTGAAAGAGCGCTTCCTATTAAAATCAACCTTCCACCATGCCGGATCCAGCTTTTTACCTCTAAGAGTTTTTCCTTGGAAAATATCCTTGAATAGAAGCCATTTGGTATAATTAACACATCATATTTGCTCAGATCAACAGCGTTAAAATAGTCTGTGTCCAACACCGTAACAGGGTATGCAATTTGTTGTTCAAAGTAATGCCATATCTCGCCAAATGAGAGTGAGGAAACACTTTCTCCCGAAAGAACGGCAATCTTTGGTGCCCTTAAATAATTTACAGAGTTAGATCCAAAATCTTTTCCCTTGGAGACAAAACCTGTTTTTGCTCCATAAACTGATCTTTCAAACAGACTGGCAGACTCCTGAACAATCTGGTCAAAATCCTTACCCAATCCTTCATTACCTCTTCTGGTTATGATCAAACTACCCGCTTCAAATCTTCTGCCATCCATTTCAAAAGCCTCGTCAGCAAATCGAACTTTAACCCCTTTTTTCAATAGATAAGACAACCACTTGACATCTTTTAAATTATTCCACTTGGCAAGGTAAGCATAGGGTTTGCCATTGATGTCAGATTTCAGAAAGTCTTTTTGTCCGGTATTTGAATTTGTGTTGATCCTTTCGGTGACTGCATATGCATTTAATCCAAAGCTGTATGGAATCGCCCAAGCTGTAATGTCATAGGTAATTGAATCACTTAGTTTGGCCTCAGGCTCAAAGAGTGATCTCACGAAGTTTGATTTTGGCTGATAGGCGCTGATGACAATATCAGTTGGGTCCGTAGAAAAGCTTTCATTCGATCTGGAGATATAGTTATATCCCTTATATGATCTTGTAGCACCGGGAGTCCCATACCTGATCTTGTGAAGATCCAGTAGTCTTTTTAATGAATTCAGTTTGTCTGATTCATTATTTCCTTTAATGACGTAGCTTTTATATTTCCCTCGAGGATTTGAAATTGCAGATTTGTGATATTGTTCGAATTCTTCAACTAAGCGATCTCCGTTGATTGAAGAAATCTCTACTGTTGACAAGCCTGAAGTATAGTGATGTGCGATCCTGTCTTTGAGCGTTAATGTATCTTCATCATTGGTTATGATACCAAGGCCGGCTCGTCCACTGCCTCCTTGTTCGTAGGTCATCCCAATGGCTCCGTTGAATGTCGGATAAGTATCACCATAGCTGGGATAAAGCAAATCAAAAACTTCTCGAGTGAAATAAAGCCATCCGTTTTGATCGAAATATTTAGCGTGGTTTTTTCCAATAGTTACCTGGAATTCCCTTTGCCAATCAGTGATCACCTCATGAAAAGGTTCTGCAGCAGGAGCAAAATAATAGGGTGAGTTAACTCCCTGCTCATGAAAATCGACATGAACATGAGGCAGCCACTCATTATATACTTTTATTCTTTTCAGAGATTCTTTTTGAGTAAGCCAGGCCCAATCACGATTCAAATCAAACAGATAGTGATTAGCTCTTCCTCCAGGCCAGGGTTCGTGATGTCCTTTTGAATCAGGATTTGGGTTGTAAGGAGTATTTCCAAAACTATTATACCAATTGACATAGCGTTCTCTGCCATCCGGATTAATGCATGGATCAATGATCACAACAGTGTTTTTTAGCCATTGCCGGGTTCTTTCGTTATTTGGATCTGCAAGATCATATAATGTAGCCATTGCAGCCTCCGTGCCTACTGATTCATTTCCATGCACATTATAGCTAAGCCACACTATAGCTATTTTTTCACTAGAACCAGTGCCGTTCTCCTGACCGGCTAATCTTAGATTATTTTTTCTGATATCTTCTAATTTTGCAAAGTTTTCGGGAGAGGCAATAAAAGCAAGTGTTAACGGTCTGTGCTCATATGTTTCACCATATTGGGTAAATTTAATATTTGAACTAACCTGGGCCACGTGCTTGAAATAGTCCATGACTTGATGATGCCGGGTGAATCTTTCACCTAACTCATAACCTAGAAACTCCTTGGGTGATTGAAGTTTATTTTGAGTGTGAGCGGTTAAGGAAATGGAACATAACCAGGCAAGCAAGAAAGTGGCTAAGTAAAATCTCTTCATAAGTAAGTTTATTGTTGTTTTAAATTGAAGAAAGAAATTTAGCTCAAAATAATATGTCGAACAAATAGGTTTGGATGGACGGTTACCAAATATGACAGTCTGTTATTCTTTATGTTGATTTTAAGAATTTCTTGACAACATGGAACAACAAGTAAATATTTATAGCGTATCCTTTACAAGGCGCTATTGGTTTGTTGGGTTGATTTTATTAATTGATTTGGAATTAGAATGATTTTCAGAAGAACAATAAATTTAATATATCTTATAATGTTTGTTACTGCCTGTACATCCACAGGTAAAGTAGTGACACATTTTGATGAGGGTGTTGACTTTGGGGCATATGCAACATTTGTTCTTCAAACAAATGAAAAATTTTCTCCAAGAAAAGTAGAAGAGAAAGATAAAATTGAAAATGCCATTGTCCATGAAATGGAACAAAGAGCCTATAAACTCTCCTATAATGATCCGGATCTAGAAGTTAGCTATAGATTGATCCTGGAAACAAAAAATGAATATCGACAGAATTATCAAACCAACCCATACAATTACCGCTATTACTATTATGACGACACGAGAGTAAGAAGATATTCTGAAGGGATCTTATTGATCGAGGTAAGAGACATTTCGAAGCGTAAGTTGATTTGGCATGGAAGCCTCAACTTAAGCTTCAATCGAGGCAGAAAGAGTACCTACAAAGATATTGATGCATTAATATCTCTGATCTACGATAACTATCCGCAAAAACCGAATCAATTAGTAGAAAAGTAATGTTACCCCAACTAGCAGCAATTTAATTTTACTTCACCGCGATTGTTTTTTTTCTGATAAGCAAATTATAAAGAATAACAAAAACACCGGTGGTATTCATCAATGCCAATACTGCCAGGCCTATGTAAATTAATAACTCCATGATTGGTACTAAATATAATTATTTTTAGATGACCTCCAAAGAGTTATTCAAATTAGATTCACACAAAAACCGATTTTACAACAAATCAGACTTTCAAGTAAAAATTTTAAATTTATTTTCAATTCGCTGATTAACAAAGTTTTATGTAGCTTCCAAGTAGTGTAATTTCCTTTTTGTGTTTCTCTAAAACTTCACTAACATGTTCATCTAGGAAGTGTCCATCAAAATCTATGAAAAATACATAATTGAAATTTTTCCCTTTTTTGGCCGGGCGACTTTCAATTTTGGTCAGGTTAATATTGGCTTGATGAAAGTCCTGAAGAAAAGATGCCAGTTTACCAGGTTCATTGGAATTAGTAAGCTTGACCAATATGGTCGATTTATCTTTTTTACTCTTTTCCTTAATGATCTCTCTGCCAAGAATTAAAAACCTTGTTTGATTGTCACGGGAATCCTCTATGTTCTCGAAAAGAATTGGAAGATTGTATTGTCGGGCTGCAATATGCGAACATATAGCGGCACTTTTGCTATCCTGCAAGGCAATTTCAACCGCTTTAGAGGTTGAATTGACAGGGATTAGCTCCACTTGATTTTTTCCATAAAGATCATCAATGAACTTCTTACACTGACGAAATGCGATGTCCTTCGAATATATTTTGGTGATGTCTCTTAACTTTTCTGATTTTGTGGCAAAACTAAAATGAATGGACATGGGAATTTCCGCTACAATTTTTAGATCAGAACCAACGAGATAATCAATTGTTTCATTGACTACTCCCTGCTGGTTATTCTCTATAGGGACCACTCCATAATTGGCACGATGTGTATCAACGGTTTCGAAAACTGCCTGAATAGAACCGAGTGGTAAATATTCACTCATAGAGCCAAAACGATTCTCAGCGGCTTGATGCGTAAAACTGCCTTCAGGGCCCAAATAAGCTATTCTTTCAGGTAATTCTATATTGCGGCTGACTGCAAAGATTTCAAGGAAAATGGCTTCAATGGCTTGTTCATTTAATAGGCCATCATTTAGATCGCCCAATCGATCGAGGATTGCTTTTTCCCTGTCAGGTTGATAGACCAATACCTTATTCTTAGTTTTAAACTTACCAACTTCTTTAACGAGTGACATGCGTTCATTTAGTAGTTGAAGTAAGCGGTCATCAATCTGATCGATCTGAGTCCTTAATTCTTTCAGTTCCACTTTTGTATTCATTTAATAAAGTAAAAGCCTTTCTTAATCTAAGAAAGGCTCTGACAAAATTAAATTATTTAATAGCAATACACAATGTTTTGACAATTGGTAAGTGCTATGAATTCCTTCAATAAGGGTAAAGATTGGTTATTAATCGTCGAAATGAACAGTAAGTACAGGCATATTCGCTTCCCGGATGAGGTGCTCGGATATACTACCAAAAACCAGGTGTGCAAGGCCTTTTCTCCCATGAGTAATGGTTACTATAATATCGGCTTTCACCTCACCGGCAAAATGTAAAATCCCTCTTTCCAGGTCGGTATTGTGAACCACGTTAATGGTATAATCTTCCAATTGATGTTCTTCAGCAAATGCTTTTACACGTTCCTTGGTTTCAGCCATGGAACCGGTTGCTTTCTTAGCTACATATACCAGGTGAAGCTTACAATCAAAATAACTCATAAACTTCTTGATACGGCTCATACCACCATAAGCCTTTCTGTTAAGATCTGTGGCCAGAACAAGATTGTTGATTTGAAAATTTTGGGTGGGTTTTCTAACTGCCAGAACCGGACAATGCGTAATTCTGATAATCCTTTCAGTGTTATTGCCTATGAAATACTCCATTAATGTATTTTCACCGCTTGTACCCATTACCACCAAATCGATATGATATTTCTCAATGAAATTTGTAATACCTTTTTCCATTTCATCAATAGAAATCATTGGGTAAACATTTACATCGCCGGTATTCTTGGTTCCTATTATGTCATAAAGCTTTGCTTCGTTTACGCGATGGAGCTCAAGTATGAATCGTTCCTCATCTGTGATCATATCCTCATATACGGCACTGCCTGCTGCGCTGAATCCTGTACTGGATATTCTTTGTATCACATTAAGAAAATAAATCTCTGCATCAAATTTCTCTGCGATCTCAATAGCCACATCCAATGCGTTTTCGGAAATCTTTGAAAAATCGGTTGGAACCAAAATTCTGTTCATTGTTAAGTTCTTTGGTTTAATTAATTTCTAGTATCCCTATCTCTGTTTTTTGCTCTGTAAACTTTACCCAGACCAGACACATTCTTATCAACATGTGCCGGATCACCAGCATATTCTACACCACCTATACCACTAACGCTTGCTTCTAAGCTATTATTGACAAAAACCTGTGCAGCACCAACACCACTAAGACTGATCTCGCAATCATTGCTTTCGAGTTCGAAGGCATCCAGGTTACCGGCACCACTCAATTTAAGATCCTGATGCTCTACCTTTCCGGATAGCTTCACCAATCCTGCTCCTGATATTTGAACATAGAGATTCCTGGCATCGATTTCCAGGTCTGTAATTCCTGCCCCGGCCATTTTTATATCCAGATCTTTACTGCGTAAAACATCTTCACTCTGTATGTTGGCCGCACCTCCCACATAAATTCCGCTAATTTCCTGATAGGTGAGATACACTTTGATACCATGCCTGCTTCTGAGCATCTCAAGATTATCTATTTCAAGTTGGTGACCTGAAACATCAACGTCTATATAATCGAATAAGTTCTCATCGGTCTCAATGGTCAGTGCTTCTTCATTTCCTCGCCTTAGGAACACTTCGTAGGTTCCACTCACTTTCAATTCATCGAAACCGGAAATGTCATAATCCCTCGATATGATATTACCATTTCCACGTCTTTGAGGACCTATATCACAGCTGTAAAAAAGGATGAGTGATAGTCCTATAAGTGATAATTTGATATAGTTGCTCATAGGGATCAGTTTTTTGATAAGTTAATATCTAATTGCTTATTTTCAAAATCTGGTAACGTGAGGTTGTATTATTGACAGACGAAATACCAATTTCTTATTTCAGTGCTTTACCAGACAAGAAATATTGTTTTAAAATAAGTAGATTAATAATTGTCTTTATCTATTTTTGTGCCGATTTAAAGCTTTTTAATAAATAGACATGGGACTAGACACTATTGTATTCGACCTTATTGAAAAAGAAAAACAAAGACAACAAAGTGGAATTGAGCTGATTGCCTCTGAAAATTTTACTTCTCCGTCTGTAATAAAAGCGATGGGAAGTGTTTTGACTAACAAATATGCAGAGGGGCTGCCAGGCAAGCGATACTATGGTGGATGCGAGGTTGTGGATGAGGTAGAGCAATTGGCCATTGATCGAATTAAAGAGCTTTTTGGAGCAAGCTGGGCTAATGTTCAGCCGCACTCTGGTGCACAGGCGAATGCAGCGGTAATGCTGGCCGTTTTGAAACCCGGAGACAAAATTTTAGGATTTGATCTCTCACATGGTGGTCATTTGACTCATGGCTCCCCTGTTAATTTCTCCGGAAAATTGTATGAGCCTACATTCTATGGTGTTGAAGCTGAAACCGGATTGATCAATTGGGACAATGTGGAAGAAACAGCTCAAAAAGAAAAGCCAAAGTTGATAATTTGTGGTGCTTCAGCCTATAGCAGAGACTGGGATTATGAAAGACTTCGCAGCATTGCCGATGAAGTAGGAGCATTACTACTTGCTGATATTTCCCATCCGGCAGGTTTAATAGCCAGGGGCCTGCTAAATGATCCTTTAGAGCATTGTCACATTGTTACTACGACTACACATAAAACACTAAGAGGACCTAGAGGTGGATTGATCATGATGCGTGAAGATTTTGAAAATCCGTTTGGACTGAAGACACCAAAAGGAAGTACTCGGATGATGTCTTCTTTACTTGATTCCGGTGTATTCCCGGGAACACAGGGCGGACCTCTGGAACATGTGATTGCAGCTAAAGCTGTTGCTTTTGGTGAAGCCCTGACTGATGAGTATATGCATTACGTGGTTCAGGTACAAAGAAATGCCAAAGCTATGGCGGCTGCTTTTGTCGAAAAAGATTACAAAGTAATTTCAGATGGAACTGATAACCATATGATGTTGATTGATCTTAGGTCAAAAGGTGTGACCGGCAAATTGGCAGAGAATACTTTAGTTCAGGCAGATATTACCATCAACAAGAATATGGTGCCTTTTGATGACAAGTCCCCCTTTGTCACTTCAGGAATCAGGGTTGGTACTGCAGCCATGACCACAAGAGGCATGAAAGAAGAGGATATGATCAGGATAGTAGAGCTTATCGATACGATCATTATGAACCATGAAGATGAATCTAAGGTCAAAAGCATAAAAGCAGAGGTGAACGATTGGATGAAGAATTTTCCATTATATCAATAAATCGTGGGTAAGCCGGAAAAGGAAATGTCTTTTTTAGACCACCTGGAGGAACTCAGGTGGCATTTGATAAGGTCTGTGATTGCAATATTGGTTTTTGCCATAGCAGCCTTTATCTATAAGGATTTCGTTTGGGGAACAATTATCTTTGGCCCCTCCAAGGCCGATTTCTGGACATTTCGCATGCTATGTAAATTAGGAGAGCTCGTTAACTCTGACCTGTTGTGCATAACTGATTTGCCTTATATTTTACAAAGCAGGAAAATTACCGGGCAGTTTACAATGCACCTTTCCGGTTCTTTTGTTATAGGATTGGTTTGTGCCTTTCCTTACTTCTTTTGGGAAATATGGCGGTTCATCAAACCAGGTCTTCATACCAATGAAAAAAAGGTCAGCCGGGGAGCAGTATTTTTTGTGAGTCTTCTTTTTTTCTCAGGTATATTATTCGGCTACTTTATAGTTAGTCCACTTTCTTTTAATTTCTTATCCAATTATCAAATTGTTCCGGGGATCAAAAATCAATTTGATATCATTTCATACGTTTCGTTCTTCACAACATTGGTACTTGCCTGTGGCATTTTATTCCAGATCCCTATGGTTACGTTATTCCTGTCAAAGGCTGGAATTTTAACACCCGACATTCTTCGGAAATATGCAAAACATGCTATTATAGTGATACTGTTTGTTTCCGCTGTCCTTACTCCTCCCGATATAATCAGTCAGGTTCTCATTGCTGCCCCTTTGACAATACTTTACCAAATAAGTATCTTTATCTCGGCGCGCATAGAAAAGAAAAATAAGAAATTTTTAGAATAGCAGCTTATGTCATTGAAAATAGCCATTGGGGGAGATCACGCTGGATTTACCTATAAAGAAAAACTCGTTGAGAGATTGAAGGCAAATGGAACTGAAGTTACAGACCATGGGCCTTTCAGTGATGCATCTGTTGATTACCCGGATTTTGTCCATCCTGTTGCCAGTGATGTGGAAAGCGGTAAGGCTGATTTCGGCATATTGATCTGCGGAAGTGGTAATGGTGTTGCTATGACAGCCAATAAACATGCAGATATCAGGGCCGCTCTCTGTTGGAATGAGGATCTTGCGGCCTTGGCAAGGCAACATAACAATGCCAATGTTCTGTGCATTCCGGCAAGGTTTATTTCTTATGGGCTTGCTGAAAAATTAGTAGATGTTTTTCTTGCCAGTGATTTTGAAGGAGGCAGACATTCCAGAAGGGTCGATAAAATTAAGTGTTAAAAATTTATTTTAGCTGATAAACATTTCCAGAGCCTACTTTCCTGTATTTACTTTTTATTGTAGGCATTTTTTCAAATAAATTTTCCATAATCCCCTGATCATCAATAATCACTTGTGGAGCATCTTTTTGGAAATTTCTGAAAATAGCAGTGATATTATCATAGTAATTTGGTTTAGACAGTTGCATCGCAGCAAGATCCCAGTTCAAATAAGGAGTGGCCAGCTTGGCATTTTTGTACACATCCAGATTATTTCCAATGAAAAGGACTTTTTTGCTATCCACCATATTGTCCCATGGTGTTTCCTGAAGCAATAATGATTCGTAATTAATAATATTTTTTAATGAATTACTTTTGAGAAATACCGACACATTTATATAAACTACAGCCACAAGAAAGGTGGTAAAGATAACTTCAGCTTTCCATCGTTTCCTGATTTGAAGGAAATAATGATTTAAGAAAAAAGCGATTCCCGGCACAAAGATAATCCATTGAAAAGGAGCCCTCCTACTGATGAAAAGCCAACTAAAAGCACTGAGAATCATCATTGTAAAAAAGATCTGTTGAAATCGTACCTGATGATTCGTAAACCGGGTGGTTTGAAAAGTCTTTACCAATGCAATGACCAGGAAGAACATGGGTACGGCAACGGAACCTATGATGGTACCAAAATTGACCAGTCCTTTCTCCACAATGAAAAAAGAGGAAAAAAGATAATTGATATAAAATGGTTTGATTGCGCCCAACAGGTAGAAATAAATCCAGGTGAAAATGAACGGAAGTAAAAAGCCATAGATTAGTAATAAATAACCTCTGGGTCGAGTTCCGGTGAACAGCAGGAACGCAATTGATGTAGCTATCACAAACAGGAAGCTGGGATAATAAAATAAAAATGCAATTCCAAAATATAACCCTGTCCTTAATACCAACTGATTTTTAGATCTCTCTACAACCTGGACCAATACGTTATTTATGGCCATCAAAGTAAAAGTAAGGCTCATTAAGACCGGTGATAGGGTGTAGAAATCATAGACCAGGCTCATGAGTATCGCATAAATCAATGCTGGTAGATAGGAGCTTTCGTTATAGGCTCTGTGTGTTAAAAGAATATTGTTGAATACAAACGCCTGAATGAAAACCAGCAGTATAGAAATGACATAATATGGTGTATTGGTTCGGCCAAAGAGCTCGTTAAGTATCCAGTAGACTGTTGCCGAGAGCGGAGCAACATCATCCCATACATCCACATACATATGCCCGCCCTGACTTAACTTTTCTCCAATGATCAACCAATTAAGTTCGGGTTTTGTAGTTGGTAAATCAGTAAATAATGACCATCTGAAAAGCAAAATTATTATAAATACACCTACTAATCGATATGGATCATTAATCTTAAAATAGCTTAGCAAAGAATTAATTTTTTAATTGTTATCTTTGGTTCTTACGTTTATGACAAACAAGGCCAAACTTGGTCATAAACAATTTGACAAGTTTAGAAATTTGATAGGCTATATGCAAGCTATACTAAACAACTTTGTCAAAACAGGAGCCCATAGATATTTGTGAAGCAATGACGGAAAGTAAGAGACAGCAAAAATTCAATAAACTTCTTCTAAAGGACCTTGGAGAAATATTGCAAAGGGAATCAAGAAATCTTTTTGGAAATGTTTTTCTTACGGTCACAGGCGTGAAAATTACTCCTGATCTTAGTTTGGCAAGAATATATGTGAGTATGATGCTGGTGGGAGAGAAGGGTGAAATGGTGGACAAATTAAATGCAAAGAAAAAGGAAATCAGAAAACTTTTGGGAAATAAGATCGGTAAACAAGTAAGGGTTGTGCCGGATCTCTTTTTTATGCTGGATGATTCTTTGGAAGAAGCGGACCGCCTGGAAGATATTTTTAAAAAACTTGATATACCACCTCCTGAAAACCAGAGCTAGTTTTATCTATTTATCTATAAAATTTTGAACGTTCCGTTTTTCATAGCAAAGAGATATTTCAATTCCAAAAAGAAAAGGAATTTCATCAATGTCATTTCAATCATTTCCATGATTGGAGTAGCGGTGGGAACAACGGCCCTTGTTGTTGTACTTTCCGTGATAAACGGACTGGAAGATAATATCAGATCATTATATGGCTCATTTGATCCCGAATTGAAGATTACTGCGGATTCCGCTAAATCATTTGAGGTAAGTGATGAGCTTATCAATAAGATTAAAGATGTTGAAGGGGTGGCGTTTGTTACTCAGGTAGCCGAAGATAATGCACTCCTGAGGTATAGGGATGCTCAAATGATTGTTAAGGTTAAGGGAGTGGAAGACAATTTTGTTCATCAGAACAACTTGGAAAGCAACCTTGTCTATGGGAATAGCACACTTCATGATGGGCAAAAGGATTATGCAATAATTGGCAGATCAGTTCAAATCAGGTTGGGTATTGCTCCGGAAAATAATCTATTCCCTTTGAGGGTCTATTATCCTCGTAACACCAAGACTCAATCACTTGATCAAAGTAAATTGTTTAGCATCAAGAATATCCTTCCGGGAGCTGTTTTTGCCATCGAGCAACAATATACGGAACAATATGTCTTCGTTCCCTTGTTGTTTGCTGCAGAGCTTTTTGAACTGAAGAATCGACGCACTTCACTTGAAATTAAAACCGAGAAGGGATTCTCGATCGCTGAAGTACAAAAAAGTTTGAAACTAGCATTAAAAGGTGAGACATTTAAAGTATTGAATTCGGATGAGCAGCATTCCAGCCTGCTAAGAGCAATTAGGATCGAGAAACTTTTTGTATTTATCACTTTTTCCTTTATCCTGGCTATTGCTTCGTTTAATATATTCTTCTCGTTAACCATGTTGGCCATTGAGAAGAAAAAGGATATTGCCGTATTATTCGCTATGGGAGCTACACGCAATGTGGTCAAACGTATTTTCTTGTCCGAAGGAGCGATCATTGCGTTCACAGGCGCTGTGATTGGATTGATATTGGGATTATTGGTTTGTTGGATCCAACAGACCTTTGGTATAATATCCATGGGAATGGAGACCTCTGTTTTGGACGCCTACCCTGTCAAAATGCAGCTAACAGATTTCGTATATACGGCTATCAGCATTATAATCATTACTTTTTTAGCGTCATACAGACCAGCAATTATGGCGGCAAGGGTCGAAGTGAAGGATCAATTATAATTGATCTACAAGTCCTCTCAACATAGGATATTCTTTTATTGGAAAATTTTACTTTTCCAATATTTAAATCAAAATCCTGGATTCAATTTTGGGCCTTTAACTCATTGATCCTAAGGTTTTTTTTAGATGATCAGTCATTTTTGAATTTAGGATTATTACCATTTAAAGTATGATTTATAACATAAATTTTTTAATTTGCAATTTCGTGAGTTTTAAATTATGGTAGTTTCGACCGCAAAACCTTTCCAAATAATCTATTCATTATTTGAGCATGAATACCTCGGATACATGTTCGAATCTTTTGTGGTTCAATTGGATGCAAAGGGTAAGCTTACATTTGTCCATCAAAACATTTCATCTAAGAATGCCAAGGAGTTTGCCTCGGGTCTGGATGAGACTGACTATGAATTGATCAAATTGATGGACTCTATGCAGCAGGATGTGGTTATCAAATTTTTTTATAAGAAAAAGATCAAGCCTGCTGAATTTTTTCTAAAGATTTTCGACAAGGAGAAAGGCAACAAAGATCTGCAAGAAGAAATAAACAGATACCTGGAACGCAGAAGAGCTAAGATTTTAAATCTTCTTAATGGGAAAGAGCTTTATGAAATGAATAACGATGGTGAACCTGCTGGCAATAAAATCGAAATTCTCAAAGATCGCTCCACCGTACTATTTCATTTCAGAAGAAATGAAGATAATACTCATTATTTTCCCACAATACAATACCAGGGAGTAAAGGTAGACTTTCAATATAAAGGGGCTTACATAGTTTGTAATAAACCTGCCTGGATGATACTTGATAATAAACTGTATAGTTTTAAGGGGGATGTTGATGGGAAAAAATTACTTCCATTTATCAACAAGAAATTTATTGTTATTCCTAAAAAGGTTGAGGAAACATACTATGAAAAATTTGTGGCTCAGCTCGTGGCATCATTTGATGTCTATGCAAAAGGTTTTGAAATAAAAACGGAGGTTTATGATCCGGTCCCGGTGTTGAATTTTACCGAATTAGCCACCTCAGCAAGGACAATGGGTCTTTTTGCACCTAATGGTAATGGTTCTCCCGAATCTGTCATCGAAGAGGAAGAAGGTAAAATATTGTTTGAACTATCATTCAGATATGGCAGCTACTATTTCAGGGCTGATCAACTTGTTTCCACTAGCGTGAATCTGGAAAAAAATGGTGATTCATATATATTTCATAAGATAAAGCGTAAGCTGGAAAAAGAGAAACATATATTGGCTTTCTTGTCTCAGATTGGAATGGACTTGAAAAGCTCAAAATTAACATGGCGTAAACCCAAAGCATTCTCATGGATAAGGGAGTATAAAAGCGGTATTCAGGAGTGTGGTATAGAACTCATACAATCTTCCAAAAAAGGAAAAAGATATTTTCTTGGAGAGCCTTCAATAAAAATTGAAGTTAAGGAAAACATTGACTGGTTTGATATTTATGCGATCGTAAAATTTGGCGATTACGAAATACCCTTCAAAGACCTTAGAAAACAAATCTTAAGTAAAAAGCAAGAGATCACGCTGCCGAATGGGGAAGTTGCTGTCATTCCTGAATCATGGCGTTCTGAATATTCCGAGCTATTTGCTTTTATGGAAGAGGGAAAAGAAGAGACCAAAAGGATGATGCTGAAAAAACATCATTTGTCTCTGGTGAAGGATCTTGAAAGCGGTGATTTAGCCAAGGTTACCATGAGCCGGAAACTTGAGAAGTTAAAGGAATTTGAAGAGATTGAAGATCATCCTTTACCCAAAACGTTCAATGGTGAACTAAGACCTTATCAAAAAGCCGGATACAACTGGTTACAATTCCTTAATCAGTATAATTTCGGTGGCTGTTTAGCTGATGACATGGGACTTGGAAAAACAGTACAAACCCTGGCCATGTTACAAGCACAGAAAGAAGAGGGGACTGAAAATGCATCATTGCTGATTATGCCTACTTCCCTGATCTATAATTGGGAAATGGAAGCGAAGAAATTTACACCTAAGCTAAAAACTTTTATTTATACCGGAACCAATCGAGATAAAAACGTAGAGCAGTTCAAAAACTATGACCTGATTTTGACATCCTATGGCATTTCCAGATTGGATATAGACATCCTACAGGAATACTACTTCAATTATATTATCCTGGATGAATCTCAAGCCATTAAAAATCCAAACTCAAATATTGCAAAAGCGGTAAAGAAACTTAAGTCAAGGTATCGATTGATCCTTACAGGAACCCCACTGGAGAATAGTACTCTAGATCTTTGGTCTCAAATGACTTTTATTAATCCTGGCTTATTAGGTAATCAAAGTTTTTTTAAGAACGAGTTCCTGACACCCATTGAAAAGAAACATGATGAGAAAAAGACGGTAAAGTTGAATTCCATCATCAAGCCTTTTATTCTCAGGAGAAGAAAGTCGCAGGTGGCAAAGGAACTACCTGAAAAGATCGAGAATATTCAATATTGCACGATGACCTCAATGCAATCAGAATATTACGAAGAGGCCAAATCTTTTTATCGCAATAAGATCCTGGAAAGTATAGATTCACATGGAGTTAAAAGTTCTCAGCTTTTGTTGCTACAAGGACTAACCAAGCTTAGGCAGATTGCCAACCATCCGAAGATGGTTGATCTTGACTATAAAGGTGATTCAGGAAAACTGGATGATGTAACACTCATGCTTATGAATGGCATCAGCAAGGATCACAAAATATTGGTGTTTAGTCAGTTTGTTAAACATCTGGCCATCATCAGGGAATATTTGGAAAATAATCAGATCACCTATACTTACCTGGATGGTACTACCAAGAATCGTCAGGAGCAGGTTGATCGTTTCCAAAATGATTGCTCTGTAAAAGTATTTCTGATATCTCTTAAAGCTGGCGGACTCGGATTGAATCTGACCAAAGCAGATTATGTCTTTTTGCTGGATCCATGGTGGAATCCTGCCATTGAGGCGCAAGCAGTGGATAGGGCGCATAGGATAGGTCAACAGAATGCTGTATTCACCTATAAATTCATCAGCAAGAACACAGTCGAAGAGAAAATCCTGACACTTCAAAGAAATAAGATCAAGCTAGCCAATGACCTTATTTCAACCGAAGAAAGTTTTGTTAAAAACCTTTCTAAAGAAGACATAGAATCCTTGTTTGATTAGGCCCTTTTGTCTATTTGAACAATGGTGGATGTTTGTCATCGAAATCTGTAGCTTCCTGGAACACTTTAGCAAAGGCCAATATACTGGCTTCATCATACAAATTTCCAAGGAATGTGATACTTGTGGGATTGCCACTTTCTGTAAAACCATTAGGAACCACTACACATGGATGGCCGGTTAAATTAGTGATTAACAATTGGCTGCCACCAAAGCTAGGAGAAACCAGGATATCCAGGTCCTTCATGATTTTATCGACTTCCTGAATAAGTGTGTGTCTGTGCCTGTTGGCTTGAATGTATTCAACGGCCGGGATAAATCTTGATTGCCTGAAAACATTAGGCCATGCGTTTTTGATTTGCCGGACCAATAAAGAATCTCTATTGTTCCTTGTAAGTTCATCAAATGCTGCTCCGGCTTCCGCGGTAAGTATAATGCTTAGAGCACCAACAGGTATATCATTTGGTAATTCGACCGGAACTAATGTCGCTCCAAGATCTTTAATAACTTCCAGGCATATTGAATCATTTTTTTTATTAAAATAATCTCTTTCGAATAAAGATTTCAGATACCCTACTCGTAACGTTTTGAAGTTGATGTCCGGATCATAGTTAAAAGCTTTATCAACAGTAGATTGATCAAGATCATCTTGTCCTCTGATTACCTCAAAAACCAACGCGCAATCCTCCGCACTTCTGCAGATAGGACCAATCTTATCCATCGTCCAGCTAAGAGCCATGGCTCCATGTCTACTGACCCGACCATAAGTTGGCCTTAGTCCGGTGACACTGCAACGTGTGGATGGTGAAACGATGGAGCCCAGCGTTTCTGTACCGATTGAAAAAGCAACTAATCCGGCTGAGGTGGCTGAAGCAGATCCAGCCGATGATCCTGATGAACCTTGCTCAAGATTCCATGGGTTTTTTGTTTTTCCACCATACCATACATCACCCCAGGCTAGTGCTCCTAATGAGAGTTTAGCTATGAGTATGGCCCCAGCGGCATCCAATTTTCTAACAATGGTAGCGGTCTCGTCTATCGTTTGATCTTTATAGGGCATTGCACCCCAAGTCGTTTTATATCCTTTTACAGCCAAAAGATCTTTCACCCCGTAGGGGATCCCATGAAGAGGCCCTTTATACTTACCTTGTGCTATTTCTTTATCGACCCTTTTTGCTTTATCTAAGGCCTCTTCTTCGATTAATGTGACCACACATTGAAGTGTATCGTTGAATTTTTTTAGTCTCTCCAAATACAACTGAGTAAGTTCGAATGAAGTGATCTGTCTTGTTTTAATTAAATGAGCCAATTGTGCTACCGTATAAAAAGCCAATTCATTTTTATTCTCAGGAAGTTGAACCTGTTTTGGCAGGTCCCATTGAATAGGTAACTGCTTCTGATTAAAGCTACGTCCTGTTGGGGCTGGATTAAACCAGATGGACGGTGGGATTTCATTTCCGATAGATCTTGACCTCAGTTGTTCATAGGCACCAAGATCTTCTTTTAAACCATCCCTCAAAGAATCTCTTTCCGATTGTGTGAATTCAAGTCCGATAAGTTGCTGGGCAACGGCTACTGAATCGACTCCTCCATCATTCTTAGAAGGATTTTGACATGAATTGAATATCATTATGAAAACAACAAATGAAAAAAGCGTAACAGAGGGAATCCTTGATTTGATGAATTTACTGGTAGAAGGCTTCATATTTTGGGAATAGTTTTAGCATAACTTGATTTCAGTGATTCCTCAAAATTTATGTAAATGGATGGTCGAAACAAAAAAATCAGGCACCCATGTGCCTGATTTCTTATGCAAATGTTCGGATGAAGACTTTTTATCAGGTAGAATTCTTGAGCACAATCTTTATTTTGTCTGACTTTACAATTTGACGAATAAAGTTGCGGAATTCATTATAATGGTCGGCCGGGAACCGGTTCTTTTTTATTTTAAGTGTTCGGACATAAGTTATTTTACCTTGTTCTATAGAAATGTTGGCATTGTATTCTCCAAACTTAGATTTATGTGTGATTACTTCAGGTTTGTATTCCAGGTAATAATCAGCAGGAACGTGGTAGACAATTGAATCTACGTCAATGAAAGATTTCCTTAAGACAATATCTGTTTTTCTTTCCTCAAGTTTTGAGGGAACATAGCTCCATTTATTCAATAAGTTGGGTTCCAGGAAAATCCTTTTACCACTCACTGAAGCATATTTAGGAACATCAAGCTCCAAATACTCTGTGGCTGCGGGTATGAAATCACCTTCCCTTTTAAGTTCGAATTTGTTGATCTTGATGCCTGAAAGGTCTAATTTCTCGTATAACCATTTTTTTTGTTCCTCAGCACTTTTGTTAAGCATAAAGTTGAGATCATCATTTTCATATTGTAAGCCGCTGTAAACAGTATTTACGGAAGCTTTAGCATTTCCTTGCTTATCGAGATTCACCTCTGCAAATCTGGTCTGTAGATTATTTTCTTGTTTGTAAATAGGAGTATGTACTACTTTTCCCCCATCTTCTGTTACAATCAAGACATCCCGGTCACCAGTGAAGGATCCGAGATACCCAAATGGATTGGTTTGACTGGTACACTCCAGCCAAACGGTATCTTGCCCGGTTGGAACACATAAAATCGCATGATTAAATTGACGACTGGGAAAGTGTTTATCGATATTGGCTGCATTCTCACCAGCTCTTACAAGCACATAATGTGAATTTATTCCTACTGCTTTGAGCATGGCCTTGGTATAATTGGAGAGCGCTTTACAATCACCGTAACCCTGCTCGTCTACAAAAGATGCTTCAAATGGCTGCCAACCGCCAATCCCAAGCTGTATGGAGACATACCTGGTTTTTGATTGAAGGTATTCATAGATTTTCTTTATTTTATCAATCTCATTTGAAGCATCAGCTGTTAGCTCATGTAGTTTCAGTTTCACAGCATCACTTAATTCATCCCGACCCTCATTTAGTTTATTCTGCCATGTTCCCAAAGTTTTCCAGGAGGACATGTCTCCTTTGTACCCATCCATTTCGAATTTTGATGGAGCAGTAAAAACTATTGGTAGTAATTCCTGCAGTTTTGGCCCGTAGGACTCTTTTTTAAATGCTTGAATATTTTCCTCTTCCCAGAAAAATATTTTTTTGCCGTTCTCATTGGAAATCCCTGCCTCGTGGTTGAGGTTTAATTCCTTGTATCTCAATTCTTGTCCATTTGGTACAATGACCTTCAAAGAAGATTGTTCCACTGAGACTTCGTTATCTGATTGAAAGTACCAGCTTGGGTAGAATAATAATCCATTAAGATCTACTTCATATTCGTATTCCACAGTATAAGGGTACTCGTTAGAAGACAATTCACCAATCTTCACCCGGTTGTCTTCATAAATGGAAAAGCCGGAAATAGAGCTCCTGTCCTCTATATCCGATTTTTTAAGCTTTTTAACAAATTCACCTTCAGCATCATACAAATTTCCACTGATATAACTGACTTTGGAAAATTTGTCATAGCCAACATAAACATATTTGTATCGCTCTCCTCCTTTTTTAAGTATAGTAATAACCTGTCTCACCTTCCGTTTGGCCTTTCCCAAAGAAAGCACCTCGAACTCCATTTCATCCACCCTTACCACAGCTACAGCATCCTTAATTAAACTCTCATCAATACTACTAACAGGATACTTTTTTTCAGATCCCAATAAGCTTGGAGAAGTGCTCAGAAAAAGAAGTAAGAAAAAAATATTGCATTTGATATTCTGCATGGAATTGTGATTTAGGTGGTCTTTTTAAGGACAATTTGTTCCGCCTGTTTAGTAACAACTCTATTGAAGAACTCCTTGATGTATTGGTACTCTTCCGGCTTAAATATTATCTGCTTGATATTAATGGTGCTGGTTACGGTAAGCTTATTACCCATTGTCCTTACACTGTATTTGAAAGAACCCCCTTTATTGGGTAAGGCAATCATGGCACTTTGTGGCAATTCATCTACAGTATAGCCTTCAGGGATATCCAAAGTCATTATGTAGGTTTCCTGAATAGGACAACCGAAATCCACCGGATAAGATCTTTCCTCCAGTTTGAAAGGATTTTCCTTGGTATTTTCTCCAAGCATCGGATCAATATAGATAATGTTTCCAGTGTTAGTAAAATAATCTGACATCGTCACTTCAAACTCCTCATTTAATGGACTTTCAAGTTTGTCCAGATTTGATATTTCATGGTTTTCAATTATCCAGTCTTCATTTTCCTTTTCAAGCTCTTCCAGATATTTTTCTTTACCCTGATCAACAATTTCAGCTCTCAATTCTAAGGCCTCATACCCTGAGCAAGAACTTTTAATCTTGCCTGTAATTTCATCGTCCTCATTGAGTGCCAGGTTCACTTGAATGAAATTACCATATCTTTCTTTTCTTCTTAATTCGATCCAATCAAGATTGTCTTTAGCGATAATTTTTCCCTGATCATTTAAACAGTTGTACGGTAGTGTATTAAATGGCAAATGTTTGTTGGTAGCGTCTAAGAGGAAATCCTTATCATTAACTTTGAAATGTGTGATCACATAGTTGAAATTATTTATGATTGGATAAAGCATCTGTACTTTACCATTATTTCTGGTACTTAATACAACGGGAGAGGCATCAATTCCAGCTTCCACCAACATAACATTCAACAGTAAATTAATCTCAGCAGAGTTTCCAATTCCACTTTCATAAACTTTTCTTAAATTTTCATTGGTTAAAAATCTGTTCTTCCCATTCCATTTCATATGGTCTTGAATATATTTATAAATTGCTTTTGCTTTTTCTTCATCCTCAGTTTTTCCTGCAATTAATTCTGCTACTTTATCCTTTAGAAATCCCCTTCTCTTTAATTGTAAACCAAAGCTCTCTGATTCCAATAATTCCTTGATAATAACCTTCCATGTACTTAATACAGGCTTTACTGGTTCATTAGGCCATTTTATCGAGGACAACTCAAACTCGATTTTCGAAATATAGTCTTCCGAGGTGGTCATAAATTTTTCAGATTTAAAGGCAGGAACATCTTTGGCTACCCACCTATAATTATGACTTGTGTAGTTAATCGAATTATTGCGAATTGTTGATCTGGTTGGTGTACTGAACCCTGTAGCTGTAGATCTTGATTTGGTCGTATAAGAGAAAGTTTTGGCGCTGGTTTCATGATCTTTTACAGCCAGCGGTACATAACCTTGCATAAGTTGTTTAAAATCAAAGTACTCTGGAATTTCAATAGAATATTCGCTATGGAGAATGGGTATGGTTTGTTGAAACCGCCAATCTCTAACTTGAGAATAGAAATCAGAATTGATAGTATACTCATATTCTATAACTGATCCTTCTTTCACGTTGGGCATGGTGAACTTAATGCGGTTCCAATTCTCATCATATTTTTCGTTAAATATGGCTTTTTTCTCAAGCTTGTATTTTTCGATCTTGCCATTTTCAAGGTTATAAGTGTAACCTCTTAACTTAGAGACCTTTTCGTTGTTAGAGTTTGTATGATAGATTGGAATCTGCCCATCTGCCCAATCATAACCCTCCTTGTTAAGAATTTTAATCTTAGTATGTCGTTGAAAGATCAGTTGAAATCCCGAAACATCATTAAACGTTACATAGGAGGTTCCATAATCAAATAACACTACTGCACTCGCACTCGTGTCCTTTTCATAAACTGTCATTTCCAGATCTTCCTTGTCAATTTTTCCAAACTTAGTTGCTAGTTGAGCTGTTGTTTGGGCAACATTAAAAAATGAGCCTAACAGGGCTGTTAAAACCCAGGCTTTGAGATTTTCCATAATCAATTATTTTACATTTAAGTAAGCTGGTACAGAATTTTGTTGAAAGCTTATTCGGTTAAAAAATCATTTCAAATTACAATAAAAATGGCATTTTTCTCAATTTCCAAAACAAAAATATAAATTATGCCAATTTCATAATCTATAATTAAAGACATGTTAACGTTAATTTACCCCCCACCTGGACAACACTTTTCTTAATATGAGAAAGTAAAAAGAATATAATTCCGTAAATAGTTGATTTTTAGCTGTTTGATCACAAAAAAATATTTATAACTATTTGTTTTTTAATGATTTATGATTTTCTATTCATCTGCAATTGTGGTGGAATTCGTTTGTCTAAAAGAAGAATTATTTTAAATTTGCTATTCACCCGTTTCTAAAAACGGCATCCGGAATAGGAAAGAGTTGTGTTTTTATTAATCTGAAGTGATGAGTTTATGACGGTTCCAATAATTATTGCAGCGGTAATTGTGGCGTATTTAATTGGTTCTATTCCAACGGCGATTTGGTTTGGAAGGGTATACTATGGAATAGATGTTCGTGAACATGGTAGCGGCAATCCAGGTGCAACTAATACTTTCAGAGTACTTGGAAAAAAAGCGGGTACTATTGTGATGTTGATCGATATTGTGAAAGGATTGAGTGCCACATCTTTGGCCACTCTACTTATGATACTGAACGTCCTTCCCGAACATAATCTTGTTACCTTCAAACTGATATTTGGTGTTACTGCAGTATTAGGACATATATTTCCTGTATTCTTAAGTTTCAAGGGAGGGAAAGGTGTTGCTACTTTATTGGGCATGATGCTTTCCATTCATTATGAGGTGGCACTGATTTGTGTTGGGATCTTTCTTGTGATATTGATTTTCTCAAAATATGTTTCGCTGGGTTCCATTCTTGGAACATTAGCCTTTCCTACATTGCTTCTTTTTGTGCCTCGCTTTAAAACCAGTGAGCCTATCTTAGTGATATTCGGATTTTGCCTGTTCATAGTAGTACTTTGGACGCATCACAAGAATATCAAACGAATTGTTGATGGTGAGGAAAACAAGACTTATCTGATCAAACCCAAAAAGTAGTTTAATTCTTTTCTTATCTCAAAAATATTTGCCCTTCTCTTAGCATAAGCCTACTTTTACGGCTTAATGAATAAATCTGAGATGGAAATAAACAACTTCATAGACTCCAATAAACAACGCTTTATTGATGAGCTAATTGATCTATTACGCATACCGTCAGTTAGTGCAGATAGTAAATTCAAAGATGACGTAGCCAAAGCAGCCAATTTCTTAAAGGATAAGTTATTGGCAGCAGGTGCAGACTTAGCTGAAATTCATGAAACAGCAGGTCATCCTGTTGTCTATGGAGAGAAAATTATTGATCCTCAATTACCAACCGTTCTTGTTTACGGACACTATGATGTTCAACCCGCTGATCCCTATGAATTGTGGGATTCACCTCCCTTTGATCCTTTGATAAAAGATGAGAGAATTTATGCCAGAGGTGCTTGTGATGACAAAGGACAAATGTATATGCATATAAAGGCCTTTGAAGCCATGACAAGTACTAATTCATTGGCCTGTAATATGAAATTTATGATTGAGGGTGAGGAGGAAGTAGGATCAGATAACCTTGAGCATTTTGTCAGAGAAAATAAAGATAAGTTAAATGCTGATGTGATACTAATTTCGGATACAAGCATCATCAGCAATGATAATCCTTCAATTACCGTAGGGCTGAGAGGGTTGAGTTATCTGGAGGTTGAAGTAACCGGCCCTAACCGTGATTTGCATTCCGGTGTTTACGGAGGGGCAGTAGCCAATCCTATTAACACTTTATGTGAAATGATTTCATCTTTGAAAGATGAAAATGGGCATATTACCATTCCAGGTTTCTATGATAAAGTAGAAGAGCTCACGAAAGATGAGCGAAATGCACTCAATGAAGCTCCTTTTGATTTGGCATCTTATAAAAAAGAGTTGGACATTGATCAAATTCATGGTGAAGATGGTTATACGACTTTGGAAAGGGTTGGAGTAAGGCCCACTTTGGATGTTAATGGAATTTGGGGAGGTTACATTGGTGAAGGTGCAAAAACCGTGTTACCTTCTAAGGCTCATGCCAAGATTTCGATGCGTTTGGTTCCAAACCAGGATAGTGAGGAAATCACCAAACTCTTTACTGAACATTTCAAATCATTGGCGCCCGAGAGTGTTAAGGTGAAAGTTACCCCACATCATGGTGGTCAACCTGCCGTGACTAAAACAGATTCAATTGCCTATAAAGCGGCTAGCAAAGCCTTTGAAGATGCCTGGGGTAAAACCCCTATTCCAACCAGGGATGGTGGTAGTATTCCTATTGTGGCCATGTTTAAAAGCGAATTGGGTTTGAATACTGTATTGATGGGCTTTGGTCTGGATTCTGATGCAATCCATTCTCCCAATGAGAGTTATGGTATTTTTAATTATATAAAAGGAATTGAGACCATCGTGCTATTCCATCAACACTTTGCCAGGCTAAAGAAAATTGAGTAAGCATAGTGTGAAAGAAAAATCGATTCCCCGTGTTAAGAAGCGAAGTGCTTGAGTTGTGGCTCTCAACATTAATCAAGTTTTGATTATCAAGACAGATTTCCCAAACTGTCCAAGCATGGATTGGATCTGTTATTTTTGAAAAGTTCGTATCTAAAGGAACTAAACTTGATCGATTTGAGATAATATGATCGAAGGGTATTTGATTGAGTCTTTGATGAAACAAGTTTTACAAGAAAAGGTAATATTAAATACAGAATTCCTTCTTTCAGAATATCCCATTTTATATATCAATGGAATACGATAGAAAGCACAGGAATCATACAAGTGTTTACAAAACATAATATTTTTAAAGACGTTCTAAATGCTTGATAATAAATTTATGAAATAAGACGATTGAATAATTTGATAACTATGGGACTGAGATTTCTTATTTTAATTTTTTTTGGTGCTTTTATTTCAATTGCAGGTAGTGCTCAGGTTCTGGAACCTGCTAAATGGTCCTATGATGTTAGTCACACCAATGTAAAAATTGGTGATGAAATAGAATTAATTTTTAAGGCTACTATCCAGGAAGATTGGTATCTATACTCATCTGACTTTGATCCCGACTGCGGACCAACAGTTACGACATTTACCTTCAAAGAAAACGATACCTACGAACTTATCGGCGAGATAAAACCAATAAACGCTAAGAAGAAATACGATGAGATCTTTGAATGTGACTATACTTATTTCAGAAATCAAGGAGAATTCAGACAAAAGATTAAAGTATTAAAAGCTGGATTGCAAATAGCAGGAGGTTACGAATATCAGGTTTGTACGGATGTGGATGGTAAATGCATACCGTTTGAGGACGAATTTGTTTTCAGGAATTTCAAAGTTCAACCAACCGCTCAAGAAGAGAAAGCTAATGGTCTGGAGAAGGCTACTGATCTTGAAAAATCCACTTCACCTATCAAAGAAACACCAAAAGTTGAAAAGGAAAATGTGGAGGAAAATACTTCATCTGTAAAGACATCATCTGCAGGGTCCTCCATTGTGGGTAAGAGCGAAGAAGGTTTTCCAATAAAAAAACTGCAACCATTTTTCGACGGTGATTTCGAAAAAGAGAAAGTATCACACATATGGTTTATGGTGTTGGCCTTTCTGGCCGGCTTAGCCGCACTATTCACTCCCTGTGTTTTCCCTATGATACCCATGACGGTTTCCTTCTTTACTAAGAAAGATGGAAACAAAGGAAAAGGAATTAGTCAGGCCATATTTTATGGTTTCTGCATTATTTTGATCTATACCATCATTGGATCCATCATTTCACCATTTATGGGTCCTGAAACCGCCAATCATCTTTCCACAGAATGGCTACCAAATGTGATATTCTTTGCAGTATTTGTCATTTTTGCTCTGTCCTTCTTTGGAATGTTTGATATCGTACTGCCTAGTAGCTTTGTAAATAGTGTCGATCGCAAAGCAGATAGGGGTGGATTTATTGGTGTTTTTTTTATGGCATTCACGCTGGTGCTGGTTTCATTTTCTTGTACCGGGCCTATTGTAGGTACCATATTGGTTGAGTCCGCCGGAGGTGAAGTATTAAAACCGGTTTTGGGTATGTTCGCATTCTCCCTTGCCTTCGCCATACCATTTACACTATTTGCCATATTTCCGGGTTGGTTGAACAATTTACCTAAATCGGGAGGTTGGCTGAATGCAGTAAAGGTTGTTCTGGGATTTATTGAACTGGCACTTGCATTCAAATTTTTAAGCATTGCTGATCAAGCATTTCATTGGGGTATTTTAGACAGAGAAGTTAATATTGCTGTATGGGTAGTCATTTTTGGACTGATGGGATTGTATTTACTTGGAAAAATTAAACTGCCTCATGATAGTCCTTCCAATCATATTAGCGTACCCCGTCTGATGTTGGCTATTGCTACCCTATCATTTGTTGTCTACTTAATTCCAGGTATGTTTGGAGCACCTCTTAAAGCCTTAGCTGGCTATTTACCTCCAATGCATACACATGATTTTGATATTCCTGCTATTGCCAGATCCTCCTCTCAGACAGAAGATTTTGTAGTTTACAATGATCAGTGCGAAAAACCTAAATATGAAGATTTCCTTCATTTACCGCATGGTTTAAAGGGGTATTTTGATCTTGATCAGGCCGTCGCATGTGCAAAAGAGCAGAACAAGCCGTTGTTCATTGATTTTACAGGACATGGCTGTACCAATTGCCGTGAAATGGAGGCAGTAGTATGGTCTGATCCACGGGTTCTTAAAAAACTGAAAGAAGATTTTGTAGTGGTTGCGCTTTATGTGGATGATAAAACTGAACTGCCTGAAGACAGTTGGTACGTTTCCGCTTATGACAACAAAATCAAAAAAACTATTGGGAAACAAAATGCAGATCTGCAAATTCAACGAGTAAATAATAATGCCCAGCCTAATTATATCTTGTTAGATCATGCTGAAAAAGGTTTGGTAAAACCGGTGGCTTATGATAGAGATGTGCAGAATTTCCTCGATTTTCTCGACGAGGGATTGAAGAATTTTCATCAGAACAATCAATTGGCCATGCAATCTGCTGAATAATATTGAATACATAAAAAAAAGGGCAGTGGTTCAGAAGAACCACTGCCCTTTTTTTATACAGAAAATATTTTTTATTCGTTTTGGAATGATCAGATTTTATCTGTTTTAATTATTATGTTTGAGAAAGGGATGGATTGGTAATAAGTTTTTTGCCCGTATGGGGATTTTTGCTAAAGTACCATAAGTCTTACATTCATTTGGAATTACTTGTTTTTTCTACCTATTATTGAAAGATGAGGGTTTACTTTACTTATTACTAATACATTAACACAATCAACATTTGGAATGATCAAGAGGAAATTTGGGATAATAGCAGGTATTTTGATAATTGTCTGTATTTGTTTTGCACTTATTAAGCTGCAGCAACCAGTTGAAAAGGATCAGGCTATTGAAGCTGTGGAAATTATCCCGGAAGATACCGTTGAAGTCAATAAACCCGAACCCACTTTATTATATGGAATGGTAGTGGATTCACTGTTGATTATTGAAGATAAGATCCAAAGAAACCAGAATATCTCCGAGATATTAATGACTCATAATGTTTCTTCAAAGTCGATTCATGAACTTGCGCTGGCCTCACGCGACATATTTGATGTAAGGAAGATCAGGGCCAATAAGAAATATACCTTGATATGTGATTCGGATTCTATGCAGACTGTCAATGCTTTGGTTTATGAACCAAATCCAATTGAATATGTTGTTTTCAAGCTAAAGGATTCCATTTCGATTGAGCGTAAAAAACGCGAAGTTCAAATCGTCGAAAAGAGCATAGCAGGAATTATCGAATCATCCTTGTTTGAAACGATGGTCAATCTGGGTGTTGGTCCTCAACTTACCAACGAATTTGTAGATGTCTTTGCCTGGCAGGTGGATTTTCAAAGACTTCAAAAAGGAGATCGATTCAAGTTAATCTATGAAGATAAGATCGTCGAAGGCAAATCAGTTGGGATAGGTGATATTAAAGGAATTTACTTTAACCATTTTGGTAATGATTTTTATGCTGTGCATTTTGACCAGGGGAATGGACATGATTACTTTGATGAAGAAGGGAACAGTTTAAGAAAAGCGCTTTTAAAATATCCCATCAAATTTACCAGGATCAGCTCCAGGTTTTCCCTTAGAAGATTTCATCCCGTACAAAAAAGGTGGAAAGCCCATAGAGGAACGGATTTCGCTGCACCAAGGGGGACGGAAATCAGAACTGTAGGAGATGGAATTGTGCAGGAAGCACAATTTGGTAAATACAATGGTAATTATGTGAAGATAAGGCATAACGGCACTTACACCACACAATATTTGCATATGTCAAAAATTGCCTCAGGAATCAGAGCGGGAGTAAAGGTGAGACAAGGGGATGTTATCGGATATGTTGGCAGTACAGGGCTGGCACGAGGAAATCACTTATGCTATAGATTTTGGAAAAATGGTGTACAGGTAGATGCCCTCCGGGTTGAACTTCCTCCTTCAGAACCTATTCGTGAAGAGAACTTGGCTGACTTCAATTCCGTAAAAGATATAATGATTGGCAGGTTAAATGATATTGATTATCCGGAACTTTCAAAGTCCATATTAGCAAGTGCAAAATGACTGCGGAGATATTAACAAAAGATTCAAAAGAGCAAGGCAATATTGGCTTGCTCTTTTTGTTTTTGATATACCTATGACAAAAAGTATATCTCAGAAAACTAAAGTAATTGTCCTCATTTTATTTATTGGTTTATCATCATCTTCCAATGCACAAAAGGTGGCATTGGTTTTGAGCGGAGGAGGAGCCAAAGGGTTGGCACATATAGGGGCTTTGAAGGCGCTTGAGGAAAATGAGATACCCATTGATTACGTGGTGGGAACTTCCATGGGAGGTATTGTTGGAGGCTTATACGCGGCGGGGTATTCTCCCTACCAGATCGAACAGATCGTTACAAAAGATTATTTTCAGAAATGGGTCAATGGTGTACTGAGTGAGAAGTATGAATATTATTATGCACAAAAGGACCCTAACGCTTCTTTTTTAAGCATCAATCTTTCAGTTGATTCTACATTCAGCACCACGCTAAATTCAAATCTGGCTAATGACATTGCCATTAATTTTGTGCTAACTGAAATGTTAGCCAGAGCGTCGGAACGGGCACATTACAATTTCGATAGCTTGTTCATTCCGTATAGGGCAGTTGCAGCCGAGGTATTTACCGAAAAAGAGGAAATTCTTAAAAGTGGGTTCCTCAATCAGGCAGTTCGTGCGACCATGACAGTACCTTTCTTTTATCGCCCTATCAAGATTGACGATAAGTATATGTTTGACGGGGGAGTCTATAACAATTTTCCTGTAGATGTAGCCAAGGCTGAGTTCGACCCGGATGTGATAATTGGTGTTAACGTTTCTTCCAAAAAGTATCATGAATATCCTTATGATAAGGATGACAAAATTGTCAATGGCTCCCTGCCTTTTTTATTCATTGACAAGTCTGATCCTGCTGAAGTGGGTGAAGACGGTATATATATTGAACCCGATCTTGGTGATAATTCTTCTTTGGATTTTGAAAAGGTCATAGAAATTATTGATAGCGGCTATGTGGCCACTTATAGAAAGTTAGAGGAGATAAAACAAAAGATCCCGGCCAGACAGCTCTGTGAGCAACTTAATGCTAAACGGAACGATTATGTGCTTTCGATGAAACCACTGACCTTCGGAAATATAAAGCTTATTGGATTCAAACAAGCACAGGAAAAATATGTGCGCAGGCTTTTCAACAAAAGGAAGAAAAAACTAAATATCCATGATATCAAAACCGGATATTATAAACTGGTTTCCGAGAATTATTTCAAGAATATTTTTCCAAACATTGTTTACAACAATGAAACAGGGTTATTCGATTTTGAGATTTATGCAAAGCAAGAGCAGAATTTTAAAATAGAACTGGGAGGAAATATTTCAACCAGAAGTATTAGCCAGATTTTTCTGGGGCTACAATACAATAGTTTCAATAGATTTCTAAATAATTATTCTGCCAATTTTTATACCGGCCGGTTCTACCAATCCATTCAATTCAAACCAAGATTTAATGTACCGGCCAAGAACCTGTTTTACATTGAACCTGAATTCACCATCAATACCTGGAACTTCATCGATGCGGAAGATTTAGTTTTTGGAGATGGACCAAAAACCGTTATTGATCAGGTAGATAGAAAATATGGGGTCAACATAGGTATTTCAGCCGGAACAAGAGGGAAAGTGTTGTTAAACGGAGCCTTTTTTAATAACCGGGACAGATATAGCAATGATGATCAATTGACTTCGAGCGATACACTTGATCTGTTGAAGTTTGAAGGTTTCCGATATGGCATTAGTTATAATCGCAATAGCCTTAATAGAAAACAATACCCTTCCGATGGCTCAGCTTTTAACATATCACTTGACTATTTTAACGGAGAAGAAGATTACAGTCCGGGAAGTACCTCAGATATCCCTTCGCAATCCGGGACTACACGTGAATGGTTTAGATTGAAAGTCGAGGCTGAGCAATATTTTAAAGCCAGTTGGTATCGTTATGGATACTACTTTGGAGCAGTATTGTCTACACAGCCATTCTTTTCAAATTATTTAGGTACTGTGATTAACACACCTGCTTTTTATCCCTTTCAGGACAGTAGAACCATTTTTCTCAAAAATTACAGAGCTTTTAACTATGGAGCTCTCGGTTTAAGAAATATCTTCAAGCTCAGTAATGCGCTTGATCTGAGATTAGAAGGATATATTTTTAAACCAATAAGACAGATCATACAAAAACCTACGCTCGAAGCTGGTTTTCTTGACGACATATCGCAGATATTTATTGCTGGCACCGCCTCCGCAGTTTATCATAGCCCTATTGGTCCGATAAGTTTAAGTGTTAATTACTATGACGATCCGGACAAAAAGATTGGAGCACTACTTCATATTGGCTATCTATTGTATAACAAGCGATCATTAGAATAGCTTTTCAACTAATATTATCAAGATTTATTAGTATAATACAATTATTCTTAATAGAATAGATACTAAAATTTTTAACTGTAATGTTCCGGCTAAAATTGAGTTTCTAAAGCGCCTTGGTTTGATTAAATTACTTGTTTAACGCTATCGACGTTTGCTGCATCTAGAAAATTATGAGTAAATTTTTCTATTTTCTGTCTTCTATGGCTTTTTTATGCTTCTTGCTCATGCAGCCAGTCTATTCATGGTTTCCGGGGGAATCGGAAGTACTCCTGGAATCTGATACTTTGATTGCAGTGTATGGAAAAGTAATCGATGCAGAAAATCAAAATCCGGTTAAAGCAAGATTTATTTTTCGAAAGTTGCCTTATGGAGGTAATGTGGGAACCTCCAGTGTAAAGAGAGAAGATGGAGGTTATAAGCTAACACTCATGAAATCCTATCAATATAGTATTATCATTGAAGCTGATGGTTATCTTACTTACAATACCACACTGGAAACGATAGATCCCGATAAGAAGGGTAGTATTGAAAGAGATTTCGCATTAACACCCGTTGGTACCGGAAAAACTTTAAGGTTAAAAAGCCTGATCTTTCAGCAAAGTAGTGCAAAGATCACCATTGAGTCATATGATGAATTAAATACTATTGTGAATATGATGAACCGTAATCCGGATATGATCATTCAATTAGAAGGTCATACGGATAATACAGGTCCGGCAGCACCGAATTTAAGGCTATCTCAACAGCGTGTTGAATCAGTAAAAAGCTATTTGGTAAACCGAGGAATTCATAAGAAACGTATTAAACTCAAAGCTTTCGGAGGTACGATGCCTTTGTCGAGAGAAAATACGGATGAAGCAAAGCGAATTAACAGAAGAGTTGAGGTAAGAATTATTGAAAACTAAAATATTATTGCTTATAATTATATTTAAAGCATACACTATTTTTAATCCTAAATCTATCATCTAAACACTTTCCTACGAAAATTGATCCTTTTATGTTGAAGTATATAGTTTTTGGTTGGGCCTGCATTTTCGCAAGCTCAAATTTATTTGGGCAAGAAATTCAATGGGCATCTACAGTAATAGAATTTTCTTCGGAGCTCACCAGCGTTCAGTTTTCAGCAAATCAGGTTTTAGGAAAACCCAATGCACTTCCGGCGGGTGGAGAAAACCCAAGTGCATGGACACCTGATAAACCAGACAGGGAAGAATTCATTAAAGTTGGTTTTGAAAAGCCCATGCATATTGAGCAGATAGCAGTTGGAGAATCATTCAACCCTTCAGCTATAAAAGATGTATACGCCTATGATGCCGAAGACAATGAACATTTGATGTTTACACTTAGTCCAAGTGCCAAGCCCATAAAAGGGAGAATGCTCACGATCTACTTTGATAGAACAGATTTTGAAGTGCATGCAATAAAACTGGTTTTTGACGGAGCAGCAGTAGATGGATATTTCAGCATTGATGCCATTGGAATTTCGGATTCGAAAGTTCCGATTGAAGCGAAAATCAATATTTCCGATGAACTACAGGAGGGCATCATTCCTGAGCCTTTATCAGAAAAAATCAATAGCTCATATAAGGAACTTCGCCCTTTGATTTCCCCCGATGAAACAAAATTATTTTTCAGTAGAAGAAACCATCCGGACAACGTGGGTGGCATAGAAGATGATGAGGATATTTGGTATTCTGAACTTGACACCATCACAGGAGAATGGAAGGAGGCCATAAATCTTGGAAGACCCCTGAACAATGAAGGCCCCAATTTTGTGAGCGCCATAACACCTGATGGTAAATCTGTACTTTTAGTATTGGGTAATCAATATAGGAAAAATGGCAAAATGGCTGCAGGAGTCTCTGTAAGTAATATTGAGGGCAATGGTTGGTCGAAGCCGGAATCATTAGAAATTGTTAACGATTACAACTTCTCTCCAAAGGCCAATTACTTTATGGCCAACAATCGAAAAGTGCTGATTATGTCAGTGGAGCGTGATGATTCCTATGGAGACCGGGACCTTTACGTTAGCTTTTTGAGAGATGATGGTAAATGGTCGGAGCCCCTTAACTTAGGATCGGATGTAAATACTGCCGGAGAAGAATCGGGACCTTATCTCGCTGCTGACGATAAAACCATGTATTTCTCATCCAAGGGTTTTAGCGGATATGGTGGTGACGATTTGTTCATCACCAGAAGGCTTGACAGCACGTGGACCAAGTGGTCAGAACCTCAAAACCTTGGGCCGGATATTAATTCTCCTGAGGATGACCAATACCTGATTATTGCTCCTTCCGGGGAGTATGCTTACTATTCAAAAGGACAGAAGGATGAGAACATGGATATTTTTAGATTGGAACTCCCTAAGTTTTATAAACCTGCTCCCGTCGTCCTTATTAAAGGAAAAGTATTTAATGCTAACACGAAACAACCTATTAGTGCTAAAATTGTGTACGAACAACTGAAAACCGGCGTGGAGGTTGGATTCACGAATTCCGATCCTAATACTGGTGAATACCAAATACTCCTGCCCGCAGGTGCTAATTATGGTTTTTTGGCTGAGCAAGATGGTTTTGTCTCTATAAGTGATAATATTGATCTTGATTCTCTTAAACAATACCAGGAAATTGAAAGAGATCTTTACCTTGTTCCGGTAGAGGTGGGAGTACCGTTTAGGCTTAACAATATTTTCTTTGACTTCGATAAATCAGTTCTGAAACCTGAATCTTTTGCAGAGCTTGATAGAATGGTTGAGTTTATGCAGGAAAATCCAAAAATGACATTTGAAATATCCGGACATACTGATTCGGATGGTACAGATGCCTACAATATAGGTTTGTCCAGAAGAAGGGCCGAGGCTGTTCATGACTTCTTTATTAAAAAAGGTGTAGATGCCAAACGATTAGTTGCCAAGGGTTATGGAGAAACCAGACCCATTGCAACGAATGAAACTGATGAGGGAAGGCAGCAGAATAGAAGAGTGGAACTTGTAATTCTATCCAAAAAATAATATTGGCAAATTTCAGTAGGACTACTTATTAAGTTGACAATTTGTTGATTCATCTTGGCAATGGTCCATTATTAGCAAATTGAACCCGGCATTGTGATCAAGAGCTGGGTATTACTTTAACCGTTCATCATTTCAGTGAATGTTGTCCGGTCAAGTTTCTGATATTGCTTCTTATATATTATTGGGATATCAATCGCTCCAAACCATGGATTACCCGGCAATGAATAAAAAAGTGTTAATTACAGGAGGAACGGGACTTGTTGGGAAAAGATTAACAGAAATTCTGATTTCTCAAGGTTGTGAAGTGTCCTATTTGAGCAGAAGCAAGAAAAAGTTAGCGGGAGTAAGCGTTTTTAAATGGGATATAAAAAAGAATTTCATTGAGGAAGGAGCATTAGAAAATATTGATTGTATCATTCATTTGGCAGGTGCTGGAGTTGCGGAAAGAAGATGGTCTAAGGAATACAAGGATGTCATTAGGGATAGCAGAGTAAATTCCTCAGAACTACTGCTACAAGCATTGAAATCTTCAGGAAATAAGGTTAAAACATTTATCTCAGCCTCTGCCATAGGTATCTATGGTTTCGATACCGGGTCAGGAATTGTTTCGGAGGAGAGTGAATATGGAACTGATTTTCTGGCGCATGTGACCAGGGAATGGGAAGAGAAAGTAGATCAAGTAGTCGACTTAAATAAGAGATTGGTGAAGCTTAGAATTGGCATGGTTCTAAGCAAAGATGGTGGAGCACTCTCTAAAATGATCGGTCCTGCAAAGCTTGGATTAGGTGCCGGATTTGGTAGTGGTAAGCAATACCTCAGTTGGATCCATATTGATGATCTCTGCGCAATGTTTATAAAAGCCATTGAGTCAGATGATCTGCACGGATCATATAATGCTGTGGCCCCGAGTCCTATTACAAACTATGAATTTGCCAAAACGCTCTCGAAGGTATTAAGGCGGCCTTTTTTTGCTCCAAATGTTCCTGGCTTTCTCTTAAAAATTGTATTGGGAGAAATGGCAAATCTTGTCTTGGGAGGTTCAAAAGTTTCCAGCAAGAAAATAGAATCAATGGGTTTCCAGTTTAAGTTTAGAGACTTGGAAAATGCCATAATTGATTTGTTGAAGAAGTAAAGGCATTAAACTTATTAACGAAAACAGGCGTTATCAAAAAGAGATACCATAAGCTACATTTTGTTATTACTGGTGTAATATTTATTTTTTAAGGTATTTTAAAAAAGATGAAAAGATTGGCATATTGTAAGGCTGATCATAACTTGAAAAGAAGTAGAGGCGATTTTAATGGAAGAAAGAAAAAATAAGATATTAGAGCATGAAAACCATGTAAATAATATGGTTGAGGAGCATAAAATAAGACAAGCATTTAAGGATCGTGATTGGAACGAGATAAAAAGTTCAAATTCCTGGGTGATTTTTAAGGTAATGTCTGAATTTGTTGAAGGCTTTGAGAAATTAGCGAAAATTGGCCCTTGTGTTTCAATTTTTGGTTCTGCCAGAACTCTGAGCACGCACAAATACTATAAAATGGCAGAGGAAATTGCTGCAAAGTTAGTTCGGCATGGTTATGGTGTGATTACTGGTGGTGGACCTGGCATTATGGAAGCTGGTAACAAAGGTGCCAGGGATGCAGGAGGAAAGTCCGTAGGATTAAATATTATTTTGCCATTCGAACAAGAAGGTAACATATATATAGATCCTGATAAATTGATCACTTTTGATTATTTCTTTGTGCGCAAAGTGATGTTCGTGAAATATGCTCAGGGATTTATTGTCATGCCAGGAGGATTTGGTACGCTTGATGAGTTGTTTGAGGCCATTACCCTGATCCAAACAAAAAAAATCGGAAGATTCCCCATTGTTCTAGTAGGCAAGAATTATTGGGGAGGTTTATTCGATTGGGTGAAAGATGTTATGTTAAAGCAGGAAAAAAACATTAGCCCGGAAGATTTGGATCTAGTGAAGTTGGTTGATGACCCTACTGAAGCGGTAAGAGAGATTGATGATTTTTATTCGAAGTATTTATTATCTCCAAATTTTTAACATTGAAAGAAGTAACAAATCTTATATTGATCGGAGTTATTGTAGTCCTTGGCTCATATATTCTTTATGATAAAGCAAAAGCCAAAGGAGAACTTAATACAAACGCTCGTGTGGTGAAGGTTTATCCTGAGGGACAAAAGGTTTTTACTTTTGATGTGCCTTCCAATTTGAATTTTGCAGGAGAACGTGTTCCTATTGAAAATTATGATATCAAAGAAAGATACGACCGTGAAATTCATATCAACACTTACTGGCATTCCAGTACTTTATTTATGATCAAAAGAGCCAATCGATGGTTTCCGGTAATTGAGCCCATTCTCCAAAAGAATGGTGTTCCAAACGATTTTAAATACCTGGCATTAATCGAAAGTTCTCTGACGAATGCCATTTCACCGGCTAATGCGGTGGGTTTTTGGCAGCTATTGAAAGCCACAGCTAAAGAGCGTGGTTTGGAGGTTAGTTCGGAAGTAGATGAGCGATATCATCCTGTTAAATCAACTGAAGCTGCTTGCAGGTACTTGTTACGTGCCTATGAAAAATTTGGTAACTGGACGAATGTCGCAGCTTCCTATAACATGGGAGTTGCAGGACTAACCAGGCGTTTAAATGAGCAAAAAGTCACTTCTTATTATGATCTTTTATTAAATGAGGAAACCTCTCGCTATGTATTCAGGGCTTTGGCTTTGAAGGAGATTATGGAGAATCCAGGTAAGTATGGCTATGAAATACCATCTGAACATCTTTATGCCAATTTTCCGATTAAAGAAGTCAAGGTAACATCAACGATTTCGAATCTTGTTGATTTTTCAAATTCATTAGGCATCAACTATAAAACCCTGAAATTGTATAATCCATGGCTAAGAAAACAAAGATTATCGGTTAGAAGGGGTAAGTTTTACATCATATCACTTCCTCATACCGTATCAGATGAGTTAATAGCCGAAATCAACCGAAAGGGTGAGAAAGGAAATAATGGCTCATACAACAATGGTCAGACAGATGAGGAAACTTATGTGCGAAACTTCGAAGATTTTCAAACACAACCACAATAATTCCCCTGGATTAAGATCATAAAAGCTTAGCATTACAAAGTACCCAAGCTGCTGTAAACAAAAGCTGCTCTATTACACAATTCGCATAATAATTAGTTGAACCTGAAAAAATATCATTTGATTTTGCATGAAAGGATGATTGCCTTGTTCAGTCAAGATTTTAGATGAAAAACTAGAGAAAAATTACGAATTTCGAATGACAAATTAAGATTGATTTTCGAATGGAAATTTCTTTAATACTTTTTTAAAAAATGTCTTTCTACTAAATACTTTCTACTTATTACTATGGCAAGGGCTTTTTTAAGGGGGCTAATTGACTTTCAATGTCAAACTTGAAACCATTTTTAGACATTTGAGTTATATTAGCTGGTTAGAAAGAAGCAGCGATTTTTGATGTCACAAACGAAGGAAATTATAAAGGAACATTCAAACGGATTTGATCTAACGGGTCATAGCAATATTGAAATATTTGGGGCAAGGGAACACAATTTAAAAAATATTGATGTCAGCTTTCCCCGGAACAAACTTGTGGTCGTTACCGGGATTAGTGGTAGCGGGAAATCTTCACTTGCATTTGATACCATTTATGCAGAAGGACAAAGACGGTATATGGAAAGTTTTTCTGCTTATGCCCGATCTTTCATTGGAGACCTGGAAAGACCTGATGTTGACAAAATCAATGGATTGAGCCCTGTGATTTCAATTGAGCAGAAGACCACCTCCAGGAATCCCAGATCAACGGTAGGAACTGTTACTGAAATTTACGATTTCATGAGGTTGTTGTTTGCAAGAGCTTCTGAAGCATATTCGTATGAGACAGGCGAAAAAATGACTCGTCAATCCGAAGATCAGATTATTGATCTGATCATCAAGAATTTCACAGATGAAAAATTGATTCTGCTTGCACCGATTGTCAAAGGTAGAAAAGGGCACTATCGTGAACTCTTTCAGCAAATTAGAAAGCTGGGCTTCACCAAAGTGAGAGTCGATGGTGCAGTTGTTGAAATCGAACCAAAGATGCAGGTAGATCGATACAAGATCCATGATATAGAAATTGTCGTTGACAGGATCGTAGTTACTGATAAGGATAAGTATAGAATAGGACAATCGGTGAAAGCAGCATTGCATCACGGAAAAGGAATTATCATGTTGCTGGATACCAATGAAAAACTCCATTACTTTTCAAAAATGTTGATGGATCCTAAAACAGGTTTGGCATATGATGAGCCAGCGCCCAACACCTTTTCCTTCAATTCTCCTTATGGGGCATGTCCTACCTGCAAAGGTTTGGGAAAAATTGAAGAAATCACTAAAGAATCAATTGTACCGGATCCAAAGTTGAGTATTAGCCGTGGAGGTATAACTCCCCTGGGTGAGTATAGGGACATATGGATTTTTAAAAAGATTGAAGCAATTCTCAAAAGATATAAAGTTAATTTAAGTACACCAATAAAAGATCTTCCGGAAGAAGCGCTCGATGTTATACTTTACGGATCGAATGTTCCGGTTGCCGTTAGCTCAACAAAATACCCGGGAACCGATTGGCATACAAAATTTGAAGGAGTTGTAAATTTTCTTGAAAAACAAAAAGATACCGGGTCGGAGAAAATCCAAAAATGGATAAGTGATTTTACAGAGATCCGCGTTTGCCCTGATTGCGAAGGTGCAAGGCTGAAAAAAGAATCCCTTCATTTCAAACTTGACAATAAAAACATATTCGAGCTGGCTTCCATGAGTATTCGGCAGTTAAGATCGTGGTTTGACAATATTGAAGAAAGATTGGATGAAAGGCAAAATCGTATAGCGGTTGAAGTTTTAAAAGAAATCAGGAAAAGGATTGGTTTTCTTTTTGATATCGGGCTTGATTATCTGGACCTGAATCGCCCTTTGAGAACGTTGTCGGGGGGAGAATCGCAACGAATTCGATTAGCTACACAAATAGGTACTCAATTGGTAGGGGTTTTATACATTCTTGACGAACCAAGCATTGGACTTCATCAGCGAGATAATGTCAAACTTATTAAAGCCTTACAGGATCTTCGTGATCTCGGCAATTCGGTAATTGTTGTGGAGCATGATAAAGATATGATGTTGCAGTCAGATCATATCATCGATATTGGACCTGGAGCCGGCTTGCATGGAGGGCAGATAGTTGCCCAAGGTTCTCCAAAGACTTTTTTAAAATTAAATAGCAAAACTGCAGCTTATCTAAAGAACGACTTAACCATTGCAGTTCCTGAGAATCGCAGGGAGGGAAATGGACAAAAACTCCGTTTGAAAGGTGCTTCAGGGAATAATCTGAAAAATGTGAATGTTACATTTCCGCTGGGAAAAATGATTTGTGTGACCGGGGTTTCAGGTAGCGGAAAATCAACTTTGATCCATGAAACACTGTTTCCGTTGTTGAGCCAGAAATTCTATCGGTCTAAAAAAACACCGATGTCTCACGAGACTGTGGAGGGGTTGGATCATTTGGATAAAGTAATCGAGGTAGATCAATCTCCGATCGGGAGAACACCAAGATCAAATCCAGCTACTTATACCGGTGTGTTTACTGAGATCAGGGCACTGTTTAAAGAACTTCCCGAAGCTAAGATCAGGGGATATAAGGCCGGACGTTTTTCCTTTAATGTTCAGGGAGGTCGCTGTGAAACTTGTGAAGGAGCTGGAATGAAGCTTATAGAAATGGATTTTCTGCCTGACGTATATGTACCATGCGAAACTTGCAAGGGTAAAAGATATAACAGAGAAACCCTTGAAGTGAGATATAAAGGAAAATCTATTGCAGATGTTTTGGACATGACCGTAGAACAAGCCACTGATTTTTTTCAAAACCATCCAAAGATCCTTCGAAAAGTAAAAACGCTCAATGATGTTGGGCTTGGATACATCACCTTGGGGCAACATGCAACGACGCTGTCGGGTGGTGAGGCACAACGGGTAAAGTTAGCTTCAGAATTATCCAAAAGGGACACGGGCCAAACAATGTATATTTTAGATGAACCAACCACCGGATTGCACTTTCAGGACATTCAACATTTACTTAATGTTCTTAACAAATTGGTGGATAAGGGAAATACGGTTTTGATCATTGAACACAATCTTGATATCATTAAGGTATCCGATTATATTATCGATCTTGGGCCTGAAGGTGGTGATAGCGGAGGTGAGCTTGTGGCACAAGGAACACCAGAGGAAATCATCAAAAACAAGAAAAGTTACACAGGTCAATATTTGAAAGTAGAATTGATTTGATGGACAAAGCTCTTCTTTTACTTTTAGGCCATTTACAGCCATGAAAATAAAAGAACCTTTTAAACCATCAATCATGAAAACAACAGCCAAGATTTTTTTGCTTTTGGGATGTTTAGTTGTAGGAACATTTTGCTTTGGGCAAAAAACAAAATTGAACAAAAACCCGATAGGGTGGTCCTATGATGTAGAACCTAAGAAAGCACTTAACCCAAGTTTACAAAGATATCGGATAACTGTAAAGACAGACCTGGATCCCCTGTCATCAAGTGATGAAACAGCTCTTTATTCCCATACTGCAAGAATGGATTATAAAGAAAAAGAGGAATTTTATAAAAAGGTGGGGCAGGATACTATCAGGAAATGGAGCTCAGATATGTTGGCGCTCAAATCTCAACCTTTCGTAGAAAACTCATCGAATCCTGATTTTACCATTTCATTGATCACTTATGATTTTAAGATAGATAATCCTCAGTTAGATATTGATTACTCGGATACGGAAAGTATTGTTGGTGAAATAAAGGTCACAGCAAGACTTCTTGTTGAAACAGCCGGAGGAGAGTATTTACTAGATGAACAATTACGATATACAATAATGGAAGGTACGGATGAAGAAACTGTTTATTTGAAGCTTAAACATTTCCTGTTAGACCCCACCTTCAAAACGAAATGGAAACTCACCAAAAAACCTGAGAAAAAAAGAAAGATTCTTGAAAGGAAACTGAATAAAATTCAATCAGTTGCTCTTAAATTTTTCTTTGAGCAGTCAGAGGAAATACTGCGGGATAACTTTTTAACGAATCGGGTGAATGCATATAGCGCTATTTTTGGTGTGAAAGACAAGGCATATTCCAAATTAAATGAAACCGGTGTGGAAGTCAGTAATGCAATAAATAGTTTGTCGGCTTTTAGTAAAAAGAAGAGACAAACACTAGAACAGATCAAACCAACATTGGAATCAGCAGTAGTAGAATGGAAAAAACTGCTTGAAGAAATAAGTAATCCTGAAATCCAAAAAGCAATCAATAGCAATATTGCTACAACATCATTGATCCTGGCGGATATGTCTTCTGCCAGAACCCATCTTGATCTTGTGCCGGAATCGAAAGATGAGGGCAAAGATTTTTTGTTCGAAGGTAGTTTTAAGTACTATGTAAAAGGCTTGGCAGATGCAGTTCATTTAGTGGAAACCTTTCAGGAACGCTCAACAATCTATACACCGCAATGATTTTTGCCAAATACATGTGAGCCCATTGCCATTAAACTGATCTTCCTTTATTAAATATATTGCGAGTCTGTTTGAAGTATAAAATATACCTCAAGCAGACTCTGCTTCAGAATATATTACAGTAAATATTTCCTCATTAATTTAATTAGAAGGCCAACTTTTAAAATAAGACTGTAGTAGCATGCTGGAAAGGAAATTAAATGCCAAAAACCGACAAGCCAGTGATTATAAATATGCTTTACTATTCTGCAGACTAATATCTTAGGATTCAAGCGTGGTTTTTTTGTTAACTATCTTGTTGGTTTCTCAAGAAATTATCAAAATCAAGAAAAGTTACACTGGGCAATATTTGGAGGCAGAATTGATTTGAATTAAACCACTGAAGTATTTCCTTTACTTTTTTCAAAGGATAATATCATGTTATAGTGGTATGAAGAAAGTAAGGATCCTATCTATTTTAGTTTTATTAATCACCGGCATGGGCCACTCTTATGGCCAATTCAGTGGAGACAATTGGGTGGACGTAAAATCAAAAAAGTCTGGTGAAATAGTGATGACCTATGTTGAAACTCCTGGTTTTGCATCCAGGAACAATACAGGCCAGATTGAAGGCATTTGTGTTGATATCATGGAAAAGTTTGTAGAACATATTGGAAAAGAACATAAGGTTAACCTGAAACTGATATTAAAAAGCCTAAGCAAACCAGAGGATTTCAAACTTTTCATGAATGTAGTAAAAGGAAGTAAGGGAGGTGTCTTTGGTTTGGGAAACATATCAATTACTGAACAGAGAAAGAAAAGTTATCGTTTTAGTCCTCCCTTTATGTCAAACGTTACCATTCTTTTAACGCACACGAGTGTACCTACTTTGGAAAAAATGGAATTGATTGGGGAGGTGTTTGAAGGAATGAATGCTTATGCTGTAAAGGGAACGACGAATGAACAAAAGGTAATAGAAATAAAGAATAAGTATTTGCCTAACCTCAAAATACAACATTTAAATTCAAGCAAAGATGCATTGGCCAAAATAGTGACCGATAAAAATAGCTTCACCAATGTTGATTTTACCTATTATCTCGCAGTACTTAAACAACGAATGCCCATCAAAAGACATCCCGCGGGAGATATGCTTACCGATGAGTTTGGAATAATTATGCCTAAAAACAATGATTGGGAACCTTTGCTTTCAGATTTTTTCAATGATTTTATTGGTGGACCAACATACAAAAAAATAGTGGTAAGGCATCTCGGCCAAAATGCATTGAAATTGCTGGATGCCATATCTTCAAATTAAATCGACAGTATTTGAGTTTGGACTGTTCTCTTTTTTTGAAAATTGTTCTCAAGAAATAAATCTAAAATCGTAGAATTGTGTTCCATTTATACGTATTAAAATTTAGAGGAATATTGATTTCTCAGGACTCCAAAAACTTTCCAAAATGAATGATCAGTCATACGCTTCCTTACATATACCAAAATCGGCCAAACCTCGAATTGTCATTGTTGGTGGAGGCTTTGCCGGCATTCAGCTAGCAAAAGGCCTTCGAAACAAAAAGTTTCAGGTTGTCATGATTGACAGGCACAATTATCATACTTTTCAACCTTTGTTATATCAGGTTGCAACAGCAGGCCTTGAACCGGATTCAATTGCCGGTCCTTTGAGAAAATTGTTCAAATCTCATAAGGATTTTTACTTCAGAATGGCTACTGTTAATAGGATATTGTCCGAAGAGAATAAGATTGAGACAAGTATTGGAAATTTGAGTTACGATTACCTGGTATTGGCCAATGGTTCGAAGACCAACTTCTTTGGAAATGACGAAAACTTTGACAAAGCCTTTCCATTAAAACAAGTTCCACAGGCACTCGATTTGAGAAGTCATTTGTTGCAGAACTTTGAAAAAGCAACAATGGCCAGTCAGAAAGACGAACGTCAGAGCCTGATGAATTTTGTTATTGTTGGTGGTGGGCCAACCGGTGTCGAAGTAGCTGGTGCTCTTGGAGAGCTAAAAATGCATGTGCTTCCAAATGATTATAATGAGCTGGATTTTGAAAAAATGGGCATTTTTTTGGTTGAAGGTCAATCCAATCTTTTGAGTGGAATGTCTGAAAGTGCCAGTAAAAAGGCCTATGAATTTCTTAAAAGATTTAATGTTACAGTCAAATTAGGCACACTGGTAAAAGCTTATGATGGGAAGTTTGTGAAGCTTGATGACGGTATGGTGATCCCTAGCCAGACTTTAATTTGGGCCGCTGGTGTAACTGGTAATATCATTGATGGAATAAGTGAAAGTTGCTTGGAGGGAGGAAGAATATTGGTTGATTCATTTAACAAGGTGAAATCATATGATAATATCTATGCCATTGGTGACTTGGCACTTATGAAAACCGAAGTTTATCAAAAGGGACTTCCAATGTTGGCCCCTGTTGCCGTGCAACAAGGTAAAATCTTAGCAAAGAACTTAGTAAAACTTCAAAACGGAGATTCACCTCAACCATTTGAATATCTTGATAAGGGAAGCATGGCTACCATAGGAAGAAATAAAGCTGTGGTTGACCTTCCAAATATTAGATTCAGTGGATTATTTGCCTGGTTTGTATGGATGTTTATTCATTTGATTTCCATTATTGGTTTTAGGAATAAACTAGTGGTCTTTAGTAATTGGCTCTGGAATTATTTCACTTATGACAGAGGTACAAGGTTGATAATCAGGCCATTTGTAAGAATGAATAAAAAACAGAAATCAGCTAAACCGGAAGAAATAATAAGCAATTAATGTAAAACCTATCTGAAGATCAGGCTTGGTTAGATTCCCCTTATAAATTAATAACACCTTTTATAGAAATTTCCGTGCCTCGTACAGGAAACATCACTAATTTTAAAATAATTGTTTGGGAACATGAAAGCTTTGAGATTCAAAGATATCACCACGATTCTTTTCGCTATCACCACAGTTGTTGTGTTTTACAGAGACAGTTTTATTTTAGGCATAGCAATTCTTTTGATTGCCATGATATATATAAGACTGGAGTATTTCATGTACAATGGTAAATTTGAATTCCGGAAGAAGTTGTCAAGACAGACTCTGATAATGTCCTCATTGGTGATCACAGGAGCGAGTTTGATCGTGTTTTACTTCTTTTTCAATAGTGCTGCGCTTCAACCCGATTCCTTTGTTTCGGAGTTGTATAATACTAATATCCAAAATCTGGATCAAGACCAATCAGCCAAATTTTTTTTGGAACTTATGATTGACAAGTTGAATGGCCTCTTGTTTAAATAACAGATGAACAAATTCACACTTTATTGGATATGTCAAATCGGAGGATGGTCCACCTACGCGATCTTTAATATTTTCGCCAGGATAACAATTGAAGAAGAAGCAAATAATGTTCTTTTTTTCCCAATCTTTCTGGAAACCGCTTTTCTCATTTTTATCACCCATATGTATAGGAACTATATTGTCAGAAATAACTGGCTTCGGTTACCTATGCCAAAGTTGATTCCCCGAGTTATCCTGTTTATTACCATTCTATCAATTATCTGTGCTCTTTTAATGACTGTTTTGTCCGCGTTTTCCAGTCCGGAGTCCATTGAACTGGCGCAGTCAATGATAAAGTTTTTTGGAGAGTTTCTTGGCTTTATCATTGTCTTTTTAGTCTGGAACCTGATCTACTTCTTATATCATTATGTAGAGAACTATAGTACAACACTAAAATTCGAGGCAACAATTAATGAGATTAAATTGAATAAACTCAAATCTCAATTGAATCCTCATTTTATCTTTAATGCATTGAACAGTATCAGGGCGCTTGTTGATGAAAATCCTAAAAAGTCCAAAGTAGCCATTACACAGCTTTCGAATATTTTGCGAAACTCCCTCGTTATGGATGAAAAGAGATTGATCAAATTCTCTGAAGAAATGCAAACAGTGAAGGACTATCTGGATCTTGAGGGAATAAGGTTTGAAGAAAGGTTACAGGTTGAATTTGATGTTGATCCTGAATCCGATAAATTTGAGATACCGCCATTGATGATTCAAACGCTAGTTGAGAATGGAATTAAGCATGGTATATCTAATTTAGTGGAGGGAGGTTTGATTAAAGTAAGTACACAAGTGAAAGACTCCTGTTTAAATATTCAAATTAAAAACAGTGGACAATATCTTAATGGGGTGGTCATGAAACACGGAGGATATGGAATTGAAAATACCAGACAACGTCTGAAACTTTTATTTGGCGAGAGAGCTTCTTTTTCAATATTTAATGAGAATGAGAACTTTGTTTTGACCGATGTGATCATTCCAAAAATGAAATAATTTTTAATAGTACAAAAGCAGACGACTTATGAAGGCATTGATTGTTGATGATGAAAGGTTGGCCAGGAAGGAGTTAATGAATTTATTGGAAGCACATAAGAACATTGAAATTGTTGGAGAAGCTGCCAATGCCGATGAGGCCTATGAACAGATTAACAAACTAAATCCAGATTTGCTTTTTCTGGATATTCAAATGCCAGGGAAAACTGGTTTTGAGCTACTTCAGATGTTGGATTCTGTACCGAAAGTTATTTTCACTACAGCATTTGATGAGTTTGCACTTAAGGCTTTTGATGTGAACGCGCTGGATTATGTTTTGAAACCAATTCAACCGGAACGCCTTAAAGAATCACTCAAAAAGTTAGAAGAAAATAACAATGCAGAGATCAAGGAAGACACCACTCAGAAAGATAAATTAGGGTTAAATGATCAGGTGTTTGTAAAAGATGGTGACAAGTGCTGGTTCGTCCGGCTTTCTGAAATACGCTTGTTTGAATCTGATGGTAATTATATCAAGGTTTATTTTGATAAATATAAGCCCATGATCCATAAATCATTAAATGCCCTGGATGAGCGGCTTGATGATAGAACCTTTTTCAGAGCCAGTAGAAAACATATTATTAACCTAAACTGGGTCGATTCCATTGAAACCTGGTTCAATGGGGGCTTGATGGTACAGCTAAGAGGTGGAGAGAAGGTAGAGGTAAGCCGCAGGCAAGCTGCCAAATTCAAGGATATGATGAGTTTATAGTGTTAGTACATAAATGAGATTTGAAATCCAAAGCTGTTTGAAGAAATACACTTTATCCCCTTACCATGGAGATCAGTTCATTTTCGATCTCCCAATCTTTGGCAAGTTTTAGCATAGCAGTTGCTTCCATTTCGGTGATGTAGCCCTTTTGATTATTGGCTTTCCACACCATGTCGAGATAGGACAATCTTTTAGTTTTATCAAATTTGATAAAGATTTTGTTAAGATATTCCCGAGCTCGGTCGAAGGCGGAGTGATAGTCCTCGGCAATAAACTCATTGGCCCACTCAAGTTCCTTATGAGCACCAAGTTCTTCTGCCGTCTCATCCAGGATTCTTTGTTCATCCTCGTCCAAGCCATGATAATGGAAGATCACTGATTTCAAAAGTAAGTAAGCCTGTTTTTCCTCGCTCGACATAAAGCTATTTTTTTAGAAACATTACAAATATAAAAGTTTTAATCATTTTTAGGATCAATTAATCAATTACTTTGGCTTTGTGGGAAAACGGAAATACGGCATTTCTACTTTTCTTCAACCAAAAATAAATTGGCTGTAATTTCATCTGCAAGTAGCTTTCCTTGCCGGGTAAGTGTGAGTTGATCATCCTGAATTTGGATCATTCTTTTTTCTAACAGATCATGGATATAGTTTTTGTTTTTTGCTATCAAATCGTGCCCAAAATCTGTTTTTAACTTTTGTAATTCACATCCCCAGGATGTTCGTAAGCTTGTTAATAAATATTCGTTGGTCTGATCTGCCAAAGACAACTTCTCTACTGTGGATGGAATATGATTCTGATCTATGGATTTCATATACAAGGCATTGTTAGGAATGTTGAATTGCCTGGTGGTTCCATCAAATGAATGAGCGCTTGGTCCTATGCCAAGATATTTTTTTTGCTTCCAATAATTACTATTATGTTGAGATCGAAAACCCTGTAGTGAAAAATTGGAAATCTCATATTGTTCATAATCATTTTCCTCCAAAGTATCCATTAACATTTCGAATTGCCTTGCGGCATAGTCCTCATTGGCCTTCTGCATTTTTCCGGTTTTTACCCATTTACCAAATACAGTTTTCTCCTCAATGGTCAGACAGTAAGATGAAATGTGGGGGAAAGCTAGTTGCATAGCAAGTTTTAGGTCAGCTTGCCAAACTGCATCGCTACTTTGTGGTATACCATAAATTAGATCGATACTAATATTTTCAAATCCATGGTCGTGGGCCAAGGTGAGGCACTTAATGGCTTGAGAACTATCATGTGCCCGATTCATAAATTTTAAAACCTCGTCATTGAAAGACTGGATCCCGATACTTAAACGATTTATTCCCAAATCTCTCAGAATAATCAGCTTCTCCTTTGTCAGGTCATCGGGATTGGCTTCTATGGTTATTTCAGAGACATCTTCGATTTTGAACAACCTGTTCAGTTGATCAAATACACTACTTAGATCTCTTTCAGATAACATCGAAGGTGTACCGCCACCAAGGTATATGGTTTCAACAGGTTCCCGACCAAAGTAGTCTTTTCTTAGATCAATCTCCTTCCTCAAAGCGTTCACCATTCGAGAAACAAACCTGTTATTAGTACTGAAGTGAAAATCACAATAGTAACAAGCCTGCTTACAAAAGGGTATATGGATATATATTCCAGCCAAAAGAATTATTAATTTTAGAGTGATAAGCAAATTGAATCATTTTGAATTATGTTCAATATTGAATTTGTTTAAACAAAACTAGTGGGATGTTTTAACATTTGATGTTTTGAAGAGATTTTTTGTTAAGTTGATCATGATTATTTGCTCATACCAAAGCTATGGTCAAAGTGATATGCAAATCAATTTCGTGGGCAATCAGGATGATCTATCAATTCTGGATAAAGCAAAGCTCCTTAATAAAAAGATCGACTCGGTACAAATTCAATTTTTTCTAAAAAGAGCACTGTCAGATCTACACAAGCGAGGCTACTTGCAGGCAAGGTTTAATATACTGGATCTCAAAGATGATATAGTGGATGTTCATGTAGAAGCAGGCAAAGTTTATAAGCTTGCCCGGTTAGACCGAGGTAATCTTAATGAAGAGATCATTAACAAAGTTGGGTACAAAGAAAAATTCTACAGTGATCGTCCTTTTAATCATCATCAAGTAGCATTGCTGATGCAAAAGGTGTTGGATATTTCTGAGAATCAGGGTTATCCATTTGCTTCTATTCAATTGGATTCAATTAGTTTGGTCCAAAACATACTCAGAGCAAGTCTGAATTATGATCCCGGACCTTTTATCACGTTCGATTCATTAGAAGTTGCCGGTGATGCCAAATTGAAAGAAGGCTTCCTCACATCATATCTGCGTATCATCCCAGGCGAACCCTTTGATATGAGGAAAATCGAAAATGTTGATGCCAAACTAAACAGATTGCCTTATCTGGATAAGAATAAAACCGGCCATTTAACCTTTCAGAATACTCAGTCTACATTACATCTGGAGATTGATCATAAGAGGGTCAATCAAATTGATGGCATTGTAGGGTTTCTACCAAACGAAACGGATGATGGAAAACTTCTTTTGACAGGAGAATTTAATCTCGCATTGTACAATTTGTTTTCCAGTGGTAAGGGTCTTCAATTCAACTGGCAGAAGTTGAAGAAGTTTTCGCAATTTCTCAGAGCGAATTATTATCATCCTAATCTATTCAGATCTCCGGTCAACTTAGATTTCACTTTTGAGCTACTGAAAGAAGATACCACCTTTATCAATAGATCCTTAGGCTTTGAGCTCTCATATGAAGGTGGGGTTTATAGCAGATTTAAGTTTTTTTCAAAAATTAGAAACACCTCTTTGCTTTCAGCCGCCACACTTAGAAATGTCAATGAGCTTCCGGACTTCCTGGACTCAGAGGTTAATGCATATGGCATAGGATACGAATGGAATAATCTAGACGATCCCTTTAACCCTCTTAGAGGATTCCGAGGTTTGATAGAAGCAGACGTAGGGAATAAAAAAATTAAAAGGAATGCCAATATAAATAGTTCTCTCTATGATGGAGTGGAGCTCACGAGTATTCAACTGGTCTCAAGCTTTGCATTGGAAAATTATGCAAGGCTAAGTCAGAGATTGGTATTGAGAAGTAAAATAAGCGGAGGTAAAATATTTAATGACAGACTTTTTCTGAATGATCTGTTTAGAATAGGAGGATTGAAGTCCCTGAGGGGGTTCAATGAAAACTTCTTTTTTGCATCTGATTATTTGATTGCTAATGTAGAGCTACGACTCCTGTTAGACAGAGCTTCTTATTTACTGATTTTTTATGACCAGGCTCATTTAAGAAAAAGGCTTGATAATATTATTGATAAAGACAATCCGTACGGTTTGGGAGTCGGATTAAATTTTTCCACAAATGCCGGAATATTCAGTTTTATTTATGCGTTAGGAAATTCCAGGCAACAAGCTTTTGGATTTGATTCATCAAAAATACATTTTGGATATATCAGCCGACTTTAAAACTTGCTGATAAATTGTTTAAACTCCTAATTTCTGATAAATTGCGACAAGATCGCCTTGCCTAGTGCTGTATGTTAAATATTGTATTATCTATTTTGTGGGCTTTTCTGGTAGCGGTTTTTGCTGTGCCCTCGATCATATTTGTTTCTTATACAAAAAAACTTCTGGATGAACCTAATCATCGATCGACACACGAATCGTTAATCCCCAGACTTGGAGGCCTGGCTATTTTTGCAGGATTCATGTCTGCCCTCACTATTTTTGGTGATTTGGGCGATGGAGTACAACAATTACTGGCCGGTTGTTTGATCATTTTTTTTATAGGAGTTAAAGATGATATCATAACTGTTTCGGCTTTCAAAAAATTCTTTGTTCAGCTACTGGCAGCAGGAATTGTGATGATCATCGCGGATATCAGAATAACCAGCTTTCAGGGACTTTTTGGCATTTATGATTTGGAAATAGGAGTCAGCTATGCCTTTACCTTTTTTGTTATAATTGGTGTAACAAATGCCATAAACCTCATTGACGGATTGGATGGACTAGCAGGATGCGTGGTTGTACTTATCTCTTTGACCTTTGGCACCTACTTCTATATTTATGATAGTGCGTATGCTTATGTGGCCTTTTGCCTGGCAGGTGGAGTTCTGGGGTTTTTGAAATACAATATTCACAAGGCCAAAATATTCATGGGTGATACGGGATCACTGCTATGTGGCTTTATCATAGCAGTAATGGCCATTCAGTTTGTAGAAATGAAAATTATAGAATCTGCGCCCGCTGTCACAATAGGTATTCTGATTATACCAATTTTTGACACGACCAGAGTATTTGCCATAAGGATTTTTAACGGCCGATGGCCATTTCATCCTGATAGAAATCACATTCATCACAGACTTCTGGATGTTGGCTTTTCGCAATTGGCTGTGGTAATCTTGTTGATTGGAATGAACTTGTTGGTAATTTCTTTTACTATCCTTTTTGCTAGCTTTGGCAGTTTTCAACTTCTTTTAATAACCACTGTTTTTGCGATTTGCATAAGTTTTGTCCTGGATTTTGCAGTAAAAGAAGATAAAGAAGATAAGGTTAATGCCTAGATTTTTTTTTCAAAAGCTCATTCTAATATTAGCTCTCGCAATCTATTGTAATCACGATGGGGTTTACGCGAATGATCAATTTCAATTGATAAGAGACCTTAAGAGTGATTGGCTGGTTTATGACGGCAACTTAGATACCTATGTCCCATGGATAGAGCGGGCTACACAAACTCCTGTGAATATTAGCTTTGCTCTAAAAAAGTCAGAAGCCAATAATAATCAATTGCGTTTATGTTTGCATGAGGGGACCTCCTTGTTTATTGAGCAACAAATTGTTCAATTTTTTGATGCCTCCAAATGCCTGACGCTTGATGGTGATAGTTTATTCTCTGTGTATGATCAGGAGAACATTTTTATAACCATTTATTCTCCAGCACTTGATAAGTCGAGAAGTGAAACCTTGTTGGTTTCCCCTTCGAACTATAACAGGCCTGTACAAGGTGATCAAAATAATGATTATAATCCAATTCGGAGACCTCCAACAGTCTTTAAGAATTTTTTCATTATAGCCATGTTGGTAGTCCTTGCTTGTATGGGAGCTTCTTACCAATTAGATCAATATACATTCAAGAATTTTTACAGTTTCAGAAAAGCAGTCAACTTTAAATTAAGAGATGAAAACGTGGCTAATCCCAGGTTTTTGGCAAAATCCAATCTGTTGATCCTTTTGACACATAGTTTAATAATTGCCTTCAGCCTGATTGTTATCTCCAAAATGACATCTGCTGTCTTACCTCCAGTTTTTATAAGCGATTTCTCAAACTTATTTTCAGCACTTTATGACTGGCTGACGATGGGGTTATTCGTGTTCCTGCTCATTTGGTTTAAGTACATCATTATATTAGCGATAAGCAATTTATTTGATCTGAAAAGGATAAATAATTTTCATTTTTTAGAGTTTATCAGATTGTCAATGATAATCTATTTAGGTGTAATAGCCTTGATTGCTGTTCTTTTACTTTCCTCCTATCAGCCTAATTCAGAGGGATTTATCTTTTTAAAAGGGCTTATAGTAGTGTTGTCAGTTATACGCGTGATCGTATTATACTTTAAATTTTTAAGATTAGTATCGTTTAGAAATCTTTATTTATTTTCATACCTTTGCACCACGGAAATTTTGCCTTTGATTGTTGGCTTGAAAGTACTCTACATAAGTCCATAAATCACAAAAGTTTAAAGAGATAAAAAGTACGAAGCTGAGCTATGACAAATAAATCTGAAGAGAGATTGAGAAAAGTAAATAGCATTCTTGTTTCCCAGCCAAAACCAACAAGTAATAATTCACCTTATTTTACCTTGGCTGAAAAATATAATTTGAAAATTGACTTTAGACCCTTTATTCAAGTTGATCCAATCAGTGTAAAAGAGTTTAGAAAGCAGAAAATTGATATATTAAATCATACCGCTGTAATATTTACGAGTAGAAACGCGGTTGATCATTTTTTCAGACTCTGTACTGAGAGTAAAATTGAAATGCCTAGTGACATGAAATACTTCTGTATTTCAGAGCAAACTGCTAACTACCTTCAAAAATATATCGTTATTCGAAAACGAAAGATTTTCACAGGAACAAGAACAGCGCTTGATCTTATCGAAATCTTAAAGAAACACAGGAACGAAAAATACATCTTTCCATGTTCCAATATCAGGAAGAACGACATTCCTGATTTCCTTAAAAATGAGGGATACAACTTCACAGAGGCCACAATTTATAAAACAGTCGCAAGTGATTTATCTGATCTGGCCGATGTGAATTACGATATAATTGCATTCTATAGTCCCTCAGGAATAAACTCATTATTTGTAAACTTTCCGGATTTCAAGCAGAATGCCACAAGGATTGCTGCCTTTGGCCCTACTACTGCAAAGGCAGTGCGAGACGCGGGCTTGGATCTGGACATTGAAGCACCTTTACCAAATGCCCCTTCCATGACTGGTGCTCTTGAGCTTTACATTAAAAAGGCAAACGACCTTTAATAGTAAATTCTTTAGTAAAATTTAAAAACAATAGCACTTTTCTCACGTTGTTGATGTTAAATACTTTGGCATCATAACTGAAAAAAGTGCTATATTTATATTCAAGTTGTTTTAAATTTTATGAGAGAGAGAATTACTTTGTTGCTGATTGCCTTGGCATTTATTCTATCACCTGCCCAAGCGCAACAAGATGCACAATTCAGTCAATATATGTTTAATACACTTTTTTACAATCCTGCTTATGCTGGGGTAGAAGGTGTAACTAAACTTTCCGCAATTTACAGATCACAATGGTCGGGATTTACAACTACCTTTGACGGTAGTGGCGGCGCACCTAATACTCAGGTGGTAAGTTTGAACGCACCAATACTGAGGTTTAGAAGTGGAGCCGGTATACATATAGTGAATGACAATTTAGGACCGCTTAATAATCTGGAAGTTCAGGCCTCTTATGCATATCACCTTGCCATTAAAGATGCGAAGTTGAGCTTCGGAATTCGGGCAGGTATATTTTCTCAATCAATTAATGGTAACAAATATAGAGCAGTAGATCCTGATGATGATTTGTTAATTGATGGGAAAGAATCTCAGATCAGACCCGACCTGGCACTTGGTGCTTACTATACTACCGAAAATTATTATGTTGGAATTAGTGTGAACCATGTTCTTAAAGCTGAGTTTGATTTTGGAGTGGATCAACTGCGAAATGCTTTGGAGAATCATGTAGTTCTAACAGCTGGTTATCATTACGATTTTAACAACAACTTTATACTTACGCCCTCGATAATTGTTAAATCAGAGTTTAATACCTATTCCTTTGATTTTAGCTTACTGGGCACATATAATGATAAATTTTGGGGAGGTGTGTCATTTAGACAATCTGACGCTGCCATAGTGATGCTTGGTTATGCATTAGGGAAAGAAAATGCACTAAGGCTTGGTTACTCACTAGACTACATCATTGCAGGGCAAGATGCCAAGCAACCAACTTCTCATGAAATTGTGTTAAGTTATACCTTACCGCCAGTTATCCCTGGTAGTAAAAAGATTATCAGAACTCCCCGCTTTAGACATTAAGAAATTAAAATTTGCACCCGTTAAAATAAAATACCTTATCTGTACGTAGTAAAAATGTGTGTGTATCAGTTTTTCATTAAAAATCTTCTTAAATATTACAACATACAGATTTAAGAATTTATTGGTGTGATAGATTATTATTAAGTAATAATTTTGAATTCCTTTAATACTCAAGGGATGCTTGGAATTTTTAAACTTAAAGGTGTTATGAATAAAAATGTGATTTTGAAAAAAATTCTCTTTTATCTTGTTATGGCCGGTCCGTTTGCCTTGCAAAGCTGTGGCTTGCTAGGCGGAAGAGGAGGGGATGACCGTGGTGAACTGATCGGTGTACAAGGCCGTGAAGGTTGGACAATGACGGTTCCTTACGGTATGGTAGCTGTTCCTGGAGGTACTTTTCATATGGGGCAGGCAGATGAAGATATAGCCGCAACACAAATTAACTTCAATAAACAAATTACCATTGGTGGTTTCTATATGGACGATACGGAAATTACCAATAATGAGTATCGCCAGTTTATGGATGAGATACTTGAAGATTCTTTATCCGTTCTAGGAGAAGATTTCGTTATGCAAGAACTTTATCCTGATACAACCATGTGGATAAAGGATTTCACACACCACTTCGGCGATCCGGTAGCAGCCTATTACTACTGGCATCCAGCTTTTGATAATTACCCTGTTGTAGGTGTTGATTGGGAAGCTGCAAAGTATTTCTCAAAGTGGAGAACAAGACATCTCAACGACAGCCGTATATCTAGAGGTTTATGGACAATGCCTGACTTTAGATTACCGACAGAAGCCGAATGGGAATATGCTGCCAAAGGTGGAAGAAAAAATGCCAAATATCCCTGGGGTAACCCGTATATAAGAAATTCGAAAGGTTGTATGCTTGCCAACTTTAAGCCAGGTAGAGGAAACTACCATGATGATGGATTTGACTATACCTCACCGGTAGGTTCTTATTTTTCAAATGACTTTGGCTTATATGATATGTCTGGCAATGTTTCCGAATGGTGCGAGGATGCCTTCAATCCAGCTTCGGTTCCATTGGTTTGGGATTTGAATCCAACATTTTTTGATGACAACGAACCTAAAAAAGTGATTCGAGGTGGATCCTGGAAAGACATAGCATATTATCTTGAAACAGGGACCAGAACATTTGAATATAAAGATTCAGCCCGAGCTTATATTGGATTTAGATGTGCGATGACTTACTTAGGAAGGTCAGCTGGCACAGAGTTCTAATATAATACCCCCAAATTCTTTAGTTAAATAATTATAACCTAAAATATTGTAAAAATGAGCAGAAAAAAAGGTGGATTTTCAGAATTGTTCTACAGTACTATAATGCCAAAAATATATGGTATAGGAGCAGCTGTGGTTATTGTCGGAGCGATGTTTAAAATATTGCATTTGCCCGGAGCTGATCCAATGCTTGTAGTTGGACTAACTACTGAGGCGATAATATTCTTCTTCAGTGCTTTTGAACCTAAACATTTCGAACCGGATTGGTCTAAAGTATATCCTGAACTAGGAGAGGATTATGATGGACCAGCTCCAAACAGAGCAACGCAAGGTAGCGGTAATGGATCTGTAACAAAGAAATTAGATCACATGTTGGAAAGCTCCAAAATTGGGCCTGAACTCATTGATAGCTTAGGCAAAGGCATGAGAAATATTGCTGATTCCGCACAGAAAATGTCTAATCTGAGTAGTGCTGCAGTGGCCACTGATGAATATGCAAAGAATGTTCAAAACGCTTCTAGATCTTTAATAGATATGAACAAGTCTTACGCTTCTACTGTCAGTGCAATGTCTGAAATGACAAGTGCTTCTAAAGATGCCAAAGAATACCATTCTCAGGTTCAGAGTGTCACAAAAAATCTAAGTGCTTTGAATGCTGTTTATGAAATGGAGCTTCAAGATGCCAATAGCCATTTGAAAGCAATGAATAAATTCTATTCAAACGTTTCAGCTGCTATGGAGAGCATGGCAGAAGCCAGTAGAGAAACTGAGAAATTCAAGAATGAAATGTCAAGCTTAACAACTAACTTGACTTCACTAAATACTGTTTACGGTAACATGTTAACCGCCATGAAAGGTTAATTCTAATGATGTTTGTTAGTTTCAAATTAATCAAAAGCTTTTAATATATGGCTGGTGCAAAAGAAACCCCCAGGCAGAGGATGATCGGAATGATGTACCTGGTACTCACGGCTCTTCTGGCCCTACAAGTAAGTAATAGTGTTCTTCAAAAGTTTATATTTATTAACGACACACTCGAGCAATCGGTGCTGGAAGGAAGTACCGGTAATTCGGGAACCGTTGATAGAATAAAGGCTGCTGTTGATAAAGCAGGAAATCGAAATAAAGATGTTGCTGTACTCGACAAAGCTCAACAGATCAGAAATGAAACAAGTGCTGTTTTATCAAAATTAGATGGGTATAAAAAGTTGCTGATCGATGTCACAAAGGCTAAGAATGAAGATGGTACTTATAATAGCAATATTAAGAATGAGGAAAAAGTTGCCAATTTGATGTTAAATCAAAAGAAGGGCAATGAAATAAAAGATGTTTTGAATGGATATGCTGAGTTTCTGACTAAAACATCAGGGATGTCCTTTGACGCATTTGCACTTGATGCAAAAGATGATCCTGCCTTTGCTAACGATAAGAACCAGAATAAAAAGAAGTTTGATGCTTTGTATTTTGAGACTACTCCCATGGGAGCGGCACTCGCTCAGTTAAGTGAGTTCCAGTCCAAGGTAATCAATAAAGAAGCGCAGGCTCTTGATAAACTGGCGCGTGATGTAGGAGCTGAAGATGTTAAATTTGATAATATTGTTGCAATGGTAAGACCCGAGTCGAATGTGGTTGCAGCCGGAGCAAGATATAAAGCTGAAATGTTTATAGCAGCATCTTCTTCAGGAATAACCCCTACTATGAAAAAAGATGGTCAGGAGATCAAAGTGGAAAATGGAAAAGGACTAGTTGAATTTACTGCTACTCCTGGAAATTACGATAAGGAGGGATTAGCAAGAAAAACATTCACTGCTGAAATTGCTATCCCGGGTAAAGATACTGTTTATACCAGTGAAATTGAATATTTTGTGGCGAGACCTGTAATAGAGATTCAGTCTGCTGCACTTCAGGCATTGTATCTTGGATGTGGTAATGAACTACAGGTGAATGTTCCTGCATTAGGAACTTCTTATGATCCTGCTTTTACAGTAACCGGTGGTTCGTCTATCAAAGGACAGACCAGAGGTTTGGTGACGATCGTTCCAAACGCAAAAAATGTTGAATTGACAGTACGGAGTGGAGGCAATTTGATCGGAACCAAAAAATTCACTGTAAAACCAATTCCACCTGCTAACATCAAGTTGAAAACAAGAGGCAAGGAAGTAAACCAAAAAACTGGTGAGACTATTTCTAACCTTAGAAGTTTGGATATCCAGGCTATTGCGGAAGATGGTTTTGCGCAATTATTGCCCAAAGATGCTCGTTATAGAGTGACCAAATGGACAATCCGTTTAGCAAGAGGATCCCGAGCAGTTGGTCAGCCTATAAAAGCTACAAAGGAAAAGGTTAATCTTTCTAACCTCATGAGGAACGCAAGATCCGGAGACAGGTTGTCTATCGAGATAAATGAATTAAAAAGGTTAAATTTCAAAGGTCAAACAGAAGTGGCTAAAGTAAATAGCAAGTACATAAATGTACCTTTGAATTAAATTGAAAAAAATTGGTGATATGAAAAAAATAAGATGTGCAATTGGTCTGGTTTTATTCTCCATGATATTCAGTACTCTTTCAGTAGCTCAGGAGAAAGAACTATCTGTGAATCCAAATTCCGTGTATCCAATTCTAAATCATGATATCATGTTCAAGAAAAGGGTATGGAGAAGAATGGACTTAAAAGAGAAGAAAAATCGTCCGTTTTTTGCCTTCAACAATGAAATCACTAAAATCGTTATCGAGGCCGTTCAATCAGGAATACTTCATCCTTATATGAATGATTCTTTGAAAACCAGAATGTCTAAAGAGGAATTCCTTGAAAGATTAAAGGTTCCCGATTTAGGTGGAGAACTGACTGATGAAGAAAAAGCACTTGGTTTCGGAGAGGATGAAGAAGATGATTGGGGCGACGATGATTGGGGTGATGAAGGAGCAGATGCCTCTGCCTCATCAGATGAAGGTGGCTCAGATTATTTTTTCCCACAGGATGTGTCAGTTTTAGAGATATCGGAAGATGTTATATTCGACAAAAAAAGATCGAGACTTTATTATGACATCCAATCGATAACTTTGATACTACCCGCTGAGAACTTTGCCTCAACTACAGGACTGAGAAAGGAGGTTGGTACTTTTAAGTATATTGATCTTGTAGCACTTTTCAGAAGTATGCCACAAGAAGCGATATGGTTCAACCCTCAGAACAGTCATGAGCACAAAAATCTAGCGGATGCATTCACCTTGAGATTATTCGATGCACGTATCACCAAGATAGCGAATCCTGAGAACTTGGAAATTGTTGATATTTATAGTAAAAGTCCTAAGGAGGCCATTATGGCTTCTCAAAGATTAGAGCACCAATTAATGGAAATGGAGCACAATCTTTGGGATTTCTAAAATATTTATTTAACTAAAGAAAAGGGAGATTTGATCAAATCTCCCTTTTTTGTTTTTAGTATACACTGGAATTGCCTTCCCGCTGCATCAATTTTAAAAAATTATTCTGTATCAATTCATTTTATATATCAGCTAATCTGTTTAATTTTGGCCGGCAAATAAGATAAACAGATTATTTGCTATGAATTCAAATACCTCAAAATTTCTCTACGAGGCTCTCACATACGACGATGTTCTACTACTTCCAGGCTACTCGGAAGTGCTTCCAAGAGACACCAATACTAGCACATTACTTACCAGAAACATTAAGCTGAATATTCCTTTGGTTTCAGCTGCAATGGATACTGTTACAGAAGCTGAACTCGCTATTTCCATGGCCCTTGAGGGAGGCATAGGTTTCATACACAAAAATATGCCTGTCCACCTACAATCAGAGCAGGTACGAAAGGTAAAACGTTCACAGAGTGGCATGATCATCGATCCTGTAACACTGAATGTTAAGGCCAAGATAGAAGATGCTGTAAAGATCATGAAGGAGTTCAAGATAGGCGGTATCCCGGTGGTCAACGAAGATGGTAAACTTAATGGTATTATTACAAACAGAGATCTCAGATTTCAAAAAGATTTGAGTGTACCGGTGTCAGACATCATGACCAGAGAAAATTTGATTACCGCGCAGGAAGGCATTGATTTGAATGAGGCGGAAGGCATTCTACAGGAACATAAAATTGAAAAACTTCCGATCGTTGACGGATCCGGTAAATTAAGAGGGCTGATCACCTATAAAGATATTCTTAAAAAGAAAGATAGGCCTAATGCTTGCAAAGACGAATTTGGAAGACTAAGAGTAGGCGCTGCTGTTGGTGTCACTCCTGATTTGCTTGAGAGAATTGATTCTTTGATCAACGCCGGTGTGGATGTGGTAAGCATTGATACAGCCCATGGTCATTCCAAAGGTGTAATAGATGCTTGTAAGGAAGTGAAACGTAAATTTCCTGACCTTGAATTAATTGTTGGGAATATTGCTACTGGTGAAGCGGCAAAGGCCTTGACTGATGCTGGAGCAGATGCAATTAAAGTAGGTGTTGGTCCCGGTAGTATATGTACAACCAGAGTTATTGCTGGAGTGGGTGTACCTCAATTATCCGCAGTTTATGAGGCTGCCAAAGCATTGGAAGGTACAGGCGTGCCTATTATTGCTGATGGAGGAATTCGTTTTTCCGGTGATTTGGTAAAAGCTATTGCCGCAGGTGCAAGTAGTGTGATGATTGGATCCCTTCTGGCAGGTACCGAGGAAGCCCCAGGGGAAGTAATTATATACGAGGGAAGGAAATTCAAATCTTATAGAGGTATGGGATCCTTAGAGGCCATGGAAGATGGCTCAAAAGACCGCTATTTTCAGGATGCAGAAGATGATATTAAAAAGCTTGTACCAGAAGGAATAGTTGGTCGAGTTCCATACAAAGGCTTGGTTTCTGAAGTGCTGTATCAATTGACAGGTGGCTTAAAGGCAGGAATGGGTTACTGTGGTTCAAAAGATATTGAGGCTTTAAAACAGGCTAAATTTGTAAAAATTTCCAGTGCAGGCGTGCAGGAAAGCCACCCTCATGATATTTACATCACCAGGGAAGCACCTAATTATAGTCGAAGATAATATTTTGTATTGGGCTCGCCAGAGCCCAATGAATTTCTCAATGGCATTATAATAACCTATATTATTTTGTAAATTGACGGTTCATTTAATCGCGTTTTCCTTTCATGTTATTGAATAAGCATGTCATAAGATTTAGTGTGATATTTGGGGTATTAAGCTGGGTCTTATTGCTTGTTGTTGATTTGCTGATTCTTTTTGGGGCTATTAATAATATAAGTGTTGGCTTTCAAAAGGAAATTTCGGCCATACTTCTGAATCTGTTTTTCTTATCACTTTATACGTTTTACACCATTAAGGTGGTAAAAGCAGAAAGTATAAACTTCATAGATTTATTGTGGCGGGTTTTTGTTACGGGGCTATTGGCCACAATCGTTTCATTTGCGATAAGGGTTTTTTATATGCTTCTGGGAGATACAAGCCTGGCAGAGAATGTTTTTATCGTAAATTTCTTTTATCATGTTAATCTGGGGCTCATAGCCTCCTTTTTACTTTCTACTTTCATTGTTTGGAAACGGCTGATCCTTTACCAAAAGACCAAGGCGCTTATTTCAAGATGGAAATATTTCGAATATGCTATACTGGCCAGTATCATATTCAATCTTTTTGGATACAATTTATATGAGGACGCACCATTTTACATTACGCTAATCATATTACTCATCATGGGCCTTGTGCTTTCAGTAAATCTGAAATGGGTGGCCTACCTGAATTTTAAACAAAAGTGGAAGAGTATTTTACTTATTACTTTAACGCTGCTGTACCTCTCCTATTTCTTCATTAATCTAAAGTCATATTCCACTGAATATTCAAGGATCCTGGTAACCGACTTGGTAAACAATTTATTTGTTCTGGCCGTATTTGGATTTACTTTTCTCTATTGCATATTCTCCTTGCTTGTCATACTGTTCAACCTCCCTACCTCTTCGGTTTTTGAGCAAAAACTTGAAGATGTGATTAACTTTCAACGTTTAAGCCAATCCATCCAAAAAGGGAAAACGGAACAGCAGGTTCTTGAGATTCTTTTGGATAGTTCTTCGGGGGCGGTATTAGCCGAAGATGCCTGGATAGAGATTCAGGGAAGAGATGGAAAAAAAACCTTGTTGCATTCCGAAAAACTCGATGCTGAGGCCATTGATGAAATAAAAGATGCTGTAAAACAAACCAGAATAAAAAACCTTCTTGAGACAGACATCTATAGTATTGGGAATACGAATAAATTAACGGCCACTCTGAAAGACACTAAGTATAAATCAATCCTTTTAATACCATTGATTGTTCAGAACAGACAGGTTGGGATTATGGGATTATTAAAAGATGTTCTTGATGGATTCAATAAGGAAATGACTGACATCATTAACACCTTTGCCAATCAGGCTTGTATTTCCATTGAAAACTTTAGGTTGCTGAATGAAGCCATAGAAAATGAGCGGTATAAAGAAGAATTAAAAATCGCCAGCAAAGTGCAGAAGAGCCTGCTTCCATCTTCCCTGGTATGCAATGAGCTCTTTGATATTAGTGGTTTCTCTGAATCCGCTGATGAGGTTGGGGGTGATTATTATGATACCTTTCAAATAAACGAGCACAAATTTGTGATGGTCATTGGAGACGTTTCAGGAAAAGGAACCAGTGCTGCATTTAATATGTCTCAAATGAAAGGTGTTTTTTACAGCCTTGTTCAATTGGATCTTTCCCCAAAGGATTTTATGGTTCATGCGAATGCTGCATTGAGTAAGTGCCTGGAAAAGACCTCTTTCATCACATTGTCTTATTTCGTGGTGGATACGAAAACAAGGAAAATACAATTTTCGAGAGCTGGCCATTGCCCAACGTTGTTCTTTGATAAATCTGAGAACCAATCCTTTTTTCTTAGAAATAATGGATTGGGTCTTGGTATTTTAAGGAATGACGGATATGAAAATCATATACAAGTAAATAACCTTGAGTACTCGTGTGAGGATATCATCATGTTATATACAGATGGCATAACCGAGGCTAAAAATGAAGAGGGTGAAGAATTTGGATATAACAGACTTAAGGAGTTTTTAGATGAAAACTCACATTTGGATCCGGGGTTGATTCAAGAAAATTTGATTTTAACACTGTTTGATTTTGTAGGGGGAAAATCGACCTATGATGATTATACTGCCCTCATTATCAAATTTAAATAAATGAAGTAATATAAACTTGGAGAATATAATTACGTAAAAAGCTATGATTGATATCTCTAACAATATCGAAGATGATTTTCTGGTGATAAGTTTGGATGGTGAAGTTGATGCAAGTTCCTCGATCCATTTGGATAAGGCCATTGACGAAGCAGTTAAAAATAATCATAAAAAGATTCTGGTCGATGGCTCCAAACTAAGTTATATTTCATCAGCGGGCTTAGGTGTTTTTATGTCTTATATTCAAGATTTTGACTCTCAGGGGATCAAGCTTATTTTGTTTGGTTTGAGTGAAAAAGTTAAGAATGTATTTCAAATACTTGGCTTAGATCAATTGCTGAAAATTTGTGAAAGTAAGGAGGAAGCAAAGCAGTTATTTTAATGAATTATCACTTCAAGGCACCCTGTTCTAAAAAGAAGCTTAGATCGATTAGAGAATTTATTAGCTCTAACCTTAAAAAGCATGCCCTGGCCGATGTTGAAATAAACATGATTGTTCTGGCTGTAGATGAAGTATGTGCCAATCTCATCATCCACTCTCACAATTGCGACCCTGAAGAGACTTTGGAACTTTCTATGCTAATTGAAGACAATAAAAGAGTTATTTTCAAAATTATTGATAGGGGTGAAGGATTCAATCCATTAAACCATAAAGAACCTTCACTTGAAGAGATTATTCAGACAAAGAAGAAGGGTGGCTTAGGCCTTATCCTGGTTAAAAAAATCATGGATCATATTGAATTTAAATCTGATTCGAAGAAAAACGTTTGCATACTGCAAAAAAATATCGGTATTTGAGTTTCAACCCCGGATAAATGATTTTTCTGACCCACCTGCTGTGGTTTTTTCAACTGATATAGAATATGTTCTATAGGAAAAATTCACTAAAATTGCACTTGTTCCTACAAACCGATCTTTTTTACAGAATTCAGTATATGAATAGATTAAGTGTATTGCTTTTTTTTACATTGGCTTTGGCTTCCTGCTCTACAACGAAACAGCAGCAAGATACCACAAGTCTATTCAAAGTGGGTGAATGGCCCATTTCATCTGATGAATTCATCTACGTTTATTCAAAGAACAATTTCAACCGTGATAGTGCCTACAGTGAAAATGATATTAAAGAATACCTTGACCTTTTTATAAACTTTAAATTAAAAGTAACCGAGGCCAAAGCACTTGGACTGGATACAGCTCAATCTTTCAAAACAGAATTAGAGGGATATAGAAAACAACTTGCTAAACCCTATCTCACAGAGAGTCAAGTCACTGAAAAACTGGTGAAAGAAGCATATGAACGTTTGAAACTTGAGGTGAACGCTGCTCATATACTATTGAACGTAAAACCTTATGCAGATCCTCAAGATACACTGAAAATATTCAATCAATTACTGGATATAAGGGAAAGAATCATTAATGGTGAGGATGATTTTGCCTCAATGGCAGCGCAATATTCACAGGACCCTTCTGCAAAGAAGAATAAAGGGGATCTTGGTTATTTCTCATCGATGCAAATGGTTTATCCCTTTGAGGATGCTGCCTATAAATTGAAGGTTGGAGACATATCTGCACCTGTTAAGACCAGATTTGGTTATCATCTGATAAAGGTTAAAGATAAAAGACCTTCCAGAGGCAAAGTAAAGGTGGCTCATATAATGATCAGGGCGACTTCCGGTATTTCCGAAAGCGATGCTGAACGAGCCAGGAGAAAGATTTTTGAAATACATGATCAGCTTTCTCAGGGAGCCGAATGGGGCAATTTATGCAAGCAATTCTCGGAAGACCTGGCTTCAAAAAATAAAGGAGGAGAACTTCCTTTATTTGGCACGGGGAATGTAGACCCTGATTTTGAAACAGCAGCATTTACCTTAGATGAAATTGGATCTTTTTCCACCCCCGTTAAAACTGCTTATGGCTGGCACATAATTAAGTTAATTGAGAAAAGGGGAATTGAAAAATTTGAAGAGCTGGAACAGAAAATAAAAGAGCGAATATCAAGAGACTCCAGGGCACAATTGAATAAAAAGGTTTTAATTGATCGATTAAAGAAAGAAAATGGATTTGTTGCCAATGATGATAACGTACAGCAAATCCTGGCAAAAGCTGATAGCTCGTTGTTAACTGCTACATGGAAACCCAACGGACAGGAGGAATCGGAGAAAGTACTTTTTCAAATTAAAGATCAAACTTACACCATAGCAGATTTTTTCTCATATATTGAAAAAAAACAAAGACCTCGCTCAGATATTTCACCACATTATTTGATGAAAAGCTATTATAATGATTTTCAAGAAAAGAGTATTTTGAGCTACGAAGAGGACCACCTGGCCGAAAAATATGTGGATTACAAAATGCTGTTGAAAGAATATCATGAGGGAATTCTGTTGTTTCAGCTCATGGATGAAAAAGTTTGGTCTTATGCCACGCAAGATACAGTGGGCTTAAAAGATTTTTTTGAAAAGAACAGAAATGATTATCAGTGGAAAGAACGGGCCAAGGCAACTATTTATGACGCTTCGAAAAAAGAGATTATTGATGAATTACATGATCTAAAATTTGATAATTATTTCAAAGTTCCCGGTTCCAAGTTCACTGTTAATGGTGCCGATCAGGAATTAGTAGGTCAATTAACAAAAAAGATTGACGAGTTAACACCTTATTTAAAGGAAACAGGCCATCTTCATTTTTTATTGGAGTATGATCGTTCCAAGTTAGGCAACGTCAAAGTAATAGATAGCATTCAACATTATATCAATTCTATTGAATTTATTAATAAAAAGAAATTACTGAGTAATGATAGGATGCTTGGTACAAATGGAATTACATTCCATCTGGTCTCACACTCAAGCGGATATATCGAGGAAGCCTATAATAAAGAGTCAGAGCTTCGTTTACGAATTGAAGAGGGAGTTTTTGAAAAAGATGAGAACCCTTTGCTTGGAGAAATTGAATGGGGTGAGGGCACTTCATTAGTCGAAAAAAATGGAAGGTTTTATTTTGTTGATATTCAGGACATTTTACCTCCTTCTCCTAAAGAATTAAAAGATATTAAGGGGCTGGTAATTTCGGATTATCAGAATTATCTTGAAAAAATTTGGATTGGTGAGCTGAAAGAAAAGTATCCTGTTACCGTTAATGAAGAGGAATTGAACAAAGTTTTAAAGAAGCTTGAAAACAATTAATATAATATACATACTAGGCTGTTTTGTTTTATTGTTAGGCTGTGACCTGATCAATTTTAAGCAAAAAGAGCCAGAACAAGAAACAGAGCAACCTATTGCCAGGGTTTACGACAAATTTCTTTACCCTAAAGATGTAAAGGGAATTGTGACACCTGAGATGTCAAGACAGGATAGTGCCAGAAGGGTGAGCTCATACATAAAGAGCTGGTTACAAAAACAATTGCTTATTACTGAAGCGGAAAAAGCAATTGAGTATGACGAAGCTGAGCTTGAACGGAAAATTTTGGATTATCGTTATGCTCTTGTTGTGCATGAGTTTGAGAAGGCATATGTAAATAAAAATTTAGATACCACTGTGACTCATAGTGAAATACAACAGTATTATGATGATTATCAGGAGAATTTTCAGTTACAGCAACATATAATCAAAGGTTATTTTGTCCAGTTGCCGAATGATGCTCCGGATATTTCCAGATTTAAAAGACTGATGAGGGCAACGAATGAGAAAGATCAGGAAGAATTTAAGTCATACTGCCTTCAATACGCCACAAATTATCATTTAAATGATTCACTTTGGATAAAATTTGATAACATCATCAGCGGTACTCCTTTTAGTGGGGTGACAAATAAAGAACAAATGTTAAAGGGTAGAAATTTTCGTGAGGAAAAGGATACTGATTATACCTATCTGCTATTGATAAAAGATTATGATCTGGCCGGGGAAATCGCTCCCTTGGCTTTTGTTGAAAACCAGGTAAGAAATATTATTGTCCATCACCGAAGGGTTGATTTGGCAAAGAGATTAGAAGAAGATATTTATAAAAGAGCTAATGATAAAAATGACATTGAAATATTTTAAATATAACCCCTTACTCATTAGGGTGACTTTGCTAACACTTTTTCTTGTACAGATAAGTATAGTCGCCTCAGCACAGAGTAGCAAGGGACAGGTAGTAGATAAAATTATTGCGAAAATCGATAATTATATTATTCTAAAATCAGAATTAGAGGGAGCTTATATTGATTATTTAGCTAGTGGACAGCCATCAACGAACGACTTGAAGTGCCGCATATTGGAGAGCCTGATTACAAACAAGGTACTTGTCGCAAAGGCCGAGATAGACTCCGTTGTAGTTTCTGATGAAGAAGTGGAAAGTATGCTTGAGAGAAAGCTTCAATATTTCATTTCACAAATTGGATCTGAAGAAAGGATTGAACAATATTACGGGAAAACAATTCAGCAATTCAGAGATGAACTGAAAGAAAAAGAAAAAGAGCAGTTGGTAGTCAGAAAAATGCAGGAAACTATCTCTGAAAATATTTCAGTCACTCCGGCAGAAGTTGAATTATTTTTTAAATCTATTCCGCGTGATAGTTTGCCATTTTTTTCCAAAGAGGTTACTGTTGGGCAGATCGTGAAAGTACCAAGCGTGAGTGAATCGGAAAAGCTAGTTGCCGAGCAAAAGCTATCAGATTTAAGGCAAAGGATTTTGAATGGCGAAGATTTTGGAACATTAGCGAAACAATATTCGGAAGAACCCGCAGCTCAAAATACCGGTGGAGATTTAGGTTTTCAACCCAGAGGAGCGCTCGATCCAAAATTCGAGGCTGCCGCACTTTCCTTGAAACCCGGGGAGATTTCCAAACCCATAGAAAGTTCCTTTGGTATTCATATAATTCAATTGGTAGAGAGACGTGGAAATCTTTATAATTCCAGACATATCATTTTAATTCCTAAAACCACTCAAAAAGACATTGATCGAAGCATCGTGGAGCTCGACAGCATTAGAAATCTGATTGTACAGGATTCATTGACATTTGAACAGGCTGCAAAGGAGTTATCTGATGACCAGAATACCTCTTCAAGTGGCGGTTATTTTCTCGATGCCCAGGGGTCAAATAGTATATCAGTGAAAGAGTTGGATCCCACAGTTTATTTTGCAATTGATACTATGACACTAGGGGCAATTTCGAAACCAGTCTCGTTTAGACAACCTGATGGCAAAGAAGCCGTTAGAATCTTCTATTATAAGTCAAGTAAAAAGCCACATCAGGCTAATATGAAAGACGATTACCAAAAGCTATATGCTGCCAAGCTCAATCAAAAGAGAAGCAAGGCTATTTCCAGATGGTTCAGTGATGCCAAGCAGGAAGTTTTTATCAATATAGATGAGGAATACGATCAATGTAATATTCTTAAGTAATGCATGCCAAAATATATGCTGCTGAGCATTATATTAGATCGTAGATAAAATCAGTTTTTCACGTTTGCATTTGGAGCTTTGTATCTGTTAATGTTATGGAAAGAGTTAAATTTCGAGATATGATCTCGTATTATAATCTGAACAAATGAAAGAATACAATACTGAAGTTGAGGCAGCCGATGCCCTGCATGAAGCTTATCAAAAACTGAAAGGAGAAATTTCCAAAGTTATTATTGGTCAAGACGAAGTAGTTAAACTTTTATTGACCTCGATTTTTTGTCAAGGTCATTCTTTACTTGTAGGTGTTCCCGGTTTGGCGAAGACACTATTGATTCAAACCATCTCTTCAGCTGTTAATTTAAGCTTCAACAGAATTCAGTTCACACCAGACCTGATGCCGTCCGATATTTTGGGTGCAGAGACATTAGATAAAGACAGGAATTTTAAATTTATAAAGGGGCCAATATTCTCAAATATTATTCTGGCCGACGAAATTAACAGAACTCCTCCTAAAACACAGGCCGCTTTATTGGAGTCCATGCAAGAATACAAGGTAACCATTGCAGGACATGATTATGAACTGCCGAAACCTTTTTTCGTATTGGCAACTCAAAACCCGATAGAGCAAGAAGGAACATACCCATTGCCGGAGGCTCAGCTGGATAGATTTATGTTCAATATCTTGTTGGATTATCCTTCTTATGATTCTGAGGTGGACATTGTAAAAAGCACTACCACCGACAACGAGAATGTTGTCAATGAAGTAATCTCTGGAGAGGAAATTACACATTTTCAACACTTGGTACGGAGGGTACCCGTTGCTGATAATGTGGTTGAGTATGCTGTCAACTTAGTACATAAAACAAGACCAGGCACAGGATTGGCTTCAGAGGTGAGTACAGATTACCTGGAGTGGGGAGCAGGACCTCGCGCTTCTCAATATTTGATCATAGCTGCTAAGTGTAACGGGTTGCTTAACGGGAAATATTCACCTGATATTGAAGACGTGCAGGCTGTAGCTAAACCCATATTAAGGCATAGAATTGTTAGAAACTTTAAAGCAGAAGCTGAAGGTATTACAGTAGATGAAATTATTAACAGACTGCTCTAATCGTTAGTAATTTCAAGAAAGTTTCCGTTGACAAACGTTCTGTATTCTTTGAGAGAAATGCTGGCTGGGCCACCGGTTGGAAAGCCTTGAAAATCAAAAGAAGAATTACAACATGGATCAATCATGAATAAGCCCGATTGATCAACTTCTACACGGGCACAATCATTTAAGGGTTCATAAGTGCAATTACGTTCAAAAGCTCGATAATGGGTATTGCTCTCACGATAAATAATGATTCCCCTTACACCTCCATCGATTTGCACATAACCCCCAATGGTCTTTAATGGTAGCAATTCGAACTTATTTAGATTTAAGCTTAGATCAACGAAAGCATAAGGAATAATACCCCCACCATCCGGGTTTTCTTCACACCCTGAGCTTGTTATAAGAAATAAGCATGAACATATAGCGACCAGGAATCTACTAATAGTCGTAAAACCCTTTTTTAGTTTTACGTCCATGATGTCCGGCGTCAACCTTTTGTTGTTGAATTCTATTTGGTCTGAACTTAGCATCCTGATGAAATGCGTTAAACATTGATTGTGTTACAGAAAAATTGGTATCTACTCCTATGAGATCCATAAGTCTGAACGGTCCCATCCTGAAACCCGTAGACTCAATTAACTTGTCCAAAGTTTCGAAGTCGGTAACACCTTCCTCTATAATTTTCAAGCTTTCAACATAAAAATGTCTGGCTACCCTATTAACGATAAAACCTGGGGAATCATTTACCGACACTGGTTTTTTACCTAATTTAACGGCGAGTTCTTTAATTGTTGTTATTGTTTGAGAGTTCGTTGATGCTCCCGAAATAACTTCCACCAATTTCATAATATGTGCGGGATTAAAGAAATGCATTCCCGCAAACCTTTCAGGGTTTTTTAATTTGGCACCAATTTGCGTTATTGGAATGGATGAAGTGTTGGAAGTCAAGATAGTTGAAGGGGAATTAATTGATTCCAGTTCCTGGAATAACTTTGTTTTAACCTCTAGTTTTTCAACAACAGCTTCAACAATAAAATCAGCAGTTAATTCATTGAAATTATCCGATATGGATAGTCTATTCAGTGTACTCTCCTTTAGTGATTCATCCACTTTCCCCTTTTCAATGCCCTTATCTAAATTCTTCTCTATCTCTTTTAGTGCATTTTCCAATGCATATGAATCAAGGTCATAGATTAAGGTTTTATAACCGGCCATTGCACAAATCTGAGCAATTCCCTGTCCCATAGTACCTGCTCCAACGATACCTATTAGTTTGATGTCGGAAAATTTAATCATTCCATTGGGAATTTATGAGAAGGACTTAAACTGTCTTAGAAATCTAATATCATTCTCTGTGAAGAGTCGCAGATCTTTGATTTGATATTTGAGCATGGCAATTCTCTCTATACCCATACCAAATGCAAATCCTGTGTATTCATTGGAATCAATTCCGCAGTTTTCCAAAACGTTTGGGTCTACCATTCCGGTACCTCCAATTTCCACCCAGCCGCTGTATTTACAAATATTGCAACCATCGCCATGACAAATTTGACAAGATATGTCCAGTTCTGCACTTGGTTCAGTAAATGGAAAAAACGAAGGTCTGAATCTCACCTTTGTGTCTTGATGGAACATTTCCTTGGCAAAGTGATACAATGTTTGTTTTAAATCAACAAAGCTCACATTTTTATCAACGTATAGGCCTTCCATTTGATGGAAAACACAATGAGCCCTCGCAGAAATAGCTTCATTTCTAAAAACACGTCCGGGCGATAAGGTTCGGATTGGTGGTTTCTTATTCTCCATTACCCTGACCTGTACTGATGAGGTATGTGTTCTTAGTGCTACATCAGGATTCTTTTCAATGAAAAAGGTATCCTGCATTTCTCTTGCAGGGTGGTTTTCCGGGAAATTAAGTGCTGTAAAATTATGCCAATCATCCTCAATCTCCGGCCCTTCTGAGATATTAAACCCCATTCTTTCGAATATCTCTATAAAACGCCTCCTTGTGATGGTTAATGGATGGATTGTCCCTAATTCATTTGGAACAGGCGGTAACGAAAGATCTACAGCGCTTTCAGTAGGTGAAGCCGAGGAACTTTTGAGATCAGCGATGAGCTCTTTAAACTTTGTTTGAGCAGAGTCCTTCAAATCGTTGAGTACTACACCAAACTCTTTCCTGTCTTCCGCAGCGATATTTTTCATTTCACCGAAGAGATCGGTGATCACACTTTTACGACTAATGAATTTGAGCCTGAATTCTTCCAGTTCGGCTTCATTCTTAGCCATGAAGTTTTTGATTTGCTCCTTTATCGCATTGACCTTTTCATTCATAGATCTTAGACTCAATGTTTATAATCACTTATATGATCATGCCTGCACCAACGGTCTCATTGGTAAACTCGTCAATAAGAATTACACTTCCGGTAGCTCTATTTTTTCTATAACTGTCATAGAATAACGGTCCTGTTGTCCTTATTAAGATTCTGCCAATATCATTTAGGCCGATATTCTTATCATCTTCAATTTTGTGCAATGTATTAATATTTACTTTGTATCGGATATCTTTTACGATACACCGCACGTCTTTGCTTGTATGCTTAACAGCGTATTTGCCACCCTGAACCAAAGCTTTTTCGTTCAGCCAACAAACCATTAATTCGATATCCTGGCCAACTTTAGTTTGATTATTAGGTTTGACAATAATGTCACCGCGACTAACATCAATGTCATCCTCTAGCGTCATAACCACAGACATCGGTGGGAATGCTTCCTCAATTGGACCATCCATGGTCTGGATTGCTTTTACTTTTGAAGTAAAGCCAGAAGGAAGCGCCACAACCTCATCACCCGCTTTGAAAATTCCTCCCTCTACTCGACCGGCATAGCCTCTAAAGTCATGATATTCATCGGATAAAGGTCTGATGACTCTTTGAATTGGAAAGCGGCTGTCCACATGGTTGAGATCGCTCGAAATATGCACATTTTCCAAAGTATACAATAAAGGCCCTCCTTTGTACCAAGGCATGTTCGTAGATTTCTCTACGACGTTGTCACCATGAAGAGCACTTATTGGAATATAATGCAAATCCGGGATGTCCAGTTTGGAGCTGAAATCCTCAAAATCTTTTTTGATCTTGTTAAAGAATTCTTCTTTGTAATCAACAAGATCCATTTTATTAACACAAACAACCAGATGTTTTATTTGTAGGAGTGATGCGATAAAGGCATGCCTGCAAGTCTGTTCAACCACACCATTTCTGGCATCAACCAAAATAATCGCCAGGTTAGCCGTAGAGGCTCCTGTTACCATGTTGCGTGTGTATTGTATATGACCCGGCGTGTCAGCAATAATAAATTTTCGATTAGGTGTTGCAAAGTAACGATAAGCAACATCGATCGTAATTCCCTGCTCTCTTTCGGCACGTAGTCCATCGGTTACCAGGGCCAAATTCACATAACCGTCTCCACGAAGCTCACTGGATTTTTCAACTGCTTCCAACTGGTCCTCAAAAATAGCTTTACTATCATAAAGTAATCTTCCGATCAGTGTGCTTTTCCCGTCATCCACACTTCCTGCGGTTGTGAACCTGAGCAGGTCCATATTTAAATAGTCTTTAGAACTTAATGTATTATTATCCATAATAGAGTTTCAACGAATTCAAAATGTTAAAAATACCCCTGCTTCTTTCTATCTTCCATTGCCGCTTCAGATCTCTTATCATCTGCTCTGCCACCTCTTTCGGTCTCTCTTGCTGCAGCGACTTCTTGTATAATATCTTCTATAGATGAGGCTGCTGATTCAACGGCACCGGTACAGGTCATATCACCTACAGTTCTGAACCTTATTTGTCGTTGTTCATATTGTTCGTTACCAATCAATGTGATATACTCCGACTTAGCCAATAGCACATTGTTTCTATTGACCACTTCTCTGTCATGGGAGAAGTATATTGTTGGAATTTCCAGCTTTTCTAAAGCAATGTATTGCCAAACATCCATTTCAGTCCAGTTACTTAATGGGAATACTCTAAAATGTTCTCCCGGATGCTTTCTACCATTGAACAGATTCCAAAGTTCCGGTCTTTGATTTTTTGGATCCCATTGACCAAACTCATCCCGATGCGAGAAAAAGCGTTCCTTGGCTCTGGCTTTTTCCTCATCTCTTCTGGCCCCACCAAAAGCGGCATCAAATTGAAACTCCTCAATGGCGTCTAACAACGTAATGGTCTGAAGGCCATTCCTGCTAGGGTTTGGCCCTTTTTCTTCAACAGCCTTCCCCTGCTTAATGGAATCTTCCACGGACCTCACAATTAATTTGGCCCCGGTCTTTTCAACAAGCTTATCCCTGAAATCTATGGTTTCAGAAAAATTATGACCAGTGTCAATGTGCATAAGAGGAAATGGTATTTTGGCTGGCCAGAATGCCTTTTGTGCCAACCGTACCATAACGATAGAATCTTTTCCACCTGAAAACAAAAGTACAGGCTTCTCAAACTGTGAAGCTACTTCTCTCATGATAAAAATAGCCTCCGACTCCAATTGCTTTAAATGCGTAAGATGATATGAATTCATTATAGGAAAAGATTAATTAATCTTAATTCTTTGTGTAATACTTTCTTTAAGCTGTGATAGACAATCTTCCAAACTATCGACATCAGTTTTGAGTTCAAGATTTGGATGTTTAGGATTCTCAAAAGGAGAATCAATACCAGTAAAGTTTTTTATTTCTCCTTTTCTGGCCTTCGCATACAATCCTTTTACATCCCTTTCCTCGCAAACTTCCAGCGAGCAATTGACAAAAACTTCGTAATACAGATCATTACCAATAATTGCTTTTGCCATTTGTCTTATTTCCTCCGTAGGGCTGATAAATGAACAAATTGTGACAACACCACAATTTGCAAAGAGCTTGGCGACTTCAGCAACGCGACGGATATTTTCAGTTCTGTCTTCCTCTGAAAAACCGAGATTATTATTAAGCCCTGTTCTCAGATTATCCCCATCCAATATTTGAGTCAAATGACCTTTGTCGAAAAGCGTTCTTTCAAGGGATTTTGCCAAAGTACTTTTGCCAGATCCGGAAAGACCGATCATCCAAATAACAACCCCCTTTTGACGAAGTAAATTTTCTTTGTCTTCTCTTTTGAGGATTTGATCGAATATGGGATGAATATTTTCCAAAATAAATACTTGAGGATTTTATTAACAAGGTGCAAAAATAATATTAAATGGCTCAAATATAAATCTTTCTCAAATTATTATAATTTTGAATTCCCATAAATTTCTGGTGTATGATAGATAATATAGAGATTCAGAATTTAATTAAGATCGCAAGAAAAGCAGGTAATGAAATTTTAAGAATTTATAATGATGAAAATGCCTCGACTGTTGTTGATCATAAGGATGATAATTCACCGCTTACTTTGGCCGATAAAGCCTCTCATAAGGTAATTGAGGAAGGGTTAACAAAACTGTATCCTAACATTCCGATTATTTCTGAAGAAGGTAACGATATATCTTATGAAACCAGAAAACATTGGAATACATTTTGGTTAGTAGATCCTTTGGATGGTACCAAGGAATTTATAAACAGAAATGGAGAATTTACTGTAAATATTGCCCTGATCGAAAATCGAAGACCTGTTCTGGGAATTGTATTTACTCCTGTTAAAAATGAGGTTTATTACGGATCGTCCAGTATAGGTGCTTTTAAAATTGAAGGCAGCGATGGACCAAAGACGATAATTGTCAATAACACCGATGAGAATAGGGTTGCTGTAAGAAGTAAATCGCATGCCTCAATTGAGGAAGAAGCTCTCTTGAAGCGATACAAAGTTGTTGATAGTATTTCTGTGGGCAGCTCTTTAAAATTTTGTATGGTTGCTGAAGGAAAAGCAGACATCTATTATAGACATGGTCCTACAATGGAGTGGGATACCGCAGCCGGTCAAGCAGTTGTGGAGGCTGCGGGAGGAAAGGTCTATGTTGAAACAAGCAGCCAGATGTTTACCTATAATAAAGAGAACCTATTGAATACCGGATTCTTGTGTTTGGGGTTCTAATCTTGTAAATGCTCATTAACTAACCTACACAGTTCTGCTAATAAGCATTTTCATCACCCTTTAGTAAGGCAGTGATGGTCAAGAAGATAATTTTGAAATCGAATATTAACGACCAGTTTGCAATATAAAATCTATCAAGCTTAACCCTGTTTTTCATAAGGTTGATAGATTTAGTCTCGCCTCTGAAACCTTTGGCTTGTGCGAGCCCTGTAATGCCTGGCTTAACAAAGTGTCGAGTCATAAATTTCTCAATCAACTTTGAATATTCTTCAGTGTGTTTCAGCATATGTGGCCGAGGTCCGACCACAGACATTTGACCGATAAGGACATTAAAGAATTGAGGAAGCTCATCTAAACTTGTTTTTCTCAGAAAAGCACCAATTTTAGTGATTCTTGAATCATTTCTGGAGGCCTGTTTCACATCAGCATCGTTATTAACATGCATTGTCCTGAACTTATAGCAGAAAAATGAATTCCCATCCTTACCGGTTCTTTTTTGCTTAAAGAACACGGGTCCCTTGGAATCCAATTTAACCAAGATGGCCAATAACGGAAACAACCATGAGAAAATAAATATGATAACGAGAGATGAAAAAATTATATCAAAAAACCTTTTGACTATTTGATTCTTGCTGTCATCCAAAGGCATGTCAGACACATTAAGAACCGGGATATAGTCATAACGTTCTAAACTAACACTCTTTGCAGAGAAGCCTCTGAAGTCTGTCAACAATTTTATTTTTACTAAATGCTTATCTCCAAAGTCGATTAGTTTCTTGATCAGAGAATACTCAACGTAGGGTAGACAGCAATAGATATCATCAACTTGGTTCAACTTTACATATTCTTCGATTTCATCATAAGTGCCAAGTATTCTGTTACCTTGTTTCTTATTGTCAAAAAAACCTAGTAATCTGAAACCAAATTCGGGATGCAACCTAAAAAATCTATGTAGCTCTTCCGATAGTTCTCCATGTCCTACAATTACCACCCTTCGGAAATTGAATCCCTTCTTTCTGTATATTCTGAGTAAATAGAAGAATGCCGTTTTCCAAAAGAATAGTGAACCAGTAAAAATCACATAAGTGATGAGGAATTGTTCTCTTGAATAGATATCCGAAACCTTAAAAAGGAACCAGAAAGATGAAACTGAAAGTAAATGTAGTATGATTAATGTTAGATGGCTTCTTAGAATAGTAGCCATTCTTGAAATCCTTGATATTTTATAAGGCTTTAATATGATGGTGAGAAGCGCCCATGAAATATTAAAGAAAATCAAAAGATAAAGATAAGGGTCGCTCAGTAATCCATCGAAACCCGGAATTCGTTCATAGGAATCTCCGACCTCATTAAAAATGACGAATTTAAAATAGTAGGAAACTATGAAAGAAATATTGAGAAGGAGAATGTCTCCTATGGCATGAAAATATTTTATGTATTTTGAATATCCTGTTGGCAAAGCTGTAAAATTTACTGGTTCTCAAAAATTCCTAGCACATGATAACCACAACTTTAGAAGGTCAGCATGTGCTACAAATTTGTTAGTTAATAATCGATTATTTTATTTATTATCAAATCTTTTGGTACATAAGTTAAGAATTCAATAAAGTCTGGCTTCAGGTCTTTCTCTACACATTTTCAAACAAAATCTATGACTAACAAATTACGTACCGCTTTTCGCCTCACTGGTCATTAATTAATATAGATGTGATTCGTAACCCTATTTTTATAGTGCAAATGAACGCTACACGCTTTTCTTTTTTTTAACAACGAACCCTCAATCAGTTGACGTATACAAGACGCACACTTTCAAGTTTTGGTTTGCTTGCTGGTATTTAAATTATTGCTTTAGATAATTTTAAAGAATTATAATTTCTTTTAAATTAAAATGTTGACAATCAATTAAAACATTACCTTAAGCTGATTCAGTCAGGATCAATCTGCTTTGATCCAATTGGTGTAGGACTACCTGCTTATTTCTGTCCCGCTAAATCTACTTTTAAGCCTAACTCAATTTTGCCGCAAATATAAAATTCCTAAAGCATTTAAAACCCGAAATCACAAAGAACTTTTAATTTTTTTTTGTAGTCCTCAAACACGGTGGAAACGAATCTTAACAGATTGGTTCAACTTCTATGATGAGTACTATCTACATGACGCACTTTTGATTCAAAAAGTGGTAAAAGGTTTAAAGAATATTTAAATTTTTTTTCACCCCTGAACCTTTAGTTTTTTTCAGCTTTGTAAGTAAAGTGACATAACCGTCCGATTTGGGAAAAATTTTTAGGGCTGGCTTGTAACAGTAAGTTTAATTTACTAAAATCAGGAAGACAATAAATTCATATAGATTTTCATTTTACACCCCTAAAGATTAAGGAAGAATTTATGAAAGAAACAACCACGTTTGCTGACCTGCACCGACCAGTTAAAATAGCCAAGTTTTCTGAGTTGCAGGATAGAGAACCTGCGCATGCATTGGTAGAAAATGTTGATTTAGTCATTATAAGATTTGGAGAGAATTTTTCGGTCTTATATGGTAGATGCTTACACAGAGGGGCTCTATTAAGTGATGGCCATGTCGTTGGTGATAATTTAATTTGTGGGCTTCATAATTGGGACTATAGGATTGATACTGGGGTCTCCGAGTATAACAATGAGGAATTTTTACACAAGTTTAAGGCAGCAAAACAAGATGATGATGTATTTGTTGATGCTGAAGATGTTAAGGATTTTCACGTAGTTCATCCGCAACCATTCGCAAGGGATACCTATTTAGGTGACTTTGCAGATACACACCCGGAATCGACAGAACCCTATACAAGGTACATTAAGGAGCTCGCTCAAAATGGACTAAAGAATTATGGGCATCATGGACCAACAGAAGCAATGGGTGTTGATAGGAATACTTTACCCCAATGGGAGAATATCCAGTTTTTGCCAGCTCAATTAGCTAAGAGGCCACTGTTGGATGAAGATCTCGTAACTACCGAAGTTATAATAGGACCGGCAGCTAAAAAGCCGCTTCAGCTGGATATACCCTTGTTTGTATCGGATATGTCATTTGGAGCCCTATCCCGGGAAGCAAAAATTACTTTATCCAAAGGAGCAGAAATGGCTGGAACAGGTATTTGCTCCGGGGAAGGAGGAATGCTACCTGAGGAGCAGGAAAGTAACTCAAGGTATTTCTATGAATTGGCCTCTGCGAAGTTTGGCTTCTCATGGGATAAATTAGAAAAGGTTCAGGCGTTTCATTTCAAAGGTGGACAAGGAGCAAAAACTGGTACTGGTGGTCACCTGCCAGGTCACAAAGTAACAGAAGAGATAGGAAAGGTACGAGGCCTTGAAGCTGGTCAGTCTGCCATTAGCCCGGCAACTTTTCCTGATTTTCATGGAATTGATGATTTCAAGAAGTTTGCGGAAAAGGTAAGAGAAGTAACAGGAGGAATCCCCGTAGGTTTTAAAATTGCGGCCAGCAGAATCGAAGCTGATATTGATTTCGCCTTAAGTGTTGGGGTTGATTATATCATCCTGGATGGACGAGGCGGAGGGACAGGTGCTGCTCCAACTGTTTTAAGAAATAATATTAATGTTCCAACCATACCGGCTTTGGCCAGGGCCAGAAACCATCTGGACAATAAAGGTGCAACGGATGTCAGTCTTGTCATTACGGGAGGACTTAGGGTAGCTGAAGATTTTGCCAAGGCCATGATGATGGGAGCAAATGCTGTCGCTGTATCCAACGCAGCAATTCAGGCTGTTGGATGTCTTGGTATGAGAGCTTGCCATACGGATAATTGCCCCGTGGGTATTGCTACACAGAAGGATAACTTAAGAGAACGTCTCAAAATCCAAAGTTCTGCAAAGCAATTGCATAATTACTTTATTGCGACAACGGAACTTATGAAGGTTATCGCAAGGTCTTGCGGCCACGACGATTTTAACAAATTTAATCAGGATGATCTTTCCACATTTGATATTGACATCCATCGATTAACTGGTATCCAATATGCCGGAGTAAATCCATGTTAATCAAGAAATCCCAGGATAAATTTATTTATTGAATAAGTTATTTCAAATTAAAGTGTACTGACATGCCGAATAAAAATATACAATGGTACAAAGTTTTAAATAATACAGCAGATTTACCTGAAGGCAGGGTGACATCCGTAACTGCCGGTCATACCGGGATCTGTCTGGCCCATTTTGAGGGTAAATTTTGTGCATTGGATAATAAGTGCCCACACCAGGGAGGGCCGTTAGGAGAGGGATCTATTGAAAATGGTCTGTTGAGATGTCCCTGGCATGGATGGGATTATCATCCTTGCTCCGGAAAAGCTCCGGGTTATGATGATGGTGTAGATACTTTTCCTGTTGAAGTAAGGGATGATGCCGTTTATGTTGGAGTGGAAGAAGAAATTCCACACAAAGAAACCATCACAGATGTGATGGTAGAAACAATGATCAACTGGGGGATCGATACGGTATTTGGAATGGTAGGACATTCAAATCTTGGGCTAGCAGATGCCATGCGACGACAGGAAGAAAAAGGAAACATGAAGTTTTATGGTATCAGACATGAAGGTGCTGGAGCCTTTGCGGCTTCCGCCTACGGGAAACTTACCGGGAAACCGGCGGCTTGCTTTGCCATTGCCGGTCCTGGCTCTACCAATATGTTTACAGGTTTGTGGGATGCAAAAGTTGATCGTGCGCCGATTTTGGCGCTTACAGGCCAGGTGGCTTCACAGGTTGTTGGTACGGGCAATTTTCAGGAAGTTGATTTGGTAAGGGCGTTTAGTACGGTGGCCGAGTTCAATCACCGTGTCCTTGGAAATAGTAAACATGCAGAACTAATGACTCTGGCCATCAAACATGCGATCATCAATCGGGATGTATCACACCTTACTTTCCCTGACGAAATGCAGGAAATGTCTGCACCGGAGAATTCAGCAGCGCAAACCCCGGAGGGAAGGATTTCACCGTTTCAGATTGCACCGCCGCGCGAAAGTGTGGACAAAGCTATCGACATGCTGTGTAAGGCAGAAAGGCCGGTGATCATTGTCGGGCATGGTGCAAGATTTAGTATGGATGCAATCATTGAATTGGCTGAACAAATCAACGCTCCTGTCATGACTACTTTTAAGGGTAAGGGGCAAATTTCCGACATGCACCCACTTGGTTGTGGGGTTTTAGGTAGAAGTGGTACGCCTATAGCTTCCTGGTTTATGAATGAAAGTGATCTCTTATTGGTTTTTGGAGCTTCTTTTTCCAATCATACAGGTATCACGGATCACAAACCCACCATACAAGTAGATTTTGATCCTTTGGCATTAAGCAAATTTCACAAAATAGATGCTCCGGTCTGGGGAGAGATATCCGTAACGGTTGAAATATTCAGGAAGGAACTGGAAGGAAAAACTAATACGGTTGACCAAAGACCTGAAATAGTCAAAAGGTGGGAGCTCTGGAGAGCTGAGAAAAATAACAGATTAAAAGATGATCACGGAAAGGGGGTTAGCTCTATTGCCATATTCAATGCTATGAATGAATTAGCTCCAGACAATGCTGTAATGTGCGTTGATGTCGGTAACAATGCCTATTCCTTCGGGAGATATTATGAAAGCAAACAAAATACATTCTTAATGTCGGGCTATTTGGGCTCTATTGGTTTTGCTTTACCTGCCTCGATTGGCGCTTGGACAGCGGTAGGAGATTCACGTCCTGTGGTTGCTGTGGCAGGTGACGGTGGCTTTTGTCAGTATTTAGCAGATCTGACTACCGTGGTTAAATACAAAATGCCTATAAAGATCATTTTACTGAATAATTCGGAGCTTGGAAAGATATCAAAAGAACAACGTGCTGGTGAATTTGAGGTCTGGGCTACTAGTTTACATAATCCAAACTTTGCTGATTTCGCTAATAGTTGTGGAGCATTTGGTATTCGGGTAGAGAAGAAAGAGGAGGTTCACGCAGCGATGGAAAAAATATTTGCCCACAATGGGCCGGCTCTTCTCGAGGTTATAACAGATGTAGAGCTCATCTAAACTCAGGGATAAAGAGGGGTAAGCAAGGTGGGTTGAGGTTAGAAACTATCATTCAAATTAATTTTTATGTGTTTAAAATTTGTAGTCCGCTGATATTGTGATGCTTAAGTTTTAATCATCCCCTTGTGTGTCTCAATAATAGGTCAGTCGTGACTGTTTCATTAAATATTAAAGGAAATGTTTCAATCCTTCACCATCATTGTTGCTTTTGCGGCACTCTTTAGTTATATCAATCATAGATTGCTTAAACTTCCTGTCACTATCGGGATCCTCATTTTGTCATTGATCTTATCAGCAGGATTTGCAAGCCTTAGGGAGTTCAGTCCTTACCTCTTTCAACAGGCCTGCCAGGTAGTTGATAACATTAATTTCAGAGAAATATTAATGGATGTAATGCTTAGCTTTCTACTATTTGCCGGAGCCGCACACGTCAATCTTAAGGCTTTAAAAAAAGAGAGGCTTGCAGTTTTTCTCTTTGCCACACTCGGAGTATTGATATCCACCGGAATAGTAGGCGTACTAACATATTTCGTTCTTGGAGCGATCGGCATTCACATATCCTTTGTTCACTGCCTTTTGTTTGGAGCTTTGATCTCACCTACTGATCCTGTTGCAGTATTGGCCATTTTGAAAGGGGCCAACGTTAATAAAAGTTTGGAACTGAAAATTTCCGGAGAATCGCTTTTCAATGATGGGGTCGGTGTGGTAATCTTTTTGAGCATATTAATGGTTGCTGAACAAGGAGTTGAACATTTCTCCTTTGGAGAAATATTGCATTTATTAGGTTTCGAGGCAATTGGAGGATTGATCTACGGAACTGTTTTAGGATTTCTGGGATATTATTTGTTGAGAACAATTGATGATGCACCCAAAATTGAGGTGTTGATAACGCTTGCTATTGCAATGGGAGGATATTCCCTGGCGACATTAATTCATGTTTCCGGCCCCTTAGCCATGGTAGTAGCGGGACTGATCATAGGTAACAGAATTAGATCAGACGAATTTTCGGATAGTAGCCGGGCACATGTGGATATGTTCTGGGAAATGCTGGATGACATGCTCAATGCTATTTTATTTGTGCTTATTGGCCTAGAAATGCTTACGTTATCCTTTGATTCGAATTACTTTATTGGTGGATTGCTTGCTATCGTAATTATCCTTATAGCTCGCTTTATTTCTGTTGGACTTCCATTTTCACTTATGAAGAGTAAGGAAGGATCCCCTTTAAAAACGATTACAGTGTTGACCTGGGGTGGCCTCAGGGGAGGTATCTCGGTGGCTTTGGCACTATCACTACCGTTATCAATGCCAAGAGAGGTCATTGTTTTTATCACTTATGTAGTGGTTGTTTTTTCCATTTTGTTGCAGGGACTAACAATTGGGAAGCTGGTTAAAAAAATGAAATTTTCAGGATCAAACATTTAAAATATGACTAAGGAAAAAGGAAAATGGAAGAGGTTAAGAGGTTCAAAATTCCAAATCAAAGAATTAATAATTGCTCGTGAAGCATTGCACCAGGCTGTACAGTTAGTTGCCAGTGCCGCCAGGTCTTTTTCACCTAAAAGTGAGGGGGATGAGTTTGGAAGCCTCATGTGGTCTGTAGATCAAGAGGCTTTGATTAGTCAGACAATCCAATCGGACAAAAAATATTTTGTTGCATTGCACATTAAAAAGTTAACTCTTTCCATCTATAAAAAGAACGGTAAAAAGGTTGACAACTTTTCTTTGAAGAATAAGACACACAAGCAGGCACAGGATTGGTTGGTTAATTCTTTGAATGAGATAGGGTTCAATGAAAAGGATATTTCCTTTGAGTTACCATATGAAATTCCGGAATATGCTATAGCTAAGGAAGGTAAGTATCAGTATCGATCAAAAGATGCCTTTCGAGAGTTGTCCAGACTTTACCACAATGCTTATATAGCTTTGACATCAATCAATAATAAACTTAATTCAACTTTAGAGATCAAGTGTTGGCCGCATCATTTTGATATAGCATTCCTGATGATCAAAGAGGTACATAGTGATCCTGAAAAAGCAAAATCCATTGGCGTTGGACTTTCACCAGGAGATGTACATTACAATGAGCCGTATTTTTACATCACACCTTGGCCATATCCAAAAATGGATAATAATGATTTGCCTGAATTGAAAGGCAAAGGAGAATGGCATACCGATAATTGGGTTGGTGCTATTTTGAGATATTCGCAGATCATCAAAAAGGGAAGTGCCAAAGGTCAATTCAAGAGAGTTATGGATTTCCTTCTTAGTGGTATATCTCAAAATGAAACATTGTTAAAAGAATGATCTATGAATCGGGTCAACAAAAGGTATTTCACTTCTCTGAGAGAAGATTCGCCTCTATAGTTTCAAATCACTGATTTGTATAGCATATTGGACTATTGGAGTGAATTGCGTTATTTGACTTCCATCATTCAAGTCAATTGATTTTATAGGTAGAGCAACTCTGAACTGCATTTTTGGAGAGAATTTAAAGTCGAGAATTGGTGAAATGGCAAGCTGTTTCACGATGTTGTCTTCTGCGAAATCAAGGTTTTCCATAGCCTCCTGGTACTCAACAGCAATTCCAAGTTCCAACCCGGGAATAAACATGTGTTGAATATAATTTTCACTGTTCACATAGTCTTTATTGAGAACAATTAATGTACTTGCAGTGAAAGAACCGCCTTGATATAGTACGGTTGGAGTTCCCACAGCTCCGGAAGCCTTTTTCTCAGTATAATTATAGTTTATATGAATACCAGATTTTTGAGAAAGTGAGAAATTGATTCCGGCGGAAGCATTGAAACCTTTAAAGGCTTCGAAGTTGTCTTTTTGAAATAATTCGAAAAATTGAGCATTTAACCCAGCTTGAAGTGTAATGTATTTGCTCGATTCCTTATATACTTCATCAATAATATTGTTGTAGTAAAATCCTCTGAATCTTTCCAGTTCAGATTTTTTCACAGTTTCATTGGTCATCGCCAGGATGTTTCTATGCAAACCCTGGTATTTACTAACCACTCTGTCATGAATTTGTATAGGCTTGTTCTTATTAAACCTTAGTCCAAAACCCAGACCAAAATTACTCACGCCTCGTTGCCTGGCAGCTTTTAAATTGAGATTCAAACTTTTGAAATTTGATGGCTCTGCAAACCAGGTTGGTGATATGATGATGGCCTGCTCATCAAGATTTATATAGTGTGTGAATAATTGGTTTGCAGTTAGGTTTGTTAAACTATAGATTGCCGGCTCCGGATTTAAATTGTTGTTAGAGTACCTGCTTCCCTGGAAAATTTTAATGTCAGGATATTCCAAATCGCTTGATAATGTCGTACTATCATTTTGAGCGAATGATGCGTTTAGCGAAAAAAGAAATAAGATGACAATTAAAAAGGTAATTCTATTGTACTCTGTCATATTATTGATAATTGGTAAACAATAAGCAGTTGCAAAGCTAAAAATATTAAGCTAGTTTTTTTATTCTAAACATAAAAAACGGTTCAAACTGCAAATAATCAGTAAATTAAAACCCTCCAAATTACTCTTTTTTCTTTTTATTTTTTCAAAGAGCTAAAGAAAATGTTTTGTCGCCGAAGCGAACTTAATCAATTAAAATCTAACTAAAATTTAATTATCTTAGCCAAATCTGAACAACATTATCCAATAAGCCATGAGGAAAATATATTTGTTTATTGTTAGCATTTTAATGCTATTAGCCTGCAATAGCCAGCAAGACAGGCAAACCGCCAGCTTAGTTATTCAAAATGGAAAAGTTTATACGGTGAATGACGCTAATCCAAATGCAGAGGCCATTGCTGTGAGTAATGGTAAAATTGTATTTGTGGGTTCAAATGATGATGTGCAGCAATGGATAGGTGAAGAAACTGAGGTATTAGATGTAAAAGGAAGGACTGTCACCCCTGGTTTAATTGAGGGACATGGACATTTCCTGGGAATGGGTACATCTAAACTTAATTTAGAACTTCTTGATGTGACCAGTTATGAGGAATTAACTGATCGTGTTGCTCAGGCGGTCAAAGAATCTCAACCCGGAGAATGGATCCTTGGAAGAGGCTGGCATCAAAGTAAATGGGACAGCATTTCGGGTAATATCGTAAAGGGTTTCCAAACCCATGATCTTTTGAGCTCAGTTTCTCCTGACAACCCTGTATTTCTCAGACATGCCAGTGGACACGCAGGATTTGCTAATGCAAAGGCAATGGAAATAGCTGGTGTTCAACAATTGTCTGTTGAGAGTTTAAAAACTGAAGACACGCATGGAGGGGAAGTCATAAGAGATGAACTTGGTAATCCAACTGGCATATTTAATGAAACAGCTATGTCGTTGATCTCAGGGCACATCCCTAGTTCAACGAGAGAAAAAGATCTAAGGGCCATGAACTTGGCCGTTCAAGAAAGTCTTAAAAATGGAATTACGAGTTTTCAGGATGCCGGTGCGTCCAATTATCAAATAGAATTGGCTAGGGAACTTTTGAATGAAGGAAAATTGAAAACCCGATTATGGATGATGTTATCCAGCCGTGATACAGCTTTGCTCAATTCCTGGTATGAAAAGGGGCCAGAAATAGGATCAGGCGATAATTTTTTGACTATCCGTTCTATAAAAATTCACGCTGACGGAGCCCTGGGATCAAGAGGTGCCTGGTTACTGGCATCATACGAAGATAGGGCAAACCATTTTGGGCATGAGACAACACCAATGTCTTTTGTCTATCAGGTTTCAAAAAATGCGCTTGCCAATGGATTTCAGGTTTGTACTCATGCCATCGGGGATAGGACCAACCGTGAAGTATTGGATATGTATGAAAAGGCCTTTACCGAAAACCCTCAGGCTGCGAAAGATCATCGGTTCCGTATTGAGCATGCGCAGCACTTAAGCTTAGAAGATATACCACGATTTGCTTCTCTGGGGGTGATACCTTCCATGCAGGCGATTCATATGTCTTCAGATCGTCCTTGGGCGATTCATAGATTGGGTAAAACAAGGATTGAAGAAGGAGCTTATGTTTGGCAGAAACTGCTGCAATCCGGAGCCCGAATTGTTAACGGAAGTGATGTCCCTGTGGAACCTATTAACCCTATTGCCTCATTTTATGCCAGCGTAACCCGAAAAACTTTAAAAGGCGAACCAGATCAGGGTTACGAACCCAACCAAAAAATGACCAGAGAGCAGGCACTAAGATCTTATACATTGGATGCGGCATATGGGGCATTTGAAGAAGAGATCAAAGGATCTATAGAAGTAGGCAAAATTGCTGATTTCACAATTTATTCTCAGGACCTCATGAAAGTGCCCGAAGAAGAATTGCTCAACACTAAAATTGATTTTACCATTGTCAACGGAACTATTGAATACAAAAGAGAATGACCTTTTTGTCGCTTTTTGAGTTACTAATGGTCTAACTGATACCATACCAAGCGGAATTGTTATGGAGAAAGGTCATTGGTATTGTGTTGAAGTGCTTAAGTGTTTGGGTATTGAAGTTGAAAAATGTCTTAATCTTTTAAAAAAGGGATTTATTTGAATAGAAGCTATTCTTTATTATATGTTGCAGACCGGTAAGTGCCTGGTATAAGAAAATAACGATCAGCAGGTAAATTTTGTGATCTCTTTCTGAAAACTGACTGAAAAGCATTGATAATAACTACCTAAATAGCTGCATGAGGCTTGAATTTTAACACTTAAATACCCAAACACTTTAGTACTCATTCCAGGCAATCCCCAACTTTTCGGATTGATCCACGCTATGATATAACTAACTTGAAATTGCGTTGAGGCATTGAAATACCGAAGTTTTGTTTCAAATTGTAATTTGCCATTTGAAATTCGTAATTCTTTCAAAATTCAACTTTCTCTTTAGGACATCTTCCTTGGTAAAAGGGTAGAAACTACTGATAGACTGATACTCAACATCTTTATTCAATCATTCATGTGGATAATTTCCACACTATGGACATTTGATTCTACAAACTTCGGTTTGCAATTTTTATAATGTAAAAACCAGATCGATCAAAAACGTTTGAATAACGCCATTTTTCGCAGTTTTTAGCATTCATAATCTTTTTTGGCACATAATTTATACATGAGAAGGCTGAAACAAATTGCATATTAATGATGAAAAAGTTTTTGGTAATTTTAACAATCAGTGCGATGGCCTTCGCATGTACCAATAAAGAAATGGAGGAGAAGGTTGCCCAACTGGAGCAGGAGAACAAAGAACTAGTTGCTATTAATGATGAAAAGGACGCTGAACTTGTCTCCTTCATGGAATCATTCACTGACATTGAAAGAAATCTTGCGGAGATCAGAGAGCGTGAAATGAACATTGCCATTACCAACAGTGACAAAAAGACCTTAAAAGAAGATGTTAAACTAAGGATCACTGAAGATATTAAAGTCATCAATGACTTAATGGCTCAAAACAAAGAAAAGATTGCTTCTTTGACTTCCCAGATCAAAAGATCTAACAGAAGAAGTGCTGCGCTTAACAAAAAGCTTGAAGAACTTCAGCAGGAGTTAACCGCACAAATTGAAGAGAGAGATCTTCGAATCACTGCATTGAAGGGAGAACTCGAAGAAATGAATTTCACTGTTGCAGAATTAAATGCAACCATTGATACATTGAATATCGAGAATGCCAATCAGGCAAAAATCATTGGAGATCAAATCAAACAAAAAAATACAGCTTATTACGCTCTTGGAACATCTAAAGAATTACTAGATGAGGAGGTTATCGCAAAAGAAGGTGGTTTCCTAGGAATTGGTAAAACTAGGAGCTTGAAAAAAGACTTTAATAAAAGCGTATTTAGTGAAATTGATATCACTCAAGTTACTTCTTTCCCGGTTTCAGGTAAAAAGGTTTCTTTAGTAACAAATCATCCTGTTGACTCTTACAAATTCGAGAAAGCAGAAAACGATGAGAAGCAAGTAGAGAGCCTTATAATACTTGATCCTGAGAAATTCTGGACCACTTCCAAGTACTTGGTAGTGATGGTCGACTAGAAATTCTGTCTCCATCCATATATAATAGATTCTCATCAAGAGAATCCAAGATAGGGGCCGGTTTATCCGGCTTCTTTTTTTATTGGGGCTCAAAAATACATGAGACAATCATTTTCTTGTAAAACCTTCTGCTTTCAACCTGCTTTAATCCACATGATTTTAAGTGTTCTCTCAAATCAATAAGTTTATTAGCTTCCAGATTCGTAGTTAGTTTAAAGAAATTGATCATTGTCCTAACCAATATCTTCTGCCAATACTTACTGTGCACATTATTTAATTCAAAATCACAGAATAACCATTTACCATTTGGTTTCAAAGTTGCTTTTAAAGTATTAATAATATGCGAGACTTTGTCCTCCTTGAAAAGGTCAAGAAAAAAATGGGTTATGATTACATCGAAATGGTCTTGTTCGATGTCACATTGATTCCCGTGTATAAATTTAACTTTAGCTTGCCATGCCTTCATTAACCTGGAGTTCGTTAAACTTAACATCTCTGCAGATGACTCCACATACACAACCTGCACATTTGACAGACGCTCGAAAAGCTCCACTAGTATCCATCCTGTTCCACCACCAATAATTAATACTTTTGAATTGGATGGGATCTTGTCCAAGAAGGCTGTTTGCGCTTTTTTCATCGCATTACCAAACACCAACTTAGCCAATATATCATAAAATGGAGCAATACGATCAAAATCATTCGATCGTTTGGACATGTTATAAAACAATAATAGGATACAAGAAAATGGCATCCCCGTAAGCCCGGTAACGCTCTTTTTTCTTAAAATAATTTTTATCAAACATAATGATCCCTAAAGTAAGGTTCATTGCCAGTATAATCATTTGATTGATAATAAGACTATTATTTGTAGTGGTTATAAAGGTATAAATAGGGTAGCAAAATGAGATTGATAATAAAATCCAGGTAAAAGTTAAAGTTCTTTTTTTTCCAGCCCACTGAACAAATGAAACCTGCCCATCCTTTTTGTCAATCTCTTCCTCAATCATTCCGAATAAAAGAAGATTAATCAATGCGGTTAAAAAAAATTGTACAAATAATACCAGAATCTCTTTGTTGAAAGGCCCATTATAAACACTTAGTGAAACCAGGAAGATCCCTGCCGCATAAAGGAAAGCTACAATGAATTCCTTATAAGCAGAAGGCCTGATGCCAATCAGTTTTAGAATAATAAAATGCAAAAATACAAATGCCAACAAAGCAAGTCCCCAATAGATGGTTCTTGTAGGAAGAAATATTAAAGAAACAAAACCAAGAGATGCCACCACGATAAAAAGATATACCAATCTTTTGAAATATTTCTGATGGTATAAATGTCTTCGGCTATGAGCTTTATGTTTGATATGATATGCATCCATTAAATGATCTGCGGTATAGATAAGCCAAACACATAATCCCAATGTGAAAAGGGCTGAATAGGAAATAGCAACTTGTAAATAATTCGCCACAAATAAAGCGCTTATGCAGGAACCAAGAGCCACATCAAGGCTAAGAATACGAAGATAGCGGTATAATTTGAATAGCATGAATGAGTAATATACAAATTATTGTAAAGTAAAAACACAAAAAAAGCTCATTCATAAAATGAGCTTTTTTATCTGATTTATTTTCAGGTATTTACTTATTCACTTGCCAAAGCCTCTGCTCCTCCAACGATTTCAAGGATTTCTTTGGTAATTGCTGCCTGTCTTGTTCTGTTGTAAGTAAGTCTGAGCTCCTTCAACAGTTCGCCAGCATTCTCAGTGGCTTTGTCCATGGCTGTCATTCTTGCCCCGTGCTCAGAAGCATTAGATTCCAACAAAGCCTTGTAAAACTGAACTTTTAGGGATTTAGGTATTAATTCCTCTAAGATGACTTCCTTGGAAGGCTCATAGATATAATCAATGGCTGTAGCGGATTCTTCCTCACTTGTTTCTATTTTCTCGATTGGAAGGAATTGTTCCTTTCTTAGTATCTGAGTTGCGATGTTCTTAAACTCATTGTAAACAAGCTCAATCCGGTCAAAATCACCGCTTTTGAAACCATTCATGGCAAATTCTGCGGCTGCTCTGACTTCCTCAAAAGATAAATGTGAAAAAAGATCAGAATAATCACTAATCACATTGTATCCTCGCTTTGTAAAATATTCATTAGCTTTTCGACCAATGGGCAGAATGTGAACATTGTCTTTTTGCGCTTGATATTTTTCTTTGATGAGGGTAAGCCCCGCCTTAATGGCATTACTGTTAAAGGCTCCGCATAATCCTTTATCAGAGGTAATAACAACAATCAACACGTTGTTTACTTCCCTTTCAACGGAATAGATACCTGCCAAATCATCCTCAACACCCGAAGAAACATTGCTTAAAATGGTAGCCAGCTTGCTGGCATATGGTCGCATTTGAATAATTCGATCCTGAGCCCTTCTTAACTTGGCAGCTGCAACCATCTTCATCGCTTTCGTAATCTGCTGCGTTGAAGTTACCGAACTTATTCTGCTTTTAACTTCTTTTAGATTTGCCATTTTATATTATAAGCTTTGTCAAATTGATCAATGCGAAAGAGATCTTTTATGGATCTCTTTCAATCAATGACAAAAGATTAATTCTCGTACTTCTTAGCTAAACTACCTGCCACTTTTTTCAAAGTTTCAGTGGCATTATCATCAAGCTTACCAGCTTTAAGTGTATCTAACACCTCTTGATGCTGTGCCGAAAGTAAATTAAGGAATTCGCCTTCAAACTCTCGAACTCGTTGTTCCGGAATTTTATCTAAGAGGCCGTTTGTTGAAACATAAATAATAGCTACCTGCTTTTCAACTGCCACGGGAGAATACTGAGCTTGTTTTAATATTTCAAGGTTTCTCCTACCTCTGTCAATTGTCAATTTAGTAGCTGCATCAAGGTCAGAACCAAATTTAGCGAAAGCTTCCAGTTCACGGAATTGTGCCTGATCAAGCTTGAGTGTACCGGCCACTTTCCTCATTGATTTAACCTGAGCTGAACCTCCAACCCTGGATACTGAGATACCTACGTTAATTGCCGGACGAATACCCGAGTTGAACAAGTTTGTTTCAAGGAATATCTGTCCATCGGTAATTGAAATCACATTGGTTGGAATATAAGCAGAAACATCACCAGCCTGCGTTTCGATAATGGGAAGTGCTGTTAGCGATCCGCCTCCTTTCACTTTACCTTGTAGTGAATCAGGAAGGTCATTCATTTGCTTGGCAATTTCATCGTTATCATTGATCTTAGCAGCTCTCTCCAACAATCTTGAGTGAAGATAGAAAACATCACCAGGATAAGCTTCACGTCCCGGAGGTCTTCTTAGTAGAAGGGAAACCTCACGGTAAGCGACAGCCTGTTTTGAAAGGTCATCATAGATCACCAAGGCAGGTCTTCCAGTGTCCCTAAAATACTCACCGATGGCAGCACCTGTAAATGGTGCAAAGAATTGCATAGGAGCAGGATCAGAAGCAGCGGCAGAAACAACCACTGTATAATCCATTGCGCCACCTTTTTCCAAAGCAGAAACAACACCTGCAACTGTTGAGGCTTTTTGACCTACTGCCACATAGATACAGAAAACTGGCTCTCCCTTTTCGTAGAATTCTCTTTGATTAATGATAGTATCAATGGCCACTGCAGTTTTCCCGGTCTGTCTGTCTCCAATGATTAACTCTCTTTGCCCCCTACCAATGGGGATCATAGAGTCAATCGCTTTAATACCAGTTTGAAGAGGTTCACTTACTGGCTGGCGATAGATCACACCAGGAGCTTTTCTTTCCAAAGGCATTTCAAAAGTTTCACCTTCAATGGGCCCCTTACCATCAATTGGATTGCCAAGAGTGTCCACTACCCTGCCAAGCATACCGTCGCCCACATTGATGGAAGCGATTTGTTTGGTCCTCTTAACAGTATCTCCTTCTTTGATATCCTTTGAATCACCTAATAGTACCGCACCCACATTATCTTCTTCCAGGTTAAGTACCAGTGCTTTTAAGCCATTTTCAAATTCCAAAAGCTCTCCTGATTGCGCTTTTGAGAGTCCGTATATACGTGCTACACCATCACCAACTTGGAGCACTGTACCTACTTCCTCAAGTTCAGCCTCTGTTCTGAAGTTTGACAATTGTTCTCTTAAAATCGCTGAAACTTCATCGGGTCTTACTTCTGCCATTATATGATAATGTTAAATTTTAATTTATTTTCTGTTCCCTGATCTGTAGTGTCTTAATTAGAATTCCTTCAGATAAGGATTATGACTGAATTTTAATTTTAATTCTTTTAGTTTTCCGCTAATGCTTTCATCAATTTGGCGATCTCCGATTTTTAAAATGAAACCTCCAACAATATCATTGCTTACCTCCTCTATTAACTCTACCTTCTTGCCGGTCATGGAAGCAACAACATCCTCGAAGCTTTTTCTTAGCTCCTTTGTTAAAGGAAATGTTGTGATCACTTTAGCGCTTTCAATCCCTTTATGAATATTGTATTGAACGTGGAATTGTCTGGCGATAGCGGGTAGTACAGCTTCTCTGTTCTTATTAGTAATCAGTTCAAAGATTGCTAAAGTCAGCTCATGAAATCTTTTTGAGAACAGAGATTGCAAAATACTCAGTTTTTTATCATGGTTAATAATAGGATTCTGAAGCATTAATAGAAAATTTCTGTTGTCCTCACAAACCTCACCAAAGAGTACCATATCATCATGAACCTCTTCAAGCACTCCTTTTTCCTCAGCTAATTCCAGCAGTGATTTCGCATATCTGGTTGCTATTCTAATTTCAGACATCTCTCAATTCAATTAGTTTACATTCAGATCCTTTACAAAATCGTCAACAAGTGCTTTCTGTGCTTTGTCTTCTTCGAGATTCTTCTTTATCAACTTCTCTGCAACAAGCAACGATAATTCAGCAACCTGATTCTTGACCTCAGTTAAAGCAGCCTTTTTCTCATTCTGAATGGTCGTCTTAGCATCTTCAACCATCTTGGCACTGATCTTACCAGCTTCTTCTCTGGCCTCTTCCCGGATCTTATTGGCAGCAGCAGTGGCATCTTTTAGTATCTGATCCCGCTCCAATCTCGCATCTGCCAAAAGTTTTTCATTTTCAGCTTTGAGCTGAGCCATTTCTTCTTTGGCATTTTTGGCCTCATTTAGTGCCTCATCTATAGAATCTTCTCTATCTTTTAAAGATTTTAGGATAGGCTTCCAGGCAAATTTTCCGAGTATAAAAACAACGATCAGAAAGACAACAGCCTGCCAGAAAATCAATCCGAAACCAGGAGTTATTAAATCCATATTAAATTTTAGCTTATATCAATTTTAGACTAACAATTCTAATTTGAAAGAGCTTGTCACAACCAAATGTTGATGAACAAGCTCTTTTTTTCCTTATACAGGAGTTTTGAAAGATATCAATAGTGCAATTACTGCTCCGAATAAAGCGATTACTTCAATCAAGGCAGCGATCACAAGCATGGCAGTCTGGATCTTACCAGAAGCTTCAGGCTGTCTTGCAATGGCTTCCATTGCTGAACCTCCAATTTTACCGATACCGATACCAGCGCCAATCGCAGCTAGTCCGCCACCGATAGCAGCTCCCATGTATGCTAAGCTAATATCTAGCAATAAACTGATTAACATAATTTTTGATTTATAAATTAAACATAAAAGGTTCTAAATCAATGATGCTCCTCAATGGCCATACCTATATACATGGCTGAGAAAAGCGTAAATACATAAGCTTGAATCGAAGCTACTAACAATTCAATGATATTAATGAATGTAACGATCAATGTGCTCACGATGCCAACTTGCCAACTGTGGAATATAAACACCAACCCGATCAAACTCAATATAACAATATGTCCTGCCGTGATAGCTACAAAAAGTCGTAGCATCAAAGAAAATGGCTTGGAAAGAATCCCGATGATTTCAACGGGGATGATAATTATTTTCAAAGGGCCAGGAACCCCGGGAGGATTGAAAATATGCCCCCAATAGTTTTTGTTTGCACTAACCAGGGTGATGATCAAAGTAAATACTGCAAGCACTAATGTTACCGCAATGTTTCCTGTTAAGTTGGCTGCGCCTGGCAACAATCCGAAAAGATTCCCAAACCATATAAAGAAAAATAAAGTCAGTAAGTAAGGCAGATACCTCTGATATTTTGGCCCTACATTAGGCTTGACAATTTCATCCTTTACATAGACTATAATTGGTTCAAAGAAAGATTGAATTCCCTTAGGAGCGCGTCCTTCATTTTTTCTGTATCCTTTGGCAACAGAAAGGAAGATAATAATCATAAGAATGGATCCCATGAAAAGAGCCGCCACATTCTTAGTGATAGAAATATCGTAAAATTCATGACCATCTTCGGCAACAATATGACCAGAATGATCCAGTTTATATCCTTTATAACTAGTTTCTCCATGATGGAATTTGCTAGATAAGAAGGATACAAATCCATTTTTTTCTGAATATAATATAATAGGTAAAGGAAGTGTCACCTGTGTTTCGCCAATATCGAAAAAATGCCATTCATGCGCATCTTTAACATGGTGCATGATCATCTCTCCGGGATTAAATTCTTCACCATCACCCCCACTGGCGAAAACTGTAAAGTTGCTGGTTAAAACAATTATGAGTATAGATAAAAAACTGATTTTCAGTGATTTGTTGGGGCGAAACCTACGGCTTATATCCATCTTTATTGATTACTGTTTCAAATTTGGCCGCAAGTTAGTCAATACAGAATAAATTTCAAACCCTAGGTAAAACAAATAAAGTGTTAAAAAATTAGAAACGAACAGCGTAGCATTATCCGGATCTAAATAAATGAATATGAATACAATAAGTACACAAACCAACAGACGGAATACGATAGAACCCAAATTGAATATGGTAGCATTTACTTTGTCCTTGTATTTAATTAATGTGAGCGTCAGAACATAGTAGTTAAGTGCGAATTGGAAGAACAGGAAAACGATTATTATATGCACTGAAGAGTAGATAATCTCAGGCCAAAATTTATGAATGATCCAGACCACCAGGGAGACTATTGCAGTAAAGATAGTTAATCGTAGAAATGGAAAACCTTTTATTTCAGACACTATTTTGGCAAATTTTTAACAAGCACGATCATTGAACCAATAAAGAAAATGAATATGAAGACAATTGTAAATATGGGCAATTCCATTTTCATCAAAGTATCCAGTTTGGCCCCCAGCCAGGCGCCTACCAATATCGAAGCCAGCATTTGAAATCCAAGCCCGGTATACTTTAAGTATTGAGGCTTCTTTTTAGTGTATTTCTGGCCCTTGTTATTTTTTTCCTGAATATGTTCATTTTCCATTACCCAAAACTCAGAAATCCATAGATTGTTATTATAAAACTACCCATCTTTTCACTAAAGACGCAAATTAAATGATATCATCAGATCTTTATAAGCGTTATACATTGTCTGATATATATGAGGTACTCCTATGGAAAAGAAAAGATCAGGTAACGCTTTGTCTGGAATAAGGAGTGAAGTTGTGTTTCTCGAAATAATCTAAAAATAGATGTTTGACAATTATAAAAATTAAAGTGCTCCTGCTTTTTCTTTAACTGCCTTTGGAGCATCCTTTACGGTATCGCCTAACTTTATCTCTTTTACGCCGGCTCCCATTTTACAACCACCATTAAATTTGGCTCCGGATTCAACGATTAACTTATTGGTTACGATATCACCGTGAATGACAGAAGAAGGTTTTAAAATCAAAAGTTCCGTAACTTCCACAGTTCCTTTCACTTCACCCGAAATTTCAGCATTTTGAGCCAGAATATCTCCCTCAACCTGAGAGGAATGGCCAACGACGATTTTAGATTTTGTTTTAATATCCCCAACTACTTTACCTTCTACCCTTAGGTTTCCATAAGTTTCAATATCTCCATGAAGAACAGTTCCTTTGCCAATTTGATTGCTAGAATTACTCACTTCTTCTGCAACTTTTTTTTCTTCTTTATTATTAAACATTTCTTATTTAATATTAAAATTTTACAAATTCTTCAGGATTTACAGCATACCCATTATACCAAAGTTCGAAATGAAGATGAGGGGCTGTTGTCAATTCTCCTGTATTTCCAATAATAGCAATTATTTCACCTTCATTAACAAAAGTACCAACTTTTTTCAACAATGAGGAATTGTGCTTATATACAGAGATGAGATTATTTCTATGCTGAATGGCCATCATATAGCCGCCTTCTGTCTGAAATCCGGAAAATATTACAGTCCCATCGGAGATTGACTTAATAGGCTCCCCCTCTTTTGCCACGAGGTCAACTCCGAAATGTTCATTTTTTGCACTATATGGTGATGAAACAACGGGATCGGCCAATGGTGAAAAGAAGAAAAGCTCTTGTAACTTAAAGTCTTCGGTATTTTTTACTCTTACCACCTCAATCCCAGATTCTTCGAACTCCCTTCTAAAAACGGAGTCAATTGCTGATACCTGGCTTAAATCTATTTCCTTATTAAGATCATTGGGCGAAGTGGGTTCTTCAAGATCCGCTGTCTCAAACTCATCCACGTCTTCTCCTTTAATAATACTTTGGATGTTTTGAATGAAACGCTCTTTTTGATCAACCTCATGAGCCAGAGAATCCACCTTCAGTGATAACTGAATTATTTTTTTATTCATCTCTAGCTTTGTGTGTCTCGGATCCAGCCATTGTGATAAGACCGAACTTATCAGATACAGGCTGATCGTCATAAAAATTATGAACACCGAGAAAATAAAAACTATTACCTTAGCGTATGTGAAACTGAAGGTAGATTTTTCGGCAAAATTTTCTTCATTTCGGATGATTAATAAATACCTGTTAGAAAGCCAATTGGAAAGTGTTTTTTTGGGGCTCAAAGCATTATAAATTGGTAATTAATTAGGCAAAAATATATATAATTACCTATTTGATTTATAAATATTGTATTAATTGTGATTTTTTTACGTTTCATTGTAGTATCTAACTATGCTTTATAGGTTGGGAAATAGTGTATTTAATCAATACTCCTTCTTAATTATTCTGGGAGTTTCCATGCTTATGGGTTGCTCTGCTGAAAACACAGGACCAATCAGTACAGCCTATCACAACACGACTGCGCATTTCAATCCCTATTTTATAGCCAACGAACATCTGAAAGAAGTTGAGTCTTCTATTAGATCGACCCATGACAATAATTTCAATAAAATCCTCAAGATCTTCCCTGAGATCGATTCAGCCACTATTGAGTCCGAAAGAACAAAACTTGATGACTGTATTAAAAAGGCATCAAAGGTCATTGATTGGCACAAAAATAGTAAATGGGTTCACCCTGCCTATATACAGGTAGGTAGGGCATATTTTTATATGGCTGAATTTGAGAAAGCAATTACTGCCTATAAGATTGTTAATCGTGATGCCAAAGGTGATGATGTAAGACATACGGCCCTAATACACTTAATGCGTTCCTATATTCATTACAATGAGGAAAGCAATGCTATTGCTGTTTCGGATTTTTTGAAAAAAGAGGATCTCAGCAAAAAGAATAAAAAGAACTTGTATCTGACAAGAGCCCACTTGTATCAGAAACGGGAAGATCTTGACAATATGGTTAAGAACCTTGTTTTGGCAGTTCCACTGATGAAGAATAATGAAGGGAAAGCTAAGATTTATTTTATTATAGGTCAGATATACCAATCCTTAGGCTTTGATGCCGAAGCATATAATAACTATGATAGATGTCTTAAAAGTAATCCGGACTATGAGTTATCTTTTTATGCCAAGCTAAACAGGGCGCAGGTATTTGAGCTGAAAAAAACAAATGACCTGAAGAAAATAAGAAGGTATTACCGCAAGCTACTAACGGACTCAAAAAACAAGGAGTTCAAAGACAAAATCTATTACGAGATGGCCGAATTTGAAATTAAGAATGAGAATCTGGATCAGGCCATCGAACATTATAACTCCTCCGTCAGGTCCAGTGTCAATAACCAAAGGCAAAAAGCATATTCCTATTGGAAGCTCGGGCAGATCTACTTTGAAAGGTCTAAGAAGTATCAACTGGCAAAGTTATATTATGACAGCACGCTCACCTCAATGCCAAAGGATGATGAATCTTACGAGGTTATTGAAAAAAGACAAAAGATACTGGCCAATTTTGCCAAACAAATTACGACAATTCAATTACAGGACAGTCTTCTTGCATTAGCCGAAATGGATTCCTTGACACTCAGCGCTTTTTTGGATGATGCCATCGAACAAAAGAAGGAGGAAGCAAAAAGACTGGAAAAACAGAAAAGATCTGTTGCCAATAGCCGTGTTAATCGAAGATTGTTTGATACTTCTGACAACCCTTTCAATAGTGAAAAGGAAGATGGCAATGCAATTTGGTATTTTTATAATATTTCAGCAGTTGGGCAGGGACAATCTGAATTTGTGAGGAAGTGGGGTAATCGTCCGTTGGAAGATCATTGGCGCCGATCAAGCAAAGAATCTGTTATCGCCAGTGAGGTGCCGAGTTCCGATCCAAATCTGAACGAGGAGCCTGGTGAAGAAACCGCCGCCAATGGTAATGGTGAAGAGGTTTTTGATAAAAGCATGTATTATCAAAATATACCTTTTACGGCAGAAGCCAAACAAGAAGCCCATAAGAAAATAGAGGACGCCTACTACCATCTCGGGAACATCTATAATTTTGACCTGGAGGAAAAAGTGAATGCAAGTGATGCCTTTGATACACTGTTGATAAGGTATCCCCAAACTGAGTATAAGCCTGAAGTTCTCTATTTGCTCTATATCATAAATAAAGATCTTGGGAATGGTAAGGATCTTTCTTATAAAGATCAATTATTAAACGAATTTCCTAATAGTATCTATGCCAAAACCCTGATCAACCCGAATTATAGAGAAGAGAGTAAAATAGCCAGTGAAAAACTCAAGATTATTTATAACAAAGCTTATAAAGAATATGAGGCTGGTGATTTCCTTGGGGCCAAAGCCAGAATAGATCAGGCATTACGAGAACATGAGGAAAATGATTTTACCGATAATTTGAGATTATTACGGGTTCTTATCATTGGAAAGACAGAAGATATTTACCGGTATCAATTTGAGTTAGGAGAATTCATTGAAAAGAATCCGGATAGTGAACTATTGGATTATGCCAACGAACTGTTGGAAACTTCCAGAGGATGGCTGCAGGAAGTTGCCTCAGCCAAAGAAACAAAGTTTGTCGAATTCTTTGAGCAGAGTCATTCCTTCGTTTTGGTTTATGATTTTAAAGATTCGGAAGCTAAACAACTTCCTGGTAGAATCGATAAGTTCGTACAAGATTATTTTTCAGGATATGGTTTAAATACAGCTAATTTAATCTTGACCGATACTAAAACCATCGTAGTCATTAATCAATTCCAGGATAAAGCAAGAGCTCTGGAATTTTATCAGGCATTTAATGGTGCAAATTCGCCATTGAAAGGGTTAAACAGCCTTAATTTTAATAATTTTGTAATAACCAAGGATAATTTTCAAATATTTTATCAAACCAAAGATGTCGAAAATTATCTGTCATTCTTCGATAAGTTTTACAACTGATCATGACCAAGCAACCAACCAAAACCAAAAGTATTTACAACAAAATCGTAAAGGGACTCTGGATTGCGTTCATTGGAGTGCTTCTTCTTGTTCCGATTTATGTAATATCAGTCAATCATAATTTTTTAAATCTTTACGGTGGAATGCCAAACCTTAGGGAACTTGATAACCCTAAAGATGAATTGTCCTCACAGCTATTTTCAGCAGATGGTGAACTATTGGGTAAATACTTTTTACCCAATAGTAACAGAACACCTATTATATATGAGGATTTATCACCGAATTTAATTAATGCTTTATTGGCAGCAGAAGACATTAGATTCCACGATCATTCCGGAATTGATCTGAGAGGTGTTATGCGGGGAATTGTTGGGTTTGTGACTTTCACCAAAAGAGGAGGAGGTAGTACTATTACACAACAACTGGCGAAAAACTTATTCGGAACCCGTAGCGACGAGAGATACAAAGGTGCTTTAACTAATATGGGTATTATTGGCCTTGGGGTAGTTAAAACCAAGGAATGGATCCTTTCAGTCATCCTGGAATCTAAATATACGAAAGAAGAAATTATGGCCATGTATCTCAATACGGTTCCCTTTGGCAATAATTCTTTTGGAATAAAAGTAGCTTCCAAAACCTATTTCAATACCACGCCTGATAGTCTTACAATTCCTGAAGCGGCCGTTTTGGTCGGACTTGTCAATGCACCCAGCCGTTTCAATCCGGTAAGGTTTCCCGACAGAGCAACCAGAAAAAGAAACAGAATCATAGATCAGATGCTTAAATATGATTACATATCTCAGAATGAGTGTGATTCATTAAAAGCATTGGAACTTGGACTGAATTTCAGGGTTGAGAATCACAATGAGGGGCCCGCTCCTTACTTCAGGGCGGAAGCTCAAAAATTCCTAAAAAAATGGGCGAGGGAAAACAACCAAGATCTGTATGAAGGAGGATTAAAGATTTATACTTCTATTGACAGCAGATTACAAAAGTTAGCTGAGGAATCTGTAGTTGAGCACATGGTGGAACTACAGGAAAAGTTCGATGAACATTGGAAGGGAAGGAATCCCTGGATAGACGAAAATTGGAAAGAAATTAAAAACTTTATTGAGGACGAAGCAAAAAAAGCACCTCGTTACCGGCAATTAGTCAACAAGTATGGTAGGGGATCTGATTCCATTGATATTGTAATGAATCTACCAAGGGAAATGACTGTATTTTCCTGGGGAGGAGAAAAAGATACGGTTCTGAGCCCAATGGACTCAATCAGATATTTTAAAAGATTTCTACATACAGGGTTTATGGCAATGGATCCTCACACCGGTCAGGTAAAGGCCTGGGTGGGAGGAATCAACCATAAATATTTTCAATATGACCACGTTCGACAGGGATCCAGGCAGCCAGGTTCAACTTTTAAACCTTTTGTTTATGCCACAGCCATTGAGTATGGTTTGCCTCCATGTCTCAAAGTAGCCAATGTTCCGGTTACCTTTCCCTTACCTGGTCAAAATCCTCCTATTTATACTCCTGAAAATTCGACTAACGATTATGATGGAGAAAAAATGACCATTAGAGAAGCTATGGCCAGATCAATTAACAGGATCACTGCTTATCTGATGAAACGAGTTGGCCCGGAGAACGTAGTGCAAAAGGCCAAACTGATGGGTATTCAAAGCGAGTTGGATGCTGTGCCTTCATTATGCCTTGGTGTAAGTCCGGTCAGTCTTTTTGAATTGGTGGGAGCCTACGGAACTTTTGTAAATGAGGGAGTTTGGATCAAACCTTCATTTATCACACGGATTGAAGATAAGGATGGTAATGTGCTCTATAACCCCACACCAACTACCGTAGAGGCGCTTAGTGAAGAGCATGCCTATATTATGTTGCACATGCTGAAGGGTTCCACAGAGGTGGAAGGAGGAACCGGACAAGGATTGGGTTGGTTTCTGAAAGAGGGAAATGAGATTGGTGCAAAAACCGGTACCACCCAGAATGCCTCGGATGGATGGTTTATGGGCGTGACCAAAGATTTGGTAGCCGGAGCATGGGTCGGTGGTGACAACAGAAGTATACACTTCAGAAGTTGGGTAGAAGGCCAGGGGGCTCGAACGGCTATGCCTATTTATAAAAAGTTCTTGACCAAGATATATCAGAATGAGGAGCTTGGTTATGAAAAGGGGCCTTTTAAAAGACCGGTTAAAAGATTACCCATGGAATTGGATTGTGACAAATATGAGGGATTGATATTCAATGAAGTAGATAGTGTTATGGTCGATACCACTGATAAGATTGAAGAAAAGGATATCTTTTAGGAATAAAAAATATTTCATAAAACAAAAAGGCTGCAAATGTTTATAGACATTCGCAGCCTTTTTGTTTTAAAAATTCCTTAGGGTAATAATCAGGTTTTTTGAAGGACGTCTGGTTTCTGAAATAAAAACCTAAGCTGATTGCAGCTTTGGTCATATTCAGGGGCATTGCAATATTTGTCTTTAGCCTAGGCCGTTTCATTTTCTCTTTTGTATTTTTGATTAAATGCCTTAATAGAAGATCTGAGAATTCGAATGGAAGCTACTCAATACACAAGAGATCAAATAAGTTTATTGCCTAATGAACCTGGTATCTATAAATTCTTCAATGAAGATGGTAAGCTTATTTATGTGGGAAAGGCAAAAAGTATTAAAAAAAGAGTTAGCAGTTATTTTGGCAAGTCACAGGTTGATCGTAAAACCATTAGAATGGTTTCGGAGATTGCGGCCATTGAATTTACCATTGTAAATTCTGAATTTGATGCTTTCCTATTGGAAAATAATCTTATCAAAACCAACCAGCCCAAGTACAATATTCGGTTAAAAGATGACAAAACTTTTCCTTATATCTGTGTATCTAATGAACGTTTCCCCAGGATATATTCCACACGGAAAGTGGTGCCTGAATGGGGAACTTACTATGGCCCTTATGCTAGTGTGAAGGCAATGAACAACGTATTGCACTTGCTAAGAGATCTGTATACCATCCGTACTTGCAGATTAAATCTCTCAGAAGAAAATATCAAAAATGGCAAGTTCAAAGTCTGCCTGGAATATCACATAGGAAATTGCCAGGGCCCTTGCGCTGACTTACAAACTGAAGATGATTATAATCACGATATTGAACAGGCAGTACATATTCTAAAAGGAAATCTTAGTCTGGTTAGAAATCATTTTAAGGACAATATGCAGCGAGCCGCTGAAAATCTTGAATTCGAGTTGGCTCAAAAATTAAAAAACAAACTTGATCTTCTTGAGAAGTTTCAATCGAGATCACTGGTGGTGAATCAAAAGATAACGGATGTGGATGTTTTCACTATCATATCTGATGACAAAGACGCCTATATCAACTATTTAAAAATACACCACGGAACCATCATTGTCACTAAGACCATTGAATTAAAGAAGAAACTCAATGAAAATGAATCGGATCTCCTGTCAATGATGATCATTGATTTAAGAGATAGGTTTAAAAGTGTTTCGAAGGAGATCATTACCAATGTTCCGGTAGAACTACCTTTGGATAATGTTATATTAACATTGCCTAAAATTGGGGATAAAAAGAAACTTACCGAGCTCTCTGTTAAGAATACGCTGCATTACAAAAAAGAAAAACTCAGTGAAGCTCGTTCCAAGGAGCCTGCGGAAAACAGAGTGCTCAGGACGCTTCAAAATGATTTACAATTGAAGAATTTACCAAAGCATATCGAGTGCTTTGACAATTCCAATATACAAGGTACGAATCCGGTGGCTTCGATGGTTTGTTTTCGAAACGGAAAACCGGCCAAAAGAGACTATCGAAAGTACCATATAAAGACAGTTGTGGGGCCCGATGATTTTGCCTCGATGTATGAAGTTAACTACAGGAGGTATAAACGGTTAATAGAGGAGAACCAACCTTTACCTGATCTCATTGTTATTGATGGGGGAAAAGGTCAATTGAATGCTGCCTGTGATGCTTTGAAAGCACTAAATGTTTATGGACAAATTCCGATTATTGGTATTGCGAAGAGATTGGAAGAAATTTATTACCCCGAGGATCAATACCCCTTACACATCGATAAAAAATCTGAATCCTTAGTCCTACTGCAGAAACTTCGTGATGAAGCCCATCGATTTGCCATCACCTTTCATCGAAATCAGCGTAGTAAGAATTCTTTCAAATCAGAGCTTGACGATATTAAAGGAATTGGTAGTAAAACCATCGATAAGCTTCTGGCAAAATTTAAGTCGGTAAAAAAGGTTAGAGAAGCTTCTTTGAAGGAGCTTGAAACCGTTGTCGGTTCTGACAAGGCAAGCTTGGTTAAAGCCCACTTTAAAAATTAAGCCTTTAGGTCTTAGGTTTCAGGTATCAGATAAACTTAATACCGACCAAAAAACATCAGAAAGGCTGAAATCTTCCATATAATGGCATCTCTAGCTAAAGACTTACTGTAGTGTTAAATAAATTTCTATTTGTGAATCAATCGTAATTTGTCTTTCGAAATTCGTAATTCATTCAAAATTGACTGTCGGCATTTGAATTTTTTATACTCTACTTTTTATTGTGAAAGCCTCATTATTTGAGCGACACTTATAATGATCTTTGTTATATTCATGTGATAATCGATTCTTAGGCATGGGAACAAGACAATTAGCTGCAATAATGTTTACCGATATGGTTGGGTACACTGCTATGATGCAGGAGAATGAGCTCATTGCCAAAAGAAACCGGGACAGACACCGGCTTGTGCTAACTAAAGCAATTGACAATGGTCATGGAAAGATCATTCAGTATTACGGTGATGGAACTTTAAGCATTTTTAAGAGCGCCATTGAGGCGGTTAAATCTGCGGTTGAAATTCAATTAGCGTTGAGAAAGGATCCGAAAGTAGATTTGAGAATAGGAGTTCATACCGGTGATATCGTGTATGATGATGAGGGAGTATATGGTGACGGAGTAAACATTGCCTCAAGGATCGAATCATTGGCGGTTGCTGGTAGTGTAATGATCTCTGATAAAGTATACGATGAAATAAAGAACCATAAAGAACTCAACTCAAAGATCATTGGGGAATTTGATCTAAAGAATGTGCGAAGACCTATTGAGGTGCATGCCATTACCAATGAAGGCTTGGTAGTGCCAAGGAGGGAAGAGATCAAAGGAAAAGTCCAGGAGAAAATAAAGAGTATTGCCGTGATGCCTTTTGTGAACATGAGCAACGATACCGAGAATGAATACTTTAGTGATGGTATTACGGAGGAATTGATCAATGCACTTACCAAAATTGACGGACTACAGGTGACGTCCCGGTCGTCTTCTTTTTCATTTAAGGGCAAAAATATGGATGCACGTGAAATAGGAAGGCAGCTGAATGTGGCTTCTATTCTGGAAGGAAGCGTAAGAAAAGCAGGACAAAAAGTTAGGATTACCTCTCAATTGATAAGTACAAATGATGGTTATCACCTTTGGTCAAAAAGCTATGACAGGAATCTTGAAGATATTTTTGCTTTGCAGGATGAAATTTCAAGGAAGATTGCCAATAAGTTAAGAGAGAAGTTGAGCGTAGTTCAAAATAGGAAACCAGTTGTTACAGCACCAACTGAGAACATAGAGGCTTATAATCATTATTTGAAAGGTCTGTTCTATAGTAGAAAATGGACAGCAACAGATATAAAGGAGGCTCTTGGTCATTACCAAAAAGCCATTGAGTTGGAGCCGGCATTTTCGCTCGCTCACAGCGCAATATCTGATGCCTATACCTTTTTGGGAACAACCGGAAATTTAGATACAGAGCAAGCTTTTACGAAAGCCAAGTCTGCTGCTAAGATGGCGTTGCAGTTGGATGCCAACAATATGGAAGCATTTCTCTCTCTGGCCATAATCAAGTTTTTTTATGATTGGGATTGGGAAGGTGGATTGAAAAGTGTAAAACGTGCCCTCCAAATAAATCCGAATGCACCTAATGCACATCTTATGTACTCTCTGTATTTCATCGTCATGAAAGACCTTGATAAAGCCATTGAGGAATTAGAATTGGCAGTAAAAATAGATCCGCTATCTCCGGGTCCGGTTAGAACCTTAGCTGACATTTACTATTTCTATGGAAAATATGAAAAGGCTATTGAGTTATATGATCAGATTTTAACATTGGATCCGACTTTTAGAGCAGCCCAGGAATTTAAGGGTTGGGCTTATCTGCAAAGCGGGGATTATGAGAAAGCGATTACCATTTTTAAAAACCTGGGCAAGGAAACCACACATGCCATTAAACCCGATACACAACTTGGTTATGCTTATGCCTTATCGGGAGATTTTGATACTGCTCAAGCATATTTGTCTTCACTCAAATTAAGAGCGGAGACAGAAAATAAAGTGTCCCTCAGTTTGGATTTCGCTACTTTGTATACCGGGTTGAAAGATTTTGATAACGCATTTTTTTATCTACATAAATGTTGCGATGAAAAAATAGGAGCCATTGTTTTTCTGGATGTCAGCCCTATCTGGAAGCCACTAAAAAAAGACCCTAGATTCAGAGAAATTCTGGACAGAATTGGACTTTAAACAGCCATTTGATCAAGGATTTGGAAAATCAGGATGATTTTTTATTCTTTCAATTTGATGGATATGTCTCTTCGTATGGGTGATTGTTGTAAGTAGTATTTGATGTAAGTCTCTGACACGACGGAAATCATTTTCATCCGGGATATCTCTAAACGTGAAATGCAATCTGAGATCAATATCCGTATTTCCTACAAAATCGATGGTATGATCCCTGCTTCTGTTAAAACCTTGGATTGCTTCCTCTTTGCTGCACCATCTGCCTCTGGGTGTAACAAACCAACCTGAAGTACCCTTTGTAGGATCGGTCTCATAAGCTAAAACTTTATCGTCGTTGTTTTTGGTTTTTTCGAGTAGCTCAGGTCGCATTGGTGTTTTTGAGATTACATAAACTTCCCTGAAGTGCATGTCCTCCTGCAATCCCAGGTGCTCCATGATATCTGCGATAGACCAACTATTAGAATCAGCTTTGAAATACCATTGTTCATTGGATAACGGCCGAACGAGATCCATGAGTAAGGCTTGAGACTCTTGAAAGCCAGTTAATAGCGTGGTTCGGTCTTCACCTGTCCATTGTTTTTCTATTGTCTCATGCCTTTCACGCTCTTGACAGCTGATAAAAAAAATCGATACAAATATGTAATTAACCAGGTAGTTATTAAACATTGCGCTTTGATCTTTTAGTCTGAAATGTCATGGCTCAACACTTTCTGCAAATTCTTTGAATTGAACCATATACTTCATGGATTGCTTCGAAAATGCCTTGCTACCCATAAGTGGTCCCATAACAGACATAAAGCCACTGAATTTAAATTCATTGTCAGATATCCATTTGGTTTTATCCGGAGTGGTTTCTACAAATCGATTGTTTATCCAGTTCTTAACGCCTTTGGCTTCATAGGTACCAGCGAATTCCTGTGGTAAATCTCGCTTTGTGATGGTCTCGATCATCTCAATCTTCCTTTTCCCCATCTGGTAAAGAAGCTTCGATTTTGCCCCAACTTGTCCCGGCTCTCCACTGATATGTTCAAAGCTTAACAACTCCGGTTGCCATTTGGACATATTATCCGGATTATCAAATAAAGCAATTACCTTTTCAACCGGTAGGTCTATTTCAATCTCATTGGTATATTTCATGGTATAAAATAGGGTTAAGTTTAGATAGTTTTAGTTATCTCTTTGATTAAGAGCTTATAAGAAATATACAAAATCCTGATTGCAAGTGAAATAAAAAATTCATCCATGATTAATTCCTGATAAAGTCTCATTGAATGATAGAGATCGATCAGGTGAAGTCCATCCTTTATTTTTATTGTGGAATTACATTTAGCTGAGTTCTTGTTTAATGTTGAATACAATGCATATTTTGAAAGATGGGTAATTTTACTTTATTGGTTTGCATTGATATTTAAGTTGACTTAAATTTTCCACATTGAGTATTACAATCATTGTCCCGACGTACAACGAATTCGATTACATTCAAACGGTATTAAAACATATCAATGCATTTAATGAGAAGGATCTTTTAAAAGAAATAATCGTAGTTGATGCCGGAAGTAGTGATGGAACAATGGAAAGAGCTGAAATCAATGGAGCCAAAATAATTAGGACAAAATTAAGAGGCCGAGCATTGCAAATGAATGTCGGAGCTCGAGAGGCTACTGGCGACATACTATACTTTCTTCATGCCGATACATTACCGCCAAAGGATTTTTTGTCAGATATTAATGCTGTGGTCAATAATGGATTCTCTGCCGGTTGTTTCAGACTGACTTTTGATTGGTCGCATTGGTTCCTGAAATTTAATGCTTATTTCACGAGGTTTGATATCAATGCTTTCAGGTATGGTGATCAAAGCTTATTCATTAAAAGAGATCTGTTCAATAGGATACATGGTTTTAATGAACAGTTCACTGTCCTGGAAGATAATGAGATCATCCGTAGAATAAAGAAGAAAGGGACTTTCAAAATTTTCAAAAAGTCGGTGATTACCTCTGCGAGGAAATATAGAAGATATGGTGTTTACAGGCTTCAGATAACCTATTACTTCATCTATCTTCTATATAAATTAGGATTTTCCCAGAAGAAATTAATGAGTATTTATCAAAGTCTGTTAAACTAAATAAATTGTGGATTAACGTTTTTTTGGCAGTCTGAATCTTAACCTGACTTTTACCTTTTGTCTCACCTTTAGGTCATCCTTTTTGGCCGGAGTCCATTTCGGACCTTCTTTGATCAATCGGATAACTTCTTCATCACAACCATAACCCAGGCTTCGTTTTACCTGGAAATCTGACAAAACACCATTGGACTGTACATAAAAGGCTACTTTTACCTTACCCTCCACACGATTGATAATAGCTTCATTAGGATAATGCAGACTATCCTGCAGGTACTTTTTATAAGCAGAATTTCCTCCCTTTGGTGCCGCACTTATATATTCTCCCTTTTCAACATCATGTTCATGGTTGTAGCTGATGATCAGGACTTCGTCCAAGGAAGTTACATCTGACTCAAGATCCACTTCCACGTCATTGCTGGTGTTCAACTTAAGCTCTTCACTTTCATAACCTATAAAACTAAACGTTAATGTGCTGTCGGCAACCTCTATTGGGATCTTAAATTGTCCGTTGATATCCGTAATAACACCATTACTTTTCCCTTTCACGAATACGTTCACACCCGGCAGAGCACTTCCGTCATCTGCAGAATTAACGAAGCCGGTAATAGTCCGATGAGCTATGGATGGAGCAGCTAAACGTGATCTGCCTTCATTGACATCAGCTCCTCTTTCGGAGGTGGCAATTGAAAAAGCTTGCTCTGACCTGAGCTTCTTCTCTTTGGATTGCTCAAAAGTTGTCTCTTTTTGCGTTTTATATTCAATCTTTTCAGTTGTTTCAACGTCTGGTATATCAGCAACAACCTCCTCTAATCGTTCATCATTTTCTAGTGCTGTTATTTCGGAAATTTCTTTAGATTTAAGATTTTCTATAGGCCGGCTATTTTCATCGTCCGTATTTAGATCAGTGAGTTGTTCTTTTTCTATTTCTTTTAAAACCCTTGAGTGTTTTGATTCTTCTGAGTGGTCATGACCTTCAACTTCCTCATTACTTTGGACATTTTCATCCGTTTCATCAAGTTGGGTTGATTTATCACTCTTACCGGCTATAGCTAATTCCACGGTGTCGTTTTGCTGGGATCTTTCATCTGTAGCAGATGGTGTCCCATCTTCTAAAGGGGAAATAGCTAATTCTTGTTCAATATTTGGTTCTGTGAGATTTTTGACCATGAAAACTGCTAATATCAGTACAATCAAAGAAGCGGCTATACCACCGGCTCTTACCCATAGAGGAATTGTTTTTCTATTCGAAGTACCGGTCTTTTCATCTATTTGAGCATTAAGTTCAGAAACAATGCCTGATAAGCTATCCGGATCTTCCATTGCCTCAAAACCTTCCATTGCCTCTGCGGCAAATTCATCTTCAAGCAGACGCCTCTCTACAGAATGCATTTCATCAGAACTAAGCTCACCCTTGTGATACTTTCTCAAAATATCAGGAGTAAGGCGATCCAGGTCACTATGCTTCCGTTTTGATCTATCTTTGCTCATGACTTTTCCATATAGATTTTTAAGTTCCTCTTGCCATTCTGAATATAGCTTTTCACTTTTTTCATTTCATAACCGGTTATTGATACTATTTCCTTATACGGTTTTTGTTTGATGTAAAACAGCTCCACACACTCCTTTTGTTCTTTAGGTAAATGATTAATAGCCCTTTCCAGCATCCGAATATCCTCTTCCAGTCGGACACTATCATTATGATGCAAACTATAACTCAATTCCATATGGTTCTCAAGATTATTTTGTTGAAAATCTTGATGTTGCATTTTTTTTGAGCTTCTTAGTTGCATCAAACAATGATTCTTAGTGAGCACATGCAACCAGCTTTTGAAATTTTGAACTTCATGATGTTTGAGCTTCTCAATCAGTGTTTCGAAAATCTGCATAACAGCATCTTTACTGTCCTCCTGGTTTTTGAGGTATTTCATGCAAACACCAAAAACCAAATGTGTATAACGTTGATACAAGTCTCCCAGAACGGAGTTATCATTTGAATTGCGATATTCAAGTATCAACTCCTCATCTGTTCTATTTTTCTTTTTATTTGAATGTTTGAAAAACATAAATTCAACGGCCCTCGAAAATCAAATAAAGTGATCTTATTTACTCATCATCCATTCCTAATTATTAATTGATTTCGAGCCTTTAGCAAATTAAAGGAAATAATTAACAATGGGAAACAAACTCTTTTCGATGTCTTACAGGCTTTTAGTTAAGTGACTTTTTCAACCATTGACCATTATAATCATAGACTTTCAGAAAAAAACATGAGGTGATTTATGGAATTTTCAGACAACGTGCATCTCCATTAAAAATCGAATTGTTAACGATCAATGGTTGATTGGTTTATAATAAAAGCCAAAAGCTGACTTAGCAATGGAAGCGAATCAACCGATCAAAAAAATTAGATATATGAGAAAGCATGTTTTTATTTTCAGTGTGTTACTATTGCTTAGTGGATTAGTAAATGCTCAAAGCAGAACAATTACAGGAACTGTACGCGATGCCCACGATAAATTACCTCTTCCGGGTGTGAATGTATTATTGAGGGGGACGACTATGGGTGTCATTACTGATGCCAATGGTGTTTATCAAATCAAGGTGCCTAATAATAACGGGATACTTGTATTTAGTTATATTGGTTATGAAACAGTTGAAAAAAGAGTTACAAATCGATCTGTAATTAATGTTGCCTTGAAGGCGGAAGTATCTGCGCTCGAGGAAGTTGTAATTAGAGGATATGCAACAAAAAAGAAAAGACAACTTTCTTACTCTGTGGCTGAACATGCACTTCAAGGGAAGGCAGCAGGAGTAACGATAGCTCCATACTCTGATGCTCCGTACGTAGAGTACAATACGGAAGAATATGCCGCTATTCATGAAAACACATTTTTGGAACCAACCAAAAATCCACTCTCAACTTTTTCTATTGATGTTGATGCGGCATCTTACAGCAATGTTAGAAGGTTTTTGAATAATGCTCAAAATCCTCCGAAGGATGCGGTTCGCATTGAAGAATTGGTCAATTATTTCCATTATGATTATGAAGAACCGGAAGGTGAAGATCCGTTTTCTATTAATACGGAAATATCCGTTGCACCCTGGAACAAAGAACATAAGTTGATCCATATTGGATTACAGGGAAAACATATTCCAACGGAAAATCTCCCTCCTTCAAATCTTGTGTTTTTGCTTGATGTTTCAGGCTCAATGAATGCCCCCAATAAACTGCCACTTTTGAAATCTTCTTTCAAGTTATTAGTAGAGCAATTGCGGGAACAGGATAATGTTGCCATTGTTGTTTATGCCGGTGCTGCAGGAATGGTGCTTCCCTCCACACCAGGTCATAAAAAAGAAAAAATAATGGCTGCTCTGGATAAGCTAAGCGCAGGTGGCTCGACAGCCGGAGGAGCTGGAATAAGACTGGCGTACAACATAGCAAAGGAGCATTTTAAAGAAGGTGGCAATAACAGAGTCATATTGGCAACTGATGGTGATTTCAATGTTGGGGCTTCCAGTAATGCAGCCATGGAACGACTTATTGAGAAGAAGAGAGCTGAAGGTATTTTCCTGACAGTATTAGGCTTTGGAATGGGTAATTATAAGGATTCTAAAATGGAGATTTTGGCTAATAAGGGGAATGGCAATTATGCTTATATAGATCATATTCTGGAGGCCAAAAAAGTGTTGGTCAATGAATTTGGAGGAACATTATTTACGATCGCCAAGGATGTGAAATTACAAATCGAATTCAATCCTGCGAAAGTCAAGGCTTACCGATTGATAGGTTATGAGAATCGAAAACTGCAAGATGAAGACTTCAACAATGATAAAAAGGATGCAGGGGATTTAGGCTCAGGACATACGGTAACAGCACTATACGAAATCATCCCTGCAGGAAATGAAAGCTATGAATTCATTCAACCGGTCGATGATCTAAAATATCAACAAAATCGGATCAACAAGAAAACAACACAATCCAATGAGATCATGACACTAAAGTTAAGATATAAACAACCAGATGGGGATAAAAGCAAATTGTTGGTAGAAGCGGTGAAAGATGACGATATCGAGCTTCACAGGACTACTGATAATTTCAGGTTTTCTGCTGCCGTAGCCCAATTCGGAATGTTGTTGAGGGATTCTGAGTTTAAGGGTAAAGCAAGCTACGCAGATGTGATTAGTTTGGCCCGGTCAGCGAGAGGTGATGATAAGGAAGGATACCGGGCCGAATTTATTAAAATGGTGGAAACGATGGCATTGCTAGCCAGCAAATAAGTGGAAAGGCCCTTTTATTGGACTACAAGAGTTTTCAGAACTTTTGTAGTCTTTTTACTTTAGATGAAAATAATCGTTACTAAAAGCTGCTCCATAAATCGAGGTGTCCTGCCAATCCCTGAATTTTGCTCTTTTTAATGTTTGATATAATTGCTCCATAACAGGTTTGGTGGACTTGAGTTTGGTATCCGTTAACCGCACCAGCGATATACTCTTTTTATGATCTTTCTCGCCTGGAATAAATATTCCGCTTATTCCAATATACCAATCTTTAGAGCCTGGTTTACGATATTTATAGAGATGGACATCTCCCTTTTTAAGCATGTAGCCGGTTGTTACTTTATTCAAATGAACTAAAGTATCAATGCTCATAGCATAATTTTGGACTCCATAAAGCTCGCTTCTGGCAAGGGCTTCATTGAAAGAATATTTCTTTGGAAATCTGTCCAACCGGTCAATTTCCAGAAGTGTTTCCCAAAGTTTAATTCTGCTTCTATCATTACCTGCAATTTCATTTAACAAACTATCAGCTACCGGTTGTTCATTTTTGATTAGTGAACGTGCCGAGGTTATCAGCAATTGATGGTCTTTCGATTTTAAAACTTCATCAAAGAATCTTTTCACTTTGGATTCAGTCTTAATGAATGGCGCCATCAGGACTATGAGATTTCGAAGCTTGTTATTTCTGCCCTGATTGTAATCGTAATTTGAGTTACTCCAATGATCACCACTCTCCTGAGATTTCTTTTCCTCTCTGGCGAAATGTTTTTTTAGTGCGATTTTAGCCTCAAATAATATTTTACTTAAATGATGACTATAAGTGGAATGTTTCAAAAAACCATTGTCCACCAAATCCTTCATGAGACTGTAAATGGTACTCTTATAATCATCTATGGAGGTCAGCTCCAGAAAATCCGGAAACAATGTCTGACTCAATTCCAATGTATCCTTCAGAATATAAAAAATGGAGTGGAAATCCTTGTTATCGCTAAAAACAGGAAGATCTTCAAGAAAAATGTGCTTGAATTCCTGAAAAGAATTTTTGGTTCTTTGTTGTACCAAAGCTACCAAAACTGCCTGTTGCAAGGAACTTGTATCCTGACTTTGAGTATACAAAGAATTTAAGAATGTGGTGATTTTATCATCCTGTATTTCCCCCAGCTTTTTTATAAGTGTGGTTTTAAGATTTAAATATCCCTTTTTCTTATTGTCTAAGGACTCAATGAACTTAATCAAGAGATCTGTATCTTCCCTTTCAAATGTTATGAAATCAATTGCGTTTAAAGCATTTTGCCGGACTGAATCACGCTCGTTTTGTAAGTCGGCTAATATTTTCCTGGTCTTCTTACCAAACAGGGAAATATTAGAATTAATACCGGGTGAAAAAGAAGAAAAAAACTTAGTGACAAAATCACTAGGTTCCTCTATTTTATTGCCTACATGGCTAATTTTATAAAGATTCGAACCATTTAAAATGAGTTTACAATAGATTTTTTGAATACTATTCGTATCCTCAAGATGAATTGTTAATTGTTGTCCAAGTTCATTAATGCTTCCATGTTGTTTGGAAGTAATGATCATATCTCCTTTAAGATTTATTTCCTTTAAAATATTTTCAAGGAATGAAGAGGAATCTTCACTGAAATAATAAGGGTGAAACTTTTCGAATTTCACTAAGATCGATTCAGCAGTTTTTTCCGAGTTAAATGAGAATTCCCTTTTCGTTGAACGGTTGATGGTTCCACCTGGCCTCATTTCCAAACCGGCAAACTCTTCATATATTTCCTTTAAAAAACCCTTGACCGGAACAGCTTCTTTCGGTACCGAAACGGAGAATGATAAATGCTTATCCTTATATTCAATGAAGTCGGTATATTCATGCTCTAAAAACCTGAAAGACTTAAAAAATTTTTCAATATCCCTTCCATCCTGCTTTGAACGTGCGGCCAGTACATACATCTTAGGACTACGAATGATAAATCTGACTACAACACTTGATCCGTCCAAGGCATTTGAAGAAACTTCCAAGGCAGGAAAATTGTTCAATACCATCCATTTCCTGTCTCTTGATCGCTCCACAAATTCGGAAGTAAAGAAACTTTCCTCTGCATAATTGAGAAGTGTGGTATCTTCTTCCAAATGTTTCGGATCCATTAAATCCTTTTTCATGATGAGGTAGGTACTGCCTGATTTCGGATCATAAGCCATCCAATCAGAACGTTTCCCACTGATAGCATTAACATGATGGTTTTGAACAGGTGTATGCGGAAGACTTATAGTAAAGCCTGCTCGTTCGGCCTTATATTCATGCCATACTGTTTTTGATCTTTCTTTGAGTTTTATGGAAGAAAAAAAATGTTTTGCTTCCTCCCCGCTTACATAGTCTCCGATCCCACCCATTTTGAAGATAAATATTTCAAATGGAGTTACGAAAATCTGATAGCGTTGTATGTCACCACGTCTTGACCTGTTTTTTATATCATAACCATCATATCCGTTTTTATTGATTTTATTTTTGCTCAAAATCTTTCCGGGAATATTTTCATATAAAAGGCTATCAATTTTATTGAGAACATCTTTTTCTCGTTGACCAAGCAAGGTCGAGTAAGTTTTAATCCGTGTTACCAGATAATAAGATCCATTTACCAAATCCGCGTATTGCCTTTGATCGAGGTATTTACCCTCACTGAAATTATAAAGCTCTCCCGGAACAGCCACCTCATACCAACCATCATCCGAACGTTGTGTTTGAAATTCTCTTTGGAACCTTACTTTCTCAATAATGTCTTTTTGTTTACTATCCCTTTTACCCATTCTCACAGGCTTCACATTGTAACCAGCCTCTCGCAACAAATTGATAACACCTCTTTCTCCTGGTAAATGAGCAGCACCCACACCAACAAAGAGTGTGGAATTTTGAATGATAGAATCAATAGCGAAGAACATATTCTCATTACGCTCATATAAAAATTTCTCCAGAAAGGCTGGAGAAGGATATTGCATTTTTGATAAGGAATCCAAAAGATCCAGATCTCCTTTTCTGTAGGCTTCGGTAAGCAATTGCCCTAGATTTGCATTGATATCGTAGTTATTAGTAGAATACCCTCCCTGTTGTTCAATGCTCATATCTCTATACGCCTCCAATACCAATTTTTCAGATTCGATGAAATTCTCTACTCCGGTGGCCCGCTTACCAAGCTTTTTGCCAACCTGGTAAATATATAAGTCTAAAAATGAGCTTTCCTCAAAATCCTGTTGTGCACTGTAGGATCGGTAGAGTAACGTGTTTAATATTTTAGGATCAAAGGACAGGGCACTTCTTAAAGCATCAGCATAAGATTCAACAGCAAATGCATTGCTGAACAAAGGTTTTCTCCAGGAACCGTTACCATTGAAGTTTTTTTTGAATTGACTAAAGATAGATTGGTGATAATAGCTCTGAAGGCTATCCGGATTGATTTCCAGTGCTACTACATCCACTTTTTTTATACTGTTGTAAAATTCTTCACCCAGATGAAAAGCAACTTTGGAGCTCACATGCATGGTGCCAAACAAATAGGAAGGTTTTTTGAGTTTTTTACTACTGATTTCCCACAATAAGCCCTGATATTTTGGTGAAGAGGATTTTTGGGCAATACCGGTTGTTGAAATGAATAAAACTAAGAACAATAATTTGTGGAGTATTCTGCTCATGAACGTCAGTGGTAGAAGTGTTTGTAGAGCATAAAAATGTCAGAATAAATACAGCCTTCCTAAGTAGGTCGTTAGCTTTTATTACATTGAATAGGAATTATGTCGATTTAAATGCACAAGCTTCACTTTCAGGAATATAGCTTATCAAAATTGTTAACAATATGTTAAAATATGGTGCTAAGCTAATTTTACTTTTAATTTTGTAATAATGAGTAGAAACACCATCAGACTGGTCATTATTCTGGCTACCGTTTCTCTGGTAGGAATTACAGTGATCCAAATATTCTGGGTGAGGAAAGCATTTGATCTTAGAGAAAAACAATTCAACCAGCGTGTAAATATTGCTTTGAAAACGGTTGTTGACGATATCAATAGATGCAATAACTATCCACCTTCTACAATTAATCCGATTAAACAACTTTCCTCGAACTATTACACTGTGATGGTCAATAACTTTATTGATCCGCTACAACTGGAAGAATTTCTTACACTGGAATTTAAAAAGAAGGAGATTGTCAGCGACTTCGAATACGGAATTTATGACTGTAGTAATGAGAAAATGGTTTACGGTAATTATGTAAACCTGGATAGCCGCACAAGGAATAAAACGAAAGCACCTAGTTTTCCAAAGCTTGATAGGGAAAATTATTATTTCGGCGTTTATTTTCCAACGAAAGATGGGAATTTGATCAGTAAAATGGGTATCTGGTCGTTTTCATCAGCGATGTTGCTCATTGTTATTGTTTTCTTTGGATATGCCCTGTTCGTTATATTAAAACAAAAAAGGTTGTCGGAAATTCAAAAAGATTTCATTAACAATATGACACACGAATTCAAGACACCTATCTCAACCATCACCATATCTTCTGAAGTGTTGAAAAATCCGGATATTATCAATAACCCCAGAAGATTGTTGAACTATGCCACTATTATTCAGGAGGAGAGCCAGCGATTGAAAAAACAGGTCGACAGAGTTTTGCAGATGGCAAGTATTGAAAAACAGGAAATCAATTTGAAAAAAGAAAAGGTTGATGTTCATGAGATCATCAACCAGGCCATTCAAAATATTCAGGCATCTTTAGATGAAAAGAAAGGCAAAATTGCCTGTGATCTTAAAGCCACTGCCTCCATTGTTTCTGCTGATAAACTTCATTTAACCAATATTATATATAATCTGTTAGACAATGCCCTTAAATATTGTAAACAGGTTCCCTCGATCAAGATCTTTACTGAGAGCATTAAAAATGGTATTCGGATTAGCCTCCGGGACAATGGTATTGGAATCAGTTCGGAAAATCAGAAGAAAATATTCAATAAGTTTTATAGAGTGCCAACCGGTAATGTACACGACGTTAAGGGTTTTGGCTTGGGATTGAACTATGTAAAAGTTATGGTGAGGGCGCACAGAGGGGAAGTGAGTCTTGTAAGTTCGCTCGATGTTGGTTCTACTTTTAGTATTTATTTACCTTTTGATTAGCATATGAACAAAAATGGTAAAAAGATCCTTTTGGTTGAGGACGATCTAAACCTCGGTTATGTGATCAAAGATAATCTTGAGGTTCAGGGTTTTGATGTTATCCTCTGCGAAGACGGAGTCCAGGGATTTGAAGCTTTCAAAAAAGGAAAATTTAATTTGTGTATCCTGGATGTGATGTTGCCTAAGAAGGATGGCTTCTCTTTGGCGGAGAGTATTCGTTTTCAGGATGAACAAATACCCATAATTTTTCTAACGGCAAAATCCATGAAAGAGGACAAAATTGCCGGCTTTAAGGTAGGCGGAGACGATTATATCACGAAACCCTTTAGCATTGAAGAGCTAATTTTAAGAATAGAAGTTTTTCTGAAAAGAACCAGCTATGCAGCATCTGATGCTGACCAATTGCATTGCACCAATATTGGCGAGTACGTTTTTGACCATAAAAATTTGCTCCTGACCTATAAAGAGATCCCTAAAAAATTAACACAGAAAGAGGCTGATATTTTGAAATTGTTTTGCTTGAGAAGAGGTGAAGTGATCAAAAGAGAGGAGATTCTAAACAAGATCTGGGGGGATGATGATTATTTTTTAGGGAGAAGTCTGGATGTTTTTATCTCCAAGCTTAGAAAATACCTGAGGAACGATAAGAGACTTGCCATCAGAAATTTTCATGGTGTAGGGTTTAAACTGGAGATTATAGATGCCGGTAATGTGACCTTTTAGAAGTACACTTCTTTAAATTTGAAAATACCTTTGGTTATATTCTTTCAATATTTCCATATCCCACTGTAAGTTCAGCTATTCAAATCCCTAAATTGTTTTAAATTTGGGCCTTTAATAATAAACCCAAATTTTCTGCTAGGATGATCTTCAAAGAACAAACAAGTTGTCAGTCGGAGAATCTCCTGCAGAATACAAAAAGATGAAAAAGATCAAAATAGGTATCGTTAAGGAGGGCAAGATTCCAATAGACAGAAGGGTGCCCATAACCCCACACCAGGCTCAGCATATTAAGGAATCGTTTCATGATGTTGAACTTGTTTGTCAAAGTAGTGCCATTCGGTGTCACAATGATGTAGAATATGAGCAGCATGGTATAAAGGTGGTTGAGGAAGTTGATGACTGCGATGTTTTATTGGGAGTTAAAGAAGTTCAAATTAAAGATTTAATTGAAGGCAAGACCTATTTCTTTTTCTCTCATACCATAAAAAAACAGGAATACAATCGTGATTTGCTAAGGGCGATTCTCGATAAAAAAATCAGACTGATCGATTATGAGTGTTTAACGGATGTTCAGGGAAAACGCCTTATTGCATTTGGACGCTATGCAGGGATTGTAGGAGCTTATAATGGTATTTATACCTATGGAAAAAGGTATAATCTGTTTGATCTTCGGAGAGCAAAGGATTGTTTTGACCTTGAAGATCTAAAAAATGAATTTGCCAAAGTTGAGCTACCCAGAGTAAAAATTATTCTTACAGGAGGAGGACGTGTGGCTAAAGGAGCTATGGAAGTATTGAACGGGATGGGTATCAGAAAAGTGGCACCTTCCTTATTTCTAAATAAGGATTTCGATGAGGCCGTCTATACTCAGCTTAATAGTAGAGACTATCATAATCACAAGAAGGGCAAGGAATTCAGTAGGAATGAATTTTATGCTAACCCTGAAAATTATGAGATTGATTTCCATAAATATGCTGAAGCGGCAGATATCCTTATTGCCGGAGCTTTTTGGGATCCTTCGGCGCCGGTACTTTTCACAGCACATGATGTGCTGCAAAATGATTTTAATATTAAGGTCATTGCTGATATTACTTGTGATATTGAAGGGTCAATCCCATCGACCAAACAGCCTTCAACCATAGAAGATCCCATTTACGATTACAATCCTAGTGAAAACAAGGTAGAAGCACCATTTACTGATGAAGCTAACATTAGTGTTATGGCCGTAGATAATTTGCCATGTGAGTTGCCTAGAAACGCATCAGAAGATTTTGGAAAAGAACTTGTCAACCACGTACTTCCAAATTTAATCTATGAAGATGAGGAGGATGTCATTAAGCGGGCCACTATTGCTGAGAATGGAAAGCTCACAGAAAGGTATAATTATTTACAGGACTATGTAGATGGGAAATGACTTAATCAAACTGCATAAAAAAACCGATTCAACTGAATCGGTTTTTTTATGTTCATTATAATTTTGTCTATTTATTCATTGATATCAAGAATTCTTCATTGCTTCTGGTTCCTCTCATTCTTTCAAGCAGGAACTCCATAGCTTCATTAGAATTCATATCAGACATAAACTTCCTCAATATCCAAACTCTTGACAGTTCATCTTTGTCCATCAATAGATCTTCCCGTCTGGTTCCGGAAGCCGGAACATCAATAGCTGGATAAACTCGCTTGTTGGAAAGCTTTCTATCCAACTGAAGCTCCATGTTACCAGTTCCTTTAAATTCTTCGAAGATCACCTCATCCATTTTGGATCCTGTCTCAATCAGTGCCGTTGCAATGATCGTCAATGAACCACCATTTTCAACATTTCTTGCTGCACCAAAGAATCTCTTAGGCTTGTGCAATGCATTGGCATCAACACCACCTGATAATATTTTTCCGGATGATGGAACAACTGTATTGTATGCTCTAGCCAATCGGGTTATGGAATCCAACAGTATCACAACATCATGTCCTGATTCCACCATTCTTTTCGCTTTCTCCAGAGCGATGCTTGAAACCTTAACATGTCGTTCCGCCTGCTCATCGAAGGTAGAAGATATAACCTCAGCGTTCACACTTCTGGCCATGTCTGTTACTTCCTCAGGACGTTCGTCAATAAGCAAAATGATCAGATAACATTCAGGGTGGTTTTTCGCAATGGCGTTAGCTATTTCTTTTAATAAGACCGTTTTACCAGTTTTAGGCTGTGCTACGATCATTCCCCTTTGCCCTTTTCCAATGGGGGAAAACAGGTCTAATATCCTGGTGGAATATTTATCCGGTGTTGTGCTGAGCGTGATTTTTTCATCAGGGAATAATGGAGTTAAATACTCAAAAGGAACCCTGTCTCTAATCTCATCGGTCGTTTTACCATTAACGGATTCTACTCTCAGGAGTGCAAAATATTTTTCACCTTCCTTTGGAGGTCTTATTTGACCTCTGACAGCATCACCAGTTTTCAAACCAAATAATTTGATCTGTGATGGAGAAACATATATATCATCCGGACTGGCCAGATAATTATAATCTGATGATCTCAAAAAACCATAACCATCCTGCATGATTTCCAGAACACCTTCATTTTCTATAAGTCCGTCAAACTCTTTTATAAGACTACCATTGCTGGATTTTTTGGATTTCTGATCTCCTTTATCTTTTCTGCCACCTCTATCTTGTGAAACTCTTTCCCTCGGAGCATCTTTGAATCTTGGTTCTCTAGCCCTTTCCACAGGCTTCTCTTCCACTTTTTCTTCAGGTTTTTCTTCAGGTTTTTCTTCAGGTTTTTCTTCTGTATCAAATGAGGCAATTGATTCATCCATTTCGAGGTTAAAAGAATCAAGAAGTTCATCGGCAGATAGGTCCTTGCTCTCAACAGCACTTGTTTTTTCTTCTTGTGCTGTTTCATTTTGCTTAACATTTTCTCTTTGAACCCTTCTTCTTTTTTTCTTGGCTTCTGAAGTAGCAGTATCAACCTTAGTCTCCGCTTTCTTTGATTTCACGGCTTTTTCTTTCTTGGGTAGCTGTTCTTCTGGTGTGATGGCTTGCTGATCAAGGATTTTATAGATTAGCTCGTTCTTTGGAAGTCTCTTGAAGTTTTTTACCCCAAGATTGTCAGCTATTTCCTTCAATTCAGAAAGAAGCTTAACATTTAATTCTTCAATGTTGTACATAAAAAATAAATAATCAGGATAAACCTATAATGGAATGATTTAGTAAGATGATAATTGATTGTTTAATCAGAATAAGTAAAGCTAAAAAGATATGAACTAAAGATTAAATAAGTTCTATTGCAGCTTTGTAAATGCAATAATATATGAAGCGTTTAAATTAGTCAAGTAAATACATGATTTTATTGCATAATTACGAGTATTCTCTATAATTGGCCTGAATAATTCTGTACATAATGGTAAAATCACTTACTTTGTGATCCGAAAATTTACTAGGTATGTTACAAGTTTCCTTTATAAAAGAAAATAGAGATAGTGTAATCACAGGGCTTCAAAAAAGAGGTTTTGAAGAACCTGAAAAAACAATCCGGCAAGTATTGGATTTGGATCAGAGAAGAAGACAGACACAAATGGTCCAGGATAACACTTTGGCCGAATCCAAGTCTATATCGAAGGAAATTGGGATGTTGATGCAGCAAGGAGATAAAGAAAAGGCAGAGGAAGTAAAAAAGAAAACAGCCGATTTAAAAGCAAAAAGTAAATCTTTGGGTGAGGAGCTCGGAAAAATTGAGGAAGAATTAACGCAATTACTATATCATATCCCAAATGTACCTCATAATGCTGTCCCTTCGGGTAGAAATGCTGAAGATAATACTGTTGTGTTGGAACATGGAGAAGTACCTGAGCTGGCACAAAATGCAAAACCCCATTGGGATTTGATAAAAGATCTTGACATCATCGATTTTGAATTGGGGAATAAGATCACCGGCGCAGGTTTCCCGGTATATAAAGGAAAAGGGGCAAGATTGCAAAGGGCACTCATAAACTTCTTTTTAGATGAGGCTGTGGCTGCTGGATTCGAAGAGGTACAACCTCCAATAGTTATCAACGAAACTTCCGGTTATGCTACAGGTCAGTTACCCGATAAGGAGGGTCAGATGTATCATATCCAGGATGAGGATTTTTACTTGATTCCAACTGCAGAAGTGCCTATTACAAATATTTACCGGGACACCATCCTGAAGGATGATGAGTTGCCAATCAAGAAAGTTGGATTTACTCCTTGCTTCAGAAGAGAGGCTGGCTCCTGGGGAGCCCATGTACGGGGACTAAATCGTTTGCATCAATTTGATAAAGTAGAGATTGTACAAATTGCACATCCTGATAGGTCTTATGAAGTATTGGAAGAAATGAGTGAATATGTGCAAGGATTACTGCGAAAATTAAATTTACCATATAGAGTACTGAATTTGTGTGGAGGTGACCTGGGATTCACGTCAGCTTTAACTTATGATATGGAGGTATTCTCAGCTGCACAAAAAAAGTGGTTGGAGGTGAGTTCGGTGAGTAACTTTGAGACATATCAAACCAACAGATTAAAATTACGCTACAGAACGGGCGATAAAAAAACGGCCTTACTGCATACTTTGAACGGGAGCGCCCTGGCCCTGCCTAGAATTGTGGCAGCAATTCTTGAGAATAATCAGACCGGAGATGGTATTAATATTCCTGAAGTCTTATGGAAATACACTGGCTTTGAGCAAATCTAATGGAATAATTCAAAGAATTTTTTTTCTTATATCAAGTAAATAAAATGAGCGACTTCAATTCATAAGATCGCTTATTTTATTTTAATTATATTCGAAATAGAGCGAGGAGATTTCTTTCAGGAGTTGGCATTGTTTACTTTGTTTATTACCAGCAAGTTTTTACCTGGGAAAAAATAATATATTACCTTATTAATGTAAACCAAACATAAATCCATTATCTAATGAAACGACTAAGTTATATTGCTCTTATTGCTATCCTGGCTGCATGCGGTGGCTATGGTGGTGAAAATGAAAATAAGGTTTCTTTCAATTATCCGGAGACAAAACAGGTCGATAGCGCCGATGTATATTTCGGAACCACTGTTCCTGATCCATATAGATGGTTGGAAGATGATCGCTCAGAAGAAACCGCCCAATGGGTGAGTGCCCAAAACGAAGTGACATTTGGTTACTTGAACAACATACCTTATCGGGAGAGGATCAAATCACGATTGGAACAACTTTTAAATTACGAACGTGTCTATGCTCCAACTAAACACGGAGATTACTACTATTTCTATAAAAATGATGGGTTGCAAAACCAAAATGTACTTTACCGGAAAAAAGGAGAAGATGAGGAAGCGCAGGTATTTGTCGATCCTAACACTTTTAAAGAAGATGGAACGATTTCAATGGCTGGAACAAGCTTTACGAAGGATGGTTCCTTATTTGGTTTCCTGATTTCCGAAGGGGGCTCCGATTGGAGAAAGGCCGTTGTACTTAACACGGAAACCATGGAAGTGGTTGGTGATACACTGAGAGATATTAAATTCAGTGGTTTGTCATGGAAGGGTAATGAAGGCTTTTATTATAGTAGTTACGATAAGCCAAAAGATGGAAGTGCGCTTTCCGGTAAAACACAACATCACAAGTTGTATTACCATAAGTTGGGAACACCCCAAAGTGAGGATAAGCTGGTTTTTGGCGGAGAGGCTCAACCAAGAAGATATATATTGGGTTACCTCACGGAAGATCAGAGATATCTGGTTATAAATGCTGCCCAAAGCACAAGTGGTAATGAACTTTATATCCAGGATCTGACTCAACCGAATAGTAAAGTTGTGGCAGTCGTAGATAATGTGGACAATGATCATCGCCTGATAGCCAACGAGGGAGGCAGATTGCTTATCCAGACCAACTTAAATGCGCCTAACAAAAGAATTGTAGAAGTTGACGCTTCAAATCCTACATCGGATAATTGGAAAGATGTACTTCCTGAGACTGAGAATGTATTAAATGCAGGTACTGCCGGAGGTAAGATTTTTGCCAACTACATGATTGATGCGCAAACCAATATCAAACAATATGATATGGAGGGTAATCTCGAAAGAGAGGTTGAACTTCCCGGTATCGGATCAGCTTTTGGTTTCGGTGGCCGAGAGGATGATACGGAGTTATATTACACATTTACCTCTTTCACCTATCCATCTACAATTTTTAAGTATGACATTACCTCCGGAAATTCTAAAAAATATATTCAGCCGGAGATTGATTTTAATCCGGAAGATTATACTACTGAGCAGGTATTTTATACAAGTAAAGATGGGACAAGAGTACCTATGTTTATTACCTATAAAAAAGGGCTCGAAATGAATGGGAAAAATCCAACCTACCTGTATGCCTATGGAGGGTTCAACATCAGCCTCAGACCATCATTCAGTACCTCCAGAATTGTCTGGTTGGAAAATGGTGGAATTTATGCTCAGCCTAACTTAAGAGGTGGTGGTGAATATGGAGAAAAATGGCACAAGGCTGGTACCAAAATGCAAAAACAAAATGTCTTTGATGATTTTATTGCTGCAGGAGAATACTTGATTGAAAAAGGATATACCTCAAGCGACTATTTGGCTATTGCCGGAGGTTCCAATGGTGGACTATTAGTTGGCGCCACCATGACGCAACGTCCTGACCTGGCAAAAGTTGCTTTTCCGGCAGTAGGGGTAATGGATATGTTGAGGTACCATAAATTTACAGCCGGGGCCGGCTGGGCTACTGATTATGGTACTTCAGATGATTCGAAAGAGATGTTTGAATATTTGCATAAATACTCTCCCGTTCATGCTCTGAAGTCTGGCACAGCTTATCCTGCCACGATGGTGACGACTGCAGATCATGATGACCGTGTGGTACCGGCACATTCGTTCAAATTTGCTGCGACCTTGCAAGCTTCCCATGTGGGTGATAATCCGGTTTTGATCAGGATAGAAACCGATGCGGGACACGGAGCCGGTACACCAACGTCTAAAAGAATTGAGCAGGATGCCGATCGTTATGCATTTGCCTGGTATAATATGGGAGTCATTCCTTTTAAAGAAGACATGTAGAAATATTTAAACTTTTGTTGAAACCAGTCAGTATTATTAATATTGACTGGTTTTTTATTTTAATTATGAAAATTAGACAAGGCACGAAAGAGGATCTTCCCCAGGCCCTGGAACTGATAAGGGAATTAGCTATTTATGAAAAAGCCGAAAATGAAGTGGAAAATACGGTTGAGAGCATGCTTCAGGATGGCTTCGGAGAACAACCGGTCTTTGGTTTTCATGTAGCTGATGATCAGGGAAAAATTGTAGGAATCTCAATTTACTATTATCGTTATTCAACTTGGAAAGGAAAATGTCTCTATTTGGAAGATTTGGTAGTCAACGAATCTTATCGCGGAAAAGGAATAGGCAAGCTATTATTTGATGCCACAGCTTTAAGAGCCAAAGAAGCAAATTGCAATTTACTGAATTGGCAAGTATTGGATTGGAACGAACCAGCCATTAATTTCTACAAAAAGATCAACGCTCAATTTGACAATGAATGGATCAATTGTCGATTGACCAGAGAACAATTGGACAAATATTAAATAATGAATTTTACTCCACAGATTCTAGGACAGTCCTGAAAGCGACATGCTTGTCCTTGTATTTGGCATTATGCTCAGCCATGAGTTTTGGAGCGAACTCATTTAAGTATTTATTGATATTCTCAATAGTGGCGGTTAAATATTGAATAGAGTAAGTCATTCCGCCATTTTCCTCTTCATTGAGTAAACGGTACATTTTATAACTTTCAAACAGACCAGTATTTAAAACATCCGGAATATGTTTAATTTTCATCCAGTTCACCCATTCCTTTTCAACGCTTCTATCAATATTTACAGTGACCGAGTATAATATCATGCTGGAAAACTTTAATACAAATTTTAGTTTGGAGACTCAACCAAAGTTAGTACATCTCTTTAACAATATAGAATAAGTCCCAGACCATTTTTAATTGGATAATCTAAATAAATATATTTTATTGAGCATGTTCGATAGGGAGTGAATTCAAGTGTGAACAAATGGGTAAAACAATTACAGTAAGCATCTCTTATTTAATGCCTAAAAAAAAATTGAAGTGCATCAATCCATTTAGCGAGAAAATTGTTTAATTCTGATGTGGTTTGAAAACCCTGGAATTATTCAGTCAGGCATTAAAATTGAGCATCTAAGTTTATGATTCTATGACCAATAAAAAAATTGTAGTGATCGGTGCTGGTTTTGCGGGAATCTCTGCAGCCACTTGCCTGGCAGATAGCGGGTTCGACGTAACAGTCCTGGAAAAAAATAACACAGCCGGTGGCAGAGCACGGTGTTTTAGTCAAGAAGGATTTTTGTTTGATATGGGGCCCAGCTGGTATTGGATGCCGGATGTATTTGAAAGATACTTTAATAGATTTAACAGCGAGGTAAGTGATTTTTATCAACTGGAAAGATTGGACCCCTCCTATACGGTAATCTTCGGTGAGGATGAATTCGTTGATATTCCAGCCAGCTTGGATGAACTCTATTCATTGTTTGAATCCTATGAAAAAGGTAGTTCAAAGAAATTAAAAGCTTTTCTAAACGAGGCGGCTTTTAAATATGAAGTGGGTATCAAAAAATTGGTTTATAAACCCAGTAGATCACTTACTGAGTTTCTTAGTTTTCGGTTATTACTGGATGTCCTGAAATGCGACGTTTTCACTTCATTTCATAAGCATATCCGGAAATTCTTTAATAATGAAAAGTTGCTTGAATTGATGGAATTTCCGGTATTGTTTTTAGGAGCTTTGTCCAAAAATACCCCGGCCCTTTACAGCTTAATGAATTATGCTGACATAAAACTTGGAACCTGGTACCCAATGGGAGGTATGCATAAAATTATTGAAGGGATGGTGGCCCTTGCAGAATCGAAAGGAGTCAAATTTCATTATGGAGAACCTGTTACCAATATTGAAGTTGAGAACAACAGGGCAAAAGTAATTCATACAACCCATGAACAATACACCCCCGATTTTGTTATTGGTGGTGCGGATTATCACCATATTGATCAGAAATTGCTGTCAGAAAAACACAGGACATATAGTTCAGATTATTGGGAAAAGAGGGTAATGGCACCATCCTGTCTGATTTATTATTTGGGTATAAATAAGAAATTAGATAACCTTAATCATCACAATCTTTTCTTCGATGAGGACTTTGGCCCTCATGCTGAGGCAATTTATAAGACTAAAAAGTTTCCGGAAAATCCATTGTTCTATGTTTCGGCACCTTCGAAAACGGATAAAACAGTAGCCCCATCTGGGTGTGAAAATCTCTTCATACTGATCCCAATAGCCTCTGGCTTAGAGGAGAATGAAACAATCAGGGAACAATATTATGACATGGTAATGGATAGATTGGAGCGGCTTACGAAACAAAATATCAGAGATGCAGTTGTTGTCAAAAAAAGTTATGCACATAGAGATTTCGTTGATGATTACAACGCCTTTAAGGGCAATGCCTATGGACTGGCAAATACATTGCGACAAACTGCTATTCTGAAACCAACAATTAAAAGTAAAAAAGTGAAGAATCTCTATTATACTGGTCAACTGACAGTCCCGGGGCCGGGTGTTCCACCATCTTTAATATCAGGACAAGTGGTTGCTGATGAGATTATTAAGAATTCGTAATACAGCATCAAAATAATTATCTTTATTAAATGAGATCAGTAGCACTAAATCTTTACGAGCAAACTACCTTTGAATGTAGCCGGTTGATAACCAGACATTATAGTACTTCATTTACATTGGGAATAAAAACTTTACACAGGAGATTTCATTTTCCTATTTATGCTATTTATGGATTTGTTCGTTATGCAGATGAAATAGTGGATACATTTCATGAATATGATAAGCAAGCACTGCTGGAAAAATTTAAGGATGATACTTATAAAGCTATCCATGATGGTATTAGCCTGAACCCAGTGCTCCATTCCTTTCAAAAAGTGGCCAATGAATATAAGATCGAACATGCTTTGATTGACGCTTTTCTTAAAAGTATGGAAATGGATCTCTACAAACAGGAATACAATGAACAAGGCTACAGCGAATACATTTATGGTTCGGCAGAGGTAGTGGGATTGATGTGCCTGAATGTATTTTGTGAGGGGAATAAACAAAGATATGAAGAATTAAAAGAGCCAGCCAGAAAGCTCGGTGCCGCCTTCCAAAAGGTAAATTTCCTGAGAGATATTCAAAGTGATTTTGTGGATCGTGGGCGTACTTATTTTCCAGGTATAGATTTCAATAATTTCACCAGAAAAGAAAAATGCAAGATTGAGGAAAATATATCCAAGGATTTTGATGATGCTTATCAGGGTATTATCAAGCTTCCAAAAGGAGCGAAGATGGGTGTTTATTTGGCTTATGTGTATTATTTGAAATTATTCAAAAAAATACAGGGCTGTCCGGCATCGGATATTGTTAAGCAGCGTATCAGGATTCCGGATAGTAAGAAGTTTACCTTATTGGTACAATCCTATGTTAAGCATCGGTTCAATTTTATTTGAGAGGAATCCATGTTAAAATTCATTGAGAACAATCATTTTCGGTTAGAAAATGTTTTGTCAGCTGTCGATAGGTTAATTGTTTGCAGATTTCTCATGGTGATTCTGCATATTCCACAAAACAAAAAAGAATGTTGATTGTTTCTGAGTTATGTACAATTTAAAAGTAGACATCGATCCGGGATCAGGCTTTTGTTTTGGGGTAGTCTATGCCATACAAATGGCAGAAGAAATACTGGATGAACATGGTCATCTCTATTGCCTGGGTGATATTGTTCATAATGATGAAGAAGTAAAAAGATTGCAAAAGAAAGGTCTTAAAATCATTGGATATGATGAGCTAAAGAATTTGCATAATGAGCGTGTTTTGATCAGAGCTCACGGAGAACCGCCTTCCACTTATGAATTGGCTATTAAGAATGACCTTGAACTTATTGATGCATCGTGCCCGGTTGTATTAAAACTTCAGAATCGGATAAAAAATGCTTACGATCGGGAGGAAGAAATTTACATTTATGGTAAACATGGTCATGCAGAAGTGGTAGGTTTGTTAGGTCAAACTAATAACAGAGCGGTTGTTTTTCAGGATATTACTGAATTAGATATTGATTCATTGCCAAAACAAATAACTTTGTACAGCCAGACAACAAAAAGTACGGATAAATTTTATGAAATTAAGCAGATGCTGGAGGAGGCTGGAAAAGAGGTGAATGCTAACGATACGATTTGCAGACAAGTGTCGAACAGAGATAAGGAATTACGAGAATTTGCTAATAAATTTGATAAAATTGTTTTTGTTTCAGGGACAAAATCTTCCAATGGAAGGGTTTTGTTTAATGTATGTAAAATGACTAATCCGGATACATATTTTATTTCAAGAATAGAAGAGCTTGAGAAATCCTGGTTTTCGAAGAACGAAACCGTTGGTATATGTGGTGCGACTTCCACACCAAGATGGTTAATGGAAGAAGTGAAGGGAGTACTTTTAAATTATTAACTAATAATGTTGATAAACATAGTTATTGTCGTTGGAACTTTCTTTTTCATGGAAGGAGTGGCCTGGTTCACTCACAAATACATTATGCATGGTTTTCTCTGGTCATGGCATAAGTCACACCATTCGGTGCATAAACACGCCTTAGAAAGAAATGATCTATTTGCTTTGGTTTTTAGCTTACCTGCCATCACACTGATGTTTATTGGAACTTTTTATGAAAACCTTGAAATTCTTTTTTATTTCGGTGTTGGGGTTACAGCCTATGGTATTTTTTATTTTATTTTTCATGATGTCATTGTGCATAGAAGGATCAAAATAAATTTTAAGGCCAAGAGCCGCTATCTTCGAAGGATCATGCGCGCTCATTATGTGCATCATGAAAAACACACCAAAGAAGGATGTGAGGCATTTGGTTTTTTGTATGCTCCAAAGAAATACGAAAAAGAAACCTCTTGAAATAAGATTTTAGACAAAAGGCTAAAGAAATATGGTTTAATGCAATCAAGTTATGCCTTCAGGTCTTAGGTATCAGATAAACTTATTGCAGACCTAAAACACCAGAAAGGCTGAAATCTTCCATATGGGCATTTCCGCATAGAGACTTGTGTTAAATTGCCAAAGTATAACAGCTTCGTTACCAACCGTAATTTGTCATTCATCTCAAAATTCAAAAATCAGTTATCACTTTATACTAACGACTTACTACTATCTTTTTTAGAAGGGACTACTTCTTCACATTGAACAATTTTTGCTTCTCTTCTTTGGTGAGGCTCTCATAGCCTGATTCATTGATCTTGTCAAGAATAGCGTCGATTTCATCCTGGGTTGTATGACTTGAAGCTGAAGTGGATTTTGCCTTTTTGGTGCTTTTCGTTTTGTTACTTCTGTAACTCACTTTTATGTTGGGTTGCCTCACAAAAAAACTTTTGATAAAAGCGATCGAGACTCCTATAAATCGTCCAAAATCATTGCCTTTTTGCAATTGTTTTATGTAGATATAACCGATAAGTGCGCCACCCAGATGAGCTAGGTTACCACCGGCATTCAAACCAACTGTTCCTAAAAACGACATGAAAACATAAATCGCAACGATATATTTGATTTTTACCGGCCCAATGAAAAATAAGAAGAAAGTATGTTGTGGCAGCAGTGTTGCTGCGCCAACTGCAATAGCAAAAACAGCCGCAGAGGCTCCCACCATTACACCACCACCTCTTTCAATATAATAGGGAATAAGATTATAGGCAAGTAGGAAAATAGCTCCACCAGCCAAAGCTCCCAGCACATACAGATTAATTACTTTGGTACTACCCAAATAATCCATGATCAATCTCCCAAACCAATAAAGGGCTAGCATATTGAATAGGATATGCAATAAACCTCCCAGATCATGGGCAAAGGCATAAGTAATGATGGTCCAGGGCCTAAGAATAAATTGGTTGAATTTTGCTGGTATGCTGAACTGATTATGTACAAATTCAAATACTGCGGATTGTCCAAAACTCGAAATTACTGAGAGAATACCTAAAACAACAAATACGATAACATTGATCAGTATTAATTGATATAAGGAGTTGTCAGGTTTCCTAAATGCCATTTTCAGCTCATGTAATATCCCACTCATGACAAATTCTTAATTAGAAGTTTTTGTTGCTTTTCCAAACTTTGATAAATATAAACGCAAAAAGCATTCCCCCCAAATGTGCAAAATGTGCTACATTATCTCCCGGAGCCCGGTGCAATGCCCCATAAAGTGCCAATGCTCCAAAGCCAAATACCAGATATTTGGCTTTTATGGGAATAGGGAAAAAGAGTAACATAATTTCGAGATTTGGAAACAGGAAGCCAAATGCAAAGAGTATTCCAAACACAGCGCCTGACGCACCCAGCATGCTGCTATTATTGATTATATAATATTCAAGCCCTCTTACCTGCCTCAAGCTACTCTCAATCAATTGTGGTGAATCAGGCTCATCTGCAAACCTTACCGCAATATCACTTACCTGAGGATCTCTTGCATATAGTGGATAGTGTGCCCTTAAAAAGGTGAAAAAGCCTTCCGGTGTCGGGCTTTCGACGTATTCCTGCACATCGTTTTGTAGCTGCCTGGCCTCGTAGAAATTAATCGATGAGTATAACAATCCTGCTCCAATTCCTGTAATTAAATAGAATTTGAGAAATCGGTTACTTCCCCAAAACTCCTCAAGATGTGGTCCGAAAAAGAATAGCCCCAGCATATTGTGGAAGATATGTGAGAATCCTGCATGAAGAAACATGTAGGTGAAAATTTGGTATGGCGCAAAGTTGTTTGAAAGAAAACCATAAAACGCCAGTTTATCATTGATCCATCCGTCAAGAAAATAATTCAATATTGCTACGGCAATGTTAATGATGAGTAAATTTTTAACAACTGGGGTTAATCTGAACATACCAATTATTTATTGAAAAAGTTAGCGATTTTATCTAAACTAAGTATAAAAAAGGTTAATTGCCCATTCGGAGAATAATTTGGATTTTCACAAGCAAACAACTGATCGATCAAGGCATTCATCTCTCCTCCAGTAAGTGCCTGCCCTGCTTTTATACCTGAACGCTTTGCAATGGATCTGGCCATATTCTCTTTGACCTCCAGGGAAAGCTCAGCCTTATTTTTCTTGAATTGCTCAATCAACCCTTCAAATAATTCCTTCTCACTAGTGCCTGTAATATCGGCAGGCCCGCCATTAATAACTATTGTACTTTTACCAAACTCATTAAAAACAAATCCCAGTGATTGAATTTCTTCTTTCAGTTCCATGACCAGGGCATAATCCGCCGGACTCAATTCAAGGGTTTGAGGGAACAGATATTGTTGCGATGCTCCGGATTTATTTTCTAATGCCTTGCTGAACTTCTCAAATAATATCCTTTCATGTGCTACTTCCTGATCAATAAGCATAATACCGGATTTCACCTGTGTCATAATATAACGGTGATGGATCTGTGTAATACTGCTTTTTTCTTCAAAATCCGATACCTTCTCAGTACCTGATCCGGAGGACGAAATTTTATTGGCAGCACTTTCAAAGGTTAAGGTAATTTCCTTTGACGGCTCTTCCCCCTGGTTTTCAGACTCAAAAGATGTCCAACCTTTATTCTCATCAAAGAGCTTTTCCCAATTGGCCAAGTTTGATTTTTCCCTGGGAAGTTTTTTGAACTGTTCATAATCTCTTTTAGCGCTGATCACGTTCTGATAGCTCAATTTAGAAGAGGTGATGGACTGAAAATTAGCATCTTGTTCAAAATCAAGTGTTGGTGTGATATTATGTGTCCCAAGAGCTTGTTTAACTGCAGAGCGAATAATGGCATACATGGTGCGCTCATCTTCAAATTTTATTTCTGTCTTAGTCGGATGAACATTAATATCAATGTGTTTTGGATCAATTTCTATGAATAAAACATAAAAAGGATGATGATTTTCAGGTAACAGACCTTCGTAGGCATTTAATACTGCATGGTTCAAATAGCTGCTTTTGATAAATCTGTTATTGGCAAAAAAGAACTGTTCTCCTCTTGTTTTTTTTGCAAACTCAGGTTTTCCTATATAACCTCTGATATTGATATGAGATGTATTTTCCTCACAAGTTGCCAGTTGCTCTTTATAATTTTTCCCAAAAATGTTAACAATGCGATGACTCAGTTTACCAGGGGGTAAATTATATACTTCCAGATCATTTTGCATGAACGACAGATGTATATCAGGATTTGCCAGGGCTATCCGAACAAATTCATCGATAATATGCTTAAGCTCTACAGGGTTTGACTTAAGGAAGTTCCTTCGTGCCGGAACATTGTAAAATAAATTCTTAACACATATGGAAGTTCCTGTTTTGCACGATACGGCCTCATGTTTTTTGAGTTCGGAGCCATCAATTTGTAGCAATGTGCCAAGCTCTTCCTCATCTTGTTTCGTCTTGAGTTCAACCTGCGAAATTGCTGCGATGGATGCAAGTGCCTCACCTCTGAATCCCATTGTTCTGATGGAGAAGAGATCCTCTGATTTTCGCAGCTTTGAAGTGGCATGTCGCTCAAAACTCATCCTGGCATCATTCTCGGACATACCTGCCCCATTGTCAATAACCTGGATCAAAGACTTACCGGCCTCCTTTACAATAAGTTTAATATTGGTACTCCCCGCATCAATAGAATTCTCCAAAAGTTCTTTGACCGCCGAAGCCGGTCGTTGAACTACTTCACCTGCCGCGATTTGGTTGGCAATTGAATCGGGTAGAAGCTGAATGATGTCTGACATATATTACCTCCGCCGCAAAAGACCCTTTAATCTCCAAATAATGTAAAGTACACCAGCTGAAAACAAACCATAGATCAATACATCCCTCCCGTACAATAAATACCCAAACATTACGCCACATATAACAAGGAATAAAATAATACGGAGAAGTCCGGACTGGACATTATATTTGGCTTTTCTAGTGAAGGAACCTCTGATATTTGATCTGTAATGAGTGCTTACACCGTTTTCAAGCTCCCGTTTTATTTTCTCGGTTCGAATCTCAATATCCTCTTTGATCGGGTCGTAATACCTAGGAGTAATATGGAATCGTTTATATTGTGGTAGTCTTATGAACCGAGGAAACTTCATATTTTTGCTGTTACACTATGATACAAAAATAAATTTTATTTTGTTCATATCATAAAGAGGTTACGGGCATATGATCAAAAAGGTTGGCATAGGTTTATTTCTCAATTTAATCATCATTCAAGGTGTTTTTGCACAAGATGCACAATTAAAAATTTCCTTGAATGCCAGAGAGATTTGGGTTGACAGTGTGTACCGGATGATGACTGAAAAACAAAGAATTGGTCAGTTGTTTATTGTGTCTACTTATTCCAATCTGAATGAAAAACACTACCGGCAAATAACTTCCTTGATCAAAGATCATGGCATCGGTGGACTTCATTTCATGAACGGTGGACCTGGCAGGCAAATAAGCCTGATAAACCGTTATCAAAAAGAGGCAAAAATTCCTCTTTGGATAGGTATGGGTGTGAAAGATGATGCGATGGTTCGCCTGGATAGTATCATTCAATTCCCTTCCCCAGTAACCCTGGGAGCTATTCAGGATAATGAATTGATTTATGAACTAGGGAAAGAGCTTGCCAGGCAAAACAGGATCCTAGGTAGCCATATCAATTTCGGATCTGTATTGGATATAAAGAGCGATCCTTTCAGTCAACTCATTGGCAACAATTCCTTTGGTGAGAGCAAATACAATGTAGCTGTCAAAGCAAGTGCCTATATGGATGGAATTCAACATCATGGTGTATTGGCAGTAGCCAAGCATTTTCCGGGGCAAGGAAGCGCACAACGAAACACTAATTATTCATTACCTATCATAGATCAACCAATTGACCATATTAGAAATGATGAACTGTATCCTTTCAGAAAACTGATGGATAGAGGTGCGAAAGGGATCATGGTAGGACATTTGCAGGTTCCGGCCTATGACAGCTCAGTCAATATACCAGCTTCACTTTCTCCATTGATTGTAAAAAACCTTTTGAAAAACCAATTAGGTTTTAACGGGATAATTTTCTCAGATGCCCTGAATGAAAAGTCGTTAACCCGCTATCATGAGCCAGGAGAAGTAGAATTACTGGCATTTAAGGCAGGAAATGACGTGTTAGTAGCACCTGAGGACTTATCAATTGCAATGAATAGAATTTCAGGAGCGATTGAAAATGGGGAGATTGATCCGGCCAAACTTGAGCATAGCGTTAAAAAGATACTTAGAGAAAAATATGTATTGGGATTAACCAATTTCAAGCCTTTACCTAAAAACTATGTACTTAGCAGGATCAATGATCCTGTAGCTCATTTGCTCAACAGGCGTTTGTATCGTGAGGCCATTACGGTCGTCAAAAATGAAGATGGGATTTTCCCAATCGAGAATCTTGAATTAAAGACATTTGCCTCATTAAATATAAATACTACAGGAAAGGATGGCTTTAAGAAGATGCTCTCCAAATATGCTCCCTTCACTCATTTTGAATTGTCCTCTTCTCAGAAAGAAGCAAACGAAAACCTGCTTCGAAGACTTATAGGATATGAAAATGTAGTCGTTGGGATTCATGTACCTGATGAATCTCAAGGAGACCAATTTCAACCCGAGCAAGCTTTCCTTGAGTTCCTGGGCCAACTGCAACAGCAGACCAAATTGATTATAGTCGTGTTTGGCCCACCTCAACATTTAAAGCATTTTCAAAACTTTAAGAATTTGATCTGTGGCTATGAAGACAATCAATACACCCAGGAAATTGCGCCACAAATCATTTTTGGTGCTCTGGGAGCAAAAGGGAAACTCCCTGTTTCCGTTACAGAGGGGATCGACCTGAATCAGGGTATCATGACTAAATCATTGGGTAGATTGAGATACTCGGTTCCGGAGGACGTAGGTATGAATTCAGAGATACTGAAAAGGGTTGATATCATTGCTGAAGAGGCGATTAAAGACATGGCCACTCCCGGTTGTCAAATCCTGGTAGCCAGAGATGGTGCTGTGGTTTATGAAAAGGCCTATGGTTATCATACCTACAAAAAGGAAAAAGCCGTTACTACGGAAACAGTGTATGATTTGGCTTCTTTGACCAAAGTCTTGGCGACATTACAAGCGGTAATGTTTTTGGAAGATCATGCATTAATAGATATCAATAAAAAAGCATCTCACTATTTGCCTGAACTTAAGGGAACCAACAAGGAAGATTTGGTAATCAAAGATATTCTAACTCATCAATCGGGTTTAAGATCATTCATTCCGTTCTGGGTGAATACATTGGATGAAAATGGGTTGAGCCCCACTTTTTACAACCAGGCTTCAAGCAATGAATTCCCAGTTGAAGTGGGTACGGGCATTTATGGTATTCACACTTTGGAAGATTCCTTATGGAACTGGACGGTACATTCGGAATTAAGAAAGAAAAAAAGAGTTAGGGATGAGTACGATTATAGATATAGCGATCTAAGTTTCTACATCCTTCATCGCTTGGTAGAAAAGCTCCTTAATCAACCTCTGGAGGATTTCCTTAGTCAGAATTTATATGGATCATTAGGTCTGAATACTTTGGGTTTTCTGCCAATGAAGCGCCTTGATCCGGAATTGATAGCCCCGACTGAGCAAGACAATTATTTCCGCAGGGATCTGGTCAAAGGATGGGTGCATGATCCGGGTGCCGCCATGCATGGTGGTGTGGCTGGCCATGCCGGTGTTTTTAGTCACGCCAATGATATCGCTAAGATCCTGCAAATGAATTTACAGGATGGACACTATGGTGGTATAAATTACCTCCAATCAGGAACGGTTGAGAGATTTGCCAGAAAACAATTTAAGAAGAACAGAAGAGGTCTTGGATGGGACAAACCGAACCCTGAAGATGAAGACAATAACCCAACCTCACAACATGCTTCTTCCAATACATATGGTCATACTGGTTTTACAGGTACCGCAGCTTGGGTGGATCCGGAATACAATCTGATCTATGTTTTTCTTTCTAATAGAATTTATCCCAGTGCAACAAATACTAAACTAATTAAAAACAATATACGTACTAAGATTCAAGATATCATTTACCAGTCTTTTCTGAGAGAAGAACGTATTGAAAAAGATTAAAAGACTTGGTTTGCAACAATCGTTCAATTTTAATCTGATCGCAGGCGACTGAAGCACGATGATATCAAATGAAATTGAAAAAAGCTTTAAAGTAGGTCGACCATATTTTTTTAACTTCGGCCTTTGAATTCTGTATCTATATGAAAATAGGCATAGTGTGTTATCCCACATTTGGAGGTAGTGGTGTTGTGGCCACAGAATTGGGCAAGGCATTATCAAAAGAAGGACACAAGATCCACTTCATTACCTATTCACAGCCATCCCGCTTTGATTTTTTCAATGCCAATTTATATTACCATGAAGTTGATATCAGAACATATCCATTGTTCCAATATCCTCCATATGAATTGGCATTAGCCAGTAAAATGGTGGATGTGGTAATGCATGAGGAACTGGACCTTTTACATGTACATTATGCCATACCACATGCCTCAGCGGCATATATGGCAAAAGAAATTCTTAGAACAAAGGGCATTTATATTCCGGTTATTACGACACTGCATGGTACAGATATCACTTTAGTTGGGAAGGATCCTTCGTATGAACCTGTTGTGGAATTTAGTATCAATAAATCAGACGGGGTCACAGCCGTATCAGAGGATTTAAAAAGAGATACTTGTGAGCACTTTAATATAGAAAGTGAAATACAGGTTATTCCTAATTTTATCGACCTAACACGCTTCCAAAAACAAAAGAAAGACCATTTTAAAAAAGCGATTTGTCCTGATGGTGAAAAATTAATCGTTCATACATCGAATTTTAGAAAGGTGAAGAGAGTTGATGATGTTGTGAAGATCTTTTCCAATATCAGAAAGGAAAAAGCTGCCAAGTTATTGTTGGTTGGAGATGGCCCGGAAAGAACCAACATTGAAAACTTATGTCGTGAGTTAAAAATCTGTGGAGATATCAGGTTCTTGGGCAAGCTCGACGCGGTTGAGGAGGTACTCTCTGTGGCCGATCTATTTTTGATGCCTTCGGAAAAAGAAAGTTTTGGACTAGCTGCATTGGAGGCTATGGCCTGTGAAGTTCCTGTGGTTTCATCCAATACCGGAGGTTTGCCAGAGCTCAACGTAAATGGTAAAACCGGTTTTTTGAGCAATGTAGGGGATATTGAGGATATGACCGAAAAATCACTTTTCATCCTGGATGATGCTAATTTACCTACCTTTAAAAGGAATGCATTGGCAAGAGCACGAGAATTTGATGTTAGTGCCATTATGCCGCAATATGAGGCATACTACCAGAAAATTCTAGCATCGACCCAGCAAGTGCTGGCAGAAAACGGATAAATTCATTAACTTATCCAATCAGAACTTTAATCATTTTTTGAATTAAATTTTAATAAATTAGTTCTTTATAAACTAAATTTGCCAAACCAATTCATTGTTTGAATTAATCAAGTATGGAGCCAGTAGCACAGAAAACTGTAAAAAACAAAGGGAGCAAGAAATTATTTGATAATCCCATTCTTGAGAAATTATCCAGAACACATATAGCTGTACCTATTGCGATACTCACACTTGCAGCTGTTGGTCTGCTATATTGGGGGATCAATAATAGTTTGATTAGCATATTAACCGCAGTTGTATTGTTTTTTGTGGGTGTGATTACCTTTTCATTGGTGGAATATCTCGTTCACAGGTACTTGTTCCATATGGAGCCAAATTCCGAATTCAAAGAAAAAGTACAATATAGTGTCCATGGTGTTCATCATGAATACCCTAAGGATAAAGACAGACTGGCTATGCCACCTCTGATGAGCGCCGCTATTTCAACGATCCTGTTTTTTATTTTTAAGTTATTAATGGGCAACTTTGTGTTCGGATTCCTGCCCGGATTTCTGGTAGGTTATTGTACATATTTGGGTGTCCATTACGTTGTTCATGCTTATCAGCCACCAAAAAATTTCTTCAAGGTACTCTGGGTACATCATGGAATTCACCATTATAAAGATCATGAAAGAGCTTTTGGTGTATCTTCCCCTCTATGGGATTATGTTTTTGGCACCATGCCAAAATAAGCACTTATAGGCTTCAAACTCCAGTATTCTAGAGAATAGCTTTCTTGGATAAAACAATAAGTATTTTAGGTTGTGGATGGCTCGGACTGCCTTTGGCCGTTAAGTTATTGGAGCAAGGATATAGCGTAAATGGGAGCACTACATCCTTCAATAAAATGCAGGTCTTTCAAGAGAAAGGTATTCGGCCATTTCTATTGAAAGATCTCGATTCAATAAGCGATGTTGAGAACGCTGATTTCTGGCATTGTGATATACTTATTTTGAGCGTTCCACCGCGCATAAAAAAATATGGTTCAGAATATCATTCACAATTATTGGCCGAAGTTATAAGACTTGTCAAGCGACAAAAAGTAACACCAAAGACCCTCTATTTTAGTTCAACCTCTATCTATCCTTCAATTGATACGGTTATTAGTGAGTCATTTGTTCTCAATGAATTCAATAATGCCAATGAGGTTCTATATCAAGCTGAAAGAATGTTGTCGAAGGATCTTGGAAAAAAGCTTACCATTTTAAGATTAGGCGGATTGCTCGGCTACGATAGGATCCCTGGTAAATATTTTATCAACAAAAGGAATATACCAGGTGGTACACGTCCGGTGAATTATATTCACCGGGATGATGCAGTGAATGTAACACTGGCTATCATTCATCGTGAAATTTGGGGAAACTTATTTAATGCAGTAGCTCCGCTGCATCCTTCTCGGAAAGAAGTTTTTCTTCAAAATGCCTCTGACTTTGGTTTTGATCCACCAAGCTTTGATAATGGACAATCCGCATTCAAAATAATTGATTCACAGAAACTTCAAAAAAAACTGTCCTACCAGTTCAAATACCCTGATCCTCTTAAATTCCATTATACAGCTAATAATGATTATATCGCCTAAAATAATGGTATGGTCAATATCAGGAGGTCTTTCTGGCCGAACTGATAAAGTCTAAACACTTTTATTGGTCTCAGTGGTTTCCTTTTTTTCTTTTTTGATTGTATCCTTAGAGTATGCAGGGCAGATAGGCCTTGAACAACTAGATACCATGACGGCTGTCAATACGAGTGTAATTGCAAATATCTTTTTCATTTTTCTTGAGTTAGGTTTGAATTTGTTTACATAGCTAAAAGTCAAGCACTATACCAAATCAAAAAACCTCATTTTTGACTTATATAGAGCGATTTTCAAAACTCACCTACTCAGAATTTGTTTCATTTTGGGAAAAAACTCCTAGAATGAAATAGTAAAAGGTAAATTAGGCTTTACTATTTCATTTAAATAACTCATTCTATGTTCATTGAAGGATATAAAATAAAAACCCCCTTGAACTTTTATTCAAGGGGGGAAGCACAAAAGTGAAATTGATTTACTATTCAATATGGGAAAAGCTAACTGCTTTTATCTTCTTTATCAAGTTGTTTCTTTTCAACAGGAGCCTTAGTATAAGCAGGACAGGTCTTGTAGGAGCAACTGGTTGCAGCCAGTATTATAACTGCAAACAGAAACGAAATTAGTTTTTTCATAAGCTTAGAATTTACTGTTGATTAAATGATTATCAATGAGTAATTAGGTTCATGTTATTGGAGAATCACTCATGTCATTTAACCACTTATAACACTGAACACATTTAGATTATTTAATAACACCTTCGTTTTCAATCTTATATGTTGAAAACACCAAACACAAACCTATTATTTTTAACGTAAGAAACGTTCGTTTTGTATATATGGATGCGGAGTTCTTATTTAAATTTCCAAGCTTGTCTTCAATTCGTAGTAAAATTGCTGAAATTGAGCATTAAGGTTTTGAAGTTTTAATGATCAGGAATTGTCAATAAATTAATCCTCAAATACACTTTTGACTGCTTTTAAAATCAACTAACTTTAATTCTGAAGCAGAATGGGAATCATATCAAAATACATCTAATGTTATCCGGTCATTTAAATATGAGATACATTGAGGGTCAGCTGATCAACTTAATGAATAAATAACTATTAACTTGGAACCAGGATAATTCCAGGCTTACCTAAACTATTTTTGGATGCAATTGTTACCTTGTATGATCGATAAACCTATGGAATCCCTTCACGGGCAAACAACTGATTTTGAATCTAAACGTTTTGTAAAATGTTAAAGGTAAAAGAAAAATTCATTGAGCAAGCATGATTGGATACCGTTTTACAGATTATATCCCTGAAGAAAAAGGTCAGAAGAGTGATTTTGAAAACCTTTTAAAAATATTTCTTCAATTATTAGTAATTACCTCGGGAGATGTGAGTGAAGCCCTCAGTTGGTTGACCAATTTGGACAAACAGTACAACATGACCAGTGAGGAATACGGCATAGGCAACTTTATTGAGGATTTAAAACGAAAAGGGTATATCACAGAAGATAATGAAAAAGGTTCTTTCAAAATAACTGCTAAAAGCGAACAAAAGATCAGAAAGGACGCACTGGAGGAGATTTTTGGAAAGCTGAAAAAATCGGGTAGAGGGAATCATCGAACAAACTATGGTGGGCAGGGAGATGAATTAAGTACGGACAGAAGAGATTACCAATTTGGTGACTCATTGGAACAGATATCGGTAACTGATTCTTTGAGAAATGCTCAGATTCATCATGGTTTTTCCGATTTCATGCTAACGGAGGACGACTTGGAAATCGTGGAAAATGAATACAAAACCCAAACATCGACGGTTTTAATGATTGATATTTCACATTCCATGATTTTATATGGGGAGGACCGAATAACACCAGCAAAGAAAGTAGCCATGGCGCTGGCAGAACTAATTACGACAAGATATCCTAAAGATACATTAGACATCATCGTATTTGGCAACGACGCCTGGCAAATAGAAATTAAGGATCTTCCCTATCTTGAAGTGGGGCCATATCATACGAATACTGTGGCTGGATTGGAGCTTGCCATGGATATTTTAAGAAGAAGAAAAAATAAGAATAAGCAAATTTTTATGATCACTGATGGGAAGCCAACTTGTTTAAAGCAAGGCATCAAGTATTATAAAAATAGCTTTGGGCTGGATCCAAAAATTTTAAATAAAACATTAAACCTGGCAATTCAGTGTAGAAAATTGAATATTCCGGTCACAACCTTCATGATAGCATCTGATGCGTACTTAAAAGAGTTTGTCAGGGAGTTTACGCAGGCCAATAATGGGAATGCTTATTACAGTAGCCTGCAAGGTTTGGGTAATTTAATATTTGAGGATTATCGAAGGAATAGAAGGAAGACATTTTAAGATTTTTTTAAAGAAGAAAGAATAGAGATGAACTATAAAGAGATAGCACCGGGTAAGCTGATAAAGCTTAGAACCATTGGAGAATTAAAGGCGGCAGGGTACGATCCAAAACCAATCAAGGAAGAACTCAGAGATAATTTGATTTCCAAGCTTCAAAAAAAAGAAGAAGTTTTCAAGGGAATATGGGGGTATGAGGAAACGGTAATACCAGACTTGGAAAGAGCAATTTTATCAAGACATAATATCAATCTATTAGGCCTGAGAGGACAAGCCAAAACCAAGATAGCCAGATTGATGGTGGATCTTTTGGATGAATACATCCCAATTGTGGAAGGATCAGAGTTGAATGACGATCCGCTTGAGCCCATCTCTCGATATGCCAGGGATGTTATAAAAGAACATGGTGATGAAACACCCATCGCATGGGTACACCGTTCTGGAAGATATACCGAGAAACTAGCCACACCGGATGTTTCAGTGGCAGACCTCATTGGAGATGTAGATCCAATTAAAGCTGCATCCTTAAAATTGCCTTATTCGGATGAACGGGTGATTCATTACGGACTTATACCTCGATCGCATCGTGGTATATTTGTTATTAATGAAGTCCCTGACCTTCAAGCCAGGATCCAAGTATCACTATTCAATATTTTGCAGGAAGGTGACATACAAATCAGAGGTTTTAGGCTACGTCTACCACTGGATATTCAATTTGTATTTACAGCCAATCCTGAAGATTATACCAATAGAGGAAGTATTGTCACTCCGTTAAAGGATAGAATCGACAGCCAGATTATCACACATTATCCAAGAGACATTAATGTGAGTAAAAAAATTACGGAGCAGGAAGCTTCTGTAAAGAATGAGCAAACAGAGAAAGTTGTACTGGATGAACTGGCCAAAGACCTCATTGAACAAATTGCTTTTGAAGCCAGGGATAGTGAATATGTAGATGGCAAAAGTGGTGTCTCTGCCAGACTCACCATATCGGCCTATGAAAACCTTATTAGTGCTGCTGAGAGGCGTACGCTACTAAACAATGAGAAACGAACGCACATCCGTATTGCAGACTTCAATGGTGCTATACCGGCAATAACCGGAAAAGTAGAACTTGTATATGAGGGTGAGCAGGAAGGGCCAGGTATTGTTGCCCATAATCTTGTAGGTAAAGCAATAAGAACGAAATTCATAGAATATTTTCCCAATCCGGAAAAACTTAGAAAGCAAAAAGAAAACAATCCATATACACCCATAACCGATTGGTTTGGCCAGGGAAATGAAGTAGATCTGTTAAATGATCTTTCTAATAAGGAATATGAGAAAGCCCTTAAAAGTATTCCCGGTTTGTTTGACCTTATAGAGGATAAATACAGCGAAAAATCAACTGAAACGAAGTTATTTTTAATGGAATTCGCACTCCACGGATTATCGGAATATAGTCTTCTAAGTAAAAAACAACTTTCCTCGGGAATGAAATTTAAAGATCTATTAAGCAGTATGTTTACTATGCCCGATCCGGGTGACGAAAGTGATTTGGATAGCTTATAGAAAAACATTAATATTCTTTTCGTAAGACGATTTCCTATCTAGCAATGACACTAAAAGAAGTGCAAGTACTGGCCAGCCAGGGTGAGCATGAAACACTTGAGTTCAAAAGAAAAGTCGCCCATCCGGAAAAAATTGTCAGAGAGGTAGTGGCTTTTGCCAATACAAAAGGGGGTAAGCTCCTTATAGGAATTGATGATAACGGATCTGTTCCAGGACTAAAATTTGCCAGAGAAGATCAATTCTCCTTGAACAAGGCCATTAAAAAACTATGTAAGCCATCGATCAAATACAACTCTGAAATAGTTCCAATAAGCGCTAAGAGAGCTGTTATCAGTTATGAAATTTTTGAAAGTGAAAAAAAACCTCACTATGTTATTGAAGATACTATTACCAGGAAAGGCAAAGCTTACGTGAGAGTGGAGGATAAAAGTTTACAGGCGAGTAAGGAGGTCAGAGAAATTTTAAAAAGAGGAAAAAGAACAAAAGGTGTAAAGTTTCATTTCGGAAGAAAGGAGAAATTACTAATGGAACATCTTGATAAGAACACATCCATTACCATTAAAGAATTTCAGCACATAGCAAGTCTCCCAAAGTATATAGCGTCCAAAACATTGATTCAACTGGTACTGGCTAATGTATTAAGTGTAAAAGCTGAAGAAGGTGAGGATCACTATTTTGCAAAAATACCTGATTAAAATTACCGTTTGACCGTAATTCCTTTATACCTTTGCGGAATGAGAGTTTGAGTGTCAAATCCATTGAAAATAAGCAATTTCATGTTCAAAAATTCGCATTCACATATGTCAGGAATGGCGTTCAATTTCCATTCGTTGGATCCAAAAGCTGCATCAACGGATGGGTATCTGCCTTTATACAATAGAACAATTTCTAAAACCTAGCTACGCAGGTAACACTCATCTGGATTATCCCTGCATTAATACTGTTTTTATCCATTATTATGCCCGTAAAAAAGCCAAAAAAAATATTTGTACTAGATACATCAGTTATCCTTTACGACCATTCTGCAATCATGCACTTTGATGAGCATGATGTTGGAATTCCCATTACAGTGCTTGAAGAACTTGATCATTTTAAGAAGGGAAATGACACCAAGAATTTTGAGGCCAGAGAATTTATCAGGCTTATTGATAACCTGGCCAAAGACCATTTACTCCAAAACTGGATACCGCTGAACGGTAGTAGTAAAGGGAAATTCAAGGTTTTGATGAGCACTAATGGAGACTCTGATACCAGGCAGGTTTTTGAGGAAGAATCAGCCGATCATAAAATCCTCAATGCAGCACTTTCATTGCAGAAAAAAAATGAAAATGGTGCAAAAGTCATTTTGGTGTCCAAGGATATCAATTTACGATTGAAGGCTAAATCCTTAAATCTTAAAGCGGAGGATTACGAGACTGGTAAAATTAAGAATGTAAGTTCCTTGTATGATGGAAAGAAAACACTTGATAAAATAAGAATTACTACCATCAATGAGTTATATGAAAATGGATTTTGCGATCCGAAGAAACTTGACAAGGGAGCTAAATTATCTGCCAATCAATATTTTATTCTAAAGAGCAGTAAGAATTCCGGTCTAGCTTATTACAATCCTATTTCACAACATGTGGAAAAGGTGGAGAAGAGAACAGCTTATGGCATTAAACCACGAAATGCGGAGCAAACTTTTGCATTGCATGCGATATTGAACCCTGAGGTTAAGTTGGTGACTATTCGAGGTGTGGCTGGTACTGGGAAAACATTACTTGCTCTGGCCGGAGCTTTGGAACAACGAAGAAACTTTAAACAGATTTATTTAGCCAGACCTATTGTTCCACTAAGTAATAAAGACATAGGATATTTACCTGGAGATATTAAATCCAAGCTTAATCCCTATATGGAGCCCCTCTGGGATAACCTGAAATTCATTCAAAATCAGTATGGCGAAAATGACAAGGAGGCTTCACGGCTTACGGAAATGGTTAATTCCGAAAAACTGGTCATTACACCATTAGCCTATATCAGGGGCAGAAGTCTTTCCAATATTTGTTTTATCGTGGATGAAGCACAGAATCTCACACCACATGAGGTTAAAACTATCATTACAAGGGCCGGGGAGAATACCAAGATCATTTTTACCGGTGATATTTACCAAATTGATACACCTTACCTTGACTCACAAAGTAATGGTTTGTCCTACTTAATTGACAGGGTCCAGGATCACTCATTATATGCACACATTACTTTGGAAAAAGGGGAAAGATCAGAACTTGCTAATTTGGCGAATGATCTATTATAATCATCAAACTTTAGAAGAGGTTTGGTAAGGCATTGTAGGAAAATTGCCAAGTTGACTCATTAATCCAATTTGGATTAGCCTTTCATTTTCAGATGGACAGGTGGAAGCGATAAGTTCCGCCCTCTTTAATCAGCTCCTGAATTTCTTTTTACTTGAAATTTTAGTATTCTTAATCTTTGATTGCTTAAGTGAGCATTCAATAATTTAAGGATATGTCCGATTTTTTTTGTCCTATCATGTAACCATCATGCAATATACTTATGGAGAATCATCAAAGAATGAAGGCCTATTGGAAAAAAAATCTTAGCTATTTACTTATACTCTTAATCATTTGGTTCCTGGCATCTTATGGCTGTGGAATTTTGTTCAAGGGACCACTCAATCAAGTACAGATCGGGGGATTTAAGCTTGGTTTCTGGTTTGCCCAGCAAGGTTCTATTTATATTTTCGTCGTCCTCATATTCGTATATGTCAGACTGATGAATAAACTGGATAAAGAGTTTGATGTAGACGAAAAAGAATAGCTATGAGTGATCAGCAAATCTGGATATATGTTATTGTTGGCATTACTTTTTTATTATACATAGGTATAGCCATATGGTCAAAAGCAGGTTCCACAAAAGAGTTTTATGTTGCAGGAGGTGGTGTACACCCTATTGCTAACGGCATGGCTACTGCAGCCGACTGGATGTCTGCCGCATCCTTTATCTCAATGGCAGGACTCATTTCGTTTATGGGTTATGATGGTAGCGTTTACCTTATGGGCTGGACGGGCGGTTATGTGCTTTTGGCCCTTTTGTTAGCTCCTTATCTGAGAAAATTCGGCAAATATACTGTTCCTGATTTTGTCGGAGAGCGATACTATTCGCAAATGGCAAGACAAGTGGCTGTCATTTGTGCCTTGTTTGTTTCATTTACCTATGTAGCAGGGCAAATGCGTGGTGTGGGTCTTGTGTTTTCAAGATTTCTTGAGGTAAATGTGGATACTGGTGTCCTCATAGGTATGGCTGTGGTTTTCTTTTATGCGGTACTTGGCGGGATGAAGGGGATTACCTATACCCAGGTGGCGCAGTATTGTGTGCTGATCTTCGCCTTTATGGTTCCTGCCATCTTTATCTCAATCATTCTAACCGGAAATGTGATCCCCCAGCTAGGTTTTGGGAGCAAAACTTTAGAAGGCACCTATCTTCTGGAAAAATTAGATGGCCTGAATACCGCACTTGGTTTCAACGCCTATACGGATGGATCAAAAAGCATAGCAGACGTCTTTTTTATTACTGCAGCCTTAATGGTCGGTACGGCTGGTTTACCGCATGTAATTGTGAGATTCTTTACGGTTCCGAAAGTAAAGGATGCCAGGATCTCTGCCGGATACGCTTTGGCATTTATCGCCATTCTCTATACCACCGCTCCTGCAGTGGCGGCTTTTGCCAGGACAAATTTAATTAATACCGTCAATGGTACTGCTTATAAAGATGTGCCTGGCTGGTTCAAAACCTGGGAAGAAACAGGTCTGATCACCTTTGAGGATAAAAATGGCGATAATAAAATCCAATACTACAATGACAAGAATGGTGATGAGGGTTTTATTGCAAAAGCCAAAGAGCAGGGATGGAACGGTAATGAACTGAGTATTGACCGAGACATTATGGTGTTGGCAAATCCTGAAATTGCACAACTACCCAATTGGGTGATTGCACTGGTAGCAGCAGGAGGTTTGGCAGCAGCCCTCTCGACAGCAGCTGGATTGCTCCTGGTTATCTCCACTGCCATCTCCCACGACCTGATTAAAAAAGCCATCAATCCCAATATTACTGAAAAGGGTGAACTCTGGGCTGCCAGAATTTCTGCAGCAATAGCCGTAATGGTAGCTGGATATTTTGGCTTAAATCCTCCTGACTATGTGGCTGCAGTGGTAGCCTTTGCATTTGGCTTAGCTGCATCTTCATTCTTCCCTGCCATTATTATGGGTATATTCTATAAAAGAATGAATAAAGAAGGAGCTGTAGCAGGAATGATTGTAGGCCTTTTATTTACCTCATCCTACATTGTTTATTTCAAATTCATTAACCCGGAGGCCAATATTGCAGAAAATTGGTGGTTTGGCATTTCTCCGGAAGGAATCGGTACTTTGGGTATGATGCTGAACTTTGTTGTGTCTATTGTGATTTCAAAATTTACCTCTGAACCACCTGAAGAAGTCCAATCTATGGTTGAGAATATCAGATACCCTAGGAGCAATTAACAATTAGTAATGAATAATTGTTAATTGAAAATTGAGCTAAAAGGAGAATGCTTAAATATATTGATATCAATTGTTATTTCACAAGCTAGGAGTGCTCCCACCATCAACAGGTAAGTTGATTCCATTTATATAGGAAGCGGCTGGTGATGCCAGAAAAGCAACTGCCTGGGCCACTTCCGAAGCCTTGGCAAAACGTTTGGCTGGAACCGTTGACTTCATGAGAGCTATCTGCTCTTCTTCGGTTATCCCTGCATTCTTGGCTCTTGTTTTGATCAATGATGTGAGCCTGGCTGTCTCTGTTAGCCCGGGTAAAACATTATTAACTGTGATACCATCAGGCCCTAGTTCTCTCGATAAAGTTTTGGCCCAACTTGCTACCGCACCTCTGATGGTGTTAGATACCCCAAGACCAGGAATTGGAACTTTAACTGAAGTAGAAATAATATTAATGATCCTGCCATATCCCGCTTCCCTCATCAATGGGACCAATGCCTGAGTCAGGTGTTGATTGCAAATCAAGTGAGCGGAAAAAGCATTCACAAACGCTTCAGGAGAAGCATCAATGGCTGAGCCAGCCGGAGGTCCGCCGGTATTGTTGATTAAAATATGGACCTTATGATTGGACCTCATGTATCCATTCATTTCTTCCTTCACCATTTCAGGCTTGGAAAAATCAGCTACAACCATATCATGTTCCTGGCCTTGAGATTGATCTAATCCCTTCAAAACATCCTTCAAGGCAGCTTCGTTTCTTGCGACCAATGTAACACTGCAACCTAATTTAGCGAGCTCTATAGCCACAGCTTTACCGATTCCCTGAGTGCTACCACAAACAACCGCTCTTTTATCATTCAACTGAATATCCATCATAAAATTTGTATTAAAATATCACCCCTCAACTTGACTTTGATCTTTATATTTCTGTTTTAAATGAACAGGCTCGGTTTTTCTTTTACTTCTGGCTCTTATGTTTAGCATTTCGACTCCCAATGAAAAGAAAATAGCCACGTAAACATATCCTTTTGGAACATGAACATCCAACCCCTCCACAAAGAGAAGCAACCCAATCATTAGCAGAAATGATAGTGCGAGCATTTTAATAGTTGGGTGCCGATTGATAAAATCACTGATTCTTTTCGCTGCTACCAACATGACAATCATGGAGATAACCACGGCAGCAACCATGATCTTAACATTTTGTACAAGGCCAATGGCTGTTAAAATAGAATCAAAAGAAAATACAATGTCCAGCAACACAATCTGAATAATGGCAACCTGCAGGGTAAGCTTTACTATATCCTTTTCATGTTCTTCCTCACCTTCTAATTTACCATGTATCTCGGAGGTACTTTTGTATATCAAAAAGATGCCTCCCAACATCAAAATAAGATCACGTCCACTGATGGCTTGATCGAATATGGTAAATAAAGCAGTATTCAAACCGATGAGCCATGTAAGGGCGAACAACAGACCCACTCTGATCAATAAAGCTAATGTCAATCCTATGAGTCTGGCCTTTTCCTGTTGGCTTTCCGGTAATCTTCCTGTTAAAATGGATATGAAAATTATGTTATCTATTCCTAACACGATTTCCATAAGGGTCAAAGACAGAAAACTAATAAGGTTTTCAATGGTAAATAATGCGTCCATAATCTAAAATTTCTTAAAGAAAAGATGAAACGTCTGGCAAAGCTTACAAATTTGGTAAAAATGAGACAGAGATAAAATATTTGTCATTTATCTTTTGATGATGATTCTTGATTTGAATTAGAAATATTGGAATAAAATTCCGGCAATAAGTCCTGCAATGATGATGAATGGAGCTGGTATCCTTGTAAACATTAATAAACTGAATGTTCCTGCAATTATACTTATGTTCAATAAGTTGGCATCGTCCGGACGGAACAACAAAAAGGCTGCTGCTATAACCATACCTGAACTGGCTGCATTGATTCCCTCCAGGGAGGCTTTTACTATTCTATATTTTTTAAGATTTTCCCAAAATCTTATGATAAAGAAGATCAGGAAAGTGCCTGGAAGAAATATGCCTGCAGCACATACAAAGGCTCCTAAAATTTGCCCTCCCGTGCCAGCCTCTTTCATGGAAATAGAACCTATATAAGAGGAGAAGGAAAATACTGGTCCTGGAATCGCCTGAACAAGAGCGTAACCTGTTTTGAACTCCTCTGAGGTTAAGTATTGTTTAAAAGGTACCACAACAAATTCTGCATAGAGCAGTGGAATAAGCACTTGTCCCCCTCCGAAAATCAGGCTACCGTTTCGATAAAAGTTTTCAAATAATCTGATCGGTAAAGACCTGGTTATTCCACCAAGACCAGCTGCCACTAAAAATACACCAGCCCAAAGCACAAAATTTCTCCAATCGATTTTTAATCTTCCCTTTTCTTCAATGGAATGCCTTTTAAATTTAAAAGCCGTAATAGCGCCTGAGATTATTAAGATGATTGGAAATATATAAGGAGAACTTGCCAAGTATGAGATCAAAGCTGAAACGATCATTAAGGCCACTCCAGTTTTGGAATTGACTACTTTGGTACTAATTCTATAAGCAGCAAAAGCCACAAAACCAATCGCCATAGGTTGAATAAACCTGGTAAACTCAAGCGAAATGTTGTTCTCTTGCATATAAGAAATACTGAGCCCGGCGATTGTCATAAATGTAACCGCCGGAAGCATCCAAACGAGGAGCGTGAGATAGGCCAGATTGGGCCCTCCAATCTTAAAACCGATTGCTGTGATGGTCTGGGTGGAAGTGGGGCCGGGCAAGATCTGGCAAAGCGCATTTAATTCGATCAGATCCTTTTCAGTCAGATAACCTCGTTTATTCACCATTACGTCGAATAACATAGCTATGTGGGCCTGAGGGCCACCAAAGGCTGTTAAGGCTAAGAATAGAATATCTTTTAAAAAAATGTAGTATCTGACTCTTTTAATCAACCTTGAGTTTGTATTTGTTATTTCTTAAGTCCGATTTCCGTCAGTCTTTCATGCAGGAACTCTCCCGCACTCATATTTTCATATTTTTTTGGGTGTTCGGTATCTACACAACTTTCCAGGCAGGTGAGGTCCATGTCAGATCTGGGATGCATAAAAAATGGAATAGAATACCGGGAAGTCTTCATGAGTTCTCTGGGGGGATTAACGACACGGTGAATGGTGGATTTTAGCTTATCATTGGTTAATCTGGCCAGCATATCTCCTACATTGACCACCACTTGTTCCGGTAGGGCTGTGATGGGGATCCATTTGCCATCCCTTCTTAAGACCTGTAATCCATCTGCACTAGCTCCCATCAACAGGGTTATTAAGTTAATGTCGCCATGTTCGGCCGCCCTCACCGCGTCTTCAGGAATTTCTTCAGGATTTTCAATCGGGAAATAGTGAATGGGCCTTAAGATACTATTGCCATTCTTCACCTTGTCTTCAAAGTAAAATTCATCAAGTCCCAAATAAAGCGCTATGGCTTTAAGCATTGTTTTGCCGGCATTTTCCAATTTTTTGTAAACCTCAAGGCTGGTGGCTTTAAACTGCGATAATTCTTCAGGCCAAATATTATCAGGATATTCCTGTTTAATTGGATCGCCATCTGTCACTTCCTGACCTACATGATAAAATTCTTTCAGATCACCGGTTTTTCTTCCCTTGGCATGTTCCTTACCTTTACCAATGTATCCTCTCTGTCCAAAAAGCTCAGGAATTTCATATTGCTGCTTGATACTTTCAGGTAACGAAAAAAATGCCTCTACTTGTTGATAAAGTGTTTTAGTGAGGTCATCTGAAAGGCCATGATTTTTAATAGCGACAAAGCCAATATTATTATATGCTGCCCCGAGATCCTCTACAAATTTTGCCTTTTCTTCAGGTGTACCTTGTGTAAAATCATTCAGATCCAAGGATGGTATTTCATCATATAATATGCTACTCATAGTTATTTACGGATCAAGACCTACGCTATTGATTTGCTATCAAAAAATACGATTTATTTTTCTTAGTTCAAATAATAAGGGCCATTCAATAACTCCAAACGGCCCTTGGTATAAAATTAATCTTCTGAGACAACCACGGTGATCTGAGCACTCATAGACTCACCATAGGATTGATGAAAGCCATCAGCAAATTGCATAGTGAGTGTATGTGTACCTGGTTGAAGTGTAACTTCCACTTCTGTTTGCCCCTTTCCGTAATGAATATGTGTAGAATCGGCTGGTACGACTACCCCTTTCTCTATAAAAGATCCATCAATTATAATATGGTGATGTCCTTTCCCTTCGTTGACTGCACCGGCTGGTTCTACCTCCATACCTTTTACACCCATGGAAACACGTACAGTTGTGCCTACCGTGTCACCATCCTGAGGCGACAAAAAGAAAACTTCAGGCTTAGTTTCTTCAGTCTCGCTACTGGTAGCTTCATTTTGTGCTTCATTTCCAGAGCTTTCATCCGATTTCTTATTCGATGAACACGCAAAAGCAACACCGCATACAATGATAAATAAGAAAATTTTTTTCATGATTTAGTTAGTGTTAGTAATGGTTAATAGAGTTGCGGCTAAATTAAAACAAATTTTTCCAAAAATGAACTGGACATTTATAAGCAGATGTGCATCAATTGAATAATTTAAATTGCTTCTTCTGGGTCTGTGTTTAATTCTCTCCAGCTCTTCATTATATTAAATCAGATTACCATTGAATTTGGCCGGAGTCAGAATTTTCTTTCATGCATTCAGATTCAAACTCTGATGTGTACTCATAGTGCATTATGTAAGGAACATTTCTAGGATCAATCCGGAAAGCTGGGGATTACCTGGGAATGAGTTTTAAATTTAAAGCCTAGTGCAGCTATTTAGGTGGTTAGTATCAATACTTTTCAGCAAGAGGTTACAAAATTTACCTGCTGATCATTATTTTCTTGTACCAGGCACTTACCGGTCTGCAGCATATAATAAAAAATAGCTTCTATTCAAATAAGTCCCCTTTTTGATAGGTTAAGACATTTTTCGACTTCAACACCTCAACACTTAAGCACTTTAACACAATACCAATAACCTTTCTCCACAACAATTCCGCTTGATCCCATTTCTCAACCTGACTATTAATGTGAATGAATCTGAAACTTGAAACTACTACAAACAAAAAACGCTGGAGAATCCCAGCGTTTTTTAAAATTATAAAATCTCGTTTTATGTCAGAAAGAAAGCTCGACCTGAAACCTGTACCGGAAGATATTGTCATTATTTAAAATATCAACGAATGATGCATCAGTTTGTATTTTGAGGCTATGACCCACAAAATACTTTGAAAAACCAAGGGTATATTCTGTTTCCTCTTTCAATCCGGAAAAGGTTGTGTTATCAGGAGTGATTTGAGTATATCTTCCGGCTATTTCAAGATTGCTTTTTAAAAGATATCCCGCCTGAAAAACAAGACCTGTACCAGTATTAAACTTATTGCTTGCATCAACATCTTTAGAGGCTGTTTTGTTAGCATACTCTGACATGATAGAAAATCCCTGATACTTGAACATGGCATCAATGAATATAGTGCTGAGATCATTGATTATTTGATCGCCATTAGTATCCGTCACAAAACTTTTCAATTGTCCCCCTTGTCTTCCGGCACCGTCGTTGAAATTATAGGTGGCCCCAATTGATAATTTTGGTTTTTCTTCTCTTTTCAGATCAGATCCAAAATAATCTCCCTTGCTGGTAAAATCTCCAAATGGTAAGTATTCTACCCTTGCTGTGTAGCTATATCCACCGACATTGTTGCTTGTGATATTTCTACCTTCTCCCATAGACATGGCTATGGCTTGTTTCAAAATACCATTGCCCAGTTTTCCTTTGTGATGAAGCTGAACACCTAAATCCCGGTCGATATTAAACCTTGAATTAACCAGACTCCTATCTACAAATTGTAGTTTCTGTGAGGATATTACCCTTTCTCTGTTTCCTGGTAATTTCGTTTGGCCAAACCATAGCTGCCAGTTCGGATGGAACTTATATTTTAACACAGCATCTAAAATAATATTTGCCGTATTGTTGTTTTGAGCTATTTCTCCTCCAATATCTCGATTGCTCAATCCCAATTCTACTTTATATTCAAGTTTTTTAGAATAGGCATAACCTTCAAATTTCAATCGTGCTCTTCTCACCAAAAGTTTATCTGACCATTCGTTGTCTTCCAGGTTCAGCGTTCCTTCGTAGAGTGTTTGAAATCTGGTGCTGAATTTCATGCTAAAAGAGGAATCTTGTGCTTCAATTTTGATCCCTTTGCCGAATTTATTGCCCGTCTTATCTTGTGCGTGTAGATTGAAAGAGAGCAATAGAAAAAGTAATAGAGTTAATCTCAGTTTTTTAGTGTGTCTCATATGTTGTGGAATTTATTCTCTTCTTAAGTTTCTTCTTTGATTTTCATTGCTACTTGATTTTCAATATGTTTAGTTGGTAATTTTTGTGCAACAGTTTCTTTATTGATAAAAATCAATGTGAATGGGAGTAAAAAGAACATTACAATGATGTAGGAGAAACCAATCACGCTGTATCTCATGATCGTTCTTCCAAAGGATCTGGCCAGGAATAATGGTAAATTCCGGATCAATGGGCTGATTAGAAAAATTAAGCACCCGATAAGGTTGAACAACAGATGTATCAATGCGATGCTAATGGCAGCTTCATTTTTAAACATAGCGGCAAGCAATGCCGTCAAAGTAGTGCCCAAATTAGCACCAATGATGAATGGGAATGCATTATTTAGTGAGACCTTCCTTTTTGCCACCAATGGAACAATCAGTGAGGTGGTGATAGAGCTTGATTGTACGCCCGCGGTAAGGAACACACCAAAGGAAAAAGATTTCAAGTTCCTGTTAAAAAGGTAATTGTTAAATCTTTCTTTCGATCGACCAATAAGCAGACGATAAATGATGAACGAAAGAAACTTAATTGATGCAAACAATAGTACAAAGGAAATGATAACAGCGACCACATCATTATTAATGAGATCTATCAATAGTTCATAGATAAAGGATAAACTGAGAGAATTAAGCCTTTCAAAACCATTGGGTACTCCTAATTCCAATGCAGCAATTTGATGACCAATGACAGTCGCAATCTTTGATAAAATACCATAAGAAAGTTCCAGTGGTAAGAGGACAAGAGCTAATAAAATGTTATAAAAATCATGGATGACCCCAGCGGAAACCGCCCTTCGGAATTCTTTTTTCCTGGATAGAAAACCGAGTGCGACAATAGTAGAAGTAAGGGTGGTTCCAATATTAGCCCCCATGATCATAGGAACAGCATCCGTTAGACTCAAAGTACCAGTAGCTACAACAGCTACAATCAAAGTAGTGGAAGTAGAGCTGCTTTGGATGATGGCGGTTATTAATAACCCAATGAAGAGTCCGATATAAGGGTTTGATGCCGCTGCTAATACGGATTCGGCTGCGTCTTCCCCTAAATTTTTGAAGGTAGCACTCATCAGATTGATAGAAAGAAAAAACAGAAAGAGTGCTAGTAAAATCTGGAAGGACCGCCAAAGGTAATTAAGAATTCTTGAACTTTCGATATTCACTTTTTGATGATGCGTTAGTGCCAAATACGACATGATTTTACGGCCCCAAATTAAGCTGCAAACTTAGTCAAATCAATTTTCGGAATCTTTAAATAAAGATGAACAGATTGTTAAATTTTATAGTTCTTGTTAATTATTTCTTAACATTGAGTTAACATAGAGATATGCTACTTTGGGCATTCCATATACGCATTCCCAAAACCAGCTTTTTATTGGAAAATTCAAAAAATTATGGATTGAAATGCCTTTCCGGATCTCAAAAGGCTAGATTAGAAGAATGATCTTTCTACTGTGTTTTACTGCCGATCCATTTGATAGACTATTTTGCCATTAACAATAGTATACAATACTTTGGTTGTCAATATCTCCTTTGGCGCAATAGTGAGTATATCTTTGTCCAGAATAACAATATCGGCAAGTTTACCGGTTTCCAGAGAGCCTAGTATATCATCCCAAAAAGCGGCATGAGCAGCCCATATCGTATAACCTTTTATGGCTTCTTCACGGGTCATACAATGCTCCGCATACCAACCGTCTTCCGGCAAACCCAGATGATCTTGCCTGGTAATGGCGGCATAGATCCCCCATAACGGCTTGTGAGATTCTACCGCAAAGTCCGAACCACAGGCAATTTTCAAACCGGCATCAATCATACCTCTCCAGGGACTGGCGCTTTCCTTGCATCTTTGCTTTCCAATTCTGTCTTCCAAAAAGGTCATATCAGAGGTGCAATGAACAGGTTGCACCGAAGGGATCACTCCTATTTCAGCAAAGCGCTTGATGTCCTCTGCCGTAACCACTTCGGCATGCTCGCTTCTGAAGCGATGATCTTCTATAGGATTTTCTTTCAATGCCTTTTCAAAAGCATCTAATATTTCACTATTTGCCCTGATCCCTAATGCATGAGGACAAACCTGCATGCCAGTTTTCAATGCGGTCCTGGCTACCTTATAGACGTGATCAACAGGAACTTCTGTAACACCGATATTATCATCCCGTTCAGGATCATCCAGATAGGGTTCAAAAAAGGCTGCTCCTCTTGATCCAACGGTTCCATCATAATACATCTTGATACTTCTTACCTGCATCATTTCCTCTCCGCCATAGTTCAGAACACGTACATCCCTGAATTGTTTTTCCAAATCACCTTCCCTGGGATTAAGCAACATAACATTTGCACGAATAGTGGTTGTACCACTATCCACCATGGATTTATAGATTTCAATGTGTTCGGAATCTATACCGGCATCGGTTACTGCGGTCAAGCCTGCTTCATTGCATGTTTTGAAAGCATTAAGGTATTTTTTGTGATACCATTCCAGCGGTTTGTTGGGTTTGGGAAAATGTTTATGAACCATATTATTACCCATATTGCTTACAAAACCGGTGGGGTCACCATTGGGTTTACGGTATATTCTTCCTCCAAACGGATCTGGTGTTTCGGCTGTAATTCCGGCGATTTCCAGTGCCTTGGCATTGACAAATGCTGAATTTCCTCCATGCCTGTAAAGAAATACCGGGTTATCAGGGGAAACTGCACTTAATTTATCATGGACAGGGAATTGTTTGTCAGGCCATTCGTTTTGATCCCAACCGCCACCAATCAGCCAGTCTCCGGGCTTCATCGTTTTTATTTTCTCTTTAACCTTGGCGACCAGGTCATCCAGATCCTTACTACCTCCAACAGAGAAGTAATTGTCTTCCTCTTCTTCACCTTCAACATGTCCCAGGTTATACGGATGACAATGGGCATCATGCATGCCAGGCATAACAAATTTTCCGCTAGCATCAATAACTTTTGTTTGTTGGCCAATGTACTTTTCCACCGCTTCCTCATTGCCAACATAGATGATTTTATTTCCTTTGATTGCAACAGCTTGCTTAATGGAAAATGATTCATCTACAGTGGCTACTTTTCCTCCCTTAATAACCAAATCTGCATTTTGCTTTTCTTCGCAGGCAAAAAAACTGGTTAGGGCGATTAAGATATAATATGGTCTCAAAATTTTCATTGTGTATGACTTTCAGGTTAATTTATCCAAGGGGTGTTTCAATAGATGTAGCTAACTGATCACCAAATATTTCACATCCATCCTCAGTGACACGAATATTATCCTCCAATCGAATACCAAATTCCCCTTCGAAATAAATGGCACCATCAAATGATACCACCATGTTTTCTTCCAGAGGCGTTTTATTCCCTTCTACCAAATAGGGTGGCTCATGTACTTCCAGACCGATTCCATGACCGGCCCTGTGTCTTAAATATTTGTAGCTCGGCAACCATCCTGAGTCCTCGATGACCTTTCGTATGGCCAGATCTACTGATTCACAGGTGACACCGGGTCTTATGGCTTCAATGCCAGCCAGTTGGGCCTTTCTGGCAACTTCCCAGGCTGCTCTTACCTTTTCAGGAGGGCTTCCAAAGGTTATTGTTCGGGAAATATCCGAAGTATAATGATCAACAGCTCCTCCACTATCGGCAAGGATCACCATACCCTCTCTCAGAACAAATGTTTGTTGCGTACCATGCACAAAACTTGAAGCAGGACCAAAGCTTGCTCCACCCCAAACATTACTGGCCCCCAATTTTTCATGTGCTTCATGATATATCCGATTGATATCATGTTCAGTCATGCCCTCAAATAGACTACTGAAAGCTATTTTATGCACTTGAAGAGAAATTTCAGAAGCTCTCCGGATCAAAGCAATCTCCTTTCCGGATTTAATTGACCGCAGTTTATTGGTTATTTGATTGGCATCGGTAAAGTTGGCATAAGGCAAACTTTTTTTAAACCGACTGAAATACCAGAATGGCATGCCTTCATCAATCCCTATGGTTTTATTTCCAAGATTCCTTGACCTCAAAATTGAGGCACTCAGCGCAAATGGATCTTCATATTCTTCCCAGGTCCGGATATTCCCGGAGCCATACTTTATTTTTTCCAGTACCGATGCTTTTTCAAAACCGGGACAAATGAAGAATGGATCACCTTCCTTTGGCAAAAACATGGCAAAAAGGCGATCCTTTGCAGGAACCTCGATGCCTGAAAAATAATATAGATTTACACTCCCGCTCAGAATAAGCAGATCTATGCCATTGGCAGCCATCACCCTACGGGCTGCATTATGCCTATCCTCAAAATCTTCTTCTTCAATTACCGGAATGTCTTTCTTTTGGGGCTTATCTTGAGGTAATTGCATTTAGGTCCAGGTTTATATTTGGCTATACGGTGCTCATTAATTTTGTTAATTTATGATTTTTGGGATGGAAATTATGGGGATGGTAAAAAATGCCAAATATCTGCTAAAAAAATATAGCCTCATGGCCAATAGAATATGATCTGGCAAAACAGATTGGGTACTTATGAAGAGAGGACCAGGTTGAAAAGGTGAAATTATTAGCTGTTAAATCAAAGTTTTTTTGGGAGACTGGAATTGAATAAAAGAAAAGGATTAAAGATCCAATTTCCCTTCCTTTTTCATCTTCTTTTGCTCCTTCCTGTGTTTCATTACTTTTGCTTCAATATGAAATATCACCTCCTCGCCTAAGTTCTTGGTCAGATCACCAACCCTCTCCAGTTTTCTGACAATAGAGAATAAGGCCAGGATCATTTCAGCATCGTCGGGATTATCCTTGATCAGTTGGACAGCAACAGATGGCGCCTTTAAATTACACTCATTTAGAAAACGATCTTTTTTTACAATTTGCCTTGCAAGTTTGGTATCCTCATTTTCTATGGCTTCATATACATCATCCAGCATTGAAATGGCGGTATCGAACATTTCATCGATGAGGTATTTATCTAAAAATTTCTTGTTTGATTCTTCTACCCTTGTAGTAACAAGTTCTGCCATGCTTTCTGCGTTGTCACCAATCCTTTCCAAATCATGATTGATCTTTAGTGTGGCAAGGACAAACCTTAGATCAGTTGCAACAGGACTATAAAGGGCCAGCATGTTTTCACAATCCTTGTCAATCTTCAATTCCATAGCATTGACACGTTTGTCATTGGAAACAATCTCCGCTGCCAATTCCACATCCGAATTGATCGTAGCTTCTTTGCACTTTATCAATTGAGAAATTACCAGGCTGGTCATGTCCAGTAAATTCGCTTTCAATATTTCAATTTCCTGTTCCAAATTTGTCATAGTTTAAATTACGGATAAATGACAATATCAACCAAACCTTCCGGTTATATAATTTTCAGTTCTTTCGTTTTTCGGATGTGTAAAAAGATCTTTGGTATTGTCATATTCAATAAGCTCTCCCATATAGAAAAAAGCCGTTTTATCACTAATTCTTGCCGCCTGTTGCATGTTATGCGTAACAATCACTATGGTATAGTTCTCCTTTAAGGAATCTATCAGTTCTTCTATCTTCGAGGTAGATATGGGATCTAATGCTGAGGCTGGCTCATCCATTAGAATAACGGAAGGTTCTACCGCTAATGTTCTGGCAATGCACAATCTTTGCTGCTGACCTCCGGAAAGAGATAATGCAGATTTATTCAAGCTGTCTTTTACTTCTTCCCAAAGTGCTGCTTGTATCAATGATTTTTCTACAACCTCCGCTAATACTTTTTTATCCTTGATGCCCTGGATTTTTAAACCGTAAACAACGTTTTCATAAATTGATTTAGGAAAAGGATTAGGTTTTTGAAATACCATTCCCACATTCTGTCTCAATTCTTCTACCTTTACCTTCTTTTTATAAATCTCCTTTCCATCAATAATAATTTGGCCTTCTTTTCTAAAACCATCAATATAATCGTTCATCCGATTGAACATTCTTAGAAAAGTCGATTTGCCACATCCGGAAGGTCCTATAAAAGCCGTTACGCTATTCTCCTTTATCTCAAGGTTAATATCCTTAAGCACATGGTTGTCGCCATAATAGGCATCAACCTTATTTGCCAGAAGCTTTTTCATGAAATTCTATTACCAATTAACTTTCTTTTGCCATTTATTTCTCAAATAAACGGCAATCCCGTTCAATATAAAAGTTATTAACAATAATATAATAATGCCCGCCGCAGCGTTAATTACGAATTCATGCTGTGGACGTGAGACCCAGTTAAAAATTTGCATTGGAAGCACGGTGAACTCGTCCATTGGAGTTTTGGCAACAAACGGAACATATGCCAAGGCACCAATCACAATTAATGGAGCTGTTTCTCCAATGGCCCTTGAAAGTGCCAAAATAATTCCTGTTAGTATCCCACCGGATGCTGCAGGAAGAATTTGATATTGGATAGTTTGCCATTTGGTTGCTCCCATTCCGTAGGAAGCTTGTCTTAAAGAATCAGGAACAGCTTTTAGCGCTTCTCTGGTAGCTACAATGATAATTGGCAATATTAAAAGTGCTAATGTGAAGGCACCGGCCAACAAGCTACCTCCAAAATTCAAGATCCTTACAAAAATTTCCAATCCCAATAAACCATAAATAATTGAAGGTACTCCTGCCAGATTGGCTATGTTGATTTCCACAATCGAAGCCAGACGATTTTTTTTACCATATTCCTCCAGATAAACCCCCGCAGCTACACCAAGAGGAATTGCAATAATAGCTGTAAGGCCTAATATCCAGGCAGTACCAGTCCAAGCCGTTAAAATTCCAGCCTTCGCTGCCTTTCTGGATGGCAGGTTTGTAAGAAAATCATAGTCGATTCTACCAAGCCCTTCTATGAGAATATTGCCGATAAAAATGGCCAACATGACAAGCCCAATGAACGTGCAAAAAATGCCAAAGTATTTAAAGGCATTGTCTTTAAGCCGATTGCTTTTGATCTTACTCATACTTTTCCTGATATCTTTTCTTCACCCAGAAGCTAATATTGTTCAGTATAAATGTGAAAACAAACAACGTGATCCCGGCAGCAAAAATCGTTTTATACTCAAGAGATCCATGTTGAACATCGCCAAGGCTCACTTGCACGATATATGCGGTGATCGTCTCAACAGCATCTCTGGGATCCATCGTTAAGATGGGTTGCTGGCCTGCGGCTATGGCAACAATCATTGTTTCTCCAATGGCCCGTGCAAAGGCTAAAATGATTGATACAACAATGCCGGAAGAGGCAGCAGGAACAGCCACTTTAAATGCTGTTTGAAATCTGGTAGCACCCATTCCAAACGAAGCTTCTCTTAATGACTTGGGAAGTGCTCTAAGTGCATCCTCGCTTAAAGAGGAAACCATAGGAATGATCATGATCCCCATTACAATGCCTGCCGACAGGGCATTGAAACTACCCAATCCGGGAATGATGTTCTGCAGGAAAGGTGTAACAACAGTCAGTGCAAAAAAACCATAAACTACAGTGGGTACTGCAGCTAATACTTCCAACATAGGTTTAACAGTATCTCTGAATTTCCTGTGAGCATAGTCGCTAAGATATATGGCAATGCTTAAACCAATAGGCATAGCCACCATAACAGCGATCATAGTCACTAGGAAGGTACCTGAAAGTAAGGGTAAAATACCATAGTGTTTTTGTGTGAACAGTGGTGTCCATTCCGTATCAGTGAGAAAATCTATAAGAGATACTTCCCTAAAAAAAGAAAACGACTCGGAAGCCAGGACCCAAATAATACCTATGGTAGTAAGAATAGTAATGAGCCCGCTAAATGAAAGCAAGGCTTCAATAATTTTTTCTTTTGTCTTTCTCAACGGACCTTAAAATTAAAAATGGGATCATCTATCAGGATGATCCCATTCAGTTTTTTCTATTGCTGCGGCTTGGAGAAATCTTTGAATTTATTCAATTGATTTTGATATTCTGCCTCCGGAAGCGGAATATATCCGACATCCTGAACCAGATCAGCAGCATTTTCTATATAGAATTTTACAAATGTATCAACCTCAGGTCTTGCCGAAGCCTTGTCATTTACGTAGATAAAAACAGGTCTTGATAAAGGAGCATAAGTGCCCTCTTTAACAGTTTCCAAGGTAGGTATTACGGCACCTGTGCCATTGTCGACACCTATTAATTTCAATTTATCTTTATTTTCCTCATAATATGCCAGCCCAAAGAAACCGATCGAATTCTTATCTCCTGAAATTCCCTGAACCAAAACGTTATCATCCTCACTGGCTGTATAATCTCCACGACTTGCACCGCTTTCCCCTACAATTGCCTCAGTGAAATAATCATAAGTGCCGGAAGCTACTCCCGGGCCATAAAGGCTGAATTCTTCATCTGGCCATTCAGGACGGATCTGGCTCCATTTTGTAACGGTTCCCTGAGCACTAGGTTCCCAAATTTTCTTTAATTCTTCAACGGTGAAGTGATCCACCCAATCATTCTCTTTGTTGATCAATACAGCCAGACCATCATAGGCTATGGTTAATTCAACATATTTAATGCTGTTTTCTTCACAAACTTTAACTTCTTTCTCTTTGATAGGTCTCGAAGCATCATTGATGTCGGTTTCACCTCTACTGAATTTTTTAAAACCTCCACCAGTTCCGGAAACACCAACAGTAACTTTAACCTTAGGTTGAACTGCTCTGAATTCTTCTGCAACTGCTTCTGTTATAGGATAAACAGTGCTTGATCCATCAATTCTGATAGCACCAGTTAATTGATCGCCACTTTCAGATCCACCGGATTTGCTTGATTCGCCGCCACAAGAGGCTAGGGTGAAAATTGCCAGTAAAACAGCAATTATTGTATTTAATTGTTTGTTCATTTCAATGATTTTCAAATTTCCGCAAAAGTAGAACGAAGATAAGTCAGTACTAATGATTTAGTGTTAAGTTTATGTTAACAAATTTTTACTTTGTTGTTAAAATTTTCTTTTATTGCATGCAAATTCTTTAAGATTGATAACCTACCTAAATATAACTACACGCTAATTATATCATAATATGGAATTCGGGATTTTTGATGTTTTAAGGATCATTGGTGCGCTTGGATTTTTCATTTATGGCATGAAAGTCATGAGCGAGGGGCTTCAGCAGGTTGCCGGAGCAAAAATGAGACAAGTATTGGGAGCCATGACCAATAACAGAGTTACTGGTGTGATGACTGGTTTTATGATTACCGCTATCCTTCAATCTTCATCCGCTACAACGGTTATGACCGTGAGTTTCGTGAATGCAGGACTCCTGTCATTGGTTGAATCGGCTGGCGTAATGATGGGGGCCAACATTGGAACCACTATCACTGGTTGGTTGGTGTCATTAATTGGTTTCAAGGTTAAAATTGCTTCTATAGCACTTCCTATTATAGCCATAGGCTTTCCGATGATGTTCGTTAGAAATCAAAAACTAAAAAAATGGGCGGAAGTCATTATCGGTTTTGCTTTGTTATTTCTTGGTTTGGCAGAATTGAAAAATGCTGTGCCGGATATTAAAGGTAATCCGGAAGTATTGTCTTTCTTAACAGAGTTTGGTGGTGGTGGCTTTCTAAGCAGGCTTATGTTTGTAGGCATTGGAACATTGTTAACAATAGTAGTTCAATCAAGTAGTGCTGCAATGACCTTAACCATTGTTTTGACCACACAGGGATTACCAATAGACATTGCTGCTGCCATGGTACTTGGCGAAAACATCGGGACCACTATTACCGCAGAGCTTGCATCACTTGTAGCCAATACAACTGCCAAAAGATCTGCACGGATCCACTCTCTTTTCAATATCATAGGCGTAACATGGATGATCCTGATCATGCCTTACTTTTTGGATTTACTCACTGCAGTATTTCCACCACCAACAGATGGGGATGCGAATAAATTTACTTTGGCTGCCTTTCATACAGGGTTTAACCTATTAAATGTCTTAATCCTACTCTCATTTGTTCCCTGGTTAGTGAAAACGGCCACCAGGACTGTTAAATCACGTGGAGAAGACGATGACGAATACAAACTGGAATTTTTGGATAAAGGAATATTTGCTGCCTCAGAGTTTTCTATTGTTGAAGCCACACAGGAAGTGGCTAAGTTTGGACGTATTACACTAAAAATGTCTAAAATGCTCAGTGAGTTTTCCAATACTGAGAAAGAAAAGAAACGGGCTAAGCTCATCAGCAAATTGGAGAAGTTTGAGGAGCACACAGATGAAATGGAAGAGCAGATAGCTGTTTTTCTTGTGCGTGTTTCAGAAAGCCGGCTAAGCCATACTTCTTCTCTCGAAATAACGGGGATGCTGAGTATTATAGGAGACCTGGAAAGAATAGCGGATATTATTCTCAGAATGGCAAGGGATATTCAAAGATTGAATAAGAGAGGACTCTCCTTTAATAAAAGGCAAAAAGACAATTTGAATAAGATTTCGTTGGAGGTTGATGAAGCCCTTAGGATCATGGTAACCAATTTGGAAGAAAACTGGACAAAAGTTACTATTGATGAAGCGAGAAATAAAGAAAATGAAATCAATGAAACCAAGGTTCAATTAAGAAAAGAGCAAATGAAAAGCGTAGAGGAGCCAGGCTACAATGTTCAGTCAGGTATTATTTATAAGGACATTTATTCGGGTTATGAAAAATTGGGCGATCATATTATTAATGTTACAGAAGGAATTATCGGAGAAAAATTAGAGGTATAAGAAATAAAAAAACTGAATAAGGATGGCCATTGTATATTTCTTTTCGTAAAATTTGAAATGAAACAATACGGTTACTACTTTTAAAGAATTGTTTTAAGAGATCTGGTTGAAAAGATCTAAAGTAGGACAATCTTAAAGTTACCACATTTTCAATGGTCAAATTTACGTTAGATATCCCTAAACCTCCGGTCAGATGAAAAGGCCTATCCATTATGTTCTTTTATTCGTGATTGCCCTCGTGTCCTGTCAAAGACAAACCAATCAACACGAAGACCAAGTTGGACAACCAGAAAGAATTGAGCCGGAAGCCGACTATGAAGCTATATCTTTGTTAGGAACAAAACTGCACAGACCTGTGCTTTCAGAAGAGGAATCTGCCCACAAGGATTCAATGCTGATGGTGGCTGAGATGAAGTATGATGACCAACCAAAGGATCTGGATAATATTATTTGGCTTGGCAGGAGGATAGCATACCTGGGAAGATATACGGATGCCATTCAAATCTACACAGAGGGGCTAGAAATCTATCCGGAATCCTATAAATTGTACAGACACAGAGGCCATCGTTACATTTCAATCAGAAAGTTTGACAAAGCCGTCAGGGATTTGAAGAAGGCAGCTCATCTGATCGAGGGAAAGCCTATTGAAATTGAGCCTGATGGAATTCCTAACGAGCTTAACAAACCTTTGAGCAATACCCATTTTAACATATGGTACCATTTAGGACTGGCGTATTATTTAAAGCATGATTTTGAAGAAGCAGCTAAGGCTTATGAGCAATGTCTTAAATACAGTAAAAATGATGATCTCTTTTGCGCCACTGCCTATTGGCTTTATATGACCTACCGCAGATCAGAAGAGAAGCAGAGCGCTAAAAAATTATTGTCAAAAGTTCATTCCAAGATGAAACTAATAGAGAATAAGGACTATTATGACCATCTGCTGTTATACAAAGGATTAAAAAAAGAAAAGGATATTATCAATTGGGAGGATCACGAATATTCAGATTATGGAATAGCCACCAGAGGATATGGTTTGGGCAACTGGCACTTATATAGCGGTGATAAGGAAAAGGGTATGAGCATTTTTAAGAAAATAGTTGATGGGGAGGCTTGGTGGTCATTTGGCTATATTGCCGCTGAATCGGAATTGGCTCATGCCAAATGATCATAGTGAATCTTTATCATCAAAAGTAGATAACATCATAACTCAATCAACCGGCATTATAAAAAAATTGCGAATCACAAATCTAATTATCTGTAGGCCCTGCCAGAATATTGTAACTATTTGATTGAGAGAGGCTAGTTAAGGTTTTTTTAAACTAAGAACCCCGAAATAGGCTGATAATAGCTTTTTTCGGGGTTTTTGATTTGTTAAATTGTAGTGTCGAATTACAACTAACCCTACAATTTACGATGCAACAAGAGCTTTTTCAACC